>NZ_CM137101.1:0-2855000 GCF_054491345.1 Salinifilum ghardaiensis | reverse complement strand
GAATGGCGTAACGACTTCTCCGCTGTCTCGACCACAGGCCCGGTGAAATTGCATGACGAGTTAAGATGCTCGTTTCGCGCGGCAGGACGGAAAGACCCCGGGACCTTTACTACAGCTTGGTATTGGTGTTTGGTGCGGCTTGTGTAGGATAGGTGGGAGACTGTGATGCGGGCACGCCAGTGTTCGTGGAGTTGTTGGTGAAATACCACTCTGGTCGTTCTGGGCATCTAACCTTGGTCCGTGATCCGGATTGGGGACAGTGCTTGGTGGGTAGTTTAACTGGGGCGGTTGCCTCCTAAAGGGTAACGGAGGCGTCCAAAGGTCCCCTCAGCTTGGTTGGGAATCAGGCGGTGCGTGTAAGTGCAGAAGGGGGCTTGACTGTGAGACTGACGGGTCGAGCAGGTGCGAAAGCAGGGACTAGTGATCCGGCACTTCTGTGTGGGTGGGGTGTCGCTCAACGGATAAAAGGTACCCCGGGGATAACAGGCTGATCTTGCCCGAGAGTCCGTATCGACGGCAGGGTTTGGCACCTCGATGTCGGCTCGTCGCGTCCTGGGGCTGGAGTTGGTCCCAAGGGTTGGGCTGTTCGCCCATTAAAGCGGCACGCGAGCTGGGTTTAGAACGTCGTGAGACAGTTCGGTCCCTATCCGCCGCGCGCGGAGGAGACTTGCGGAAGGCTGTCCCTAGTACGAGAGGACCGGGACGGACGGACCTCTGGTGTGCCAGTTGTCCCGCCAGGGGCAGGGCTGGTTGGCTATGTTCGGAAGGGATAACCGCTGAAAGCATCTAAGCGGGAAGCCTGTTTCAAGATGAGGTCTCCCTCCCCATGTGGGTTAAGGCTCCCAGGAGATGACTGGGTGGATAGGCTTGGCATGGAAGCGCAGTAATGTGTTTGTGAGTGGACGAGTACTAATCAGCCGAGTGACTTACCAACTCCCCTGTTTGTGGGCTGTTGGGTGGGGTGATGCGTGGGGTGTTCACACCTGCTGATCGGCTTCTCAAGCATCGTCCCCACCACGGTGGTGGTGGGGTGTGGGGTTGTCGGTGGCTATGGCGGGAGGGGTAGGCCCGGTCCCATTCCGAACCCGGTAGCGAAGTCTCCCTGCGCTGATGGTACTGCACTCGGTGGGGTGTGGGAGAGTAAGGCGCCGCCGACACAACACGAAAAAAAGAAGGGGTGGGGTTGTTGAGCCCGTCCACGCTGGGAGGACCAGGGGGTTTTCCCGGCTGGGGTGGGGGCTCCGACTCCACCCCTTTTTTTCGTTGTGTGTGGGCCTGTGTTGGGCCGTGTGGGGTGTGGGTGTGACTCCTGGTCGGGGTCTCGCCCGCGCCCCTCTCTTTGTGTGTGCGTGGCCGGCCGGGATCCGGGTGGTCGCCGTGTTTCGGCTGGCGGGCGGCGCGTGCGGGGCGCAGCCGCGCGGTGGTCCAGTTCCGGGACGGCGAGCACCGCATGGTGGTGTTCGTGCTCCTCCGCCCTGGCTGCCCCTGCCAGGACAGCGCGGCATTCCGGACTGCTGAGCTCGCACCGGCCCGGCGGCGGGTCACCGCGGCAGCGTTCGGCAGTCCCGAACGGTTCGGCGGGTGCGGCGGGTTCAGGAGTGGTCCGGCGCACGTGCTGGCAGACCGCGGGCGCTGTTCTCGATGCTCACTGCTTCGGCCTGACCCGGCCTGGTTCCCCGCGTGGTCGGGCGAGTGAGGCGTGCGCATCAGCCGCGGGCACGGCAGCGCCGGTGCTGCGCCGGGACCCGATAAAATGGGTTCAGCTGTGAGCAATCGATTTTTTCCGAGTTCAGGAGGTTCGGTGTCCGGTTCCGAAGACAGGCGCAGCGGCGCTCGCCATGGGGCCGGTGCCGGCCGTAATCAGGACCAGAACCGCGGCCACGATCCGAAGAAGCCGCAACACTCCCGGGGTGGTAAGCCGGGTCCCCGCGACAAGCAGGGGCCGCGCGACGGCAAGCAGGGGCCGCGCGACGGCAAGCAGGGCGGCAAACCGGACTTCGCGGGTTCCGGTGGTGGCGCGGGGCGACCTCCGAAACGCGATGGGAAGAAGGGGTTCGACAAGCCGAGGGGCGAGCACGGCCCGAAGGGCGCTCAGGGTCCGAAGGGCGGACGCGGCCCGAAGAGCCCCGCGGGAACCAAGGCAGGTTCCAAGAACGCCCCCGGATCGAAGCCTCCCCAACGGCAGAACCGGGAGTCGCAGAAGCAGCGCACGGACAAGTCCCGCTCGGCTCCGGCGCGGACCGAGGCGTCCAAGACGACCGATTCCGGCCCGGTCGAGCCGACGCTGCCGGAAGAGATCGATCCTGCTGAGGTGCAGGACGAGGTGCGCCGCGAGCTGCGCCCGCTGCCGAAGCACGTGGCCGACAACGTGGCCGCCCACCTGCTCGCCACGGGCTACCTGCTCGACAGCGATCCGCAGCAGGCCCTGGAGCACGCGCGGTACGCGCGCAAGCGCGCCTCCCGCATCCCCTCGGTGCGCGAGGCCGCCGGCGTTGCCGCTTACAACGCTTCCGAGTGGAACGAAGCGCTCAACGAGCTCCGCACCGCCCGCCGGCTCTCCGGCGGACCGGGGCACGTGGCCCTGATGGCCGACGCGGAGCGCGCGATGGGCCGCCCCGAGCGGGCGATCGAGCTCAGCCGCAGTCCGGAAGCCGCGGAACTGGGCCGGGCCGAGGCGATCGAACTGCGGATCGTCGCCGCGGGGGCGCGGCGCGATCTCGGCGAGATCGACGCCTCGGTGGTCAGCCTGCAGATCCCGGAGCTGGACCCGCAGCGCCAGGACCCGTGGAGCGCGCGCCTGTTCTACGCCTACGCCGACAACCTGCTGGCGGCGGGCCGCGTGCAGGAGTCCTTCACCTGGTTCGTGCACGCGGCGCACGCCGACGACGAGGAGGACACCGACGCTCCTGGGCGCCTCGACGAGCTGGTGGAGCGGCTGGGTGGTCCGGAAGTCGCCAACGAGCTCGTCAACCAGGCCATCGAGGGCTCGGGCTCCGATGCCGGCGGTGCTGAGGACGACGGCCCTGAGGACCACGGCACTGAGGACCACGGGGACGGGGCCGGGGCGTCCGGGACGAACGCGGGCGCGGAGCGCTCCGATTCCCCCGGCGCCGGCGGAGCCGCAGCGTCCGAGGGGGAGTCCGCCCTCGCCGAGGACGGGTCGGAGGAGTGACGGAGAGCGTGCTGTCCGGGCACGACGCCGTGCTGCTCGACCTGGACGGAACCGTGTACCGCGGCGGTGTTCTGGTGGAGCGCGCCGCGGAGGCGATCCGCGAGGTGCAGCGGCGCGGGGTCGCGCTCCGGTACGTCACGAACAACGCGTCGAAGTCCGACGAGGACGTGGCACACCAGCTCGGTGAGCTGGGCCTGACGGTGCGCGGCGTCGAGGTGAGCACCAGTCCGCAGGCGGCGGCAGCGGTGCTCGCCGAGCTCCTGCCCGCGAGCTCGGCCGTGCTCGTGCTGGGGTCGGCGGCCCTCGAGTCCGAAGTGGACAAGGCAGGGCTGCACCCGGTCCGCAGGCACGCCGAGGACCCGGTCGCGGTGGTGCAGGGGTTGTCCCAGGAGATCACCTGGTCGGATCTGGCCGAGGCCGCGCTGGCGTTGCACGAGGGCGCACTGTGGATCGCGACCAACATGGACGCGACGTTGCCGACGGAACGCGGCGAGCTGCCCGGCAACGGTTCCCTGGTCGCCGCACTGCAGGCCACCAGCGGTCGGAACCCCCGCGTGGCGGGGAAACCGGAACGCCCGCTGCTGGACACCGCGGCGCGCTCCGCCGGTGCGCGATCGCCGCTGTTCGTCGGGGACCGCCTGGACACCGACATCGCCGGGGCCGTGCGTGCCGGCATGCCCGGCATGCTCGTGCTCACCGGCGTCAGCCGCCCGGCTGACCTGCTCGCCGCCGGCCCGGAACAGCGACCCGCGTACCTCGCCGCGGACCTGTCCGGTCTGCACGAACCGCCCGAGCGGGTGCGCATCGCCGCGGATCCGGCGTGGCCGTGTCGCGTGTCCGGGGACGTGGTCGAGCTGTCCTCGGCCCCCGAGGACTCCGAGCCCCCCGAGCCCCCCGAGGTCCCGGAGGGATCCGGGGGAGGTGCGGAGCAGCTCGCCGCGCTGCGGTCGCTGTGCGCGGCCCGGTGGAGCGCCGGGAGCGGCCCGGTGGCGGTGCGGGCGCGGGACGCGGGCGCCCGCGAGGTGCTCGCGCGGTTGGGGCTCTCGGGGACCCCGGAGGGACCGTGATGCGGTGCGTCTCGCGGAGGCGGCGTTGACCGGACGTGCCCGCGGGCGTGATGTCCTCGGGCCGGACGATTCCGCTAGCGTGGACGCATGACAGGTCCACAGGATCCGGACCCCGAGGTCCCGGCGGCCGCGTCCTCGGCGGACGGCGACGAGGAGGCGGTGATCGCGGCCATCCACACGGCCCTCGCGGAGCTCGACGCTGCGCGCGAGCGGCCGGTGGCCGAGCACGTGCGCCGTTTCGAAGCGGTGCACAACGCGTTGACGGACGCGTTGAGCACCGCGGACACGTACTTGTCGGGGACGAGCGACAGGAGCTGACACCGGTGCCGCGCAGGGCTCGTTTGGACGCTGAGCTGGTTCGTCGCGGACTGGCGCGTTCGCGCGAACACGCGAACGACCTCGTCTCCGCCGGGCGCGTCACGGTGCGGGGCATGGTGGCGCGGAAGGCGGCGACGGCGGTCGAGCGGGACGCCCCGGTCGTCGTCGCCGAGGACGACGACCCCCGGTGGGCTTCGCGCGGCGCGCACAAACTCCTCGGCGCGCTCGAGGCCTTCGAACCCCGGGGGCTGTCGGTGGCCGGGCGCCGCTGCCTCGACGCCGGCGCTTCCACCGGCGGCTTCACCGACGTGCTGCTGCGGCGCGGGGCGGGCAGCGTCGTCACCGTGGACGTCGGCTACGGCCAGCTGGACTGGAAGCTGCGCACGGACGAACGCGTGCAGGTGCACGAGCGCACGAACGTGCGGTTCCTCGAACCGGGGACGATCGGCGAGCCGGTGGACCTGATCGTGGCCGATCTCTCGTTCATCTCGCTGCGGCTGGTGCTGCCGGCGCTGACGAGCTGCGCCCGTGGGGGCGCCGATCTCCTGCCGATGATCAAGCCGCAGTTCGAGGTGGGCAGGGAGCGCCTCGGCTCCGGCGGCGTGGTGCGGGACGACGAGCTGCGCGCCGAGGCGGTGCTGGACGTCGTCCGGTTCGCCGAGGAGCACGGCTGGGGCCTGCGCGGCGTCGCCGCCAGCCCGCTGCCCGGGCCGTCCGGCAACGTCGAGTTCTTCGCCTGGCTGCGGGCGGCGGACAGCGGCGTCGACGCGGCCTCGGCGGTGCGCGAGGCGGTGCGCCGCGGTCCGCAGAACGTCGATGCAAGCGCGCACCGGCAAGGGAGTGCCACGTGACCCGCGAAGTGCTGCTGGTGGTGCACTCCGGCAAGCAGTACAACCTGCGCACGGCGGAGAAGGTCGCCGGGCAGCTCATCGGCGCCGGGATGCGCGTGCGGGTGCTGGCCGAGGAGGCGCCGCTGCTGAACTCGGAGTGCTACGACAAGGTCGTCGCACCGGGCAGGGACGCCGCTGTCGGCACCGAGCTGGTCCTCGTGCTCGGCGGCGACGGCACGCTGCTGCGCGCCGCGGACCTGGCCTACGGCAGCGGCGTGCCCGTGTTCGGCGTGAACCTCGGCCGGGTGGGCTTCCTCGCCGGTGCCGATTCCGATGCGCTGGACGAGGCGGTCCGCGCGGTCGTCGAGGGCCGCTACACCGTCGAGGAGCGGATGACCGTGGAGGTCACCGCGAGCCTGGACAGCCACGTGCTGTGCCGCACGTGGGCGTTGAACGAGGCGAGCGTGGAGAAGTCGAGCCGGGAGCGCGTGCTCGACGTCGTCGTCGAGGTGGACGGGCACCCGGTCTCCGCGTTCGGCTGCGACGGCGTGCTGTGCTCCACCCCCACCGGGTCCACGGCCTACGCGTTCTCGGCGGGCGGCCCCGTGGTGTGGCCGGAGGTGCACGCGTTGCTGGTGGTGCCGAGCAACGCGCACGCGCTGTTCGCGCGCCCGCTGGTGATCGCCCAGGACTCGCTGGTGGCGCTGGAGGTGGACCACAACGGCCACGACGCGGTGCTGTCCTGCGACGGGCAGCGCCACGTCGACCTGCCGCCCGGTTCGCGGGTGGAGGTGGTCGCCGGGGGCGAGCCGCTGCGCCTGGTGCGGTTGCACGACACCGCCTTCACCGACCGGCTGGTGCGCAAGTTCGAGCTGCCGGTCCAGGGCTGGCGCGGTCCCGCCGCGGCACCGGAACGCCCGTGACCGGCAGCGGCGGAGTCGCGCGGTCTGCGGGCGGCCGGGTGGCGCCGCTCGGGTGGTCGGCGGCCGCGGGCCTGGCACCGCGCCGAGGCGGATCATCACCCGCTAGGGTGCGTGCTGTGTTGGCGGAGATGCGCATCCAGGGATTGGGCGTCATCGACGACGCCACGCTCGAGCTGCACCCGGGCCTGACCGTCGTGACCGGTGAGACCGGGGCCGGCAAGACGATGGTGGTCACAGGGCTGCACCTGCTCGGCGGCGGGCGCGCGGACTCCTCGCGCGTGCGGGCCGGTGCGAAGCGGGCCGTGGTGGAGGGCCGGTTCGAGGGTGACGCTGCGGCGCACGCGGTCAAGGCCGGGGCCGACGCGGGCGCGGAGACCGACGAGGACGGCAGTCTCATCGCCGTGCGCAGCGTGTCCGGTGACGGGCGCTCGCGGGCCCACCTCGGGGGGCGGTCGGTGCCGAACACCGTGCTGGCCGAGGTGGCCGACCAGGTGCTCGCGGTGCACGGGCAGAACGATCAGCTGCGCCTGCTGCGCTCCGGCGAGCAGCGCGCGGTGCTCGACCGCTTCGCCGGTGAGGAGATCCGCGAGCCACTGGCGGAGTACCGGCGCGTGCGGGAGCAGTGGGCCGCGACGATCCGCGAACTCACCGAGCGCACGGAGCGCTCCCGCGAGATGGCCCGGGAGGCCGACCTGCTGCGGCACGGCCTGTCCGAGATCGAGTCGGTGGCGCCCGAACCGGGCGAGGACGGCGAGCTGGTGGCCGAGGCGCGGCGGCTCTCCGACGCGGACCAGCTGCGGGAGCAAGCCGCGGTGGCGCAGACCGCCCTGTCCGGAGCGGCCGACGGGGATCCCGACCTGCCCGGGGCCCTCGGCCTGCTGGGGCAGGTGCGGCGGGCGCTCGGGGGTGTCGAGGACCAGCAGCTGCGGGACCTGGAGCCCCGGGTGGCCGAGGCCGCGACGGTGCTCGCCGACGTCGACGCGGAGCTCAGCGCCTACCTGCAGCGGTTGGACGCCGATCCGGACCGCCTGGAGCAGGTGCTGGCCCGCCAGGCCGAGCTCAAGCAGCTGACGCGCAAGTACGCCGCTGATGTGGACGGTGTGCTCAGCTGGGCCGAGCAGGCGCGGGAGCGCCTCGCCGGCCTGGACACCTCGGAGGAGGCGCTGGCCGAACTGGCGCGCCGGCGCGACGAGCTGGCCGGCGAGCTGGTCGGGCACGCGCGGGCGGTGACCGAGATCCGCCGCAGCAGCGCCGAACGGCTCGCCACGGCGGTGACCGAGGAGTTGCAGGGCCTGGCCATGGCGCAGGCGCGGCTGGAGGTCGCGGTGCGGCCGCGGACGGCCGAGACCGGCGACGAGCACGCGCTGACCGTCGATGACGCGGTGCTGCACGCGGGCAGGGACGGGGTGGACGACGTCGAGCTCCGGCTGCTGCCGCACTCCGGGGCGGCCTCGGCACCGCTGCACAAGGGGGCATCGGGAGGTGAGCTCTCCCGCGTGATGCTCGCGCTGGAGGTGGTGCTCGCCGACGCCGACACGGTGCCCACCCTCGTGTTCGACGAGGTCGACGCCGGCGTCGGCGGCCGCGCCGCGGTGGAGATCGGTCGGCGGCTGGCCCGGCTCGCCGCCAGTCACCAGGTGGTGGTGGTCACGCATCTGCCGCAGGTCGCCGCCTACGCCGACCGCCACCTCGTGGTCGACAAGGGCGATGGTGACGAAGGGCTCACCCGCAGCGACGTGCGCACGGTGGCCGATGACGAACGCGTGGCCGAGCTGGCGCGCATGCTCGCCGGGCTGGACTCCACCGAGACGGGGCGGGCCCACGCCGAGGAGCTGCTGCACACCGCCGAGCGGGACAAGGCCCGCTATCGCCGGGGGCGTTCCCGCGAGCGCGGGTCGTGATCGCGGTTCGGTGGTCCGCCGCTGGGCAGGGCGGGTCCGCCGCCCGGCCGCGGGGGAACCGGCCGGGAGGTGTACGCGGCCTGCACCAGGCGGTGCGTTCGGGTGAACTCGTGCGATAGGCTGGAATTCCGTGGGAGCGACGGGCCCGGCCAAGCAGCCGCAACCGTCACAGTGCAGAGAGATCCTTCGAACCGGGCGGGACGACAGCCCGGCGACGGCTTAACCACGGGGAGCTTTTTGGTGCCGCACGCACGCGCGATCAAGCATGTTTTCGTGACCGGGGGCGTTGCCTCTTCGCTGGGCAAAGGTCTGACCGCGGCGAGCCTGGGTGAGTTGCTGACGGCTCGTGGCCTGCGGGTGACGATGCAGAAACTGGACCCGTACCTCAACGTCGACCCTGGGACGATGAACCCGTTCCAGCACGGCGAGGTGTTCGTCACCGAGGACGGGGCGGAGACCGATCTCGACATCGGCCACTACGAGCGGTTCCTGGACCGGGCGCTGACGCGCAACGCCAACGTCACGACCGGGCAGGTGTACTCGTCGGTGATCGCCAAGGAGCGCCGCGGCGAGTACTTGGGGGACACGGTGCAGGTGATCCCGCACATCACCGACCAGATCAAGTCGCGCGTCATGGCGATGGGCGAGCCGGACGACAGCGGACGAGCGCCGGACGTGGTGATCACCGAGGTGGGCGGCACCGTCGGTGACATCGAGTCGCTCCCGTTCATGGAGGCCTGCCGCCAGATCCGCCACGAGGTGGGGCGGGACAACTGCTTCTTCCTGCACGTCTCGCTGGTGCCCTACCTGGCCCCGTCGGGCGAGCTGAAGACGAAGCCGACGCAGCACTCGGTGGCCTCGCTGCGCAACATCGGCATCCAGCCGGACGCGCTGGTCTGCCGCGCCGACCGCGATCTGCCGGAGGACCTCAAGGACAAGATCGCGCTCATGTGCGATCTGGACACCGACGGCGTGGTCGCCTGCCCGGACGCCCCGTCGATCTACGACATCCCGCGGGTGCTGCACGCCGAGGGGCTGGACGCCTACTTGGTGCGCCGGCTCGGCATGCCGTTCCGCGACGTCGACTGGTCGGTGTGGACGGACCTGCTGGACAGCGTGCACAACCCGTCCGAGCGCGTGCGGATCGCGCTCGTCGGCAAGTACGTCGACCTGCCCGACGCGTACCTGTCGGTGACCGAAGCGTTGCGCGCGGGCGGTTTCCACCACCGGGCCAAAGTGGAGATCTCCTGGGTGCCGTCCGACTCGTGCGAGACCGAGTCGGGCGCGGCGCAGGCGCTGGCCGGCATGGACGGCGTGCTCGTGCCCGGTGGCTTCGGCGTCCGCGGCATCGAGGGCAAGCTCGGCGCGCTCCGGTACGCCCGCACGAACGGCATCCCCACGCTGGGGTTGTGCCTGGGACTGCAGTGCATGGTCATCGAGGCGGCGCGCTCGCTGGCCGGGCTGGAGCGGGCGAACTCGGCGGAGTTCGAGGAGCCCTGCCAGCACCCGGTGATCAGCACCATGGCCGACCAGCGCGACGTGCTCAGCGGGGACCGCGACATGGGCGGCACGATGCGGCTCGGGTCCTACCCGGCGCGGCTGGAGCCCGGTTCGCTGGTGGGCGAGGCCTACGGCGAGTCCGACATCGCCGAGCGGCACCGGCACCGCTACGAGGTCAACAACAACTACCGGGAGGACCTGCGCAAGGCCGGGTTGCTGTGCTCGGGGACCTCGCCGGACGGGCGGCTCGTCGAGTTCGTCGAGCTCGAGCGCGAGCAGCACCCGTTCTTCGTCGGCACCCAGGCCCACCCCGAGCTGAAGAGCCGGCCGACCCGGCCGCACCCGCTGTTCGCCGCGTTCGTGCGCGCCGCGCTGGACTACCGCGCGGCCGAGCGGCTGCCGGTGGACCTGCCCGAGGCGCCACGCACGTCGGGCGCCTCCTGACCTGGCCGCGCCGCCGGTGCGGGCCCTGCAGCGCTGATCGGTACTAGGCTGGGCCGCGTGCACGCGGACAACACCGAAGCCGACAACACCGGAACCGACAGCACCCGAACCGACAGGGCGGGAGCCGGCGCCGCACCGGGCGGCGTGGGGCGCACCAACGGCGCGCACGACTTCACCGTGGCCGGCAGCGAGGACATCTACGTCGGCACCATCCTGGCCCTGCGGGCCGACGAGGTGGACATGCCCGGCGGTCGCCGCGCGCGGCGCGAGGTCGTCGAGCACTACGGGGCCGTGGCGGTGCTGGCCCTCGACGAGGACGAGCGGGTCACGCTGATCCACCAGTACCGCTACCCCCTGGGACGGCGGCTGTGGGAGCTGCCGGCCGGGCTGCTCGACGTCGACGCGGAGAGCTCGGTGGAGGCGGCGCGCCGCGAGCTGGCCGAGGAGGTCGGCCTGGACGCCGACGAGTGGTCGGTGCTGGTGGACGTGGCCTCCTCGCCCGGTTTCACCGATGAGAGCGTGCGGGTGTTCCTGGCGCGGCAGCTGCGCGCGGTGGACCTCCCGCCGGCCGCGGCCGACGAGGAGGCCGACCTGACGGTCACGTCGGTGCCGCTCGACGAGGCCGTGGCCATGGTCTTCGACGGGGAGATCGTCAACGCCCCCGCCGTGTCCGGGCTGCTGGCGGCGCGGGCCGTGCGGGACGGGGTCCACCGACCGCGGCCGGCGGACGCCTCGTGGCAGGACCGGCCGCGCCGGTTCGCCCAGCGGGGCGGTGCGGCCGGGCACGAGCGTGCGGAGTGAACCGTGCCGGATCAGGAGGAGCTGCCGGAGGCGGTGCGCGCGGCCATCACCCGGTATCTCGAGCACCTGACGGTCGAGCGCGGCGCGGCGCGCAGCACGCTCGAGGCCTACCGGCGGGATCTGCGGCGTTACGGGGCGTTCCTGGCCGAACGCGGCGTCACCGACCTCGCGTCCGTCGCGGCGCAGCACCTGGCCGACTTCCAGGCCGACCTGTCCCACCCGAGCGGTGACCGCCGTCCGCTGGCGCGGTCCTCGGTGGCGCGCACGCTCGTCGCGGCCCGCGGGCTGCACCGCTTCGCGCAGGCGGAGGGGATGCTGGCCGCGGACGTGGCGCGCGAGGTGGCGCCGGTGGCCCCACCGCGGTCGCTGCCGCGCGCGCTGGCGGTCGACGAGGTCGCGCGGCTGCTGGAGCACGCCGCCGGGCAGCGCCCGCACGAGCTGCGCGACCGGGCCCTGCTGGAGCTGCTGTACTCCACGGGCGCGCGCATCTCCGAAGCCGTGGGGCTGGACGTGGACGACCTGGACGTGGACGAGCGCGCGGTGATCCTCACCGGCAAGGGCGGGCACCAGCGCCTGGTGCCGGTGGGGAGGCCCGCCCTGGAGGCGCTGGACGCCTACTTCGTCCGCGCTCGTCCGGTTCTGGCCGCGCGGGGGCGCGGGAGTTCCGCCGTGTTCCTCAATTCCCGCGGATCGCGCCTGTCGCGGCAGAGCGCGTGGCACGCCCTGAAGGCCGCGGCCGAGCGCGCCGGGATCACCAGCGAGGTCTCGCCGCACGTGCTGCGGCACTCCTTCGCGACGCACCTGCTGGAGGGGGGTGCCGACGTGCGGGTCGTCCAGGAGCTGCTCGGCCACGCCTCGGTGGCGACGACGCAGGTGTACACCATGGTCACGGTGACCACGCTGCGCGAGGTCTACGCGACGTCGCACCCGCGCGCCCGAGGCTAGCGGTCGGGCGAATCGGGCCGCTGCGCCGGACGGTTGTTCGGCACACCACGGCGAGGCGCGTTGCCGCAGGTCGTGAACGCCACCTAGGCTGCATTGTGATCGCCACCGGCTAACGAAGGAGTCAGGATCGCCATGTCGCAACCGCAGCCCTCCGCCGATGGGCGGTCGCGGGGCGCGGTCGACCTGAGCATCGCCCCGGATTCGACCGGAACGGGATCGAGTTCCGAGGAGGAGGTCGACCTCGCGCCCGGGGCGGCCCGCGGGCTCGGGCCCACCGGACGGCCCCGTCGCCAGATCCCCGAACCGCCGATGCTGGAGGGGCACGGCCCTGCGTCCATCGTGGCCATGTGCAACCAGAAGGGCGGTGTGGGCAAGACCACTTCGACGATCAACCTGGGGGCGGCGCTGGCCGAGTACGGCCGCCGCGTGCTGCTGGTGGACTTCGATCCGCAGGGTGCGCTGTCGGTGGGGCTGGGGGTTCAGCCGCACCAGCTGGACCGCACGATCCACAACGTGATCATGGAGAGCTCGGCGAAGCTCGAGGAGATCGTCCAGCAGACCTCGGTCGACGGCATGGATCTGCTGCCGAGCAACATCGACCTGTCCGCGGCCGAGGTGCAGCTCGTCGCCGAGGTGGGGCGGGAGCAGGCGTTGCAGCGGGCGCTGCGCAGCGCCGCCAAGGAGTACGACTACGTCCTCGTCGACTGCCAGCCGTCGCTGGGGCTGCTGACGGTCAACGCGCTGGCGGCGGCCCACAGCGTGATCATCCCGCTGGAGTGCGAGTTCTTCAGCCTCCGCGGTGTCGCGCTGCTCATCGACACGATCGAGAAGGTGCGCGACCGGCTGAACCCGGACCTGGAGATCTCCGGGATCCTCGCCACGATGTTCGATCCGCGCACACTGCACTCGCGGGAAGTGATGCAGCGGGTCGTGGAGGCGTTCGGTGACATCGTCTTCGACAGCGTGATCAACCGGACCGTGCGGTTCCCGGAGACGACGGTGGCGGGCGAGCCGATCACCCGATGGGCTCCCCGTTCGGCCGGGGCGAAGTCGTACCGCTCGCTCGCGCGGGAGGTCATCGCGCGCTGAGGCGCCCGTTCTGCCTGCTCGGAGGGGGTGCGGGCGGCAGGGGGACCAGGGCGCCGACCGGCAACGGGCGGTCCGGCCGGTGCGGCCGCGGAGTATCATCGCCGGGTCCGGTGCGCACGCCCCTCCCGCGCCGCAGCCCGGCGGGGAGGGGCGGCCGAGGGGCCGGGACGCGGACCGGTGTCCTCCTGGCCCGCGGCACCGCCGGAGAACACCGTCGTACAGGGGGCCGCCGCGTGACCGATTCCGAGCTGTCCGAACTCGCCGCGGGCGAGCCGGAGGCGGACGAGTCCGGCTCGGGCGGGCGGTTCACCGTGCGGCTCGACAACTTCGAAGGGCCGTTCGACCTGCTGCTGCAGCTCATCTCGCAGCACGAGATGGACGTCACCGAGGTGGCGCTGCACCGGGTCACCGACGAGTTCCTCGCCTACACCAAAGCTCTCGGGCAGCAGTGGGACCTGGACGAGACCACCGAGTTCCTCGTCGTCGCGGCGACGTTGCTCGACCTCAAGGCGGCGCGGCTGCTGCCCGCGGCCGAGGTGGAGGACGAGGAGGACCTGGCGCTGCTGGAGGCGCGGGACCTGCTGTTCGCGCGGCTGCTGCAGTACCGTGCGTACAAGCAGGTCGCCGAGCTGTTCAGCGAGTTGGAAGCGGGTGCGCTGCGGCGCTACCCGCGCGCGGTCTCGCTGGAGGACCGGTTCGCCAACCTGCTGCCGAAGGTGCGGTTGGGCGTCGGCCCGGAGCGGTTCGCGGAGATCGCCGCCTCGGTGTTCCGGCCGCAACCGCCACCGGCCGTGTCGCTGGAGCACCTGCACCAGCACCAGGTCTCCGTGCGGGAGCACGTCGCGCTGCTGCGGGTGCGCCTGGCCGAGCGCGGCGAGGCGACCTTCGCCGGTCTGGTCTCCGACTGCGGCCACACCATCGAGGTCGTCGCCCGCTTCCTGGCGCTGCTGGAGCTGTACCGCGAGCAGGTGATCCTGTTCGAGCAGGAAGCACCGCTGGCCACGTTGTCGATCCGGTGGGCGGGCGGCAGCCTGCAGGAGGCGCGGGCGCAGGCGGACGCGGAACTGGCGCGACAGGACGACGAGGAGTACGGGTGAGCAGCCAGCCCCACGAGCACGACGAGAGCGGCGCACCACCGCCCACGCCGGCGGAGGGCGCGGTGCAGCGGACCGAACCGTCCACAGCGGATCCAGATGAATCCACTGTGGATACTTGTGGTCCCGGGGTTCCTCCGGTGGGAGGCGCGGCCGATGCCACCTCTCCCGCCGAGGACGCCGGAGGCGGCGAGGACGTCGGGCGCACCGGAGACGCCGGGGGCTCCGGCAGCACCGCAGGTGCGGAGAGCACCGGCACCGGTGCGGCTTCCGCGGGCACCACCGGGACGCGGCCCACCGGGGACGGTGGCACCGAGGACGGTGGCGGTGGGCCCGCCGCGGCGCACCGGGCCGTGGAGAGCGCTCCCGAACCGCCGGCCCTGGACACCGACGAGGACCTGGACTGCGCGCTGGAAGCGCTGCTGCTCGTCGTCGACGCCCCCGCCGGCGAGCAGCTGCTCGCCGAGACCCTGCAGCAGCCGGTGGCCCGGGTGCGCACGGCCCTGCACCGGCTGTCCGACGGGTACGCGGCCGCGAACCGGGGGATCGACCTGCGGCACGTCGGCGACGGCTGGCGGATGTACACGCGCGAGCGCTACGCGCCGTACGTCGAGCGCTACCTGCTCGACGGTCAGCGCAGCAAGCTCACGCGCGCCGCGATGGAGACGCTCGCCGTGGTCGCCTACCGCCAGCCCGTGACCCGCTCCCGCGTGGCAGCGGTACGCGGTGTGAACGTCGATGGCGTTATCCGTACCCTGGTGGGTCGAGGCCTGGTCGAAGAGGCCGGGACCGATCAGGAAACCGGTGGCCTCCTGTACTGCACGACGGAGCTGTTCCTGGAGCGGCTCGGCTTGTCGTCGCTGAAGGAGCTGCCGCCACTGGCCCCCTTGTTGCCCGAAGTGGATGCGATTGATGACGTCTAAGGACCCTTCCGTTTCTGCCGACGCCGAAGGCGTTCGGCTGCAGAAAGCGCTGTCGAACGCCGGTGTGGCCTCCCGCCGGGAAACCGAGCAGATGATCGTCGAGGGCCGTATCCAGGTCAACGGGGAGGCCGTCACCGAGCTGGGACGGCGAGTCGACCCGAGCACGGCCACCGTGCACGTCGACGGCGCGCGGGTGTTCCTCACCAACGACGTGCGGGTGCTCATGCTGAACAAGCCGCGCGGCATCCTCTGCACGATGTCCGACGACCAGGGCCGCCCGTGCCTCGGCGACTACCTGAGCAAGAAGGACGGCAAGCTGTTCCACGTGGGGCGCCTGGACCAGGACACCGAGGGCATGCTGCTGCTGACCAACGACGGTGAACTGGCCAACCGGGTGATGCACCCCTCCTACGAGGTCCCCAAGACCTACCTGGCCGAGGTGCAGGGCACCGTGCCGAAGGACATGGCCAGGACGCTGCGCGAGGGGGTGGAGCTCGAGGACGGCCTGGTGCGCGTGTCGCACTTCAAGCTCGTCGACCAGGTGCCGAAGCGGGCCATGGTCGAGCTCGTGCTGCACGAGGGCCGCAAGCGCATCGTGCGCCGCATGCTCAAGCACGTGGGGCTGCCCGTGCAGCGGCTGGTGCGCACCGCGATCGGCAACGTGCGGCTCACCGACGAGCGCCCCGGCGCGATCCGGCCGCTCAACCAGCGCGAGATGGGAGCGCTGTACAAGTCCGTCGGGCTGTGACACCGGCCTCCGCGCCGCCGGCGCACGCGCGGGGCGAGCGGCGCCGTCGATGCCGAGGCACGTGGGGATCACCACTGCCCGGCAGGCAGAATGGACCCCGGTGGGACCGCCAGTTCAGGGAGGGACAAGCGACGGTGGCACAGCTACGCGGTGTGGTGGCGCTCGACGGGCCTTCGGGTACCGGCAAGTCCACGGTGGCTCGACGGCTCGCGACCGAGCTGGGGGCGAAGTACCTCGACACCGGCGCGATGTACCGGGCGGCGACATTGGCGGTCCTGCGCGCGGAGGTCGACCCGGCCGACGCGGTCGAGGTCGAACGCGTCGTGCGCACCGCCCTGCTGAGCGTGCGGACCGAGCCGGACCGGCCCGCGGTGCTGCTCGACGGGGCCGAGGTGGAGGCGGAGATCCGCGGCGCCGAGGTGACCGGGGCGGTCTCGGCCGTGTCGGCGATCCCCGCGGTGCGTGAGGTGCTCGTGGAGCAGCAGCGCGCCGAGGTGCGCGGGGCCCTCGACGGCCCCGGCGGCATCGTCGTCGAGGGCCGCGACATCGGCACGGCCGTCGTCCCCGACGCGCGGTTGAAGGTCTTCCTCACGGCCAGCACCGACGCGCGGGCGCAGCGCCGCACCGCCCAGGACGTCGCAGCCGGCCGCAGCGGCGACGTGCCCAGCACCGCCGAGCAGGTGCGGCGCCGGGACCAGCGCGACGCGGGCCGGAGCGCCTCGCCGATGCGGCAGGCCACCGACGCCGTGGAACTGGACACCACCGAGCTCGGTGTGGCCGAGGTGCTCACCCGGCTGCACGAACTCGTCGGAGCGCGGGGGTTGCTCGGGGACTGCGCCCCGTCGGCCTCGGAACGGACGGCCGGGTGAGGAAGGAAGACCAGCAGCACCTGCCGGAAGGCGCGCGGCTCGCGCTGCACCGCGGCGGACGGCGCTTCGCGCGGATGCTCGGTTCCGCCTACCGGCTGCGCGTGCACCGGGCCGACCGGGTTCCGCGTTCCGGTCCCGTGGTGCTCGTGGCGAACCACTCGGCCCTGGTCGACGGGCCGCTGCTGTTCGGGGTGCTGCCCCGCGACGTGGTCTTCCTCATCAAGGCGGAGATGTTCCGCGGTCCGTTCGGGTGGTTCCTGCGGCGGATCGGGCAGCTGGCGGTGCGCCGCGGCGAGCCCGACCGGACCCCGCTGCTCGCGGCGGTTCGCGTGCTGCGCCACGGTGGGACCGTGGCCGTGTTCCCGGAGGGAACCCGCGGCACGGGTGAAGTGGACAACGCGCAGAACGGCGCCGCGTGGCTCGCCCGCACCGCGCAGGCGCCGGTGCTCCCGGTGGCGTGCCGGGGCACCGCGCGGCCGGGCCGGTGGCCGCGGCTGCGGCCCCGGGTCGACGTGCTCTTCGGCGAACCCGTCGAGCTGCCGAGCGAGAAGGGGCGCGTCGGCCTGCGTGCGGCGACCGACCGGGTGCGCTCGGAGTTGGTGGACCTGGTGGTCGCGCTCGACGAGCTGGTCGCCGACCAGAACAACGATCAGCGGAGAGGGAAACAAGCGTGACCGACGAGTCGCTAGACGGCACGTGGTCGGACGAGTCCGACTGGGCGGTGGCCGATGCTTTCGAACCGGCCGAGGGCGAGCCGTCCGCCCCGGCCCAGCCGGTGGTGGCCGTGGTGGGGCGGCCCAACGTGGGCAAGTCGACCCTGGTGAACCGGCTGATCGGCCGGCGCGAGGCGGTCGTGCAGGACACCCCGGGCGTGACCCGGGACCGCGTGGCCTACGACGCGCTGTGGAACGACCGGTGGTTCACGATCGTGGACACCGGCGGGTGGGACCCGCAGGCTTCCGGGCGGCAGGCCGCCATCACGCAGCAGGCCGAACTGGCCGTGGCCGCGGCGGACGCCATCGTGTTCGCCGTCGACGCCCAAGTGGGCATCACCGAGGGCGAGCAGGCCGTGGCCCGCGTGCTGCGCCGCTCGCGCAAGCCGGTGCTGCTCGCGGCGAACAAGGTCGACGACCAGCGCACCGCGAACGAGGTGCACGAGCTGTGGTCGCTGGGGCTCGGCGAGCCGCGGCCCGTCAGCGGTCTGCACGGGCGCGGCTCCGGTGACCTGCTGGACGCGGTGCTCGAGGCGCTGCCGGAAACACCCCGCGACCGGGGGCGCAGCGCCGGCCCGCGGCGCGTCGCCCTGGTCGGCAAGCCCAACGTGGGCAAGTCCAGCCTGCTCAACCGGCTCACCGGTGAGGAGCGCGCGGTGGTCGACGAGGTCGGCGGAACGACGGTCGACCCGGTGGACTCGCTCGTGGAGCTCGGCGGCGAGACCTGGCGGTTCGTGGACACCGCGGGCCTGCGCAAGCGCGTGAAGACCGCCCGCGGCACCGAGTACTACGCCTCGCTGCGCACGCGCCACGCGATCGAGGCCGCCGAGGTGGCCATCGTGCTCATCGACGGTTCCGAGCCGCTGAGCGAGCAGGACCTGCGCGTGATCAGCATGGTCGAGGACGCCGGCCGCGCCCTGGTCATCGCCTACAACAAGTGGGACCTCGTCGACAACGAGCGGCGTCGCCGGCTGGAGAAGGAGATCGATCGGGACCTGGTGCGGGTGCGCTGGGCCGAGCGGGTCAACGTCTCCGCGCACACCGGACGCGCGGTGTCCAAGATGGCGCCGACGCTGCGCCGCGCGCTGGAGTCGTGGGACCAGCGCGTGTCCACCGGCCAGCTCAACGCCTGGATCAGCGAGCTCGTGGCGGCGAAGCCGCCGCCGGTGCGCGGTGGCAAGCAGCCGAAGATCCTGTTCGCCACGCAGGCGCAGGCGCAGCCGCCGACCGTGGTGGTGTTCAGCACGGGGCGGTTGGAACCGGGTTACCGTCGGTTCCTGGAACGCAGCTTCCGCGAGCGGTTCGGCTTCGTCGGCAGCCCGGTGCGGCTGTCCGTCCGCGTGCGGGAGAGCAGCAAGAGCCGGTGACGGAGGTGGCAACGGTGCGCGTGCTGGGTGATGGCGGTCTTCCCGCGCTCGGGCAGGGCACGTGGGGCATGGGCGAGCGCGCGGCGCGCCGCTCGGACGAGGTGGCGACGCTGCGGCACGGCCTGGACCTCGGGCTGCGGCTGATCGACACCGCGGAGATGTACGGCGGCGGCGGTGCCGAGGAAGTCCTCGGCACCGCCCTGGACGGCCGCCGGGACGAGGCGTTCGTGGTCAGCAAGGTCTACCCGCACAACGCCACGGCGAAGGGCACCGTCGAGGCCTGCGAGCGCAGCCTGCGGCGGCTCGGCACCGACCGGATCGACCTGTACCTGCTGCACTGGCGCGGCGGCACGCCGCTGCAGGAGACGCTGGAGGCGTTCGACCAGCTCCGCGCCGACGGCAAGATCCGCGCGTTCGGGGTGAGCAACTTCGACCCCGACGACGTGGCGGAGCTGTGGCAGCACGAGCTGGGCCGCCAGGTGGCCGCGAACCAGGTGCTGTACAACCTCACGCGCCGCGGCATCGAGCACGACCTGCTGCCGTGGTGCCGCGAGCACTCCTTGCCGGTCATGGCGTACTCGCCGATCGAGCAGGGACGCGTGCTCGGATCCGCGGCGCTGCAGCGCGTCGCCGAGCGGCACGGGGCCTCTCCGGCCCAGATCGCCCTGGCCTGGGTGCTTTCCGGCGACGGGGTGTGCGCCATCCCCAAGGCGGCGACGCCGGAGCACGTGGCCGAGAACGTGCGCGCGCTGGGGATCGAACTGTCCACAGCGGACGTGGCCGAGCTCGGCGAGGCCTTCCCCGCACCGGCCGGGCCGGTGCCGCTGGAGATCCTCTGACTCGGGCCTACGGGACTTCGTTGGAGGTTTGTTGCTGCCCGGTTCCCATGCGGGGTGGGCGGTCGGAGCAGCTGGGAGCTGCCGTGTCGAGATGGGGAGCTTGCAGCTACTCCGCAACGCAGTCGTCCGATGACCCGCCAAAGACGTCTTGGTGCTCAGCCCGGCCCCAGCGACCGGTGCAGGAAGTCCACCTGCATGAGCAGCAGCTGCTCCAGGGTGGACTCGTCGGTCGGCATGTGCGTCACCCCGGGCAGCGGCAGCAGGGCGTGCGGACGCGCCGCCGCCGTCAGCGCGCGCGACAGGCGCAGCGCGTGCGCGAAGGCCACGTTGTCGTCGACCGTGCCGTGCACGATCAGCGTCGGCCGGGTGAGCTCGCCGGCCTCCCGCAGCAGCGAGTTCGCCTCGTACACCTCCGGGTGCTCCCGCGGGTCGCCGAGGTAGCGCTCGGTGTAGTGCGTGTCGTAGAGGCACCAGTCGGCCACGCCGGCCCCGATCACCGCCGCGTGGAACACGTCCGGCCGCCGCAGCACGCCGAGCGTGGCGAGGTAGCCGCCGAACGACCAGCCGCGGACGGCCACGCGCGCCAGGTCGAGCTCGGGGTGCTGCTCGGCCGCCGCGTGCAGCGCGTCGACCTGGTCCTGCAGCGGCGGGCCGGCGAGGTCGCCGGAGACGGCGCGGTCCCACGCGGGGCCGCGCCCGCCCGTGCCGCGCCCGTCGGTGACGAGCACCGCGAACCCCTGGTCGGCGAACCACTGCGAGGTGAAGTAGCCCTGCTGCTGGGCCAGCACCCGTTGCGCCTGCGGGCCGCCGTAGGGGTCGACCAGCACGGGCAGCGGCCCCTCGGCGCGGTCCTGCCCGCTCGGCAGCAGCAGCGCGCTGCGCAGGTCCCGCGCACCGAGCCGCAGCAGGTTCACCCGCAGGCCCATCCGCGGGGCGTCGGCGTGGTTGGCCAGCGTGGCCACCTCCGCTGCGCCGCGGTACGCGGTCGTGGTGGTGCGCGGCGCGTCGATGCCGCTGCGCGCGATGACGGTGACGTCACCGGCCCGCGTGCCGCCGTGCACCCCCGGCTCGCGGGTGAGCCGTTCCGGCCCGTCGGCGGTGACCCGGTACAGGTGCACTTCGGCCGGGTCGTCCTCGGATCCGGCGACGAGCACGTCCTCGTCCACGTCGATGATGCGGTGCACCTGCAGTGGTGCCGCGGTCCAGGCCTCGTCGCCGACCACGAGGCGGTAGCAGTCACCGTCGGCGGCGATGCGCACGAGCCGGCCGTCGGGGGTCCACGCGGGCCAGCCGATCTTGATCTCGACCCAGTGCTCGTCCGTGTCCCGGTGGATTTCGCGGGTCTGCCCGGTGTGCGGGTCGAGGGCGAGCACGAGCTGGGTGCGCTGGTCGCGCGTCTGCACCGCCAGCAGCGGGGGGCCGTGCGGGGACCAGTGCGCGGCGACCAGGTACGGGAAGTTCACCCGGTCCCAGCGGACGTCGACGTGCCGTCCGTCCAACCACAGCACCGCGGCGCGCACGTCGGCGTTGGCCGTGCCCGCGGCCGGGTAGCGCACTTCGCGGGGCGGTGCGGCCGGTTCGGTCGGGTCGGCCAGGTACCACCGGTCCACCGGGGTCTCGTCCACGCGGGTGGCGAGGATCGCCTCGCCGTCCGGGGACCACCAGTACCCGCGGGAGCGGCGCATCTCCTCGGCCGCGATGAACTCCGCGTAGCCCCACGTCGCCGCGTCCTCGGCGGGGGAGAGCGCGCGGTCGACCGATCCGTCCACTGTGGCCACGTGCAGGCGTCCGCCGCTGAGGTAGGCGAGGCGGCTCCCGTCCGGGGACGGACGCGGGTCGGCCGCGTCGGTCGAGCGCACGACCGGACGGGTGCTCCCGCTCGGCAGCTGCGTGGCGAAGACGTCGCCGGAGAGGGCGAACACGGCGAGGCCGCCGCGGGAATCGGTGGCGTAGCCGGTGATTCCGGTGGCCCGTTCGCGTGCGCGCTCCCGCCGCGCCTTCTCGGCCTCGGTGGGTTCGTCGTCCCCCTGCAGCGCCGCCGGGTCGGCGAGGACCCGTTCCGCGCCGGTGTCCAGGTCCAGGGCCCACAGCGCGTTGCTCCGATCGGTGGGGCCGTGCGAGCGCAGGAAGACCACGAGGTCCGCGGCGGGGCAGACCGTGCTGGTGCGCGGGGCTCCCAGCGTGAAGCCTTGGGTCCGCGCGCTGTGACGGGGAAACGACTCGGACGCCATACCGAAAGCCTGCCAGGTCCGCTCCCCGCACCGACACGCAGGTGTTCACTCGTCCGCGTCGCAGTCCGGGTGCTGCGCGCGTCGTGCACGGGGCGTCACGATCGGTGCGGAACAATCACGCGCGGTGTGTGCAGCGGACCGGAGGCGAGCGGTTGTCCGCCGGGGCGGGCGAGCGGTGCTGCGAGCGGCTCGGCGCCGACTGCCGCGGCGCGGGCGTGCGCGCTCCGCGCGCGCCGGGGAGGGTGGGGCCGAGCGGCGCGGCGACCGCGCCGGGAACCGTCCGGCCGGGGTGGTGCGGATGCTCGCCCTGGTGCTTCCACTGGTGCTGGTGAGCGCGGCGATGACCGGGGACTCGAACGCGACCTACCACAACGCCGGGGAGACCCCGGGGGCCGATCCGTTCGTGCTGCACGATCCCGCCAGCGGCTACTACTACGCCTACTCCACGACGGGAGCCGACCCCGGCCACCACTTCGCCGTCCACCGCTCGCCGGACATGGCGACGTGGCAGCGGCTGCCCGGCGGGGCCCTGCCGGCGGACGCGCAGCAGTGGGGCCGCGACTGGTTCTGGGCGCCGGAGGTCTACCACAACACGGGGACGGGCAAGTACTTCCTGTTCTACTCCGCCCGGCTGCGCCGCGACCTCGCTGCCGAGCACTTCCGGTACGCGGACTTCGAGGAACCGAGCAAGCTCGGCGTGGCCGTGGCGGATTCCCCGGCGGGACCGTTCCGGCCGCTGGGCGACGGGCCGCTGGACTACCGCCCGTACGACCCGGACTACCACGACGTCAACCTCATCATGGACGAACCCGAGCGCAAGCCGCCCGAGACCCTCGAGGAGGGCCGGACGGCCCCGCTGGGCACCTACGTGCCCACGATCGACCCGACCCTGCTGTTCGACGACGGGCGCATCTACCTGTACTTCTCGCGCAACGCCTACCGCAACTGGGTCTGGG
Organism: Salinifilum ghardaiensis; assembly: GCF_054491345.1. NCBI lineage: Bacteria > Bacillati > Actinomycetota > Actinomycetes > Pseudonocardiales > Pseudonocardiaceae > Salinifilum > Salinifilum ghardaiensis. Next base: position 2,832,270 of record NZ_CM137101.1, on the reverse strand, counting down.
ACCACGACCTCGGCAAGTACGTCGAGGAAGCGGGCATCTACGCGGTCGAGCTCGACCCCGCCTTCTGGAACGACCCCACCGGCACCACGCCGCCGCGGATCGCCGACGCCTACCGCGACGCCAACGGCGCGCCGGGCGACCCCGTCCGCAAGGACGGCTTCACCCCGGTCCTCGACTACGGCGGCGACGAGCAGGCCTGGGAGAACGCCCACGTCCACGACTACGCCGACAGCGGCGGGGAGAAGAAGGACCGCCGGTGGGAGGAAGGCCCGAGCGTGGTCAAGGCGCGCACGCGCGAGGGCCGGCCGCTGTACTTCCTGACCTACTCGGCCAACAGCTACGCGGGCCCGCACTACGGCGTCGGCTACGCCGTCGCCGAGCACCCGCTGGGCCCGTGGCGCAAGAGTCCGGACAACCCCGTGCTGCGCACCGATCCGGACATGGGCATGTTCTCCACCGGCCACGGCAGCATCAGCGCGAGCCCCGACGGCACCGAGTTGTTCTACCTCCACCACGGGCGGCCGGACATGGACTCCGATCGGCGCCTGTACACCGAGCGGATGAGCCTCGATCCGGACCGAGCGCGGCTGGCGATCCACCAGTCCACCTCGGACGAACCGCTGCCGTCCGGTGTCGCGCCGTTCGCGCTGCGCGCGGACACCGCGGTGGTCGAGCCCGGCGGGGGCGGCGCCACCGTGGGGGTGGAGGTGCGGGCGGCCTCCGGCGCTGCGATGCCGCTGGAGCACCCGGCGAACCGGGTCGTGGCCGAGGTGTCCCCGGCGTCGGTGGCCAGCGTCGAGATGCGCGCGGGCCGCGCCGTGGTGCGCGGCCTGCGCCCCGGCGCGGCGGAGCTGGTGTTGCGCTACCAGCGGCGCACCGCCGACGGGCGGTTCGTCGACGTGGTCAACCGCGCGCCGGGGGCTCCCGGCGGGACGCGGCCGGTGCGGACCACCGTGCTGATCGACAACACCGGTGCGGCCGGCCGGAGCTGAGCCCGCCGCGGAGCGGAGGCGGACGTCGCCGATCCGGGCAGCGGTCTATCACCACAGCAGTTAATATTCGCAAAATCAGTGAGAGTCAGTTCGCGACCGGGGCGTGGCGCACGTCGGTCAGCTCGCGCATGCCGGCGATCAGCTCCTCGTCGACCTCCCCGCTGAGCAGGATGTGGTCGAAGCGGCCGACGGGGGCCAGCTGGTGCAGCGCGGCCCGGCCCACCTTGCTGGCGTCCATCATGAGCACGGTCCTCTCGGCCGCGTCGAGCATGGCGCGCTTGATCAGCACGACCTCCTGCTCCTGGTGGAAGGTCATCTGCCCGTTCATCCCCGAGGTGGACTGGAAGGCGATGTCCACCGAGAACGTGTTGACCATCTCCTTGCAGGGCAGCCCCAGGTAGGAGTCGTGCGTGCGGGAGTACTCCCCGCCGAGCCCGATGAGCCGGATGTCGGGCTCCTGCCGCAGCGTCTCCGCCACTTGGCGGTAGTTGCTGACCACGGTGAGCGGGCCGACGTCGGGCAGCAGCCGCGCGAGCGCCAGCGCGGTCGTGGAGTCGTCCAGCAGCACCGACATGCCGGGGCTGACGAACCTGATCGCCTCCCCGGCCAGGGCCTCCTTCTCCCGCGTGCGCGTGTGCAGGCGGAAGTCGGAGCTGCTCTCGAACACCGTGGAGGGCTGGGCCGACACGCCGCCGTGGTACTTGCGCAGCAGTCCGCGCGTGACCAGGTCGTCGATGTCGCGGTGCACGGTCATCAGGCTGACGCCGGTCAGCGTCGAGAGCTCGGTCGCGCTGGCGAACCCCTGCCCCAGCACGTGGTCGACGATGCGCTGCTGGCGGGCGAGGCGCGGTGACTGCTTCTTCGGTCCGGAGCTCATGCTTTCATCTTCTCTCGCACGTCGTGGTCGTCCACGTGCGGGCACGTCGGCGCGTCGTCGCATCCCATGAATTATCAGGAAGGTAGTGACTAATAAACAAGAACATGTTAATTTTCTGGCATCGACGTGATGTGGAGGGACGGCATGGCCCAACCGGACCGGGGGGTCGAGGGCGCGGCGGAGGCCGGTCGGCTCGCGGGGACGGCGGAGGAGTTCCGCGCCGTGGTGTTCGACATGGACGGCGTGCTCGTGGAGAGCGAACACCTCTGGGAGCGCATGTGGGCGCGGTTCGCCGCTGCGCGCGGCAAGGAGTGGACCGCCGAGCAGACCCGCCAGGTGCAGGGGATGAGCGCGCCCGAGTGGGCGGCGTTCCTGACCGAGTTCAGCGGCGCCGGCGACAGCCCGGTCGACACCGAGCGCGCGGTCGTCGACGACATGATCGCCGCGCTCGACGGCGGGGAGGTCGAGCCGCTCGCCGGAGCGGCCCGCATGGTCGCCGAGGTGTCCGAGGTCGCGCCCATCGCCCTGGCCTCCTCGGCGCCGCGGCGGCTCATCGACGCGGTCCTGGTGCGCAACGGGCTCGAGGAGCGCTTCAGCGCCACCGTCTCCAGCGCGGAGGTCGCGCGCGGCAAGCCGAACCCCGACGTGTACCTGGCTGCCGCCGAACGGCTGGGCGGGTTTCCCGAGCGGTGCCTGGCGGTGGAGGATTCCAGCAACGGCCTGCGCGCGGCGGCCGCGGCCGGGATGACCGTGGTGGCCCACCCCAACCGGGACTACCCGCCGGCGGAGGACGCGCTGGCCGGGTCCGCCTACACCGCGGGCTCGCTCGACGAGGTGCGGCACTACCTGGTGGGGGCGCTGGCGCAGCCCACCCGCGGCTGACCGCACCCGGGCGCGGCGGCACGTACGAGACGAAGGAGTCGGCATGAGTGAACTTCTCGCCGCGGGCGACCACTTCGTGTCCCCGGGGGTGTTCCTCGACGCGATCGAGCGGGAGCTCGGCCAGCAGGCCCCGCCCGGTCGCGAACTGCAGCTGCCCTGGCCGGTCGAACCGTTCGGCCCCGTCGGCAACGTGTCCGAGGCCAGCGGGACCGAGCAGCAGCTGCTCGGCGCGCTGGACGGCGTCGAGGTCGTCGCGACCCAGATGGCGCCCTTCACCGGGGAGGTGCTGCGGGCGTGCCCGCAGCTGAAGTTCCTCGGGGTCTGCCGCGGTGGTCCCGTGAACGTCGACCTGGACACCGCGACCGAACGCGGCGTGGTCGTGAGCTACGCCCCCGGGCGCAACGCGGCGGCCGCCGCCGAGTTCGCCGTCGGCATGATCCTGGCCGCGCTGCGGCACATCCCGCGCTCCGACGCCGAGCTCAAGGCCGGCAACTGGCGCGGCGACTACTACGCCTACGACAACGCGGGCATCGAGCTGGCCGGCAGCACCGTCGGCCTGGTCGGCTACGGTGCGATCGGGCGGATCGTGGCGCGGGCGCTGCGCGCCTTCGACGCCGAGGTCCTCGTGCACGACCCGTTCGTCAGCGACGCGGACGCGGCCGCCGACGGCGTGCGGGCGGTCTCCCTGGAAACGCTGCTGCGCAGCAGTTCCGTGGTGAGCCTGCACGCGCGGCTGACCCCGGAGACGGAGCACCTGCTCAACGCGGACAACCTCGAGCTGCTGCCGGAGGGGGCGGTGCTGGTCAACTCCGCGCGGGGCGGGCTGCTCGACTACGCGCCGCTGCCGGAGATGCTGCGGTCCGGGCACCTGGGGGCGCTGGCCGTGGACGTCTACGACATCGAACCGCCGCCGCGCGAGTGGCCGCTGTTCGACGCGCCGAACGTGATCACCACCCCGCACCTCGCCGGGGCCACGCGGCAGACGGCGCACCGCGCCGCCGAGATCGTCGCCGCCGACGTGGCCCGCTTCGTGCAGGGGGAGCGGCCGCGGTTCGTGGCCAACCCCGGGGTCCTCGAGCGGATCGGGGACGAGCGGGCATGATCATCGGGGTGGACGTGGGGACGTCGGTGACCAAGGCGTCCCTGCTGGGCAGAGACGGCTGCGCGCGGGTGGCGCGCAGCGTGCGCAGCACGGTGCACCGGTTGCCCGGCGGTCGCGTCGAGCAGGACCTCGACGAGGTCGTGCGCTCGGTCGTCGACGTCGTCCGCGAGGTCAGCACCGCGGCGGCCGAGATCGGCGAGACCGTGGAGGCGCTCGCCCTGACGGGGCAGGGGGACGGCCTGTGGTTGCGCGACCGCGACGGCGAGGCCGTCGGACCTGCGATCTCGTGGATGGACGGCCGCGCCGCCGACGTGCTCGACCACTGGCACGCCTCCGGCGTCACGCAGCAGGTGTTCGCCCGCACCGGCTCGGGCATGTTCCCCGGGGCCCACGGTCCGCTGCTGGCGCACCTGGCCGAGACCGAACCGGAGCGGCTCGACCGCGCGGCCGTGGCCGGCTACTGCGTGGACGCGATCGTGCAGCGGTTCACCGGGTCCGTCACGGTCGACGCCTCCGACGCGTCGATGCCGTTCCTCGACGTGGCCGCGCGCACCTACTCGGACCAGGCCCTGGCCGCCTGCGGGATCGAGCAGTACCGCCACCTGCTCGCCGACCCCGCGCCCGCCGGCACGCTGCACGCGCTCAACGCCGAGACCGCGCGGCTGCTCGACCTGCCGGCGGGCCTGCCCGTCTCGGCCGGACCGTTCGACCTGCCCGCCTGCGCGTTCGGTGCCGGGATCAGCGGTTTCGGCGACGGAACGCTGGTCATCGGCACCACTCTCGGTTGCCAGGTGCTGCGCGACGAGGTCGTCATCGATCCGCGCGGCGAGCCCGCCGGCATGTACCTGGCGACGCCGTGGCCCGCGCAGTACCTGCGGGTGATGCCCGCGATGGTCGGCACGGCCAACCTCGACTGGGTGCTGCGCATGGTCAACTCCACCGTGGACCGCCTGGACGAGATGCTGGCGGCGAGCTCGCCCGGGGCGGGCGGGGTCTCGGCCCTGTCGTTCCTGTCGACCTCCGGTGAGCGCGCGCCCTTCGTGGAGCCGCACGCCCGCGGGCAGTTCACCGGTCTGTCGCTGGACACGACACCGGCTGATCTCGTGCGGGCGATCTGCGAGGCCGTGGCCTACGCCGCGCGGCACAACCTGGAGTCCGCCGGCCTGCACGGCACCGTCTCCGCCTGCGGCGGCGGGGCGCGGTCGAGCGGCTGGAGCCAGATCTTCGCCGACGTGCTGGGCCAGCCGCTGCACGTGCCGGACGAGGAAGGCGTCGGGGCGCGGGGTGCGGCGCTGGCCGCGTGGGAAGCCCTCGGCGAGCCGATCGACCGGCAGGAGTGGGCCGCGGCGCGGCACGAGATCGCACCGAACCCCGAGGCCGCCGAGTTCTACGAGCGGGGCTACCGCGAGTACCTGGCGAGCCTGGAGCGCGCTCGGCCGCTGTGGCAGGCCGCAGCTCCCAGCACGTCCCTGGGGACTCCCGTGTAGCAGAAGGTTCCGCAACCACCACCGCACCGACAACGATCCGAGCCGCCCGCTCGTCGACAGCGCGGGCGCGTTCGGCTGGCGAAGGAGAACGCGAATGACTCGCCTGCATGACGATCCCTCGTCGTTCGCAGAGGACATGACCGCTGGTTTCGTCGCCGCGAACCCGCACTACGTGCGCCAGGTCCCCGGCGGTGTGGTGCGCGCGCGGCGCGGCCGCCGGGGCAAGGTCGCCGTGGTCACCGGCGGTGGATCCGGGCACTACCCGGCGTTCTGCGGCGTGGTCGGACCCGGTTTCGCCGACGGCGCGGTGATCGGCAACATCTTCACCGCACCCTCGGCCGAGGACGCCCACTCGGTCGGCCGCGCGGTCGACAGTGGGGGCGGTGTCATCTTCTCCTTCGGCAACTACGCCGGGGACAACATGAACTTCGGGCTGGCCGCGGAACGGCTCGGCCGGGAGGGGATCCGCGCGGAGAACCTCGTCGTCACCGACGACGTCGCCAGCGCACCCGCCGGCGAGGCCGAGCGGCGCCGCGGCGTGGTCGGCGACTTCGTCGTGTTCAAGATCGCCTCGGCCGCCGCCGAGGAGGGCTACTCCTTCGACGAGGTCATGCGCGCGGGCAGGCACGCCAACGCGCGCACCCGCAGCCTCGGCGTGGCCTTCGACGGCTGCACCCTGCCGGGGCAGGACGCGCCGCTGTTCGAGGTCCCCGCCGGGCGGATGGGACTGGGCCTGGGCATCCACGGCGAGCCGGGGGTGTCCGAGACCGACATGCCCTCGGCCGCCGAGCTGGCGAAGGTCCTCGTCGACGGGCTGCTCGAGGAGGCCCCGGTGCCGGCCGACGGCACTCGCCCGCGAGTGGCCGCGATCCTCAACGGTCTCGGCGCGACGAAGTACGAGGAGCTGTTCGTCGTGTGGCGCACGGTCGCGCGGCTGCTCGACGAGGCCGGTGTCGAGGTGGTCGCGCCCGAGGTCGGCGAACTCGTGACGAGCCTGGACATGGCCGGGTGCTCGCTCACGCTCACCTGGCTGGACGAGGAGCTGGAGCGCCTCTGGCACGCGCCGGTGGACACCCCGGCCTACCGCAAGGGCAGCATCGCGCCCGCCGACCTGGACGCCGCGGAGGAGCTCGACGCCCCGGAGAGCGTCGAGACCGCCGCGCCGCCCCGCGCGGCGGGGCCGGACGGCCAGCGCACCGCGCAGCAGGTGGTGCGCGCGCTGCGCGGGGTGGCCGAGGAGCTCGACCGGGAGTCCGACCGGCTCGGCGAGCTCGACGCGATCGCCGGGGACGGCGATCACGGCCGCGGGATGTCGCGGGGCAGCGCAGCCGCTGCGGAGGCCGCTGCGGAGACCGCCGGGCGGGGAGCCGGTCCGGCCGACGTGCTCGCGGCCGCGGGTGACGCGTGGGCCGGACGAGCCGGCGGCACGTCCGGAGCCCTGTGGGGAGCGGCCCTGGCGTCCTTCGGGGGGAACCTCCCGGACGACCGCGCGGTCACCGCGGCCGACCTGGGTGCGGCGGCCGGCGCGGCCGCGGACGCGGTGCGCCGGTTGGGAGGTGCCGAGCCGGGGGACAAGACCCTGCTCGACGCCCTCCTGCCGTTCGTCGAGAGCCTGCGCTCGGACGAGTCCGCCGCGGATCCGTGCGCGCTGTGGAGCAGCGCGGCCGAGACCGCCGCGCGGGCGGCCGAAGCGACCGCGGAGCTGGTGCCGAAGACCGGGCGGGCCCGCCCGCTGGCCGAGCGCAGCCGTGGAACACCGGACCCGGGCGCCACCTCGCTGGCGATGGTGGTGACCCGCGTGGGCGCGGTGCTGCGCGAATCCGATCCGGTTGCGTGAACCGGTGATCTCGAACGAAAGGTGCGAAGTGATGAGTGCTGGAACGTGGCGCATCGTCGTCGGCTCGGACGACGCGGGCATGGACTACAAGGACGTGCTGCGCGAGGACCTGCGCGCCGACCCGCGCGTCGCCGAGGTCACCGACGTCGGCGTCGGTTCGGACGAGCACACGGCCTACCCGCACGTGGCGGTGAACGCCGCGCGCGTGGTGGCCGAGGGCGGGGCGGACCGCGCGCTGCTCGTGTGCGGCACGGGACTGGGCGTGGCCATCAGCGCGAACAAGGTCCCCGGCATCCGCGCGGTGACGGCCCACGACAGCTACTCCGTGGAGCGCGCCGTGCTGAGCAACGACGCGCAGGTGCTGTGCTTCGGGCAGCGGGTGATCGGCCGGGAACTGGCGCGTAAGCTCGCCGCGGAATGGCTGGACCACCGCTTCGACGAGGCGTCGGCCTCGGCGAGCAAGGTCGCCGCGATCAGCGCCTACGAAGCGGAGTCGCACCCTGCGTAGGACCGAGGAGGACCAGGTGTCGGGCAGCTCCGGTTGGACTGAGCAGCGCGCGGAGGTCATCGCGATCTGCCGCCGGATGACCGCGGACGGCCTCGTGGTGGGCACGTCCGGCAACGTCTCCATCCGGTGCGGCGATCTCGTCGCGGTGACTCCCTCCGGTGTGGACTACGACGAGCTCACCGTCGAGGACATCCCGCTGGTCGACTTCGACGGCAACGTGGTCGACGGCCGGATGAAGCCCACGTCGGAGCTGCCCATGCACCTCACCGCCTACGCGCGGCACGAGGCCGGTGCCGTGGTGCACACGCACTCGCTGTACGCCACGGCGCTGTCGCTCGTGCGGGACGAGGTCCCGGCGGTGCACTACCAGCTCGCCGAGTTCGGCGGAACCGTGCGGGTGGCCGACTACGCCACCTACGGTTCGGCCGAGCTGGCCGATGCGATGTCGCGGGCGCTGAGCGGCTCGGCCGGCTGCGTCCTGCGCAACCACGGCACGATCACCCTCGGTTCCACCCTGCGCAGCGCCTACAACCGCGCTCGCCAGCTCGAGTGGCTCTGCCAGGTGTGGCTCACCGCCCGCCAGGTCGGCGAACCGCAGCTGCTCAGCTCGGACGAGATGGCCCGCGTGGCCCAGCGCCTGACGACGTACGGCCAGCGCTGAGCCCGGAGCCGCCGCTGCCCGGGGTCACACCGGGCAGCGCGCCGCGGCGGGCAGTTTGCCCTCGGAGTCGTTCGGCCACTGGGCGGGTTCGGGACCGAGCTCCACGAGCTGCTGCACCTGCTGCACGCACCAGGGGGAGACCGCGGTGCGGCCGGCGAGCACGTCGGCGGTGAACTCCTTCCAGTCCACCCAGCGGACCTCGGCGACCTCCTCGGGGTTCGGCTGCGGATCCTCGTGCGCGCGCGCCACGTACACCGGGCAGATCTCGTTCTCCACGAGGCCGTTGTCCATCACAGCGCGGTAGCGGAACTCGCTGAGCACGACGTTCGGAGCGGAAACGGCCAGGCCCAGCTCGTCGCCGAGGCGCCGTTCGATCGCTTCCGGCACGGGTTCCGCGGGGGAGGGGTGGCCGCAGCAGCTGTTGGTCCACACGCCGGGCCACGTGAGCTTGTGGTCCGCTCGCCGGGTGAGCAGGAATTCGCCGCGCTCGTTGAACACGTAGCACGAGAAGGCGAGGTGCAGCGGCGTCTCCTGGTGGTGGACGGTCGCCTTGTCCTCGACGCCGATGGCCGCTCCGGCGTCATCGAGCAAAACCACCTGTTCCACGAAAGTCCCTCCTCGCCTCGAGCTGTTCGGTCGCCTGCGCGGTGTGCGCGGCGTGCGCAAGAATAGCGGTTCGTCAGCGGGCGGGTACAGCACGTGGCCGATCGGGGGAGCGTCCGATGAGGTGAGTGGAGGGGTGGAGGGGTGGAGGGGTGGAGGGAGGGACCTCCGCCTCCCTCCACCCGCCCGCAACGGCCCGTCCGCGGAGTCTCCGCGTCCTCCGCGCTCCTGGTGCGGAGCTACACCAGGATGCCGGCGATCGCGGCGCTGAGGAGGTTCGCCAGCGTTCCGCCGAGGATCGCGCGGATCCCGTACTGGGCGATCCAGCTGCGCCGCTGGGGGACGAGCCCGCCGAGTCCGCCCAGCAGGATGCCCAGCGAGCCGACGTTGGCGAATCCGGTGAGGGCGAAGGTGATGATCGTGGCGCTCTTCTCGCTGAACTGGTCGATCTGCGGTCCGAAGTCGGCGAACGCCACGAACTCGTTGAGCACGATCTTCTGCCCGAGGAAGCCGCCCGCGGCGATCGCCTCGTCCCACGGCACGCCGATCGCGCTCATCACCGGCGCGAAGATGTAGCCGAGGATCTGCTCCAGGGTGAGGTCCGGTGCGCCGAACCACCCGCCGATGCCGCCGAGGATGAGGTTCATCAGCGCCACGAGGGAGACGAACACGAACAGCATCGCGCCGACGTTCAGCGCCAGCCGCAGCCCGTCGAGGGCGCCGGCCGCGGCCGCGTCGATGACGTTGCGCGGTTTCTGCTCGGCCTCGGTGTCCTCGCCGGGTTGCCGGTCGGTCCCCGGGGAGCCCTGCGACTCCTCGTCCGGTTCGGAGCCGTCCGATTCGGACCCCTCGGAGGTGTTCCCTCCCGCGCCGTCGGAGCCGGACTCCGCGCCGTCGGAGCCGTTGCCGCCGTGCTTTTCGAGCACGCGGTCGCTGCGCGGTTTCTCCGTCTCCGGCATGATGATCTTGGCCATGAGCAGGCCCGCCGGTGCGGCCATGAAACTGGCGGCGATGAGGTGCTCCAGGCGCGCGCCGAGCAGGGCGTAGCCCACCATCACAGTTCCGGCTACAGTGGACAGCCCGCCCACCATCACGGCGAAGAACTCCGAACGCGTCATCCGGCCCAGGAACGGCCGGATGACCAGGGGGGCTTCGGTCTGCCCGAGGAAGATGTTGGCGGTGGCGTTGAGCGATTCCGCGCGCGTCGTCCCGAGCACCTTCTGCAGCCCGCCGCCGATGATGCGCACGACCCACTGCAGGATGTTCCAGTGGTACAGGATCGCGCTCAGCGAGGCGACGAAGATGATGACGGGCAGCACCTGGAAGGCCACGACCGTCTCGCTGGGATCCTCGGGCATGACCGGCCCGAGGAGGAAGTCGATGCCCTCCCGGGTCGAGTTGATGACCTGGCGAAAGCCGTCGGCCACGGTCGCGAGCACCTGCTTGCCCACGTCCCAGCGCAGCACGATGACGGCGAAGACGATCTGAATGGCCAGCGCGCCCAGGACCGTGCGCGGCCGGATCGCGCGTCTGTTGGTGGACAGTGCGACCGCGAGCAGCAGCACCACGAGAATGCCGCCGATTCCCCACAGGACTTGCACGGGATTTCCGCCCTCCCTGTTTCTGTGGAACCCGCCCGGTATCGGGTGTGAGCAGTTCGACCACGGGATGTTGTCATCCCGCACCGAACACCACCACACCGGGAGGGCGCAACGCGCCCGCTGCACCGGCGTGCGCTGCGCGCGCGCCGCGAACGTTATCGATCCGTTTCCGCAGCGGAGCCGATTCCCGCGCGCGGTGGCGCGGTGGTTCCGCCCCGCGTTGTTCCGGAATGCTGCGATTCCGACCGCGGGGTGCGGAACGGTGCCTCCGGGATTTCCGCCGTTCCCCGACACCGGTTCCCGGCCACCGGTTCCCGACCGGACCGGGCGGTGCCGGTCCGCGGTGCTGGTGCGCCGCGCCGGCCGCCAGGGCGTCGCGCGGACCGGCCGGTCGCCGAGCGCGGATTCCTCCGGTCGAGGGGTGTGCGCGGCGAATTCACGCCAGGGAGCCCGTTGTGCCTTGAATGCCGGGTTGAATCGCGGCCGTGATCGTCCGCGGCGAGGGCGGACGCGCGAGGACGAGGGGGCATGACGTGCGGTGCGAATCGCGGTGGTTCCGCGCGCTGGCCTGCGGGTTCGCCGTCGCTCTGGGAGCGGCGGGTTCCGCCGGGGCGGCCGCGGCGGAACCGGTGGTGCACTACGCGGCGCTCGGGGATTCCTACGCCTCCGGGGTGGGCACGGGTGAGTACGACCCGGACAGCGGCGACTGCAAGCGCGGGCCGCTGGCCTATCCGGAGCTCTGGGCGCAGCAGCACGATCCCGCCGAGTTCGACTTCGTCGCCTGCGGCGGTGCGACCACCGACGACGTCACCGGCGCGCAGCTGTCCGCGCTGGACGAGGCGACGACCCTGGTCACGGTCTCCGTCGGCGGCAACGACATCGGTTTCGGCGAGATCGTCACGGCGTGCCTGCTCGGCAGCGAGGAGACCTGCGACGAGCGGGTGAGCGAGGGCGAGCAGCGGGCGCGCGGCGAGCTGCCCGCCGCGCTCGACGAGACCTACGGGGCCATCGCCGAGGAAGCGCCGAACGCCCGCGTCCTGGTCCTCGGCTACCCGCGGCTGACCGAACCGGGCGCGTGCCCGATCCCCGGCTTCACCGAGCACAAGCGCGAGCGGCTCAACGCGGGCGCGGATGTGCTCAGCGGCGTCATCGAGCAGGCCGCGCAGCGGGCCGGTTTCGACTACCTCGACGTCCGCGGCACGTTCGACGGCCACGGCGTGTGCGGCGAGCAGGAGTGGATCAACGGTCCCGAGGTGGTGGTCAGCGAGTCGTTCCACCCCAACAGCGAGGGCCACGGGAGCGGCTACCTGCCCGTGCTCGACGCGGCCGCCGGGTGACCGGTGCCCGCGGCCGGGCGTTCACCGCTCGCGGGAGGGGGCGGGACCTCCGCCTCCGCGCGGGTGCACCGCGCGGGCCTCGGCCACGAACGCGTCGATGCGGCGCGCGTGCGCGCCGCGCCAGTACACCCGCCCGCACTCCGGGCACCGGGCGAACGCCTCGTAGCAGCGCCGCGTCCCGGCCGGCAACCGGTCGGCGACCTCCTGCTTGGGCACCGGCGCGAGCTTCCCGTTGCAGGCTGTGCACCGCGTCCACGGGGCCAGCGGCGGCGCGAACCGGGTGAGCACGTCCCGCACCTGCTCGTCCGGGTGCGCGGCGTAGACGTAGGCCCCGGCCCACACGGAGCGGCGGCACAGCAGCCGCCGGTCCTGCGTGAGCACGACCCGGTGCTCGGCGCGGGAACGCGCGACGAGGTCGTCGTCGGCGGCGTCGTTGCGGTAGGACGCGTCGATGCCGAGCAGCCGCAACCGCCGCGCCAGGCGTCCCAGGTGCACGTCCAGCACGAAGCTCTCGGCCGTGGTGGACGGGCGCGGCACCGGCAGCAGCTCCACCCGCGAACCGGGGGCGGCGCGGTGGGTGGGATCCACCCGGGACCCCTCCACCCGGACGCCGCCGAGCTCGGTGGCGGGGACCCCCACCGACTCGGCCAGGTGCGCGATGGTGGCCGTGCCGTCGCTGGGCACCACCACCCGTCCGGCGCGGCGGTGCGCGGACAGGAACAGCTGCAGCTCGGGATCGACGCACAGCACGACGCTCGCGGCCACCACACCGGCCATGATGGCCGACCGCGCCGGCGCTGTCGCCGCGAGCCGGCAGCGTGGAACCGGCGGCGCGGCCCGGCAGCGCAGAACGAGCCAGGCGGGCCGAGCCGGCGGGGGCGGGCAACGGGCGCGTCGCGCTTTGCGCGTGACCATCGGCTGGCTGCATGTCCGCAGCTGGCTTCCGCCGGCCGCGCTCCGGCGGCGCGGAAGCGGCAGGCACAACAGACGTGGACGAGCCGCGCCGCCCAGGCGCTCCAGAGGGTGCGCGCGGCTGACCGGGTGGCCGGAAGGGAGAGGCGATCGATCGCCTCGGCCGCCCGTGAGAAGAGCCCGCTGACCCGGTCGGTCAGCGGGTTTTTTCGTGCGGTGCAGCCGAGCAGCTGCTCAGGGGCTGACCGGAGGAATGACCGCACGTCGTTCGCGCACCTGGAGCACTGTCGCGGCCTTCGCTCCTCCGTGGTGATCACAGCTGGGTACTGCAGCCACACGGCGTACTCAGCTGCCGGGATCGAACTGGTCGCGGCAGGCGTCGCACAAGGCTCCACCGCGGTCCGCTGGTCCTCCGCGCATCCGACACGTTCGGTCTCCCCGCGGCGTTCCGGCGATCGTCTTCGCGGCTTCGGCGGTGATCTCCGAGGTGAAGTGGTGCTTGATCACCTGACCGCCGCGCGGGGCGAGTAGACGTGGAACGTGCCAGCCGTGCGGCGCAACCCGACGCGCACCGCCGGGGATGCTGACGTGGAAGCACTCCCGGAGACGCCGCGTGGTGCGCGGGATCAGTAAAACTCGGAGCAGTTGGCGGTGGCGAACTCTCCCGATGATCCCGAGCACGAGGGTGAAAGCCCCCGCGCCCTCGCCTCGCGAGGCAACTGCACCCGGTCGCTGCCGAGCTGCTCCGGTCGGCGCACGGGACGGTCGTTCCGATCACGGGCGTTCCTCGATGGAGCTCACCGGGCGGTCGTGGTTCACTCCTCCGGGTCCGTCGCGTCCCGCGCGGCGATCTGCGATCTTGGTCGCGGGCGCGGACCGGCGCCGAGCGGGCCGAACGGAGGTACTCAGAGCACGTGCGCGGGACCGACTACTACGAGCTGCTCGGGGTGTCACCGGAGGCGAGCGCAACCGAGATCAAGTCCGCGTACCGCTCGCTGGCGCGCACCATGCACCCGGACGTCGGCGGAACCGAGAAGACCTTCCGGCTGCTGCGCGAGGCCTACGACACCTTGCGCGATCCGGCCAGTCGCGCCCGCTACGACCGGAGCCGCGGCGGGGCGGCGCCCCCCGCCCCGCGCGGCTCTGGCGAGCCCTCCGCGCCCGATGCCCGCACGTTCCCGCGCGGGGCCCGCTGGAAGCGCTCCGCCTTCGGCGAGGACCCGCGCCACGAGCCGCGGCTGCCCGATCTCGGGCCGGAGGACCTGCCCTGGTGGAACCGGGTGGACCCGCGCGATCGCGTCCGGCTGGTGCCCGCGTCCGGCCCGGACCGCGCCTCGGTGCTGGCGATGTTCGGCGCCTGGGGCCTGCTGCTGCTCACCGGGTCGACCGTGCGGCTGGGCGGGGTGCTGCTGGGTTCCTGGCTGTCGCTGGTGATCACCGCCGGAGCTGCCGTGGTGGTGATGCTGCGGCGGTACCTCCGCGCGCGCCGCGGGGAGCGGGACTTCCACGCCCGGCTCGGCGGCCAACGGGTCTTCGGGGCTCCGGACCAGCAGGACAGACGCGTCCAGGTGCTCACGGCGCACCTGTGCAAGCGGTACTTCACCCGCATGCCGGGCGCGCGGATCTTCCACGGGCTCGCCTGGCCGGGGTCGGTGTTCGCCGACGTGCCGCACGCGGTGCTGTGCGGCCGCCGCCTGGTGCTCGTCGAGCCGAAGAGCTGGCTGCCCGGGCACTACGCGATCGACGCGGACGGGTCGGTGTGGCGCAACGGCCACCGGTTCCGCGGGGGTGCGACGGCGCTCGCCGACGGGATGGCCGCCTTCGCCGACCTGCTGCCCGGCGTCCAGGTGCGGGGTGTCGCGCTGCTGTACCCGAACCGCGAGGGCGAGGTCACCGCGGAGGAGGACGCGCCGGGGAACGTGGAGCTGATGACGCCGGCGCGGTTCGTCCGCGACATCGGCGGCTGGTTGGCCGCCGATGCGGCGGCGGTGGACCGGGACGCGGTGGTGGCGGTGCTCGACCGGGTGGTCACGTGCTGATCGCGCCGCGCCCCGCTCCGGGGCCCGGCGGGGCGCGGGCGGGAGGATGGGGTCGTCGAACGCGAAGCGAGGAGGGTCAACGGTGACCGAGGGCAGTCGGCCGCAGCAGAACGTCAGCTTCCCCAGCAACGGGGGCACCGCGCACGGGTACCTCGCCGAGCCGGAGGCGCCCGGCCCCGGTGTGGTCGTCATCCAGGAGTGGTGGGGGTTGACCGACCACATCGCCGACATCACCGACCGCCTCGCGCGCGAGGGGTTCGTGGCGCTGGCTCCGGACCTCTACGGCGGGCGCACCACGCACGACCCCTCCGAAGCCGCGCGCATGATGCAGGAGCTCCCGGTCGAGCAGGCCACGCGGGACCTGTCGGGCGCGGTGGACCACCTGCTGGCGCACCCGCGGACGACGTCCGCCCGCGTCGGCGTGGTGGGCTTCTGCATGGGCGGCAAGTTCGCCATCGTGCTGGCCGCGCAGCAGGGCGACTGCGTCGGGGCCGCCGTGCCCTTCTACGGTCTGCCGGCGGTGGCGGAGACGGACTTCTCCGGGCTGACCTCGCCGATGCTGTGCCACTTCGGCGAGCACGACCGCACGATCAGCCGGGAGGCGATCGCCGAGCTGCGCGAGCACGTGGAGCGCGACTCGCCGGTGCACCCGGAGATCCACCTGTACCCGGCCGGGCACGCCTTCTGCAACGACCGCAATCCCGCGAGCTACCACGCGGATTCCGCGGGATCGGCCTGGCAGCGCACCGTGCGGTTCCTGCGCGCGCAGCTCGGCGGGTCCGAGCGGTGAGGGCCCGGTGGGGAGGACCCGCCGCGGGGACGCGCGGATCCGGTGCGCAGTGGTTCCGCGACCAGCGGTGAACGGGTCAGGGCGTGTCGAGCACGAGCGCGGAGTTGTGCCCGCCCATGCCGATCGCGGATTTGACCGTCGTCCCCGGCTGCGCCGCGGTGGGACCGGCCAGCAGGCGCTCGTGCCCGGAGGCGACGGGCCGCGGGGCCGGCAGGAGGCCGCGGTCGTGCCCGAGGGCGGAGGCCGCGAGCTCGACCGCCGAGGCCGCGCCCTGGCAGTGCCCCACGAGGGGTTTGACCGAGTACAGCTCGGCGTTCGGCAGCTGTTCGTCGGCGATCGCGGCCTCGGTGCGGTCGCACTGCGTCGTTCCGGGACCGTGGGCGTTGAGGTAGCGCACCCGCCTCGGGTCGACCGCGGCGTTGTCCAGGGCTTCGGTGAAGCAGCGAGTGATCTCGGCGCCGTTCGGGTCGATCGAGGTGACGTGGTGGGCGTCGTGGGTCATGGCCCCGCCCCGGACGTGCAGGTACGGGTTCGCCGCTCGGCGCGAGAGCACCATGCCGACGGAGGCCTCGCCCATGATGAAGCCCCGGCTCCCCTCCTGGAAGGGCCGGCAGGCCTGCAGCGGTTCGGTGTCGGTGACGGCCACGCCCAGCCGCCGGAAGTGCTCGACGTTCTCCGGGGTGATCGACAGGTCGCTGGCGAGGAACAGCACGTCGTCGACGATGCCGGCGTCCAGCCAGGCCTTGGCGGTGAGCAGCCCGGCGTTGCCCGAGGCGCACATGGCGCCGACGTTCATGGCGGGGCCGTGGAAGTCGTGCTCCTGCATGAGCGTGGAGATCGGCGTCGACGGCATGAGCGAGAGGTAGTCGCGCACCGGCAGGCGGCCGTTGCTCGTGAGGTAGAAGTCCTTCCACAGGTCCACCTCGCCGAGGACGACCGCGTGCAGCAGGCCGACGGTGCCCGTCGGCCGCCAGCCGCGGAGCCGCGCGTCCTGGACGGCCTCGCGGGCGGCGGCGCGCATGGCGCGCTGGAAGCGTCCCCGGCCGTCGGCCGGGTCGCCGCCGTCGGTGACGGTCGCGGCCCAGACGTCGTCCTGACCATCCGCGGACAGCTCGGTGTGCGGACGGGCGGCGGACTCCCCGCTGCACAGCCCGTCCCAGAGCGCCCGGGTTCCCCAGCCGTAGCCGGTGACCGCGCCGATGCCGGTGATGTCGCAGTGCTGCTTCGTCATCGGATGTCTCCTCCGTCGTCCGCTGCGCGGTGGAAGGCGGGAAGGTGCGGGGCGCGGAACGGTGAGCGGGGGAGGGGCGCGAGGCGGAGGTGGCGCCGGGGCGTGCGATCGTGCTGCTGTGTCCGCGCTTTCATCCGACGGTGACGAGGAGGTTCGCTGTTCGGACACTAAATGTGTTCGCGATCCCACGAGTATTGCCGTAATGGATTAAGATCACACAAAAAGGACGCAGGCCCAAGGTGTTGTCTTGCGCGCAACGTGTTTTTCGGGTGGCGTCCCCGGGTTCCGCCATCCGGTAGCGGGCACCGGGTGCCAGTACGGTGGGAGTCGGCGGATCCGAATGGAGTAGGAGGTCGTCGTTCCCAGCGTGACCACCGGTTTGCTCATCGGTCGGAGCGGTCGGAGGGGCCATGCAGTCTGAACCTCGGGATGCCGACCGTCTCCCGGCAGGTGACGAGCTGGACGGGGGCGTTGCGGACCGGGAATTCGTGGACCTGGCCCTCGCGCTCAACGACGCCGTCCTGTGGGTGTACGACTTCGCCCGGGACGAGGTGCGCTGGACTTCCACGGGGCTGGAGCGGTTGCTCGCCATGCCCGGCACCGCGTTCGAGCAGCAGCGTTCCCGCCTGCAGGAGCTCGCCGCCCCGCTGATCGTGTCCGCGCGCACCGCCCCCGTCTGGCGCGACCTGGAGCTGGAGCAGTCGTTCCAGGCCCCCGACGGGCGCGAGCGCGCGGTGCGCTTCCGCGCCCGCCGCTCCTGGCGCGGCGGCGAGGAGGAACTGCTCGGTGCCGTCACCGACACCTCGGAGGCGCACCAGGACCGCCGCGCGCTCGCGGATCTCGCCGAGCGCTACCGGCTGCTCACCGAGCTGACCCCGGTGGCGATCTGCGTGCACCAGGACGGTGTGGTCACCTACGTCAACTCGGCGGCCGTCCGCCTGGTCGGAGCGGAGGCGGACACCGCCATCCTCGGCCGCCCCATCAGCGACTTCATCGCGGCCCCCGCGCTGCCCGCGCTGCGCGAGCGCATCGCCGCACTGGACGCGCACGGTGAGCGGACGGAACCGACGGAAGTGACCATGCACCCCCTCGACGGCAGCACCGTGCTCGTCGAGTCGGTCTCCGTGCGCATCATGTGGCGCGGGCGCCCCGCCTACCAGGTCATCCTGCGCGACATCACCGAGCAGCGCGCCACCGAGGACCGGTTGCGGCACCAGGCCACGCACGACGAGCTCACCGGACTGCTCAACCGCAAGGGGGTCAACGACGTCCTCGCCGAGCTCACCCGCGAGCAGCGCACGCAGATCGCGCTGCTGTTCTGCGACATCGACAACTTCAAGCGGATCAACGACTCGCTCGGGCACGAGGCCGGGGACGAACTGCTGACGACCCTGGCGCGCCGGCTGGAGCGGGAGGTGCCGGAGGGCTGCTGCGTCGCGCGCATCTCCGGCGACGAGTTCCTCGTCGTCTGCCCCGAGGTCGACCCCGGTGGGGAGGAGCTCGACCGGCTGGCCCAGCACGTCTCGGCGGCGCTGCGCACCGTGGTGCCCGTGCGCGACGAGCTCATCAGCGTCTCCGCCTCCACCGGAGCCGCCATGTTCGAGGGCGGCATGACCGGCCAGGACCTGCTGCGCTACGCCGACATGGCCATGTTCCAGGCCAAGAAGCGCGGCCCCGGCCGCGTTTCCCTGGTCAATCCGGCGCTCGTCTCCGCGGCTGAGGCCCAGTTGCGCCTCGAGGGGCAGCTGCGGGAGGCGATGCGCACGGACCAGCTCGCCCTCCACTACCAGCCGATCGTCTCCACCGATGCCACCGTCGTGGAGGCCGAAGCGCTGCTGCGCTGGCCGCACCCCGAGCACGGGATGCTCACCCCCGGCACGATCCTGCCCGTGGCCGAGCAGGCCGATCTGCTGCGCGAGCTCGACTGCTGGGTGCTGCGCACCGCGCTGCGGGAAGCGGCCACGTGGCCCGCCGCCGGCGGGCAGCCACCGGCCGTGGCCGTCAACCTCGCGCAGCTGCTGCCCACCGACCCGCGCTTCGTCGAGGACGTCACCGGGATCATCGCCGAATCCGGGATCCCGCCCGACCGGGTCGTGCTGGAGATGCTCGAAACGGAGCTGGTGGAGCTCACCCCTGCGGCGCACCGCGCCATGACGGAACTCGCCGAGCACGGCGTGCGGTTCGCCATCGACGACTTCGGCACGGGGTACTCCTCGCTGGCCCGGCTCAAGGACATGCCGGCCCAAGCCGTCAAGCTCGACCGCCGGTTCGTGGCCAGCGTGGACGACAGCACCGTCGACCACGCCATCGCCCGCGCCGTCACCGACATCGCCAGCGTGCTCAACCGCACCTGCGTGGCCGAAGGCGTGGAGACGACGAGCCAGCTGCACACCCTCACCGAGCTGGGCGTCGACCTGTACCAGGGGTACCTGTTCTCGCACCCGCTTCCCGCCGCCGAGCTGCGCGCGGGGTTGCAGCGCGAATGACGAGGGGCCGCCCGCCGGGGGTCACTCGAAGGAGGCGAAGTAGGCGGCGACCATGTCCTCGTCGCCGTGCCCGGCGGCGACCGCGCGCCGCAACCGCTGGCGCGCTCCCTCGGCCAGGTCGAGCCGCAGGCCCTCACCCGCCTCGGCGATGAGGTCGGCGTCCTTGGCGGCACCGCTGGTGGTGAACGACGGCGCGAAGTCCTCGCCGAGGATGGCGCCGCCCTTCAGCTGCGCGTAGGGCGAATCGGTGGCGGTACCGCTGATCGCCTGGAGGAACCGCTGCGGATCAGCGCCGAGGTGCCGGGCCAGCGCGATCGACTCGCCGACGGCGTTGGTCAGCGCCAGCACCCAGTTGTTGGCCACGAGCTTGAGCCGCGTTCCCGCGGCTCCCGCGGCGTCCTCGCCGAGCCAGAGCGTCCGTTCGGCCATCGCGTCCAGCACCGGGGCCACGCGTTCGCGGACAGCGGGGTCGCCGGCGGCGAGCGCGACGAGCGTGGCCTGCTCGGCAGGTTTGCGCGTGCCCAGCACGGGCGCGTCGACGAGCGAGCTGCCGGCGATGCGCGCGACCTCGCGCATCCCGCTCAAGCCGATCGTCGCCATCTGCAGCCAGATCCCGTCCTCGTCGAGGGCCTTGTACGCCGGTTCCGCCGCCCGCACGGTCGTCCCGGCGTCGAGCAGCATCGTGATGAGGACGTCGGCCCCGCGGGCCGCGCCCGCGGGGGTGTCGGCGACGTGCGCACCGTGCGCGGCCAAGTGCTGGGCCTTGCTGCTCGTGCGGTTCCACGCGCGCACGTCGAAGCCCGCGGCGAGCAGGTTGCGGGCCATGGGTTCTCCCATGGTCCCGGTGCCGAGGAAGGCGATGGTGGTCATGGGATTCCTCTCGAACACGACGGGCTCCCGGAGGCTGCTGCCCGAAGCGTGCGGTGCACGACTCGCGGCAGGAGACCGGGCATCGCTCCTCCTCGCCCGTGGCGGCGTGCGGTTCCCCCGCCACCGCAGGATGTCCGCAGCGGCGCGGTGCTGAAACGGGAAGCCGGCACCGGAACGGGACGACCGGCCCCGGAGCGCGGACCGTCGCCGGAACGCGGCCGCGCGGAACCGGCCCGCGACGCGCGGAGGGGCGGGCCCACCTGCGGTGGACCCGCCCCTCGTCCTCGCTGCGGCGCCTCGTCAGCGCTGCGGGATCCGTCCTCGCTGCGGGGCCGGGACCGTCACGCGGCCGGGGCCGCCCTGGTGGTGGTCGTGACGGTCAGCTCCCCGTCGGCGGCGTCCACCACCACGCGAGTGCCCGCGTCGAGCTCGTCGTCCAGCAGCAGGTCGCTGATCCGGTCGTCGACCTGCCGCTCGATCGTCCGGCGCAGCGGCCGGGCACCGAACTCGGGCTGGTAGCCGCGCTCGGCGATCCAGTCGACCGCGGCATCGCTGAACTCGACGTCGATGTCGCGCTCCGCCAGGCGCTGCACGGTCCGGTCCAGCAGCATCCGGGTGATCGTCCGCAGCTGCTCACCGGTGAGCTGGCGGAAGACCACGACCTCGGTGATCCGGTTGAGGAACTCCGGGCGGAACTCCTCCCGCAGGCGCGGCATGATCCGCTCCGCGAAGTCGTCCTCCCGGCTCTCGCCGGTCTTGAAGCCGATCGCACCCGACTTGCTGGACACGATGTCCGCGCCGAGGTTGCTGGTCATGATCAGCACCGTGTTGCTGAAGTCCACGGTCCGGCCCTGACCGTCGGTCATCCGCCCGTCCTCGAGCACCTGCAGCAGCGTGTTGAACACGTCCGGGTGCGCCTTCTCGATCTCGTCGAGCAGGACCACCGAGTACGGGTTGCGCCGCACGGACTCGGTCAGCTCACCGGCCTCGCCGTGGCCGACGTAGCCCGGGGGCGCACCCACGAGCCGGCTGGCCGTGTGCTTCTCCTGGAACTCGCTCATGTCCAGCCGGACCATGCGCTTGGCGTCGCCGAACAGCGCGGCCGCCAGGGCCTTGGCCAGCTCGGTCTTGCCGACGCCGGTCGGGCCCAGGAACATGAAGCTGCCGATGGGGCGACTCGGTTCGCCGAGACCGCTGCGGGAGCGCCGCACGGCGCGGGCCAGGGCGCGCACCGCGTCGTCCTGGCCGACGACCCGCTGGTGCAGCTCGGTCTCGAGGTTGCGGAGCCGCTCCTTCTCGGCCGTGGTCATCTGGCTGACCGGCACGCCGGTCGAGCGCGAGATCACTTCCGCGATGTCCTCGCGGGTGACCTCCACCTCCGCGCGAGCCTCACCGGACTCGGAGGACAGCTGGTCGAGCTCGGTCTGCGCAGCGTTGATCTCGTCGCGCAGCCCGGAGGCCCGCTCGTAGTCCTCCTCGGCGACGGCCGCGTCCTTCTGCTGCTCCAGCGTCCCGATGCGCTGCCGCAGCTGGCCGACCCGGCTGGTCGGCGCGGCCGTGGCCAGGCGCTTGCGGGCACCGGCCTGGTCGAGCAGGTCGATGGCCTTGTCCGGCAGGTTCCGGTCGGTCAGGTACTGGTCGGACAGCCGCACCGCCGCGTCCAGGGCGTCCTCGCTGTAGCGGATGCCGTGATGCTCGGCGTAGCGGTCCTGCAGTCCGCGCAGGATCCCGATCGCGTCGTCCGTGCTCGGCTCGCCCACGCGCACCGGCTGGAACCGGCGCTCGAGCGCCGCGTCCTTCTCGATGTTCTTGCGGTACTCGTCCTGCGTGGTCGCACCGACGACGTGCAGCTCGCCGCGGGACAGCCGGGGCTTGAGCATGTTGCCGGCGTCGACGGCGCCCTCGGCGCCCCCGGCCCCGACGACCGTGTGCAGCTCGTCGATGAACACGATCAGGTTGTCCTGCTCGGTGATCTCGTCGATGACCTTGGTCATCCGCTCCTCGAAGTCACCGCGGTAGCGGGTGCCGGCCAGCATGCCGGACAGGTCGAGCTGGACCACGCGCTTGCCGGACAGCGCGTCCGGCACCTCGCTGTCGACGATGCGCTGGGCCAGGCCCTCGACCACCGCCGTCTTGCCGACACCGGCCTCGCCGACGAGCACCGGGTTGTTCTTCGTGCGCCGCGACAGGATCTCGATGGTCTCCTCGATCTCCTGACCGCGCCCGATCACCGGGTCGAGCTCGCCACCGCGCGCGCGGGCGGTCAGATCGGTGCCGTACTGGTCCAGCGTCGGCGTCTCGCTGCTCTGCTGGGCCTGCTCATCGGTCTGCTGCGGTGCCTGCGCCGCGGAGCGCACCGTCTCCGGGTTCGCGCCGGCACCGTTGAGCAGCCGGCCCGGCTCGGAGTCGCTGCTCGCGGACATGGCCAGCAGCACGTGCGTCGGGGCGATGTAGGTCGAGCCCAGCGTCCGGGCGACGCGGTGGGCGTCGGCCAGCACCGTCTTCGCGGCGGGGGTCAGCGAGACCTCGGCTTCGGCCTCGTCGCCCCCGGCCTGCGCGGCCGGCGGCAGGTTGGAGCGGATCGTCTCGGCGAACGCGGAGACGTCCACCCCGGCCTGGCGCAACACCCCGGCGGTGGGCTGCTGCTGCGTCACGGCCCACAGCAGGTGCAGCGCGTCCAGCTCGGACTGGCCGCGCTCGCGGGCGAAGCGGGCGGCTTCGGCGAGCAGCTGCTGGGTCTGCTCGGTCATGAGGTCGGTCAGGTTGACGCGCCGCCCCTCGTCACCGCCGCTCGGGCCGCCGCCCTGCGGTCCGAAGAAGCGGGCGAAGTACTCGTCGAACGGCCCCTGGCCGAACCCCGCGGGTCCGAAGAAGGTCGGCATGGTCTCCTCCTCGCAAGGGCGGACTGAGCCTCATTGCCAGGCTTCGCCGCCATCTCGTTGAGTCTGCTGTTATCAAGCAACGTTAGCGCATGCTCCTGCATTCCGTGAGGGGGTGATCATGACGAGGGTCACAGCGGGGGTGGGTGGAGGTCCCCGCTCCGCCCGGCAGCTCCGCGGGCAACCGGGCACCTCTCCTCGCGCGCAGGTCGCTCAGCGGCACCCGCGGTACGGCCCGAGGAGCACCGGGCCGCTCGGAGGGGATCGGAGCGGGCGGGTGGTGAGCACGCGCGACGTTGCTGCCGGGAGGCCGGCTCCGCCGAGCCGGCCGGTGCACCCGGCGATCCGCCCCGCACAACTCCGCGCGGGCGGGGGCGTATTCCCGCCGCGGAGGTGGGTGGTGCGGCGGGCCGCGCGCACGTGCGGAGGGCGCGGGACGGGGAGGCGCCGGTGCGCAGCACCCCGCCCGCGCGGAGCCCGCGCGGAGGAGCCCGCCCGCGGGGAACGCGGCCCCGAGGCGGAGGTGGTGCGGAGGTCGCGCTCGCAGGGCGGCGGGTCCGGGCAGCCGCGGCAGCGCGGCCTCCCGGCACCCGTGATCACCGGCGCGCGCGATCACGGGTGCGGCGGCGCCCTGGCACACTGTGGCCATGACGGAGCAGCCGGCACACGATCCCGCCTGCGCGGTGGCCCACGGCGACGGCGCGCAGGAGCACTCCGACCGCGAGCTCGTCGCGGTGTTCGCCTCCCCGGTCGCCGAGCGCCTGCTGCGCTACGCCGCCGACGCGGGCTTCCGCGTGCACCTGCTGGAACCGGACGCCGCCCGCGCGGAAGGGCTCCGCGGGTCCGGCGTCCCGGTGCTGTCCGCGGCCGGGGGGTGGAGCTCCACCACCGACGTCGTGGTGACCGACCACCACCGCGCGGAGCTCGGTCCGCTGCTGCGCGACGTGCTCGCCGGGCCCGTGCGGTGGATCGGTGTCATGGGCAATCCGCGGCACGAGGGCCCGCACGTGCGGGCGCTGCGCGAGCTCGGCGTGGCGGAGGAGGACATCGCCCGGGTGCATCGCCCGATCGGGCTGGACATCGGTTCGCGCGCCCCGGCGGAGATCGCGATCGCGACCGTGGCCGGGCTGCTGGCCGACCGCAACGGTCGCGCCGGGGGTTTCCACCGGTGACGGCATGAGCAGGAACTCGGCGCACAAGATCGAGAGCACGAACGCGCCGCCGCGCAACACGCGCCCGCGCAACCGGCGGGCGCTGATCACCGCGGCCGCGGCCGAGCTGTTCCACCGGTGGGGCTACGCCCAGGTGTCGATGAGCGACATCGCCGAAGCCGTCGGGGTCCGCTCCTCGGCGCTGTACCGCCACTTCGCGGGCAAGCAGCACCTGCTGACCGAGGTCGTGCTCGACGAGATGCGCCCGCTGCGCGCGGGCGCCGAACGCCTCGCGGTCTCCGACGTGGAGCCCGTCGTGGCGGAACTGGCCACGCAGGCGCTCGACCACCGGCAGCTCGGCGTGCTCTGGCAGCGGGAAGCGCGGCACCTGCCCGCGGCGCAGCGGGAGGCGCTCCGCGACGAGCTGCGCGGCGTCGCCCGGGCGCTGGAGCGCGTGGCCCGGGCCCGCCGCCCCGAGCTCAGCCGCGAGGACGCGTGGTTCCGCGCGTGGTGCCTGTTCAGCGTGCTGACCAGCCCGTCCTACCACCGCGCCGAGCTGCCGCGCGGGCAGTTCGAGCACCTGCTGCGGGCGATGCTCGCGGTCGTGCTCGACCAACCCCCGCGCCGCTTCGCCCGTCCGGACGTTCGCGCGGGACCGCAGCGGTCCGCCTCCGTGCCAGCCCGCGCCTCGCGCCGCCGGCTCGTGCTCTCGGCGGCCACGCGGCTGTTCTCCGAGTGCGGCTACACCCAGGTCACCATCGAGGACGTCGGCGCGGCGGCCGGCATGTCGGGGCCGAGCCTGTACAACTACTTCGCCAGCAAGCAGGAGCTGCTCAGCACGGTGATCATGCGCGGTTCGGCGTGGCTCGAGGTGGAGCTGGAGCGCACGCTCGCGCGCCACCCGGACCCCGCGGACGCCCTGCGGGCGCTGCAGCGCACCTACACCGACTTCGCCTTCGACCACGGCCGGTTCATCGACATCCTCGTCAGCGAGGTCCACCACCTGCCGGACGACCAGCGGCACCGCGCGCGCCAGACGCAGCACGCCTACGTGGCCGAGTGGGTCGGGCTGCTCTGCGAGGCGCGGCCGGGACTGGACGCCGCGCGGGCGCGGGTGCTCGTGCAGGCGGCGCTGACCCTGGCCAACGATCTCGCGCGCACGGGTGCCGCGCGCCACCTCGCGGCCCTCGATGCGACGGCCGCCGCGCTGATGCTGGCCGCGGCCGCCGATGATCCGCCAGCGGAGGCGTGGTGAGCTAGCGCTCATTCACTTATGCCGAGAAACAGCTGGGCACCACCGCCATCACGGACAGTGTCGTCTAGGATGGACTCACTTGGAAATTGACCGCGGCGCGCCCGGCGGGCTAGTCTCCCGCGGGGCGCGCCGCGCCCGGACCTCGCGGAATCCGGGGTATCCCCACCTGCGGCGAGCGCGCCCCGGCAGCGCCGGGGTGCGCGCTCCCGGGGAAGCGCGGGACGCCGGGGCGAGGCGGACAGCAGGGAACAAGGACTGGGTTGGTTGATGAGCAGCGCGACGGAACCGGTCGGTGAGCCACCGGTCGACACGCCCGACATCCACACGACGGCGGGCAAGCTGGCGGACCTCTACCGCCGCAACGACGAAGCCGTGCACGCCGGATCCGAGCGCGCGGTGGAGAAGCAGCACGCCAAGGGCAAGAAGACCGCGCGGGAACGCATCGACGTGCTGCTGGACCCCGGCTCGTTCATCGAGATGGACGAGCACGCGCGGCACCGGTGCACCAACTTCGGCATGGAGGAGTACCGCCCCTACGGCGACGGCGTCGTCACCGGCTACGGGACGATCGACGGGCGCCAGGTGTGCGTGTACTCGCAGGACTTCACCGTCTTCGGCGGCAGCCTCGGCGAGGTGCTCGGCGAGAAGATCGTCAAGGTCATGGACCTGGCGCTGAAGACCGGGTGCCCGCTGATCGGCATCAACGACTCCGGCGGAGCGCGCATCCAGGAGGGCGTGGCCTCGCTCGGGCTCTACGCGGAGATCTTCAAGCGCAACACGCACGCCTCCGGCGTGATCCCGCAGATCTCGCTGATCATGGGGCCGTGCGCCGGGGGCGCGGTCTACTCGCCGGCGATCACCGACTTCACGGTCATGGTCGACCAGACCTCGCACATGTTCATCACCGGTCCGGACGTCATCAAGACCGTCACCGGCGAGGACGTGAGCTTCGAGGAGCTCGGCGGCGCGCGCACGCACAACTCGACCTCCGGCAACGCGCACTACCTGGCCTCGGACGAGGACGACGCCGTCGCCTACGTCAAGGAGCTGCTGTCGTTCCTGCCGGAGAACAACCTCGCCGAGCCGCCCGTCTTCGACGGACCGGCCGAGGCCGGCGCGGTCGTCGAGTCGCTGACCGACTCCGACCGCGAGCTGGACGCGCTCGTCCCGGACTCGCCGAACCAGCCCTACGACATGCACGAGGTGATCTCCCGCGTCGTCGACGACGGGGAGTTCCTCGAGACGAGTCCGCTGTTCGCGCAGAACATGATCGTCGGGTTCGGACGCGTCGAGGGCCGCTCCGTCGGCATCGTCGCCAACCAGCCCACCCAGCTGGCGGGCACGCTCGACATCGAGGCCAGCGAGAAGGCGGCCCGGTTCGTCCGCACGTGCGACGCCTTCAACATCCCCGTGCTGACCTTCGTGGACGTGCCCGGTTTCCTGCCCGGCACCGACCAGGAGTTCAACGGCATCATCCGCCGCGGCGCCAAACTGCTGTACGCCTACGCCGAGGCCACGGTTCCGCTCGTGACGGTGATCACTCGGAAGGCTTACGGTGGGGCGTACGACGTGATGGGGTCCAAGCACCTCGGCGCCGACCTCAACTTCGCGTGGCCGACCGCGGAGATCGCGGTGATGGGTGCGCAGGGCGCGGTGAACATCCTGCACCGCCGGCAGCTGTCCGAGGCCGCCGAGAACGGGCGGGACGTGGAAGCCGAGCGCGCGCGGTTGCAGCAGGAGTACGAGGACACGCTGTGCAACCCGTACCAGGCGGCGGAGCGCGGGTACGTGGACTCGGTCATCCCGCCGTCCTACACCCGCGGCTACGTCGCCCGCGGTCTGCGCATGCTGCGCACGAAGCGGGACGACCGGCCGGCCAGGAAGCACGGCAACATTCCGCTGTGAGCCGGAGGGAATCGATGGCCGACAACGACACCGGCGCCGGTGCCGGGGACGGTGCGCACCGCCCCGAGCTGCGGGTGGTGCGCGGCAACCCGGACGACGCCGAGATCGCCGCGCTGGTCGCCGCGCTCAGCGGTGCCGCCGCCGGCTCCGCGGCCGCGCCGGAGACCGGTCCGGAGCGGTTGAACCGGTGGGGCGCGCGGGACACCCAACTGCGGTGGCCGCACGGCCGGCGGCCGCTGCGCCCGGGCCCGGACGGCTGGCGCGCCTCCGCGCTGCCGCGGTGAGAACGCCGACCGGGCGGGGAGGCACGTGCTGATGGATCGAACGACACTCCGGCGTCGCGCCGGGAACAAGAGGAGTGGACCACTGTGGACGTGACGCCGATCAACAAGGTGCTGGTCGCCAACCGCGGTGAGATCGCGGTGCGCGTGATCCGGGCGTGCGCCGACGAGGGCATCACCTCCGTCGCCGTGTACGCCGAGCCGGACGCCGACGCCCCGTTCGTCCGCCTGGCCGACGAGGCGTTCGCCCTGGGCGGTGCCACGGCCGGGGAGAGCTACCTGAACATCGACAAGATCGTCGAGACCGCGCGGCGCAGCGGTGCCGACGCGGTGCACCCCGGCTACGGCTTCCTGTCCGAGAACGCCGACTTCGCCCAGGCGGTGCAGGACGCGGAGCTGATCTGGATCGGTCCCTCGCCGCAGGCCATCCGCGACCTCGGCGACAAGGTCACCGCTCGGCACATCGCCACCCGCGCGGGCGCTCCGCTGGTGCCGGGCACCTCGGACCCGGTCGCCGGCTCGGACGAGGTCGTCGCCTTCGCCGAGGAGCACGGCCTGCCCGTCGCGATCAAGGCCGCGTTCGGCGGTGGCGGCCGCGGTCTCAAGGTCGCCCGCACGGTGGAGGAGATCCCGGAGCTGTTCTCCTCCGCGGTGCGCGAGGCCGAGGGCTCCTTCGGCCGCGGGGAGTGCTTCGTGGAGCGCTACCTCGACCGGCCGCGGCACGTCGAGGCCCAGGTCGTGGCCGATCAGCACGGCAACGTCGTGGTCGCCGGCACCCGCGACTGCTCGCTGCAGCGGCGGCACCAGAAGCTCGTCGAGGAGGCACCGGCGCCGTTCCTCACCGACGACCAGCGGCACACCATCCACGAGGCGGCGCGGGGGATCTGCCGCGAGGCCGGCTACCACGGTGCGGGCACCGTCGAGTTCCTCGTCGGCGAAGACGGCACGATCTCCTTCCTCGAGGTCAACACGCGGCTGCAGGTCGAGCACCCGGTCACCGAGGAGACCACCGGGCTGGACCTGGTGCGCGAGCAGTTCCGCATCGCCAGCGGCGAGAAGCTGCACATCACCCACGACCCCGCGCCCACCGGGCACTCCATCGAGTTCCGGATCAACGGCGAGGACGCCGGGCGGAACTTCCTGCCCACACCGGGCACCGTCACCGCCTTCCACGCGCCCGCGGGACCGGGCGTGCGCCTGGACGCCGGGGTGGAGAGCGGCAGCGTCGTCGGTGGCCAGTTCGACTCGATGCTGGCCAAGCTCATCGTCACCGGCGCCAACCGGCTGCAGGCGATCGAGCGCTCCCGCCGGGCGCTGGCCGAGATGCGGGTCGAGGGCCTGGCCACGGTCGTGCCGTTCCACCGCGCCGTGCTGCGCGACCCGGCGTTCACGGCCGTCGAGGGCTTCACGGCGCACACCCGCTGGATCGAGACCGAGTGGGAGAACACCATCGAGCCGCACGCCGGCGGGGCCGAGGTGGTCGAGCCGGAGGAGCGGCAGACGATCACCGTCGAAGTCGGCGGTCGGCGCCTCGAGGTGTCCCTGCCCGCCGAGTTCGCCGCACCCGCGCCCGCGGCGGCCAAGCAGGCGGCCAAGCCGCGCAAGCGCTCCGCGAGCAAGGCGTCCAGTGCCGTCTCGGGTGACGCCGTGACCGCGCCGATGCAGGGCACGGTCGTCAAGGCCGCCGTGGCGGACGGCGACGAGGTGGCCACCGGTGATCTCGTGGTCGTGCTCGAGGCGATGAAGATGGAGAACCCGGTGACCGCGCACAAGGACGGCACCGTCAGCGGGCTCACCGCGCAGGCCGGGGACTCCGTCTCCCAGGGCACGGTGCTCTGCGAGATCAACTGACCCGCACCCGCTCCACCGTTCGGAGTGTGACCGCACCCCGCGCGGACGGGGCGCGTCCACCGCGGACGTGCGACGCGCCGTCGGACTGAGCCGTTCGGCGGCGCGTCGGGCGCGGCTGGACGTCCGTGACGCCCCGCGGTCTTCCACCGACACCTCCGCGGGATCTCCCGCATCCTCCGCGGGCTCCTCCCCGCAGCCACTGTGGACCGGAGATCGGCCGCCGGGAACCGCGGCGGGACCGAACCCGCGTTCGGCCGGGTGCGGTCGGGCCCGCCCCGAGATCCCGTGGCCCCGGTCGCTTCCGCACCCGCGGCGCGTGGCCCACCGACCGGGGGAGCGCTCCTCGCCAGCGGGCGAGGCCGATGCCGCCGTGATAGGACAGTGATGTCGAACAGATACGCATCGTCACCACGTCGATGCGGTGAGTCGACATCAGGCGGTGAAACGTTGTTCGGCAACACGGCACGGCATTGCGAGGGAGCCGGGTGCGCGTGCGCATCGTGCGACGCGTACGCGTCCGGCCGCTTATTACACATCTGACTCCGCGGGACACGACCGCCGGTGGGGCGGTTCTGGCTGTGAGCCGGACCGTCCCGTTCGGTGGCCCGTGCCGCGATCGACACCTCCTCCCGCGGTTCGCGCGCTTGCGGCAGCGGTGCGGCGGACCAATACTCACCCGGTGCGTGCTCTTTCGAAAATCATTCGTCCTCGGTGGGGTTCCCGAGGACGACCCCGTGCCGCAGGGCCGCCGCACCGGCCCCCGGCAGTGCCGGAGACCCGGCCGCGTGCGCACACCGAGGCGCCCCTGCGGCGGAGACGGCGCGCACGCAGGGTGCTCTCCGCGCTGCGGGAGGCGTGATGTCCGACTCCGGTCAGGACCATGCCGCTGCCATCGCGGCGGCGGTCCTCTACAAGGGATCCCGGTCCTCCTCCGCACGACCAGCGGACGCTCCGGAGCGGTTCCGGTGGCAGTTCGGCGTGCTCAGCCCTTCGGACGCGGTGGGGCGCGACGTCGGCGAGGACGCGACGATGGTCACCGACTGCCTCGTGGTGGACGAACCCGCGGCGGAACTGCGGGTGCGGCTGCGCTTCCTGCAGCTGCAGGACCGCGGTGTCGAACAGCTCGTCTCCGCGCACGAGCAGCCCCCGGAATTCGCGCCGGTCGCCGAACTCGACCGCGGTGCATGTCTGAGCGGGCGCGAAGAAGTCGAGCACGACATCCACGTGGTCACCCGCGAACTCGGCGAGCTGGGGGAGAGGCCGGTGGACCAGCTGCTGCGCGTGCCCGGCACGCGGCAGTTCGCCCCCCTGCACAGCGATCGCGGGTCCCAGCGCGGTCGCGTCGTGCGCACGCGCCAGCCCGTGGACGCCCGGCTGCGCGTCACCCCCGGGAGGCGCTCCCGCGGAGTGCGGAAGCTGCGGTTCGAACTGGTCAACACGACGGTGTCCAGTGGGGACGCTCACGACCGGGTGCAGCGCGCAGCGCGCGAGCGCGCGCTGCACCGCTCGCTGCTCAGCCCGCACCTGCTGCTGTCGGTGACGCGCGGACGGTTCCTGTCCGTGCTCGATCCGCCGGAGTGGGCCGGGGAGCTCGCTAGTGAGTGCGTCCACCGTCGACTGTGGCCGGTGCTTACCGGGGACCACGGCGATGACCGGTCGGTGCTGGCCTCGCCGGTGATCCTGCACGACCGACCGCGCGTGTCCGCCCGCCACGGGCGGTGGCAGCTCCCGGAAGTCACCGAGGAGCGCGACATCCCCGCGCAGCGCCGCACCAGTTGACGCGGCGGAGCGTCCGCAGTGGATCGCAGTGGAGGGATGCGGATCAGGGCAGGAACTTGTCCGGGGTGAGCGGCAGGTCCCGCACGCGCCGCCCGGTCGCGTGGTACGTCGCGTTGAGCACCGCGGCGGGTGCGCCGACGATGCCGATCTCACCGATCCCCTTGGACCCCATGGGGTTGACGTGCGGATCCTCCTCGTCGAGCCACTCGGCGCCGATGTCGCCCACGTCCGCGTTCGCGGCCACGTGGTACTGCGCGAAGTCCCGGTTGACCACGTGCCCGAACCGCGCGTCCAGCACGCCTTCCTCGTGCAGCGCCATGGACACGCCCATCACCATTCCGCCGAGGAACTGGGAGCGCGCCGTGCGCGGGTTGACGATGCGGCCGGCGGCGAAGACGCCGAGTATGCGCGGCACGCGCACCTGCCCGGTCCGCGCGTGCACCCGCGCCTCGGCGAACTGCGCCCCGAACGCGCTCATCGCGTGCTGCCGCTTGTCCGGGTTCCCGGCCGCGCTCGCCGCGGCCTCCGCTCCCTCGGGAGGGTCGGACCCGTACCGCTCGCGGAACTCCTCGGCCGCGGCGGCCACGGCGGTTCCCCAGCTCGTCGTGCCCGAGGAGCCTCCGGCCACCGTCGCGAACGGCAGTGCTGTGTCGCCGATGTGCAGCTCCACCACCTCGACGTCGACGCCGAGCGCATCGGCCGCGATCTGGCGCAGCGACGTCCACGCCCCCGTACCGAGGTCCACTGCACCGATGCGCACGAGGTAGCCCTCCGGGGTGCGGGTGATCGCCGCCGTCGACCCCGGGATGCGGTGCGTGGGGTACATCGAGGCGGCCACCCCGGTGCCGATGAGCCAGTCCCCCTCGCGGCGGGTGCCCGGTGCGGGATCGCGCCCGTACCAGCCGAACCGCTCCGCCCCGCGCCGCAGGCAGGCGACCAGGTTGCGGCTGGAGAACGGCTTGCCGGTGCTCGGGTCCACCGCGGTGTCGTTGCGCACCCGCAGCTCCACCGGGTCGAGTCCGCAGGCGGTGGCGAGCTCGTCCACGGCGACCTCGCCGGCGAACATGCCGGGGCACTCGCCCGGCGCCCGCATCCACGACGGGACCGGCACGTCCAGCGCGGCCAGCCGGTGCGTGGTCCGGCGGTGCGGTGCGGCGTAGACGCTGCGCGTGGACACCGCGCTCTGCTCGGAGAACTCCTTGATGCGCGCGGTCTGCTCCACCGAGTCGTGCACGATCACCGACAGGCGCCCCTCGCGGTCGGCACCGAGCCGCAGGCGCTGCACCGTGGGGGAGCGGTAACCGGTCAACCCGAACATCTCCTGCCGCGACACGGCGTACTTGACGGGGCGGTGCTCCTCCACCAGCCACGTCGCCATCGCCGCCAGGACGACGTTCGCGTGCGGCAGCCCCTTGCACCCGAACCCCCCGCCGACGTGCGGGCAGACGACGTGGATGTCGTCGGGGTCGATCCCGAGCACCCGCGCCACCGTCTCGCGCACGGGGTGGACTCCCTGGGTGGAGTCGTGCAGGGTGAGCTTCGCGCCGTCGCGCACGGCCACGGTCGCGTGCGGTTCCATCGGGTTGTTGAACTCGGGCGGCGTCCGGTACGTGGCGTCCACTGTGATCGGTGCTGTTGCGAGGGCCCCGTCCGGATCTCCGGTCTCGGCGTCCGCGGGGGAGGAGGGCGTCACGTCGGTCGGAGCTCGCAGGTCGGTGCGGTCCGGTGCGAAGTGCGCGTCGTGCTCGTCCTGCTCGTACCGCACGGGGATCTCCGCCGCGGCGTGCCGCGCGACCTCCGGGGATTCGGCGAGCACCGCCCCGATGAGCTGCCCGCGGAAGTGCACCTCGGGCGACTGCAGGATCGCCAGTTCGGCGTCCTCGCCCGGTGCGGGGGGCGCGTTCTCGTGCGTGAGCACCGCGAGCACACCGGGCCGCCGCACCGCGGCGGCGTCGATGCCGCGGACGCGCCCGCGAGCGATCGTCGACCGCAGCGGGGCGAGGTAGCACGGTGCGTGCGTACCGTGCTCGTGGGCGTACGGGGCACGTCCGGTGACCTTCGCGATGCCGTCCTCGCGGCGCCGGTCGGTGCCCATGGCGCGGGCGGTGAGGTTCTCGGTCACAACGCCTCCTGCTGCGCGGCGAGGTCCACGAGCGCACCCGTCACGGCTCCGCGCACCATCGGAACCTTGAACTCGTTGCCCGCCAGCGGCTCCGCGTGCGCGAGCTCGGCCTCGGCGGCGGCGCGGAAGCGGTCTTCGGTCGCCCACGCGCCGCGCAGCGCCTCCTCGGCCTGCGCGGCGCGCCACGGCTTGTGCGCCACCCCGCCCAGGGCGATGCGCACTTCGTCGACCCGGCCACCGCGCAGCCGCAACACCGCCGCCACGGACACGAGGGCGAAGGCGTACGAAGCGCGGTCGCGCACTTTGCGGTACGTCGAGTGCACCGCGGCCGGCAGCGGTGGTAGCTCCACGGCGGTGATGAGCTCGCCGTGCTCGGCGACCGTGTCGCGCTGCGGCTCCTGCCCGGGAAGCCGGTGGAAATCACCGCAGCCCACGTGGCGCTGCCCCCGCGGTCCGCGCAGCAGCACCTCCGCGTCCAGCGCGCACAGCGCCACCGCCATGTCCGAGGGGTGCACCGCCACGCACTCCCGGGAGGCGCCGAAGACGGCGTGGTAGCGCGTCCACCCGCCGAGCGCCGAGCACCCGGAACCGGGCTCGCGCTTGTTGCACGGCGTGCTCGTGTCCTGGAAGTAGGCGCAGCGGGTCCGCTGCATGAGGTTGCCGCCGGTCGTGGCGAGGTTGCGCAGCTGGCCCGAGGCGCCGGACAGCAGGGCCTGCGACAGCACCGGGTAGCGCCGCCGCACCGCTTGCTCGGCGGCCAGATCGCTGTTGCGCACGTTCGCGCCGATCACGAGACCGCCGTCCGCGCGCTCGTCCACGGTGTCGAGCGCGAGTCCGGTGATGTCCACGAGCTTCTCGGGGACCGCGACGCCGAGCTTGAGGTGGTCGACGAGGTTCGTGCCGCCGGCGAGGAACGCGGCCCCTGGGCTACCGGACACGGTGGCGATCGCCTCGTCGGTGTCGGTGGCGCGCTGGTAGTCGAACGGAATCACGGGCGTACCTCGCGGATCGCTGCGACGATGTTGGCGTAGGCACCGCACCGGCAGAGGTTGCCGCTCATCCGCTCGCGGATCTCCGCGTCGTCGAGCTCACCGGCGCGGGCGTCGTCGGTGGTGGCCGCGCTCGGCCGGCCCTCCCGGGCCTCGGCGAGCATGCCCACCGCCGAGCAGATCTGCCCCGGTGTGCAGTAGCCGCACTGGAAGGCGTCGTGGTCGAGGAACGCCTCCTGCACCGGGTGCAGCCCGCCGGCGGCCAGCCCCTCGGCCGTGGTGAACCGGACGTGCTGGTTGGCCACCGCCAGCGACAGGCAGGTGGTGACGCGGCGACCGTCGGCCAGCACGGTGCACGCGCCGCACTGCCCGTGGTCGCACCCCTTCTTCGGGCTGGTGCTGCCGAGCTGCTCCCGCAGCGCGTCGAGCACCGTGGTGCGCGTGTCCACCGTGAGCCGGTGCTGCTGCCCGTCGACGTGCAGCGTGATCTCCGCCTCCATCGGCAGTTCCTCCGCTCCTGCGCGGCACACGAGGCCACTCGGCTGACTACCCGGCTGTGCAGCGTGCTAATCCCCGGCTGCGCAGGCGGCCCGCCGGCCGCGCGCGGTGTGCGGCGAACGGGCGTGTGCGTTGCGCCGCACCGCCGCGCCCGCGGAGTCCGCGCTGGCGGCGGTGCTACTAGGCTGTGCACCGCCCTCCCGGGGCACCGCAGGCGGAGCGCTCTGCGCGGAGCGAGCCTGCCGTGCCGTCCCCGCCGTGTGAAGCGCAGGAGCCGAACCCATGAGCGACAGCCCGACCCCGCCCGCCGTCCACCGCTCCGGGGACGGCACGGCGCCCTCGGAGGACGTGGCGCGGCTGCTCGTGCGCTGTCCCGACCGCCCCGGCATCGTCTCGGCGGTGAGCTCGTTCCTGACCGCAGCGGGGGCGAACATCGTCTCGCTCGGGCAGCACTCCTCGGAACCGCAGAACGGCATGTTCTTCCAGCGCACCGTGTTTCACCTGCCCGGGCTGGTGGCGCGGCGCGCCGAGCTCGAACGGGCCTTCGCCGAGGAGGTCGCCGGGCCGATGGACATGGAGTTCGCGTTCTCCGAGGCGGCCAAGCCCAAGCGGGTCGCGATCATGGTGTCCAAACTCGACCACTGCCTGCTCGACCTGCTGTGGCGCAACCGGCGCGGGGAACTGGACATGACCGTGGCCATGGTGCTGTCCAACCACCCGGACCTCGCCGAGGACGTGCGGTCGTTCGGCGTGCCGTTCGTGCACATCCCGGTCAGCCGGGACGCGAAGCCGCAGGCCGAGCAGCAGCAGCTGGACGTGCTCCGCGGCAACGTGGACCTCGTCGTCCTCGCCCGCTACATGCAGATCATCTCCGGTGATTTCCTCTCGCGGATCGGCTGCCCGCTGATCAACATCCACCACTCGTTCCTGCCGGCGTTCATCGGCGCCGGCCCGTACCGCAAGGCCAAGGAGCGCGGGGTCAAGCTCATCGGTGCCACCGCGCACTACGTCACCGAGGACCTCGACGAGGGGCCGATCATCGAGCAGGACGTCGTGCGCGTCGGGCACCAGCACGGCACGGCCGACCTCGTCCGGCTCGGCGCCGACGTCGAGCGCACCGTGCTGTCGCGGGCGGTGCGGTGGCACTGCGAGGACCGGGTGATGCGCCACGGCAACACCACCGTGGTGTTCTGACCGCCCCGCGGCCGCTCCCGGAGCTGCCCGCTGCGCGTGCACCGTTCGTGCGCCCCTCGGACGCGGGCATTTACAGCTCGTGCGCCCGCGCCCCACGATGGGTGGCGTTCGCTCGGGCCGTGATCGGCACCGCTCGCGGCGGCACCGCGCCGCGGTCGCCGAGGACGCGGCGGAGGACGGTGCGCGAGGGGCGGGTACGCCATGGGCAGGGCACGACGACTGTGGGCGCTCGACGGGGCGCGGCTGACGATGCCGCGCGGCGACCTCGTGCTCGGTGACAGCGGCACGGTCACGCTGCCGGTGCCGTCCTTCCTCGTCGAGCACGACCGGGGGCTGGTGCTCGTGGACACCGGCTTGGCCCCGGAAGCCGCCGACGACCCCTACGAGGTGTACGGCTCGCTGGTCGACGCGGTGAACATCGAGTTCGGCCCGGAGCAGCGCGTCGACCGGCAGATCGAGTCCCTCGGTTACCGGTTGACCGACGTGCGCCACGTGGTCTGCTCGCACACCCACTTCGACCACACCGGCGGGCTGCGGCTGTTCCCGCACGCCGAGCTCTACGCCGGCGCCGACGACCTGCCGTACGCGTTCTGGCCCAACCCGGGTGCGGCGCCGTTCTTCCACACCGCCGACCTGGACGCCACGCGGCAGTTCCACTGGAACCCGCTCACCGGTGATCACGACGTGTTCGGCGACGGCAGCGTCGTCGTCCTGCTGCTACCGGGCCACACGCCCGGCAACTGCAGCGTGCTGGTGCAGCTCGAGCACAGCGCGTTCCTGCTCTCGGCGGACACGGTGCACCTGCGCAGCGCCCTGGACGGGGATCTGCCGATGCCGTCGGACTTCAACACGCAGCAGGCCGTGGAGTCGATCCGCAGGCTGCGGAGGCTGTCCACGGCCCACGACGCGCCCGTGTGGATCGCGCACGACCCGCAGGACTGGGCCGCGCACCAGCACGCACCGCACGCCTACGAGTGAGCTGCCGGAACGAGAACCGACCGCCGAGGGGTGATCCATGTCCGAGCGCACCAGCGAAACCGTGTTCACCTGGGCGGCACCGCCGCTGAAGTTCGGTGCCGGCGCGGTCGGGGAACTCGGTTTCGAGTGCGAGCAGCTCGGCCTCGGCAGCGTGCTGATCGTCACCGACCGGGCGGTGGCCGCCACCGGCGCCGCCGACCGCGCCCGCGACGCGGTGCGGGCCGCGGGTATCCGCGCGGAGGTCTACGAAGGGGCCCGCAGCGAACCCACCGACGCGAGCATCCGCCGGACCGTCGACGACGTCCGCGGCGGTGACTGGGACGGCGTCGTGGCCGTCGGCGGCGGATCGGTCATCGACACCGCGAAGGCGGTCGCTCTGCTGACCACGCACCCGGGCGATCCGCTCGAGTACGTCAACCAGCCGATCGGGGAGGGCAAAGCCCCGCCGGGGCCGGTCAAACCCGTGGTCGCCGTGCCGACCACGGCCGGCACCGGCGCCGAGAGCACCGCGGTGTGCATCCTGGACCTGCTGGACCTGCAGGTGAAGTCGGGCATCAGCCACGCGCGCCTGCGCCCGGTCAAAGCGGTCGTCGACCCCGAGCTGTCGTTGCCGCTGCCGCCGCACGTGACCGCGTGCGCGGGCATGGACGTGCTCTGCCACGCGCTCGAGTCGTACACCGCGCGCCCGCACCACGCGTACCCGCGGCGCAGCGCGGCGGAACGGCCCACCTACGTCGGGGCCAACCCGGTCTCGGACGCGTTCGTCGAGAAGGCGCTCCCGCTGGTGGCCCGCAGCCTGCGCCCCGCGGTGATGCGCGGGCACGACGAGCAGGCCCGCACGGACATGATGCTCGCGGCCTCGTTCGCGGGCATGGGGTTCGGCAACGCCGGGGTGCACGTCCCGCACGCGTGCGCCTACCCGATCGCCGGGCGCGTCACCGACTTCCACCCGCCGGACTACTCCGCCGAGGAGCCGATGGTGCCGCACGGCGAGTCGGTGGCGCTGACCGCACCGGCGGCGTTCCGCCTCACCTTCCCGGCCGCGCCGGAGCGGCACGTGCACGCCGCCGAGCTGCTCGACCCGGCGGTGGCGGACATCGCCGACCGGGCCGAGCGGTTGCCCGCGGCGCTCGTGTCGCTCATGCGCGACATCGGCATCGCCAACGGCGTCTCCGCGGTCGGTTACGGGCGCGAGGACGTGCCCGCGCTGGTCGACGGCGCGCTGAAGCAGCAGCGGCTGCTGACGATGTGCCCGCGCGACGTCGGCGCGGCCGACCTGCGCACCGTCGTGGAGAACTCGCTGGTGAACTGGTGACCGGTGGGTCACGCCGGTGCGCGGGTCAGGTAGTCCTCGGCGATGGCGTCGAAGGTCATCCACCGCACGCCCTCGTGCGCGTTGAAGTGCTGGATCAGGCGCTCGTGCATGAGCAGCGCCTGCGGCCGACCGGACACGTCCGGGTGGATGGTCATGGTGAACACGGCGTAGTCGTACTCGCGGTGGATCCAGTCGAACTGGTCGCGCCACAGCTGTTCGATGTCGCGCGGGTTGACGAAACCGTGGCTGTTCGGGTTGGCCTTGACGAACAGCATCGGGGGCAGGTCGTCCAGGTACCACGAGGCCGGGATCTCGACCAGCTTGGTCTCCGCGCCCCGCTGCAGCGGCCGCATCCACTCCGAGGCGGGCCGGGAGTAGTCGATCGGGGTCCACGAGTCGCCGACGCGCACCCGGTACGGCACGCAGTCGTGGTGCATCAGCGAGTGGTCGTACTTGATGCCGCGCTCGAGCAGCAGTTCGTTGGTGGCCGGGGAGAACTCCCACCAGGGGGCGACGTAGCCGGTGGGCCGCGCGCCCGCGCGCCGCTCGATCAACCCGATGCAGTGGTCCAGCACGTCGCGCTCCTGCTCGCGGGACATCGCGATCGGGTTCTCGTGGCTGTAGCCGTGCACCCCGATCTCGTGCCCCGCGTCCACGCACGCCTGGAACTCGTCCGGGAACGTCTCGATGGAGTGGCCCGGCCAGAACCACGTGGACGGGATCCCGCAGCGCTCGAACAGCTGCAGCAGGCGGGGAACACCGACTTCGCCCGCGAACATGCCGCGGGAGATGTCGCACGGGGAGTCCTCCCCTCCGTAGGAGCCCAGCCAGCCGCCGACCGCGTCCACGTCCACGCCGTAGGCGACGAGGATCTCCTTGGCCATGCCAGACACATCCCTTCCGGTTCGCCGGGTCACGTGCTCGGCAGCGCACCGACCGCGCGCAGCCACCGCTCGCATCGCACCACGGCTCGCCGCGGTTCGCCTTCGCAGGCCAGCGCAGCGGCCAGCAGCAACCGGGCCTGCCACGGCGGCAGGTCCCCGGCGAGCAGCGCACCCGCCTCCGCGAGGGCGACGCCGCCCCCGCTGTACAGCGGGGCGACCGGTCCGGCCCCGGTGCGCGTGGTGACCAGCACCGGCAGCCCCGCGGTGAGGTGCCGGCGGCAGGCGTCGACCGTCGCGGGGGTGGCGTTGCCGGCACCGAAACCGGCGAGCACGAGCCCCTGCGCGCCGGAGGCCACCGCGTGGTCGACGGCACCGCCGTCCGCGCCCAGGTACTGCCCGATCACGTCGACGCGCGGCAGGTCGGCGACGTCCGGCCCGAGCAGCGGTTCCCACTGCGGGTGCGCGTGCTTGCGGACCCCGGTCTCGTCGACGCGCCCCACCGGACCGCGGCCGGGCGCGTCGAACGCGGCCAGGTCCAGGCTGTGCACCTTCCGCGCACCGACGGCGGGCAGGATGCGGTCGGCGAAGGCCACGCTGACCCCGGTGTCGGCGGCTTCCTCCGCAGCGGCCCAGCGCAGGGCTGCGGACAGGTTGCGCGGGCCGTCCGCCGCCGCGTCGTCGAAGGGGCGCTGCGCGCCGGTGAACACCACCGGCGCGGAACCCGCGTGCGTCAGCGACAGCAGGAACGCGGATTCCTCCATCGTGTCCGTGCCGTGGGTGATCACCACACCGTCGGCCTCCGCGCACGCGCGGCGCGCTTCGCCGGCCAGCGACAACACGTCGGGCACGGTCGCGGCGGAGCTGAGGATCGCCGCGGTGTCGTGCACGTGCACGTGCACGTGGTCGAGCGGGTGCACCCCGCGCGCCGCTGAGAGCAGGTCGGCAGCACCGACCGCGACCTGGCGTCCCTGCGCACCGGCGCGCGTGGCGATGGTGCCGCCGGTGGCGAGTAGGGCGAGCTGACGCACGTGACCTCCGGGAGAGCGGGGGATCGGGCACTGTTGATCGTGCGGCCGCCCACGACCCGCGTCAACCGCACCCCCGGTGGCGGTCGGCACAGTGAGCACCGGCACATCCGCCACCGGGAGGCGGTCGCGCGCGGACGGGGGCAAGCGGAAGGGGCTCCGCGCGCCCCTTTTCGAACGCGTCCTGTGTGCACGGTCGCCGGAGAGCTGGTCGACGGCACGCGGGGTGTCGGCGCCTCCCGCGGCGTGGCGGGGTGGTCGCCGTCCCGTGGCCGAAACGCGCGGCCGCGACCGATCGTCTGCACGCAGCGGAGCGGGTGCTCACTCGTGGTGACGAAAGTGGTGCGTTGACGTTGTTCCGCCCCCCGCGGTGGCCTACTGTCGCGGAAGTGGAGCGAAACCGAGGCGAGCGCTGAGAACTCGGTCGCGCCCAGAACCCACGGGAGGCCCCCGGAATCGCCTCGCCGCTGCGCTGCGGTCGCACCACCGGGACCGCAGAACGGGCCTCCGAGCGACCTGCGGTGCCCCCGCGGTCGAGGGCGACGACTCACCGGTCCTGATCGGACGAACCTGCGGACCCCACAGCGGCGAACTCCGCGATGATCGTGCTGCGAAAGGGAATTCGATGGTTGTTGAGGCGGATCCGCCCACCGGCGAATCGACGTCGCAGATCGATCTGGCCACATTACTGGCCGACTGCCTGCACGAACTGCCCGCGCACGCGGCGCAGCGCACCATCCCCCTCGGCAGCCCCGAGCAGGGCGGCACCGGCTACGCCGCCGCTCGCGAAGCCTTCCTCGCCGCCGGAATCTCCGCGCTCCAGGGGCTTTCCGGATCCGGCCGGTGGATCCAGCTCAACCTCGGAGTCCGCGCGGACACGTGGCCACAGGCCTATTCCTTCCTCGCGGAGACGGCGCGCACCGCGCTCGAGCGATCCGAAGCGCGCAACTTCTTCTTCATGCACAAACCCCCCGGGCTGCGGGTGCGCTTCCAGCTGCCGGAGGGCGCGCGACGAGCACCGCGCGCGTTGACCGAACCGTTCCGGCAGCGCACCGACGTGTTCACCGACGTCCGCCGGGGCGTCTACGAACCGGAGTCCTACCTCTTCGGCGGTCCGTGGTCGATGCCCCTGGTGCACGATTCGTTCACGGTGGACTCGCTCGCCTGGCTCGACCAGCACGTCCGCAGCG
Organism: Salinifilum ghardaiensis; assembly: GCF_054491345.1. Lineage (NCBI taxonomy): Bacteria > Bacillati > Actinomycetota > Actinomycetes > Pseudonocardiales > Pseudonocardiaceae > Salinifilum > Salinifilum ghardaiensis. The sequence continues at coordinate 2,790,759 of NZ_CM137101.1, read as the reverse complement.
CCCGTTCCGCGGACGCCGCGCCCAACTGGGCCGTGTCGCTGGCACTCGTGCGGTCCCTCGTCGACGGTCTCGGCATCGCGGGTTGGGAGCACCGCGGGGTGTGGGACGCCGTCCGCCGCGACGGCGGGCGGTGGCTGACCGCGGGACTGCCCGAGGAGCGGCGCGCACGTCTCGGGGAGGGCATCCGCGCGCAGTGGGACCTCGGCGAACGCGCGCTGGAGAGCCTGCCCGGCGGGGAGGACCTCGCGCAGCACTGCGCGGCCCTGGCCGGGACCGCGCAGCGGTGGCGCCGCGAGTACTTCGAGCGCGACCACGCTGAAACGGGCCCGCGCCGCGCCGCCGCCTTCTGGACGATCTTCCACTGGAACCGCGCCCGGATCCCGATGAGCCGGCAGTGCCTGCTGACCGATGCGCTGGTCCGGGACGGAGGGATGTGAGCATGCAACCACGTGCCCGCCAGGTCCTCGACGAGCCCCGCCGTACCGCCGAGCCGACCTCGGAAGAGCGCGCCGGTCCCGCGACTTCCCCCTCCGCGCACGTCCCGGAGGGGCGCGCGCCCGAACGGGAGGCCGAGGACGCCGATGTCCCGATCGGGGCGGAAATCGTCGTCCGCGCGGCCGGTTTCCCCGCGCATCTGTGGACCCGCGGCGGCAACCCCGACCTGTTCCACACCGTCGACGTGCACCAGCGGCAGCACGCCGAACTGCACGAGCGGGCGCACGAGCTCGCCGAGCGGATCAGTGACGAGGTCATCCCCGAACCGGAGCTGGACAAGCCCCACCGGCGTGCCGCGCTCGTGGTCCGGCGCCGCCTGCACCGCGGTGACGTCCCCGAGCCGGACGAGCTCACCGATCTGCTCGGGGCCCCGGCCGTGCCCGCGCGGATCGCGGCCGACCTGCTCGCGCTCGCCTCCCGCGCGGTGGACCACCGCGCGGCCGGTGCCCGCGCCCAGCGGGCCGTGGCGCACGAGCGCGCGAGAACCGGGCCACTGGCCTGGGAATCCGTGCGGAACACGCCGACCGCGGCCGCGTTCCTCGATGCCGACGCGGCCGACCTCGTCGCCGAGATCGAGCACCGACTGGCCACGGGGGAGGCGTGGACCAGCAAGCGCCTGCGGCACCGCGTGGACTACCTGTGGCGCATCATCGCCCGCGGAGCGGCCAAGACCACGCCGCGCAGCTGGCTCGGCCACGTCGGGACCCTGCCGGTGCCGAGGGCGCGGCGGGGGCACCCGGCGGGGGACTGGTGGGCCGCGCCGCTGGTCCTCGGCGAGCTCACCACCGAAACAGCGGAGAACCTGCACGCGCTGCGCACGCGTCTCGACGCGACCGAGCTGCGCCGGGCCGGGGAGGGGACACCGCTGGCGCTGGCGAACCTGTACGCGGAGAGCGGGGCTGAATTCCGGTGTTTCGCGCTCGACCAGCAGGACGCCACGCGGATGCGCGAGGTCCGGATGCGGCGCACCGCCGCGCTCGCCGCCCTGTGCCGCATCCTGCGCGACGGCGTCCGCCCGCTCGGAGACGTGCAGCGCGCGCTCGTCGGCACGAACGCCACGGCGGAGCAGATCGGCAAGGTCCGGGAGTTCCTGGCCTACGTGCAGGACCTGGGCGTGGTGCGGGTGTGCGGCGCACCGAGGCGCAGCTGGGGCGGTTGGACCCCGCCCGCCGAAGCGGCGCCGGCCGAGCACGCCGCGCACCGCGGCGGGACTGCGGACGCGTTCGTCGACGTCCACCGGCGCATCAGCACGTCCGAAGGGACGACCGCGCCGAGCACCGCCCGCGGCCCCTCCGGAGTGGACGCAGCGCTGCGCGCGGCCCGCCGGTTGGCGCGGTTGCGCGAGGAGGACGGCGCGACCGGACGCGTCGACCTCAGCGGGTACCTCACCGAACAGCCGCGACCGGCCACCGAGGTCCTCACCGACCTGCTCGCCGCGGACGTGGACCTGTCGGCGCTGCGGCAGCGCGCCTACACCGGGTGGCACGAACCCACCGGCACCAGCGAGGCGTACCGGCGGGTGGTCGAGCACGTGCGCGAACGACTGTCCGATGAGGAGTGCGACGTCCCCGAGGCGGTGCTGGACGCCCTCGGCGTTCCCGGCGGGGAGGACCCGGTGTGGCCCACCGACTGCCTCGTGCGGCCCGCGCGGGGAGCGCGGTACGCCGGGGTGCTCGTCGTCGAGTCCCCGGCCGGCAACCTGGATGCCCGGTTCGGCGACGCGTTCGCACAGGCGCACGGCGAGTACCGCAACGCCGCGCGGTACCGCCGGTTCCTGCAGGAGGTGGAGCGCGACAGCGGAGCGCGGTTCGTGGAACTGCTGCTCCCCCCGTCGCACGAACGCGCGGCCAACGCCGTGTGCCGCCCCGCGTACACCGGCCTGTGGGCCGGCGATGCCGACCGGAACCCCTACCACCGCGCGGAAGAGCCCGGCAGCGCCTACCTCCCGCTGGAACGGGTGCGGGTGTTCCGGTCCGGCGGTGGAGTACGCGCGGAATCGGCGGGTACTCCGCTGCTGCCCGTCTACCACGCGACGCGTCCGCCGCTGCCGCCGTACGACCTGCTGCTGCACCTGCTGCTGGCCGCCGGACCCGGGAGGGCGCTGCACCAGACCCGCCTCGACCGGCTCATCACGGCCTTCCCGGACGCGCCGTCGGTCCCGAGGCTGACCGCGGGACCGGTGGTGCTGGCCCCCGCGGCTTGGCGGATCCCCCCGGAGCGGCTGTGGGACACCGCCGCGTCCGATTGGGTCAAGATCCGCGACGCCGCGGGGCTGTGGCGCGGTCGCGGCCTGCCGCGGTGGGCGTTCGTCTCCACCGAGTCCGAGGGCAAGGCCGTCCCCGCGGATCTCGCCTCGCTGCCGGGGCTGCGCACCGTGGAACGCGTGGCCGCACGCGCCCGCGGGGAGGCGCTCCTGTTCGAGGAGATGATCCCGGACCCGCGGCACCTGCTCGCCCACGACGGCACGGATGCCGAGCACGCAGACCACGCGGTCGAGGTGGCGCTGCGCCTGCCCCGCGAGGAGAGCATCGGCGCGCTCGCGGGACGTGCCGGTGCACACCTGCGCACCGAGGTGCTGGCCCCGCGCTGATCGGCGCGGACGCCCCGACCGCGACCACCGGGTGCGAACCGACGAGAAAGGAGGTGTGCCGCGGAAGCGCACCGCGCGAACGCGCCGGTGCGAGAAGGCCCTCCGTCCGGAAGGGAATTGCCATGGAATCGACGTTGCCGATCGAAGAACTGGACACGCTCATCGATGACCTGGATGCCCAGGTGACCGAGGAGCAGGTGCCGGAGGCCGGTGGTGGGACCGCGCTGTGCCACACCGGGGCCCTGTGCACGATCCTCGTCTGCGCGTGAACGTCCTCCGTCCGGAAGGGAATTGCCATGGAATCGACGTTGCCGATCGAAGAACTGGACACGCTCATCGATGACCTGGATGCCCAGGTGACCGAGGAGCAGGTGCCGGAGGCCGGTGGTGGCAGCGCGCTGTGCCACACCGGGGCCCTGTGCACGATCCTCATCTGCGCATGACTCCCGCGCCAACCGTGCACGTCGGACGGAAAGGAACCGCCATGGAATCGACGTTGCCGATCGAAGAACTGGACACGCTCATCGATGACCTGGACGCCCAGGTGACCGAGGAGCAGGTGCCGGAGGCCGCCGGTGGCAGCGCGCTGTGCCACACCGGTCTCGCGTGCACGCTCGTCATCTGCGCCTGAGCCCGGAGGTCATCCCGGGAACCACGGTTCGGCGGGCGGCACCGGTGCCGCCCGCCGAACCACCCGCAGCGCAGCGACCCCTTCCGACCCGGCCAGGAGGCGGAGGATGACCGCACCGGAACGCCCGTCCGCGGACGAGGAGCACATCCGCGCGACCGCCGGTGCCGTGCTGCGCGCCCATCTCGCCGGCGACGGCGCTGATCCCTTCGACCCCGCCCCGGCCGCGCTCGCCCGCCTGCTGGCCGACGGGGGCGGCGATGACGAACACCGCCTGGCGCTCTCCGCCCTGCGGGCGTGGTCGACGGCGCCGCGCCGCGCGCAACCGCACCTCGGCCTGTCCGGGGGAGCGGCCGGGCTGCTCGTCGGCGTGCGCACGGGCAGGCACCTCGACGAGCGGTTGGGCGCGCTGGAAGCGAAACTGCTGGCCGCGATCCACCGCTCGATGCCCGCACAGCTGGCACGAGCGCGCAGGGGCGAGCGCGGGTTCGGCGACTACGACCTCATCATCGGTCCGGCGGGGACTCTGCTCGCCGCCCTCGTCGACCGGTCGGGCGCGGAGCCGCACGCCGACGCGGCCGTCGACGACCTCGTCGCGCTGCTCGCGGCGCACCTGGCCGAGCTGTGCGACACCGCGGACCTCGACGGATTGCGCGTGTCCGCCTACGCGGGGCACGAACTCCTCGACTGGATGCAGGGACGCGTGAACACCGGGGTCGGGCACGGCGTCCCCGGCGTGCTGCTGGCCCTCGCCGCCGCGGTGCGCCACCTCGGCGACGCGGAGCTGCACCCCCCTCTCCGGCGAGCCGCGCAGTGGTTGATGGCGCGGGCGTTCACCGACGAGCACGGCAGCACCTGCTGGTACGGCGGGCAGCTGTTCGACGGGGAGGAGCCTCCGCCGGGGCCGATGCGGCGGCAGGCCTGGTGCTACGGCACCCCCGGCGTCGCCTGGGCGCTGTGGGAAGCCGGTGCGGCGCTCGGGGACGGGCGGATCCAGCGGTTCGCCGCGGACGCCTTCGACTCGGTCGCGCGGCGTTACGACCCCGACTGGCACCTGTTCGGTGGGGGAGCCGAGGAGACCCTGACCCTGTGCCACGGCGCGGCCGGGGTGCTCGGCCTCGCCGACTGCTTCCACCGCCACGCCGGGTCCACCTCCGCGGGGGTGCTGCGGGAGGGCCTGCGGCGGTACATCACCGATCGGGCGGATCAGCTCGCCGCGCTGGCCGGCACCGACCGCGCGCTGCTGAACGGGGCGTGCGGGGCCGCTGCGGCGCTGCTCAGCTGCAGCGGTGCGGACCGCTCGTGGATGCTGTGCCTCGGCCTGCGGTGAACCGGGGCCACCGCGCCCCGGCTGCGCCGTCTCCTGCGGTGGGCGCCGCACGGCAGCGCCGTCACTGCTGGGAACGCCGGGGGTCGAGATCGCCGTCGTGGTCGCCCAGGGGGGAGACGAACCCCCTCCGCCGGCCGTCCTCGCCGATGAGGTGCCCCAGCCGCTTGACGAACCGCGGCGTGATCCACCGGTCCAGCACGCGCGTCCCGGGAAACCGGGTGCACAGCAGGGTCTCGAACCGGTCCAGGTCCGCCATGTGGTGCAACCAGATCTGCACCGCCAGGTTGGCCTCGCTGCCGACGGTGGCGCACAACCGGATCTCGGGAAGCCGCGCGATCGCCTCGGCGGTGGAGATCAGCTCCGTTTGCGGAGCGTCGAGCCACAGCGTGGCCGCGACACCCCAACCGGCCACGTTGTGGGCCACCTCGCAGCGCACCGCGGTGAAATCAGCACCGAGCACCCGCCTGATCCAGCGCCCGGCGGTGTTGTGCGCGCACCCCAGCGCGCGGGCGACCGACGCGGCCGGCAGCCGCGCATCCGCACCCAGCAGCCGCAGCACCGCCAAGTCCTGCGCCTCGGGACGCGTGCTCGGCTCCCGCCGCTCCGCGGTGCGCAGCGTCCGCTGCTGCTCGTCGGACAGCGCGTCGAGCCGCCACCACGACCCGTCCCGCACGAGCGAGCGGAAGAAGTGCGTGCGCGTGGCCCGCACGCCGGAGATCCTCGCGATCACCTCGCCGACCTCGCGGTCCAGGTCGACGAGGCTCGGCGCGCGCATCGTCAGCATCAGGTCGCGCGGGCCGGAGGTGGCGTCGATGTTCCACACCGCGGGCAGCTGCGCGATGCGTTCGCCGACCTGTCCGCGCAGACCGGGCGCGCACTCCACCTCGACGAAGGCGCCCGCGGACCACGCGTGGTCCGTCCAGTTCCGCGTCGGCTGCGGATAGCAGGAGAACCAGGCCAGCCCCTCGCGGCTGAGCCGCTCCCAGCGGCGCGTCAGCGTTGCCGGGTGCACGTCGAGCACCTCGGCCAGCTGGGCCCAGGAAATGCGCGGCTGCAACTGCAGCCCGTGCACCAAAGCCAGGTCCGTCTCGTCCAGGTTCGCGGAATCGTGCATGGAAATGCATCAGAACTGACGATTCGTGCGATCGCAAGGACCACCTGCCACCTCTGGCCATACTCGCCGCACCCCGCGGGAGGACCGGCCCGCTGCCTGACGTGGTCCCCGGAAGGAAGGAGGTGGAGGTGCGCACTCCGGCACTCGCCGACGCGCCGCTGCTGTGGATCGCCGCAGTCGGCGTGTTCTGCGTGATCATCGTGCAGTCGGCCGTGTACCTGCGCGCGGCGCGCCGCGCCGCCGACGCGGCCGGGATGACCCGTTCCGAGCGCACCACGGCGCTGCGCACCGGCGCGGTCTCCGCGCTCGGACCGTCGCTGGCCGTGGTGTTCATCGCGATCAGCCTGCTGTCCGCGTTCGGCACACCCGCCGTGTTCACGCGCATCGGCCTCATCGGATCCGCCAGTTTCGAAACGCTCTCGGCCCGCACGGCCGCCGACACGCTCGGCGTCGAGCTCGGCGGTGCGGGCTACGACGACCAGGCGTTCGCCCTCGTGCTGTTCACGATGACCGCGGGCGGTGCGGCGTGGATGGTGAGCACGCTGGTGCTGACACCGCTGCTGCGGCGCGCCGACCACCGCGTCCGCCGCTTCGACCCCGCCGTCATGGCGATCGTGCCGAGCGCGGGCATGATCGCCGGGTTCACCTACCTGGGGCTGGACGAGGTGGGCAAGTCGAGCGCGCACCTGGTGGCCTTCGTCGCGGGCGGGCTGGCCATGCTCGCCGCGCACGGGCTCGCCCGGGTGCTGCGCGCGCAGTGGCTCAAGGAGTGGTCGCTGGGGCTGTCCATGGCCGTGGCCCTGCTCGCCGCCGGCGCGGCGATGTGATCGTCCGGGAAGGAGACCGCATGTCCGCACCCGCCCTCGCCGACTTCAACCGCACCACCGCCCGCTGGGGCAGCGCGACGATGACCGTGGCGCTGGCGCTGACCCTCGCCGGCCCGCTGTGGTTCATGTTCGGCACCGGGCACTGGCCGGGTTTCGGCCCGGTGTCGCAGGCCTGGCTCTCGGTCGCCGCCGTGTTCGGGGTGCTGTGGATCGCCGAACCGGTCACCTACTACCCGATGCTCGGACCGGCGGCGATGTACCAGGCGTTCATGATCGGCAACATCGCCAACAAGATCCTGCCGTCCGCCGTGGCCGCGCAGAACGCGGTCGGCGCCCGGCAGGGCACGGCGAAGGCCGAGCTCGCCGCCGTCACGGCCATCGTCGGCGCCGCCGTGGTGCACCTGCTGTCGCTGCTGGTGTTCGTCGGCCTGCTCGGTTCGTGGATCGTGGCGGTGCTGCCGGCTTCGGTGCAGGCCGTGTTCGACTACGTGGTGCCCGCGATCTTCGGTCCGGTGCTGGTCCAGGCGATCCTCACCGCGAAGCGGTTCCGGGTCGTGGCGATCGCGCTGGGCTGCGGCATCGCGGGGGTGTTCGTGATCGTGCCGCTCCTGCCGGGAGCGGAGACCTACGCGATGGCGCTGTGCGTGCTCGCCGCCATCGGGTTGTCCGTGCTCACCCGCGAGCGCGGTCGCAGCAGCGTGGACGAGGAGAAACAGGAGGTTTCGGTATGACCGCGGGGAACATCGCAACGAGCGCGGGGCAGCGGGTGCTGGCCGGTTACGGCGAGCTCGAGGGGGACCTGCACGCGCTGTACCGCCACCTGCACGCCAACCCCGAGCTGTCGATGCACGAGCACGCCACCGCCGCGCTCGTCGAGCAGCGGCTCACCGCTCTCGGTGCGGAGACGTTCCGCTGCGGCGGTACCGGCGTGGTCGGCGTGCTGCGCAACGGCACCGGTCCGACGGTCGCCTTCCGCGCCGACACCGACGCGCTGCCCGTGGCCGAGCGGACGGGCCTGGACTACGCGTCCGCGGCCACGGCAACGCGCGACGACGGGACGAGCACCCCGGTGATGCACGCCTGCGGGCACGACACGCACACCGCCACCGCCCTCGCCGCGGCCGCGCTGCTCAGCGGGGCGCGGGACAGCTGGGCCGGCACGGTCGTGTTCGTCTTCCAACCCGGTGAGGAGGTGGGCGCCGGGGCGCAGGCGATGGTCGACGACGGCCTGTGGGACCGGGCACCGCGCCCCGAGGTGGTCCTCGGCCAGCACGTCAGCCCGGAACCGGCCGGCCGCATCAGCTACCGCGCGGGCGTGGCCGCGTCCATGGCCGACTCGTGGAAGGTCACCATGTACGGCCGCGGTGCGCACGGTTCCCAGCCGCACCGGGGGATCGACCCGATCGTGCAGGTGGCGCACGCGATCACCCGGATCCAGACCGTCACCTCCCGCGAGGTCGACCCGGTGGAGTCGGCCGTGGTGACCGTCGGCCAGGTCGCCGGCGGGCTCAAGGAGAACATCATCCCGGACTCGGCGATGTTCACGCTCAACGTGCGCACCTTCGACGACCAGGTGCGGCAGCGCGCGCTCGGGGCGCTGCGGCGGATCGTCAGCGCGGAGGCGGCGGCCTCCGGCGCGCCCGAGCCGGAGATCACCGAACTGAGCCGGTTCCCGAAGCTCGTCAACGACGCCGGGGTCACCGAGCGCGCCGCGGAGGCGCTCGCCGGGCACTTCGCCGACGGTCAGGTGCGCGAGGGCGGTCGGCTCATGGGCAGCGAGGACTTCGGCGTGCTCGGTGGGGCGATCGGCGTGCCGTCCTGCTTCTGGTTCATCGGTGGCACCGCTCCGGACGCCTACCACGCCGCGGAGGAGCGCGGTTCGCTCGAGGAGGACGTCCCGAGCAACCACTCACCGTTCTTCGCGCCCGCCCCCGAGCCGACGCTGCCGAGCATGGTGCAGGCCGCAGTGCTGAGCACGCTGGCCTTCCTGCGCACGTGAACCGGCGCGACACCGCTGCCCGATCCCGCCCGGGCCGCCCACCCGCGCCGGTCCGGGCCGCCGCGCTGCCCGCCCGGCCGGGGAGGTGCTGCCGGGAGGCGTCCGCAGCGGCCGGGCTCCGGTGCCGGGGCGGGGTTCCGAAGTCGGGAGTGCCGTGGCCGGACCCCCGGCTCCGGCACCCGTTCGCTACTGCGCCGACTCGTCGAGCCGGTGCTCGGTACCGGGCCGGCTGTCGGCGTCGAACTCCTCGTGCTCGCGGGAGCGCAGCTCCACGCGGCGGATCTTGCCGGAGATCGTCTTGGGCAGCTCGGCGAACTCGAGGCGCCGGACGCGCTTGTACGGGGCGAGGTTCTCCCGCGCGTAGCGGAGGACCTGCCGGGCCGTGCCCGCGGTGGCCGGCCAACCCGCGGCGAGGACCACGTACGCCTTCGGCACCGACAGGCGGATGTCGTCCGGTGAGGGGACGACGGCGGCCTCGGCCACCGCCTCGTGCTCCAGCAGCACGCTCTCCAGCTCGAACGGCGAGATGCGGTAGTCCGAGGACTTGAACACGTCGTCGGTGCGCCCCACGTAGCGGATGTAGCCGTCCGCGTCGCGCGAGCCCACGTCGCCGGTGTGGTAGTAGCCGTCGCGCATCACGTCGGCGGTGCGCTCCTCGTCGCCGTGGTAGCCGACCATGAGCCCGAGCGGGCGGTGGGCGAGGTCGAGGCAGATCTCGCCCTCGTCGGCCGGCTCACCGGTGGCGGGGTCGACGAGATCGACGGTGTAGCCGGGCGCGGGGCGCCCCATCGACCCGGGTTTCAGCGGCAGCCCCGGCGTGTTGGCCACCTGCACCGTGGTCTCCGTCTGCCCGTAGCCGTCGCGCAGCCTCGTGCCCCACGCGCGCCGCACCTGCTCGATGATCTCCGGGTTGAGCGGTTCGCCGGCGCCGAGCACGTTGCGCGGGGGAGTGGTGACCTGCGCCAGGTCGGCCTGCACGAGCATCCGCCACACGGTCGGCGGGGCGCAGAAGCTCGTGACCCCCTGCTGCTGGAGCTGCTCGAGCAGCCTGGAGGCGTCGAAGCGGGAGTAGTTGTGGATGAACACGGTCGCCTCGGCGTTCCACGGTGCGAAGACGTTGCTCCACGAGTGCTTCGCCCAGCCCGGTGAGGAGATGTTCAGGTGCACGTCGCCCGGCACCAGACCGATCCAGTACATCGTGGACAGGTGCCCGACCGGGTAGGACACGTGGGTGTGCTCCACGAGCTTGGGCTGCGCGGTCGTCCCGGAGGTGAAGTACAGCAGCAGCGGATCGTCCGCCCGGGTGGTGCCGTCCGCCCGGAACCGCTCCGGGCTCGTGCCGGCCCCGGCGAACGAGTGCCAGCCGGGTGCGTCCCCGCCGACGGCGATGCGGGTGTACCTCCCGGGGACCTCGGTGAACCGGTCGGTCACGCCCGCGTCGGCGATGACGTGGCGCGCCTCGCCCCGGTCGACGCGGTCCCGCAGGTCCGCGGCCGTGAGCAGCGTCGTCGCCGGGATGATGACCGCGCCCAGCTTCATCGCCGCGAGCATCGACTCCCACAGCTCGCCCCGGTTGCCGAGCATGACGATGATGCGGTCGCCGCGGCGCACACCCAGGTCGCGCAGCCAGTTGGCGACCCGGTTGGAACGGGCGGACATCTCCGCGAACGTCCAGGACCGCTCGGACCCGTCCTCCTCGACGATCCGCAGCGCCGTCCGCTCGGCGGTTCCCTCCCGGCGCGCGAGCCGGTCGAACCAGTCCAGCGCCCAGTTGAACTCCTCGAGCTCCGGCCAGCTGAACCCGGCGCACGCGGCGTCGTGGTCGTGCGCGTGGTGCAGCAGGAAGTCTCGTGCCTGCTCGAAACGCGTGGCATCGGTCGTCGCCATCGGCTGCGCCTCCCAGAGAACCGGTGGTCACCGTCCCGGCGTGGCTGCCGGCGGCGGAGACCGCGCGAACGTGTCGCGTGTCACTGCTGTGATCGTGGGATTCTCCAGCGTGCCCGCCCGCGCGTCCACACCGCCCGGGGCGCGTGTCCGGTGGCGGCCGCAGCGCCGTCCGGGCGCAGGGGCGTGCCGGGCCGGGCGCGCTACCCTGTTGCCCGGTGGTGGGGCCCACCGATCCGCCGGGAGAACCGCGACTCCGTCGTCGCCGACGGTCCCTGTGGCACGGAGCGAGGAGTGTCTGCGTGGAGGCGGATGTGTCGACGACCGGAACGTCCGGGCCGGTGGGGGCGCGCGCTCTGCTGGGCAGGCGGGGGAAGGGCCTGCCGGCCGCGGTGTTCGTCTCGCTCGGCGGCGGGCTCGGCGCGCTCGCTCGCTACGCGCTCGGCGAGTGGATCCCCGCTGGCGGCGCGTTCCCGTGGGCGACGTTCGCGGTGAACGCCTCCGGCTGCCTGTGCATGGGAGTCCTGATGGTGCTGCTCACCCGGCTGTGGCCGACCAACCGGGTGCTCCGCCCGTTCTGGGGGATCGGCTTCCTCGGTGGCTTCACCACGTTCTCCGCCTACGTGGTGGAGTTCGACGGGCTGCTCCGGGAAGGCGCGGTGGGCACCGCCTTCGGGTACCTGCTCGGCACCGCGCTGAGCGCGCTGCTCGCGGTCACCGCGGGAATATGGCTGGGGCGGACGGTGCTCGCGGTGCGGCGCGGGTACGCCCGCCGCGCCGGGAGGGGTGAGCCGCGATGAAGCGAACGATGCGGGCGCTCCGCATGCAGGTGTTCGTCGGTGCGGACGACATGTGGCACCACCGGCCCGTGTACCACGAGATCATCACCCGCGCGCGTCGAGCCGGCCTCGCGGGCGCCACCGCGCTGCAGGGCTGCGAGGGTTACGGCGCTTCCGCGCGCGTGCACACCTCGCGGTTGCTGGACCTGGCGGAGGACCTCCCCGTGTCGGTGGTGATCGTCGATCGCGCCGAGCGGATCCGCGCGTTCCTGCCCGAACTGGACGACCTGGTGGAGGAAGGCGCGGTGCTGCTCGACGAGGTCGAGGTCATCCGGTACACGCGGGAGGGCGGGCGATGACGGCGCTGTGGGTCGTCCTCGGCGGCATGCTGGGCGCGCCGGCGCGGTACGCGCTCGACCGCGCGGTCCAGCAGCGGCACGACGGCGTCTTCCCGTGGGGGACGCTGGCGGTGAACGTGCTCGGCTCCGTGCTCCTCGGCGGGATCGCCGCGGCCGCGTCCGTCGTTCCCCCGGCAGTGGGCCCGCTGCTGGGGGTGGGCGCAGCCGGCGCGCTGACCACCTACAGCACCTTCGCGTACGAGGCGGTGCGGCTCGTCGAGGACCACGCCTACCTCTACGCGGGGCTGTACGTGGTGATGAGCGTGCTCACCACCGCCGGTGCGGCGATGGTGAGCATCCTGGCGGTGCTCGCGCTGGTGGGGTGAGCACCGCGTCCGCAGCGGAGGACCCGGGAACGCCGGCCGCGTCACTGGGCGGCCGCGTCACTGGGCCGGCGGCCCTGCCGCAGCCCACCGCCGCCTGCGGTGCGCGGCCATGCGCACGGGGGCGTTGGCCGCGCCGAAGCCGCGGTAGCCGTCGAGGCGCTGCACCACTTCGAAGAACACGCGCCCGCCGAGCAGGTCGGTGTAGAAGTGCAGGAACCGGCCGTGCTCGTCGGCGTCGTGCAGCACCGCGTTGGCGCGCAGGGCTTCCACCTGTTCGGAGGGGAGATCGGTGCGCGCGGCGAGGTCCTCGTAGTAGTTGTCCGGGATCGGCAGCAGCGGACCGCCCGCTCTCCGGAACGCCGCGGCGCAGGTGAGCACGTCGTCGGTGCTGAAGGCGACGTGCTGCGGTTCGGTGACGCCGGGCGCCCACTCGCCGCGGCGGATGAGCGCACCGTCCAGCGTGAGCCGCACTGCGTCCGCCGGGTCGCGCATGCCGCGGCTGCGCACCATGCCGAACGGCGCGGCGTACTCGATGAGCGGGTCAGGCCGCAGTCCCATGAGCGAGCGGTAGAACAGCGTGGCTTCGTCGAAGTGGTCGAACGGCTGCGTCAGCGCCACGTGGTCCACGCCGGTGAGCAGGCCGCCTCCGGGGCCGTGCTCGAGGGGTTCGCGCTCGGTGGCCGCGAAGTCCCCGATCCAACCGGTGGATGCGTCCTCACCGGTGCGGCAGAAGAACACGGCGGTTCCGTCGGGTGCGGCCACGGCCGAGAGATCGGCCTCGTCGGAACCGTGCGTGCGGGGGATCGGCGGGGCCAGCAGCGCCTGCGCGCGCTGCGCCGAACCGGCGGGGTCCGTGCTCTCCAGCGCCAGTGCCCCGATCGCCGTGGAGTCGGGGGTTTCGCCGGTGTTCAGGAGCACCCGGACGTCGCCCTGCCGCCACAGCTGCACGTCCTTGGAGCGGTGCTGCCCGCTGCGGGCGAAGCCGAGCGCGGATAGCGCGCCGGTGAGCTGCTCGCGCTCGGACTCGCCGGTGGTGATCTCGGTGAACGCGTAGCCGTGCAGCGCCGGTGCCGGCGGCATGCCCGCGACCGGCAGGTGCAGCGACTCCTCCAGCGAGCGCAGCGAGCGCATCGCGTCGACGGCGGCCGGGCCCGGGTCCGCCTGGCGGAAGACGTCGTTGAACACCTCCAGCGACAGCGGCCCGGAGTACCCCGTGGACAGCGCGGCCTCGGTGAACGCGTCGAGGTCGAACGACCCCTGGCCGGGGAACAGCCGGTGGTGCCGGCTCCACTGCAGCACGTCCATGTTCAGGTGCGGCGCGTCGGCCAGCTGCAGGAAGAACAGCTTCTCGCGCGGGATCGTGCGGATCAGCGCGAGATCGCTGCCGCGGGAGAGGATGTGGAAGCTGTCCAGGCACACGCCCAGCGCGGGGTGGTCGGCGGCGCGCACGATCCGCCACGCGTGGTCGTAGGTGCTGACGTGCCGGCCCCAGGCGAGGGCTTCGTAGGCGATGCGGATGCCGCGCCGGTGGGCGCGCCGCGCCAGTTCGCGCAGCTGCTCGGCGGCGAGCGCGTCGTCGTCGACGGAGTCCGGCGAGACCGAGGAGCACACGAGCATCATGTCGGTGCCGAGGCGTTCCATGACGTCGAACTTCTGCTCGGCGCGGCGGAGGTTGCGCTCGAACACCTCCGGCGGTACCGCCTCGAAGTCGCGGAACGGCTGGTACAGGTCGACGGACAGCCCGAGATCCGCGCAGCGGACCCGGAGTTCCTCCGGGCTCGACGCGGAGGTGAGCAGGTCGTTCTCGAACAGCTCCACGCCGCCGAACCCGGCCTCGGCGGCGGCGACGAGCTTGTCCTCCACGGTGCCGGACAGGCACACGGTGGCGATGGCGCGTCGGTTCTCAGCTGTCGGCATCGAGGACCACTCCTTCGAGTTCGGCGAAATGCCGCACCATGCGTTCGGCGTCGGGTTCGACCCCGGTGAACAGGCGGAAGGCGTCGACAGCCTGGAACACCGCCATCCACCCGCCGTGCAGCACGCGGCAGCCCCGGGCGCGCGCGGCGGTGACCAGTTCCGTCTCCAGCGGGCGGTAGACGACGTCGGCGACCCAGGTCCGCGGGTCGAGCAGCTCTGCGGGCACCGCGCACCCGGGGTGCGCGGCCATGCCGGTGGGGGTGGCGTGCACGAGGCCGTCCGCCTTGTTCAGCTCGGCGGCCAGCGTGATCCCGTCCGCAGCGGCGGCGGTGACCCGGTCGGGGCCGAAGCGGTCGGCCAGTGCGGTGGCGAGGGCGCTGGCGCGGGACGGGTCGGCGTCGAGCAGGCTCAGGCGCTGCGCGCCGAGCTCGAGCAGCGCGTAGGCCACGGCGGAGCCCGCGCCGCCCGCCCCGACCTGGACCACGTGGGCCAGCTCCGCGCCGGGCAGGCCGTGGCCGAGCGCGCGGGAGAAGCCGGAGCGGTCCGTGTTGTGCCCGACCGCGCGCACCGCACCGCCGGGGCCGCGTTCGTGGACCACCGTGTTGACCGCGCCGAGGTCGGCGGCGTCGGGGGCGAGGTCGTCGAGGTGCGCCGCGACGGCCTGCTTGCACGGGTGGGTGATGTTGAGCCCGTCGTAGCCGGCCAGCTGCGCGGCCGCCAGCAGTTCGCCGGTGTCGCCGGCGGTGCGCCCGAGGGCGTCGAGGTCCAGGCGGCGGTAGAGGTAGCGCAGTCCGAGCTCGTCGGCTTCGCGTTCGTGCATGGGGGGTGTCAGCGACGGCCCGATCCCGGCGCCGATGAGCGCGACGAGGAAGCTGTCCGTTGTGCGCACGGCTGGTGGTTCGTCCTCTCCAATGAATGAACTAGTTAGTACACACTAGCGCGTCGCCCCTGATCGGCACCAGGCCTCTGCACTACAGTGGGGAGGTCATCGCCCAGCCGACCCGAGGATCCCTGCCGTGGCCGAACCGTCGCCCTCCGCCGAGCCCGCCGCGTCCGGCCGCCCCGAGCGGCAGCGCGACGCGGATCGGACGCGCGGCGAGATCCTCGACGTCGCGATCGAGGAGTTCGCGGACAAGGGTTACGCCGGAGCGCGCGTCGACGAGATCACGGCGCGCACCCGCACGACGAAGCGGATGATCTACTACTACTTCGGCGGCAAGGAGCAGCTCTACATCGCCGCGCTGGAGCAGGCCTACTCGGTCATCCGCGGGGTGGAGAAGGACGTCGACGTCGAGCGGCTCGCCCCGGAGGAGGCGGTCCGGCGACTGGCCGAGTCGACGTTCGACCACCACGAGTCGCACCCGGCGTTCCTGCGGCTGGTCAGCATCGAGAACATCGACCGCGGCGTGCACCTCGCCAAGTCCGAGGTCCTGCGGGGCCTGGGCAGTCCGGCGGTGGACGTGCTCGGCGGGGTGCTGCGCCGCGGCCGCGAGCAGGGCGTGTTCCGCGCGGACGTCGACGCGCTCGACGTGCACATGATGATCAGCTCCTTCTGCGTGTTCCGCGTGGCCAACCGCTACACCTTCCGCGCCATCTTCGACCGGGACCTGCTCGACCCGCAGTGGCGCGAGCACTACCGCACCATGCTCGGTGAGCTCGTCGTGGGCTACCTCCGCCGGGGCTGACCCCGGAGCGGGCCCGGAGCCTGGCCCGACCCGGTGCGCGCGGAGCCTGCCAGCCCGATGCGGTGGGCCTTCGGCGGCCCTGCGGAACGGCGGTCGTCCCGGTGCGCGTCTTGACATGTCGGGCACCGCGCCTCAGAGTCTTGGGGAACTAACTAGGTGGTTCATTACGGCAGCCTGCGCATCGTGGCGCACGGACTTCTGGAGCACATCGTGACCGATCACCCCCGCACCACCGCGAGCGGAACGCCGCGCAGAGCGGCCCTCGCCGCTTGGGTCGGAAGTGCGCTGGAGTACTACGACTTCTTCATCTACGGCACGGCGGCGGCGCTCGTCTTCAACGAGCTGTTCTTCCCCGCGACCTCCGCGGCGGCCGGAACGCTGCTGGCGCTGGCCACGTTCGGCGTCGGCTACCTGGCCCGACCGCTCGGCGCGTTCGTCCTCGGGCACATCGGCGACCGGTTCGGCCGCAAGCGCGTCCTGATGAGCACGGTGCTGCTCATGGGGCTGGCGACGGTGGCCATCGGCTGCCTGCCCACTTACGACCAGATCGGCGTGGCCGCTCCGGCCATGCTGGTGGCACTGCGGCTGCTGCAGGGCTTCTCCGCCGCCGGGGAGCAGGCGGGGGCCAACTCGATGTCGCTGGAGCACGCGCCGGCGCACCGCCGCGCCTACTTCACGAGCTTCACCCTCAGCGGCACCCAGGCCGGGCAGATCCTGGCCACCGCCGTGTTCCTGCCGATCGCCGCGCTGCCGCAGGACCAGCTGACCAGCTGGGGCTGGCGGGTGCCGTTCTGGCTCAGCGCGGTCGTGGTGTTCGTCGGCGTGCTCATCCGCCGCAACCTCGACGAGACCCCGGTGTTCCGCGAGGAGAGCCCGGAACTCCGCGAGGAGTCCCCGGGGGCCGGGCAGCACGCCGGGAACCTGCCGGTGGCGGCGCTGTTCCGGGACCACTGGCGCGACGTGCTGCGCGTCGTCGCCGCCTCGGTCATCGCCGCGATCCAGACGCTGTTCACCGTGTACGCGCTCAGCTACGCCGTGAACGACGTCGGCATCGCCGAGACCCCCATGCTGTGGGTGGGGATCCTGGCCAACGTCGTGGGACTGGTCGCCATCCCGGCCTGGGCGCGCCTGGCCGACCGCGTGGGGCGCAAACCCGTCTTCATCGGCGGTTCGGCCTCCTGCGCGGTGCTCATGTTCGCCTACCTCGGTTCGATCCACGCCCAGCAGCTGCCGCTGGTGTTCCTCACCGGCATCCTCATGTTCGGCGTGGCCTACAGCGCGGCCAACGGGATCTGGCCGGCCTTCTACGGCGAGATGTTCAGCGCCCGGGTGCGCCTGTCCGGGATGGCCGTCGGCACGCAGATCGGGTTCCTGCTCGCCGGCTTCTCGCCCAGCATCGCCGAAGCGATCGGCGGCGGCGAGAACGCGTGGTTGGCGGCCTCGGCCTTCGCGGCCGTCATCTGCGCGGTGAACATCGTGGCCGTGGCCAGCGGGCGCGAGACGCACGCGGTGCCCACCGAGCAGCTCGGCCTGCGCGGCAGCGGCGCGGAACCGGCCCGCCCGGCGAGGACGGGGGCCTGATCCGCGGGCGCGCTCACCTCGCTCCGGGAGGGGCCGGTGGTGGCCGCGGGACCGCCCCGCGTCCACCACCGGTGCGCTTCGCCACCTCCGCCCGGTCCGGGCGACGATGGCGGCAGGGTGATCGGAGTGGTAGAACGGCCCGGTGAGCGAGCGCAACGTGGACAACCGAGCGGAGGACGCGGGACTGCGTCGGGCCGAGGAGGAAGTCGCCGGACTCACCAGCGAGCTGATCCGGATCGACACCTCGAACACCGGTGACCCGGACACCCTCAACCCGGAGCGCCCGGCGGCCGAGTACGTCGCCGAGCGGCTCACCGAGGTCGGCTACGAGGTGACCTTCGTCGAGTCCGGCGACCAGCGGGGCCGGGCCAACGTCATCGCGCGGCTACCCGGTGCCGACCCCGAGCGGGGCGGGCTGCTCGTGCACGGTCACCTCGACGTGGTGCCCGCCGACCCCGCCGAGTGGACGGTGCACCCCTTCTCCGGCGCCGTCCAGGACGGCTACGTGTGGGGCCGCGGCGCGGTCGACATGAAGGACATGCTCGGCATGAGCCTGGCCGTGGCGCGCCGGTTCAAGCGGGACGGCATCACCCCGCCGCGCGACATCGTCTTCGCCTTCCTCGCCGACGAGGAAGCCGGCAGCCTGCAGGGCGCGCAGTGGCTGGCCGACCACCGCCCGGAGCTGTTCCGCGGCTGCACCGAGGCGATCAGCGAGGTGGGCGGGTTCTCGGTGACCTTCCGCGACGGCGTGCACGCCTACCTGGTGCAGACGGCCGAGAAGGGCATCCGCTGGCTGCGGCTGCGCGCCCGCGGACGCGCCGGGCACGGCTCGATGGTGCACGAGGACAACGCGGTGACCGCGCTGTCCGAGGCCGTGGCCGAGCTCGGGCAGCACCGGTTCCCGCTCGTGCTCAACGACTCGGTGCGCGAGTTCCTCGACGGCGTGGCGGAACTGACCGGTTGGGAGTTCCCCGCCGACGACGTCGACGGCGCCGTCGCCAAGCTCGGCAACCTCTCCCGCGTCGTCGGTGCCACGCTGCGCGACACGGCGAACCCGACGATGCTCACCGGCGGCTACAAGCACAACGTGATCCCCTCGACGGCCGAGGCCGCTGTGGACTGCCGCATCCTGCCCGGACGGGAGGAGGCCTTCGACGAGGAGCTCGCCGAGCTGCTCGGTCCCGGCATCGAACGGGAGTGGGTCGGGCTGCCGCCGGTGGAGACGCGGTTCGAGGGCCGGCTCGTCGACGCGATGGGCGAGGCGCTGCTCACAGAGGACCCGGCCGCGCGGACGCTGCCCTACATGATGTCCGGCGGCACCGACGCCAAGTCGTTCAGCCGGTTGGGCATGAGCTGCTTCGGCTTCGTGCCGCTGCGGCTGCCCGCCGACCTCGACTTCAGCGCGATGTTCCACGGCGTGGACGAACGAGTTCCCGTGGACGCGCTGCAGTTCGGCACGCGGGTGCTCGACCGCCTGCTGCGCATGCCCACCTGAACCGGCGGAAGGAGGGGACGTGGCCGAGACGGTCCCGCACTGGACCGAGGTCTACCTGGAGCACCTGCAGGCGCGGAAGCTGGCCACGAATTCGGTGCGCGCCTACCGCCGCGACCTGCAGGCGGTCACCGCGGAGCTGACCGAGCTGCTCGGCGCGACCCCGCAGCTGGCCGACGTCACCCCCGCGCGGCTGCGCTCGGCGTTCGCCCGGTTCGCCGGCAGCCGTTCCGCGGCGAGCGTGACGCGGGCGTGGTCGACGTGGAACGGGCTGTTCGGGTTCCTCGTCGTCGAGGGCGTGGTGGACGGCAACCCGATGCGGGTGGTGCCCAAACCGCGCAGCGCCGCGCCGGCGCCGAAACCGCTGCAGGGCGAGGACACCCCCGAACGCCTGCTGCGCGAGGTCGGCGAGCGCGGACGGCGGGCGCGCGACCCGTGGCCGGAGCGCGATCTCGCAGTGCTCGCGACGCTGCTGTGCACGGGTGTGCGCTCCGCCGAGCTGCTGGCGTTGACGGTCGACTCGCTGTCCGGGCGGGCCGGCGACCGCCGCCTGCAGGTGCGGGGCAAGGCCGGCAAGAACCGCTCGGTCCCCATCGACGACGCGCTCGACGGCGTGCTCGCCGACTACCTGCGGTCGCGGTGCGCGCGGTTCGGCGGTGAGCCGCGCGGTGAGGAACCGCTGTTCGTCACGCCCCGCGGTGCTCCGCTGCGCCGGGGCGCGTTGCAGTACCTCGTCCAGCAGAACCTCCGCGCCGCCGGCGTGGCGGACCGGGTGCAGCCCGGGGCGATGGTGCACGCGCTGCGGCACACCTTCGCCACGCGGCTGGCCGAGGACGGGGCGAACGCCGCGGAGATCGCGAAGCTGCTGGGGCACGCGTCGATGAACGCCAGCCAGAACTACATCGACGTCACCGCCCGGGAGCAGCGCTTGTCGGTCAGCGCCAACCGCACCCTCCGCGTGCTCTCGGAGATGTCCACATCGGAGTGATCGGTGCTGCGCAGCCCGGAAGGCCACGGACCGCGGTTCGCCGGGGAGCACCGATGCGCGGCGGTGCCTCCGAGCGGCATCGCCGCGCGGGGGAAGTGGCGATGTGCACGCAGAGAAGTACGCGGTGTCACCACAGTGTTAACGAGGCGCGCTATGATGGCGAGTCATCAGCAGAACCGTGTTCGTTGTGTGATGAAGGCTCGGCCGCGATGACCCGACATGTGGGGTAATACCCGTGGTTCTCCCTCGAGAGTCCGATGCCGTGGACTTGCTGGACACGAGCGGGTGTCCGACCCACCGCATCTGTGAGCGCTGCCAGTCCTGCGCTGATCTGGCGGCGATGGCGGTGGACACGCCGCTCGGCGTCCTGTGCGTCACGCTGTGCACCGACTGCCGCCGCCAGCGCCGCCGTCCGGGGTGGTCCGGTACGCACGCAGCGCTGCGCGTGCTGCAGCACTGCCGGCACCTCGGCATCGACCGCAGCACCATGTCCGCGTGGCGGGCGCAGCAAGCCGCCGGGCTGCCCGAAGTGTGGTTCCGCTGAGCGGATCCCACCGCCGGCCGGGCGGGACGGAACTCCGCCCGGTGCCTGCACGTGCAGGTGCACGACGTTCAGCGATGTGCCCGCCGCCGAATCATCCCCGCGGTGTGGCGGTCTCGGTGAGCCGCCCCCAGCCGTCCCCCGCCGCGCTCCACGGCTGCGCGCTCGTGACCACGGCGATGCCGCTGGTTTTCAACGACACCGGCTGGCCGGTCAGCAGGCCGACGAACTCGCTGATCGTCGGGTCGTGTCCGATGAGCACCGCCGTCAGCGGCGCCACCGGGAGCTCGTGCACCGCGGCGAGCAGGTCCTGCGCGCCCGCCTCGTAGAGGCGCTCCGCGCGGCGCACCGAGGGCGCGGCCGGCATGCGGCGACCGGCGAGCTCCCAGGTCTCCTCCGCGCGCCGGGCCGGCGAGCACAGGACGAACTCCACGTGCGGCACGTGCTGCCGCAGCCACCTGCCCGCCTCCGGCGCGTCGCGGCGCCCCCGGTCGTTCAACGGGCGTTCGCGGTCCTGCACGCCCTCCGGCCTGGCGGATTTCGCGTGCCGGAGCAGGACCAGCGTCCGCTGCGGCTCGGTCATGCGGCCCCCTCGTTCCTCGGCGTCGGTGCCCCGCATTCCCTAGCACGCCGGGTGAGCGGCGGCCAGCCCCGGCCGCGCGGCGACCGGGGCCGGTGGTGCGGGCAGCGTTCAGGTGACCTCGGCGCCGCCGATCGTGATGCCGAAGACGTTGAGCACCGTGTACACGCCGAGCAGGCTGATCGCCACGGAGCTGATCAGCAGCAGCCCGTTGAACCACGCCCCGCCGTGCAGCGCGGGGTCGACCTGGGTGCGCCGCAGGTACCAGGTGGCGATGACCACGGCCGGCAGGAAGATGCCGGTCATCACCCCGCCGATCTGCACCATGATCACCGGCTCGCTGACGAACAGGTAGGCCGCGCCCCACAGCACCGGCAGCACGACCGTCATGGCGCGCACCGTGCGGTCGCGCACGTGCGCGTTGCCCCAGTCGAGCAGTCCCACGGTGGCGAACAGGTTCGTGAACATGCGCGCCCAGCTCGGGATCGAAGCCCACAGGGTGGAGCCGAGCACCGCGGCCGCGCCGATGAGGAACGCCACGCTCATGCCCTCGCCGATCACGTCGGTGTACATCCGCGAGAGCGTGGTGATCATCTCGTTGCCCTCGAGGACGAGTCCGCGCGGGTGCAGCACGGCCGCGCCCATGATGTAGAAGCCGATCGTGGCCACCGTGTAGATGATCCAGGACAGGAACACGTCCTTGTACATGACCCGGATCCAGCCGCGCGCCCGGCGGCGCCACGCTGCGCTGCCGTCCGGTGGACCGGCCCAGCGCGCGTAGCCCTTCTCCAGGCACCAGTAGGTGTAGAAGGTGATCTCGTCCGCGCCGACACCGGTGAGGCCGAACATCGCGATCGCGGCGCCGAGCGCTCCGACCGGGAGCATGAGGCTCAGCCCGCCGAGCACGTCCGCACCGGAGTAGGCGAACGGGGTCAGCGGCAGCCCCAGGGCGATCGCGATCGTGCCGATGGAGAACAGCACGACCAGCGCGAACGCTCCGCGCTCGATCATCCGGTAGCCGCTGGTGACCAGCAGCGCCGCGCTGCCGCAGACGACCACGGCCGTCCAGAACGTCAGCGACGCGGTGCTCAGCGGATCGCCGCCGACCGGCATGAGCACGCTCAACGACAGCGCCATCCCGCCGACGACTCCGCCGACCTGGATCAGTTTGGACAGCGCGAGGACGATCCAGAGGACGTTGATCCATCCGATGCGTCCGAAACGCGGTGGCACGTCGTTGAACCCGCTCAGCGCCGGTTTGCCCGTGCTGATCGTCCAGCGCGCGAGTTCGGCCTGCACCGCGACTTTCACGCCGGTGGACAGAACGACCAACCAGAGCAGGACGAAGCCGGCCTCGGCGCCGAGCGCGGTGGTGGCGATGAGTTCGCCGGAACCGACGATCGAAGCGCTGACGATCAGTCCGGGGCCGAGGTAGCGCAGGCTCGGGCGCCATCCGCTCGGGGGCTCGACCGCGTCCTCGGGAGTGGGAATGTAGGGATCGCGTGTGGTTGCCGGTTGCGTTGCCATGGAGCACTCCTTCGTGCTGGCGTCGGCATGGCAGTGGTTTTCGCCGTTGTGGAGGGGATCCGGCTGCGTTGCCGACGCAAGTTACAGCGGCCGGGGGGCCGGGTCAACAACGCTGATTCACCCCGTTGCGGAACCGGGGGTTCCGCGCGGATGCCGCCGCTCAGGTTTTGCACGTGGTGCAAAGCCCTCCGGACGAATTCCGCCGTTCGGAGCACTGCTCGGGGCCCGAAAACCGCGCGGTTCGAAATTTCGCACGCGCGGGTTCGCCGAATTGTTACGTCCACTGTGGAATTCCTCGGGGTGCGGACCGCTCGGCGGCTCGGGGAAGCGTCGCGCGGGGGTGGGAACGTCCCCGACGCGCCGGTGGCGCACCTCGGTGGTGCCGTCGGGCGGGCACGGGCACTAGGGTGGCGATCATGGTGGGATCGCTGCTCGGCAACGAGGTCCGACGAGTCGAGGACCCGGAGCTCCTCCGCGGGCGCGCCGGATACGTGGGGAACCGCTCCGCGCCCGGCATGCTGCACGTGGGGTTCGCGCGCTCGCCGGTCGCGCACGCGTCCGTCGACGCCGTCGACACCTCCGCCGCCGCATCCGCGCCCGGCATCGTCGCGGCGCTGTCGGCGAGCGAGCTCGACGTGCCGACCCCGCCCCCGTTCGTGGAGTTCAACCCCGCCTGCCGGCGGCCGCCGCTGGCGACCGGCCGCGTGCGGTTCGTCGGCGAACCCGTGGCGGTCGTCGTCGGCGAGAGCCCCGAGGCCGTCGCCGACGCCGTCGAGCTGGTGGACGTCGACTTCACCCCGCTGCCGGTCGCGGTGGACCCGGAGCAGGCCGTCGCCGACGGTGCGCCGGCCCAGTTCCCGGAGCTGGGCGGCAACGTCGCCGGCGGTTTCCGCGACGCCGCGGGTGCGGACGTGCTGCGCGAGGCCGAGGTCGTCAGCCGCGTGCGCATCGAGAACCAGCGCGTGGCCGTCGTGCCGATGGAGGGCAACGCGATCCTCGTCGAACCCGGTGGAGCCGAGGACGGCGTCGAGGTCACCATCCACGTGTCCACGCAGATGCCGCACGGCCTGCGCGACGCCGCGGCCACCGCGTTCGACTGGCCGGCCGAACGGGTGCGCGTCGTCACCCCGCACGTCGGCGGGGCCTTCGGCGGGAAAGCCGGCCTGGCCCCCGAGCACGCCGTGGTCATCGCCCTGGCGCGCCGGTTCGACCGCCCGGTGCGCTGGGTGGAGACGCGCTCGGAGAACATGCAGGCGATGCCGCACGGCCGCGGCCAGGTGCAGTACGTCGAGCTCGGGCTGCGCCGCGACGGGCGCCTCGTGGGCATGCGCTGCCGCGTGCTCGGGGACTCCGGCGCCTACGCCGGGTTCGGCGGTTCGTTCCCCCTGGGGCCGACGCGGCTGATGGCCCAGGGCGTCTACGACGTCCCCGAGATCAGCTACGACGCCATGGGCGTGCTCACCAACACCACCCCGATGGGGGCGTTCCGCGGTGCGGGCCGCCCCGAGGCGGCCGCGATGCTGGAACGCGCGATGGACGTCGCCGCGGCCGATCTCGGCATGGATCCGCTCCAGCTGCGGCGGCGGAACTTCCTGCGGCCCGAGCACTTCCCGCACACCACGCTGGTGGGCGCGCGCTACGACAGCGGGGACTACGAGCGCCCGCTCGACGAAGCGCTGCGCGCGATCGACCACGAGGCTCTCCGCGCCGAGCAGCAGCGGCGCATCGCGGCGGGGGAGACGACGCTGCTCGGCATCGGCGTGAGCACCTACGTGGAGATCACCGGCGGCGGTTCCGGAGAGTACGCCGAGGTCGCGGTGGACGCCGACGGCGCCCGCATCGCCGTCGGCACCTCCGCGCACGGCCAGGGGCACGCCACCGCGTTCACGATGATCGTCGCCGAGATGCTGGGACTGGACATGGCCGATGTCGAGTTCGTGCAGTCCGACACGGCGCGGGTGCCGCGCGGATCCGGCACGGGCGGGTCCCGCTCGCTGCAGCTCGGCGGCAGCGCCGTGCGGGAGGCCGGCGAGCAGGTGCTGCAGCGGGCCAAGGAGGTCGCCGCGGCGCGCCTGGAGGCCTCCTCGGAGGACATCGAGGTCGCCGAGTCGGGCGGTCTCGGGGTTTCCGGCGTGCCGGGCGCGACGTTGACCTGGAGCGAGATCGTCGCCGCGGCCGACGAGCAGGAGGTGCCGTTGCGGGCGCAGACCGATTTCAGCCCCGACGGCGCGACGTTCCCGTTCGGCGCGCACGTGTCGGTCGTCGACGTCGACGCCGAGACCGGCATGGTCACCCCGGTGCGCCACCTCGCCGTCGACGACTGCGGCACCGTGGTCAACCCGCTGCTCGTGCGCGGCCAGCAGCAGGGCGGTGCGGTGCAGGGCATGGCGCAGGCGTTGTGGGAGCACATGCGCTACGACGAGGAGGGCAACCCCGCCACGGCCACGCTGGCCGACTACGCGGTGCCCTCGGCCGCCGACGTGCCGCCGCTGGAGACGGCCAACACCGAGACGCCCACGCCGAGCAACCCGATGGGCGCGAAGGGCATCGGCGAGTCGGCGACGATCGGCGCGACCCCGGCGGTGCAGAACGCGGTGGTCGACGCCCTGCGGCACCTGGGCGTGCGGCACGTCGACATGCCCGCCACCCCGGAGCGCGTCTGGCGGGCGATCGAGGCGGCCCGCCGCGGCGATGACGGCCGCAACTGGCGCGAGCCACCGGCCGCGTTCGACGCGCTGCCCGTGCGCGGGGCCGGCGACGAGGGGGAGACCGATGAGGCCGTGGTGTGAGGAGCGCGTCAGCGCGCCGGCCGGTGCGCCCGACGGAACGGCCCCGAGCGGAGGGCGGGGCGCGCGAGGCGATGACGACGGGCACCCGGCGGAACGACGGGGCGCAGACGGGGCAGGAGCGTGGCATGCCGAGCCCAGCTGACGTGCCCGGGGAACGCGCGCTGGCGGTGTTCGCCGGACGCGCGGGCGACCACAACGATCGGGCCATGACCGGGGCGCGCGTGCTGGGTGAGCGAGCGTCCCGCCGGCTGGGCCTGCAACCGGCGGTGCTCGGCACGCCGCGCCCGGCGCTGAACGCCGACTGGGGGGTCGAACTCGACGCGGCGCTGCCCCAGCTGCGGGAACTGGGCGCGCACCTCGGGCAGGTGCTCGCCGACGGCGCCGTTCCGGTGACGGTGCTCAACCGCTGCGCCGCTGCCTTGGCGACGCTGCCCGCCGTGGTGCGGCACCGGCCGGACGCGTGCGTTCTGTGGTTGGACGCGCACGCCGACCTGAACACGCCGGGGACGACGCCGAGCGGGTACCTCGGCGGGCTCGCGCTGTCCGGACCGGCCGGACTGTGGCGCTCCGGGCTCGGCGCGGGGCTGCGGCTGGAGGACGTCGTGCTGGCGGGCGTGCGCGACGTCGACGCGGGGGAGCGACCGTTGCTGGACGCGAGCGTGCGGACGGTCCCACCGGGAGCGGGGTTCGCCGAGCGCGTGGCCGCGGCCGTCGAGGACCGTCCGGTCTACGTGCACCTGGACTGCGACGTGCTGGAACCGGGCTCCGTGGCCACCGACTACAGCGTGCCGGGTGGGCTGCGGCCGGCGGACCTGCGCGCGATGGCGTGCGCGCTTGCCGGCGGGGAGGTGATCGGGGTGGAACTCGCCGAGTTCGAAACCGGGGGGCCGGACGACACCGCTGCGGCCGAAGCACTGCTCGACGCGCTCGCTCCGCTCACCGGTGAGGTGTCCGCGGGTGGCGTGCCGGCCTCGTGAGGAACCGCGCCCGTTCTGGTCGGTGGTGTTCGCTCCGATCGGCCCGAGCGCGTGCGGTACTGGCAGCGCGAGCGCTCAGTCCCTGCTGGCGCCGTCGGGCCAGACCACGGTGACGGGCAGTCCGCGATCGCGGGCCGCGGCGACGACGTCGGCGGTGCCGCCGAACCCGCGTGCCGGTTGGCCGTCCCCCACGGCGGTGAGCTCGTCGGTCATATCGAGCATGGTTTCGCTCGCGTCCACGTGGGACTGCTCGGTGGACTCCACGTGGTCGAGGCGGACCACGTCGGCGGCTTGTTCGAACAGTGCGTCGTAGGTGGCGTGGTGCTCGGCCGGAAGCCCGTCGCGGTACTCCGCGGAGGGCACGATTGCGGTCAGGCTGCCGCCGCGGTCGAGGACGGCTCGGGCGAACTGCGAGTCGGCACCGTCGGCCAGGCAGCTCGACCCGACGAGCTCGCTGCAGCCGGCGATGATCTGCCGCAACTCGCGGTCGACGGCCTCGGCGGTGGCACTCGGAAGGCCCCGGTGTCCTGTGATGGCGAGACGGGTCACCATTCCTCCTCGCGGTAGAGGTCGAGGAGCTGCGAGCATCGCCCGGCCACGACGGCCGAGCTCGGCGCCCTCCTGCGATCGTTGCACGCGCTCAGCCTGCCGACGCACCCGAAGCTGCCCCGCTTCGATCCCTTCGCCGGGCTCGACGAGCGCGTTGCCGCAGCCCAGCAGCTGCCCAGCGACGACCGAGACTGGTTGGTGGGCTGTGCCTGTCGTTACTCGGTAGGTGGGAGTAGTGGGCTGCCTTCCCAACGCTGGAAGATGAGGTTGGTGTGTACGAGGGCAACTTCGTCCCGGGCGGTGAATTCGTCGAGGACGAGCCGTTGCAGGGCGTCGGCGCTTTCCGCGGCCACGTGCACGAGGAAGTCGTCAGGACCTGTGAGGTGGTAGAGCTCGCGGGTTTCCGGTTGGGACAGCACGTGTTCGACGAATGGATCGACTAACGGACGCCGGTGGGGCTGCACGCGGATGGAGAGCAGCGCTTGCAGGGGCCTGCCGAGCTTCTCGGCGTCGACCTTGACGCCGTAGTCGAGGATGACCCCGACTTCACGGAGCCTGTTGACGCGGTCCAGGCAGGTTGAGGCGGCGATGCCGACCGTAGCGGCCAGGTCCTTGTTGGGGAGTCGGGCGTTGTTCTGCAAGACTGCCAGGATCTGCAGGTCAACCGGATCTAGTTTGACTGATTGAGGCATCATCCGAACTCTACACGGAGATGCTATTCCCTTGCTGCTTCTTTGGCGAGACTGGTGTTCCGCCGTTTTGGTGATTTCCGCTTCCGCACTGCATGGGACGCTTATGATCGCACATCTACCCGTCTTCGTTGCGACGACCTTGTTGATGCTGGTGGTGCCTGGCCCTGACTTCGTGGTGGTCACACGTAACGCCGTCACCGGCGATCGGCGCCAGGGGTACTTCACCGTCGTGGGCATCTGCACTGGGTTGGCCTTCTTGACGCTGGTGGCGGCCAGTGGTCTCGCCGCGGTCGTGGCCGCCAACACCGTGATGCTCATGGTCTTGCGTGTCCTGGGAGGCAGTTACCTGGTGTTGTTGGGTGGGATGCTGGTGGTTTCGGCATGGCGGCGGCGACGGCACCCGGAGGCCGACTTGACCCCACCGCGCAGCACCGGATCACCGGCAGTGCAGGGATTTCTCAACAACGTACTGAACCCAAAAGCTCTGATCTATTATCTGACGTTCATGCCGCAGTTCCTGGTCCCGGGAACACCGGTGTTCGCTCAGACGTTGGTCATGGGGGCTGTCGTGATGGTGTGCGCGGCGAGCTGGTGGACACTGTATGTCACGGCGATCGGTTTGTTGGGCGCGGCGCTGACCCGAACTTCGGTACGTTCGGCCATCGACGTGGGAGCGGGAGCTGCTCTCGGTGGTCTGGGCGCCGTGGCCTTGTTCGGTGGCCTGTGATTCTTCGGAGCTTCGCGGTGCTGTGTTCATGCGGACGACCCGGTGGAGAACGAAACCCGTGACCTCCACCTGGTGTTGTGTTCGGTGAGGTTGCTGACAGCAGTGTCAGCTCTCGTTGAAGGCCAGCTTCGGGATGGGCTCTACCCGGGCGACGTAGTGGGCGGTTTCTTCGTGGTTGGTCGAGCGTGCGAGCTCAGCGAAGCCATCCCGGAAGAGCAGTCGCATTCGTGTGGGCCTCCGGGCAGGCGCACTCACGAGTTCGCCGGTGGCCTTGGCCGTGTGGACGAGTTTGGGGATGTCGTAGGCGTATTCCCGTTCGACTGCCCAGAAGTGCAATGCCTCGGTTTCAATCAGCTGGGCATCACCCAGTCCGCGCTTGTCGGGGGAAGGCAGGGGACGGGTGTCGAGGTCGAAGCGCAGGACTTCGCCAGCTGCCTCGCGCCATGCTTCGGGCAGCGTCGGGCGCACCTGTTGGTGCCACCAGTCGAGAACGAGTCCGTCGAATTCCGGCTCCGTGAAGCAATATTCCAACGCAGGGGCCAGCGAGTCCGGGTCTGCCGTCGAGCGTTCGGCGGCCTGGGTGAGCAAGCGTGCTCCTGCTCCAGCTTGTTCGTCGACATAGTCGGCCAAGGACAGGATCGCCTCCGACTGCGTCAAGCTACCGACGGCCCGAAGCACGGGGAAAACGTTGCGTAGAACCACGTTTTCGGCCAGCAGCCGCGCCCAGAACAGGAAGCGCTGCATGCGCAGGTTTTCCTCCAGAGTGACGTCCTTGTTCGCCAGCACATACTCGAAGTCGTCGCGCTCGCCGCGCACCGTGACAAAGCCATAGAGCTCGCGACGCTCAGTGTAATCGGTGTTGGGCAACAGCAAGAGCGGGTAGGCCGCGATGCGGGAGACGTGCTTGGCCAGCTCGTCATAGCCTTCCAAGAAGGACTCGGGAGTTTCCCCAGGTGCTCCCCAGATGAGTTCGGCGTAGGCATCGAGCCCTTCTGACGCCAGCCACTCGGCCAACTCCCGCCAGTGGTTGATCTTCATGTTGCGCCGGTTCATGTTGCTCAACGTGTCGGCATCGAGAGTCTGCAAGGCCAGAGTGAAGGAGCTTTGCAGACCAGCATCACGCATCAGACGCACGATCTTGTAGAACATCGCGTTCTTGTTCTTCGCCCATGAGGTTTCCAGCGCCATCGGGTAGCCGTAACGATCCTTGACGGCGATGAGGTCCTCGACGAACTCCATGTCCTGGGGAAGCATCCCGAAGTTCGCACCGCAGAGCACGATCGTCTCTGCCTTGGCTTGGGCGAGAGTCTCCAGCTCCTGGCGTAACCGCTCGCGGGAGAACGCGCGAACCTTCTGGCCCACGGCCCCGCCCCAGAAGCAGAACGCGCAGTGATACGGGCAGCCTCGGTTGGTCTCCAGCAAGGCGACGTCGTAGCGGAAGTTTCCGGCGTCGTCGAGCAAGGGGATCGCGCCGGTCAGGATCGGTGAGGGAATCTCATCGAGGTCGGTGATGCGGTCTCGCGCTTGGGTCGTCACCAGTTGGCCGTGGTTGTCCTGGTAGGAAATGTCTTCGATACCGAAGTAGTCTTCCTCAGCCAGTACTGCATGGAGGATATTACGGAACGTGAACTCGCCCTCGCCGTTGACCACCACATCAACGGCCTGGCAGTGGCGGAACACGCGTTCGGCCTGGTTGGCGACATGGTTACCTCCGAAAACGATCACGGTCTGCGGGTTTGCCTGCTTGACCGCCTCGGCGACTGCAGAGAACTGGTGGACGTTCCACCCCAGCACAGAGAACCCAACGACATCCGGGACGCCTTCGTGCAGAAGTCGGATCGCCATGTCGATGGGCGTGACATTGCCCGGGAAGTTCTCGATGGAGACCTGACACTCCTTGCCGAGCCGTGCATCGTCGGTCACGGACGCTGCCAAGTACCCGGCCGCAAGAGGCATGGACTCCTTGGACATGTGCCAGACGCCTTGCTGAACGAGCTTCACCGTAAGCACCAGCGATAATCCAATCGGTACGAGCGTATTGAGCGCACGGTCTTCGCGCGCTGGACGGAACGTGCCATTGAGAACGAACAGAGCTTGACAATTGTTCTGGAGGTGCCTCAGTGCGCCCGCGAACAACGGCACGACGCATTGCCGGGACAGCTCTGTCCCGCCCCCGAGTTGCGGCACCACTTTTCAGTGTTGGGAGTCGTGATGTCAACAGCTTGCGTCGCGTCTTGAAATTAACGCTCGAATGGACTAGTTCAGGGTGCAGATCCCCCTTGGGGTGGCTGTCGTTAGGTGAAGCGAACAGCGTCCGGGTTTCCTCCTCCGAAGGATGGGATTTTCGGATTCTGTTCGCCGTTGAGGGAGCTTCGGCGAATCCTCTCCGAAGGGAGTGGCGCGGTGCACGGTGATCCCCCCACACTACTCGCACAACCAAAGAGCCCCGTCACCTTCGAACGCCGCGATCAGCACGTCTGCGGCTCGTCGTTGCTGTCTCCCAGGAGAGTCCCCAGATGCCCCCTAGCGCCCCGGATCCGACCCAGTCCACCAGCGGCCACTCCACCAGCTCCTCAACGGTCGTCGAGAAGCTGTGCGTGCTCGTCATCGATGAGGAGATTCCTCGCTGGCTGGCCGCCAACACCACGGCCGTATTGGGTGTCGCGCTCGGGGCGCACGGCATGATCCAGGCGGGTCCAGAACTTCAGGACGTCGACGGGCACTACCACCCCGGCATCGGAACGAGCCCCCTGCCTGTGCTCGGTGCCTCTCGGGAGGAACTTCCCGCTCTTCGGCTTAAAGCAATAGAATCAAATATCACAGTGATTGACTTTAATGATGCGGCACGAAATAGTCGCTCCTATGGTGAATACGAGCAGCGGCTCCAGGTGGGTCCGGTCGGCTATCTCGGCCTCGCGCTATTTGGTGCACGCAAAGCAGTGAAGTCGGTGTCGGGAAACCTCAAAAGTCTTCGGTGATTTGTTGTGTCACCTCGTGGGTGCACATGGTACGCCCCGATTGGAGAAGCAGGATCAGCAGCATGACCCAGAAAAAATGGATTACATTCCTGACGGACTACGGATTAGAGAATAAGTTCATCGGCGTGTGCCACGGCGTCATCGCCCGAATAGCGCCGGAATCGCGGATTCTGGATGTTACTCACCTGGTGCCGCGCGGCGACGTTCGACACGGTGCTGAAATTTTCCGACAGGCTATTCCGTACCTGCCCGAAGCCGTCCATCTGATCGTGGTCGACCCCGGGGTGGGTACCCCGCGCAAGCCTGTCGTGCTCGTAGTTGGTGAGCAATTGATGGTGGGACCGGACAACGGTCTACTCCTTCGAGCGGCCGAAGAACTGGGCGGGGTAGACGCCGCCTACGTGCTCGACGATCCGCGGTTCCAGCTCGATGGGGTTTCGAACACCTTCCACGGTCGCGACATCTTTGCTCCAGCAGCCGCGCATCTAGCCGCCGGGGCAGCACCCGAGGAATTCGGTGCCCAGGTTCCGGTCGCCGACCTTGTGCGCATCCCCGCTCCAGTCCGTCGCCAAGACGACGACGTCTTCCACGGTGAAGTCGTCGTCGAAGACCGCTTCGGCAACCTCCAGACCTCGCTGGACTCAGGTTTCCTGCACACCGGAGGGATCGCAGAGGGGGCCAAGCTCGAAGTGTCCTCCGGCGATCGGACCGCCACGGTCCCCTTCGTGAAGACATTCGGCAGTGTCGCCGAGGGCGAACCGCTCGCCCACATCGACTCCGCGGACCGACTTGCGATCGCCGTCAACCTCGGCAATGCTGCCGGAATGTTCTCCCTGCACGAGGGCGACACGTTCACATTAAAGCGCTGCTGAGGCACTTCCGAGCGCGAACAGCTGCCTTCGGCAGCGAGCTCGTGGGCGGGACCGACGTGCCACGGACCCGCCCACGAGGCCCCACTCCGCCACAGTGAAGTCTTGCTCGGATCCACCGCCTGGGTGCGCCTGTGAAAGGGTCGCAGACCTCGGAGGGTGCTTCATGAGTGATGGATACCTTGTCTCGGCCGAACGATGCTCCAGCTCCGGCGCGTAACGCTTGAACTGCAGCAACGGCAAAATGCTCCTCCTGCGTCCGTGGGAGGGGGACAACGCCGACTGCACGGGGGTCGATGAGTCACGCTGGCGTGTCCGCACCTGCTCACGACACCGGTATCCCAGTTGGAGTTCTGTGGCCGGCACGAGCGTGGGGATTCGGTTCGACTCGCCCCTCCGACACGGTGAAATCCCCACACTGTGAGGGTTCGGGTTGCCCTGGACTTTCGCGGTGTGGGTTTCTTTGTGGTAGGTGATCGTGAGTCCGAGGCGTGGTAGGCGGACGCCTTGGTCTCGGAGGGTGCCTGCTGGAGAGTGCGGGTGGCTTCGCGGCAGGCTCGAAACAGCGTGTTGACCGTCTCGGGTTCGGGTTGAGCCGTGGGTTGGTGGTAGCGCAGGATCGCGTGCGCTTTGGCTTTTTCTGCTTCGGCGTCGGTGATCCACTGGCCGATGGTTTCGGGGCTGGCGCCGTTGTCGAGGGCGTGGCGGTACTGGGTGAGTTGCGGTCGCACTGCTGCAGAGTCTGACGCGCGTTGGAGGCGGGGGTGCTGTCGGTGTGCTCGCGGTGGGCGGCTTCGGTAAGGCGTTGCAGGGTGGCGTGCCGGTGGGACTCGTCGAAGAGCGTGGCCAGCCACTGGTCGAGGTCGGGCAGCACGTCGATTTCGCGGACGTAGACGTTGCGCGGGTGGTTGAGCGTGTTGGCCAGTGCGTATTCCTGGGGGTAGCGGCATCGGTAGTAGGCGCGGCCGTGGTTGTACTGGCCCTGCATCCTCCGGTGGCAGCAGGTGTAGTAGACCAGTCCCTTGAGCTAGGTGTTGGCCGAGCGGTTCGGTTTGCGCACCGCGGTGGTGCGTTTCGGTGCGTGGTACATGGTCGCGGCCTGGCGGAACGTGTCGATGGCGATCAGGCCGGGGTGGGCGGGCTGGTCTGACCAGACCCACTCGTCGGCGGGGTTCCAGGTTTGGCGGCTGTGGTGGCCGAGTGAGACGTCGTCGACGTCGACGAGGACTTCTTTCTTGCGTTGTTTGTTCCAGACTTGGTGGCCGGTGTAGCGCGGGTTGAGCAGGATGGCGCGCACGGCGCCTTTGGGCCAGGCGGTGCCGGAGCGGTGCGTGTTGCGGGCGGGGTCGTGAGCGCTGGGCTGGGGACACCGTCGCGGGTGAGTCCTTCGGCGATGGCGTAGATGCCGTGGCCCGAGCAGCACTCGTCGAAGATCCGCTGGACGACGGGGGCGGTGTCGGGGTCGGGTGCGAGTTGGTGCAGACGTTTGCCTTCGGCGGCCTTGCCGGGGTTGGGATGCGCTCCTGCGGCGATGAGACGGTAGCCGTAGGGCGGGCGGCCGCCGAGGTAGCGGCCTTCGAGCTGGGACTGCGAGCTCATAGCGGTGCGGACGCGCACCTTGATCCGGTTGCGTTCACCCTTGGACATGCCGCCGAACGCACCCGTGATCAACTCGTGGGCTTCGGAGGCGGGATCGATGGCTCCGCCGACCTCGGGCACCCAGATGCTGACGCCGTAGTGCTCGAACAGCGGGAAGACCAGGCTGTGCTGCCGGGTGCTGGCCGCGCTCGAAGCCCTCTGGCGCACCTGCTCCTGACCTCTCCGGGGCTGCCCGATCAATGGTGCTTCCGGCGGCGTCGATCAGCGGGTTCCGGGAGCGACCAACGGTCACCGAGCGTGACCCCGAACCCCGGTGGCGAGCGGTTTCACCGGCCGCCCCACCACCCACTCAAGTCATAATGTATTGACAAATTCGGGGTGGTCCAGTAAACATCCGGGTACGGCATGCAGGGCGTCCGCACCGCCGCGGGCGCCGTTCCACCCAACTCGGAGGCTCGACATGGCTGACGGCTTCGACGTGCTCACGATCGGCCGGATCGGAGTGGACATCTACCCCCAGCAAGTGGGCGTGGGCCTGGCGGACGTCGAGTCGTTCGGCAAGTTCCTCGGCGGGACGGCGACCAACGTGGCGGTGGCCGGGTCGCGCCTGGGACATCGCACCGCGGTCATCAGCCGCACCGGTGCCGACCCGTTCGGCGAGTACATCCATCGCCAGCTGCGCGAGTTCGGCGTCGACGACCGCTTCGTCGCCGCGGTGCAGCAGTACCCGACGCCGGTCACCTTCTGCGAGCTGTTCCCGCCGGACGACTTCCCGCTGCACTTCTACCGGTACCCGAAGGCGCCGGACATGGAGATCCACCCCGAGGAGCTCGACCTCGACGCGATCGCCCGGGCGCGGATCTTCTGGATGACCGGCACCGGCCTGTCCGACGAACCGAGCCGCACGGCCACCCTGCAGGCCCTGCGGCACCGCGCCAAGTCCGGAACCACCGTCTTCGACCTCGACTGGCGGCCCATGTTCTGGACCGACCACGACGAGGCCCGCAGCTTCTACCGCGAGGCGCTGCAGCACGTGACCGCCGCTGTCGGCAACCTCGACGAGGTGGAGCGCGCCGTCGGCTCGCGCGATCCCGAAGAAGCCGCGGACCTGCTGCTCGAGGCCGGCGTGGAACTCGCCGTCATCAAGCAGGGCCCGGACGGCGTGCTCGCGCGCACCAGCACCGACCGCGCCGTCGCGCCACCGGTGCCGGTGGACGTCGTCAACGGACTCGGCGCGGGCGACGCCTTCGGCGGTGCCCTGTGCCACGGGCTGCTGTCCGGCTGGGACCTCGAGCGGACCATGCGCTTCGCCAACGCCGCCGGCGCCTTGGTCGCCTCCCGCCTGGCCTGCTCCTCCGCCATGCCCTCCGAGTCCGAAGTGGACGATCTTCTGGCACGTGCGCTGCCGAACAGCCCGGCCGGATCGTCGGTCTGACCGAAAGGCTTCCACAGTGACTGCACTGAGCATCCCCGAACTCACCGCCGTGCGGGCGCAGCGCCCCGAGGCCGTGGCCGAGGCGGCCTCCCGGCGCGCTCGCCGCGACCTGCTCGGTGAGCGCGGGCAGCTGATGATCGTGGCCGCCGACCACCCCGCGCGCGGTGCGCTGGCCGCGGGTGACGACGCCCTGGCCATGGCCGATCGCGCCGACCTGCTGCAGCGGCTGTGCACCGCGCTGGAGCGGCCCGGTGTCGACGGCGTGCTCGGCACCGCCGACGTCCTCGAGGACCTGCTGCTCATGGGGGCGCTGGAGAACAAGCTCGCCATCGGTTCGATGAACCGCGGCGGGATCGCCGGGGCCTCCTTCGAACTGGACGACCGGTTCACCGGGCACCGCCCCGAGGACATCGAACGGCTGCGGTTCGACGCCGGCAAGCTGTTGCTGCGCATCGCCCCGGACGACGCCGGCACGCTGAACACCCTCACCGGTACCGCCGACGCCATCAACGAGATGTCCCGCCGCGGCCTGATGACCATGGTCGAGCCGTTCATGAGCAGCCGCGTCGACGGCAAGGTGCGCAACGACGTGACCGCCGAGGGCGTGGCCCGCGCGATCGCCATCGCCTCCGGCCTCGGCGGCACCTCGGCGCACACCTGGCTGAAAGTCCCCGTCACCGACGACGTCGACACCGTCGAGACCGCACTGGCCGCCACCACGCTGCCGACGGTGCTGCTCGGCGGCGACGTGAGCACCGACCCGGAGGCGACGTACGAGCGGTGGCGCCGCGCCCTGCGGATCCCCACGGTCCGCGGGCTCGTCGTGGGACGCACGTTGTTGTACCCGCACGACGGCGACGTGACCAAAGCGGTGGACACCGCGGTGAACCTGCTCTGAACCCGAAGGAGCCGACGTTGACCGACCAACAGCACTACCTGCCCGCCGGATCCGCGGCGCGGCACCCGTACTCCGCCCACGTCGACCCGGACTCGGCCGGCTGGGGCTACTCCTCGCTGCGCGTGCTCGAACTCGCCCCGGGCCAGGAGCACGAGTACGCCACCGGCGACAGCGAGTGGATCATCCTGTCGCTGTCCGGCGGCTGCACCGTCGAGTGCGACGGGCAGGTGCACGACATCGCCGGCCGCGGCAGCGTGTTCACCGGCGTCAGCGACTTCGTCTACGTCCCGCGCGACGCGCAGGTGCGCGTGCGCAGTTCCGGTGGCGGGCGGTTCGCGCTCACCGGGGCGCGCTGCGACAACCGCCTGCCCGTGCGGTACGGCCCGGCCTCGGACGTGCCCGTCGAGCTGCGCGGTGCGGGCCAGTCCAGCCGCCAGGTGAACAACTTCGGCGCGGCGCACGTGTTCGAGGCCGACAAGCTCATCGCCGTCGAAGTGCTCACCCCCGCCGCCAACTGGTCGTCGTTCCCGCCGCACAAGCACGACGAGGAACGCGAGGGCGAGGCCGAGCTCGAGGAGATCTACTACTTCGAGATCGCCGAGGCGGGCGGCACGCCGGGGATGGGCTACCAGCGCGTCGCCCCGTCCGGGCCCGGCAGCACCACCGACGTGCTCGCTGAGGTGCGCACCGGCGACGTGGTGCTCATCCCGGACGGCTGGCACGGTCCCTCGATGGCCGTTCCCGGCTACGACATGTACTACCTCAACGTGATGGCCGGCCCGTCGCCGGAGCGCGTGTGGCGGATCTGCGACGACCCGGCGCACGCCTGGGTGCGCGACACGTGGGCACAGCAGGACGTCGATCCGCGGCTGCCGCTCTACCGGGCGCCGCAGGAGACCGGAGTGGAGGGACGATGAGCACGCAGCGTCTGACGGTCGCGCAAGCCCTGGTCCGGTTCCTCGCGAACCAGCACGTCGAACGCGACGGGGTGCGCGAGCGGTTCATCGCGGGGTGCTGGGGCATCTTCGGGCACGGCAACGTCGGCGGCATGGGCCAGGCCCTGCTCGAGCAGCGGGACGAGCTGCCCTACCTGCAGGGCCGCAACGAGCAGGCGATGGTGCACGCGGCCGTCGGCTACGCCCGCCAGAGCAACCGCCTGTCCACCTACGCGTGCACCACCTCCATCGGCCCCGGCGCGACGAACCTCGTCACCGGCGCGGCGCTGGCGACCATCAACCACCTGCCGGTGCTGCTGCTGCCCGGCGACGTGTTCGCCACCCGCCGCGTCGACCCCGCGCTGCAGCAGCTGGAGGCGCCGCACGCCGGCGACGTCTCCGTCAACGACTGCCTGCGCCCGGTGTCCCGGTACTTCGACCGCGTGTGGCGGCCGGAAGCGCTCGTCCCCGCCGCGCTCGAGGCGATGCGCGTGCTCACCGACCCGGTCGAGACCGGTGCGGTCACGCTGGCGCTGCCGCAGGACGTGCAGGCCGAGGCCCACGACTGGCCGGAGGAGTTCTTCGCCGAACGCGTCTGGACGGTCCCCCGGCCCGCGCCCGACCCGCGGGCGGTCCGCACCGCCGCCGAACGCATCCGCGCGGCCGAACGCCCGCTGATCATCGCCGGGGGAGGGGTGCACCACGCCGCCGCGGAGGAGCAGCTGCGGCACTTCGCCGAAACCACCGGCATCCCCGTGGCCTCCACGCAGGCCGGTCGGGGAGCGCTGCGGTTCGACCACCCCAACGAGCTCGGGTCGATCGGGCACACCGGCACCGCCGTCTCCGACGACATCGCGCGGCGGGCCGACCTCGTCATCGGCGTCGGCACGCGGTACTCCGACTTCACCACGGCCTCGCGGACCCTGTTCGCCAACCCCGACGTGCGGTTCGTCAACATCAACATCACCGGTGCGGACGCCCACAAGCAGTCCGCCGCACCCGTGATCGGCGACGCCCGCGCCGCGCTGGAGGCGCTGACCGAGCAGCTCGGCGACCACCGCGTGTCCGCGGGCTACGCGGCCGAGTACCGCGCGGGCGCGCGCCGGTGGGCCGAGGTGATCGACGCGACCACCCGCAGCGCCGGCGGTGCCGAGCGCCCCGGCCAGGCCGAGGTCCTCGGCGCGCTCGACGACGTGGTCGCCGACCGGGACGTGGTCGTCAACGCGGCCGGGTCGATGCCGGAGGACCTCAACAAGCTCTGGCGCGCCCGCGACGTGCGGCAGTACCACGTCGAGTACGGCTACTCGTGCATGGGCTACGAGATCCCCGCCGCGATCGGCGCGCGGCTGGCCGACGACTCCCGGGAGGTGTTCGCCCTCGTCGGCGACGGCACCTACCTGATGGCGCCCACCGAACTGGTCACCGCGGTGCAGGAGGGGATCAAGATCACCCTCGTGCTCGTGCAGAACCACGGTTACGCCTCCATCGGCGGCCTGTCCGGCAAGATCGGCGCGGAGCGGTTCGGCACCGAGTACCGCTTCCGCGACGCCGACGGGAGGTTCACCGGGGATCCGCTGCCGGTCGACCTGGCCGGCAACGCGCGCAGCCTGGGCCTGCACGTGCTGCGCGCGGACACCGTGGACGAACTCCGCGACGCGCTGGCGACGGCGCGGGAGGCCTCCGAACCGACCGCGGTGTACGTGGAAACCGACCCGAACAAGGCGCAGCTGCCACCCGAGGCGTGGTGGGACGTGCCCGTGGCCGAGGTTTCCGCGCTCGATTCGACGCAGCAGGCGCGCAAGCACTACGAACAGCAGCGCGAACAGCAGCGGCAGCACCTGTAGCCGCAGCCGGGCGGTCCGGGTGCGTACCGCTCCCGGACCGCCCGCACCGGTGCCCACCGGGACGCCGTGCACACCCGCCCGCAACGCGGGTCAGCTGCGCTGCCGGTCCTGCTGCTTCTGCGCGGCCTCGCGGGCGCGGCGCTGCTCCTCCCGGTAGCCGTAGGCGGCCTGCCGCACCGCGCGGTCGGACCCCAGGCTCGACCCCAGCGCTCCGGCCACCGCGCCCATCGTGGTGAACCCCCGCGCCAGGGTGACGTAGGTGCCGGGGCGGTGGGTGCTGCAGGCTGCTGCCCAGCACCGGGACGGGGACGAGGAACCACGCCGCACC
The DNA here is from genome assembly GCF_054491345.1 of Salinifilum ghardaiensis. Classification (NCBI taxonomy): domain Bacteria; kingdom Bacillati; phylum Actinomycetota; class Actinomycetes; order Pseudonocardiales; family Pseudonocardiaceae; genus Salinifilum; species Salinifilum ghardaiensis. The sequence goes on along the minus strand of NZ_CM137101.1, from coordinate 2,751,458 downwards.
GACGTTGACGAGGAACAGGCCGGCGTACAGGCAACCGACGCCGATGCTGAGCGTGACCAGCGCCGCCCCGGTGTACAGCGCCGCGAGGCGGCCGAACCCGGTGTTGCGGCGGCGCCCGGTCGGACTCGCCCGCGCTGGCCGGGGCGGAGAACACCTCGGTCGTTCAACACCACCAGCCCCCACAGCTGCGACAATCCTTCGTGGAAACGGAGTCGTCAGTACTGTCCCCGCGGCGGGCAACGCACGCGCGCGGCGGGCCGCTCGCGCACGCGCCCGGCACGCGCGGAGCGGGAACGACCGCTGCCGGGACGACGACCGCGCTGAGCGGGGGTGCCACAGCCGTGAGCACACCGAGCGGAGGAGACGGGACACCGCTGGAGGCGTGTTCCGGCAGGCAGGTGGACGGTTCCTGGATCGGCGTGCGCCGCGGGGTGCCGCTGTACCTCCCGCCCGAGGCCAACGAGCAGGCCGACGCGCTGCTGCGGCAGGCCGCGCAGTGCGAACCCGACCTGACCGCGCTCATGCGCGCCGTCGAGCGCCGCGTGCGCAACCGCTGCCCGCAGGCGCGCCTCCTCGGTCCCGACGAGGGCACGCACCGCAAGACCGAGCTGTCGCTGAAGACCAAGCTCGTCATCAAAACGCGGGAGGAACCGCGGCCGGGGTCCTGGCCGATCGACCGCATCCGCGACGCGGTGCGCTACGCCTTCGTCCTGCCCGACGCGGACTACGCCGCCGTCGCGCGCTGGATCCGCGACGACCTCGCCGACTGCTTCACCGGCATCAAGTGGAAGAACGCCTGGACCTCGCACGGCTACCGCGGCATCAACTCCTCGTGGCGCGAAGCCGCGAGCGGCCAGAAGTTCGAAGTCCAGTTCCACACCCCGGCCAGCCACCGCGCGGAGGAGGACTCGCACGATCTCCACGTGGCCGAACGGCTCGACCGGATCGCCTCCGAGCCGGACCGCACCGTGCCGCACCGGCTGGCCGCGATCTACCGCGCCGTACCCGAGCCTCCCGGAGCGCGGCGGCTGCACTGCCCCACCGCACCCGACCGCGGCCGCCGCCGGCGGTGGGCACGCGCCCCGAGCACCTCCGAGGTGGAACGGCTGGCCCGGCGCCGCCACGGGGGGCAGACCGACAAGGCCGGGCGCCCCTACGCCGAGCACCTGGCCGCCGTGGCCGGCGGTGTCCAGGCGCACGGCGGGAGCGCGGAGCAGGTCGCCGCCGCCTGGCTGCACGACGCCGTCGAGGACGACGTGATGTGCTTCGCCGAACTGGACCGCCTCGGCCTCGCACCGGAGACCGCGGCCATCGTGCGGGCGGTGACGAAGCGCTGCGGGGAGGAGTTGGCGGACTACGCGCGCCGCGTCGCCGGGACACCGGGCGCGCTGCTGGTCAAGCGGCAGGACATCGCGCACAACGCCGATCCCTCCCGACTGTCCTCCCTCGCCCCCGACCAGCACCGCCGGCTGGCCGACCGCTACCGCGCCATGGAGCGGTTGCTCGCCGAACTGGCCGGCGAGGACCAGCGGGGGGACGGGTGCGGTGCGTGACCGCTCAGCGGTGCACCAGCTCGGCCAGTACCCGCGCGGCGCTGATGTCCGGATCCCGCGTCGCCGTCAGCAGGGTCAGCGTCCCGTCCCGCGCCAGCTCGCGCAGGTGCTCCAGCCCGGAGCGCTGCTCGGGAGCGTCGAGCTCCTGCTCGTAGCGCCTGCGGAACTCATCGAAGCGCTCGGGGTCGTGGCCGTACCACTTGCGCAGGTCGGTGGACGGAGCCACGTCGCGGCGCCACTCGTCGAGCGCGGCGCTGTCCTTGCTCAGCCCGCGCGGCCACACGCGGTCGACGAGCACCCGGGTGCCGTCGTCCTCGCGCAACTCCTCGTAGATCCGGCGCACCTGCACCTGGGGTTTCCCCGCCATGGTCGCGCCCTCCGCGTCGTACCGTCGCGCTCCGCTGCCTCGGCTCCCTACCCCCGGCCCGCGGAGCCGAAACGTCCCGCGGCCGCAGGGATGCGCCGGCGGAGCGCGGTCAGCAGCTCCACGCGACGGTGAGCCCCTCGCGCTCGCCGAAGCGCTCCAGGTGGCGGCCGATCACGTCCTGCACGCGGGAGAGGTCCTCCGCGCTGTCGCCCGCCGCGTCGAGGAACAGCACTTCCGCCCGGCAGGTCAGCAGGCACGACCCGGCGCCGCCGTCAGCGGGCAGCGTGATGCGGACGCCGCCGTCGGCCTCGTCGGAGATCGTGCAGCGCCGTCCCAGGTGGGAGGCGAGCTGCTTGCGGTAGCGCTCCGGGCGCTCCGTGCGGATCTGCGCATGCGCCTGCGGCATCGGGCGGCTCCTCCGTGGTGGAAGGAGGGCGCCGGAACCGCGCTCCGCCCCCGGCGCCCCGATTCGGTCGACTCCCGCCCAGCCTACGGCCACCGGCGTCCGGGGCGCACGTGGCGCGCACCGGGCCGAGGAGGTGTCAGCGCTCACTGTCCAGCAGCCGCATGCCGTCCGCGTCGTAGCGGTCCCCGGCGACCTGGTCCGGCGGGACGGCGCGGGTGATCGCGGAGAGCTCCTCGGCGGTCAGCTCCACGTCCAGCGCCCCGAGGGCCTCGTCGAGGCGGTCGCGGCGCCGCGCACCCACCAGCGGCACGATGTCCGTGCCCTGCGCCACCGCCCAGGAGATCGCCAGCTGCGCCACGCTGACCCCCCGGGAGGAGGCGATCTCGCGGAGCCGGTCGACCAGCCCCAGGTTCTGCTCCAGGTTCGCACCGGCGAACCGGGGGAAGTGCCCGCGCGGATCCCGCTCGGAGTCCTGCTTGCCCCACCGGCCGGACAGCAGTCCGCGCGAGAGCACGCCGTAGGCGGTGATGCCGATGCCCAGCTCCCGGCAGGTCGGCAGGATCTCCGGTTCGATGCCGCGGGAGATCACCGAGTACTCGATCTGCAGGTCCGCCACGGGGCGGACCGCGGCCGCGCGCCGCAGCGTCCGCGCGCCCACTTCGGACAGCCCGATGTGGCGCACGTGGCCGGCGTCGACCATCTCGCCGATCGCGCCGACGGTGTCCTCGATCGGCACCTGCGGATCCAGCCGGGCGGGGCGGTATATGTCGACGTGGTCGGTGCCGAGCCGCTGCAACGTCTGCGCCAGGGAGTTCTTCACCGCCTCGGGGCGGCCGTCGAAGCCGATGAGCGCGCCGGCCGGATCGCGCATCGCGCCGAACTTGACGCTGATCTGCACCTCGTCCCGGTCACCGGACCGCAGGGCATCGCGCAGCAGCAGCTCGTTGTGCCCGCTGCCGTAGAAATCACCGGTGTCGAGCAGGCTCACCCCCGCGTCGATCGCCGCGTGCACGGTCGCGATGCTCTCCGCGCGGTCCGCGGGGCCGTAGAAGTCGGACATGCCCATCAGGCCGAGACCGAGCGCGGACACCTGGGGTCCCGTGGCGCCGAGAGTGCGCTGTCGCATGCATCCACCTTCCGCGTTCGCACCGCGCTTCGAGGTAGTTCCCGCATCGGCCCGGCGGTGCGTTCACACCGAGCCGTCCGCCACGGTAGCGCTCGCCTCGCGGATGATCGCGACCGCTTCGTCCACGTGTTCGCGGTGGCTGCGGAACGACAGCACGCACAGCCGCAGCGTCACCCGCCCGTCCAGCACGGTGCTGGAGCAGAACACCCGGCGGCTGCCGTTGATCCGCTCCAGCAGCGCCCGCGTCGCGGCGTCCCCGGCGCGGCTGCGGAAGACCACCGTGGACAGTTCCGGCGCCTCCGGGACCTCCAGCTCGTCGTCCTCGGACAGCGCGCGGTGGGCTCGCGCGGCCAGGTCGAGCTTCTCGTCGAGCGCGGCGCGGAAAGCCGCCACCCCGTGCAGCTGCAGCGGCAGCCACACCCGCAGCCCGCGGGTCTCCCGCGTCAGCTCGGTTCCCCGCGCTGCGTAGTCCGGCAGCCCGCCGTCGCCGACGTCCTGCAGGTAGTCCTCGGCGTCGTCCTCGCTGTGCGCGGCGGTGAGCGCGCGCGCCTCGCGCACCAGCAGCGCGCCGCACCCGTACGGCAGGAACAGGCTCTTGTGCGGGTCGAGCGAGACGGAATCCGCCCGTTCGATCCCGCTCATGCGGTCGCGTCCCCGCTCGGTGAGCTGGAAGAACCCGCCGTAGCAGGCGTCGACGTGCCACCACAGGCCCTCCCGGGAGGCCAGCGCGGCCAGCTCGGGCAGCGGGTCGATGCTGCCCGAGTTCGTGGTCCCGGCGCTGGCGACGAGCAGGAACGGCACGTGCCCGGCCGCGCGGTCGGCGGCGATCATCTGCGCGGCGGCGTCCGGATCGAGGCGGCGGCCGTCGGACGTGGGCACCAGCCGCAGGCTCGTGGACGGGAAGCCGGCGACGCGGGCGGCCTTGCGGACGCAGTGGTGCGCCTGCTCGGACAGGTAGATGCGGCCGCGGCGGAAGTCCGCCTCGCCGAACCGGCTCTCGCGCGCGGCCAGCACCATCGACAGCACGGCCTGCGACCCGCCGGTGGTCAGCAGCCCGCCCGCCTGCTCCGGCAGCGCGAACAGCGCCGCCATCCACCGCAGCACCGAGTCCTCCAGCGCGACCAGGCCGGGGGCGAGCTCGGAGAAGCCGGTGTAGCGGTTGAAGGTGCGGCCGAGGAGCTCGCCCACCGCCGAGCTCGCCAGGCCGCCGCCGGGGATGTAGCCGAAGTAGCGCGGTCCGGCGGTGTCCACTCCCGAAGCGGCGGCGTCGCGCACGAGCGGCAGCAGTTCGCCGAACTCCCGCGGTTGCTCGGGAGGGGCGGTGCCCAGCGCCGCCAGCACCGCCGGATCGGCCTCCTGCGCGGCCGGAGCGGAATCCAGCTCGGTGAGGAAGTCCTCCAGCGTCTCCGCGGTCTTGCCGAGCATCTCGGCCATCGCGGGAGCTTCCAGATCCGCGCTCCGGTTCCGCATCACGCGTCCTCCCCGTCGCGTTCGTTCCTGCGTTCGACATCCTCGGGCAGGAAGCGGTGTCAGCACAACAAGCGGCCCTCGGCCACGGCGACCGCCGCGCCGCCCAGGTCCACCCGGCCCGCGCCGGAGAGCTGCACCAGCAGCTCGCCACCGCGCGGCGAGCACTGCAGCGCGCGCAGCGAGTCGCCGCCCAGGCGTTGCGCCCAGAACGGCCCGAGCACGGTGTGCGCGCTGCCGGTGACCGGATCCTCGCCGATCCCGGCTGCCGGCGCGAACATGCGGGAGGCGAACGCGTGCTCCTGCCCCGGGTCGGCCGCGGCGGTGACGATCACGCCGCGCTCGGCGAACTCGGTCAGGCGGGGGACGTCCGGGGTGAGTTCCCGCACCGCCGCCTCGTCGTCGAGCAGCACGAGCAGGTCACCGGTATCGGCAGTGCCGGTCCACCGCATGGCGGCGCCGAGGACCTCGGCCAGTCCCGCGGGTGCTGCGCACCCGGCGGGCGGGTTGGCGGGGAAGTCCATCCACAGCAGCTGTTCCCGCTGCCGGACGGTGAGCACGCCGCTGTGCCGGGTGGAGAACCGCAGCTCGCCCCGGCGGCCGTCCGCGCCGGCTCCGCCGCCGGCGAGCACGTGCGCCGCGGCGAGCGTGGCGTGGCCGCACAGGGCGACTTCGGTGGTCGGCGTGAACCACCGCAGCTCGTAGTCGGCCCCGTCGCCGTCCAGCGGGCGGACGAAGGCGGTCTCGGAGAGGTTGAACTCCGCGGCGACCCGCTGCGCCCACGCATCGGTGTAGGGCTCCGCCGCGGCGACGACGGCGGCCGGGTTGCCCGCGCCGACGTGCTCGGTGAAGGCGTCGACGATGTGGTAACGCGTCATCGTTCCTCCTCATCGGTGGGAACTCCGGCGTTCACGCCGGGCGGGAGTCGATGCTCGCAACTTACCGGAGCCCGGGTCGCGATCACGAGTCGCCGCCCTGCCCGGCCAGCGCCTCCTGCAGCCGGTCGAGGAGCGCCGCCTGGGCGGTGTTGATCTTCTCCCGCGCCGTGTCCAGGTCGAACCACGCCGCCCGGTCGACCTCGGGGAACCGTTGCACCCGCCCGCTGCGGGGCGGCCACTCGAGTTCGAACTCGTTGCTGCGCAGCGCATCGACGTCGAACTCGCCCGAGCGCGCCCACACGTGGACCGCCTTGCCGCCGCGCTGGCGCACCGAACCGAGGTCGAGCAACCCGGTTCCGTCCAGCACCGCGCCGGTCTCCTCGGCGAACTCGCGCAGCGCCGCCTCCCGCGCCTGCTGTCCGGGCGCGTACTCGCCCTTCGGCACCGACCAGGCGTGCGCGTCGCGGTTGCGCCAGAGCGGGCCGCCCGGGTGCACCAGCAGCACGCGCGTGCCCGCCGCGCCCGTGGAGTAGAGCAGGATGCCCGCGGAGTACCGACCCATCCCGCCCAGGATGCCGCCGGGGTCTCCGCGGGAGCGAGCCGGCACCGGGCGGACATGCGAAGGTCCCCGTGCACGAGCACGGGGACCTTCGCTGCGCTGACCGCGGGTGAGCAGGGCTCATCGCGGTCACTCGGAGCGGGTGAGGTTCTCCGGCGGGGCGTCCGGGACGAGGGCGGGCTTGCTCTCGCCGCGGAAGGTGAAGGTGGCGTCCTCGTCGGAGCCTTCCCCGTCCCAGCCGTCCACGTCGATGACGACCATCTGGCCGGGGTCGATCTCGCCGAAGAGGATCTTCTCGGAGAGCTTGTCCTCGATCTCCCGCTGGATCGTGCGCCGCAGCGGCCGCGCACCCAGCACCGGATCGAACCCGCGGCGGCCCAGCAGGCTCTTGGCCTTGTCGGTCAGCTCCAGCGACATGTCCTTCGACTTGAGCGCCTTCTCCACCCGGCTGGTCAGCAGGTCCACCATCTGCACGATCTCGTCGCGCGTGAGCTGGTGGAACACGATCACGTCGTCGATGCGGTTGAGGAACTCCGGCCGGAAGTGCTTCTTCATCTCCTCGTTGACCTTGGACTTCATCCGCTCGTAGTCGGTCTCCTGCTCCGCCCCCGAGGAGAAGCCCAGGCCCACGGTCTTGGAGATGTCGCCGGTGCCCAGGTTCGAGGTGAAGATCAGCACCGTGTTCTTGAAGTCCACCGTGCGGCCCTGCCCGTCGGTGAGCCGCCCGTCCTCCAACACCTGCAGCAGCGTGTTGTAGATCTCCTGGTGCGCCTTCTCGATCTCGTCGAACAGCACCACCGAGAACGGCTTGCGCCGCACCTTCTCGGTGAGCTGACCGCCCTCCTCGTAGCCGACGTAGCCCGGGGGCGCGCCGAACAGCCGCGAGGCGGTGTAGCGGTCGTGGAACTCGCCCATGTCGATCTGCACCAGGGCGTCGTCATCGCCGAAGAGGAACTCCGCCAGCGCCTTGGACAGCTCGGTCTTGCCCACCCCGGAGGGGCCGGCGAAGATGAACGAGCCCGACGGGCGCTTGGGGTCCTTCAGCCCCGCGCGCGTGCGGCGGATCGCCTGCGACACGGCCTTGACCGCGTCCTCCTGGCCGATGACCCGCTTGTGCAGCTCGTCCTCCATCCGCAGCAGCCGGGAGGTCTCCTCCTCGGTCAACTTGAACACCGGGATGCCGGTCCAGTGGGCCAGCACCTCCGCGATCTGCTCCTCGTCGACCTCGGCGGCGGTGTCCAGGTCCTCGCCGCTGGTGGCGCGGTGGATCCGCAGCCGCGCACCGGCCTCGTCGATGAGGTCGATCGCCTTGTCCGGCAGGTACCGGTCGTTGATGTAGCGGTCGGCCAGGCTCGCGGCCGAGGCCAGCGCCCCGTCGGTGAACGACACGCGGTGGTGCGCCTCGTAGCGGTCGCGCAGCCCCTTGACGATCTCGACCGTGTCGGTGACCGAGGGCTCGGCGACCTGGATCGGCTGGAAGCGGCGCTCCAGGGCCGCGTCCTTCTCGATGTGCTTGCGGTACTCCTCGAGCGTGGTGGCGCCGATGACCTGCAGTTCACCGCGCGCGAGCACCGGCTTGAGGATGTTGGCCGCGTCGATCGCGCCCTCGGTGGCACCCGCGCCGACCATGGTGTGGATCTCGTCGATGAACAGGATGATGTCGCCGCGAGTGCGCACCTCCTTGATCACCTTCTTCAGGCGCTCCTCGAAGTCGCCGCGGTAGCGCGACCCGGCCACCAGCGAGCTCAGGTCGAGGGTGTAGAGGTGCTTGTTCCGCAGCGGTTCGGGAACGTCGTCCTTGGCGATCCGGTGGGCCAGGCCCTCCACGACGGCGGTCTTGCCGACGCCGGCCTCGCCGATGAGCACCGGGTTGTTCTTCGTGCGCCGCGAGAGCACCTGCATGATGCGCTCGATCTCGGTCTCCCGGCCGATGACCGGGTCGAGGCGGCCGTCCCGGGCCTGCTGGGTCATGTTCTGGCCGTACTGGTCCAGCGTCAGCGAGGCGGCGCGCTGGCCGCTCTCCCCGCCGGAGCCCACGCCCGCACCGGCCGCGGACTCCCCGGACTGCGACTCCGCGCCGTAGCCGGACACCAGCTGCAGCACCTGCTCGCGCACCCGGTTGAGGTCGGCGCCGAGCTTGACCAGCACCTGCGCGGCCACGCCCTCGCCCTCGCGGATCAGGCCGAGCAGGATGTGCTCGGTGCCGATGTAGTTGTGGCCGAGCTGCAACGCCTCCCGCAGCGACAGCTCGAGGACCTTCTTCGCCCGCGGGGTGAACGGGATGTGCCCGCTCGGTGCCTGCTGGCCCTGGCCGATGATCTCCTCGACCTGCTGGCGCACGCCCTCCTGCGCGATTCCCAGCGACTCCAGCGCCTTGGCGGCGACACCCTCACCCTCGTGGATCAAGCCCAGGAGGATGTGCTCGGTGCCGATGTAGTTGTGGTTGAGCGCCCGGGCCTCCTCCTGGGCCAGGACGACCACCCGCCTCGCGCGGTCGGTGAACCTTTCGAACATTCGCACTCCCTGACTGCTGCGCCGGCAGTCCGTATTGCTGGGGTCTTTCTCGGTCAACAACGGCGGCCGACCTGTCATTCCGGCCGACTCGCGGACGTAGCGGGTTGTTGGCGTTGCCGTCAGCCGATGGCCCACGGCGCTCCTGTCTTCGGCTGCGTACCCCCAGTATTGGCGTCAACACCGGCCGAAAAACACCGTCGCGCCCACTCGAATTCCCCGGGTTTCGTGTAGAGCGAACACAGGCGGCGGTTTTTCCCGCCGAATGTGGTGTGGCCTACACACCGCGGGCGGCTGCCGGCGCCTGCCGGTGCGCCGAGGACCCGGTGCGCCCAGGCCGCGCGCCGGCCGGGGACGACGTTCCGGATCGCCAACACCTCCTGTCCCGCTCGGGGTCGTCTCGGGCTCCAAGCATCTCAAGCTCCGGGGTCGTGGCGATCACCCGTGCGCCCCCGTGTCGGGTGCACCCCGGACGTGTCGAGCTGAACACGCTGCGAATGCAGAAGCCCGAATGGATTTCTCATCTCATCACTCGCACGAATGAAAATGCTCGGCGGGTGAGGGGTCCTCGTTCCCGCGGTGCGCGGCTGCCCGGGTGCTCCCCGCCGGATGCGCGCCCTCCGGCCGGCGCGCAACGCGTGGACCTCCGCTGCGCAGGGGCGACACTCCGGCGGGGATGCTGCGGCGAGGAGAGGTCTGCACTCTGACACAATACCCGAGCGGTGAGTTGCCCCCCTTCCAGCGGACACCGACGTCGTCCGCCTGGTCACTACCCGTGCAGAACTTCGCCGGATCGGTACCGCGGGACGGGCGCGGCGAGGCTTCCCGGCCGACCTGGGGGTGATCACGGATCCAATGTCTGTCATCGACACGGGAGCACACATTGTTCACGCCGAGTGCCCAACCGGATGAGCGCGCCGCGGCGCAAGCCGACGCGGTCACGAACTGGTTCAGCGACAACGCCGGCGCGCTGGTCAGCGGACTGATCAACATCGTCATCATCGTGGTGCTCGCGCTCGTGCTGCGCGCGGTCGCCGGCCGCGTGATCGACCAGGCCACCAAGCGGATGATCAGTTCGCAGGAGCGCCTGTCCGCGGCGAAGGCGAAGCTGAAGAACGGTCCGGTGGTGCAGAACGGGGGCGAGTCCTCCCGCGCGGAGCGGCAGCGCCAGCGGGCCGCCACGATGGCATCGGTGCTGCGCAGCGTCGCCTCGTTCCTCATCTTCGGCATCGCGTTCGTGACGATCCTCGGCCAGCTCGGCATCAGCATCGGACCGATCCTCGCCAGCGCCGGCGTGCTCGGCCTCGCGATCGGTTTCGGTGCGCAGAGCCTGGTGCAGGACTTCCTCGCCGGGATGTTCATGATGGTCGAGGACCAGTACGGCGTCGGCGACGTCATCGACGCCGGCGACGCCGTCGGCACCGTCGAAGCCGTCAGCCTGCGCGTGACCAAGATCCGCGACCTCAACGGCGGCCTCTGGTACGTGCGCAACGGCGAGATCCAGCGCGTGTGCAACATGAACCAGGACTGGGCCAACGCGGTCGTCGAGCTGCCGCTCGACTACTCCGTCGACACCGACTTCGCCAAGCAGGTCATCCAGGGCAGCATCGACACCTTCGCCGCCGACCCGGAAGTGCAGCCGAAGGTCCTGGAGCGCCCCGACATCAGCGGTGTCGTCGGCATCGGCAACGGAGCGGTGACCGTCCGCGTGCTCGTCAAGACCCAGCCGGGCCAGCAGTGGGAACTCGGCCGCCGGCTCCGCGCCCAGCTCAAGACCGACCTCGACCGCCACAACATCTCCATCGCGCAGCCGGTGCTGCCGGTCAGCGGTGCCGGTGCGGCCCAGCAGGGCTGACCCGTCCGAACACGCCCGTCCGAACACGCGCGGCGCCGCCCCGGCAGGACCGGGACGGCGCCGCGTTCGCGTGCGGCGGGCAGCACGGCTGCGGTCGGCCGCGGGCGGACGGCGAGCGGTGGGGGAGGCGCCCGCCCGCGACGCGCGGTCACCGCGACAGGACCGCCACCGCGGGGTCGACCGGAGCCGTCACCGCGGCAGGGCCGATAGGAGCCGTCACCGCGGCAGGGTCGAGCGGACCTTCGCCGCCGCGTCGGCCATGTTCCGCAGCGCGGCCTCGACCTCCTCGTAACCGCGGGTCTTCAGCCCGCAGTCCGGGTTGATCCAGAGGCGGTCGGCGGGAACGGCGCGCAGCGCCTCGTCGGCGAGCGCGGCGATCTCCGCGGTGTCCGGCACCCGCGGGGAGTGGATGTCGTACACGCCGGGACCGATGCCGCGGCCGTAGCCGACCGCGTTGAGATCGGTCAGCACCTCCATCCGCGACCGGGCCGCCTCGATGCTGGTGACGTCGGCGTCCAGGTCGACGATCGCGTTGATGACGTCGCCGAACTCCGAGTAGCACAGGTGCGTGTGGATCTGGGTGCCCGCGGCGACGCCCGACGTGGCCAGCCGGAAGGCGTGCACCGCCCAGTCCAGGTAGGCGGGCTGGTCGGCGGCCCGCAGCGGCAGCAGCTCGCGCAGGGCGGGTTCGTCGACCTGCACCACGCCGATGCCGGCCGCTTCGAGATCGGCGACCTCGTCGCGGATCGCCAGCGCCACCTGCCGTGCCGTGTCCGCCAGCGGCTGGTCGTCGCGGACGAACGACCAGGACAGCATCGTCACCGGCCCGGTGAGCATGCCCTTGACGGGCTTGTCCGTCTGCTGCTGGGCGAAGGTGCTCCACTCGACGGTGATCGGAGCCGGCCGCGAGACGTCGCCGAACAGGATCGGTGGACGCACGCAGCGGGACCCGTAGGACTGCACCCACCCGTGGCGGGTGCTGACGAAGCCCTCCATGTACTCGGAGAAGTACTGGACCATGTCGTTGCGCTCCGGCTCACCGTGCACCACGACGTCCAGCCCGAGCCGCTCCTGCAGCCGGATGACGCCGGTGATCTCGTCGCGCATCCGCTGCCGGTAGCTCTCCCGGTCGATGGTGCCCGCGGTCAGCGCGGCCCGCGCCTTGCGCACGTCACCGGTCTGCGGGAACGAACCGATCGTCGTGGTCGGCAGCGGCGGCAGCCGCAACGCCTCCTGCTGGGCCTGCCGACGCCGCGCGTACTCCTCCCGGCGGGCGTCACCGGGGCGCAGCGCGGCGACCCGGGCGCGCACGCGCTCGTCGTGCACCCGGGCGGCGTGCGCGCGGTCGTCCACGCGGGCCCGCGCAGCTGCCAGTTCCCCGGAGACGCTGTCGCGGCCCTCGTGCAGCGCCCGGTGCAGCGTGACGACCTCCTCGAGCTTCTGCTCGGCGAAGGCCAGCCACGAGCGCACCTGGGGGTCCAGCTCGGTCTCGGCTTCGACGTCGTAGGGCACGTGCAGCAGCGAGCACGAGGTCCCGACCGCCAGTTCGCCCGCGGATCCGCGCAGCCGCTCCGCGGTCGCCAGCGCCCGGTCGAGATCGGTGCGCCAGATGTTGCGCCCGTCGACCAGGCCCGCCACCACCGACTTGTCGCGCAAGCCGGTCAGTTTCGGAATCTCCTCCACTGTGGAGGGGCTGGAGACGAGATCGAGCGCGAGTCCCTCCACCGGGCTGTCGGCCAGGATCGGCAGCGCCTCGCCGAGATCGCCGAAGTACCCGGCCACGAGCAGTTTCGGTCGCTCTTGCAGCTGGCCGAGGCGGGCGTAGGCCGAGCGCAGGGCCTGCAGCTGCTCCGCGGTGCGATCCGCGGCGAAGGCGGGCTCGTCCAGCTGCACCCACGGCACGCCGGCCCGGTGCAGCTCGGCCAGCAGGTCGGCGTAGGCGCTGACGAGGTCATCCACTGTGTCCAGTGGAGCGAAGCCCTCCGGCGCGTCCTCGGCCGGCTTCGACAGCAGCAGGAACGTCACCGGCCCGACGAGCACCGGCCGGGTGCTCACGCCCTCGCCGACCGCCTCGCGGTACTGGTCCACCACGGTCGTGTCGGACAGCGCGAACCGCGTGTCCGGACCGATCTCCGGGACCAGGTAGTGGTAGTTCGTGTCGAACCACTTGGTCATCTCCAGCGGCGGCGTGGACTCCGCACCGCGCGCCATGGCGAAGTACGTGCCGAGCGGGTCCAGGCCCAGCTCGGTGTAGCGGCGCGGTACCGCGCCGAACGTCACCGCCGCATCGAGCACCTGGTCGTAGTACGAGAACGTGTTGCTCGGCACGGAGCGCAGCCCGGCATCGGCCAACGTGCGCCACGTGCCGGCGCGGATGTCCCGCGCGGTGCTGCGCAGGTCGGCCTCGCTGATGCGGGAGTTCCAGTACCGCTCCAGGGCACGTTTGAGTTCTCGGTTCGGACCGATCCGGGGGTAGCCCAGGACGGTCGATCCGATGGTGCTGGTCAACGCTTCTCCTCGGTTCGACGACACGGGGACGCCGAAGTCCGATGGGGGATGTGCCTGACCACCGGCACGTGCGGTGCGCGCAACTGCGGGCCGCACCGGTGCCGATCGCCCGCAGGGTCCTCCCTCGAGACCTCGGACACGCGCACGTCGCGGTGACGCGCGCACCGGTGGCAGGTCTTCGGACTCGCGGGCGTTCTCGGAGCTCGTCCGAGGTTCCTACGCGCCGTCGGCTTCCCAGGCGCTCGGCCCAGTGCCCACCCGACCCGTCGGTCGGGGACGGCGTTCGTTCCCGCACACCGCTGCGGGGCAGTCCCGGAATCGCACCGGGTTCCCTCTTGCCTCGTGCCGCCCTCCGCCGGGAAACCCGGCGCGGCCGCACGAACCACCAGCACGCATGAGACTACCCGCTCGGCGGCGTGTGACAAGACCGCCGCGGCCGCGCAGCGGTTCCCGGGCGGCGGGGGCGCCCCGGTTGCCGTGGAGTTCCGCGGCGGGACCGGCGCGGAGGAGATCCGCGCCACAGCGGTCGCACCCGCACCCGTGCGCGGGTGCTCGCCCCGCCGCGGTGACCACGGTGGACACCGCGGCGGCAATCGGCCGCGCCCCACCCGCGCGGGGCCGGGGAGAACGGGGGCGGGTGTGGCGCTCCGCCCGGCGGGGTAGGGGCAGGGCGTGCGGCGGCATCCCTCGGGCGGTGCCGCCGGGAGGCGGCGAAAGCTGAGAGGAGGAGCGATGACCACGGCTCGCGAGTTGATGACTCCGGGGACGCACTGCGTGCGCAGTGACCAACCGGTGCGCGAAGCGGCCCGGATGATGGCCGATCTCGGGGTGGGGTCGATGCCGATCTGCGGACCCGACGACAGGGTGAAGGGCGTGATCACCGATCGGGACGTGATCGTCAAGGTCGTCGGTCAGGGCCGCGATGCGAGCAGTTTCCCCGCCGGTGACCTCAACCAGGAGGAGGCGGTGACCATCGGCGCGGACGACTCGGCCGAGGAGGCGCTGGAGACGATGCGGCAGCACCGGGTGCGCCGGCTGCCGGTGATCGACGGCGACCGCCTCGTCGGGATGCTGGCGCTGGCCGACCTCGCGCGTTCGCTGCCGGAGCAGCGCAGCGGTGAGCTCATCGCGACGCTCACCGCGGAGTGACCCGGCAGCTCCGGAGCGCCCCGGTCGTCCCGGGGTTCCCGGCCGTCCCGGCGGCAGTCGCCCCGGGACGGGGTGCCCCGCCCCCGTCAACCGCCGAACGGATCGTGCACGTGGTCGACGATGTCGGCCACCGAGGTGATCGTCCTGTCCGGCTGGAAGGGGTACTGGCGCGCGGTGTCCTGGCCGGAGAGGCCGGAGAGCACGAGGATCGTGCGCATGCCCGCCTCCATGCCCGAGCGGATGTCGGTGTCCATGCGGTCGCCGAGCAGCAGGGTGCTGTCAGCGCTGACACCGAGCGTGCGCAGGGCGAAGCGCAGCATGAGCGGGTTGGGCTTGCCGACGTAGTACGGCGGCTGCTCGGTCACGCGTTCGATGAGCGCGGCGACCGCGCCCGTCGCGGGCAGCGAGCCCTCCCGGCCGCGCCCCAGCTCGTCCGGGTTCGTGGCGAGGAACCGCGCCCCGCTCTCGATGAGCCGGATGGCCTTGGTGATCGAGCTGAAGCTGTACGTGCGGGTCTCGCCGAGGATGACGTAGTCCGGGTCGTGCTCGGTGAGCACGTAGCCGGCCTCGGTCAGCGCCGAGGTCAGCCCCGGTTCGCCGACGACGTAGGCCGATCCGCCGGGCCGCTGCCGGGCGACGAAGGAGGCCGTGGCCAGCGCCGAGGTCCAGATGGCGTGCTCGGGGATGTCCAAACCGCAGGTCAGCAAGCGGGCGCGCAGGTCGCGCGGGGTGTAGGCCGAGTCGTTGGTGAACACCAGGTACGGCATCCCGTGCTGCTGCAGCGCGTCGAGGAACTCGCGCGCCCCGGGCGCGACGCGCTGCTCGTCGCGCATGAGCACGCCGTTGAGGTCCATCAGGTAGGTCCAGCGGGCGGTATCGGTCACCACTGCATGATCCATCGCATCCCGGAGCGGGGCGAACCCGGCCCCGCAGCGGGCGCGCTCAGTCGGCACCGACGCCGAACCGGGGTGCCGGCACCCCGGCGATGCGCTCGCCCCGCTCCGCGCGGTGCTGCGCGTCCACGATGACCGCTTCGGCGGCCACGCGTCCCTCCCAGCCGCGGGCCTCGCCGCTCTTGCGGGGTTCGATCGCCTTGTACACGTGGAAGAAGTGGCTCATCGCGCCCAGCTGGTACTGCGGGACGTCCTGCAGGTTCCGCACCGGCTCCATGCGCGGATCGTCCGCCGGGACGCAGAGGACCTTGGCGTCGGGGCCGCCCTCGTCGTGCATCCAGAACACCGCGATCGGGCGCACGCGGACCGCGCACCCCGGGAAGGTCGGGCTGTCGAGCAGGACCATCGCGTCGAGCGGATCCCCGTCCTCGGCCACGGTCCCCGGGAAGTAGCCGTAGTCGGCCGGGTACCGCGTCGCCGTGAACAGGGTCCTGTCCAGGCGGATGCGCCCGAGGGTGTGGTCCATTTCGTACTTGTTCCGCGATCCTTCGGGGATTTCCACGACCATGTCGAGATCCATGGCCTCCTCCGCGCTCCGGTCGTCGCTGCGATGCACCGCTGCCCCGCAGCGTGCCACGCGACCGGCGCGCGGCCGCGGTGCGCGCGACGCGTGTGGCGACCGTGGCCGGTGGTGCCGGAGCGGAGGCGGGGCGCGGTCCGGCAGGTGATCCACTGTAGACGGGAGGGGAGCGCTCGGTCCTGCATCGGTCCAGGGGAGCGGTGCGCGCGAGCGAGTTGCCGGGTGCGCGCGGGGCGGAGAATCCTCTCGGCATGACGAGCGAATCGACGCGGGGGTTGCCGGATCGACCGGACGTCGCCGGGATCGATCTCGATCGGCCGAACGCGGGGCGGATGTACGACTACTTCCTGGGTGGGGGTCATCATTTCGCGGTGGACCGCGTGGCGGCCGAGCACGTGCTCGCGGCAGCCCCCTCGGTGGCCGAGGTCGCCATCGCCAATCGCTCGTTCCTCAACCGCGCGGTGCAGCACTGCTTGCGGTGCGGTGTCGACCAGTTCCTCGACCTGGGGTCGGGGCTGCCGACGGTGGGCAGCACCCACCAGATCGCGCAGCACGCCTCGCCGCGGGCGCGCGTGGTCTACGTGGACAGCGATCCGGTCGCGGTGGCGCACGCGCGGAACCTGCTCGTGGGGCTGGAATCCGTCGACGTGCTGTACGCGGATCTGGGGCAGGTGCGGACCGTCCTGCAGGATCCGCGCGTGCGCGGCCTGCTCGACCTGTCGCGGCCGGTGGCCGTGCTGCTCGTGGCCGTGCTGCACTACCTGCCGCGCGCCGGGGAGGTCGTGGCCGCCTACCGGGATGCGCTGCCGTCGGGGAGCATGCTGGTGCTCGCGCACACCACGGCCGATCACCAGCGGGGGGCCTCGGCGGTGGCGCGGGCCGTGTTCGAGGCGACGACCGTGCGCATCACCCCGCGCAGTCTGGACCAGGTGCGCGATCTCTTCGCCGGCTACGACGTCACCGCCCCGGGGGTGGTGTGGACGCCGCGGTGGCAGCCCGACCGGATGCGGGTGGTCGACGACGCCTCGGAGTGGAGCGAGACCTGGTGCGGGGTGGGCGTGAAGCCCTGACTGCTTCCGGCCCCGCTCGGGGTTCGGCGGAGTTCCGGGCGCTCGGAACCGGTATGTCAATTGCATCGATTGTTTCAGTGTTGAACGAAATCAATCCTCCGAGCGGCACCCCCCGAACAGCCAGGAGGAGGTGATCGGAGCGCAGTGCGCGCTTCCGTGGCCGGCGGGGCTGGCCGGGCAGCGCTCAAGATCGTTACCGTGATCGAGCAGACCGCCCGTGCGTCATCTCGTGCCGGATGGAGGACGCGATGCAGCCCACCGGGAGAGAGCCGCTGATCGGCGACGAGAACACGCCGAACGCCGCGCGGCTGTACGACTACTACCTCGGCGGGGCGCACAACTTCGAGGCCGACCGCAGCAAGGCGCACGAGCTCATGGAGCTGTGGCCGAACGTGGTCCCGGTCGCCCGGTTCAACCGGGACTTCGTCCGCCGCGTCGTGCAGCACGCGTTACGCGCCGGGATCACCCAGTTCCTCGACCTCGGCTCCGGCGTGCCCACGGTCGGCAACGTGCACGAGATCGCGCGGGCGCAGGTTCCGCACGCCCGGGTCGTCTACGACGACCACGAGTCCGTCGCCTTCAACTACAGCACCCTGCTGCTCGACGAGCACGGGTACCCCCGCGACGAGGTCGCCGTGGTCGACCGGGACCTGCGCGATGCCGAGGCGGTGCTCAGCGACCCGCGCACGCTGCGCGCGCTCGACTTCGAGCAGCCGATCTGCGTGCTCATGGTCGCCGTGCTGCACTTCGTCTCCCCGGCCGACGACCCCGCCGGCATCATCGACCGCTACTCGGTCCGCCTGCCGCCCGGTTCGTGGTTGGCCCTCACCCACATCGCCAACGACGAGGCCCCCGACGAGCAGGCCCGCGCCGTCGACCGGTTCGCCGCGGCCTACCAGGACACGAGCAACCCGCTGTTCGTGCGCGACCGCGCCGAGATCCTCCCGTGGTTCGACGGTTTCACCGTTCTCGACCCCGGGGTGACGTTCATCCCCGACTGGCGCCCGGACACCGCCCTGGACGATCCCACCGAGGCGCGCCGCCTCGCCTGGTGCGGAGTCGGGCGCAAGGACGACTGAGCGCTCCGGCCGGTCATTCCGCGTTGCGGGGAGCCCGCACGACGACCACCGGGCAGCGGGCGTGGTGCGTGCAGTACTGCGTCACCGAGCCGAGCAGCGCCGCTGTGAACGCCCCGCGTCCGCGGTTGCCCAGCACGAGCAGTTCCCCTTCCGCGGCCTCGGACAGCAGCGCTTTCGCCGGGTGCCCGTTGACCACTTCGCGTTCGATCTCCACCGGCTGGCGCCCTCCGGTGACCTCCTCGATCACCTCGGCCAGCCCGCGCGCCGCGTCGGTGTTCAGGTTCTGCCGCGTCGGTGCCGCCTCCCAGCCGTAGATCGGCGGGCTGTCCCAGGCGGTCAGCGCGACCAACCGCGAGCGGGTCAAGCACGCCTGGTCGATGGCCCAGGACAGCGCCGCCTTCGACTCCGCGGAACCGTCCACACCGACTACGATCTTGCCCTCGGTCATCGTGCCTCCCCGCAACGCGGCCCTCGTCGCAGCACTGTGCCGCCTCCTCCCCGGGCGCGCAGAGCGGACCGCGCAGCGGGAGGCGGGAGCACCCGACGAGGACCGGGCTCGGGGACGGACGCCGGACTCGCGATCGGTGCTGGTGGCGGTCGGTGCGCGGGCACGAACCGGACGTGCGGACCTCGCCGGCATCGACTACCAAGGAACCGTGGAACCGGAACAGGCGCTGCGCGAGATCGCGTTCTGGCTCGAACGGGCACAGGCCCCCTCGTTCCGCGTGCGCGCGTTCCGGCGCGCCGCCGCGATCGCGGCCGAGCGCGGCGACGTGGCCGACCGCGCCCGGCAGGGGACGTTGACCCGCGTGGACGGGATCGGCACGACCACGGCCCAGGTGCTCGAGCAGGCGGTGCGCGGCGAGGTCCCCGAGTACCTGCAGCGGTTGCGGTCCGAGGTGGACGTTCCCGCCGAGGGGCGGGAGCTGCGGCAGGCGCTGCGCGGGGACTGCCACGCGCACTCCGACTGGTCGGACGGCGGCAGCCCGCTGGAGGAGATGGCCCGGCAGGCCCGCGGGCTCGGCCTGGAGTGGCTGGTGCTGACCGACCACTCGCCGAGCTTGGCCGTGGCCCGCGGCCTGTCCGCGGAGCGGCTGCGCGAGCAGCTGCGCGCGGTGGCCGAGCTCAACGAGCGCCTCGTCCCGTTCCGCGTGCTCACCGGAATCGAGGTGAACATCCACCCCGACGGCGGGCTGGACCAGGACGCCGACCTGCTCGCCGAGCTCGACGTGGTGGTGGCCAGCGTGCACGCGCAGCTGCGGATGCCGTGCCGCGAGATGACCGAGCGGATGTGCGCGGCGGTGGCGAACCCGGTGGTGAACGTGCTGGGGCACTGCACGGGTCGCCGCGTGGGGTCGAGCCCGCGGGAACCGTCCACCTTCGACGCGCACACCGTGTTCACCGCCTGCCGCGACCACGGGGTGGCCGTGGAGATCAACTCGCGCCCCGACCGCGTGGACCCGCCGGACGAACTGCTGCACCTGGCCCGCGACCTGGACTGCGAGTTCACCGTCGACTCCGACGCGCACGCCCCGGGGCAGCTCGACTGGCAGGCCTACGGGTGCGCCCGCGCCGAGCGGTCCGGGATCCCCGTCGAACGCGTCGTCAACGCGCGCACCGCCGAGGACGTCCTCTCCTGGGCCAAGCGGTAGCGGCGGGGACTCACCCGGCCGGCCGCTCGGCCTCGGCAGCGGCGAACTGCGTGCGGTACAGCTCGGCGTAGCGGCCGCCGCGGGCGAGCAGTTCGGTGTGCGTGCCGTGCTCGGCGATGCGGCCCTCGTCGAGCACGAGGATCCGGTCCGCCTCGCGGATGGTGGCCAGCCGGTGGGCGATGACCAGCGCGGTGCGCCCGCTCAGGGCGGTGCGCAGCGCCTGCTGCACCGCGGCTTCGGAGGCGGCGTCCAGGTGCGCTGTCGCCTCGTCGAGCACGACGATCGGCGGGGCCTTCAGCAGCAGCCGCGCGATGGCCAGCCGTTGCTTCTCCCCGCCGGAGAGGCGGTAGCCGCGGTCACCGACGACCGTGTCCAGTCCGTCCGGCAGGGCGGCCACGAGCTCGGCCAACCGCGCGGTGCGCAGCACCTCGTGCAGCTCGGCGTCGGTGGCAGCGGGACGTGCCAGCAGCAGGTTCGCCCGGATCGTGTCGTGGAACAGGTGCGCCTCCTGGGTGACCACGCCGATCGTGGCGTACAGCGAGGACAGCGGTACCTCGCGGACGTCCGCACCGCCGATGCGCACCACCCCCGAGGTCACGTCGTACAGCCGGCCGGCCAGGTGCGTCACCGTGGTCTTGCCCGCACCGGAGTGGCCCACCAGCGCGATGGTCTCACCGGGGCGGGCGTGGAAGCTGATCTCGTGCAGCACCGGGTGCTCCGGGGAGTCGTCCGGGCGGGCCACCGATTCCAGCGAGGCCAGTGAGACCTCGTGCGAGGCGGGGTAGCGGAAGGACACCCGGTCGAACCGCAGATCGGCCGCGCCCTCCGGCAGGGGAGCGGCGTCGGGCCGGTCGGCGATCATCGGTTCCAGGTCGAGCACCTCGAAGACCCGGTCGAAGCTGACCAGCGCGGTCATCACGTCGACGTGCACGTTGGACAGCGCGGTCAGCGGTCCGTACAGCCGGGTCAGCAGCGTCGCCAAGGCCACCAGCGTGCCCAGCTGGAACGCCCCCGCCAGCACGAGCCCCCCGCCGAGTCCGTAGGCCACGGCGGTGGCCAGCGCGGTCAGCAGCGTGAGCACGATGAACAGCACCCGCGAGTACATCGCCGAGACCACGCCGAGGTCGCGGACCCGGGCGGCCCGTTCCGCGAAGCGGGCCGACTCCTGCTCGTGATCGCCGTAGAGCTTCGTCAGCATCGCACCGCCGATGGTGAACCGCTCGGTCATCAGCGAGCTCATCTCGGCATCGACCTGCATCTGCTCGCGGGTGACGCGCTGCAGCCGGCGTCCGACCCACCGCACCGGGGGCAGGAACAGCGGCAGCAGCAACAGCGCGAGCAGCGTGATCTGCCACGACAGCGTGAACATCGTGGCCAGCACGAGCACCACGGTGACCACGTTGGACACCACGGCCGACAGCGTGCTGGTCAACGCCCGCTGCGCGCCGATCACGTCGTTGTTGAGCCGGCTGACCAGCGCGCCCGTCTGCGCCCGCAGGAAGAACGCGATCGGCATCCGCTGCACGTGGCCGAACACCTCGGCGCGCAGGTCGTAGATCAGGCCTTCGCCGAGCCGCGCGGAGAACCAGCGCTGCCCCAGCTGCAGGGCCGCTTCGAGCAGCGCCACGAGCGCGACGGCGACCGCCAGCCAGATCACCACGGCGAGGTCGCCGGGCACGATCCCGTTGTCGATGATCGCCTTGAACAGCAGCGGGTTGACCACGCCCACGATCGCGGAGAGCACCACCAGGACGAGGAACGGTGCGATCTCGCGCACGTACGGGCGCGCGTAGCCGGCGATGCGCCGCACCAGCCCGCTCGACAGCCGCTGCCGCGTCACCGATCGGTCGTTGGCGAACGACCGCATCGCCTCCCAGCTCGTGGACATCCGGTGCTCCTCACCTCATCTGCGGCGCGGTGCGCCGCTGCCGTCGACGAACATCCTCGAACGTGGAGTGCGCTCGAAGTCAACGGGAACGCAGGTGGTCGAGGAGCGGGCCCCTCAGGTCTCGGTGCCGACGTAGTGGAACTCCCAGGTCCCGTCCGGTCGGCAGGTGCGCCGCTCGTAGGCCAGGTGCGGTGCGAACGCGCGGGAGTCGCGCGCCGGTGCGGGCAGGGTGATGCGCGGGACGGGCTTGCCCGCGGAGTCGGTGGCCACGCTCACCTCACGTCCGTCCGCGGGGCCGCCGAGCAATCGGACAGCGGTCGTGTCCAACGCTGGTTCCTTTCGCCGGGTCGGGATGGCGCTCCTGGGACTCGGCGGGTCCCCGCCCCGTTCCACACCTCACTGGATCGGGTAACGGTGCGGTGTCCGCGGACTCCCTCAGGCGAACTCCGGCGCGATGAGCACGTGCAGGGTGCGGGGGCCGTGCACCCCCTCGACCCGGTTCAGCTCGATGTCGCTGGTCGCGGACGGACCGCTGATGAACGTCAGCGGCCCGCTCGGGTCGAGCCGCCGCATCGCCGCGGGCACGTCGTCGACGATCTGCTCGTGCCGCAGCACGCACACGTGCAGGTCGGGCACGAGCGTGGCCGCGCGGCGCCCCTGGCCGGGTCCGTGGTCGAGCACGATCGTGCCGGTGCTGGCGATGCCGACCGCGGCGGTGGTCACCACCGCGTCCACGGCGGTCAGCTCGGTCGCGCCGAGCGCACCGCCCCCGTCCGGCTCGGTCCCCAGCTGCTCGGCTGCGGCGCTGCGCCACGCCGCGGGAGCCCCGTCCGGCACGAGCGCGCGGCGCGCTCCGGACTCGGCGAGGATCCCGCTGATCGCACCGGGCAGGTCGGCGGGACCCACCTGCCGCACCACCGCCCTGTACTCGGCCACGTGCTCGTGGAACAGGGCCACGAGGTCCTCGGCCGGGCGCGCCTGGCGGTAGTCGCGGGGGATCTCCCCGGCGTCGACCCGCGCGGTGCCGCGCAGCGCGGAGCGGACGCGGCCGAGCACCTCCTCGCGGGCGCTGCCGTGCCCGTTCGTGGCGGAGTTGGTCGTGGCGGGGTCGGTCACGTCTGCTCGCCTCCTCGGGTCCGTTGCCACCAGGCGCGGAAGGACTCCGCGGGCGGGGCCGGGGCGTCGCGCGCGTCGGTCCAGCGGGCGAGAGGCCCGGGCAGGCGCCCGATCGTGCCGGACCGGCCCAGCACGTGCCGGCTCAGCGAGGCCAGCCGCTGCGCCGCTGCCAGCCGCCGGTGGTCGCCGAGCACCCAGCTCGCGGCGTGCATCGCCGCGTCCAGCGGGGCGTCCCGCGCGGTGTGCTCCTGCTCGACCACGCGGGTGCGCAGGTGCACCAGCATGTCGGGGATGTTGATGGCCACCGGGCACACGTCGTAGCAGGCCCCGCACAGCGAGGAGGCGTACGGCAGGGCCTTGTCCTGCTCCGTGCTCGTGCCCCGCAGCTGCGGGGTGAGCACCGCGCCGATCGGTCCCGGGTAGACCGAGTCGTAGGCGTGCCCGCCGGTGCGCTCGTACACCGGGCAGACGTTCAGGCAGGCCGAGCAGCGGATGCAGCGCAGCGCTTCGCGGCCGAGCTCGTCGGCGAGCGCGTTCGTGCGGCCGTTGTCCAGCAGCACCACGTGGAACTCGGACGGCCCGTCGCCGTCGGTGACGCCGGTCCACGTGGAGGTGTAGGGGTTCATCCGCTCGCCCGTGCTGGACCGCGGCAGCAGCTGCAGGAACACCTCCAGGTCCTGCCAGGTGGGCACGAGCTTCTCGATGCCGACGACGCTGATGAGCGTCTCCGGCATCGTCAGGCACATGCGGCCGTTGCCCTCGGACTCGACGACGACGAGCGAACCGCTGTCGGCGACGGCGAAGTTCGCACCGGAGATGGCGACCTCGGCCCGGAGGAACTTCTCCCGCAGGTGGTCCCGCGCGGCCGCGGCGAGCTGCTCCGGATCGTCGGTGAGGTCCGCGGGCGCGGGGGCGCCGACCTCGCCCATCTCGCGCAGGAAGATCTCCCGGATCTCCGCGCGGTTGCGGTGGATGGCGGGCACGAGGATGTGGCTCGGCGCGTCGTCGCCGAGCTGGACGATCAGCTCGGCGAGGTCCGTCTCCCACGCGTCGATGCCGGCCTGCGCGAGCGCCTCGTTGAGCTCGATCTCCTGCGTGGCCATGGACTTGACCTTGACCGCTTCGCGCTGGCCGGTGGCCTCGACCAGGCCGGTGATGATGCGGTTGGCCTCCGCGGCGTCGCGCGCCCAGTGGACCGTGCCGCCGGCCGCGGTCACCGCCGACTCGAAGCGCTGCAGGTAGTCGTCCAGGTGCGACAGGGTGTGCGCCTTGATGGCGGCGCCGGACTGCCGCAGCTGCTCCCAGTCGTCGAGTTCGCCGACGACCTCGTCGCGCTTGCGGCGGATCGTGGAGGTGGCCTCGCCGAGGTTGTGCCGCAGCTGGGCGTTGTCCAGCTCGCGGCGCGCCGCCTCGGGGAAGGCCGGCATGCCCAGGTACGCGCTGCTCAACGGCTGTCTCCCTCCGTGCTCGCGAGGACTTCCGCCAGGTGCAGCACCCGCACACCGGAGCGCTGCCGGTTCAGCAGCCCGCCGATGTGCATCAGGCACGAGGCGTCGCCGGCGCAGAGCACCTCGGCGCCGGTGTCCTGCACGTGCCGGGCCTTGTCGGTGCCCATCGCCACCGACACGTCCGGGTTCTTCAACGCGAACGTGCCGCCGAACCCGCAGCACTGGTCCCAGTCCGGCAGCTCCACCAGGTCCAGCGAGCGCACCGCGCGCAGCAGCCGGGCGGGCCGGTCGCCGACGCGCAGCAGCCGCAGCGAGTGGCACGTGGGGTGGTAGGTCACGCGGTGCGGGAAGTACGCGCCGACGTCGGTGACCCCGAGCACCGACACGAGGAACTCGGACAGCTCGTGCACGCGCGGGATCAGCTGCTCGACCTCCTGCGCCAGCGCCGGGTCGTCGGCGGCGACCATGGCGTGCTGGTGCCGCACCGAGGCCACGCACGACCCGGAGGGGGCGACGACGGCCTCGTAACCGGCGAAGGCGTCGACGAACGTGCGCACCGAGGAGCGCGCGCGGGCGCGGTAGCCGGTGTTGGTGTGCATCTGGCCGCAGCACGTCTGGGCCAGCGGGAACTCCACCCGGCAGCCGAGCCGCTCCAGCAGCCGCACCGTCGCCTTCGGCGCCTCCGGGAACATCGTGTCGCCCAGGCATGTCGCGAACAGGGCCACCCGCGGGGGTGTCCCGGCCATGCGCCCACCTCCTCACTGCCGCGCCCCGCCGGGCGGGGCCGCGCGCACGCAACGCCCGCGGCACGCCGCATCCTGCCCGCGGTGCACCGCACGCGCCTGTTTCCGCACATGCTTGCCGCTGCTGACCAGAGTTTGGTCAGACCACAGGCGCACCGTACTCTGAAGGCTGGACCGCGAAGAAGGGGAGGGGAGCCAGTGCCCGGAACGGACCCGGCGGCCGGGACGGACGCGGACGGCGCCGCGGGCGAGGCCGCGTGGCGACCGGTCACGCGCGCGGCCACCTACGAACTCGTCGTCGAGCGCATCGAGGAGCGCATCCTCGCCGGCGAACTGCGCGTCGGCGACCGCCTGCCGCCGGAACGCGAGCTCGCCGGCATGCTCGGCGTCAGCCGCGCGGCCGTGCGCGAGGCCTACCGGGCGCTGCAGGCCCAGGGCGTGCTGCGCATGGCCGTGGGCACCGGCCCCGACTCCGGCACGACCGTCGCCGCCCTGCCCCGGCACGCGCTGCAGCGGTTCCTGCGGCTGCACGTGGCCCTGGCGAACTTCCCCCCGGCCGACGTGGTCGAAGCGCGCGTGATGCTCGAACGGCACAGCGCCCGGCTCGCCGCCGAACACGCCACCGCGTCCCACGCGGACGCGCTCGAGCGGATCGCCGGCGCCATGGACGACCCCGCCGTCGGCCGCGACCGGTTCAACGAGCTCGACACCGAGTTCCACGTCGCGCTCGCCGAGGCCGGCGGCAACCGGCTCGTCGCCGAGATGACCAGCGCCGTCCGGGAATCGCTGCGGCAGCCGCTGCGCGCGGCGTTCCACCGCCTCGGCGACGACTGGGACCGCGTGCGCGTGCAGCTGTGCGCCGACCACCACGGCCTCGTCGACGCGGTGCGCGCCGATGACGGCGAGCTCGCCCAGCAGCGCGTCGAGTCCCACATCCGCTGGTTCTACCGGCAGCTGCCCACCAGCACCGACCTCGTGCGGTGACGCCCGCTCGGCGCGGCGGTCACGACGCGTCGGCACCGCCGGGCGGGGGAGCGTCCGGAGCGGACTGCGCGGCCTGGGCGCTCGGCGCGGCCCGCAGGTCCGCCTCGATCCGGCCCGCGGTCTCCAGCAGCGACGGCAGCAGCCGCTGCTGCGCGTCCTGCCGGCTGGTGCGGCTGGCGTGCGAGGAGATGTTCACCGCCGCCACGACCCGGCCCGCGCGATCGCGGATCGGTGCGGCCACCGAGCGCAGCCCCTGCTCCAGCTCCTGGTCGACCAGCGCCCAGCCCTGCTGCCGCACCTGCCGCAGCTCCTCGCGCAGCTGTTCGGCCGCGGTGATCGTATGCGAGCTCAGCCGGGTGAGCTCGACGCGGTCGAGGTAGGCCTCGAACTCGTGCTCCGGCAGGTGCGCCAGCAGCACCCGCCCCATCGACGTGGCGAACGCGGGGAAGCGGGTGCCGATGTTGATCGACACCGTCATGATCCGGGAGGTGGGCACGCGCGCCACGTAGACGATGTCGGTGTCGTCCAGCACCGACACCGAGGCCGACTCCTGCACGGCCGAGACCAGCCGCTCCAGGTGCGGCTGGGCGATCTCCGGCAGCGAGCGGCTGGACAGGTAGGCGAAGCCCAGCTCCAGCACGCGCGGGGTGAGCGCGAACGCGCGCCCGTCGGTCCAGACGTAGCCCAGCTGGACGAGCGTGTGCAGGAACCGCCGGGCGGCCGCGCGGGACAGCCCGGTCTCCCGGGCCACCTCCGCCAGCGTCATCTCCGGGTGGTTCTCGTCGAACGCCCGGATCACCAGGAGTCCGCGGGCCAGCGACTGCACGTAGCCGCCGCCGGGCTCGGTTTCGGGCTCCATCACGTCTCCTCGGCACGACTCGGGCGGGTGGACGGATCCGGGCGCGCGGCGGAGGCTCACCCGGTCTCGTCGAGAATGGTATTGGCTGTGCCGAAGGCGCTGTTGGCGCGGGGCACGCCCGCGTAGATCGCGACGTGCATGAGCACCTCGCGGATCTCCTCGGCCGTGACGCCGATGCGCCGCGCGGCGCGCACGTGCATGGCGAACTCGTCCTCGTTGCCCAGCCCCGCCAGCAGCGCGAGCGTGAGCATGCTGCGGGTGCGCTGCTCCACCGCGTCGGAGTGCCACACCTCGCCCCAGGCGTAGCGGGTGATGAAGTCCTGGAACGCGGCGGTGAACTCGGTCGTGCGCTCGATCGCGCGGTCCACGTGGGCGTCGCCGAGCACGGAGCGGCGCACCCGCATCCCGTCGGCGCGGCGCGCGGTGTCGCCGCGGTCGGCGGCCGAGTGGTCGGGGGAGTGTTCGTCGGACACGGGAATCCTTCCGGGGAGCTGTCCGGCCGGGAAGCTGCCCGGCCGGGGGACTGCGCGGTCAGGGCTGCGCGGAGAAGTGCTCCAGCAGCAGGCGGTTGACCGCCGCGGGCTGTTCCGCGTTGGCCAGGTGCGCGCCCGAGTCGATGACCTCGAGGCGGGATCCGCCGATCGCCGCGGCGATCTCCGCGGAGCGCGCCGGCGGGGTGGCCGGGTCCTCGGCGCCGGCGATCACCAGGGTCGGCGCGGTGATCGCGCCGAGGTGCTCGCGGATGTCCATCGTCGCGATCGCCTCGCAGCAGCCGGCGTAACCCTCGTCGTCGGCGCCGCGCAGCTGCTCGGCGAACCGTTCGCGCACCTGCGGGTCCGCGGCCGCGGCGGGAGTGAACCACTTGGGCAGCGAGGGCTCGACGAGCGCTTCGGTGGTCTTCTCGCGCACCAGCGCGGCCCGGTCGTGCCAGGACTGCGGAGGCATCTCCGCCGCGGTGCACAGCAGCGCCAACCGGTCGATGCGCTCCGGTGCGCTCTCGGCCAACCACATGCCCGTCATGCCGCCGAGCGAGACACCGGCGAAGTGGGCGCGGTGGACGCCGAGCTCGTCGAGCAGGGACAGCACGTCCCCGCCCAGGTCGGCCAGCGAGTAGGGGCCGGGAGTGCTCGCGGGGGTGCGTCCGTGGCCCCGCTGGTCGTAGCGGACCACGCGGAACCGCTCGGCCAGCGCCGGCACCTGCTCGTCCCACAGGCGCAGGTCCGTGCCGATCGAGTTGGACAGCACGACGACCGGGGCGTCCTCCGGCCCGGCGAGTTCGTAGTGGACAGTCACTGCTCCTCCAGATGCGCGTGCCGGTGCAGCGCGGTGTCGACGAATTCCGGGGCGTGGCCGAGGTGCCCGGCCGGATCGGTGGCCGCGTCGATGGCGGACTCGGACAGCACCGCCCGCACCCGCTCGTCGGCGCGCAGCTGCGCGGCCAGCGTGCCGCCGTGCTCGGCGGCACGCCGGGAGGCCTCGCCGACGAGCTCGTGGGCCTCGGTGCGGTCCAGGTGCTCGGACAGGGCCGCCGCGGCGGCCTCGGCCATGATCGCACCGCCGGTGGCCCCGAGGTTCGCGGCCATCCGCTGCGGGTGCACCCGCAGCTCGGCGAGCACGGCGCGGGTGTGCGCCGCGGCCGCCGCGGTCAGCCGCAGCAGCTGCGTCACCGGCTCCCACTCGGCCTGCCACGCGCCCGCGGCCCGCTCGTACTCCTGCGGCATCGCCCCGAGCACAGTGGACACGAGGTCGGGAACGCGCCGCGCGATCGCGCCGACGAGCACGGACCCGACCGGGTTCTGCTTGTGCGGCATCGCCGAGGAACCGCCGGAGCGCCCCTCGGTGAGCTCGCCGACCTCGGTCTGCGCGTGCAGCGAGACGTCGCGGGCGATCTTGCCGCACACCCCGGTGACCGTGCCCAGCGCGCCGGCGAGCTCGGCGATGCGGGTGCGATCGGTGTGCCAGGGCACGGCCGGAGCGGTGAGGCCGAGGCGCTCGGCGAGCCCGGCCACGACCGCCGGCCCCTGCCCGTCGAGCGAGGCCAGGGTGCCGGCGGCACCGCCGAGCTGCACCGCCAGCCGCTCCCGGCGCACCCGCCGCAGTGCCGCGGCGGCCTCCTCCAGGGAGGTCAGCCACGTGGCGCAGCGGGCGCCGAACGTGGTCGGCAGGGCTTGCTGCAGCAGGGACCGCCCGACCATCGGCGTGTCGCGGTGCCGCTCGGCCAGCTGCGCGCAGGCCGCCGCGGCCCCGCGCAGGTCCGCCAGGACGAGGTCGGTCGTGCGGGCGGCGACGAGCATCGCCGCCGTGTCGACCACGTCCTGGCTCGTCGCGCCCTTGTGCACGTGCCGGGCGGTCGAGGTGTCGACCTGCTCGGTCAGGTCGCGCACCAGCGCGATCACCGGGGTCGCCGAGGAGACCGCGCGTTCGGCGATCGACTCCGGGTCGAACGCGTCGACCCGGCAGCACCGGTCGATCTCGGCGGCGGCATCGGCGGGGACGAGACCGGCGTCGGCCTCCGCGCCCGCCAGGGCGCTCTCGAACTCCAGCATCGCCGCGAGCCACGCCCGCGCCCCGGTCTGCTCGGTGGCCCGCGGTGTGCTGAACATCGCTCCGAACAGGCTGTCCACAGCGGATTCCCCCGTCTCGTGCGGAACTCGGGTGCGGGTGGTGCTACACGCGGAAGAACACGGTCTCGTCACCGCCCTGCAGGCGCACGTCGAACCGGTAGTCCGCGCCGTCGGCCTCGGCGACGAGCGTGCGCCGCCGTTGCCGCGGAACCGCCGCGAGCACCGGGTCGGCGGCGTTGGCCCCCTCCTCGTCGGGGAAGTACACCCGGGTGACCAGGCGGGCGAGCATGCCGCGGGCGAGGACCGTCACCGCCAGGTGCGGCGCCTCGGTGCCCCCCTCCGGGGTGGGCAGCGGGCCCGGTTTGACCGTGCGCACCCAGAACCGCCCCTCGGGGTCGGTGGGGCAGCGGCCGAAGCCCTGCCAGTGCGAGGACTCGCCGCGCGGGTCGTTCTCGTGGTCGAAGCGCCCCAGGGGGTCGGCCTGCCACGTCTCCACCACGGCGTCGGGCACCGGGTCCCCGTTGCCGTCGAGGACGCGTCCGCGCAGCACGAACGCACCGGCCGTGCCCTCGGGGACCACCTCCGGCCCGTCGTCCCACAGGATCCCGCCGGGCAGCGCGTAGAACGGACCGACCGTCTGCGACGGTGTCGTCGCCGGCTGCGAGCGCATCAGTCGTCGTCCTCCTCGTCGTCCTCGAACGGTGTGGCCGCGGAACCGCGCAGGACGATGTCGAACTTGTAGCTCAGCGCCCACTCGGGAACGGTGGTGTCCAGGTCGAAGCGGGAGATCATCCGCTCGCGGGCCGCGGGGTCGCGCACCGAGTTGAAGATCGGGTCCTGGGAGAACAGCGGATCCCCCGGGAAGTACATCTGCGTGATCAACCGCTGCGTGAAGGCGCGGCCGAACAAGGAGAAGTGGATGTGCGCCGGCCGCCAGGCGTTGTCGTGGTTGCGCCACGGGTAGGCGCCCGGCTTGATCGTGACGAACCGGTAGTTGCCCTGCTCGTCGGTCATGCACCGGCCGGTTCCCGAGAAGTTCGGGTCCAGCGGGGCGGGGTGGCGGTCCCCGGCGTGCAGGTACCGCCCCGCCGCGTTGGCCTGCCAGATCTCGACCAGGGTGTTCGGGACGGGTTTGCCGTCCGAGTCCAGCACCCGGCCGCTGACGACGATGCGCTCGCCGAGCGGCTCGGCCTCGTGCTGCGCCGTCAGGTCGTGGTCGAGGTCCCCGACGCGGTCGTGCCCCAGCAGCGGCCCCGTCACCTCGGTGAGGTGCTGCGGCAGCACCTGCAGCGGCTGCTTCGGGTGCCGCAGCGCCGAGGAGCGGTACTCCGGTGTGTCCAGCGCCGGGTGCGAGTCCTCGTCGGAGGCGTAGGACGGCAGGATCAACCCCGCCGCGGAGCGGGTGTCGTCGACGGTCATGAGTCCTCCCTCGGATGGCCCGGTTGCTCCGCGTGCAGCACGACGGCGAGCCCCTGGCCGACACCGATGCAGATCGCGGCCAGCCCCCAGCCGCCGCCGGCACGGCGCAGCTGGTGGGCCAGGGTGCCCAGCACGCGCGCGCCGGAGGCGCCGAGCGGGTGGCCGATCGCGATGGCCCCGCCCTGCTGGTTGACGATCTCCGGGTCCAGCTTCGGCCAGTCGGCCAGGCACGCCAGCGACTGGGAGGCGAACGCCTCGTTGAGCTCCACGGCGGTCAGCTCGTCCCAGCCGATGCCGGCGCGCTCCAGCGCGGTCTCGGCCGCCCGCACCGGCCCGATGCCGAACACGTCGGGGTCGACCGCGGCGGCACCGCGGCTGACCACGCGGGCCAGCGGCCGGGTGCCGAGCTGCTCGGCGGCCCGCTGCCCGCCGAGCAGCAGCGCGGCGGCACCGTCGTTGAGCGGGGAGGAGTTGCCCGCGGTGATCGTGCCGTCGGCGCGGAAGACCGGTTTGAGCCCGCCGAGCTTCTCCGCCGTGCTGTCCGGCCGGACGCCCTCGTCGCGGGTGAGCTCGGTGCCCGGAACCGGTACGACCTCGTCGTCGAACAGGCCCTCGTCCCAGGCGCGGGCGGCCAGCTGGTGGCTGCGCGCGGCGAACTCGTCCTGCCGCTGGCGGCTGATGCCGTAGCGGTCGGCGAGCAGCTCGGCGCTGGAGCCGAGCGAGATCGTCCACTGCTCCGGCATGTCCGGGTTGACCATGCGCCAGCCGAGCGTGGTCGAATGCAAGGTCTCGTGCCCGCGGGGGTAGCCGGACTCCGGTTTGGGCAGCACCCACGGCGCGCGGCTCATCGATTCCACGCCGCCGGCGACGGCGAGCTCGGCGTCGCCGACCTGGACGGTGCGACTGGCGTTGATGGCCGCCTCCATGCCGGAGCCGCACAGGCGGTTGGTGGTCGCCCCGGGCACGCTCGTGGGCAGACCGGCCAGCAGGGCGGCCATGCGCGCGACGTTGCGGTTGTCCTCGCCGGCACCGTTGGCGTCGCCGAACTGGACGTCGTCGATCGCCGCCGGGTCCAGTCCGGGGCTGCGCTGCAGCAGCGCGCGCAGCACGTGCGCGCCCAGGTCGTCCGGGCGGACCCCGGCCAGGCCCTTGCCGTAGCGGCCGAAGGGGGTGCGCAGCGCGTCGAGTACGTAGACCTCGCTCACCGGGATCCTCCACTGCTCAACGTGGCTTTGAGTTCGCGCAGGACACCGAGCTCGGTGTCGGTGGGTTCGTCTTGCACGCCCAGCTCGTCGGCGACGCGGAGGTCCCAGCCGGCGGCTTCGCGGGCCTGCTCGGCGGTGGCTCCAGGGCTGAGCCGGGTCAGCACGAGCTCGGCGGTGTCCGGGTCCGGTTCGAGCACGCCGAGGTCGGTGATGACCTTCGCCGGTCCGCGGCCGCGCATGCCGAACCTCTCCCGATCGCCGGGGCCGGAGCCGTAGCCGACCGAGGTGCGGAAGTCGACCTGCTCGACGAAGGTGCGCGGGCTCATGCGCATGACGATGAGCACCTCCTGGCAGGACGCGGCGATCTCCGGGGCACCGCCGGCGCCGGGCAGGCGGACCTTCGGGTCGTCGTAGTCGCCGCCGATGACGGTGCTGTTGATGTTGCCGTAGCGGTCGACCTGCGCGCCGCCGAGGAAACCGGTGTTCACCCGGCCGGGCTGCAGCCAGTAGTTGAAGATCTCCGGCACGCTGACCACCGAGTCGGCCGTGTCGGCCAGCACGCCGTCGCCGATGGACAGCGGCAGCCGGTCCGGTTTGGTGCCGATCGTGCCGGACTCGTAGATGAGCACCAGGTCGGGCGCGTGGGTGCGCCGGGCGAGGTTGGCCGCGGTGCTGGGCAGGCCGATGCCGACGAAGCAGGCGGTGCCGTCGCGCAGGCTGCGCGACGCCGCGACGGTCATCATCTCGTCGGCGCTGAACCGCTCGGTGGTGGCGGTGCTGGATGCGGTGGCGGTCAACGCGGGCTCCCTTCCGCGCTCGCTGCGAAGATCTCCGTGTCGAGCCAGTGCTGGAACGCTTCCCGGTCCCGGCCGATCGGATCCCAGTGCTGGTAGTAGTCGTTGTCCCGCTCGTAGTACCCCTGAGCGTAGGAGGGGTGGGCACCGCCGGGGACCTCCGCCACGGCCGAGACGACCCACTTGGGCAGCACGAGCGCGTCCGGGCGCGGGGTGAGCTCGTCGACGACCTCCTCGACGGTGACCAGCGAGCGGGCCGAGGCGAGCACGGTCTCCTTCTGCACGCCGGTGATGCCCCACATCTGCACGTTGCCGTGCCGGTCGGCCTGCTGGGCGTGCACGATGCCGACGTCCGGGTTGATCGCCGGGACCGCGGCGAGCCGCTGCCCGGTGAACGGGCACTCCACGGTGCTGATGTTGGAGGTGTGCTCGGGCAGGTCGGTGCCGATGTAGCCGCGCAGCACCGCGAACGGCAGCCCCGAGGCCCCCGCCTGGTAGCGGTTGGCCATCCCGGCGTGGCTGTGCTCCTCGATCTCCAGCGGGCGGGGCCACTGCTGCTGCACCGCCTCGCGGAACCGGTGCAGCGAACCGACGCCCGGGTTGCCGCCCCAGGAGAACACGAGCTTGCGCGCGCAGCCGGCGCCGATCATCTGGTCGTAGACGATGTCCGGCGTCATGCGCGCCAGCGTCAGGTCCGTGCGGCGCTGCCGGATGATCTCGTGCCCGGCTGCGACGGGGATGAGGTGCGTGAACCCTTCCAACGCCACCGCGTCCCCGTCGTGGACGAGTTCGGCGACCGCCTCGTCGAGCCGCAGGATGCGTGCCATCCTGACCAACTCCTGTACGCATAGTGAACGTATGTGCTTTATGCGAACGATAGTGGGGTGCGTTTCTCCGGTCAAGACGTGGATGCGGAACCGCTCGCCTGCGGCGCGTCGAGCGCCTCATTCGAACGAGAGTTCGTGCATTTCGCGAGGAAACTCCCTTTCGCTGGTCAGGCGGCCGCTGAGTCGAGTCCGGCGAGGGCGGGACGAGACGCGGCGAGGGTGGAGCGCGAGGTGCGGGGGCGCGGCGGGAGCGGACGCGGGGTGTGCATGTCAGCTCATTACGTCGTCGAGACATTATGCGCAGCGCGTCGGATTCCTGTTACCGTACGTTCGTGAAGTCCTCCGCGCACAACTCCGAAGCCGTGCGGCCCGAGGGCGCGGCCGCCCCGTGGGACCCCGCGCGCGACATCGAGGTGGACAGCTCCAGCCCCGTGCCGCTGTACCACCAGGTCGCCAGCCAGATCGAGAGCGCGATCGACGCGGGAGCGCTCCCCGTCGGGGCGAAGCTGGACAACGAGGTGGACCTCGCCGCGCGACTGGGGCTATCCCGGCCGACCGTCCGGCAGGCGATCGGTTCGCTCGTGGACAAGGGGCTGGTCGTGCGCAAGCGCGGAGCGGGCACGCAGGTCGCCTTCAGCCGGGTGACGCGCTCGCTGCAGCTGAGCAGCCTGTTCGACGACCTCTCCGACATGGACGCCGAGCCGGAGACGCGCGTGATCGTCAACGAGCTCATCGGAGCGCCCTCGGAGATCGCCTCGGTGCTGGGGGCGGGCAGGCAGGACCAGGTGCTGCACCTGGAGCGGGTGCGCTACTCGCGCGGTGAGCCGATCGCGCGCATGGAGAACTACCTCCCGCGGGGGCTCATCCGGCCCGCCGATGCGGACCTCGAGCGCTACGGCCTCTACCAGCTGCTGCGCTCCGCGGGCGTGCGCATGCACGTGGCGCAGCAGAACATCGGCGCGCGGCTGGCCGGCGCCCAGGACGCCGAACTGCTCGACGAGCCCGAAGGCGCGCCGCTGCTGACGATGAAGCGCACCACCCACGACCAGACCGGGGCGGTGGTGGAGTTCGGTTCGCACGTCTACCGCGCCTCGCGGTACTCGTTCGACCTGACGTTGCGCGGCGACGGCTGAGGCGCGCATCCGCGAGCAGGGGCCCGGCGGTCGATTCACCGCCGGGCCCCTGCTCGTGCGGCCCCCGACCCCTAAAGGTAAATATGTAAAGACTAAGTATTGACAGTGGTGTGCCGCCGCGGCAACACTGACGGACGTTCGCCCGGAGAGCGAGGTCACAACGGCCGGCCTCTGGCGGGCCGGCCCGCCGCAGTGACGACCGCCCGCGTCCGTCCCCGAACCGGGGGATCTTCGAAAAGGAGTGCTGCCATGTCCAGCGACGCACCGCACCAGGACACCCGCCTGCGCGTCGGGTCCGCGCCCGACTCCTGGGGCGTGTGGATGCCGGAGGACGAGCGCCAGACCCCGTGGTGGCGCTTCCTCGACGAGGTCGCCGAGGCCGGGTACCACTGGATCGAGCTCGGTCCCCACGGCTACCTGCCCACCGATCCGCAGCGCCTGTCCGACGAGCTGGACAGCCGCGGCCTGGCGGTCTCGGCGGGCACGTGCTTCACCGCCACCCACCGCGGCGACGCCGTCTGGGCGGAGACGTGGGAGCACGTGCAGCAGGTCGCCGCGCTGACCACCGCGATGGGCGCGCGCAACCTCGTGGTCATTCCCGCGATGTGGCGCGACCAGGACACCGGCCAGCGGGTCGAGGACCGTCACCTCACCGACGAGCAGTGGAAGTCCCTCAGCGCCGGCATCGACCGGCTCGGCCGCGCGCTGCACGAGGAGTACGGCATCCACCTGCGGTTCCACCCGCACGCCGACACCCACGTCGACACGCAGGAGAACGTGGAGCGCTTCCTGGAGGCCACCGATCCCGAGCACGTCAGCCTGTGCCTGGACACCGGCCACATCTCCTACTGCGGCGGCGACAACCTCGCCCTGCTGCAGAAGTACCCCGAGCGCATGGGCTACCTGCACCTCAAGCAGGTGCGGCCGGAGCTGGCCCGCGAGGTCTGGAGCGCGGACACCTCCTTCGCCGAAGCGGTGCGCCAGGGCGTGATGTGCGAGCCGCCGGAGGGCGAACCCGATCTCGGCTCCGTCCTCGACGCGGCCGCGGGAGTCGACGCGGACATGTTCGCCATCGTGGAGCAGGACATGTTCCCCTGCCCGCCGGAGCAGCCGCTGCCGATCGCGCGGCGCACGCGCCAGTACCTGAGCCGCTGCGGCGCCGGCTTCCGCTGAGCCGGGCCCAGCGACGACCCCCGGCCCGCGGGATCGGACGCGCCGGTCCCGCGGGCGCCCCGAGGGGCCGGACGCACGGCCTCGTGCCGCGGGCCGGGGTCGAGGACGAGGCCCGGGCGCCGCGGCCGCCCGCACGAGCCTGAGAGGAAGAGGAGTTCCATGCGCATCGGACTGCTCGGCGCCGGCCGAATCGGACAGATGCACGGACACAACCTGCGCACCGCCTCCCGCGTCGACGAACTGCTCGTGGCCGATGCGGCGCCCGAGCGCGCCCGCGGCCTCGCCGCGGAGCTGGGAGCCAGCACCGCGGACACGCCGGAGGAGGTGTTCTCCGCCGGCGTCGACGGCGTCGTCATCGCCACGGCCACCGATGCGCACCCGGTGATGCTCGAGCTCGCGCTGCGGCACGGGGTCCCGGCGCTGTGCGAGAAACCGATCGCCGCCGACCTGGCCGCCACCCGCGCGCTGGTGGAGCGCATCGAACAGGCCGGGTTGGCGGTGCAGGTCGGCTTGCAGCGACGTTTCGACGCCGGTTACCGGGCGGTGCGCGAGCAGGTCCGCTCCGGCGAGCTCGGCTGGATCCACAGCGTGCGGGCGGTCACCGCCGACGAGCAACCACCGCCGCCGGAGTTCATCCCCGCTTCGGGCGGACTGCTGCGCGACTGCGGCATCCACGACTTCGACATGCTGCGGTGGATCACCGGATCCGAGGTGTCCACAGTGCACGCCCAGGGAGGGAACCGCGGCGCGGACTACATCGCCGAGGGCGGCGACGTCGACACCGCTGCCGTGGTGGCCGCTCTGGACAGCGGAACCCTGGCCACCGTCTCGGCGAGCCGGTACAACGGAGCCGGGCACGACGTGCGCATGGAGGTGTGCGGTTCGCGCGGGGCCGGATTCGTCGGCCACGACGAGCGAGCGCCGCTGCCGTCGGTCGAGCAGGGCGTCGCCTGGCCGTCCGGGCGGCCGTACCGCACGTTCGCCGAGCGCTTCGGCCCCGCCTACCGCGTCGAGCTCGAGGCGTTCACCGCGCTCGTGGCGGGGGAGGCCGTCAATCCGTGCGCGCCGCGCGAGGCGCTGGAGGCGCTCCGCGTCGCCGAGGCCGCGCAGCTGTCCCTGCAGCAGGGGCGTCCCGTGCACGTGGCGGAGGTGCGCGAGGAGCCCGAGCACGTGGCTGCGGCCTCCGGCTGAGCCCCGCCCCGCGCGTGCCCGCAGGCCCGCGGGCGCCGGATCGCACCCCGGCGCCCGCGGGCCTGAGCTGTTTCCGGGACCGCGCCACCGGATCCCGCAGCCGGGGAGCGCGGGCTCGCGTTGACCACACCTCGGGGACAGTCGTACGATTTCCAGGACGTTGTTCGAAATACCGAATGGAGCAAGGGTGCGTGCGACTCGCGAGTTCCTGCGGCAACGGGGGTATCCGGCCGCTGACAGCCCCGAGACCAGCGAGCAGCGCTTCCCGGACGGGGCGCAGTACCGCGTGGAGATCCCCAGCACCGAAGGTCCCGAGGTGCTCGCGGCCGTGCTCGACGAGGCCGACCGGCGCGAGGTCGCGGTCCACCGCATCTCCCAGGGCAGCGGGAGCATGCTGCTCACCGACGGCGAGCTCGACCGGATGAGCACCACCGCCGCCGCCCGGGGGGTCGAGCTCAGCCTGTTCGCACGTCCGCTGGCCGGCTGGGACACCGGCGGGCTCTGCGCCGCCGCCGGCGGCGGGCCGGTCGCGGCCCAGGCGCGCGGCACCGAGCAGCTGGTGCACGTGCTCGAGGACGTCCGGCGCAGCGCCGAGGCCGGTGTGCGCAGCGTGCTCATCACCGACCTCGGTGTGCTCCGCGTCGCCGCGGCCATGCGCGAAGCCGGCGATCTGCCCGCCGACATGCAGTTCAAGGTCAGCGTCCAGATGGGACTGGCCAACCCCGCGTCGGTGCGCCTGGTCGAGGACCTCGGCGCCGACACCTACAACGTGCCCACCGACCTGAGCGTCCCGCAGCTGGCCGCGCTGCGGGCGGCGACGAGCCTGCCGCTCGACGTCTACGTCGAATCCCCCGACGACCTCGGCGGTTTCGTGCGCCACTACGAGATCGCCGAGATCGTCCGCGTCGCCGCGCCCGTCCACGTCAAGTTCGGCCTGCGCAACGCGCCGAACATCTACCCCAGCGGCACGCACCTGGAAGGCACCGCCGTGGCGCTGTCCCGCGAACGCGTGCGCCGCGCCCGCATCGGGCTGGACCTGCTGCACCGCTACGCCCCGGACAGCACGCAATCGCCGCTGCCGGCCGGGGGAGCGGCCGTGCCCAGCACCGGGAAGTGACCCGCCCACCATCCACGGAGGACGCGGCATGGACGCGCGCGCCGTCGTCATCGACGAACCCGAGCACCTGCGCACCGCACCGGCCGAGCCCCGGCGACCGGAGGCGGGGGAAGCGCTCGTCCGCGTGGCGTGGTCGGGCATCTGCGGCTCGGACCTGGAGGTCTACCGCGGAACCCGGCCCGCCGAGCTCGTCCGGTACCCCGTCGTGCCCGGGCACGAGTGGTCGGGCACGGTGCAGGAGGTCGGAAGCGGCGTCGACCCCGACTGGGTCGGCAAGCCGGTCGTCGGGCAGGGGATCCGCAACTGCGGCACGTGCCCGGCATGCCGCAGGGGATCCGACAACCTCTGCGCCACCGACTACGACGAGACCGGCTTCACCCGCCCCGGAGCTTGGGCCGACCACCTCGTCCTGCCCGCCCGGCTGCTGCACGAGTTGCCCGCGCACGCGGACCTGCGCGCCGCCGCGGCCCTCGAACCGACCGCCTGCGCTGCGGCGGCGTGCCTGCGGCTGGCGACCGTCCCCGGCGAGCGGGCCGCCGTCGTGGGCGCGGGCAGCCTCGGGCTGCTGGCCACCCAGCTGCTCGCCGCGGCCGGGCCGCGCGAGCTCGTCGTCGTCGACCCCGACCGCGATCGAACCGCGCTGGCCGAGCACTGCGGTGCCGACCGCCTCGTCGGCACCGCCGAGGCCGAGCAGTGGCACGGTTGCTTCGACGCCGTCCTCGAGGCGGCCGGAGCCCCCGGGACGGCACGGCAGGCGATCCGCCTGGCCCGGCGCGGCGGTCGCGTCGCGCTGACCGGGCTCGCCGCCGCGGACCCGGACCCGCCCACCCCGGCCGAACTGGTCAGCGCCGAGCTCGCGGTGCACAGCGTGTTCGGCGCCTCGGCCGCAGCGTGGACGCACGCGGTGCGGGCCTTCACCGCCGGCGCGGTCGACCCGGGGCGGATCATCACCGCCGAATTCGGCATCGACGAAGCGGGACACGCGTTGCAGACCCTGGGGCAGCGCCGGAGCGATACGGTAAAGATGGTGCTGCACCCCTGAGCGACGTGAACGGAGGGCGCATGAGCCAGCGCGCCGAGCCCATCACCGAAGCCTGCGCCCACCACGGCGAAGGCCCCGTCTGGCACCCCGCGTGGCCGGGGCCGCGGTGGGTCGACATGCACGCCGGCGACGTGCTGACCCTGGACCGCACCACGGGCGAGGTCAGCCGCACCCACGTCGGTGAGGTCGCCGCGATGCTGCGGCCGCGCTCGGCCGGCGGGGTCGTGCTGGCGCTGGAGCGCGGCTTCGCCCTCGCCGACGACGACCTCGGCAACCTGTTCCCGTTCGAACCACTGTGGACCGATCACTCGGTGCGCATGAACGACGGGGGGTGCGCGCCCGACGGGAGCCTGTTCTGCGGATCGATGGCGGTGTCCGAGGCCCCGGAGGAGGGCTCGCTGTTCCGCCTCGACCCGCTGGGGGAGGTGACCATCGCCATCCCCGAGGTGACCGTGTCGAACGGGTTCGCCTTCAGCCCGGACGGCGGGACCGCCTACTACGTGGACACGCCCACCCAGTGCGTCGACGCGTTCGACTACGTCGACTACCAGCTGCAGCGGCGCCGCACCGTGGTGCGCATCGATCCCGCCGACGGCGCGCCGGACGGGCTGGCCGTGGACGCGCAGGGCGACATCTGGGTCGCGCTGTGGGGCGGGGGAGCGGTGCGCCACTACACGCCCGAGGGCAGGCTCGTCGCCACCTACGAGGTCCCCGCGCCGCGCGTGACGGCGTGCGCCTTCGGCGGTGCGGACTACGACGAGCTGTTCATCACCACGTCCCGAGTGGACACCGACCTGGAGCGGTACCCGCGGGCCGGGGCGCTGTTCCGGATCGCCGACGTCGGCCCGGGAGCACCGGTCCTGCCCTACGGCGGCTGACGTGCGCGGACCGGTGCCCACCGGTGCTCCGGTTGACCGCACGCGTGCGCACCGTGGCAGGATCTTGCCGGTTTCCCGGCTGGAAGGAAGATGCCACGTGCACGTGCTCGGTCTCGACTCCTCGACGCAGTCCACCAAGGCGGTGCTGGTCGACGCCGACAACGGCGCGATCACCGCGCAGGGGCAGGCGGCGCACCCCGAGGGGACCGAAGCGCCGCCGCAGGCCTGGTGGGACGCCGCGCAGGACGCGGTGCGCCGAGCGCTGGCCGAGGCGCCCGACCGCCCCGTGGCGGCCGTGTCCGTCGCCGGCCAGCAGCACGGCATGGTCGCCGTGGACGCGGCGGGGCGGCCGGTGCGCGACGCCCTGCTGTGGAACGACACGCGCTCGGCCGAGCAGGCGCGCGGTCTCACCGCCCGCTACGGGGCCGAGACCTGGGCCCGGCGCACCGGTCTGGTGCCGGTGCCCAGCTTCACCGTGACCAAGCTGGCGTGGCTGGCCGAGCAGGAACCGGACAACGCCGACCGCGTCGAGCAGGTGCTGCTCCCGCACGACTGGGTCACCTGGCAGTTCGCCGGGGCGCGCGCCGAGGCGTGCACCGATCGCGGAGACGCCTCCGGCACGGGCTACTTCGACCCGACCACCGGCACGTGGTTGCCCGACCTGCTCGCCGACGCGATGGGCGGGCGGCGGCCGCGGCTGCCGCGCGTGCTCGGGCCCGCCGAGCCCGGCGGGACCGCAGCTCTGTCCGGTGTGTCCGGTGCGCTGCTGGCCCCCGGAACCGGCGACAACATGGCCGGGGCGCTGGGGCTCGGCGCGCAGCCCGGGGATGTCGTCGTCTCCCTGGGCACCTCGGGCACCGCGTTCGCCGTCACCGACGGTCCGACCGCCGATCCGAGCGGCACGGTCGCCGGTTTCTGCGACGCCACGGGGCGCTACCTGCCGCTGGTGTGCACGCTCAACGCCGCGCGCGTGCTCAGCGCGACCGCGGAGGTGCTCGGTACCGACCTGGCAGGGCTGGACGAGCTCGCCCTCGAAGCCGCTCCGGGCGCCGGTGGGCTGACGCTGCTGCCGTACCTCGAGGGGGAGCGCACGCCGGACCTGCCGGAGGCGAGCGGCACGCTCGCCGGGCTGCGGCGCACGAACATGACGCCGCAGAACCTGGCCAGGGCCGCGGTCGAGGGGATGCTCTGCGGTCTGGCCGACGGGGTGGACGCGCTGCGCGGTACCGGAGTCGAGGTGCGCCGCGTGCTGCTCATCGGCGGTGCGGCCAAGTCGGCCGCGGTCGAGGCGGTCGCGGCCGACCTGTTCGGCGTCGGCGTGGAGATCCCGGACCCGGCCGAGTACGTCGCGCTCGGCGCGGCGAAGCAGGCGGCGTGGGTGGCCGGTGGCGGAAGCGGGCCCCCGGAGTGGCCGCTGCGCGGCCGGAGCGCGCAGCCGCGGGACCCGGACGCCGGGGCAGCGGTGCGGGCGGAGTACGCGCAGGCGCGGGCCGCGATCGCCGGGGTGTGACCCACCATCGCTCGTTCGGGTGAGAATCGGCCGTGCGCCGGATCGGGGCCGGCAGGGGGAACGCGAAGATGCCCCCATGAGCAAACGGGACGAGTCCGGGAACTCCGGTGAGACCGCCCCCGCTTCCGGGCAGCACCAGGCCGGGCGCACGCGCACCGGGGGGATCTGGGTGGCCGTCGTCGTCGCGGCGGTCGTGCTCGCCTTCCTGCTGGTGTTCATCCTGCAGAACTCCGAGGCGGTCACGGTCCGGTTCCTGTGGATGCAGGGCCAGCTGCCCACCGGGGTGGCGCTGCTGTTCGGCGCTCTGGCCGGCGCGCTGTTCGTGGCGCTGATCGGCACGGCCCGGATCCTGCAGCTGCGGCACGCCGCCCGGCGCCGCCGGCGCCGGGGTCGCCCGGGGCTCTTCCGCCGCGCTGCTCCTTCGTAGGGGCGACTCGTCGGCGCTGCGGCACGCACCGGCTTTCCGGGACTCCTCCAGAGAGCGCGATTTCCATGAAACCGGGAGCCGTCCCCGCACGTTTGCAGGGCGAACTGTCCCCCCGCGATCGTGGTAGCTCCGACTGCATCGATGAGGACCACCGAGGCGCCTGCTGCACCGGGGGAGCGGCGCCGCCGGGGAGTCAGGGGCGGCGCCGCGGTGGCAGGGGTACGCGGGCGAGGTCCTCGGCCACGTGCACCGGGCCGTCGAACACGGCCGCGGCCTCGGCGGCGAACCGCGCCGGGTCCTCGTAACGCTGGGAGAAGTGCGTCAGCACCAGCGCGCCCACGCGGCACTCGGCGGCGACGCGCGCGGCCTGCGCCGCGGTCAGGTGGCGGTACTCCTCGGCCAGGTGCGCGTCCTGGTCGAGGAACGTGGACTCGACCACGAGCAGGTCCACCCCCTCGGCGAGCGCGAACACCCCGTCGCACA
This sequence comes from Salinifilum ghardaiensis, assembly GCF_054491345.1. Lineage (NCBI taxonomy): Bacteria > Bacillati > Actinomycetota > Actinomycetes > Pseudonocardiales > Pseudonocardiaceae > Salinifilum > Salinifilum ghardaiensis. The sequence goes on along the minus strand of NZ_CM137101.1, from coordinate 2,709,004 downwards.
GCCGAGTGTCCATGATGAACGCGGCCTTCTGCCCCGGGCGGTGCGCGCTGACCTCGGCCAGCTCGACCACCCCGCGGGGCAGCTGCAGCCTCCCCGCGCGCTGCAGCTGGCCCACCTGCGGGCCGCTGATGCCGTGCCGCGCCAGCTCCTCGGGCAGGATCCGCCGCCCGTCCGGTTCGACCAGGCGGTAGCCGAAGGTCTCGATCCGGTGGTCCAGCCGCCGCGCGTGCAACGTGCCGAACGGGCCCGAGGCGACCACCCCGTCCTGGCGGATCGGGTGCTGGTGCAGGTCCAGCCCGTCGGAGGACACCGACGCGCGCCGCAGGTGGTGGAAGTGCTCCTCCCCGCGGGCGGGGTAGTGCGCGTGCACCGGCCGGGCCACGCCGTCCAGGGACATCCGCTGCAGCACTCCGGGCACCCCCAGGCAGTGATCACCGTGGAAGTGCGTCAGGCAGAGGTGGTGGATCTCGTGCGCCCGGGCGCCGGCGAGGGTCATCTGCCGCTGGGTCCCCTCGCCCGGGTCGAACAGGAAGCCGGTGCCGTCCCACCGCAGCAGGTAGCCGTTGTGGTTGCGGTGCTTGGTCGGCACCTGGCTGGCGGTGCCGAGCACGACGAGTTCGCGCTGCGACATCACCCCAGGCTAGGACACCTCGGGCAGGAGCCGTTCCGCGGCGTCGGTGTCGATGATCAGGCTGGTGATGATGCCCGAGCGCAGGATCGCGGCGATGGCCGGGGCCTTCGCGGTGCCGTAGCCGAGGCCGACGACCTCGCCGATGCCGCGCAGCTGGTCGCCGCCGATGGCGAGGATGCGGTGGGCCAGCTCGGTGGCCACGGGTGCGCCGGTGCCGTCGAAGACGCGCCCGGCGATCTCGGCGACGGCGCCCGCGCGGGCGAGTCCGTCCCGTTCGGACTCACCGATCGTGTCGTACACCGTGGACTCCCCGTGCTGCCACGCGCCGATGCTCACCACGGCGGTGGTGATGCGGCGGAACTGCTCGAAGGTTTCGGCGATGCCCGGCTGGCTGCGCAGCACGTCGGTGGTGCGCCGGTCGGGCAGCACGAGCGGGCCGTAGATCGGGTAGGGCGGGCCGCCGCTGGAAGCGGCGACGTGGCGCACGGTTTCGACCGTGCGGTCGCGCATGTCCATGCCGGCGTGCACCCCGCACAGCTGCACCACGGGGCAGGGCGGCAGCTCGCCGACCGCGGCGGCCATCGCGTTGACCGTGCGGGCCCAGGCCAGTCCGAGGACGTCGTCGGCGGAGAGCAGGTCGCCGAGCAGGGCGGCGGCGAGCGCGCCGATGCGCTCGCGCAGCACGGGTCGCGCGTCCGGGGTGTGCGCGCGGTCGAGGACGAGCGCGCGGCGCAGCCCGTAGGTGCGCGCGATCGCGTCGCCGAGACCCGGGTCCACGGGCAGCGGCAGGTCGAACTCCACGCGCACGAGCCCGCGTTGCTGGGCCGCGGTGATCAGCCGCGCGACCTTGAAGCGGCTCAGCCCGAGGTCCGCGGCGATGTCGATCTTGGACTCGCCGAGCACGAAGTGGCGGTGCGCCGCGGTCGCGGCCAGCAGTGCGGTATCGGTGTCCCACTCATTGCTCATATGAGCATTCTACTCATCGATCTGCCGGAATGAGTTGACGAATTGACGGCGCACCCTCTTCAATTTCGGATCAAGCGTGAAGCAACGGGACGCGGAAGTGCTCATATGAGCGGAAGGGGAAGCATGCGCGCGGCGATCATCGACAAGCCCGGTCAACTCCGGGTCGGCACCGTCGCCGATCCGGAACCGCAGCCGGACGAGCTCGTGGTCCGGGTGGGGGCCTGCGGCATCTGCGGCACGGACGTGCACATCGCCGACGGCGAGTTCCCGCCCACGCCGTACCCCATCGTTCCCGGGCACGAGTTCGCCGGCGAAGTCGTCGCCGTCGGTGCGGCCGTGCGCGGGGAGTGGCGCACCGGCGACCGCGTCGCCGTCGACCCCTCCCGGTTCTGCGGCCGCTGCGCGCCGTGCCGGTCCGGTCGCGGCAACCTCTGCGCCGCGTGGGGCGCCACCGGCGACACGGTCGACGGTGCCTTCGCCGAGTACGTGGCCGTGCCCGCCGCGACCTGCCACCGCATGCCCGAGTCGATGACCTTCCAGCAGGGCGCCGCGGTCGAACCCGTCTCGTGCGCCGTGCACGGCGTCCGCCGCATCGGCGTCGAAGCGGGGGAGCGGTTCCTCGTCACCGGCGCGGGCACGATGGGGCTGATCATGCAGCAGCTGCTGCAGCGCTCCGGAGCCGCGGTCACCGTCGTCGACCGCAACGCCGAACGCCTCGGCCGGGCCCGCGAGCTCGGGGCGCGGACCGTCGCGAGCGACATCGCCGAGCTCGACGAGCGCTTCGAGGCCGCGATCGACTGCACCGGCGCGGCGCCCGCGATCGAAGGGGCCTTCGACGCCCTCGACCGCGGCGGGCGCCTGCTCGTGTTCGGCGTGGCCGCCGAACAGGCGCGCGTGCAGCTGTCGCCGTTCCGCATCTACAACGACGAACTCACCATCGTCGGCTCCATGGCCGTGCTGCACAGCTACGGCCGTGCGCTCGAACTCGTCGGCAGCGGTGCGGTGGACACCGACGCGCTGGTCACCGACACGCTCCCGCTCGAGCGCTTCGACGACGCGCTCGCCCGGATGCGCGCCGGTACCGGGCTGAAGATCCAGGTCACCCCGGGAGGAACCGATGCGCGGTAGCGGAGGGGACGGCAGCGCGAGAGGGCGCGGCAGCGGGAGGAGGCGCGGCGGGGCGAGCGCGCGCGGCCTCGTCGCGCTGCTGGCCGTCGGCGTGCTGCTGGTCAGCGGCTGCGCCGGCGCCGGGGAGCTGGGCACCGACCGGCGCACGCTCACGGTGGCCATCGTGTCCAACCCGCAGATGAAGGACGCGATCGCGCTGTCCGACCAGTTCGAGCGCGAGAACCCCGGCATCTCGCTGAAGTTCGTCGAACTGCCGGAGAACCAAGCGCGGGCGAAGATCACCGCCTCCACCGCCACCCAGGGCGGCGAGTTCGACATCGTGATGATCAGCAACTACGAGGCCGAGCAGTGGGCCGCCAACGGCTGGCTGCGCAACCTGCAGCCGCACATCCGCAGCAGCCCCGGCTACGACCCCGGTGACTTCATCCCCAGCATCCGCGAGTCCCTGTCCTACGAGGGATCGATGTACGCGGTCCCGTTCTACGGCGAGTCGTCCCTGCTCAGCTACCGCAAGGACCTCTTCCGCGAAGCGGGGCTGCGCATGCCGGAGAACCCCACCTGGGGGCAGGTCGCCCGGATGGCCGCGCAGCTCGACGACCCCGAACGCGGGATCGCCGGCATCTGCCTGCGCGGCAAACCGGGGTGGGGCGAGAACCTCGCGCCGTTCACCTCGATCGCCCACGCCTTCGGGGCGCGCTGGTTCGACGAGGACTGGAACGCGCGCCTGACCTCGTCGAACTTCCGCCGCGCGGCCCACTTCTACGTCGACCTGGTGCGCGCGCACGGCGAAGTCGGCGCCTCCAGCGCCGGGTTCTCCGAGTGCGGCAACCGCTACACCCAGGGCAACGCGGCCATGTGGTACGACGCCACCGCCATGGCCGGCACCAACGAGGACCCGGGCAGCAGCAACGTCGTCGGCAAGTCCGGCTACGTCACCGCGCCCGTGGCCGAGACGCCGCGCACCGGCTGGCTGTACACCTGGGCGCTGGCCATCCCGAAGTCCACCGAGAACCCCGGTGCGGCGTGGAAGCTCATGCGGTGGATGACCAACAAGGAGTTCGTGCGCGAGGTCGGCACCCGGCTCGGCTGGAACCGGGTGCCACCGGGCCACCGCGAGTCCACCTACGAGATCCCGGAGTACCGCCGCGCGGCCGCCGCCTACGCCGGGCCGACGCTGGAGGCGATCGAGAGGGCCGACCAGCGCACGGCGATCCGCGGGCCGGTGCCCTACGAGGGGCTGCAGTTCGTCGGCATCCCGGAGTTCCAGGACCTGGGCACACGGGTGAGCCAGCAGCTGTCGGCCGCCATCGCCGGGCGCAAGAGCGTCGACGAGGCGCTGCGGCAGTCCCAGCAGTACGCCGAGTCCGTGGCACGTTCCTACCGGGAGGAGCAGTGAGCGCAGTCACCGAGGAGTCCGCGCGCCCGGCAGCGCCCGCCGCGCTCCGCGAGGGCGGGCGCGGGCGCGCGGGACGGCGCGAGCGCTGGCTGCGGCGCCTGCCGCTGCTGCCGGCGTTGCTGTTCACCGTCGTGGTCACGCAGGTCCCGTTCCTGCTGACCGTGTACTACTCGCTGCAGTCCTGGAACCTCGTCCGCCCCGGGTCGCAGCAGTTCGTCGGGCTGCGCAACTACGCGGACGTGTTCGCCGACAGCCAGTTCCGCACCGCGGCGCTGAACACGGTCGCGCTGACCGTGGTCTGCGTGGTCGTGTCCCTGCTGCTCGGTCTGGGGCTGGCGCTGCTGCTCGACCGCGAGTTCCCCGGCCGCGGCGCGGTGCGCACCCTGCTGATCACGCCGTTCCTCGTCCTGCCGGCGGCCGGCGCGCTGCTGTGGAAGACGACGATGTTCGACCCCTCCTACGGGCTGCTGAACTTCGCGCTCGGCACCGAGGTGGACTGGCTCTCGACGTTCCCGCTGGCCTCGGTGATGACCCAGATCATCTGGCAGTGGACGCCGTTCATGATGCTGCTGCTGTTGGCCGGGCTGCAGGCCCAGTCCCGGGAAGTGCTCGAAGCGGCCCAGGTCGACGGCGCGGGGCGCTGGCGCACCTTCGTGTCGATCACGCTGCCGCAGCTGAGCCGCTACATCCAGCTCGCCGTGCTGCTGGGCGCGATCTACATCGTCAACAGCTTCGACGCCATCTACCTGATGACGCAGGGCGGTCCGGGCACGGCGAGCACGAACCTGCCGTACTACATCTACCAGCGAGCGTTCGAGGGGTTCGACGTCGGGCAGTCGGCGGCGATGGGCGTGGTCGTCGTGGTCGGCACGCTGATCGTGGCGACCTTCGCCCTGCGGCTGATGTTCCGCTCGTTCGGCGTCCACGGGAGCACGAGATGAGGGGGCACGGGGGCGAGATGAGAAGGCATGCGGGCCGTTGGGCGCTGACCGCGGCCACCTGGGCGATCGCCGTGGTGTTCGTCCTCCCGCTGCTGTGGATGGTGCTCACCGCGTTCAAGCGGGAGGTCGACGCCTACACCGACCCGCCGCGGCTGCTGTTCACCCCCACCTGGGAGCAGGTCCAGGGCGTGCTCGAACGAGGATTCCTGCCGTACCTGGGCAATTCCGCGTTCGTCACCGCCACCTCCACGCTGCTGGTGCTCGCGCTGGCCCTGCCGGCGGCGTACGCGCTGTCCATCGCGCCGATCCCGCGCAGCAGCGACGCGCTCGGCTTCTTCCTGTCCACGAAGATGCTGCCGATCGTCGCCGCGATCATCCCGCTGTACGTGGTCTCGCAGAACCTGGGGCTGCTCGACAACGTCTGGGTGCTGGTGCTGCTGTACGCGGCGATGAACCTGCCGCTGGCGGTGTGGATGCTGCGGTCGTTCCTGCTGGAGGTGCCGCGCGAACTGCTGGAGGCCGGACGGATCGACGGGGCCGGGTTGCCGACCCTGCTGGCGCGCGTGCTGCTGCCCGTGGTGGCGCCCGGCATCGCTGCCACGGCGCTGGTCTGCGTGATCTTCTCGTGGACCGAGTTCTTCTTCGCCGTCAACCTCGCCGCCGCGCGCGCCGGCACCGTCCCGGTGTACCTCGTCGGGTTCATCACCAGCGAGGGGCTGTACTGGGCGCAGCTGTCGGCGGCGGCGCTGCTGGCCTCGCTGCCGGTGGTGGTCGTGGGGTGGTTCGCGCAGAACCACCTCGTCCGCGGGCTGTCCATGGGTGCGGTGAAGTGATCCGCAGGACCTCCGGGAGGCGGTAACTTGGCAGCGGTGCACACGGCGCGGCGCGCCCGCGGAGACGACCGGAGGTGGGCATGACCGGTGCGGAGGAGTCCACGGCCGAACACCTGTTGCCCCGCGCCCGCGCGCTGCTGGCCGAGTACCCCGTCGTCGACGGGCACAACGACCTGGCCTGGGCGTTGCGCACGCAGGTCGGCTACGACCTCGGCCGGTGCGACGTCGGGGCGGACCAGACGGGCCGGCTGCACACCGACCTGCCGCGGCTGCGCGCCGGTGGCGTGGGCGCGCAGTTCTGGTCGGTGTACGTCTCCACCGACCTCGCCGGCGACCGCGCGGTCAGCGCCACCCTCGAGCAGATCGACTGCGTGCGCACCCTCCTGCGCCGCCACCCGGGGACGCTGGTGGCGGCGGACTCGGCCGCGGACGTGGAGCGCGCCCGGGCGCACGGGCGGATCGCCTCGCTGCTCGGGGCCGAGGGCGGGCACTGCATCGCCGGCTCGCTGGGCACGCTGCGCGTGTTCCGCGAGCTCGGCGTGCGCTACCTGACGCTGACGCACAACGAGAACGTGCCCTGGGCGGACTCGGCCACCGACACGCCGGCTGCCGGTGGCCTGACCCCGTTCGGCACCGCCGTGGTGCACGAGATGAACCGGCTCGGCATGCTCGTCGACCTCTCCCACGTCTCCGCCGACACCATGCGCGCGGCGCTGCGCGCGAGCCGGGCGCCGGTGCTGTTCTCCCACTCCTCGGCGCGCGGGGTGTGCGACCACCCGCGCAACGTCCCCGATGACGTGCTCGAGGCGATGCCGGACAACGGCGGGGTCGTCATGGTGACGTTCGTGCCCAAGTTCGTCTCCGCCGAGGTGGCCGCGTGGGACCGCGAGGTGGACGCCCACCTCGGATCGCTCGGCCTCGACCCGATGTCGCCGGAGGCCGCTGCGGTCGCGGAGCGGCGGCGCTTCGCCGAGAGGCGCCCGCCGCCGCAGGTCACCGTGTCCAGTGTGGCCGATCACCTCGAGCACGTGCGGGAGCGCGCCGGCATCGAGCACATCGGACTCGGCGGCGACTACGACGGGACCGGGGACATGCCGCGCGGGCTCGACGACGTCGCCGGCTACCCGCGACTGATCGCCGAACTGCTGCGGCGCGGCTGGTCCGAACCCGACATCGCGAAACTGACCTGGCACAACGCCGTTCGCGTGCTGCACGAGGCCGAAGAGGTGGCCGCGCGGCTGCAGGCGCACGAGCGGCCGGCGCCGCCCGTCCTCGGCGAGCGCGACGGCTGAACGCCCCCGCCGCTCGTCGCGACGGCCCGTTCCGCCTCCCCGGATCGTCCCGCTCCGCCGCCTCCCGCGGAGGCGCGTGTACCAGGTGTTCGAAGACCCCGACGCGCCGCGGCGCTTCGTCCTGCGTTGTGCCCGGCGGGATCTTAGGATGCCGACTACGCCTCCTGGCCGTCGGATAGGAGGAGGGCCATGGTCGTATCGCTGCCCGACCCCACAACTCCGAACGCGGAAGCCGAGCCCTCGAAAGAGCTACCGCGCTCGGGGGACTTCCCGCGCACAGCTGCCGTCGTGGGGCAGATGCGTTCGGAGAACTTCCCGGTCGCCTCGCGGATCCTGCCGCGCACGATGCAACGCCACCTGCACGCGCTCTACGGCTACTTCCGCCTCGTCGACTACGCCGGCGACGACGCTCCCGGGGACCGCGGCGCCCTGCTCGACCTGCTCGAGGTCGACCTCAAACGCGCCTACCAGGCAACCGCGCGGATCCCGGTGATGCGCACGCTGCAGCCGACCGTGCACGAGTGTGGCATCCCGTACGACACCCTGGTCAAGCTGATCGAGGCCAACCGGCAGGACCAGCACGTCCGCCGGTACGACACGTTCGCCGACCTCGTGGACTACTGCCGCCTGTCGGCCAACCCGGTCGGGGAGGCCGTGCTGCACGTGTTCGACCGCGCCGAGCCGGAGCTCATCCGCCTGTCCGACCGCATCTGCACCGCGCTGCAGATCCTCGAGCACTGCCAGGACCTCGCCGAGGACCTGCGGCAGGACCGCGTCTACCTCCCGGCGACCGACCTGAAGCGGTTCCACTGCGAGGAGCACGAACTCACCCGCGCCACCGCCTCGACCCGCCTGCGCGGGCTCGTGCGGTTCGAAGTCGACCGCGCCCACCGGGTGCTCGACGTCGGAGCAGCGCTGGTCAACCGGCTCTCGGGCATGGCGCGCATCGCCGTGGCCGGTTACGTCGCCGGCGGGCGGGCCACCGCGGCCGCCTTCGCCCGCGCCGGGTACGACCCGCTGGGCGGGGACGTGCGTCCGAGCAGGACGCGCACCTTCGCCGAGTGGGGGCGGCTGTACACGATGGGGGGCTCCCGGTGACTCCCACGGACCCGCTCCGCGCGGCCTACGACGAGTGCGAACGCATCACCAGGCAGCAGGCGCGCAACTTCTCCTACGGCATCCGCCTGCTGCCGGGGCCGAAACGCCGCGCGCTGTCCGCGGTCTACGCCTTCGCGCGCCGCATCGACGACATCGGTGACGGCGCCCTCTCCGTCGAGGAGAAGCTGCGACAGCTCAAGCAGACCCGCGCGCAGCTGCGCGAGCTGACCACCGGTGCCGACGATCCGGTGCTGGCCGCGCTGGCGGACACCGGCGAGCGGATGCCCGTGCCGCTGGAGGCCTTCCACGAACTCCTCGACGGCTGCGAAGCCGACGTGCGCGGCCGGCCGTACACCACCTACGACGAGCTGCTGGACTACTGCCGCAGCGTGGCGGGATCCATCGGGAGGCTGTCGCTGGGCGTGTTCGGCACCGACGACGTCGCCCGCGACGCGTCCCGCGCCGACGCCCTCGGCATCGCGCTGCAACTGACGAACATCCTCCGCGACGTGCGGGAGGACTGCGCCGCCGGGCGCGTGTACCTGCCGGACGAGGACCTCGCCGCTTTCGGCGTCGTCCTGCACCCGGCGGCCGCCGAGGACTCCGCCCCGCCGGGCGGCCCGCGGCCCGGCGGCGCCGCCGGGCGGGACGGAGCCCCGCTCAGCGGCGTGGAGAACGCCGGCTGGGACGCGCTGATGCGCTACGAGATCGCGCGCACCGAATCCTGGTACGACGAAGGGCTGCAGCTGCTGCCCGCGCTCGACCGCGGCAGCCGCGCCTGCTGCGCGGCCATGGCCGGCATCTACCACCACGTGCTGCGGCGCATCGCCGAGCGCCCGCGGACCGTGCTCACCCGGCGCACCACGCTGCCCACCTGGCGCAAGGCCGAAGTGGCCGCTCGCTCGCTGGTGGGGATGCGGCCATGAACCGCGCCAGCGTCCTCGTCGTCGGCGGCGGTCTCGCCGGCATCACCGCCGCGCTGCGCTGCGCCGACCGCGGTTTCGCGGTCCGCCTGGTGGAGGGGCGGTCCCTGCTCGGCGGTGCGACCTACTCGTTCTCGCGCGGCCCGCTGACCGTCGACACGGGACAGCACGTGCTGCTGCGCTGCTACGAGCACTACCGCGCCCTGCTGCGCCGGCTCGGCGTGGCCGACGGGGTGCGGGTGCAGCCACGGCTGCACGTGCCCGTGCTGTCGCCGCACCGCAGCCCCGTCGTGCTGCGCCGGTGGAACCTGCCCGCCCCGGCGCACCTCGCCCCGGCGCTGTGCGCCAACCGGTGGTTGAGCGCGGGCGAGCGCCTGCGCGCGGTGCGCACGGCGCTCGCCCTGCGCCGCCTCGACCCGGACGACCCGCGACTGGACGCCGCGAGTTTCGGCGACTGGCTGCGCGAGCAGGGGGAGTCGCAGCGCGTCACCGACGTGCTGTGGGGCATGCTCACCACCGCGGCGCTGAACGCCCGCCCGGACGACGCGTCGCTGGCGCTGGCAGCGCGCGTGTTCCGCACCGGCGTGCTGGACGACACCGCCAGCGCCGACATCGGCGTGCCCCGGCTGCCGCTGCGCGAGCTGCACGGCGACCCGGCCGCGCGCGCCCTGACCGCGGCGGGCGTCGCGGTGCACACGAACACCAAGGTGCGCGGGGTTTTCCGCAGCGGCGACGGCCTGCGCGCCACCACCCGCGACCGCGACCGGCACGCCCCGCTGACCGCCGACCACGTCGTGCTGGCCGTGCCGCACCAGCAGGCGGCCGCGCTCGTGGCCGACCTGCCGGTGCGCGGCGCGTCCCGGTGGTCGGCCCTGTCGGCCGCACCGATCATCAACGTCCACGTGCACTACGACCGCGCGGTGACCGGACATGAGCTGTGCTCGGTCGTGGATTCGCCGCTGCAGTGGATCTTCGACCGCACCGCTGCGTCTGCGGCGACGACCGGGCAGTACCTGGCGGTGTCGGTCTCGGCGGCGTGGGAGGACGCGCACCGGCGCACCGAGGAGATCCGCGCGCGGTACCTGTCCGCGCTGTCCGAGGTGTTCCCGCGCGCCGCCGCGGCCGGGGTGCGCGACTTCTTCGTCACCCGCGAACCGAACGCGACCTTCCACCAGACGCCGGGAACCGCCGCGCACCGGCCCGCCGCGCGCACCGCCGTGCCCGGGCTCGTGCTGGCCGGGGCGTGGACCGCGACCGGACTGCCGGACACGCTCGAAGGTGCGGTGCTCAGCGGGCTCCGCGCCGCCGAGGTGGTCGAAGCCGAGCAGGGATCCCGACACGGTGTGGAGGAGACGGCATGACTTCAGTGCTTCCCGCGGCCCTCACCACCGCGCGCGAATCGATCGAGCCGATGCTGCGCGCCCGCGTCGACCGGCTCGACCCGGAGATGCGCCGCGTGTGCACCTACCACTTCGGGTGGACCGATGTGGACGGAAGCGCCACCAATGAGGGCGGCAAGGCGTTGCGCCCCGCGCTCGTGCTGCTGTCCGCGCAGGCCGCCGCGGAAGCCGGTGGTGCGGAGGACGCCGCGGAACGGGCCGTTCCCGCGGCGGTCGCGGTGGAGCTGGTGCACAACTTCTCGCTGCTGCACGACGACGTCATGGACGCCGACACCTCCCGCCGGCACCGCCCCACGGCGTGGACCGTCTTCGGCCGCTCCGCCGCGCTGCTGGCCGGGGACGCGCTGCTGAACCTCTCCACCGAGGTGCTGCTGGAGTCCTCCTCGCAGCGGGCGGCCGACAGCGCGCGCACCCTCGCGGCGACCACGCGCACCCTCATCGCCGGGCAGTCGGCCGATCTCGACTTCGAGCGGCGCGCCGGCGTCACCCTCGACGAGTGCCTGCAGATGGCGCACGACAAGACCGCCGCCCTGCTCGGGTGCGCGGCCTCGATCGGCGCGCTGCACCAGGGGGCCGGTGAGGCGTTCGTCGCGCGACTGCGCGGTTTCGGGCGCGAGCTCGGCATGGCCTTCCAGCTCGTGGACGACCTGCTCGGCCTGTGGGGCGACCCCGAGGTCACGGGCAAACCGGTGCTGTCCGACCTGCGCGCGCGCAAGAAGACTCTGCCGGTGGTGCACGCGCTGTCCTCGGCAACGCGGTGCGGCCAGCGGCTCCGCGCGCTGTACGCCCAGGAGGACCCGCTGACCGAGGACCAGCTGCACGAGGCCGCGGAAATGGTGCAGCGGGCCGGATCCGAGGGCTGGGCCCGCGCCGAGTGCGACCGCAGGCTGACCGCCGCCCGCGCGTACCTGCCCCCCGTGCCTTCCGGGGCCGGCACGTCGTTGACCGAGCTCGCCGAATTCATCGTACGGAGGCAACGTTGACCGAACAGATGCAGCACGGCGCCGCCACCGCGAACGCGTCCGGAGTGGACGAAGCCGTGCACGCCGCCCGGCGGTACTTCCTGTCGTTGCAGCACCAGCAGGGGTGGTGGAAGGGCGAGCTCGAGACGAACGTGACCATGGACGTCGAGGACCTGCTGCTGCGCCAGTTCCTCGGCATCCGCACCAAGGCCGAGACCGAGCAGGCCGCCCGCTGGATTCGCGGGCAGCAGCGCTCCGACGGCACGTGGGCGAACTTCGCCGGCGGGCCCGCCGACCTGTCCACCACGGTCGAGGCCTACGTGGCGCTGAAGCTCGCCGGTGACGACACCGGTGCCGAGCACATGACCACCGCGCGCCGCTGGATCCTCGACCACGGCGGCGTCGAGCGCACCCGCGTGTTCACCCGCATCTGGCTGGCCCTGTTCGGCGAGTGGTCCTGGGACGACCTGCCGGCCATGCCGCCCGAGATGATCTTCCTGCCCCCGTGGTTCCCGCTGAACGTGTCCGACTGGGCCTGCTGGGCGCGGCAGACCGTCGTGCCGCTGACGATCGTGTGCACCCTGCGGCCGCAGCGCGAGCTCGGCGTCAGCACCGCCGAGCTGCGCACCGGCACTCCGGCGCCGCGCGCGAAACCCGGCCTGTCCTGGGAGTACGGGTTCGCAGCGTTGGACGGGGCGCTGAGCGCTTACGGGCGCCGGCCGGTGCGCGCGCTGCGCAGGCAGGCGATGCGGCGCGCGGCCGAGTGGATCGTGGCCAGGCAGGAGGCCGACGGCGGCTGGGGCGGCATCCAACCGCCGTGGGTGTACTCGCTGCTGGCGCTGCACCTGCTCGGATACCCGCTGAACCACCCGGTGATGAAGCACGGGCTGGACGGGTTCGAGCGGTTCCTCGTGCACGAGGACGGCCCGGAGGGGCCGGTGCGCCGCCTGGAGGCCTGCCAGTCCCCGGTGTGGGACACGGTGCTCGGCATGCAGGCGCTGCGCGACGCGGACGTGCCCGCCGACGACCCGTCCCTGCGGCGGGCGAGCAACTTCGTGCTCGCCGAGGAGATCGGGGTCAAGGGCGACTGGGCGGTGCGTCGTCCGCGGTTGTCCGCCGGTGGGGGGTGGGCGTTCGAGTTCGACAACGACCACTATCCCGACATCGACGACACCGCCGAGGTGCTCATGGCGCTCAACCGCGTCGAGCACACCAAGCCCGCCGCGGTGCGGGCGGCCATCGAGCGCGGTACCCGGTGGCTCGTCGGCATGCAGTCCCGCGACGGCGGGTGGGGCGCCTTCGACGCCGACAACACCCGCCAGCTGGTGCGCAAGCTCCCGTTCTGCGACTTCGGCGAGGTCATCGACCCGCCCTCGGCCGATGTGACCGCGCACGTGGTGGAGGCGCTGGCCACCCTCGGGCACGCCGACGGCCCGGTGCGCCGGGGAGTGTCGTGGCTGCTGCGCAACCAGGAAACGGACGGGTCGTGGTTCGGCAGGTGGGGCGCCAACCACGTCTACGGCACCGGTGCGGCGGTGCCGGGCCTGGTCGCCGCCGGGGTGCCGCGCGACCACACGGCGCTGCGCCGGGCCGTGCGCTGGCTCGAGGAGCACCAGAACGCCGACGGCGGGTGGGGCGAGGACCTGCGCTCCTACACCGACCCCGCCTGGATCGGCCGCGGCGACTCCACCGCCTCGCAGACGGCGTGGGCGCTGTTCGCGCTGCTGGCGGTCGGCCGGCACGACACGCCGGCGGCGCAGCGCGGGGCCGACTACCTGGTGCGCGCCCAGCGCCCCGACGGCGGTTGGGACGAGCCGCAGTTCACCGGTACCGGTTTCCCCGGTGACTTCTACATCAACTACCACCTGTACCGGGTGATCTTCCCGCTCGCCGCGCTCGGGCGGTTCCGGCGCGCCGCGGGCGCGGGGGAGGAGTGAGCGGAATGTCCGCTCCGCTGCTGGTGTGCGCACCGCTGCGGTGCGAGGCCGCCGCGGTCCGCGGCCGCCTGCCCGGACAGTCCGTGCGGCGCACCGGCTACGGCCACCGCGCGAGCGAGCGCGCTGCCGCGGAGGTGGGCACCGGTGCCCACCGCGCGGTGGCCGTGGTCGGGCTCGCCGGCGGGGTGGGGGACGAGGTCGCCGGGGGAGACGTGGTGGTGGCCAGCGACGTGCTCGACGACGGCGGAACGGGGGTGCCGTGCGCCTCGGCCCCGCTGCTGGCCGCGCACCTGCGCCGGGCGGGGTTCGTGGTGCACTGCGGACCGGTGGTCACCGCGCGGCGACTGGCCGGGCAGCACGACCGGGCCCGGTTCGCCGCGGCCGGTGCGTGCGCGGTCGACCTCGAGTCGGCGCCGCTGGTCCGCGCCGCCGGAGACCGCCCGCTGGCCGTGGTGCGGCTCGTCGTGGACACCGCCGAGCACCCGCTCGTGCGTCCGGGCACGCCCGCGCGGGCGTTGCGCGCGCTCGCCCGGCTGCGCGCCGCGGCGGCGCAGCTGCCGATGTGGTCCCGGGCCGCGGCTGCCCGGCGGGTGCTCGTCTGCGGCGGCGCGGCCGAGGCCGCGCGGGCCGGGGCCGATCTCGTGCTGTGGTTCGCCGAACCGGCCACAGCCCCGTCCGGCGCCCGCTGCGTCACCCGGATCGACGACGTCCGACTGGCGTGGCTGTGGCGAGCGCGCAGGATCGCAGTCGTGCCCTCCGGAGCGGCGGAGGCGGCGGCGCAGCTGCGCGCCCTCGTCCGCGCGCTCGGCGGGCTGGGGCGGGTGGTCTGCGCCTCGCCCGAGGACGCGGGTTCGTCAGCGACGTTCGCGCCGCCCGGGCACAACCGAACGATTCGCTCCGCGAAGGAGGTGCGCTGATGGGAATCCCGTTGCGCCAGGCGGTCCGCGTCGGTGCCCATCTGCTCAAGCAGAAGTTGGCACGCCGGGACAAGTTCGCGCTGACGCTGGAACTGGAGCCGCTGTTCGCCTGCAACCTGGCCTGCGCGGGCTGCGGCAAGATCCAGCACCCGGCGGACGTGCTCAAGCAGCGGATGCCGGTGGAGGAGGCCGTCGCCGCGGCGGAGGAGTGCGAAGCGCCCGTGGTCTCCATCGCCGGCGGCGAACCGCTCATGCACCCGCAGATCGGCGAGATGGTGCGCGAACTCGTCAAGCGCAAGAAGTTCGTGTACCTGTGCACCAACGCGCTGCTCCTCCCGCGCAAGATCGACGAGATCGAGCCCTCGCCGTACTTCTCGTGGGCGGTGCACATCGACGGGCTGCGGGAGGCGCACGACGCCTCGGTGTGCAAGGAGGGCGTGTTCGACCAGGCGGTCGAGAACGTCCGGGAGGCCAAGCGGCGCGGGTTCCAGGTGACGACGAACAGCACGTTCTTCACCACGGACACGCCGCAGTCGGTCATCGACGTGCTCGACTACCTCAACGACGACCTCGGCGTCGACAAGATGATGCTGTCACCGGCCTACGCCTACGAGAAGGCCCCGGACCAGGACCACTTCCTCGGCGTGACCGAGACCCGCGAACTGTTCCGGAAGGTCTTCGGCGACGAACGGCGCAGGAAGTGGCGGTTCAACCACTCACCGCTGTTCCTCGACTTCCTGGAGGGGAAGATCGACTTCTCCTGCACCGCCTGGGCGATCCCGTCGTACTCGCTCTACGGCTGGCAGAAACCGTGCTACTTGATGGCCGACGGGTACGCGTCCAGTTACGCCGAGTTGTTGGAGGACACCGATTGGGAGCAGTACGGCCGCGGAAGGGATGACCGCTGCGCCAATTGCATGGCACACTGTGGCTACGAACCGTCCGCGGTGCTGGCGACCATGGGTTCGCTCCGCGAAGGAATCCGCGCCATGCGGAGCTGAATGCGCCCACTGCGCCGGTTCCTTCCCCCGACGCGGTGGGATCGCCCCTGGTGAGTCCCCGACGGGCGGCGCGGCCGGACGGGTGATCCTCCCTGCCCGTGACCCCGAGCCGCCCGCGAGGTCCCATGCACACCCCCTGCCCCTCGGTCGTCCACCTGCACAGCGTGTCCCAGCACCTCTGGCACGCGACGAAGAACCTGGTGGAGACGGTCTTCGCGCCGTTGCTGCTGTTCTACGCGCTGTTCCACGCCAGCGGACTGACCGGGGGGTTGCTCGCCGCGTTCGGGTGGACGCTGGCGGCGCTCGGGGTGCGGATCGCCTTCCGCATCCGCATCCCGGTGGTGCTCTGGCTCATGGCCGGCATCCTCGCCGCGCGCACCGGGGTGGGACTGGCCACCGGCAGCACGTTCCTGTACTTCATCCAGCCGAGCGTGCAGAACTTCCTCATCGCCCTGGCACTGCTGGCCACCCTGCCGTTCGAGCGGACGTTCCTGGCCAAGCTCGCCGACGACTTCTGCATCCTGCCGCGGGAGCTCACCGGCAACGCCCGGGTGCAGCGGTTCTTCCGGCGGGTGTCGCTGCTGTGGGCGCTCGTGTTCGTCGCCAACGGCATCGGCGCGCTGTGGACCCTCGTGGGCACCACGGTCGACGGGTTCGTCCTGTTCAGCACCGCCGGTTCGACCGCGCTCGTCGTGCTCGGCGTCGCCGTGTCCCTGGTGTGGTTCCGCCGCGCGCTGCGCGGTGAAGGCATCCAGGTGCGCTTCGGCTCGCCGGCCGCCGCGGCCGCCTGACGGGCGCGGTTCACGAGCGCGCCCCGCGCGCCAGCCGCCCGAACGTGCCGGGCAGGGCGCCCTGCACCCGCGCGGCCAGCCCCAGCCACCGGGGCACGAACACCTCCGCGGCATCACGGCGCACCCCGCGCACGAGCGCGTCGGCCACGCGGTGCGGGTCGACCATCCGCGGCACCGACCGCGCGTAGGCCCGCCCGCGCGCGTCGAAGAACGGCGTGCGCACCGCCCCGGGAAGCACCGCTGTCACCCCCACACCGCGCGGGCGCGCGGTCTGCCGCAGGCTCGCGGCGAACGTGCGCACCCCCGCCTTCGTGGCCGCGTACACGTCCTCCTCGGCCACCCCGACCGCGGCGATGGAGGAGACGAACACCAGCTGCCCGCGCCCGCGCCGCAGCATGCCGGGCAGCGCCGCCCGCGCCAGCCGCAGCGGGGCCACCAGGTTCAGCGCCGCGAGCGCGTCGATCTCCGCAGGCGGCATGGCGGCCGTCTCGCCGGCCCAACCCCGCCCCGCGTTGAGCACCAGCACCTCGGCCTCGTCGCAGAGCGGTTCCACCTCCCGCAGGCCTTCCGCACCGGTGAGATCGGCCGTCGTGCACGTCGCGCCGACCTCACCGGCGACCGCCTCCAGCCGGTCGGGGTCCCGGCCGACCAGGTGCAACCGGCAGCCCCGGGCGGCCAGCGCCCGCGCGGTGGCCGCGCCGATGCCGGAGGAAGCACCGGTGACGAGCGCGCGCGTCCCGCGCAGCGTGGGCAGCACCGCTCACCTCCTCACCTCGGCGGGCGTTTCCGCCGCGAGCCGCGGGCTCACCCCCAGGTCGCCGTCGACCCCTGCCCGCGGTTCTCGTCCACCGCCCGCAACTGCTCCCCGCGGTGGGCCAGCACGACCACCCCGACGACGATCGCGAGGATCGCCACCACCTCGCCGGCGAGGATGCCGGTGGAGAAGTGCATGTGCTCGCCGAGCCACCGCACCCCGATCGCCGCCGACACCAGCGGATCCACCGTCGTGATCACCGCCAGCGCCGGTGAGATCACCCGGCTGCGCTGGAAGGTCTGCTGGCTGAGCAGGAACCCCACCGGCCCGATCACGCACACCACGTACAACATCGGGTGCAGGAACGGCTCGGCCAGCCCGGTGCTGCGCACCTGACCGGCCACGACCTTCATCAGCGCGGCCGTGACGCCGTAGAACACCCCCGTGGCCAGCGCCAGCGCCACCGCCCCCAGCTCGCCCCGCACCATCTGCGCGAACACCAGCGCCGCCACGACCACCGCGCCGAGCAGCAGCGCCAGCGGCAGCAGCGAATCGGCGGTCAGCGCGTGCCCGGCACCGCTCGGCCGGGACAGCAGCAGGAACGCGGCCAGCCCGCCGGAGCAGGCCAGCGCACCGACCACGAGCACCGCGTCGAGCCGCCGGTGGGCCATCCACGCGGCGAACGCGGCCCCGAACAGCACCGAGGTCACCAGCAGCGGCTGCACCAGCACCAGCGGACCGTAGGCCAGCGACACCACCTGCAGCGACAGCCCGACGATCACGGTGAGCACGCTGATCACCCAGATGGGTTTGCGGATGAGGTCGACCAGCAGCTTCGGGTTGAGCGTGCGCTCGGCGGGCACCTGCTTGGTCACCCGGTGCTGGACGGCGCTGGCCAGGCCGAAGCTCGCCGCGCCGAGCACGGCGGTCGGCACGGCCACGCTCAGCACCGCCTGCCCGCCGTTCAACCGGCGGTCCCCTCGCGCTCCGCGGAGGGTTCGGCCTGCTCGGCGAACGCCTCCCGCATCCCGGAGGCGAGCTCCCCGGCGGCGGGGGCCAGCGCCGGGTCGGTGGTGATGCCGAACCCGACTCGCTCGCTCCAGTTGAGCGCCCCGACGGCCACACCCACGCCCTCGGCCAGCGACAGCAGGGGGTACACGTCGGTGATGGGCGCTCCGTCGAGCGCCACCGGCCGCCGGCGCCCCGGCATGACCGACACGACGGCGTGGAAGAAGCGGCGCTGGTAGATGCGGCGCACCACCCACCGGTGCAGGACGTTCGGCAGCCGACCCAGCGCGGCCAGCACCACCCCGGAGGCCTCGGTCTCACCGCTCTCGGCGCGCCGGCGCAGCAGCTGGTCGACCACCCGGGCCCGACCCGCCGGAGTCCCCGGGCCCACGGGCAGGTCCAGCGCCACCGACACCGTGTGGTTGCCGGGTGTGTCCGCGGTGACCTCCGCGCGCCCGTTGCGCGCGGTGTGCGGCACCATCACGCGGAACGTCGCCCCCGCACCGCCCGCGCCCCGCGCGGCCAGCTGCCGGTGCAGCGCCTCGGCGACGAGGCCGAGCACGAGGGCCGTGGTGCTGACCCCGCGCTCGCGGGCGCGGGCGCGCACCTGCGCCGACGGCAGGTCGAACCAGGCGGCGGACCGCTGTCCGCCGCTGCACCCGGTGAACGGGCAGTCCCCGGCGGTACCGGAGCGGGCGAGGCTGGCCAGCCCCCGCGCCACCGCGGCCACGGACGACCGGCCGCGCCCGCCGCTGCGGGCGGGGCCGGCGGAGCCCGGCGGCCCCTCGGCCAGCAGCCGCACGAGCGCGCTGGTCACGGCCACTCCGTCGCCCAGGGCGTGGTGCAGCTTCGCCACCAGCAACGCCTCCCCGGTGTCGTGGCGCAGCAGCAGCCGCAGCCGCCACGGCGGCCGTTCGGCCGGCAGCGGGCAGCGGAGGAACTCCGAGATCGCCGCGGGCAACTGCCCGCCGTCGGCGACCACGCGGCTGTCCAGGTGCTCGGTCGGGTCCAGCGCCGTCACGTCGACCCACCGGGGCCGGAGCCACCGCCGGTGCTCCAGCCGTCGGCGCAACGTCGGCAGGTGGTGCGCGCACTGCGCGATGCGTTCGGCCACCAGCGCGTACCACGCCTCGACCGAGCGCGGTTCGCCGCCCAGCCGGAGGATCGCCGCGGCGCTCTGCTCGACCTGCTCGGTGCTCGCGTGCACGAAGAACGCGTCCTCCGGGCGCAGCGGCCGCGGTCCGGCGTGCCGGGGCAGCGCGGCCAGCGCGGCGACCTGCTCGGGGAAGTTCCCGGAGCGGTGCCGGGCCGCGCGTTCGGCGCAGGCGGCCAGTTCCGCGTCCCCGCCGGCCCACCGGTCGACCGTGGCGGTCAGCTGCCTCCGGTCGCGGCAGAGCACGGCCAGCCCGGCCGCGGCCATGAGCTCGGCGTTGGCCCGCCCGTGGCCCGCGATCGGTTCGAACATGAGCACCGGGCGGGAGCAGGCCAGCGCCTCCAGCGCGGTGGCTCCGCCGGCGTTGGTGAGCACGACGTCGGCCGCCGCGGTCAGGCTCGGCATGTCGTCGACCCAGCCGAGCGGTACCAGCCGCGGATCCGTCCGGGTGGACAGCTCGGCCCGCAACCGCTCGTTGCGCCCGCACACCACCACGACGCGGCCCACCCGCTCCGAACGCAGCACGGCGTCGACCGCGCGGGGCACGGAGCCGAACCCGAGCGCGCCGCAGGAGACGAGCACGGTGAACCCGTCCTCGTCGAAACCGAACGACCGGCGCGCCGCGGCCGGCTGCACCGGGTGGAACGCCGAGACCACCGGGGGTGCGCACGCGGCGCCGACGGCTTCCGGCTCGGCGCGGCGCAGCGCGGCCAGGCTCGCCTCGCTCATCACGTGGTGCATGTCCACGTGCGGGTACACCCAGAAGGGGTGCGGGGCGAAGTCGGAGACCACGGCCACCACGCCGGGGGTGCTCTCCCCGCGGCGCCGCAACCAGTTCATCCCCGCCGTGCCCAGCGGGTAGGTCGTCACGACCAGGTCCGGGGCGTGTTCGCGCAGCACGCGGCGCAGGCGGCGCCCGCACCAGGCGCCGACGAAGCGGCGGCAGCCGTTGGCGAACCAGCGGTAGCGCCACAGCGCCCAGTAGAAGAAGTCGTACAGCCAGGGCGTGGATTCGACGTTGGTGGCGTAGATCCAGTTGAACGCGCGGCGCACCCCCGGCCCCATGGTGTCGAGCGTGTCCACCCGGGAGACCGCGCAGTCCGGCCAGGCGTGCCGGGCGGCCTCCTCCACCGCGCGTGCCGTGGCGTTGTGCCCCTCACCGATCGTGGCGCTGAGCAGCAGGAGGCGGCGTGGTCGGCCAGTCACGACGGGTGTTCCTTTCGGGACGGCACTGTGGGCAAAGACTAACGTGATCTGCCGCCACCGGCCCGGTGAAACGCGGGCGGGGCCGCGCGCGGTGGTGAACTGGCTCTCGTCACCGCGGCGCGATCGCCCGGACTCGCCCGATCGACTGGTAGGTTGCTGCGTCCATGGAGTCCGGAACCGCGCCCAGCGCAGCCACGAACACCGGTCGGGACGACGAGCCGGCCGCGGTCGCCCGGCTGCCGAAAGCCGAGCTGCACGTCCACATCGAGGGCACGATGGAGCCCGAGCTCGTCTTCGACCTCGCGCGCCGCAACGGCGTCGAGCTGCCCTACGCCTCGGTGGCCGACCTGCGCGAGCGGTACCGCTTCCGGGACCTCGCGTCGTTCCTGGAGATCTACTACGCCAACATGGCCGTGCTGCGCACCGAGCAGGACTTCCACGACCTCGCGCGGTCCTATTTGGATGCTTGCGCCGCGAACGAGGTGCGGCACGCGGAGATCTTCTTCGACCCGCAGGCGCACCGGGCGCGCGGCGTGGACATGGCCACGATCGTGGACGGGTTGTCGGCCGCGGTCGAGTCCGCGCGGAGCAGCGGTGTCTCGGCCGAGCTGATCCTGTGCTTCCTGCGCGACCAGTCCGCCGCCTCCGCGGAGGAGACGCTGCGCGAGGCCGAACCGCACCTGGACCGCATCGTCGGCGTGGGGCTCGATTCCGCGGAAGCGGGTCATCCGCCGGAGAAGTTCACCGCGGTGTTCCGCCGCGCCCGCGAACTGGGACTGCGCCTGGTGGCGCACGCCGGCGAGGAGGGCCCCGCGGACTACGTGCGGCAGGCGCTCGACGTGCTCGGCGTGGAACGCGTCGACCACGGCATCCGCGCGCTCGAGGACCCGCAACTGGTCGAGGACCTGCGCCAGCGCGGTGTTCCGCTGACCGTGTGTCCACTGTCGAACGTGCGCCTCGGCGCGGTGGCGCAGCTGGCCCAGCACCCGCTGCCCCGGATGCTCGACGAGGGCCTGCTGGTGACCGTCAACTCCGACGACCCGGCCTACTTCGGCGGCGGGGTCGCGGACAACTGCACCGCGATCCAGCAGGAGCTCGGCATCACCGACGCGCAGCTGCACCGGCTGGCGGAGAACTCCTTCCACGCGGCCTTCCTCGACGAGCAGCGGCGCGCGGAGCTCCTCGGCGAGCTCGGCACCGCCGCCCGCCGGCTCGGGATCGGGTGACCGCGACGGCGCCGGCCGCTCGCGGTCCGCTCGGGCGGACGCGGCGCCGCTCGCTCAGTTCACGCAGGGCAGCTCGCTCGCGGTGACGCCGGGCCGGGCCGCGGAGCTCCCGGCGTCGTCAGCGCCGTCCGAGCGCGCCGCCCGCTCCGAGCGCGCACCGTCCAGCAGCACCGGTCCGGGCGCGCCCAGGCGCGGGGCCTCGCCCTCCTCCGGGGAGATGCCCTCGCGCACCGCGCGCCGCACCTGCTGCGGGTCGACCCGCACCGCGGTGCCGTCCGGGGTGCTGTAGGCAGCGTCGCGCACGGGGATCGTGGAGAACCGGATCTCCTCGCTGTTGAGGTTCTGCAGGCGGCGCGCGAACCGCATCAGGTCCCAGTCCTGGTCGAGCACGACGTAGCGCTTGACCGTGTCGATCACGGTGCGCAGCTGTTCCGGATCGGTCAACAGGCCCGTTGACAGCCCGGTGCGGGCGAGCCCGGCCAGGAACGCCTGCTGGCGCACCACGCGGTCGAGGTCCCCGCGCGGGAGGTCGTGGCGCTGGCGCACGAACGCCAGGGCCTCCGCGCCGTCGAGGCGCTGCCGCCCCGCCTCGAACCGCGCCCCCGACATGGGGTCGTGCACGGCTTCGTTCAGGCACACCGGAACGCCGCCCAGCGCCTCGGTGATCCTGGCGAACCCGAGCAGGTTCACCTCGGCGTAGTGGTCGACCGACACGCCGGTCAGCCCCTGGACCGTGTCCACGAGCAGCTGCCGCCCCGCGTGGGCCGTGCGCGTGTTCACCTCCTGCGGGGACGACCCGGGTTCGGCGGTGCGCAGTTCCTGCTCCTCGGCCGTCTTGCCGCGCACGTAGGCCGAGTTGATCTTGTGCTTGCCGTGCCCGGGAATCCGCACGTAGCTGTCCCGCGGGAAGGAGAACGCCACCGCCCCCGACCCGTCCTCGGGGATGTGCACGAGGATCAGCGTGTCGGTGAGCTCGTTGGCCGTGTCCGCGCCCGCGTGCAGCTCGGCGAGCATGTCCTCCGGCAGCGGGCGCCCCTGCGCATCGGTGCGGCTGTCCATGCCCACCAGCAGGATGTCGGTCGCCCCGTCGGCGGTGGCCCGGGTGGTGACATCGCTGGTGGTCACGCCCCCGGTCAACCGCCCGTACTGGGCCCAGCCGAACCCGGTGGCCAGCAGCACCACCGCGGAGACCGCGGCCGCGGCGGTGCGGGCGAACCGGCGCAGCCCGACCCGCCACCGCGAGCCGGGCGGTCGGGCAGTGTCCGTGGCCACGTGATCGCCCCCAGCGCTCGGAGCCGTCCACCGCGGCGAGCATGGCAGCCGCGCGCGGGCTCGGCAGGAGTCGGAGAACGCGTGGGGCACGCGTGGGTGTCCCCGACCGGGTCAGTCCTCGTCGCCGGTGCCGGAGCGCTGCTCGGGCAGGTCGCTGGCGCGGATGCGGTAGACCTGCAGCGTCGTGCCGTAGTACTTCGTCGTCTCCCCGACCCAGTCCATCCCGATGCGCCGCGCGGTGGCGATCGCGCGGGTGTTCTCCGGCAGGCTCAGCGCGAACACCTCGTCGATGTCGAAGGTGAACGCCCAGGCGAGCAGCGCGCGGGCGGCTTCGGTGGCGTAGCCGTGCCCCCACGACTCCGGCCGCAGCTTCCACACCAGTTCGACCTCGTGGTCGTGCGGCGGCAGCATCCGCAGCACGAGCCCGCCGACGACGGTGCCGTCGTCGCGGCGCTGCATCGCCCAACGGCCCGTCGGCGGGATGTGGTTGGGCTGCGCCTCGGTCCAGGCCTGCAGCATGGCGCGCGCCGCGGCGAGGTCGGCCACGCTGGGCGCCGGCGGGGTGAGCCACTCGGTGACCTCGGGCCGCTCGTAGAGCGCGAGCACGGCCTGGGCGTCGCTGTCGTCGGTCGTCCAGTCGCGGATGCTCAGGCGGTCGGTCTCCAGTGGAGGCCACATCGGCGGATGCCTCCTTCAACGCGGTCGCGGGACGCTGCTGGATCGCGGGCGGTCGCCGGAAAACCGGGGAACGTCCACTCTACGGCAGACGCGTCGGTGCAGGGCACCCCGCGAACACGAGGTCGTTCCCGGCCGCGCTGGCGCGGTGCGGCCGTCACGCCTCAGGACGGGGAGCGCCACCCGGGTGGGGGAGGGGTGGCAGGTGCCCCGAACGGTCGAACTCCCACGGGCGCGGTTCGCCGCGCGCGAGGAGGTCGGGGTGCGCGGTCACCTCCTCGGCCAGCCCCTCGGAGACCTCGATCCGCGGCAGCGCCAACGTGTTGCGGATGCGCGCGATCTTCGGCGCGCGGCCGGTGTCGCCGCAGCTGTGCAGCGCGGCGGTGATCGCGGTGCGGTCGTCCCGCAGCGCCATCGGGATCCGCGCCGGGGCGAGCACGCCCGAGGTCAGCGAGTTCGTGTAGAACGCGCCGAAGTCGATCTGGTCGACGCAGCGCTGCGTGGTCACATCCGCCATGCCCAGCCCGCACGCGTTGCCGCTGGTGTGCTCGGTCAGCCCCAGAACCGCGATCCGGGTGATCGGTGGTGCCGCGAACCCCGGGGAGGGAACGGGAACGCGCCCGGTGATGTTCGGATCCATGCCCGCCCCGCTGATGTCCTTGCCGATCTCGTCGACGACGAGCACGTCGATCTCCGACAGCAGCAGGCGCGGCAGCAGGCGCTTGGCCTCGGCGAGCAGTTCCGCCTCCCGCTCGAGCATGCCCGCGGCCTCGACGAGTTCCACCCGGGCCGGTTGCTCGTAGGCGTTCTCGACCAGCGCGATGCCGAACGACACCGGCAGCGCGTCGAGGACGGCGCGGGCGGTGCGGGGGACGAGCTCGTGGAACGCGCCGAAGCCGCGCCGGTGCAGCGTGCTCGCCCCGAGGTGCTTGCCGAACCCGATCGCGAGCATCTTGCCCAGTCCGCTCTCCACCTCGCCCTTGAAGTCGGTGTGCGGTTTGACGCGGTTGACGGGGACGATCCCGTCGGCCTCGGCGGCGTGCGCGTCGAAGTGCACCGGGGTGCCGTCGTCCAGCTCGGCCACCACGCGGGTGTCCATCGCGGCCACCACCGGTGCGCCGATCGCCTCCTCGGTGATGCCGTACTCGGCGAGCACGGCGCGCTGCCCCTCCGCGGTGGCCCCGCCGTGGCTGCCCATCGCAGGAACGACGAACGGTTTCGCCCCCTGCTCGGCCAGCGCTGCGACCACGGCGGCGACGACCCGGTCGATCTGCGCGATGCCCCGGCTGCCGCCGCCGACGGCGATGCGCTTGCCGGACAGGTCGTGCCGCGCGGCGTGCTCGCGCACCTGCCGGTGCACCCGCCCGTCGAGATCGGTGACCGCCTCGCCGGCGAACCGCTGCTCCACCGGCACCATGCGGGGCAGCTCCTCGGGAACTCCGGCCAGACGCACGTGGTCGACGTCGAACATGCGGCCCTCCTCCTCGCGCGGCCCCTCGGCGAGGAGATCGTGGCACGCGCCGCCGCCCCGCGGAAGTCCTCGGCGCGGCGGGTCCCCGCGTCAAAGCGAACGACCGGCGCGCCAGTAGCCCATGAACGCCACGGCTGACTTGGGCACGGCGCAGTCGCGCACGAGCATCCGGCGCAGGCGCTTGATCACACCGGCCTCGCCGGCGAGCCAGCCGTAGAACACGCCCTGCCCCCGCTCCGGGGCCTCCCAGAGCAGCGACCCGTCGACGTCGACCTCCGGGGGCTCGGCGGGCACCCCGCTCTCGCGGCAGCCGTGGGGGAGGAGCTCCTCCAGCGCCGCCGCCACCCCGCTCTCGAGCAGGGAGCCGTGCGGCGCCGCGGCGTGCTCGCGGCAGAACCACCGCAGCTCGACGCCGGGCGGTGCTGCCAGCGCGAGCCGGTCCTCGCCGTGCGGCACCTCCAGGCAGGCGATGCCGGTGGCCCCGGCGGGCAGCGACTCGAGGATCGCGGAGATCGCGGGCACGGCGGTCTCGTCGCCGGCGAGCAGGAACGGCCCGCCCTCGGTGCCGGGGGACCAGGCGCAGCCCCAGGCTTGCCCCCGTCCGGGCCGGTCCGGGCCGACCAGGCCGATGCGCTCGCCCGGCCGGGCCCGCGCCGCCCACGCGGCGGCCGGGCCGCTGCCGGCGCTCGCATCGCCGTGCAGCACGAAGTCCACGTCGACCTCGGTGCCGAGCTCGGTTCGCCGGTGGGCCCGCACGGTGTAGGTGCGCAGGACCGGTCGGGTCTCCTCGGGCATGGCCGACCACGTGCTGTACCAGTCCGCACCGGTGTCCATGTCCCGCACGTCGCGCCCCGCGCGCGGCAGGACCACCTTGATCCGCTGGTCGCAGCCGGCCGGGCCGAAGGTCTCCAGGTCCGGTCCGCGGAAGGTGATGCGCACGAATCCGGGGCTGAGGCGGTGCACGCGCGCGACGACGACCTCGAAGACCCGGTAGCTCGGTTTCTCCGTCGAGGGCGGAGTGCGATCCACCGGTGTCAACGTGGACGTCGTCGTCATGCAGGACCTCCCTCTCACCTGTTCAGCCGCCAAGTTAGCCTAACCTAACAGCATAGGGGAGGTTCATGTGCGTCGCATTACAGCAATCGGCGCGGCGCTGTCCGCGGCGGTGGCGCTGGGCGTCACCGCCTGCGGGAGCACCGCGCGGGAGGACCGCGGGCAGGGGTGGTCGTTCCGGGACGACCGGGGCGTCGTGGTCACCGCGGAGGACGAGCCCGAGCGCGTCGTGGCGCAGACGGCGGCAGCGGGTGCGTTGAAGGACTTCGGCGTGCCGGTGGTCGGCACGTTCGGGCCGCTCGTGCGCGACGACGGCAGCACCGAACCGGAAGCCGGCAGCATCGACCCCGACGAGGTCACCGATGTCACCGGCGCCGGCTACGGCGAGGTCAACACCGAACGGCTCGCCGCGCTCGACCCGGACGTCGTCGTCAGCGGCAAGTACCCGGGTTATCCCGGCCTGTGGCACCTCAACGAGGACCAGGAGCGCCAGATCAACCGCTTCGCGCCCACCATCGGCGTGCAGCAGGCCGGACTGCAGCTGCCCGAGGGCATCGCCAACTACGAGCGCACCGCGGAGGCGCTCGGCGCCGATGTGGAGGCCCCGCGGGTGCAACGGGACGAAGCCGCGTTCCACCGCGCCGCCGAACGGCTGCGCGGCATCGGCCAGCGCCTGCGGGAGCAGGGGCGGACGATCCTCGCCATCGGCGGCAACCGGGAGAACTTCTACGCCGTCAACCCGCCCGCGCACCCGGACCTGGCCTACTACGCCGAGCAGCTCGGCCTGCCGCTGCGGGTTCCGGACTCGCCGGACGGTCCCGACGGCTACTTCGAATCGATGTCGTGGGAGAACGCCGGGCGGTACCCCGCCGACATCCTCATGTGGGACACGCGGTCGGAGTCGCTCACCCCGGGGGAGATGCGGCGCAAGCCCGTGTTCGCCCAGCGGGAGGAGGTCCGGGCCGGCAGCCTCGTGGAGTGGGACGCGGTCGCACCGATGAGCTACGCCAGCTACGCGGGGATCATGAACGGGCTCGCCGACCAGCTCGAAGCGCAGCTGACCTGACCCGGACTGCTCCGATCGCCTGAATTCGGGCGTTCCCGCGGGGAAGATCGCGGCACGCGCGGGGCGGATCCGTGGCGCGCGGGCTCCGCGGCGGATACCTTCGAGGCGAATCCGCCGCGGAGCCCCGCTTTTCGCCGAGAGGGTGTTGCCGATGTCCCCGGTCGTCCGTGCCGCGCTCGTCCAAGCGAAGTGGACCGGCGATGCCGCCGCCGCGCTCGACCAGCACGAGCAGCACGCGCGGCGCGCCGCCGCCGGCGGGGCGCGCGTCATCGGCTTCCAGGAGATGTTCAACGCGCCGTACTTCTGCCAGGTGGAGGAACCCGAGCACTACCGGTGGGCCGAAGCCGTCCCCGACGGGCCGACCGTGCGCCGCATGTCGGCGCTGGCCGCGGAGCTCGGGCTGGTGATGGTGCTGCCCGTCTTCGAGGCCGACGGGCCCGGGTTCTTCTACAACACGGCCGCCGTGATCGACGCCGACGGCAGCTACCTCGGCAAGTACCGCAAGCACCACCTGCCGCAGCTGCCCGGGTTCTGGGAGAAGTACTACTTCCGCCCCGGCAACCTCGGCTGGCCCGTGTTCGACACCGCAGCGGGACGCATCGGCGTGTACATCTGCTACGACCGGCACTTCCCGGAGGGCTGGCGCGCCCTCGGCCTCGCCGGCGCGCACCTCGTCTACAACCCCTCGGCCACGAGCCGCGGGCTGTCCTCCCACCTGTGGGAGCTCGAGCAGCCGGCCGCCGCGGTCGCCAACGAGTACTTCGTCGCCGCGATCAACCGGGTCGGGGTGGAGGAGTACGGCGACAACGACTTCTACGGCTCGAGCTACTTCGCCGACCCGCACGGGCGGTTCGTCGGCGAAACCGCCAGCGGCACCGAGGAGGAGCTGCTCGTCCGCGACCTCGACTTCGGCCTCATCGACGAGGTGCGGCGGACCTGGGCGTTCTACCGGGACCGCCGGCCCGATGCCTACGGACCGCTGACGACCCCCTGAACCGGCACGCATCCCGCGGGCAACGGGCCCGTCCGGACCCGCGGGCGAGACGTCGAGGAGCGCACCGATGCCGCGGACACTCATCCGCTCCGGACTGGTCATCACGGCCGCCGAGGAGGTCGCCGCCGACGTCCTCGTCGAGGACGAGCGCGTCGTCGCCCTGGTCGCGCCGGACTCGGAACCGGCCGCCGCGTGGGCGGAGAGCGCCGACGAGGTGATCGACGCGACCGACCGCTACGTGATCCCCGGCGGGGTGGACGCGCACACGCACATGGAGATGCCGTTCGGCGGGACGCAGGCCTCCGACACGTTCGCAACGGGCACGCGCGCCGCGGCCTGCGGCGGGACCACGACGATCGTCGACTTCGCCATCCAACCGCGCGGCAGCAGCCCGCGCGCCGGCCTGGAGGCCTGGCACGCCAAGGCCGACGACGAGTGCGCGGTCGACTACGGGTTCCACATGATCCTGTCCGATGTGGACGACGCCGCGCTGCGCGAGATGGACGCGCTCGTCGCCGAGGGCGTGACGAGCTTCAAGCTGTTCATGGCCTACCCGGGCGTGTTCTACAGCGACGACGGGCAGGTCCTGCGCACCCTGCAGCGCGCCGCCGACAACGGGGCGCTGACCATGATGCACGCCGAGAACGGCATCGCCATCGACGTGCTCGCCCAGCAGGCGCTCGCCGACGGGCGCACCGACCCCAAGCACCACGGGCAGGTGCGGCACCCGCTGCTGGAGTCCGAGGCCACGCACCGCGCCATCCAGCTGTCCAGAGTGGCGGGCGCGCCGCTGTACGTCGTGCACGTCTCCGCGACCGAGGCGGTCGCGGAGATCAGCCGCGCGCACCGGGACGGCACACCGGTCTTCGCCGAGACCTGCCCGCAGTACCTGTTCCTGACCGTCGACGAGCTGGGCCGGCCCGACTTCGAGGGCGCCAAGTACGTCTGCTCCACGCCGCTGCGCCCGGAAGAGCACCAGCAGTCCCTGTGGCAGGCCCTGCGCAGCGACGACCTGTCGGTGGTCTCCACCGACCACTGCCCGTTCTGCTTCCGCGAGCAGAAGGAGCTCGGCCGCGGCGACTTCACCAGGATCCCCAAC
Organism: Salinifilum ghardaiensis; assembly: GCF_054491345.1. NCBI lineage: Bacteria > Bacillati > Actinomycetota > Actinomycetes > Pseudonocardiales > Pseudonocardiaceae > Salinifilum > Salinifilum ghardaiensis. Next base: position 2,679,811 of record NZ_CM137101.1, on the reverse strand, counting down.
GGCATCCCCGGCGTGGAGAACCGGATCGACCTGCTGCACCACGCCGTGGTGCAGCAGCGGATCGGGCGGCGCCGCTGGGTCGAGCTGGCCAGCACGAGCCCCGCGCGGATGTTCGGGCTGTACCCGCGGAAGGGCACCATCGCCCCCGGCAGCGATGCCGACCTCGTGGTCTACGACCCCGCGGCCGAGCACACCCTGTCGGTGCGCGACCAGTGGATGAACGTCGACTACAACGCCTACGAGGGCACCACCGTCACCGGGGCCGTGGACGCGGTGCTCTCCCGCGGCGAGGTCGTCTACCGCCACGGCGACTACCGCGGGAAACCCGGCCGCGGGCGCTTCCTGCCGCGCTCGCTGTGCCAGTACCTCGGCTGAACCGCCGGACCAACCCGCCGCGGCAGCGGGCCGCGCGCAGCACCGACCGCCGAACCGGCCGGTGCACCGGGGCGGGGAGCGAGGAGCACGTCGCAGAGGGGAGTTTCTCGTGGATTTCGGGATCGTGCTGCAGACCGACCCGCCCGCCTGGAGGGTGGTCGACCGGATGCGCCGCGCCGAGCAGCAGGGCTTCAGCCACGGGTGGACGTTCGACTCGTGCGTCCTCTGGCAGGAACCGTTCGTCATCCACAGCCAGGTCCTGGCCGCCACCCGGGACCTGCGCGTGGGCACGATGGTGACCAATCCCGTCACCCGCGACTGGACCGTCACCGCCTCGACGTTCGCCACGCTCAACGAGATGTTCGGCCCCCGCGCGGTCTGCGGCATCGGCCGCGGCGACTCGGCCGTGCGCGTCACCGGCGGGCAGCCGACGACCCTGGGCTCGCTCGAGCACGCCATGCAGGTGATCAAGGACCTCGCCGAGGGGCGCGAGGTCGTGCTCAACGGCGCACCGACCCGGCTGCCGTGGGTGGCGGCGGGGGAGCTGCCGGTGTGGATGGGCGCCTACGGGCCGAAGGCCCTCGAGCTGGTCGGCCGCCGCGCCGACGGGCTGATCCTGCAGCTGGCCGACCCGTACCTGGTGGAGTGGATGGTGCGGCACGTCCGCAGCGCCGCCCAGGAGGCGGGTCGCGACCCGGACGCGGTGACGGTGTGCGTGGCGGCCCCGGCCTACGTCGGGGACGACCTCGCCCACGCGCGGGAGCAGTGCCGCTGGTTCGGCGGCATGGTCGGCAACCACGTGGCCGACCTGGTGGCGCGCTACGGCCAGGAGTCGCAGGCGGTGCCGCGCGAGCTCACCGACTACGTCCGCGACCGGCAGGGCTACGACTACGCCCACCACGGGCGGGCCGGCAACCGCAGCGCGGACTTCGTGCCCGACGACGTCGTCGACCGGTTCTGCCTGCTCGGACCGGCCGGGGCCCACCGGGACAAGATCGCCGAGCTGCGCGAGCTCGGCGTCGACCACGTGGCGATCTACGCCATGCACGACGCCGTCGACGACACCGCCCGCGCCTACGGCGAGGAGGTCATCCCGGAGGTGGGCTCCGCCTCCCGATGAGTCCCCGCGCGGCGCACCGGGGCGCACGCCCCCCCGGTGCGCACGCCCCGCGCACGCGGACGGCCGCCGCCTCGCGCCGCGGCAGCGCGGGCGCGCAGGTGGTGCCGCCCGGGAGGGGCACACCGCAGGGCCCTCGTCCTCTCTCCCGACGGGGGACCACCGGCACCGGGCGGCACCACCGCGGGCCACGGTGCCCGCGCCCCGCCCGGCCGCACAGAGGAAAAAGTCCCGGGTGCTCCCGGCGGCGCGGGCGGGTGCGCCCGGCGGCACCGCCCTCGGCCGGTTCCGCTGCGGGTAGGCTGGCGCCGACTGCCCCCGACGGAGGAAGTGCTTCGTGCCGACGCGCTCCGAACGCCCCCGCGCCGTGCTGGCCGAGTACGGCACCTTCGCGCGCCGCGCCCTGCGGGAACCGGGCCTGGTCGGCGCGGTCGCGCCCAGCTCGCCCGAGCTCGCCCGACACATGGCCGCCGTCGTGCCGCGCGCGCCGTTGCCCGGCGAGGACCGCGCACCGGTCGTGGTCGAGATCGGCCCCGGCACGGGTGCGCTGAGCTCGGCCGTCGCCGAACGCCTGCCCGACGGCGCGCGGCACGTCGCCGTCGAGGTCGACGCGGGCATGGTGCAGCACCTGCGCTCCCGGCGCCCCGAGCTGGAAGTGGTGCACGGGGACGCGGCCGAGCTGCGGTCCCTGCTGGCCGGCCTCGGCATCGGCACCGTCGACGCCGTCGTCAGCGGGCTGCCGTGGTCGATCTTCTCCGCGCAGCTGCAGCGCGCCGTCCTCGGCCAGGTCACCGAGGTGCTCGCGCCGGCGGGCGGGTTCACGACCTTCGGCTACGTGCACGCCCTGGGGCTGGCCCCCGCGCGGCGGTTCCGGTCGCAGCTCGACGGGTTCTTCGACGAGGTCGTCACCAGCCGCACCGTGTGGCGCAACCTGCCGCCGGCGCGCATCTACTTCTGCCGGCGCCCGCTGGCGTAGGCGGCCGCGGGCTCCCCGGCCCGGACATGAGAGGGCGCCCTCCCGGGTGGGGAGGGCGCCCCGAGGTTCCGAGGGAGAGATCGTCCCCTCAGGAACGGACCATGTTCCGCAGCACGTACTGCAGGATGCCGCCGTTGCGGTAGTAGTCGGCCTCACCGGGGGTGTCGATGCGGACGTCCGCGTCGAACTCGACGGTGCTGCCGTCCGCCTTGCGCGCCGTCACGTGGACGGTGCTCGGCGTGGAGCCGTCGTTCAGCTCGGTGATCCCGGCGATGTCGTAGGTCTCGGTGCCGTCCAGCCCCAGCGAGTGCGCGGACTCGCCGGCCGGGAACTGCAGCGGCGCCACGCCCATGCCGATGAGGTTGGAGCGGTGGATGCGCTCGAACGACTCGGCGATGACCGCCTGCACACCGAGCAGCTTGGTGCCCTTGGCCGCCCAGTCGCGCGAGGAGCCGGAGCCGTACTCCTTGCCCGCCAGCACCACCAGCGGCGTGCCCTGCGCCGCGTAGTTCTGCGCCGCGTCGTAGATCGTCGACTGCGGGCCGCCCTCCTGCGTGAAGTCGCGGGTGTAACCGCCCTGCACGTCCTCGAGCAGCAGGTTGCGCAGCCGGATGTTGGCGAACGTGCCGCGGATCATGACCTCGTGGTTGCCGCGGCGGGAGCCGTAGGAGTTGAAGTCCTTGCGCTCGATGCCGTTCTCGGTGAGGTACTTGCCCGCCGGCGAGTCCGGCTTGATGGCACCGGCCGGGGAGATGTGGTCGGTGGTGACCGAGTCGCCCAGCAGCGCCAGCACGCGCGCACCGCCGATGTCGCCGACCGGCTCCGGCTCCTGGCCCATGCCCTCGAAGTACGGGGGCTTGCGCACGTAGGTGGAGTCCGGGTCCCACTCGAAGGTCTCGCCCTCCGGGGTGGGCAGGGAGCGCCAGCGGTCGTCACCGGTGAACACGTCGGAGTAGTCGCGGGTGAACATCTCCTGCGTGATCGCCGAGTCCATGACCTCCTGGATCTCCTGCGGCGACGGCCAGATGTCGGCCAGGTGCACCGGGTTGCCCTCGGTGTCGGTGCCCAGCGGGTCGTTGGCGAAGTCGAAGTCCATGGTCCCGGCCAGCGCGTAGGCGATCACCAGCGGCGGCGAGGCCAGGTAGTTCATCTTCACGTCCGGGTTGATCCGGCCCTCGAAGTTGCGGTTGCCGGACAGCACCGAGGTGACCGCCAGGTCCTTGTCCTGCACGGCCTTGGAGATCTCCGGCGGCAGCGGGCCGGAGTTGCCGATGCAGGTGGTGCACCCGTAGCCGACGAGGTGGAAGCCCAGCTTCTCCAGGTACGGCCACAGCCCGGCGCGCTCGTAGTAGTTGGTGACCACCTGCGAACCGGGGGCCATCGAGGTCTTCACCCACGGCTTGCGGGTCAGGCCCTTGTCCACGGCGTTGCGGGCCAGCAGGGCGGCGCCGAGCATCACCGAGGGGTTGGAGGTGTTGGTGCAGGAGGTGATCGAGGCGATCACCACGGCACCGTGGTCGAGCTCGAAGTCGCCGAGCTCGTCCGACCGCACCGGCACCGGGTTGGAGGTGCGGCCCTTGGCGCCGTTGGCGGCGGAGGCGACGTCCGGCACCGCGTGCGTGCTCACGGAGGGGGCGTCGCTGGCGGGGAAGGACTCCTCACCGGCCTCGTCCAGGGCGGCCTCGTCGGTGGTGGTCGGCTTGACGTAGTCGGTCAGCGAGCCGCGGAACGAGGGCTTGGCCTCGGACAGCGCGATGCGGTCCTGCGGCCGCTTCGGACCGGCGATCGAGGGCACGACCTCGGACAGGTCGAGCTCGAGGTACTCGGAGTACACCGGCTCGTTGTCCGGGTCGTGCCACAGGCCCTGCTCCTTGGCGTAGGTCTCGACCAGCTGCACCTGCTCCTCGGAGCGGCCGGTGAGCTTGAGGTAGCGGATCGTTTCCTCGTCGATCGGGAAGATCGCGCAGGTGGAGCCGAACTCGGGGCTCATGTTGCCGATCGTGGCCCGGTTGGCCAGCGGCACCGAGGCCACACCGGACCCGTAGAACTCGACGAACTTGCCGACGGCGCCGTGCTTGCGGAGCATCTCGGTGATGGTCAGCACCACGTCGGTGGCGGTGGCCCCCGGCGGGATCTCGCCGGTGAGCTTGAAGCCGACGACGTTCGGGATGAGCATCGACACGGGCTGGCCGAGCATGGCCGCCTCGGCCTCGATGCCGCCGACGCCCCAGCCGAGCACGCCGAGGCCGTTGACCATCGTGGTGTGCGAGTCGGTGCCCACGCACGTGTCCGGGTAGGCCTGGCCGTTGCGCGCCATGATGCTGCGCGCCAGGTACTCGAGGTTGACCTGGTGGACGATGCCGGTACCGGGCGGGACGACCTTGAACTCGTCGAAGGCGTTCTGGCCCCAGCGCAGGAACTGGTAGCGCTCCTTGTTGCGGCCGTACTCGAACTCGACGTTGCGCTCGAACGCGTCCGGCTTGCCGAACACGTCGATGACCACCGAGTGGTCGATGACCAGTTCCGCCGGGGCGAGCGGGTTGACCTTGGACGCGTCGCCGCCGAGCTCGGCGACGGCTTCGCGCATGGTGGCCAGGTCGACCACGCACGGCACACCGGTGAAGTCCTGCATGATCACGCGGCCGGGCGTGAACTGGATCTCGGTGGAGGGGGCGGCCTTCGGGTCCCAGTTGGCCAGCGCGCGCACGTGCTCGGCGGTGATGTTCTCACCGTCCTCGGTGCGCAGGAGGTTCTCCAGGAGGATCTTCAGGCTGTAGGGAAGGCGCTGCGCGCCGTCGACCGCGTTGAGCCGGAACACCTCGTAGGAGTCGTTGCCGACCCGCATCGTGTCGCGGGCGCCGAAGCTGTTCTTGCTCACTGGTGCTGTCACGTTGAACTCCATCTCGCGACGGGAGCACGTTCGGGAACGATGCTGAGTCTCGCGCACGCGGGTCGGCGGCGCGCGAGGACCCGTCTGCCCGTGCCGGTTCTGTCTCGCCCGTAACAGTACGCGTGTCCTGTATTCGGCCTCAAGGCAGGGTCCGCGAAGCCGCGCGCCCCCTTCCGCCACCGGAAAAACCCGGAGAATTTCGGTCGACTGCGCCCTCGGCCGCCGTGCTGCGCAGTTGCTCGGGAACGTCTTGCCTGCCGGGCGGGGGACTCGTACTGTGACCGCATGACCAAAATTGTTCTTTTGGTCATGCGGTCAGGGATGGGGAGGCTCGGATGGCGGAACGGGTCACCGAACGGGCGGACCGCATCCTGGACGCAGCCGCGGAACTGCTGGCCAGGTGGGGTTATCGCAAGGTGACTGTCGACGAGGTCGCCCGCCGCGCCGGTGTGGGCAAGGGCACCGTGTACCTGCACTGGCGCAGTCGGGACGACCTGCTGTTCGCGGCGCTGCTCCGCGAGGGCGCAGCGACGTTCGACGAGCTGGTGCGGGGCATGCGCGCCGACCCGGCCGAGGTCGCGCTGCACCGCTACGTGCGCACCATCTTCCTGCACGCGATGCGCCGGCCACTGCTCGCCGCGATCTACACCCGCGATGCCGAGGTGCTGGGCCGGCTGGTCGCCACCGAGGGCTCCCGCGAGGTCGTGCACAGCAAGATCGCGCTGTCCACGGAGTACCTCGCCCTGCTCGCCGAGCACGGCCTGCTGCGCGCGGACCTGCCGGTGGAGCGGATCGCCTACGGCATCGGGTCCGCCGTGCTGGGCCACCTGAGCATCGAGCCCATGCTGCCACCGGAATTGGCCCTGCCCGTCGAGACGAAGGCCGACCTGCTCGCGGAGGTGATCCGCAGTTCCTTCGAACCGCCCGGCAATCCGACCGGGCACACGTTCGCCGAAGTGGCACCGAAGATCATCGGCATCGTCGCGCAACTGCGCGACACCTACCGCGAGCACGTCTACCGCGCGACGACGGACGGGGAGGCGTGACCGGCGTGGCCACGCCCACCACCTTCGACGGCCTGCCTCGGACCTCGACGACGAGTGCTCGCCGTTCCGGGGGAAGAGCGAAATGGGAGGCGACGAATGACGACCGCGGAGACCGGCGACGACGCCGTTGTCGATCTGCACGAGGTGCGCCGCGACATGGGCGGCCTCGTCGGGGGCAAGGCCGCGAACCTGGGAGAGATGGCCGCGGCGGGCGAGCGGGTGCCGCCCGGATTCTGCGTCACCACCGCCGCGTACGCCGCCGGGAAGATACCGGCAGAGGCCATCACCTCCGCGTACGAGCGGATGGGCGGTGGGCCGGTGGCCGTGCGCTCCAGCGCCACCGCGGAGGACCTGCCCGGCGCCAGCTTCGCGGGGCAGCAGGACACGTACCTGAACGTCGAGGGGATCGCGGATCTCGTCGATGCGGTCCGCCGTTGCTGGGACTCGCTCGACAACGAACGCGCGGTCGCCTACCGGAGTGCCAACGCCCTCGACCGCGCCGACGTGGGCATGGCCGTCGTCGTCCAGCGCATGGTCGACGCCGACACCGCCGGCGTCCTCTTCACCGCTGATCCGGTCACCGGTACGCGCACCCGCACCGTGGTGGACGCCGTCCGCGGGCTGGGCACCGCCGTCGTGGACGGCTCCGCGGATCCCGACCACTACGCCCTCGACGAGGGCGCCGAGCCGGACGACACCGCGGGCTGCCTCACCGCCGCGCAACTCACCGAGCTACGTGCCGCAGGGCACCGGCTCCGGGGCCTCTTCGACGCGCCCCAGGACGTCGAGTGGGCCCACGATGCCGACGGCCTCTGGCTCCTGCAATCCCGCCCCATCACCACGCTCTTCCCGCTGCCCCCGCAAAACCTGCCGAACCAGCCGCGCCTGTACCTGGAAGTGGGTCACTTGCAGGGCATGCTGCGGCCGTTCACCCCCATGGGCATGACGATGATGCAGCAGGTGTGGAGCCGCTGGTGCGGGGCGGTCGGAATCACCGTCGACCCGCACGACCCCGACAGCCTCATGGTCGACATCGGACGCCACCTCTACGTCGACATCAGCTCCTTCGTCCGCAGCAAGCCGATGCGCCGGAAACTCGCTGATGGGCTGGGGGTGTACGGTCCGCGCGTCCAGGAGGCCGTGACGCGGATGCTGCGCGACCCGCGCTTCGCACCACGCCCCGGCCTGCCGTTCTCCCTCCGCACCGCGCTCTCCCTCGCGGTCTCCCAGCTCCCCGGTGCCCTGGCCGGCATCGGGCTGTCCCTGGCCCGGCCCGCCGCGGGCCGGGCCAAGGCCCTTCGGGCCGCGGAGAGCCTGCGCCACCTGAAGGGGCCCGGAGACGGCGCGACGGCCCGCGAGCGGTTGGACTGGGTCACCGGCAGCGCCTTCGACGCCATGCTCAGCAAGGCGCTCGTGGAGGTGATCGGTCCGGTCTTCGCCGGAATCCTCACCGGCACCGCCCCGGAGTCCCTGCTCAGGGGCATCGCGTCGAAGCAGGAGACCGACATCGTGCTGGGGGGGATGCCGCACAACGTCACCACGGAGATGGACCTGGCCCTGTGGCGGATCGCCGAACGCGCCCGGCCGCACGGCACGCTGTTCACCGACACCTCCCCGGACGAGCTGACCGAGCGCTACCGGCGCGGGGAACTGCCCGACGTCGGCATCGACGCCTTCCTCGACGACTACGGGCACCGCACCGCCGCCGAAGTCGACATCGGCGTCCCGCGCTGGCGGGAGGACCCGACACCGGTGTTCGGGGCCGTCGCCAACTACCTGCGCCTCCAGGACCGCGAGCAGGCGCCGGACCGCCGGTTCGAACGAGCCGCCACAGCGGCGGAGGCCAAGCTCGCGGAGCTCAGCGCGCGAGCCGTGCGCGTCCGCCCGATCCGGGGCCGGATCGCGGCGTTCCTCATGCGCCGGTCGCGGTCGCTGACCGGGATGCGGGAGTACGCGAAGTTCACCTGGCTGATCCCCTACGCGGAGATGCGCCGCCAGCTCGTGCTCGCCGGGGAGGAGCTCGCCGCTGCTGGCGTGCTGGACGCTGCCGAGGACATCATGTTCCTCGAGCTGGACGAGGCTCGTGCGGCCGTCCGCGACCGCGCGGAACGCCGGGAGCTGGTGGCCGAGCGGCGCCGCGTCCACGACCGCGAAGTACGCCGCCGCAGCGTCCCGGGAGCGCTGCTGACCGACGGCACCGACGTCGAGGCGACCATACCCACCGCCGCGCCCGAGGACGGGTTCGGCGGCATGCCGGCCGCTCCGGGGCGAGCCGAAGGTCGGGCCCGGGTCGTCGTCGACCCGGTCGGAGCCCGCGTGGAACCAGGCGAGATCCTCGTCGCTCCCACCACCGACCCCGGCTGGACGCCGTTGTTCATGACGGCGGCCGGACTGGTCAGCGACACCGGCTCGCCGATCGCGCACGGCCCCACGGTCGCCCGCGAGTACGGAATTCCCGCGGTGATCTGCGTCCGCGACGCGACCACCGCTATCCGCACCGGTGATCTCCTGCGCGTCGACGGCGCAGCCGGAACCGTCGCATTCGTCCACGGTCCCGACGCCCAACTCGACACCCCGCGCGACGCCGGGGCCTGAACCCTCGCGCTGCGCGCCGGGGCGAGCGCGTCTCATCGGGGCGAGCCGTCAGGGAACGACACGCCTCCTGGTCGTAGCGACCGGAGAACCGGGTCCGCTCGGTCGTTCAGGCCGCGGCGCGGGTCGCCCGCGAGTAGGCGGTTTTGACCAAGTGGACGATGAGTCCTTCCAGCAGGGCCGTGGCGACACCGGCCAGTACCGTCGTCAGGAAGTTCGGCATGGTGAGCGCTTTCTTCTCCGCGGCTTCCTCGGGAGCGTTTCGCCCCGAGCATGGCGTTGCGAGGTGAGTGCGAGGTGTGTCCCGGGTTGTCAGCAGGTAACGGCCGCAGGAACATGTCCCAGGTCAGCGCCGTAGCCGGCATCGCTCAGCCCGCCGGCGCGGGCTCGATCGCCTCCGTCGCGAAGGTGGGCGTTTCGGACGAATCAGTCATGCCTCGGCGCCCGGCTGCATCACCGCGCTGGAACACCAGCACCGCGGCCGTGCTCAGCATCGCCGCTGCCAACGCGATCAACCACTGGTGCGGCAGCAGCGGGCTGCTGCCGAAGAACTGGCTCAGGCCGGGGATCTGCACGACGCCGTACAGCACCGCGAACGACACGGCTCCGGAAGCCAGCACGAGCGGCGTGCGCCCGCGCACCGCGAGGGTCTGCACGAGCTGGGCCGAGACCAGGGCGGCCAACCCGGTGGTCCGCGCCTGCCCCGGAAGCGACACCGGACGTGCCAGCGCACACGCCAACCCGGCAGCGCTCGCCGTCGCCGCGGCGCGCACGTACACGCTGCGGGTCAACGCCGTCCCGAGCGAAGCGTCCGGCCCCTCCGCCAACAGCTTCTCCGGCGTCGCCCGGGGCGGCGGGCGCACCGCGATCGCGATCGCCGGCAGGACGTCGGTCAGCATGTTGACCACCAGCAGCTGCCGCGCGTTGAGGGCGGCTCCACCGCCGAAGAACCCGGAGCCGACGGTGTAGCCGATCTCGCCCAGGTTGCCGCCGAGCAGTATCGACAGCGCATCGTGCACCGAGGCCCACATGCCGCGACCCTCCACGATGCCCTGCGTGATCGTCTCGATGCGGTCGTCGGAGACGACGAGATCGGCCGATTCGCGCGCTGCCGGGGTGGCGCGCGAGCCGAGCGCGATGCCGACGTGGGCGAGCGTGATCGCCGGCACGTCGTTGGCCCCGTCGCCGGTCATCGCCACGGTGCGGCCCGCGGCGCGCAGCAACCGCACGATGCGGGCCTTCTGCGTGGGGCTCACCCGGGCGAACACCGAGATCTTCGGCAGCTCCGCGGCGAGCTGTTCGTCGTCGAGCTCGTCGAGGGTTCCGCCGTGCAGCACCTCGCGGCTGCCGAGCATGCCGAGATCGGCGGCGATGGCCTCCGCGGTGCTGGGGTGGTCCCCGGTGATCATAACCACGTCCACCCCGGAGCGTTGCAGCCGGCCGACCGCATCGGCCGCCGTCGGTTGGACCGGATCGCTCAGACCGATCAGACCGAGCAGCGCCAGTCCATCCACATCGGAATCCGCGAGGTCGGAGTCCGCCTCGTCCGGAGTGGACTTCTCGGCCACCGCGAGCAGCCGGAACCCGCGCAGTGCCAAGCGTTTGACTTCATCCTCGATCTCGGCCCGGGCTTCCCCGTCGAACGGCCGGTCCCCGTCGGAGCGCCGCCACAGCACGCAACGGTCCAACACGACTTCGGGAGAACCCTTGACGTGCAACGAAACCCCTTCCGGGCCGCGGCTGCGCGTGGCGTGGAAGCTGCGGGACGGCTCGAAGGGCAAGTCGGCGAGCACGTCGTGGTAGTTCGGGTCGACACCCGCCCGCAGCGCGCCGTCCAGCACCGCGCGGTCGGTGGGGTGCGGCAACGGCTCGTCGTCAGCGGGCTGCGGGTTGGCGCGGGAGGCTGTTTCGATCACCCGCCGCTGAGCCGCATCGAGCGCATCCGGATCGGCGCTGCGCCGGCCGTCGGAGACCTGGCCGAGCTGCAGACGTCCCTGCGTGAGCGTGCCCGTTTTGTCGAAGCACAGCACATCCACCCGGCCCAGCGCCTCGATCGTCGCGGGGCTCCGCACGAGCACCCCGCGCTGCGACAACCGCCGCGCCGAGGCGAGTTCCGCCAGCGTCGCCACGAACGGCAGCCCCTCCGGCACGGCGGCCACGGCCAACCCGACCGCGCGCCCCACGGTCTGCCCGAGCGGGATGCCCCGCAGCAGGTCCACCAGGAACAGCACCCCGCCCGCCCCGACCGACACCGGCAGGATCTGCCGGGTCAGCTCGTCCAACCGCGCTTCCACCCCGCCCGAGGCGCTGCCGTCTCCGCTGCTGCCGCCGTTGCCGCTGGTGGTGCGTCCGAGCTCGGTGGCGGTGCCTGTCGCGACGACCACTGCCGCGGCCGTGCCGGTGGCGACCGTCGTGCCCTGGTACACCATGCTGGTGCGATCCCCGAGGGCGCTGGCGGTGGTGGGGCCCGGCGTTTTGACCACCAGATCGGATTCGCCAGTCAGGCTGGATTCGTCGACCTCCAGGAAATCGGCGGTCAGCACCCGGCAGTCGGCGGGCACACCGTCGCCGGAACGCAGTTCGACCACGTCGCCGCGGACGAGTTCGTCGGCGGAGACCGTCGTGACCTCGCCCGCTCGGCGCACGCGCACCGGTAGTCGCTCGGTGTCCAGCAGCTGCGCGAGCTCCCGGTCGGTGGCAGCCCGCTGCACCCCGTCGATCGCGGCACTGATGCCGAGCACTCCCACGATCAGCAGAGCGTCGACCACCGAGCCGAGCCCGGCCGAGACCACCGCCCCCGTGGCCAGCACGGGGGTCATCGGGTTGACCAGCCCTTCCAACGTCGTCGCCAACGCCCCGGAACCGTCCTTCCGGGATTCGGCCGGGCGGGCGCGCTGCAGACGCCGCACCGCTGCCTGATCGAGGCCGTCCACCGAACTGGACAGCATCCCCAGCACGGCCTTGCGCGGCAGCGCGTGCCACGGCGTGTGCTCCCGGGGAGCGGGCGGGGGCCGGTTGCCGGCCTGGAGCCCGGCGAGGGTGCCGGTGGTCAGCGCGAACAACGTGGCCGCCTGCACCGGCATCGCGGCACGCGCCGGCGCGCCGAACGACGGGCCGAGGGCGCTGAACAGGGTGCCGAGGCACGCTCCGCCAACTGACAGCGCGGCGGCCTGCCGACTGGCCGTGCGAGCCCGGGACACCGCCGACAGCAGCGTGTGGGCCTCCGCGCGGTTCGGGCACAGCACGTCGGCACCCCACGGCACCGCGCACTCGACGTCGGTGACGCCGAGCCCGACGTCGGCTGCGGCCAGTGCCGCGCACGCGCGGTGCGACACGACTCCCACCACCCGACCGTCCTGCTGCAACCGGTGCACCGACTCCGCCAGCCGGTCACCGCCGGGCACGACTTCACCGACCGGCAGCCGCTGGCCGAGCCCGCTGCCGGCGTCGGCGAGCACGACCGAACCGGTCTCGTCCGCGGCCTGCACGAGTGCCTCGGCGAGCGGGTCGAGCTCCCGCACGACCACGACGAGCCCGACGGGTTCGGCGTCGCGGTAGAGCAGGAGCAGCTCCGCACCGCGTTCCCGGTGGGCGCGCGCCGCGTCGCGGACGTCGGCCGGCAGCTCCCGGTCGTGCTCATGCGGGGCGACCGACCACCGTCCCTGCGCGCGCCGCTCCCGCGGCGCGTCCGGATCGACCAGCTTGCCGGCGTGCGCGAACAGCCGTCCCGGGTCGAAGCCGGTGTCCAGGGCGAGCACCTCGTCGACGGTGTGGCTGCCGGTCAGCAGCGCGGCCCCGTCGAGCACCACGGTGTCGACCCGGTCGAGACGTCGCATCGCTCGCGGTTCGAGCACGACCCCGCCGCGGGCGCACATCGACGAGGTGAGCTGGCTGACGAACGCCTCGCGGCCGCTCTTGGCCGGGCGCGGCGTCCCGGCGTGCAGCGTTGCCAACGCCCGCCGAGGGTCCCGGCTCGCCGTGAGCACGGTGCCGTAGCCGGCGAGCGCGCAGGTGCCGGAGACGTTCGCGACATGCTCCACGACCCCGTCGGGCACGGCCACCGGGCGAGGCCGGGTCGCCAGCGCTGGCGCCTCGTGCACACCGGGGACTCCTGCGCGGGCCTGTTCCCAGCGGCGCCACGCGCGGTGGCGGGCGGCCGTTTCCCGGGTGGCGGTGAACCGGCCGAGGATGTCGGTGAACGAGGACAGCGGATTCTGCGACAGTCCTTGGGCGACTGCGCCGCCGAGGCCGAGCGCGAACTCGGTGCGCGGGCGGCCGAGCGCACGTTCAGCGCGGGAACGCACCCACGGCACCGCATCGGTCAGCGACACCGCGGCGGCCACCAGCGGGGTCAGCGGACGTACCGGTAGCAGCGGTGCCGCCGCGGAATAGCCAAGCCCCAGCGCGCTCACGCCCAGTGCCCCGACTTCGCGCAGCAGCGCGTCGGCGTTGCCGGGGTGCGCGGCGGTTCCGGGGGCTTGCCCGCGCTCGGCCAAGCCGTGATCGGCTTCGACCCGCGCGACCACCTCGGCCAGGGCACGGCGGTCCGCGCCATTCGGTGCGTGCCGCGTCACCACGCGTCCGAGCACCGCGTTCACCTCGACCTCGCGCACGCCGTCGATGTCGGACAGGCGTGCGCGCAGGTCCTCACCGGCTTGCTCGGCACCGGGCTGGTGCAGACCGCGCACCTCGAGATGGGTCCGATCGGCGTCCTCGTGGCTGCGCCGGGTGACGGGTGCGCCGCCGAGCGCGCGCACGGCGTCGACGACGTCGCTGGCGACGTTCGCCACGCGCGACAGCAGCGTGTCCAACGACATGGATCCTTCCGCGTGCGGCGTTGGGCGAGGCGCGCGATCGACGCGACGAGATGCCCGGGTGGTTTCGACGCCCCGGAGCACGGGCGCGGCCGAAGCGCGCCGACCGCGCCGGTGGAGGATTCAGCGGTCTGTCAGGTCTGCTGGCCGCGGTCGCTGCTCACGACAGCCGTGCCGAGTCCGATGGCGAGCGCCACCGGCCATTCGATGAGGCTCAGCGCGGTGCCGGCGGCGAGGCCGCCGTAGAACAAGGCGTGTTTGGTCGACGGCAGCTGTGCACGGACCGTTTCGGCCGCGGACGTGACGTCCTGCCGACCGGGCAGGCGCATGTCGGGCCGATGGAACTCGGCGGTGACGAACGGCAGATGCACCGTCGCACCGTGCGCGGTGCTGTCGTCCGGCGCGTCGGCGACGGCGGTCGTCTGCGCTCCCGCGCTCCGGGTGGTGGAACCGGAGCGCTGTCCCTGCGTGCTCGCGCGGGAGCTGCCGCCACGGGACGTGGAACGTCCTCCGGAACTGCTTTCCTTGGCCATGAGGTCCTCCCGAACGGAGATTCCGTAACCGGAACGCTGTTCAAATGTAGGACGAATTCCTGGTGAACGGAAAGTTCGCTGGTCGCAGATGTCGCTATTTTCCCCGGATTCGGTCAATCGCGCAGCAGCGGCGGTGTGCGCCGCTGATCGTCAGCGGGTGGCCGTTGGGGAGCGGGCCCGTGGCATGGTGGCCGTGCGAGCGCACCGCGCCACAGGCGCGGTGCACCCCATCGATCCGCGGAGGGCTACCGTGCGCAGCGAACCGACCCCGGAGGGGGACGACCCGCAGTGGCAGCGGGCCCGCGAGGTGTTCGCCGGGGCGCGGCGCGTGACCGCGCTGACCGGAGCGGGCCTGTCCACCGCCTCCGGCATCCCCGACTTCCGCGGCCCCAACGGGGTGTGGACGAAGAACCCGGCGGCGCAGCGGCTCACCGACATCGACAGCTACGTCGCCGACCCGGAAGTGCGCAAGCAGGCGTGGCTCGCCCGCGCGGAGAACCCCGCGTGGCAGGCCGAACCGAACGCCGCGCACCGCGCGTTCGTCGACCTCGACCGCGCGGGGCGCCTGCAGGCGGTGCTGACGCAGAACATCGACGAGCTGCACCAGCGCGCCGGGCTCTCCCGCGACCGCGTGCTGGAGCTGCACGGCACCATGTTCCGCGTGACCTGCCTCGACTGCGGCGGCACCGGGCGCATGCGGGACGCGCTGCGCCGCGTCGAGGACGGCGAGGAGGACCCGGCCTGCCTCGACTGCGGCGGCATCCTCAAGTCCGCGACGATCTCCTTCGGCCAGGCGCTGGACCAGGAGGTCATCCGGCGCGCCGAGCAGGCCGCGGTCGACTGCGACGTGTTCCTCGCCGCGGGCACCTCGCTGACGGTGCACCCGGCGGCGGGGTTCGCGCAGCTTGCCTCCTACGCCGGGGCCGAGCTGGTCATCTGCAACGCCGAACCGACGCCGTACGACGACCTCGCCGCGGCAGTGCTGAGCGAACCGCTCGTCGAGGTCCTGCCGGCGCTGGCCGCGGCCGCCCCGACCCCCGGCTCCGGGGAGCGCTGAGCTGCGGTCCGGGTGCCTCGGACAGCTCAGCGCTCCCCGTGGCGGGCAGCTCAGCCGGCCACGGCGCACTGCCCGCGGTCGACCGGCACCGGCCCGTCACCGCCCGGCCGGATGTCGAAGTCGAAGATCTCCGTCGGCAGGTACAGCGAGCAGCAGGCGTTGGGGATGTCCACGATCCCGCTGACGCGGCCCTCGATCGGCGCGGCGCACAGGATCAGGTACGCCTGCTCGCCGGTGTAGCCGAACTGCTCGAGGTACTCGATCGCCTGCAGGCACGCCCGCCGGTAGGCGATCGTGGCGTCCATGTAGTGCTGATCCCCGGACTCGTCGACGGAGATGCCGACGAACGAGACGAACTCGCTGTACTGCGGCTGCTGCCGGCCCGGCTGGAAGATCGGTGTCGAGGCCCGGTACCGCTCCATCCCGCCCTTGACGAGGTCCACGCCGAGGTCGACGTAGCCGCCCATCTCCACCGCGCCGCAGAAGCTGATCTCCCCGTCGCCCTGGGCGAAGTGCAGATCCCCGATGGAGAACAGCGCGCCGGGCACGTAGACCGGGTAGTACACCCGCGAGCCGATGCCCAGGTTCTTGATGTCCACGTTGCCGCCGTGCTCGCGCGGCGGCACGGTCCGCGCGCCCTCCTGCGCGGCCCGGTCGCGCGCCGCGCCGGTGAGCGAGCCGAGCAGGGCGTGCGGTTCGTGCGGCGGCAGGGCCAGCGGCGGCACCCGGTCCGGGGCGGTGTCGATGAGCGCCCGCTCCCGCCGGTTCCACGTGGCCAGCAGCTCGTGCGACGGGGCGCAACCGGCCAGCCCCGGGTGCACGTTCGAGTCGATGCGCACTCCGGGCAGGTGCCGCGAGGTGGCGAAGCGGCCGTGGAAGTCCCACACCGCCTTGCCCGCGCGGGGGAAGTGCTCGGTGAGGAACCCGCCGCCGTTGGACCGGTCGAAGATGCCGGTGTAGCCCCAGCCCTGACCGGGCTCGGAGCCCGGGCCGCGGTCGATGGTGTGCGCCGGGCCGACGTCGAGGTAGTCGACCACGAGCAGGTCGCCCGGCTCGGCTCCGGTCACGGCGATCGGGCCGCTGAGCATGTGGTTGTGGTCGAGCACCACGTCGCGCACGTCGTCGGCCGAGTCGGTGTTGCGGATCTGGCCGTCGGTCCAGTCCTTGCACTCGATGCGGAACTCCTCGCCCGGGCGCACCTCCGCCACGGGCGGGATGTCCGGGTGCCAGCGGTTGTGCCCCGGCACCTCGTGCTCGTGCATCGAGGTGTCCTGGTCGACGTGGAAGACGGTCTTCGGCATGCTCGCTTCTCCTCGAGTTCGTCGTTGATCTGCCGAGAACTTCGGCGGCGGGGTTCTTCGTGGACCGGTCTTCGTGTTACCCCGCGGTGAGGGCCCGCGCACGACGGCGCCGCCGGCGGACCGGCGCGCCGATCATCGCTCCCGACCGGTCTCCGGCGGTGGTGAGCTGGGAACATGGCGGGCATGGACGGGCAGTCGGGGATGGCCGCGATCGTGCTGGCGGGTGGGCAGGCGCGCCGGTTCGGCGGTGCCGACAAGCTCGGGCAGTCCGTGTCCGGCCGGGCCCTGCTGGACCGCGTGCTCGCGGCCGCGGCCGAGGCGGAGCCGCGCGTGGTCGTCGGGCCGCCACGCGCGACCCGGCTGCCGGTGCGCTGGACCCGCGAGGAACCGCCCGGCGGGGGACCGGTGGCGGCGATCGGCGCGGGGCTGCGGCTCGTTCCCGGTTCGGCGGTGCTGGTCGCGGTGCTCGCCGGGGACCACGCGCACCTGCGTCCGCGCACTCTCGCGCGCCTGCGCGCGGCGGTGGAGCGGCGGCCGGACGCGGCCGGCGCGGTGCTGGCCGACCCGGACGGGCGGGCGCAGTGGTTGCTGGGGGTGTGGCGCGGCCGGCGGCTGCGCGCGGCCGTGCCGGAGGAGGGGGCCGGACGGTCGGTGCGGTCGGTGCTGGGGGAGCTGGATCCGCTGCTCGTGCCGGCCGCGGGCCGCGAGGCCTCCGACGTGGACACGCCGGAGGACCTGCGGCGGTCCCGGCGGTGAGGGCGGTGCTTCGGCGGAGCGGGGGCTGCTGCCGTTCCGCTGCTGCGGCGTGTCGGGGAGCGGATGGGCGCCCATGAGGTTAATTAGTTTTGTTGTTTCAGTGTTGAATGAAATCAAACCCCGCGTGAAAGGCCGCGGCAGCCGTGCCACGATCACAGCAGCGGTCACACGACCGAGGCCCGCTCATCGGACAGCAGGGAGGCGTGCGGAAGGTGACGCAGGAGGACACGGGAGGTCGTGACGACGCCGCCCACCGGGAAGGGGAGGCGCCCGCGCCGCCCGCCGCGGACGCGCGGGCGCTGGAACGCGCCGTCTTCGAGGTCAAGAGGGTGATCGTCGGCCAGGACCGGCTCGTCGAACGCGTGCTGGTGGGGCTGCTCGCGCAGGGGCACATCCTGCTGGAAGGCGTGCCGGGTGTGGCCAAGACCCTCGCGGTGGAGACCTTCGCCCGCGTGGTCGGCGGCTCGTTCGCCCGCTTGCAGTTCACCCCGGACCTCGTGCCCTCGGACATCCTCGGCACGCGGATCTACCGGCAGGGCAGCGAGCGCTTCGACGTGGAGCTCGGCCCGGTGGTGGCCAACTTCGTCCTCGCCGACGAGATCAACCGCGCACCCGCCAAGGTGCAGTCGGCGCTGCTGGAGGTCATGGCCGAGCACCACGTCTCCATCGGCGGCGAGAGCTTCTCCATGCCCACTCCGTTCCTCGTGCTGGCCACGCAGAACCCCATCGAGAACGAGGGCGTGTACCCGCTCCCGGAAGCCCAGCGCGACCGGTTCCTGTTCAAGCTCCCCGTGGAGTACCCGACCGCGGAGGAGGAGCGGGAGATCATCTACCGCATGGGCGTGCAGCCGCCGGAACCGGCGGCGCTGCTGACCCCGGAGGAGCTCGTCCGGCTGCAGCAGACCGCCTCCCGCGTGTTCGTCCACCACGCCCTCGTCGACTACGTCGTGCGGCTCGTCGCGGCCACGCGCACGCCGAACGAGCACGGCCTGTCCGACATCGCCGGCTGGGTCTCCTACGGCGCCTCGCCGCGGGCGAGCCTCGGCACCGTCGCCGCGGCGCGCGCCCTGGCGCTGGTGCGGGGGCGCGACTACGTGCTGCCGCAGGACGTCGTCGACGTCGTCGGGGACGTCTTCCGGCACCGGCTCGTGCTCTCCTACGATGCGCTGGCCGACGGCATCTCCCCGGAGCACGTCGTCAACCGGGTGCTGCAGACCGTGCCGCTGCCGCAGGTCGCCGCCCGGCCGCAGGCCCCGGCGGCGCAGCCCGGCCCACCGCCCGCAGCGGGGCAGGCGCCGTTCGTCGGCCCCGCCCAGTAGCACCGGACCGGAGGAGCGGTGGTGTCAACACCCAGCAGCGCAGCCCGCCCGTCCTGGGCGCCGCCCCCGCTGGACGAGAGCCGTCTGGCCGAGTCGCTGCGGCAGCTCGAGTGGACCGTGCGCGTCCGGCTCGACGGGTTGCTCCAGGGCAATCACCTCGGGATCCTCCCCGGCCCGGGCACCGAGCCGGGGGAGGCCCGCCCCTACGAACCCGGTGACGACGTCCGCCGCATGGACTGGGCGGTCACCGCGCGCACCGGCGAACCGCACATCCGGCAGAGCGTGGCCGACCGGGAGCTCGAGACGTGGACGGCCGTGGACCTGTCGGCCAGCCTCGACTTCGGCTCGGCGGCCTGCGACAAGCGGGAGCTCGCCGTGGCGGCGCTCGCGGCGGTCACGCACCTCACCGCCGGCGGGGGCAACCGCATCGGTGCGGTCGCCGACACCGGCACCGGCGAGGTGCGCGTGCCCGCCCGCTCCGGCACGCAGTACGCGCGGGCCCTGCTCAAGCGCGTCGCCGCGCTGCCGCGCGCACCGGAAGGCACCCGCGGGGACCTGAACGCGCTCGTCGAGTCCCTGCGCAGGCCGCCGCGGCGCCGCGGGCTGATCGCGCTCGTCTCCGACTTCCTCGGGCCGACCGACTGGCAGCGGGCGCTGCGCGCCCTCGGGCAGCGGCACTCGCTGCTGGCGGTCGAGGTGCTGGACCCGCGGGACGTGGAACTGCCCGATGCGGGCACGGTCGTGCTGTCCGACCCGGAGACCGGCAAGCAGCGCGAAGTGGAGACCACGCCGGTGCTGCGCCGCGAGTACGCGGCCGCCGCGGCGGCGCACCGCGACGAGGTGGCCGCGGCGCTGCGGCGAGCGGGCTGCGCGCACCTGACCCTGCGCACCGACTCCGACTGGATCGCCGATCTCGTGCGGTTCGTCGTGGCGCGCAAGCGCGGATGGTCCGGAGGGGGAGCGGGTTGAGTCTGTCCGGCTTCGCCACTCCGTGGTGGTTCCTGCTGCTGCTCGTGGTGGCCGCGCTCGTCGCCGGCTACGTGTGGGCGCAGCGGCGCCGCCGCGCCGACAGCCTGCGGTTCGCCAACTTCGCCGCGCTCGAGCGCGCCGGTTCGGGGCGGCGCGCGTGGCTGAAGCACGTGCCGCCCGCGCTGGTGGGGGTGGCGCTGATCCTGCTGACGGTGGCGCTGGCCGGACCGACCGCGGAGCAGCGCATCCCGCGGAACCGGGCCACCGTGATGCTGGCGGTGGACGTGTCGCTGTCGATGAAGTCCGAGGACGTGGCGCCGAACCGGCTGCAGGCGGCGAAGCAGGCGGCCAAGGAGTTCGCCGAGGAACTCACCCCGGGGGTGAACCTCGGGCTGGTGTCCTTCGCCGGTACCGCCACGGTGATGACCATGCCGACCACCGACCGCGCGGCGGTGAAGCAGGCGATCGACTCGCTGCAGCTGTCCGAGGCCACGGCCACCGGCGACGGGATCAACGCGTCCATGTCGGCGATCGAGTCCTTCGGCAAGATGGTCAGCGGTCCCGCCGGGCCGCCGCCCGCGCGCATCGTGCTCATGGCCGATGGCGGGCAGACGATCCCCCGCGATCTCAACGCCCCGCGCGGGGCGTACTCCAAGGCCCGCGAGGCGAAGGAGAAGGGCGTGCCGATCTCGTCGATCTCGTTCGGCACGCACCACGGCAGCGTCGAGATCGAGGGCCAGCGCGAGTGGGTCGAGGTCGACGACGCCGCCATGGCCGAGATCGCCCGGCTGTCCGGGGGTGAGTTCCACAAGGCCGCCAGCGCGCAGGAGCTGCGGCAGGTCTACGAGACGCTGGGCGAGCAGATCGGCTACGAGACGAAGCACACCGATGCCAGCAGACCGTGGCTGGTGCTCGGCACGCTGGCGCTGATCGTCTCGGCTGGGGCCGCGCTCCGGCTCGGCCGCCGCGTGCCGTAGGGGCGCGGGCGCGTTCGGAGCGCCGGGCTCGCTGGTGCGGGCCGCGGGGTGCGGTCGCGGCGCGTGCCCGGTGGGGCGGTGGCTGCGAGTGTCGCGGTGGTCCTCGCTGCGTTACGTTCGCCCGCATGCGCGATCCCGTCGTGTCCGGTTTCGACGAGCTGCCGCTGCTCGTCGAGTTGGGCACGGCCCTGCTGTTCTCCAGCCTCATCGGTGTCGAGCGGGAAGTGCGCGCCAAGAGCGCCGGCCTGCGCACGCACACGCTCGTCGGTGTCGGGGCGGCGCTGTTCGTGCTCGTGTCCAAGTACGCCTTCGGCGACCTGCTCGCGTTCGAGCGCGTGTCGTTCGACCCCTCGCGCGTGGCGGCCCAGATCGTCTCCGGGATCGGCTTCATCGGCGGTGGGCTGATCTTCGTGCGGCGCGACGCGGTGCGGGGGCTGACCACGGCCGCGACCGTGTGGGTCGTGGCCGCGGTGGGAATGGCCTGCGGCGGTGGGCTCGTCGTGCTGGCGGCGGCGACCACGGGGGTGCACTACCTCGTGGTCATGGGGTTCCCGTCGCTGCTGCGGCTGTTCCGGCGCTCGCTGCGCGAGCCCCAGGTGCTGCGCGTCGGTTATCTCGACGGCCACGGGGTGCTGCGCAGCGTGCTGACGTTGTGCACGAGTCGCGGGTGGACCATCACCGACGTGCAGGTCGAGCGCGAGGACACCGAGGAGGGCGAGCAGCGCACCGCCGTGGTGGCGGTGCGGGTGCGGGGCAAGTGGCCGGTGCGCTCGCTCGTCGACGAGGTGGCGGTGCTGCCCGGCGTGCTGCACGCCGCCGCGGGGGAGTCGGTCGAGTCCGGGTTCTGACGCGGCGCGGGGTAGCACCCGACTCACCACAGGTGTGGTGACCAGTGCGCCGCGCCTGCGCGCCGGGCGGAGCTCCCGGTGCGCAGGCGCGCCTCCAACTCCGGTATCGCTGCAGCGCACGCTGCTCTGCTCGACCCCGCGCGGTCGTCCCGCGTGCCACCACACCTGTTGTGGTCGAGGCGGCGCCGGATCCACCACAGATGTGGTGGCGCGGCGGGCTGGGAGCCCCAGTCGGCCGCGCCCAGCGCCGGACCCCGGCGTCGGATCCCAGTGCCGCACCGCGGTGCGGCCCCGGGACGCGATGTGGGGACACCACGATCGCGCGGGCGGATTTCTGTGCGGAGGCGACCACGGTCCACTGCGGACGGGTCGATAGTGTTCCCGCGGGCTTCGAAGCCCGGCAGTGATGACAGCGCGAAGGGAGAGCGACGTGGCACGGTCCGTCTTGGTGACCGGTGGGAATCGCGGGATCGGATTGGCCATCGCGCGGGCGTTCCAGGCCGCGGGGGACCAGGTCGCGGTGACCCACCGCGGCTCGGGGGCCCCCGAGGGCCTGTTCGGGGTGCAGTGCGATGTCGGCGACCCCGACCAGGTGACCGCCGCCTTCGACGAGGTCGAGGCCCACCAGGGGCGGGTCGAGGTGCTCGTGGCCAACGCCGGCATCACCGACGACGGGTTGCTGCTGCGCATGGGTGAGGACCAGTTCAACAGCGTGCTCGACACCAACCTCGGCGGTGCCTACCGGGTGGCCAAGCGCGCGGCGAGCAGCATGCTGCGCAACCGCAGCGGGCGCATGATCTTCATCTCCTCCGTGGTCGGGCTCTCCGGCGGGGCGGGCCAGGTCAACTACGCCGCGAGCAAGGCCGGGCTCGTCGGCGTCGCCCGCTCGGTCGCGCGCGAGCTGGGGTCGCGCTCGATCACGGCGAACGTCGTGGCGCCCGGGTTCGTCTCCACCGACATGACCGACGCGCTGTCCGAGGAGCGCAAGCAGCAGATCCTGGGGGAGATCCCGCTCGGCCGGTTCGCCGATGCCGAGGAGGTCGCCGGCACCGTGCGGTGGCTGGCCTCCGCGGAGGCCAGCTACATCACCGGCGCGGTCATCCCGGTCGACGGCGGACTGGGCATGGGCCACTGAGGTCGGGCGACCGAGAGCACCGGAAGGCGGGCGCTGACGCCCGCGGCACGACAGCGGAAGGACAGACGTGAGCGGACTGCTCGAAGGCAAGCGCATCCTGATCACCGGGGTGATCACCGAGACATCGATCGCCTTCCACACCGCGAAGGTCGCCCAGGAGCAGGGCGCCGACGTGGTGCTCACCGGGTTCGGGCGGATGCGGCTGGTGGAACGCATCGCCGGCCGGCTCCCGAAGCCCGCACCCGTGGTGGAACTGGACGTCACCGACAACGAGCACCTCGACACGCTCGCCGACCGGCTCGGCGAGCACTGGGACTCCGTCGACGGCGTGCTGCACTCGATCGCGTTCGCGCCGCAGTCCTGCCTGGGCGGGGACTTCCTCACCGCGCCGTGGGAGGACGTCTCCCAGGCGCTGCAGGTCTCGGCGTACTCGCTGAAGTCGCTGACCACGGCGGTCATGCCGATGCTCAACGAGGGCGGGTCGATCGTCGGCATGGACTTCGACGCGCGCGTGGCCTGGCCCGCCTACGACTGGATGGGCGTGTCCAAGGCCGCGTTGGAGGCCACCTCGCGGTACCTGGCCCGCGAGATGGGGTCGCGGCAGGTGCGGGTCAACCTCGTCTCGGCCGGCCCGGTGCGCACCATGGCCGCCAAGTCCATCCCCGGCTTCAGCGAGCTCGAGGAGAACTGGGGCGACCGCGCCCCGCTCGGCTGGGACGTCGACGACCCCACACCGGTGGCCCGCACCGTGTGCGCCGCGCTGTCGGACTGGCTGCCGAAGACCACCGGTTCGATGATCATGGCCGACGGCGGGGTGCACGCCCTGGGCAGCTGAACCGCCGCCGCACCCGCCTCCGCGGCGGTGCGCTGGAGCGCACCGCCGCGGCGTGGTCGGGATCATCCGCCCTGCACCCCTCGCACGCGGTGAGGGGCGCGCCGGGCATCATGGTGGCGTGAGCTTCGACGCGCTGCTGTTCCTGTCGTTCGGCGGGCCGGAGGGCCCGGAGGATGTCCGCCCGTTCCTGGAGAACGTCACCCGCGGACGGGGCGTGCCGCCGGAGCGGTTGGACGAGGTGGCGGAGCACTACCACCACTTCGGCGGCGTCTCGCCGATCAACCGGCTCAACCGCGACCTCGTCGAGCGGCTCCGCGCGGAGTTCGACGAGCAGGGCCGCGAGCTGCCGATCTACTTCGGCAACCGCAACTGGCACCCGATGGTCGAGGACGCGGTCGCGCGGATGGCCGACGACGGCATCGGCAGCGCGCTGGTGTTCGCCACCTCCGCCTGGGGCGGCTACTCGGGATGCCGCCAGTACCACGAGGACATCGCCCGGGCGCGCGCCGCTGTCGGCGACCGGGCGCCCGAGCTGGTGAAACTGCGCCAGTTCTACGACCACCCGCTGTTCGTGGAGGCCAACGCCGACGCCGTGCGCCGCGCCTGCGCGCAGCTGGGCAGCGGCCGGCGCGCGGACGCGCGGCTGGTGTTCACCGCGCACTCCATCCCGATCGCGGCCGACGAGAAGACCGGCCCGGACGGCCAACCGCACTGGTACTCGCGGCAGGTCGCCGAGTCCGCGCGCCTGGTGGCCGAGGCAGCCGGCGTCACCGACTACGACGTGGTCTGGCAGTCCCGGTCGGGCCCGGCGCACGTGCCGTGGCTGGAACCGGACGTCTGCGAGCACCTCGAGCAGCTGCACCAGCAGGGCGTGGCCGCCGTGGTCACCAGCCCCGTCGGGTTCGTCTCCGACCACCTCGAAGTGGTCTGGGACCTGGACAACGAGGCCGCGGAGAAGGCCGCAGAACTCGGCATGGACCACGTCCGCGCCGACACGGCCGGCACCGACAGCCGCTTCCCGCAGATGATCGCCGAGCTCGTCGCCGAGCAGGTCGACGCCGCCCCGGTGCGGAAGCTGTCCACACTGCTCGCCGCCGGATCCACCCGCAACGGCGAGCCCTGCTCGCCCGAGTGCTGCTGACACCACCGTTCCGCAACCCCCGACGGGTCGGCTGGTGCTGGGTGGGCAACCGGCACACCTGATGGGTCCCGCCCCCGGTCGCGGCGCCCCCGCTGGTTGCGGGGGCGGGCGCCCTCAGCCGATGTGCTCTTCGATCAGGTCCGCACCCCGACCGGTCCCGCCGGCTTCGTGGATGGCCCGCTGCATCCGGGCCAGGTTGGCCCGCACATGCGGATCGGAGGAAACCCGTGCGACCGCGGCGCGCAGCTCCTCCGGTGAGGCCGTGTCCGCCTCGAGCCGTTCGCCCAGCCCGAGCTCCTGCACCCGGTCGGCGTTGGCGTCCTGCTCGGGCATCTGCGGCACGGTCACCAGCGGAACCCCGCGCTGCAGCGCCTCCATCACCGAGTTCATCCCCGCGTGCGAGAGGAACGCCGAGGCGCGGTGCAGCACGGCCAGCTGGGGAAATCGCGAGCGGACCTCGACCTGCGGCGGGAGCGGTCCCAGGGCCTCCGCGGGCACGTCGCCGAGGCTCATCGCCACCTGCCAGGAAGTGCCGCCGAACGCCTCCAGGCAGGTGCGGTAGAACTCCGGGCGCTCGGTGAAGATCGTTCCCAGCGCGACGTAGAGCACCGGTGCTCCGGGCGTCGGCGGTTCCCACGACTCGGCGCGCTCCCGCGCTCCCGCCAGCGGCCCGAGGAAGTGGAACCGCTCGTCGAAGCTGTCCCCGGCCGGCTGGAACTGCCGGGGGACGCACACCAGGTTCAGCGCTTCCGGAACGTCCGCGGTACCGGAGACGTCGAGCTGCGCACCGTGCTCGGCGGAGAAGGCGGCGCAGTCCGCGGCCAGCGCGGCCACGGTCGGGTCGTCGTCGCCGAGCCCGGCCGTGATCCGCTCGTCGAGGGAGAACCGCTCGTTCGACGCGAGGTTCGGCACCAGCCGCACCACCGGCACGGCGAGCTTCTCGGCGACGAGCCGGGCCGGCCAGTTCGCGGTGTCGTAGCAGATCCCGTCCGGGCGGTGCGCGCCGCAGTGGTCGAGCAGCACCGGGTAGGCCGCGCGCATCGCGGCGAAGAGGTGCCGCAGCCACAGGCCCACCACTTCCGGACCCGCTTCGGGTGGTGGGACGAACGGTTCCAGCGGCGGCAGGGGGACCCAGTGCGCGCCGGAGTCCGCGACGGTCTCGGCGTGCGTGCTCTCGGTCGCGTAGTCGACGCGGTGCCCGAGGCGGACGAGTTCCTCCACCAGCGGCAGCGTCGGGTTCACGTGCCCGTGGCCGGCCAGTGCGACGAACAGCAGGTGCTTGCCCACGCCGCTGATCGTACCGGGCCCCGCCCCGGTGATCGTGCGGAGCGCGGCTGCCGCACGCCCCGCCCGCCGGGCGGCGGGATCAGGTCTGCGAGGTGCGCTGGGCGAGGGCGCGCACCATCGCCGCCACGGCCGCGCAGCGCGCTTCCCGCACCCGTTCGGACAGCGGCCGCAGCGCTTCGGCCCGCGCGTGCCTCGCGGAGGAGGACAGGGCCCCGCCCGGGGTGTCCTCGCCGGCCGCGCGCAGGATCGCCGCCAGCTCGGCGGCGCGCTGCAGCACGCGCAGCGGACGGGCCGGCACCCCCTCCGGCCACGACGGCTCGGGCCGCTCGTCGACCTCGCGCGCGATCTCCTCGCGCACTCCGGGGCGGTGCCGGGCCACGTCGAGTTCGGAGAGCGCGGAGGCGGCCTCGCGCATCGCCGCGGTCATCCCGTGCTCGGCCTCGCCCAGCGGCAGGTCGGCCGGCGGCGGCAGGTCGCCGACGCGGTGCACGGTCCAGCGCAGGATGCCTTCGGCGATCGGGTGCGGCACGAGCCCGAGAGCGCTGTCCCGCAGCACCACGCCTTCCCGGGCCCGCATCGCCGCGCGGGAGAACGCGCTGACGCCGTCGAGGCCGCGCGCATCGCCCGGCACCGGCAGGACGAGGTCGGCTCGGCCGCCGCCGGCGCGGCGCAGCGCGGCCAGCAGCAACGCAGGACCCGCCGGTGTCTCCTCCGGCCCGGGCAGGTCGAGCTCACCGGCCAGCTCGTCGTCACCGGCGCGGACCTCCTGCAGCTCGCCCCACGCGGCGAGCGCGTCCAACAGGTCGTCGGCCGCGGCCGCGCCGTGCAGCCACGCCGAGGTCCACACCACCATCGTCGCGCTCGGACATGCCACGGGCATCGAGGATACCTCGCGCGCACGCGCGGGAGCGGGTGTGGCGGGAGGACGGCAGCGGTGCCGGCGCGCTACGGTCCGATCATGCGTTCGGTCGACTACGACGAGGATGTGCTGGACCCCGGTCGGCGGCGCCGCCCGGTTCCCGAGATGCCCGCGGAGCGCGGGCTGGTGGTGGAAACCGCCAAGGACGGTTTCTGCGGTGCGGTCGTCAGCGCGGACAACGACGCGGTCGAGCTGGCCGACCGGCACGGCGCCCGCCGGGTGTTCCGGATGCGCCCGGCCGCGTTCCTGCACGAGGGGCGGCCGGTGACGCTCGTGCCGCCGCGGCCCGCGGAGCCGGAGCGCGCGGCGCGCTCGGCCTCCGGTTCGGTGCGCGTGGAGGGGCTGCGGGCCCGGCAGGCGCGGGCGAGTCGGATCTGGGTGGAAGGCGTGCACGACGCCGAGCTGCTCGAGCGGGTCTGGGGGCACGACCTGCGGGTGGAGGGGATCGTGGTGGAACCGCTGCACGGTCTGGACCACGTGGCCGAGGCGGTCACCGACTTCGCGCCCGGGCCGGCGCGGCGCCTCGGGGTGCTCGTGGACCACCTGGTGGAGGGCAGCAAGGAGTCCCGGCTGGTCGAGCGGATCGGCAGTCCGCACGTGACCGTCACCGGCCACCCGTTCGTGGACGTGTGGGCCGCGGTGCGTCCCGAAGCGGTGGGCATCACCGCCTGGCCCGAGGTGCCGCGGGGGTTGGAGTGGAAGCAGGGCGTGTGCGACGCGCTCGGGTGGGGCGGCGTCGAGGACGGCTGGCGCCGCGTGCTCGCCTCCGTCTCCTCCCACCGCGACCTGGCCACCCCGCTCATCTCCGCGGTGGAGCAGCTCGTCGACTTCGTCGCCGATCCCGGTGAGGCCTGAACCGGGGAGTTCGCCGCGGGCGGTGCGCAGGCGGTCTGCGCGCACGGCTGCCGAGGCGCCTCCGCTGGGTCTCCGCCGTCCGCTGGGTCTCCGCCGGCGGGAGGTGGTGCGCGGGTGCGGCGCCGTGCCGCGGGGGAGTGGCGGTGCCGCTCCCGTGGTAGGCACGTGGGGTGTCCACCGAGCCGCCGCTGCTGCTTGCGCTTGATCTGACCGGCACCTTCGCCTTCGGGCTGAACGGGGCGTTGACAGCGGTGCGCGCAGCGCGGCTGGACGTGGTCGGCGTGGTCGCCCTCGGGATGATCACGGCGTTGGGCGGCGGGGTCATCCGCGACGTGCTCATCGGTGCGATCCCGCCGGCCACGTTCCGCGACTGGTACTACTTCGCGCTCGCCGCGGGGGGAGGGCTGCTCGCGTTCGCCCTCAGCAAGTGGCTGGTTCGGCTGGAAGGGCCGATCACGGTGCTCGACGCGGTCGGGTTGAGCGCGTTCGCGGTGATCGGGGCGAGCAAGGCGCTGGACTTCGGCCTCGAAGTCGGCCCCGCGCTGCTGCTGGGGGTGGTCACCGGCGTGGGTGGGGGCACGATCCGGGACACCCTCGTGCGGCGGATTCCGACGGTGCTGCGCAGCGACCTGTACGCGATCCCCGCTCTGGTGGGGGCTGCGATCACCGTCGTCACCGTGGAGACCGGCGTCTACGGCCTGCCGGCCGCGCTGGGTGCCGTGGTGGCCTGCTTCACCATCCGGATGCTCGGGGTCCACTTCGGTCTCAACGCGCCGCGTCCGCCGCGCACCGGCCGCGGTTCGGGTGATTCCCGCCCTCCGGAGCCGGGGTCGGCGCAGCAGCGGTGAGCGCACCGGCGGCGCGCGTCAGCGGGCGAGCCACGCCAGGGCGGCGACGACCAGCGCCTGGGTGCCGGTGTCCAGGGTGGGCTGGGGCACCGGGCGAATCCCGGCGCGTGGTTGACGGGGATGTCCTGGCTGATGCGGTCGGCGGCCTCGGCCCGGTGGTAGATCTCGGGGTCGATGCCGCCGAGGCCCCAGTAGGTGTGCGGCACGCCCAGGGCCGAGGGGATCTCGCTGAAGTCCTCGCTGGCGGTCTGCGTGTCCATCGGCTGCGCCTGCTCGCCGAAGACTTCGGCGAAGGCCTGCGCCACCCGGTCGGTTGCCGCGGGGTCGTTGCTGGTCACGGGGAAGCGGTCGAACAGCTCGAAGTCCGGTGGCCGCGGGCAGCCCGCGGCCTGGCACTCGGCGGTGACGATGCGGCGCACCGCCTCCAGCAGGTGGTTCCTGGTCCGCTCGTCGTAGGTCCGGGTGTTGAGCTGCAGCACAGCCGTGTCGGGGATGACGTTGCTCTTCGTGCCCGCCTGGATGCTGCCGACCGTGAGCACCGCGGTCTCCCCGGGCGGGGTCTCGCGGGAGACCACCGCCTGCAACCGGAGCACGATCGCCGCGGCCAGCACGGACGACACCGACGGTGCGGTGGTCATGGCGCCCCTCCTGAACGCGGCGATGGTTGCACCCCCGGCGTACCCGACCCTGGGGAGGCCTGCAGCGCGGTGGTGCAGCTGTTCCGGGCCTCGTCGCACGTCACGTCTTGATCACAGCGGTGCCTTGGGGACCAGGTGCGTGGTGGTGTCTGCCACCATGAGGGCATGGGTGCCGCGCTGCTGTGGCTGATCGCCGGGGTGCTCCTGATCGGAGCGGAGGTGCTCTCCGGCGAGTTCGTCCTGGTGATGCTGGGGGTGGCCGCGCTGGGGGCGGCCGGTGCGGCGGCGCTCGGAGCGCCGCTGATCGTCGACGCCGTGGTCTTCGCCGGGTTGTCGGTCGGCCTGCTGCTGGCCGCCCGCCCCGCGTTGAAGCGCCGGTTCCAGGTCTCCCGGGAGCTGCCGACCAATGTCGACGCGCTCGTCGGCCGGCGCGCCCTGGTGCGCACGCGGGTGGACGCGCACGGTGGGCAGGTCAGCATCAACGGTGACGTGTGGTCGGCGCGGGCCCTCGACGAAACCCAGGTGTACGAGGCGGGGCAGACCGTGACGGTGATGGAGATCTCCGGCGCGACCGCCGTGGTGTGGGACGGACCTTAAGGAGGCTGGCATGGGCCCGACCGGGGTCATTGTCGCCGCGGTCATCGCGTTGCTGGTGATCGTGGTGGTGGTCAAATCGGTGCTCGTGGTGCCGCAGGCGAAGGCCGCGGTGATCGAGCGGTTGGGGCGGTTCAAGGGCGTGGCGCGACCGGGGCTGAACTTCCTCGTTCCGTTCCTGGACAAGGTGCGGGCGCGCATCGACCTGCGCGAGCAGGTGGTGTCGTTCCCGCCGCAGTCGGTGATCACCCAGGACAACCTGACGGTGTCGATCGACACGGTGGTGTACTTCCAGGTCACCGAGCCGAAGTCGGCGGTCTACGAGATCGACAACTACATCGTCGGCGTGGAGCAGCTGACCACGACGACGCTGCGCAACGTCGTCGGCGGGATGAGCCTGGAGCAGACGCTCACCTCCCGGGACCAGATCAACTCGACGCTGCGGGGCGTGCTCGACACGGAGACCGGCCGGTGGGGCATCCGGGTCGCGCGCGTGGAGCTCAAGGCGATCGACCCGCCGCCGTCGGTGCAGGACTCGATGGAGAAGCAGATGCGCGCCGACCGGGAGAAGCGCGCGATGATCCTCAACGCCGAGGGCGAGCGCGAGTCGGCGATCAAGACCGCCGAGGGGCAGAAGCAGTCGCAGATCCTCTCCGCCGAGGGGTCCAAGCAGGCGGCGATCCTCAACGCCGAGGCGGAGCGGCAGTCCAGCATCCTGCGCGGTCAGGGCGAGCGGGCGAACCAGTACCTGCAGGCGCAGGGGCAGGCCAAGGCGATCGAGAAGGTCTTCGCCGCGGTCAAGCAGGGCAAGCCGACGCCGGAGTTGCTGGCCTACCAGTACCTGCAGACGCTGCCGCAGATGGCGCAGGGCGATGCCAACAAGGTGTGGGTCGTGCCGAGCGACTTCAACAAGGCGCTGGAGGGCTTCGCCAAGCAGTTCGGCGAGCAGGGCGTCGACGGCGTGTTCCGGTACGAGCCTCCGGAGGAGGAGGCGCCGAGCATGGCTCCCGAAGAGGAGGAGGAGTCGGTCCAGCCGTGGTTCGACGTCTCCACCAATCCGCAGGTGGCCGAGGCGGTGGCCGCGGCGGAAGCGGTGGCGCGCAAGGAGGTGCCCAAGCCGAACGAGCCGAGCAGCGGTGGGGGTGGTTCCCCGGCCGGTGCTGCGGGCGGGCCGGGCGCGTTGACCGCGCCGCCGTCGGGCACCGAGGCGGCGAATCCGCCTGCCACGCAGCAGCCGGAGCAGCAGGGGGAGCAGAGCTGATCCTGGGCTGAGCCGCCCGTCCAGCTGGTCCGCGGGGCCGTCACCGATCCGTCGGTGGCGGCCCCGCTGTCATGCGGTGGCCCGGAAGTGCAGTGCATTTCTATTTACTGCTTAGATGTTTTCAGTGTTCACCGAAATTAATCACCTCAACCACGCTGCAGCCACACAGCACGGACGGAGGGAGCTGATCAAGTGCCGGTGCCCGACGGTTCGGCTTCCGGGGGTTCGAGGTAGGCGCCGCCGGTGATGCCGAGGGCCCGGAGCGTGCCGAGGAGGTGTTCGCGCAGGACGCTCTTGGCGCGGTCGGGGTCGTTGTCGCGCACGGCGGTGGCGAGCGCGGTGTGCTGGCGGGTCAACCGGGCGCGGTCGGTGTGCGTCCGGGCCGTGGCGGTGATGCGCATCTGCTTGTCGCGCAGGGTGGTGTAGAGCTCGGTGACGACGGGGTTGCCGGCCGCTGCGACGAGGTGGGCGTGGAAGTCGCGGTCGGTGCTGTGCAGCGCGGCGTCGCTGGGGTCTTCGGCGGTGCAGGCCGGGTGCGCGGCGAGTTCGGCGCCGACGGTGGTCATGGTCTCGGTGCCTTCGGCGGCGAGCTTGTCGATGGCGAAGGTTTCCAGCGACAGGCGCGCCTCGAGCACCGAGCGCGCCTCGGCGGGGGAGACGGGCACGACGAAGGCGCCGCGCTTGGGGTACAGGCGCAGGAATCCTTCGGTCTGCAGGCGCAGGAACGCCTCCCGCACGGGGGTGCGGGACATGGTCAGGGCGTTGGCGATCTCGCCTTCGGACAGCAGGTGGCCGTCGGGCAGGCTGCCGTCCAGCAGTCCCGCTTTGACGTGCTGGTAGGCGCGGTCGGCTGCCGGCACGTCGCTGTTCGGCGCGGTCCCGTTGCCCGCTTCCGCGCTGTTCGTTTCCGATGTTGCGCTCGACACGGTGCCATCGTACTGCCCCGCTTCTTGTATCTATGATGGATACAAGTCTTGGGGAGGTCAGTCGTGTCAGCACCCGCGAGCAGCGTGGACAGGAGTGCGCGTCCGGCGTCGCGTTTCGCCCTCGACGGGGCGGGCGCCTGGATCGTCTGGGGCATCGGGGCCGTGTGCTACATGGTGGCGCTGTTCCACCGCGCCAGCCTCGGCGTGGCCGCGCCGCAGGCCCTGGAGCGCTTCTCGGCGGGCCCGGCGCTGCTGTCGGTGTTCTCCGCGCTGCAGCTGGGCGTGTACCTGGCGCTGCAGATCCCCGCAGGTGTGCTGGCCGACCGCCTCGGGCCGCGGCGGGTGATCTCCGCCGGGATGCTGTGCCTGGCCGTCGGCTCGGCCGTGTTCGGCCTCGGCGCATCGGCCGCGGGCGGCATCGTCGGCCGCATGCTCATCGGCTTCGGTGACGCGTTCATGTTCACCAACGTGCTGCGGCTGGCGGCGCACTGGTTCACACCGCGCCGCTTCGGGAAGATCGCGGCGCTGACCGGTCTGGCCGGCGGTCTGGGCCAGGTGGTGGCGACGTTGCCGCTGAGCCTGGCGCTGGACACCGCCGGATGGGTGGCCACGTTCCTCATCGCGGCGGTGGCCACGGCCGCCCTGGCCGCGGTGGCTGCGGCGTTCCTCCGCAACCGGCCGCCGGAGAGCGCTCCCGAGGTGTCGCGCGCGGGGAGCGGCCCGGCGGAGCGCGTGGTGGATTCGCTGGGCGCGGTCGTGCGGCAGCGCGGCACGCGGTACTCGTTCTGGGTGCACTTCGTGCTCATGGCGCAGTTCGTGGCGATCACGACGCTGTGGGGCGGGCCGTGGCTGACCGAGGCGCAGGGGCGCGGCCCGGCGGAAGTGGGCTCGCTGCTGCTGCTGTGCGTGGCCGGTTTCCTGGTGGGCACGTGGTTCAGTGGTCAGTTCGTCGCCGGGCGGCACCGGCGGCGCGAGGGGTTCACCCTGGGCATGTCGCTGCTCGTGGTGCTGTGCTGGTCCGTGCTCGTGCTCTGGCCGGGGGTGCTGCCGTCCGCGGTGCTGCTCGTGGTGCTGCTGGCGATCGGTTTCGCCGGCGGGGCGGCGATGCTGGCCTTCGACGGCGCGCGTGCGGCCAACACCGCCGAGCGCTCGGGCACGGCCTCGGGCGTGGTGAACATGGGCGGGTTCACCGCCGCGGTGCTCGTGCAGTTGCTGGTGGGGCTGGTGCTGCAGCTGGTGTCGGAGGTGCCGGCTGCGGCGGCGTACCGGTGGGCGTTCGCGCCGGTGCTGGTGCTGCTGGTCGCGGGGGCGGTGGCGCAGGTCGCGTCCTCGTCGTTGCGGCGGCGCCGGGTGTGAGCGCTGCCGGGCAGGTCGTGCGGGGTGCGCCGGTTGGAACCGCTGATCGCCTCGGTGGCCGCGGAGTGCGCGGTCGGCGGTGTGCTCGCTCCCCGCGGCATCGGGGCCGGGTCAGGCCGGTCCGTCGTGGCGGTGTTCGTGGGCGGTGAGGGTGTCGATGCCGGTGGCGATCTCGCGGTAGGTGTAGGGCTCGCGGTCCGGCGGGTGGACGGTGTCGATGAGGTGGCGGAGCAGGGTGGCGAACGGTGGCAGCGGGTGTTGCTGCGGCCGGGGCTGTTCGGTGGTCGTGGGGGTCACCGCTCGCGTGTTGTCAACACCTGACGCGTCAGGTGTAGCACATGTGTCTGTTTGTTGACGGTCCGCCCGGTGTTTGTTTGCATGAGTCCGCACGCGGCGGGCGCTCGGTGCGTTCGTCCGTGCGGTGGTGACGCCCTTCCTCTGGGGGTAGGGGCGTCGTCTCCGCGCCGAGGTGCGGCGCGGAGGTCGCGGGCGTGGCGCAGCGGTTCGGACCGCCTGCGGGGCCGTCCGCTTGGGCGGAGTTGCCGTCGGTGCCGCTGCTCGGGTGTTCCCGCGGTGCTTGCCTGGGGCTCGCCGCCGCGGAGGCCGGTGGATGCGGGCCTCGGGAGTTCCTTGTCGTGCTCAGCTGCTCTTCCCTGCTGTTCTGGTCGTGCACGCAACGTTGCCCGGGTCGGTGGGCCCCGGGGTGGTGTGCGGTGTGCCAGGGTTGTGCGTGGTCGTCGCGGGCGTCGGTGCCGTGGCCTGTCGTGGAGATCGCCGCACCGACCGGTGAGGTAGCATTGTCGACAATTGACCGACGCCGGTGGAGGGGAGAGGCGGCGGCGTGTTCGTGACCGCCCGCGTTGGTGCGCTGCGGAGCGCGCCCGGCGCGGGCGAGCAGTGGGTGGCCACCGCCTGATGCGAGGAGATGATGTGCGTGTTCGACAGTGGTCGGTGGGGCGCTGAGGATCCTGCGCCGGGCGAGTTAGAGCCGGTCCAGCGGCGGTCCACGGCGGCGATCGTGGCCGAGCAGTTGCGCTCGGCCATCATGTACGGATCGTTGGCGCCGGGCAGCCAGCTGGGCGAGGCCGAGCTGGCGCAGCGGCTGGGTGTCAGCCGCGGCCCGCTGCGGGAGGCGATGCAGCGGTTGGTCGCCGAGGGGCTGCTGCACAGCGAGCCGCATCGCGGGTTGTTCGTGATGACGCTGGACGCCGAGGACGTGCGCGACATCTACCTGGGCCGGTTCGCGGTGGAGCGGGCGGCCTGCGAGCAGATCGTGCGCACGCGGCGCGAGACGGCGGTGGCGGAGTTGAGCGAGGTGCACGCCCGGATGGTCTCCGCGGCCGAGCAGGCCGATCCGGTGGCCATCTCGGACGCGGACCAGGAGTTCCACGAGGCGTTGGTGCGGGCCTCGGGCAGTGCGCGGCTGCAGCGGATGGCGGCCACGCTGCTGGTGGAGAAGCGGATGTGCCTGACCGCGCTGCAGGACAAGTACCAGGCCGACGAGCACGCTCTGGTGGACGAGCACCAGGGGTTGATCGACGCGATCGAAGGGGGCGACGAGGGGCTGGTGCTCTCGCGGCTGCGGGCGCACATGCGGGACGCGTTGCGCCGGTTGAACGCCTCGTGGGCCGACGAGAGCGAGCTGTAGCTCGCCGGTGGCGCCGGCGGCGGAGGGCCGCGGCCGGCGCCACCGGCGCGGTCACATCCCGCCGATGTTGACGTACTTCGTCTCGAGGTACTCGTCGATGCCGAGCTCGCCGCCTTCGCGGCCGAGGCCGGAGTGCTTGATCCCGCCGAAGGGGGCGGCCGCGTTAGACACGACGCCCTGGTTGAGGCCGACCATGCCGGATTCGAGGTGTTCGGACACGCGCAGCCCGCGGGTGAGGTCGGTGGTGTAGAGGTAGCTGACCAGGCCGAACTCGGTGCCGTTGGCCAGCTGCAGCGCCTGGTCCTCGTCGGTGAAGGTGGTGATCGGGGCGACGGGGCCGAAGATCTCCTCGTGGTGCATCCGCGCGGCGGCGGGCACGTCGGTGAGCACGGTGGGGCTGTAGAAGTAGCCGGTGTCGCCGGTGGTGCTGCCGCCGGTGCGCACGCGGGCGCCGCGGGCGAGGGCGTCGCCGACCAGTTCGGTGACCTTGTCGCGCTGGTCGGCGTCGATGAGCGGGCCGACCTCGACCGCGTCGGAGACGCCGCGGCCGAGTCGCAGCCGGCTCATGCGGTCGGCCATGCGGTCGGCGAAGTCCTCGGCGACGGCGGCGTGCACGTAGAACCGGTTGGCCGCGGTGCAGGCTTCGCCGATGTTGCGCATTTTCGCCTGCATCGCTCCGTCGACGGCGGCGTCGAGGTCGGCGTCGTCGAAGACGAGGAACGGGGCGTTGCCGCCGAGTTCCATGCTCGTGTTGAGCACCTGCTCGGCGGACTGGCGCAGCAGGGTGCGGCCGACCTCGGTGGATCCGGTGAAGGAGACCTTGCGGGTGCGCTGGTCGGACAGCAGCGGTTCGACGAGCCGTCCGGCGTGGTGGGTGGGCACGAGGTTGAGCACGCCGTCGGGCAGGCCGGCCTCGCCGAGGATCTCGGCCAGCGCGAGCATGGACAGCGGGGTCTGGTGGGCCGGTTTGACCACCATGGTGCAGCCGGCCGCCACGGCCGGACCGATCTTGCGGGTGCCCATCGCGGCGGGAAAGTTCCACGGGGTGACCAGCACGCACGGGCCGACCGGCTGCCGGTGGGTGAGGATGCGGCCGCTGCCACTGGGCGCCACCGCGTAGTCGCCGGAAATGCGCACGGCCTCCTCGGCGAACCAGCGGAAGAACTCCGCGGCGTAGGTGATCTCCCCGCGCGATTCGGCCAGCGGCTTGCCCATCTCCAACGTCATCAACAGCGCGAGGTCCTCACGACGCTGCGTCATCAGCTCGAACGCGCGACGCAGGATCTCACCCCGTTCGCGGGGGGAGTGGTGCGCCCAGGCGACTTGCGCCTCGGCCGCGGCGGCCAACGCCGCCACCCCGTCAGCAGGGGAGGCATCAGCGACGGAACAGAGCTCCGCCCCTGTGGCGGGGTCCTCGACGCCGAAGGTCGCGCTGTTCTCGGCCGCGCGCCACGAACCGCCGATGAGCAGCTGTTTCGGCGCGGTGTCGAGCACGGTCGCTTCCCGCGGGTGCTCGTGCGCGGTGACCTGGGACATGCTGGTCCTCCTGTCGCAGCGTGCGGTGGGCGTGGTCCTCGGTGCGTGCCTGCCGCCCGAGGGACGCGGGTCGATCGTAGGGCGGCTGCGCGGGGTCCTTCGACCGCGCGCGCCGACCGGGTGAGTCGGTGTGACGTGTCCCCCGTCCCAGTGTGTCGTGGTGCCCTGCGGTGATGGTGATGATCTGGGGTGGTGCGGCGGTGGATGGCGTCGCTGGTGGCGGTGTCTGGGATGCTTCTGCGCGATGGACTGCCCGCGGGCACGGAACCGACAAGCCGGGTGTGGTGCACATGAGTGACTGGTCGGCGACACCGCCGTCGAGGGGCCGCGGGCCGCGCGGCGGGGGCAAGTACGACTACTACTCCGGGCGTCAGCAGCGGCGTCCGCAGCCGCCGCCGTCGCAGGGGCAGCGGCGTCCGTCCGCACCGCCGCCGCAGCAGCGGCAGCCGCGTGGGGAGCGCAAGCGGCGGTGGCCGCGGCGGCTGGGGGTCGTGGTGCTGGTGCTGCTGCTGGCGCTGGGCGGACTGTTGTTCTACGTGGACAGCCGGTTGCAGCGCACCGAGGCGTTGGACTTCTCCGGGGGTGCTGCCGACAGCGCGGGCACGAACTGGCTGCTGGTCGGTTCGGACAGCCGCGCGGGGTTGGACGAGTCGCGGCGCGAGGAGTTGTCGGCCGGTGACGCCGGGGGGCGCCGCACGGACACGATGATGCTGCTGCACGTGCCGGCGGGCGGGGGGCAGCCGGCGTTGATCAGCCTGCCGCGGGATTCGTACGTGCCCATCCCGGGGCACGGGTGGGGGAAGTTGAACTCGTCGTTCTCCTACGGCGGGCCGCAGCTGCTGTCGCAGACGGTGGAGAAGTCGACCGGGGTGCACATCGATCGGTACGCCGAGATCGGGTTCGGCGGCTTCGCCGATCTGGTCGACGCGGTCGGCGGGGTGAACGTGCACCTGGACGAGCCGTTGAACGACGAGAAGGCGAACGTGCACCTGCCGGCCGGGAAGGCGCATCTGGACGGGCCGACGGCGTTGGGCTTCGTCCGCGCCCGCTACGGCCTGGAAGGCGGGGACCTGGAGCGGGCCGAGAACCAGCGCAAACTGCTGGGGGCGTTGGTGGACAAGGCCACGAGTCCGACGGTGCTGCTCAACCCGTACCGCGCGTGGCGGTTGGCTTCGGACGGACCGCGGACGTTCTTGGTGGACAACGGCGCGCACGTGTGGCACCTGATGTTCTTGGCCCGCTCGATGGGCCGGATCAGCGGTGGCGAGGGGGTGACCACGAGCGTGCCGTTCGGCGAGTTCGAAACCACCCCGGACGGGCAGTCGGTGGTGCGTTGGGACAGCGAGAACGCCGCGCGGATGTTCGAGGCCGTGGCCAACGACGAGCCGATCCCGCGGGATCTGCTGGGGCAGTGAGCGCGCCGGTGGGCCACCGCGGGCGGCTCGGGTGGCCCACCGGGTGCGGGCGGGTCAACCCCGGGCGAGGGCGGTGAGCTGGGCGGGGCTGCCGTTGAACACGTCCTGCCCGCCGGGGAAGGCGCCGCGGGTGCCGTGCTGCCACACGGTGTGGTTGGTCCATCCGGCGGGCAGCTCGCCCACCTCCGGGCCGTAGCGGGCGATCCACAGGGGGCTGTTGCCGGCGAATCCCGGGTTGGCGCCGGTGCACTTGTTCCACCACGCGGCGTTGGTGTAGATCATCGGGTGCCGGCCGGTGCGCGCGTTGTAGGTGTTGCTGAAGTCCTGCAACCACTGGGACATCTCGTGCGGGGCGAGTCCGTAGCAGTCCGCGCCGTAGGGGTTGTTCTCGATGTCGAGCACCCCGGGCAGGGTGCGCCCGTCGGGGGTCCACGTGCCGCCGTGGTCGGCGAAGTAGTTCGCCTGGGCCGCGCCGGAGGAGCGGTCGGGCAGGGCGAAGTGGTAGGCGCCGGTGAGCAGTCCGACCGCGCGGGCCCCGTTCCACTGGGCGGTGTAGGAGCCGCTGCGGAAGCCGGTGCCCTCGGTGGCCTTGACGAAGGCGAACCGTGCTCCGTCGGCCTTGACCTGGTTCCAGTTGATCTGCGGCTGGTGTCCGGAGACGTCGAGGCCGGCCACGGTTCCGGCGCGCTGTTCGGCCGGGCCGGGGGGTGCGGTGGGTTCGGCCTGGGCGGGGGTGGTGGCCAGGGCGGCGAGTGCGGCCAGCGCCAGCGCGGGCAGCAGGCGGGTGCTGGGGCGGGGGCGTCGGGGTTGTCGGGCCGGCTCGGGAGAGGGGGCGGTCGACGGTGTCACGAGCGTTGCCTCCATGCGGTCGGACCTGTTGGTGCCGGCTGTGCGGGGCGCGTCCGCAGCAGTCCGGCCGTTGCGTGATCGGAGAATAACCACGTGTGATGATCTGTGCCCGTTGTCGCCGGGCGTGGCGCGCGGGACGTGTGGTGATGTGTCTCTCCCGATTGGAGTTTCGCGCTTGCGTCCGGTACGTCTCGGGGATATGGCACAGGGATATGACGGGGGCGCCCGGTCGGGGCGCCCCGGAAACGGGCGCGGCCGCGGTGGAGATCGGCGCCGCGAGGATGCGCGCGGTGGTCCGAAATCCTCCGGCGGTCCGCGCAACGAGCGCACCGACCAGGGGCTGCGGCGGGAGCTGAAGTCGATGCACGGCTCCAGCTACGGCCGCTACAAGTCGTTGATGGGGCAGTGGGCCTTCGACGGGTTCACGTTGGACGTGCAGAAGGTGCAGCCCGACCCGTACGCGCCGGCCAGCCGGTGCGAGGTGCGGGTGGATCCGGCCACGGCGGGTTTTCCCGAGGAGTTGTGGGCCACGCCGGTGCGGGCGCGGGCGTTGGCGAACTTCCTGGTGCGCGGGGCGCACCGGCGGTTGAAGGACAGTCGCCTGCGCGTGGACGCGGGGTATCAGCAGGTGCTGGATCGCAGTGCTTGCCAGATCGTCGAGGGCACGGTGGTGCTGCGGTTGGGCATCGACATGCCGGGCCGGGGTCGCACCATCGACGGGCGTGCTGCCGAGCGGGCGTTGTGCGATGACGTGCCGGCGATGGTGGAGCACGCGCTGCGGTGGGACACCGCTGATCAGGACGCGGCGCGCGCGTTCGTGGAGTCGGTGGAGGACACCGACGCGTTGCGGCAGCAGCTGCCGGAACGGGGGCTGGTGGCGTTCGTCGCCGACGGGGCGGTGCTGCCGCGGCGGTCCGGGGTGGACGACCGGCCGTTGACGGGTGCGGTGCCGTTCTCCTCGCCGGAGTCGATGCGCGTGTCGGTGACCCTGCCGAACCGGGGTGTGGTGTCGGGCATGGGGGTGCCCGAGGGGATCACGCTCATCGTCGGTGGCGGGTTCCACGGCAAGTCGACGCTGCTGCGGGCGCTGGAGTTCGGCGTGTACGACCACGTGCCCGGGGACGGGCGCGAGCTGGTGGTCTGCCGCGACGAGACGGTCAAGGTCCGCGCTGAGGACGGTCGGCGGGTGCACCGGGTGGACGTCTCGCCGTTCGTGGACCACTTGCCGACGGGGGCGGACACGAGTGACTTCTCCACCGACAACGCCTCCGGGTCGACGTCGCAGGCGGCGACGATCGTGGAGTCGGTCGAGGCGGGGGCGCGGCTGCTGCTGGTCGATGAGGACACCGCGGCGACGAACCTGATGATCCGCGATGCGCGGATGCAGACGCTGGTGGCCAAGGACTCGGAGCCGCTGACGCCGTTCGTGGACGTCATCCGCCCGCTGTACGAGCAGCGGGGCGTGTCGACGATGCTGGTCATGGGCGGTTCGGGTGACTACATGGACGTGGCCGACCAGGTGGTGATGATGGATGCCTACCAGGCGTTCGACGTCACCGACCGGGCGCGTGAGCTGGCGGCCAGTCCCACCGGGCGGGCCTCGGAGGCCGAGGAGTTCCCCGCGGTGCGCGACCGGGTGGTGGATCCGAAGTCGATCGCCACCGACCGGCCGAAGGTGCGTTCGCGCGGTGTGGACGCGTTGACGTTGTCCGATTCGACGATCGAGTTGCGCGCGGTGGAGCAGCTGGTCGACCCGAGTCAGGTCACGGGCATCGGGTTGGCGCTGGTGACGTTGGCGCGGCGCGGTGTCGTCGACGGGCGCCGCACGGTGGCCGAGGTGCTGCAGGCCTACCGCGAGCAGGTGCAGCAGCGGGGCATCGCCGCGGTCGACGAGCAGTACGTGGGGGATTTCGCCGTGCCGCGCCGGTTCGAGCTGGCCGCGGCGTTGAACCGGTTGCGTGCGCTGCGGGTGTCCGGTTTCCGCTGAGTCCGGTGAGGTTTGCCGCTGCGGCCGCTGCGGGCATCTCGCGGGGGAACGAGGCAGCAGCGTGGTGAACGGAGACGTCGATGACGCGGTGGTCGACGGCCCGCCACGGGGTGCAGGGCTATGCCGATCGGCGGCACGCGGGTGGCGTGCTGGCCGAACGCGTGCAGCACCTGGGGCTGTCGGACCCGTTGGTGCTGGGGCTGGTGCGGGGTGGTGTTCCCGTGGCGGCCGAGGTGGCGCGTGCCCTGGGGGCGCCGTTGCGGGTGTGCGTGTCCCGCAAGGTCGGTGCCCCCGGTCAGCCGGAGTTGGCGCTGGGGGCGGTGACCGCGCACGGTCCGGCGACCTACGACGAGCGCATGGTCGCGGCGTTCGACGTGGGCGAGCAGTGGTGGCAGCAGGCGTGCGAGCGGGAGCAGGCCGAGGCCGCGCGGCGGGAGCGCGTGTTCGGGCAGGATCCGGCCGAGCGGTGGTCCGGGCACGAGGTGGTGCTCGTCGACGACGGGTTGGCCACCGGTGCCACGGCGCGGGCGGCGGTGCGCATGGTGCGGCAGGCCGATCCGGCGCGGGTGGTGCTGGCCGTGCCGGTGGGGTCGCCGGAGGCGGTGCGGCAGCTGCAGCGGGAGGCCGATGAGGTGGTGTGCGTGCTGCAGCCGACGTCGTTCACCGCGGTGGGCCAGTGGTACCAGTCGTTTCCGGCGACCTCGGACGAGGAGATCCACCGGCTTCTGGCCGCGCCGCGGTGACGGGCCGCAGGCGGGCCCGCTGCGGTGTGCGGTGACGGGCGTGGGGGCTCTCGTCCGGGAACGCGCGGTTCGGGTTGCTTTGTCGCATGCGCCCGGCCCGTGCGCGGTGCGGTGCGTTTTCCCCGTCACCTGCCTGGGCGACTCCTGGTCCGCGAGCGCTACTGTCGACCGCACCGCGGCACCGGTGCGGTGTGTTCCCGCCCGGTGTGGTGCGGTTCGGTCGCAGTGGAGACGAGGATCGGGTAAACGGGGCAGTGATGACGAACGCTGATGCATCCGCGGAGGGACCGCAGGGACGGTCGTCCTCGGCGCGGCGGTCGAGCAGCCGCCGCAGCGCCGAGGAGGCCGCTGCGGCGGAGAAGGGCTATTCGGCCGAGGTGTCGCAGCAGGTCGCCGAGGCGGTGACGGCGTTGGCGCGGCGGTTGACCGACCCGTCGGTGGCGCATTCGGTCGAGGAGATCGAGCAGGTCGTGCGGGGGTTCTCCACGACGGTGGAGGGCATGGCCGAGGGGGTGGACGGGTTGACCGAGTGGCTGCGCGCGGCCGGGCACGCGGGGGCGTTGTCCGGGCACGCCTCGGTGGTGTCCGAGCGGATGGTGCACCTCGGGCGGGAGTTGACGCGGCTGGCCGAGGCGGTGCAGCGGGCCCAGCGCGGCGAGTCCGCCTGAGCACCCGCCGCGCCGGCCGGGTGCGGGGTGCGTTTCCCGCGGCACCGGCGGGGTGGTTCCGGGCCGCGTGGGCGCCCGCGGTCCGCAGTGGACAGCGCGGGGATTGGTAGGCTGCTGCTCGTGCGGGGTGGCGTGTCCGGCGCGCCGGTGGCGCGCGGGTGCGGTGCGCGTGGTGCGGATCGGAGGTGCGCGTGGATCGCGGCGGTGTCGGCGAGTCCTCGGCCGCGTTCGACTCGGCGGTGCGTCGCTGGTGGGACAGCGCCGCCGCCGAGGTCGGTGCGGCGGATGCCGACTGGTCGGCGCTGTTGGACGCGCCGGCGCGGCGGGTGCTCACCGTCGCGTTGCGCTCCGCGGTCGAGATCGCCGCGCCGCAGTTGGACACCGCGCACCTGTTGTGGGCGGCCACGCAGGAGGAGGAGACCGCGGCGCTCCTGTCCGAGTCCGGTGTGGACGTTGCCGATCTGGCCGCGGCGACCCGCCGTGCCGTCGACGAGGCCGCGCAGCGCGGTGAGCAGGTGCCCGCGTTGGCGCCGTCGGCGCGGCGCGCGCTGGCCGGAGCGCATCAGCAGGCCCGCCGGGAGGGGGCGTCCGTGGTGGGGCCGCGGCACCTGCTGCTCGGGTTGGCCACCGATGCCGACTCGGCCGCGGGGCGCGCGTTGGCGCGGGCCGCGGGTTCGGGCGAGGCCGGTGGGGTGCTGTCGCCGACGCCGCGGTTGGACGAGTTCGGTTGGGACGTGACCGCGCAGGCGCGGGCCGGTGGGTTGGATCCGGTGGTCGGTCGGGACGAGGAGATCGAGCAGGCGGTGGAGATCCTCGGTCGGCGGGGCAAGAACAACCCGCTGTTCCTCGGGGACCCGGGGGTGGGCAAGACCGCCGTGGTGGAGGGGTTGGCGCAGCGCGTGGTGGCTGGTGCGGTGCCGCCGTCGTTGGCGCGCACGCGCATCGTCGCGGTGGACATGGCCGGCATGGTCGCCGGGGCGCGGTACCGCGGGGAGTTCGAGCAGCGGTTCCGGGATCTGCTGGAGGAGCTGCGGCAGCACCGCGACCGGGTGATGGTGTTCGTCGACGAGGTGCACAGCATCGTCGGCGCGGGTGCGGGCGAGGGCTCGTTGGACGCGGGCACGATGCTCAAACCGGCCTTGGCGCGGGGTGAGGTGCGCCTGCTGGGGGCGACGACGGTGGAGGAGTACCGCCGGCACATCGCGCGGGACGCGGCGTTGGAGCGGCGGTTCGCCCCGATCATGGTCGAGGAACCGTCCACGCAGGATGCCGTGTCGGTGCTGGAGGGGCTGCG
Source organism: Salinifilum ghardaiensis (assembly GCF_054491345.1). Classification (NCBI taxonomy): domain Bacteria; kingdom Bacillati; phylum Actinomycetota; class Actinomycetes; order Pseudonocardiales; family Pseudonocardiaceae; genus Salinifilum; species Salinifilum ghardaiensis. The sequence goes on along the minus strand of NZ_CM137101.1, from coordinate 2,636,306 downwards.
GGAGCGGTTCCAGCAGCACCACCAGGTGCAGGTGGACGCGGCGGCGCTGTCGGCGGCGGTGCAGTTGTCGCAGCGGTACCTGCCGGAGCGGTTCCTGCCGGACAAGGCGGTGGACGTGTTGGACCAGACGTGTTCGCGGGTGCGGCTGCGCCGCGGCGGGTTCGCCGCGGACGTGCCGTTCGTGCCGACGGTGGGGTCCGACGACGTCGGTGAGGTGGTCGCCCGCCGCTGCGGGGTGCCGGTGGGCGAGGTGGAGCCGGACGATCCGCGGGCGCTGCTGGACCTGGAGCAGCGGTTGCAGCGCCGCGTGCTCGGTCAGGACCGGGCGGTGCGCGTGGTGTCCGAGGCGGTGCGCCGGGCGCGGGCCGGGCTGGGGGATCCGGACCGGCCGATCGGCGGGTTCGTGTTCCTCGGCCCCACCGGGGTGGGCAAGACCGAGCTGGCGCGTGCGCTGGCCGAGGCCCTGTTCGGCGACACGCAGCAGTTGATCCGGTTGGACATGAGCGAGTACCAGGAGAAGCACGCGGTCTCGCGGCTGGTGGGGGCGCCGCCGGGTTACGTGGGGCACGGGGAGGCCGGTGAGCTCACCGATCGGGTGCGGCGGCAGCGGCACGCGGTGGTGCTGCTCGACGAGGTGGAGAAGGCCCACCCGGACGTGTTCCACATGCTGCTGCAGGTGCTGGACGCGGGCCGGTTGACCGACGCGCAGGGCCGCACGGTCGACTTCCGCGACGCGGTGATCATCATGACCTCCAACCTCGGTGCGGACGCCGTGGCGGCCTCGGCGCGCGGCGACGACGGCCACGGCGGTGAGGACGCCGCGGTGGACGCGGCGGTGTGGCAGCAGCTGCGGGCGTTCTTCCGGCCGGAGTTCCTCAACCGCGTGGACGACGTGGTGACCTTCCGCCCGCTGGGGTTGCAGGCGCTGCTGCGCATCACCGAGTCGCTGCTGCAGCGCACCGCGGAGCGGCTGCAGGACCGCGGGGTGGAGTTCGCCGCCGAGGACGAGGCCGTGACGTGGCTGGTGCGGCGCGGGTGGCACCCGGAGTTCGGGGCGCGGCCGCTGCGGCGGGTGTTGCAGCAGGAGGTGGACAACCGGTTGGCCGGGCTGGTGCTGTCCGGGGAGGTCGCCGCCGGGCACCGGGTCACGCTGCGGGCTGACGGTGAGGAGTTGACCTGCGTGGTCTCGCGGGCGTGGGAGCCGGTCGCGGCGGGGCGGCACGCGGCCGGTGGTGCGGCCTCCGCGGGGGAGTGACCCGCGGCGCGGCCACCGCACCCCACCTCGGTTCACACGACCGGATTAGGTTTTGTCGCGCGTGTCGCGGTGCTCCTACGGTAGGAAGTGCGGCTGCAGCGCGGGGCCCGTTCTCCGCTGCCGGAGTACGCCGCCGGGGGACACCCGCGGCCGAGGCACGTGGCAACCGGGAGGGACTTCTGTGATCGCGGCACGATCCGGGATGCGCGGCGACCCGCCGTGGCTGGACGAGCACGCCCTCGTCGCCCCCCGCGCCCCCAGCGAACCCATGACCCGCACCGACCGGTTGCGGTTGCACGTCGAATGGCCCCACACCGGGCTGGTGGTCGTGCGCATCGCCGGTGAAGTCGACCTCGCCGCGCTGCCCCGCACCCTGGAAATGCTGCGGCAGCGGCTCAGCGCCGCCCACCTGCACACCGTCGTCATCGACCTCACCGGGGTGTCCTACTGCACCAGCGCCGCCGCGGAACTGCTCGTGCGGGTGCAGCAACGCGCCGACCGGCGCAACGTGGTCTGCTACGTCGTGCCCGGTCGCGGTCCGGTGGCGCGGCTGCTGCAGCTGGTCGAGCTGACCGACCGGTTCGCCTGCCGCGAGTCGACCGCGGACGTGTTCACCGAACTGCACCTCGACGCGCCCCAGGCCTGACCCCTCACCGCCCACCCCGGTGGGTGATCGAGGTCACCGCCGCGGGGACGGGCGTGGCTGGCAGGATGCGCGCAGACGATCACCCGCCGGCGCCGCCGGTGGGGCTGCGGCGAGGGAACAGGAGGACGTGTGCAGGCGCCAGTGATCGAACCCGTCGACGACCACCACCCGCAGGTCCCGCAGCAGGCGTTCGTCGCCGCAGGGGCGCACCTGCTGGGGCGCGTGCGGCTCGGCGAGGACGCCAGCGTGTGGTACACGGCGGTGCTGCGCGGCGACCAGGAGCACATCACCGTCGGAGCGCGCACCAACGTCCAGGACGGCTGCGTGCTGCACGCCGACCCGGGGCTGCCGGCCGCGCTCGGCGCGGACGTGACCGTGGGGCACCGGGCCGTGGTGCACGGCTGCACCGTCGAGGACGGGTGTTTGATCGGCATGGGCGCGGTGCTGCTCAACGGCTGCCACATCGGCGCCGGTTCGCTGGTGGCGGCGGGCACCGTCGTGCTCGAGGGCACCGAGGTGCCGCCCGGTTCGCTCGTGGTGGGCTCGCCGGGCAAGGTGCGCCGCGAGCTGTCCGAGCAGGAGCGCGCCGTGCTGGCCGCCTCGGCCGAGCAGTACGTGGCGCTGGCGGCCAAGCACCGCAGCTAACCCGCCGCGGTAGGAGTTCGGCGGCGCGGCGTCGGCGGTGTCGGGCTGGGGATGCCGGGGGGCGGGCGAGGTTCGCCTCAGCCCGGTGCGGCGCTGAAGTCGCTGAGTTCGTAGTGCAGAGTGCGCGTGCGCATGATGCGGTGTCCCACCGGGACGACGACGCCGTGCAGCAGGCGGTACTTGCGTGTGAGGAGCTTGGCGGCCTGTCGTGCTTCGTCGCCGTCCAGCAGCCGCGCACGGGCGGCGACCATGGCGCCCGTGGGGGTGCCGCGGAACGTCGACGGGCAGAACCGCACCTCGCTGAAGTTGCGCAGGCGCTTGCTCTTGCCGGCCTTGTCGTAGGTGCGGATGTAGGCGTGGTCGCCGCGCACGACGATGCTGACCGGTGTGTCCACCCAGCTGCCGTCGCGCTTTCTGGTTTTGAGCAGAATCGTGCCCTGCCGCACGAACGGCCTCAGCAGGTCGGGCACTGACGAGTGTTCGCTCATGGCCACCACTTTCCCGGGGTCGGGGCGTGCGGCGCAGCCGGTGTCGGCCGAGCGCGGGCCGTCGATATGCAGAAAGCCGCCGTGCCCGCTCCTCGCGGGCACGGCGGCGGAAGTCGTGGAGGCGGCGGCGTTACCGCCGCCGCGCGGGCCGCTGCTCGCCGTTGCGCATGACCGCTTGACCCCGCTGGATCTCCCGGGCCATGTCACCGAGCCACCGAACCACACCAGCCATCGACAACCTCCTTGTAGATCGATACTGAAACGGCTCGACAGCGCTCCGGCCCGCTGTCAAGGACCGGCTGATCAACGGTGATGCTGGGCGGGCGGAAAATGCTGTCTCACTCTGCTCATCGCATCCGGCTTCCCAGGTGTTTCACCGGATTGATAACGACGCGATAACAACCTCGGGGGTGTTCGTCACATCGCCTCCCGTTAGCATACACGCCGCACCGGGGCAAGCAGGGGCGGGTCGGCGCACCGGCTCACCCCGGGTGGGCCCCGACCGCGTCGCGGGTCTGGGTGCCCTGATCCAGCCCGGAGTTCCGGGCGCAGTGCGCGCAGCAGAAGAAGTGCCCGTCCACCTCCACGCCGTGCCCCAGCACGCGGCAGGCGCAGTGCTCGCACCGCGGTGCCAGCTGGTGCGCCGCGCACTCGAACGAGTCGAAGGTGTGCTCGAACCCGCCGGCGGTGCGCACCTCGAAGCTCAGCCAGTAGTCGTTTCCGCAGACCTCGCACACAGCCATGCCGACCCCTTCCTACTCGGCGGCACCGCCGCCGAGGCGCCAGTGCCGCACCATCAACAACACAGCACCGAGCATGGCCGCCGTCACGAACCCCGAGGCCTCGCCCAGCAACACGCACAGCACCGCCGCTGCCAGCGACACGATCGCCCACGCGGTGGGGGCCGACGGGCGTTGCCACGGCCACCACCACCGGCGTCGCTGCATGCGCCGCGCGAACTCCGGATCCTCGCCGGTGAGCTGTTGCTCGATCTGTTCGAGACACTGACGTTCGTGCCGTGACAACATGGCAGTTCCTCCACGGCCACCCGGCAATCCCTCACCGTACGGACGCCGCCGCGGGGGTGCACCGCGGCGGCACCGCATCACCTGCGGAATACCCGCCCGGTGGACGGGGCACACCTCACCGATCTCACTCGCCGTTCCCGGATCGGGTGAAATGCGCGGGGGTGCCGCGGAGCGGACCGCGCTTTCGGCCACCGCCGCGCCCGCGGCGTGGCCACGCGGTGTTCCCGCGTTGATCGCACCGCCGTTCCCTGCGGTTTCGATTCTTCGTTCCGTCGGGTGGTGCTGCCGCAGTTGCGTTGATCGCCGTGCCGCGCGGCCGTAGTCTGCGACTGTCTCGATCACGAAGGGCGAACCGCGGACGCGGACCCGTCCGCGCGTTCCCGGTGCTCCCCAATGGCGTCGAGCACGGTCCCCGCGTTGTTCCTGCGAAGGATGTTGGGCACGGTGCGCACTGCGTCGACGCGAACGGAAGATGGCGGCACGCGGCGGAAGTCCGCACCTCCCCCGGAGGTGCGGGCCGAGCGGGAATCCGCCGGCCGGCAGGGACTGCCCCCCGCGTTGATGGGGCTGACGGTGATCAGCGGTATCATCGACGCGGTCAGCTACCTCGGGCTCGGCCGGCTGTTCCTGGGGAAGATGACCGGGAACGTGGTGGTGCTGGGGCTGTCGACCGCCCAGGTGCCCGGCTTCTCCCTCTGCTTCGGCGCACTCGCCCTGACCGGTTTCCTGCTCGGCGCGGCCGGCGGCGGGAGGTTGCACACCGCGCTGGGGCACGAGCGCTTCCGATGGGTGAGCACCGCGCTCGTCGTGGAAGCGGCCGCGCTGACCGGCGCGGCCGCGGTCGCCGCCGTGAGCAGCGCCTCCTCCCCGCACCTCTCCCCGTCCACGGCGGCGGTGCTGGTGGCGCTGCTGGCGCTGGCGATGGGCTTTCGCAACGCCACGGTGCGCAAGCTCGGCGTGGCGGACATGACCACGACGCTGATCACGCTCACCCTGGCGGACCTGGCCGCCGACTCGTTCCTGGCCGGCAAGCGCAATCCGCGGCTGGGCCGCCGCGTCGGCGTGGTGCTGTCGATCTTCGGCGGCGCTGCCCTCGGCGGCGCGCTGGTGTTCCACCACGGCCTCGTGCTGCCGCTGGTGATCTCGGCGTCCCTGGCCGGCGGGCTGGCCGCCGCCTATCCCGTCGTGGTCACCCGCCGCGCCCGCAACCGGTGGCGGTCCCGCCGCGGCGCGGAGCAGCCCACGCACGACCCGCTGTGACCGCCGAGCCCGTGGCGCGGCGCACGGACCGGCGGCGCCGCGCCACGGGCTCGGCGAGGACCCAGCGAGGAGAGGAGGAGCATGTCCGAGCGTTTCGTCGTCATCACCGGCGGGCCGGGAAGCGGCAAGACCAGCCTGGTCGAACGGCTGCAGACCTGGGGCCACGCCCGCTCGCACGAAGCCGGCCGCGCGGTCATCGCCGAACAGCAGGACCTGGGCGGTCCCGCGCTGCCGTGGCGGGATGCGGTGCTGTTCGCCGAGCACATGCTGTGCTGGGAACTGCGCTCCTACCGGCTGGCCGAGCAGCAGCCCGGGCGGGTGTTCTTCGACCGCGGCGTGGTCGACATCGCCGGGTTCCTGCGGCTGCGCGGGAGCGCCGTGCCCGCCCACATCACCGCCGCGGCCGCACAGCTGCGCTACCACCGGCAGGTGTTCCTCGCACCGTTCTGGCCGCAGATCTACGCGCGCGACGCGCAGCGCACCCAGTCGGCCGAGGAAGCCGCGGCGACCGAACACGCCCTGCACGCGGCCTACACCGAGCACGGCTACACGGTGCGGAGGCTGCCGCAGGCCCCCGTCGACGACCGCGCCCGGTTCGTGCTCGCCCACCTGGACGAGCACGGTTGACCCGGTGGTGCCCCCTTTCGGGACGGGGCCGCGCCGCGACGGGTCAGTCGACGCGGCGCAGTCCGGCCTGCCGCAGCGCCTGCAGGTCGGGGTAGCCGTCGATGGCCAGCAGCAGGTCCGCCTCGGCCAGCACCGACCGCAGCAGGTGCGCCACCGCGTCGGCCCCGCCGACGGCGAGGGCGTAGGCGTAGGGGCGGCCGAGGCCGACCGCGGAGGCGCCCAGGGCCAGCGCCTTGACCGCGTCGGTGCCGCTGCGCACGCCCGAGTCGAACAGCACGGGCAGGTCTCCGGCGGCGTCGACGACGTCCGGCAGCAGCTGCAGCGCGGGAACGCCGCCGTTGGCCTGCCGCCCGCCGTGGTTGGAGCAGTAGATGCCGTCCACCCCGTGGTCGCGGGCGCGGCGCACGTCCTCGGGGTGCTGCAGCCCCTTGAGCACGATGGGCAGGTTCGTGCTGCGGCGCAGCAGGTCCACATCGGCCCAGCCGAGGGACTTGCCGAACACCGACGCCCACGCCTGCACCACCGCGCGCGGATCCTCGACGTCGCCGCACAGGCGGGCGAACGCGGGATCGCTGGTGTAGTTGCTCAGGCAGTAGCCGCGCAGCTGGGGGAAGTTCGCCCGGTTGAGGTCCCGCGGGCGCCACCCGGGCACCCACGTGTCCACAGTGACCACCAGCGCCTGGTAGCCGGCGCGTTCGGCGCGGTGGACGAGGCTGAGCATCAGCTCCTCGTCCTTCGGCGGGTACAGCTGGAACATCCCCGGCGTGCCGTCGAGGGCCGCGGCCACGTCCTCCAGCGGGTCCTGGGTGAGGGTGGAGGTGCTCAACGGCACGCCGGTGCGGGCGCAGGCGCGCGCGGTGGCCAGGTCGCCGTGGAAGTCCTGCGAGCACAGTCCGAGCACGCCGATCGGGGCGAGGAACAGCGGGTGCGGCCAGGTGTGGCCGAACAGCGTCACCGACAGGTCGCGTTCGTAGGCGCCGTTGAGCATGCGCGGCACCAGGCCCCACCGGTGGAACTCGGTGGTGTTGCGCTGCTGGGTGTTCTCGTCGCCCGCCCCGCCGGCGACGTAGGAGTGCACCCACCACGGCAGGACTTCGGCGGCCTTGCGCTCCAGGGAGGGCACGTCCACCGGGTAGGTCGGCATCTGACCGGACAGACCGCCGAGGTAGATCTCGTGCTGGAAGTCGCCGTACTGGGCCATGGCTGCGCCTCCTGCGCCGGAGTTCGGACCGCGGATGATCGCCGCCGACCCTAGCCGCCGCGCCAGTGCGGCGGCGAGCACTCGCCGCAGCCGGTGGTTGACGGCTGCCCGCGGCGGGAGCAGTGTCCGGTTCGGAAACACCACCGCTCTTCCGCGCGGCGGTGGTCACAGAGGACAGCACCGCGCAGCGCTGCCGGGGAGAGGACCGCCCGTGCTCGTCGTCGACCTCGACGCCGTCGACCCCGCCGCGCAGCCGCTCGTCGGCGGCAAGGCCGCCGGGCTGGCCCGGCTGCGCGCCGCCGGGGAACGCGTGCCCGACGGGTTCTGCATCACCACCGAGGCCACCGGCCTCGACGAGGACCTGCGCGAGCAGATCGCCGCCGCCTACGACCGCCTCGGCGGCGGGCCCGTGGCCGTGCGCTCCAGCGCCACCACCGAAGACCTGCCGCAGGCCAGCGTCGCCGGCCAGCACACCACCGTCTGCGACGTCACCGGGGCGGGGCAGCTGCACACCGCGGTGCAGCAGTGCTGGGAGTCGCTGCGCACCGACCGCGCCACCGCCTACCGCGCCCACCACGACCTGCCGGTGCCGCGCATGGCCGTGGTGGTGCAGCGCATGATCCCGGCGGCCGTGTCCGGGGTGCTGTTCACCGCCAACCCGCTGACCGGCAGCCGCGGCGAGATGACCGTCGACGCCGCGCCCGGGCCCGGCAGCCGCGTGGTCGACGGCACCGTCACCGGCGACCACTACGTGCTCGCCCACGCCGACACCTCCGCGCCCGCCCCGCACGGCTGCCTCGCACCGCCGCAGCTGCAGCAGCTGCGGCGGGTGGGACGCCGACTGGCGCGGCAGTGGCCCGCACCGCAGGACGTGGAGTGGACGATCGACGGCGACGGCGCGCTGTGGCTGCTGCAGGCCCGCCCGATCACCACCCCGTACCCGTTGCCGCCGGAGACGAGTCGCCCCGGACCGCGGGTGTACCTCAACGCCAGCCACGTGCAGGGCATGCGCCGCCCGTTCACCCCGATGGGCGCGGCGCTGATGACGCAGGCCGCCGCCGTCGCCTACGACGCGTTCGGCCTGGCCGAGGCCGACCACGTCGGCGAGAGCATGCCGGTGATCGGCGGGCGCCTGTTCGTCGACATGACCGCGTTCGTGCGCGCCGGCGCGGGACGCGCCGGCCTGGTCGGGGGAATGCGCACCCAGCAGGGCCCCACCGCCGCGGCGGGGCTGGCCGCCGTGCTCGAGGACCCGCGGTTCGCCCCGACGCGGCGGCTGCCGGTGCGGCTGCGCGGCGTGGCCCGGTTCCTGCGGCGACTCGGACCGTCCCTGACCAGCGGCACGGCCCGCGCCCTGGCCCGCCCTGCCGCGGCCCGCGCCCGCGCGTTCGCCGCGGCCGAGGTGGTGATGCGCGTGCGCGGGCCCGGCGACGGGGCGAGCGCGCACGAGCGGCTGCAGTTCGTCGACACCGCCCACCAGCGCCTGTTCACCCCGCGGGTGTTCGAGCGCATGCTGTGGCCGCTGCACGCCGGGCTCGCCGCGGGCAAGGCCCCGCACGGGCTGCTGTCCGGCATCGCCGCCGACGGCGAGGTCGACGCGGTGCTGCGGGGCATGCCGCACAACCCGACCACGGACATGGACCTGGCCCTGTGGCGGCTGGCCCGCGACGCCGCCGCGCACCGCGAACTGCTGACGAACACCCCGCCGCAGCAGCTGGCCGCCGACTACCAGCGGGGCCGGCTGCCCGACCTCGGGCTGGCGGCGTTCCTGGCCCGCTACGGGCACCGCGCCGCGGCCGAAGTGGACGTGGGCACGCCCCGCTGGCGCGAGGACCCCACGCCCGTGTTCACCGCGCTGGCCAACTACCTGCGCGTGACCGACCCGTCCGAGGCGCCCGATCGCCGCTACGCCACCGCGGCGGCCGAGGCCGAGGCCACCCTGGACGACGTGGTGGAGCGCGCCCGGGGCGAGCGGCCGCTGCGGGCCCGGCTGGCCGGGTTCTGCATGCGCCGCGCCCGCGCCCTGTCCGGGCTGCGGGAGCTGCCGAAGTCCGCCTGGTCCCACCTCATCGGCGAGGTCCGCGAGCAGCTGCTGGCCGTCGGCGCCGAACTCGCCGCCGCCGGGCGGCTCGACACCGCCGAGGACGTGCTGTTCCTCGAGGTGCTCGAAGTCCGCGCCGCCGTCGACGGCGGCGTCGACCACCGCGCGCTGGTCGCGCAGCGCCGCGCCGAGCACGCGCGGGAACAGCGTCGGCCCCGCGTGCCCGAACTGCTGCTGTCCGACGGCACCGAACCGGAGCTGCTCGCCCCCGAGGACGGCGGTGACGGCGCGTTGCGGGGCACCTCCGGCGCGCCGGGACGCGTCACCGGCACCGCTCGGGTGCTGTCCGACCCGCGCACGGCGCGGATCGATCCGGGCGACGTCCTCGTCGCCGCGACCACCGACCCGGGGTGGACGCATCTGTTCCTGACCGCCGGCGGGGTGGTCACCGAAAGCGGCGGGCCCAACGCGCACGGGCCCACCGTGGCCCGCGAGTACGGCATCCCCGCCGTCATCGGTGTTTTCGGCGCGACCCGCCGCCTCGTCGACGGGCAGCGGGTCACCGTCGACGGCACCGCCGGCACCGTCACCGACGCCGGCGCTGCTGCGGCGCGCGGCGGGTGAGGCCCTGCGGTGCCGGCAGCGCCGCCCCGCTCGGTGCCGCGTCCGGGGTGGGGGACGACGCGGTCTTCCGGTGTGCTCGCCACCCCGGACGGTGGTGTCCGTCCGGGGCTTTCAGCGGGAGAGCCGTCACCTTCGCAGGGGCGGACCGTCAAGACTTTCGGGGCTGTTTGCGGAAGGCCAGGGCCGCGAGGCTGATCAGCACTCCGGACAGGGCGAGGATGCCGGCGGATCGCAGTAGTGTGCGCACGTCGTTCTCCAACTCGTGTGATGTGCACTGACATGTCGCCGGTCGGCGCACCGCCGCGCCCGCACCGGCGGAGTTACGGTGGCACTCCACACTGGAGTCGGCCAGCCAGCTCACCCGGACGGATGGGCGGGGCGGCGGGATTCGCCAGCTCAGCGTCGCGAGGGGCTGCCACCGCGGACTCGCCCCGGCGGCGGCACGCACCGCAGTTCCGGCGGGCACCTCCGCGCCGAGCTCGGCGACGGCTGCGTCGCGGTCGCGGCCACCGTCGGGGAAGTCGACGACGGATCGGTCCCGCCGACCCCTGCCCAGTTCACCGAGGCGCCGCTGTCGGTGATCGACGCCGGCTCGCTCCCACTCCGGGACGTCGAGACCCCGCCGGCGGTGCAGGACTGGCTCGACGGACCCTGGCGGACCCGGCTCGTCGGCCCGCACTACGACCCTGCCGCCGATGCGGACCACCACGTCACCGGCCCGTCGGTGCGCGACGCGCTCGACGGGTTCCTGCACGTGCGGCGCAGCGCGCCGATGCGCCCGCTCCGCAGCACTGCATGAAACCGGGAACCGGCACCCGGCCTACCCGGAGGGCGCGGCGGCCCGCGCGTCGCGGCGCGCGGGCACGAACCGCACGTGCGGGTATCCCTCGGGTTCGTGCGTGACCACCGCGGTCACGCCCCACACCTCGGCGATGCGCTCGGCGGTGAGCACCGCGTGCGGCTCCCCGGCGGCGACGACGCGGCCCTGGTCGAGCACGACGACGTGGTCGCAGTACATCGCGGCGACGTTGAGGTCGTGCAGCGCCACCACGGTCGTCGTCGGCAGGTCGACGAACAGGTTCAGCAGGTCGAACTGGTGCTGGATGTCCAGGTGGTTCGTCGGCTCGTCCAGCAGCAGCTCCCGCGGCTGCTGCGCCAGGGCGCGGGCGATCTGCACCCGTTGGCGCTCCCCGCCGGACAGCGTCTGCCACCGCCGGTCGGCCTTGCCGGCCAAGCCGGTGCGCTCCAGCGCGTCCTGCACCGCGGTCTCGTCGGCGGCCGAGGCGGGCTGCCACGGCCGGCGGTGCGGGATGCGGCCCAGCCGCACCACCTCGACCACGGACAGCGGCACCTGCGTGTCGCTGTGCTGCTCGACCACCGCCACTCGCCGGGCCACGGCGCGGCGGCCGAGGTCCGCGAGCGCGCGGCCGTCCAGCGTGACCACTCCCGCGGTCGGGGAGAGCACCCCGGCCAGCAGCCGCAGCAGCGTCGACTTGCCGGACCCGTTCGGTCCGAGCACGCCGACGGTGGAACCCTCCTGCGGGGTGAGGCTCACCCCGTCGAGGACGAGCGCGCCGCCGAGCGTGCGGGTCACGCGGTCCGCGGCCAGTCCGTCACCGGTCATCGCGTCTCCCGGGCGCGGTAGAGGATGAGCACGAACGCGGGCACGCCGATCAGCGCGGTCATCACGCCCACGGGGATCTCCTGCGGGTCGAGCAGCGTGCGGCCGAGGGTGTCCACCCACACCAGGAACACCGCCCCGGCCAGCGCCGTCACCGGCAGCAGCCGCGCGTGGTTCGCCCCCGCCACGGCGCGCGCGGCGTGCGGCAGCACCAGGCCGACGAACCCGATCGCGCCGACGGCGCTGACGACCACCGCCGTGAGCAGCGCCGTGGTGCACAGCAGCACCAGCCGCGTGCGGGCCACCGCCACGCCGAGAGCGGCCGCGGCGTCCTCGCCGAAGGCGAACGCGTCCAGCGACCGGGCGTGGCCGCCGCAGAGCACCAGCGCCACCGCCAGCGCCGCGGTGCACGTGGCCACCTCGGTCCAGGCGGCGTTGCCCAGCGACCCCAGCAGCCAGAACATCACCCCGCGCGTGGTCTGCGCGTCGGCCGAGGTGAGCACGATGAACGAGGTCAGCGCCGAGAACAGCTGCATCGCCGCCACCCCGGCCAGCACCACCCGGTCGGTGGTGCCGCCGAGCAGGTGCGCCAGCACCAGCACGAGGGTGAACGAGACGATCGCGCCGGCGAACGCGCCGGCCGACATCGACACCGCCCCGCCGCCGAAGCCGAGCACGAGCACCAGCACCGCCCCGGTCGACGCGCCGGAGGACACGCCCAGCACGAACGGGTCGGCCAGCGGGTTGCGCAGCAGCGACTGCATGATCGCCCCGCAGGTGGCCAGGCCCGCGCCGCACACCGCGGCCAGCAGCGTGCGCGGCAGCCGCAGGTTCCACACGATGCCCTCGCGGATCAGCGACAGCGAGGACTCGCCGAGCCCGAGGCGGGCGGCCACGGTGGCGTACACGTCGCCGACGCGGATCTCGGCCGGGCCGATGGTGATGGCCACGGCCACCGATCCCGCCAGCGCGGCCAGCCCCACCACCAGCAACAGCGGCAGCCACGCGCGCCGGGCCGCGCGGGTCGTCCCGGCCGCGCTCACCGGTCGCGCCCGAACTCGCGCAGCTTGGCGGCGACCTTCTCCACTCCGGCCACGGTGCGGATCGACGGGTTCATCGCCTGCCCGCTCAGCCGCACGTACCGGTGGTTCTCGACCGCGTCCATGTGGGCCGTGGCCGGGTGCGACTCGAGGAAGGCGATCTTGGCGCGCGCGGTCTCGGCCGTCTCCGACCGGCGCGAGAGGTCGCCGAGCACGAGCACGTCCGGGTTGCGCTCGGCCACGGTCTCCCAGTTGATCTGCGGCCACTCCGCGTGCGTGTCGGCGAAGGCGTTGCGCGCGCCGACCTGGTCGGTGATGATGCCCGGCGCGCCGCAGCAGCCCGCCAGGTAGGGCGACTCGGAGTTGGCGAACCAGAACATCAGCGACGTGCCGGAGGCGTCGAGGCCGCGGGTGGCGCGGTCCATGCGTGCCTGCAGGTCGGCGACGAGTCGTTCGCCGCGCCGGGGCACGTCGAACAGCTCCGCCAGCTCGCGGACCTCGCGGTAGAGGGTCTGCATCGACAGCGGGTGCTGCCGCCGCCCGTCGCCGGAGCCGCTGTTGTCCTTGGCGCAGTCGGCGGGGGAGAGGTAGCTGTTCACGCCGAGCTCGGCGAACTGTCCCCGCGTGGCGACCCCGCCGGGGCCGAGGGTGGACACGAACGAGGCGGTGACGAAGTCGGGTTCGGCGGCCAGCACCGACTCGAACGACGGCATGTCGTCGGCCAGGCGCGGCACCGACGCGTTCGCCGCGGCCAGTTCCTGCGGCAGCGGGTCGGTCCACATGGACGTGCCCACGATGCGGTCGCCCAGCCCGAGCGCCAGCAGGATCTCCGTGGTGCCCTGGTTCAGCGACACGACCCGCTGCGGCGGCCGGTCCAGTTCGGTGCGCGTGCCGCAGTTGTCCACGGCGCGGGGGTAGCCGGGGGCGGGCGGTTGCTGCTGCGGCGCCGCTGCGGTACCGCAGCCGGCCAGCAGCGCGAGCGCGGACAGCAGGGACAACGGCAGAGCGAGGCGGTGCAGTGCCGACAGCAAGCGCACGAACGCTCCTCGGTGTCGAAGGGGCCGAGACGCGGGCCCGCGGGTGCATGACAAGACCCGGCCGCGCGGGCCGGGAGCCAGCAGGTCTTCGGACTCGGGGTCTTCCGGGCGGAACGCCTTCCCGGAGGGCGTGCTCCAGTGGCTGAGCCCGGGGCCGTTCCACGACTCCGTGTTCCGCCCGTCGCCCACACCGCTGCGCGTCAGTTCCGGATTCGCACCGGATTCCCTGACTCACGTCGCGCGTGAGTTCGACTGGCGAACGACAACGTACCACCCGCGCCGACCCGGCCCACCCGCCCCGGCGAAACCCCTGGTCACGCCGCGATCCGGCGGGTGAGGGGTGAGTTGGGGCACCCCCGCGGCCCCGCCCGGACGACCCGGGCGGTCGGGTCAGGCAGCCGCGGCGGCACCCCCAGGCCGTCGAGGAGTCACAGCAGGCTCAGCTGCCGCGGCCGCGGCTGGCGCCGCACCGGCTGCGCATCGACGACCGCATCGCCCAACCCGTCCAGCAACGGGCTGCGGCGCCGGTCGCGACCGCCGCGGCGCGCCGCACCGGTGAGGTACAACCGCTCGTGCGCGCGGGTCATGCCCACGAACACCAGCCGCCGCTCCTCGGCGAGCGCCTGCTCGTCCGGCGGGGACTGCGGCCACGACAGCGGCAGCAGCCCGTCCTCGCAGCCGGCCAGGAACACCACCGGGAACTCCAGGCCCTTGGCCGCGTGCAGCGTCAGCAGGCACACCGCCTCGGCCCGCGGGTCCAGCACGTCGACCTCCGCGCCGAGCGCGACCTCGCGGGCCAGCTCGGTCACGTCGCGGCAGCGGCGGGCCAGCGGCAGCAGCAGATCCACCGCGTGGTGCACCTGCGCGGCCGTCTCGTCCGGCACCCGCCCGGCCACCACCTCGGCCGCCCGCCGCATCCCGGTGACCACGTCGTCCGCGGCGCCCCCGCCGGCGCGGGCGAGTTCGTCGGTGACCAGCCGCACCCCGGTGCGCTGGGCCAGCCGCTCGTGCGAACGGCGCTGCACCGGCAGGCCCTGCCGGTCCAACGCCTCGGCCAGGGCGTGCGCCTGCGCCTCGGTGCGGTAGAGCACGGCGACGTCGCCGAAACCGAACCCGCCGCGCTCGTGCCCGCTGGCCCGACCCGCGTCCAACGCGTGGAACGACGCCCCGCCGAGCAGCTGCTCGACCGTGCCGGCGATGTAGGCCGCCTCGGCGTGCTCGTCGGCGGCGGTGTGCCGCACGATCCGGTGCGCCGGCCGGTCCCCGGCCGCGGCCAGCACCCGGTCCGGCACGAACGTCGACGCCGCCACCGCCCGCTGCGCCGCGGTGAGGATGTGCGCCCCGCTGCGGTAGTTGCGCTGCAGGTGGCACACCCGCGCGGTGGGGAAGTCCGCGGTGAACCGCAGGAAGTAGCCCACGTCGGCGCCGCGGAAGGCGTAGATCGCCTGGTCCGGGTCGCCGATGGCGGTCACGTTGCCCTCCGGCGGGGCCAGCTGCCGCAGCAGCCGGTACTGCACCGCGTCGACGTCCTGGTACTCGTCGACGGTGATCCACGCGAACCGGTCCCGCCACGCCGCGGCGGCCTGCGGGTGCTCGGCGAGCACGGCCACCGCCGCGTCCAGCAGCCCGTCGAAGTCGACCAGGTCGCGCTCGGCCAGCGCCTGGTGGTAGCGCCGCACCAGCGCGGCCACGTCCTCCTCGACCGGCTCGCCCAGCCGGACGCGGCCGGCCGCGTCCGCCAGCCGCCGCGCCCCGCCCTGGTCGCCGGCCAGCGCCAGCCGCAGGTCGTGCTGCACGGCCGCGTCGGCGATGCCGAACCCGGCGGTGAGCCCCGCCGCGTCGGCGTGCTCGCGCAGGATCCGCAGCGCCAGGCCGTGGAACGTGGTCACCGTCATCTCCGCGGCCGGAGCACCGAGCAGCCCCTCCAAGCGCTGCCGCATCTCCGCCGCGGCGCGGCGGGTGAACGTGACCGCCAGGCACGTCCGCGGGTCCGCGCCGCGCTCGGCGACCAGGTGCGCCAGCCGGTGGGTGACCGTGCGGGTCTTGCCCGTGCCCGGTCCGGCCACGATCAGCAGCGGCCCGCCGGCGCAGGCCGCGGCCGCGGCCTGCGCACCGTCCAACCCGGCCAGCAGGCCCGTCGCCGCGACCGCGTCCGGCTCCGGGGGTTCCGTGCCGTCACCGGTCTGCTCAGCGCCGACCGCGACGCCCGGGCGGGCGGGCGCGGCCTGACCGGGGGGCTCCTCGGCAGCCTCCCTGCCGCCGGTGGCCGCATCCGCGTGCTCGCCCGCCCCGGCTGGCGCCGCAGCCCCGCCCGGCGCGTCCGCAGCGCGCCGGGCCGGCACGGTGGGGGTCGGCGCGTCGAACAGGGCTAACGCGGACCCGCCCCACTCGGCCGCCTCGCCCGGGTCGAACAGGCGGATCACCCCGTACTGCCCGTCGAAGCCGGCCTCGCGGCGCACCCGCCCGGCACGCAGCCGACGGATCGCCTCACCCAACGCGGGATCGTGCCCGGCCAACTGCTCGACCGGCACCTCGTCGAGCACGTGCAGCTCCGGCCCGAACGCGGCGGTCACCCGGGAGGTTTCCGCGAACACCGTCTTGCTCTTGGGCCCCACGCCGCGCAGCTCGCCGATGATCTCCGGTAGCGGGATGCGGTTGCGGTAGTCCACCGCGCCCTGCGGGCGCGCCCCGGCGGGCCGGTCGGCCACCGCCGCGACCCGGTTGAGCACCCCGACCGTCAGCGCCTTGCCGCAGTCGGGGCACACCCCGCCGTGCGCGGCGGTGTCCTCCGGGGCGCAGCGCAGCCCGCAGCCGCGGTGCCCGTCGAGGTGGTACTTGCCCTCCTCGGGGAAGAACTCCACCGTGCCGGCGTAGCCGCGGCCGGTTTCCAGCGCGGACTTCACCGCGAAGTAGTCCAGCTCCACGTCGAACGCTGTCGCCTCGCGCGCGACCATCGGCGGCGAGTGCGCATCCGAATAGCTCACCAGCGTGTAGCGGTCCAACCCGGACACGCGCCAGTTCATCTCCGGATCCGACGACAACCCCGTCTCCACGGCGAAGACGTGCCCGGCCAGGTCCCGGTAGCACTCGTCGAGCGAATCGAACCCGGCCTTGGAGCCGAGCGCGGCGAACCACGGCGTCCAGATGTGCGCCGGCACCAGGTACGCCCCGTCGCCGGATTCGAGGGTGATCTCCAGCAAGTCGCGGGAATCCAGCCCGAGGATCGGCCGCCCGTCCGAGGCGAGGTTGCCGATCGTCGACAGCCGCGCGATGAACCGCTCCGCCGCGGCGAAGTCCGGCAGGTAGCACAGGTGGTGCACCTTGCGGGTGTGCCCGCCGGCCTTGTAGATCGTGGAGATCTCCACCGACAGCGCGAACCGCACCGTCCCGCGGCACGACTCCGGCAGGGTGGCCAGCACCTCGGCGTCGACGTCGTCCCGCAGCCGGTACAGCCCCGGCTCCTCGGCCGGCGTCAGCATCTCCTGCGCGTGCGCGAACCAGGCCGGATGGGTGATGTCGCCGGTGCCGAGCAGCGCAACTCCCTTGCGCCGCGCCCACCAGGCCAGGTTCGGCAGCGTCCCGTCCTTGCTGCAGGCCCGCGCGTACTTCGCGTGGATGTGCAAATCGGCGTAGAAGCGCACGCGGAGATCCTGCCAGCCGGCGTGCCCACCGCCCCTGCCGGGGCGATCACCCTGCTAGCGTCGGCCACCGTGAGCGAGGCCGAGGTCGACACCGCGGGCGTGTGCAAGTTCCCCGGCTGCGACCGTCCCGTGGCCGCCGCCTCCGGGCCCGGACGCCCCCCGGAGTACTGCGACCTGCCCGAGCACACCCGCTGGCGCGCGTGGAAGGAGCGGCAACGCCGCGCGGGCGAGACCACCGGCGGCGAGGCCGGCGCGGACGGCGCCACCTCCGACCGGGAGGCCACCCGGCTGCACACCGCCGAACTGCTGCGCCAGTACCGCAGCCTCTCCGAGCAGCTCTCCCGCACCCTGCACGGTGCGCTGGAACACCTCGACGGCCTCACCGACCCCAGCACGGCCGACGCCCAGGTGCGCGCCGCCCACGCCGACGCGGCCGGCCGCGTCGCCCGGGCCGAGCAGGAACTGGCCACCGCGCTGCACCGCGCCGAGCAGGCCGAGACGGCCCAGCAGCAGGCCGAGACCGACCGCGACGCGGCGCGCGCCGACGCCGAAACCGCGCGGCAGCAGGCCGAACAGGCCCAAGCCGACCAGCAGGCCGCCGAGCAGCGCGCGAGCCGCGCCGAGGCCGACGCGGCCGAGCAGGTCGAAACCGCCCGCAACGAGGCCGACGTGGCCATCGACGCCGCGGCCCGCGAGGCCGACCAGCGCGCCGCCGACGCGGAAGCCGCCGCCGAACAGGCCCGCACCGAGGCACGCGAGACCGCCGAGGCCGCCCAGCAGCAGGCCCGCGACGACATCGCCGCCGCAGCAGCCGACCGCGACACCGCCCACGACCGCGCGGTGCGGGCCGAACAGGCCCGCGACACCGTCGAGCAGCAACGCGACGAGCTGCGCGCCGAACGCGACACCGCCCGCCAGCAGCTGCGCGAGGCCCAGGCCGAAACGGACCGGCTGCGCCGCGAGCACGACGAGGCGCTGGGCCGCGAGCGGCAGCAGGCCCAGCACCTCGTGCAGCAGGAACGCGAGGCCGCCGAGCAGCGCGTCGCCGCCGTCGAAGCCGCCCGGCGGGAAACGCTGACCCGGGCGCAGCGCGCCGAGACCCAGCTGGACCAGGCCCAGGCCGACCTGCGGCGCTGGCAAGCCGCCGCGGCCGGGCGGAACGACTCGGAGGAGACCGACGCCGCAGCCGCGAACGCCTCCGGCGAGGCCGCCGGCTGAACGGTGGGCGGATGCCCCGGCGCGAGGCGGGGGCGCGGAGCCGAACCGCGGGTAGTGCTCGGCGTGAGCGCTGACGGGGCACCGCACGGCGGGGCACGAGCTGCCACCGCATTCGGCGCACTCGTGTGACCTGCAGTGATGCTTTTTAGCGTTTTCTTAGTGTGCGAGTAGTGCGCTCTTAGCTGCCGCGTTGCGACTGTGGTGATCGACGGCGGCGAGGGGCCGCCGACCGCGACGAAAGGGCGGAGCACATGCGCAAGAAGCTGATCGGCGCGATCGCGGTGACGGGCGGCCTGCTCGGCCTGGGCGGCACGGCCGTCGCCGTCGGCGGCGCCAACGAACCGGACCCGCAGGACCAGGTCCAGCCGGCGGCTGCGCAGGCCGATCACCGCGTTGACCGTGACGACGACCGTGACGACTGGGACGACGCCGAGGAAGGCCGGCCGCACCGCGGCAACCCCTGGCCCGAGCACTGCAGCACCGGCGAGCCCACCATCAGCGGGAAAAACGCGGAGCAGCTCGCGAAGACCCGGGCTTCCGGAGCGGAGGTCACGGAGATCAAGCTCGACCGCTGCTACGGCCCCGAGTGGGAGCTCGAACTGCGCGAGGGCAATCTCGAATACGACGTGGACGTCGATGCGAACAGCGGCAAGATCGTCGAGTTCGAAACCGAACGCGAGGACGACTGAGCGGCACGCGAACTCGCAGGTCTCGACAACGCGTGTCGACGAACAACGCCGAGTACCCCGCAGGGCCCCGAGTCCGGTGGCGGTGCGGCTGTCAGGTCGGGCGCTGCCGGTGGTGGGCGAGCGCCGCGTGCGGATCGTGCCCGGCGGTGGGGGCGGGGTCGGTGTGCACGGTGGCCCGGGCCAGGCGGGTGACGGCGTGCAGCAGGCGGTGTTCGGCGTCGGCGGTGATGGCGTGCGCCTCGAGCACCGACAGCTCCGCGTCGACGACCAGGTCGGTTTCGGCGTGCAGCTGGTGCCCGACCCAGCGCATGCGCAGCGCCCCCACACCGCGCACCCCCGGGGTGGTGCGGAGCGCGGCACGGGCCTGCTCGACCAGGGCGGGGTCGACCGCGTCGAGCATCCGGGCGAAGACCTGCTTGGCCGCCCCGGCGAGCACGGCCACGATCGCCGCGGTGATCACCAGCCCGGCCACCGGGTCGGCCCACTGCCAGCCCAGGGCGGCACCGCCGGCGGAGAGCAGCACGCCCAGCGAGGTGAACCCGTCGGTGCGGGCGTGCAGCCCGTCGGCGACCAGCGCGGCCGAGCCGATCCGGCGCCCGACGACGATGCGGTAGCGGGCCACCAGCTCGTTGCCGGCGAAGCCGACCACTCCGGCCGCGGCGACCCAACCGAGGTGGGGCAGGGGTTGCGGGTGCACGAGCCGGTCGAGGGCCGTCCAGGCGGCCAACCCGGCCGAGGCGGCCATGACCAGCAGGACCACCAGCCCGGCGAGGTCCTCGCTGCGGCCGAGCCCGTAGGTGAACCGCCGCGTGGCCGCGCGCCGGCCGAGCAGGAACGCGATCGCCAGCGGGACGGCGGTCAACGCGTCGGCGAGGTTGTGCAGCGTGTCGCTCAGCAGCGCCACCGAACCGGTCATCGACAGCAGCACCGCCTGCAGCAGTGCGGTGGCCGCGAGCCCGGCGAAGGAGACCCACAGCGCCCGCATGCCGGTGCGGCTGGTCTGCAGCGCCTCGTCGACGCTCTCGGTGCTGCCGTGGCTGTGCGGCACCACCGCGTGTTTGACCCGCGACCACAGGCGCAGCGCCCGGGACCCGCCGCGGGCACCGCGGTGGTCGTGCCGGTGCTGTCCGTGCTCGTGCTGGCCGTGGTGCTGTTCGGTCACGGTCATCCACTCCCGGGTGGACGGAGGATGGTGACCAGCCGAGCGTATGCGCCCCTGTGCGCAGGCGACAATCCTGCAGGTGCTGGGGGAGAACCGGGCAGCGGGGCTGGGCGGGAGCGGTCAGGAACCGACCGCCTCCGGCGGCACGGGCCGACGAGTGCGGGGAAGCGCCTCGAGCACGATCCGGTAGGAATCGGTCACCAGCTCCTCGACCCGCTTCTTGGTGAGCGAACCACCGGGCCCCAACGTGATCCAGTGCCGCTTGTTCAAGTGGTAGCCGGGAGTGATGTCCGCATGCTCCTGCCGGAGAGCCGCGGCGTCGCTCGGATCGGCCTTGACGATCACGACCGGCTGGCCGGCCACGACCCTGCCGTCCCGCACGCGGGAGTGCCGCGGGACGTCGGTCATGAGCATGAACACCTTGCCACCGACCTTGTACACCTCCCAGTCCGGTCCGAAGGGGTGTTCGAGCGCCACCGCGGGCAGGTTCTCCGCCCGCTCGTGCGCCGTCCCCTGCAGGGTTCTCCCCTTCATCAACACTCTCCTCATCACCACGAGCACAGCCGCACCACCGGCGCACAGTGGACTGGTCACCGTCCACGGTGACCAGCACCGGCCTCCGTCGGGTCAGGGCTGCGAGGCCTCGGCAGCCCGCCACAGTGGACGAGCGTCCCGCCGCGAACCCCGAGAAGCAACGACGCCGGCGGCCTCGGCGAACCGAGACCACCGGCGTCGCGGGCCGCGCTTCCTGCGCGGCGTGTCACATGTCCTCGTCCTCGTCCACGAGGAGCTCACCGCCGCCCACGTCGTCCAGCTGACGACGGGCGCGGGTGAGCGCCTGCGTGCGGGACCCGTTGATGTGCGCGGTGTGCTGACCTTCACCATCGGTGATGATCCAACCGCGCAGCAGTCCCGGGCTGACACGTCGACGGTGCGTGATCGTCATGAGGAACCCTCCTCCTTCGTGTCCAACGGGCGGACCCACCGCCCGAGCACGAGCCACACCGGGGAGAGGTCTGCACGCACGGCCGCACTCGACGCGCACCGGCACCGCGCGGGGCACCCCGTGCCCCGCCGCGACAGCCATCGCGCGGATGCAGCACCGACGCGGCACCAGCGCCGCGCGTTCACACGCAGACCACAGCGTCGTGACCAGGAGCACCTGAACCGGCTCCACCCGACTGTCACGACAGGTCGCGCAACCGCCACCTCGATCAGCCGCCACCGTGCTCGGCGATCGATTCCCCGTGGCTCGTCACCACCCACCATACACCCGTTCGACGCGCGCGTCCACGCGCAGCGCGCACGGGGGCCACGCACGGCAACACCGCGCGACGGCCGTCGAACCCGTCGGGCGCGACCAAGTTCCGATGTGGGCGGTGGAGCGCCCCGACGGTCACCGGGGGACGGTCACCGGGGAAGCCGCCCCATGAGGAAGAACTCGGGGTCGGGTTGCAGCGCGGTCAGGTGGGCCATCCGGTTGGACAGGCCGAACAGGGCGGTGATCGCGCCGATGTCCCAGACCTCGTCGTCGGTGAGGCCGGCGGTGCGGGCGGTGTCGAGGTCGGCGTCGGTCAGGGTCGCGGAGCGGGTGGCGATGAGCAGGGCGAGGTCGACGATGGCGCGCTCGCGGGGGTTCAGCCACACGCCGCAGGGGTTGGTGGCGACCCCGTCGGCGATCTCGGCGTCCTTGGCGCGGACGCGCAGGATCGCGCCGTGGGCGACGACGCAGTACGTGCAGTGGTCGGCCCCGGAGGTGGCCACGACGACCAGTTCGCGCTCGGCCCTGCTCAGGTCGGACGTGGTGCCCTCAAGCACCTCGCCAGTCTGCTCGGGCAGCAGGAAAGTGGCCAGGCAACCGGAAAAATCCAGCACCCGCGACGCCTACGACGCAACGAGAGCGCACCGGACGGCACCCGCCGCGACATGCACCGGCAACGTTCCCGCGGGCAGCAGCGCCACCACCCGCCGCTGCGCAACGGGGCGGCCGGCGTCCACACCGGACACCGACCGCCCCGCGGTCACCTGCGCAGTCGCGCCGCGGTCACACCAGCCCCAGCCGGCGCACCGTGTCGCGCTCCTCGACGAGCTCGTTGACCGTGGCGTCGATCCGCTCGCGCGAGAACTCGTTGACCTCCAGGCCCTGCACGATCTCGAACTTCCCGTCGCGCGCCCGCACCGGGAACGAGGAGATCAAGCCCTCCGGCACGCCGTAGGAGCCGTCCGAGACGACCGCCGCCGAGGTCCAGTCGCCCTCGTCGGTGCCGTTGACCCACGTGTGCACGTGGTCGATCGCCGCGTTCGCCGCCGACGCCGCCGAGGACGCGCCGCGCGCCTCGATGATCGCCGCGCCGCGCTGGGACACCGTGGGGATGAACTCCTCGGACAGCCACGCCTGGTCCACCTGCTCGGCCACCGGCTTGCCGCGGGCCTCCGCGTGGAACACGTCCGGGTACTGCGTGGCCGAGTGGTTGCCCCAGATGAACAGACGGCGGATGTCGGCCACCGACACGTCCAGCTTCTTCGCCAACTGGGTCAGCGCCCGGTTGTGGTCCAACCGCGTCATCGCCGTGAACCGGTCGGCCGGGATGTCCGGCGCGTGCGCCTGCGCGATGAGCGCGTTCGTGTTCGCCGGGTTGCCCACCGCGAGCACCCGCACGTCCGAGGCCGCACCGGCGTTGAGCGCCTCGCCCTGCGGGCCGAAGATGCCGCCGTTGGCCTCGAGCAGGTCACCCCGCTCCATGCCCTTGCCGCGCGGCCGCGCACCCACCAGCAGCGCGACGTTGGTGCCGTCGAAAGCCTGCCGCGCGTCATCGGTGATGTCGATGCCGCTCAGCAGCGGGAACGCGCAGTCGTCCAGCTCCATGGCCGTGCCCTCGGCGGCCTTGACCGCCTGCGGGATCTCCAGCAGCTTCAACCGCACCGGCGTGTCCGGGCCGATGAGCTGGCCGGAGGCGATGCGGAACAACAGCGCGTAGCCGATCTGACCGGCGGCACCGGTGACGGTCACGGTAACGGGCGTGGGGGTCATCAGCGTTGATCTCCTGCTAGCCGGGTCGATTACCTAGCGGGATGCTATCCGGCCAGCGCAGCCAGCCAATGCACCCCGCTGCGGATCACATCCGGCGCGTTCGAGAGGTGTGCCACACCGCCCGCTGCGCGGCCTCGGGCCCAGCGCCCGCGGCGGGCCGGTCACGGCCGGCAGCGGTCGACCGCCACGCCGAACAGCACCGCCGCGTCCGCCACCACCGCAGCGGCCACCGGCCGCACGCCGTGCAGGAACCCCAACGGCCCCGAGGGGTCGAACTCCCACGCGGCCCGCATCCCGCGCACCCGACCCAGCAGCAGGTTGTGCGCCACGATGCTGCGGCCCTGCCACAGCTGCGCCGTCGACAACGGCACCCGACGCCGCCCCGGCAGCACCGCCCGCCCGTCACGCGCCCGCAACCGGACCACCGAACGATCACCGACCCGCAGCACCGCCTCCATCGCCGCACCTTCCACGCGGCGCTCGAAGGAACCGAGCTGCTTGGGAATGCCCCACAGCTCGCGGCCCCCGTGCTGCGCGCGCTCGTCGTCCACCCAGATCCGCGGAATCGAGCAGTGCACCCGCACACCCCGCCGCACGGCCACGGCCAGCAGCAGCTCCTCGTACTGCAGCACCCCGCCGGGCGCGTAGTGCACGAACGCCACCCCGAGCGTCACCCGTCCACCGAACGTACTCAACCGGTGCCCCGGCGGCACGTGCGCGAACACGTCACCGGGAACCGCCGCCACCGGCACGCGGAACACCGACATCCGCAGCGTCCCGCCCAGCAACCACGGCTCCGGCGGATAGTCCACCCCCGCGGCACCGCGCCACCACCCCGATCGCTGCACGCCGCTCACCGCCTTCCCACCGACAGCCCGCGCCACCCGCCGCGGGCGAGGGGAGAGGTCCGGCTGGTCACGCACCCGAACCGGACCAGAAAGCCCGCCCCACCTCGGACAGGTGAAACCCCTCCGGCGCCGACTCCACCAGCCCCAGCTCGCGCAACCGCCACACGTCCGACTTCACCCGCGACACCGGCCGGTGCACCTCGGCGGCCACCTCCGCCGCCCGCACCGGACCGCCGCACAGACGCCCCAGCAACCACCGCGTCCACGGACCCCGATGACTCGACGTGTCCAACCGCGCCAGCCCGCGCTCGATCGCGTCCTGCTGCCGCTGCGACAACCGCCCGCCGCGGGCGTAGACCCCGCCACTCACAGCGCCCCACGATAACCGCGCCAACCGCCCGCCGCCGACACCGCGATCACCACCGGCAAGAACGCAGCGCAGCGCCTCGACTACCGCACGAGGGCCACAGCGGCGACAATGGGGACCATGTTGCAGGTCTGCCTCAACGGTGCGCGCTCCGCGCAGGAACACTTCGACCTGCCCGTGCGGGCCGAACAACTCGCCCGGGCCGCCGCCGACGCGGTCGCGGCCGGCGCCACCGACATCCACCTGCACCCCAAAGGCCCCGACGGCACCGACGACCTCTCCGCTCCCGCCGTGGCCGCCACCCTCCGCGCCGTGCGCGCCGCCACCCCCGGCGTCCGCATCGGCATCGCCACCGGCTCGTGGACCATGCCCGAACCCCGCGCCCGCCTCCGCACCATCAGCTCGTGGACCGTGCTGCCCGACCACGCCGCGGTCAACTGGCACGATCCCGCCGCCGACGACATCGCCCGCGCCCTGCTCGACCGCGGCATCGGCGTCGAAGCGGGCGTGCACTCCGGCACCGACGGCGACCAGCACTTCCTGCGCTCACCCCTGCGGCACCACGTGCTGCGCGTGCTCGCCGAAATCACCGACACCACCGCCCGCGGCGCCGAGCGCACCGCCGCCTCCCTGCTCGAACGACTCCGCCCGGTGACCGTGCCGATCCTGCTGCACGGCGAAGGCCCCGGCGCCTGGACCGTCCTCGACGTCGCCGCCCGCCGCGGCCTGGACGCCCGCATCGGCCTGGAAGACACCCTCCACCTGCCGGACGGCGACGTCGCCACCGACAACGCGGCCCTGGTCACCGCCGCGCTGCACCGATGGGAGAGCCGCGTCGGCTGACCCGGCCGGGCTCAGGCCGAGGTGTCACCACTGGCGGTGACCACGTCCGCCACCGCACCGGCCACCAGGTCCGGACGGCTCCAGTTCGGACAGTGCCCGGTCGGCAGCACCACCGTCGACACCGACTGCCACGGCACCTGCGCCGACACCAGCTCGGGCAGCCGGTCCTGCGCGCACCGCAGCACCGTCGTCGGCACCGACCGCCACGCCGCCGCACGCACTCGCTGCGTGCCCACCTCCGGATTGCTCGGCCGCAGCAGCGCGCACGCGTCCCGCACCCGACGCGCCGAGCAGTCGTGCAGCAACGCGTTCCGCGCCGACTCGTCGGTCAACTCCACCAACCCGTCGGTGCGCCACCGCACCTCCTCACCGGCCGCCGACGGGGCAGGGGTGGGCGAGAGGTCCGCCATGCTCTCACCCACGTCAGGCATCGCCGCGGCCACGTACACCAGGTGCCGCACCGCCGGATGCGGCCCCGCAGCCGCCTCCGTGATCACCACACCGCCGTACGAGTGCCCGCACAGCACCGCCGGCCCGGACAACTGATCCAGCACCGCCCGCACGTGCGCGACGTCGTCGTGGAGATCTCCCGGCGCCTGGAACAGCCCGCCCCCCGCGCTCGGCAGGTCCACCGTGACGCTGGGAACCTGCCGCGCGTCGAGATCCGCCACCACGTCCTGCCACGACCACGGGCCCAGAAAACTGCCGTGCACCAGCACCACCGTCGTCGCCATATCGAAACGCTAGCGCGTCACCGCCGGGAGCAACACTCCGCGGCACGCCGGACCCGCCGCGGAACATCCGTCCACACGCGACACCGATCGCGACATGCCGGGACCGGACGGCTGCTCGCGCTGCGAACGCGCACCCGCACCGAGGCCCGGGGAAGGACGGTGGGAGCGGATGGCGCCCCGACCGGTCCGTTGTCGAGGCCGCGTCCGGGAGCGCCGATCCGACGGTGCAACTGCGGTTCCTGGCCGGCCCGAGGGGGGCGTTCGGCGCCCTCTGATCCGGCTGCTGGTTCACCCGAGTTCCTGTGCCAGCCCGACGATGATTCCCTCCGGGCCGCGCACGAAGCACAGCAGGTAGCTGTCCTCGAACTGCGCCACCTCGCCGACGAGCTCGGCACCGTGGGCGCGAAGCCGGGGGAGGACCTCGTCGAGATCGTCCACGGCGAACATGATCCGCCGGATCCCCAGGGCGTTCACCGGCGCATCCGCCGGCTCGGCCCGGATCGCCTCGGGCTGGTGGAACTCGGACAGCTCCACCCGGCCGTGCCCATCGGGGGTGCGCAGCATCGCGATCTCGGAACGCGCGTCGTCGATGCCGATCACGCGGTCCGCCCAACGTCCTTCGATCGTCGTGCGGCCTTCGAGCTCCATGCCGAGCTCGGTGAAGAACGCGATGGCGGCCTCCAGGTCGTCGACGACGAGGAGGACGTTGTCCATCCGCTGCAGCGCCATGCCCGGCAGCGTAACCCGCCCGCTGAGGGCCGGCACCGTTCGACGATGCGCCGTCGGAGGAGGGGCCGCCGACTCATACTTAACATAATGTGCATTATCGGACCGCGAGATGCCCGTGGTGATCATTCACGAGAGCGGTTCGCGCCGCCCGTTGCGACGTCGCGAACGCGCGGCGCGCCACCGGCCTCGTGCCGGCCGGTCGGCTGCCGGCGCCTGCTGCTGCCACGTCGCCGGTCCGGATCAGCCGTGACGCGGTCGCACGCGCGATTCCGAGCGCATCGCAACGGCCGCGCGGTCGCTGTTGATCATCGATGGCCGGACCGATCATCGGTGACCGGGTCGTGCGCCCCCGCGGTCGGACGCTCCTGCGCCGCCTCCGCGGCCCTGCGGAGGAGCTCGACGGACGTGGCTGCGCGGGCCCGTTCACTCGTTGTCGCCACGAGACCCTTCACCGGTCCTGCTGTTTCCGCCCGGGTTTGTTCACCGCACTTTCGTCACTGTGACGAATTCCGAGGGGTGGGGCTCGAGGTTGAGCGGCTGCCGGCGAGCAGTCGTTCCGCCGCAGCCGGCCCGTGCGGCGACCTGGCGCGGGCACGACGTGTCGGCGCTCGACCCCGGCTGCGCTGAGTTCGTGCCCGCCGGATCGGTTGCCCCGCCGGGTCGTTGTGCATCCGGGTGCGGGTGGCGAACGCGCGGAACGGTGGGTGCGCGACCTCTCGGGCGGCGGACGTGCGGTCTCGCCTGCCCCGCGACCGCTCTCCCGCGCTGATCTTTTTTCATGCATAATGTACGTTATGCATGAAATATGAGGTTCCGATCCGCACGTGCGCGGCGGTCCCTCGTCGCCGAACCTCTCGTCGGCCGTCCGCGCTCCCCGCGCGGACCACTTCGCTCCCCCGTCCGGACTCGTCGCCTGCCGCTTCCCCGCGGCCACGCGCTCCCCCTCGCTCCGCCGGCGTGCACCGAGTCCCCCTCCCCGATCGCGCCGAGGCCGGTTCCCCCATTTTGTTACTTCCGAGTAGCATCCTGGGCATGGCTGATGTCGACCCCGGGACGAACCCCGCCTCCCACCCCACCGGGACGCTGAAGACGTGGCAGCGGCTGTCGGCCCGCCCGGGCGGGCGCATGTTGTTCTCCCTGGCCACGGCGCTGCGCGCGCCGTACTTCGGCACCGTGCTGCCGAAGGTGCGCGAGATGCGCCCCGGCCGGTCCGTGGTGACCGCGCCGAAGTGGTGGGGCGTGCACAACCACATCGGCACGTTCCACGCCATCGCGGCCTGCAACCTCGCGGAGATGGCCATGGGGATGCTCGCCGAAGCCACCGTGCCCACCACGCACCGGTGGATCCCCAAGGGCATGCGCACCTCCTACGTCGCCAAGGCCACCACGGGCCTGCGCGCCGTGGCCGCGCTCGACCCGCTGCCCGCGTTCGGCGAGCAGGGCCAGGAGATCGACGTCCCCGTCGGCATCTACGACACCGCCGGCACCGCCGTGGTCGAGGTGACCATCACGATCTGGGTGACGCCGAAGAAGCGGTGAGCCACCGGGCGCCGCGTGCGCCCCGCTCGCACCCTGAGGAGCATGGACGAGCCCACCACGACCGTGCTCGGCGCGACCGGAGGGCAGGGCGGCGCGGTGCTGCGGGCGCTGCGCGCCGGGCGGCACCCGGTGCGGGCGGTCGTGCGCGAGACCACCTCCCCCGCGGCGCAGCGGCTCGCCGGCGAGGGGGTGGAGGTCGCTGCGGCGGACCTGTTCGACGCGGACGGCCTCACCCGCGTGTTCACCCACGCCTCCGCGGCGTTCGCCGTGACCACCCCGTTCGAATCCGGCGCGCAGGCCGAGGTCGCCCAGGGCGAGGCGATCGCCACCGCCGCCGAACGCGCCGGGTTGCCGTACCTGGTGCTGGCGTCGGTGGCCAGCGCCGACCGCCACACCGGGGTGCCGCACTTCGACAACAAGGCCGCCGTGGAGCGGCGGCTGGCGGACACGTCGGTGCGGCACGCGGTCGTGGCACCGACGTTCTTCTACGACAACGTGCTCGGCGATCCGGCCATCGGTGAAGGGCGGCTGCCGCTGGCGCTGCCGGGTGACCTGCCGCTGCAGCAGACCGCCCGCGAGGACGTGGGGGCGCTGGTGGCGCACCTGCTCACCCGCCAGGACCCGCCGGTGGGCGTGCGCATCGAGGTGGCCGGGGACGATCCCACCCCGCGGCGGATGGCCGCGGTGATCACCGCGGCCTCCGGGCACCCGGTGCACCACGACCACGTGCCGGTGGAGGCGGTGCGGGCCGACAGCGCTGATCTGAGCGCGATGTTCGCCTTCCTGGCCGAGACGGGCTACCAGGTGGACGTGCCCGCGCTGCGGCGCGCTTTCCCGGGAGTGCCCTGGACGGGTTTCGCGTCGTGGGCCTGGCGGCAAGCCTGGCCGTAGCGAGCCGAGGCCGACCGGTTCCGGGAGGCGAGGATCATGCCGAGCGTGCCCGCAGGGCTGCACCACGTCACCGCGATCGCCACGGATCCCCAGCGCAACGCGGATTTCTACCACAGCGTGCTGGGGCTGCGGCTGGTGAAGACGACGGTGAACTTCGACGCGCCCGAGACGTATCACCTGTACTTCGGCACCGAGGAGGGCGCACCGGGCACGTTGATCACGTTCTTCCCGTGGCCGCAGGCGCCGCGGGGCCGTCCGGGCACGGGGCAGGCGACGACGGTGGCGTTCTCCGTGCCGAGCGGGTCGTTGGGCTGGTGGCAGCGGCACCTGCAGCAGGCCGGTGCGGCGGCCTCCGCCCCGCACGCGCGGGAGGACGAGGAGGTGCTGGGGCTGCGCGATCCGGACGGGTTGGCGCTCGAGCTCGTCGCGCACTCCGGCGGGGACGAGCGTCCGCCGTGGCCGGGGGGTCCGGTCCCGGTCGAGCACGCGATCCGCGGGTTGCACGCGGTGACGGTGACCGAGGCGAGTCACGAGCACACCGCGGCGTTGCTGTCGGAGACGTTGGGTTTCCGGCTGGAGCGCGAGCAGCGGGCGCGGTTCCGGTTCGGCGCGGGGGCCGGCGGTCCGGGTGCGCGGGTGGACGTGCTGTGCAGTCCGGAGGCGCCGCAGGGCCTGGTGGCCGCGGGCACGGTGCACCACATCGCCTGGCGCACCCCCTCGGACGAGGAGCAGGTGTCGTGGCGGGAGACGCTGGTCGACGAGGGGTTGAACGTGACGCCGGTGCTGGACAGGCAGTACTTCCACTCGATCTACTTCCGCGAGCCGGGTGGGGTGTTGCTCGAGATCGCCACGGATCCGCCGGGGTTCACCGCGGACGAGCCGTTGATGGCGTTGGGGCGGGCGTTGCGATTGCCGCCGTGGTTGGAGCCGTCGCGGGCGGAGATCGAGCGGAACCTGCCGGCGTTGCGCTCGCCCGGCCCGGACGAGGAGCTGCTCGCGGGCGGCAGCGGTGGGTCGTGATCGGTGAGCTGGTGCACCGGTTCGTGCCGGCGGGGCGCGGCGAGGCGCTGACGCTGGTGCTGCTGCACGGCACCGGTGGTGACGAGCACTCCCCGGTCGGATGCGGTGCGCGGTTGGACCCGGGGGCGGCGCTGCTGTGCCCGCGCGGTCCCGTGGGGCTCGGCGGCGGTGGGTTCGGCTGGTTCCGCCGTGACGACGCGGGCGCTGTGCTCGCCGGTGATCTCGTGTCCTGCGGGGCGTTGCTGGGCGCGTTCCTGCCGGCCGCGTGCGTGCGCTGCGGGGTGGATGCGGCGCGGCTGGTGCTGGTCGGCTGCGGTGATGCGGCGACCGCGGTCGCCGCGGTGGTGCTGCAGCAGCCGCAGCTGGTGCGGGCGGCGGTGGTGTTCTCGCCGGGTGTGCCGTTCGACGCGCCGCCGGCGGTGGATCTGTCGGCGGTGTCGGTGTTCGTCGCGGCCGAGCGCGCGGGTCCCGGCGTGCCGCCGCGGCAGGCGGTGCGGTTGGTCGAGCAGTTGCGCAAGCGGGGCGCGCCGGTGCGGACGTGCTGGGACGGTGGTGCGGCCGAGGTGGTGTCGTGGTTGGCGGCGCTGCGCGTGGCGCTCGGGGTGGGTTCCGCGCCGTGAGGCGGGTGGGAGCTCGCGCTGGCCGCATTCGACCGCTTCGCCGCTGGCTGAGGGCCCACCGGATGCGGTGCGCGGAACTGCGGGATGGTTGCGGGGACGGTGACGCGGTGCCGGGGAGAGAGCGCGATGGTTCCTGTGGAGGCGGTCCTCGCCTCGGGGTGGGCTCCGTTGCTCATCGCCCTGGTGATCCTGGGGTCAGCCGTGTTCCCGCCGCTGCCGAGCGAAACGGTGCTCGTCGCCGCCACCGGTGCGGCCCTGGCCGGTGGTCTGCCCGTCACGCCGGTGCTGCTGGCGACCACGAGCGGTGCCCTGCTGGGGGATGTGGCGGCGTACGCGCTCGGGCGCGTGCTCAGCCGTCGCGCACGCGGCGTCGCTGCTCGCCCGATGCGCGGCCGGCGCGTGCTGCGCTGGCTGGAGGAGCGCGAGACCACCTGGGGGGCGGGGATGGTGGTCGCCGGACGTTTCGTCCCCGGCGGCACCACCGCCGTCGGTGTCTCGGCCGGTGTTCTGGCGTATCCGTTTCCGCGTTTCCTCGCGGCCGCCGCCGTCGGGGCGGTGCTCTGGACGGGCTACGGGCTGACGTTGGCCTCCCTGGGCCGTGCTGTCCTGCCCGGCAGCTCCTGGGGCGGTGTTCTGCTGGGCATCGCGCTCACGCTGACCGTCGCCGGGCTGCTCCGCCTCCTCTGCGGCGTGCGCATCCGGGGGCGTCGCACTGCGCGTGCGCAGCGGTAGCGCGGTCCGGGCAGCAGGCG
Source organism: Salinifilum ghardaiensis (assembly GCF_054491345.1). Taxonomy (NCBI): domain Bacteria; kingdom Bacillati; phylum Actinomycetota; class Actinomycetes; order Pseudonocardiales; family Pseudonocardiaceae; genus Salinifilum; species Salinifilum ghardaiensis. The sequence goes on along the minus strand of NZ_CM137101.1, from coordinate 2,604,709 downwards.
TTTCACGTGGGCGTGCTGATGCGGGCGGTCCACCGGCGGGTGGAGGTCGTTTCGCGTGCGGAGGGTTCCTCCGCCGGGGGTGACGCCGGGGTGCGTGCGGCGTTCGCCGGGGACGGGTGGTGTAGAAACGGGGTGATCGCCCCTTGCGTCGAGATCCGGGAGTGCGGATGAGTGCCGAGTCGCCGATGAGCATGCAGCCCCCGCCCGAGGTCAACGATGCGCAGCCGAACTCGGCGCGGATGTACGACTTCCTGCTCGGCGGGTCGGCGAACTTCGCCGTCGACCGGGAGGCCGTCGCCGACATGCAGCGCGTCTTCCCCGACGCGGCCCACTACGCGGGTTGCAACCGCGCTTTCCTCGGCCGCGTGGTGCGGTACCTGTGCCGGATCGGCATCGACCAGTTCCTCGACCTCGGTTCGGGGGTACCCACTGTCGGCAACGTCCACGAGATCGCTCTCGCCGAGAACCCGGCCGCGCGGGTGGCCTACGTCGACCACGAACCGGTCGCGGTGCACCACGCCCGGCGGTTGCTCGGTGCGGGCGAGGAGCGCGTCAGCGTCACCCAGGCCGATCTGCGGGATCCCGATGCGGTGTGGAACGCGCCCGGTGTGACCGGGTTGCTGGATCTCACCCGTCCGGTGGGGTTGCTGGCCGTCGGGGTGCTGCCGTTCGTGCTCGGTGGGGAGGCGCGCGCGCTGATGACCGAGTACCACCGTCGGCTGGCGCCCGGCAGTTACGCCGCGGTCAGCCACCTGGCGCAGCTGGGCATGACCGACGAGCAGCTCGCCGCCGGGTTGGAGGTCATGCGCCGCACCCCCACCCCCGAGGAGCCCCGCACCGTCGACGAGGTGCGCGAGGTCCTGGCTGCTTACGCACTCGTCGAGCCCGGCATCGTGCCCGTGCCCACCTGGCATCCGGAGTCCTCGCCCAGCGAGGACGAGGTCCAGCGCAGCAACTGCATCGGCGGGATCGGCCGCCGTGCGTAGCGGGGTGTCCCGGCGCGTGCCGGGGTGCGTGCGCGTCGTCGCTGGTCGGCTTCGCCTCCCCCGGCGGCTGCGTCACCGCGGGTCGAGGCGGATGGTCAGCAGTTCGGTGCCGAATCGCCGCACGGCCGCGGCGTGGGCGGGGCGGTCGAAGCTGTCCAGCCGGGCCTGCGGGTCGTCCTGGCCCAGCACGTGGGCGGTGGCGGGGAACCAGGTGCGGTCGAGGCGCAGTCGCACCTGCGGGTCGGCGCGCAGGTTGGCCACGTAGCCCGCGTGGCGGCCCTGTTCGGCGACGATCCATCCGCTGCCGCCGGCCAGGTGCAGGCCGACCGCTGTGCGGCGGGTCCGGCCGGTGCGGCGTCCGGTGGTTTCCAGCAGCGTGTAGCCGGGGGTGAGACCCGCCCACGCGGCGAGTTTGATCGGCGGGTTGAGCAGGTACTTCTGCAGCAGCCGCACGCGTCGGCGGCGCAGGGCGGCATCGGCCACGATGCGGGCTCCTTCCGCTGGGGTGTGGTGTCCCGGGTCAGTGTGCGCGGGGGGACCGGTGTCGTGGAGACGCCGCGCCGCGATGGACGTGCCACCGTGAGATCGCCGCATACCGCCGCCCGGGCGGTGTGCGGGGTGAGATGGCCTTCGCCGTTTCGAACCACGCAGCGGCCTGCGCGCGGGCCGTAGGATCGGCGCGCCACGCGCCGCGACGTTCCGGAAGGGGCATCGACATCCATGTTGCTCGACGGGACGGGAGGCTGGCTGCGCACGTGGCAGGAGTCCGAGCGCTACGCCGGCGGCGGCACGCGCGACTACAGCCGCTTCGCCGCGGACATGGACATCGCGGCGGCCTACCACCCGCAGCGCGGTGCGGAATCCTTCACCGTGCCCACCTTCCGCATCGCCCCGGAGCGCGGGCGGTTCCTGCGGGGCGCGTTGGCCTCGCCGGTGGTGGAGCACTACCGCTGCGGCGACGGGTTCGTGCTGCCGGTGCATCCGGAGACGCTGACCGTGCCCGACCTGCTCGGGCGGGAGGAGTTGCTGGCGTGCCCGCGTGGACCGGATCTGGAGGTGGTGCCCTCGGCGAACGCGCGCACCGTGTTCGTCGAGAGCATCGGTGGTGAGCCGGTGGAGCCGCACTTCGTCAAGCTGCACTACCCGAAGCGCCTGTCGCGGTTCACCCGCAGGCTGCGGCAGCCGATCATCCGGTTGCAGCTGTGGGCCGCCGCGGAACTGGTGGCGGTCGACGTGCCCTTGGTGGCCGAAGTGGCCGGTGGGGTGTTCGGGCACGACGAGCGGGACGCGTGGGGTTTCCTCGTGCGCGAAGCCCGTCCTCGCCTGACCGGCGGTGGGGTGGGCTCCGCGTCGGAGTACGTGCTGCCGCTGCTCGCGCTGTACGGCCGGGACGTGCGGAGTCCGGGTGATCCGCCGCTGCTGCGGCAGTTGGTCGACCGCAGCGGTGAGGATCCTGGTGAGTGGCTGGCCCACCGGGTGGTCGCCCCGGTGGTGCGGTTGTGGGTCGAGACCCTGCGGCGCACCGGGTGCGTGATGGAACCGCACGGGCAGAACACGTTGCTGGCCACCACCGCCGACGGGCGGGATACGCGGGTGCTCTACCGGGACTCCGACGTGTACGTGGACCCGGTCATCCGCCGCGGGAGGGGGTTGACCGGCCCGCTGCCGCCGGTGAACGTGATCTCCCACGATCTGCACCGCCCGCGGGAGCACGTCTTCAGCCTCACCTACGACAGCTTCATGGGGCATCACACGCTCGATCGGCTCGCCCGGTGCGTCGAGGAGGTGTACGGGGTGCCGCCGCGGCGGTTGCAGCGGGTGGCGCGGGAGATCTTCGTCGAGCAGGCGGGGGCGGCGCTGCCGCTGCCGGGTTCGGTGCACTACTACGACGATCAGCTGCACCCCGATGGCGGGTGGCGGCTGGTGGACACGGGGGAACTGCCGCGGTGGCGGTCGGTGAGTGGTGCGCGAGCCGGCCGGTGTCGGTCAGGACTGTCCGGTGTGGAACCGGCTGGTGCTGCGCAGGTCCGCGACCAGTTCGGCGGGTGCGGTGCGCGGCGAGCCGGCCGCGTGGGGCGGGTGCGGGTCGTATTCGATGCCGAGTTGGATGCGTTGCGCCGCCGCGTCGCCGGCCAGTCGTCCGGCCAGGGTCAGGGCCATGTCGATACCGGCGGACACACCGGCGGCGGTGAGGTACTTGCCGTCGGCGACGACGCGTTCGTCCGCGGCGGTGGCGCCCCAGGTGGTCAGGTGTTCGCGGCCGAGCCAGTGCGTGGCCGCGCGGCGGCCGGACAGCAGCCCGGCGGCGGCGAGGACGAGCGTGCCGGTGCACACGCCGGTGGTGTAGGTGCTGGTCGCGTCGGCGGTGCGCAGCCAGCGGTGCAGCGGCCCGTCGGCCATGTGCTCGCGCTGCCCCGGGCCGCCGGGGACGAGGACCACGTCCGGGGCGGGCACGTCGGTGAAGGCGGCGTCGGCGGTCAGCGCGAGCGTGCCGGCGTTGTCGCGCACCGGTCCGGGCTGTTCGGCGGTGAGGACGACGTCTACCCCGTCGATGCGGTGCAGCACTTCGTAGGGGCCGACCGCGTCCAGCGGGGCGAACCGGTCGAACAGGGCGATCGCGATGCGCATGCTCCTCCTCCGCTCGTGTGCGCCGCGTGTCTCCGCGTCGTCGGCGACTGCCAGCCAACCAGCTCGGCCGTCGGAGATCAATCGGTGCTGGGCAAGGTCGGTGCCGGCAAGCGCGTCATGCAGCTGCTCTGGTGAGGTGCCCGGCGCTGCCGGGCACGAGAGCTCTCCGAGTCACAGCACGTCCTCGCTTCCTGCTGCCGGTGGTGACGGTGCTGCGGCGTCCGGGACCGGGATGGCGTCGATCTCGGCGAGCAGCGCGGTTTTGCGTGCCGGTTCGGCGAAACTGGCGTGCACACCGTTGCGGGCGAGCTGGGCCAGGGCGGCGGGGTCGAGCCCCATCGCCGCGGCGGTGCGGTACTCGCCGGTGAGGTCGGTGCCGAACATCGGCGGATCATCGGAGTTGAGGGTGACCAGCAGTCCGGCCTCGAGCATGCGCGGCAGCGGATGCTCCTGCAGCGAGGGCACCGAGCGGGTGCACAGGTTGGAGGTCGGCGAGACGTCCAGCGGCAGCTGCTGTTTGCGCAGGTGCTCGACCAGGGCGGCATCGCGCACGCTGCCGATTCCGTGGCCGATCCGTTCCGCTCCCAGGGCGTGGATCGCCGACCACACCCGCTCCGGTCCTTCGGTTTCGCCGGCGTGCGGCAGGCTGCGCAAGCCGTGCGCGCGGGCGCGGGCGAACAGGTCGGCGAAGGGATCGCGGTCGACTTCCAGCCCGCCGATGGACAAGCCCAGCACGCTGGCCGGGCCGTGTGCCAGCACCGCCGCCAGGGTGTCCTCTCCAGCGGCGACGCCGTAATCGCCGGCGAAGTCCGGTACCCAGCGGATGGTGATGTCGTGCTCGGCTTCGACCTGCTTGCGTCCCCGCTCGAGTCCGGCGAAGACGACTTCGGCGGGGATGCCGCGTTCGAGGTGGTCGCTGAGGCTGACGTTGACCTCGGCGTAACGCACGTTCTGCCGCGCCAGGGAGCGGGCGGTTTCGGCGGCCAGCAGGGCGAAGTCGTCCTCGTCGTGCAGGACGCGCACGGCGTTGCGGTACACCTCGAGGAAATGGCCGAAGTCGCGGAAGGCGTACCAGGAGCGGATCTCGGCCAGCGAGCGCCGCAAGTCACCGATCCGGTGCTTGCCGGCCAGGGCCAGCAGCGTGGCCGGCTGCATCGAGCCTTCCAGATGCACGTGCAGCTCGACCTTGGGCAGCGCGGCGAGGAACTCCTCGAACGAAGCGGCCGCGGTCATCACGGGTTTCCTCCAACGGTCAGCTCGCACCGTACACACGCACTCTGCTGAGTGCGCGGCGGGGGGCGGGAACGGCGAGGGCGTCTCCAGCCCATTACCAGGCGAGATCGCCGCGTTCGTGCTCCTGACCGTAGAGCGGCAGTGCGGGCACCACCCACCCCACAACGCTGTTGGAAGGCGCCCACGTCAACACACCCGCATACTAGATCACCGCGCGAGCCCCGTCGACTCCGCAGCGTGACGCTCGGAGGCAGAACTCACACGACGCGTGCCACGCACAGGACCGACTGGCCGAACGGCACCCTGACGAACCGCTCGATGCCCCGGGTCACCGGCACCGCGCAGCGGTCGTAGAGCGAGACCAGCTTCGGGTTCGGCGCAGCGACACCGCCCTTGCGGACCGCGGCCCACCAGGCGAACCCGCCGAGGAAGTTCACCGGCCGCGCCAGGTCGACGTGCAGCCCCGCAGCGCGCACCGCCGCGCTGAGGGTGGCGGGCGTGTAGCGGCGGACGTGCCCGACCTTGCGGTCGAACTCGCCGTAGAGGCGCTGGTAACCGGGCACCCACAGCACGATCGTGCCGCCCTGCACCACCGACTTCGCCAGCCCCTGCAGGGCGGCGACGTCGTCGTCGATGTGTTCGAGCACGTTGATCGAGACCAGGGAGGCCACCGGCTCGGACAGCGGCGTGGACCCGTCCACGTCGAACGTGCCGACTTCGACCTCGGGCCGGTCGGCGAAGCGCTGCCGCATCCGCTCCACCGCTGCCGGATCGACGTCGGTGACGACGTAGCGGTCCCGGCCGGTGAACCCCTCGGCGAACTCGCCGAGGCCGGCGCCGACTTCCAGCACCGTCCGACCGCAGTACTGGCCGATCAAATCGCGCTGGTACTGCAGGTAGTTCGGCTTTCCGCGGTCGTTCTCCAACGCACGCCCGGTCGCCGCGGTGAACGCGCCCTCACCGTGTCCGCCGTCCTCGCACATCCCCTGCTCCGGTCCCCGCTCGCCTGGCCGTTGGTCACGTGTTCGGAGCAGGCCCGGGCGCGATGCGTCAGCGAAAGCCGGAACCGCCCCGGAGCAGTCCGAAATGCCCTTGATGTCCACGAAGTTCGAGCGAACCGTAGCAGCGCATCCCTGTCGTTGGGGACGATCACCACGCGGGCGCTGCGATTGTCACCGGAACGTGTGTGCTCGAGCAGGGCTGCCGCAGGTTCCCCGAGCACGATGCGCTCCCGGTCGAAGGCGGCCGAAACCCGCGCCGATCCGAGGTCGGGCACTCAACGCCTGGTCTCGTACCTGGTCAGGACCACGCCGTCGGGAAACGTCCGCGTCTCCACCAGGGTCAGGTTCACCCAGTTGTCCAGGGCCGCAAAGAACGGCGTGCCGCCGCCCACCAAGACCGGTGCGGTGGCCAGCACGTACTCGTCGATCAACCCGGCCCGCATGGCCGCCGCGGCGAGTGTGGCGCCGCCGATGTCCATGGGGCCGCCGTCCTCGGCCTTGAGCCGGGTGATCTCGGTGACCGCGTCGCCGGTGACCAGGCGGGTGTTCCAGTCGACCGTGCTGGTCGTCGCGGAGAACACCACCTTTGGCATGTCCCGCCAGCGGCGGGCGAACTCAATCTCCGCCGGTGTGGCGCCAGGCTGCTGGTCGGCGGTCGGCCAGTGGGAGCTCATCGTCTCCCACAGTTTGCGCCCGTACAGCGCCAGGCCCGTCGCGCCCACCCGGTCGGACCACCACTGGAACAGCTCGTCGCTCGGGACGCTCCAGCCGAGGTCACCGCCGGGCGCGGCGACGTAGCCGTCCAGGCTGAGGTTCATGCCAAAGGTCAGTTTCCGCATAGCGTCAGCCCCCCGTTGGTCGGTATTTCGGCGTGCAGACCAGCACAGTGCGGAAAAATCATCGCTCAGGACACACCGAGAGCCGGTTGACCACCGCGCTAAGTGGATGCTGCGTGCAGCAGGTCTTCGGCGGGAAGTACCTGAGCAGCGGTAGTTCACGGCCGGGTATCGAGCCGGACGCGGCAGCGCCGACCAGGTCGGCTCCGCGCGACTGGTAGAAGGACGTGGCGTCGGGGGTCGGACGCGATGCGGACCTGACGGAAGCCCAGCCTGCGGGCGGTGTCGCACATGTGGTTCCAGAGCTGTCCGCCGATGCCGTGGCCGACGGCGGACGGCTCCACGAACAAGTAGCCCAGCTCCCCCTCCGGGGGCTGCCCTTCCAAGCTGTAAAAGCCCATGGGTCTGCCTCCGCTGTCCGCGACGATCACCCGGCGCGCCTCCAGCTCCGCCGGGTGCAACGTCAGCTCGTCACGGCACGCCTCGAGGAACGTCCGGTCGTATCCCCAGCAGCCTTTCGAGCGCAAGGCCAACTCCGTCAAGACGCCCACCTCAGCAGCGGCCGCGGGCCGCAACACGATCTCCTCCAGCACGCGTGCCACGCCACCAGCCTGCATCGGCAGCGATCATCCGGGCCGCGGAATTTCAGTTGCGGACCCCCTTGCGTGCACCCGCGGACGCGGCGCTCAGCGGGGTGTGGCCTGGACCTGCGGTGTTGCAGATGCACGGAAGCCGCACGCGCGGTCTCGGCGGCGGCGCTGCGGGGCTGCTACCGTTGTAAGTCAGTTGACTGATTTAGATGGTGGGAGGAAGGTCGGCATGGTGCCATCGCGGTCCCCGCGAACCCCCGAGGAGCTCGACTTCGACCCCGAGGAGCTCCGCGCCCGCTACCGGGCCGAGCGCGCGCGCCGCGTCCGCCCCGACGGCAGTGCGCAGTACCGCCGCGCGGCCGGCGAGTTCAGCGACTACGCCGAGGACCCGCACGCGCAGCCCCAAGCTCGGGATCCCCTGGTCGACCGCGTGGACGCGGTGGTCATCGGCGGGGGCTTCGGCGGACTGCTCGCGGGCGCGCGCCTGCGGCAGCAGGGGCTGGAGCGGATCCGCGTGGTCGAGAAGGGCGGTGACTTCGGCGGCACGTGGTACTGGAACCGCTACCCCGGCATCCACTGCGACATCGAGTCCTACGTCTACCTGCCGCTGCTGGAAGAGGTCGGCCACATCCCCGAGTGGAAGTACTCCCCCGGCGAGGAGATCCGCCAGCACGCCATGGCGATCGGCCGCACGTTCGACCTCTACCGCGAGGCGTGCTTCCACACCGGTGTCACCGAGCTGCGCTGGGACGACTCCGAGTGGGTCGTGCGCACCGACCGCGACGACGAAATGCGCGCGCACTACGTGGTGGTCTCGAACGGAACGCTCGACCACCCGAAACTGCCGGGCATCCCGGGCATCGAGGAGTTCGCGGGGCACATGTTCCACACGAGCCGCTGGGACTACGACTACACCGGCGGCGACGCGAACGGCGGCCTCGCGGGGCTGGCCGACAAGCGCGTCGCGATCATCGGCACCGGCGCCACGGCGATCCAGGCGGTGCCGCACCTGGCACGCGACTGCCAGCACCTGTACGTGTTCCAGCGCACGCCCTCGGCGGTGGACGTGCGCGCCAACCGCCGCACCGACCCGGAGTGGGCCGAGTCGGTACGGCCCGGTTGGCACGCCCGGCGCCGGGAGAACTTCCAGGCGCTGGTCACCGGCCACGAGGTGGACGAGGACCTCGTGGACGACGCGTGGACCGCGAGCGGCCACCTGCTCGGCAAGATCACCCCGACCGACGCCCGCGCGCACCGCGACCGCGACGAGTGGGAGCGCACCGAGGAGCTCCTCGACTTCGAGAAGATGAACCGGCTGCGCGCCCGCGTCGACGACGTCGTCGACGACCCGGCGACGGCCGAGCTGCTCAAACCCTGGTACCGCTACGGCTGCAAACGCCCAACCTTCAGCGACGAGTACCTGCAGGCGTTCAACCGGCCCAACGTCACGCTGGTCGACACCGCGGACCGCGGCGGAGTCGAGCGGATCACCAGCAACGCCCTCGTGGTCGGCGAGCAGACCTGCGAGGTGGACTGCGTCATCTTCGCGACCGGTTTCGAAGTGGGGCGGTCGGACGTGCTGACCGGGCGACTGCCGGTGCGCGGCAGGGACGGCGTCAGCCTGCTCGAGTCGTGGCGCGCCACCGGGACGCGCACGCTGCACGGCTTCTGCAGCAACGGGTTCCCGAACCTGTTCCACCTCGGTCCGCTGCAGAACGCCCCGTCGGTGAACTTCACGCACGTGCTCGACGAGCAGGCCGTGCACGTCGCCGCCGTCATCGCCGAAGCCCGCCGCCGCGGGGTGAAGTGCGTCGAACCGACCGTCGAGGCGGAAACCGCCTGGGTGGAGACGATCCGGCGGACGGCGCCGCAGCAGGAGTGGTTCGACGCCGAGTGCACACCGGGCTACTACAACAACGAGGGCGATCCGCGCACCCGGCAGATCTACGGCCGCGGTCCCGCGGCGTTCCACCAGCTGCTGCGGGAGTGGCGCTCCGGCGACGGGATCAACGAGGTGCTCGGCGATGCGCGTTGACCCGACCCGCGGCAGCGCGCACCCGCGCGACGAGCGGTGGCGGGCCGCGCGCCTGACCGGAACCAGCCCGCTGCAGGGGTCCAACGGTGTCGCGTTCGGACCGGACGGCCGGCTGCACGTCGCCGAGTACCTCGCCGGGCGGATCAGCGCCGTCGACCTCCCCTCGGGCGAGGTCGAGGTCGTCGTCGACGGGCCCGTGCAGTCGCCCGACGACCTCGCGTTCGGCACCGACGGCTCCATGTACATCGCCGACCTCACACCGGGCCGGGTGTGGCGGCGCAGCCCCGACGGCGAGTTCGCGCTCGTCGCCGAGGTGCCGGTGCCCAACGGCATCACCTGCCTCGGCGACCGGTTGTTCGTCAACGAGATGCGGATGGGCGGCCGGGTGCTGGAGCTGTTCCCCGGCGGAGGGGATCCGGTGGTGCTCGCCGAGGGGCTCGCGATGGGCAACGCGATGCAGTTCGGACCCGACGGCTACGTGTACTACCCGCACATGCTCACCGGCGAGGTCCACCGCGTGGCACCGGACGGCGGCGGGGCGGAACTGGTCGCCGAGGGCGTGCACGCGCCCGTGGCCGTGCGGTTCGACCGCAGCGGGGTGCTGACCGTGCTCTCCCGCGGGCAGGAGGGCATCGTCACCCGGATCGACCTGTTCGGCTCCGGTGCCCGCACGGTCGGCGCCACCGAGCTGTCCGGCATGGACAACGCCGCGTTCGACGCGGACAACCGCATGTTCGTCTCCAGCTTCGCCGAGGGCGGCATCGCCGAACTGGCACCCGACGGGCGCGCGCGCCGGATCGTGCCGACCGGTTTCTGCGGCCCGTACGGGGTGGCCGTCGACTCCTCCGGGGCGGTGTTCGCCGGGGACAACTACCGGTTGGCCGAGGTCGAGGGCGCAGCGGCGCGGACGCGGGAACTGCTCGTGCTCAGCCACGGGGTCGTCGCCGACGACCGCGGCCGGGTGCACCTCACCTCGCAGTACGGCGCGGTCAGCAGTTACGAGCCGGACCGGCGGGAGCTGACCAGGCGCGCTGCGGAGCTCGACCAGCCCATGGGCCTGGCCGCGCGGTCCGACGGCGCGCTCGTCGTCGCCGAGGCCGGCGCGGGGCGCGTCGTGACCATCGACGAGGACGACGTGCTCGACGTGCTCGTCGGCGGGCTGGACGCGCCGGTGGACGTCGCCGTCGACGCGGAGGATCGCTGCCACGTCTGCGACGAGCGGCGCGGCGCGGTGGCGCGCGTCGACGACGGCGCGCTCGTCCCGCTGGCCGAGGGGCTGGATCGCCCGCAGGGCATCGCCGTGCACGGCGGTGAGCTGTTCGTCGTGGAGGTGGGACGGCGTCGGCTGCTGGCGATCGACCTGGGCAGCGGTGCGAGCACCGTCGAGGCCGAGGAGCTCGGCGTCGGGCCGCCCGCAGGGACGTCGCGGGCCCAACCGGCGCTGTTCAACCACGGCCTGCCCGGGGTGCCGGCCCCGTTCGCCGGGGTCGCGGTCGGCGGGGACGGTGCGCTGTACGTGTCGGCCAGCGACGCCGGCACCGTGCTGCGCCTGCAGCGCAGCGGTCGGGCGCCGGCGTGATCCGGTACCGCTGCGCGAGGGGGCGCGCTGCCGGTGTGCCGGCCGGTGCGGCGAGTCGCACACTGGAGGCTCGCGGACGTGCCGGAGGCGGGGCGTGCTCCGGCCCGACCCGCCTCGACCCCGGGCACGCCCCGCCCCGAGACCACCGGAAAGAGCGCGCCATGACGTGGGACGAGCGACACGAGGGCGTGGGCGCTCGCCTGCTGCGCCGCAGCTTCGGACGTCCGAGCGGGCTGCTGGGCCGCGTCGGCGGATGGGTGATGGCGCGGGGGAACGCCGCCACCGAACGGCACGTGGTCGAGCTCGCGGACCTTCGCCCCGAGGAGGTGGTGGTCGTGCTCGGGCCCGGGCCCGGCCTCGGTGTGCAGGCCGCAGCGCAGTGGTCGGGACACGTCATCGGGATCGACCCGTCCGGGGTGATGCTGGCCAGTTGCGCGCGACGCTGCGCTGGGCTGATCGACCGGGGCAGGGTCCGACTCCGGCGGGGCACCGCCGACAGCACCGGCCAGCCCAGCGGGTCGGTGGACGTGGTGCTCGCAGTGAACACCGTCCAGCTCTGGCCGGACTGGGACGCCGCGCTGGCCGAGCTGCACCGCATCCTGACCCCGGGCGCGCGCCTCCTGCTCTCCGCGCACCGCAGGTGGCTGCCCGGCGGGTTGGCCGCGCACGTGGAACGAGCGGGGTTCGACGACATCCGCACCTGGAGGTGGGACCCGCCCGGCCGAGGCGCTGCTACCGCGGTGCAACTGCGCGCTCGACGCGCCGAACACGCATGAGCCGATCAGCTGGTCGTTCGGTGTCGGCGGCCAGGAGAGGATCCACGGAGGCGAGGCCATGGCCAAGCTGCTGTACTCGGTGAGCATGTCCCTCGACGGCTACATCGCCGGCCCCGGCGGCGACATGTCCTGGCTCACCGAGCACCTCGCAGGTGAAAACCCAACGGCGGAGCGCTTGCTCGCCAACGTGGGCGCGATCCTCGCCGGGAACACCACGTTCGGCGGTGACGACCCGAACCGCGGCACCGACAGCGAAGGCGCGTTCGGCGGTCGCTACCACGGCCCGGTGTTCGTGCTGACCCATCGACCACCGGTCGAACCGCCCGCGGGTGTCACGTTCCTGACCGACCTGCGCAGCGCGATCACCCGGGCGGGGGAAGCTGCGGGCAATCAGTACGTCACCGTCCTCGGGGCGAACGTCGCCGCGCAGTGCATCGAGCGGGAACTGCTCGATGAGGTCCTGGTGTTCCTCGTTCCGGTGCTGCTCGGCGATGGCGTGCGCATGTTCGACCGCCCGGGGGGAACGAACGTGCGGTTGGAACCGGTTCCCGGCGAGGCGGCGCACTGGTACACCGTCTGCTACTGATCCGGTACCGGCGGAGAACTCCCGGCGACGGGGTCACGCCCGGTTGCGTCGCTGTGCCCGTTGACGTGGTGCCGGCGGATCTCACCGCACTGCCCGGCAGCTGAGCGCGCCCACCCGGGGCGCTCGGCCCCGAGCCGCCGTCTACTGCCCCGCCCCGGAACGTGAATCCGCGAGGAGGCACCGCTACTGCCCTGATCCGTCCACCGGACCGGGTGCGGAGGAGGTCGTGCTCGCCACGCGCGGCTGCGTCCCCGTGGCAGAAGTCGATCGGTGCGGGAGGAGGCGGCGCGCCAGCGGTTCCACGAAGCGGGCTGCCACCGGCCCGAGGATCGCCATGAGCAGGACGTAGGCGGTGGCCAGGGCGGCCAGCTGCCCGGACACCGCGCCGGAGGACACCGCCAGTCCGGCGATGACGATAGAGAACTCCCCGCGGGCGACCAGCGCCGCCCCGGCCCGCAGGCGCCCCATCCGGCCCAGACCCTGCAGGCGGGCGGCCAGCCACCCGGTGAGGACCTTCGTCGCGGTCGTGGCCAGCGCGAGCAGCAGCGCGACCGCCAGCACGGGCGGGATCTCCGCCGGGTCGGTGTTGAGTCCGAAGACCACGAAGAACACCGCCGCGAACAGGTCGCGCAGCGGCTCCAGCATGCGGGTGGCGTTGGCCGCGGTGGAACCGGAGATCGCGATCCCCAGCAGGAACGCCCCGACCGCGGCCGAGACCTGCAGCTCCGAGGCGACCCCGGCGACCAGCAGCGCCGCGCCCAGGAGCCGCAGCAGGAACACCTCCGAATCGGGGCTGTGCACCAACGCCGAGACGTACTTGCCGAAGCGCAGCGCGACCACCAGCACCAGGGTGATCACCACCATCGACACCCCCACCGCGGTGAGCCCGCCGAGGAAGCCGACCCCGGCCAGCAGGGCGGTCAGGATCGGCAGGTAGATCGCCATCGCCAGGTCCTCGAACACCAGCACCGACAGCACCACCGGGGTTTCCCGGTTCCCCAGCCGGCCCAGGTCACCGAGCACCTTGGCGACGATCCCGGAGGAGGAGATGTAGGTGACCCCGGCCATGGTCAGCGCCCCGATCGGCCCCCAGCCCAGCAGCCAGGCCACGAGCGCGCCCGGCGCCGCGTTCAGCGCGATGTCGGTCAGACCGGCCAGCCAGGACCGGCGCAGCCCGGTGACCAGTTCGCTCGCGGAGTACTCCAGGCCCAGCAGGAACAGCAGCAGCACCACGCCGATCTCGGAGGCCAGGTGGGTGAACGGTGCGATGCCGTGCAGCGGGAGGAGCCCGCCGGAGCCGAAGGCCAGCCCGCCCAGCAGGTACAGCGGGATCGGGGAGATCCCGATCTTCCAGGCGAGTCTGCCCAGCAGGCCGAGGCCGAAGAACACCGCTCCCAACTCGATCAGGGAGATCGCCGTGTCGTGCACCGTGTTTCCTCTCGCATGGTCCTGCCTATGGAGTTGTCGCGCGGCACGCCCGCTGCGGGCGGGCAGGCGGGTGCTCAGCGCTCAGCCGCGTTCCAGGATGCCGTTGGCGTCCCGCAGCCCTTCGACGGTGCCCACGGCCACGACGAGGTCGCCGGCGGCGAAGTGGAAGTCCGGCCGCGGCGAGGGGTGCACGTCGCCGTCGCGGACCACCGCCACGATCGACACGGACGTGCGGGTGCGCATCTCGGTGGCGCCGAGGGGGCGGTCGACGTACGGGGATCCGGCGACGACGGGCAGCTGCCAGGTGGTGACCCCCGTGACTTCGCGCTGCTGCTCGGTGAGCTGGGCGACCAGCTGGGGAGCGCCCAGGAGGTTGGCCAGCGCGCTGGTCTCCTCGGTGGTCAGCTCGACGGACGCGGCCACCGCGTCCCGGTCCTGCCCGTCGGAGACGATCAGCTCCAGCCGACCGTCCCGATAGGTGATCACCCCGACCCTGCGCCCGGACCGGGTGATGAAGTCCTGCTGCGTGCCAAGCCCCGGAAGCGGAGTCACCGTCACGTCCACGCCGGGGAGCCTACGAGCACGCGCCCCGGCTCCCCAAGCCGGCGCGGCACCGCGGTACGGGACATCACCCCGTGGTCGGGGCGCGACGTCGTGCGCTCGACTCGGACGAGATCAAGGGCCCTGGACGCTGGGCCGACCTCCGGGACGTGCAGGACTGAGCGGGGCGCCGCAACCCGCGCCGTCCGCTGCTACGACCACTCCCGGCGGCAGCCTCCGACCGGAGTCCGGGTCTGCACCCTGGCGAGTGCCTCGCCTAAGGGGCTGCGCGGATTGGCGGCCATGTGCTCGACCGCACCGGCCCGTCAGGCAAGCGGCGCAGCCGCTTCATCGCCACGTACGCAGAGCGTCCCGCCGCGGGTTCTCCGGCGCCGCCTCGCGAGGACAGCCCCGACGTTGTGTAGGTGGCTACTCGATGTCGGGGATCCCGGAGCGAGGTGCCGCCGGAGGTTCCGCTACCGGCCCCACGACCCCGGCCAATCCGCGGACTCTCTAAGGCTCGGCGGTGTAGGCACGGTGTACGACCGACTCAATGGCCGTGGCCGTCTCGTCGGCGCGCGGAGCGCGGGAGGGGATCGCTTGTTCGTTCTCCGTACGCGGAAAGTCTTCTCATGATTCCTCCCCCATGCGGAACGCCCCACCGCAGGGGTGGTCGTCCTCCGGCCCGGAACGGAGCGTGTTCCGGGCCTAGTGGTGCTGGGCGATCTGGATCAGGTTGCCGCAGGTGTCGTCCAGAACCGCGGTGGTGACCGGTCCCATGGCGACCGGTTGCTGGGTGAACCGCACGCCGAGGCCGCGCAGGCGCTCGAACTCCGCGGGGACGTCGTCCACGGCGAAGGAGGTGGCGGGGATGCCGTCCCGGACCAGCGCCTCCTTGTAGGGCTTGACGGCGGGGTGGGTGTCCGGTTGGTGGACCTCCGTGCGGGCCGCCTGATCCCTCAGCTCCGCATTCGGCGACGTGCCCGGTAGGTTACAACTCCTCGACGGCGCGGGCGACGAGGCTGGCCAGGTGGTCCGGTTCGACGCCGGCGCTCTGGCGAAGCTGGGTGCGGCAGCTGAAGCCGTCGGCGATGACGCGCGTGCCCGGTTCGGCCGCGCGCACGGCCGGCAGCAGGGCCTGCTCGGCGCAGGCCACGGAGACGTCGTAGTGGCCGCGTTCGAACCCGAAGTTGCCGGCGAGGCCGCAGCAACCGGAATCGAGGACCTCCGCCCGGATCCCCGTCGCCTCCAGCGCGGACCGGTCGGCGTCGAAGCCGAGTTCGGCGTACTGGTGGCAGTGCATCTGCACCAGTGCCCGTTCGCCCCCGGTCTCGACCTGCCAGCGCTCGCGGGTGGGGGCGACCTGCTCGGCGAACGAGCGGGTCGCCCCCGCGAGGGCCTGGACGTCCTCGTCGTGCGGGGCGAGTTCGAGCGCGTCGTTGCGCAGGAACGCGGTGCAGCTCGGCTCCAGGCCGACCACCGGCGCGCCCCCTCGCACGGCGGGCCGCAGCGCCCGGGCGGTGCGGCGCACCGCGGCCCGCGCGATGCCGAGCTGGCCGGTGGAGGCCCACGTCAACCCGCAGCAGACCTGCTCGCGGGGCAGGTGCACGGCGAAGCCCAGCCGTTGGAGCGCGGCGATCGCGTCCCGGCCGACGTGCGGGTCGAAGTGGTTGGTGAAGGTGTCCGGGAACAGCAGCACCGGGTGATCGCCGCGGCTCCGGGGCCTGCCGCGCCGCGCCCACCAGGCGCGCAGCGTCCGGTGGGCCAGCCGTGGCAGGTCGCGTTCGGGGGCGATCCCCCCGAGGCGTTTGAGCGCTCCGGCGGCGGGACCGGCCATCACCCGGTTGACCAGCCCGGGGGCGTGCTGGCCCAGGGCCAGCCACGCGGGCAGGAATCCCATCGAGTAGTGCGAAGCCGGGCGCAGGCGACGCCGGTAGTGGTGGTGCAGGAACTCGGCCTTGTAGGTGGCCATGTCCACACCCACCGGACAGTCGGTCTTGCAGCCCTTGCAGGACAGGCACAGGTCCAGCGCCTCGCGGACTTCCGGCGAACGCCAGCCGCCGGTGATCACGTCGCCGGCGAGCATCTCGTAGAGCAGGTGCGCCCGCCCGCGCGTGGAGTGCTGCTCGGCACCGGTGGCCCGGTAGCTCGGGCACATCACACCGCCGGAGGAGTTCAGGCACTTGCCGACGCCGACGCAGCGGCGCGTGGCCGAGGCGAGGTCGCCGTCGTCGGCGTGCAGCGCCAGTTCGGTGCGGGTGGGCAGGCGGGCCGGTGCCACGAGCGGGCGCAGGTCGGCGTCCACGGGCCGGGGTCGGGCGATCTGTCCGGGGTTGAACAGCCCGTCGGGGTCGAAGGCGTCCTTGAACGTCTCGAACGCCGTGATCAGCCGCGGCGAGTACATCCGCTGCAGCAGTTCCGAACGGGCCTGGCCGTCGCCGTGCTCCCCGGACAGCGAGCCGCCGTGGGCGACGGTGAGGTCGGCGGCGGCCTCCAGGAACGCCCGGTAGTCGCCGGCGCCGGCCTGCGACAGCAGGTCGAAGTCGATGCGGACGTGGATGCACCCGTCGCCGTAGTGCCCGTAGGTGACGCCGCGGCGGCCGAAGCGCTGCAGCAGCTCGTCGAACTGGCGCAGGTAGGTGCCGAGCCGTTCGGGGGGAACGGCGGCGTCCTCCCAGCCGGACCACCGCTCGGAGCCGTCAGCCATCCGCGTGGAGTAGCCCGAGCCCTCCTCGCGGATCTTCCACAGCGCTGCCATCTTCGCCGGGTCCGTGTGCACGGCGACCTCGGCGCGGCCGTCGAGGGCGCGGGCGATGCGCTCCGCGGCGGCGCGGGCCTCGCCCACCTCGCTGCCACCGGTTTCCACCAGCAGCCAGCTGCGTCCGCCCGGCAGCAGCCGCAGGGCGGGTGACCGGGGGTTGCGGTCGCGGACGACGTCGACGAGGTCGGTGCTGATGCCTTCGACGGCCAGTGCGCCCTGCCCGGTCAGGCGGGGCACCTCGTCGGCGGCGGCGTAGGTGTCGTCGAAGCCGAGGACGACCACCGCCCGGGCGCGGGGCGCGTCGACGAGCCGCACGTCGGCGTCGAGCACGATCGCGCAGCTGCCCTCGCTGCCCACCAGCGCCCGAGCCACGTGGAACCCGTTCTCCGGCAGGAGCTGGTCGAGGTTGTAGCCGGAGACGCGGCGGGGCAGGTCGGGGTACTCCCGGCGCACGTCGTCGGCGGTCGCGGTGCTCAGCGCGCGCAGGTCGCGGTGCAGCGCGCCGGTGCGGTCCTGCCGCGCGCACAGCCGGTCGAGCTCGGCGGGGTCGGCGGGGCCGAGCTCCAGCCGGGTGCCGTCGGAGAGCAGCACGCGCAGGGCGTGCACGTTGTCGACGGTCTTGCCCCAGGCCACCGAGTGCGTGCCGCAGGAGTTGTTGCCGATCATCCCGCCGAGGGTGCACCGGCTGTGCGTGGAGGGGTCCGGGCCGAAGGTGAGGCCGTGGCTTCCGGCGGCCGTCCGCAACGAGTCCAGCACCACGCCCGGCTGGACCCGCGCGCGGCGCCGGCTCGGGTCGACGTCGAGGATCCGGTCGAGGTAGCGGGCGCAGTCCAGGACCAGCCCGGGTCCGCAGGCGTTGCCGGCGATGCTCGTGCCCGCGCCGCGGCTGGTGATCGGCACCTCGTGGTGGCGGGCGTGGGCGACGGTGGCGAGCACGTCGTCTTCGCTGCGGGGGCGCACCACGCCGACCGGCACCTGGCGGTAGTTCGAGGCGTCGGTGGCGTACAGCGCCTGCGATCCCGCGTCGAACAGGACGTCGCCGCTGACGTCGGCGCGCAGAGCGGTTGCGAGCGCGCGGTCCCGCGCCGCCGTGCCCGGCGCTCCCGGGTTCGCTGCAGTGCTCATGGTGCTGCCGTCCCCTCGTTGGTGGTGTGCGTGCCGGTGCCCCGCCGCGCCGGTAGCGGGCGGCGGCCGGTGCGGCGGGGCGGGCGGGTGGTGGGCTCAGGCTTTGGGAAGTGCCGGAGCCGCGGTGTGCTCCCCGTCGCTGAAGGAGAAGTCCTGGCTCTTCTCCTGGTACAGCTCGGCGTAGCCGGCGACCTTGTCGGTGTCCAGCTCGACGCCGAGGCCGGGTGCTGCGGGAACCGCGAGGCAGCCGTCGCGGTAGTTGCTGTCCGGGCCGCCGAATGCCGTGGTGACGTCGTCGGACAGCAGCGCGCCGTAGGCCTGGTTGGCGTGGCGGAAGTTGGGGGTGGCGGCCACCACGTGGGTGGCGGCTGCGAGGGCGACCCCGAGTTCGCCGAGGCTGTGCTTGACCACCGGCAGGCCTGCGGCCTCGCAGATGCCGGCTGAGCGCTTGAGGTTGAGCAGCCCGCCGTCGGCCTGGTTGTCCGCGGAGAGCACGTCGGCGGCGCCGGCGCGGATCACCGCCAGTTGGTCGTGGCGGGTCCAGCAGGCCTCGTTGGCCAGCAACGGGGTGTTGGTGCGGTGGCGCACGTAGGCCATCTCCGCGAGGTTGCGGCCGGAGACCGGTTGTTCGATGAGTTCGAGCTCGGCTTCCTCCATGGCCCGGATGGTGCGGACCGCGGTTCCCGGTGACCAGGCCTCGTTGGCGTCCACCCGGATCTGCATCCCCGGGCCGACACCCTCCCGCAGGGCGGTGACCCGCTCGACGTCGGTGCGCGGGTCGTCGTGGACCGCCTTGAGGTAGCAGGTGCCGAATCCGCCGGCCTGGGCGCGGCGGCCTTCCTCGGCGACCTCGTCGGGGCGGGTGCGCGCGACGTAGTAGAAGTACTCGACGGTGTCGCGGAACCGACCGCCGAGCAGGGTGACCAGGGGCTGCTGGCAGACCTTGCCGAGGATGTCCCAGCAGGCCATCTCCACGGCGGCGATCGCGGGGCTGCTGGCCTTGACGTGGTGCCAGGTGCCGATGAGGTCGATGCGGTGGATGAGCCGCTCGATGGCGAGGGGGTCCTCGCCCACGACGAGGGGTTCGATGCTGCGGAAGACGGCGAGCACGATGTCGGCGCTGGGGTAGGCGGCGGCTTCGCCGAGCCCGATCAGCCCTTCGTCGGTTTCCACCTCCAGCAGCACGCTGATGTGGCCGGAGCGCTTGCCGAACGCCCAGACCTCCTCGGTGCGGTAGGGGACGGCGACGGGGGTGGTCTTGAGTCCGGTGATGCGCACGGTGGGTTCCTCCCGCGTGGTGTGACGGATGGTTGGCGGGTGCGTGCAGGGCGGCGTGGGGTTTTCAGGGTGGGCGCGGACGCCGCGGGGTCAGGACGGTGCTGCGAGCGTGCGCGGCAGGGTGGTGAGCAGTTCGCTGCCCGTGGCCGTGACGAGCGCGGTGTCGGAGAGCACGTGCCCGACCGGCTGCGTGATCCAGGACATGAGGTGGAAGGTCATCCCCGAGGTGATCTCGGTCCGGCCGCCGGCGCGGATGCCCAGCACTTCCCCGCCGCCCGTCCAGCTGGGCGGGAAGCCGATGCCGATGAGGTATCCGCAGTGGTGGCGCAGCGGGCCCGCCTCGTCGGAGACCGCGTGCTGCCACGCGCGGTAGACGTCGCCGGTGCGGGCGCCGGGACGCAGCGCCTGCTGGGCCGCTTCGAGGCCCGCGTGCGCGGTCGCGGCCGCTTCCGCGGCCCCCTCAAACGGGTGTCCGATGTAGGTGGTCCGGCTCATCGGGGCGTGGTACCGGTGCACGCTCGCCCCCAGTTCCAGGAACAGCCCCTGGCCCGGTTGCAGGGTGCGGTCCCCCCACGAGACGTGTTCCTGGTGGAGCAGGGAGGTCGGGCGGATCAGCGGGGGGAAGCCAGGAGGGTCCCCGCCCGCGTCGATCATGGTGCGGTAGACGTCCGCCGCGACCGTGCGTTCGGAGGCGCCGGCCTCGGCGGCGTCGAGGCCGGCCTGCATCGCGGCGTCGGACAGCGAGGCCGCGCGGCGCACGCACTCGAGCTCGGCGGGGGATTTCACCGCGCGCTGCGCGGTGAGCAGATCCGTGCCGGAGCGCCACCGCACCCCGGAAAGCCCGTCCCGGATCGCGGCGGCGATCGCCGGGGGGAAGAACATCGAGTCCTCGTCCAGGGCGACGGTGCCGCCGTCGCCGAGGAGTTCCCCGAGCGCCGCCACCACCGCGCCGGCCGGCGTGTCACCGTCCTGGAAGGTCACGTGCCGGCACCACGGCACCTGCGCGCGGATCGTCGGCCGCTCCATCGCCCGGGTCACCAGGACCGGCTGCTCCTCCGCGGGCACCACGAGCAGGGTGAAGGCGAAGTAGCCGAGGTGGTCCAGGCCGGTCAGGTAGTAGATGTTCTCCGGGCTGGTCAGGGCGGCGGCGTTGATGTCCTCGGACCGCATGCGCTCGCGCAGCGCGACGAGGCGCTGCCTGTGCTCAGCGGCACCGTCAGCAAGCGAATCGACTCTCACGCCGCCCAGGCTGGAGCAGCACTACCGTTAGAACAATCAAATATTTTTGACGAGCTCCATTAGCCTAGCTGCATGCTGGATGTGCGCCGCCTTCGGCTGCTCCGGGAGCTCGCCTCCCGCGGCACCATCGCCGCCGTCGCGGAGGCTTGCTCGCTGACGCCGTCCGCGGTCTCGCAGCAGTTGTCGCAGCTGCAGCGGGAGGTCGGCGCTCCGCTGCTGCTCCGGGACGGGCGACGGGTGCTGCTCACCGAGGCCGCGCAGGTGCTGGTCTCCCACACCGAGCGGGTGCTGGCCGAGCTGGAAGCCGCCCGGGCCAGCGTGGCCGCGCTGTCGGGCAGCGTGGCCGGCAGCGTGCGGCTCGGGGCCTTCGCCACCGCGGCCAGCGCGCTCGTCCCGCCCGCCCTGACCTCCTGCCACCGGGACCACCCCGACCTCAGGGTCGTGCTGGAGGAGTGGGAGACCCCGGACGGCATCGACGCCCTCAAGGCAGGCAGCATCGACGTGCTGCTGACCTACGAGTACAACCTCCTGCCCGCCATCGATGATCCCGGCGTCGAGCTCACGCCGCTGCTCACCGAATCGCTGCTGGCCACCGTTCCGCCCGCGTTCGACATCCCGCCCGGTCAACTGCGGCTCGAGGCGCTCCGCGACGAGCACTGGATCGCGCCCCGCAGCGACACCGCCCTGCGGGCGACCCTGGAACGCGCCTGCGGACTCGTCGGGTTCGCCCCCGAGCTGGAGCACACCAGCGACGACTACACGGTGGTGCTCTCGCTGGTCAGCGCCGGACTCGGCGTCAGCCTCGTGCCGCAGCTGGCCACCGAGCGCCTGTCCTCCGCAGTGCGGCTGCTGTCGGTCACCGAGCCGCTGCTGTCCCGCAAGGTGTCGGTGGCGGTGCGGGCCGGCACCAGCGGCGTGCCGAGCCTGGCCGTGCTCATCAGCGCGTTGCGCGAAGCCGCGACGCAGCTGAGTCTCGACACCGCGCGGCCGACCCACCCGGAGGGGTAGTTCAGCTGCGCTAACCAATGCTGAAGCAGCAGTTCAGCTGAGCTGCGCCGATTTCGACGCGGCCTGCCAGTTCCGCCGCGAAGTCCGCGCCCACCACCGCAGCGTTCCCGCCGCCACAGCGGATCCTGCCCCGCCTCCTGACGTAGGATTGTTGACAATCTCCGCTGAGATGGAACGATGACGCCCCGTCGGCGTGCCCCTCCCCGTCCAGCACGCCCCGTCCGCGAGCGGAGAAGCAGAGCGAACAGCTCCCGCTGCAGCACGCACAACGGAGGTTTCCCACCATGACTCCACCCGACGCACTCGCGGCCCCGTCCGCGCCGTCCCCGTCCGCCTGCGAACGCACCGACGAGGAACGGTCTGTTGTGGATGCCGTGCCCAAGCAGCTGCTCATCGGCGGTTCGTGGCGCGCGGCCACCGGCGAGCGGACCTACGAGGTCGAGGACCCGTCGACGGCGTCGGTGCTCTGTTCCGTCGCTGATGCCTCCCCTGCTGACGGGGTGGCGGCGTTGGCCGCCGCGGCCGAGGCGCAGCAGAGCTGGTCGGCTCACCCGCCGCGGGAACGCGGTGAGATCCTGCGTCGCGCCTACGAGCTGATGATGCAGCGTCGTGAGGACCTCGCGCTGTTGATGACGTTGGAGATGGGCAAGCCGCTGGCCGAATCGCGCGGGGAGATCACCTACGCCGCGGAGTTCTTCCGCTGGTTCGCCGAGGAGGCCGTGCGCATTTCCGGCGACTACGCGGTGGCCCCCCACGGCACGAGCCGCTTCCTGGTGATGCACCAGCCGGTCGGCCCGGCCCTGTTGATCACACCGTGGAACTTCCCCGCCGCGATGGGTACCCGCAAGATCGGTCCGGCCGTGGCGGCCGGCTGCACCATGGTGGTCAAACCGGCCCACCAGACCCCGCTGTCCATGCTCGCGCTGGCCGAGATCCTCGGCGAGGCCGGCCTGCCCGACGGCGTGCTCAACCTCGTGCCCACCCGCCACGCCGGAGAGCTCACCGAACCCCTCATCCGTGACGGCCGGGCGCGCAAGCTGTCGTTCACCGGTTCCACGGCGGTGGGCCGCACCCTCATCGAGCAGTCCGCCGAGCAGGTGCTCAACGTGTCGCTGGAGCTGGGCGGCAACGCCCCGTTCCTCGTCTTCGACGACGCCGACCTCGACGCCGCCGTCGACGGAGCCCTGCAGGCGAAGATGCGCAACATCGGCCAGGCATGCACCGCGGCCAACCGGTTCTACGTGCACACCGCCGTCGCCGAGGAGTTCTCCGACCGATTGGCCGAACGGATGGGCGCGCTGCACGTCGAACGCGGCGTCTCCGAGGACTCCCAGGTCGGCCCGCTGGTCGACACCGCGCAACTCGACAAGGTCGCCGAACTGGTCGACGATGCGGTCCGGCGCGGCGCGCGGGTGAGCACCGGCGGCAACCGCTGCGAAGGGCGGGGCTACTTCTACCCGCCGACGGTGCTCACCGACGTGCCCGCCGCCGCGCGGATGCACCACGAGGAGATCTTCGGCCCCGTCGCCCCGATCACCACCTTCACCACCGAAGGCGAGGCGCTCGCCGCGGCCGACGACACCGAGTACGGCCTGCTCAGCTACGTCTACACCACCGACCTCCAGCGGGCGCTGCGGATCTCCGAGGCGCTGGACAGCGGCATGGTCGGCCTCAACCAGGGCGTCGTGTCCAATCCGGCCGCCCCCTTCGGCGGGATCAAGCACTCCGGCCTCGGCCGCGAAGGCGGCAAGGTCGGCATCGACGAGTTCCTGGAGACCAAGTACGTCGCCGTGGGGCTGTAACCCGCGGAATCCCGCGCCCCCGCAGCCGGCCCCACGCCGCACGAGGGGAACGTGCGGATCGCTCGGCGCGGGTGCGCCCGGATCCGCGATCCACCGAATCCGGTTCCTTTCTGTCCGGTTCCTTTCTGTCCGGTTCCTTTCCGGCGGGGTCGTTCCGCGGAAGTGCGGGATTCCGCGGAACGACGCCGGAACGATCATTCAGCCGACCTGAGGCCGCACATTAAGTTCTTTTGCTTGTAGCGGCGAGAATTCTGACGCAGCCTGTGTGGCCAGAGCACCACGACATGTGATCCGCAATACACCTGAAAGCTGCTGCAGCACGTGCGCCCCCGGCGTGCGCGTGCTCGAGGAGAGCGCTATGACCACCGCGGAAACCGAGAGAGGGTCGGAAGTCGACCAATCGACCGTGCGCAGGGCGGTTATGGCCTCGGCCATGGGAAATGCCGTCGAATGGTACGACTACGGCGTTTTCACGTCCGGGGCGCTCACCGTTGCCGTCGGATCCCAGTTCTTTCCCGGCGACGAGAACAGCGTGCTCAAGTCGCTCGCGCTGGTCGCCGCCGGGTTCATCGTGCGCCCCCTGGGAGGCGTCGTTTTCGGCCCGCTCGGCGACAAGCTGGGACGCCAGCGCGTGCTGGCGGCGACCATCCTGCTGATGTCGGGCTGCACGTTCCTCGTCGGTGTCCTGCCCACCTACGCCGGGCCCTACTCGTTCGGGATCGGCGCATCGCTGATGGTCCTCGCGCTGCGGATCGTCCAAGGGTTCTCGACCGGCGGCGAGTACGGCGGAGCGGCGACCTTCATCGCCGAGTACGCCCCCACCGCGCGCCGCGGGTTCTTCGGCAGCTTCCTGGAGTTCGGCACGTTGTCGGGCTACGTCCTCGGCAACGCCGTCGTGCTCGCCACGGTCTTCTCCCTCGACGCGGACTCGATGGCCTCCTGGGGATGGCGCCTCCCGTTCCTGCTGGCGCTGCCGCTCGGCCTCATCGGGCTGTACCTGCGGACCAAGCTGGAGGACACCCCGGAATTCCACAAGCTCCTCGAACGCGACGGCAACCCGCAGAAGGCCCCGCTGCGGGAGACGCTCGTCCAGCACTGGCGCATGATCCTGAACTTGTTCGGCATCGTGTTCCTGCTCAGCGTCGCCGACTACATGCTGCTGACGACCATGCCCTCCTACCTGCAGGAGCACCTCGACCTCGACGACACCGCCGCCGGGGGGATCATCGTCTTCGTGGAGATCGTCCAGATCCTGGTCATCGTGCCGCTGGGAGCGCTGTCCGACCGGATCGGGCGCAAACCCCTGCTGATCACCTCCGCCCTCGGTTTCATCTTCCTGAGCTACCCCTCGCTGCAAGCGATGCAGACCGGCAACATCGCCTTCCTGCTGGCCGGCTTCCTGACCATGGCCTTCCTGCTGGTTCTGATGCTCGCGGTCATCGGTTCCACGTTCCCCGCGATGTTCCCCACCCGGGTGCGCTACGGCGCGTTCGCGATCGGCTACAACATCTCGGTGTCGCTGTTCGGCGGGACGTGCGGTGCGCTCGTCGAGTTCTTGATCCAGATGACCGGGGACAACGACATTCCCGCCTACTACCTGATCCTCGCCGGCGTCATCGGGATCATCCCCATCCTGAAAATTCCGGAAACCGCGCGGGTTCCCCTCGACAGCATCGGCCGGTGACGGCCACGGAGCGCTACAGAGCGCCCAAGTCCCCGGAGAGCCAGTGCTCCGGCCGCATGGAGATGACGACGTGCTCACCGAGGTGGGCCCGTTCGTACTCGACGAATTCGGCGGCCTTGTCCGGCGGGAGGTACCGCGCGGCCATCTCCCAGGACCGCTCGCGGCTTCCCGGTTCCGTCCCGGTCACCGGGCCCTCCACGGACGCGTAGCGCACCGTCGGTTCGGTCCGCTGCACCATGAGGCTGAAACGCCCTGCCGAGGAGATCGCCCGCGCCTTCCGGGAATCGGAGCCGGTGTACACCCACAACGGCCCGCCCGGGGCGTAGTGGTACCAGATCGGGACCGTCAGCGGGGCGCGCTCGGACCGTTCGACGACGGACAGCGCACCGATGTGCGGTTCGGCCAGGAACTGCTCGCGCTCGAGCTTCGACAACGCCATGGGGCAGACCGTACTGACGAGCCCCGACAACCGCCCGTTCAACTGCACCCGAACTGGGCCCGCGGGCCCGCCCTGCTAGGGTGCGCCCGATGACCAGCGAGCAGCCCGAGCCCGACGCGCCGCACCTCACCGCGCTCGGGGACGTCGAGGTCGTGCAGCCGGACAGCACCAGCGGCAGCGGCGGTGTGCTGTGGCGGCTGCAGCGCTCCGATCGCCAGCTGGACGCCAACGTGGTGCACCTCCCCCCGCGGGAGCACGTCGATTGGCACGTCGAGCACCAGCGGGACGTGCTCGTGGTGGTCCTGGCCGGTGCGGGCACCGTGCGCACCGATGCGGGGCGAGCTCCGCTGGCCACCGGCGCGGTGGTGTGGCTCCCCCGCGGCACCCGGCGCAGTCTCGCCGCAGGTCCGCGCGGGATGTCGTACGCGACCGCCCACCAGCGCCGCCCCGGACTGCAGATCCGGAGCCGCACGGACCCGGCCGGTTGACCGCGGTCCCGCGTCGTCGGCGAGCCGTTCGCCGACGACGCGGACGAGCGAGTGACCGCGCTCGTCGTCGGCGTCACCCGTTGGCGCGAATCTCCTGCAGCCGGGGGAAGTACCAGCGCAGGATGCTGCGGAGGCTGTCCGCGTTGGCCCGGCCCCAGTCGCGTTGCAGTTCGGCCACCAGCGAGATCGCAGTGACCGGTTGCGCCCCGGCCTGCAGCACGCGCTGCATCGCGTTGTCGTGGGCGTCGCGGCTGATGCCGCCGATGGCGTCGGCCACGGGGTAGACTTCGTAGCCCTCGCGCAGCATGTCCAGGGCCGGGAAGGCGACGCAGACTTCGGTCCACAAACCGGTCATGATGATCTTCGTGCGGCCCGTCGCCTCCACGGCGGCCCGGAAATCGGGATCTTCCCAGGAGTTCAGCGTGGTCCGGTCGATCTCCCCGGTGGGTGGTAGCGCGTCGCGGAGTTCGGCGATGGTGCCGCTGTTGGCCCCGAGTTCGACGCCGACGGTGCTCAGCACGACCGGGAGCTGGTAGGAGCTGGCCGCGCGAGCAACAGCGGTCACGTTGAGCATCAGCTCGTCGTGGCCGATGGAGCCGACGGTGCCGACCTGTTCGGGCTGGTAGTCGATCAGCACGAGCGCGGCGTTGTCCGGGGTCAACAAGTGGTCGTTGCTGCGGGCAGGCGTTTCACCGGCCATGTCGTTCTCCTCGAGGAGTCGTGGGGCTGTGCTTTGTCGATGATGGTGCCCAGCGCCGCGACCGGCCGCCACCTCATGAGTCCGGCTCCCCGGAGGCGCGGTGCCGAGCGCGGACCGGGTGGTGCGAGAGGATGGAGACGCGGTTGAAGGCGTTGATGGCAACGGCCGCCCAGGCCACCAGCGAGACCTCGTCGTCGGTGAGCACCGTGCGTGCTCGCGCGCAGTCGGCGTCGTCGGGGTGCTGCTGGGCGACGAGGGTCACCGCTTCGGTCAGCTCCAGGGCCGCCCGCTCGCGCGGGGTGAACAACTCGGTGTCGCGCCAGCCCGGCAGCACGGCCAGCCGCTGGGTCGTTTCACCGGCGTCGAGGGCGCGGTGGGTGTGCAGGTCCAGGCAGTACGCGCACGCGTTGATCTGCGACGCGCGGATGTTGACCAGTTCCAGCAGCGCGTGCTCCAGGTCGAGCTCGTTCGCCCGAGCGCGGATCTCGGCTGCGGTCGCGGCCAGCGCCTTGAACACCGCCGGTGTCTGCTCGTCGAGGAAGATCCGGTCCGACATCGGCTCATCCGGTCCGTTCCCGCACCGCGGCGAGCGCCTCCGGGGTGACCTTGTCGACGACGTCGTCGACCTCGTGGTGGTTTTCCAGGTACTTCTGCACGAACGGGCACACCGGCACGAGGCGCAGGCCGGCCGTCCGGGTATCGGCCAGCGCCCGGCCGATCAGGGTGCTGCCCAGCCCGCGTCCACCGAAGTCCGCGCCGATTTCGGTGTGGTAGAAGATGCGTTGCTCGCCCCGGTCGACGTAGGCGGTGTGGCCCGCTCGCTGGCCGTCGACGGTGATCTCGTAGCGGTCCCGGTCGGCCGAGCGGGCGACCGCGACCTCGGGGGATTCCTCGGACATGGTGCTCCTTCAGCGCGTCGTGTTCTCGTGCAGGAGTTGTTCGAACGGTACGGGATCGGTGAACGGGTCGGTCTTCTTCTGGTCCGGCCGGGCCTGCACGGCCGCGGCGAGTTCGCCCGCCGCTCGGGTGATGCGCCGGGTGAGGTCGGTGTCGTTGCCCCAGTCGGCGCTGGCGGCGTAGACGGCGGTGGGCACGGCCGGTGCGCGCAGGTAGGACAGCAGCGGGCGCAGCGCGTGCTCGAGGACGAGCGAATGCCGCTCGGTGCCGCCGGTCGCGGCCAGCAGCACCGGTGTGCCCTGCACCGACTCCGGTTCGACGATGTCCATGAAGGACTTGAACAGACCGCTGTAGGAGGCGGTGAACGTCGGGCTGACCAGGATGAGCCCGTCGGCGGCGTCGACCTGCTCCAGCACGGGCCGCAAGCGCTGGTTGGCGAAGCCGGTGAGCAGGTGATCGGTGATGTCGTGGGCGTAGTCGCGCAGCTCGACCACCTCGGCGGTGGCTTCTGCGCCCAGCTCGCCGCGCGTGGCCGTGACCAGTCGGTCGGCGAGCAGCCGGGTCGAGGAGGGCTGCGACAGGCCCGCGGATACCGCGAGGACGTGCGTCATGCCGCGCTCCCTTCTGCGTGCTGTGCTTGGACCAGGGATTCGTGGGTGGGCGCTTCGGGCACGTGGGCGGGTGTGCGGTCGGCGAATTCCTTGCGCAGCACCGGGACGACCTCCTCGCCGAGCAGGTCGAGCTGTTCCAGCACGGTCTTCAGCGGCAGTCCGGCGTGGTCGATGAGGAACAGCTGGCGCTGGTAGTCGCCGACGTAGTCGCGAAAGCCCAGGGTGCGGTCGATGACTTGCTGCGGGCTGCCGACCGTCAGCGGGGTCTCTTCCATGAACTGCTCCAGCGAGGGTCCTCCGCCGTAGACCGGGGCGTCGTTGAAGTACGGGCGGAACTCCTCCACCGCGTCCTGCGAGTTGGCTCGCATGAAGACCTGCCCGCCCAGGCCCACGACGGCCTGGTCGGCGCGGCCGTGGCCGTGGTGCTCGTAGCGCTGCCGGTAGAGCTGCACCATGCGTTGGGTGTGTTCTTTCGGCCAGAAGATGTGGTTGTGGAAGAAGCCGTCGCCGTAGTAGGCGGCCTGCTCGGCGATCTCGGGGCTGCGGATCGAGCCGTGCCAGACGAACGGCGGCACCCCGTCCAGCGGCCGCGGGGTGGCGGTGAAGCCCTGCAGCGGGGTGCGGAACGTGCCCTGCCAGTCGACCACGTCCTCGTGCCACAGCCGGTGCAGCAGGTGGTAGTTCTCGATCGCCAGCGGGAGGCCCTGGCGGATGTCCTGGCCGAACCACGGATACACCGGGCCCTGGTTGCCGCGGCCCAGCATGAGGTCCACGCGCCCGCCGGCCAGGTGCTGCAGCATCGCGAAGTCCTCGGCGATCTTCACCGGGTCGTTGGTGGTGATCAACGTCGTTGAGGTGGACAGGATCAGCCGCTCGGTCCGGGCGGCGACGTAGCCGAGCATCGTCGTCGGCGAGGACGGCACGAACGGCGGGTTGTGGTGCTCACCGGTGGCGAACACGTCCAGGCCGACCTCCTCGGCCTTCTTGGCGATGGCCACCATCGCCTGGATCCGCTCGTGCTCGGTCGGCGCCCGTCCGGTGGTCGGGTCCGGGGTGACGTCCCCGACCGTGAACACTCCGAACTGCATCGCGATCTCCCCAATTCCTTCAGATTTTAAGTAATGGGGGAACGGGTGCGGCGGGAGCGCTATTCCCCGCCGGCCGGGCGCAGTGCTGCACACCACACCTGCGCTGGCTCAGCGATGCGGCGGGTAGCGCTCCTCGGCCGTCAAGCGCGCGTTCGGCAGTGCGGGCGCCGGCAACAGCTCCGCGTCCGGCTCGGCCACGAGGGTCACCTCGGCCGAGCGCACCGCCTGCTCGGCGGGATCGTGCCCGCCATCGCTCATGCGGAGCTCCTGCTCCGCTCCCCCGGCCCGTCAGCGCCGGGCGCGACTCCCCCGCCCGCCTGCTCGCCGGATCCGTGCAGGCGAGACCGCAGCCGGGTGAACACCCCTGCGAGCACGTGCAGTTCGTGCTCGTCGAGATCATCGGTGAACAGCCGCTGCACCGTCGCGATGTGGTGGCAGTCCGCCGCGCGGAACGCCTCGAGCCCGGTCGCGGTCAGCACCGCGTGATTGACCCGCTTGTCCTCCGGTGCGGGTTGCCGCAGCACCCACCCGTGCCGCTCCATCACCTTGACCTGATACGTCAGCCGGCTCGGGGAGAACACCATGCGCGCTGCCAGCTCCCCCATCCGCAGCCGGTGCGCCGGGCTCTCCGAGAGCACCAGCAACACGTGGTAGTCCATCAAGCTCATTCCGGCGGCCGCCCGCAAGTCCTCGTCGAGCTGGGTCTGCAGCAGCACGCTCGCCTCGATGTACGGGCGCCACGCCCGCCGCTGCGGCGAATCCTGCCAGGTCGACATACCGGCAAGCATACCGTTTTACTTCAAATATCGAAATAGTTCCGGTCCGCCACACCGGAGGGCGCACGCCGACGAGCGGCAGTCCGCGCCGCCCCCACCGCTCGGGAGCCCCCGGGGCTTGAAGACCGGTCGCGCCACAGCTCCACATTTTTCGTCACCGTGACGAAGACCCCTCGGACCGCTGCTCCGATGAATCATGGTCCGATTCGTCGGTTCCGGTGGCCGCGGCGACGAGGTGCGCGGGATCCTGGTGCAGCGACAGGGCCACGTGGTCGTAGAGCTGCGTGATTGCCGCCGAGGAGTGGCCGAGCGCATCGCGGCGGTCTTCCAGCGCGGCCCCGCCCTCCCGGGCGAGCGTGTTGAACGTGTGCCGCATCGCGTGCGGGGTGATGCGCTCCGGTGCGGGCACGCCGGCCTGCTGGGCCATGCGCTGCACGAGGCGGTAGACCTGGTGCCGCGTCAGCCGGGTGGCCGCGCGCGTGGTCACCAGCGGATCCCGGTCCCCGACCCCGGAGCGGGTGGCCAGGTGCCGGTCGATCGCGGCGGCCGCCGCCGGCGGCAGGGGCCGCGTGCGGGTGGTGCCGCCCTTCATCCGCACGGTGAGCACGCGCATCCCCTCGCGCGCGCCGAGGTCGCCGACGGCGGCCTGGCACAGTTCGGACACGCGCACGCCGAGGTCGACCAGCAGCCGCATGACCACGGCCGTCGCGTGCTCGTCGAGGGTGCGGTGCGCGTACCGGGTGCTGGCGGCGAGCATGCCGCGGGCCTGCTGTTGGGAGACGCTCGCCGTCGGCGAGTGCCCCCGGTCGTAGCGGGGGCGGGCGACGTCGCGGGCCGGGTTGGCCTCGAGCGTGCCGGCGCGGACGAGGAAGGTGTACCAGCTGGACACCGCGGCGAGCTTGCGCGCGCGAGTGTTGGCGGCGAGAACGCGGCCGGTGCGGGGATGTTCCGCACTGGCCAGTTCGGTGGCGTACATCTGCACCTCCGGCAGTCGCACCGACAGCGGGTCCAGCTCGCGGCGCAGGCACCAGCTCAAATACTCGTGCACATCGCGGCCGTAGGCATCGCGCGTGGCCGCGGACTCGCTGAACGAGCCGAGCCAGGCGGCCACGAGCGCGCCGAGGCGGTGACCCGTGCGGGTTTCCGTGCCGAGCAATTCCGTTGGCCCCGTGCTCGCGGCGGGGCGCGGCCGCTGCCCTTCGATCGCCATCACGATCATCCTACCGCACATAAGCCGGATTATGCGCGGTGCTCATCCCGCCGTCTCCCCTCGACATCGTTCTGTTTAGTATCGTTGGTTACGTTATATAAACGGTTACGAAAAAGGGGGCGTGCGACTGGGACCCGGGCGCGGAGGGGCACCTCCGCCGCAACGGCGGGCGCGACGCCGCGCGGGTGCGAGCGCAACGCATCGGGGTGTCGTGGTGCCGGTCAGGAACGCGTCACCAGCCGCCATCGGGCTCTGCCGAGGTGATCGGTAGCGTTCGCGCATGGCGCGGGCAGTTGGCTCAGGACGAGCTGGTCGAGCACTGGACGCTGATCGGTGACGATCTGGACCGGGTGGCGGGCAAGCGTGGTGCGGCGAAGCGGGGCTTTGCCCTGTTGCTGAAGTTCTTCGCCGCCCGCGGTCGGCTTCCCCGGCCCCCGGGGGCGCAGTGAGCTGCCGCCGGCGGCGGTGGAGTTCGTGGCCAAGCAGCTGCAGGTTCCGGCTGCTGATCTGGGGTTTTACGAGTGGTCGTGGCGCAGCATCGAGCGCCACCGTGCGGAGATCCGCGAAGCGTTGGGTTTCCGCGAGTGTTCGGTCGCCGATGCCGACAAGCTCCCGACTGGCTGGTCGCGAACGTGACGCAGGCTGAACGCCGGGCGGATCAGGTGCGGGCCGCTTTACTGCAGCGGGAAATCAACGCCGGGCTCAACGTCGCCGAGAGCTGGAACCGCGCCAACGCCGAATCTTCTGTGGCAAAGCCCGCGACATCGCCTCCCACCGCCGCGACGAGCAGGAAATGAGCGTGCTGTGCCTGCACGCCCTGCAAGCCGCCGTGGTCTGCGTGAACACCCTCCGAGCTACGCGCAGGTCGCTGAGTGACCGGTACGGCCTCTGCGGGCGTGGCCACCGGAGCAGCGACTGTCGCCTCGCTCGCGGCCGGCGGCAGCTCCATTGCCGGCAGGCCGGATCCAGGAGTGGCAGATGTCCGGGACGTGCCGCCTGCGCCCCTCCGGGGCGGGGTGGATCCGGTCCGCCGCAGCGGGGCGTCGGACCGGATCGTGGTGCCTGGTGGGGCGGTCGCCGGATTACTCCTGGTGGCAGGTGTGGCTGCCCTGGGAGGAGGCAGGCAGGTTGAGGGCGGGATTGCCGGCGTGGAAGCCGACCGGGCTGAGGGTGAACCCGATGTGTTCGACGGGCATCACGGGCCAGTCCTCGGGGCGCACGATGTGGTTGGTCCCGAAGGTGTGCCAGAGCACGACGTCGGTGTCGACGAGGCCGCGATCGGCCTGCACGTAGTCGGCGATGCCGTCGGAGCCTTCCCGCTGATTGGGGTAGTCGCCGGCAGCGAAGTTCTCGTCAGGGTGATAGCGCGAGACCCACAGGTGGCGGGAGATGAAGGTGGCGCGCCGGCGAGCGGGATTGTCCTCCCGGGTCAGGGGCCGCACACAGCTGGTGGGCGTGAGCTTGTAGCTCACCGGCGTGCCCAGGGCGTTGCTCCGCGTCGAATTCTCGATCTTCCAGTACCGCCCGGCCAGGGGATCGGCGAGCCGCTGGGCCTGGCTCTCGCGGGCGAGCTCATGTTGCTGCCCGATCCAGGCGTTGCCGCGGGGGTTGTCCACCCCCACCGGCTGGGGGGCGGGGTCGACCTCGTGGACCGTGTTCTGCCGCCCGTCGACCTCCATGTCCAGCCGGGCGGAGACGAAGTGCTGGTGATTCGGACCGTAGAGCCCGGGGGCGACCAGTGTGCCGAACCGCGGGCGCTGTCCGTCGGCGACGGCTCCGGTGGAGATGATGCCGGTCAGTTTGACTTGGCATTCGAGGGTGCCGTCGAGGTAGAAGTACCAGTAGAAGGCGTACTCGTAGTTGGCCACCGTGGCGATGAAGGACACGACGAGCCGACGCGATCTGCGCACCTCGCTGCGCCCCGTGCGCAGGTCGAGATGCTTCCACAGGATCCCGAAGTCTTCCTCGTGGATGCAGATGGCGTTGGTGACGGTGGCGGGCGTCCCGTCGTTGCGCACGTTGACCGCGTCGAGGTAGCGGATCTCGCCGAGGCAGTCACAGCCCCGCTCCAGCGAGTTCGCGAGTACTCCGAGCCCGTACTCGCCCGAGTCGAAGGCGTTCTTGCGCCAGTGCGTGGGGGCCGGGTCGCCGTAGGGCACGAACAGGTCGGTGATCGAGGCGCGGTGCACCACCGGACGCCAGTCGTCGCCGTCGCGCCACCGGATGCGGTGCAGCACCAAGCCTTCACGGGCGGTCCAGCCGAGCACGAAGCTCCAGTTCGCCCAGGTCAGCTCCCGGTCGGTGATGCTGAAGCTCGGCCCTTCGGGCTGCACGATGTCCAGCGGTTCGAGTTGCGGTGCGGCGGAGTCGAATCGCGGGAAGTTGTCCTCGCGGCTGATCTTGTCGGCTTCGTAGTTGCCCCCCTTCGGCGGGACGGGGACGACCCCGTGGTCTTCGACGTCGAGCACCTGGAGCTCGTCGAGGTCGAAGACCGTGATCAGACCCTCGACCGGGTGCGCGTAGGCGTTGTCCCCGGGTGCGGACCGCACCCACGTCAGCGCCAACAGCCGTCGGGTGTCGGGCTCGTCGTCGGCCTGGTAGTGACCGGCTGACCACGGGTCCACCAGCGCGTCCTCGGGGTTGGTGATCCCCCTCTTGCGGAGGGCTTCTTGCCAGCGGGGGTCTTGTTTGACCGCCTGTTCGCACTCGTCGAACTCCTCGGCCGTCACGGCGGGCTGCACTCCGGGCAGGACGCGCAGGTGCTCGACCGCTCCCGACTCCACCGCGACCGTCGCCTCGACGGTCTTGCGTCGTCCCCGATCCCGCAGGACGACTCGAGCCCGACGCGGTGCCGGAACCGGGTCCCCGGCCTCCCAGTGATCGACGTCGGCCTTGGCCGGCTCCACGAGCGTGACCGAGACGAACGCGACTCGGTCGCTGAGCTCCCCGGTGGTTTTCACGGCGGTCGTGGCGCGTTCGATTTCTTCCGCGCGGAGCGGGGTCAGCGGGTGGGCCGCTGCTACGGGGGTCTCACCGGATGGTTCCCTCGATCGTGTCGCTGTCATGATTTCTCCTCGGCTGTTGCTGATCGCGCTTGCGATGCATCGGATTCCCGCTCCCCGGGTGAGCGCGTTCCTCGGTGCTCTCCAGCACGACAGGATCGATGTTTTCGTAGCGGTCTGGTTGGCGTCAGCGTAGATGACGTTCCGGGAGCAGGCGCGCAGAAAGCAACGCGGAGTGACCGCGGATGCTGGCCGCGGTCGTCGAGTTCCCACGCGAGTCCTCGTCGCCAGCACCCGCGGAGGGGCCGCTGGGGGAACCATCCTGGGGCGGGCTGCGCGAAGGGCGACGTGAGGTGGGCCAGCAGCTGTGCCGGTGCGTCCTCCTGCAGGACGTGGCCGGCTCCTTCGATCCAGTGCAGCTCGGCGTGCGGGATCCGGTCGTGCAGCCAGCGCGCGTAACCGGGTGGGAGGATGCGGTCCTCGGTGCCCCAGATCAGGCGGGTCGGGATGGTGATCTCGCCGAGCAGGTGCTCGTAGGCTGCCGTGTGCTCCTGCTTGATCTGGCTGTACTGGCGGTAGAAGGCGGCCTGTCCGGTGTCACCGCGCCAGGGGGCGAGGAACGCGTCGAGGACCGCCGGCCGGTAGCCGAGGATCTGGCCGATCGCCCGTCCTCCCGCTAGCCGGGATCGGGGAAGAATCGAGCGATGCGCAGATCAGGAAGTGCGCGCTGCGACACCTTCCGAACGGAGCGAGGCGGGATATCCCGGTGGTCGGTCAGGAAGCGGGGACGGGACCGCCGGGTCGGAACCGCTCCACTCCGATGATGTGCCGCACCTTGACCGGCCGCACGATCACCGCGACCCGCTCCTCCCCCGGCATGATCCACTCGAAACGCTCGTTGCCCAGGTACTTCTGGGCCAGCCGGTCCATCCGGTCGTGCGCCTCCTCGCCTTCGATGAAGCGGGCCACCTCGCCGCTGATCTGCACCCGGTCGAAGGGGTCGGCGGCATCCGCGTGCGAGAGGTAGACACGGGGATCGCGGCGCAGGTTCTCCTCCTTCACCCGGCCCACCGAGGTGTTGAACGCCAGCTCCCCCTCGCCTTCCAGCGCCACCCACATCGGACTGACCTGCGGCGCTCCGTCGGCGAAGACGGTGCCGACGTACCAGATGTTGGGGGCTTCCAGCCGGGCTCGGACGGCTTCGTCGAAGTGCGCAGTCATTACGGCAAACTACCAATGCTGGGCCAGCGGAAAACCACAGGCCGCGATCCCGCGGCAGCGACTCCGGCCGCCGCGGTTCACCGGGAGAACCGGATCACTCGCTCGGCACGGCTTCGAGGATCACCTTCTCCGAACTCGTCCGCGTCAGGTTCGACCGGCTCAACCCGGCCGCGGCGAACAGCGCGTCGTACTCCTGCAACGTGCGTTCCTTGCCGGACACCACCGCCAGCATGTTCATGTCCATCAGCGGTGCCAGCCCCGGCTCGCCGAGCTCGCCGATGAGCAGCTCCACCACCGCGACACGGCCGCCCGGGTTCAACCCGGCGCGGCAGTTGCGCAGGATGCGCACGCAGGCCTCGTCGTTCCAGTCGTGCAGGATGAACTTCAGCAGGTGCAGATCCGCTGCCGGCACCGATTCGAAGAAGTCCCCGGACACGGCCACGAACCGCTCCGACAGCCCCTTGTGCTCCGCCGCGGCCTCCGCGTCAGGGACCACGTGCGGGTGGTCCAGCACGCTGCCGTGCAAATCCGGGTTCGCCCGCATCAGCGCGTGCACGAGGCTGCCGCTCGCCCCGCCGATGTCCACCGCAGTCTTGGTCGCGGACGTGTCCAGCAGGCGGGCCGCGTCATCCACCACCATCGCCGACAGCTCGTCCATGGCCGTGGTGAAGACCGAGCCCTCCTCCGGGAACTGGGCGTAGTAGTCCCACAGCTCCGGCCCGTGGTACTCGGGGGGCTGCCGTCGGCCCGCGCGCACCGCCTCCGGGAAGTTGCCCCATGGTTCCCAATGCCCCGGCGCGCCCTGCGCCACGGCCCAGCCCTTCAGCGATCCCGGCACGTCCGGGAGAAGCGTGCGCAGCAGCTCCGTCGCGGCGAAGTGCACTCCGTCGTCCGAGGTGACCAGCCCGAGCGCAGCGGAGGTGCGCAGCAGCCGCCGCGTCGCGTCCACATCCAACGACTCCGCTGCGGCGACCTGCTCCGCCGTCGCCGGGGATCCGGTCAAGTGCTCCGCGAGCGAATACTGCGCCACCGTGCGGACGACCTGCGTCACCCAGTGCCCGGTGACCATCGACATCATCCGGTCGTAGTGCTCCCCGGTCGGGGAACCGGCCGATTCAGATGCGCGTTCCATGGCAAGCCCTCCGTTCGTCGATCTCGGGAGCTTCACTGTAGGGGAGTCCGATCGCGTGGTGTCATTGCGGTGGCTGCGGTCTCCTGGCCGCGACGCCGGCTGGTTGGCCGACGTCGTGCTGCTCGCTGCGGGATCCTCCTGCGGCGGGGCAGGCGGGCTGCTCGAAGGGCGACGTGAGGTGGGCCAGCAGCTGTGCCGGTGCGTCCTCCTGCAGGACGTGGCCGGCTCCTTCGATCCAGTGCAGCTCGGCGTGCGGGATCCGGTCGTGCAGCCAGCGCGCGTAACGGGGTGGGAGGATGCGGTCCTCGGTGCCCCAGATCAGGCGCGTCGGGATGGTGATCTCGCCGAGCAGGTGCTCGTAGGCTGCCGTGTG
Organism: Salinifilum ghardaiensis; assembly: GCF_054491345.1. Lineage (NCBI taxonomy): Bacteria > Bacillati > Actinomycetota > Actinomycetes > Pseudonocardiales > Pseudonocardiaceae > Salinifilum > Salinifilum ghardaiensis. The sequence continues at coordinate 2,567,657 of NZ_CM137101.1, read as the reverse complement.
CTCCTGCTTGATCTGGCTGTACTGGCGGTAGAAGGCGGCCTGTCCGGTGTCACCGCGCCAGGGGGCGAGGAACGCGTCGAGGACCGCCGGCCGGTAGCCGAGGTTGGTGGCGTGGCGCATGTGCCCGGCGACGAGTTCTCGGTGGACGTAGTCGGGAAGCTGGTGGAACACCTCGGGGTGCTCCAGGATGAGCTGGAAGAGGCCGCGTTCCCACTCGCCGCCGCTCACGGCGTCGAACAGGGTGAGGTCTCGGAAGCTCGCCCCTTCCAGCAGCATGCTCCGCAGCGTGACCGCCCCACCGATGTCGTGGGCCACCACGCTGGGGTGGGACAGTTCCCAGTGCTCGAGGAGCCGGGCGAAGTTCCGGGCGTGCGCGGCGAGGCTGAGGTCTTGACCCTCGCGTTGCTCGGACTGGCCGAAGCCGAGCAGGTCGAATGCGTAGACCCGCCGCGTTCGAGCGAGTGCCGGCGCGAGGTCACGCCAGAGGAAGGACGAGTACGGCGTGCCGTGCACGAGCACGAGCGGCTCCCCGCTTCCCAGGGCCGTCCACCGGATCGTCCCGCCCGGTGTTTCGAACTCGTCGTCCAGTGACCAGGTCATCGTGGTCCTCCCGTTGTGAGTTCCTGCTCGCCAGCGCGAAGGAGCCGTGCCGGATCGGCGCGGGCGGTGCGATCCGCTCCCGGCCTCGCGCGCACTCGGGCAACCGGTGCACCGCCCGCACGCCTCCTACACTGGTCTGTGAAGTTACCGGCCCGACCATAGGTACACAGGTCTGTGAAGTCAATGGAGTGATGATGAGCACCGACACCGGTCCGGACCGATCGCTGACGCGGGGTGCCCAGCGGATCCTCGACGTCGCCTCCGAGCTGTTCTACTGGCGCGGCATCCACGCCGTCGGCGTCGACACCATCGCCGCCGAATCCGGCGTGACCAAGCGGACCCTCTACGACCGGTTCGGGTCGAAGGACAACCTCGTCGCCACCTACCTGGACGCCCGGGACCGGCGCTGGCGCGAGACGGTCACCACCCGCCTCCACGACGCGCCCCCTGACCCCGTGGCACGCGTACTGGTGCCGTTCGACGTACTGCCCGACTGGCTCACGCCGAGCACCCGGGGCTGCGGCTTCATCAACGCCTTCGCCGAGCTGCCCGAGCCCGACCACCCCGGCCGGCGAATCGCAGTCGCCGAGAAGGCGTGGTTACGCGCCCTGTTCCGCGACCTGCTCACCGAGGCGGGCGCAACGGGCAACGACGTCGAGACGCTCGCCACCCAGCTGCTGAGCCTGCACGAAGGCGCCATCGTCAGCTACGCCATCACGAACGACACGTCAGCCGCGGCCGCCACTCGCGCGGCCGCGAAGACCCTCGTGACCGGCGCGTCACCCGGCCCTCCGGCCGACAGCCCCTCGTCCCGCTAGCCGGGCCCGGGGAAGAGCCGAAGGTGCTGCTGCCGGGGATCGCCACCAGCTCCAGCGCAGGAAACGACCGCAAACGTGAGGAGGCCCCGGTTGCCGGTGTCTCCGCGGCAACCGGGGCCTCGCAGTGCACCGCTGCCCCCGACGCGGTGGCGGACCGGCGTCATGATCTCGGAAAGCCCTCCCAGGCGGAACCGCGCCCAGCGGGATGCCGGCTCCCGTTCAGGCGGTTCACGAGCAGCGCGTTCTCGGATTCGTAGGTCGAGTTCCGCCCTTCATCGCTGTGTTCAGGGCGTTTTCGCACGCCACTGGCAGCGCAGGAGATGACCACATCGCCCGTAAGAATGCTCTTGAACGGCTCCGACCGCCCTCACCTACCGAAAACCGTTGCGACCAGCAGGAATCGACCCGCGAACCGCCACGGATCCCGTCGGGCGGAGCGGCGCGCGTCGATCGCGACCATCGGCGCACATGCGGACTTCTCCGTTCACGCCCGGATCGTCCGGTGATCTCCGATCCACGTCCACATCGGTCTGTTCGGCGGATGCGAGTGGAGGTGAACCGCCGTTGAAGGTGCCGCATCGAAGTCCCTTCGAGTGAACGTGGATCGCATCTCACCGATGAGACTCCAAGATCAACTACGCTCCGGTGCCGCGTCAGCACGCTCCGGCTGCCGCACGAACTGTCGAAAGGATTGAACGTGTCGATTTTCGATGACATCGGTAACGGCTTCAAAAAGGCGGGACAGGCCATCTTGGACGGCACCGGAAAGGTCAACGGCGCCATCCTCAACGGTTTGGGCAAGGTTGTGCACGTCGAGGGCTTCTCCAACGAGGAGCTGGCCGAGCTTCCGGACGGCGTGACGCCGAGCGAGAGCTGGGCCAAGCTGTCGGCAGCCCTGGCGGAGGCGGAACAGCACGCACAGGTGCTGGCCGACGACTGGGACAACCAGAAGCACGTCGCCGCTCTCCTGGAGAAGGAAACGGCGCAGACTGGATAACGTGCTGGGCGGGTGGCCCGTTGCGGGCCACCCGCCCAGCCGCACCGGGGACGCGGTCCTGCCCGCAGGCGACTGCTTGCGCAACGCGGTCCGCGCATGCGGATCGACTACGGGTGGTGCGCCCCGGAGTTTCCGAACTCGCAGCAAGGGCATCTCAGCAGTCGTCCGGTCTCGATCTCGCGCGGGGTTTCCGGTGAGATTCCGGCCGCGCACGCGACCTGCTCGAGAGCGCGCCCTGCTCGCGCGTCGCGCAGCAGCGTGCCGTGGCGCCTGCCGATTCCGCTCTGTTCGGCCACGCCGCACTGCTCCACGCGATGCCCACCACCGGCACTTTTGGTGTTTTTGCCTTGATCTCGCCCTGGTGTCGTTGTCACCATCCGCCACCGGTGATGCGGAGAGTGATCTCCACATCACCGAGAGAAGAGGATCAGGCATCAGGAACAGGAGCAGGCATGACCGCTGAGGCGCCGAACGAACGCGCACCCGGGGGCAGTGGTTTCGAGCGCAGGAACTTCATCAAAGGCGGCGCGGTCGGAGCCGCCGGAGTGGCCGGACTGGCCCTCACCGGCGCTTCGGGAACTGCGGCGGAGCGAGCGGGGCGGCGCGCTCCGCTCGAGGCCGTTCGCCACTTGCCGGATCCCGCACCGGAGGACCTCGAGCAGGGAGGCGGGAAGACCTACAACGGCGGCCCGGGCGGCCAACCCGCGTACCGGGTCGACGACGCGAAGGGGCTCAAACGGGCCCTGTCGAAGGCGAGCAGCGGCGAGATCATCCGGGTCGAGGACGACGCGGTGATCGACCTGACCGGCGACGAGGGCCTGTCCGTGCCCTCCGGAGTGATCATCGCTGGTGGGCGCGGGAACAACGGGAGCAGCGGCGGTGTGCTCCTGACGCAGCGGAACACGACCGGCACGCCGGACGAGGACCTCCCGCTGTTCGCCGTCGAGGGCAGCGGGGTGCGGTTCACCGGGTTGCGCATCCAGGGACCGCGGCTGGCCGACTACTGGGACCCGGAAGGCTACGACACGCCGGGCGAGCACACCGAGTACAAGACCCGGATCATCGGCGGTCTGAAATTCCTGGGGGACGACGGCCGCGTGGACAACTGCCAGATGTACGGGTTCACGCACGCGGCGGTGTCGTTCGGTTACGCGAAGTCCTCCGGGGCGTCCGGCCGGGTCGAGTACTGCAGCATCCACAACAATCCGATGGAGCACTACGGCTACGGCGTCAACGTGTGGGGCGTCGGCAGCGCCGCGATCATCGAGTGGAACTACTTCGACTACAACCGCCACTCCATCGCCGGGTACGGCGGGGCGGACAACCACTACACCGCCCGCAACAACCTCGTCGGGCCGAACCCCATCAGCCATGCCTTCGACATGCACGGCAAGAGCGGCGTCGCGGGCGGCACCATCCTCATCCACCACAACACGTTCCAGTTCAGCGAGAACACCGACGACGCCTACCCCGCCGAACGCAGCCAGGAGGCGATCAAGATCCGCGGTGTTCCCGACGGTCGCTGCGACATCAACAAGAACTGGTTCCACCACACGTACAAGCCGACGGACCCCGACGGGGAACCGGCGCAGGCGTACCGGCAGAACGGTGTCGACAGCTGGACCAACATGTACGCGGACGGCAACCACTTCGGCAGCGACGAACCCTCCACCGACATCGGCCACCCGCGGTGACGCCGCCGCCCCCGCGGTGCGGTTCGCGGCTGCCGCGCGGGCGCGGAAAATCCCTTGCCCACCACCGGTCGCCCGACTAGTAAGAGTCCATGCACTTGGAGAACATCGTCTGGGATGCCCGTGACCCGCATCGACTCGGTGCGTTTTGGAGCGCTGCGCTCGATGCTGTTCCGATCACCGACGAACCCGACGGGTACGAGGCGCGGATGAGCTTGGGCGCCGATGTCTTCCTCGATCTGGGCTTCCAACGCGTCGGGGACGTGTCGACGTCACCGGCGCGGTTGCATCTCGACCTGGCCGGCGACGACGAGCGGGCTGAGCGCGTGGAACAGCTGCTCGACCTCGGCGCCGAGCACACCGACACGGGCCAGGGCCAGACGTCACGGGTGGTGCTGGCCGACCCGGAGGGGAACGCCTTCTGCGTCAGGGAGCGCCGGGAGGCCCACCGCGCGACCGGCCCGCTCGCCGCGCTTCCCGTGGACAGCGCCGACCCGGCCCGTGATGCGGAGTTCTGGGCACGGATCACCGAGTGGGTCCCCTGCGGCGGAGCGGCTCCGGCGTCGCTGCGGCACCGGTCAGGCCGCGGCCCTGCCCTGGAGTTCCACCATGAACCCGAACCCAAGCAGGGGAAGAATCGACTGCACCTGGACGTGCGCCCCGCCCCCGGCGAGACGAACATCGTCTCCCGGGTGCTCGCTCTGGGCGCGCGCCGTATCGACGAGGCCGAGGGCCTGCCCTGGGAAGTGTTCAGCGACCCCTCGGGCAACGAGTTCTGCATCCTCGCCCCGCGCGAGCGTTCTTGACCGCGTTCTCCGCCCGCGTCCGGTTGCCCCCGGTGCGGCGGGGTCGTCGGGGTGGTTGCTCATGCCCGCGGCGGAACCGGCCGTGCTGCTGACTCGGAGTCCGATCCGCGGTTGGGTGGCGCGACCGGTCCTCAGTTCCGGCGATGGTCGGTGCGCCGCTCGGGATCCTGGGGGCCGAAGTCGTGCCAGCCGCCACTGTTGCGGCGCTCCCCGACCTCCCGCGTTAAGGTAGACCAGTCTACCTAGTCATGGGGAGGAACGGATGGTGCGCGCGGCAACGGGAGCCGGTCGAGCGGGCTCGGCGCGTGCTCGCCTGCTCGATGCGGCCTCGCGGTTGTTCTACGCCGACGGGGTGGCCGCCACGGGCATCGATGCGATCACCGCCGAGGCCGGCGTGGCGAAGATGAGCCTGTACAACAACTTCTCCTCCAAGGAGGAGCTGGTGTCGGCCTACCTCGAAGACCGGCACGCGGAATGGCTGGAGCTCTACCGTGCGCGCGCGGAAGCGGCCGCGACACCGCGCGAGGGGGTGCTGGCGGTGTTCGACGCCTACGTCGACCACGCCTCGGCGGAGTACGCGCGCGGGTTCCGGGGGTGCGCGTTGCTCAACGCGGCCGCAGAGTTCCCCGCCGCCTCCCCCGGCCGGGAGGTGGTGCGCCGGCACAAGGAGCAGGTCGAGGCGGTCCTGGTCGAGCACCTGGCGGCGATCACGTCGGCGGAGCAGGCAGCGCAGGCGGCTGAGCACTGCTCCTTCCTGCTGGAAGGCGCGATGTCCCGCGCCGGGTTGGAAGGTCGGCCCGATCGGCTGACCCGTGCCCGCGGCGTCGCCTCCGCACTGGTGGACGCCCTGTGAGCGGCGGCCACCGCGCCGGCCTCGGCGCGATCACGGTCACCTCGATCCTGTGGGGCACGACCGGAACGGCCGCCACGTTCGCCCCCGCGGCGGGGCCGCTGGCCATCGGCGCGGCGGCACTGGGCATCGGCGGGATCCTGCAAGCGCTGATCGCGGTGCCGGCGCTGCGTTCCGCGCGGTCGGCACTGCGCCTGAACCTGCCTCTCGTGGCCGTGGGGGCGGTGGCCGTCGCGGTCTACCCGCTGGCCTTCTACAGTTCCATGCACCTGGCCGGGGTGGCGGTCGGCTCGGTCGTCTCACTGGCTTCGGCCCCGCTGGCCTCCGGTGTGCTGGAACGACTCGTCGACCACCGCAGGTTGAGCCGCTGGTGGGTGCTCGCCGCCGGTCTGGGAATCCTCGGCAGCGCGCTGCTGTGCCTGTCCACGATGCACGGCACTGCTTCCTCGACCCCGGCGACGCTGGCGGGCATCGCGCTCGGCCTCGTGGCCGGAACGACCTACGCGGCGTATTCGTGGGTGGCGCACCGCCTCATGACCCGGGGCCTCGGCCGGGCGGCTGCCATGGGAGCCGTCTTCGGGGCCGGCGGAACGCTGCTGCTGCCCGTGCTCGCGGCGACCGGTGCCCCCTTGATCGCCGCACCCGAGGCGTTCCTCGTGGCCGCCTACATGGCGCTGGTGCCGATGTTCCTCGGCTACCTCCTCTTCGGCTACGGCCTGACCCGCGTGCCGGCCAGCACGGCCACCACCGTGACGCTCAGCGAGCCCGCGATGGCGGCGCTGCTGGCCGTCGTGGTCGTCGGCGAGCGGTTGGCCCCGGCCGGGTGGCTCGGATTGGCCGTCATCGGCCTGGTGCTGGTCCTCCTCGCCGTCGCCCCCACCAACGCTGCCCCCTCGACGGGAGCGCGTCGGAGCGGACCGGGGTTCCCCGAACGCGGTGGAAGTGCTGCGGTGCCCCGGGAGCGCGAGGGGGGAGCGAGCGAGCTCGCCCGGCACCACGAGCGGGGGTAGGGGCGGTCTTCGCCGAGCTGTTCCCGCGGCCCGACCGCGCCCACGTCAACGAACGCGCCCGCACCGGGCGGGGAGGGCGGCCCCGCTACGACTTCCGCCACGTCCTCGACCGCATCGCCGCCGGCGATCCCCCGACCTGCTCGCCCGCGCGGTGGGCGCCGAGGTCTACCACTCCTCCGGGGTGTCCACCGACCGCTCATCGGTGGCGCCGCGTGCCGGGGTGATGTGCTGCACGTGGACGACGGCGTCGAACGCCTGGTGCGGGTCGAGGTCCACGAGCAGGGTCCGGTGCGGGGTCTGCGCCCGCGTCGCGGTGATCCCGCCGAGGGCCTCCGGCGGGGTGCGGCGCAAGTCCACCAGCTGCAACGGATGTCCGGTGGCGTCCAGGGCTGCTTCGAGGGTGCGCGGCTCCGGGGGCGGCGGTGCGGGGCCGGTGACCGGGTAGCGCCCCTCGGGGCCGGCGTCGAGGTCGAGGTCGGGGATCGCTCCCGCGGTGTGGGTCCCGCCGATCACCACGAGATCGTCGCCGAGCTCCTCGGCCAGCACCATGCCGATGGTGGCGGTCCCGTCGAACGAGGGACTGCGCTGCAGGTGCATGTTGTGCGCGCCGACCACGACCCGCTGCTCGCGGCCGAGCAGCGCGCGCAGGTTCTCAGCCATGACCTCGTTGCGCAGATTGCGCCCCGGCGCGGGGCAGAGACCGCCCTCGAGGAACTCCACCACGCCCAGGGCGCTGCGGGCGCACTGCCGGGCCGTGTCGTCACCGGCGGCCTCGGCCCGCTCGACCAGCTCGGCGATCCGCGCAGCCAGCCCGGGCGGTACGCCCGGTGCGCCGGCCGCGTCGGCGGCGGGTGCCCCGGCAGGGGTGCCGAGGTCCGCGGCCGCGAGCAGCTCCCGGTCCCCGGGACGCGGATCCAGGCGAGCGAGGCAGGCCTGCACGCCGGGCCCGGGGTTGGTGCACCAGCCCGGGACGTCCATCCCGTGGAAGCTCACCGGACGCGCGGCCGCGGAGTTGTGCTCGCGCAGCCACCGCAGCTGGGCGTGCATCTCCGCGCAACGCCCCATCGCGTAGGTGATCCCGCTGCGCGCGACGGCGGAGAGCGCGCCCGGTCCACCGCGCACCCAGCGGTCGACGAGCAGCCCTTCGGGCAGGCCGGACTCCAGCACGAACGCGGAGAACCCCAGCTCCCGCACCAGAAACCGCGTCAGGCGATCGCGCAGCCGGGTGAACTCCGAGACGAAGTGCGCGCTCTCACCCAGGAACACCACGCGCGCACCACCCACGACCTCGCGCAGCACCTCGAGGTCGGAGTCGTCTCCGGAGTCGGGATCCAGGCCGCGCAGCGGTGTCGCAGCATCGGCGAGCAACGTCGGGGACATCAGCAACCCGTCTTCCGATCGGTCGGCGTCGTGGCGCGGTCGGGGCGCCGCACCTCACCACCCGAGGTTCCCAGAGGTGGGGTGCGGCGCTCCGACGGGTGCGCGGAGGCGGTCCGTGCTGCAACGCAACGCCTTTCCGGAGGACCTCGCCGGGGCGGTGCTCGCCCCGGCCTGCCGTTCCGGTCCACCGGATTCCCCGACGACGGCGACGTTTCAGGCTCACCGGCTGGTCGATGTGGAGGTGGTTCGGCGGGTGCGGGAGCGCGGTGTGCCGTCGGCTCGTGCGACGTGCACGAGGACTGGCAGCAGGGCTGCTGCGATGAGACCTCCGGTGAGGGCGAGCAGGGCATAGCTCCCGGCTGCCACGACCACGCCGGAGGCCAGCCCTCCGCCGGCTCCCGACGCGGCGATGGCGACGTCGACCAGGCCCTGGGTCTTGGCGCGCGTGGCCAGCGGGGTGTTGTCGGTGATGATCGCGGTGCCGCTGACCAGCCCGAGGCTCCACCCCAGGCCCAGCAGGCCGAGTGCGACGGTCAGCAGCGCGACCGAGGAGGGCGGGGCGAAGGCGGCCACCAGTCCCGCGACCAGCAGGGTGGCCCCGGAAGCGGCGGCAATGGGCATCCGGCCGAAGCGGTCGACCAGGAAACCGCTCAGCGGCGACGGGAGGTACATCGCCGCGATGTGCACGGCGATGACGAGTCCGGCCACGCCCACGGAGTGGCCGTGGTGCTGCATGTGCACCGGCGTCATGGTCATGATCGCGACCATGACCAGCTGGGAAATGACCATCACCGCCGCCCCGAGCAGCACCGGGCGCCGGTTGCCGGTTGTCGTGCTCGACCGAGCCGTGTGGGACTCGGCGCCGGAATCGGCCAGCGTGCGCGCCGTGAGCAGCGGGTCGGGGCGCAGCAGCAGCCACAGCACGAACCCGGCGGCGGCGTAGGCGGCAGCGGCCAGCAGGAACGGGCCGGCCAGCGGGGGGACGCCCCAGGCCAGGGCCAGTGCGCCCAGCGGGGTGAGCAGGTTGGGGCCGACGACGGCGCCGAGGGTGGTGGCCACCAGCACGGTGCTGAGGGCGCGAGCGCGGTGACCGGGGGTGGCCAGGTCGGCTCCGGAGTAGCGGGCCTGCAGGTTGGTGGCGGTCCCGGATCCGTAGACGACCAGGGCGAGGAACAGCAGCCCGACGTTGTCGGCGGCGGCGGCGACCACGACACCGGCAGCGCCCAGCGCCCCGGCGGCGTAGCCGGCCGCGAGCCCGGTGCGCCGGCCCAGGCGTTGGGAGGTGCGTCCGATCAGGGCGGCCGCAGCGGCCGAACCGCCGGTGAACAGGGCGCTGGGCAGGCCGGACAGGCCCGTCGTGCCGAGCATGTCCTCGGCCAGCAGGGCACCGGTGGTGACGCCGGCGGCCAGCCCCGCACCGCTGAAGACCTGGGCGGTGACGAGGACGGCGAGGATCCGTCGTTGGGCGGGGTGCAGTGCGGCCGCGGTCGCGGTGGCCATCACGGTCCCTTCGGGGCAGTGGGGGAGCAAGCAGCGGTGCCGGGCAGGCCCTCGTGGCAATCCCGCGTCCAGTCGGCCCGGGAAAAGCCGCGCTCGACGGTGCTCCCGTCGGCAGGCGAGTCGTCAGCGGGCGCGCTGCATCCGCGAGGTGCGCGGTGCTCGTCAGGTGGTGGCCACGGGCAGGTCGGCGAGTCGCCATTCGAGCATCCCGTCGTCGAGCCGGCGGGCGGTGCGCCCGTGGTCGGTCAACAGCCGCACCGCGTCGTGGGCGAGCACGCAGTAGCGGCCGCGGCAGTAGGCGACGACGTCCTGGTCGGCCGGGATGGTGTCGAGCTTGCCCGCCAGTTCCTCCACCGGGAGTGACACCGCGCCGGGGATGTGCCCGGCCTCGTATTCCTCGCGCGGGCGCACGTCGAGCACGACCACGTCCTCGTCCTGGACTCGCCGGAGCAGTTCCTCACGGCTGACGTGCTCGGCATCGTCCGGGCCGAGGTAGGCGGCGCTGGCCGCCTCCACGTCGGGCAGGTGGGCGCTGGCCACGCTGCGCACCAGCGCGTAGAGGGCGGCGACGTCGGTGCCGGCCAGCCGGTAGTAGCTCTTGGTGCCTTCCCGGCGGGTGGTGACCAGGTTCGCTTGCTTGAGGGTCTGCAGGTGCGCCGAGGTGGTGGTGGTGCCCAGCTGGGCCGTGCGGGCCAGCGATTCGACGGTGCGCTCGCCCTGGGCGAGCAGGTCGAGCAGTTCGAGCCTCTTGCCACTGCCCAGTGCCTTGCCGACGCGGGCGAACTGGTCGAACAGCGCCGTCTTGGCTTGTTGATCAGCCATCCTTTCTCCAATCTTCCTTGGAATAGTGTATAACTGGTGCTGCGGAAAAGCCACCCCGGCAGGAGGTGCTGCGATGAGCACGGTGGATCTGGTCCCGCTGCTCGACGAGGGCCTGGGCAACTCCGCCTACCTGGTCGACCTCGGCGACGGGCGGGCCTTGGCGGTGGACGTGAGCCTGGACCTGCGCGGCGCCTGGGAGGCAGCCCGGCGACGCGGCGTGAGGTTGGCGTTCGCCGCGGACACGCACCTGCACGCCGACTTCGTCTCCGGCGTGCGCCAGCTGGCCACGACCGAAGGAACCCAGGTGCTCGCCTCGGCCGCCGGGCACCGCGAGTTCGCCCACACCGGACTGCACGACGGCGACGAAGTCGACCTCGGCGGATTGCGGCTGCGGGCGCTGGCCACACCCGGGCACACGCGCGAGCACCTGGCCTTCCTGCTGCTCGACGCCGACCGACCGCTCGGCGTGTTCACCGGTGGCTCGTTGATCGTCGGGGCGGCCGCGCGCACCGACCTGGTCTCGCCGGAGGAAACCGAATCGCTGGCGCGGCAGCAGTACGCCTCGCTGCAACGCCTGACCGGCCTGCCCGACGACGTCGCGGTCTGGCCCACCCACGGCGCCGGATCGTTCTGCTCGGCCCCGCCCGGTGCGCAGCGCACCAGCACCATCGGTGCGGAGAAGACCGGCAACCCGCTGCTGCAGGCCCGGGACGAGGACGCGTTCGTGACGGCCCTGCTCGACTCGCCGGGCAGCTTCCCGCCGTACTTCCTGCGGCTCGCCGAGCACAACCGGCGCGGGCCCGCCGTGCTCGACGCCGACCCCGCCCTGCCGGCGCTGGACGTGGCACGGGTGCGGTCGCTGCAAGCCGAGGGCGCGCAGGTGGTCGACGTGCGCCCGGTGCGCCAGTTCGCCACCGGCCACGTCCCCGGGGCGCTGTCCATCCCGCTGCGACCGGCGTTCGCCTCCTGGCTGGGCTGGCTGACCTCGCCCGAGCACCCACTGGTGATCGTCCGCTCGGAGGAGCAGGACCCGGCCGAGATCGCCTGGCACGCCGCCAAGATCGGCCGCACCGACCTCACCGGCGAACTGTCCGGCGGCATGCCCGCCTGGACCTCCGACGGGCAGCTCACGGCCAGCACCCGAGTGATCAGCGCCGACGAGATCACCCACCAGCGCGTCCTGGACGTGCGCCAGGACGCCGAGTTCGCCGAGGCGCGCGTGCCCGGGGCCGCCCACGTCGAACTCGGCGCGCTCGCCGAGCACGTCGAAGCCCCGCCCGCCTCGCCGACGGTGGTGATGTGCGGGCACGGCGAGCGCGCGATGAGCGCGGCCAGCCTGCTCGAACAGGCCGGGCACCGCGACCTCGCCGTCCTCGAAGGCGGCCCGCAGGACTGGGCCGCGAGCACTGGGCGTTCCCTGGAGGGGGGAGCATGACCACCACCGGCCTGCGATTGGGTCTGCGCGCCAACCTGGCCCAGTTCAGCCTGCTCGTGCTCGTCAACGCCCTGGTCGGCGGCATGGTCGGCCAGGAGCAGACCGTGCTGCCGCTGCTGGCCGAGCAGGAGTTCCACCTGGCCGGCTACACGTTCCTGCTGAGCTACGTGCTCGTGTTCGGGCTCAGCAAGGCCGCCACCAACTACTTCGCCGGCACCTGGTCGGATCGCTTCGGCCGCAAACCCGTGCTGATCGCCGGCTGGCTGATCGCCGTCCCCGTGCCGGCGATGCTCATCTTCGCGCCCAACTGGGGCTGGATCGTGGCGGCCAACCTCCTGCTCGGCATCAACCAGGGACTGACCTGGTCGACCACCGTGATCATGAAGGTCGACCTCGTCGGCCCCCGCCAGCGCGGCCTGGCGATGGGCTTCAACGAAGCCGCCGGCTACGGCGCGGTCGCGATCACCTCTGCCCTGGCCGGCCACCTCGCCGAGCACTTCGGGCTGCGCCCCGTACCGTTCCTGCTCGGCGCGGCCTACGTCGTGCTCGGCCTCGCCCTGTCGACGCTGGCAGTCGGCGAAACCCGCGAGCACGCCCGCCTCGAAGCCGCCCACTCCACCGGCAGCTCCGACGAGGGGCACACCGAGCTGACCAACCGGCAAGTCTTCACCCGCACCACCCTCACCGAACCGGCCTTGTCCTCGGCCAGCCAGGCCGGCCTGGTCAACAACCTCAACTTCGGCCTGTCCTGGGGCCTGTTCCCACTGCTGTTCGCCAGCGCCGGACTGCCCGTCGGCCAGGTCGGCCTGCTGGTCGCGCTCTACCCCGCGGTCTGGGGGGCGGGCCAACTCGCCACCGGAGCGCTGTCCGACCGGTGGGGCCGCAAGCACCTCATCACCGTCGGCATGCTCACCCAAGCCGCGGCCCTGGCGCTCATCGCCGTCGCCGGCGCCTTCCCCACGTGGGCGCTCGCCACCGTGCTGCTCGGTGCCGGTACAGCGATGGTCTACCCCACGCTGCTGGCCGCCATCGGCGACGTCGCCCGCCCCAGCTGGCGCGCTCGCTCCGTCGGCGTCTACCGCCTCTGGCGCGACAGCGGATACGCCGCCGGCGCCGTCCTCGGCGGCATCGTCGCCGACCTCACCGACCTGCGCGCCGCCGTCTGGGCCGCCGCCGCCCTCAGCCTCACCTCCGCCTGCAGCCTCGCCCTGCGCATGTACGAAACCCACCGTTCAGGAAACGTGTGAAAACGTTCCGGAGCCGTCGCCTTGCGGCGCGGCGTTGACCCCGGCCCGATGAGCTGGGGTCTTCCCGTGGCGATACCCGCTGCCAGCATGGCTGGTCTTACGTGGGTTTCCAGCGGGCTCGTTTTCCGTCGCCCCGCAACTCGGGGAGGACGCCAGGCCCGCGAGGTTGCGAGCCGCGTTGAGATCGCGATCAGCCGTGTGGCCGCAGTGATCGCAAGTAAAGGTCCGCTCGGACAGGCGCAGTTTGGCTTTCACCGCACCGCAGTCTGAGCAGGTTTTCGAACTGGGGTAAAACCGGTCAGCCACCACAAGGTGACGTCCTGACCAGGTAGTTTTGTAGTCGAGCTGGCGACGCAACTCGCTCATGCCAACACCGGAGACGGCGCGGGCCACCCGGCGATTGCGCACCATTCCAGTGACGTTGAGGTCTTCGACCACGACGGTGTCGAACTCGGCGGAGAGTCGGGTGGAGAGCTTGTGCAGCCCATCGCGGCGCGCGTTCGCCACGGCGGTGTGTAGCTTGGCGATGCGTGCTTGGGTGTTGTGCCACCGGTTCGACGGTGTGCGCTTGGTGCGCCTGTCCGGGCCTTGTCGACGGGCGGCTTGGCGCTGCAACCGGCGCAGCTCTCGCTGCGCAGCTTCGAGGTGCTTCGGGTTGGCGATGGTTTCGCCGGTGGACAGCACTGCCAGGTGCTTCACGCCGAGGTCCACACCGACCGCCCCGCCCTTGGTGGCGGGTGCGGGCTCGGTCTTGGTGATCTCGACGGAGAACGACACGTACCACCGGCCGCGCTGGAACGACACGGTGGCCGATCGGATGCGGGCGGTGCCGCGTTCGACGTGTCGGGCGAGTGTGCGGGTGGACTCGTGGGTGCGGACCAGCCCGATTCGGGGCAGCTTCACATGCCGCCGGCCCGAATCGGACAGCCCGAACGAACCGGTGGAGAACCGGCACGAAGAGCGGTGGCGCTTGGACTTGAACCGGGGAAACCCGATCCGCTTGCCGGCGCGTTTGCCGGTGCGGGACTTGTGCCAGTTGCCCAGAGCATCAGCCAGATTGGCCAGCCCCGAGGCGTAGGCTTCCTTCGAGTTCTCGCCCCACCACGGGGCCACCTCGTTCTTCGCCGCGTTCCAGGATTTGCGCAGGGAGTAGGCCGACCAGTTCATCGCCGGGGTGAGCTGGTCCTCGGCGAGACCGTAGGAGCGTTCGGCTTCCCGCTGGTTCATCACGGCCCTGACCTGCGCGAGCGCCCAGTTGTAGGCAAACCGGGACGCGCCACAGTGCGACGACAACATGGCCTGCTGCTGCTCGGTCGGGTCGAGCGCGAATTGGTACGCCTGCAACACCGTGCTCATCGCGGCGGCACCTCCGCCGCTTTCAGTGCTGCTTTCGCGCGCTTGGCCGCCGACCGGCGCCCGTAGAGTCGCGCACACATCGAGGTCAGCACCTCGGTCACGTCGCGCACCAGGTCATCGGCTACCTCAGCGTCGTCGAGCACGACAATCCGGCGGGACTGGGCGGACAAAGCAGATTCCAGGTGTTCCACCCCGAACCGGGCCAACCGGTCGCGGTGCTCCACCACGATCGTGGAAGCGGTCGGATCGGCCAGCAGCTTCGCCAGCTTGCGCCGGTTTCCGTTCAGCCCCGAGCCGATCTCGGTGACCGTGGAATCCAGTGTGAGACCACGGCGAGCGCACTCTTGGGCCACTCGACCCGCTTGCCGGTCGAGATCGTCGCGCTGATCGGCACGAGATACCCGGCAGTAGGCCACCGCCCGTCCGGTGTCGGCGCTGGGCGGTTCGACCAGGATCGTGCCGGTGGGGAGCTGGCGAGCGGAGGCGGGCAGGGTGCCCGCGTGGAACCAGTTCAACGCGGTCCGGTACGAAACCCCCTGCTCCCGCGCTCACTCCTTCAGCCTCATGGGGACAGTTTAACGCAGAGCGACATGAAATTACGCAGAAGCCCAAACGGTTGCCCCACCCCCGCACCCAGCGCACCGCCGAAAGCACAACCTGACAACGTCCCGAGAACATCGGCCGCTCAGCGCCGCCTGCCGTTCCGATGTTCCTCGAGCCCTCAACCGCCGGGAAAGCCCAGCGCGGACAGCGGGACGAGCTCGTGGGCCGCACGCACGACCGCCGCGTCGACGCCCCGCACGACGCACCGCGGATGCCTCCCGGAGCGGTCGACGTCGACCCGCTCCGCCGGGATCTCCCGCGGATCGGGCGCGAGGCGCACCGCCTCCAGCACCTGCATGAACGGGCGCGTGGACGGCAGCGGCACGAGCAGCGGAACAGCGGGATCGCGCGCGTGCGCCGCCAGGTTCTCCAGCAGGTCGGTGGAACCGTGCTCGGTGGTCTCCACCCGTCCGCCGGCTTCCAGGCGGACCCGGCCGGTGCGGTAGGTCAGGACGATGCGGCCGCGGGTGCCGTGCACCACGACGTGCGGGGCGACCTCGTCCTCGGCGCACAGCGTGACCGCCACCGCGACCGGGGTGCCGCGCCCCGTGACCAGGCGCAGGCACGAGGTGTCGTCGGCTTCGACGGCGTTCGCCCGGTACAGCTCCACGTCGAGTTCCCGCAGCCGTTCGTCCCCGCGAGCACCGTCGAGGGCCAGCGCGGTGGCGGTGGCGTGCGCGAACGCGTTGGTCAGCGCGCCGTCGACGACCGGGTGCCCGTCCAACGTGCGGCGGCCGGCCCACCGGGCACGCGCGTAGTACGCCGCGTCGCGCTGCCACGCCCCGGCCGCGCCGATGCCGACGACCTCCCCGATCGCGCCGTCGGCCAGCAACGCGCGCACGTGGCCGAGGGCGCGCGACCCCAGGCTCTGGAACCCGACCTGGCACGCGCGGCCGGTCGTCGCGATTCCCGAGGCGAGCCGGTCGAACTCGGCCAACGTGGGCGTCGGCGGTTTCTCCAGCAGCACGTGCGAGCCGGCCTCGGCGGCCGCGACCGCCAGGTGGGCGTGGGTGTGGATCGGTGTGCAGATGATCGTCACGTCCGGGCGCACCTGCGCGAGCAGCTCGTCGAGGCCGGCGGCGACGGGAACGCCCCCGAGGAGGTCGCGCTGCTCCTCCTGCGGTGGCCGCGGATCGCAGACCCCGACCAACCGCACCCCCGCCCCCCGCAGCCGTTCGAGGTTGGCCAGGTGCCACTGGCCGTGCCCGTGCACTCCTGCCAGGACGACGGTGCTCGGCTCGGTCATCGGTTCCTCGCAGGGGGTTTCGGCTCGGTCGTTGGCATCGTAACGAGGCACCTCCTCTCTGGAAAGCGCATTCCACAAAATAGCAGACCGGCCTGCGACAACTGCGTGCTTCCACCTCTCAGCAGTGCGCTCTCGGGCAGCTGCGGCCGCGCTCGGGCATTGACAGCGAGGAATACGGCCTGTCCTATGGAAAGCGCTTCCCGAAAAGCCGCGTGCGAATCCGCACCGACCGCGCAGCGGCCCGCACCCCGCTGATCGGGACGACGACGTGCCTGCACCACGCGGAGGAGAAACAGTGACAAGCGAAGTCGGGGAATCCGGCGCCCCGTCGAAGGATTCCCGGAGAACGTCGAAGAAGGCCGCCGCGAGCGGGTGGGTCGGCAGCGCGCTCGAGTACTACGACTGGTTCGTCTACGCGCAGGCCGCCGCGCTGGTCTTCCCCAGCATCTTCTTCCCCGCCGGTAGCCCCACCGTCGCGCTGGTCTCGTCGCTCGGCACCTACGCCGTCGGCTACGTCGCGCGCCCCCTCGGCGCGCTCGCCCTCGGGCACTGGGGTGATCGCCGGGGGCGCAAGAACGTGCTGGTCCTGGCGATGCTGATGATGGGCCTGTCGACCTTCGCGGTCGCGCTGCTGCCCACCTACGGCCAGGTCGGCCTGCTGGCGCCCGTGCTGCTGGTGCTGCTGCGGTTCGTGCAGGGCTTCGCGGTGGCCGGCGAGCTCAGCGGCGCCAGCGCGATGATCGTCGAGCACGCGCCGTTCGGCCGGCGGGGCTACTACGCGAGCTTCAGCCTGCACGGCACGCAGGCCGGCCAGGTCATCGCCGCCGCGGTGTTCCTGCCGCTGTCCGCGGTGCTGTCCGACGAGGCCTTCAACGCGTGGGGCTGGCGGGTGCCGTTCCTGCTCAGCGCGCTGGTCGTCTTCGCGGGCTACCTGATCCGGCGCCGCGTCGAGGAAACCGAGGTGTTCCTGGACGAGCAGGGCGAGCAGCAGGCGGCCACGAGGCCGAAGACCCCGTTCGTGCAGGTCTTCCGGGAGTGCGGGCTGGACGTTCTCCGGGCGGTGTGCATGACGCTGGTCAACGTCATCGGCGTGGTCGTGTCGGTCTTCGGCGCGGCGTACGCGACGCAGGCGGGCTACGGCATCGAGATGAGCAGGAGCATCTACCTGTGGATCCCGGTGGTGGCCAACCTCGTCGCGCTGGCGTTCATCCCGTGGTTCGCCATCCTCTCCGACCGCTTCGGCAGGCGGCCGCTGATGATCGTCGGCTCGCTGGGTTCGGGACTGCTGTCCTACGCCTACCTGTGGGCGGTCAGCCAGAACAACGTACCGCTGACCCTGCTGCTGGCCATCCTCACCTGGGGCGTGCTGTACCAGGTGTGGAACGCGACGTTCGCCAGCTTCTTCCAGGAGTTGTTCCCGGCCCGGGTGCGGGTCACCGGTTTCGCCGTCGCGCAGAACATCGGCCTGGCCATCTCCGCGTTCCTGCCGAGCCTCTTCACGCTGGCCGCCCCTCCGGGCTCGGCGCACGTACCGCTGGTCATCGGCACGCTGGCCTTCGGCATCACCGCGATCGGCGCGGTGGCCGCGTACTCGGCGCGGGAGACGCACCGCCTCCCGGTCGAGGATCTCGGCAACCCCGAGGCCGCTCCCCTTCCCCGGGAGGAGTTCGAGCGTCTGCGCACCTGATCCCGCTGCACCGGTGGGTCCCGATCATCCCGGCACCCACCGGGCGCAGCGCGGGCAACTCCCGGCGCAGGTGCGCACCGCGCCATTCGGAAATCGCTTTCCCGCGATGCTTGCACCGGTTCCCCGACGCGACTTACGCTTGGTAAGCGCTTTCCAGAAAGGTGGTACGGCATGGCCGAGCGAAGGCTGGGCGTCGTCCTGAACGGCGTGACCGGCAGGATGGGGTACCGGCAGCACCTGCTCCGATCGGTGCTCGCCCTGCAGGAGCGGGGCGGGGTCGAGCTCTCCGACGGCACGCGCGTGCAGCTCGACCCGCTCCTGGTCGGCCGCAACGCGGAGAAGCTGCGGGAGCTCGCCGAGCAGCACGGCCTGCAGCGCTGGACCACCGACCTGGACACCGCCCTGTCCGACTCGGACGAGCTGTACTTCGACGCCCAGCTGACCACGGTGCGCGAGCCCGCCATCGCCGAGGCGATCGCCGCGGGCAAGCACGTCTACACCGAGAAGCCGATCGCCGAGGACTGCGACGGCGCACTGCGGCTGGCCCGGCTCGCGCGCGACGCCGGCGTGAAAACCGGTGTGGTGCACGACAAGCTGTACCTGCCCGGGCTGCGCAAACTGCGGCGGCTGGTCGACAGCGGTTTCTTCGGCCGGGTCCTGTCGGTGCGCGGCGAGTTCGGCTACTGGGTCTTCGAGGGGGACCTGCAGCCGGCGCAGCGCCCGAGCTGGAACTACCGCGCCGAGGACGGCGGCGGCATGACCGCCGACATGTTCCCGCACTGGAACTACGTGCTGGAGAACCTCTTCGGCCGGGTGGAGGCGGTCATGGCGAAGACCGCCACGCACATCCCCGAGCGGTGGGACGAGCGCGGGCAGCGCTTCACCGCGACCGCCGACGACGCGGCCTACGGCATCTTCGAGCTCGCCGGCGGCGCCATCGCGCAGATCAACTCCTCGTGGGCGACCCGGGTGCACCGCGACGAGCTGGTGGAGTTCCACGTGGACGGCACGCACGGCAGCGCGGTCGCCGGGCTGCACCACTGCACCGCGCAGCACCGCAACCACACCCCCAAGCCCGTGTGGAACCCCGACCTGGTGGAGACGACCCCGTTCCGGCAGCAGTGGTCCCCCGTGCCGGACAACGCGGAGTTCGACAACGGTTTCAAGGCGCAGTGGGAGGAGTTCATCCGCTTCCTGTCCGATGACGGCCACCACCCGTACGACTTCCTGGCCGGGGTGCGCGGCGTCCGCCTGGCGGAGGCCGCGCTGACGTCCTCGCGCGAGGGTCGCCGCGTGGAGCTCGGGGAGGTGGAACTGTGACCGCGCTGCCACTGCCCCGTCCCGACGGGAGCCTCGCCGAGCACGTGCTGCGCGGCCCGCGCGAGTGGCCGCTCCCCGGAAGTCCGCTCCGGACGCGCGCGGCCTACGCGGCCGCGCACGTGGTGCCGCGGGTGCTCGGTGAGAACGTGCCGGGCGCGCCGGCGGACATCGACTGGGACGCGACCCTGGCCTACCGGCACCGGTTGTGGTCCTACGGTCTCGGCGTGGCCGAGGCGATGGACACCGCGCAGCGCGGCATGGGCGTGGGCTGGCAGCAGGCCGCCGAGCTCGTGCGGCGTTCGGCGGCCGAGGCGCGCTCCGCCGGTGGCGCGATCGCCGCTGGGGCGGGCACGGACCACCTGGATCCCGCGGACGTGCCGCCCGGGCGGGCGGGCCTGGCCGCGGTGCTGGCGGCCTATCGCGAGCAGGTGGAGGTCGTCGGCGGCAGCGGGGCCCGGGTCATCCTGATGGCCTCCCGCGCGCTGGCCGCGGTGGCGCGGTCGGCGGAGGACTACGCCGCGGTGTACGGCACGCTGCTGGAGGAGTCCGACGAACCGGTGATCCTGCACTGGCTGGGGCCGATGTTCGACCCGGCGCTGGCCGGCTACTGGGGCAGCGAGGACATCGCGGCTGCCACGGAGACGTTCCTGGAGATCATCCGCGCCCGCCCGGACAAGGTCGACGGGGTGAAGGTCTCGCTGCTCGACGCCGAGCACGAGGTCGCGCTGCGGCGCCGGCTTCCGGGGGGCGTGCGGCTGTACACCGGCGACGACTTCAACTACCCGGAGCTCGTCGTCGGCGACGGCGCGGAGCACTCGGACGCGCTGCTGGGGGTGTTCGCCGCGATCTACCCCGCCGCGTCCGCGGCGATCCAGGCCCTCGACCGGGGCGAGCCGGCCTCGGCGCGGTCCATCCTGGACGAGACCGGGCCGTTGGGCCGGGTGCTGTTCGCAGCACCCACCTACCACTACAAGACGGGGATCGCGTTCCTGTCCTGGCTCAACGGGCACCAGCCCGGGTTCGCGCTGGCGGGCGGTCTGCACGCGGGCCGTTCGGTGCCCCACCTGGCCGAGGTGTTCCGCCTCGCCGACCAGGCGGGGTTGCTGCGCGACCCGGACCTGGCGGCGGGTCGGATGCGGCAGTTCCTCGCGGTGAACGGAGTGCAGCAGTGACCGAACAGGACGGACTGGCCAGGCTCTCGCTGAACACGGCGACGACGAAGGCGTGGACGGTGCGCGAGGCGGTCGACGGCGCGGCGCGGGCCGGGCTGCCCGCCGTCGGGCTGTGGCGCGACCGGGTGGCCACGGCCGGGTTGGACACCGCGGCGAAGGTCGTCCGCGATGCGGGGGTGCGGGTCTCCAGCCTGTGCCGGGGAGGTTTCCTCACAGCCTCCGATCCGCGGGGCGTGCAGGCCGCGCTCGCGGACAACCGCGCCGCGGTGGTCGAGGCCGCCACCCTGGGCTCCGACGTGCTGATCCTCGTGGTCGGCGGTCTTCCCGCGGGCGAACGCGATCTGGCGGGAGCGCGGTCGCGGGTCGCCGACCGGCTGGCCGAACTGGTGCCGTTCGCCCGCGAGCACGGGGTGCGCTTGGTGCTCGAGCCGCTGCACCCGATGTACGCCGCGGACCGCGCGGTGCTCTCCACGCTGGAGCAGGCGCTCGACCTCGCCGAGCCGCACCCGGCGGAGGCCGTGGCCGTGGTCGTGGACTCCTTCCACGTCTTCTGGGACCCGAAGGTGCAGCAGAGCATCGCGCGGGCCGGTCGCGCGGGGCGCATCGCCGTCTACCAGGTGTGCGACTTCAACCTCCCGATCGCGGCCGATCCGCTGCTGTCGCGAGGCATGATGGGGGACGGCGTCATCGATTTCGCCGCGCTGACCCGCGCGGTCGCGGCCGCCGGCTACACCGGTGACGTGGAGGTGGAGATCTTCAACGCCGACGTCTGGGCCACTCCCGGGGATGCGGTCATCGCCACGATGGTCGACCGCTACCGCGAACTGGTGCTGCCGCACCTGGAGGGGTGAGCGCCGGTCGCGCGGCGGGGTGGGGAACACTCGCGGACGTGGAGCTACCGGAACCGATCGCGCCCGAGCTGGACGCGCTGGCGCTGGTCCTCGTCGGCGTGCAGCGGGCGTTCGACGACGCGGCGCCTCGACGCCTGGCTGGGTTCCCCGGGGCCTGGACGGCTTCGTGCTGGCCGGGATCACCACCAACCACTGCTGCGAGACCACGGCCCGCGTCGGCGGCAGCCTGGGCCCCACCGCGTCCTGCTGGCCCTGGACGCCACGCACACCTTCGACCGGCGCGGCCCCGACGGGACACCGGTCACCGCGGAGGAGCTCACCCGTATCACCGCCGCCAACCTCCACGGGGAGTTCGCGACCGTCGTCAACACCCACCAGCTGCTGCGGTAGGACGTCCCCGCGAGCGCGCTCCGGCGCGCCCGCGGGTGCCCCACCTGCTGGACACTTCTCGATGCCCGCACGAACCTCGCTGCAGAAACGGATTTCCACCCGCCATGCGCACCACGTGGAGCACGCGCGCCGAGACCGGCGCCGACGTCCCCGTCATCCGCGAGATCAACCTGGCGGCCTTCCCCACCGCCGAGGAGGCCGACCTCGTCGACGCGCTGCGCGCCGACCCGGCCGCGTGGATCGAGGGGTTGTCGCTCGTCGCTGCGGACGAGAACGGCGAACTCGTCGGCCACGCGCTGCTGACCCGCTGCCACATCGGCGAGGTCCCGGCGCTGTGCCTGGCCCCGTGCGCCGTGCTGCCCGAGCGGCAGCGCAGCGGGGCGGGGTCCGCGGCCATCCGCGCGGCCCTCGCCGCGGCCGCGACCATGGGTGAGCACCACGTCGTCGTGCTGGGGCATGCGACGTACTACCCCAGGTTCGGCTTCACCCGCGCCTCGGCGCACGGCATCGGGCTGAGCGTCGACGTCCCGGACGAGTCGTTGATGGCCCTGAGCCTCGACGCCGAGCACCCGCTGCCGAGCGGAACCGTGCACTACGCCGCCGCGTTCGGGATCTGATCCCTCCAGGCCCTCGGCGCCGCGCGGGGCGGGGCTCGGCCAGGCTTGCCTGGTCGTGGCTCGTCTCGCCGACGTCGGCCGGACCGGCTCCTACTGGACGCCTCCCGAGGCCGCGGGCAGTTCGGGGGCGCGGCGCCACAGCTGCAGCGTGCGGGTGCGCAGTTCGCCGCTGTCGGCCACCGGGCCGCCGTGCGCCGAGGCGCACGTGACGTACCAGGGCGCGCATTCCAGCATCGTCTGCAGCACGTCCAGGTAGGCGACCTGCTCGCAGGTGCCCCACTCCAACCAGCCGGCGATCCACCGCAGCGGTGTCCAGTCGCCGTCCATCTCGTCCACGTGCGCGGCGAGCGCGTTGAGCAGCGTTGTCTCCGGCACCGTCGTGTGTCCCCCTTTCGGAGTTGCGTCCGTCCTGGGGGTGCGACGGGCACGACGGCGGGGCATGACGCCGACCTCGGCCGACCGCCTGCGTGTCGCGGCGGCCACGCGTGGTGACGGGTCCGCGGGCGCCCGCCGCTCCGGCCGCGGCAGTGGGCGCAACCCCCGCCGCGCGAACGGCGTGGTGGCGGCGTCCGCGCGGCGGGCTCGTCAGCAGCACTGGTCGCCGTCGTCGGTGCGCGGTGTGGCCAGGGCCAGCCCGGTGGGGGCGCAGCAGTTGTCGCCCCGCCAGGCTTCGCGGCCTTCCTTGATCGCGACCACGGCGAGGACCAGCGCCACCGCCGGATCGGCCCACGACCAGCCCAACAGGCTGTTGAGCAGCAGTCCGACCAGCAGCACGCCGGAGAGGTAGGTGCACAGCAGCGTCTGCTTGGAGTCGGCCACGGCGCTGGCCGAGCCGAGCTGCCGCCCCGCGTGGCGCTGGGCCAACGACAGGGCCGGCATGATCGCCACCGACAGGGCGGCCAGCACGATGCCGACCGTGGAGGGCTCCGCACCGGCCCCGCCGGCCAGCGAGCGGATCGCCTCGACGGTGACGTAGGCGGCCAGCACGAAGAACGACACGGCGATCACGCGCAGCGCGGTGCGCTCGCGGGACTGGCGCGCCGCGGCGTCGCGGGCGGAGAACTGCCAGGCCACGGCGGCGGCCGAGGCGACCTCGATGACCGAGTCGAGGCCGAAGCCGATCAGCGCGGTCGACGAGGCCAGCACACCGGCGGTGATGGCCACGACCGCCTCGACGACGTTGTAGCTGATCGTGGCCGCGACGAGCAGCCGGATGCGCCGGGACAGCACCGCCTGGCGCTGCGGGGTGGGGCCGCTCGTCGCGGTGGCGGGTGCGGGGCAGCAGCCGTCGGCGCAGGCCTCGTCGCTCGCGGCCGCTGCGGAGGTCTCGTCGCGGGGGTGCGTGCTCATGCCGTGGCCACCTCCCCGGCCGCGGTGGCGGGTGGCTCGTCGAGGCAGGCCTCGGACGTGTCGACGGCCAGGACCACCTGGACGAGTTCGCGCAGCGCCTCGGCCAGGTGCGCGTCGGCGAGGTCGTAGCGCACCTGCCGTCCTTGGTAGGTGGCCGCGACGAGTCCGCAGCCGCGCAGGCAGGCCAGGTGGTTGGACACCTTCGACCGGCTCAGGCCGAGGGCCTCGGCCAGTTGTCCCGGGTAGTGCGTGCCGTCCAGCAGCGCGGTGAGGATGCGGCACCGCGTCGGGTCGGCCAGGGCCCGGCCGACCCGGACGAGCGCGTCCTGGCGGGTCTCACCTGTCAACATGCGTCCAACAGTACAGCAGAAACTGAATTACAGTACAGGCTGAACTGTTCGGGCCCGGGCCACCGGCGCGTTCACCCGGCGGACGCGCCGAACCACCTCGGCAGCTGGCCGAGCAGCTCCGCCTGGTCCTCACCGGCCCAGGCCACGTGACCGTCCGGCCGCAGCAGCACCGCGGGCACGTCCAGCTCCTCGCTGCCGTCCACGACGTGATCGACCCGGTCGGACCACCCGGCGACCGAGAGCCGACCGGTGCTGTCCAGCAGCAGCCCGCGACCGCCGCGCAGCAACTCGTAGAGGCGGCCCCGCTGCAGGGCGATGTCGCGCATCCGCTTGCCGAGCAGCTCGTGGCCGTCACCGAAGTCGTAGCGGACCCCGAGCGCGGTGATCTTCTCGATCAGGTACCGGTTCACCTCCTCGACGTCCATCAGCTCCGCCACCAGCCGCCGCACCGACCGCGGCCCCGGCTCGGAGGACAGCAGCTCGGTCTGCGCGCGGGTGTTCTCCAGCACGTCGGCGGCCACGGGGTGCCGTTCGGTGTGGTAGCTGTCCAGCAACCCCTCCGGGGCCCACCCGCCGACCTCGGCGGCCAGTTTCCACCCGAGGTTGAACGCGTCCTGGATGCCGAGGTTGAGCCCCTGCCCGCCGGTCGGCGGGTGAACGTGCGCCGCGTCGCCGGCCAGCAGCGCCCGGCCGCTCCGGTAGCGCTCGGCCTGCCGGGTGGCGTCGCCGAAGCGGGAGAGCCAACGCGGTGCGTGCACGCCGAAGTCGGTCCCGGCGATCGCCCGCAGCTGTTGTTTGAGCTCCTCGAGGCTCGGCGGGACCGAGCGGTCCGCGGCCACCCCCTCGGCGGGCACGATGACGCGGTACACCCCTCCTCCGAGGGGAACGGTGCCGAACCGCTTCTGGCTCCTGCGGACGTCGGCCACCACGGCGGCCAGCGTCTCCGCCGGCACGGCCACCTCCACCTCGCCCAGCAGCGTCTCGACCCTGGTGGGCTCGCCCGGGAAGCCGATGCCGAGCAGTTCGCGCACCGCGCTGCGGCCGCCGTCGCAGCCGACGAGGTAGCGCGAGCGCAGCTGCGTGCCGTCGGCCAGCTCGGCGGTCACCGCGCGTTCGTCCTGGCGCAGCGCCACCAGTTCGCAACCGCGGCGGATCTCGGCGCCGAGCTCGGTGGCGTGCTCGGCCAGCAGCGCCTCGGTGGTGCTCTGCGGGATGGCGAGGACGTACGAGTGCGCGGTGTCCAGCTGGTCCGGCCACGGTTTGTCGATGCCGGCGAAGAAGCCACCCGCCACGACCTGCTCGCCGCGCGCGAGGAACCGCTGCAGCAGTCCGCGCTGGTCCAGCACCTCGATGCTGCGCGCGTGCAGCCCGAGCGCGCGGACGTGCCCGGTCGGCGCCGGCTCCCTCTCCAGCACGAGGGTGCGCACACCGTGCAGCCGCAGCTCGCCGGCCAGCATCATGCCCGTCGGCCCGCCCCCGACCACGATCACGTCGATCACGAAACCCCCCGTGCGGCGAGGTCGAATTCAACACCGCGAACGCGTTGCGCGTGCTCGGAGTCCGGGCAGAACGCTTTCGGAGGAACTTGTGCTGCTCTCCGGCGAGCACGGTTTCGCGGTGACAGCGGCACACGCATCTCACGACCCCATTTCCGCAGATTCCGGCAACGACCGGCGAATTCTGCGGTACGACCCGGGTCTTGCCGCAAGTACCCCGGTGCGCTACAAAATGAGAACGGGACGGAGCGCTCCCCTCGTCCCGCCTCTGCCCTCCTCTCGCCGTCGCCGGATTCGCCGTCCTCGTCCGTCGTGGACGGACGCGCTCCCGCGCAGCGGTTCCGCACCGCATTCCCGGATCGCGGTCCGGGGGACTGTCCGAGCCCGGGGAACGCAGCCGCGGAACGCGGAGCTCCTCGTCCCGCTCGGCGGACCGGTTCGAGCACCGCCGGGTGCGCCGCCGTTTCCGTGGAATCCGTCACCGGGGCTGCCCGAGGTGCTCGGTGCGGAACACCTCGGTGCCGGCGAGCAGCACGCGGAAGCTCACCTGCTGGTGCTCGGTGCCGGCCGCGGTGACCCGCCCGAACGCCACGACCGGTCGTCCGCGGGCGGTGACGGCGGTGCAGCGCGTGCTGAACGCCTGAGCGGGGCGGATCCGCGCAGCACCCGGGCTGCGGCACTCCGGTCCGCGGGCCGCGGCGATGCCGTGCCGGTCGAACGCGGTGCGCAGGTCCCGCTGCACGGCGTTGTGGTAGGCGGTCACCGAGACGACCTTGCCCGGATCGGCGCACCCGGCCAGGGTCGCCAGCACCAGCGCGACGACCAGCAGCCCCCGCCCGCTCATCGCGCTGCCCCGCTGCCGGCGACGGCGGCCACGGCCGCCACCACCCGGTCCGGGCGCTCCCACGCGAGGTGGTGGCGCGCCGCGGGCAGGAGCTCGTGCTCGGCGCGCAGCACCCCGGCGAGTCGGCGGTGGCACCGCCGCCAGCGCCGCGCCGCCGGTGACGGCATGCCGGCGGTGGCGGTGAGGATCCGCACGGCCACCGCGGGAAACCGCGTGCGCTGCCGCAGCGCGACGAGATCACCCAACATGCCCGGGTAGGCGAGGTACTCCTGCCAGGCGGCGGTCCAGGCGGTGGCCGAGCGGAACGCGGCACGCCCCCGCCTGCGCACCTCCTCGGGAACGGGCCTGCTGGTCTGCCCGCGCGCGACGAGCGACCACGCGGCCGGACCGAGCCGCGCGGTCACGCCGAGGTGCTGCGCGCCGTCCGCGAACGCGCGCCCGCAGCGCTCGGCCGCGCCCCGCCACCGCTGCGGCCGCCCCGGGCTGCCCGGTCCGCAGCTCGGGTCGAGCAGGACCAGGCCGCGCACCAGCTCGGGGTGGCACCGGGTCATCGCCTCGGCGTGCAGGCCGGCCACCGAGTGCGCCACGAGCACCACCCCGCCGGGCACGTCGGCGGCGACGGCGGCGAGCGCACCGGCCTCCTCGCGCAGGCTCGGCACTCCGGCACGCGGCGGGGCGCTGCCCAGGCCGGGCCGCTCGACGCGGAGCAGGCGGTGCCGCCGGGCCAGGTCCTCGACCACCGGCAGCCAGTCGTGGGCGGTGCCTGCCATCCCCGGTGTCAGCAGCAGCGGCGGGTCGCCGGACCCGCCGGTCACGACGTTGAGCACGTCTCCCCTCCCCCCTCGCAGACGGCCAGGGCCACCAGCCAGGTCGAGATCCCGGCGAGCTGCACGCGCTGGAGCACTCCGGCGCCGGTGCCGAGCACCAGCGCCGCCAGCGTGAGCACCGTCGCCGCCGCGGTGACGGCCAACCACGTCCACGCCCACCGCGGCGGCGGGCCCGGGCCGCCCTCGCGGGCCGCGGCGAGGGCGAACGCCGCCATGCCGGCCAGGGCCGCCGCGCCGGCCAGCGAGCTGGTCAGGGCGTGCAGCTCGTGCGACAGCGACAACGTCCCGGCGAGCTCGCGCACCGCGCAGGCCGCGTCGACGAAGGGGGCGCAGTCCATCGGCGTGAACGCCGCGTCGGTGGTGGTGGCCAGGCCGAACACCGCGACACCGGCCCACCCGGTCACCGCCCGGCGACCCGGTCGCCGCCGCAACCCGCCCACCGCGGCGGCGGTGGCGCACAGCCCGGCGAGCACGTCGCCGGTGCGGAAGAACGCGCTGCCCGGTTGGTCGCGCGCGGCGAGCTCGCTGACGTAACCGTCGACCACGTCCATCCCGGGGTTGACCCACGGGCCGGCCAGCCACGCGGCGTAGAGCAGGCCGGCGGCCAGCAGCAGGACGCAGCGGCCGCGCCCGGCCGGTGGACTACCACCGGTGGCGGTGCCCCGGCAGGTGCGGGCACCGGACTCGTCGACCATGCGCCGTCCTAAGCTCCCGGTTGGCATTGCTGGTTCGATCTGTGGTCGCCGACCCGCGCTCGCAGGGGCGCACGAACGCGGAGGAGTCGATGAACCGGAGGCCCGTCGGCACGCCGACCGAAGTGCTCCAGGCCGCCCAGTCGAGCTGGACCGCCCGCGTGCCGCGCGTCGTGGTCGCCGCGCTGGTGGTGATCTCCGTGCTCTCCGGCCTGTCCGCGGTCGGTTCGGTGTTCCACGGTAGCCAGCCGGTGCGCGAGTTCGTGGACGAGTACGTCTTCCCCGCCCCGGCCAACCTCGGCTACGCCGCGTTCGTGCTGGTGCTGGCCGCGGCGCTGGCCCGGCGCAAACGCGTGGCCTACTGGATCCTGCTGCTCGTGCTCGGGCTGCAGCTGGTGCTGGCGGCCCTGGCCGGGCTGGTGCTGGTGCTGGCGCCGGCGCAGCAGCTGGGAGCGCGCCTGCCGCCGTGGGTGCCGTGGGCGCTGGCGGGCACGGTGCTGTTCACCGCCGCGGTGCTGGGGGTGCTGGCCGCGGCGAGCCGC
The DNA here is from genome assembly GCF_054491345.1 of Salinifilum ghardaiensis. Lineage (NCBI taxonomy): Bacteria > Bacillati > Actinomycetota > Actinomycetes > Pseudonocardiales > Pseudonocardiaceae > Salinifilum > Salinifilum ghardaiensis. Next base: position 2,539,158 of record NZ_CM137101.1, on the reverse strand, counting down.
CAGTTCTACGGCCGGGTGCAGCGGGGCAGCGTGCCGCAGGCGTTGAGCGTGTTCGCGCTGCTGGTCGCCACCTCCGTGGGTCTCGGGTACGCGCTGGTGAGCCTCTTCCCGGGCTCGTTGGAGAGCCCGGCCGACCGGTTGAGCTGGACGGTCGAGCGGGCTCTCGGCGGCGCGGTCACCTTCGACCTCACCCGCTTCGGCCACGCGCCGGGCTGGGTGAACCTGGTGCTGGGGCTGCTCGGCATGACCACGATGCTGGCGACTCTGGCGGTGATGTTCCGGGCGCAGCGCACGGCCTCGGAGCTGCACGCCGCGGACGAGCGGCGGGTGCGGGCGCTGCTCGACGAGTACGGCGAGCGGGACTCGCTGGGCTACTTCGCCACCCGCCGGGACAAGGCGGTGCTGTTCTCGCCCAGCGGCAAGGCCGCCATCAGCTACCGGGTGGTGGCCGGGGTGTGCCTGGCCAGCGGTGACCCGATCGGGGATCCGGAGGCCTGGCCGCCGGTGATCGACCGGTGGCTGGCCCTGTGCCGGGAGTACACCTGGCGACCGGCGGTTCTGGGCGCGGGTGAGCAGGGCGCGCGGGCCTACTCGCGGGCGGGTGTGAAGATCCTGCAGCTCGGTGACGAGGCGGTCGTGGACACCGCGGCGTTCACCCTCGCCGGGCGGGAGATGCGGCCGGTGCGGCAGGCGGTGCAGCGGTTGCAGCGCGACGGGTACGCGGTGCGCTGCCGCCGCCACGGCGACGTGCCGGCCGCGGACATGGCCGAGGCCGTGCGGCTGGCCTCGGCCTGGCGCAGCACCGACGCCGAACGCGGCTTCTCCATGGCGCTGGGCCGGTTGGGCGATCCCGCCGACGCGGACTGCGTGCTCGTCGAAGCGCTCGACCCGCGCGGTCAGGTCCGCGCGCTGCTGTCGCTGGCCCCGTGGGGGCGGCGCGGGTTGTCGCTGGACCTCATGCGGCGCGACCGCGAGGCCGACAACGGCCTGGTCGAGCTGATGGTGTGCACGCTGATCGGCGAGGCCTCCCGGTTCGGGGTGCGGCGGATCTCGCTGAACTTCGCGGTGTTCCGCTCCGCCTTCGAGGAGGGCGCCCGCCTCGGCGCCGGGCCGGTGCTCAAGATCTGGCGCGGGCTGCTGCAGTTCTTCTCCCGCTGGTGGCAGCTGGAGTCGCTGTACCGGTCGAACGCGAAATACCACCCGCACTGGGTGCCGCGTTTCGTCGGCTTCACCGACCGGCGCGACCTGGGCCGGGTCGGCCTGGCAGCGGGGTTGGCCGAGGGGTTCGTGCCGGACCTGGGCCGCACCCGCCGGCGCGCCGCGGTGGCCGACGCGCCGGAGCAGCGGGTGCCGCAGCGGTCCGAGCCCGTCGCCGAGGAGGAGCACCAGCGGCTGCCCGAGCAGGTGCGGGTCCGGCGGCAGAAGCTCGACGAGCTGCGCGCCGGCGGCGTCGAGCCGTACCCGGTGGCGGTGCCGCGGGAGACGAGCCTCGGCGAGCTGCGCGCGCAGCACGAGGGGCTCGCCGCGGACACGCGCACCGGCGTGCGCACCGCGATCGCCGGGCGGGTCATGCTGCTGCGCGACCACGGCGGGCTGTGCTTCGCCACCGTGCGCGATTTCACCGGCACCCTGCAGGTGATGCTGTCCACCCAGGACACCGGTGCGGAGTCGCTGCGGTCGTGGCGCCGGCAGGTCGACCTCGGCGATCACGTCTCGGTGCGCGGTGAAGTGATCACCACCCGCCACGGCGAGCTGTCGGTGCTGGCCGCGTCGTGGACGCTGGCGGCGAAGTGCCTGCACCCGCTGCCGGAGAAGCACACGGGACTGTCCGATCCCGAAACCCGCGCGCGGAAGCGGTCGGTGGACCTGCTGTCCGGTTCCGCGGGGCGGCAAGTGCTGTCCGCGCGCAGCGCCACGATGCAGGCGCTGCGCGCGACCCTGCTCGAGCAGGACTACCTGGAGGTCGACACCCCGATCCTGCAGCCGGTGCACGGCGGGGCGACCGCGCGGCCGTTCTGCACCCACCTCAACGCGCACAACATGCCGATGTACCTGCGGATCGCGCCCGAGCTGTACCTCAAGCGGCTGTGCGTCGGCGGGGTGGAGAGGGTCTTCGAACTCGGCCGCACGTTCCGCAACGAGGGCATCTCGCCGAAGCACAACCCCGAGTTCACGATGCTGGAGGCCTACCAGGCCCACGCCGACTACGCGGTGATGCGCCAGGTGTGCCGGCAGCTCGTGCTGGCCGCGGCCAGCGCCGCCCTCGGCACCACCGTGCTGCAGCAGCCGGGTCCGGACGGGCAGCTGGCGAAGGTCGACCTGGCCGCGGACTGGCCCGTCGTGCCCGTCCACGAGGCCGTCTCGCGGGCCGTGGGCGAGCCGGTCACGCCGGACACCCCGGTGCGGAGGCTGCGTGGGATCGCCGAGCGGTCCGGGGTGCGCTGCACCGCCGACGCGGCGGGCGAGCTCGTGCTGGAGCTGTACGAGCAGCTGGTCGAGCGGCACACCACCGCCCCGGTGTTCTACACCGACTTCCCCATCGAGGTCTCGCCGCTGACCCGCCAGCACCGCGCGGATGAGCGGCTGGCCGAGCGGTGGGACCTGGTGGCCTTCGGGACCGAGCTGGCCACGGCCTACTCGGAGCTGATCGACCCGGTCGAGCAGCGGCGGCGGCTGGTGGAGCAGTCGCGGTTGGCCGCCGGGGGCGATCCGGAGGCGATGCAGCTCGACGAGGACTTCCTCGACGCCCTCGAATACGCCATGCCCCCCACCGGTGGTCTCGGCATGGGCGTCGACCGGCTGGTGATGCTGCTGCTGGGCAAGTCGATCCGGGAGACGCTGCCGTTCCCGTTCGTGCGCCCCCGACGGCCGTGAGCTGGGCGCGGAGCCGTGCTGGCGCTCGCCGCACCCGCGAGGGGCGGAACCACCGGCGGTGCGGCACCGCGGTCGTGGCACCGGTTGCCGGCACTCCTCCGGGGGCGGAATGCCGGAGTTCGGCGGCACCTCGTGTGTTCTGCCCTACAGCAGCGAAGACCACACGTGCTCGGTCCCGGCGCGGCCGGGAACAATGGAGCTTCGTCCCCCGTCCGTGTCCCGAAGCCTGCAGCGAGGCGTGATGTCCGAGCACGAATACACCGCCGCCGGTCTGCCCGTTCGCCGTCCCCAGTGCTCCGAGGGGGCCGTGCTGGACGCGGCCTGGCCCGAGGCGGAACGGGTGACTCCGCGCGCCGAACCGTGCCGCGACCTGGACGTGCTCGCGGAGGTGGCGGCGCAGCTGCAGCAGCTGCCCACCACCTGACCCGCGCCCCGGCCGCCCGGCCGCGGTAACGTCCAGATGTAGCGGAAGAACCCGGGTGAGAAGCGTTCCGGGCAACCGTCTGCCTGCCGTGCCCGCCCGTTGTGGCGCAGCACGCGGGCAGGGTAGCGCGCGCAACGGCGTCACGGTGGTGCGCACCGCTTTCCTCATCCGGCGGGGCGGATCCGGTAGGAGTAGCTGTAGGGCCGGTCGGCGTGCAGCAGGTACTGCTCCAGCGGTGCCGCACCCCACGAGTCGTTGCCGCCCACACCCGTCTGGCGGTGGTTGATGCCGAGGACCACCTCCTCGCGGCGGCGCAGTTCGTGCGGGTGCTTCGGCCCGTCCAGGTCGAACGGGGTGTGGTGCAGCGCGCTGAGCTCCAGCGGGTCCGCGCCGGGGTCGGTGCGCAGCGCCAGCCCGGCACCGGACTCGTCGGTGAGGGAGGCCGAGCGCACGTCGGTGACGTTGCCGGTCTGCTGCGGCCGCACGTACGGGGTGAACTGCTCGTCGACGGTGCTGCGGTGGGCGCCGCGGAACGCGCCGGTGCGGCGGTCGATGTAGTTCTCGTGCGGCCCGCGGCCGTACCAGGAGAACGTCTCCAGCCCGGCCGGCAGCGTCCACAGCGTGCCCACCAGCGGCAGGTCCGGCAAACCGGGTCCGGGCCGCAGCGTGTGCCGCACGTGCAGCTCCCCGTCACCGCGCAGCGTGTAGGTGCTCTCCCAGCGGGACCGCGACGGTTCGGTCGGCAGCGCGGCGACGACCTCGATGGTGAGCTCACCGGGGTGCGGTTGCGACACGCGCACGTCGGTGACGGTGCGCTCGCGGCCGGCCTCGCGCCAGGTACGGGAGGTGAGGTGCGCGTCCCGTCCCCTGTCGTTGTCCAACGGGGCGCGCCAGAAGTTCGGCACGGGCCCGCTGATCAGCAGTCTCCGGCCGCGGTGGCGCAGGTCCGCCAGCACGCCGCTGGTCTTGTCCAGCACCAGCTCGACCGCCCCGGCCCGGGCTCGCACCCGCCCTCCGCTGTCGGTGACCTGCACCGGACGTTCGGAGCGGACCGGTGCGGCGGGTTCGGCGCGCCAGGGCAGGGGGAACTGCTCGGCGGCGACGGGGTGGCCCGCCGCGGCCCAGGTGGTGTCCTCGGACAGCACCGCGGTCACGGTCAGCAGGTATTCCGCCCCGGGGCGCGGCGGGGGTTCGGTCAGCGGGAGTCGCACCGTCCCCTCCCCGCCCGGCGGCACGTCCGGCGGGGCGAGCGCGCCGCGCTGGATCGACCGGCCGTCCTCGGTGACCTCCCAGCGCAGCTCGTAGCCGTCGAGCCCGGTGAACGCCTGCCGGTTGAACAGGCGCACCGTGTCCGGGCGGGTCGCGGTCATCCGCACCGGCTGGTAGACCTTGGCGACTTCCCGCGCTTCCGGCTCGGCCCGCCGGTCGGGTGCGAACAGCCCGTTGCAGCAGAAGTTGCCGTCGGTGGGGTGGCCGGGTTCCCAGTCGCCGCCGTAGGAGAAGTACGTGCCACCGCCGGGCAGCGGCAGCGCCACCGCCTGGTCGACGAAGTCCCAGACGAACCCGCCGTGCAGGTTCGGGTACGTCTCGAAGACGTCCCAGTACTCCTGCAGGTTGCCGACGCTGTTGCCCATCGCGTGGGCGTACTCGCACAGCAGGAACGGTTTCGGGTTGCCGGACCGGCCGTAGGCCTCGACCTCGGCCGGTTTGGCGTACATGCGGCTTTCCACGTCGGCGACGCTGTTCATGCCTTCGTAGTGCACCGGTCGGGACGGGTCGCGCCGGCGGGTCCAGTCGGCCATGGCGGCGAAGTTGCTGCCGCTGCCGGCTTCGTTGCCCAGCGACCACAGGACGACGCACGGGTGGTTCTTGTCGCGTTCCACCAGCGAACGCACCCGGTCGAGGCACGCCTCGGTCCACTCGGGAAGGCTGCCGGGCAGCACGTCGCGCACCCCGTGCGATTCCACGTTCGCCTCGTCCACCACGTACAGGCCGTGCTCGTCGCACAGTTCCAACCACCGCGGGTGCGGCGGGTAGTGCGAGGTGCGCACCGCGTTGATGTTGTGCTGCTTCATCAGGCGGATGTCCTCGACCATCCGCTGCTCGTCCATCACCTGGCCCGTGTGCGGGTCGGTTTCGTGCCGGTTGGTGCCGCGGAAGACCAGCGGCGCGCCGTTGAGCGTGAACTCGCCGGCCTGGCAGGTGATCGTGCGGAAGCCGGTGCGCACGCGGTGCACCTCGTGGCTGCCGCCGGGACCGTGCAGCGTGAGCACGAGCGTGTACAGGTTCGGGGTTTCGGCCGACCACAGCGCCGGGTTCGGCACGGTGGTGCTCGGTTCCACCGCGGTCTCGTCGCCGTCGAACCGGACCGGGCTGGACAGTGCGGCCACCAGCTCGTCGGCGGGGTCGTGCACGGCCACGTCGAGCCGGTGCTCGCCGGCGGGGGCGCCGCTGCGGTTGCGCACCGCGGCGCGCACGGTCAGCTGTCCGTGCTGGTCGGCTTCGGCGAACACGTCGTGCAGCCCGACCTGCGGCACCGAGTACAGGTACACGTCGCGGACGATGCCGGACAGGTCGATCATGTCCTGGTCCTCGAGCCAGCTGCCGTCGCACCAGCGGTAGACCTCGACGGCGAGGAGGTTCTCCCCCGCGGTGAGCGCGTCGGTGATGTCGAACTCGGCCGGGGTGTAGCTGTCCTCGCTGTAGCCGATGCGCCGCCCGTTGACCCACACGAACAGGGCGGATTTCACGCCCTGCAGCGACAGCACGGTGCGCCGCCCGGACCACTGCTCGGGCACGGTGAAACGCCGCCGGTAGGAGCCGACGGGGTTGAACGCGCGCGGTGCGCGCGGCGGTGCGGGATCGTCGTGGCCGATCCACGGGTAGCGCTCGTTGAGGTAGGTCGGCTCGGCGTAGCCTTCGATCTCCCAGTTCGCCGGTACCGGGATGGTGTTCCACGCGCCGTCGTCGAAGTCGGTGCGGTGGAAGCCGGCGGGTCGCTCGTCGGGGGTGGGCGACCAGTGGAACCGCCAGGTGCCGTTGAGGCTGCGGAAGTGCGGTGAGCTCTCGAGGTCCCCGGCCAGGGCGCCGGCCGCGTCGGCGTACGGCACCAGGCGGGTGCGTGCCGGTTGCCGGTTGACCTGGAAGATCTTCGGCGCGCCGTCCCACTCGAGGCCGGGCTCGGCTGCGGCGTCCGCGGCGAACGCGGCGCGCTGCGCGGCGAAGGCCGTCCAGCCGGCGAGTGCGGTTCCGGCGACGAAGGACCGACGAGTGAGCCGACCGGCGCGCATGGGGACCTCCCGGGATCCATCGACAGCAGCGGCGGGTTCGGCCCGAACCCGCCGTGCAGTCAATCGATCGGGCACTGCCCCAGAATACCGCCGGAGGTGTGGACGATGTTCGATGAGTCGGACGTGCGTGTCGGGGTGGGCCGCGGGTGCCGGTGCCGCGGCCACTGCCCCGCTGTCCGCGATGCCCGCGGGCCGGCGGTTCGGCACTGCCTCCGGCCGCGCCGGCCTCAGGCGACCGGCTCTCCGCGCAGCACGGCGAGCACGGTCAGCACCGCCAGCAGGCCGAAGAACACGAACGCCGCGAGCAGGATCGCCGCGCGTGCCCGGCCGATCCGCAGCGGCCCGGGCAGGGCCCTGCGGTTGAGCGCGACCAGCAGTCCGGAGTAGACGAACATCTGCACCCCGGCGATCGAGGAGGAGATCACCACCAGCAGGAACGGTTCTTCGAGGCCGAGCAGGAGGATCGCGCCGCCGGAGGCGATCAGCAGCCACACGACCGCGGCGTAGATCTTGCTCTCGCTCCAGACCCGGCTGCGCGCCAGGGCGTGGATCTTGACCTGGTCGGCGATCAGCCGCGCGGTGTAGTCGATGATGCCCAGGTTCGTCGACAGCAGCGCGACCGCGCCGGCCAGCCAGAACGCCACGCCGAACCAGGGGGCGACGTTGCGCTGCAGCGCCTGGCCTTCCTCGAAGACGAAGGCGACCTCTTCGGAGTCCACCTGGCCGACGGGCAGGTTGGCGTAGGCCAGCACCGACAGCATCACCAGCGTGACCACGCCGACGAGCAGGAACGTCAGCAGCTGTTCCTGGTTGGCCACGCGCCACCACCCGCGCCAGCGGCGCAGGTTCTCCGCGTCGGTGCGCGGGTAGTAGCCCAGCGACGGCACGCTCGTTTCCTGCCCGGTGACCGGGGAGACGACCCGGGGCAGGAAATGTCCCATGCCCATGCCCTTGTCCCGGATGTAGTTGCTCTGCACCAGGTTGTTGGCACCGCCGGCGCCGGCGAAGGCCAGCGCGCCCAGCAGCAGCGCCGTGCCCAGACCGGCCTGGCCGACGGGGAAGCCCGGTTCGGTGACCGTGGTGCGCGCGGCGTCGACCCAGTCGGAGCCGCTGGTGGCGACCACGACCGCGGTGATCACGATGACCATGATGAGCGCGACCATCACCATCTGGATGCGCTCCACGGCCTGGTAGACCACCGGCGCCAGCGTCAGCACCAGTCCGATGGCCACGAGCATGCCGACGGTCAGCGGCACCACCACGCTGCCGTCCCAGCCGAACACGAACGTCAGCACCGTCGCGGCGCTGGTGGCCCAGCCGGGCCAGAAGTTCTGCGCCAGCGCGAAGAGCACGAACAGCCACCACCAGTGCGACCACAGCCGGGCGAACCCGGTGAGCGCGGTCTCACCGGTGGCCAGCGTGTAGCGCTCCACCTCCATGTTGAGGAAGTACTGCAGGGCGAATCCCGCGATCGCCGCCCAGAGGAAGACGAAACCGATCTGCGAGGTGATGTAGGGCCACAGCACGTACTCGCCGGAGCCGAGCGCGGTGGCGAGGATGATGACGCTCGCGCCGGTGATGCGTCGCAACCGCACGGGTTCGGGCAGGTCGTGCGGGGAAACGCCCGGGAGGTGCTTGGCCGGCAGGGTGCTGCCCCGCAGTGCGGCGCGCTCGCTCAACGCTTCGCCTCCGATCGTGACGCGAATGCGCAGCAGGTTACTGCGCGACGCAGATCACGTCAGCTCGCGTTTCGGTGAGCAGAATCCCGCGCACCGGCGGTCCGGCATGCCGCAGCGGAGCAGTTCGCCCCGCGGAAAGGACCGCGCGAACACGGCAGGACCATTCAATTCTTCCGGAATTGAACGGTCGAAAAGATTATTGACCGGAAAATGCGGCGCGGGCTACGTTCACCGCGTGTCTACCCCGGTGTACTTGCGCATCCGCACCGAACTGGAGCAGCAGATCCGGTCCGGTGCGCTGCCGCCGGGCGCCAAGGTTCCCACCGAGGCCGAGCTGCAGCGGCGCTACGCCGTCGGCCGGGCCACCGCGCAACGGGTGCTGACCGAACTCGCCCACGCGGGCCTGGTGCACCGCCGCCGGCGGCGCGGCACGTTCGTCGCCGAAGGGCCGCGGCAGGAGAACCTGCTGCGGACGGTCTCCCCCGCGTTGCACGGCCCCGAGATCCCCGGCAGGCACGCGGTGGAGTCGGCGGCGGTGGTGCCCGCCGGTGACGCCGACGTCGAACTGCCCGGCATCGTCGAGGACGCGCCGGTGAACCAGCTGCGGCGGCTGAAGTTCGACACCGAGGAGCACCCCATCGCCGTCGAGCTCGCCGCGGTGCCGTTCGCGCACGCCCCGCGGTTGCTCGACGAGGACCTGGCGCACCTGACGGTGCACGACTACTTCGCCCGCCACCGCATCCCGGCGGCGAAGTCGCGCGTGTACGTCGACCCGGTCCTGCTCGACGGGGCCACGGCGGGCCGGCTGCGCATCGCCCCCGGCCAGGCCGTGCTGCGCCTGCGCCGGTTGACCTGGTTGACCGACGGGCAGCTCGCCGAGGCGATGTGGCACATCATGCGGCCCGAACTCGTCGAGTTCTTCCTCGAAAGCACCGCTCTGTCCACACCGGATTCCTGACCCCTTTCCACCCGGAACCACGATCAGCAGCCCGCCATTCCCGCGGACGAGTCCACCCATTCCACGCAGGACGCCATTCCACGCAGGACGGGAGTGATGATGTCCCGACAACGCATCGCGGTGATCGGCACCGGGGCCATCGGCGCCCTCACCACCTGGCAGCTGGCCCGGCGCGGCGCCGAAGTCCGCGCCTTCGACACCTACGCACCCGGCCACGACCGCGGCGCCTCCGCCGGGGAGTCGCGCATCTTCCGCACCGCCTACAAGGAGGGCGCGCACTACGTCCCCCTGCTGCAGCGGTCCGCCGCCCTCTGGCGCGAGCTGGAGCGGGACAGCGGTGCTGATCTGCTGACGATGTGCGGAGGACTGACCATCGGTCCGGCCGCGCACCCCGACGTGCGCGCGGTGCGCCGCTGCGCCGAGCAGCACGGCCTCGCCTGCGAGGTGCTCGACGCCGGCACCGCCCGCGCGCGGTTCCCGCAGCACCACCTCGACGACGACGAGGTGGCGGTGCTCGACCCGAACAGCGGTGTGCTGCGGCCCGAACCGGCCGTGCAGGCCGCGCTGCGCACCGCCGAACGGGCCGGCGCGCGCGTCCTGCCCTACCACCGCGTCGACGACCTCGCCGAGACCAGCGGCGGCTGGCGGCTGACCAGCGGCGGCAGGCGCTTCGACGTCGACCACGTCGTGTTCGCCCCCGGACCGTGGGCACCGGGGCTGGCACCGCTGCGGGACCTGCCGGTGCACGTCCGCCAGATCACCGCCTGCTGGTTCGCCGCCCACGACCCGGGCACGCACGGACCCGAGCACCTGCCGATCGCGGTGCGCCGCCACCGCGAGGCCGGGTTCTCCTGCTTTCCCGCGCTGGACGGCGTCGCCGTCAAGATCATCCCGCACCACCTCGACCGGCCGGTGCTGGAAAACCCGGAAGCCCTCGGGCGCAGCGCGCCGGTGGAGTTCGCCCGCGCGGCCTCGGCCGCCGCGGAGCGCCTGCTGCCCGGGCTCACGCCGCACCCGGTGCGCATCACCCCCTACGCCGAGGGGTTCACGCGCGACGAGCACGCGCTGGTGGGGCCGCTGCCCGGCCACCGCAACGCCACGGTCATGGCCGGGTTCTCCGGCCACGGCTTCAAGCTCGCCCCCGTCTTCGGCGAGATCGGCGCCGACCTCGCCCTGCACGGCGGCACCGCGCACGACATCACCCCGCTGGATCCCGCGCGCACGCCGCGGTGACCGAAAGAGGCGCCCATGTCCGCTGGATCCACCGGCGACATCGCCGGCATCGTCGCGGCGAGCCTGCTCGTGCTCGCCGCCGGAACCGCCATCTCGATCCACTTCGGACGCAAAGCCACGAGCGCGCGGGACTGGCTCTCCGCCGGCGAGTCGCTGCCGCTGCCCGTGGTCGTCGTCACCCAGTTCGCCACCGCCACCGGCGGCGGGGTGCTCATCGCCCACGTCGGCATCGGCTACCGCGGCGGCTGGTCGGTGTTCGTCTACGAGGGCTGCGTGATCGCCGGATTCCTCGTGCTGATGCTCATCGCGCGGTGGCTGCGGCAGCAGCGGTTCACCACCGTGCCCGACATCATCGCCCGCCTCTTCGGGCGCAGCCGGCTGATGACCGCGATCGCGGCGCTGGCGGCGCTGGTCGTGCCGTTCGGCTGGCTGGCGACGCAGTTCGTCGCCTTCGCCCAGCTGTTCACCCGGCTGACCGGGCTACCACCAGCAGTGCTGATCGCGGTGATGACGGTGGCCTCGCTGCTGTTCGTGCTGCCCGGCGGGATGACCTCGGTGGCGTGGACGGATTTCGTCTTCGGCCTGTTCATGATCATCATGTCGCTGGGCGTCGCGATCTACAGCATCCACCTGGCCGGCGGCTGGGGGCACATCACCGCCACGGTGCCGCAGCGGCTGTGGGGCTGGCAGGGCGTCACCGCGGTCGGCGGCGAGCAGATCTGGTTGTGGATCGCCGCGATCCTGCCCGGCACGCTGACCAACCAGCTGTACTACCAGCGCGTGTTCGCCACCAAACACCTCCGCGACGCGCGGCGCGGGCTCGCGCTGTCCGGCGCGGCGATGCTCATCGGCGGGATCTACGCCGGGTGCCTCGGCCTGTCGGTGCGGTCGATGCAGCCGGGTCTGGCCAACGAGGAGCACGCCGCCGGGTGGCTGCTCGCGCAGCTGCCGAGCTGGCTGATGGTGCTGTTCGGCGCGTTCTTGGTCTCCACGATCGTGTCCACCACCGGTTCGGCGCTGCAGTCCGTCGTGGCCAACCTGACCCGCGACGTGTACCAGAACATCACCGGCTCCGCCCGCGGCGAACGGCAGACGCTCGCGCTGTCCCGCACGATCACCGTGGCCGTGGCCGTGCTCGCCGCGGCCCTGGCGATCCTGCTGCCGCATGCGCTGACCTGGCTGGAGGCCAGCTACGCCTACTCCGCCGCCGCGTTGGCCGCGCCCGTGTTCCTCGGCTACCTGCTGCACCGGCGCCGTCGGCTGACCCCGGCTCCGGCCATCGCCGGCATGCTCGCCGGAGTGCTCGGCTGCGCCGCGGCGCAGCTGGCCGGTACGACCGTGCCGTACGCGGTGTACGGCATCGCCGCCTCGACCGCCGTGCTGGTGGTGTCCGCACTGGCCACCTCCGGCGGGCGAAGCGGGCAGCCCCACGACGAGATTGCGAGGAAACCTTGAAGATCGCGGTGATCGGACTCGGTGTGCTCGGCGCGAGCGCGGCGCGCTCGCTGGCCCTGCAGGGGGCGCAGGTGACGGTGTTCGAACGCAGTGCCCCGCTCGCGGGCACTTCCGGCACCTCGTTCGCCTGGACCAACTCGCACGGCAAGAACCCGCGCGCCTACCACGACCTCAACGTCGCCGGCATGCGCGAGCACGACGCCCTCGCCGCCGAACCCGGGCCGGTGCCACCGTGGTTCGCCCGCACCGGCAACCTCGAGTGGGCCGAGGACGAGGCCGGGGCCGAGCGCTTGAGCTCCGCGGTCGCGGCCCTGGCCGACCGCGACTACCCCGTGGCGTGGATCGGCCCCGACCGCGCCCGCGCGCTCGTCCCGGACCTGCGCGTGCCCGCCGGAGTCGACCGGATCGCCCACTACCCCACCGAAGGGCACGTCCTGCCCGCGCTGCTCGTCGCCCGCCTGTGGGGCGAGGCGGCCGACCACGGCGCCGAACTGCGCTGCCCCGCAGCGGTCTCGGCGCTGTCCGAGCGGAGCAGCGGAGTGCAGGTCACCTGCCCCGAGGGCACGGCCGAGTTTGACGCGGCGGTGCTCACCACCGGCCGCTGGACCGAGGAACTGACCGCCGCGGCCGGGTGCCGCATCCCCATGGCCGCCCCCGAGCGGCCGGGCTCGGCCGCGGTCGGATTCCTCGGCTACACCGCTCCGGTGCCGAGCCGGCTGGACCGCGTGCTGACCACGCCGCGGCTGAACGTGCGCCCGGACGGCGGCGGTCGCCTCGTCGTGCAGGCGCTCGACCTCGACACCGCGGCCGACCCGGCCGACCCGCCGCAGGGGGACGGTCCGCACGCGCAGCAGCTGCGCCACCGGCTGGCCGGCCTGCTCGCCGGCTGCGGTGGTGCGCGGTGGGAATCGCTGCGCGTGGGCCAGCGGGCTCTGCCCGCCGACGGGCTGACCGCCGCCGGGTTCCTCGGCGCCAGCGCGCGGACCTACGTGCTGACCACGCACAGCGGCATCACCCTCGGTCCGCTGCTGGGCCGGCTCGCCGCGGACGAGCTGGTCACCGGCGCGCCCGCGGAAGAGCTGGCGCCCTTCCGGCCGGACCGCCTGGCCGACCGCGGCGACCTGCCGGAGCCCGCCCCGGCCCGCCGCCCGGGCCAGCAGTGACCCGCCGGCCGGGGTGTCCGCAGCGGTGATCGCCCACCGCGCGCGATAGGCTGGCCGGTCCAGGTCCGAGGTGCGGCTGCTGACAGGGGGTGCTGGCGTGGTCCGCGAAACACCGTGGCCGGACAAGGTCGTGCCCGCCGACGGCGAGCAGGGCCGCCGTGCCACCGAGGCGTTGTTCCGCGAGTTCCAGTGGAACGAGCCGCGGCGCAGCAGCGTGCTCGACTACCTGCAGCGCTGGTACGACGCCGGGTGGAGCCCGCAGGCGGTGAAGGTCGCGCTGCAGTCCACTCCGGACGGTGCGCACCAGCGGCCGCGGGGTCCGGGCGAGGACGTCGAGCACTTCCTCAAGGACCGCCTGCGGCCCTGGTACGCCGACGAGGCCGACTCGGAGCGCGGATCCCGCCGGGCCCCGCCCCGTCAGGGGATGGACTACCAGCAGTGGTGGCGGATCGCCCAGGCCGATCGGGAACGCAGCGGCGTCCGCCGCCGGCAGCGGTTGGGCCGGCGCGGCCGGCGCGCCCGCGAGCAGGCCCGGCGGCAGGCGAGCACCGCGCGCAAGGACGCGCTCACCCGCGGTGCCGAGAAGGACGCGCGCATCGCCGGCGCGTTCGCCTCCCTCGACGACCTGCTCAGCTCCACCCCGGGCGGACGCGTGCCGACCGGCGGTGCGGCAGAGCCCGCGGCCGCACCGCGGTCCCGGTCCCGCATGGCCGCGGCCTACGCGGGACGGCGGTCGACGATCTCGCAGCACCCCACGATCCGGCGGATCGTGCAGCGCCTCGTCGACGAGGACCGCCGCCCCGGCGACTCGGAGCGGCAGGTGCTGCGCAACGCCCTGTCCGAGGCGAAGGCCCAAGCGGCCCTGGGCACGCTGGAAGCCAGCTGCGCCGCCGAGACCGGCGAGGAGCTCAGCGACAGCGCCCGGCGCATCCTCGGCTACCTCGACCACGCCGGCGACGAGAACGTGCCGCTGGAGGCGCTGCTGGTGCTGCTCGACCGGCACACCGCCCGTCCCCGCGGTGGCTGAGCCACCGCCCCGGCGAACGCGGCGCGAGCTTGACGCGAGACCTGGATACCCCTATATTTTAGAATTCAGAAAAATAATTCCGTATTACGAAATCCCGGAGGATCGCGGACAGCAGGACGACCGCCACCGCACCGAGACATCGCAGCAGTTCGGAGCAGTCGAGGCCACCCGGTCCCGTGCCCGCGCGGCGCGATCCGACTGCGCGCCCCGGCGCGAGCGCCCCGAACCGAGGTGAGCGACGAGGAGGAATGCGTGTCTGCCGGGAGGTTCAGCACGGACTCGCGCGCCCCGTTGCGCGAACGGGTGCGCAACACCCTGCACGCGCGCATCGCCGAGGGCGAGTTCCGCCCCGGTGACCGCCTGCTGGAACACGAGATCGCCGCCGAGCTCGGAATCTCGCGGGTGCCGGTGCGCGAGGCCATCCGGATGTTGCAGAGCGAGGGCCTGCTCGAGGTGCTCCCCCGCAGGGGCGGTGTGTTCGTGCGGAGCCTGCATCGGCGCGAGATGGAGGAGCTCTTCGACGTGCGGGAAGCCCTCGAGGTGCTGGCGGCGCGACGGGCGGTCGAGCAAGCGGCCCCGGGCCAGGCGGATCGCATGGGCGAGCTCGTCGCCGAGGCCCGCGAGGCGTTGCGAGCGGGCGACCTCGAGGGGATGTTCCAAGCCAACGCGGCCTTCCACGACGAGCTCGTCGCGCTCTCCGGCAACGACTTGCTGATGTCGATGCTGGAACCGCTCCACGGCCGCTTGGCCTGGTTGTTCCGGTTGAACCTCGAACCCGAGCGGGTGTGCCGGGAACACGCGGAGCTGCACGCCGCCATCGCGCTCGGGGACGCCGAGGCCGCTGCCGAGGTGGCCCTGCGGCACGTGCGCTCCAGCCGGCACATGGTGCTCGAGCACGTCATGAACGCGGCTGCGGGGGCACCGGAATCCGCGCACCAGGCGACGTGAATCCCGCCCGGCGCGGTCGTGGTGGTGACGTTGACGACGAGAACGCGCGCAGCGGACCTTCCCGCTCATCCCCCGTTCGTCTCCGCGGGAGCGAGCCGCGTCCTCCGCTCGCGCTCGGGGCGGGAACCCGCGGAGCCGTTCGTCCCTACTCGGAGGCCACGGCGATGGACTCGCCGTCCACATCGCGCGCGTCGGGTTTGCGGTCGCCGATGACGACGTAGAAGACCGCCCCGAGCAGCGCCCCGATGAACCAGGAGAAACCGGAGACAGCGCTGAAGGCGGGCACCAGTGCCAGCACCACGGCGATCGCGGCCGAGGGGATGAACGCCCACACCGCCTTGGGGTTGTGGCCGCGCCGGTAGTGGTACTCGCCCTGCGCGTCCTCGGTGTAGAGGTCCGGGACGTTCACCCGGGTCCTGCGCAGCAACCAGTAGTCGGCCATGATGACGCCGAAGAGGGGACCGAGCAGCGCACCGAGCCCGCCGAGGAAGTAGTTCACCACCACGGGGTTGTTGTAGAGGTTCCAGGGCAGGATGACCAGACCGATGAGTGCGCTCACGACTCCCGCTCGGCGGAAGTTCAGGTGCCGCGGGAAGAGGTTCACGAGAACGTAGATGGGCGCCACGAAGTTGGCCAGCAAGTTCACGGCGATCGTGAGGACGATCAGGGCGACCGAGGCCGCGACCAGCAGGAACATGTTGGGAATCGTCTGGACGATGTCGGTGGGGCTGGTGATCACGCGTCCGTTCAGCTTGAACTGCGCCCCGCTGAGGACGACCACGATGACCGCGAAGAAGAGCATGTTCACCGGGATCCCGACCAGGTTCCCGCGGACGATCGACTGGCGGCTCTTGGCCGAGCGCGTGAAGTCGCAGAAGTTCAGCACGAACGTCCCGTAGATCACGACCCAGAGGGCGGCGCCCTGCAGGATCTGCAACCACATCGCGCCACCGGTCAGCGGGTCCGCCGTGGACAGGGAGAGGGAGCCGCCCGCTTTGATGAACAGCCAGACCGCCAAGCCGCACATCGTGATGAGCGTGGTCGGCGCCGCTATCGCCATGTACTGGCGGATCACGTGCATGCCGTAACTGACGATGACGACTTGAACGACCCAGAGAGCGAGGAAGGTGATCCAGCCGAGCAGCGACAATCCCAGCACCGCCTGGTCCTCCAGCACTCGCGCGGAGGGGAACATGGCCACCAGCAGCGTGCTCAGCACAGCCGACGCGAGGTACGTCTGGATCCCGAACCACGCGATGGCGACCAAACCTCGGACGCCTGCCGGTATCTGCGCGCCCTTGATCCCGAAGGCGATACGACTCATGACGGGGAACGGCACGCCGGTCTTGTGCCCCATGTAGCCGGACAGGTTCAGAAGCAGGAACAGGAAGACCGAGGCGAGCGCGAAGGCTGCGAGGATGCCCCACACGTTGAGGCCGAGCGCGAACAGGCCGATCGCGAAGGTGTAGTTCCCGAGGCTGTGCGCATCGTTGGCCCAGAGCGTGAAGACGTTGTAGGCGCCCCAGCGGCGCCCTTCCCGCTTCGTCGGAGCGAGATCGTAGCTGTACAAATGGGAGCTGGTAGCTCCTCTGGTTTCCACAGCCGACTGCTCGTCCGTGGTTGTCATCTCCCGCCTCCAAGTTCCACTGGGCAGTGTTCGGTTTTCTCGTCTCCGGCACAGCTCGACGGACGCACCGCGGGAGGGAGACGCACCGCCCGGCCCGGGCGGATCCGAGGCCGAGCCAGATCTCGGCCGCCTCCGCGGCCGAGGGAGCCATCGCCGTCAGGACGCGCCCGGTTGCCACTTGATTCCGTATTGCGAAAGTATACTTTCGTGTGATGCAAGGCACGTTAACCGTGCTCTCACTCCACGTCAAGACTGCTCCCGAAGGGATCGGACCGGGCTCCACCAACGAGGGGTGCCTGTAAGGACCGTGTCACCAGCCGCAAACGGGGTGTGCGGCCCTGATCAGGAGGGTGGAGTGGTTGGGCGGTAACGTCCGCGCGTGGCTCAGGAGCCGGATCAAGAGGAGCTGATCGATCGCTGGGTGGCCGGGAAACGCGGCCCTCCCCGGCTCGGGTTCGCTCTGATGCTGCGGTTCTATACCGAGCGGGGCAGGTTTCCCCGTGGCCGGCATGAACTTCCTGACGCTGCGGTGCAGCACGTGGCGCGGCAGGTGGACGTGTCCGCATCCGACCTGGGGCTCTAGTAGGGCTTTGTTAAGGGGTCTGGGGAAGAACCGGGACAGATTGATTGAACGCTAAGCCCTTGATCGCAGGTCAGCGTGGTTGCCCGTCTGGGCCGCGCTGGAGGGTGCGGTAGACGGTCGGCCGGGATACGGAGAACAGCTCGGTGAGGTCGGTGATGGTGTAGTCGCCGCTGGCGTGCATGCGCCGCAGTCGCTCCGCGATCATGTCCTGGTGAGTGTTCGGAACGTCCTTGTGGTCGGCGCGGGTATCGCGGGTTCGACTCTGGCCTACTGGTTGGCGCGTTATGGGGTCGAAACAACCGTTGTCGAGCGAGCAGCAGGTCAGCGTTCGAGCGGGAGCCCGGTGGACGTTCGTGGTCCCGCCCTGCCGGTGGTCGAGCGGATGAACTTGCTGGGTCCGTTGCGCGAGGCGGCCACGCTCGCGCGCTCGCTCACCGTCGTGGACAGCAGCGGTGGTCGGGTCGGCTGGATCCCCTCCCAAGCCAGCGCTGACGCGGTGGAGATCCCGCGGAGCACCCTCGCCGGGATTCTGAACCGTGCGGCAAGTGCGCATGCCGAGGTCATCTACGACGACAGCGTGCTGACCTTGCACGACGACGGGCAGGGCGTGGATGCGACCTTCGAACGGTCCGCGTCGCGCCGGTTCGATCTCGTGGTCGGCGCCGACGGGCTGCACTCGCGGGTGCGCCGACTCACCTTTGGGCCCGAGTCGCAGTTTCTCACCCACCTTGGCCTCTACATCGCCACGACGCCCTTGCAGCAGGCTTCGGCCAACCGGACGGTGCTCATGCACAACGCACCTGGCCGGGCGGTCGCGGTCCATCCCACCGCCGGTCGCGAGATCGCGGCCTTCATCTTCCGCGGTCCTCAGCAGTCGAACTTCCGCGACCAGGGCATAGATCAGAACAAGCAAATGGTGGTCGACGCCTACAGCGGTATGGGATGGCGGGTGCCCGAACTCCTCAACCGAGTCCGGGACAGCGAGGACCTCTACTTCGACTCCGTCAGCCGAGTACGCCTCGACTCCTGGGCACAGGGCCGTATCGTCCTTGTCGGCGACGCAGCGAGCTGCGTCTCGTTGCTCGGCGAGGGATCCAGCATGGCCATCGCGGGCGCAGCCACCCTCGCGCACGAGCTCGGCACCTACGCGGACGAGCCCGCTGCAGCATTGCGCCGCTACGAACACGCGCATCGGAAACGAGTTGTGCGACGCCAGCGTGGCGTCGCGATCGCGTCCCGTCTACTCGTCCCGGCGACCCGTGCAGGAACCACCGTCCGCAACATCCCGTTCCGGCTCTGGCCGGTCCTGGCGTCAGTACGTAGAACCGAGCGACGTCCTAGCTAGCACGTCCGCGGCGGGAGCGATGCTCGAGATAAGAGCTGCTCGTTGGGAACGGCACGGTTGGTTCGGGTGTTTCGATTGACGTGACCAGCCAGGACGAAGCTCGCCAGATGAAGCGCCAGCGCGCCGACTCGTCAGACCTTGCCGAGCCCCGGGTTCTCATCCGCGTGTTCCTGCACCCCCGGGCAGCTCGAGGATGGCGTCGCGTTCTACGAGAAGCTGCAGGGCACTGGGGCCGACGCCCGATGGTCGTACCCGGCCAAGAACCTACGGTTGGCCACGGTCGGCGCTTTCGTGCTCATCGAGGGCGGCGACGAGGACCTGCGCCCCTTCCGCAGCACCACGGGCACGCTGCTGGTCGATGACGTACAGCCCTACTACGACCGACTTGTCGCCGAAGGCGCAGAAATCATCTTCCCACTGCAGCACGTGCCCACCGGAGCAGCGTTCAACGCACGCCACCCTGACGGCACGGTGGTCGAGTACGTACATCACCGCCCCACCGGAGACGAGCGCTGACTGGCCAGAAACCGGGACATCCTCATCCCGAAACGCGTCCGCAAGACCACTGCGCCCACGGGAAACCGACCACGAGCAGCGAAGAACTTCAGCAACAGGGCAAAACCCAGCTTCGCCGCGCCACGCTTGCCCGCCACCCGGTCCAGATCGTCACCGATCAGCGTCCAGTGCTCGACCAGCTCGTCCTGATCCAACTCCGCGCCATGCACGAATGCTACCGATCACCCGAACCGAAACGAATGGCGGCTCATGACCCGTTCCTGACCGGCACCCCGCCTCAGGACAGCCTCGGTGGCCCGCACCGGTCCGGCGCGGGCCACCGTCGTACGAGGTGCTGTTACCCAGCCGGCGGGGTGCGCCGCTTGCGCGTGAACCGGTTGGCCAGGTGCAGCAAGCCCCACCCCACCAAGAACAACGCCACCAACGCACCAGCCAGCAGCCACGTCATTCCGAGGCCGTCGCGCAGGGCAAACACCAGATACATCAACAGCGTCAGCTCGAGCGCTTCCCAAAACGCGGCATGCCCAGGCGAGACTCGGTCCTCTTCCGTCACGGTCCGCCGCCCATCACTTCGGGCCCATCTGGACGATCAACCAGATGATGGCCCCGGCGACCTCGCCGCTGATCTTGCGCGCCACCGGCTTGCTGATGAACGGCACCACGCCGGTGATGCAGCCCACGCAGGCGTCGACGACGAGGTCCTGGGCCTTGCCCAGCTCATTGTTCTTGACGTAGTTGCTGATCTGGCCGATCACAGCCCCAGACAGCGATCCCCACACGCACCGGGCGATGACAGGCAACGCCGCCGCGACGATGGCGGGCAGGGCCTTGGCGGACGGTCCTTCGACCTCGGCCTGCGCCTGGGCCAGCCCATCGCGCAGGGCCTGTTCCCGACGCAGGAATTCGGCGCGCAACTCCTCGTCGTCCGGAAACAAGCACTCAGCGGCCTGCTCGGGCGTCGCATCAGCCGGCACGGACTCCAGCTTGCTCTCGACCGCGTCGGCGTCGAACTCGGTCACTGCTTCACTCACGGGTGTTCCTCCCCCATCGTTGTCCTTCCCCAGTTGTCCCCCAGTCACCCGGGCAGAGTTCGATCTTGAACTCTGATCATCAGGATGCCAGACCGCCCCACTCACGCGAGGGAAACCACAAAAATCGCCCGCACGCATCACGTGCGCCGCCACGCACCCGCGCACCGCCTCCTCGGTGTCCTCGGCGAGCTGCACGCGGTCGACGCGGCGGCCACCTGCCGCAAATGCCCCTCCCACGACGAAGACGGGCAGATGGCCTTCACCTTCACCGAACCCGAGCCCGAGCTGGCGCTGTTCCCCCTCGACGAGCCCGCCAGGCGGCAGTAGTCGCCAGCCGGTGGTGCACACCCGCCGCCGAGACGTGATCATCGTGGGATGAACAGCAACAGCGAGCGCCCGCCGATGTTCGATCGAGCGCGCGAGGACGTGCGCGGGACTGTCAGCTGGTTCTGACGGACCCCACTGGCGTCGGTCGATCGATGTCCTTGAGCTCGATCCGGGAGCTGAACCGGAGATTCAGCCGCGACGGCTCGCTGGGGCGAGGAGATCGACCGGGCTCACTGCAGCACGCCGACGGCGGCGTAGCTGTTGGACCGGCGGGCCTGCGCGTCGCTGACGGGCGCGTCGGGGCGCCAGGCGGCGCTGGGCACGACTCCGGGCTCGAGCAGGGTGTAGTCGGTGAACAACGCGGCGATCTCGTCGCGGTCGCGCAGGTGCAGCTGCGGCGTGCTGGTGCGGGAGAACACCTGCTGGGCGCCGTCGCGTTCGGCGTCGGTGAGTTCCAGGTCGGCGCTGTGCGAGACGACCAGGGCACTGCCGGGCGCGCACGCGGCGCGGTAGGTGGCCAGCAGCGCGGTCGGGTCGGCCTCGACGATGTCCAGCACCGCCACGGCCAGCACCGCCACGGGCCGGGTGAAGTCCAGCAGCCCGCTCACCCCGGGGGCTTGCAGCACGCTCCGCGGTTCGCGCAGGTCGGCCCGGGTGACCGTGACGTGGGAGGCGCCCTGCAGCAGGTGCCGCGCGTGGGCCACCGCGGTGGGGTCGATGTCCACGTAGGCCACCCGCGCGGCCGGGTCGGCCGCTGCGGCGATGTCGTGCACGTTGCCCTCGGTGGGGATGCCGGAGCCCAGGTCGAGGAACTGGTCGATGCCCCGGTCGCACAGCGCGCGCACGGCGCGCAGCAGGAACGCGGTTGATCTGCTACCCACGCCTGGTTGCCGGGGAAGGCGGCGAGCAGCTGCGCCACGGCCTCGCGGTCCACGGGCAAGTTCGCCGACCCGCCCAGCAGGTGATCGTACATCCGGGCGATGTTCGGGGTGGAGGCGTCCACCCCGGGCAGTGCGGAGGGGTCCACGGGCTCGCTGGTCACAGGGGCACCTTTCGCTGCGGCAATGCTGCTTTCCGGGCGGCGGGCGCAGCGCCGCGCCCGGCGAGGTCATGCTGCGGCCTGCGCGGCCGCGGCGGCAACACGGGTGGCACGACTGCGGCACAGTGGGGGCATGGTGCGCACGCGCAAGATCGCCGATCTCACCGGGCCCGGGCTGACCGACGCGTTCGGCATCGGCGGTACGGACCTCGGCGTGGTGACCACGGCCCCGGACGGGCGGCTGGTGGCCGTGTTCGGCGACACGTTCGAGCACGCCACGGTGGGCGGGCCCGGCTGGCGCTCGCCGGTGGTGCTCTTCGCCGAGGCCGGCAGCGCGCTGGAGGGACTGCGGTGGACCGGATCCGGCGGCGACCGCACCGCCCGCGCGCGGCAACTCCTCACCTACCCCAGGGCCGGGCTGCTGCGCCGACCGCGGTGCTCCACGATCCTGCCCACCGACGTGCTCACGCTCGGTGATGCGATGTACCTGCACGTCATGGCCTGCCGCGGGCTCGGCAACGTGCTCTTCACCGACGTGCTGGTCTCGCGCGACAACGGCGAGACCTGGCGCCGGGCGGGCGTCGAATGGCCCGGGTCGGCCTGCGGCGGGCTGTTCCAGATGCTCACGTGGGAGCTGGCCGACGACGGCTACGTCTACGCCTACACCACCGGGTTCCAGCGCAACGCCGGGCTGCTGCTGCACCGCGCGCCGGCCGAGGCGCTCACCGACGCGCGCGCCTGGCAGCCGTGGGGTTTCGCCGAGGGCCGGTGGGCCTGGGGCAACGCGGCCACGGTGACCCTGCCCGGCGCGCACGGTGAGCTGTGCCTGCGGCGGGTGCCCGGACCGGACGGGCGGCGGCACTGGCTGCTGGTGTTCTTCGACGCCGGTGGTTACCGCATCGACGCGCTGCTGCTCGACCGGCCCAACGCGAACCTGCACGAGGCGCCGCGCGCCACCGCGCTCGCGGGCACGGCCTGGGACGGCGAGGACCACGCCACCGGCCGGGTGGCGCAGCTCTACGGCGGCTACGTCGTACCCGGATCCACTGTGGACAACCTGCACCTTGTGGTCAGCCAGTGGAACACCAGCACCAACTGGCCCTATCGCGCGATGCAGTTCGCCACCGACCTCTCCGAACTGCTGCGGTGAGCGCGGCGGCCCGTCCGCCGAGCTCACCGCCCTACAGCGGCGAGAGCTCCGACTCGGCGGAGGACAAGTCCCAGGAGCGCCGCCGAATCCGCACCGGGACCTCGTCGCCGCGGTCGATGGCGGCGAACACCGCACCGCGCGCCCGGCGCCACCACACCAGCACGCGCCAGGCGCCGACGAGCAGCACCGCCACGACGGCGAGCAGCGCCACGCGGTACTGCCCGCCGGAGACCTGCACCAGCATCCCGACCAGCAAGGAGGCGATGGTCGTCGCCACGAAGCCGCCCACGTTGACCACGCCGGTCGACGTGCCGACCCGGTGCATCGGGTTGTAGTCGCGGGCCAGCATGAAGCCCACCGTGGACACCGGACCGCCCAAGGACAGCAGCGCGAAGGCCGGGAGCAGCACCCCCAGGGGGATCGAACCGGGCCAGCTGAGCAGAACCGCCCACACCAGCAGCGCCCCCATCAGGTAGGCAGCGGTCAGCGGCATGCGCACCCACGCCTTGCGCGCGATCACCGCCCCCACCGCGGGACCGCCGAACATGGAGCCGAACACGAACACCATCAGCACGGCGCTGGCCGCGGCGGGCTCGAATCCCTGGCCCTGCACCAGGAACGGCACGCCCCACAGCAGGGTGAGCACGTTCGGGGCGAACATCGTGGAGAAGTGCACCCAGAAGCCCAGCCGCGTGCCGGGCACCCGCCAGGCACCCGACACCTGCTGCAGCAGCGAACCGGAAGCGCTCCCCTCCTCGGACCGCGTCGCGTGCGCGGTCGCCGCGCGCGGCGCGTCCCGCAGGCTCAGCGCGGCGACCGCGGCGAAGGCGGCCGTGCACAGGCCCACCACGAAGAACGTGGGCGTCCAGCCCTGACCTGCCAGCGCCATCGCGAGCGGGACGGTCGCGGCGAGGTTGCCGACGTAGCCCATGGCCGTGGTCAGCGAGGTGACCAGCGGGTAGCGCCTGCCGGAGAAGTGCGCGGCGATCAACCGCAGCACGCTGACGAAGGTCAGCGCGTCCCCGAAGCCGAGCACCCCGCGGGCGAGCAGCCCCGTCGGGTAGGACTGCGCCGCGGCCAGCAGCACCTGGCCGAGGCCGAGGAACAGCAGCGCCGCCGTGAGCACCTTGCGCGGCCCGAAGCGGTCGACCAGCACCCCGGTCGGGATCTGCATCGCCGCGTACACGCCGACCTGCAGCACGGTGAACGTGCCCAGCGCCGCGGGACCCACCGCGAAGCGCTCGGTCGCGTACAGGCCCGCCACGCCGAACGAGGTCCGGTGGAACACGGAGAGCAGGTAGATCAGCGCCCCGACGATCCAGATCAGCCAAGAACGAGTGCTCGCACGGTTGTGCTCGCGCTGCTGCGGCGGCCGTGGCCGGGACACTGCCTCTCCTCCCGCTCGACGTCACGCACCTCCAATGGTTATATCGGCTAACCAACCCCGTGGCTTACGCGTGGCCGCGGTAAGCTTGCCCACATTCGCCGGAGCACCCGGGGCTGCGCGGTCACCGGTGGTGTCCCGTGCCCGGCGCCGCTGCCGCGTCACCGCTGGTGGGCGGCGAGCACGTGAGCGCGGGCCCCGTCGATGTGCGCGGTGATCACCTGCCGCAGCGCTTCGGCGTCGCGCGCCGCGAGGGCATCGACCATGCGCTGGTGCTCCTCGTCGATGCGCTGCAGGTCGTGCCCGGAGCGCACCCACCGGCGGCTGTAGGGCTCGACCAGGTGCAGCAGCTGGTCGACGAACCGCAGCGTCAACCGCCGGTCGGCAAGCTCGTAGATGTGCCGGTGGAACCGGTAGTTCACCGCGGCCCGCGCGTCGGCGTCGGCGCCCTGGGCGCGCATCCGGTCGGCGAGCTGCTGCAGCTGCTCGCGGTCGCGGTCGCGGCAGCCGCGCACGACGTCCTCGGCGAGGCCGGGTTCGAGCTGCCGGCGCAGGTCGAACAGCTCGGCGATGTCGTCGCCGTTGAGCTCAGCGACGGTCATGCCGCGCGGGTGCACCTCGACGAGTCCTTCGGCGGCCAGGGCGTGCAGCGCCTCCCGCAGCGGGATGCGGCTGACCTCCAGCTCGGCGGCGAGGTGCTGCTGGATCAGCCGCGTACCGGGCGGCAGCTGCCCGCTGCGGATGCAGCTGCGCAACTGCTCGGCGATGGCCGCGGCGCTGTGGGGTGTGTGGGCAGCACGGATCACGGGCGCGAGAATACTGGTTGAACCGGACGCAGCGTCTGTATACACTCGCTGCCCACTGCGGCGAGGGGAGATCCGGATGGCCGTCGACACCGACATCGTGATCCTCGGCGGCGGCATCCTCGGCCTGGCCACGGCACGTGCGCTGCGCCGCGCCCACCCGGCCGCGTCGGTGACCGTGCTGGAGAAGGAGTCCCGCTGGGGTGCGCACCAGTCCGGGCACAACTCCAACGTCATCCACAGCGGGCTGTACTACGCCCCGGGCAGCCTCAAGGCCCGCCTGGCCCGCACCGGCGGCGAGGAGATGATCCACCACTGCCGCGAGCACGGCGTGCCCGTGCAGCGCACCGGCAAGCTCGTCGTCGCCACCCGCGACGCGGAACTGCCCCGCCTGGCCGAACTCGCCCGCCGCGGCGCGGCCAACGGGGTCACCGCGCACCGCCTGGACCGCGCCGAGATCGCCGCCCGCGAGCCGCACGTGGCCGGCATCGCCGCCCTGGCCGTGGAGGACACGGCGATGACCGACTTCGGCGCGGTCTGCCGCGCCCTGGCCGCCGAGGTCGCCGCGAGCGGCGCCGAGCTGCACCTGGGCACCGCGGCCCGCGGCATCACCCGCGCCGGCGGGCGCACGGTGGTGCGCACCGACCGCGGCGAACTGCGCGCGCGGGTGCTGGTCAACTGCACCGGGCTGCACAGCGACCGCATCGCCGCGGCCGCCGGCGCGCGGCCGCCGGTGCGGGTCATGCCCTTCCGCGGGGAGTACGCCGCCGTGGCGCCGCAGCGGCGCGATCTGATCACCAACCCGGTCTACCCCGTGCCGGACCCGGAGCTGCCGTTCCTCGGCGTGCACATCACCCCGATGCTCGACGGCGCGGTGCACGTGGGACCGAACGCAGTGCCCGCGCTGGCGCGGCAGGGCTACCGGTGGCGCGACGTCGACCCGCACCTGCTCGGCGAGCTGGCACGCGATCCGGCGCTGCGCGGACTGGCGCGCCGGTACTGGCGCTCCGGTCTGGCCGAGGTCGCCCGGTCGCTGGTGCCGCCGCTGTTCGTGCGCGAGGCCCGCCGGCTGCTGCCGGCGCTGACCGCGCGGGACCTGCGCCCGCACGGGGCGGGCGTGCGGGCGCAGGCGATCACCGCCGACGGGCGGCTCGTCGACGACTTCGTCCTCGACCACTCGCCCGGCGCGGTGCACGTGCTCAACGCGCCGTCACCGGCGGCCACGGCCAGCCTGCCCATCGGCCGGCGCATCGCCGCCGACGTCTGCGAACAGCTCGACCTGCCCGGGCTGGCCCGCGACCTGCGCGCCACCGGCGACTGACCACCGTCCCCGTCGCTCCGCTCGTCCCGACGACCGCCCACTCCCGGAAAACCCGTCGTTTCCCGCTCCGTTCTCCGTCCACGGCGAATCGAGGACTGCCATGAGCGCACCGCAGCAGCACGGAACGCAGCCCGAGGTCCCCGCCCCGCCGATCGGGTGGCGGGCCAAGGCCAAGCAGATCGGGCCCGGGATCATGGCCGCGGCCACCGGTGTCGGCGCCGGTGACCTGGTGGCCTCCATGGTCGCCGGTTCCCAGTACGGCTACACCCTGCTGTGGGCGGTGGTGCTGGGCACCGTGTTCAAGCTCGGCCTCGGCGAGGCCGTCGGCCGGTGGCACCTGGCGTCGAACCGCACCATGCTGGCCGGGTGGCGGGCTCTCGGCCGGTGGGCCACCGGGTTCTTCGGCGTCTACATCGTCATCTGGGGCTTCATCTACGGCGCCACGGCCATGTCGGCCTCCGCGCTGCCGCTGAACGCGCTGTTCCCCGCCCTGTCGGTGCGGTCGTGGGCGGTGCTGTGCGGACTGGCCGGGCTGGGGCTGGTGTGGTTCGGCCGCTACGCCGTGCTCGAGCGGATCATGACCGTGCTGGTGGGGGTCATGTTCGTCACCGTCGTGGGCACCGCCGTGCTCGTGGCGCCGAACCTGACGCTGCTGGCCGGCGGGCTGGTGCCCTCGCTGCCGGAGGGGTCGCTGGCCTACGTCCTCGGCCTGATCGGCGGTGTCGGCGGCACCATCACCATGGCCTCCTACGGGTACTGGACGCTGGCCAAGGGCTGGCGCTCGCCCCGCTGGCTGCCGTTCATGCGGTTGGACAACGCCCTCGGCTACACGATGATGGGCGTTTTCGTCGTCGCGATGATGATCATCGCTGCGGAGCTGCTGCTGGGCCGGCCCGTCGTCGACGGCGATGAAGGGCTGCTGCAGCTGGGCGCGACGTTGGCCGCGGATTACGGCCAGTGGGCGCGGTTGCCGTTCCTGGTGGGTTTTTTCGCCGTGACGATGACTTCGCTGATCGGCGTGTGGAACGGGGTGAGCCTGCTGTTCTCCGACTGGTGGCGCACCTGGCGCACGCCCCGGCAGGCTCCCGCCGAGACCGTCGACGCCTATGCGGAGCACGCCGGCGAGCACAGCCGCCCGTTCCGGGTGTACCTGCTGTGGTTGACGTTCCCGCCGATGAGCCTGCTGTTCCTGGACAAGCCGTTCCAGGTGACCATCGTCTACGGCGTGCTCGGCGCGCTGTTCATGCCCTTCCTGTCGGGCACGCTGCTGGTGCTGCTCAACTCGCGGTTCGTTCCCGCCGCGCACCGCTCGCGGTGGCTGTCGAACGCGGTGCTGGCGCTGTGCCTGGTGCTGTTCGCCGTGCTCGCCGTCGACCAGATCGCCGGCTACCTCGGCTGAAGCGCACCGCCCGGTGCGGACCGCAGGCCCGGGTGGCGCACCGCCCGGGCGGGCGAGGCCCCTACCCCCAGGAAGGGGCCTCGCCGCGCCGGTGTCGGAGGCTTCGGCGGCACGGGATCCGGCCGCACGCCGCCGGCAGGGCCGGCGGGCGCCGCCGTCGTGCACCCGCGGATCACCTCGGCGATTGAGGAGATCAAAGGTGTCATCTATAGTTTACGATGGCACGGCAACAGTACTGTCAGCGCGTCACGCAGTCAACGGACTCCGTCAACGGCACGCGACAGCACGTCATGCTGCCGACCGCGGTCGACACTGGCGAGGAGGGGCCATGAGCGACGACACCGCAGACAGCCGGGCCGCGTTCGGCGAACGGCTGCGCTGGCTCATGCAGACCTGCCCGCAACCGGACGGACGACCGTGGACCCCGGGGGCGGTGGCGAAAGCCCTCACCGCCGCCGGCCACCCCGTCTCCCGGCAGCACGTCTGGAAACTGGTGCGCGGCGGAGCGCAACCGAGCTTCGCCCTCGTCGACGCGCTGGCCGACGTCTTCGGCGTGAGCGTGGAGACCTTCAGCGGACGCACCGCCGATCCCGAACTGCCCGCAGCGCTGTACCGCGCCGGCGAACTCCCGCCCGAACAGCTGGCCCACCTCGCCCAGTACATCCGGTTCCTCGAATCCCAGATGGACCGCAACAGCGAGGAACCGCAATGATGTCCCGCGGTGCACAGACCCGCACAGACCTGCACGGGCCGCCCCGGACGTGCACCGCCAGCGGAGGTGAGCAGCGCTGAACGGAGAGGGAGCGCGGGCGCGGCGCGGCCGCGAACGACGCCTGCGGCGCGCGCTGCGCGCCACGCTGCGCACCGCCGGCATCGACCACCCGATGGACATGCTGGAGGTGTGCCACCGGCTCTCGCAGCGACGCAGCCGACCGATCCACGCCACCGCGTACCCGCTGGCGGCCAACGGCCCGTTCGGACTGTGGATCCCGGGCCGCAAGGCCGAATGGATCCTCTACCAGCAGCGGACCACTCCCCTGCACCAGCAGCACATCATCGCCCACGAACTCGGCCACATTCTCTGCGGCCACCGCCCGGACCCGATCCACCCCGCGGACGGGGTCGACACCGACGCCTTCGACTGGGGAACGCTGCGCCGCACCGCCTACGACACCACCCAGGAACACGAGGCCGAGACCGCCGCCACGCTGCTGCTGGAGACCGCGCGCACCCGCACCGAAGTGGCACTGCCCACCGGATCGTCCCGCGCGCAGCGCGCGCAGGAAGCACTCAGCCACGGGACGCGGTGGCCGTGATGCTCTGGCCGGTCACCAACCTCGTCGTCTGCGCGGTGCTGGCGGTGTTCCTCGTCCGCCTCGTCCGCGCCCCCGGCAACCGCGCCCTGTGGGCGGTGGTGGCCTGCCTGCTGCTGCAAGCCGGCGGCTACGGGCTGCAGCAGCTGGCCTACCTCGCCGCCGCGAACCCCGAGGCGGGCCACGGAGCGGCCAAACTGGCCCAGAACGTGGTGCTGCACGCGAAGTACTACGCGCTGGCGCTGTTCTTCCTGCTCTCGGTCGGCGGGGACCGCGCCCGGCGACGCGCGAAGCGGGAAGGCGCCCTGCTGGCGGTCACCGCCGCCCTCATCACCACGGCGATGTACCTGACCCCGCCACCGCTGCGCGACCACTCCTTCTCCACCGCGGACATGCAGGTGGCACCCATCGCCGCGTTCTACCTCATCGCCGGCGGGTACTTCATCCACATCACCGGCGCGGCCGCCCGGTGGTCCTGGCTCTACGGCGCGGAATCCGACCGGCGGCTGCGCGCGGGGCTGCGCACCGCCGCCGTCGGACTGGCACTGCAGGCCGCGGCCAGCCTGCTGCGCGCGGTGTTCGTGGTGGTGCGCTCCTCCGGCGGCACGATCCCCGAACCGGTCAACACCACCGCCCTGGCGATGCTCATCATCGCCAACCCGCTGTTCCTCGCCGGGCTGCTGCTGGCGCTCGTGCTCACGCAGCTCGCCCGGCTGCGCACGTGGCTGCGCCACCGGCGCCACTGGTACGCCCTGCGGCCGCTGTGGGACGTGCTGCACCCGCTCTACCCCGAGGCGACCCTGGACCCGCAGGCCCCCTCCGCCGGTGACCGGTGGCGCGCGGCGCGCGTGCACCGCCGCTTCTGGCGCCGCTACGTCGAGTGCCGGGACGGGATCGTGCAGCTCAGCCCCGACCTCGCCGCCGCGGGCTACGACCCGCAGGACCCGCCGCGGGCACAGGCCGCAGCGCTGCACGAGGCCGTGCAGCGGCAGCTGGCCGCCCGGCAGCCGCACCTGTCCCGCGCCGGCTACGACCCGCGAGCGCCCGTGGAACAACGCGCGGAAGCCATGCGCACCGCGCTGCGCCAGCAACGCGCCTGCGCCGAGCACACCCCCGACCTGCGCGCCGCCGTGCCGGTACTGACCAGCACCGACGCGGACGCCGACCTCCACCAGCTGCTGACCCTGTCGCAGGCCGTGGCCAACCATCCCGAAACACGCGAAAAGGCCAGTTCATGAGACTGATCACGGCGGAACGCGTCCTGCTCGGCCCCGCCGGGCAGAACCTGCACGACGGTGCGGTGCTCTGCGACGGCGACCGCATCCGCGCGGTCGGGCCGCGCAGCGAACTCGCGCAGCAGGCCCCCGCCGGAACCACCCGGGAAGACCACCCGCACGCGACCGTGCTGCCCGGACTGGTCAACGCGCACGTGCACCTGGCCTTCGACGGCGGCACCGAGCCCGTCACCGCGCTGCACCAGCGGGACGAGCCCAGCCTGCTGGCCGGCATGCTCGAACGCGCGCAGCAGGCACTCGCGGCGGGGGTGACCACCGTGCGCGACCTCGGCGACCGCGACGGCGCCGCCTTCCGGCTGCGCGAGGCCATCACCCGCGAGGACCTGACCGCCCCGCGGATCGTCGCCGCCGGAGCCCCGCTGACCGTGCCCCGCGGGCACTGCTGGTTCCTCGGCGGCGTCGTCGAGCACGAACGCGACATCCGCGAACGCATCCAGCGCACCGCCGAGCAGGGCGCCGACGTCATCAAGGTCATGGCCTCCGGAGGCCAGCTCACCCCCGAATCACCCCCCATGTGGCAGTCCCAGTTCACCCCCGCCGAACTGGCCCTGGTCGTGGACGAGGCCACGCGGATGGGCCTGCCCGTGGCCGCGCACGCGCACGGCAGCGACGCGATCGCCGCCGCCGTCGACGCGGGGGTGAGCACCGTGGAGCACTGCACCTGGATGGGAGCCGACGGGCCCGACCGCCGCGAGGACGTCGCCACGACGATGGCGCAGACCGGCATCTACGCCTGCGCCGCGAGCTCCCGCAACTGGCGCGCCCTCGCCGACAAGGCCGGACCGGAGAAGGCGCAGGCCATCTACGGCCGGCTCACGTGGATGGCCGACCTCGGCGTACCGCTCATCACCGGCACCGACGCCGGCCTGCCGGGCTCGGTGTTCGACGACGTCGTCGGGGCCCTCGAACTGTACGAATACCTGGGCTTTTCCCCCGCGGCGATCCTCGAGATGGCCACCACCACGAGCGCCACCGCACTCGGCCTCGGCGACTCCGCCGGACGCATCGCCCCGGGCTACGCCGCCGACCTCCTCGTCGTCCCCGGCGACCCCCGCGCCGACCTCGCCGTGCTGCGCCACCCGCACCGCGTCCTCGCCCGCGGACGCGCGGCGCTCACCGACGAGCACCCCCAGCAGGCCCCGCACCGCTCGCTCGAGTGATCTCGGTTCCGCGCCACGGACCGGCCGCCCGCCGAGCCCGGTTCCCTCAGCGGAACGGGGCGCGCGGCGCAGGAGGCGGGCTAGGCTGCCGGACCGTGCAACGCGTTGTGGTGACGGGCTCGTCCGGCGCGGTCGGTGCGGCGATCAGCCGCGAGCTGCACGCGGCGGGCCACCACGTGCGCGGCTGGGACCTGCGCCCCGGCGTGTGGACCGCGCACCGGGGGGACGTGCGCGAGGTGGCGCTGCGGCGCCGCCTGCTCGACGGGGCCGACGCCGTGGTGCACACCGCCGCGCTGCACGCCCCGCACGTGGGAAATGCCGCGGAGGACGAGTTCCACGCGGTCAACGCGCCGCGACCGCCGCGCTGCTGCGCGCGGCGCGCGCTCGCGGGGTGCGGCGGTTCGTCCATACCAGCAGCACCTCGGTCTACGGCCACGCGCTGGTGCCGCACGGCCGGGCGGTGTGGGTGGACGAGCAGTTGCCGCCGCGGCCGCGCGACGTCTACGACGAGACGAAACGCGCCGCGGAGCAGCTGGTCGGCGCCGCCCACGGCAGTGATCCGTCCACAGTGGTGCTGCGCATCGCCCGGTGCTTCCCCGAACCGGCGGCCGCGGCAGCTGCGCACCGGCTGCACCGGGGCGTGGCGCTCGACGACGTCGCGCGGGCCCACCGCCTGGCCGTGCAGCACACCGACGTCGGCGGGGTGTTCGTCATCGCCGGACCGCTGCTGTTCCACCGCAGCGACGCGGCAGCGCTGCGGCACGACGCGGCGTCGGTGCTGGCCGAGCGCGCACCGCGGGAGGTGGCGGTGTTCCGGTGGCAGGGCTGGTCGCTGCCGGACCGCCTCGACCGCGTCTACGACTCCACCGCCGCAGCGCGCCATCTCGGCTACCACCCCGTCCACGGGGTGCGCTCCCTCGCCGAGGAGTGACAGTCCCGCGCGGAACCGGGTAGGGGCGGCGGCCGACCGCGCCTGGGCCGAGGAGCCGTGCTTGACCGGGCGGGGTGCTGCTCGTAGCGTGCGCGGCCGTGATCGACGCGGCGCAGCACGAGGTGGACTTCCACCTCGATCCGATGTGCCCGTTCGCGTTCCAGACCGCCCGGTGGATCCGCGAACTGCGGCAACGGCTCGGCCTGGTGGTGCACTGGCGGTTCTTCAGCCTCGAGGAGATCAACCGGGCCGAGAGCCAGAAGCACCCGTGGCAGCGCGACTGGTCCTACGGCTGGTCGCTGATGCGCATCGCCGCGTGGCTGCGCCGCCGCGACGCGGCGCTGTGCGATGCGTGGCTGCAGCAGATCGGCTCGGCGTTGCACGAGCACGGCCGCAAGCCGCACGAGCCGGACACGGCGCGGCAGCTGCTGACCGACCTCGGCCTCGCACCGGGCGAACTCGACGCCGCGTTGGCCGATGCGTCCACCCACGACGACGTGTGGGCCGACCACCAGCGCGTCACCGCCGCGGGCGGTTTCGGCGTGCCGACGCTGTTCTTCGCCGACGGGCAGTGCCTGTTCGGCCCGGTGCTGGTCGACCCGCCCACCGGTGCGGCGGCCGAACGGCTGTGGCACGTGGTCACCGGCATGCTCGAGTTCGGCACGGTCTACGAACTGCAGCGGCCGAAATCGCCCGCCGACCAGGAGACCATCCACCGGGTGCTGCGGCCGTACCTGGCCGGGCGGGATTGGGTGAGCATCAACCGCGGCGAGGTCGTCGACGTCCCCACCACCGAGGAGGCCCCGTGAACGACGAGTTGTCCCCGCAGCGCCTGGTTCCCGCGCTGCAGCAGGAGTGGCGGGCGCTCGAGGCGCTGCTGGCCGACCTGCGCGAGGACGAGTGGTCGGCCCCCAGCGGACTGCCCGGGTGGAGCGTGCAGGACGTGGCCGCGCACATCATCGGCACCGAGCGGATGCTCTCCGGTGAGCCCACCCCGCAGGTCGAGGTGGACCCCTCCACGTTGCCGCACGTGCACAACGACATCGCCGCGCGCAACGAGTGCTGGGTGCGCTCGCTGCGCGGGCACTCCCCCGCGGCGGTGCTGGCCGCGTTCCGGGAGGTCACCGCCCGGCGGCTGGAGGCGCTGCAGGCCATGGGCACCGACGACTTCGCCGCCGCGGTGCCCACCCCCGTCGGCCAGGCCTCCTACGGCCGGTTCATGCGCATCCGCGTGTTCGACTGCTGGCTGCACGAGCAGGACATCCGCCACGCGCTCGGCCGCCCCGGCCACGAGGGCGGCCCCGTCGTCGACGCGGCCTTCGAGGAGATCACCGGCGCGCTGGGCTACCTCGTCGGCAAGCGCGCCCAGGCGCCCGACGGGGCGCGGGTGCGGCTGGAACTCACCGGCGCGGCCGCGCGCACGCTGCACGTGGCCGTCGACGGCCGCGCGGCGGTCGTGCCCGCGCTGGACGGTCCCGCCACGGCCGCGCTGCGGCTGGACGCGGTGTTGTTCGCCCGGCTGGTCGGGGGCCGCACCACCGCGGCCGAGCACCGCGCGGCGATCGCGGTGGACGGCGACGCCGAGCTGGGCAATCGCCTGGCCGAGCACCTCGCCTTCACGATCTGAGCGCGGCCGGCGGCGGCGCGCCGTGCGCGCCGTCAGCCGGGTGGCCAGCTGAACCGGCGTCCGCCGAGCACGTGCCAGTGCAGGTGCGAGACGGTCTGGCCACCGTCCCGGCCGGTGTTGCACACGAGGCGGTAACCGCTGTCCGCGATGCCCTCGTCCAGCGCGACTTGGTGCGCCTCGAGGATCAGCTCGCCGGCGAGTGCGCCTCCACCGGCCCGCAGCGACGCGAGGTCGGGGTGGTGTTCCTTCGGGACCACCAGCACGTGGCACGGCCCCTGCGGGTGCAGGTCGCGGAAGGCGAGCACGCGCTCGGTCTCGCGGACCACCGCTGCGGGCGCGGCGCCCCGCACGATCTCGCAGAACGGGCAGTCGTCGGTCGTTGTCGCCACGGTGCTCCCCCCCGCGTTCGTCGTTCTCGGGTTCGTCGTCGCGTGCTCAGCGCGGAGCCGGCTCCTGTTCCGGTCTCCTGCTCAGCCGGGGTCGCGTTCCTGCTCCTCCGCCGTGCCCGCCCCGGCCCGGGCGCCGCGGCGGGGCGGGCCGGTGGTGGTGAAGCGGTGGAGGTAGGTGGTGGGGGTGGTGCCGAGGTGGCGGGCGAAGGCGCGGCGGAGGGTTTCGTCGCTGCCGAGTCCGCTGCGCCGGGCCGCCGAGGTGACGCTGTGCCCGTCGAGGAGGAGTTGCTGCGCCTGGTCGAGCCGGATCCGCTCGACCCAGCGGGCGGGGGTGGTGCCCAGTTCGCTGCGGAACAGCCGGGTCAGGTGCCGGGGGCTGACGGCCGCGGCGCGGGCCATGGACGGCAGGTCGTGCTCAGCGGCCGGGTCGGCCAGCACGGAGTTGATCAGGGTGCGCACCGTCTCGGTGCGCGCGGGCGGAGTGGTGGCCGTGGTGAACTGCGCCTGCCCGCCGGGGCGGTGCAGGAAGACGACCAGTTCGCGAGCGATGCGGCGGGCCGCCTCGGCTCCGTGGTCGTCCTCGACCAGGGCCAGCGTCAGGTCGATGCCCGCGCTGATCCCCGCGGAGGTGACGAAGCGCCCGTCGCGGACGTGGATGGCGTCCGGTTCGACGCGCACCCGGGGGTGGCGGCGGGCCAGCGCGGTGGCGTGCCGCCAGTGCGTGCTCGCCCGGCGCCCGTCGAGCAGGCCCAGCTCGGCCAGGACGAACGCGCCGGTGCACACCGCGGCGACCCGCGCCGCTCGTGCCGCCACCGCCCGGCTCACCGCCAGCAGCTCCGCCTCGAGGGGCTGTTCGGCCAGGCGGTCGCCGCCGGCGACGAGGACCGTGTCGAGCCGGCCCGCCTCGGCCGCCGGCACGGTGCCGCTCAGCGCCGGTCCGGCCGCGGTGGTGACCTCCCCGCCGCGTGCGGAGATCAGCACCGGTTCGTAGTGGTGGCCGAGCCGGTCCGCCTGGTGCAGGACTTCCGAGGGGCCGCTGACGTCGAGCAGGGTCACGCCGTCGAACACGACGATCCCCACGCGGTGCGTCATGGCCGGATCCGTGGTTTCTCTGTCGGAACGGACATGGCGCCAGGCTACGCGCCCGGCGATGCTGGGGGCAGCAGTGCCGAGACGGGATGAGGAGAGAGCGTGAGCGAAACGATCGCGGGGGTGCGGATCCCGGACAGCGCCCTGGCGCGGGAGGCGACCGAGCTGGTGCGGGAGGCGGCGCCGCCGCTGCTGTTCGACCACTCCCGCCGGGTGTTCCTGTGGGCGTCGCTGCGCGGGCACGAGCAGGGGCTCCGGTTCGACGCGGAGCTGCTGTACGTGGGGGCGATGTTCCACGACCTGGGGTTGACCGAGCGGTTCCGCCGCACCGACCAGCGCTTCGAGGTCGACGGGGCCGACGAGGCCCACCGTTTCCTGCGCGCCCGCGGCGTCACCGGTGAGCAGGCCGACCGGGTGTGGACGGCGATCGCGCTGCACACCACCCCGGAGATCCCGCTGCACATGGCCTCCGAGGTCGCCCTGGTCACCCGGGGGGTGGAGCTGGACGTGCTGGGCATCGGCTACGACGCGGTCTCCGCGGAGCAGCGTGCGGCCGTGGTCGCCGCCCACCCCCGCCCGGACTTCAAAAACCGGATCCTGGCCGCGTTCACCGAGGGCATCAAGGACCGCCCGGGGACCACCTTCGGCAACGTCAAGGCCGACGTGCTGGCCCACTGCGTCCCCGGGTTCGTCCGCGACGACTTCGTCGAGGTCATCAAGAATTCCTCCTGGCCGGAGTGAGCGCGTCCGCGGGGCCGCTTCGGCGGTGGGCGTCGCCGCGGCGGGTTCGCTGTGTTCCTCCCCCCGAGCCCGGCGGGTTCGGGGGGGGGGACACCGAGGAGCCCGGTTGCCCCCGGTCGGCGGGGCGGGCGCTAGGCTGGGGAATGCATCTCGCGCGTAAAATGTTTCTACGCGAGAGATTCGCTCGGCGCCCGACCACGGAGGCACGCGATGCAGTTCGGCATCTTCACCGTCAGCGACGTCACCCCGGACCCGACCACCGGCCGCACCCCCGACGACACCGAACGCGTCCGGTCGATGCGGACCATCGCCCAGCACGCCGACCAGGCGGGCCTGGACGTGTTCGCCACCGGTGAGCACCACAACCCGCCGTTCGTCGCCTCGTCGCCGACGACGCTGCTCGGGAACCTGGCCGGCACGACCGAGAACATCGTGCTGTCCACCTCGACGACGTTGATCACCACCAACGACCCGGTGAAGATCGCCGAGGACTACGCGATGCTGCAGGTCCTCGCCGACGGGCGGATGGACCTGATGCTGGGCCGCGGCAACCAGGGCCCGGTCTACCCGTGGTTCGGCTACGACATCCGCCAGGGCCTCCCGCTGGCGATCGAGCACTACGCGCTGCTGCGGCGGCTGTGGGAGGAGGAGGTCGTCGACTGGCAGGGCACGTTCCGCACCCCGCTGCAGGGCTTCACCTCCACCCCGCGGCCGCTGGACGGGGTGCCGCCGTTCGTCTGGCACGGCTCGATCCGCAGCCCCGAGATCGCCGAGCAGGCCGCCTACTACGGCGACGGCTTCTTCCACAACAACATCTTCTGGCCCCTGCACCACACCAGGAAGATGGTCCAGCACTACCGCCAGCGGTTCGAGCACCACGGCCACGGCCGCGCCGACCAGGCCGTCGTCGGCCTGGGCGGGCAGGCGTTCATGCGCCGCAACTCCCAGGACGCCTGGAACGAGTTCCGCCCGTACTTCGACAACGCCCCCGTCTACGGCCACGGGCCGACGATGGAGGACTTCACCACCACCACGCCGCTGACCGTGGGCAGCCCGCAGCAGGTCATCGAGCGCTACGCGGCCATGGCCGACGAGGTCGGCGACTACCAGCGCCAGCTGTTCCTCATCGACCACGCCGGACTGCCGCTGAAGACCGTGCTCGAGCAGATCGATCACCTCGCCGAGGACGTCGTGCCCGTGCTGCGCAAGGAGATGGAGTCCCGCCGGCCCGCGCACGTGCCCTCCGACCCGCCCTCGCACGCCGAGCGCGCCGCGGCCCGCCGCGCCGAGCAGCACTCCGGTGACGCCTGAACCCCACCGCGCAGCCCGCCCCGGCTGCAGGTCGGTCGAACCGCTCGTGCCCATCTACCGCGATCTCGGTTTCGACGACCTCGAGGCCCGCGCCCGCGCCAGCCTGCTCATCTCCGGACTGCGCGGGCTGTGCCCGGACCGCATCGTCACCGGCGACATCCCCCGCATCGACGCCGCCGCGGAAGCCCTCATCACCACCGCCACCGCTCTGCCCGACGCGCACTGACGCGGGCGATCCCAACCCCGACGCGGGGGCCAGCGCGTGCGGACGGGACGTTGTTCCCTGTCCGCGCCGCCGTCGACGAAGCACCGTGGGGGAAAGCCCATCCTGCAGCGCCGCCGCCCGGCGGCGCCTCGGCAAAGGCGAGGGTCGTCATGACGACGTCGGTGATCCCCAATCTGTGGTTCGACGGGCAGGCCGAGCAGGCCGCCCACTTCTACACCAGCGTGTTCCCCCGCTCCCGCGTGGTGGCGGTGACCCGCTTCCCCGAGGGCGCGCCGCGGCCGGCGGGGTCGGTGATGACCGTCGAATTCGTCCTCGACGGCCACCGGTTCATCGCCCTCAACGGCGGGCCGGAGTTCACCTTCAACGAGGCGGTGTCGTTCCAGGTGCCGTGCGCCACCCAGGACGAGATCGACTACTACTGGCGCCGGCTCACCGAAGGTGGCCGGGGAGGCCCGTGCGGTTGGCTGACCGACCGGTTCGGCCTGTCCTGGCAGATCGTGCCCACGGTGCTCGAAGAGCTCGTCACCGATCCGGATCCGCAGCGGGCGCGGCGGGCCACCGAGGCGATGCTGGGCATGGGCAAGCTGGACATCGCAGCGCTGCAGCGCGCCGCCGAGGGCCAGCCCGCCTGAGCGGGGTGCTCCACCCGCCGCGCGGAACCGCGCGGGGTGCGCAACGCGCGGCGCCGCGCGGTTCGGGAGTAGCGTTGATCACACCGGCGCCGCGTCGCTGCGTGCTGCGCATCCCACCGGTGTGATCACGATGCGTGCCCTCCGGTGGGGACGGCGACCGCAATTCCACCAGGGCGGTCACGGAGCGTGCCGACCCGCCTCCCCCGAGCAGCGGAAGGTGGCATGTCGCACGCGGTTTCCGATGCCGGAGAGGGTTGAGCTTTATCGCACCGTTACCGGTAGGGTCTAGATCCAACCGGACCACCCCGGCCGGTGACAGTGACCAACACGCCCCCGTAAAGTCGATCAGGGATGACTGTTCAAGACGATCTCACCCGACCGTGGTTCCAACCGGTGCTGCCGTCGGAGTCCGCCCGCCCGCAGCACCCGCACCCTTCCCCGGACAGCGGATCGGACGCGACCGGACCGCTGACCACCCGCATCGAGGGGAACTTGTCCTTCGAGGACGCGGCGCACCCCCCGACCGCCACGTCCGCCCCCGCTCCCGCCCCCGCGGCCCCGGCCGACGGCCACGCCGTCGACCAGGTCGAGGTGACCCAGCCCTACATCCCCGCGATCCGCAACGAGCAGCCGGAATTCGCCAAACGCCTCAACCCCGACCCGCGCGGTGACACGCCCCCACCGCCGCCACCGGCCGCCCCGCACTCCCCGGCGGCCACCACCGCCCCAGCGGCAGCTCCGGCTGCTCCGGTGGCCGAGCCGACCGCCGAAACCACGATCGACACCACGCCCCAGCACGACGGCCCCACCCCCGAGGCCCGGCCGCGCAAGAGCTGGCTGCGCCGCGCCGTGCGCGCGATCATCGGCCCCGACCTGCTGCGCAAGGACCCGCCCAAACCCGCCAAGCGCTCCTGACCCCGCGGGGCGCTGCCGCACGAGACCCCCGCAGCCGAGCCGGCCGGCACCGGCAACAACCACAACGCGTGAGGGCACGTCGCACCCCGCAGGCCGTGTCCTCGGCCACATCCGCCGCGCAGTGGTTTCCCGCCGCGGACGGCGCGGAAATCCCGCCGCCGTCACCCGCCCACCGGCCCCGCCGCCGCATCCCGCGGCGGTCCGACCGGCCGCGGCGACCGCGCAGCGGACCAGGAGAGGTATGAGCACGCGTGAACAGGCCGGGCACCCCCCGGCCGGGACCGTGCGGATGGCCCTGATCGCCCTCGCGCTCGGCGGATTCGGCATCGGCACCACCGAATTCGTGATCATGGGCATGCTGCCCGACGTCGCCGGCGGCATGCACGTCGACATCCCCACCGCCGGCGGCCTCATCTCCGGCTACGCCCTCGGCGTCGTCCTCGGCGCACCGCTGCTGACGGTGCTGACCGTGCGCCTGCCCCGGCAACGCGTCCTCAACGGACTGATGGGGCTGTTCACCCTCGGCAACCTCGCCTCCGCCCTGGCCCCCACGTTCACCCTGCTGCTGGCCGCCCGATTCGTCAGCGGCCTGCCGCACGGCACGTTCTTCGGCGTCGGCGCCGTCGTCGCCGCCGGCCTCGTACCACCCCGCCGCCGCGGCAGCGCCGTGTCCATGATGTTCCTCGGCCTGACCATCGCCAACGTCATCGGCGTGCCCGCCGGCACGCTCATCGGCCAACAACTCGGCTGGCGCTGGACCTTCGGCATGGTCGCCGTGCTCGGCGCCGCAGCCACCCTCGCCGTGCTCACCCTCATCCCCGCCCACGCCGGCCGCGCCGCCACCGGTTCGCTGCGCGCCGAAGTCGGCGCGCTCGTGCGGCCGCGCGTGCTGCTGTCACTGGCGGTGATCATCACCGGCTTCGGCGGACTGTTCGCCTGCTACAGCTACATCACCCCCATGATGACCCGCGTCGGCGGGTTCCCCGCCGACGCGATCACCGCGCTGCTGGTGGTCATCGGCCTGGGCATGACCGTCGGCTCCTACGTCGGCGGCCGCCTGGCCGACCGCAGCCCGCTGCGCACCCTCACCACCGGGCTCGTCGGCGTGGTCACCGCGCTGTGCGCGCTCACCCTCGCCGCACCGGTGCCGTGGCTGGCCGTGCCGCTGCTGTTCGCCATCGGCATGTTCAGCCTCTCCCTCGGCCCCGCGGTGCAAACCCGCCTGCTCGACCAGGCCCGCGACGCCCCCTCCCTCGTGTCGGCCGCGCTGCAGTCCGGGGCGAACCTCGCCAACTCGCTCGGGGCGTGGCTGGGCGGGCTGACCATCGCCGCCGGCTACGGCTACGCCTCCCCGAACCTCGCCGGCGCGGCCCTGGCCGGCACCGGACTGGTGCTGCTCGGCGTGTCCGTGGCCTACGAGAGGCGCCGCGGCCGGCCGAACCGCCGTGCGCCCGCGCCGGAAACCCTCGTAAGCTCCTCGGGGACGGGACACCGCAGGGCTCCCCCACCGGAGGAGATCGCGGAATGACGATCGAGAACGTGCTGGCGCAGATGACCGTGACCGACCTCGACGCGGCGGCGGCGTGGTACGCGAAGCTGTTCCACCGGGCGCCGGACACCCGCCCGATGGACGGCCTCGTCGAGTGGCACCTCGCCGACACCTTCGGTGTGCAGGTGTGGGCCGAACCGGACCGGGCCGGACGCTCCTCGATGGTCCTGCACGAGTCCGACCTCGACGCCCGCGCCGCGGACCTGGACCGCGCCGGCATCCCCTACGACGGTCCGCAGGAAGCGACGGCGGTGCGGCTGCTGGTACTGACCGACCCGGACGGCAACCGCATCGTCTTCACCGGATCCCGCACGACCTGAACCCCGCACCACCGGCGGAAACCCGTTGCCCCGCTCGGGCACACTGGCCTGGTGGACACGTCGTTTCCCCTGCGCGCGCCGCGCGTGCTGATCCGCCCGTTCGCCCCGCACGACCAACCGGCGATCCACGCCGTCTACGCCGACCCGCGCGTCATGCGCTACGTCGGCCACGGCCGGCCGATGACCGCGGAGCAGACCGCGGCGCTGCTCGAACACGCCGAATGCCACCAGCGCGAGCACGGCTTCGCCGTGTGGGCCCTGCTCGACCGCGGCACCGGCGGCATCACCGGCGACATCGGCTTCGAAACCACCACGCACGGCGTCGAATTCGGCTACACCCTCGCCCGCGCGGCGTGGGGACGCGGCCTGGCCACCGAAGCCGCCCGCGCCTGCCTGCAGCACGCGTTCCACACCCTCGACCTGCCCGAGGTCTACGCCCTGGTCGACCCGCGCAACACCGCCTCGGCCCGCGTGCTGGGCAAGCTCGGCTTCACCTACCACCGCACCCGCAGCGCCCACGGCCGCCCGCACCACGAATACCGGCGCGCCCGAGCGCACCCGCCCGCCCCGTAACCTGGAAGCAGCACCCACCCGCGGCAGCGACGACCGGCGAGGACCACCCATGACCACCACCGACACCGCCCCCGCCCTGGCGCGCAGCGTGCAGCTGGACGACGACGGCGTGCACCTGCTCGACCGGCGCGTGTTCCCCTTCGAACACCGGTGGGTGCACGCGCGCACCGTCGAGGACGTCGCCCGCGCCATCGAGGACATGGTCACCCAGTCCTCCGGGCCCTACTTCGCCGTGCTCGCCGGCCTGGTGCTGGCCGCCCGCGACACCACCGGCCAACCACCGCAGCACGCCCGCGCCCACCTGGCCGCCGCGGCCGACCGGCTCATCGCCACCCGCCCCACCAACGAACAACCGCGGCTGGCCGCCGGGTGGGTGCTCGACACCGTCGACACCGCCCTGGCCGAGGACACCGACGCGGACGTGCTCACCGCCGCGGCCCGCGGCGCCCACGCCGGCGAGACCGACTACCGCGACCGCAGCGCCGCCCTCGGCCGGGCCGCCGCCGCGCTGCTGCCGCACACCGGCCGGGTGCTCACCCACTGCTGGGGCGACCTGTACCTGGTCGAAACCGTCCGCGCCGCCCAGCAGGCCGGCAAAACCCCCGCGTTCACCTGCACCGAAACCCGCCCCTACCTGCAAGGCGCCCGGCTGACCGCCGAAACCCTGGCCGAAATGGGCACCGAGGTCACCGTCGTCACCGACGGCATGCCGGCCGCGCTCATGCGCGCCGGCGAGATCGACGCGCTCGTCACCGCCAGCGACCGCGTCACCCTCGACGGGCACGTCATCAACAAGGTCGGCACGCTGCAGCTGGCCACCGCCGCGCACACCTTCGGCGTGCCCTTCCACGCCCTGTGCCACGCGCCCGACCCGCAGGCCGCCACCGGCGCCGACGTGCCCATCGAATACCGCGACGGCGACGACGTGCTGCACGCCCTCGGCACACGCACCGCCAGCCACCGCGCCACCGGGCTCTACCCGGCATTCGACGTGACCGACCCGCAACTGGTCACCACCATCGTCACCGACCGCGGCGCCTACCCCCCCGACCGCGTGGGCGAGTACTGGCGCAGCTGAACGGCCTACACCCGGGTGGCCACCACCGGCCCGTCCTCGGTGACGACGACCGTGTGCGCCGCGTGCGCCGCCCACGCGCCCGACCCCGACCGCACCGACCCGTCACCGCCCCAGGTCACCGCAGCATCGCCACCGGCGACGAGCACGGGTTCAACGGTGCAGACCACACCCGGCCGCAACGGCACCCGCCCGGCCGCGTCGACCTCGCTCGGCACCACCGGCGGCTCCCACAACTCCCGACCGACGCCGTGCCCGCACAGCAGCCCCGGCACGCCGAACCCGCCACCGAGCGCCACCACACCGACCGCGTAGGCCACATCCGCCACCGCGCCACCCGGCCGCACCGCCGCCACCCCGTCGACCAGCGCCTGCTCCACCGCCCCGAGCAAACCCCGCCCGACCGCACCCACGGCGCCGACCGGCACCGTCTCCGCCGCCAACGCGTGCCACCCGCCGCAGCGCACCGCGCACGACAGCGACACCACCTCCCCCGCGGCCAACCGCCGCCCGTCCGGCACGCCCCGCACCAGCACCTCCCCCACCGACGCGGACAACGCCCCACCCGGCCGCAACCCCGGCCCCACCGGCGTCGCACCGTGCTCGGCCACCACCGCCGCAGCCGCCGCGTCCACCTCGACGAGCTCCACCCCGGCCGCCACCCGCGCCCGGGCAGCGGCCAACGCCGCAGCCACCACCCGCCCCGCGGCGCACACCCGCACCCGCTCCTCCGGGGTCTTCCACTCCACCGGACGACCGGCCACCGCGCCCCACCGTGCGGCCAACACGCGCGTCAGCCCTTCACGCACACCAGCGGCCGCACCCGCGCCACCGGATCCACCAGGTCCCGCTGCGCGGCCATCACCGCATCCAAATCCTTGTACGCAGCGGGAATCTCATCCAGCACACCCCGGTCGGTGCGGCAGCACACCCCGCGGGTCTGCCCCTGAAGATCGGCGGTGGAAAACGTCCTGCGCGCCTTCGCCCGCGACATGCGCCGCCCCGCCCCGTGCGCGGCCGAGCAGAACGACTCACCACTGCCCCGACCACGCACCACGTACGAACCGACCCCCATGCTGCCCGGCACCACCCCGGCCTGGCCGGCACCGGCGCGGATCGCGCCCTTCCGCGTGACCAGCACCTCCACGCCGTCGTGGACCTCCTCGGCGACGTAGTTGTGGTGGCACGAGACCGACTCCTCCACCGGCGCCGCACCGAACTCCCCCACCACGCACTCCCGCAGCAGCGCCATCATCACCGCCCGGTTGCGCCAGGCGTACTCCTGGGCCCAGAACAGGTCGTGCCGGTACTGCCGCATCTGCTCGGTGCCCTCCAGCAGCACCGCCAAGTCCCGATCCGGCAGATCCCGGTTGTGCGGCAACCCGCGGGCCACCTCGATGTGGCGCTCGGCCAACTCCTTGCCGATGTTGCGCGATCCGGAGTGCAGCACCAGCCACACCCGCCCCGGCCGCGGCCCCTCCTCCTCGGCGCACACCTCGAGGAAGTGGTTGCCACCGCCGAGCGTGCCCATCTGGCACCGCGCCCGCGCCCGCCGATCGGCCACCGCCGAGTCCAACGCGTCGAAGGCGTCCCAGAACCGGTTCCACCCGCCCGGCACGCCCAACCGCTCCGCATCCACCGGATCGGAGTGCATGCCGAACCCCACCGGCACCGACCTCTCGATCCGCCGCCGCAACCGCCCCAGATCAGCAGGCAGATCCTCCGCGGACAGGCCCAACCGCACCGCGT
Organism: Salinifilum ghardaiensis; assembly: GCF_054491345.1. Lineage (NCBI taxonomy): Bacteria > Bacillati > Actinomycetota > Actinomycetes > Pseudonocardiales > Pseudonocardiaceae > Salinifilum > Salinifilum ghardaiensis. Next base: position 2,494,687 of record NZ_CM137101.1, on the reverse strand, counting down.
CCACACCACAACCGATGTCCACCCCCACCGCGGCCGGAGCGACCGCACCCCGCAACGCCAGCACGCTGCCGACCGTGGCGCCCTTGCCCACGTGCACATCCGGCATCGCCGCCACCCCGTGCACCCACGGCAGCGCCGCAGCCGCCCGCAACTGGCCCATCGCCGCCGGTTCGACCTCCTCCGGCGGCACCCACAACCGGACCGGCACGCGCCCACCCGGCACCGTCGTGTACACCTGCGCCTCCAGCACCTCAGCCGACGCGGCACAACCGCGTGGTGATCACGTGGTTCTTCTCCGGCCCGGTGACCACCCACCGCTGCCACCAGTGGTCCACGTCCACCACGCCGAACTCACCCCGGTACACGTCCGCCCGGCACGGATGCCGCGCCGTGGCGTACCCGCTGCGCAGATCCAACTCGTGGAAGAAGTCCCCGTAGTCGAAGAACACGCGCGCCTGCCCCGGCCCCGTGACGTGGTAGTGCAAGCACCGCGACGCCGGGCCCTCGTGCCCGCCCAGCCGCATCCGGCCCCGCTCCCGGTAGACCACGACACCGCCCTCGACCCGCGCCTGCGCAGCACCGGAGAAATCCCCCGCCGGACCACCGCTCGTGTCCACGATGTCGCGCTCCAACGACCAGTCCCCCACCAGGAACCGCCGCACATCCGTCACCGGGAAGTACACGCCCCCCATTGTCGCCGCCGGCGCACCGCAGCGGAAACAGCCACCCGGTCACGCCCCCGAGGTGCCCCCGGCCCGACCGGTGTCACCCCCCACGGTGGCCTCACCACCACTCGCCCCCTCCTGCGGCGCCAACCCGGACAGGTCACCACCGGTGTCGTTGAGCCGCAGCACGAACGGCCGCGAAGCGGTGTAGCGCACCACGCTCACCGACGCGGGCTCCACCACGATCCGCTGGAACAGGTCCAGGTGCGCACCGAGCGCGTCGGCCAGCACCGACTTGAGCACATCACCGTGCGAACACACCACCGCAACCCCGTGCTCACCGACCTCGGACTCCAACGAGCGGTCGCACTCGCGCGCGGCCGCCACCGCCCGCGCCTGCATCGCCGCCAACCCCTCACCACCGGGGAACACCGCCCCCGCCGGCTGCTGCTGCACCACCCTCCACAGCGGCAGCTCGGTCAACTCCGCCAACCGGCACCCCGTCCAGTCGCCGTAGTCCACCTCGGACCACCGCTCGTCGGTGACCACCCGCAACCCGCGCTCGGCGGCCACCCCCCGCACCGTGTCGCCGCACCGCCGCAACGGCGAAGCCACCACCCGGTGCAACGGCAATCCCCGCAACCGCCCCGGCAGGCCCGCCGCCTGCCCCCGACCGGTCTCGTCCAACTCCACACCCGGAGTGCGCCCGGCCAACGTGCCGGACCCGTTCGACGTCGACCGCGCATGCCGCACCAGAACCAGAGTCGCCACGCCCCGCGAGGGTAGTCACCCACCGCGCGCGCCGGACCACACCCGCACCGACCGCACGCCCAACCCGCCCACCACGCCCGCACCTCCGTCGGGGATGCTGGGCACGGGCCAACACCACGTGCGCCGCCCGCGGCGCGGCGCACCGCACGGGAGGTACGCGTTGCGTCGGCTACTGATCACCTGCCTGGCAGCCACCCTGCTCGCCGGATGCGGCAGCATGGACGCAGGTGACCCGCTGCAAGCCACCGACCAGCTCAGCGCCGCCACCCCCGCACCCGCACGCGCCCCCGCCGATCCGCAGGGCACCGTCCGGCCCGCACCCGCCGCCGGCACCAGCGCGTTCGACACCACCACCGGCACCCTGCTGCTGGCCGGCGACCAGGGGCTGACCCTCCTCGACCCGCGCACGAACCAGCAGCGCACCGTCCCGCTCGGCGCACCCGCCGCCAACGTCACCGCCAACGGCGGCACCGCCCTGGTAGCCGTGCCCGACCGCGGCGAGATCGCCCACATCGACATCCGCACCGGCCACCGCACCGGCACCACCCCCGCCCCCGGCGGACCCGTCGACGCGATCCGCCTCGACGACGGCGCCCTGGCCGTGGCCCAGCGCGACGCCGGTTCGATCACCATCCACGGCGACGGGCGCCCCCGCACCACCGGCGAGTTCGACGGGCCGGCGCGCCTGTTCGCGCAGAACGGCGAAATCCAGGTGCTCGACCGGCTGACCACCTCGCTGACCTCCGTCGACCCCCGCACCGGCGACGAGGGCGAGGCGCTGCGCGCCGGGCAAGGCGCCACCAACGGCGTCGCCGACCGCTACGGCCGGGTGCTCACCGTCGACACCCGCAAGAACGAACTGCTCGCCTTCGACACCAACAACCTGATCCTCAAGCAGCGCTACCCGCTGCCCGGCAGCCCCTACGGCATCGCCTACGACGCGCGCCGCGACCTCGCCTGGATCACCCTCACCGACCGCAACGAAGTCCTCGCCTACGACGTGGCCGGCGGCGAACCCGAACTGCGCCACCGGTTCCGCACCGTGGCCCAACCGCATACGGTGGCCGTCGACTCCCGAACCGGCGCCGCCTACATCACCTCCGCGGGCGGCGCCGGAGTACAGGTGGTGGAACCGTGAGCCGCAACAACCCCCAGGACGCCGCTGAGGCCGATTCCAAGTGGGAATACCAACCGCTGCGCCTGCCGCCCGGGACGACCCGGCTCAGCGCAGCGACCCAGCTGTCCGTGCACGCCGAGTTCGCCGACTGGGAGCTCTCCCGCGTGCTGCTCTACGCCGACGGCACCCGCAAGGTCTGGCTGCGCCGCAAGGCCGGGAGCCCCGGGGTCGCCAACCCCCTGCCCTGACCCGAGCAGCGCTCCCCGGCGCGGTGGCGCCGTGCTCACCGGCCACGTCAGCGCCGCACCGGCCGCCGGTGCAGGCCCTGCTGCAGCAGCGCGGCGAACACGCCCGTCACCGCGCCCCAGACGACGTTGACCACCAGCGTGGCGACCACGCCCACTCCCCACGGCGTGGTCAACGGCCCCTGCAGCTGCCCCGTCAGCAGCAGGGACCCGACCGCGCTCAACACCACCGCCAGCACGCCGTAGACCAGCCCCGCCCCCACGAGCGTGACCACCGGGTGCCGCACCCGCGAGAGGCCCACCACCACGATCCACACCGCTGAGATCACCGCGGTGAACGCGAGCGGAGCCACCGGCCTGCCCAGGTCATCCATCACCCCGGTCATCGACAGCAGCGGCCGCACCAGGGCGAACGCGCCCAGCGCCAGGGCCAGCGGCCAGGAAGCACCGTTGCACCGATCCATGCCCCCAGCATCGCTCCGCAGCACCGCCGCACCATCCGGAACGACCCGGACGTCTCCCCCGAGAGAGCGGTGCCGCCGCCGCACCCCTCTCAGGGCACGCGGTAGAACCAGCCCCCGGTGGCGAACTTCTCCTCGATCAGCTCCTGGGCCCGCTTCTCCTCCGCCGCCGTGACCGGCATGTCGCTGAGCCCGTACCGGCTGCGGAACCCGTCCACGAGCCGGTCGATGATCACCGACCGGTCCAACCCGGTCTGCCGCCGCAACGGGTCCACCCGCTTCTTCGCGCTGGCCACGCCCTTGTCCGACAGCTTCTCCCCGCCGACGCGCAGCACGTCGCCCAGTTTGTCGGCATCGACGTCGTAGGACAGCGTCGCGTGGTGCAGCACCGCTCCCGAGGCCACGCGCCGCTGCGCCGCACCACCGATCTTGCCGCCGTCCGAGGCGATGTCGTTCAGCGGCTCGTACCAGACGTTCAACCCCAGCTCGCGCAGCACCTGCAGCACCCAGTCGTCCAGGAACGCGTACGACTCGGCGAACGGCATGCCCGCCACCAGCGACACCGGCGCGTACAGCGAATACGTCACCGCGTTGCCCGGCTCGGTGAACATCGCCCCGCCCCCGGTGATGCGGCGGACCACCTCGATGCCGTAGCGCTCGGCTGCTTCCAGGTCGACCTCGTTGCTCACCGACTGGAAACTGCCCAGGATCACCGACGGCCGGGACCACTCCCAGATCCGCAACGTGGGCGCGCGGCGCCCCTCGGCGACCTCCTCGGCGAGCACCTGGTCCAGCGCCATGTGCATCAGCGGCGGCCGCGCCGCCTCGTGCACCACGCCCCACCGGTGGTCGGTCCACTGCGACGCCTGCGTGACCCCGCGGCGCACCGCGATCGCCACCGCCTCCGGCGAGAACCCCACCAGCCGCGCGTCGGAGGGCAGCCCGGACCGCATCCGCTCCACGAGCTCGCCCAGCTCCGCGTCGGAGGACGCGCCCGTCAAGCTCCGGTTGAGCTGCTCCAGCGCGTCGTCCGGCTCCAGGAAGAAGTCACCGCTGACCCGCACCTCGCTCAACCGCCCGTCGACGACGGCGGCGTCGACCTTCACGAGCTTCCCGTCCGGAACCTTGTACTCCCCGTGCACACGACCCTCCTGCTCGACTCGCAAGGCAACCTGCCCGGATCAACCCTCTCTTCTGTGCGAAATTCCCGTACCGCGGGTGAGGCCGAGCACCTGTGTTCGATTTTATTTCATTCAACACTGAAATGACAGAGGCAAACATATTGATGACACGCCAGGACGGGGGCGAAAGCATGCGTTCTGTGGCCTGCGCCACCATCATGAGGAGCGTCGAGCGTTGTCGAGAGGAGCCGAACGATGCGAACCACGGAGGCGGAAACCGCACAGCTGACCCACCAGCGGAGCACGAGCCCCGCCGGAAACCCCGAGGTCCCGGCGCACCCGCCCCAACTGCCCCGCCAGCTCCCCCACTCCCGGCTGGCCGACGCCGAGGACGAGCACCACCTCATCCGCGGCTACGACTGAGCCAGCGGTCTCCGCCCCCGGACAACGGCGCGTCGCGCAGCCGACGCGCCCGTCGTCCGCACCGTGCACCCGAACACCGCGCTGCGCTCCCCGCGCCCGGCCTTCGGACGCGCTCACCCCTGCCGCGACCCGCCACCAGTTCGAAGCCGGTCACCTCGAGCCGGGCCGCAGCGGAGCCAGCGAGGCCCCCTGCTCACCCTCCGAACGGGCCGCCCGCGCCGAAGGCGAACTCCGCGAAACGCCCGCCGATGCGCCGGTGCGCCGCCGCATCCGGGTGGAGCTGGTCCGGCAGCGGCAGGTCGGCGAAGTCCGCCTCCCCGTAGAGCTCGCGCCCGTCGAGGTAGTGCAGGTTCGGATCGTCGTCCGCCCGCTGCTTGACGACGCGGGCCAACTCCTCCCGGATCACGCCCAGCGTCAACTTGCCCGCGGCGCGCTCCGCGGGATCGCCCGTGGCGCGGAACCGGATCTGCTCCCCGCTGAAGTCCGGCGCGCCCGGCCCCGGCGTGTCCTCGTGGATCGGGCAGTACAGGGGCGAGACCACCAGCAGCGGCGTGGCAGGATGGCCCTCGCGGATGGTGTCGAGGTAACCGTGCACGGCGGGCCCGAAGGCGCGCAGCCGCATCAGGTCGATGTTGACCAGGTTGATGCCGAGCTTGAGGCTGATCAGCTCCGCCGGGGTGTCGCGCAGCGTGCGCGCGATGAACGGATCGAGCAGCGCACTGCCGCCGAACCCGAGGTTGACCAGCTCCACCCCGCCGCGCGCGGCGGCCACCGCCGGCCACGTCGTCGTCGGACTCGCCGCATCGGAGCCGTGGCTGATCGAACTGCCGTGGTGCGCCCACACCCGGCGCCGCCCCCGCGGCACGGGCTCGACCGGCGCGTCGCTGCGCAACGCGACCAGCTCGGTCAGCTCGTTGTGCGGCAGCCAGACCTCCACGTCCTTGTCCCGCGCGGGCAGACCGGTGAACCGGACCGTGCCGACCGGTCCGGACTCGCTGTCCACGGCCCCGGTGGTCATGTCCACGGTCTCCACGTCACCGCCGGTCGTGCTCGCCCGAGCCACCAACTCCCCGTCGACGAGCAGGTCGTACACGCCCTCCGGGCGCGGCCCCACGCCCCGATAGGCGATCCGCGTGCGCAGCGTGTCCAGCTCCACCGCGGTCGCGCGAGTGCGCAGCACCAACCGCACCCCGGACGGCTGGGCCTCCACCCTCGCCAGCTGCGGATCGCCGCACTGGGCGCGCGCCCACGCGGGCAGCCGGTGCGGCAGCACCCCGCGCTCGGTGGTCTCCAGCTCGAACGCGCCGCGCACGAGATCCGCGGACAGGGGCGTGGTGATCCAGTCCATGCACGCAGCCTAACGCGGCGCCCCGGTCGCCGCGGTCGCCGCGGCGCCCGGTGCGGCGACCGCGGTCCCCGCCGCGCCTTCCGCTGGGCGAAGGAGCGCTCTTCACGCCGTCCCGCGGCGTTGCCAAGCTCATCCGCCACGCGATCTCCGCCCGGTTCGCCCGGGTGGACGCCGAACGGAAGCGCAGCCGAGCAAGGGGCACGATGACCGCGGAGCAGGCACACCACCGGGCAGCGACCAACCAGCGGCGGGTCGCGGCAGCGACCGTCATCGGCACGACGATCGAGTGGTACGACTTCTTCATCTACGGCACGGCCGCCGCCCTGGTGTTCACCGACCTGTTCTTCGCCCCGGCCGGCGAGCGGATCGGGCTGCTGCTGTCGTTCGCCACGGTCGGCATCAGCTTCGTCTTCCGCCCGCTGGGCGCGTTCCTGGCCGGGCACTTCGGCGACCGCATCGGCCGGCGCGCGATGCTCGTGATCACGCTGCTGCTCATGGGCGGCGCCACGAGCCTCATCGGCCTGCTGCCCACGCACGGCAGCATCGGCGTGCTCGCCCCCGTCGCCCTGATCGTGCTGCGCGTGCTGCAGGGCATCTCCGCCGGCGGCGAGTGGGGAGGTGCGGTGCTCATGGCGGTCGAGCACGCCGATCCGCACCGCCGGGGCCGCTCCGGTGCCGTGCCCCAGCTCGGCGTGCCGCTGGGCATGCTGCTGGCCTCCGGGGTGATGGCGCTCATGACCGGCGTCCTCTCCCCCGGTGAGCAGTTCCTCCAGTGGGGTTGGCGAGTGCCGTTCCTGCTCAGCGTCGTGCTCATCGGCGTGGGCTACGTCGTGCGCCGCGCCGTGGACGAGAGCCCCGTCTTCGCCGACCTCGCCGAGCGGCGGCGCCGGACCACCGCACCGGTGCTGCAGCTGGCGCGGCACCACTGGCTGCTGGTACTGCTGGCCGCCCTGGTCTTCGCGGGCAACAACGCGGCCGGCTACATGGTCACCGGCGGGTTCATCACCAACTACGCCACCGATCCGAGCGGCCCGGCCCGGCTCGACCGCACGCCCGTGCTGCTGATCGTGTCCGCCACGGCCTTCCTGTGGCTGATCACGACGTACCTGTCCGGCATCACCGCCGACCTCCTCGGGCGCAAGCGCTCCTACCTGTACGGCTACGCGGCGCTGCTGATCACCGTTTTCCCGCTGTTCCTGCTCACCGCCACCGGCAGCGCCGGTCTGCTGATGCTGGGACTCGCCCTGTTCACCCTCGGCCTCGGACTGACCTACGGTCCGCAGTCCGCCTGGTACGCCGAGCTGTTCCCGGCTTCGGTGCGCTACTCCGGTGTGGCGATCGCCTACGCGCTCGGTTCGATCCTCGGGGGCGCGTTCGCGCCGACGATCGCCGCCTTCCTCGTGCAGTCCACCGGCACGGTGCTCGCCGTCGCCACGTACCTGGTGGTGATGTTCGTGCTCGCCACCGCGGCCGTGCTGTGCCTGCGCGACCGCCCCGGGATCGACCTCGGCATCGCCCACGAGCGGACGCAGAGCACCGGCGCGACCGTGTTCGACTCCCCGCGCGCGGAGGCGAGCACCGAGCGGTGACGCCGGAGCGCTCCGCCGAAAGCCAGGCTGCGCGGCTACGAGCACTACGTGTACCGCTTCACCGAGGGGCATCTCGACGCCGATCCGCCGGGCGATGTCGGTGTTGACGTGCACCTCAGTGCTGAACCGGTCACGCAGCTGCTGCTCAGCTACGGCCGCGTGGGGCCGATCCGGCCGGCCCTGACCGGCGGGTGACCGCGTGGGGCCGACGCCCCTGGTTGGCCCCGGGGCTGACCCGGCGTTTCCTCAACGCCTGAGCAGCTCAGCGGCACGCCGCCCGCGCGATCTGGTCCGGAGCGCTCGACTCAGCGAGATCGACGTGCGCTACCGGCACTCCCAGCGGGGCCCGGGCGGGCCTCTCCTCCGTCGTTGCTGTGGTTCCGGAGCAGGATCGGGATTTAATTTCATTCAACACTGAAGTAATCAATGCAATAAACACGCAAAGATGGCATCGAGTGCCGCTCCCTTCCGGCTGCTCGGGTTCAGTCGGCCGCGGCCTCGCGCAGCGCCTCGCGGACCTTCCGCAGCACCGCACCGCCGGTCGAGGACGTGCGCACGACGCCGACGATCACCTCGTCGTCCCGCTGCTCGGCCGCTTCCTCCGCGCCCACCGCCGCGAACACCTCGCCGAGCTCGGCCAGCGCCTCGTGAAGCAGCGCCCGCGCGTCGACCTCTCCCCCGCTCTTGAGCCACTGCCGCAGCACGTGGTTGTGCCCGGCCACGATCGCGGACGCGGCCACGGTCCCCCACAGCTCACCCCGCCTGCGCCCGGCGAAGCGCCCGCGCAGGAACCGCCCGAAGACCCGCTGGTACTGGTCGGTGCCGGTGATCTCCCTGTCCCGCAGCGAGGGCACCGCCCTGGTCAGCGCGAACCGCCGCAGCGAGATCTCCGGCTCCGCCAGGTACATCTCCAGCACGCGCTCGCTGGCCCGGGTGACGACCGCCCACGGGTCCGCCTCGGGGTCGGCCGCGTCGAGCATCTCCGAGACCTCCCGCACGCACTGGTCGTGCCCGGGGAAGACCGCGTCCTCCTTGGAGCGGAAGTAGCGGAAGAACGTCCGCCGCCCCACTCCCGCCGTGGCCGCGATCTGATCCACCGTGGTCGCCTCGAACCCCTGCTCGTCGAAGTGCTGCAGGGCGGCCAGCGTGAGGGCGCGCCGCACCCGCTCGGCCCGCTCGGCCCGCGCACCCGGTGCAGGGTCGTGGTCGGTCGCCGCGCACATGGGCGCACCGTAGCACCGACTCCGGTTGTTCGTGGCACTCAGTGCCGCTAACATCGCTGGCATCGCAACGTGTGCAGGACTCGCGCGCCGCGACGCGGTCGCGCGGCGGTGAACTTACGGAGGCCCCGGTGAACCCCGAATTCGACACCTACCAGCTCGCCGAGGAGCACGAGGAGCTGCGCCAGGCGATCCGCGCGCTCGCCGAGAAGGAGATCGCCCCGCACGCGGCGGAGGTCGACGAGCAGGAGCGCTACCCGCACGAGGCGCGCGACGCGCTGACCCGGGCCGGGTTCAACGCCGTGCACATCCCGGAGGAGTACGGCGGCCAGGGCGCCGACTCCGTGGCGACCTGCATCGTCATCGAGGAGGTCGCGCGGGTGTGCGGCTCGTCCTCGCTCATCCCCGCGGTGAACAAGCTCGGCACGGTGCCGATGCTGCTGTCCGCCTCGGAGGAGCTCAAGCAGCGCGTCTTCGGCGACATCGCCTCGGGCGCGGCCACCGCCTCGTACGCCCTGTCCGAGCGGGAGGCCGGTTCCGACGCCGCCTCGATGAAGACGCGGGCGCACGCCGACGGCGACAACTGGGTGCTCAACGGCACCAAGTGCTGGATCACCAACGGCGGCGAGTCGGCCTGGTACACGGTCATGGCCGTGACCGATCCGGACAAGGGCGCCAACGGCATCAGCGCGTTCGCCGTGCACCGCGACGACCCCGGCTTCGTCGTCGGCGGCAAGGAGAAGAAGCTCGGCATCAAGGGATCGCCCACCGTCGAGCTGCACTTCGAGGACTGCACCATCCCCGGTGACCGGATCATCGGCGAACCGGGCACCGGCTTCAAGACCGCGCTGAAGACGCTCGACCACACCCGTCCGACGATCGGCGCGCAGGCCGTGGGTCTGGCCCAGGGGGCGCTGGACGAGGCCACGAACTACGTGCAGGAGCGCCGCCAGTTCGGCAAGCCGATCTCCGACTTCCAGGGCGTGCAGTTCATGCTCGCCGACATGGCGATGCGCACCGAGGCCGCGCGGCACATGGTCTACGTCGCCGCCGCGCGAGCCGAGCGCGGGGAGGGCGATCTCGGGTTCATCTCCGCCGCGGCCAAGTGCTACGCCTCCGACGTGGCCATGGACGTCACCACCGACGCCGTGCAGCTGCTCGGCGGCGCCGGCTACACGCGCGACTTCCCGGTGGAGCGCATGATGCGCGACGCCAAGATCACCCAGATCTACGAGGGCACCAACCAGATCCAGCGCATGGTCATGGCGCGCTCGCTGTTGGGCTGACCCGCGGTGGTTCAGCGCAGCATGATCGAACCACCGTCGGCCATGAGGGTCTGCCCGGTCATGTAGCGGCTGTCGTCGCTGGCGAGGAAGACCACGACGGGAGCGATGTCGTGCTCGGGATCGCCCATCCTGCCCAGCGGGATCCCGGCCAGCACCTGCTCGTGCTGCTGGGGGTGGGTCTGCGCCCAGGCCTCCACCCCCGGCGTGCGGGCGATGGGGGAGATCAGGTTGACGCGGATGCCGTCCGGGGACCATTCGCGGGCCGCGACCCTGCTGATCCCCCGGATGGCCTCCTTCGCCGCGGCGTAGGAAGCCTGGTGGGGCTGCCCGTTCAGCCCCGCCCCGGAGGCGAAGTTGACGATGCTGCCGCCGCGCTCCGCCAGGCGCGGGTGGCACGTCCGCATCAAGTGGTAGGTGGCGAAGAAGCCGCTGTTGAACGACAGCTCGAACATCTCCGGGGTGTGCTCGAGGAGGGAGGCCTGCCGGGAGGCGTGGGCGTTGTTGACCAGCACGTCCAGGCCGCCGAAGGAGTCCACGGCGGCAGCGAGCACGTACGCGGCGGATTCGGGGCGGCTGATGTCGCGGGCGAGGAAGGTGACCCGTTCCGCGGCCTCGGGGACGGACTCGGCGAGTTCGCGGGCCGTCCCGGCAGCGGCGTGCTCATCGATGTCGACGAGCACGAGGTTGGCGCCTTCGGCGACGAGGGCCGCGCAGACACCCCGTCCGATGCCGCCGGCACCGCCCGTGACGATCGCCGTCTTGCCGTGCAGCCTCATCGTTGGACCTCCCGGGATCGTTGGTGTGCAGCGTCCGGTGCCTGGATGCCCAGGGCGGGTGGGGCGTCAGTCGCTCTCCCCGGTGGCGACGCCCGCCCTGCGTTGCGGTGCCAGGGCGCTCTGGCTGGTCGTGCCGCCGTCGACGACCAGGCACTGCCCCGTGAGGTAGCGGGATTCCGCGGAGGCCAGGTACACCATCGCGTGCGCGATGTCCGCCGGCTCGCCGACGTCCCCCACCGGGGTGTGCCGCAGGATCGACTCGAGGGCCTCGGCGAGCAGGTTGTCCCGCAGCGCGGGAGTCATGACCGCCCCCGGGGCGACCGCGTTGCAGCGGATCCCGCGGGGACCGTACTGCGCTGCGATGTAGCGGGTGAGGCTGATGACCGCGGCCTTGGCCGCACCGTAGGCGCACTGCACCGCGTCGCCTTCCACACCGGCGATGGAGGCGGTGTTGATGACGGAACCGCCGCCGGCGGCGATCATGTGCGGGATCGCGAGCCGCGAGGCCAGCACCGTGCTGCGCACGTTGCGGTTCATCGCCCTGTCCCACTCCGCCATGTCCATGTTCAGCAGGTCCAGGTCCCGGGCGGGATCGCTGCCCCCGACGTGGTTGCACAGCACGCGCAGCCCGCCGAACGCGGAGACGGCCTCGTCGATCATCGCTGCGATCGACTCCTCGTCGGCCACGTCGACGGTCGTGGCGCGGGCGGTGCCGCCCTCCTCGCGGATCTGCGCCGCCGCGTCCCGGCAGCCCTGCTCGTCGAGATCGGCGAGCAGCACCTGCGCGCCCTCCTCAGCCATCAGCCGGGCGGCGGCGAATCCGATCCCGGTGGCCGCTCCCGCGATGACGGCGGTTCTGCTCTCGAGCCTGTTCATCGGTTTCCTTTCGCGGAAGTTGCGTTCCCGAGCGGAGTCACTCGGCCGCGGCCATCGTCGCTGCGCTCGCGTCCCGTTCGGTCCGCTCGGAGATGGTCGACAGCTGCCGGGGCACCAGCGCGGTCAGCCCGACCCCGACGAGCGCGGCGGCGATGGCGAGCACGAAGGTCAGTTGGAACGCCCGCTCGGTCGGCACCGCGGCCGCGCCGAGCTGCACTGTCAGCTGGGCCAGCACGACGCTCATCACCGCGCTGGACGTCGACGTCCCGATCGAGCGCATCAGCGCGTTGAGCCCGTTGGCAGCTCCGGTTTCGGTCACGGGCACGGAGTTCATGATCAACGTGGGCATGGCGGAGTAGGCGATGCCGATGCCCGCGCCGGTGATGACCGTGGAGAGCACGATCTTCCACACCGCGTCCATCAGCAGCAGCCCGAAGCCGTAACCACCGGCGATGACGAGCAGCCCGACCATCAGCGCGACGCGCGCCCCCCAGCGGGCCGAGATCCGCGCCGAGACCGGCGAGAGCAGCATCATCACGATCCCCGCCGGCGCCAGGGCGAGCCCGGCGGCCAGCATCGACTGCCCGAAGCCGTAACCGGTGCTCGGCGGGGCCTGCAGCAGCTGGGGCACGGTCAGCGACATCGAGTACATCGCGAAACCCACCAGCACCGAGGCCGCGTTGGTGAACAGCACCGGCCGCCGCGCCGCCACCCGCAGGTCCACCAGCGGCTGCTCGGCGCGCAACTCGACGAACGACCACGCGAACAGGACCAACGCGGCCGCGGCGAACAGCCCCAGCGTGGTCGCGCTGCCCCAACCCCAGCTGCCGCCCTGGATGATCGCCAGCATCAGGCATCCCAGACCCGCCGTCAGCCCCAGGGCGCCCACCGTGTCGAACCGTCCCGACGTGCGCACCTGCGACTCCGGGACGAGCAGCACGACGAGCAGCAGGCACACCGCTCCCAGGCCGCCGGAGAGCCAGAAGAGCACGTGCCAGTCCGCGTACTGGGCCACCGCCGCGGCCAGCGGCAGTCCGATCGCGCCGCCGACGCCGAGCGTCGCGCTCATCAGCGAGACCGACGTGCCCACGCGTTCGGGGGGCATCTCATCGCGGAGCATGCTGATGCCCAGCGGAATGGCGCCCGTCGCGCAACCTTGGAGGAAGCGGCCGACCACCATCGGGGTGAGCGAGTCCGACACGGCGCACACGACGGACCCGAGCACGAGGGAGAACAGGCTGAGCACCAGCACGCGGCGCTTGCCGTACATGTCGCCGAGCCGCCCGCTGACGGGGGTGACCACGGCAGCGGCGAGCAGCGTCGCGGTGACCACCCACGCGGTGGAGGTGGGCGAGGCGTCGAGCAGCTGCGGGAGGGCGGGGATGATCGGCACGACCAGGCTCTGCATCAGCGACACGACGATGCCGCCGCCCGAGAGCACAGCGGTGATGGCACCGGAGGAGGCCCGGCGGAGCGAAGAGGGCACGGTGGTTCCTTCCGGCGGGGGCGTGCGGGTGGGCACTTCGGTGGGTCCCGGTGCGTGCCCTAGGTGAGCAGTGCACGTCGCAGCCGGAGCGCCTCCTTGGGGGAATTCCAGGACAGCACTGCCACGGCGCGGTCGTCTTCGTAGTAGGCACCGGCGAAACCGCCGTCGACGAGCGTTCCGCTCCCGAGCTCGAACCGCGCCCCCGCGGTGATGTGGCCGTGGACGGCGAGCTTGTTGGGGCCCTGGTCGCTCCAGAAGAACGGAACCGGGGTGGATCCTCCCTGCGCGCCGAGGATGGTGCGCGCGACCGACCGCCCCTGTGCACCGGCGTTCATCCGGTGTTCGACCCTGATGTGGCGACCGAGCCCGGAATGCCACCACCGCGCGACGTCACCGGCCGCGTACACACCTGGGGCTGCTCGGCCGGCCGCGTCGCACAGCACGCCGTCGGAGAGGTCGAGCCCGTTGCCGGCGAGCCACTCCACCCGGGGGTCCGCGCCGATCGCGGCGACGACCGCGTCGGCCCGCAGCGTGGTGCCGTCGGTCAGCAGCACGTGCTGAACGCCGTCCTCGCCATCACGGAGGTCGGTCACGCCGGTGGCGGTGCGCAGGGTGACACCGGCCTCGGCGAGCACGCAGGAGAGCACGCCACCGACCTCAGCACCGAGGCCCGGCAGCGGGGCCGGGTCGGTGCCGACCAGGGTCACCTCGCAGCCCAGCGCCCGGGCCGACCACGCCGTCTCGGTACCCAGGAATCCGGCGCCGATGATCACCACCCGCTTGCCGGGCCGCAACCGCTCGCCCAGCCGGTGGGCGTCCTCGACGGTGCGCAGTGTGCGCGGGGGCTGCTGCGCCGAGCACGCGGGGAACGGCCGCGGGGACGCCCCGGTGGCCGCCACCAGGTGATCGAACGGCACTTCCGCCCCGTCGTGCAGCGCGACGACGCCGCCCGCCAGGTCCGCCGCGACGGCGGTGAAGTCCGGCCGTGCCGCGATGTCCAGGTCCGCGAGCGCGTCGTGGCCCGGCAGGTGGAGCCGCTCCGCGCCCCACCCGTCGGTGAGGACCTGCTTCGACAGCGGTGGCCGGTCGTAGGGTGGCCGGCTCTCCTCCCCGATCAGCGTGATCGTGCCGTCGAAGCCGAGCGAGCGCAGTTCCCCGGCGGTGGACATGCCCGCCAGGCAGGCTCCGATGATGACGACGTCCTCCGCCACGGTTCAGTCCTCGATGCGGATCGCGGCGGCGGGGCAGACCCGGGCTGACTCCTCGACCTCCGCGCGGTGGTGCTCTTCCGGCTCGGCCACGATCGGGAAGGCGACGCCGTCCTCGTCGCGCTGGTCGTAGATCTCGGGTGCAGTCAGCACGCACTGACCGGCGCCGACGCACTTGTCCTCGTCGATGGACACCTTCATGGCTCGCGACCTCCTACCAAGTGACGTTGAGCGAGTTGAAACCGTGCACGCGGGAGTGCTCCTTGAGGTCGAACTCCGCGTCGGAGTCGACCAGTTCCAAGGTGGGCACGCGGGTGAACAGGCTCCGGTAGACCAGCACCAGTTCGCGGCGCGCCAGCGATTGGCCGAGGCACTGGTGGGTGCCGTAGCTGAAGGCCAGGTGGGAGCGGGCTTGCCGTGCGATGTCGAGCGCGTCGGGATCGCCGAAAGCGGAGTCGTCCCGGTTGGCCGAGGGCAGCGCGATCAGCACCCCTTCGCCCTGCCGGATCGTGCGGTCGCCGACGCGGGTGTCGGTCACGGCCGTGAACTGGCGGGGGTGCTGGGCGATGGTGAGGTAGCGCAGCAGTTCCTCGACGGCGTTGTCCTGCAGTGCCCGGTCCCCCTCCAGGAACGCAGCCAACTGGTCGGGGTGGCGCAGCAGCGCGGCGGTTCCCAGGCCGATCATGTTGCTCGTCGTCTCGAACCCGGCGACGAGCAGGGTCATGCCGATCACGACGGCCTCGTGCCGGTCGATGGTCCCGGGCAGCAGGTGATCGCGGACCAGCCGGGACAGCAGGTCCTCACCGGGGTCGTGGACCTTCTTCTCGATGAGCTCGTCGAGGAACGCACCGAGCTCGCCCAGAGCCGCGGAGACGGTGGCCTCGTCGGACCGGCCCGAGAGCGCCTCGGCGGACTTGCGCTGGAAGAAGGCGTGCTGCTCGTAGGGCACGCCCAGCAGCAGGCAGATGACGCGCGAGGGGACGGGCAGGGCGATCCGCGCCACCAGGTCGGCGGGCTTGCCCGCAGCCAGCAGCCCGTCGATCGACTCATCGACGATCCGCTGGATCTCGGGTTCCATCGCGTTGATCCGCTTGACGGTGAACTCGCGGGTCAGACGCCGCCTCTTCTCGAGGTGTTCGGGATCGTCCGTGCGGATGAGGCTGGTGTTCCGCTCCTGCTGGGACTGCTGGACGTCGGCGGCCGACATCAGCGGGTATCCGGGCTTGTCCATCCGGGCGCTGAAGTCCGGACTGGACAGCACGGCCTTGGCGTCCTCGTAACGGGTGATGAGCCAAGGCTCCGTGCCGCCGTAGGTGCGCACTGCGGGGAAGCCGGCGGTCTCGCGCAGTTCGGCGAAGGCATCAGGAGGGCTGAAGGGGCAGCTTCGCACGTACGGGTAGGTCTCCAGCGTTCGTGCGGGCCGGGTGGAAGTCATCGAGTTTCCCTTCCGCGCGGTCGTGCGAGGCGCCGGTGCGAACTCGGCGGCCACTTCCAATGTGCATCATACATATGGAATGTACTATGCACATTACTGTGACGCGGTTCACGGCGGGAGCATGGAAGCGGCAACGATGCGCACGAAGGAGACCGCAGTGGCAGAGCCCCAGCAGACGCTCAACGAGCTCGAGCGGGAGATCCTCCTGTTCGCCAGGCACCACCTCGCCACCCAGCAGTCCCGCCCCGGACAGCACCTGGAGCGCTCGGCCTACCTGCTGCTCACCCGCCTGGAGGCGGAAGGGGCGATGTCCCTGCGGGAGCTCGCCGAGGCGTTCCGCCTCGACGTTTCCACGGTCAACCGCCAAGTCGCGCCGCTGCTGCGACGGGGACTGCTCGAACGGTTCGCCGATCCGGAGGGAGGCATGGCGCGCAGGCTGCGCCCCACCCGGGAGGGACTGGCGCAGCTCGCCACCGACCGCGAACGCAACCGCGAGGGCGTGGAGATGGTCGTCGCCGACTGGCCGCAGGAGCGGATAGCCACCTTCACCGAGCTGCTCACCAGCTTCAACCTCAGCATCGAGGAGCTCGAGGGCAACCCCTGGCCGCGCGAACGCGGATGAGGACGAGGGGACCCCGGGCGCAGCACCCGGGTCCGGGCGCCTCCGATTCCGGGCCCGTGACGGCGCTGCGCGACCGCCGGCACCGTGGGCGGTGCACCGGAGCCACCCGGTTCCGCGCGGGCACCGCACCGGCCACCGCTCGCACGAGGTGGCAGAGTGTGCTGAACGTTGTCCGCCCGCTCCCGCTCCGTGGAGGCGACCCGCGTGTTCACCGGACTCAGCGCGTTCCCGCTCACGCCGCTCACCGCCGACGGCATCGACGCAGCCTCCTTCACCGGCCTCGTCGGACGGCTCGCCACCGCGGGCGTCGATTCGATCACCGCGCTCGGTTCCACGGGCTCGTACCCGTACCTCACCCGGCAGCAGCGCTCCCGCACCACGCGCCTGGCCGTCGAGCACGCGGGGGACGTCCCCGTCATCGCCGGCATCGGCGCGCTGTCCACACGGCACGTGCTCGAATTGGCCGAGGACGCGCAGAACGCCGGCGCCGCGGCCGTCCTGCTCGCCCCGGTGTCGTACCAGGCGCTGACCGACGAGGAGGTCTTCGGCCTCTACGCCGACGTGACCGCCAACCTGTCGGTGCCGCTGGTGGTCTACGACAATCCCGGCACGACCCACTTCACCTTCACCGGCGAGCTCCACGGCCGCATCGCCGAGCTGCCGCGCGTGGCCTCGATCAAGATCCCCGGGGTGCCGACCTGCCCGGAAGCGGCCGCGGAGCGCGTCTCCCACCTGCGCTCGCTGCTGCCCGCGGACGTCACTATCGGAGTCAGCGGCGACCCGAACGCCGCGACCGGACTCGCCAGCGGCTGCCAGGCCTGGTACTCCGCCATCGGCGGCACCCTTCCGGAACCGGCCTTGGCGCTCACCCGCGCGGCCCAGGCGCACGACCCGGAGACCGCCATGGCGGTCTCGCGGCGCCTGCAGCCGCTGTGGGACCTGTTCGCGCGCCACGGCAGCCTGCGGGTGATCTCCGCGGTCGCGGAGGTGCTCGGTCTGATCGGCCACCCCAACCTCCCGCGCCCGGTGCGCGAGCTCACCGGTGACGACCGCGCCGAGGTCGCGCGGGTCGTCGAGCAGCTCGGGCTGGGCTGACGCGGCGGAACGGTCCGGCCGAGACCGCGTCCGTGCACCGACCCCTCCGCGCGCCACGCTCGGACGCCGGGTGCTGCTGCTGAACGAACGGGCCGGGATCGAAGTGCGAGATCCTCACGGCGCGGTCTTCGCAGCGGCCAGCGAGTACATCAGGGGCAGGCGTGCAGACCGCTCGGGGTAGCGGAAGCGCGCCCCCTCGGCGACGAGCGCGGCGTAACGCTGGAACGGGATCGTTCCGTGCTCGTGGAAGAACTCGATCCGCAACCCGGCTCCCGCGACGGCGCTGATGACGTCGCCGAGGGTGTGGTGCCACTCGGTCGCGGTGTTGTGCGCGGTCTCGGCCCGCCAGTCGGCGTACGAGCCCGGGGAGTCGTAGGTGCGCGCGCCGCGGAGGAAGTAGTCGCGGGTGACGGTCGCACCGCGGTCGTCGTCGAGCACGTCGGTCAGCGGGTGGAACTCGGCGAGGTAGAGCCGGCCTCCGGGGCGCAGCAGGCCGGCTGCGGTGCGGGCCCAGCGCTCGATATCGGGCAGCCACATCAGCGCCCCGTTGCCGGTGTAGACGACGTCGAACGCACCCGCACCCAGCACGTCGACGGCAGCATCGACGTCGGCGGTCACGAATCGGGCCCGGTGGCCGAGACCGAGATCGGCGGCGAGGCCGGTCGCCACGTGGGTGGCCGGGGCGGAGAAGTCCAGGCCGACCACGCGGGCCCCGCGGCGGGCCCAGGACAGGGCGTCCAGCCCGATGTGGCACTGCAGGTGGGCCACATCGAGGTCGGTGACGTCACCGAGTTCGTCGAGCTGGAACTGGTCGAGGTCCTCGGCACCCGCCCGGAACCCGTCGAGGTCGTAGAACGAGCTCGCGGCGTTGATGGGGGCCCGCTCGTCCCAGTGGTGCCGGTTGGTCCTGATCAGGTCGGTGACGTCGCTGCTCCCGCTCACGCCGAAATCCTACGAGCGGACCGCACCGCTCCGGCAAGCGGTTTTCGCACGGCGCAGCTCACCACTCCGGCCGCGCCACCACGAGCACCACACGTGGCCAGCACGTCGCCGGAGGATCGGCAACCGCACCGCGGGGTCGCGGTTCGCCGTCGGCGAGCGCGACTGTCCTCCGCGGGCCCGCTGTGCGACCGTCACCGAGTGCGGGTACTGGTGCTGGGAGGAACGTGGTTCGTGGGTCGCCGCGTCGTCGAGCGGTTGCACGAGCGCGGTGACGAGGTTCTGGTCGTCCACCGGGGCCGCAGCGCGCCCGATCCGTGGGTGCCCGTGGAGCAGCTGCGGACCGACCGGCGCGAGCTGGCCGACCACGCCGCGGCGGTGCGCCGGTTCGCCCCGCAGGCGGTGGTGGACACCTGCGCGTTCACCGCGGCCGATGTCGAGGCTGTGCTGCCCGCGCTGCCCGAGGTGCCGGCGGTGGTGCTGTCCAGTCAGGACGTGTACCAGGCCCACACCGGCCTGCGCAGCGGGCGCTGCGAGGCACCGGTGCCCGTGACCGAAGAGGCCGAGCTGCGCCGCCAGCGCTACCCCTACCGCGGTGCCGGGTTCGCCCACGTACCCGAGGACTACGACAAGCTCGACGTCGAGGACCGGTGGCGGCCCCGCGGGGCCACCGTGCTGCGCCTGCCGCTGGTCTACGGCCCGCACGACTGGCAACGGCGCGAAGACGTCGTGCTGCGCCGGCTGCGCGCCGGACGGCGGCGCATCCCGGTGGGGGCGGCCAACCTGCTGTGGACCCGCGGGCACGTCGACGACCTCGCCACCGGTGTGCTGGCCGCCCTCGACTCCCGGAGGGCGGACGGGAGCACGATCAACCTCGGCGAGACCGAGACATGGCCGCTGTCCACGTGGTTCACCCAGATCCTCGAGGCCGCCGAGGCCGAGGCCGAACTCGTCCGGGTCCCCGAGGCAGCGCTGCCGGCGGACCTGGCGCTGACCGCTGCCCCGGCCCAACACCTGCTGATCTCGGTCGCCCGGGCTCAGGCCCTGCTCGACTGGGCCCCGGCCACCCCCGCCGAGCGCGTCACCGAATCCGTGCGCTGGCACCTCGCCCACCCACCCGCCGGATCCACCTGGACCGAAGCCGACACCGCCGCCGACGAAGCAGCACTCGCCGCCGCGCGGCACGAGCCCGGGCCGCACCGGTGAGCCTCCGCGACGGAGCTCGTGGCAAACACGTTGCGGAACGTCGGCGGGAATCGTGCCAGCGGGCGCGGAACACGGGTCAACCGCGAGGTCAGCCGACCTCGCGGGCGAACAGGTCACGGCACGTCAGCCGTTCGCGGGGATCACGAGCATCGTGCTCGTCACGGCGACGAGCAGGGCGAGGTAGGTGGCGGCGTGCACGCGATCCGGGATGCGGCCGGGGATCCTCCGGAGGAGCGCGATCGTCGGGATCGAACCGCACAGCAACGCGGCCGCGGCGACGAGGTCGACGTAGCCGATCCGGCCTGCCTGGGATGCCGCGGTCCCGGACCACGCGTAGATGACCGTGGCGACCACGGCGACCGGCGCGCTGAGCGGACTGGCCATCGAAGTGGCCGCGCTCATCGGCAACCCTCTGCGGCGCAGCAGCGGCACGGTGAGCACGCTGCCGCCGACCCCGAGGGCGCTCGCGATCGCACCGATGCCGATGCCGCCGACCGTGCCGCCGACCGGACCCAGCGGCCGCGGGGCGCCGTCCCCGCTCCGGGTGAGGAAACCGGAGCGCACCACGCAATCGACGATGGTGAGCACCATGTAGACCACGAACACGGCGTGCAGCACCCCGTCCTCCATCCGTGCGGCGGCCAACGAGCCGAGCGCCGCGCCGACGGCGATGAAGGCGGTCATCGGCCACACGTACTCCCGCCGGATCCGGCCCGCACGCGCGTGCGCCGCGGTCGCGGTCAGCGAGTTCACCACCATCACCGCCGTCGAGGTGGCGACCGCGACGTGCATGGTCGCGGCACCGGCGGTGGCCGCCGTGAACCCGAAGACCACCGGCACGGTGAGGAAACCCCCGCCGAAGCCGAACAGCACGGTGGTCACTCCTGTCAGCACCCCGAAGGCGAGCAGCAGCGCGAAAGAAGTCACCGCAGCACGATAGGACTCCGGGCACGGGGCGCCCTCGGCACCGCACCGACTTCCCCACCGAGTTCCCCGGAGTCCGGCCGCGTCCCGCTGCCGGCGGGCGGGGCCGCAGCCCCGGAGCCGTGCTCGTCCGCGGAGCACTGCGCCGAGCGCCGGAGCGACTGCCGCGCAGCCGCAGCCGCTTCACGGCCCGCGGGAGCTCAGCTCGGTTGCAGGCCCCACTCCTCGGCCAGCAGCTCGGCCGAACGCAGCCGCTTGTCCAACGTGGGCGGCTGGTGGGCGACGATGAGCTCGTCCGCGTCGGCGTGCTTGGTGAACCAGTCGAGGTACTCCGCGACATCGCCGGCCGTCCCGACCGCGGAGTACTTGACCATCTGGGTCACCGGCCTGCCCTGCGGGGAGTCCAGGATCTGGTCGGCTTCCGCGTCGGTCAACCTGCGGCCTCCGCCCGCCAGCATCTTCAACCGGGCGCGCTTGACGATCTGGAAGTCCGCGCGCGCCTGTTCCAGGGTGTCGGAGGCGAGCACGTTGACACCGGCGATCACGTGCGGTTCGGCCAGCTGCTGCGAGGGCTGGAACTCGGACCGGTAGGCAGCGACGGCCTCCTCGAGCGCGTCCGGCGAGAAGTGCGAGGCGACCGAGTACGGCAGCCCCAGCGAAGCGGCCAGCTTGGCGCCGAACAGCGAGGAGCCGAGCACGTAGAGGGGGATGTTGGTGTTCTTGCCCGGCGTCGCGTTCACCCCGGAGACCAGGGTCTGCTCGCCGAGGTAGCCCTGCAGCTCCTGCACGTCGCGCGGGAAGCCCTCCGCCGAGCTCGCATCGCGGCGCAGCGCCCGGAGGGTGTTCTGGTCGGTGCCCGGCGCGCGCCCCAGTCCCAGGTCGATCCGGTTCGGGTGCAGGGTTTCCAGCGTTCCGAACTGCTCGGCGATGGTCAGCGGCGCGTGGTTGGGCAGCATGACGCCGCCGGAACCGAGGCGGATCGTGCCGGTGTGCGCCGCGACGTGCGCGATGAGCACGCTCGTCGCCGACGAAGCGATCGACGGCATGTTGTGGTGCTCGGCGTACCACACCCGCCGGTAGCCGAGCTCCTCGGCTCGCTGGGCCAGCGCAACGCTGTTGCGCAAGCCTTCACCGACGGTCTCCCCCTTGCCGACCGTCGCCAGGTCGAGGATGGACAGCGGGACGGACATAGACGCAGGCCTTTCGTCGGGATCGTCGAACCACTCCGTTGCAGAGTCCCCCTCGCGAAACCCGCGCAGCAGCCGCAATATTTCTCGACGAGGAGGGAGTGACGCTCCTCACCGGCGCGCTCGCCCTGCTGCCCGGTTCGCCGCGCTCCCCCGGGGTCGGAGCAGGAGCGGCACGAGCCGGAGCGATCCGGCCGTCCGCGCGTCCGCGGCCGCGCCGGGCCGCAGTTCCACCGCGGGCGGCAGTTCCACTGTGGAAGGATCCCGGGAGGCACCACCGCCGGCCGCAGGGCGACCGCCGCACCGCGGCACCGGCGAGCCGGCGCCGCGGTGCGCTGCCCGTCAGACCGCGAGCGCCGCGCGCCGCCGGTGGCGCGTGAGCACCACCGCGGCGCCGGCGAGCGGCACGAGCACCGCGGCCACGCCCGTGACCCACGTCGTCGCCACCGCCAGCGAGGTGCCGAGCGTGATCAGACCGATGGCCACGGCGGGGACCCCGGAACCGAGGTAGAAGGCGAGGTAGAGCGCACCGGTGATCGCGCCGCGCTGCTCCTGCGGGGACACCTCGTCGACGACGGCCGCCGCGCCGCCGAAGGCCAGTCCGTGCCCGGCGCCGGCGACGACCGCGGCGCACAGCGTCAGCGCCGTCGACTCCGCCGCTGTCAGGGCCAGGACGAGGAGACCGGCCAGCAGGGCGGCGAGCCCGAGGAGCTGCGCGCGCCGCACGCCGAGCCGGGGCACGAGCGGCTGGGTGAGCACCGAGCAGATCAGCACCGCGCCGAGGACTCCGCCGGTGACGGCCAGGTTGGTCTGGTCGGAGCGGCCGAGCAGCGTCGGGATGACCGACAGGAACAGCCCGGCCACCGCCCAGGCCAGGAACCCGGTCAGCGCGGCGGTCGTGAACAGCAGGCGCATGCCGGCCGGGACGTGCGGGCGGGTCGGTTTCCACCGCCGCTTCCGCCGCACCGCGGGCAGCGCCGAGACGCGCAGCCAGGCGGTCCACAGCAGCGCCAGGTGCAGCAGGAACGGCAGCAGGTGCGGCGCGGGGGCGTACTCGGCCAGCACCCCGGCGGCGATCGGGCCGGCGGCCGTGCCGGCCACGAACGCGGTGCTCGTCAGCACACCTGCGCTGCTCCCCCGGCTGCTGCTCCGGTCACCCGCACCGGTGCTGATCAGCGCGCTCGCCGCCCCGGTGACCGCTCCCAGCGCGAGCCCCTGCGCGGCGCGCGCGGCGAGCAGCCACGCGGATCCGGAGGCGAACGCGAAGCCCGCCGAGCCGGCAGCGGCGAGCAGGAGGCTGATCCGCAGCACCGAGCGCGGCCCCACCGCGTCCGAGGCGGAGCCGAACAGCAGCAGCGCCGGTGCGCTGACCAGGGCGAACGTGGCGTAGATGAGCGTCATCACGAGATCGCTGCTGCCGAAGGCCTCCTGGTAGCCCGGGTACAGCGGGCTCGGCAGGTAGGCCCCGGCGGTGAGCACGACGAGCACGTACAGCCCGGTGCGCACCTCCTCGCCTCCGGTGGCGCGCGCTTTCGGGAGGGTTCCGCGGTCATCAGCAAGCCCCAGCTTCGTCATCACGCGTCCAGCTTGCCGCGGAACACCGCTGAAGAGAATCAGACGTTTCTCCGATGGACCGTGCAAAATGATTGCATGGTTGATGCGAAGCTCAAGGTGCTGCAGATGCTCGCCCGCCACGGCACGGTCACCGCCGCCGCGGCGGCGCTGCACTACACGCCCTCGGCGGTCTCGTACCAGCTGCGCCAGCTGGCCGAGGAGCTCGGCGTCGAGCTGCTGGTCCAGTCCGGACGGGGCGTCCAGCTGACCGCTGCCGCCCGCGCCGTGCTGCGGCACGCGGAAGCGCTGCAGGCCCAGGCCGAACGCGCCTACGCCGAGCTCGCCTCGGCCACCGAGGAACCCGCCGGGTCGTTCACCCTCTGCGGGTTCTCCACCGCGGCCACGCACCTGCTGCCGCCCGCGGCCGCGCATCTGCGGGAGCGCTTCCCCCAGGTGCACCTGCGCGTGATCGAGGCCGAACCGGCGCACTGCTTCGACCTGCTGCTGTCCGACGACGCCGACCTCGCCCTGGTGATCAACACCGCCGGCACGCCGTCGACGAGCGACGAGCGCTTCGACCAGGAACCGCTGCTCGACGACCCCCTGGACCTGGTCGTGCCCGGCGGGCACCGGCTGGCGGAGCTGTCCCGCGTCACGCTCGCCGACGCCGCGGACGAGCCGTGGATCGTCGGGAACATCGGCAGCACGTACCACCAGCTGGTGCTGACCGCGTGCATGTCCGCGGGGTTCACGCCGAACATCGCCCACTACGCCGACGAGTGGGACACCGGAACGGCCCTGGTGGCGCACGGTTTCGGCATCATCCTCGTCCCGCGGCTCGCACGGCTGCACGACCGGCCCGTGGTGCGGATCCCGCTGCACGGCGAACCCGCCCCGGCGCGCCGCATCATCGCCGCGACGCGGCGCGGCCGCAGCGAGCACCCGCTGGTCACGTCCGCGGTGTCCACGATCAGCGAGACCGCGCCGAAGCTGCTGCCCTCGCCGCAGTGGACGGAGGGCGGCGCTCGTCCGGTCGAGGACGGGCAGCATCCTGCTGCGCACGGGTGAAGCGGGGCGCCCGGCACCGCTTCTGCGCGCTCGGGCCGAGCGTCCTGGCCGTGGCCGGCTCCTGAGCGTGGTCATCCCGCGGCGCCGCCGGGTGCGGTCCCCGGTCCCGTTCACCCCGCCAGCGTCTTCTCGACGACCTCCCGCATGTGCGGTGCCACGACGGTGCGGGTGATCAGCACGTCGACGACGAGGGTGCCGCGCGCACCGGAGCGCACCCAGTCCTCGACGGCGTCGAGGTCGCGCAACGTCGCGGCGGTCACGCCGGTCGCGCCGAAACCGCGGGCGAGCGCCGCGAAGTCGGTCCGGTCGATGTTCATGACCCGCTCGTCGAGCCCGCGCGAGCCGTACTGGTGGATCTCGGCGCCGTAGCAGGCGTCGTTGACGACGAGCACGACCGCGCTGCGCGCCGCGCGCACGAGCGAGTGCAGGTCGGGCAGTCCCATGAGGCCGCCGCCGTCGCCGGTGACCACGACCGTCGTCGCCTCCGGCCGGGCGCGGGCGGCACCGGGGGCCGACGGGAACCCCAGCCCGATCGACTGGTAGTGGGTGCCGACCATGGCCAGCTCGTCCGGTGCGGCCACGTCCAGGTAGGTGCTGGGCCACTCGAGGAAGTGCCCGCCATCCGTGACGACCTGGCGCTCGCGCGGCAGGACCTCGTCGAGCCGCGCCATGGCGCTGCGGGGGTCGAGCCGCCCGTCCTGGGCGCACTCCTCGCCCCGGTCGCGGCTGCGGTGCAGCTGCGAGCTGCGGGCGTGCTGCGCCAGGCCGTCCCAGCGCTCCTCCGGGGGCGGCCCCGCGCCGAGTTCCTCCAGCAGCGCGGTGGTGACCTCCTCGGCGTCGCCGGCCAGGTGCCGGTGCGCCTGCGGGCACGCCGGTTCGAGGTCGACCTGGACGACCGTCGCCCCGCGGGCGAACTGGGCGCCGAACGCGGTGGTGAACTGGTTCAGCCCGGCGCCGACGGCGAGGACCACATCGGCCTGGTGGATGAGCTTGGAGCTCTCCTCCGAGGCGAACCCGCCGCACACGCCCAGGTCCCACTCCCGTCCGGTGAAGGTCCCCCGAGCGGGTGCGGTGCTGGCGGTCAGCGCGCCGAGGCGGTCGGCGAGTTCGCCGAGCCGCCCCGCGGCGCAGCGCGCTCCCCGGCCGGCCAGGACGAGCGGGCGCCGCGCGGCGGCGAGCGCGGAGCCCACCTCGGCCACGGCGGCGCGGTCCACCTCCGGGGTCGGCGCGGACAGCGGCATCCCGGCCCGCGGTTCCTCCTCGGCGGCTTCGCTCGTGGCGATGTCGTACGGGACCAGGAGCACCACCGGCACCCTCCGGGCGGCGGCGATCTCGAAGGCGCGGCGCGCGGCAGCGCGCGGGCCGGTCGCATCCACCGCCACCGCGGGCGCACCGACGGCCGCGGCCAGTCCCCGCTGGTCGACGTCGGCGGGGCGGGGCCCCGTGGTGGGGGCGTCGCCGACCACGTACACCAGGGGCGTGCGGGCCATGCGAGCTTCGGCGAGCGCGGTCAGCGCGTTGGTGAAGCCCGGGCCGTAGGTGGTGGTGGCCACGGCGGTGCGTCGGCTGATGCGGTGGTGGGCGTCGGCGGAGGCGACCGTCGCGGCCTCGTGGCGCACCGCGGTGATCGTGGTGCGGCCGTGCCGCGCCAGCGCGTCGGTGACGTGGGCGTTCCCGTTGCCCATCAGGGCGAAGACCTCGGTGGTGTGCTCGGCGACGACCTCGGCGACCGCCGCGGAAACGGTGGTCATCAGCCCTCCTCCCGTGTGCTGAGGCGGATCTCGCCCCGGGGTGCCCCGGAGCCGATCTCATCCTCGCGCCGCGCACGCGCAGTTGTCCCCGAACACGGGGCGGAACTAGGTTGTACACATGTCGAAACCGGGGGTCGGGGAGAACCTGAGCCGCGTGCAGTCCTTGGTCGACGAGCTGTCCCAGCAGCTGGGACGCTCCGTGGTCGTGGACAACGCGGCGCTGGAGTTCCTCTGCGCGAGCGCTCAGATCGGCGCGATCGACCACAAGCGCGTGGCCGCGATCATCGACCGGGCACCACCGCCCGACCCGGTGCCGTGGATCCTCAGCCACGGCATCGAGACCGCCCGCCAGCCGGTGCGCCTGCCGGACAACGAGGAGCACGGGATGCTCGCGCGGGTGTGCTTCCCGATCCGCCAGGAGGGCGCCCTCGCCGGCTACCTCTGGCTGTTCGACGAGCCGCCGGTCACCGCCGAGGAGGGGGAGGCGACGTCCCGCACCGTGCGGCTGCTGGCGCCGCTCATCGGCACCGAGGACGCCGCGCTGCGCGACCGCGCCGACGAGGTGCGGCGACTCGCCGGCGCGGCGCTGGTCCGGGCCACGTCCGAGTCCGCGGTGGAGGAGGCGCGGGCGCGCGCGCTCCTGCCCGAGGACGGCGAGCTCGTCGTGCACGTCGCGGAACTGCACCCGCAGCCCGCGGCGACGTGCTTCACCACGGACCCCCAGCTCGAACTCGCGCGCTCCCCGATCGGCCGGCCGCACCTCGCCCGCTGCGACGCGCACCGGCTCACCGCGATCGCCCGGCACACCTGCCCGCGCGAGGCCGAGGCGCTGGAGAACCACCTCCGGCAGCGCCTCCGGAACGCGGGCTACCGCGTCCAGGTCATCGGCCGGGCCGCGGCCGCCGCACCGCTCGCGGTGGAGAGCACCGCGGCCCGCGCCGGGTTCGCGGCCGCCGTCGCCGAACTGCTCGGCCGGGAGCGCGCGCTCGACTGGTCCGAGCTCGGATCGTGGCGCCTGCTGCACGGCTGGCCGCTGGAACCGGCCACCGTCCGCGAGCTCAGCGAGGACGCCGCCCGGTTGCTGGACCGGGGCACGCGGGAGCAGCAGCGGACCGCGCTGGCCTACCTCGACCACGGGCGCAGCGCCGTGCCGACGTGCCGGGCGCTGGCGGTCCACCGGTCCACGCTGTACTACCGGCTCGAGCGCATCCGCGATCTCCTCGGGGGCGGGGTGCTGGAGGACGGCTGGCGCGCCGCGTCCCTGCACGTGGCGCTCAAGCTGCACGACGCGCTGCAGGTCCGCGGGCGCGAGTAGCGGGCGCCGCTCGGGCGCCCGCTCCGCGGACCGGTGCCGGAAGCGCCTTCCCCGGTGGCTCCCGGCACCGGGCGCGTTCAGCCGATGCGGTCGAAGGTGTCCGGGTTGGGGCCGACGCGGCCGCTCTCACCCCGGTCCAGCGCGTCGATCTCGGACATCTCCTCGGCGGAGAGCTCGAAGTCGAACAGGGCGGTGTTGGAGGCCATGCGCTCGCGGTGCACCGACTTCGGGAAGATCACGTCACCGCGCTGGACGTGCCAGCGCAGCACGACCTGCGAGGGCTCCTTGCCGCGCGCGGTGGCGATCCGACCGATGACCTCGTCGTCGAGCAGCGTGCCCTGCCCCAGCGGACTCCACGCCTCCACCGCGGCGCCGTGGCGGGCCGTGGCGGCGCGGGCCGCCTCGTTGCGGAAGTGGGGGTGGACCTCGATCTGGTTGACCACGGGCGCGATCCCGGTCTCGCCGACGATCCGGTCCAGGTGCTCGGGCTGGAAGTTGGACACCCCGGCGCTGCGCAGGCGCCCGTCCCCGACCAGGTCCGCCATCGCCCGCCACGTCGAGACGTAGTCGCCGTCGTAGCGCGTGGGCAGCGGCCAGTGCACCAGGAACAGGTCGAGGTGGTCGACTCCGAGCGCGTCGAGCGTCTCGTCGAACGAGCTGCGCACATCGGACGGGTCGTGCTTGTCGTTGTTGAGCTTGCTGGTGATGTAGAGCTCGTCGCGGGGGATGCCGGATTTCGCGATCGCTTCTCCGACTCCCCGCTCGTTGCCGTACATCTGAGCGGTGTCGATGTGGCGGTAGCCCAGTTCGAGCGCGTGGCCGACGGCTTCCGCCGTCTCCTCCGGCGGCACCTTGTACGTGCCGAATCCCAACTGCGGAATGGTCGTGCTGTCGCGTAGCGCAATCCTCGGAATCACGGGCCCCACGGTATCGCCGCCCGCAGCGGTGCGGCTCCACCGGAGCACCGCCGCGGGCCTCGACCGGTGGTGCGCGGACCTGCGGTGGCCGGTCCGGCCACCGCAGGTCCGCGCCGACGCTGCGCGCGGCAACTCACCGCCGGCTGCGCTCGGGGCGCAGCGACCGCAGCGCTTGCTCGACGCAGTCGGCCCAGGCCCGCTCGCCCAGCTCGGTCACCCCGGTCTCCCCGACGAAACCGCTGGAGATCACGAGGTCCGGGCGCAGCGCCGCGAGCTCGGCAAGGCTCCGCTCCAGCGCCTCGCGGTCGCTCATGCCGGGGATGTGGCCCGCGAACCACCCTCCCTCGGCGTCGCGCACGATCGTGTCACCGGTGAGCAGGTAGGTCTCCCCCGCGGGCGAGTGCACGAGGAAGCAGGTGCTGCCCGGGGTGTGCCCCGGAGTGGGGATCACGTCGATCCCGTCCCGGGTGCGCGGCCCGTCGAACGCGTCGTCGACCGGGCAGGTCTCCCGCACGGCGGCCGCCTCGGCCGCGCTGGCGTGCAGGGACGCGCCGAACCGGTCCCTGATCGTGCGCAGCGAGGGCGCGATCTCGTCCTGGTGGCTCAGGTACTGGTGGTTCACCCCGCCGAGCTCGGCCACGCGGTCGAGCTCGGTGCCCAGGGTCGTGTTGTAGAACAGCACGTTCCCGCCCGGGGCGAGCCACAGGTAGGCGTGCGTGCTCAGTCCGGGAGCCGGGTACTCGGCCTCCGTCTCCCACAGGTCGTTCCGGATCTGCCGCATCGTCGTCTCCTCCTCTCCGCTGTTCGGGGGTCACCGCTGCGTCCGCCCGCTGCCGTAGGGGCGGGTGAGGATCTCCATGCTGTGCCCGTCGGGGTCCCTGAAGTACGCCCCGCGCCCGCCGTCGCCGTGGTTGATCCGCCCGGGCTGCTCGTGCGCGGGGTCGGCGTAGAAGGTCACGCCCGCCCGCTGGACGCGGTCGAGGACGACGTCGAACTCGGCCTCGGAGACGAGGAAGGCGTAGTGCTGCGGGCTGATCCGCTCCTGGCCGGCGTCGAGGTAGTCCAACGTGACCCGGTTGTGCGTTTCCACGGGCAGGAAGGGGCCGTAGGGCTCACCGACCTGCAGCCCGAGCAGGTCGGCGAGGAAAGCGGCCGAAGCCGCCTTGTCGCTGGCGGTGACGATGGTGTGGTTGAGCTCGACGGTCATGGTTGTTCCTTCGTGCGGTGTGCTGGTCATCTCGCGTTGTCGGGACGTGCCCCGCTCACGCGGCACCGGAAGTGCGGAGGGCGCGACGCGCCTCCGCGCCGAGCTCGGTGAGGATCTCCGCCAACTGCGCCCGCTGCCCCGGGTCCCGGAGCTCCTCGCCAGGACCGAACGCCTCGTCGACACGGGCGAGGCACAGGTGCCGCTCGACCACCTGCGCGCCGCAGGAGGCCACCGCCTTGCGCAATGCGGCCTGCGCCCACGCGGCGCCGTAGTCGGAGGGGCTCGCGCCGACCACGGCGATCGGCTTGCCGAGCAGCACGCCCTCCCCCTCGGGTCGGGATGCCCAGTCGACCGCGTTCTTCAACTGCCCGGGAACGGTGGTGTTGTACTCCGGGGTCGCGATCAGCAGCGCGTCCGCGGAGTCGATCGCGGCGCGCATGCGGCGCACCGCCTCCGCGGGGTGCTCCTCGTCGTCCTCGTTGAACGGCGGGACCTCCCCGAGCCCCCGCCACCGCGACAACCGCACGCCCGGCTCCGCCAGTGCGGCCGCGGCCCGCAGCACGGCCGTGCTGTAGGAGCCGGACCGCAGGCTCCCGGAGATCCCCAGGACCCGGACCGCGCCGTCACCGGCCGTCTCAGTGCTCATCGCTGCCTCCTCGCCGTGCTGTCGACTGCGCCCCTGAGCGTGCGCGCCGGCACTTGCGGAGCACTGCTCGTCGACTGACGTCGGCGGTCGGTGCGGCCGGTCCACGCCGTAACCTGGGCCCATGCGGTTCGGTGTGCTGGGGCCACTGGCGGTGTGGACCGAGGAGGGCGCGGCCGTGACCGTGCCCGGCCGCAAGGTCCGCGCCCTGCTCGCCTGCCTGCTGGTGCGCCCCGGCCGCGGTGTCCCCGCCGAGCGGCTGGTCGACGACCTGTGGGGAGCCGCGGCACCCCGGGACCCGGCCGCGGCCCTGCAGGCCAAGGTCTCGCAGCTGCGCAGGGCGCTGGGCAGCGCCGAAGCCGGGGCGCGCGGGCTGG
Source organism: Salinifilum ghardaiensis (assembly GCF_054491345.1). Taxonomy (NCBI): domain Bacteria; kingdom Bacillati; phylum Actinomycetota; class Actinomycetes; order Pseudonocardiales; family Pseudonocardiaceae; genus Salinifilum; species Salinifilum ghardaiensis. The sequence goes on along the minus strand of NZ_CM137101.1, from coordinate 2,463,855 downwards.
TGGTCTCCACCGACGCCGGCTACCGCCTGGACGCCGCGCCGGAAGCCGTGGACGCCGGGCGGTTCACCGCGCTGCTCACCTCCGCGCGCGCCCTGCCCGACCCCGCGCAGCGGGCCGCGGCGCTGGGCGAGGCGCTGGCCCTGTGGCGCGGCCCCGCCTTCGCCGAGTTCACCGAGGACGCCTTCGCCCGCGCCGCGATCGAGGAGCTGACCGAGCAGTGGCTGGCCGCGGTGGAGGACCGCGTCGACGCGCGCCTGGCGCTCGGTGAGCACCACGCGCTCGTGCCCGAACTGGGCCGGTTGCTCGACGAACACCCGCTGCGGGAGCGGCTGCACGCCGCGCACATGCGGGCGCTGTACCGGTGCGGCCGCCAGGCCGAAGCGCTGGAGACCTACAGCCGGCTGCGCACCCGGCTCGCCGAGGAGCTGGGACTGGACCCCGGCCCGGAGCTCACCGAGCTGCAGCAGGCCGTCCTCGCCCACGACCCGGGCCTGCAGGGCGAGCAGCGCAGCGGAGCGGACAGCGGTGCGGCGGTGCGCACCAACCTGCCGGCACCGTTCGGCCCGCTGGTCGGCCGGGAGTCGGCCGCCGCCGAGCTGTCGCGCGAGCTGGACTCCGCGCGCCTGGTGACCCTGACGGGGCCGGGCGGCGTGGGCAAGACGCGCCTCGCGCTGGAGGTGGCGGCACGGCGCGCGGCGGAACGACCGGACGCGCTGCCCGACGGCGTCTGGGTCGTCGACCTCGCCGCGTTCGACCCGACGGCGCACACCGACGCGGTCGGCGCGCTGGCCGATCTGGTCGGTTCCACCCTCGGGGTGCGCGACGACGTGGCCGCGGCCGCTCCCCCGCCGGGTGAGCCCTGCCCCGCCGCAGAGCGGCTGGCGCAGGCGCTCGCGCCGCGGCACGTGCTGCTCGTGCTCGACAACTGCGAGCACGCCGTCGAACCGGTCGCGCGGATCACCGCGGCGCTGCTGGCCGCGGCGCCGCGGTTGCAGGTCCTGGCCACCAGCCGCGAACCCGTGGGCCTCGCCGGTGAGCGGCTGCAGCCGGTGCCGCCGCTGGTGCTTCCGGAGCCCGAGGCGGACGAGGCCGAGGTGGACGCCGCGGGACGCTCCGCGGCCGTCGAGCTGTTCGTGGCGCGCGCGGCCGCGGCGGTGCCCGGTTTCCGGCTCACCCCGGACAACGCGCGCGCGATCACGTCGATCTGCCGGCAGCTCGACGGGCTGCCCCTGGCCGTGGAACTCGCCGTCACCCGCGTGCGCGCGCTCGGCGTGCACGACCTCGCCGTCCGGTTGTGCGACCGCTTCCAGCTGCTCACCGCCGGTCACCGCGATGCTCCCGCGCGGCAGCGGACGCTGCGGGCGATGATCGACTGGAGCTGGGAACTGCTCGACGAGGGCGAACGCGCGGTGCTGCGACGGCTCTCCGCGCACGGCGGCGACTGCGCGCTCGATTCCGCCGAGGCGGTCTGCGCCGGCGAGGACGTGCCTTCCGGCCAGGTGGCGGGGGTGCTCGCCCGCCTGGTCGACCGGTCGCTCGTGGCCGTGTCGGACACCGCAGGGGGACGCCGCTACCGCCTGCTCGAAACCATCGCCGCCTACGCCCGCGAGCGCCTGGACGAAGCCGGCGAAGCCGAGCGGGTGCAGCTGCGGCACGCGCGCTACTACGCCGATCTCACCGAGCGGGCCGACCACTCGCTGCGCGGTCCCGAACAGCGGCACTGGTTGCAGCGCCTCGACACCGAAGCGGCCAACCTCCGCACGGCGCTGGCCACCACGGTCCACCACTGCGAGCCGGCGCTGGCGCTGCGCCTGGCCACCGCCGCGGCGTGGTACTGGTTCCTGCGCGGGACCTACCGGCAGGCGCACCGGTCGCTCGACCTGGCGGTGAGCATGCCCGGCGAGGCCCCCGCCACCGCCCGGGCCGATGCCACGGCCTGGCGGGCGGTGTTCGGCGCGCTCATCGGAACCGATCCGGCGCCGCTGCGGGAGAGCCGCTCCGCCCTCGCGCTGCACAACGGTCTCGACGAGCCCGCCGCGCTGGCCCGCGCGCAGTGGCTGCTCGGGTTCGTCGGCGGGTTGCGCGAGCAGGAGGCCGCCGAGGAGCTCGTCGACCAAGCGTTGCGGGGGTTCCGGGAGCTCGACGACCGGTGGGGCGTCGCCGCCGCGCTGTACACCCAGGCCGACCAGGCGGTGCTGCACGGCGATCTCGACGAAGCCCGCCGGCTCGGGCAGCAGGCCGCTGCGATGTTCGCCGAGCTCGACGACCGCTGGGGGCAGGCGCAAACGGCGAAGGTGCTCGGCATGCTCGCCGAGATCGCCGGCGAGTACGAACGGTCCGCCCGGTTGCACCAGGAGGCGCTGCGCAACGCCGAGGAGCTGGGCCTGTGGCCGACCGCGTCCGAGCAGCTCTCCCGCCTCGGCCGGCTCGCCCTGCTGGCGGGTGATCACCGCGCTGCCGACGCCTACCACCACCGGGCCCTGCGACTGGCCCACGAGCACTCGCACGAGGGAGGCGCCAACTTCGCCCGCGGCGGGCTCGGCCTCTCCGCCCGGCGCCAGGGCCTGCTCGACGACGCGGAGGACTACCTCCGCCCGGCGCTGTCCTGGGAGCGGCACATCGGCTACCAGGTCGGCCAGGCCTGGGTGCTCGCCCAGCTCGGGTTCACCGCCGAGCAGCGCGGCGAGGTCGACACCGCGCGCGGTCTGCACCTCGACGGGCTCGCGGCGGCGCGCGCCACCGGTGACCCGCGCGCGGTGGCGCTGGCGCTGGAAGGCCTGGCCGGCGTTCGAACGCTGGCCGGTGACCACGAGCACGCGGCGGCCCTGCTCGCCGCCGCGGCCGCTCGCCGCGACGCCGTGCACGCGCCGCTCCCGCCCGCCGAGCGCGGCGACGTCGACCGCATCGCGCAGTCCGTCCGGGAACACCTCGACGAGGCGGCGCAGGAGGCCGCCCGGCACCGCGGCGAGACCGCCGAGCTCGGCGCGCTGCTCGGGCCGCTCACCGGCGAGGAAGAGCGCTCGGGCACGGCGTAGCCGCCGGGCCCGTCGGTCCCCGCCGGATCGCCGCCACGGCGATTCGGCTGCCGCTCACGTCGAACGGGGCGCAGTTGGTCAGCACCCCCAGCGCCGCGGACAGGTAGACGTCCAGCGGGACACTCCGGCTCGCCGGCCAACCCGCGCGGTCCCTTGCCGGAACCCTCCGCCGCTAGCGTCCGCGCACCGGGGAGCCCCACTCGGTCTGCTCGCGCAGGTTGCCCTTGAGGAGTTTCCCGCCGGGGTTGCGCGGCAGGGGCTCGCTGCGCACGTCGACGTACTGCGGGACCTTGAAGTCGGCCAGCCGGGTGGACAGGTGCTCCAGCACCGCGTCCACGGAGAACTCGGAGCCGGGCACGGGCACGAGGACCGCCCCGACCTTCTCGCCGAGCACGTCGTCCGGCACGCCGACGACCGCGGCGTCGGCCACCCCCGGAGCGCCGGCGAGGGCGTTCTCCACTTCGACCGAGTACACGTTCTCCCCGCCCCGGTTGATCATGTCCTTGGCGCGGTCGACGACGTGGAGCAGCCCCTGCTCGTCGATGCGCGCGAGATCCCCGCTGCGCAGCCAACCGCCGACGAACGTCGCCGCAGTGGCCTCCGGTTTGTTCCAGTAGCCGGCGGCCACGTTGGGACCGCGGAGGAGCAGCTCCCCCACCCCTTCCGGGTCGGGTTCGTCGACGGCGAGGTCCACCACGGGCGCGGCGAAGCCGACCGAATCGGCGTGCTCGGCGGCCCACTCGTGCGGCAGGTAGGTCGCGATCGACGCCGTCTCGGTCAGGCCGAACCCGTTGCCGACGCGCGCGTTCGGGAACCCGGCCTTGATCCGCTCGACCAGCGACGGCGCGATCGGGGCGCCGCCGTAGGAGAGGTGCGTGACGCCGCTGACGTCGAAATCGCCGAAGTCGGGCTGCGACAGCACCAGCGCGTAGATCGCGGGAACGCTGGTGAGCACGTTGATGCGCTCCTCGACGACGGTGCCCAGGAACTCCTGCACGTCGAAAGCGGGCAGCACGACCGTGGTCCCGCCGATGGCCAGCTGCACGAGCAGCTGGCTGTTGCAGCCGGTGACGTGGAACAGCGGCACGGACACGAGGTTGCGCAGGTCCGGTCCGTCGGCCCGGTCGACGCCGATCACCCGGATCGCTGTTTCCACATTGGACAGGAAGTTCTCGTGGGTGGTCATCGCCCCCTTCGGCGATCCCGTCGTGCCGCTGGTGTAGAAGATCGCGGCGAGGTCGTCCGGGGCGAGGTCGTCCGCCGCGCACGGCTCCCCGTCGGGCAGGGGCTCCTCCGGGGTGAGCACGGCGCTCGCGCCGGAGTCGGACAGCACGTAGTCGACCTCGGGCCGGGCGAACCGGATGTTGACCGGGACGGCCACGGCTCCGGCGAGCTGCGCGCCGAGGAAGCCGAGAACCCAGTCCACCCCGGCGGGCAGCAGGTTGGCGACGCGGTCGCCGCGCCGGACCCCGGCCGCGCGCAGCCCGCCGGCCACGCGCGCCGAGCGGTCCCACAGCTCGCGGTAGGTCAACCGGGGTCCGCCGACCTCGACCACCGCTTCCTGGTCCGGGAGGTGCTCGACGGTGCGGCGCAGCATCTCCACCAGCGACGGCGCGAGGTTCGCGTAGTGGGCGAGGCCGCGCTCGTCGCGGACGATCCCGGAGGTGTCGAAGGGCGCGGCACCGCGCGCACGGGGTTCGGTGCTCGTCACCGGGATCCCTCCTCACCCGCGAAGTAGCGGCGCGGGTTGTCCACCAGCATCGTGCGGATCTGCTCCTCGGTGACGCCGCGCTCGCGCAGCGCGGGCAGCACGTCGTTGCTGATGTGCAGGTAGTGCCAGTTCGGGGCGGCCTGGGCCAGCGCCTGCTGGGCCGCCTCACCGCTGAAGAAGTCCATGTAGCAGGCGGCGTCGTGGGACAGCACGATGCGGTCGGCGTATCCCTGCTCGCACAGCGACGCGATGGTGGCCACGCGTTCCGGGGTGGGGTTGAACAGGTCGAGGCCGAAGCGGTCGCAGCCGATCGACGCGCCCCGGTCCATGATCCACTTGAGGTAGTCCTGGTCGTTGGTGTCACCGGCGTGGCCGATGACGACCTTGGTGAGGTCCACCCCGCGGGAGGCGTAGAAGTCCAGCGCGAGCCGGCCCGTCTGGTGCGCCGCGTTGGTGTGCACCGTGATCGGCACGCCGGTCTCCTGGTGGGTTTCGCAGATGGCCTGCTGCACGCGTTCCTGGTCCCCGGTGAGACCGCGTTCCTCCACGACGCACTTCAGCAGCGCCGCCTGCACACCGGTCTGACCGATGCCCTCGCGGATGTCGCGGACGAACATCTCCGTCATCGGCTCGGGACCGCCGAGCATCGTCCCCGGACCGCGGTAGTGGAAGAAGTGCGGGATCTCGTCGAAGGTGTACAGACCGGTCGCGGCCACGATGTTGATGTCGGCCTCGGCGTTGACCCGCTGCACCCGCGGGAGGTAGCGGCCGAGCCCGACGACCGTGGGGTCGACGATCGTGTCCACGCCGGCCTGCTTCAGCTCGCGCAGCTTGGTGATCGCGTCGGCGACGCGCTCCTCCTCGTCCCACCACTCGTCGCCGTAGTTCTGCATGACGTCCGGCGTGAGCACGAAGACGTGCTCGTGCATCAGCGTCACGCCCAGCTCGTCCACGTCCACCGGGCCGCGCACCGTCTCCACGGAACCCATAGTCCTCCTTCGCCGCACCACCCACCGACTGGCCGGTATGTGACGGCGATTACACGAGATGCGGCCGGGTTCGTCAAGCGGGCGCGCGCCGCCGGGGTGCGGTGTTCGCCAGCTGGGCCGCCGCTCAAGACCTGCAGGAGGAGGCGGAGCAGGTCAGCGACCGCAGCTGGCGCCGGCGGCACTTCGCCGGTGCCGCGCGTCGCGGGCACCGTGGGAAGGTGGGGGTGGAGCCGGGGAGTTCCGGCTCCACCCGATGGTGGAGACGACGATGAGCACACGTGACCGCAACGTCCGGGGCCGGGCGGAGAACGCGCGACCGCGGGACGGGCTCGGTCGCCCCCTGCCGCGCGGCAGCGCCGGAGTCGAGCGGGTCAACGAGGACGTGGTGATGACGCCCGCGGAGAGCCTGCGCGAGGGGCAGCGCCTGCTCACCGCACAACGCCCCTTCCACGCGCACGAAGTCCTCGAAGCGGCGTGGAAGAACGCGCCCGATCCGGAGCGCGGGCTGTGGAAGGCCCTCGCCCAGCTCGCGGTCGGCCTCACGCACGTCCGCCGCGGCAACGCCAAGGGCGCCGCGTCCCTGCTGCGCCGCTGCAGCGACGGCATGGCTCCGCACACCGCCGATCCTCCGCACGGCATCCGGGCAGCTGAGCTCAGCGACCACGCCGCGGAACTCGCGACGCGGATCGAGCGGGCGGGCCTGGACGCGGTCGACGAGGCCGAGCTCGATCCGCAGCTGTCCGAAGGTTCGCGGCCGCCTGCCGAGCAGCGCACCGCCGACGGCTGACACCACGGGCCGCGCGGGCCCGCACCGCCGGTGCGGGCCCGTCCGCTGCGGTCCTTTCCGCGGAGTTCGCGCTCCTCCTTCGCCGCGCCACCCACCGACTGCCCGATATGAGGCGGCTGTTGCAAAAATGCTGCGGCCTGCGTCGAGCGAACGCGGTACGGTCCTGCTATGTCCCGATCACCCCGGGCGGGACCCTCCCGGTCCCCCGTCACCGCGGACGACCTCGACCTCGCAGTGCAGCTCGCCGTGACGGCCCTCCGCGAAGCGCCCCCGGTGGCGTGGGACGGCAAGGCCGGTTCGCTGGAGTGGGACTGCTGGGAAACCGTCGAGCACCTCAGCGACGACCTCTTCGCCTACGCCGCGCAACTGGGCCCCAAGGCCCCTCCGCAGGAGGACCGAGTGCCCTTCGTGTGGGAGAGCCGGCGACCGGGCGGGCCGGCGAACGCCATTCACGCGAACCGCGAGGCGGGGCCCGCCGGCCTGCTGCAGGTGCTGGAGGCGAGCGGTGCGCTGCTCGTCGCCGTGGTGCGCACGGCACCTCCGCGCACCCGCGCCCACCACGTCTTCGGCGCCTCCGATCCCGAGGGCTTCGCCGCGATGGGGATCGTGGAAACGCTGGTGCACATGCACGACCTCGCACGGGGGCTCGGGCTCGCCTGGAACCCGCCCGCCGGCCTGTGCGCACGAGCGCTCACCCGGTTGTTCCCGGACGCACCGGAGTCCACGGATCCCTGGCCCACCCTGCTGTGGGCCACCGGACGAGCCGAGCTGCCCGGGCGCCCCCGCCTGAAGGCGTGGCGCTGGGACGGTAGGCCCCGTGACCAGGACCGGATTCCTCCGGCGCAGTCCGGCGAGCACCGTTGACGACGAGGACCGGGCGCCACCGGTCCACCGGCGGTCCGGGGCCCGCCCGCGGCAGCCCCCCGGTGCGGCCGCAGGTCAGTCCTTGACCAGTCCCCCGTCGACGACGAGGTTCTGCCCCGTCACCGCGCGCGCCCACGGGGAGGCGAAGAACAGCGCCGCGTCGGCGAACTCCTCCGGCGTCACCACCCGGCGCAGCGGTGTGCTCCGCGCGATCCCGTCGAAGACCTCCTCCGGCGTGTCCGCGCTGGCGTCGGTGGTGCGCAGCAACCCCCCGGAGATCATGTTCGCGGTGATCCCGTCCGGGCCGAGGTCGGCGGCCAGCGTGCGCGTCAGCGACAGCAGCGCGGCCTTGGCGGCCGTGTAGTCGTGGTACGGCACCACCGGGTCCTGGAAGAGGTTGGTGCCGATGTTGATGATCCGCCCACCTCCCCGCTCGCGCATGCCCGGCAGCGCGGCCTGCGTCGTGTGCAGCGCGGCGCGGACGCTGCCGTCGAACTGCGCGGAGAACTCGCCCCAGCCGATCTCGTCGGCCTTCGAGCGGGCCTCCCCGTTGAAGGAGAAGTCGGCCAGCGCGTTGTTGACCACCGTCGTCGCGGGGCGGCCGAAGCGCGCCCGGATCGCGTCGAACAGGGCGTGGACCTGCTGCTCGTCGGTGACGTCGGCGCGCGCGGCCATCGCGCGGCCCTCGCCGATCTCGTCGACCAGCGCGTGCGCCTGCTCGTGGCTGTGCCGGTAGTTGACCACGACGCGGGCGCCCTGGCCCGCGAACGCGCGCACGAGGGACCGGCCGAGCCCTCGCCCGCCGCCGGTGACCAGGACGAGTTGGCCGTCGATTCCCGCACCGAGCTCGCTCATGGCCGCCACCGTATCGGGTGGACCCGCGCGGCACGCGGGCCGCCGCGCGGACGCGGACGCACAGGAACCTCCGGCCGACCCGGTCGCCACCGCTCAGCGTTGCTCGGGGATCAACCGCGCCAACCGGCGGTACGAGTCGAGCAGGGCGTCCTCGTCATGACCACCGCTGGTGGTGACCAGCACCTCGTCCGCACCGGTGCCGTCCACGAGGGACTGCAGCGCGCGGGCGACCTCCTCCTCGGTGCCGTGCACGTGGCCGCGCATCGCCCGGTCGAACTGCTCGCGCTCCCACCGGCCCATCTCCCGGGCGAGGACGTCGTCAGCCGGCAACAGGGGCGGGAAGACGCCGTGCACGCGCGAATACGCGGTCGCCCACGCCTCCGGGACCAGCAACCGGCGGGCCTCCTCGGTGCTCGCGGCGACCGCCACGGAGCGCGACAGCACCACGTAGGGCTGCGCGGACCACGGTGACGGGCGGAAGCGCTGCCGGTAGTGCTCGATGGCGCGTCGCAGCGCGTCGTCACCGCGCACGGCGGCGATCACCAGCGGCAGCCCGGCCCGCGCCGCGTGCTCGGCACCCGCCCCGGTCGCCAGCACGAACACCGGCATCCGAAGCCCTTCGGCCGGGACGGCCCGCACCTGCGCGTCCGCTCCGCCGGCGAAGTAACCGAGCAGTTCCTCCAGCTGCGTCCCGAAGCGCTCCGCGTCCTGCCGGCCGCTTCCCAGAGCACTGCGCACCGCCGCGGTGAAACCGAGCGAGCGCCCCAGGCCCACGTCGATCCGGTCCGGGTGCAGCGAGGCGAGCACGCCGAACTGCTCGGCGACCACGAGCGGCTGGTGGTTCGGCAGCATCACCCCGCCCGTGCCCACCCGGATCCGCGAGGTCGCCGAGGCGGCCGCCGCGGCCAGCACCGTCGGAGCTGAACCGGCCACACCCGGAACTCCGTGGTGCTCGGCCACCCAGAACCGGTGATAGCCCAACGCTTCGGCTTCCGCGGCGAATCGGACGGTGCGGTGCAACGATTCCGAGGGGGGCCGCCCGTGCCGCACGAGCGAGCGGTCCAGGACCGAAAAGCGCAGCGGTGTCGTCACACCGGTGGCAACGCCAGCGGGAACGGTTGGATTCCGCGCGTGGGGCGCCCGTCGAGCGCACCGGCTCAGCCGCGCACGGGCGCCTCGGAACCGGCCCGCACCGGTCGAACGGCGGCGACCGGCCGGTCGGCAGCGCGCACCAACCGCGGGCCGGCCGGGCCGAACACCGCGCGCGGCTCGGGGAACAGCTGCAGCATCGCCAGGTACAGCAGTGCGGCCGCGACGAGCGTGGCGGGCAGGCTGACGTCCACACCGCCCGCGACGCCCGCCAGCGGGCCGACGATCAGCGGTGTGTTCGCCATCAGCAGCCCGACGGCGGTCGCGGGGATCCAGGCGGCCATCGCGCGCCAGTTCACGCCGCGCGCGTACCAGTAGACGCCGCCCCGCTGCCCCCGGTTGAACACCTGCAGGTCGTCGGGCAGGTAGTGGCCGCGCCGCACCCAGTACCCGATCATCATGATCACCATCCACGGCGAGGTGCACAGCAGGATCAGGGTGACGAACGCGTTGATGCTGGCGACCACGTTGAACACGAACGCCCCGAGGAAGATGAACACCACGGCGAAGGTGCCCACCAGCGCGGTGGCCCGCACCCGGGACAGCGCGGGGAACATCGAGCTGAAGTCCAGGCCGGTGCCGTACAGCGCGGTGGTGCCGGTGGAGAGCCCGCCGATCAGCGCGACCACGATCAGCGGCAGCGCGTACCACGGCGGGGAGATCGCGGTCAGGCCGGCGATGTAGTCGTCCGGGTCGGCGACCAGCGTGGCGGTGGCGATGCCGAACCCGAACGGGAGCAGGGTGGCCAGTTGCGCCCCGAACGGAGCCGCGAGCACCGCCGGTTTCGGCGCGCTGTCCGGGATGTAGCGGGACCAGTCGCCGAGGAAAGCGCCGAACGAGACGGGGTTGGCCGCGGCGGTCAGCACGGCGAGCACCCAGGTCGGCCAGAACTCCCCGAGCGCGTAGCCGGCGTGCCCGGCGAACGTCGGGTCGAATTCCCCGGCGTAGGCGGCGAATCCGAGCAGCATGACCGCGCTGCACGCGATGACGGCGACCCGGTTGACCGCGAGCATCAGCCGGTAGCCGTAGAGGCACACCACCAGGGTGGCCACGGCGATGACGCCGTAGGAGACCCCGCGCAGCACGTCGCCACCGTCCACTCCGAACAGTCGGTGGACCGCACCGGTGAGCGCGTCACCGGAGACCCACACCGAGATGGAGAAGAAGGCGACGGCGGTGAGCAGGGACAGGAAGGACCCGATGATCCTGCCGACCACGCCGAAGTGCGCACCCGAGGACACCGCGTTGTTGGTGTGGTTCTTCGGCCCGAACAGCGCCATGGGCGCCAGGACCGCCCCGCCGAGCACCACCCCGACGACGGTCGCGGTCAGCGCGGGGAGGAACCCGAGGCCGTAGGCGATGGGCAGCGACCCCAGGACGACGGTGGCGAAGGTGTTGGCCCCGCCGAAGGACAACCGGAACAGGTGCCACGGCGTCGAGGTCCGCTCCGCCGCGGGGATCGGTTCGACGCCGTGCACTTCGATGTCGGTGGCGCGCTCGCCCATGTCCTCTCCTGCTCAGCTCGGCTCGGTGCGGCTCGCTCGTCACGCACGGTGCGTCGGCGCGAAGAGCTCCAGCCGCCGGCGCAGCAGCACCACGCTCGGGCCGGGTTCGGCCAGTGCCGCCGCCAGGTCCTCGCGCAGCGACCGCACCGCGGTCTCCCGCGCGGAGACCCCGAACGACTCCGCCAGCGCGACGAACTCGGGACGGGCCAGCTCGGTCGCGGTGCTCTCGCCGAACGCGCCCCGCATGTACTCGCGCAGGATGCCGTAGCCGCCGTCGTCGACGATCAGCCAGGTCACCGGCAACTGGTGCTGCACCGCGCTGGCGAGCTCGGCGATGCCGTACAGCGCGCCGCCGTCACCGGAGACGGCCAGCGCGGGGGTGCCGGTCGCCGCGCACCCGAGCGCGGCGGGGAACCCGTAGCCGAGGCCGCCCGCGCCCTGCGCGGAGTGCATCCGCCCGGGCCAGGCCGACCACGCCCAGTACCCGAGGACGGTCATGTCCCAGCAGCTGGGCGCGCCCTCCGGCAGCGCCGCCCGCACGTCCTCCAGCACCCGGCGCTCCACGTCGAGCTGCTGACCGTCCAACCGGGAGCGGATCCCGTCGAGCAGGGCCGCGACGGCGGTTTCCGCCACCCCGTCGGCGGGCCGGGCGCGCACCGCGGCGGCCAGTTCCCCGAGCGCCTCGGCGGCATCGGCGTGCAGCCCCAGCGCGGGGTGGTTGGCGCCCAGCTTCTCCGCGTCCGCCTCCACCTGGACGACCGTCCCCTGCGGGCGGAAGGTGTGGTAGTTGCTGGACAGCTCCCCGAGCCCGGAGCCGACGACCAGCAGCACATCGGCCGCGGCGAGGAACTCGGTGCTGTGCCGGTCCTCCAACCAGGACTGCCCGGAGAGGGGGTGCTCCCAGTCGAACGCGCCCTTGCCGCCGAAGGTGCACAGCACGGGTGCGCGCAACTTCTCCGCGAGCGCGCGCAGCTGCTCGTGCGCTCCCGCGCGCACCACGCCCCCGCCGGCCAGGACGACCGGGTTCGCGGCGCGGTCCAGCAGCCGCGCGGCCTCGGCGAGCGCTTCGGGTTGCGGGGCGAGCTGCGCCCGCTGCACCGGGAGCTCGTGCACCGGCGGCAGCACCGCCGGCCCGCGCAGCACGTCCTCCGGGACCTCCACCCACACCGGGCCCGCGGGCGCGCTGGCAGCGGTCCGCCAGGCCTCGCGCAGCACCGTCGGCAGCTGCGCGGCGTCGCGCACCACGTGCGTGGACTTCGCGATCCCCGCCGCGCTGGCCTGCTGGTCGGGCAGCTCGTGCAGGTAGCCGTGCCGCCCGCCGCCCAACCCGGCGCGCGGGACCTGGCTGGAGATGACCAGCACCGGAACCGAGGAGGACCGCGCCTCCTGCAGCGAGGCGAGCGTGAGCAGCGCGCCCGGCCCGGTGGACACCAGCAGCGGCGCCACCTGCCCCGTTTCGCGGGCGAAGCCGTCGGCGGCGAACGCCGCGTTGTTCTCCACGCGCGAGGCGACCAGCCGCGGATCACCGCTGCGGCGGAGCGCGTCGAACAGGCCGAGCGCGTGCTGCCCGGGGATCCCGAACACGGTGCGCGCCCCGAGGGCGCGCAGGGACTCGACGATCAGGTCGCCTCCGGTGCGCTCAGCCACGCTCGTCCTCCGCACCACGCGGGGCGGTCACCGCGGCCCCGCCGGTGCGCGGGGGACCCGGTGCGGCCGTCGGACCGGTCATGCGTGCTCCTCCTCCGCGACGGGCTCGCCGGCCAGCCGCTTCTCCCAGTTGTCCAGCACTTCGGGTTCGGTGCGCGCGGTCATCAGGCTCACCAGGACGTAGCCGAGCAGGCTCGCACCGAGGCCGTAGTAGATGGCCTCCTCGGCGAGCAGCCCCTCGGTGACCATCGTGACCAGCGCGGTGAGCGTGCCCGCGATCATCGCCGCGGCGGCGCCCGTCCGCGTGGCCCGCCTCCACACCAGCGCACCGAGGATCGGCACGAGCAGGCCGCCGACGAGGATGTTGTAGCCGACCGTCAGCGCGGCCACCACGTCGTTGACCGCCACGGAGATGCCGATCGCGAGGACTCCGAGCAGCAGCGTCGCCAGCCGGTTCGAGCCGACCTCGCCCTCCCCGGCTCGGCCCCGCCGGTTGCGCAACCGGGACCAGATGTCGTTCGTGCTCACCGTCGAGCAGGCGATCAGCGCCCCGCTCGCCGTCGACATCAGCGCCGCGAGAGCGGCCACGAGCACCAGCCCGCGCAGCCCCGCCGGCAGCATCCCCTGCACGATGGTGGCGAACGCGGTGTCGGGATCGGCGAGGTCCGGGTACAGCGCGCGGGCCGCGGTGCCGATCAGCGCACCGGCGGCGGCGTACAGCACGCAGTACACCCCGGAGGCCAGCCCGCCGCGGGTGGCGATCCGCGGAGTGCGCGCGGTGAACACCCGCTGCCAGATGTCCTGGCCGATCAGCAGGCCGAACACGTAGGTGAACACGTAGGACAGGATGGTGGCGCCGCCGATGTTGGTGATGTCGAAGAACTCGGGGCCGACCCGTTCGGCGAGCCCGTCGAAGCCGCCGGCGGAGACCAGGCTGATCGGCAGCAGCAGGAGGAACATGCCCACCGTGGTGATCAGGAACTGCACGATGTCGGTCAGCGTGATGGACCACATGCCGCCGAGCACCGAGTAGCAGACCACGATGCCGCCGCCGATCGCGATGCCGCCGATCGCGGGCATGTCGAACAGCACGGTGAACACGGTCGCGAAGGACAGGATGGAGGTCACCGAGAGCATCAGGGTGTAGCCCCACATCACCACCCCGGAGACCAGGTCCACCGCGCCGCCGTAGCGCAGCTTGAGCATCTCGGCGACGGTGTACACCTTCAACCGCACGATCCGGCGCACGAACAGCGCGTGCAGCAGCAGGATGCCCAGCCCGATGGAGCTCACCAGCCAGGCGCCCGAGATGCCGTAGGTGTAGCCGAGCCCGACGCCGCCGATCGTGGACGCACCGCCGAGCACGATCGCCGACATCGTTCCGGAGTACAGGAACGTGCCGAGCCGACGACCGGCGACCAGGTAGTCGCTGCGCGTCTTCGCGAGCCGCGCCCCGCGCCAGCCGATGCCGAGCATGCCGGCCAGGTACAGCCCGATGACCAGGTAATCAAGAGCCATGGCGCCCCCGGGGAGGAAATGGAGAACGAACGAGGAAGTGCCGCGTGGTGACCCGCACCACCGCTTGCGGGAGACGTTAGGCAGCCAGCAAGCTCTTCGGTAGTAGACCTTTTGTCCACACGATCGACTCCTCTTGGATGAAATGACCAGTGCAGAATTCCTCCCGGCCACGGTTCCCCTGCGGGCTTTCGTCGACCGCGACGACCTGGGCGCGGTCCTGCTCGCCGGAGCGGACGAGGCGCTGGAGCGGCCCGTGCGCTGGGCGCACGTCAGCGAGCTCACCGACCCGGTGCCGTACCTGCTCGGGGGCGAGTTGCTGCTGTGCTGCGGGGTGGAGCTCGTCCCCGGGCCGCAGCCCACGGACGACTACGTCCGCGGACTCGTCGGCGCGGGCGTCACCGCCCTCGGCTTCGGCGTCACCCCGGTGTTCGATGCGGTGCCGCCGGCGCTGATCGACGCCTGCCGCAGGCACGGGCTGCCGCTGCTGGAGATCCCCGAGCGCACCCCGTTCCTCGCGGTGTGCCGAACGGTCGGGGAGGAGCTGAACACGCGGGCGCAGGCCTCGCTGCGCCGGCTCACCGAGGCGCAGCGCGCGCTCACCGCCGCAGCAGCGCGGCCGGCACCGCGCACCGGGGTGCTGCGCGAGCTCGGCAGGTGCGTCGGCGGGTGGGCGGAGGTAGTGGAGCCGAGCTCACCCGTCCCGGACGCCGTGCACGAGCTCGCCGAACGGGTGCGCACCGGTGTCGCCAGCGCGGCCACGGAGCTCGCGGACGGCACGCAGGTGGTGGCGCAGCCGGTCGGTCCCCGGGTGCTCACGGTGGGCAAACCGGGGCGTTTCGACGGCACCGACCGCGCCGTGATCGCCGTGGGGCTCGCACTGCTCAGCGTGGTGGCCGGGCAGGTGGCGAGCGCGTCGCTGGGGTCGTTGGCCACGGCGCTGCTGTCCGGCGCGGGCGCGTCCGAGTCGCTGCTCGACGCCGTGTTCGGCCGCCGGGGCGGGCAGTACCGGGTCGTCGCCGCCGAGGCCGGTGCGAGCCTGGACGGACTGGCCACGCCGCTGGTCGGCGAGGACGGCCGCACCGCGATCGTGGACACCGACATCGACGTGTCCCACGTGGACGGTTTGCTCGCGGTGAGCGGGCCCCACCCCGCCGGGGAGCTGCCGGAGGCGGCGCGGCAGGCGCGGCAGCTGCTCGACCGGGCGCGCTCGGTGGGGCGCTCGTTGCACGCCGAGCACGCCGGCACCGGCTTCGCCTCCGCCGTGCGGCCCGCGGCCGCGCGGGTGTTCGCGGACGAAGTGCTCGCACCGCTCGACGGGCACCCGCAACTGCTCGAGGCGCTGCGAACCTGGTTGTCCCAGCACGGCAGCTGGGACCGCACGGCGGCCGCGCTGGGGGTGCACCGCAACAGCGTGCGGCACCGCATCGGCAGGGTCGAGCGATTGCTCACCGCGGACCTCGCCGACCCGCAGGTGCGCATGGAGCTGTGGTTCGCGCTGCAGTGGCGCACGCCCTGAGCGCACCCGGCGGTGTGCGCCGGTGGCGGGCACCCCTCGGGAGCGGCCGCGCCACCGGTCCTGCCCGACTCCTGCCCGGGCTCCGGCGAGGCCGCGTGCGCGTCCCCGGGCAGGCGCACTCCGTCCCCGCCTGCGTGCGGGACCGCAGCGCGGGTGGTCGTCACGACCGCCGCAGTCGCAGGGTTCGGATCTCGAAGGGGCGCAGGGCGAGGTGCAGCTGCTGCTGCGCGAGCTCGTGCTCCACCGGGGAGTCCCAGTCCCTCTCGAGCAGGTCGGTGGAGCTCGCCCGCAGCACCGGGAATCCGGCCGTGACGGTGGTGGCGGTGCGCCCCCCGCGCGACTCGTACAGGCGCACGACGAGGTCACCGGACCGGTCGTCGGCCATCTTCACCGACTCGACGACCACCGCGGGTTCGTCCACCTCCACCAGCGGTCGCACGGCCTGTCCGCCCCGCACCGTCCGCGCGGGCAGGTTGAGCCGGTATCCCTCGCGCACGGCCTCCCCCACGTCCGCGCCGGGCACGAGAGCGTGCCGGAACCGGTGGCGACCGTGGTCGGTGTCCGGGTCCGGGAACCGCGGCGCGCGCAGCAGCGAGGCGCGCACGGTCGTGCAGGTCCCGCCGGAGGGCTTGGCCCAGCGCGAGACGTCGTGCCCGTAGGTGCGGTCGTTCAGCACGGCGACGCCGAACCCCGCCTCGGCCACGTGCACCCAGCGGTGCGCGCAGATCTCGAACTTCGCGGCGTCCCAGCTCGTGTTCTCGTGCGTCGGCCGGTGCACGTGGCCGAACTGGATCTCCGAGGCGCAGCGGTCGGTGTGCACGTCGACCGGGAAGGCCAGCTTGAGGAACTTCTCCGTCTCGTGCCAGTCCACTTCGGTCTCGATGTCCAGCCTCCGCTCCCCGGCGCGCAGGCCGAGGACCTGCGTCACGGTCGAGCGGGAGAAGCGCCGTTCGACGCGGACGGCGCTGCGCTCCGGCGCGTCGCTGTCCACGGCCAGCGCTTCGACCTCGGTCACGTCGGTCGCGGAGTTGCGGTAGAACGCGTCCACGTCCCAGGCGTCCCACGCGTTCGGCAGGTCCGGGTGCACCTGCAGCACGTTCGCCGCGCGCTCCGCAGGAACCGCTTCGCGGCCGGACTCCCGGTCGAACAGCGAGGTGACCGCGCCCCGCGCGTCGACGACCACGCGGAGCGCGTCGTTGTCGAGGACGAACCCGCCGCCGTGCTCGGTCACCCGCGCCGCCGCTGCCGGCGGGGTCGGCTCGCCCGCACCTCCGGCGGGCACGCCGTCCCGTTCGTGGGGCGCGGCGTTGAACGCGATCGACCGGTCCCCCCGCCCCGCGAGCGCCTCCTGCGCGCGGGTGATGACGACCTCCAGCTCTTCGGCGAGGAGCTCGTACGAGGCTTCGGCCTCCCGGTGCACCCAGGCGATCGACGATCCGGGGAGGATGTCGTGGAACTGGTTGAGCAGCACGGTCTTCCAGAGGCGGTCGAACTGCTCGTACGGGTACGGCGACCCGCACCGCACCGCGGCGGTCGCCGCCCACAGCTCGGCCTCCCGCAACAGGTGCTCGCTGCGGCGGTTGCCCCGCTTGGTTCCGGCCTGGCTGGTGTACGTCCCGCGGTGGAACTCCAGGTACAGCTCTCCCACCCACACGGGCGGATCGGTGTACTCCGCGGCG
Source organism: Salinifilum ghardaiensis (assembly GCF_054491345.1). Taxonomy (NCBI): domain Bacteria; kingdom Bacillati; phylum Actinomycetota; class Actinomycetes; order Pseudonocardiales; family Pseudonocardiaceae; genus Salinifilum; species Salinifilum ghardaiensis. Next base: position 2,446,600 of record NZ_CM137101.1, on the reverse strand, counting down.
GCCTTGCGGTAGAAGGCGGACGGCGGCTCGATGCTCACCTGCGGCGATCCCTCGAGGTCCGCCTGCCGCGCGGCGCGGGCCAGCATCTCCCGGGTCGGACCACCGCCGCCGTCGCCCCAGCCGAACGGGATGAGGGAGCGGCGGGCGGCTCCCTTCTCCGCGTACCGGGACGACGCGCGGGCGAGCTCGGCGCCGGAGAGCTCCGCGTTGTAGGTGTCGGCGGGTGGGAAGTGCGTGAAGATGCGCGTGCCGTCGAGCCCCTCCCAGGAGAACGTGTGGTGCGGGAAGCGGTTGGACTGGTTCCACGAGATCTTCTGCGTGAAGAACCACGACGAGGCCGACAGGGCGACCAGCTGGGGCAGCGCCGCGCTGTAGCCGAAGGAGTCCGGCAGCCACACCTCCCGGGTCTCGACGTCGAATGCGTCGAGGAAGAACCGCTTGCCGTGCACCAGCTGCCGCGCCAAGGCCTCGCCGCCCGGCATGTTGGTGTCCGACTCGACCCACATGCCGCCGACGGGGAGGAACTGCCCCGCCACCACCTTCTCCCGCACCCGCGAGTACACGGCCGGGTGGTGCTCCCGCAGCCAGGCGAACTGCTGGGCCTGCGACATCGCGAACACGAAGTCCGGGTACCGGTCCATCAGGTTCGTCACGTTCGACGCCGTCCTGGCGACCTTCCGGACGGTTTCCCGCAGCGGCCACAACCAGGCCGAGTCGATGTGGGCGTGCCCCACGGCGGACAGCTGGTGCGCGCTGGCCTGGGCCGGCTGGGACAGCGCTCCTGCCAGCTCGGCCCGCGCGGCCTCCGCGGTGCTTCCCACGTCCTGCAGGTCGAGCGCGTCCAGGGCGCGTTCGAGGCAGCGCAGGATCTCCCACCGGCGCGGGTTGCCGACGTCGAGCTCGCGCATGAGCTGGTCGAGCACCTCGACGTCGCCGACCAGCTCCCACACCTGCTCGTCGAGGACCGCCAGCTCGGCCCGCCGCACCCGGTAGAGCGGTTCTCCCCCAGCGGTCCCGGGATCGCCGAGCGAGGTGGCCGCGAACGGCGGCTCTCCGAGGATCACCGGGTTGGCCGCCGCTTCCACGAAGAACTCGACCCGGTGATCACCACCGGTGGAGCCGTCGACCGGGATCCAGGTGTTGCGCGGGTTGAGCCCTTTCACCGGTGTCCCGTCGGGCCGGTGGACCAGCCCCTCGCACTGGAATCCCGGGCGGTTCTGGTGAAATCCGAGGTCGAGCAGCGCTTCCACCGCGCGGCCGGTCCACTCGTGCGGGACCTCGGCCCGAACGCGGAACCAGGTGGTGCTCCACGGCGGTCCCCAGCAGTCCCCGACCCGGAAGTCCGAGTAGTCGGCCGCCAGGGCGGTCTCCACCGGTACCGGCTCCCCCGGGGCGTGCCACGCCTGCAGGTGCACCGGGACGGATTCGGGGTGGACGGCGGGCCGGATCCGTTCGCGCAGGACTCGCTGGATCCGCTCCTCGGTGGTGCGCCGGTCGTCGTGCATCGGTGTCACGTGCTCCTCACTGCTCCGCGGTGTCCGGTGGTTCCGTGGACGTCTGGTGTTTCGGGAGCCGGTGCTTCCGGGTTCAGCCCTTGAGGCTGCCGGCGGTGAGAGCTCCGACGATGTGCCGCTGCAGGACGACGAACAGCACGACCACCGGTGCCACCGCGAGCAGGCTTCCCGCGGCGAGGTACTGCGTGGTGACCGCACCGCCGTCGGCGGTGTCCTGCAGGTTGACCACTCCCACCGAGACCGGGTACATGCTCGAGTCGTCGAGCAGGACGAACGGCACGACGAACTGCGACCAGCTCAGGACCGCCACCACGATGGCTGCCGAGGCGATGCCGGGCGCGGCCGCTGGCAGCACCACCGACAGCAGGGCGCGCGGGCGCGAGCACCCGTCGACGAGCGCGGCGTCGTCGAGCTCCGCGGAGACGGAGTCGAAGTAGTTGCGCAGGAACCAGGTCAAAAACGGCGCGGCCACCGCCACGTACACGAGGACCAGGCCGAGGTAGTTGTTGATGAGGCCGACGGCGGTGAACACCTGGTACAGCGGCACGACCAGCACCAGCGGTGAGATCAGCTGGCACGCGAGGACGGCGCGCGCGAAGGCGCGGCGCCCGCGGAAGTGCATCCTGGACAACGCGTACGCCGCGGGGACGCAGACCGCGAGGCATCCCGCGACGGCTCCGGTCACCACGGTCAGCGAATTGAGCAGGTAACCGCCGATCTGCGTGGTGGCCAGGACGTGGCCGTAGTTGCCCCACTGCGGCTCCGACGGGATCAGCGGTGGCGGTGTCGCCACGACCTCGCGGGGCGTGCGCAGCGACAACGACAGCACCCACAGCAGCGGGAAGGCGAACGCGGCGATCGTCACCGCCATCGCGAGGTACAGCCCGGCGTTCTGCCACAGCAGCGGTTTGCGCCGGCGCGGGGCGCCGGCGGAGGTGGGGCGCGCGGCGCGCGCGGTCCGGGGCGTCGCCGTGTCGGAGGTCATGCCTTCGCCTCCCGCCAGGAGTCGTACCGGAAGTACAGGACGATCATCGCGGCGTTGATCAGCAGCAGCACCGCCGCCATCGCCGCACCGCGGCCGAGGGAGAGCTGGGTGAAGATCTGGTCGTAGATCTTCAGCGACAGCACCTGGGTGGCGGTTCCGGGACCGCCCCCGGTCAGCGCCATCACCATGTCGAAGGTGTTGAACGTCTCCACGGTGATCGTCACCAGGTTGATCGTGATCAGCGGCAGCAGCGCGGGAAGCGTCACCGCGCGGAACGACTGCACGGGCCCGGCCCCGTCGATGCGCGCCGCCTCCAGCAGGTGGCGCGGGACCGTCTGCAACCCGGCGTACATCAGGATCATGGACAGCGCCGTGCCGCGCCAGATGTTGGCGATGGTCACCGACAGGAGGGCGTTGTCCGGATCGGACAGGAAGGCGATCTCCCCCGAGAGCCCGACGAGGCCGCCGAGGTGGTTGAGGATCCCGGAGGAGCTCTCCTGGTACAGCAGGCTCCAGATCACACCGGTGACCACGCCCGGGATCGCCCACGCGGTGAGCACCACGGTCCGGGTCAGCAGCGCTCCGCTCAACCGCCGGCGCCTGGCCGTGTCGACCAGCAGCGCGATCGCGAAACCCAGCAGCAGCTGGAAAACCACGCTGCAGCTGACGAACAGGAACGTGACCCGCAGCGTTGCGGCGAAGTCCCGGCCGAGCACCACGCTCTCGTACGGCGCTGCCGTGTACCGGTAGGGCTCGCCCGCGACCACGCTCGCGTCGGTGAAGCTCAGCCGGAGGATCTCCACCACCGGGTAGCAGAACACCACCAGCAGGACCAGGCCCAGCGGCAGCAACCACAGCAGCGGGCGGCTGGTCGCCGATGTCCCGGCACCGCTGGTCCGCGGTCGGGTCGGCGCTGCTCGCGGGATTGACGTGCTCATCTCGGCACGGCCTCCTCCCTGGGCGGTGTCACCGGTGCGGTACGAGGTTCACACGATCTGCGCGAGCGCCGCGTCGACCGCGGCTTCCGGCTCCGCCTCCAGCGACAGGACCGACGACAGCGCGGTCTGCATCGCGGTGGAGACCTGCTGGTACTCGCGCTGCAACGGGCGCGCCCGCGCGTAGCGGGCGAGGTGTTCGCGGAAGCGGGAGGTGAACGCGTCACCGGCGTAGTCGGGGTGCTCGTACACCGAGGTGCGCGGCGGCAGGTACCCGCCGAGCGTGCACCACCTCGCCATCGCCGCGTCGTCGACGAACGCGTCGATGACGAACGCGGTGCTCCGCCGCAGGACCTCGGGTTCCTCGGCGAAGCAGGCCCACGTCCACCCGCCGGCCACGGAGGCGTGGTCCTCCCCGGAGCGGCTCGGGATCGGCGCGATGTCCCACTCCGCGGCGAAATCGGACTCGGTGAGCAGATCCTGCAGGTCGGCCGCCTGCCAGCTCCCGCCGAGGAACATCCCCACGCGGCCGGCCACGACCTCGGGGTTGACGTCGTCCTCGCTCTCCATCGTGGCGATGCGCTGCGGGCTGATGCCCTCGGTGATCAGCCGGCGCAGGTACGCCAGGCTGTCGATCATCGCCTGCCTGCCGGGCCCGGAGGCGAACGCGGGAGAACCGTCCGGGGCGAGGATCCGCCCGCCCTGCGACCAGTACTGCGGCCACAGCGCGGTGTTGACGCCGGACTCGGAACGCCCGCCGCAGAACTGGAACGTCTTGCCCCGCGCGGCGAGCCGGCGCCCGACCGCGAAGACCTCCTCCCAGCTGGCAGGTGGTTCGGGGACCAGGTCCTTGCGGTAGTACAGCACCCGCACGTCAGTGGTGAACTGCAGCGCCCTCGTGGGGCCGCCTCCGGCGGTCATCACCGCGCGGAACTGCGGGTACCAGTCCTGCAGCGGAATGCCGGCCCGGTCGACGGCTCCGCCGAGGTCCCGGGCGTAGTCGGCGAACCGCGGGAAGACGTAGGAATCCACGGCCGCCACCTCGGGGGCACGTCCCTGCGATGCCTGCAGGAGCAGCTTGGCCATGGCGGCGGTGATGTCCGAACTGCTGATTTCCGGCAGCACGCGCCAACCGGAGGAGTGCTGGTACCGCCGCAAGGCCTCGCGCAGGTATCCGGGTATGCCCTCGGTGGTGGCTTGCAGGGAGAACGACGGGATCGCCTGCCACCGGAAGCTCCGCGGAGCCGGTTCCCGGGAACCGGCGCAGCCCGCGGCGCCCAGCGCCCCGGCTGCCGCCCAGCCGAGGAGGCTGCGCCGGGTCACCGCCGAAGCTCGTCGTATCCTCCGGTCCTTCACTCGGATCACCCCGCGGAGGCGGATCGGTCGTCGACGGCGCAGGCGTCGACGGGGCGGACGAAGGGGTGCGGGGGCGCGGCGTGCGGGCCGTCGCCCCGATCGAGAAGTGTGGTCTCGATCACTGCTGGACGTGATGGGCGACCCTAGGCGAAGCCGAGCGCTTAAGCAAGCGCTTGCGGAGTGCTAGATTCGCAGCGGCGAACACCGCGACGACACGGGAGGCGGACGTGGCGACCATGGCGGACGTGGCGCGGGCCGCGGGCGTCTCCGTCACGACGATCTCGCACGTCCTCAACGGCACCCGGGCGGTGCGCGCGGAGACGAGCGAGGCCGTCTGGGCCGCGGTCGCGGAGTGCGGCTACGTCCACAACACGTTGGCCCGTTCGCTGGTCACCACGCGCACGCAGACGCTCGGCGTGGTCATCTCGAGCGCCAGCACCGCGTTCTCCACCGAGATCCTGCGCGGGATCGAGGCCGAAGCCGTCGAGCACGGCTACACCCTGCTGGTCGCGGACCCCCGCGACGAACCGGCCCACGAGCTCCGGGTCGTCTCCAGCCTCGTCCAGCGACGGGTGGACGGACTGGTCCTCGCTCCTTCGGGCGAGCCGTCCCGGACGGTGCGCTACCTCGCCGAGCAGCAGGTCCCCGCGGTCCTGGCCGACCGCGTGCTCGACGGCGACCACGACGGGGTCAGCGCCGAGAACCACGAGCCCACCGCGCTGCTCGTCGACCACCTGGCCGAGCTCGGGCACCACCGCATCGGCTTCCTCTCCGGCATCGAGGGAATGAGCACGACGGCGGAGCGGCGCGCGGGCTACCGGGAGGGACTGCGGCGCAACGGGATCCCGGAGGCCGCCGAGCTGTGCCGTTCGGGCGGTTCCGAGTTCGACGCCGCGCGCCGCGCGACGGCGGAGCTGCTGGCGCTGCCGCAGCCCCCGACCGCGTTGGTCACAGCGAACAACGCCATGACGATCGGGGCGATGCAGGCCCTGCGCGATCGCGACCTCCGGGTCCCCGGGGACCTGGCGCTCGTCGGGTTCGACGACTTCCCCTGGGCCGATCTGTTCGCTCCGAGGCTGACCGTGATCGCGCAGCCGAGCCAGGACATCGGGGGGAGGGCCGTGCAGCTCCTCCTCGACCGACTGGAGCATCCGGACCGGCCGCCGCGCGAGCACAGGTTGCCGTCGCGGTTCGTCCACCGCGACTCCTGTGGATGTCCGCAGTGAATTCCGCCGGGACGCCGGAAGCGGTGGTGCCCGCTCCCGCATCACCCGGCGCACCGGAGCACCGATTCTGCGAGGAGGACCTCCCGTGACCGAAATGGACTCCGCCGAGCACCGCGAGCGGTTGGCTGCCGAACGCGCGAGGATCATCGACTTCGTCAGCGCCGCCCGCGCCCCCGAAGGCGGGTTCGGCTGGCTCGACCGCGCGGGGCAGCGGGAGACCGAGCGCCCGGTGGCGACGTGGCTCACCGGCCGGATGACGCACGTGTTCAGCCTGGCGCACCAGCTCGGCACCGCGGGGGCGGCGGACCTCGCCGACCACGGTCTCGCCGCGTTCCGCGGCCTGCTCCGCGACGGCGAGCACGGAGGGTGGTACTCCAGCGCGGCGGATGCGACGAAGGCCGCCTACGAGCACGCCTTCGTGGTGCTCGGCGCCGGCAGCGCCACCGCTGCCGGGCGCCCCGGCGCCGCGGACGTGCTGGCCGAGGCGCTCGACGTCGTCGACACCCGGTTCTGGGACGAGCAGACCGGTCTCGCGCGGGAGAGCTGGGACCGGCAGTGGCGGGAGACCGAGGACTACCGGGGTGCCAACAGCAACATGCACCTCGTCGAGGCGTTCCTCACCGCCGGCGACGTCACCGGCGACGGCTCCTGGCACCGGCGGGCGCTGGGCATCGCCGAATTCCTGATCGACGAGGTCGCCGCGGCCTACGACTGGCGGTTGCCGGAGCACTTCACCGCGGACTGGAAACCGGTCGCGGAATACAACCGCGACCAGCCCGCGCACCCCTTCCGCCCCCACGGGGCGACGGTCGGGCACTGGCTGGAGTGGGCGCGGCTGCTGCTGCACCTCGAGGCCTCGCTCGGATCGCAGGCACCGGACTGGCTGCTGCCCGACGCGCGGAACCTCTTCGACTCCGCCGTCCGGCGCGGCTGGAACGCCGACGGCCACCCCGGCTTCGTCTACACGCTCGACTGGGCGGACCGCCCCCAGGTCTCCGAGCGCATGCACTGGGTCATCGCCGAGGCGATCATGGCCGCCGCCGCGCTGCACCGCCGCACCGGCGAGGTCGGGTACGAGCGCTGGTACCGCTCGTTCTGGGACCACGCCGAGAGCCGCCACGTGGACCGCGAGGCGGGCAGTTGGCTGCACGAGGTCTCCCCGGACGGTTCGCCCTCGGCGACCGTGTGGCCGGGCAAGCCGGATCCGTACCACGCCTTCCACGCGGCGCTGCTGCCCGAGCTCCCCCTCGCGCCGGCCGCCGCCCTGAGCGCCCCGGCGCTGCGCGACGCGCGCACGTGAGGCTGCGCCGCTGTCGCCGCAGGTGTCAGGACACGCGAAACGCCCGGCTGGCCGCGGTGAACGGGGTGACGGTGCCGCTGGCGGCGTCCTTCCAGTCGCCGTGGTGGACCACCCGGTAGCGGCCACCGGGCGCGGTGGCGGGGACGTCCCAGGTGATCGTCGCCGTCGAGGCCGCCGCGCCGCTGCGCTCCCAGTGGTACCTGGTGGACCAGTCCCGGTCGTCGGCGACGGTCTCCCACCGTCCGCTGCGCCGCCGCTGGATCTCGGCGAAAGTGCCGCCCCGGTGCAGGTCGTTCTTCGGGTGTCCGGTCGCGAACACCGCCGTGACCCGCTCACCTCGGCGGTGGTGGCGGGCCGGCTGGGCCAGCACATCGCCGAACGACCGCCCCGGCGGTGCGGCGTCGCCGACCACGCCGGGCTGCAGGTCCGGCAGCGTGCCGCTCATGTCCGGCGGGACCGGCCCGCGCGGGAGCTGCCCGCCGGTGCGCATCGCCGCGGCCAGCCGGGCGAACTCCTGCTGGTAGGCCGGCAGCGTGTACCGGCCGAACAGGGTCGAGGCTCCCTCGTACTGCTGGGAGTCGTACTCCTCCGGGGTCGTGACGTACTGGCTGTAGGCGTTGGCGTAGCCCTGCACCAGCACGTCCTCCAGCGGAACCCCCAGCTCCGCGGCCACCGCGCGGCGGATGCGCAGACCGGCCACGACGGTGAACTCCGCGGGACCGGCGACGAGGTGCAGCTCGCCGATGCGCAGCAGCTGCAGCGGCAGCACTTCCGGGCACCACGGGTAGGGGCGCATCGCGCCGAAGGGCACCGCGACGGGTTTGGGCGCCTGCTCGTCGGCCAGTTCCGGCGGGATCGGCGCATCCGCTCCGCCGAGCCACTCGGCCAGCGGGTTGCGCACGCCTTCGCCGACCGGGATCCCCGGCCCGTCCTCGGTGCTGCCCGCCAGCATGGACACCCCGATCGCCGCGGTGGTGGTGCGGTGCCGCTCCCCGTCCGGGGTGTAGCGACCGTCCACAGTGACCTCGGACATGTCCGCGTAGCGCATCCGGTGCTCGACCGGACCGGTCACCGGCCGCGCGGCGCGGAAGGCCTGCGCGGCCGCGCGCAGCTGGCGTTCGCCGATGATGCGCGTGTTGGCGAACTCGTCCTCGGTGGGGCCCGAGCCGGGCCGCAGGTTCAGGTTCGGTGACATGTCCCCGGCGTTGGTCTGGGCGAAGCAGGCCACGAACCCGTCCGCGGCGCGTTCCCAGGCGTGGGCGGCGTAGCCCTTGTTGTCCGAGCTGATCAGGTGGTTGGTGTTGGTCATCGAGGTGCCGTGGGTGGCGAACCAGCTGATCGCACCGATGTCCCGCCCGCCGCGGGAGAACCGCAGCACGGTCACCGCCGGGTCGATGGCTTGCGGGAAGTGGTCCCTGTCCGCCTGCGGGTTGCGGTCGAAGGCGCTGCGCGAGCGGTTCGCGCTCGCGTCGGCCAGCTCGGCGCGCCCCAGGGCGAGTGTGCCCGGTGCGAGGTCCTCGTGGGCCCGCCCGATCGCCTCGGTGATGCCCTCGACCACCGCGGTGAAGGTCTGCTGCTGGAACCCGAACGTGGCCAGGGCGTAGGCGGCGTAGTGCGAATCGCCGCCGCAGGCGGCGTGCGTGTGCGTGGCGTTCAGCAGCACGTTCTGCTCGGTGTAGCGCCCGTCGTGGGAGCGCTCAAGCCTGCGCAGGACTTCCTGGTGCACGGACTGGAACAGCGCCCCCAGCTCGGCGGTGGCGAAGACGACGCGGCGCCGGCCGTCGTCGACGATGAACGCCCGCACCAGCGTGCGCAGGTGGATCCCCGCGGTCTGCTGCTGGGGCATCGAGTAGCCCATCATGCCGTTCTCGGCGGCCGGGCCGGTCACATCGGCGACGCCCCGGCCGATCAGGTAGTCCGCCGTTTCCGGCTCGGTTGCGGCGGTCCCGGTCGCGCCGAGCGCGGGCGCGGCGAGCGGTGCAGCTGCCGCTGCGGTGAGTACCCGTCTCCTGGCAACCGGCATGTGCCCGCACCCCTCGTTATGTGAACCATATTCGCATTCGTGGACGGCGGAAGATTACGCGCAGCGGCCGCGCCGTGCCAAGGAGTTCCAGCGGCGGTCCCGCCCGGGACGGGGCGTTGCGGCGCAGCGGCCGGTGCCGATCGGCGCGCGCCGCAGCCGGGAAGGCGACACGCTCCCGCTCCCGGCGTTATGGTGCGCGCACCGCCACCGGTGCGCCCAGCGGGCCCGCAGGTGATGTCCCGCCACGTCACCGGCCCGGGCGCAGCGGACCGGACGAACCGCCGGGAAGGGGTGAACGCCCGTGAGAGTCAGCGTGGACAACGACCTGTGCGACGCCCGCGGCCAGTGCAACATCGTCGACCCGGAGCTCTTCACGCTCGACGAGCACGGCTACAGCGACATCGGCCAGGGCAAGGAGGTCCCCGCCGGCAAGGAAGGCGCTGCGGAGCAGGGCGTGGAGGCCTGCCCCGTGGAGGCGCTGCGCATCGACTGACCGACCGCCGCCCACCACCGCGGAGCGGGCGCGGGCAGGCGCTGCAGTGGGCGGGGTGGGTCGCCATCGCGGCCATCGTCGCCGCCAACACCATCAGCATCCGGTCCGCGCGACCACGTCCCGCGGACCGGGCCGGGGCGTAGGAGCCGCGGTCCGGTGCGGCGGTCGTGGGTCAGCGCGCCGAGCGCTCCTGCGCGCCCCGCGGCGGCGCGGTGGGGCGCTGCAGCTCTTCCAGGGAACGCCCGGCGGTGCGCAGGCCGAACGCCGCCAGCACCACCGTTCCCACCAGCAGCAGCCCGCACAGCACGGCGAAGACGCCGCCGAAGCCCAGGGCGGCGTGGAGGTAGCCGATGGCGACCGGTGCGAGGATCGCTCCCATCCGGGCCACCGCGCTGGCCTGGCCCATGCCGGTCGTGCGGCTCTCGGTCGGGTAGATCTCCGCCGTGTAGGTGTAGATCGGCCCGCCGATCCCGTTCATGAAGAACGACAGGGCGATCGTGCAGGCGAAGATCGTCACGGCGCTGTCGGCGGCGCCGAGCCCCGCCGCGCACCCACCGCTGGCCAGCAGGAAGAGCACGACCGACCACTTGCGGTCGATCCGCTCGCTGATCGCGGCGGCCACGTAGTAACCGGGGATCTGCGCGAGCGCCCCCGCCAGGCCGAAGGAGAAGCTCTCCGCGATCGAGAAGCCCTTGAGCACGAGGAGCGTCGGCAACCAGGTCGAGTACCCGTAGTGCGTGGCCTGGTAGGTGAACCACAACGTGCACACGACCGCCGTGCGGGAGGCCATCCCGCGGCGCCACAGCGCGCGGAGCTGCTCCCGCGCACTGCGCGGGGACGCCGAGGAGGCGCGCTGAGCGTCATCCGGCTCGGCGGGCGGCGCGGTCCCGCCGACCTCGCCGGTCCGGCCGTCCGCAGCGGACTCCCGCTCGAACCGCTCGACGACGGCCGCGGCCTCGTCGATCCGCCCCTGCGCGATGAGGAAGCGCGGCGATTCCGAGAGCGTGCGCCGCCACCACAGCAGGAGCAGCACCGGTGCGGCACCGATCAAGCAGGCGATGCGCCACCCCGGCTCGGGCATGGGGCTGATGACGAGCACGGCCGTGAGCGCGGCGAGCGAGTAGCCGACGCCGAGGAAGATCATCGTGTTCGCCGCGGCGCGCCCCCTGCTGCGCGCGGGCAGGAACTCCGAGACGTAGGGGATGATCATGGTGGCTTCCGCGCCGATCCCGATGCCGCCGAGCACCCGCCAGACGATGAGCTCCCCCGCGCTGGAGGAGGTCGCTGCGAGCAGGGTGAACACCACGTAGACCACCAGCGCGTACATCAGCACCCTGCGGCGCCCGATCCTGTCCGCCACCACGCCGGAGATCAGCGCACCGATCAGGAAGCCGATGAACACCGAGGACAGCAGCCAGCCGGCCTGGGTCGATCCGACCGACCACAGGGCGATGACCGCCGAGGCCGCGTACCCGAGCAGCACGCCGTCGTAGCCCTCGAACATCCACCCCATCCCGCCTTGCAGCAGGACGCGGCGGTGCGGCTTGGACACCGGCAGGCGGTCGAGCCGGGCGAGCAGGTCCTCGCCGGAGGGCTGGTGGGAAGCTCCGTGCACAGTGTCCTCCTGGAGTCCGCAGTGGACGGTTTTTGAGCTCGCGCGGGGCGTGCTCCGCGCGCAGCGAGGACCCGTCGGCGGGAACGGCCGCCCGCGTGCGCGGCAGGTGCGGCCCCGCTCCCGGTCGCCGGTGCGGCCCGCGGCGCAGCTCACCGAGGTCCCACCGCAGGTGCGCGGCACCGGTGCGGGCGGTCATCGCGCCTCCTCCCGTCAGGTGCCGGCATGATGCGGCGATCCGGCATCACCTGTGGCCGGAACGCGGAGAAATCGTCACAATGATCCGCGGTGGGAGGCGGATCGATCACGCTCAGCGAATCCGACCTGGCGCTGGTCAACGCGCTGCAGATCTGGCCCCGGGCGCCCTGGTCGGTCGTGGCGCGCTCGCTGGGGACCAGGGCCGACGCGGCGTCACGACGCTGGGCGCGACTGCGCGCGCGGGGGGACGCGTGGATGACCGCGTACTTCGGCGCCCGGACCACGGGCATGTACTGCGTCGCGATCGTGTCCGTGCGCTGCAGCCCCGGCGGCAAGGAGGAGGTCGCGGAGGAGCTGGTCCGCGACGCCTGCTGCGTGAGCGTGGAGATCACCGCCGGGGCGCACGACATCGTGCTCACCGTCTCCGCGCAGGACCTCGAGGCGCTGCACGACTACCTGGCGCAGCGCCTCGAGCGGACCCCCGGCGTGACCGCCACGTCGACCTCCCTGGTCACGCACCTGCACAGCGAGGGGACGCACTGGCGCCTGCACGCGCTCGAGCCGTCCGCGCACGACCTCCTGCAGCAGCAGGCGGAACAACTCCGCCCCGCCGAGACCGCCGAGCCGGACGAGCTGGACCGGCGGCTCGCGGCACTGCTGTCGGTCGACGGGCGGGCGAGCTGCGCCGCGCTCGCCCGCGCCGCCGGGACGAGCACGGCCACCGCGCGCCGCCGGATCGCCGCGATGCTCCGGTCTCGGGTGCTGTCGCTGCGCTGCGACGTGGCCGCTCCCCTCGTCGGCCTGCCGGTGACGGCCACGATCCGCGGGCGCGTCCGACCGGACCGGGCCGGGGAGGTGGCCGCGGGGCTGGCGGGACTTCCGCAGGTCCGCCTGTGCGCGACGCTCACCGGCGAGCACAACCTGCTCGCCACGGTGTGGGTCCGCTCGGTCGGCTCGATCCAGCGGCTCGAGCAGTCCCTCTCCCGGAAGTTCCCGGGCTTCGACCTCCACCACACGCTCGTCAACCTGCGCACGCCGAAACGCATGGGACGCCTGCTGGACCGCTCCGGCCGCGCGAGCGGTCACGTGCCGATGGCACCGCGGACGAGGCAGGCGTAGCGGAACCGGAGAGCGCCGGCAGCGAGGGGCTCCTGCCCCACCACCGGCGGTTCGCCGCCAGCGGTCGGACGTTCCGCGGCACCGGACCACCGTCATCCGCGCACCGGCCGCGCGCGGACGCTCGATAGACTGCCGGACAGTCCGCACAGCACGGTGAATGGAGATGGCGGTGGCCTCGGTGGCGATCGATCCGGCAGACATTGCCCGACGTTTCCGCGAGTACCGTGCGGACTCCGGGCCCGCGTACCAGCGGTTGAAGGACCTGATCTCGGAGCAGCTGCTGACGGGGCGCTGGCCGCAGGGGGAGCTGCTCCCGTCCGAGAGCCAGCTGGTCGACTCGCTGGGGCTGTCGCGGATGACGATCAACCGCGCGCTCCGCGAGCTCAGCGCGGAAGGCTTGGTCACGCGGGTCCGCGGTGTGGGCACGTTCGTGGCGGACCGCAAGGGGAGTTCAGCCCTGTTCGAGGTGCACAACATCGCCGACGAGGTCCGCTCCCGCGGGCACGAGCCGCGCACCGAGGTGGTGCTGCTGCAGGCGGAGCAGGCCGATCCGCGCACGCGCCACCTGTTCGACCTCCCCGCGGACAACGTGATCTTCCGTTCGCGCGTGGTGCACTTCGAGGACGAGGTGCCGATCCAGCTGGAGGACCGCCACGTCAACCCGGCGGTGATCCCCGGCTACCTGGACCGGGACTTCGCGCGGCAGACGCCGAACGACTACCTCTCCGCGGTCGCTCCCCTCACGGCGGGCGAGCACGTGGTGGAGGCGGTGCTGGGAACCGTCGAGGAGTGCGCGCTGCTCCGCGTGGATCCCGCGGAGCCGTGCCTGCTGATCCACCGGCGCACCTGGTCGCAGCAGCAGCTGGTGAGCGCGACGCGACTGCTGCACCCCGGCTCGCGGTACCGCCTGGAAGGGGCTTTCGAGTCGCCCTGAGCGTCCGCTCCGCGACAGGTCCGGGCCCGCGTCCGCGGAAGACCGACGTGCACATCCCCTTGCAACTTGTATGTACAGGCATATACCTTCCCTCCTACCGGTCGGTCGAACCGCACGTGCGCACCCGCACCCCGACGCCGCCGCCCCTCCGAGGAGGCTCCGCGCAGCAGGAGGGACCGGCACCGGGTCGGAGCTCGGGAACTCCCGGCAACCGGCGGTCCCGGCGCGTCCGCCCCGGAGCCTCCCGGACGAGGCGCGGCGACCGGTCGCACCGCAGGCATCGGCACGAGCGAGAACCGGAACCGCTGCCGAGCACCGGCAACGACCACGGCGGACGGAGGCATCGCAGATGGCGGCAGAGCAGCGCAGCGAGGAGGCGGTCCCCGAATCCCGCGCGAGCGCTCCGATGTGGAAGTTCTTCGTCTACAGCCTGATCGGCGCGCTCGTCTTCTTCGTACCGCTGGAGATCGGCGGGAAGAGCTCCATCCTGCTCGACCACGCGGTGACCGCCCTCGAGTCCTGGATCCCGGGCGCGCTGCCGTACTACGCGCTCGCGGTGATCCTCGCGGGTGCCGTCCACCCGTTCGCCTCCGGGACGTGGAACCGCTCCGCCGTGGCCGCGGTGTTCTCGGCGTTCAAGGTCATCGGCGCGGTCGTGGGCGCGCTGCTCGTGTTCGGCTTCGGCCCCGCGTGGTTGTTCGACGAGGAGATCGGCCCGTTCCTGCTCGACAAGCTCGTCATCCCGGTGGGGCTGCTGGTGCCGATCGGCGCGGTGTTCCTCGCGCTGCTCGTCAACTACGGCCTCCTGGAGTTCCTCGGCGTGCTGCTCCAGCCCATCATGCGGCCGGTGTGGAAGACCCCCGGGCGCTCCGCGATCGACGCGGTGGCCTCGTTCGTCGGCAGCTACTCGCTGGGGTTGCTGATCACGAACCGCGTGTACAAGGAGGGCAAGTACTCGGCGCGGGAAGCGGCGGTCATCGCGACCGGTTTCTCCACGGTGTCGGCGACGTTCATGGTGGTCGTGGCCTCGACGCTCGACCTGATGAGCAGCTGGAACACGTACTTCTGGACCTCCCTGGGCGTGACCTTCCTGGTGACGGCGGTGACCGTGCGCATCTGGCCGCTGTCGAAGATCGGCGAGGACCACTTCCCGGGCAGCACGCCGCAACCGGAGCGGAGCAGCCGCGGACAGCGGCTCGCCCGGGCGTGGGGCGAGGCCAGGCGAACGGTCGCGGAGGCGCCGTCGCTCGGCCGGAACGTCGCGCGCACCGTCAAGGACGGGCTGCTGATGGCGATGGCGATCCTGCCGTCGATCCTGTCGGTCGGGCTGCTCGGACTGGTGCTGGCGACCTACACCCCCGTCTTCGACTGGCTCGGCTACCTCTTCTACCCGTTCGCGTGGATCCTGCAGGCGCCCGAACCGCTGCTGACCTCCAAGGCTTCGGCGGTCGGGATCGCGGAGATGTTCCTGCCCGCGCTGCTGGCGGCGGAGGCGGCCGCGGCGACGAAGTTCATCGTGGCCGTCGTGTCGGTCTCCCAGGTCATCTTCTTCTCGGCCCAGGTGCCGTGCGTGGTGGCGACCGAGATCCCGATCTCGGTGCCGCGGATGGTCGTGATCTGGTTCGAGCGGGTGGTGCTGACCCTGGTCTTCGTGACCCCGGTGGCGTTGCTGCTGTACTGACCGCCGGGCGGAGGAGCGCCGCGCGGGTCGGCCGGCCCTGGCCGAACGACCGGCGCGCATGCTCTTGCAACTTGTATGTACAGGCATATACCTTCCCCCCGTTCGGTTGATCGAACCGCACGTGCACACCCGAACCACGACAACGCCGTCGTCACCAGGGAGACCGCTGTGAAGAAGGAGAAACCGGCGCTGAGCCGGGGCCTGAAGGCCCGACACATCAGATTCATCGCACTCGGTTCGGCGATCGGAACCGGCCTGTTCTACGGGTCCTCGGAGGCCATCGGCCTGGCCGGCCCCTCGGTGCTGCTGGCCTACCTCATCGGCGGGCTGGCGGTGTTCTTCGTCCTGCGCGCCCTCGGCGAGATGGCGGTCGACGACCCCGTCCCCGGCTCCTTCGGCGAATACGCCGCGCGCCACCTCGGCCCCCTGGCCGGTTTCGTCACGGGCTGGACCTACACCTTCGAGATGATCATCGTCTGCATCGCGGACGTGACCGCCCTCGCCGTCTACATGGGCTTCTGGTTCCCCGACGTGCCGCGCTGGATCTGGGTGCTGGCCACCCTCGCCGTGCTCGCGCTCGTCAACCTCCTCAGCGTCCGCGTCTTCGGCGAAGTGGAGTTCTGGTTCTCGCTGATCAAGGTCGTCGCGATCATCGCCATGATCGCGGGAGGACTGGTGGTGCTCCTCTTCGGACTCGGGTTCGGCCACACCGACCCCGGGCTGGCGAACCTCACCGCGCACGGCGGGTTCTTCCCGACCGGCATCGAAGGGTTCATCGCCTGCTTCGCCGTGGTCATGTTCGCCTTCGGCGGCACCGAGATCATCGGCATCACGGCCGGCGAGGCCGACGACCCGCAGCGGGCGATCCCCCGCGCGGTGAACACCGTGCCGGTCCGCGTGCTGCTGTTCTACGTCCTGGCGCTCGGCGTGATCATGACCATCACCCCGTGGAACGGCATCGGCGAGGACGGCAGCCCGTTCGTGCAGATCTTCACCGGTCTCGGGCTGAACTCCGCCGCGGCGGTGCTCAACGTCGTCGTCATCACCGCCGCCCTGTCCGCGATCAACAGCGACATCTTCGGCGCCGGCCGCATGCTCTACGGCATGGCCGACCGCGGCCAGGCCCCCGCTGTCATGAGCCGCCTGTCCCGCAACGGCGTCCCGTGGATGACCACCGTCATCATGATCGCGGCACTGCTGGTCGGCGTCGTGCTCAACTACCTCATGCCCGAGCGGGTGTTCACCATCATCGCCTCCCTGGCGACCTTCGCCACCGTCTGGGTCTGGCTGATGATCCTGCTGTCCCACTTCGCCGCCCGCCGGCGCATGAGCTCCCAGCACCGCGCCCGGCTGCACTTCCCCGTCCCCTTCTGGCCCTACGGCCAGGCGCTTACCACCCTCTTCATCACCGGCGTCATCGTGGTACTGGCGTTCAACGCCGAAACCCGGGTCGCCCTCGCCACCGGCGTGATCT
Source organism: Salinifilum ghardaiensis (assembly GCF_054491345.1). Taxonomy (NCBI): domain Bacteria; kingdom Bacillati; phylum Actinomycetota; class Actinomycetes; order Pseudonocardiales; family Pseudonocardiaceae; genus Salinifilum; species Salinifilum ghardaiensis. The sequence continues at coordinate 2,429,750 of NZ_CM137101.1, read as the reverse complement.
GGCTGGTCCTGCTGACGACCACCTACCTGCTGCGGTTCCGGAACCGACGCGGACCCGCAGCCGCGTCCGGGAGCGCACCGGTGGAGAGCGTGCCGGAAGGCGCGGTCCCGCCGGGCTCCCGGCAGCACTCGACAACGCGAAACGAAACGGAGAACTCGTGACCACCTTCGCCAACCCCGCCACCTCGACGGACACGCCGGTCACCGTCGACGTCGGCCCGCTGGACGCCGCCGACGTGGTTCGCGTCGCCCGCCACGACGCCCCGGTGCAGCTGTCCCCCGCGGCGCTGGACGCGATCGCGGACAGCAGCGCGCACGTCCAGACTCTGGCCCACGACGCCAAACCCGTCTACGGCGTGTCGACGGGCTTCGGGGCCCTGGCCACCCGGCACATCCCCGTGGAATCGCGAGCCCAGCTGCAGAAGAGCCTGATCCGCTCGCACGCGGCCGGCTCGGGACCGGAGGTGGAGCGCGAGGTCGTGCGCGCGCTCATGCTGCTGCGGCTGTCGACGCTGGCCACCGGGCGCACCGGGGTGCGCCCGACCGTGGCGCGGACCTACGCCGACGTGCTCAACGCCGGGATCACGCCGGTCGTGCACGAGTACGGCAGCCTGGGCTGCTCCGGCGACCTGGCACCGCTCGCGCACGTCGCCCTCGCCCTCGAGGGCGAGGGCGACGTGCGCGACAACGCCGGCGAGACCCGGCCGGCCGCCGAGGCCCTGGCGAGCGCGGGCATCGAACCGGTCGAGCTCGTCGAGAAGGAGGGCCTCGCGCTGATCAACGGCACCGACGGCATGCTCGGCCAGCTCGTGCTGGCCGCCCACGACCTGCGCAAGCTCGTGGCCCTGGCCGACATCACCGCCGCGATCAGCGTCGAATCCCTCCTCGGCACGGACCGCGTGTTCGCCGCGGACCTGCAGCAGCTGCGCCCGCACGCCGGGCAGGCGGCCTCGGCGGCCAACATGGCGCGCGTCCTCGCCGACTCCGGCATCGTCGCCAGCCACAAGGGGCCCGACTGCACCCGCGTGCAGGACGCGTACTCGCTGCGGTGCTCGCCGCAGGTGGCCGGCGCGGTCCGGGACACGCTCGCGCACGCCGAGTCCGTGGCGGCGGTGGAGCTGTCGAGCGCCGTGGACAACCCCGTGGTGACGCCGGACGGCCGCGTGGAGTCCAACGGCAACTTCCACGGCGCCCCCGTGGGCCACGTGCTCGACTTCCTGGCCATCTCCGCCGCGGACCTGGCCAGCATCAGCGAGCGGCGCACCGACCGGTTCCTCGACCCCGCGCGCAACCACGGCCTCACCCCGTTCCTCGCCGACGACCCGGGTGTGGACAGCGGGCACATGATCGCCCAGTACACCCAGGCCGCGATCGTCTCCGAGCTCAAGCGGCTGGCCGCACCGTCCAGCGTGGACTCGATCCCGTCCTCGGCGATGCAGGAGGACCACGTCTCGATGGGCTGGTCGGCCGCGCGCAAGCTGCGCCGGGCTGTCGACGGGCTCACCCGGGTGCTCGCCATCGAGCTGCTCACCGGGGTGCGGGCGCTGGACATGCGCGCCCCGCTGACCCCCTCCCCGGCCACCGGCCGCGTGCGCGACCGCGTCCGCGAGCACGTCGCGGGCCCCGGTGCGGACCGCCACCTCTCCCCGGAGATCGAGGCGGCGGTCGAGCTGTGCCGCTCCGGCGCGATCGTGTCCGAGGTGGAAGCCGTGCTCGGCGAGCTCGCCTGAGAACGCCCCCGAACAGCGAGGTCCGGGCGCTCCCGATCGGGAGCGCCCGGACCTCTTTCGTCCTCCCGGACGGCGTTCTCGGTTCTGCTCCGGTGCTGCGGATCAGTGCACGCGCCGTCCGCGGCGCCACACCGCCGAGGTCAGCGGAACGCCCGGCCGATAGGCCAGGTGCGTGATCGACGGCGCGTCGAGGACCTGCACGTCGGCGCGCGCACCGGCGCGGAGCGTCCCGACGGCTCCGTCACCGGTGTCCCGGCGCAGCGCGCGGGCCCCGCCGGCGGTGGCCGCCCGCACGGCCTCCCGCACCGACATCCCCATCTGGAGCACGGCCGTGGCCACGCAGAAGGCCATCGACGTGGTGTAGGACGATCCGGGATTCGCGTTGCTCGCCAACGCGACCGCGGCGCCCGCGTCGAGCAGCCGCCGCCCCGGTGCGAGCGGGTGCTTCGTGGACAGGTCGCACGCCGGCAGCAGGGTGGCCACCGTCCCGGAGCCCGCCAGGGCCTCCACATCGGACTCGGACAGGTACGTGCAGTGGTCCACGCTCGCGGCACCTGTATGCACCGCGAGCCCGACCCCGGGGCCGTACCCGAGCTGGTTGCCGTGCACCCGGGTGCCGAGCCCGTGCCGCTCGGCCGAGCGCAGCACGCGCTCGGACTGCTGCTCGTCGAAGGCGCCCTGCTCGCAGAACACGTCGACCCAGCTCACGTGCGGGGCCGCGGCGTCGAGCATCTCGCCGCACACGAGGTCCACGTAGGGCTCCGCCCGCGAACCGGGCGGGACGAGGTGGGCACCGAGGAACGTCACCTCATCGGCCACCTCACCGGCGATGCGCGCCATCCGCGCCTCGTCGGCCACGGTCAGCCCGTAGCCCGTCTTCGTCTCCAGGCACGTCGTCCCCTGGGCGGCGGCCTCGTCGACGTGCCGCCGCAAGTTCTCGGCGAGCTGCGCGTCCGAGGCGGCCCGGCTCGCCTCGGTCGTCACGCTGATCCCGCCGGCCGCGTAGGGCTCGCCGGACATCCGCGCTTCGAACTCGGCCGTGCGGTCACCGGCGAAGACCAGGTGCGTGTGGCTGTCCACCCACCCGGGCAGCACCGCGCGGCCGGCGACGTCGACCTGTTCGTCGGCCGGTGGTGCGGAGGCCGCCGGCCCCGCCCAGGCGACCCGGTCGCCGTCGAGCACGAGGGCCGCCTCGCGCCGACCGTCGTGCTCCGGATCGTTCGTCGTGAGCTCACCGATCCCGGTGATCACCGTGCTCACTGGCACAGCAGTGCCACCTCCTTCCCCAACAGGCCGGCGGCGTCCGGCACGTGCTGGTGCACGCCGTCCCGGACGACCCAGCGGCCGTCGACCAGCACCGAGCGGACGTCGGCGGCCGTGGCCGCGAACAGCGCACCGCTCGGTTCAGCACCGGCCGTGCGCTCCGTTTCGAGGTCCACGACGAGCAGGTCGGCGCGCGCCCCTTCCGCGATCGCGCCGACGTCCCCGCGACCGAGCGCGTGGTGGGCGGTGCCCGCGGCGACGAGCTCCTCGGCGGTGAAGCACCCGCGCCGCTCGCTCCGGAGGCGCTCGTCGAGCTCGACCGCGCGGACCTCCTCGAAGGCGTCCACGACGGCGTTGCTGTCGCTGCCGACGCCCAGCCGCACCCCCGCGTCGGCCAGGTCGCGGGCGGGGCCGATCCCGTCGCCGAGGTCCCGCTCCGTCGTGGGGCACAAGCTCACCGTGGTACCGCTGTCCGCGAGCGCGGAGACGTCCGCACCGGTGAGGTGCGTGGCGTGCACGGCCGTGGTGCGCGGGCCCAGCACGCCGGCCTCGGCGAGCACCTGCGTCGGCGTCGCGCCGTGGTGGCGCAGGCAGTCCTCGTTCTCCGCGCGCTGCTCGGACACGTGCACGTGCAGCGGCCGGTCGCCGGACCGCTCGGTCACGACGCCGAGGTCCGCGGGCCCGACCGCGCGCACCGAGTGCACGGCCGCACCCAGCACGACGTCGCCGCCGGGCCGGAACCGGTCGACCCGGTCTGCCCACGCCTCGGCGCTGCCGTCGCCGAAGCGCCGCTGGTGCGGGGCGAGGTCCGCGTCGAACCCGCCGCGCAGGTAGCAGGTGTCCAGCAGGGTCAGCCGGATCCCGGCGTCGCGGGCCGCCGCCGCGAGTGCGGCGCCCATGGCGTTGGGGTCGGCGTAGGCGGACCCGCCCGGGGCGTGGTGCAGGTAGTGGAACTCGGCGACACCGGTGTAGCCGGCCAGCACCATCTCCGCGTAGGCGGCCCGGGCCAGTCGGTAGTAGGAGTCCGGGTCCAGGCGCGCGGCGAGCTCGTACATCCGCTCCCGCCAGGTCCAGAACGTCCCGCGGTCGTGGTGGGTCCGCCCGCGCAGCGCGCGGTGGAACGCGTGCGAGTGCGTGTTGGCGAAGCCGGGCAGCACCATCCCCGGCAGCTGCGTGCCGCTGCGCGGCGCGCCGGTCTCGACGCGGGTGAGCACGCCCTCGGAGACGTCGAGGCGCACCGCCGAGGCCGGTCCGCCCGGCAGCCACGCGTGCTCGCACCAGTAGGTGGTCACTGTCCAGCACTCCTCTCCAGCACCCGGGCGAGGGCCCGCGCTCCGGCTTCGACGTCGTCGGGTTCGGCGAACTCCTCCGGCGCGTGGCTGATCCCCGTGGGGTTGCGCACGTACAGCATCCCGGCCGGCACGTGCGCGGCCAGGATCGCCGCGTCGTGGCCGGCCCCGGTGGGCAGCTCGGCCGCCCCGCCCAGCGCGCCGGAGAGCTCGGTGCGCAGCGCGCCGTCGAACGAGACGCGGTCCGAGTAGGACTCCTCGGAGACGGTGACCTCGCAGCCCTCCTCGGCGGCCGCGCTCCTCGCGAACTCGGCCAGCTCGGCCACGAGCGGGCGCGTGCCCCCGTCGCCGGGCACCCGCGCGTCCAACCACAGCCGCACCCGCGCGGGGATCACGTTGGCACCGCCGGGTTCGGGCACGAGCTTGCCCACGGTCAGGCGGGATCCCTCGGCCGCCGCGGCGATGCGCCGCGCCGCCGAGACGATCGCCGCGGACGGCACCATCGGGTCGCGGCGGTCCCCGAGCGCCGTCGCTCCGGCGTGGTTGCCCTGCCCGGAGACGGTGAAGCACCAGCGACCGTGCTCCAGCACCGTGCTGCCGACGGCGACGGGCGCACCGAGGTCGACCAGCCCCCTGCCCTGCTCGACGTGCAGTTCGACGAACCGGCCGATGCGCGACAGCGCGGACGGGTCGGGGCCGAACCGCTCGGGATCGTGGCCCGCCCTCCGGGCCGCCTCGGCGAAGCTCACGCCGTCCCCGTCGGTCAGGCCGCGGGCGCGGTCGGGGTCGATGGCACCGGTGAGCAGGCGCGAGCCGAGGCAGGGGACGCCGAAGCGCCCGCCCTCCTCCTCGGCGAAGGCGACCACGGCCAGCGGCCTGGCCGGGGTGCGGCCGCTGCGGCGGAGCTTGCGCACCGCGTCGAGCGCGCTGACCACGCCGAGCGGTCCGTCGAACGCGCCGCCGCCCGGCACCGAGTCGAGGTGGCTTCCGGTGACCACCGCGTCCGGTCCGGGATCACCCCACCAGGCCCAGAGGTTCGCGTTGCGGTCGGATTCGACGGCGAGCCCGGACCGCTCGGCCTCCTCGGTGAACCACGCGCGCATGTCGCCTTCCGCGGCGGTGAACACGTGGCGCGAGTAGCCGCCGCGCGCGCGGTCGCGGCCGACGTCGTCGAGGGCCGCGAGCAGCTGCGCCGCTCCGGCGGGTTCCTGCGCGGACGTCGTCGCGCGTTCCTCTGCGGTCACGTCACCCCTCCTGCATCGGAACGCGCACGCCCCGCTCGGCGGCGACGTCGCGCGCGTGGTCGTACCCGGCGTCGACGTGCCGCACGACACCGGTTCCCGGGTCGTTGGTCAGCACGCGGGCCAGCTTCTGCGCGGCGAGGTCCGTCCCGTCGGCGACGCAGACCTGCCCGGCGTGGATGGACCGTCCCATGCCGACCCCTCCACCGTGGTGGACGGACACCCACGAGGCTCCGGAGGCGGTGTTGAGCAGCGCGTTGAGCAGCGGCCAGTCCGCGATGGCGTCGGAACCGTCGCGCATGGACTCGGTCTCGCGGTACGGCGAGGCGACCGAGCCGGAGTCGAGGTGGTCCCGACCGATCACGATCGGGGCGGAGAGCTCGCCGGAGGCGACCATCTCGTTGAACCGCAGTCCGGCGAGGTGCCGTTCGCCGTACCCGAGCCAGCAGATCCGCGCCGGCAGGCCCTGGAACTCGACCCGCTCGCCGGCCATCTCGATCCACCGGCGCAGGTGCTTGTTCTCCGGGAAGAGGTCGAGGATGGCCCGGTCGGTCGCGGCGATGTCGGCGGGGTCGCCGGAGAGCGCGGCCCAGCGGAACGGCCCCAGCCCCTCCTCGAAGAGGGGGCGGATGTGCGCCGGCACGAAGCCGGGGAAGTCGAAGGCCCGGTCGTAACCGGCCTTGCGGGCTTCGTCGCGGATGGAGTTGCCGTAGTCGAACACCTCGGCACCCGCGTCGAGGAATCCGACCATGGCCTCCACGTGGCGGGCCATCGACTCGCGCGCGGCGCGGGTGAACCCGTCGGGGTCCCGTTCGGCCTCGGCGCTCATGTCGGCGAAGGAGGTGCCCGCGGGCAGGTAGGACAGGGGGTCGTGCGCCGAGGTCTGGTCGGTGACGACGTCGATCGGCGCTCCGGCGGCGAGCAGCTCGGGGAACACCTCGGCGGCGTTGCCCTCGAGGCCGATGGACAGCGGGCGCGCGGCGTCGCGCGCTTCGACGGCCAGGCGCATCGCCTCGTCCACGCCGCCGGCGCGGGTGTCGAGGTAGCCGTCGGCGATGCGCCGCTCGATGCGGCTGGGGTCGCAGTCGACGCACACGGCGACGCCGTCGTTCATCGTGACCGCCAGCGGCTGGGCCCCGCCCATGCCGCCGAGGCCGGCGGTGAGCGTGATCGTGCCCTGCAGGCTTCCGCCGAACCGCTTGCGGGCGACGGCGCCGAACGTCTCGTAGGTGCCCTGCAAGATGCCCTGCGTTCCGATGTAGATCCACGAGCCAGCGGTCATCTGGCCGTACATGGTCAGGCCCAGGGCCTCGAGGCGGCGGAACTCCTCCCACGTGGCCCAGTCGCCGACGAGGTTGGAGTTGGCGAGCAGCACCCGGGGAGCCCACTCGTGCGTGCGGAACACGCCGACGGGCTTGCCGGACTGCACCAGCAGCGTCTCGTCGGATTCGAGGGTGCTCAGGGTGCGGACCAGGGCGTCGTAGGACCCCTGGTCGCGGGCGGCGCGCCCCGTTCCGCCGTAGACGACGAGGTCCTCGGGGTGCTCGGCGACCTCCGGATCGAGGTTGTTCATCAGCATCCGCATCGCGGCTTCCTGCTGCCAGCCGCGGGCGCTGAGCGAAGTGCCGCGCGGTGCGCGGACGGATCGGGGGCTGTGCGGGCTCATCCCTGCTTCGGCCATGACTTCTCCCGGTGTGCCGACTGGTCGTGGTCGTTGGTCCAACAGAACGCTGGTTTATGTATAGTCATGTATATACAGGTAGTCAACTCCCCCTCGGCGCACTAAGGTGTGCCTCAAGGACACGCCGCTCCGGCCCCGCCCGGCAGGCCGCGGCGGCTGTCGCAACCTCGAGCAGACAGGAGTCGCTACGTGAGCGAGCCGGCGTACTACGCCCCCGAGGGTGGCCTCCCCGACCAGAGCACGCTGCTGACCGACAGGGCCGTCGTCAAAGACGCGTACACCGTCATCCCGCGCGGCGTGCTGCGCGACATCGTCACGAGCAACCTGCCGGGTTGGCACCGCACCCGCTCGTGGATCCTGGCCCGGCCCATCGCGGGGTTCGCCACCACCTTCGCGCAGTACATCGTCGAGGTCAGCCCCGGCGGCGGCAGCTCCACCCCCGAGCCGGAGAGCGGCGTCGAGTCGGTGCTGTTCCTGCTCACAGGCACGCTGCACGTCGCCATCGAGGGGGAGACGCACGTGCTCACCCCCGGCGGGTACGCCTACCTGCCGGCCGGCGGCACCTGGTCGGTCGCCAACGAGTCCGGCGAGACCGCCACGTTCACCTGGGTCCGCAAGGCCTACGAACCGCTGGAGGGCCACGCGCCGAAGGCCTTCGCGGTGCAGGAGCAGGACATCGCCCCCACCCCGATGCCGGACTGCGACGGCGTGTGGTCCACCACCCGGTTCGTCGACCCGGACGACATGGCCCACGACATGCACGTCAACATCGTCACGTTCGAGCCGGGCGCGGTGATCCCGTTCGCCGAGACCCACGTGATGGAGCACGGCATCTACGTGCTGGAGGGCAAGGCCGTCTACCGGCTCAACGACGACTGGGTCGAGGTCCAGGCCGGTGACTTCATGTGGCTGCGCGCCTTCTGCCCGCAGGCCTGCTACGCCGGCGGTCCCGGCAAGTTCCGCTACCTGCTGTACAAGGACGTCAACCGCCAGATCAGCCTGACCTGACGCGTCCGCCCGCTCCCCGGACGGCTCCGCCCTCCGGGGAGCGCCCGGGCGCGCGGCGGCGTGGGCCGGCGCGCGGGAGGCCGCCGCGCGGCGCCCTCAGCCGCGGGTGGAGCTCACCCCGGGGATCTCGCCGTTGCGGAACGCGTCGACGAACAGGCGGTGGTCGTCGCGGACCACCTCGGCGTAGGCACTGGCGAACTCCCACAACCACTGCGCGAACTCCTCCTCGCGCCCCTCGAGGACGGCGTCGATGGCGTCCTCGGTCTGGAACGGCACCAGGGTCTGGTCGGAGTCCGAGTCCGAGACGCAGTGGATCTTGGCCACCGCCCGGCCGAGGTAGCCCAGCACGGGCACGATGTCCTCCGGCTCGGTGAGCTCGCCCCAGTCCAGGTCGGACTCGTACGGCGAGACCTCGTCGACGACGTAGCCGACACCGTCGATGTCGGTGTAGCCCAGCATCGGATCCGCGTGGGCCTGCAGCGCGCGCTGCGACAGCGCGGTGCGCTGACCGTGGTGGCGGAAGTAGCTGCGGATGCCCTCGTCGCGCACCACCCGCGCGGGCGCGGCCACGTTGCCCTGCTTCATCGACAGGATGATGTCGTTCTCCAGGGCTTCGTTCTCGCCTTCGACCAGGAAGCTGTAGGCGGGCAGCCCGGCGCTGCCGATGCCGAAGCCGCTGCGCCCCACGACGTCCTTGATCGTGTAGGCCACCTCGCGCATCTTCTTGTCCTGCGGGATCGTGCCCAGGTAGCGCTCGAACGCCGCGACCACCCTCTCCCGTTCCTGCTCGCCGAGGCGCCGCACGCCCGCGCCGTCGCGGAAGCGCCGGTCGTAGCCCTCGGTGACGGTCTCCCGATCGAGCAGCGCTCCCCTGCTGCGCAGCCGCGCGTCCAGCAGGACCTCGCGGACCGCGCCGTCGGTGGTGGTCAGGTTCAGCGAGAAGGCGGCGTCCTGGCCGCCGCGGACGAACCGGCGCACCTGGTCGATGTACGCGTGCGCAGCGGTGCGGACGAACCGCTCGATCTCCGCGTCGGGCAGCGCCTTGCTCCACCCGAGCAGCGCGATGCTGGCCGCGAAGCGCTGCAGGTCCCAGGTGAAGTGGCCGAGGTAGGCCTCGTCGAAATCGTTGACGTCGAAGATGAGCCTGCCCTCGCCGTCCATGTAGGTTCCGAAGTTCTCGGCGTGCAGGTCCCCCTGCAACCACACGCGGCTGGTGCGCTCGTCGGCCCACGGATCGGCCAACCGGGCCACGTCGGCGAAGAACAACGCTGTGGTCCCCCGGTAGAACGTGAACGGCGAGGCGGCCATCTTGCGGAACTTGTTCCGGAACGCCGCGGGCGCCGCCTCCATGAGGTCCGCGAAGGCCTCGACGAGGGTGTCGACGATGTAGCCGCGTCGCCGGTCCGGATCGTCGACGTCGAGCACGCGAGCCAGTTCGGACATGTTCCGCCTCCGCAGCGCGGGTTCGAAGGGCACGTTCGCGCCGGATCACCGTACTCCCCTCCCATCACCGGCGCTGCGCTGCACGGCGAGGGGAGGTCACGCCCGGTGGGCCACCCGGCCGTCGACCACGGTCGCGCGCACGGGCGCCTCGAGCAGTTCGGAGGCCGGGACGACCAGCGGATCCACGCCGAACCCGGTCAGGTCCGCGCGGAAACCCTCGCGGACGCGCCCGGCCCGGTGCTGCTCCCCCGCGACGAGGGCCGGGGCCGTGGTCATGGCTTCCAGCGCCTCGCGCGGGGTCAGGGCCTGCGACGGCTGCACGGGAGCGCGGTCGGGCTGCCCCGGCAGGTGCCGCAGCCGGGCGGCGGCGAGGACCTCGCGCGGGTCGTAGTGCGCGATGGGCCAGTCCGACCCGAGCACCAGCGGTGTTCCGGAGCGGAGCAGATCCGCGCAGCGCCAGGCCCGCTCCGCGCGGTCGGTGCCGAGCCGGGTCGACCAGTTGTCGGTGTGGTCGGCGAGCGCGTACTGCACGTGGCTCGGCTGCATGGAGGCCACCACCCCGGAGACCGCGAACCGGGTGATCAGCTCGTCCGGCGCGGTCTCGATGTGCTCGATGCGGTGCCGCGCCGCAGTGCTGCCGGGACTGCTGTGCGGTGCCAGGCACTCGAGGGCGTAGGACACGGCGGCGTCGCCGATGGCGTGCGTCGCCGTCGGGACACCCGCCCCGGCCAGGGCGCGGACCGCGTCGGCGTACTCCTGCGGGGGCAGCCAGAAGGGTTCGGTGGACTCCCCGTGGCAGTCGGGGTGGTGCAGCCAGGCGGTGCCGTTGTCGATCGTGCCGTCCATGAACAGCTTGACCCCGTCGACCCGCCACAACCGGCCACCGGTGCCCTGCAGGGCGATCAGCTCCCGCAGCCCCTCGCCGTCGACACCGGGCTGGCACCAGGGCGCCATCCGCAACCGCAGGCTCACCGCGCCGCGCTCCTCGAGCGCGCGCAGCACCGGCAGGCTGCCGTCGTTGAGGTCCATGGCGTGCCCGCCGGTGAGCCCGACCGCGTTCATGCGGGCGAACACCTCCCCGAGCAGATCGGCGGTGTGGGTCACTCCCCGTTCGGGGGCCGCGCGCTCGACCAGCTCCACAGCGGGCTGCTCCAGCAGCTCCCCGGTGGGGGTTCCGTCGGAGTCGCAGACCACCGCGGCGTTGCCCGGCACGTCCACCGGGCCGGTGATCCCGGCCAGCTCGAGGGCCCGCCCGGAGGCCAGCGCCGCGTGGGCGTCGAAGAGGACGAGCAGCGCGGGCACCTCGCCCAGCACGTCGTCGATCAGCCGGTGGTGCGGGCGCTGGCCGTCCAGGACGTTCGGGTCCAGCCCGAAGCCGCGGATCCACTCCCCGGAAGCGGCGCCGCGCCGCGCTTCGGCGAGCGCGGTGCGGAGGTCGTCGACGCTGCGGCAGGTGGACAGGTCGATCCCGCTGGTGAGCGATGCGCCGTGCACCGGGTGCAGGTGGCCGTCGGTCAGTCCGGGGGTGAGGGTGGTGCCGGTGCCGTCGATGACTTCCGTGCGGGCGTCGCAGACCTGGCGGACCTGCGCGTCGTCGCCGACGGCGGTGATGACGCCGTCGCGCACGGCGACCGCGGTGGCGGTCGGCCTGGCGGGGTCCATGGTATGCACGGTGGCGCCGAGGACGGCGAGATCAGCGCTGATGCGGGACACGGTGCTCCTCGCGGTGGTCGAGCTTGCGGTGGTCGGGTCGGGCGTTGCCGGTGCCCGGAAGGGCCCGGCGAACGGCTCAGGGGCCGGACGAGTCGGGGTCGAACGGGTCGGGGGACGCATCCGCCCTCCCCTCGGAGGTGACCCCGAGGGCGGAGAGGTCGCGGCCGGGGCGACGGGAGAAGTGCAGCGCGCCGGCGATGGCGACGGCCAGGGTGAGCGCGGTGAAGACCCAGTACGTGTCACCCGGTGCGGGCTGGTCCGGCCGCACGTTGCCGTAGACGCCCCAGCCGATGACGCCGATGCCGATCAGCGGCACGCACAGGTGCGGGAGGGGGCGCAGCCGCTCCCCCGGCGCCCGCCACACGTACAGCGGCAGGGCGACGAGCGTGACCAGCACGCTCAGCAGCAGCGGCACGGTGCCCATCCCGGCCTCCCACGCCGAGATGGTGGCCGGACCGGCTTCGGTCAGCAGCAGCGGTAGCAGGATGCTCAGCACGATGAGCCCGGTCCACATCAGCGTCGAGCCGACCGGAACGCCGTTCCGGGAGGCCCGTCCCAGCAGGCGCGGCAGCATCCCGGCCCGGGCGGCGGCGAAGGAGATGCGGGACAGGCCGATGAGCGCGGCGATCAGGCAGGCCACGGAACTGACGGCGCCGATCACGGCGAGAACGGCGTAGGCGGCGGGCAGGTAGTGCTGCGCGAGCTCGAGGAACGGTGCCGTGTTGGCCGGGTCGCCGAACCGGTCGGCTCCGGCTGCCGCGCCCCGCCAGTGCGCGTACGCGGCCAGGCCGGCCCACGTGGACAGTGCGTAGGTCCCGCCGACGATCGCGATGGCGGCCACCACGGTGACGGGAACGACGCGGCGGGGGCGCCGCAGCTCCGCGGACATCGTCGCGGCGTTGTCCCACCCGATCATGCCCGCGACCGCGAGCGGGAAGGTCAGCCCGGTCAGTCCGGCCAGTCCGCCGGGGTCGCCGCCCGCTGAGCGCAGCGGGACGTCGGCGCTGCCGCCGGAGGCGACCAGCAGCGCGAGGGCGAATCCGAGCAGCAGGGCGATCTGGACGGCGGCCAGGGCCAGGGACACGGCGCTGGAGGTGACGATGCCGCGCAGCACGACGGCGGTGGCGAAGGCGACGACGCAGAGCGAGGCCGCCACCCACCAGAGCCCGCCGAGGCCGAGCGAGGCCGTGATCCACTGCCCGGAGAACACGGCCACGGCGCCGACGGTCAGCGGTCCGGACACCAGCGTGGCGTAGAACGTCGCGCTGGACACCCGGAGGCCGAGTCCGGGGTGCACGGCCTCGAAGGAGTGGTAGGCGTAGGCGACGAACGACCCGGGCGAGACGATGCGGCGCGCGAAGGAACCGACCGTCAGCGCCGCGGCCAGCATCCCGAGCGTGGCGAGCAGGAAGGCCCACGGGGCTCGGGTGCCCATGGCTGCCGCGATGGCGGGTGCGGTGAGGAAGACGCCGTTGACCGGCGCCATGTTGGACAGGGTGACGCCGAGAGCCCCCGGGAGACCGACCGCGCCGGCGCGCAGCCCTCCTGGGTCCGCCGTCGCGGCCTCGGGGTCGTGCCTGATCGTGTTCGCGTGCTCTGCGCCCACTGTTCCTCCAGGTGCGGTGGCGTGCGGCAGTGGGATCGGGCACCGGGCCGCGGAACCGTGCGCCCGGCGCACCCCGAAAGCTAATCTGATTAGCTTTCGGTGCCGCGCAAGCTACTACGCCCGGCTCCCGGAAAGGAAGGGGTGCCGCACATCTCCTCCTCGCGAGGCTTCCGCGCTGCACACGCTCGCAACGGAGGGGAGCGGAACAGGATCTAGGATCGACGGCGTCCGCGTCCCGACGACACCCCTCCCGAGGTGGCCCAGGAATGCCCCGCCAGCCGTTGATCTCCCGCGCCGCGGCGGTCACCGAAGCCGTGCACCTCCTGGACGAGCACGGCTCCGGCGCGCTGTCGATGCGCAGCGTCGCGCAGCGACTCGGCGTGCGCAGCCCATCGCTGTACAAGCACTTCCGCGACCTCGACGACCTGCTCGACGCCGTCGCCGAGGGCATCATCGACGGACTGCTCGCCGACCTCCCGCACGAGACGACCTCGTGGCGGCGCGAACTGGACCAGCTCGCCCGCGCCTACTACCGGACCTTCCAGCGGCACCCGCACGCCATCTCCCTGGTGATGGGCCGCCCCCTGCGCAGCACGAGGTCGATCGCCGGGCTCGACGCGCTGCTGCAGATCCTGCTCGACGACGGGTGGAGCACGAGCAACGCGGGACGCGCCCTGCTCCTCGTCGAGTCCTACGCGCTCGGCGCCGCGGTCACAGCGGCCAGTGCGGGGTTCGCCGCCGCGGACGGCGAGTGCGACGAGCACCCCGCGCTGTCCGCGGTGCTGGCGGACTCCCACCCGCACCTGCAGCTCGGCGCGCGGGATTTCGAGCACGGCTTGGCGATGCTGCTCGACGGCATCGCCCGCGACCTCGCCCCGGCGGCGTGACGGCGACCGAGGACACCGCTCCGGCGGGCGCGGCGCGGACACGCCACTCCGGAACCGCGGCCGTTCCCAGAACACCGGAAGAAATCGTGCGCCCCAGAACGGTCAGCCACCCCGGAAACGGAATCCGCGGCGAATGCGCAGAGAGTCCACAACCGCCACCGCGCGGAAAAGCCGCGGATGCGCCACCAATTCGCTGGATCCGAAAATTCCCGTGACGTATCATTGATTGAAATGAGCACCGAGCACCGAGCACCGAGCACCGAGCACCGAGCACCGAGCACCGAGCACCGAGCACCGAGCACCGAGCACCGAGCACCGAGCACCGAGCGTGGCAGACGCTGCCGGCGCAGCGTTCCGTGCTGGTGGTAGCGCGCACGGTCGCGGCGTTGACGCGGCTGCTCGACGTGGTGACGTTGCTGCGCGCTGACACGCGGGTGCAGGTGCGCTTCACCGACGACCCGGACAACCCCGCGCACTTCAGCACCGGGACCCGCGAACTGCTGGAATCACTGGAGGTGGACCTCCTGCCGTGGAATCAGGTGCTCGAGGAGTGCTTCGACCTCGTTCTCACCGCCAGCGAAAACGACCGGATCGAACACGTGCGAGCGCCGGTGCTGCTGTTTCCGCACGGACTCGGATTCCAGAAATACTATCCCGGCTCGGAAACGGTAGCGGGAATGAATCCGCACCGGCTGGTGCACCGGGGAGAGGTGCTTCCGTCGCTGATCGCCCTGTCGCACGGTCAGCAGCGGCGCGAACTCGCAGCGGCGTGCCCAGCGGCGGCCGAGCACTCCGCGGTGCTCGGCGACCCCTGCGTGGACCGGTTGCTGGAGAGCCGGCACCTCGCCGAGGAATACCGCTCCGCGCTCGGGGCGAGCGGGGCGCGACTGGTGGTCCTGGCCTCCACGTGGGGAAGTCATTCCCTGTTCGGCACCGCCCCGTGGCTGGCCGAGCGGTTGCTGGAGGAGTTGCCGCTCGACGAGTACCGCGTGGCGCTCGTCCTGCACCTCGGGGTGTGGTCGGCCCACAGTCCTTGGCAGATCCGCACGTGGCTGGCGCGCGCACGTGCGTGCGGCCTGCGGTTGCTCCCGCCGCAGGAGGGCTGGCGGGCGGCCGTCACAGCTGCCGCGTGCGTCATCTCCGACGAGGGCTCGGTGGCGCTGTACGCCGCTGCCGCGGACAAACCCCTCCTGCTGGCGGGCACGCCGAGCGCGTCCACAGTGCCCGGTACTCCGCTGGCGGCGCTCGCCGCGAAAACACCGTCCTTGGACTTCCACGCACCCCTGCGGGAACAGGTCGACCAGGCGGTGCGCGAGCACGCACCCGGAGAGCACGAGGCGATCGCGAGCAGCGCGGTTGCGCACTCCGGGGAGTCCGCACCGCGGATCAGGAAGGCCCTCTACCGCACGCTGGAGCTGCCGGAACCCGCCGCGGACCCGGTCTTTCCCCCTGTTCCACCGCCCGGCCCCGAGTACTCGACGCCGGCCGTGCTCGTCGCCGGCGGCACCCTGTCAGCAGCGCGGGCGGCCCTCACCCGCCATCCCGCGACCGACGCGGGACGGGCCCCGCACGAGCACCTCGATCACCGGCACCTCGTGGCCGACGTCCACCGCGCCGACCGGCGGCACCTGGAGTCGGCGAGCGTCCTGCTGCTGCGGCTCGAACCGGGCGGCACGGAGCAGTTCGACGGCGTCGCGCGGTCCGCGCTGGCGAGGTGGCCGCACGCCGACACGGCCGCTGCCGCCGTCGACGGCACGACGTGCCTGGTGGCGGTGCGCGGCGGCCCCACCGTGACGATGGCACTGCACGGGCAGGCCCCTGCTCCGGACCCGCTGGTGCTGGCCTCGCTGGTGCACGTGCGGATGCGGCGCGACGGAACCCTCCCGGCACGCGACGAACTGCACCTCGGCGAGCGGGTCCTGCACGTCACGGTTGCTCCCGCGGAAACCGGTTCAACTCCCTGAGGTACACCTCGGCCTTGCCGTGCCCGGCCTGCTGGTACCACTTCGCCAAGGATCCCCACAGCGAGCGGGCGCGCGCGTAGTCCCCCCGCAGGCACGCGATCCTGGCTTCGATGTCCTGCCACTCCGCTTCGTACTACGTGGCGGCACCGTCCGGCACCAGGGCGCGGGACTCGTGCACCGCGGCTTGAGCGCGTTCCGGGTCCTGTTGGACCACATGGGCCTTCGCCCGCACGGTGTGCACGCGGGACAGGTTCCGCGGTTCCAAGCGGTGCGCCGCCTCGGCCTGTTCCAGCAGCCGCAGCGCCCCGGCGGGCCGAGCGCTCTTCACCTCGACGTTGGCCAGCATCCGCAGGTGCAGCGCGAGCGCGCGTGGCGGACCGCAACGCCGGTCGAGTTCCACCGCGGCCGAGAAGGCCTCCCGCGCCGGGGTGTAGTCGTAGTGGCCCGCCGCTTCGGCCCACTCCTCGTACAGGCGCGCGCGGAACTCCAGCACCGAGGCCTCGACATCACCTCTGCCCAGGCCCGCGAGCAGCCCCGCGGCTTCGTTCAGTTCGGTCTCGGCCCGCGGGAAGTCGTGCAGCTGGGTGGAGATGCGACCGAGCATCGCGTGTCCCCGCGCCTGCCACGCCGGTTCGCCGAGCGCCTCCGCGCTGGCGATACCGCAACGGGTGACCCGCTCGCACGTGCGGTGGTGGCCGCGCCGCAGCAGCACGAGCTCGAAGGCCCCGCTGATCCGGCACACGTCCTCGTGCAGACCTCGCTCGTGGGCCAGCTCAGCGAGTTCGGCCAGCACGTGCCGCTCGTCCGCCAACCACGCGACGGCTTCAGCCTGGCTCGCCGTCCACGGCGCGCACTCCGGCTTCCGGTACGCGCGCTGCCGCTGGTCGTCCTCCAACGCGTGGTCGGCGGCCACAGCGGTGTCCACGTAGTACCGGAGCACGCGGGCCACGGCGCTTTCGCGGTCCACCTCGAGGTCCGCGCGCTGCCGCAGGTAGACGCGCGTCAGGTACGGCAGGCGGTAGCGGCCCGGCGCGCCGGGGGCGAGGACCCCGGCGTCCTGGGCGAGGTCCAGCACCGGCCTGGCCGGGGCGCCGAGCCAGAGCGCGGCGCTGTCGACGGTGAAGTCGGAACCCGGATGCTCGGCCAGCAACCGGCACTGCCGCACGAAATCCTCGGGCAGTTCCGCGAAAGTCGCGTCGAGGCAGAACCGGACCAGCTCCGCGCCGCGCCGCACCCCGCTGCCGGACAGCTCCTCGAGCAGCTCCGCCACCGGCTGCCGTTCGTACCGGCGCCGCTGCAGGACGGTGCCGACCCGCTCGACAGCGTACGGCACGTAGTCCGTCACCTCGAGCAGCCGCGCGGTCGCCGCCGGCTCGGCCTCGAGCTTCTCCCTGCCGCACTTGCTGGCCAGCAGCTCCCAGGCGCCCTCCTCCTCCAGCCCGAGGAGCTCCCGACACCGCTCCGCGGGATACCGCAGCCGGAACTCCTCGGCGAGGAACCGCGTCGCGGCCAGGGTCAGGGTGTGTCCGGAGTCCGCAGGCAGCACCGCGTCGAGCTCGGCGGTGCCGAGCACGTTGTCGCACACCAGCAGCAGGCAGCGGCGCGCCGTCACCCTGCGGTACTGCTGGTCCAGCGCGGCCGGGGCTGTTTCGAGCACCTGCACGCCGAGCTGGCTGAGCACCTCGCGCTGCACCGCCGAGACGGCGAGGGCGTCCCCGTCGCGGTGTTCGTCGAAGTCGACGTAGGCGTCGTCGCCGAACCGGCCGTGCAGGTCCTCGGCGAGCTGCCGCACCAGGCTGGTCTTGCCGATGCCGTGCTGCCCGGAGAACACCAGCACCCCGTGCAGCGGCGTCTCCGCGACGGCGCCCCGCACTCCGTCGCGGTCGAAGAACGGGACCGAGCGGTCCCGCGAGAGCGTCATCCCCCGCGCCGGGTTGGCGGCGATGTGCGCCTCGACCAGCTCACGCGCCCCCTCGGGATCGTCCCGTGAGTATTCCTCCAGCAGCCGGGCCAACTCGTCCGGGTCGGCGAGCACGTCCTCGTCGCTCACCCCGCGTGAGCGCAATTTCTGCCACACCGACTGCGCGAGCGACCCCGCCGCGGACAACGCCACCGAGGTCCCCGCACTGGCCATGTCGCCCGCGACGGTGCCTGCGAGCTGCTCGAAGGTCTGGTCCACGCTGCACTCCCCTCATGATCATCCACATGCTAGGGCAGCACGAGCGCGGGACGAAACCCGCACCGGCGGACACGGTGCGTGATGAACTGCGGTTCCGCGCGCCGGGCGCCACCGGAGCGACCGTCCCCTGTACACGGAAACGGCTCCACGAGGGAGGGCCGCTCCGTGCAGAATGGACGACTTCCAATCTGTCCTCAACAACTTGTTGAGAGGCCTGGTGGCGGCCCCGCAGGGGGCGAATGATGAATATTTGTCGAATATGCCTGCTTGACTGCGCAACCGGCCGGGCCCAGACTTCGGTCTGAACTGCGGAACCCGCCTTCCGCATCGTGGATTCTTTGCAGGCGAGTCGGTCGCCGGACCCCTGCCCGAAGGAAGGGACAGCCGTGCACGAGGGAAGCGAGACCGCGGCCGCCGCGCCGCGGAAGGCGAAGAAGTCGTTCCGGATGCCGCACATCTACGTCATCCTCTTCGCCTTCAGCGCACTCGCCGCCATCACCACCCACTTCGTCCCCGCCGGGCACTACGACCGGGTTCCGGGTCCCGACGGGAAGACCGCCATCGACCCCGATTCCTTCCGCCTCATCGAGTCGGACCCGGTGGGGCTGGTCGGGTTCATGACGGCCGTCCCCAACGGATTCATCGCGGCCGCCGAAGTCGTGTTCTTCACCTTCATCATCGGCGGCATGTTCATGGTGATCCGCGAAACCGGGATCATCGAAACCGCCGTGGACAAGCTGACCCGCCGTTTCGCCGAGCGGCGCGTCCTCGTCATCCCGGTGCTCATGGTGCTGTTCGCCGTCGTCGCCAGCCTCATCGGAACCCAGGAACTGGCACTGGTGTACGTGCCGGTCATCCTGCCGCTGATGATCGCGCTGGGGTTCGACTCGATGACCGCCGCCGCCGTGGCGCTGTGCGCGACCTCCGCGGGGTTCACAGCGGGGGTGCTGAACCCGATCAACACCGGCCTGGGGCAGAAGATCGCCGGTGTTCCGGTGTTCTCCGGCATCCCGCTGCGGCTGATCGTCCTGGTCCTGCTCCTCGGCACCGCCATCGCCCACGTCATGCGCTACGCGTCGAAGGTCCGGGCCTCCCCCGAGCGGAGCCTGGTGCACGGAGAGGCCGAGGAAACCGAGAAGCAACGCCTCTACCAGCACTCCCTGACCGAAAGCGCACGGACCTTCAGCCCGCGGCAGAAGGCGGCGGGCCTGGCCGCGCTCGCCCTGTTCGGCGTGCTCGTGTGGGGCGTGCTCGCCCGGGGCTGGTTCATGGTCGAGATGTCCGGGCTGTTCATCATCATCGGCATCGCGGCCGGTGTGATCGCGGGTCTGACCGCGACCCAGATCTGCGAGGCCTTCAACAAGGGCCTCAACCAGGTGCTGGTCGGCGCGATGATCGTGGGCGTGGCCCGCGCCGTCGCCGTCGTGCTCGAAGAAGGCCGGATCATGGACACGCTCGTGCACGGCCTGGGCGAGCTGGTGGGCGGTTTCCCCGGCGTCCTCTCGGCCGTCGGCATGTTCCTCGCGCAACTCGGGTTCAACTTCCTCGTGCCCTCCGGCAGCGGCCAAGCACTGGTCACCATGCCCATCATGGCGCCGCTGTCCGATGTGCTCGATGTGACTCGCCAAACCGCCGTGCTCGCCTACCAGCTCGGCGACGGGCTCGGCAACATCCTCTACCCGACGTCGGGCTACTTCATGGCCGCGCTCGCCCTGGCCGGAGTCCGGTGGGACAAGTGGGTCCGCTTCTTCCTCCCGCTGTTCGCGATGTGGATCCTCATCGCCGCGGGATTCACCATCTACGCCCAGGCGACCCTCTGGAGCGGGTGAGGCGGTGAGAGCTCGTCGCCGCGGACCGCGCTGCGAGCGGGCGGTCCTCACCTGGCGGCTCCCGCGTTCCGGGAGGCGGCCGCGACCAGCTCCACCGCTGCCGCGGACCGCGGACGCGCCAGCAGCGCCCCCGTCGCCGCGGTCTCGACGCACCTGCCGTGCTCGAGGACGTGCACCTCCTCGGCGATGCTCGACAGCGCCGCGAAGTCGTGGCTGATCACGACCAGGCTCGTGCCCGTGGAGGCCGCCGTCCGCGCGAGGACGTCGAGCAGCTCCGCCCGGGTGACCGCGTCGAGCGATGCGGTGATCTCGTCGCAGACGAGGACGTCCGGGTGGGCCAGCAGCGACCGGGCCAGGGCCGCGCGCCGCAGCTGCCCGCCGGACAGCCCGTCCGGCCGTCGCTCGACGTGGGGCGCGTGCAGCCCCAGCGAGGCGAGCATCGCCAGCGCTGCTCGACGGGACTCGTCCGCGGAGAACCGCAGCAGCAGACGCGCCGTCCTGGCGACCTGGTCGAGCACCGGGCGGTGCTCGTCGAAGGACGAACGCGCGTCCTGGTGCACGTACTGGACCCTCCGCCGCTGGTCCGCGGTGCGTCGCCGCGCCGCGGCGGGCAGCGGAGAGCCGTGCAGGCGGAGCCGGCCGGCGTCCGCGGAGGTCAGCCCCGCCAGACACCGCCCCAGGGTGCTCTTGCCCGCTCCCGAGGGCCCCGCGATCGCGACGTGCCGGCCGCGCTGCACGGAGAGATCCACCTCCGCCAGCACCCGGGTCCCGCCTCGCGACGTCTTCCCGAGTCCCTCCGCGGTGAGCACCGGCACCTCCGCCTGGTCCGCCGCGGGGACCTCCCGCGGAGCGCCCGCCGCGGAGGGTTCCGGCAAGCGCGGTTCCGCGGCCAGCAGAGCACGGCTGTGCTCGTGCTCCGGGGCGCGGAGCAGGCGCGCTGCCGGACCGTGCTCGACCGCGCGTCCGCGCTGCAGCACCAGCACCTCGTGCGCCAGTTCCCGCGCGAGGCCCAGCTCGTGGGTGAGCACCACCAGTGCCGTGCCGCCAGCGGCGAGAGCGGCGAGCGCGTCGGCCGTGCGCGCCTTCGCCGCCGTGTCCAGACCGGTGGTGGGTTCGTCGAGGACGACGACCTCGGGATCGGTGATCAGCACCTGGGCGAGCGCCGCCCGCTGCTGCTGCCCCCCGGAGAGCTGGTGCGGGTAGCGGCGGAGCACCTGCTCCCCGGCCGGCAACCGCGCCGCCTGCAGCGCCTGCTGGATCGCCTCCTGCCGCGCCGCGCGCTGCCGGTGCCGGAGAGCGGCCAGCTCCGCCAGCACCTTCCCCACGCGGCGGGCCGGATTGAGCGTGGCGGCGGGGTGCTGCGGCAGGTAGCCGAGGACGCCTGCGCGGGCCGCGCGGCGCGCGGACGTGGCGATTCCGAGCAGCTCGGTCCCGCGCAGGCGGGCGCTCCCCGCCAGGGCGGTACCGCGCGGCGGCTCCCCCTGCAGGGCGAGGCCGAGCGTGGTCTTGCCGCTCCCCGACTCGCCGAGCACGACGAGGACCCGCCCCGCGCGCACGTCGAGGTCGACGCCGTCGAGGAGCCGGTGCGACCCGGCGCTGGCGCTGAGGTCGCGCGCCGCGAGCACCGGTGCGCTCATGCCGTCACCACCTCCCTGCTCGCCAGGACGCGGTCGACGACGAGGTTGAGGCCCGTGCACAGGGACACCAGCAGGGCCGCCGGGACCACGACCGCCAGCGGCTGCAGGAACAGCGCCTCCCGGTTGCGCTCGACGAGCACCGCCCAGTCGCTGGCCGCCGACGTCATCCCGATGCCGAGGAAGTTGGCCGAGGCGATCAGGTAGAGCACCGCGCTCAGGCGGCTGCCCGCATCCACCGCGACCGGACCGAGCACCGAGCGCCCCACGTATCCGATGTGGACCCGCCACCACGGTTCGCCCTGCATGCTCATGGCCTCCACGGCGGTGCGGCACCCCGGTGCGAGCGCGGCGCTGCGCACCAAGCGCACGACCCCCGGCAGCTGCAGCACCGCCACGGCGACCACGACGGCCGCCGCTCCGCTCGTCCCACCCGCGGCCAGCACCAGCAGAACCAGGAGCCCGGGCAGCGCGAGCAGCAGGTCCAGCAGGCGCAGCACGGCCTCGTCGAGCCAACGACTCCCCCAGCCCGCTGCGACGAGGGCCAGCGGCGCTCCGACGGCGTAGGACAGCAGCAGGGCCAGCCCGGCGAGGCTCAGCACGGAGATTCCCCCGGTCAGCGCCAGGGCGAGCACGTCGCGCCCGAGAACATCCGTGCCGAGCGGGTGAGCGGTGCTCGGGGGGAGCAAGGGGTGCGCGGCGGAGCCGGTGGGCCCGGCCACCAGCGGCCCCGCGGAGGCCGCGGCGAGCGGCACCGCCAGCAGGATCCGCCCGAGCACGCCTGCGATGCCGGGCCTGGGTGGGCGCCGCACGTCACAACACCTCCCGTTGCGGCACCAGCCGGTGCGCGGCGAGATCGGCGAGCAGGTTGACGAGCACCGTCGTCAGGGCGAAGACCAGGGCGTAACCCTGCACGGCGGGCAGGTCCCGCGCCCGGACGGCCTCGAGGAATCCGGACCCCATGCCCGGCAGGGCGAACAGCGCCTCGACGACGACCACCCCGCCGAGGAGCCCGTCGACGGTGCGGGCGAGCTGCTGGACCGCGGGGACGAGCGCGTTCGGCAGCACGTGCCCGAGCACCACCCTCCGCTCGGGCAGGCCCAGCAGGCGCGCGTGGACCGCGTACTCGGCGCGCGAGCACTCGGCGACGCCGATGCGCACCTGCCGCGACAGCGCGCAGAGGTGCTTGGCCGCCAGGACCGCCACCGGCAGCACCAGCACGGCCGGATCGGACAGCAGCGACCACCCGGACAGCCCGGCCGCCGTCGCGGGCAACCATCCCCACCGGACCGCCAGCAGCCCGACCAGCACGAGCCCGAGCGCGAACTCCGGCACGGAGGTCAGCAGCACCGTCGCGGAGTTCAGCGCGCGGTCCGCGCGCGAACCCTCCCGCAGTCCGCTGCGGACTCCGATCACCAGCGCGAGCGGAAGCACGATCACCAGTGCCGGGATCGCCAGCAGCGCGGTGGTGGCGGCGTCGCGGGCGAGCTGCTCAGCCACCGGTGTTCCGGTCAGCAGCGACGTTCCGAGGTCCCCGCGCAGCAGCGCGCCGATCCAGTGCAGGAACCGGACGGGCGGCGGGCGGTCCAGGCCGAGCTGTGCGCGCAGCGCGGCCACCTGCTCCGCGTCGGCGTGCTCGTCGAGGATCACCGCGGCGGTGTCCCCGGGCAGCAGGGAGGTCAGCGCGAAGACCACGACCAGCACCGCGAGCGTCTGCGCACCGGCGGTGAGCAGGCGCCCGGTCACGTACCCGGGCATCAGCTCAGGTGCGCCCGGTCGAAGCGCGCCCAGTCCAGGGAGTTCGGCGGAGCGGCGCGCATCCCGCGCAGCGCGCTGGAGACGCCGACGTTGTAGTCGCTGAACCCCCAGACCAGCATTCCGCTGTCGTCGCGGGCCCGCCGCTGCGCTTCGTCGAGCAGGCGGGCGCGCTCGGCCTCGTCGGCCGTGCGCAGCGCGCGCCGGAACACCGCGTCGAACTCCGGGGAGGCGTAGCCGGTGTAGCTGCTCTCCGTGCCGCCGCTGAGCACGCGCTCCGCCAGGTAGGTCACGATCGGCAGCGCGGCGGTGCGGACGTGGGCCGCCACGCCGTGCTCGGTGATCTCGGAGTAGTACGCCTCCGCGGACCGCTGCCGGGGCGCGGCCTCGACGCCGATCCCTCCGAGCTGCTCGGAGATCAGCGTCGCCGCGCGCTGGAAGTACGGGTCGGCCGTGCTCGTGTCGAGCGGGAACGCCGGAT
Organism: Salinifilum ghardaiensis; assembly: GCF_054491345.1. Taxonomy (NCBI): domain Bacteria; kingdom Bacillati; phylum Actinomycetota; class Actinomycetes; order Pseudonocardiales; family Pseudonocardiaceae; genus Salinifilum; species Salinifilum ghardaiensis. The sequence goes on along the minus strand of NZ_CM137101.1, from coordinate 2,406,048 downwards.
TCCGCATCCCGGCCGCGCGCAGCAGCGCGCGGGCGCGCTGCGGGTCGTGGTGGCGCTGCCGGAGGCCCTGCGGGTAGTACTGCAGTCCTCTGCCGAAGAGGTCGTCGCCCAGCTCGCCCCGTCCGCTCAGGACGGTCTCGACCAGCTGCCGCCGGTCCACGCCCAGCTGGATCGCCCGCACGAGGCGGCGGTCGGAGAACGGGGGTCGGTCGACCTTGAGGGACACGGCCTGCATCGTGGCACCGGGTGCGGCGAGGACACCGGTGCGCCGGTCCCGTTCCAGCAGGGTCGCCGAGTTCGCGGTGACGTCGGGGGCGTAGTGGATCTGGCCGGACAGCAGGGCGTTGACGCGGGCGCTCTCCTCGTCGAGGGAGACGAACTCCAGCTCGGCCGGTGCGGGTTCGCCCGTCCAGTGCCCGCTGAAGGCGGTGAGCACCGCCGAGGAGTTCGGCTCGAAGGAGCGCAGGCGGAACGGTCCGGAGCCGATCGGTGCGGAGAAGTCGGTGCTCCCCTCCGGCACGATCTCGGCCGCCGGCCCGCCCCAGGCGACGGGGAACTCGAAGTTCGGTTCGTGCAGCACCAGTTCGAGCTCGCGCTGCGAGGAAGCCCGGCTCGCGGTGAAATCCACGCCGCGGAATCCCGAACGGGCCGGTGATGCGGTGGCGGGATCGGCGATGCGGCGGTAGCTGTAGAGCACATCGGCGGCGGTGACCGGCCGGCCGTCGTGGAAGCGGGCGCGGCGCAGCCGGACCCGCCACCGGCGGCCGGTGGCGTCCGGCTCCCACGACTCGGCGAGCCGCGGCACGAGGCGCATGTCGTCGTCGTAGCCGACGAGCCGATCGAACAGGGCCTTCGCGCGGGCCTGGTCGACGAACATCGAGCTGGTGTGGGGGTCGAGGGACTCGGTCGCCCCGGCCGTGGGGAATCCGACGCGGATGCGCTCCCCCGCCCCGCCCGGACCGCCGGGGCCGCAGCCGGCGAGCGGGGCTGCCGCGGCGGCCCCCAACGCCGTGGTCAGCAGGCGCCGTCGGTTCCACGGCCCGCCGTTGCCGTGCGCGGCCATGATCACGTGCTCCTTCCGGTCGGTGCGGCGGACTGCTCGGGCTCGTCCGCGGTGAGCAGTCCCCGGCGGTGCATGCGCGCTGCCCCGGCCGAACCGGCCAGACCGACCAGCAGCAGCGCTGCCCAGGGACCCCATCCGAGGTGCGTTCCCCGGGCGCCGTCCAGCAGCGTGCCGCTCACCCAGCTCACCCCGGCGGCGATCAGGCTGGAGACGAGGTAGTAGAAGCCGTAGTAGGTCCCCGCCAGGCGCTGGCTGCCCACGACGGGGAGCAGCTCCATCGCGAAGGGGTTGGTCACGGCCATGCCCACCGTGAACACGACCGTGGTCAGCAGCAGTGGCAGGCACGCCACCACCGTCGTGAGGCCGGGTGCGGTGGGCTGCTGCGTCGGCAGCAGCGGGCTGCTGATCATCAGCGGCACGAACGACAGGCCCATGGCGGCCAGCCCCAGCACCACGCACCTGCCGGGGCTGAACCTCCGGCGGCACCAGTCGGTGATGCGCACCTGCCCGAACACGCCGATCACCGTGGACACGGCGAACACGCCGGCCGTCGCACCGGCGAACCCGGACACGCGCTGCGCCTCCAGCGGCAGGGCGAGGTAGAGCTGGTTGTACAGCCCGAAGTAGGCCGACAGCGCCAGGGTGAACGCGACGAAGCGCCGATTGGCCACCACCTCGCGCCAGCTGCCGAGCACGCTCGTGCGCTGCGCTTCGATCGGCCGGGCGGGCAGGACGAACCACTGCAGGACCGTCAGCACCGCGAACACCGCGCAGGCCAGCAGTGCGACGGCGCGGAAATCGGTCGCCAGCAGCGCGGCTCCGAGCAGGGGACCCGCGAACGTCCCGGCGTGGCCGAAGACGTTGAACACCGCGAAGGCCTCGGCACGCCGATCGCCGGCCTCGTGCATCAGGTAGGTCCGCACGGCGGGGTTGAACAGGGCCCCGGCCAGCCCGGTGAGCACCGTGGCGAGGACCAGCCCCGGCAGGGAGGTCAGCACGCCGAACAACCCGAACGACAGCACGCGCAGCGCACAGCCCGCGATGATCATCGGGCGGCAGCCCAACCGGTCAGCAGCGGTTCCACCGAGCAGGAACATGCCCTGCTGGCTCAGGTTCCGCACCCCCAGCACCACACCGACCAGCGCGGCACCGTATCCGAGGTCGTCGGTCATGTAGGAGGCGAGGAAGGGCAGCAGCATGTAGAAGCCCAGGGTGATCCCGAACTGGTTGATCACCAGCAGCCTCGCCGGCCACGACAGCATCCGGAATCCGCTTGTTCTCACGAGTTCTCGTCCTCTTCGCACACGTCGCAGCGCTCGCGCGCCGAGCTCCGCCGGGGGCAGGGGTCGGTGATGGTGCCGCACCTGCTCCACCCCAGCGGTGCGGCGGCGGCCGGGTCGTCGACCTCGACCGGCTCCGCGGCGCTGTGCCCGTCCAATCCGTTGCGCTCGCGGAAATCGTCGTCGTAGATCGTGTCCCAGTAGCGGTGGGGACCGTCGGGGAAGACCGCGACCACCTCGTGCAGGCCGGCCTGCTGCGCGCACCAGGCCGCGACCGTGGCGGCGGCGCCGGTGCTCCACCCGCCCGTGGCGAAGGCGTGCCCGGCCAGCCTGCGGCACGTGTCGACGGCCTGCGCCGCGCCCACCCAGTGGACCTCGTCGAAGGCGCGGTAGTCGACGCTGCCCGGGTGGATGCTGCTGCCCAAGCCCCGCATCAGCCGCTCTCCGGCGGGATGGCCGAACACGGTCGAGGCCGGCGCGTCCACGCCCACGATCCGCACCTCGGGCCGGTGCTCGCGCAGCACCGCGGCGATGCCGGCGCTGTGCCCACCGGTGCCGACGCTGCACACCACGGCGTCCAACCGGTCGAACTGGTCCACGAGCTCCAGTCCCAGCCCCCGGTAACCGGCGGGGTTGTCCGGGTTGTTGTACTGGTCCGGCCAGTACGCGCCGGGAAGCGAGTCCACCAGTTCGCGGACCCGGTCGCGCCGCGCCCGCTGCCAGCCACCCCGCGGGTGGGGTTGGCGCACGACCTCCACGCGCGCGCCGTGCGCCCGCAGCAGCGCGCGCGTCATCCCGTCGAGCTCGTCATCGGCGACGATGACCAGCGGGTGCCCCAGGGCCGCGCAGACGTAGGCCAGTCCCACGGCCAGGGTCCCGCTGCTGGATTCCACGACCGGTGCTCCGGGCAGCAGCTCGCCCCGGTGGCGCGCTCCGTCCAGCATCGACAACGCCGCTCGGGCCTTCATGGTCCCGGGAGCGAGTCCTTCCAACTTGGCCCAGAACCCCGGGTGCCGGCGCGGCAGCGGAGTGTCCACACGCACCGCGGGGGTGTTCCCGATCAGGTCCAGCAGGGAGAGGCACTTGGCGCCGCCGGTCTTCGCGCCCGCGTGCGTCAGCGTCACGGCCGACCACCGCCCGCGGCCGAGTAGAGGTGGATCTCGGTGGCATCGCCGGTGAGCCAGAAGAAGGGGTACGGCTCCGCCGACAGGGCGTCGACGCCGGAACCGAGCAGTTCCCGCGCGACCGCGCTGCCGGTCTGCGCGAACATCGTCAGGGCGAGACCGCGGTCGCGGCACAGCCCGGCGATCTCGTTGAAGGTGTCGTTGCCGAGCACCATCCCGGAGGCGAGGACCGCCCGGGCTCGGCCGATCGCCTGCCGGTGGCACTGCAGCACCGGTTCGTCCCACTCGGTTCGCCCGCCCCTGAGGTCGCAGGCGACGTAGTCGACACCGCGCTCGCGCAGCGCCGACAGCAGCGAGTTGACCACGCCGATCACGGCGACGCGCCCGCCCGCGGGCACGTGCACGAGCTCCGCGACCGCCCGGGCCCGGGCGGTGGACTTCTCCAGCGAACCTCCCGGGGGCAGCCGCACCGTCCTCCTCCGCGGGTCGCTGATGTGCGGTCGCACGCAGGTGAGGTACGCGTCGAGCGCGGCCACCCGCACGGCGGGTTCGGGGTGGGACAGCAGGGCGTCGACGCGGCAGCCGACGATCTCCTGCACCTCCCGCTCCCCGAGCTCACCGGGTTCCACGGCGCACGAGCCCACGGCATCGTGCACGCGGATGCTGAGCACCGTGTTGACGTAGCTGCTCCTCCTGCCGGAGTGCTGCGAGCCCTGCACGGTCAGGAACGCGACCGAGGCGCTGAAGGACTGCGGGAGGTCGTCGCGGTCCCGCGCGAACTGCCCGCCCAGCGCGCGCTGCGCCAGCAGGTCCGGCGAGGTTCCGTTGCGTCCGGCCGGGGCCGAAGCGGTCGAAAGCACAGTCGTCTCCGTACGATCCACGTGAGTTGAGGGGTTGCCAGCGGTGCCGGGGCTTTTCACGCGCCCTGCGGGTCCACCGCCGCACGCGGGTCGTTCGGGGACGGCCGTGCGGTGCACGTGTCGTGACGCACCTGTGTACCTCCTTCGGGGCTCCGCGACCCCGCTTCGAGTCGGCGCGACGGCGTCAGTGTCCTGACTCGTGGATTCTCGCCGCCCCTCCGGCCTTCCCACCGGGCTCTCCGGCAGTGGCCGCGGGTGGAGGGAAGCTCCCCACTCACAGTGGCGGGACCGTGCCGGATTCGCACCGGCTTCCTGGTCGCCGTCGCAGTACGTGATCCAGAAGTACGCAGCCGCCCCACCGGATGTCAAGCCGCCCCGAGCGGTTCCCCGCCGGTGCCACCGGAGCGCCCGCGCACCGCCGAACCCGGCATGAGCAGCTGTTCCCCGCGGAATCCCGCGCTTTCAGCATCGATTTTGCTGTTGCAAGCGTGTTGCATTAGTCTCGGACACGTGGATCGGAACGGACGTTCGAGGAGCCAGGACATGCCCGGGGGAAGCGATCGAGCGCTCGGCGACTACACCGTGCGGCGCGCACGCCTGCACGACGTCGAGGGAGCGCGCACGCTCATGCTCGACACCTTCTACCACGTGCTCGGCCACGGTTACGTCCCCAGCTGGCACGCCGACGTGATCCACCTCGAGGACACCTACTTCCGCACGCCCGGCCACGCCCTGTTCGTGGCCGCGCTGGAAGACGAGGTCGTCGGAACCGCATCCGTGCGCTCGGACGGGCCGAAGAGCCCACCGCATCCACAGTGGATCGCCCAGCGCTACGGCACCGCGGAGACGGCGCAGATCTTCCGCACCTACGTCCGCCCCGAGCACCGCAGGAACGGCCTGGCCCGCGCGCTCGTCGGCCTCGCCTGCGAATTCGTCGCCGCGGCCCCCGAGTACACCACGCTCTACCTGCACACGAACCCGGCCGTGGACGGGGCGGAACCGTTCTGGCGCAGCCTGGCCACGGAGATCCACGACGGGCGGCAGGACGGCCGGCACAGCCCGTCCGTCCACTTCGAACTCCCCGTGCGCCCGGCCGCGGTGTGAAGCGCTTCCGGCGAACCACAGTGGATGGAGGAGTTGCGGTGGGAGGAGTACGACATCGTCGACCACCACGCGTGAGCGCGACTGCGGTCGCACGTTCCCGCGCTCGGGGTTGTCGGCGGTGCTCCGACAGGCCGAGCGCGCTCGCGAAGCGCGAGCCGCAGCACGCACCGGGCGCCCGCAGCCCCGGGAACTACCTCACAGCGGGCCGGTGATCTCGGCGAGGAGCGCGTCGTAGCGCTCCGGCACGTCCGGCAGCCGGCCCATCTCGCCGGAGAGCGTTGCGATCCGCTCCGCACGCTCACGTCCCAGCACGGGTGCGGCCAGGTTCCGGAACTTGCCGGTGATCTCCCGCCCCGTCATCGGTGATTCGGGACCGCCCGGCGCCGAGACCGCTCCGGACCGGAGACTGCGGCCGTCGCGGAGCACCAGCGTCGCCTCGGCCCAGCGCTGCTCCGGGAAGACCCGCTCGAACTCGGGCGCGACCTGCACGCGCAGCGACCGGCTCAGCCTCCGCAACTCCGCCCCCGCCCCGCTCGGCGCCGCCAGCAGTTCGGCGCCGACCCGCCCGTGCACCGCCGCGGCGGCCACGGCGAACGGCAGGCTGTACTGCGCCTGCTCGGTGCTCGCCGGTTCCCGGGCGGCCAGCCGGGCAGCGGCCGCGAAGGTGCGCACGTCGATCCGCGCGATCTCCCGGCACCCGACGTCGGACGCTCGCATCGGGCCGAGCACCGCCTCGATGGCAGGATGCGCCCACCGGCACACCGGGTAGGGTTTGAAGTACTGCTCCCGGATGCGCCACCGCACCCCGAGGTCGCCCCAGAGCTCCGAGTGCTCGACGAGGCCCGCGGGCGCACCCGTGAACCCCCGGGCAGCCAGAACCGCCGCGTGCACACCCGCGTGCGCGCCCCACGCCGAACCGTCCTTGACCATCGCGGGGCGGTCGACGCAGCGCATCATCGGACTGCGGGGAGCGTGGTACTCGGCGATGCCGAGGGCGTGCCCGCTCTCCTCCGGACCGATCCCGAGCGAGCGCGCTGCCACGGCCGCGCACCCGAGGGCGTTCCAGCCGCCCGAGGCGTGGTACTCGGAAGTGGCCGCGTGCAGCGCGATCCCGGCGCGGGTGGCGATCTCGTAGCCCACGACCAGAGCCGTGATCAGCTCCCGCCCGGAGCGCGCACCGGTGCTGGCGAGCACGGCGGGCAGCACCGCCGCACCCGCGTGGCCCTTGGTCAGCGCGTGCCCGTCGTGCCCGTCGAAGCTGTCCAGCACGGCGGCGTTGGCGAACGCCGCGCCCGCCGGGGAGGACAGCCGACCGTCGAACCACAGCTCGGCCCACCTCGCACCAGCGGGCATCTCCGCGGCGGCGTGTTCCAGGGCGATCCGCGCCATCGGCGTGCGCGCCCCCGCCGCGGCCACGCCGAGCAAGTCGAGCAAGCACCACCGCGCCCGTTCGACGACCTCGGGGGGAAGGTCGGCGAAGCGCAGCTCGCAGGCGAACGCCGCCGCCGGGTTCGTCCCGGTCATCGCCGATCACCGCCGATGTAGCCGTGCTCGCGCAGGAAGTGCAGCGCGGCCTCCTCCGGAGTGGCGCCCCGCATGTCCACCATCCCGTTGAGCTCGATCATGGTGTCCATGGTCAGGTCCTGGCCGATGCGCCGCGCGAGCTCGCGGATCTGCGGGTGCTCCCGCACCGTTTCCTCCCGGACGGTCAGCGCGGCCAGCTGCGTGTCGAAGTGCGTCCGCGGGTCCTCGAGCACCTCAAGGTTCAGCGACTTCAACCGGGCGTCGGTGGTGAACACCTCGGCGAAGTTGCACGGACTGCCCTTGGCCGCGTTGACGAAGTTCAGCGCGAAGTCGTTCTGGTAGGTGTGCTTGGAAGGGATCCGGAAGTCGTACGTCTGCTGCATCGGCCCGAACTCGCGGTCCAGGAACTCGGCCGCGCCGCAGATGCTGGCCTCCTCCGGACGGCGCTCGGCCAAGCGGGCGAGCTGCTCGAGGTCGTCCACGCGGCCGGCCGGACCGCTCGCGTCGGCGGCTCGAGCGATCGCGTACTTGTTGCCGAAGCGCGCCGGCCCCAACCAGGCGATGCCGTTGCGCTGCTCGTCCTCGCGCTTGACGGCCTCGTACTGGGCGCGCTCGCCGGGGACGGGGTCGTCGTGGCCGAGGTACAGCGACCACGCGGTGCCGCTGTACTCCCAGTACATGTCGATCTCGCGGTTGGTCAGCGCCTGCCGGGTGATCGTCGATCCGGACAGGCCGGTCTGGTCCTGCGTGCGCGCACCGGCCGCCCGCAGGGCGTTGCTCATGATCTCCCCGAGGATGGTCTGCTCGGTGAACTCCTTGGAACCCACCGTGAACTCAGCACCGCGCAGGTCGTACTCGCGCGCGATGGATCCTCCCCGCAGGTCCGCTCCGGTGGAGGTGCCGTTCCCCTCGCCGCTCACGCCGGCGCAGCCGCTGACGAGCACGGCGACGAGGCCCAGCAGCGCGCCCGCGGCGCGGAGCCGTCGGTGGTGCGGTGGTCGCAGCACGGGAAACCTCCCTGATCCGCGGCTAGTCATGATCGCCGCTCCGAATCCCCCGCGGGTGCAGGAACTCCTCGGCGATCCCGGCGAGCCAGTCGATCAGCAGCGCCAGCACAGCGACCAGAGCGCTGCCGGTGACCAGCACCAGGTTCCGGTTCGAGTTGATGCCGTTGGAGATGATGTCGCCGAGCCCGCCGGCGCCGACGAACGTCGCCAGCGCCACCGTTCCCACGGTGATGACCAGGGCGGTGCGGATGCCGGCCAGCATCACGGGCACGGCCAGCGGCAGTTCGATCTTCCACAGCACCGCCGTGCGCGTCATGCCCATCCCGCGGGCCGACTCGATCACCGCGGAGTCGACCTGCTGCAACCCGGCGAGCGTGTTGCGCAGCACCGGGAGGATGCCGTAGACGACGAAGGCGATGATCGCGATCTCGTTGACCCCCAGGCTGAGGAAGGTCACCGCGAGCAGCACGACCAGTCCGATGGAGGGAACCGCCTGGCCGAGGTTGGCCACGGTCAGCAGCGGGGCGGCCAGCGACCTGCTCCAGGACCGCGTGAGCAGCACGCCGGCGGGGATCGCGATCACGAGGATCAGGCTCGCCGCCGCGGCGCTCAGCAGCAGGTGCTGGACGACCCTGCTGAGGATGTAGTCGGGGTTGAGGCTGCGCGCCTCGATGAGGTCCAGCGGCTGGGCCGAGACGTGGACGTACAGCGCGGTCAACACCGCTGCCAGGACCACCGGCCTCGCCGCGTAGCGCCCCGCCGCCACGAGCCCGGCCGGTGCACCGCGGGCGAGCCGGCCGGTGGGGTCGCGGGTGAGAACGGCCATCGCGCTACACCTCCTGCAACTCGTCCGGGGTGTTCGCCGCGCCGGTGCCGCGGGTGTGCATCAGCTCGCGGAGCGAGTCCAGCTCCAGCACTCCGCGGTAGGCACCGCGCTCGTCGACGACGACCGTCGCCGAGGAGTTGTTCGCCAGCATCGCGTCGAGCGCTCGGAACAGCGTGTCGGCCGGGCCGAGCGGGGAGAGCAGCGGGATCTCCGCGTCGTCCGCGCCCGCCGCGCGCGGCAGCCAACCGGTCGGGCGGCCGTGCGAATCGAGCACCGGCAGGAACTCCTCGTCGCGCTGCCGGAGCAGGGCGGCCTGCTCGTCGCCGCTCATGTCCTCCCGCACCGCCGGCCACCGCGGCACCGGCACGGATCCGAGGGGGGTCAGCGAGAGCCGTTTGACGGCCGCGCCCGCGCCGAGGAAGTCGGCGACGAACGCGTCGGCGGGTTCGGCGAGGATGTTCTCCGGGGTGTCGTACTGCGCGACGGTGCCGCCCTCGCGGAAGATGGCGATGCGGTCGCCCATCTTGATCGCCTCGTCGATGTCGTGGGTGACGAACACGATCGTCTTGCGCAGTTCGGACTGGATGCGCAGGAATTCGTTCTGCAGCGCTTCGCGGTTGAGCGGGTCGATCGCGCCGAACGGTTCGTCCATGAGCATCACCGCCGGATCTCCGCCGAGGGCCCGCGCGACGCCGACGCGCTGCTGCTGCCCGCCGGAGAGCTGCTTGGGGTAGCGACCGCGGTGGCGGGACGGGTCCAGGCCGACCAGTTCGAGCAGTTCGTCCACGCGTGCGCGGACGCGCTCGGCGCGCCAGCCGAGCATCCTGGGCACCGTGGCGATGTTGTCGCCGACCGTGCGGTGCGGGAACAGCCCCGTCTGCTGGATGCTGTAGCCGATCGTGCGGCGCAGTTTGGCCGGATTCACCTCGGTGACATCGGTTCCGTCCAGGTGGATGCGTCCCGAGGTGGGTTCGATCAGCCTGTTGATCAGCTTCATCGTGGTGGTCTTGCCGCAGCCCGACGGCCCGACGAACACCACGATCCTCCCCGCGGGGACGTCCAGGTCGAGGTGCGCGACCGCGGCCGCGGACTGACCGGGGTACGACTTGGTCAGGCCTTCCAGGCGGATCATGGTCCGCTCGCCGCCGCTCGCGCGCGTCGTGTGGGTCATGTGTTGCCTCCGGCGGTCACCGAGGGGGTGTGGTGAGTCGGTTCAACAGGGCGAACAGGGCGTCGAAGAGCACGGCGAGCAGGACGATCCCGGCGATGCCCTCCAACGTCAGGTAGATCGCGAACGGCGTGCCGGCCTTGGCCAACCCGTCGAGGATGAGGTTGCCCAGTCCGGGGCCGTTGACCGCGGCGGCGATCGCCGCGATCCCCAGCAGCAACTGCGCGGCCACCCGCAGGCCCGTGATCACGACGGGCCAGGCCAGCGGGAACTCGACCGAGACGAGCCGGCGCAGCCGGTTCATGCCCATCCCCTTGGCCGATTCGACGACCGCGGGGTCGACCTCCCGCAGCCCCACCACCGCGTTGCGCATCACCGGCAGCAGCGCGTACATGGTCAACGCGGCCACCGACGGGCCGCTGCCCAGTCCGAGCGGTGCGATGAGCAGCCCGAACAGGGCGTAGGAGGGAATGGTCAGCAACGTGGACGTGAACCCCAGGACGAGGGTCCGCGCCCGGTCCGCGCGGTAGGTGGCGACGGCCAGCGGAACGCCGATCAGCACCGCCAGGCCGAGTCCCTGCAGCACGAGCACCGCGTGGTCGAGCGTGGCCGCCGCCACCTCCGGCCAATTCCCGGCGAGGTATTCGAGGAACTGCATCGCGCCTCACCTCACGGCTGAACGGTCATCGGGGCTCGTCCGGCACCGACGGAACCGAGCGGTTCGGCGAGGAAGGAGTCGACCATGCCGACCAGGTCGTGGAAAGCCGGGTGCTCGTCGAACATCCACTCCGTGTGACCCCGACCTTCGAGGATCTCCAGGCGCTTCGGTTCGGCGGCGCGCGCGTACAGCGAATGCGCCTCGGCGGGCTTGTGCAGCTCGTTCTCGCCGCCGTGCACGATGAGCAGGGGACGGGGTGCGAGCTGGTCGGCGACCGCCTCGGGCCGGAAGCGCAGCAGCATCTCGGCGGATTCCAGCGTCACGCCGGAGCCGAACCCGGGGGCGCGGTACAGCTCGTCGCCCACGTAGCCGTCGGTGGCGGTGTCCAGGTCCAACCGCACGATGTCCCACGGCGAGGCCACTTCGGACCGGCCCAGTTCCGTCCGCCGGGCGCGGTCGGCGACCACGCGCTGCAGCAGGCGCCGCCAGCTGTCGTCGTCGTGCATCGCCCTGGTCGACCGGTTGCCGTCACCGATGCCGTTGGCGCACACCACCGCCCCGATGCGGGGGTCCTCGGCGGCCTCGGCCACCACGACGCCGCCGCCCATGCCCCAGCCCAGCAGGCCGACCCGGTCGGCATCGATCTCCGGCAGGGCCGAGACGCGGTCCACCGCGGCGCGGAGGTCCTCCACCCACTCCTGCGGGACGAGCCGGCCGCGTTCGCCCTCGCTGAGACCGAAACCGCGGTAGTCGAAGGCCAGCACCGCGTAGCCGCGCGGTGCCAGCGCGCGGGCGAAGCGCTCGGGGTGGATGACCTTGAGCCCCTGATAACCGGAGGAGGGGATCACCACCGGGTACGGGGCGCCGGCCCCGTCGTCGTCGGGCAGGTGCAGGTCGGCGTCGAGCCGCAGACCGCTGCTGAAGAACGGCAGAGCGCGTGAGCGCACGATTCCTCCTGGTGAGTTGCAACTGTGTCAGGGCCGACCTGGTTCGGCCGGCTCGTTCGGCACCGACGGCAGCGGTTCCTCGCCCGCCATCGCCTTGGAGACCTGGCCGGCGGCGGCGCACACGATCCGGCCCGCCTTGTCCAGTTCCCGCCGCAGTCGGAACTTGGGTGCGGAGATGTTGAGCGCGGCGATCACCCGCCCGCGGAAATCGCGGATCGGCGCGGCCGCGGCGACGAGCCCTTCCTCGAACTCCTCGTCCACGAGGGCGTACCCGCGCGCCCGGGCCCGGTTCAGCCGCTCCAGCAGTTCGGCGACGTCGCGCGGAGCGCCGGGCCCCGCACCGTCGAACGAGGCCTCCGCGAGGAGCAGTTCGACCTCGTCGTCACCGTGGTCGAACAGCAGGGCGCGACCGGAGGAGGTGATGTGCAGCGGGGTCACGCGGCCCACCCAGCCCGCGGTCTGCACGGCCCGCGCGGGGCTTTCCGACAACAGCGTCAGCGCGCCGTCGCCGTCGAGCACCGTCAGGTGCGCGCGCTCCTTGCTGGCCGCGACCAGCCGGCGCAGCACTCGCGGTGCCTCCGCCAGCAGGCGCTGCCGCCCGACGTTGACGGCCATGCTGAACAGCCGCCAACCGAGCCGGTAGCCCATGGTCTCGGGGTCGCGCTCGACCATGCCGCTGTCCTCGAGCTCGCGCAGGGCGCGGGAGATCTGCGTCTTCTCCCTGCCCACCCGGCGCGCGATCTCCACCACGCCGAACCCACCGCGCTCGGTGGCCTCCGCCGATCCGAGGACGGACAGGATCGCCACCGCGCGGTGAACACTGGACGTCGCCTCCGCTGCCATGGCGGAAATCGTGGCGCTCGCCGGCGCGGGGGACAACGGTGGTTGCCGGTACAGCAACATCTCGATCACGCCTCCGCGCCGCCGTCGCCGCGCGCCAAGCCCGCGGACAGCACCTCGACCAGGTGCGACGCGCGCCGCCGCGTCCCCTGGCCGATCTGCGTGCGGCAGGAGAAGCCGTCGGCCAGGACGAGCACCTCGGGCGAGGCTTCGCGCACCGCGGGCAGCAGCGCCCGCTCCGCGCACGCCTGCGAAACCTCGTAGTGGCCGCGTTCGAAGCCGAAGTTCCCGGCCAGCCCGCAGCAGCCCGATTCCAGCCTCTCCTCGCCGATACCGGCGCGCCGCATCAGCGACCGCTCGGAGTCGAACCCGAGCACCGCGTGCTGGTGGCAGTGCACCTGCGTGATCGCCGAGCGGTGCACGCCCGGCGGGGACCAGTCGGGCGCGGCCGCGTCGAGGAACTCCGCCAACGTGTGAACGCGGCGGGCGATCCCCGCGGCCTGCTCGCCGCCGAAGAGCTCGACGAGATCGGTGCGCAGCGCTGCCGTGCAGCTCGGTTCCAGCCCCACGATCGGCAGGCCCTGCAGGGGCGCGAGCGCCGCCACGGCCCGCCGCATGACCTTCCGGGCGAGGTGGAGCTGCCCCGTCGAAACCCAGGTCAGCCCGCAGCAGACCGGGCCGCGCGGCAGCAGCACGCGAAAGCCCGCGTCCTCGAGCACGGCCACGGCCGCTCGCCCGACCTCCGGGGTGAAGAAGTTGTTGAACGTGTCGGGCCAGAGCACCACGGGAGGTCGCTCGGCCCCGCCGGCACCGGCGCGGCGGGCGAACCAGGCGGTGAAGCTCCGCTCGGCGAAAGCGGGGATGTCCCGCTGCGGTGCGATGCCGCCGGCGCGCTTGAGCGCTCGAGCCAGAGCCGGGTTCCCGGTGGCCGCGTTGACCACCCGCGGCGCCGCCCGCGCGAGGCGCGACCACAGCGGCAGCCAGCCCATCGAGTAGTGCGCGGCCGGCCGGAGGCGGCGGGCGTAGTGGTGCTGCAGGAACTCCGCCTTGTACGTGGCCATGTCCACACCGGTCGGGCAATCGGTCCGGCAGCCCTTGCACGACAGGCACAGGTCCAGCGCCTCGCGCACCTCCTGGCTGCGCCACCCGTCGGTGACGAGCTCGCCGGTGAGCATCTCCGACAGCAGGTGCGCGCGCCCGCGGGTGGAATGCCGCTCCTCCCCGGTGACCTGGAAGCTCGGGCACATCACGCCGGGGCCGTCGTCGCGCCGGCACTTCCCGACGCCGACGCACCGGCGCACGGCGCGGGTGAAATCGCCGTCGTCGTGCGGGTAGGAGAACAGCACGCCGCCGCTGCCGCCGCGCAGCGTCGTCGGCGGCCGCAGGTCCTCGTCGAGCGCCGCCGGTCGCACGAGCACACCGGGGTTCATCAACCCGGCCGGGTCGAAGATCGCCTTGAACTCGGCGAAGGCCTCGATCAGCTCCCGCGGGTACATGCGGGGGAGCAGTTCGGAGCGGGACCGGCCGTCACCGTGCTCACCGGACAACGATCCGCCGTGGGAGGCGACGAGGTCGGCGGCGTCGCTCATGAACGCCCGGAAGCGCTCAGCACCGCTGTCGGTGAGCAGGTCGAAGCCGATGCGCACGTGCAGGCACCCCTCGCCGAAGTGCCCGTAGACCACGCCCCGGTAGCCGTAGGAGCTCATCAGCTCGTCGAAGGCGCGGAGGTAGCCGCCGAGGTTGCGGGGAGGCACCGCGGCGTCCTCCAGACCGGGCCAGGCCTCCGAACCGTCCGGCAGGCGGGTCGCGATCCCCGCGCCCTCCTCCCTGATGCGCCACAGACCGCGCTGCTCGGCCGGGTCGGTGACCAGGCGGGCGCGTTCGGGCTCGCCCAGCGCATCCAGCACCGCACGGCCGGCGGCCTCGGCTTCGCCGGGATCCCCGCCGGCCAGCTCGACGAACAGCCAGGCGCGGCCCTCGGGCAGCGGCACGGGTTCCCCGTGCGCGGCGCGCCAGGCCTGCACCAAGTGCTGGTCGATGCCCTCCACCGCCAACGGGCGGTGCCGCAGCAGCTCGGGCACCGCGTCGCCCGCGGCGGGCGCGTCGGGGTAACCGATCACCGCGAGCACGCGCGCGTCCGGTTCCGGCACGAGCCGCAGGGTGGCCCCGAGGACCAGCACGCAGCTGCCCTCGCTGCCGGTCAGCGCGCGGGCGGCGTTGCAGCGGTTCTCCGGTAGCAGCTGGTCCAGCGCGTAACCGGAGACCCGGCGGGACAGCGCGGGCAGTTCGGTGCGCAGTCGCGCCAGGTTCCGGTCCGCCAGGTCCCGCAGTCGCGCGTACACCTGCCCCGCGCGGTCCGGGCGGCCCGCGAGCTCCTCGATCCGCTCGGCCGAGGCCGGCCCGAGCGTCATGCGCGTGCCGTCCGGCAGCAGCACCTCGAGCGACTCGACGTTGTCGGCGGTGGTGCCCCAGGCGACCGAGTGCGACCCGCAGGCGTTGTTGCCGATCATCCCGCCGATCGTGCACCGGTCGTGCGTGGAGGGGTCGGGCCCGAAGGTCAGACCGTGCGCGCGGGCGGCGGCCCGCACGTCGTCGAGGACGGCGCCGGGCTCGACCCGCACCGTGCGGGTGCGCGGATCGACCTCGCCGATCGCCGTGAGGTGCCGCGAGGTGTCGATCAGCACGCCGCCGCCGAAGGAATTTCCCGCGACGCTCGTGCCACCGCCGCGGGCGACGATCGGCACGCCGAACTCGTGGCAGGCGGCCACGGCCGCGACCACGTCCTCGGTGTCGCGGGGGAGCACCACGGCGTCCGGAGCGCTGCGGTAGTTGGAGGCGTCGGTCGTGTACAGCGCCCGCGTGGCCGCGTCGAACGCGACGGTGCCGCGGACCGCGCGGCGCAACCGGTCCGCGAACGAGGACGCACCTGTCCCCTTCTCCATGGTTCTCCTGGTGGTGGAACGGGGGTCACACCGGCTCGACGAGGGACGCGGGCGCGTCACCGGCGCACGCGAGCAACTGCCCCCTGTCGAGCCCCTGACGGGCCAGCACGTCGACGAGCGCGGTCAGCGCCTCGGGCGGCTCCGGTGAGTCCGGCTGCCCCGCGTCCGAGGAGAGGACCACGCGCTCGAGGCCGACCGCGTCGGCGAACGCGGCCAGCCCTTCGGGAGTGCATCCCGGTTGGTGCAACAGTTGGAACGTGGTGATCTCGACGAATCCGCCCCGGTCGGCGAACTCGGCCGCCTCGGCCGCGCTCATGGCCGGAACGGTGTAGGAGGGGTGGGTGAGCAGCAGCCGGCGCACGCCGCTCTCACCCGCCGCGTCCAGCAACCACCGCACTTCCGGGGTGCTGATGTGCCCGGTGGCGAGCACGGCGTCGGCGTCGGCGACGAACCGGCAGATCGCGCGCACGTCCTCGGCGACCGACCAGTCCACCGGTGGGATCGCGTACGTGCGCGTCGGCAGGTCCGGCACCGAGCAGCACAGCCGCGGCAACTCCGCGGTGCGCTGCGTGTGCGCATCGGCCGTGGGCATCCACACCACTCGCCCGCCGGCGCTCAGGCACGCCGCCACGGCGGTGGGGTTGATCCCGCCCACGTGCTGGTTCAGGGCCACACCGCCGTACACCCGCAGCGGCTGCCCGCTTCCCGCAGCCGCGGCGCGACCGACCGTCGACTCGTAGTGTCCTTTTAGGACACAACCGTCGAAACCCGCCGCGGCGTAGGAAGCCACCGTCTGCCGGTCATCGGCGCGCCGCTCGGTCACGTCCGGGGCTGCGTGCACATGCAGGTCGAACACGCCTCCCACACTGACCTCGCCGGCACCGCCGCGCAACGCTCGTTGCCGAGCCAGCAACACGGATCACTCGGCGCCCTCGTCGGCCAGCCGCCGGGCCTCCCGCGCGACGAGTTCGCACCGCGCTTCCTGCAGCAGGGGCAGCTCGCGCCGGCAGCGGCGCGCCCGGGCAACGTCGATGTCCACTGTGGTCAGATCAGGTTCGCGCAGGGGCGCCTCGGCCACCACCTCTCCCCACGGCGCGACCACGCGGGAACCGCCCCAGAACGACACGCCGTTCTCCTCGCCCACCCGATTGACGAAGACCACCCAGCACTGCTGCATCCGCGCGATGAACAGCACGAGCTCCCGCCAGTACGCCACCGTGTCGACGGCGCCGTCCTCGACCTCCGCGCCGGGCGACGCCAGGGGGGTGGCGCTGTTCGTCGGGACCAGCAGCACCTCGGCACCGTCCTGCGCGGCCAACCACGGCAGCGGGGGTTGCCAGGCGTCGTTGCAGATCAACGTGGCCATGCGGCCGTGCGGGGTGTCGTAGGCCCGCAGGCTCCGCCCCGGGGCGGCGTGCTTGCGCTCCTCCCAGTCGAGGTAGTTGACCAGGTACAGCTTGCGGTGGTTGTGCAGCAGCGCGCCGCCGGTGAAGTAGCCCGCCGCGTTGAACCTCCGCACACCACCGCTCTCGTGGGCACCGAGGAGCACGTCCGGGCCGTACCGGGAGAGGTCCGCGAGCCGCTCGTCGGCCATGTCCACCGAGCGATCACCGGGCACGCGCCCGAGGGCGTAACCGTGCAGGCTCAGCTCGGGGAACACCACCAGGTCGGCGTCCTCGGCCGCCGCCCTCCGCACCATCCGGTGCGCCTCGTCGAGGTTGGCCTGCACATCACCGAGCACGCAGTTGGTCTGGGCCCACGCCACCCGCATCGACATCCCTCCGCTCCGCTGCCGCGGCGCCACGCGGCGCCCGCGAGCGGCAGTTCTAGTCGCACGGGCGCTCAGCGGCAAGCGCGGTTGCCGAGCGGACAACCGCGCGGGGGCGCGTCCCCGCCGGCGGTGGCCCGCGGGGGCGGGTGCTCCGGTGCCGCTGCCGCGCCCCGGACCGCAGCACCCGCCCGGGCAGCAGCGAGCCCGCCGGGAACAGCACTCGCGGTGCTCCCGGCGGGCTCGCGCCGTTCGGACCAGCAGCGGCCGGAGAGGTCAGGAGACGATCGTCGATCCTTCCGCCGGGCTCTCCTCCGCCTCCGATCGCGCGCCCGCTCCTTCGAGGGGGTGCCCGGTCTCGTCGTCGGTGCGCCACGCCTGGCTCTGGAACGCGAGGAAGATGGCCACCCAGCGGTCCTCGCCGGCGAAGTGCAGCAGCAGCCCGCCGTCCTGCCACACGCCGTTGTCGTCGCGGTACTCCTCGCTGTTGCCCTGGTTCATGTGCACGCTGTGCACCCCGTTGCCCGGCTGGAACCCGAACACCTCGTCCGGCTCCTCCTCGGGGCCCCAGGGCTCGCCGAACACGTAGGCGTGCGCCGCGGGGTCCTGCTTCGCGCGGTGCACGTGGTGGTCCAGGAAGTCGGCCAGGTCGTTGCCGGGGCCGTCGGCCTCGGCCGGCACGGGCCGCATCTGCTCCCGCCGCACCAGGTCCGCGCGGACGTAGTCCAAGCTCGCCCCGTCCGGTTGCGACGGCAGGGCGTTCCACCCCGACCCCGCCTCGGGCAGGTGCGCGGTCAGCGGGTGCCGGAAGTCGTCGGCGGCGAAGTACAGCAACTCCCACGGCGGCTGCGCCGACTTGACGTTGACGGCGGCGCGGTAGTGCGTTCCCGCGTCGTCGGTGAGGTGGATCTGGTAGTGCGGCGTGTCATCGGAACCGCCCTCGCGGCGCGTGTCCACGACTCGGGCCGTCAGGACCCCGTACGACTGCAGCGGCATGGCGCTTCGCTCCTCCCCCGTCGCACGCCCCCTGCGAGCCGGGGCGTCGCTTCGATCAATTGCCCCGAACACAGTGGACGTGCTCGACCGCGGGAGGCAACACCTCCGGTGATCATTTGACCCGCCCGCCCGCCCGTCGTCATCCGTGCGCGCGGTGGCGTTCACGGGGGTTTCAGCGCTCCGCGCGCGACGATCACGGCGGTGAACTACTCGATGGTGTGGACGCCCCACGATCGAGGCCCGCCCGCACCCGGCGGGGACGACGGGCCGTCACGCTTCGTGCGAGCGCCCGCCGCTCCTGCATCCCCGCATCGCGGCAAGCGGTCCCCGGCGAGATCCTCGCCGCGCCGGCGCAGGCGCGCGCTCCGCTGCCCGCAGTCCTGCGCGGAGATAGCGTTTGCGCCGTGCGGACGAAGATCTTGAGCCTGTGCGCGGGAATTCTGACGACCACCTCGGTGCTGGCGGGATGCGCCGGCGAACCCGTCCTCAACAGCGAGCACGGTCAGCTCTCCGCCCCCGGCGACGAGCACTCCGACCAGGGCGCGCACTCCCCGGGCGAGGAGGCCGCTTCGCGGTTGCCGGGCATGCCGCCGAACGAGGACCCGGGGAACATCTACGCCTCCACGACGCGGGCCGACCAGCTCAGCGAACCGATGCGCGCGGCCCGGGAGCTCGTGTACGTGCCGAACAGCCGCGACGACACCGTCTCGGTCATCGACCCGAAGACGTTCGAGGTCATCAACACGTTCCCCGCCGGGGACGAACCCCAGCACGTGGTTCCCTCCTACGACATGCGCACGCTCTACGCCGCGGCCGACAAGGTGCCCGGCGGGTCGCTGACGCCCATCGACCCGAAGACGGGCGAACCGGGAGATCCGATCCCGGTGCAGGACCCGTACAACCTGTACTTCACCCCGGACGGGAAGTCGGCCGTCGTCGTCGCGGAGGCCTACAAGCGCCTCGACTTCTACGACCCGAAGACCTGGCAGAAGCAGGGCAGCCTGCCCGTCCCCGAGTGCGGCGGTGTGAACCACATGGACTTCACCGCCGACGGCAAGCGCGCCCTGATCGCCTGCGAGTTCGCCAACAGGATGATCACGCTCGACGTCGCGAACCGCCGGGTGATCAAGCAGTTCGACCTGCCGGTCACGGCGGGCGGCAAACCGCAGGACACCCGGCTGTCGCCGGACGGGAAGACCTTCTACGTCGCCGACATGGTCGCGGGCGGCATCTACCGCTTCAGCGGTGACGCCATGCAGTACCGCGACTTCATCCCGACCGGATCGGGAGCGCACGGGATCTACTTCTCCCGGGATGCGAAGCGGATGTTCGTGACCAACCGCGGCGAGGGCAGCGTCAGCGTCCTCACCGCGAACTCGCGCGAGGAGATCGACAAGTGGCAGATCCCGGGCAGCGCCAGCCCGGACATGGGCGCGCTGTCCACCGACGGTTCGCAGCTGTGGCTCACGGGGCGCTACGACAGCGAGGTCTACGTCCTCGACACCGCCACCGGTGAGCTGATCGAGCGCATCCCCGTGGGCAACGGCCCGCACGGGTTGACCTACGTGCCCCAGCCCGGTCGGTACTCCTTGGGCCACACCAGCAGCATCCGGTAGCCGGATCCCCTCCGCCGCCCTCCGGCGCCCTGCCGGAGGGCGCAGCAGGTGGGTGGCGCGGGGCGCCGCGCTCGCCGCTGCGGCACCGGGGCCGCACCGGCGAGCGCGGCTCACCCCGGTCCGTCGGTGCCCAACCCGCCGGTCCCCAACCCGCCGGTCCCCAGCCCGTCGGTGCCCAGCCCGTCGGTGCCCAGCCCGCGCAGCAGGGTGTCGACGACGCGGGTGGACAGCGCGTCGACGTCGCCGCCGTACCGCCCCTCGTCCGCGGCCTCGCACAGCAGCGCGAAGTACGCCCGGCGCGTCCAGTCACGTTCGCAGTCCGCGCGCAGCACACCGGCCTGCCGGGCGCGCTGGAACAGCGCGCCGCACCGGCGCTGCACCTCGTCGCGGAGCCGCTGCACCTCCGGATCGCTCGAGACGTCCATGCGCTCCACGGCGTAGCCCCAACCGATCTTGACCTCGAGGAGGTTGACGGTCACCTGGTACAGCGCGACGAGGGGTGGTGCGCTCTCGGGCCGCGCGGCGTCGACGGCCCCGGAGAAGCGGCGGGCGGCCCAGCCGACCATCGCGTCGACGAGCGCCTCGCGGCTGGCGAAGCGGCGGTGCACCGTGGTGCGGGCGACCCCGGCGGCTTCGGCGATGCGCTCCATCGTGGCGGTGGGATCGGCGCTGAGGACGCGCTCGGCCGCCTCCAGCACCGCCTGCGCGGTCCGCTCCGCGTCCGCACGCACCATCGGGCACCTCGTTTCCGCTCCGGGAATGTCGAATTGTACACGATCGTGCTGAATTAACCCTTATCTGCAACAGATGTGTTGCAGTTGCTACTCTGAACGCGCCGCCGGAGACTCCGTTCGCCCGCCGACCGCGCGGTTGGACGGAGCACCAGCGGGGAACCCTCCGGCGGAACCGGAGCACTGCATCGATCACCCCGCGGAGGAGACACGCATGCGGACCATCACCCTGGGCAGGACCGGACTGGAGGTCTCCCGGATCGCCTTCGGTACCTGGCAACTCGGCGGCGAGTGGGGGTCCTTCGACGAGGACGGCGCGATCACCGCCATTCGCCACGCCCGGGAGCTCGGCGTCAACTTCTTCGACACCGCCCAGGCCTACGGCTTCGGCAAGTCCGAGGAAGTGCTGGCCAAGGCGCTGCGCGCGGAGCTCGACCGCAACCGCGACGACCTCGTCATCGCCACCAAGGGCGGGGTCAACCCCGGCGGTGAGCGTCCCCGCGACGCGCGCCGCGACTTCCTGCGCGACGGGGTCGAGTCGAGCCTGCGCGCGCTCAAGCTCGACCACATCGACCTGTACCAGGTGCACTGGCCGGACGAGCAGACGCCGGCCGAGGAAACCGCCGCGGCGCTGCAGGAGCTCGTCGACGAGGGCAAGATCCGCCACGTCGGCGTCTCCAACTACACCGTCGCGCAGATGGCCGAGTTCGACCGCACGCGGCCGGTGGAGACGCTGCAGCCGCCGTACCACCTGTTCCGCCGCGGCATCGAGGACGAGGTGCTGCCCTACACCCGCGAGCACGACATCGGCGTGCTCGCCTACAGCCCGCTGGCCAGCGGGCTGCTGACCGGCCGGATGACCACCGGGAGCACCTTCGAGGACGCGGACTGGCGCGCGCAGTCCTCGGCGTTCTCGGGCGAGACGCTGCGGCGCAACCTCACCGTGGTCGACCGGCTGTCCGAGTTCGCCGCCGCCCGCGGCCACTCCGTCAGCCAGCTGGCCATCGCCTGGGTGCTGGCCCAGCGGGGCGTGCACGTGGCGATCGTCGGCGCGCGCAGCGCCCGCAACATCGAGAACAGCCTCGCGGCCGCCGACATCGACCTCAGCGCGGACGACCTCGCCGAGATCGAACGGCTGACCGCCGATGCGGTCTCCATCGAAGGCGCCGCCCCCGAGGGCGTGGTCTGAGGCCGCCGTTCCCGGAAGGCCCGGAGCAGCGCCGTGCGCGGCTCCGGGCCTTCAACCGTTCCCGGGGGCCTTCAGCCGTCCTTGCGCGCCACGACCGCGAATCCGGGGAAGTCCTCGTCGGCCGGCGCCGGCTCCCGCTCGGGGTGCCACAGCGGCACGCGCACCAGTCCCGGCTCCACCGGTGTGAAACCGGCCAGCAGCGATTCGATCTCGTCGCGTTCGCGCAGCACGACCGGCCGGGCGGTGGAGCGGTAGACATCGGTGAACTGCGCGACCTCCTCCGGCGGCAGGCCGGAGCGGCTCATGTGCGACAGGGCGAGGTAGCTGCCGGGAACCATGCGCTCCCGGTAGCGCGCGAGCACGTCGCCGGGGCGGCGCTCGTCCGGCACGAAGTGCAGCACCGCCGAGACCAGCAGCGCCACCGGCCGGTTCCAGTCGAGGTGGGCCGAGGCCCCGTCGAGGACGGCGTCCACATCGCACATGTCCGCCCGCACCACTCCGGCCAGCGGGTTGCCGGCGAGCATGCGGGAGGTGTGCGCCGTGGCGACCGGGTCGATGTCGACGTAGACGACGCGGCAGCTCGGCTCGTCGCGCTGGGCGATCTCGTGGACGTTGCCGACCGTCGGCACCCCGGAACCGAGGTCGAGGAACTGCCGCACCCCCCGCGCCACGAGGTCGCGCACGGCCCGCCCGAGCCACGCCCGGTTGACCTGCGCTCCTGTTTCGGTGAACGGCATGGTGGCGATGGCGCGCTCGGCCGCCTTCCGGTCGACCTCGAAGTTGTGCGCGCCGCCGAGGTAGTAGTCGTACATCCGAGCGGGGCTCGGCTGGTTGAAGTCGATGCCGTCGGGCACCCACGAATCGGACACGAACACCTCCCACGTCTTTCCGCTGCCGGCACAGCGTAGCGGCAACGGTGCGCGAGCAGCGCCGCCGAGACCGATTCGTTCCCGCCCGATCGCGGCACCACCCGCGGTGCGCACTGCCGCACCGGCAGCGAGCGGCGAGAATGGTGCCCGCCCCGAGACGCCGCGGGAGGCCGCCATGCACACCCTTCGGGATCTGTTCGCCCTGGTCGCACGGGTGGGCATCGGCGTGGTGCTCATCGCGCACGGCTGGCAGAAGTTCGTCGACTGGGGAATCGCGGGAACCGCGGAGAGCTTCCGCGGGATGGGGGTGCCCAGCCCCACCGCGGCCGCCTGGTTCGCCGCGGTCGTGGAACTGGTCGGCGGGGTGCTGCTCGTCCTCGGACTGCTGCT
The DNA here is from genome assembly GCF_054491345.1 of Salinifilum ghardaiensis. Classification (NCBI taxonomy): domain Bacteria; kingdom Bacillati; phylum Actinomycetota; class Actinomycetes; order Pseudonocardiales; family Pseudonocardiaceae; genus Salinifilum; species Salinifilum ghardaiensis. Next base: position 2,383,146 of record NZ_CM137101.1, on the reverse strand, counting down.
GCCGCTGGTGGGCGTCGCGGTGGCGGTGGACATGGCCGGGGCGGCGCTGTTCGTCCACGCGGGGCAGGGATTGTTCGTGCCGGACGGGGTCGAGCTGGTCCTCGTCCTCGGCGTGGCCACCCTCGCGCTGGGCTTCGGCGGAGGGCGGTGGTCGCTGGACCACGGCCTGTTCCGCCGCCGCGGCGGGCGGGCCGACAGGCACGCCCGCGCCGACCCGCGCGCCGGCGCGGGCGACCAGCCACCGGGAGCGGGCCGGTAGCCGAGCACCTCCCGCGTTCCGCTCACCACGCCGCGCGGTGGCGAGCGGGCGGTGGTCATCCGTGGCAGGGTCGAAGCGCTCCGTCCACCGTGCGCGCCGGGAGAGAACGTGGTCGACCAGGCCGAGACAGCCGGGAACCGAGCCCGGGGACCGTCGCTGGCGCGGGCGAGCAGCGCGATGGCCGTGGCCACCGCCACCAGCCGCGTCAGCGGCCTGGCAGCGAAGGTGCTGCTGGCGACGGTGCTGGGCATCGGCGTGGTGCACGACTCCTACACCGTCGCCAACACGCTGCCGACCGTCGTCAACGAACTGGTGCTCGGCGGGGTGCTCACCAGCATCGCCGTGCCGCTGCTGGTACGCGCCCAGCGGGACGGGGACCGCGCCGGCGAGGCCTACGCCCAGTGGATGATCACCATGGCCACGGTGGTCCTGCTGGTGACCGCCGTGCTGGCGGTGCTGCTCGCCCCGGCGCTGACGCAGCTGTACCTGGGCACCGACAGCCGCGCGAACTCGGCGCTAACCACGGCGTTCGCCTACCTGCTGCTGCCGGGCCTCGTCTTCTACGGCCTGTCGGCGCTGCTGCAGGCCGTGCTCAACACCCGCGGGGTGTTCGCCACACCGGCCTGGGCGCCGGTGGCCAACAACGTCGTGCTGCTGCTGACGATGGCGGCCTACCTGGCCGCGCCCGGTGAGATCTCGACGAACCCGGTGGAGATGGGCGAACCGAAGCTGCTGGTGCTCGGGCTGGGCACGATGAGCGGTATCGCCGTGCAGTGCTCGATCATGGCGGTGGCGCTGCGCCGCACGGGGTTCCGCTACCGGTGGCGCTGGGGGTGGGACCACCGGCTGGCCGAGTTCGGCGCGCTGGGCGGCTGGGTGCTGGCCTACACGACGGTCAGCCAGCTCGGCATGATCGCGGTGATCCGGGTGGCCGCGCACGGAACCCCGGGCAGCGTGACCACGTTCAACTACGCGTGGCTGCTGTCGCAGGTGCCCTACGGGGTGCTGGGGGTGTCGCTGCTGACCGCGCTCATGCCGCGGATCAGCCGGGCCGCGGCCAACCGGGACGCGCCCGGGTTCGTCGCCGACCTGTCGCTGGGAACGCGGATGAGCTCGCTGCTGCTCGTGCCGATCAGCGGGCTGATGGTCGTGGCCGGTCCGGCGATCGGCGTCGCGTTCTTCTCGCTCGGCGCCAGCGGGGTGGCCGCGGCCGACCGGCTGGGCATGGCGCTGGCCGCGGCAGCGCTGGGCATCGCCCCGTACGCGGTGACCATGCTGCAGATGCGCGCGTTCTACGCGCTCAAGGACGCCCGCACGCCCACGTGGATCAACCTCGTCAGCGTGGTCGTGCGGGCCGCGCTGTGCGCGGCCTGCCTGGTGCTGCTGCCGCCGGAGGAGGTGGTCATCGGTGCGGCGGCGGCGATGTCGGTGAGCTTCCTGTGCTCGGCGGTGCTCGGCCAGGTGTGGCTGCGCCGGCGGATGGGCGGGATGCGCACCGCGGGGATCGTGCCGAGCCTGGTGCGCACGACGGCGGTGACGGTGGTGGCCTGCGCCGCCTCGCTCGGCGCGATGGCGGCGCTGGGCCCCGCCACCGCCTCCCTCGGGGCGATCCCGGAGGCGTGGGTGGCGCTGGTGGTGCACACGCTCGTCGTCGGCGCGGTGGCGCTGGGGCTGCTGGCGCTGGTGCGGGCGCCGGAGCTGAAGCCGGTGCTGCGGCGGGTGCGGTCGGTGCTCGGCCGCGGCGGGTAGCAGCGCCGACCGCACCGCAGCGCTCGGCCGCTGCACCAACCGATCCGCGAGCTCCCTCACTTGCGCTGCCGCGCGGGCCGGTGCATCCGCTCCTCGCGCAGCGCGGCGATCTCCGCGGGTTCCTCGACCGGTTCGAGCGGTTCGCCGAGGGCCCACTCCAGCAGCAGGTCGGCCAGCGCCGGGTTGCGCGCGAGCACCGGGCCGTGCAGGTAGGTGCACACCACGTGCCCCTGCACCGCTCCTTCCGCGACCCCGTCGCCGTTGCCGATGCCGCTGCTCAGCCGTCCGAGCGGTTGGGAGTCCGGACCGAGTGCGGTGCGGCCGAGGTGGTTCTCGAAACCGGTCAGCGTGCCGACCCCGGGCAGCGTGCACTCGGTGGTGATCTCGCCGATGGACCGGCCGGCACCGGGCTCGGTGCTGGCGTCGACGAGGCCGAGCCCTTCGTGGCGCATGCCGTCGCCGGTGACGAAACTGGTGCCGAGCACTTGGAACCCGCCGCAGACGCCGAGCACGGGTACTCCGCGCTCGGCGGCGTGGCGCAGCCCGGGGCCGCGGGTGAGCACGCGCACCGCGGCGACCTGCGCCACGTCCTCCCCCCCGCCCAGCAGGTACAGGTCGCACTGGCCGGGCACTTCGGCCGCCGAGGAGTGCACGGTGACGGTCTCGGCATCGAGGCCGCGCCAGGCCAGCCGCTGCGTGAGCACCAGCACGTTGCCCCGGTCACCGTAGGTGCCGAGCAGGTCCGGCAGGACGAAGGCGATGCGCACGGTCATGCGGCCCCCTTGTGCGCGAGCAGATCGCGGAACGCGGTGTAGTTGGCGAGCACGTCCGGCTCGTCGCCGGGAACGGCGCTCAGCGCCTGGTGCGGGCTGCCGGCCACGTTGCAGGTCACGCCCGCGTAGCGCAGCCGCACGGCCACGTCGTAGGCGCGTTCACCGCTGACCCACACCGTTCGGCCGGCCAGCAGGCCGAAGTCGACGTCCCACAGCCACGACACGTCGTGCCCATCGGCTTCCCTGCTGTTGACCACGAGCAGCAGCGGCCGGTCGTTCTCGGCGACGAGGTGCAGCATCTCCAGCCAGCTGGCGGGGTTCTTCGCCAGCAGCAGCCGCGCGCGGCGGCCGGCCAGCCGCACGACGCCGTAGCGGCCGCTGGCCTGGTGCATGGTGCGGATGCGGCCCAGCATGGCGTCCTCGTCACCGCCGAGCTCCGCGCCCGCGGCCAGCGCGAAGGTGGCGTTGACGCGGTTGACGTGTCCGGGCAGCCGCAGGTCGAGCGAGTGCTCGGCCCCCTCGGGGCCGACGACGCCGCGGTCGGTCACGCTCCAGTCGGCTTCCGGCCGGCGCAGCCCGCACACGCATTCCCACGCCTCGTCGAGTTCGCCGAGGAACGTGCCGCAGCGGGGGCAGTTCCACGCGTCGTCGCGCCAGTGCACCCCGGCGGCGACCCAGGTGACCGCGTCGTGCTCGGCCACGGCCAGCACGATGTTCGGGTCGTCGCGGTTGGCGATGACCCGCGTGTTCGGCGCGCGTTCGAGGGCGCGGCGCAGGCTGGCGGCGACGGTGCGGACCTCGCCGACGCGGTCGAGCTGGTCGCGGCTGAGGTTGAGCAGCACGATCACCGCGGGTTCGATCTGCTCGGTCACCCGCGCCAGGTGCAGCTCGTCGACCTCCAGCGCGGCGAACGGGGCGCGGCGGTTGCTCATCAGGGCGGTCACGTGCCCGTCGGGCATGTTCGCCCCGGTGGCGTTGCTGACGGCCGGTGCCAGCGAGCGCAGCGCCTCGGCGGTGAGCTGCGTGGTGGTGGTCTTGCCGTTGGTGCCGGTGACCATGACCACGCGCCGCGCGCGGCTCAACCGCCGCAGCAGGTCGGGCTGCACGGTCAGCGCCACGCGGCCGCCGATCATGCCGCCGCTGCCGAAGCGGGTCAGGCGGGACAGCAGCGCGGTGGCGCGGCCGAGCTGGACGGCGAGCGCGGTGCGCGGGTCGGTGCGGCGGCGCGCCGGGACGACGCGCCACTCGCGGTGCTCGGGCGCCTGCTCGGGCGGCCGCGACGGGGCCGGTGTCGACGGTTCGGAGGGCGGCGCGGGGCTCGGAACGGCCTGCTCGCCCTCCCGCGAGGTCTCACCCCGGGCACCGGTGCCGAGCGCGCCGCGCGAGGTTCGGTCCCGTGCTCGGTCTGTCATTCGAGGCTCCCCTCGGGCAGCCGTCCCCATTTGCACTGCTGCGACCGGCGGGCCGGGACACGGAGGACACCGCGGGTGTTCGGCGGTCGCATTGCGGCCAGTGTGGCCCGACACGGGCGTGCCAGCCCGACGATCAGGCGACCGCTGCGGGGGCGCGGAGCGCTGCCGGACCGGACACGACGACCCGAGCAGGGATTTCCCGCTTTTCGGGCGGATCAGGCGAGCAGCGTCACACTGCGATGTTGACTGCCGCGGGAGCAGGCGCGTGCGCCGGGCGGATGCCGGCGCGCGAGGCGGACGTCTCCCGCCGGGGCGGGAGTCGCCGGGTCACGCTGACGGGCGATCAGCGCGGTCGTGTCCGAACCTCGGAGGTGACGGAGCGCAGCGCGGGAGCGCGAGTTTCGGGGGGAGGGGAACCGTGGTGGTGCTGGTGCTGGTGCTGGCCGCGTTCGTGCTGGCGGCACTGGTCTGGACGCTGTGGGACGTGCTGTCGGCGTGGCGCCGGCCGCGGTTATGAGGGACCGGCGGCACGGAGCCGGGGACCCCGCCGGAGAGAGGCAGGCGGGGTCCCCGGGGAGCGCCCGGTGCGCGCACCGGGCGAGTCGTGCCCCGTCTCGGTGATCAGACGGCCAGCTGCTGACCCGGCAGGATCAGGTTCGGGTTGTCGAGCACCTCGCGGTTCTGCTCGAACACGTCCCGCCAGTTCACGCCGTACTGCTGGGCGATGCTGCCGAGGGTGTCGCCCTTCTGGACGGTGTGCTCGTCGCCGGAGCTCTGCTGGGCGGGCTGCTCAGCGGGCGCGGACTGGGCCTCGGCGGACTCCTGCGTCTCGGTCTGGGCCTCGGCCTCGGCCTCCCCGGAGCCGGAGGAGACGTCCTGGTTCTCCAGGCCACCGCCGGCGGTGAGTCCGGCTTCCTGGCTGCACACGGGCCAGGCACCGGGGCCCTGCGCCTGCAGCACCCGCTCGGCCACGGCGATCTGCTGTTCGCGGGTGGCGTCGGCGGCGTTCGACGCGTACTCGGTACCGCCGTAGCCCTCCCAGGTGGACTGGTTGAACTGCAGGCCGCCGTAGTAGCCGTTACCGGTGTTGATGCTCCAGTCGCCGCCGCTCTCGCACTCCGCCACGGCGTCCCAGGTGGCGTCCGAGGCCGCGTTCGCCGCGGGCAGGGTCAGGGCGAACGGAGCGGCCACAGCGGCACCGGTCAGGGCGACACGCGCGATGTTGCGAGTAGTGCGATTGTTCGGCATGGTCTCTTCTCTCCAGTGGCGCCTGCGAGTGCGACCTCGCCCCTGCTCCTTGCACGATCTCGGGGGTGGGAAATCCGCCGGCAGGGTTCGGCGCTGCGCATTTCCGGATCTTTGCTCACGGCCGGCTCGGGGAAACCGGCCAGGCATCACGCTACGGAGTGAGTCGCGGCGCGCCAAAATTCTCAGCGAGTGGCCCTCGTCATAGAAACACGCGCACGATCGCTCACGATTGATCTCATTTTTCCTGGGCACGAGACGACGAAAAAGATCGCGCCGGAAAGAACTCGATCTTGCCAGGTGTGAACCACACCACCACACCTGTTTCTTTTCGCATCACGCAGCGCGGCAGCGCGCACGCACTCCGTGGGAGCGATCGCCGGCGCCGCTTCAGCCGAGTCGATCTCAGCGCCTTCGCAGCCGTTCCGTGATCGTGCCGTGATCGGAACGCCCGCAGATAATTTCACTCTTCACTGAAGAGGCGAACGACATTGACACACGGGGCGCCGGTCCGCCGCCCGCACCCCGTCTCCTCCGCTCGCGGCCACCCCGGTGAGGACGTTTCCGAACGGGGCTCAGGCCGTTCCGCGAGTCCGGCTGCCGTCCGGCTGCCCGGTTCGGTCGGGGCGCAGCGCGGTGCTCCCGCCGCGGCCGCGCTGCGGTTCGACGGTGTAGCGCGGATCGCGCGCGGAAACCCGACCGGCCTCGAAGATCCCGTAGCGCGTCGCAGCCGCCGCGGCCGTCAGGCACGCGCCGGCCACCACCGCGGAGAGCCGCCCACCGCGCCGGGACCGCAGCGCGGCCAGCGCTCCGAGCCCGGTGGCCACCCGCGCGGCCCGCAGAGCCGCTCCCGAACGGCCCTGCCGCAGCGGCTCACCGGCGAAGCCGGCCTCGCGCCGCATGACCTCACCCGCGGTGAGCTCGACCGCCGCACCGGCCAGCGCCATCCGCCGGGCCGGTGCGGCTCCCCCCGGCGGCACGGCGCACAGCGCCACCGCCCCGGCGCTGGAGACCGCGCTGCCGGCGAACACGAACGGCAGACCGCGGTAGCAGGCGTGCCAGGCGGGCACGGCCGTGTCGGACAGCAGCACCGCGGTGTAGGTCGTCATCGCCGGTCCGAGCGCCCCCGCGAGCACGCCCGCAGCCCCTCCCGGCCCGCGCAGCAGGCCGGTGACCTCGCTGGCGGCCGCAGCGGAGGCCAGCCCGGAGAACGGCGCCAGGATCCACGAGCCCACGCTCAGCGGGGAGGTCGGTTTGAACACCCGCAGCATGTTGAGGAACCGGTGCGGCCGGCCGAGGTCGTGCACCAGCGCGCCGACGCTGGCCGCGGAACCCGCAGCCGCGGCCAGCCGCCCGACGCGGACCAGATCGGGCCGGGAGGTGATCTCCGCGGCCAGCGCCATCGTCGACGCGGCTCCGGCCATCCCGCCGAGGTAGAGGTACGCGGGCACGTCCGGGACCTTCCACACCGGTTCCTTGATGATCGGCCTTCCGTAGTAGGAGCCGGCCTCGCTCCCGTCCACGCCCCCGGCGTCGGAGCGGCTGCTGTTCGCGGGTGCGCCGGTCACCGCGCCCTCCTCCCGACGAAGCATCCCGCGATCACAGCGGCCGTCGCGGCCGCCGCGGCGGCGGCGTGGCGCCACATCGACGGCAGGTCCCGCGTGGTCACCACGGGATCCGGCGGCAGGCCGTACACCTCGGGCTCGTCGAGCAGCAGGAAGAACGCACCGTCGCCGCCCACCCCGTCCTCGGGGTCGTGGCCGTACAACCGCGCGCTGCTCACCCCTTGCTCGTGCAGCTCGTCGACCCGCTGCTGGGCCCGCTCGCGCAGCTCGTCGAGCGGGCCGTACTGGATGGACTCGGTGGGGCACGCGGTGGCGCAGGCCGGTTCCTGCCCCGCCCCGAGCCGGTCCTGGCACAGCGTGCACTTGGCCGCGCCACCCGTGTCGCCGCGCATGTCGATCACGCCGTAGGGGCAGGCGGGCACGCAGTAGCCGCAGCCGTTGCACACGTCGTCCTGGACCACCACCGTGCCGTGCTCGCTGCGGAACAGCGCACCCGTGGGGCACACGTCCAGGCAGGCGGCGTGCGTGCAGTGCTTGCACACGTCCGAGGACATCAGCCAGCGGATCGACTCCCCCGACTCCGAGTCCGCGCCCATGCCCGGCATGCCCAGCTGCACCGGCGCGGCGGCCGCTTCGGGCACGCGCTGCTCGACGAAGGCGACGTGCCGCCACGTGGTCCCGCTGAGCTCGCCGGTGTTGTCGTAGGACATGCCGAGCACGTCGCCGTCCTCGGCGGGTAGCAGGTTCCACTCCTTGCAGGCGACTTCGCAGGCCTTGCAGCCGATGCACACGCTGGTGTCGGTGAAGAACCCGACCCGCTGCGGGTGGTCGGCGTAACCGGCTTCGGCGGCTGGGTCGTCGAGCGGCCCGCTGAGGCGATTCATGCTCACCGCCCTTCTCCTCGGTGCGCCGGATCCGGTTCCAGCCCGGCCCGGCGGCGGTATTCGGCGACGAGGCGGAGCAGCTCGCGACCCTGCGGACGGCGTCCCGGGCGGAGGTCGCAGGTGCCCGCCTTGGTCTCCATGATGTGCACGTTCGGATCCAGCGCCACGCTGATGAGCTCGTTGGCCGCATCACCGACCGTGAGTCCGTTCGGTCCCCAGTGCCACGGGATGCCGATCTGGTGCACGGTGCGGCCGCCGACGCGCAGCGGCCGGATGCGGGAGGTGACCAGGACCCTGCCCTCGACCGCGCTGCGCGCGGTGACGACCGTGGCCCAGTCGCGCTGCACCAGGCCGACCTCGGCGGCCAGTTCCGGCGAGATCTCGAAGAACATGCCGGGGGCCAGTTCCGACAGCACCGACAGCCACCGGCTCATGCCGCCGGCGGTGTGGTGCTCGGTCAGCCGGAACGTGGTGAACGCGTGCGGGAAGACCGCGCTGCCCGCGGCGCTGCCGGAGGGGTGGTACGGGTTCTCCGGGCGCAGCAGGGTCTGCCGGGCGGGATTGCTCGCCCGGTTCGGGTGCAGCGCGTTGTCCACGGGGGACTCCTGCGGTTCGTAGTGCGTGGGAAGCGGCCCGTCGACCACGCCCGCCGGGGCGTACAGCCAGGCGCGCCCGTCGCTGTGCATCACGAACGGGTCGGCCCCGCCGAGCCCGGCCGGCCCGGTGCGGTCCTCGTCGGGCACGTAGTCCGGCGGCTTCGTCCGCACGAAGTCCGGCACGTCGTGACCGGTCCACTCCCCTCGCCCGGCGTCCCACCACACGTAGGCCTTGCGGCTGCTCCACGGCTGCCCGTCGGGGGCGGCCGAGGCGCGGTTGTACAGGATCCGCCGGTTCAGCGGCCACGCCCAACCCCACTCGGGGGCGACGCGGGACTGCTCCCGGCCGGGTTTGCGCCGCGCCGCCTGGTTGACCCCGTCGGCGTACACGCCGCAGTAGATCCAGCAGCCGCACCGGGTCGAGCCGTCCTCCCGCAGCTCGGTGTAGCTCGACAGCGGCGCGCCCGCCTCGTCGGTGCCGTTGATCTCGGCGAGCACCGCTTCCGCGCTCGGTTCGGCCAGCGCTCCCTCCACGGGGTAGTCCCAGGTGAGCTCGAGGAGCGGCCGGTCGCGCTCGCGCGGCTGCTCCCCGCCCTGCCGCGCGGCCAGCTTCTGCCGGAGGCGGCGGCCCAGGTGGTAGAAGAACCACAGGTCGCTGCGCTGGTCCCCGGTGGGTTCGACGGCCTTGTGGTGCCACTGCAGCAGGCGCTGGGTGTTGGTGAACGTGCCGTCCTTCTCGGTGTGGGCGGCCGCTGGCAGGAAGAACACCTCGGTGCCGATCCCGGCCGGGTCGGTCTCACCGGTCTGGACTTCGGGGCCGTCCTTCCAGAAGGTGGCCGTTTCGATCATGTTGAGGTCGCGGACCACCAGCCAGTCCAGGTTGGCCAGTCCGGCCCGCTGCTGGCGCGCGTTGGCGGTGCCCACGGCCGGGTTCTCGCCGACGACGAAGTAGCCCTTGCACCGGCCTTCGATCTGGTCGATGACGGTGCGGAACGTGCTGTGGTCGCCGGTGGTGCGCGGCAGCCGGTCGAAGCCGAAGTCGTTGTGCGGGCCGACGGCCTCGCCCCACCAGGCCCGCAGCATGCTCACCACGTAGGAGCGCAGGTTGGCCCAGTAGCCGCGGGCGTGCTCGGCCTCGGTGACGAAGTCGTCGACGTCGGCGTCGTGCTGGCCCGCCTGCGGCATCGGGATGTAGCCCGGCAGCAGGTTGAACAGCGTGGGGATGTCGGTCGAACCCTGGATGCTGGCGTGCCCGCGCAGCGCCATGATGCCGCCGCCCGGCCTGCCGATGTTGCCGAGCAGCGTCTGCAGGATCGACGCGGCGCGGATGTACTGCACGCCGACGGTGTGCTGGGTCCAGCCCACCGAGTAGACGTAGGCCGTGGTGCGCTCCGGTCCGGAGTTGGCCGCGATGTCGCGGGCGAGCTCCAGGAACCGCTCGCGCGGCACGCCGCAGACCTCCTCGACCAGCTCCGGCGTGTAGGAGGCGTAGTGCTTGCGCAGCAGCTGGTAGACGCACCGCGGGTGCCGCAGCGTCGGGTCGGTGCGCGCGGGTGCCGGGTAGGTCGGCCCGCCCGAGCCGGCCCGCTCCGGGTTCTCACGGTCGAACGGGAAGTCCGCCGAGGGGGCGCGGTGCTGCTCGTAGGCCCAGCTGCTCGTGTCGTAACCGCCGCGCTCGGGGTCGTACCCGGAGAACAGCCCGTCGAGCTCGGTGGTGTCGGCAAAGTCCTCGCCCACGATCATCGCCGCGTTGCTGTAGGCCAGCACGTACTCCCGGAAGTCCAGGTGGTTTTCCAGGACGTAGCGGATCAACGCGCCGAGGAGGACCAGGTCGCTGCCGGCGCGCAGCGGCACGTGCCGGTGGGCCATGGCCGAGGTGCGGGTGAACCGCGGATCGACGTGGATGATCCGCGCTCCCCGGCGCTTGGCCTCCATCACCCACTGGAACCCGACCGGGTGGGCTTCGGCCATGTTGGACCCCTGCAGCACGATGCAGTCCGCTTCGGCGAGGTCCTGCTGGAAGGTCGTGGCGCCGCCGCGCCCGAAGGAGGCTCCCAGACCGGGAACCGTGGAGGAGTGTCAAATGCGGGCCTGGTTCTCCACCTGAAGAGCGCCCAACGCGGTGTAGAGCTTCTTCATCAGGTAGTTCTCTTCGTTGTCGAGCGTGGCCCCGCCGAGGCTGGCGATGCCGAGGGTGCGGCGCACGCGGTGGCCGTCCTCGGCGTGCTCCTGCCAGGTCTCCTCCCGCGTGTCGAGCACGCGCTCGGCGATCATGTCCAGCGCCGTGTCGAGGTCGAGCTCCTCCCACTCGGTGCCGTGGGGACGGCGGTAGCGCACGCGCGTCTCCCGCCGCGGGGAGGTGACCAGCTCCCGGCTGGCCGAACCCTTCGGGCACAGGCGGCCGCGGCTGATGGGGGAATCCGGATCTCCTTCGATCTGGGACACCCGGCCGTCGCGGACGTAGACGCGTTGCCCGCAGCCCACGGCGCAGTAGGGGCAGATCGACCGCACGACCTCGTCGGCCTGCTGGGTGCGCGCCTGCCAGTGCTCGGTGCCGCTGCTGCGGGCCGCTGCGCCGCGTCCGAGCGGATCCGCTCCGGTGAGCTGGCGCAGCACCGGCCACCGCAACCACTCGACCATGACCGCTCCCCGATGCGAGGGCTCGTTCGTTCCCCAAGGGAAACCCGCCGGAAGGAGCCGTGCAAGCCCGACACGCGGAGAGCCCGCCGGGCGGACCGGCGGGCTCTCCGCCGCGCGGGGAGCTGTCCTGCCGCTACGGGCGCGGGGACGAGGTCGTGCCCTCCTCGCTCGGCTGCGCGGAGGCGGGTGCCTCCGCGGCGGCACCACCGGATCCCGCCTCATCCCCGCCCTCGTCGGGGGCGGCGTCCTGGGCCGGGGCGTGCACGGGCAGCCACAGCCACGCGACGGCCGCGGCCACGAGGATCAGCCCGGCGCCGACGAGGTGGGCCACGTGCAACCCGTCCATCCAGGCGTGCACGACCCTGTCGGCCAGGGCCAGACCCCGCTGGCCGAGCTGCTGCGCCACGGCCAACCCTCCCGGCAGGGACTCGCTGGCCAAGTCCTGCAGCCGCTGCGGCAGCCCGGCCACCGCATCACCCAGGTGGGAGGCGTAGCTGCTGCCGAGCACGCTGCCGAGCACGGCCACGCCCAGCGAGGCGCCCACTTCCCGGGTGACGTCGTTGGTGGCCGATCCCATGCCGGCGCGGTGCCGGGGCACGTTGGCCATGAGCTGGTCGGTGGCCGGGGCCATGGCCACGGACATGCCCAGCGAGGTCAGCGCCAGCCCGGCCAGGAAGTGCGGGTAGCCGGAGTCGACGCCCAGCGTGCTCAGCACGGCCATGCCCGCGGCCGCCAGCACCATGCCCGAGGCGATCGTGGCGCGCGGTCCGAAGCGGCGCACGATCTTCGGCACCTGCGGCGCGATGAGGACCATGACCACGCTCATCGGCAGCATCGACGCCGAGGCGGTCAGCGGTGAGTACCCGAAGACGAGGATCAGCGTCTGGCTCAGCGAGAAGAACACGCCGACCATCGCGAAGAACACCAGCGTCAACGCCACCGCCGCGGCGGAGAACCCGGTGTTGCGGAACAGCGAGATGTCCAGCATCGGGTCGCTGACACGGCGTTCCCAGAGCACGAACAGCGCCACGAGCACCAGGCCGAGGGCCACGAGGATCCACGTCAGCGGCGCCGTCCAGCCGACTTCCTGGGCCTGGATCAGCGCGTAGACCACGAGGGTGATGCCGGCGGTGGACAGGACCGCGCCCGGAACGTCGATCCCGCCCAGCGTGGCGTCGCGGCTGCCCTGGTGCTTGGGCACGTAGGGGATCCCGGCGAGCACGCCGACGGCCACCACGGGGATGTTGATGGCGAACACGGCGTGCCAGGTCGACACCTCCAGCAGCAGCCCGGCGAGGACGGGGCCGAGCGCGGTGCCGCCGCCGGAGACGGCCGCCCACATGCTCACCGCCTTGGTCCGCTCGTGGCTGGGGAACACGCTGGTGAGGATCGACAGCGTCACGGGCATGATCATGGCGGCGCCGAGGCCGAGCACTCCGCGCGCGATGATCATCTCCGCGCTGCTGTCGACGAACAGCCACACGTAGGCCGAGGCGAGGCCGAACACCACCATGCCGGCCTGCAGCATCCCCTTGCGGCCGTAGCGGTCGGCCAGCGCGGAGGTGGTGAACAGCAGCCCGGCGAACACCAGCGCGTAGGCGTTGTTGAACCACTGCTGCTGGGCCATGGAGGCCCGCAGGTCCTGCGCCAGGTACGGCAGCGCCACGCCCAGGGACGTGTTGGCGAGCATGGTCGCCGACAGGGCGAGGCACAGCACGAGCAGGGTGATCCAGCGGTGGCGGTACACCTGCAGGTCGATGCCCTCGGCCAGCGCCGCGCGCTCACCGGCGTTCCGCGCCGCTTCCCCTCCGCTCGCGCCTGACGTGCCCATCCCGGATCCGATGGACAAAGTTCCTCCCTCTGCGGTCGCTTGCACCCCCAGGTTATGTCATGACTGACATCTGTCACTCATGACGCTGAACACCATTGACCTGCACCCGCCCGTTCACGAAGCTGGAGGCATGACGATCGCGTCCCCGACCGGCCGGATGCCCGGCGCCGAGGCCGCACCGGACGAGCCGGAACCGGCCGCGGCACCCCCCGACCCAGCGGGCACGGGGTGCGAACCGCCCGCCGCGGAGTCCGCGGTCCCCGAGGACCGCCGCCACCGGCGCACCCTGCGCACCCGGCAGGCCATCGAGAGCGCGGCGCTGCGGCTGTTCCAGCAGCAGGGCTTCGACCCGACCACGGTCGAGCAGATCGCTGAGGAAGCCGACATCGCGCCGCGCACCTTCTTCCGCCACTTCCCCAGCAAGGACGCCGTGCTGTTCGGCGACTCCAAGCGGGAGACCGAGCAGATGCGGCGGGTGCTGACCACCCGCCCCGCCGACGAGCACCCGCTGCGCTCGCTGACGATGGCCCTGGTCGACTCCGCCGAGCGCGTGGAAGCCGACCGGAAGCGCCACCTGGTGCGCGCCCAGCTGTTCACCGAGCTGGAGGGCAACCGGGACTACGAGAAGCACCTCATGCGGCAGCAGTGGGTGCAGGACTACACCGACCTCGTCGCCGAGCGCCTCGGCACCGACGTCGACGACCCCCGCGCCAGCGCGTGGGCGCTCATGCTCGCCGGGGCGTTCGGCTCAGCCATGCACGCCTGGCTGCTGTCCACCGACGGCACCCCGCTGCGCACGATCCTGCTGCGCCTGCTCGCCGACACCAGCGCCGGACTCGCCGAAGCCACCGCGGAGACGCCCGATCCGTGAGCGCCCCCTTCCTGGAATCATTCCAGGGAGCGCGATTTTCAGGAAAATTGGGCGCTGTCCCCACACGTTCGGGCGATCAACTGTCCTCACCCGATCGGCGGCGCATCAGGTCGGCGGGTCGCGGGCGCTCACCGCGGCACCAAGCGGAACGTGCGGTACTCGGTCGTGCGCCGCCGCCGGGTGACGTGCGTGCGCGCCACAACCTCGCGGCGGAAGCCCGCCCGCTCGCCCAGCCGGTGCAGGTAGCGGACGTCGCCGGAGGTACCGAAGAACACCAGTACCCGCCCGTCGGGGGTGAGGTGTTCGCGGACTTCCTCGAAGAACGCGGTCAGCGCCCGGTAGTTCTCGTCGGTGATCGCCGCCTCTGCCAGGTCCCGCGGGGCGAACCAGCGGAACGGCGGGTCGAACACGACGAGGTCGAACCGCTCCGGCACCGCGGCGAACACGTCGCTGCGGCGCACCTCCACGGCCTGATCGAGGCCGTTGCGCGCGGCGTTCGCGCGGGCCGCGGTGACCGCCTCGGGGTTGACGTCGACCGCCACGACCGATGCGGCGCCGCGGGCGGCCACGAGGGCGTTCACCCCGGAGCCGGTGCCCATGTCGAGCACGCGGCGCACGGCCGGATCGGCGACCTCCTCGGCCACGGCGGTGCCGAGCAGGTGCGAGGTGTCCACGATCGGCATCACCCCGGGCGGGACGACGAGCTGCAGACCGAGGTAGTCGATCTCCTGCGGCCGCACCCGCGCGCGGAGCTCCCGACGCGCCCGCTCGTGCCAGCGGCGGATCCGCCGGCGTTGCCGCCACGTCAACGGCGGCGGTTCGCGATCGGACATCCCGCCTCCCTCCGATCGCCGTGCGGAGCGCCGCTCACGGTAGCGCCCGCGGAAATCGCGGTACGAGCGGTCCTTGTCGCGGCAACGCCGCTGCGGCACCGGGGGTCAGCGCACGCGGATCGGTGGACCGCCGTCCGCGGGCACGAGCTCACCGATGACCGGCGCACCCGGGACCTCCCCGGCCACGAGCAGGCCACCGGAGGTCTGCGCATCGGCCAGCAGCAGCGCCTCGTCGCCGTCCACGCCCGCGAGGTCGCAGTGCGGCCGCACCCAGTCGAGGTTGCGCCGGGTGCCTCCGCTGACGTACCCGCCGGCGAGCGCCTGCCGCGCGCCGGCGACATAGGGCACCGCGGTCGAGTCGACCACAGCGCCCACCCCGCTGCCCCGGACGATCTCGAGCAGGTGGCCGAGCAGGCCGAACCCGGTCACGTCGGTCGCGCACCGCACCCCCGCCGCGACCGCGTCCCGCGAAGCCCGGTCGTTGAGCGCGGTCATCCACGCCACCGCCTCGTCCGAGACCTCGCCCGTGGCCTTGTGCCGCGTGTTCAGCACACCGATGCCGAGCGGTTTGGACAGCGACAGCGGCAAGCCCGGCCGACCGGCGTCGTTGCGCAGCAGCTCCTCGGCGGCGGCCGCGCCGGTGACGGCCATGCCGTACTTGGGCTCCGGGTCGTCGACGCTGTGCCCGCCGGCCACGGGGCAGCCGGCCTCGGCGGCGACGGCCGCGCCGCCGGACAACGCCGCGCGCGCCACCTCGGTCGGCAGCGTTTCCCGCGGCCAGCACAGCAGGTTCACCGCCAGCAGCGGCCGCGCCCCCATCGCGTACACATCGGACAGCGCATTGGCCGCTGCGATGCGGCCCCAGTCGTAGGGATCGTCGACGACGGGGGTGAAGAAGTCCACCGTGCTCACCAGGGCGCGCTCCGCGTCGAGGCGCACCGCCGCGGCGTCGTCGCCGCTGTCGAGGCCGACGAGCACGTCGCCGGCCCACGGGGCGTCGATGCCGGCGACCATGTCCTGCAGCTCCCCCGGCGGGATCTTGCACGCGCAGCCGCCGCCGTGCGCGTACTGCGTGAGCCGGAGGCGTTCCGCCGTTTCCGTCATGCCGGGAGCGTAGGACGGCGGCGCCGGCGCGGCCCGGCAACACGCCTCACCCGTGCCGGTCGGGGCCCGCGCGGGTGAGCTCGACGCGGACGAGCACGCGCCGCTGCTCGCGCATGGCCGCGCGGTAGGCGTTCCAGTCCTCGTGCTCGCCGTTGATCGCGCGGTAGTAGGCCACGAGGCCGTCCAGGGCCTCCGGCAGCGGCACGACCTCGGCGCGGCCGTCGATCTGGATCCACGACCCGAAGAACGCCTCGGTGAACACGCACAGAGCCACCTGGTGGTCCCGGCGCACGTTGTGCGTCTTCGCCGCGGTCTCGCGGGTGCTGATGACGGCGCACCCGTCCTCGTCGAGGGCGACCAGCACCGGCGACAGCTGCGGGGAGCCGTCGCGGTGGCGGGTCATGAGCACCGCGCGGTGGTGCTGCCGCAGGAAATCGCGTGCTTGCCCGAGCTCCATGGCTCCATCATCCCGCCTCGCGCGGCGGGGTCAACGCGCCGCGCGGGCGCGTCGCGGGCCGCCGGCTCGAGCCGGTGCGCTCAGACCGCTGCCGACTCGCCGACGTCGGCGGCGGTTCCCGCCGTGACGCGGAGGAGCTCCGCGAAGTCGGTGGCGAACATGGCGTGCCGGCTGCCGGCACCGGCCCAGACGACGTCGTGGCCCTCCAGCCCGGTGTCGACGACCGTGCGCAGCGGTTCGGGGTGCCCCACCGGCGCGACCCCGCCGACGGGCTGGCCGGTGGCACCGGTGACGAACTCCGGGTCGGCGCGCTTGACCTTGCGCTTGCCCACCCCGAGCAGGCCCGCGAGCCTCCCCGTGTCGACGCGGTGCCCGCCGCTGGCGACGACCAGGACCGGGTCGCCATCGACGGCGAACACGAGGCTGTTCGCGATCGCGCCCACCGCGCAGCCCAGCCGCTCGGCGGCGACCGCCGCGGTGGGCACGGCCTCGTCGAAGGTGACGACCTCGCCCCGGACACCGGCCTCGCGCAGCGCCCGCTCGTGCTCCGTCCCGGTGCCGTGGTGCGACTCGGTGCCCTGCGTTCCCTCCACGCCGCCGGATCGTAGCAGGACCGGTACCCCGTCCGGGGGTATCGCCCGGTGGCCTGCGCCGCCGGATCGCAGCGCTGCGCCGCCGGTCCTGCGCGCAGCCGCGGCGGCATCGCCCGCCCCCGGGATCGCGCAGCGGTCGTCAGCCCCGGTCGCGGCGGAGCGCGAGCACGGCGCCACCCCGTCCGGAGCGGCCGGTGCCCACCTCGGTCAGCCGAGCTCGGCGAGCACGCGCTGCACGATCCGGTCGGTCGCCAATCCGTAGCGGTCGTGCAGGGTGGGCAGCGCGCCAGCACCGAGGAACTCGTCGGGCAGGCCGATCTGCGCCATGCCCCGGGCGCAGTTGTTCGTGACCAGCGCGCTGGCGACCGACTCGCCCAGCCCGCCGACGACGGTGTGGTTCTCGAGCGTGACCAGCAGCCGGTCCGAGTCGGCCGCCCGCAGCAGAGCGGGCACGTCGAGCGGCTTGATCGTCGGGCAGTGCACCACGGAGACGTCGACGTGGTGTTCGGCCAGCTTCTCCGCCGCGGACAGCGCCCGCATCGTCATCAGCCCGCTGGAGACGAGCACGACGTCGCGACCGCTGCGCAGCTCGGCGGCCTTGCCCACCTCGAAGCGGTAGTCGTACTCGTCGAGCACGGTGGGCACCTTGCCGCGCAGCAGCCGCAGGTAGGTAGGTCCGTCCACATCGGCCAGAGCGGGCACGGCCTGCTCGATGTCCACCGAGTCGCAGGGGTCCACGATGGTCAGACCGGGAACGCCGCGGAAGATGGCCACGTCCTCGGTGGCCTGGTGACTCGGACCGTAACCGGTGGTCAACCCCGGCAGCCCGCCGACGATGTTCACGTTGAGCCCGGGTTCGGCGATGTCCAGGCACAGGAAGTCGTAAGCGCGCCGGGTGGCGAACACCGAGTAGGTCGAGGCGAACGGCACCAGCCCGGTCTCGGCCATGCCGGCCGCCGCGCCGAACAGCAGCTGCTCGGCCATGCCCATCTGGTAGTAGCGGTCCGGGTAGTTCTCGGCGAAGACGTGCATGTCGGTGTACTTGCCGAGGTCGGCTGTCATGCCGACGACGTCGGCGCGCTCCGCGGCCAGGCGCGACAGGGCGTGGCCGAACGGTGCGGCGGTGGTGCGCTGGTCCGCCTCGGCGAAGGAGGCGATCATCGCCGAGGTCGTCAGTCGCTTCGTCGTCATCGTGCGCTCCCGTCCAGTTGTTCGCGGGCGATCTGCCACTCGTGTTCGTCCACGCGCATGAAGTGCGCGCGTTCCCGGTTCTCCAGCAGGGGCACGCCCTTGCCGATCGTCGTGTCGCACAGCAGCGCGCGCGGGCGGTCGTCGGCGAAACCGCGAAGGGTCTCCAGCCCCCGCAGCAGCGCGGTCACGTCGTTGCCGTCGACGCGCAGGGCGTGCCAGCCGAACGACTCCCACTTGTCGACGAGCGGGTCGGCGGACAGCACCGAGGCGGTGGGTCCGTCGGCCTGCAGGGCGTTCAGGTCGACCAGGGCGATGAGGTTGCCGAGGCGGTGGTGTGCCGCGCCCATGGCCGCTTCCCACGTGGAGCCCTCGTTGAGCTCCCCGTCGGAGAGGAAGTCGTACACCAGCGCGTCGTTGCCCTGGTGCCGCAGGCCGAGGGCCATGCCCGCGGCGACGGGCAGTCCGTGGCCCAGCGAGCCGCCGGAGATCTCCATGCCCGGGGTGTAGGAGGCCATGCTGGACATGGGCAACCGGCTGTGGTCGGTCGCGTAGGTGTCGAGTTCGGACACCTCGAGCACGCCGGCTTCGGCCAGCGCGGCGTACTGGGCGATGGCGTAGTGGCCGATGGACAGCAGGAAGCGGTCCCGCTGCGGCCAGTGCGGGTCCTCCGGGCGGTACCGGAGCTGGTCGCAGTAGACCGCGGCGAGCAGGTCCGAGACCCCGAGCGCTTGCCCGACGTAGCCCTGCCCCTGGGCCTCGCCCATGTCGATGATGTGGTGCCGCATCCGGTGCGCGAACGCGGCCACGGCCTCCTGCCGCTGCGGCGGGGGTTCGGCTGCCGTGAACGCCGCGGACGCGGGACCGGCCGTTCGTTCCGTCATGGACACTCGCTCCGTTCGTTTCTCCTTCGGTCCCGGTGCGCCCCCGTGCGCCGGCGCACCGGGACGGACTCACACGACCACGCCCAGTCCCAGCACCACGGCCAGGCCGACGACCGAGATGATCGACTGGGACAGCGTGTAGATCTGGAACGCGCCGCGCGTGGACAGTCCCAGCAGGGCGCGGAACATCCAGAAGGTGTTGTCGCTGACGTGCCCGCCGAAGCTCGCACCGGCCGCTGCGGAGAGCAGCACGAGCACGGGCGCGGCGTCCACGCCGCCCAGCACGGGGGCGAGCAGGGTGGACGCGGTGATCGCGGCGACCGATCCGGACCCCTGGGCCAGGCGCAGCAGGGCGGCCACGAGCCACGCCAGCAGCAGCGGCGAGGCCGAGCTGGCCTGGAACAGGCCGGAGATGATGTCGCCGATGCCGGTGCGGCTGATCACCTCGCCGAGCGAGCCGGCGACACCGGTGAACAGCAGGATCGTGCCGCTGGTCGCGGCGCCCTTGCCCAGCGCCCGCTCCAGGGTCTCGCGCGAGAGCATCGTCGCGGTCACGGCGCAGGCGACGAGCAGGCCCAGCAGCAGCGCCACGACGGGGTCGGACAGGAACCCCACGAGCCCGTTGCGCACGCCGGCGGTTTCGGCGATCGTGCCGAGCACGATCAGCGCCAGCGGCACGAGGACCGGCAGCAGCGTCACCGGCAGCGGCAGGTGGCGGCGCGGCGTTTCGGCCTCGGCCACGGCCATGCCGTCCACGCCCCCGTTGAGCGGGGCTTCGTCCTTGTCCGGGTTCCAGGTGCGCCGCATGAGCACGCCGTGCAGGAAGACGCCGCCGAGGATGGCCACGATGCCGACCGGGATGCCGAACAGCAGCATCGTGCCCAGCGGCACGTTCAGCGCTCCGGCACCGGCCAGCGCCGCGGCCCCGGGCAGCACCATGAGCAGGCCGACTTCCAGGCCGATGGCCAGGGACCCGCCCACGACGGCGATGCTGATGCCGGTGCGGGCGGCGACGGAGCGGGCGATCGGCGCGAGCATCACCAGCGCGACGTCGAAGTAGATCGCCGGGAAGACGATGCCGGAGGTCAGCCCGAGGACGTAGGGCGACTTGCCCCGTCCGCACGCGCGGAGGAACAGCTCGACGATGCGCTGCAGCGTTCCGGTGACCGACAGCAGCGAGCCGAGCAGCACGCCGAATCCGATGATCAGACCGACCTCTGCCATGAGGTCGCCGAACCCTTCGGTGACGGCGGTGGTCGTCTGGTCGAAGCCGAGACCGGTGGCCAGACCGAGGTACAGCGATCCCAGCACGAGAATGACGACCGGGTTGATGCGTGCCACCACGATCAGCAGCACGATGCCGAGCACCGCGATCGCGGTGTGCATCAGGATGAGCGAATCAGACATGCCCGTGTCTTTCCGTCGACCTCGTCGTCGAGGCGGGTGCAGGTGTGCGCGGGAGGACGCGGAAGGGCCCGCGCCCGAGCGGCCCGGTCAGTGGATGTGCGAGCCGCCGTTGACGTCGAAGGTGGAACCGGTGACGTAGCCGACGCCCTCGCCGGCCAGGTAGGTGATCATGCCGGCGACGTCGGCGGTGCGGCCGTTGCGGCCGACGGGGATGCCGGCGACGAGCTCCTCCTTGCGCTCGCCGCTGAGCAGCCCGCCGGTGATGTCGGTGTCGATGAGCCCGGGGGCGACGGCGTTGACCACGACGCCGTGCTCGCCGACTTCGCGGGCCAGCGCGCGGGTGAGGCCGAGGACGGCCGCCTTGGCCGCGGAGTAGTGCGTGCCGCCGAAGACGCCGCCGCCGCGCTGGGCGCTGACCGAGGAGACGTTGACGACGCGGCCGTAGCCGCGGTCGATGAGCCCGGGCAGCACGCGGCGGGTCACCTGGTAGGTGCCGGTGACGTTGACCTCGAAGACGAGGTCCCACTCGGCGCGGTCGATGTCGAGGAACTTCGTCGGGCGGGTGATGCCGGCGTTGTTGACCAGGGCACCGATCGCGGGCAGTTCGGAGGACTCGACCGCGGTGACCGCCGCGTCGACCGAGTCGGCGTCGGTGACGTCGGCGGCGACGCCGAGCACGGGCACGGCGTGCTCCTCGCCGACGACGGCGGCGGTGCGCTTCGCGGCGGCTTCGTCGATGTCGAGCACGGCGACGGCGAAGCCGGCGGCGGCGAGCTGCCGGGCGGTCTCCCGGCCGATGCCGCGTTCCGAGCCGGCGCCGGTGATGACGGCGGTCCGCTGGGTGCTGTCGGTCATGCGTTCCCTCCCTGGGGTCGGTGGCGGCCTCCTCGCGCGGGGCTCGCCGGGGTTTGCGCAGCGCGGAGCGCTCAGGCCGGTAGCAGCGCGGCGATCCCGTCGCGCGCCCGCGCGGCGACCGCGGGACGGTCGGGTTCGTCCACGTCGTGGGTCTCGAGTTCGAGCACGTAGCGGCCGGTGCAGCCGCGGGCGGCGAGCGCGCCGACGACACCGGCGAAGTCGACGCTGCCGCGACCGATGCTGAGGTTGATCTCGCCGGGGGCGGCGTCGCGCAGGTGCACGTGGGCGATGCGGTCGGCGAGCTCACCGGCGAGGGCGACCTCGTCGATGCCGCCGGCGACGACGTGGCTGACGTCGTAGACGAGGCCGGCCACCTCGGCGGGCACGCGCTCCAGCAGCCCGCGCAGCCGCGCGGCGGTGTGGCAGAAGCGGTGGTGGTGCAGCCCCTCGACGAGCAGCCGGGTGCCGTGCTCGGCGGCGAGCTCGCCGAGCAGCCGCAGCCGCCCCGCGATGCGGTCGAGATCGGTGGCCTCGTCGGTGCAGGGCTCGCGCGAGGCGGCGCCGCAGGGCACGATCACCGCTGCGCCGAGCCGCGCGGCGAGGCGCACCAGGTCGGAGCCGCTGCGGGTGAGCTCGTCCGCGGAGAGGCCGGGGTCGTTGAGGGGGCCCGGGTCGACGTTGATGGCCCAGACGTCGAGGCCGGCGGCGTCGACCGCCTCGGCCAATCGCTCGGCGTGCGGACCGGCCGGGGTCGGGACGTGGTCGCAGACACCGGGCAGGCCGCCGAGTTCGATGCCGGTGAGGCCGAGAGCGGCGATCTCGGCCAGCGCTTCCGGCAACGGTCTGTTGCGGAAAGTGATTGTCGAACAGCCCAGTTCATGCATCCGTGGCCCCTTCGTGCCCGACGCTCCGTCGTTGGATAGCGGACAGTGAAGCGCACCACCTTGTTGACTGTCAACAGACGACTGGCAGCTGGACGCTGCGCGATCGATTAGACTGGGCGGGCACTTCCGTCGGCCCGAAAGGCGAGCATCCGGTGTCCTTGGACGTCCCCGCCCTGAGCGGCGTCGATCGCAACACGCTGCGCGAGCAGAGCCTGCACAAGCTGCGGGAAGCGATCAGCAGTGGTCAGCTCGTCCCCGGAACGCGGCTCATCGAGACCGAGCTCAGCGAAGCCCTGGCCGTCTCCCGCGGCACATTGCGCGAAGCCCTGCGCCACCTCGTCCAGGAAGGGCTCGTCGTCTCCGACGAACGGGGCCGGCTGCTGGTGCGGGCGCTGACGGTCTCCGAGGTCCGCGACATCTTCGCCGTGCGGCGCTCGCTCGAGACGCTCGCCGCGGAGACGCTGTGCGAGCTGCCCGACCGCACCGACGTCGTGCGGTCACTGCGGCAAGCGCTGGAGGAGCTGCGCAACACCGAGCAGGACCTCGCCGCCCTCGTCGAATCCGACCTGGGCTTCCACCACCGGCTGTGCGCGCTGACCGGCAACCAGACGCTGGTGCAGTCGTGGCAGCACATCTCCGGACTGACCCGGGCGACCATCAGCCGTTCCGGGCAGGAGCTCGCGCTGCGCAACACCGACTGGCAGCGGCACTCCCCGATCGTCGACGCCATCGAGGCCGGCGACGCGGAGCGCGCCCGCGAGGTGGTGCGCGTGCACATGCAGGAGACCACCGAGCGGATCGTCGCCCTGCTCGAGGCCTAGCAGGACTTCGCCGGGAGCAGCCGGGAGGCGGTCCGACGCGATCCCTGCCGATCATCAACAGGCGACTGTTAACAACCACCAGCGGAGCGCTCCATATTGATCGGCCAACGCAGCCACCCCGGTGGCCGGCCCGGGCCGGAGTTCCGGAGGCGCTCCGGCAGCTCCCCTCCAGCGCACGCGCGCCGGCACGGCCGGCCGAGACGGACGGAGTTCCCATGGCCGCACCCGACGTCCCGCTCATCGATCCGCACTTCCACCTGTGGAACCTCGACGAGAACTACTACCCGTGGCTCTCCGACGAGGTCGGCCCCGCCGCGTGGGGCAGCTGCGAGGGACTGCTGAGCAACTACCTCATCGACGACTACCTCCGGGACGCCGAGGGGCAGGAGCTCGTCAAGAGCGTGCACCTGGACGTGGGCTGGGACCCGCGGGACCCCGTCGGGGAAACGCGCTGGCTGCAGCGGATCGCCGACCAGCGCGGCTTCCCGCACGGCATCGTCGGCTACGCCGACCTCACCAGCCCGGAGGTCGAAGCCGTCCTGGACGGCCACATGGAGCACGCGAACTTCCGCGGCGTCCGGCAGTCGATGAACTACCACCCGGAGCCCGCCAAGACGTACCTGAGCCGGCCGGAGGTCAGCCGCACCGCCGAGTGGCGACGCGGATTCCGCCAGCTGCGGAAGCGCGAGCTGTCGTTCGACCTGCAGCTGTACTACCCGCAGGCGGAGGAGTTCTTCGAGCTCGCCGCCGAGCACAGCGACGTCCCGATCATCGTCAACCACGCCGGGATGCAAGTGGACGGACCGGAGCACTTCGAGGCCTGGCGCGCGGGGATGGCGGTGCTCGCGCAAGCGCCGAACGTGGCCTGCAAGATCTCGGGCCTGGGGATGGGCGAGCACGACTGGACCACGGAGTCCATCCGCCCCTGCGTGGAGTCCGCGTTGGAGCTCTTCGGCGTCGAACGGTGCATGTTCGCCTCGAACTTCCCGGTCGACAAGCTCTTCTCCGGTTACGCCGAGATCTTCGGCGCCTTCCGCGAGATCACCCGGGAGTACTCGCGGGACGAGCGCACGGCGCTCTTCCACGACAACGCCGCACGCTACTACCGCCTCTGACGAGCGCGGCCGGCCCTCCTGGGCACGGCCGCACCGGCGCGGGCCACGCGCGGGCTCCGCCGTCAGTTCCGATTGCGGCGGTGGTGCAGCCACAGCGCCGCCCCGCCCAGGACCAGCAACGACCGCGGGACGCGCGGCTGCTCCGACTCCCGGTTCTGCTGCTCGCCGAGGTTCAGCGCGAACTCCCGGTTGGACAGATCGCGCACGAGCGTGCGCAACTGCTCCGGCACGGCGTCGAGATCGAGCATCGCCTCCGTGGTGAGCCGCGCCAGGCGCGTCCCGGAGCACTGCTCGCGGACCAGTACGGACATGATGCTCTTCATCTGGCGGTGGAACACGTCGGTGATGGACAGTTCCGGGGCGAGGCAGCGCACCGACCCCTCGATGTTCGCGAACGCCTTGCCGAGCACGGAGATCACCGGGTTCGTCTTGATGCCGCGCTTGGTGGACTGCTCGAGCACGCTGGTCAGCGTCACGCCGAAGTCCAGCTCCGACAGCGAGGCCGAGGCGATCTTCGGCGTCAGCCTGGACATGTCCGACACGAACGCCGGCACGTCCGCCCAGGACGTGGCATGCCCCAGCTCGATCCACGACTTGGCCAGGGCCTGCCCGTCGTTCTCGGCGAGGTTGAGCAGCACCAGCATGATCATCAGGCTCGTGCGCCGGTCGAGCCGGCCGACCATGCCCCAGTCGATGAGCGAGGCGGGCGCGCCCGGCTGCACGAAGATGTTGCCCGGGTGCGGATCGGCGTGGAACATCCGGTTCACGAAGAAGCCGTGGTAGGTGAACGCGAGCAGGTCTTCGCCGATGGCGGTGCGCTCCGCCACCGACATCGCCGAGCGGTCGACCGCGCGGATCGACTGCCCCGGCGCCAGCGTCTGCACGAGCACGCGCTTGCTCGCCCACACGACCTCCGGCACGGACAGGTGCCGGAAGTCGCGCACGGCGCGCCTGGCCTCGTCCATGTGCCCGGCCTCGACGGTGAAGTCGAGTTCCGGGCGCATCGCGTCGAACAGCACCTCGAGCATCGCCTCGATGTCCACCACGGAGTGGAACCGCGGGGCGCAGCGGCCGACGAGCCGCGCGGCGCGCCGCATCATCCGCATGTCCTCGAGCACCGTGCCGCTGATGCCCGGGCGCTGGATCTTGACCACCGCGGAGCGGCCGTCCCGCAGCGTCGCACCGTAGACCTGGGCCAGGGACGCGACACCGAGCGGTTCGAGGAGTTCGACGTGCTGGAAGCGCTCCTTCCAGTCGGGGCCCAGCTCGTCCTCGAGCACGGGCTCGAAGGTGCTGAACGGCGCGGCCGAGACGCGGTCGTGCAGCTTCTCCAGCTCGCCGATGACGGCCGGCGGGACGATGTCGGGGCGCGTGGACAGCATCTGCCCGAGCTTGATGTAGAACGGGCCGAGCCGCTCCAGCCCGAGCCGCACGTCCCGGGCGCGCAGCTGTTCCCGCCCCGCCTCCGACTCGTCCTCGGCGGTGCGGGCGCCGAACGCCCGGGTGAATTCGTTCTTGAAGAGTCCGGAGAGGACCTCGGTTACGAGCTTGAGCCGTCTCGCACCCAAGGCGTCCCCGTCCGGTCCGCAGTGCTCACGACTTCTTCCCGTTGCCGGCGGTGGCCTTGCCGACCGCCTCGCCGACCTTGCCCGCCTGTCCGGCTGCACCCGCGGCGTCACCGACGCCGGGGACGTTCTGCAGCGCCTGCACCAGCGAGTTCACCGTCTCGGTCAGTTCGGCGACCTGCTTGGGCAGCGTGGCCACCGCGGTGGCGCTGTCGGCCGCACCGCTGACGGCGCCGGCTGCGCTGCGCACGCCGCCCGCGGCCTCTCCCGCCGCGGGCAGCCCGGAAGCCCCCGCCGCAGCACCGTCGGCGTCCTCGCGATCGAGCAGTTCGTCGAAGGCCTGCTTGGCGTCATCCGCGACGTTGCCGATGAAGTCCTTCAACGTGTCCTTCGTACCCATGTCACTGACCTGCCTTTCTCTCTTCGACCACCGCAGTGGACACTTCTCGCCGGGCGGATCACCGCGCTCGGTCCGTGCTCCTGTCCGCGAGCTCGCCCAGGACCGCGCGCGCCCACGCCGGCATCGCCGGGTCGTCCAGAGCCCGCAGCGCCCGTTCGCGCCGCGCGGCGATGAGCTGTTCGACCTCCGCTTCCGCACCGGTGTCCCGGATGACCGCGCGCAGCCGCTCGGCTCCCGCGGCGTCCAGCCGGCGGGCGCCGTGCAGCTGCCGGATCACCCCGCGCTGCTGCTCGTCGGCGCGTTGCCAGGTCAGCCGCATCAGCATGGTCCACTTGCCCGCGCGCAGGTCGTCGTCGGCGGACTTGCCTGTCGTGGCGGAGCGGCCGAAGACCCCGAGCAGGTCGTCGCGCAGCTGGAAGGCCTCACCGAGCGGGTTGCCGTACTCCGCGCAGCACTCGAGCACCGGGGCGTCGGCCCCCGCCAGGAGCGCGCCCAGCTGCAGGGGGCGGGTGACGGTGTAGGCGGCGGTCTTGTGCCGCACGACCCGCCAGGCGCCGTCGAGGGCCTCGCCCGCGGCCGCCACGTCCAGGTCCAGGTACTGGCCTGCCATGATCTCGGTGCGCATGGTGTTGATGAGCGAGCGCGCGGCGTGCAGCCGCTCCGGCGGTACGCCCGAACCGTGCAGGAGCTCGTCCGACCACACCAGGCAGAGGTCGCCGAGCAGGATCGCCGCGCTCACGCCGAAGTGCTCGGCGGACGGCCCTTCCGGCGCACGCCGGGCGAGGACGCGGTGGACGGTGGGCTGCCCCCGCCGCGCGTCCGAGGAGTCCATCACGTCGTCGTGGATGAGGGCGAACGCGTGGAACAGCTCCAGCGCGGCACCGATGCGCATCGCGGCGGGGTCGTCGAGATCACCTCCGCCCGCCGCCCAACCGCACGCGCAGAACAGCGGGCGGAGGCGCTTGCCCCCGGCGAGGAAGTCCCGCACGACCTCGACCAGCGGAGGTACGCACGCGTCCGGCGCCTCGTGCTCCTGGACGTCCAGGAACCGCGCGAGCTCGTCGTCGACGTCACGGCGCAGCCGCCGCAGCAACGCCTCCACCGAGGAACCGCTGGGCACCTCGGCCGCGGGGGCTGGGCGCAGCGTTCTCCCGGACATGTGCCCTCCGATTCGTGCGTGCTCCCGCCCGGCCCGCGAACCGGCGGCGGGCGGGAGCTGCGGTGAGCGCACCGCGCGCAGCGGCGCCGTCGTTGATCAACAGCGACCCTAGCAACGGAGCACCGCGTTTCAACACGCCCATTCGGGAGTCATTCTTCCGCGTTCCCCTTCGGTCACGTTGCACACCATCGTGTGTATTTGATTGACAGTTCAGCGGGCGACCAGTAATGAATCCGCGTTCTTGCCGCGCAATTCGCCGCTTTGGTACAAAGCCTGTTGATCATCAACGGCCGCCGCCAGCCGCGACCTTCCCAGCACCGCAGAAACCGGACAACGAAGCAGCGCCGACCGAGGAGAATTCGTGACCGCGACCGGAACGCATTTCGCGATGCCGCCGTTCTACTGCCCGATCGATCCCGCCCTGCACCCCGATGTCGACACGATCGAGAAGCAGGCGATCTCCTGGATCGACGACATCGGAATGTACGAGGACGCCACGCGCCGCCGGCACGTCATCAAAAGCAACAGCGCCGAATTCTTCGCGCGCTTCGCCCCGTCCGGAATCGCCGAGAACGTGCTGCTCGCGGCCAAGTGGGTCTACTGGGGATTCGCCTTCGACGACGTGCGGTGCGACAACGGTCCGCTCAGTGCGCGCCCCGAGGAGTTCGTCGCCGTGGCCGGCCGGGTCCAGCGCGTCCTGGAAGCGCCGCACAGCCTGGACGCCGAGGACCCGTACCTGCGCGCGCTGCACGACATCGGCCTGGCGATGCGCCGGCAGGCCACGCCGACGCAGGTGCGCCGGTTCATCGACGCCCACCGCGCGTGGTTGCACGGCGTCGCCTGGCAGATCGGCAACCAGGCGCGCGGCGTCCTCCCGACGTTGAACGACTACCTGGCCATGCGCCTGGGCAGCTCCGGCGGCTTCCCGACCATGGCCCTGCTCGAGATCGCCAACGGCGCCGAGGTCCCCGACGGCGAGATGGACCACCCTGCGGTGCGCGCCGCGAGCGAGGCCGCCGTGCTCACCGCGGGGCTGGACAACGACCTGCACTCCTACCGCCGCGAGCGGCGCGACCGGCACGCCGACCAGAACATCATCACCGTGCTGGTGGAGAACGAGGGGTACTCCGCGGAGGAGGCGCTGACCGAAGCGGTCGCGCTGCGCGACCGGATGATGCAGGTGTACCTGCGCCTGCGGGAGCAACTGCTGCCCGATGCCGGCCCCGAGCTGCGCACCTACCTCTCCTGCCTCGGCGCGGGCATCCGCGGCAACATCGACTGGGGGCTGCGCGTGCCGCGGTACACCGCCCACGACGGCCCCGGCGAGTCCGGGCACCCCGGATGGGCGCGCGTGCCGTCGGATCCCGACCCGACCGCTCCGGCGCTGCCGGCCATCTCCTGGTGGTGGCAGCACGTGCGGGGGTGAGCTACCGGCGCAGCACCGCTCCGAACCGAGCGCTCGGGTTGCAGCGGTCCGTCGGGCAAGCGGCGCAACCGCTTCCTCGACGCGTGCGCAGAGCGCCTCGGCGCGGGTCCTCCGGCGCCGCCTCGCGAGGACGGCCCCGGGCGATGCTGCCCCCCGTCCGCTGTCCGGGGAAGGAGGTCGGGGGCGGCTGGGAGCAGGTGGCTACCCGAGGTCGAGGATCCCGCAACGAGGCGCCGCCGGAGGTTCCTCCCAGCTGCCCCCAATCGCCCACCCCCCAACAGCCACCCCGCGGACTCTCGAAGCGGAGGTCACCGCGCCGCCGCCGGATGGGACCTCCGCCCCGGACCGAGCCGGTCGAGCGCGTACGCACCGCCGTTGAAGCCGAGCGCGAGGGCGGCCACCGCGAGCACGAGCACGTACTCGAATCCCCCGTCGGTGACGAACAGCCCCTGGCCGGTGTGCGCGGTCAACCACGCGCCGAGCATGGTGCACGCGAGCAGCACCCCGGCCAGCGGCAGCGCGGCGCCCGCGATCAGGGCCAGACCGCCGAGCGTTTCGACCAGCGCAGCGGTCCAGGCCGCGAGGCCGGGCACCGGCACCCCCATCTCGGCGAACGACGACGTCGTGCCACTGATCCCCCACTGCGCGAACTTCTGCAGGCCGTGCGCGATGAACACGACGCCGAGGGCGATCCGCGCGAGGAGCAGCGCGAGATCGCGGATCCACTCGGGCGGCTGCGGCATGGGTGTTTCCCTTCCTGTCGTGCCCGGCGGACCGGGCGGTTGCGTGCGGGATCAGCCGAACTGGAGGGATCGCTTGGCGAGCCCGCACCAGAACCCCTCGATGGGCGTGTGCAGCTGATCCAGGTCCCCCGCCGCCTCGGCGGCGCCGAGGGTGACGAACAGCGGGGCGAAGTGCTCGGTGCTCGGGTGGGCGAGCACCCCGGCGGGCGCCTTGTTCCGGAAGTCGAGCAGCTGATCGACATCCCGCTCCCGGAGGACCCGCCCGCCCCACTCGTCGAACTCGACCGACCAGCTCGGCGTGGCGGGTTCGCCCATGGCGCGGAGGTTGTGCGTGAAGAACCCGCTGCCGATGAGCAGCACGCCCTCCTCGCGCAGCGGGGCGAGGAGGCGTCCGAGGTCGAGCAGGCGCTCCGGGTCCAGCGTCGGCATGGACAGCTGCAGCACCGGCACGTCGGCTTCCGGGTACATCTCCACCAGCGGCACGTAGGCGCCGTGGTCGAGCCCCCGGTCGGGCTGGTCGTGCACCGGCGTTGCCGGCCCGCGGAGCAGCGCGCGCACGCGCCGGGCGAGCTCGGGAGCTCCGGGCGCGGGGTAGCGCACGGTGTAATAGCGCTCCGGGAAGCCCCAGAAGTCGTACACGAGCGGAACCGTGGTCGTGGCCCCGAGCGTGGCCGGCGCCTCCTCCCAGTGCGCGGAGATCACCAGGACGGCGTCCGGCCGCGGCAGCGCGCGGGCCCAGTCCGCGAGCTCTCCCGGCCACACCGGGTCGTCGGCCAGGGGCGGGGCGCCGTGGCTGAGGTACAGCGCGGGCGTGCGGTGTCCGGTGGTCATGGTCGCCTCGGAACAGCGGTCGTTTGAATTCGAACTACATGGTGGACCGTACCCGGTTGTTCGTATTCGAACAACCCTTAGGGTGGGTGCATGGAACAACCTCGCTGGCTCGACTCCCGCGAGATGGCCGCCTGGAACGCGTTCCTCGAGGCCAGCCACCTGGTGCCGCGCCGCGTCGAGCAGCAGCTGCGGGACGCCGAAGGGCTGTCCCACCCGCAGTACGAGATCCTCGTCCGCCTCGCCGACGCCCCGGACGGGCAGATGCGCATGAGCACCCTCGCCGAGGAGGTCGTGACCTCGAAGAGCGGACTCACCTACCAGATCGGTCAGCTGGAGAAGGCCGGTCTGGTCCACCGCTGCGCCTCGCCCGGTGACGACCGCGGGGTGCACGCCGCGCTGACGCCGCAGGGGCGGCGGAAGCTGGAGGACGCCGCGCCCGGGCACGTCGCAGCCGTGCGCGCCTGCCTGATCGACCTGCTCAGCCCGGAGCAGCTCGACGCCCTCGCCGAAGGGCTCGGCACCGCCGGCAGCCGGATCCGCTCCGGCGGAACCGGCGCCTGAGCCCGAGCGGTGCTGCTCACCTCGCCCGCGCGGTCGAGCAGCGCGCTCGGGCGTGGCGTGCGGCACGCGACCGCACCGGACGGCCGACGCGCGGAGCGCGGGCGGCGTAACTTCTCCAGCCGATGCCGTGGGAACGAGTGAGTGCGCACAGCGGGATGCGCGCCGCCGCCGGAAGGCTGGCGCGCGCCGGCAGCGTGGCGCGCCGCGCCTTCGCCGACGCCGGGGCGCCCGCGCGGATGGTCGTCACCGGCTTCGCCGCCGCCATCGCGGTGGGGACCGTGCTGCTCATGCTGCCGATCGCCGGTGCCGGCGGGGAGGCGACCTCGTGGGTCACCGCCCTGTTCACCGCGACCTCGGCGGTGTGCGTCACCGGGCTCGTCGTCGTGGACACGGGCGGGCACTGGTCCCTGTTCGGCGAAACGGTGGTGCTCGGGCTCATCCAGATCGGCGGCCTGGGGATCATGACCCTGGCTTCCCTGCTGGGGCTGCTCGTGTCGCACCGGCTGCGCCTGCGCCTGCAGCGCGGCGCGCAGACCGAGATCAAGAGCCCGAGCCTCGGCGACGTGCGCCGACTCCTCGTCGGCGTGATCACGCTGAGCCTGCTGGTCGAGGCGATCGTGGCGGGGGTGCTGACGCTACGGCTCGTGCTCGCCTACGGGCACGACTGGCTGCACGCCGGGTACCTGGGCGTGTTCCACGCCATCTCGGCGTTCAACAACGCCGGTTTCGCGCTGCACCCGGACAGCCTCACCCGCTACGCCGCCGACGGGTGGGTCTGCCTGCCGGTCGCCGCGGCGTTCGTCCTGGGCGGTCTGGGGTTTCCGGTGCTCATCGAGATCTCCCGCCACCTGCGCCAGCACGGCGCGCGCTGGTCGCTGCACGCGCGGGTCACCCTGGTGACCTACGCCGTCCTGGCCGCGGTCGGGGTCCTGGCCGTGGCCGGTCTCGAGTGGTCCAACCCCGCCACCCTCGGAGCGCTGGACGTCCCGGGCAGGCTGCTCGCCGCGCTGTTCCACGGGCTCACGCCCCGCACCGCCGGGTTCAACACGATCGACGTCGGCGAGATGCATCCGACCACGCTGCTGCTCACCGACGTGTTCATGTTCGTCGGCGGCGGCAGCGCGGGCACGGCCGGCGGCATCAAGGTCACCACGTTCGCCGTGCTGGCCTTCGTCATCGTCACCGAGATCCGCGGTGAGCCGAACGTGCACGTCGCGGGCCGCAAGCTCCCGGTCGAACTGGCGCGGCAGGCGCTGACCGTGGCCCTGCTCGGGGTGGGGATGGTGTTCACCGCCACGCTCGTGCTGCTCAAGATCACCCCGTTCAGCCTGAACTCGGTGCTGTTCGAATCGGTCTCCGCGTTCGGCACCGTCGGCCTGTCCACGGGCATCACCGGTGCCCTGCCGCCCGCTGCGCAGTTGCTGCTCGTCGTGCTCATGTTCACCGGCCGGCTCGGTCCCATCACCCTCGCCTCCGCACTGGCGCTGCAGGAGCGGGGACGGCGGTTCGACCGCCCGGAAGAACGCCCCATCGTCGGCTGATCCGCACCGCGGCGAGCCCGGGGCGACCACCCCGCGACCGCTCGGGAATCCGCACGAGCAGCCCGTCGCGCGGGCCCAGCTGTACCACCCCGACCGACGTGGCGGGTAGCGTGGGCGGCGGGAGCCGCGCCCGCCGCGGCGACTCGGCGGGAGCACCTCGCGCTGAGGCCTTCCGCGGGGAGGTTTCAGCGCCCGCCCCGCCCGGAAACGCTCAGGGGAGCACGACTCGCCTACGGAAGGAGGACGGCGTGGTAGCTCTGACCACACCGCAACCGCTCCCTCCCCAGGCAGGCACGTGCGCCGCCCGGCCCGCGGTGCGCACCTTCACCGCCGGACGGGACGTCCCCGGCGGCGCCGTCGTCGACCTCCGCACCGCCGCCGACGAGGCGTGCGCACTGCTGCCACCCTCGCACCCCCGCCCGTGACACCGCGCCGGTCGTGCACGACCGGCGAAACCAGCAGGCCTGCGCCCGCGGGACCGCGGGCGGGCCGCACCGCGCCGCATCCGCGCGGCCGACGACCTCCGCACCGCGCGGAGCGCGCCCTCGACGCGAAACCGGGGGACCAGCATGACCGATACCGCGACCACGACTGCGCGTGAGAACACCACGTACGACGCGCTGCTGCCCTTCTTCGACGAACTGCGCACATTGGACAGCGACAGCGCGCGCAGCAAGCTGCGAGACGAGCTGATCACCGAGCACCTGCCGCTTGCCGAACATCTCGCTCGGCGGTTCCGCGACCGCGGGGAGTCCCACGACGACCTGGTGCAGGTCGCCAACCTGGCCCTGGTCAAGGCCGTCGACCGGTACGAACCGGACCGGAGCAGCGATTTCGTGAGCTTCGCGGTGCCGACCATCATGGGCGAGCTGCGCCGCCACTTCCGCGACACCGGCTGGTCCGTGCGGATGCCCCGGCGGCTGCAGGAGCGGTACCAGCAGGTGTCGAAGGCGATCTCCGCGCTGTCCCAGCAGCTCGGCCGCGCTCCGGCACCGAGCGAGATCGCCGAGCACCTCGGTGTCGAGCTCGACGACGTGCACGAGGGCATGCAGGCCGGGCACGCCTACCGCAGCAGCTCGCTCGAGGCGGTGCTGCAAGGATCGGACTCGCTGACCGTGTCGCACACGCTGGGCATCGAGCACCGCGAGATGTCCGATGTGGAAGACCGGGCCGAGCTGCGGCCGCTGCTGCGCAGCCTGCCCGAGCGGGAGCGGCGTCTCATCGCCCTGCGCTTCCTGCGCGGGATGACGCAGTCGAACATCGCGCAGGAGCTCGGCATCTCGCAGATGCACGTCTCCCGCCTGCTCACCCAGGCGCTGCAACGAGCCCGGGAGCAGGCCGAGGAGGCGGACAACGTCCCGCCGCAGTGGCAGCAGGCGGCCGCACAGGCAGCACCCGCCTGCGGGACGACGTGACGGCCCGCCGCGCGCACCGCGGTAGCCGGGCGGGGCGAAGGCTCTGAGAACGCGCGGGCACCGCCGCGGTCGCTGCGGCGGCGCCCGCGCGCCGCCCGGCGACACGCGGTGCCGCGCGCGTGGCAGGACCACCCGCGCACGCCGGGGCCGGCACGCGCGGTGGGCGTGCGGTTCAGGAGATCTCCTGCTCGGGCCGCTGCGGAACGGACGCGACCACGTCCTCGGTGCTGGTGTACTCGCGGTCGTCCAAGCCCTGCAGCGCCCGCATCGTCTTCGGGTCGGCCTCGCGGGTTTCGGCGTACTCGAGCAAGGACTCCTTGTTCACCGGGAACTCCAGTCCTTGCAGGATTTTGCGGACCCGGCGTTGATCGGCGTCGGTCACGACGTCCTCCTCGGATCGTCCCTCGTGGTCACTGCTCCGCTCGCGTCCCCGCCCGCTGCGCACCGGGCGGGGCTCGGGTCAGCGGGCCAGCGCGTTCACCTCCTTCGGCAGCTGGCTCAACGTCGCGTCCACTTCGTCCGGTGCCCACTGCTCGAGCACGGTGAACACCGCCGCGGTGTCCTCGCGCACCCGCTTCGCGGTGGTCGCACTCGTGCGGATCGCCACCTCCTCGAGGAACTCGTCGGCCTCCGTGCGCGGTGCCGAGCGCCGCGCGTCGAGCGCATCGCCGAAGTCGGCCGGCAGGCGCGCCGCCAAGTCCCCGGCCTGGCCCGCGCTGCTGTGCTCGGCGAGCACTCCCAACACCGCCTCGGTCAGGTCCCGCGCCTGCTCGAGCGTCTCCGCGCCGCTGCGCTTGCGCACCTCCGCGAGCAGGGCCTCGGCCGATCCGGAGAGCCCGATGCTGCCGGGAACTGCGTCGCGGAACTCCGCGGGCAAGGCTTCGACCAGCTCCCGCAGCTACCCGGCGGTCACGGCCTCGGCCAGCCCGGCGAACGCCGCCTGCACGCGGTCACTCGCGCCTTCCGGTTCCGCGAGCCCGGAGATCTCCCCGACGCGCACGACGAACTCGTCCCACGACCGCTCCGGGGCCAGCCCCGCCGGTTCCACACCGGCGATCTCCCCCGGCAGTTGGGAACGCAGGTCCTCCGTCGCCGCTTGCGCGGTCTCCCCGAGCGCCTGCACGGTCGCGGCCAGCGTGGCCTCGGCCTGCTGCCAGTCGAGCGAGGCGTCCTGGCTCAGCCGGTGCACCATGTCCTCGTAGCGCACGGAACCTCCTCGACCCCGTCGCATCACTTCGATTCCGGTCGACGGCGACGTACCCCGCGCGGCCGCCGGCGAAACGCCCGGGAAACCCGCGCCGGCGCGAGCGGGGGCTCGGGCGCTGCGGGCGCACCCGCCTCACTCGTTGACCGGGGCGAGCCAGATGGCCGTGATCGCGTCGATCAGTCCGGTACCGGCGGCGCGCCAACTGCTGCGCGGGGTTTCCGCCCCCTCGGCGAGGGCGCGTTCCCGTTCGGCGCACATGTGCACCATGAGCTGGCGAGCCATGTCGGCGCGCTCGGCGCGCACCTCGGCGGGCAACGCGGGCAGGCAGGTGTGCAGCCCGTCGAGGATGCGGTGCAGCGCGGACGAGTTGAGCGATTCCTCGACCATGATCGGGCGCATGGCCGGATCGGTCATCACCTGCGCGCCGAACCGCGAGAACCAGGTCGGGCTGCCCAGCGAGGCCAGGTGCTCCGTGCTCGGCCGCACCAGGCACGCCACCCACTCCCGCGCCCCGGCGCGTTCGTCCAGCTCGTCGAGCATCCGCACGCGCAGCTGTTCGATGTGCTCGGTGTGCTGGCGCACGATCGCCCGCACCAGGTCGACCTTCGTGCCGAAGTGGTACCCGACGGCGGCGTTGTTGCCCTGCCCGGCGGACTCGCTGATCTGCCGGTTGGACACCGCGAACACGCCGTGCTCGGCGAAGAGGCGTTCGGCGGTGCTCAGGATGCGTTCGCGCGTGGTGCTGATCCGCTCCAGCCGCGTGCTGCCCGCCATGCTCACCTCCTCGCGGTGCGGTCGCCGACGGGCCCAGTTTAAGCCGCGCGACTGAGCGCGACGAGCGGGCCGCGCGCAGCCCGCGCCCGGAACGGTCCCCCACCCTGCTCAACGGCCCACCGCCTGGCCGACGGGGTCCCTGGCCGACGGGGTCGGGCAACCGGTCATTGCCAGGCGAGCAGCTCGAACGCCGCCGCGTAGTCGGTGCCGTAGCGGCGTCCGGCCTCGCGGGCGTTGCCGCGGACGTGCTCGACGGACCACTCCTCCCCGCCGAGCGCGGCGAGGTAGGCGCGGTGCTCGCGCAGCGCCCGCAGGCCCGTCTCCATCCAGTCGGTGACGTCCGCGGCGTGGTCGATCCCGGGCGAGTCGGCAACGGCGACCCAGCGCAGCGTCGGCACCGGGGTCTCGCGCAGCGCCTGCAGCACCGCCTCGCCGGAGTTGCGGTGATCGGCGGAGTTGCTGCCGCCGTAGGCCCAGCGGGCGCGGTGGTTGAGCACCACCACCAGCTCAGGGGCGCGGCTGCCCACCTCCCGGGCGATGTCCTGCCGGAGCGAGGCGGTGTTCTCCAACGCCGAGTCCGGGTGGCGCAGGAACGCGAGGTCGTGCACGCCCACGTGCGCTGCGGCCGCGCGTTCCTCCCGCTCCCGCAGCGGTCCCGCTTCGGCGGCCGGCGTGCCTTCGATGCCCTGCTCGCCGTCGGAGGCGGTCACGTAGCTGACGGTCTTGCCCTGGGCGGTCCAGCGCGCCACCGCGGTGGCCGGGCCGTACTCCATGTCGTCGGGGTGCGCCACCACGCACACCGCCGTCGACCAGTCCTCCGGCATCGGGTGCAGGGACGGGGCCGCTGGGTTCATGGCCACCTCGTGACGTCGTGGACGCTGCGGACGTCCATTGTGCACGCCCCTGCCGCGGAGGTCCCGTGCCTGCCCGGCGCGTCTCACCCGAAGTTGCGGTCCTCACCGCGGTAGGTGGGCACGCTGGCGACGCGTTCGCCACCGCGGACGAGGTGGTAGGTGTCGAAGCGTTCGGCGGGCTCGCCGGCCTTGGCGTGCCGCAGCCACACGCGGTCGCCGAGGCGCAGCGCACCTGCCGCGCGGCCGCGCACCGGGGTTTGCACTTCCCCGGCCCCTTCGGCGCGGGTCAGCCGCAGCCCGCGCGGCAGGTGCGGCCGCGGCACCCGGTCGGGGCCCGGAGGCCCGGAGGCGACGTAGCCACCGCTGTAGAGCGTGGCGATGCCGCGGGCGGGGCGGTGCACCACCGGCAGCCCGAACAGCAGGGCCGGCCGGGGGCGGAAGGCGCGGTAGGAGTCGAACAGTCCGGGTCCGACCAGTCCGGACCCGGCGGCGAGTTCGGTCACGCCCGCTTCCGCACCGGTGAGCTCGAGGCTGCCGGTGCCGCCGCCGTTGACGAACTCCAGCTGCGCCAGCTCGCGCACCGCGGCGACCGCGTCCGTGCGGCGGCGTGCCAGGTCGGCGGCTGAACGGCGGCGCACCCACCGCACGGCCGCGCCGCGCGCGCCGCCGGGATCGTCCGGCACACCGGCGATCTGCCCCTCGTAGGCGAGCACCCCGGTGAGCTGGAAACCGGGGCGTGCGAGCACCGCGCGGGCGAGCGCGGCCAGCTGCCGCGGGGTGCGCACCGGGGAGCGCCGCGCGCCCACGTGCAGCGCGGGCACTCCCAGCGGCCGCCACGAGGCGTCGAGCTCCAGGCAGACCCGGACGGGTGCGTGCGCGGCACCACCCAGCGCGGCGTCGACGACGTCGAGGTGTTCGACCGAATCCGCGGTGATCGTGATCGCCCGGCGGGCGTCCGGGTCGGTGGCGAGTTCGCGCAGCGCCGCGCGCTCCACGCTCGGGTAGGCCACGAGGATGTCCGCGGAGGTCCCGGTGCGGTGCAGCCACAGCGCCTCGGCCAGCGAGTAGCACATCGCCCCCGCGAACCCGGGAACCTGCAGCGCGCGGTGCACGAGCTCGCGGCAGCGCAGGGACTTCGTCGCCACGCGGATCGGCGTGCCGGCGGCGCGGCGGACCAGTTCGGCGGCGTTGGCCTCGAACGCCTCCAGGTCGACGACGGCCAGCGGTGCCTCCGCGTCCGCCGTGGCCGCGTCGAAGCGCGTGGCGTGCTGCGGTGCCGGTGCGTGCGCGCCCCGGTGGGCGCGGCGTGCCGGGCGAGCGGTGAACATGTGCGGACTGTATCTGGTCGATCTTGCTAAGTGAAAGAAATTCACTTAAGTTGCTGTCCCGCGGAAGGAGATTCCATGCAGGACACCTGGACGAACTGGGCCGCCACGGCCAGCGCGAGGCCGGCAGCCGTGCACCGGCCGCGGAACCTCGCCGAGGCCGCCGACGTGCTCGCCACCGCCGAACGCCGCGGCCTGCCGGTGCGCGCGCTCGGCAGCGGTCACTCGTTCAGCCCCGTCGCCGCCCCCACAGGCCTCGCCCTGGACCTGTCGGCGTTCAGCGGGATCGAACACGCCGACCCGGGCACCGGACTGGTCACCGTCAGCGCGGGCACACCGCTGCACCGGCTCAACGCCGAGCTCGACCGCATCGGGCTGGCCATGCCCAACCTCGGCGACATCGACCGCCAAACGATCGCCGGAGCGCTCGCCACCGGCACGCACGGCACCGGAGCGCGGTTCGGCGGGTTGGCCACCCAGGTCCGCGCCCTGCAGCTGCTGCTCGCGGACGGGACCGCGCACCGCTGCGCGCCGGAGGAGAACGCCGAGCTCTTCGCCGCGGCCCGGGTGGGCCTCGGCGCGCTCGGCGTCATCACCAGCGTCACGCTGCAGTGCGAACCCGCGTTCGTGCTCGAGGCCGAGGAGCACCCCGAACCGCTGGACTCCGTGCTCGAGCGGTTCGACGAACTCGCCGCCGGCAACGATCACGTCGAGTTCTACTGGTTCCCCTACGGCAAGAACGCCCTCGTCAAGCGCAACAACCGGTTGCCGCCGGAGGCGAGCCCACGCCCGCTGCCACCGCTGCGGCACTTCCTCGAGTACCAGGTCGTGGAAAACGCCGCGTTCGGCCTGCTGTGCCGGCTCGGACGAGCCGTCCCCGCCTCCGTTGCCCAGCTGAACCGGCTGTCCTCGGCGGTGCTGTCCCGCCGCTCCTACAGCGACCGCTCCCACCGGGTGTTCACCAGCACCCGCTCGGTGCGCTTCGTCGAATCCGAGTACGCCGTCCCCGCCGAGGCCCTCGGCGAGGTGCTGCGCGAACTGCGCGCGGCGCTGCCCCGGTTGGAGCACCCGGTCATGTTCCCGGTGGAGATCCGCCTGGCAGCGGCCGACGACATCTGGCTCTCCACCGCGCACGGGCGCGACACCGCCTACATCGCGGTGCACCAGTTCCACGGCATGCCCTACCGGCACTGGTTCGAGGTCTTCGAGTCGATCGCCGGCGCGGTCGGCGGACGACCGCACTGGGGCAAGATGCACAGCCTGGACGCCGAGGGGTTGCGCGAGCTCTACCCGCGCTTCGACGACTTCCGCCGCGTGCGCGACGCGGTCGACCCGCAGCGCCGGTTCACCAACCCGCACCTCACGCGGGTGCTCGGCGCGTGAGGCGCCCACCCGCTGCCGTGCCGACGCGCGCAGCCCGGCGACGGCCACCGCGGGCCCGCTGCCCGGCTCGTCCGGCCGGACACGCGAAACGCCCCGCCCTGCACCTCGCACCGGGTTCCGGCACGACGCGCACGACGGGGCGTGCACAGCTGACGCAGGGGCATCTCGAGAACTCCACAGCGGACGCCGCGATGGTGGAGCAAGCCGCTCGGCCGATTAGTACCGGTCAGCTGAACCCGTTGCCGAGCTTTCACCGCCGGCCTATCAACCCAGTCTTCTTCTGGGGGCCTTAACCCACGTGGGGAGGGACACCTCATCTTGAGGCTGGCTTCCCGCTTAGATGCTTTCAGCGGTTATCCGTGCCGAACGTGGCTAACCAGCCGTGCTGCTGGCGCAACAACTGGCACACCAGAGGTTCGTCCGTCCCGGTCCTCTCGTACTAGGGACAGCTCCTCGCAAGTGTCCTCCGCGCGCGGCGGATAGGGACCGAACTGTCTCACGACGTTCTAAACCCAGCTCGCGTGCCGCTTTAATGGGCGAACAGCCCAACCCTTGGGACCAACTGCAGCCCCAGGATGCGACGAGCCGACATCGAGGTGCCAAACCATGCCGTCGATGCGGACTCTCGGGCATGATTAGCCTGTTATCCCCGGGGTACCTTTTATCCGTTGAGCGACACCCCATCCACCTGGTAGTGCCGGATCACTAGGACCTGCTTTCGCACCTGCTCGACCCGTCAGTCTCACAGTCAAGCCCCCTTCTGCCCTTGTACTCAGCGCTTGATTCCCAACCAAGCTGAGGGGACCTTTGTACGCCTCCGTTACTGTTTGGGAGGCAACCGCCCCAGTTAAACTACCCACCAGGCACTGTCCCCAATCCGGATCACGGACCAAGGTTAGATGCCCGGAACGGCCAGAGTGGTATTTCACCAATGACTCCGCGGACACTGGCGTGCCCGCTTCGCAGTCTCCCACCTATCCTACACAAGCCGCACCAAACACCAATGCCAAGCTGTAGTAAAGGTCCCGGGGTCTTTCCGTCCTGCCGCGCGAAACGAGCATCTTAACTCGTCTTGCAATTTCGTCGAGTCCGCGGTTGAGACAGCGCCCGATTCGTTACGCCATTCGTGCGGGTCGGAACTTACCCGACAAGGAATTTCGCTACCTTAGGATGGTTATAGTTACCACCGCCGTTTACCGGCGCTTAGGTTCAGAGCTTCGCCCGCGCAGGGCTAACTCCTCCCCTTAACGTTCCGGCACCGGGCAGGCGTCAGTCCATATACTTCGCAAACACGCTTCGCATGGACCTGTGTTTTTAGTAAACAGTCGATCGGGCCTCTTCACTGCGGCCGACCGGCGCTTCCGCCGCCTGGGGCGTACACGCCAACCGGCTCCCCATCTCCCGAAGTTACGGGGATATTTTGCCGAATTCCTTAACCACGGTTCGCTCGCTCGCCTCGGTATGCTCTACCTGGCCACCAGTGTTGGTTTCGGGTACGGACCGCCGACGCGTCCGCTAGAGGCTTTTCGAGGCAGCATGGGCTCACCCACTTCGCCACGAAGGCTCGGCATCAGGTCTCAGGCACGTGGTGCACGGATTTTCCTGTGCACCGCCCTACACCATTACCCCGGCACAACCACCGGCCGGGTTGGGCTACCCTTCTGCGTCCCCCCATCGCGGGCCCGAACATCAGGCGCCCCGCCACGGTCCGTTTCCGACGCGCGGCACGAGGCCGCACGTGCGGAAGGACGATGGCAGCAGCGCCGGCGATGCCGGGCGGGTCAGCGCCGGCGGGTACGGGAATATCAACCCGTTACCCTTCGACTACGCCTGTCGGCCTCGCCTTAGGATCCGACTCACCCAGGGCGGATCAACCTTCCCCTGGAACCCTTGGCCATTCGGCGGAGGAGATTCCCACTCCTCAATCACTACTCATGCCTGCATTCTCACTTCCAGGCGCTCCACGCCCGGTTTCCCGAACGCTTCACAGCACCCAGAAAGCTCCCCTACCCGGCGAGTCGTGGACTCGCCGCCACGGCTTCGGCGGTGTGCTTGCAAGCCCCGCTGAATTTTCGGCGCGGAGTCGCTTAACCAGTGAGCTATTACGCACTCTTTCAAGGATGGCTGCTTCTAAGCCAACCTCCTGGCTGTCACAGCGACTCCACATCCTTTCCCACTCAGCACACACTTCGGGGCCTTAGCCGGTGGTCTGGGCTGTTTCCCTTTCGACCATGGAGCTTTTCCCCCACAGACTCACTGCCGCGCTGCACCCGGACGTATTCACCGTTTAGCTGATCTCGGTAACCGAAAAGGCCCCTCGACCAACCAGCGCACTACCCCGCCCGGGAACCACGCGACGCTGCACCTAAATGCATTTCGGGGAGAACCAGCTATCACCGAGTTTGATTGGCCTTTCACCCCTGCCCGCAGCTCATCCCCCAGGTTTGCAACCCTGGTGGGTTCGGGCCTCCACCCGGTATTACCCGGGCTTCACCCTGGCCACGGGAAGATCACTCGGTTTCGGGTCCAGGGCACGCGACTCCGACGCCCTCTTCGGACTCGCTTTCGCTCCGGCTCCCCCTCTCACGGGTTAACCTCGCCACGCACCACTGACTCGCAGGCTCATTCTTCAAAAGGCACGCCATCACTCCGCGAACGGAGCTCTGACGGTTTGTAGGCGCACGGTTTCAGGGACTGTTTCACTCCCCTCGCGGGGTACTTTTCACCTTTCCCTCACGGTACTGATCCACTATCGGTCACCAGGGAGTATTTAGGCTTACCAGGTGGTCCTGGCAGATTCGCACGGAATTTCTCGGGTACCGTGCTACTCGGGTGCGGTTCGGACTTCCACGACGGTTTTCGCCTACGGGGGTGTCACCCGCTTCGCCGACGCGTTCC
This sequence comes from Salinifilum ghardaiensis, assembly GCF_054491345.1. NCBI lineage: Bacteria > Bacillati > Actinomycetota > Actinomycetes > Pseudonocardiales > Pseudonocardiaceae > Salinifilum > Salinifilum ghardaiensis. The sequence goes on along the minus strand of NZ_CM137101.1, from coordinate 2,341,098 downwards.
AGCGCCTTCGGCTAACCGTGCTTCCGTCCCGCCGGGTCGGCAGCCCCGGCACGAACCGTCCCGCTACCCCGGATGCGCAACGCCTGCCGGCTTCCCACGCACCCGGTTTGGCCTGTTCCCTTTTCGCTCGCCGCTACTCGGGGAATCGCTGTTGCTTTCTCTTCCGCCGGGTACTGAGATGTTTCAGTTCCCCGCGTTACCGCCCGCTGCCCTATACATTCAGGCAGCGGCGACCGGACATCACTCCGGCCGGGTTTCCCCGTTCGGAAATCCTGGGGTCACAGCTCGGTCGGCAGCTCGCCCAGGCTTATCGCAGCCACCCGCGTCCTTCTTCGTCTCCTGGTGCCAAGGCATCCACCGTGCGCCCTTATCAACTTGCTCACGACAAGACCATCGCGACGCCCACTGTGCAGTTCTCAAGGTGCTCCGAGGTGCTCTGCTCGCACCTCCAGAGCCCGACAGTGCCACCGAACCGCGCGTTTCGCGCGGTGCTGCGGGCCGGACGTCGTCCCACGTTCGGGTACATGGTGCTCAGCTTCGACCCGTGAGCGGGTCGGTGCTCCTTAGAAAGGAGGTGATCCAGCCGCACCTTCCGGTACGGCTACCTTGTTACGACTTCGTCCCAATCGCCAGTCCCACCTTCGACCACTCCCCCCGGGCGCACCGGTTGGGCCATGGGCTTCGGGTGTTACCGACTTTCATGACGTGACGGGCAGTGTGTACAAGGCCCGGGAACGTATTCACCGCAGCATTGCTGATCTGCGATTACTAGCGACTCCGCCTTCACGGGGTCGGGTTGCAGACCCCGATCCGAACTACGACCGGCTTTGGGAGATTCGCCCACCCTCGCGGGATCGCCACCCTTTGTACCGGCCATTGTAGCATGTGTGAAGCCCTGGGCATCAGGGGCATGATGACTTGACGTCGTCCCCACCTTCCTCCGAGTTGCCTCGGCAGTCTCCCGTGAGTCCCCAACCGGATTGCTGGTAACACGGGACAAGGGTTGCGCTCGTTGCGGGACTTAACCCAACATCTCACGACACGAGCTGACGACAGCCATGCACCACCTGTCCACCAGCCACGGAGGGAAACCCCATCTCTGGGGCGATCTGGTGGATGTCAAACCCAGGTAAGGTTCTTCGCGTTGCATCGAATTAATCCACATGCTCCGCCGCTTGTTCGGGCCCCCGTCAATTCCTTTGAGTTTTAGCCTTGCGGCCGTACTCCCCAGGCGGGGCGCTTAACGCGTTAGCTGTGGCACGGAAACCAATCTGGTCCCCACACCTAGCGCCCAGTGTTTACGGCGTGGACTACCAGGGTATCTAATCCTGTTCGCTCCCCACGCTTTCGCTCCTCAGCGTCAGGAACGGCCCAGCAAGCTGCCTTCGCCGTCGGTGTTCCTCCCGATATCTGCGCATTTCACCGCTACACCGGGAATTCCGCTTGCCTCTACCGCCCTCAAGTCTGCCCGTATCGGCCGCCAGCCCGCGGTTGAGCCGCGGGATTTCACGGCCGACGTGACAGACCGCCTACGAGCCCTTTACGCCCAGTAACTCCGGACAACGCTCGCACCCTACGTATTACCGCGGCTGCTGGCACGTAGTTAGCCGGTGCTTCTTCTGCCCCTACCATCAGTTTTGTCGGGGCCGAAAGAGGTTTACAACCCGAAGGCCTTCCTCCCCCACGCGGCGTCGCTGCGTCAGGCTTTCGCCCATTGCGCAAGATTCCTCACTGCTGCCTCCCGTAGGAGTCTGGGCCGTGTCTCAGTCCCAGTGTGGCCGATCACCCTCTCAGGCCGGCTACCCGTCGCCGCCTTGGTGGGCCGTTACCCCACCAACCAGCTGATGGGCCGCGAGCTCATTCCGGATCGGAACCGGACCTCGCGGTCCGGAACCTTTCCGTTCCGCCGGATGCCCGGCGGGACGCATATCCGGTATTAGCCCCGGTTTCCCAGGGTTATCCCGGAGTCCGGGGTAGATTGCTCACGTGTTACTCACCCGTACGCCGCTCGGTTGTCTCCCGGAGGAGACACCTCGCTCGACTTGCATGTGTCAAGCGCGCCGCTAGCGTTCGTCCTGAGCCAGGATCAAACTCTCCAACAATGAATGTTGCGGGGACGCGTCCGGCACTGCCCACTGCAGCGGGCAGTGGGCCCGCATTCGGCACACTGTCGAGTTCTCAAGGTGCGAGTTCTCGATATGAACATGCCGTCTCGGCGACTCACCAGCACCGTAACGAGGCGCCGGCGAGCTTTGCAAATGATCCCCAGCCGCCCCGGCCGGGGACGGTGCCAGCCCCGGGTGAACTTCCCGTGGCTGGCTCGCCTTACTCAGTTTAACAACGCGTGCACCGTTGTCCAGTGGGAGCTCGGAGCGAAGCTCGGCGTGCCGATCAGGGGCCCCGCCGGCGGTCGCAGCACCCTCCGCCCCGCGGCAACCGGACCCTCGCTGGAGCGGCCCCGCGCCGTTCTCGAGGTGTTCGCGCAACGATCACCTGCCCGGTGGTGCCCCGGGCCGACCAAAAATGAAAGATTCTCGCTTCGGTTGCACGACCGCACGCACGAGCGAGGATCCGAGATGGCAGCGTTGAACAGGCGCCGTTTCCTGCTGACCGCAAGCGTCACCGCGACCGCGCTGGGCAGCGGGGTGCTCGGTGGCGCGCCGGCCGCGAGCACCTCCCCGCGGCCGGTCCCCCCTGCCGCACCGGAGGGGACCACCCTGCGCACCGCCGCGGCCGCGGAGACCGGTGAGGGTTACCGCAGACTGACCGCGGGGCCGGGGTGGCCGGTGGTGGTGCGCACCGACCTCGTCGAGGCCGACGCCGCGCGGGAGGAGCGCCGCGAGCCCGTCGCCGCGTTCACCCAGTTCACCGACCTGCACATCACCGACGCCCAGAGCCCGGTCCGGTTCGAGTACCTGCACCCGCTCATGTCCGGCGCGTTCCGACCGCAGGAAACGCTCGGCGCGCTGGCCGCCACCCGCCTCGTGCGGCAGGTCAACCGGCTGCGCGGCGCCCCGGTCACCGGCCGCCCGCTGGACTTCGCGATCACCACGGGCGACAGCACGGACAACCACGAACGCGCCGAGCTCGACTGGTACTTCACCGTCCTCAACGGCGGTCGGACGGCCCAGAACACCGGTGCGGACACCTACGAAGGCGTGCAGGACTCCGGGGACCCGCTGTACTGGCACCCCGGCGGCGGCGTGGCCGACCGCTTCCGGGAGCGCGGCTTCCCCGTCCTCCCCGGCCTGCTCGACGACGCGCTGCGCCCCTTCGACAGCCCCGGGCTGCAGCTGCCCTGGTACGCCGCGTTCGGCAACCACGACAACACCGTCGTCGGCACCCTGCCCGACCCGCTCATCCCCGGCCTGGAGGAGCACTACACCGGCTCGCACAAGATCATCGGACGGGACCGGCGCGACGCGCAGCGCGTCGCGGAACTGCTGCAGGACCCGCGTCGCCGCGAAGAGGCAGGTCGCGCACTGGACCGCAACGGCGGTGCCGTGCGCGAAGTGACCCCGGACCAGCACCGCGCACCGTTCAGCACCCAGGAGTTCCTCGAGGCCCACCTCGATCCGGTCAACGCCGGCCCCGGCCCGGTGGGGCACGGCTTCGGGCCGGAGAGCGCTGCGGCCGACACCGCCCACTACACCTTCCGCATCGCCGCCGGTGTCACCGGCATCGTCCTGGACAGCACGAACACGGCCGGTTTCGCCGAGGGCTCGCTCGGGCTCGCGCAGTACCGGTGGTTGGAGCGCACGCTCGCCGCGGCGAGCTCGCGCCACTACGACGAGCTCGGCCGCGAGCAGCGCCAACCGGTGACCGAGGAGTTGTTCGTCCTGTTCAGCCACCACACCAGCGGCACCATGAACGCGCTGCTGCCGGACTTCCGGCGTCCCGGGGAACCCCGCAGGTCCGGGGACGACGTGGTGCGCCTGCTGCAGCGCTTCCCGAACGTGCTGGCGTGGGTGAACGGGCACAGCCACCGCAACGAGATCACCGCGCACGCCGCTGAGGACGCCGCCTGCGGCTTCTGGGAGATCAACACGGCCTCGCACGTCGATTTCCCGCAGCTGGCGCGCGTCGTCGAACTGGTCGACAACCGGGACGGCACGCTGTCGATCCACGTCACGCTCGTCGAAGCCGACAGCCCCTACCGGGCCGACCACGACGACCGCTCCCCCGGCGCCTTGGCCGCGCTGTACCGGGAGCTGGCGTTCAACGACCCGCACACCGATCCCGCCGAGCTCGGCGAACTCGGCGACCGGAACGCGGAACTGCTGGTGCCCGGTCGGCTGCCCGTGCGCTGATCGCGGCCGGCCCGGGCAGCGGGGAGCAGCTGGTGCACCGCAGCTCGAGCGGCGCGCTCAGCGGCTCGAGCCCCCGAACCGCGCTCAACGCGCGGTCGGGGCCCGCGGTGGTCGCTCGCTGCTGCTCCACCCGCTACGGCCCCTCGCCCAGGACCTCCGCCAAGTCCTCGGGCGAGACGCCCGCGTGCTGGGCGATCAGACCGCGGTCGAGCTGTCGGCCGTCGAAGCGCAGCGCGGCCACGCGCCGCAGCGCCGCGGCCATGAGGTCCCAGGCCTGCTCCGCGTCCTCCCCGCCGATGAGCGACCGGTGCCGGCGCAGGGCGTCCAACCAGTCCCAGACATCCTGCTCCTGCGTGAACACCGGCTCGCCCATGGTCGTCCCTCGTCCCCTCCAGCGCAGCACACGAACGCGGCGTGCGCGAGGAGGCGAAAGCCCCGGGACGTCCGCTCGGGCGTCCCCACCGGCAGGACGGGCCCGACGCGGCGGTGCGGCGGAGTTGCCGGTGGTCGCCCGGCGTGCGGAGGCGTGCAGCGGAGTCCGCGAGGCCGCTCACTCGCAGGACGCGGCGAGCGCGTCGGGGTTTCGGAGGGTCACGCTGCCGTAGCCGAGTTCGACGAACCCGCGCCGCTCGAAGTCCTTGAGCACCTTGTTCAGCGAGGGTCGCTGCACGCCGATCATCGCCGCGACGGTCCGCTGCGGCAGCAGCACCTCCCCGTCGACGGCTTCGTCCAGCAGCAGCCGGGCCACCTGCTCCTGCAGGGTCCGCCCGAGCAGACCGATCACCCGCTGCTGGCTCGTGGCCAGGCGCTGGGCCACGCTGGAGAGCCACCGGCGGGAGATCGCGGGACGTTCGGTCAGCAGCCCCTCGAACGCCTCCGCGTCGAGGAACAGCGCCGTGACCTCGTCCAGCGCCCGCGCCCCGTAGGGGAAGGGCATGTCGAGCAGGTGCTGGACGTCGCCGTCGACGTCACCGGGGTGCAGCACGTGCACCACGGAGCGGCGCGGGCCGCTGCCGGTGGCGAGTTCCACCCGGCCGCTCTGGAGGATCCACACGCCCCCGTGCTCCTCGGACGCCCCCGCGCCGAACACGGGCTGGCCCTCGGCGAAACGCCGGGCGTGCAGGAAGGCGGCCAGGGCCGTCACGTCCTCCCGCCCGAGCGGGGACATCGCACCGCGCCCGACGCAGCGCGCCACCCACGCGGCCTGCCGCAGCGCCGTTTCCGCGGAGTCGCCGGAGTCGCGGCCGCCGAACAGCCGCATCGCCTGCTGCCGCACGCCGGACGGGAACTTCGCCGAGGCCATGCTCCTCATGGTGGCACCGCGCGGACCTCCCGCGGGCCGCGGGCCGCGTCGGTCGGGCAGGGCACCGGGTGCTGCGGAGCCCCTCACTCCGCGGGTTTCTCGGCGACGATCAGGGCGTAACCGAGCGTTCCCCGTTCGACGGCCCCGGCGGCGATGCGGGTGTGGTGCAGCACGGTCCCGACATCGACCCCCGCCGCGGTCAACTGCTCCGGTGCGGTCATGCGCAGCAGCTTGATCCGGGCCTCGATGGTGTCGACCATCCCGCGCAGGGCTTCGTCGTGGCGCTGCGCGCGCACGGTGCGCAGCCCGGCCGCGTGCAGCAGCGCCGCGTACTCCTCGAGCGGGCGCGCGTCGGCGATGCAGGCGATCCACGCGGACAGGCCGGTGAGCTCCTCGGGCAGCTCGTCGGTGCGGGCGGTGATGTCGGTGATGCCGGCGCGCCCGCCCGGTGCGAGCACGCGGGCGAACTCGGCCGCGGCGGCGCGCTTGTCGGGAAAGGTGCAGAAGGCGCACTCGCAGACCACCGCGTCGCCCGCCGCGTCCGGCAGCGGGAGGCGTTCGCCGTCACCGACCTCGAAGCACACCGAACCGTCCAGACCCCCGCGGGCCGCGGACCGCCGCGCCCGGTCCACGGTGTCCGCGTTGAGCTCGACCCCGGTGACCTGCACGCCGCGCTGTTCGGCCAGCAGGCGGGCGGTGGCTCCGGGGCCTGCGGCCACGTCGACCACGCGCTGTCCGGAGCGCAGGTCGAGGGCGTCGGCGAGGCGTTCGGTCAGGGCGCGGCCACCGGGGTGGTAGTGCTCGCCGAGCAGCAGGGCGAGCGCGTCCTGACCGTACGCCGCCGCGCAGCAGCTCTTGATCTCCGCGGGGTCCGGGGTGCCGTGCGGGGTCATCATTCCACCGCCTTGCGGCCGACGTTCGTGGTGTCCGGGGCGAGGGGGAGCTCGTCCCGGTGCCCGTCCTCGGTGCCGTTGCGGGCGATCTTCGAACCGTAGGGGGAGTCGGCGACGAGCCCTCGCAGCTCGGTGGCGTTGGGCACCACCCCGGCGACGTCCACACCGGACTGCTGCGCGCGGACCTGCTCGCGGTAACCCACGGAGTTGTAGGCGCAGAACGGGATCATCCGCCCGTCCGGGGTGATCTCCTCGACGCAGCACTTCATCAGCTGCTTCACGTTGAGGGTGTAGGGGTCCTGGAAGTCCTGGACGACGATCATGAACGCCTTGTCGCCGAGGTCCTGCGCGGCTTCGGGCAGGTCGATGCCGCAGGCCTCGCACTCCACCTGCGCCGCGGTGGTCTCCAGGTTGGACGCGGTGGTGTCGGTGCCCATGAAAGCCGAGGCGCTCCACAGCTTCTCCAACGCCTCCCGCACGCCCTGGTCGGGCAGCACCCGGTTGCTGACGTGGTCGAGGTGCTCGCTCACGTCGAGCAGCCGCGGGACCGGCACGACGTCGGTGCGTTCGGGCTTGTCGTCGACGAGCAGGTAGGTCACCGACCGGCAGGTGGGAAAGCAGCACGGCACGGGGAAGAAGTCGCTGGCGCGCAACCAGTCCGGGCACTGCCCGGCGACGAGCTCGATCACGTCCGAATTGGTCAACCGGTTCAGCGGATCGAACTCGACGTGCCGGCCCGAGTGGGTCACCGGTTGGAACGCCACCGAGCGCACGGCCGGGTGCTGCACGCCGAAGCGGACGATGTCGCCCGCTTCGTGCTCGTTGAGCCCGCGTTCGAGCGCGGCGACCAGGGTCACGGTCAGCCCGGCCTCGGCGCAGTTGTCCAGAGCCCGCTTCTTGCGCTCGCGCAGGTCCTTGCCGCGGATCTCCTCGTGCGTGCGCTCGTCGAAACCGTCGAACTGCAGGTAGACGTTCACCCGCCGACCGGGGCGGTTGCGCCGGCCGAGCTCGTGGACGAACCGCTCGTCCGTGGCCAGGCGGATGCCGTTGGTGTTGAGGTTGACCGCCTTGATCGGGCGCTGCTGCGCGAGGTCGACGAAGTCGAGGATGTTCTTGTGGATCGTCGGCTCGCCGCCGGAGAACATCACGACCTCCGGTTCGCCCTCGGCCTCGACGAACACGTCCAGCATCCGCGCGCACTGCTCCTGCGTGATCGAGTAGCCGTCGGGCTGGTGCCCGGAGTCGGCGAAGCAGATCGGGCAGTCCAGGTTGCAGTTCGTGTTCACCTCGATGATGCCCAGGCACGCGTGCTGCTTGTGCTCCGGGCACAGCCCGCAGTCCGACGGGCAGCCGTGGTTGACCTCGGTCTGGAAGCTCAGCGGGATCGTGCCCGGCTTGTTGAACCGCGCGGAGTCCACGTACGCCTGCGCATCGCCGTAGACCAGGGCCTCGAACGAGCCGTGCTCGGCGCAGCGCTTGCGCAGGTAGACCTTGTTGTCGCGGATGTTGACCTGGCCGTCGACCACGACCTTGCAGACCGGGCAGACGCTCTTGGTGTACTCGACGAACACCTCGTCGCGATCGCGTTTGGCGGGCGGGGTCGGGTGCGCTCCGTCGTGTTGTTCCGTCACGCCGCCAGCTCACCACCGGTGCGGCCGGGTCGCAGTCGCACTGTCCGCGAGGCAACAGTTCTCCCCCGTTAGTCCTCCCCCGTTCAGCCGCGCGCGGTGCCGACCCGGCGGGCGGTGCGCCCGCCGGGTCGGCAGACGAACTGGGCAGCCGCCTGCTGGACGGCCAGGGACCAGCTCGGGTAGGCGTGCACCGCCTGCGCCAGACGGCCGGCGAACATGCCGGTGCGCATGGCCAGCGCCGGTTCGTGGATCATCTCGCCGGCGCGCGCCGCCGCGATCGTCGCGCCGACCACGCGGCTCCCGCCGAGGTGACCGGTGAGTCGCCGCGGTGCGGCGAGCAGGGTGGTGAACCCGCGCGTGTCGCCGGCGGTGAGGGCCCGGTCCACCTCGCTCATCGGCAGGTGGGCGACGCGCGCGGGACTGCCGAGCAGCTCGTCCTCGGTCGCGCCGACGGCGGCGACCTCGGGGTCGGTGAACACCACCTGCGGGATCGGTCCCGCGCCGAGCACGGCCATCGACCGGGGTGCTTCGCGCAGTCACGAGAACACCGCTGTCGCGCACACCCGCACCCCACCACTCCCCGGGGTGCCGCGGACATCGCCGTGTCAGGTGGCGGACAGTCCCCACCGACCGTGTCACCGCGCTGACACTTCCCTGCCCGGCGCGTGACGACGTGCGGTGCACTGGGGGTGGAGGTACGAAGGAGGTCCACCGCCATGATCCGCGCCGCGCACCACGGCGAAGCACGGGCCGACGACCCCCGCACCGGTGCGCTGCCGGTGTGGCGGATCGGGCTGACCGGCGGGGCCGTCGGCATCCTGTGCTGCGCGGGACCCACCGCGCTGGCCCTGCTCGGCGTCATCAGCGCCGGCACCGCCTTCACCTGGGCCACCGAGCTCTACGACGGCTACGCCTGGTGGTTCCGGCTCGGCGGGCTGGCGGTCATCGCGCTGCTGGTGTGGCGTTCGCTGCGGCGCCGCGAGCAGTGCAGCATCGCCGGGGTGCGCCGCTGGCGCTGGCGGCTGGCCGGGGTGCTCGCCGTGGCCGCGGCGACCTACGGGGCGCTGTACGCGGTGACCACCTGGCTGGGCACCCTGGCGTGAGCGGCGGCCCGCGGTCGGTGGCGCTGGGCCCGAACCTCGTCGACGACTCAGCCGGAGCTCTCGTCGATGACGGCGCGCAGCGATTCCACGGCGTGCGCCCGGTGCTCGTCGAGCAATCGCACCAGGCGGTCGGCGTCCTTCGCGCGCAGCGCCTCGACGATGGCCCGGTGCTCCCGGTCGACCCGGGTCCGGTTGGCCGTGTCGCCGTAGTACACGGCGCGGTAGGCGTCCGTGGAGTCCCACAGCTGCCGCACGAACCGCAGCAACCGCGGCATGCCGCACGCGTCCAGCAGCGTGAAGTGGAACCGCCGGTTCGCCGCGGTCATGGCCCGGACGTCCCCCGCAGCACCGGCGCGTTCCACCTCGTGCTGCGCCTCGGCGATCCGCTCGAGGTCCTCGGCGGTGACGCGGTCCACCGCCACCCGCGCGGCTTCGTCCTCGAGCAGCGCGCGGATCCGGTAGACCTCGAGCAGGTCGTCGAGCGAGAGCTCGGCGACGAAGTAGCCCCGGTGCGCGCGGTAGACGACCTGCCCCTCGCCTTCCAGGATCTTGAGCGCCTCCCGCAGCGGAACCCGGCTCACGTCGAGCTTCTCGGCGAGCAGGTCCTGCCGCACCGGCTGGCCGGGGCGCAGTTCGCGGGAGACGATCGCCTGGCGCAGTGCGGACAGGACGTATTCCTGCTTCGTCGGCGGCCTGCCGCGCGCGGGGCCCGCCGTGTCAGCCGTCATGATCCATCACCGCGCACACACTCCGGAGACTACCAACGTCGTCGCTGGCTGGGCGCCGATCGGCGGCGGGGCCCGCTCAGTCGTGCCAGCGCGGCGAGGTGGTGCGCGGCGGCAGGAACGCCGCCCGCAGGGTGATCAGCCGGGGCTTCCGGCTGCCGGCCGCCTCGGCGAGAGCTCCGGCGAGGTCGTCTCCGGACTCGGCCACGACGCGGGACTCGATGCCGAAGCTCTCCGCGAGCACCGCGAGATCGGGGCCGACCAGGTCGACACCGCGCTCGGCATCGCCGGCGTGCTGCTGGTCGTAGCGCAGCATGCCGTACCCCCCGTCGTCGACCACGAGCACCGTGACCGGCAGCTGCTCCTGGACGATCGTCGCGAGCTCGCCGACGCCGAACAGCAGTCCGCCGTCGCCGCAGACGGCGAGCACCGGACCGCGTCCCGCAGCGGCCGGGCCGAGCGCTGCCGGCAGGGCGTAGCCCAGCGTGCCCCAGCCGTAGGGGCACTGCAGCTGCCGCGGACGGGACAGGGCGGTGTATCCGCAGGCCCAGTACCCGGCCACGGCCATGTCCGCGACCAGCGTGCCGCGCTGCGGCCACGCCCGGTCGAGCGCGTCGACCAGCGCCATCGCGCCGGTGGTGCGCGGGTCCTGGTGCAGCCGCTCGCGCGTGGCCTGCCGCAGCTGCTGGACGTCCGGACCGCCCGTGCCCGCGGAGCCGGTCAGCGCGGGGAGCAGCGCGTCGATGCCGGCCGCGGCGTCGCCGAGCACGGCGACGTCGGGGGTGTAGTTCTTGCCCAGTTCACCGCTGTCGACGTTGATCGAGAGCAGTCGCGGCGGCAGCGGCATGGACCAGTTCCGCGTGTGCACGCCGTCGAAGTCGGTGCCGATGCCCACCAGCACGTCGGCACCACCGATGAGCTCGGCGACCTCCGGCTCGTGCGGCGGGAGTCCGATCATCCACGGGTGGTCGGAGGGCAGGATCCCGCGGCCGCTGTAGGTCGTCACCACCGGTGCGCGCAGCCGGCGCGCGAGGGCGTCGACCTGCTGCGCCGCCTCCGACTGGACGGCGCCGCCGCCGACCCAGAGCACCGCCGTGCCCGCGTCGTCGAGCAGCCGCGCCGCGGCGGAGATCTCCGCGGGGGCGGGCACCGGCCGTTCCGGTGCGCTCGGGGTGATCTCCGGTGCCGGTGCGTCGAGCAGGTCGGTGGGCACGTCGAGGTAGACGGGACCGCGCGGCCACGCCAACGCGGTGGTGATCGCCTCTCCGACCGCCGCGGCCGCGTGTTCTGCCGAGCGCGGCCGGAACACCGCCTTCGCCAGTGGTTCGAACAGGCCCGCCTGGTCGCGGGACTCGTGCAGCATCCCGCGCACCGCGCCGGGCGCGCGCAGGCGTTCGGGTACTTCGCTGGCGACGACCAGCACCGGGCTGGACGAGGCGGCCGCCTCGCCGAACGCGCCGAGCGTGTTCGCCGCCCCCGGCCCGGTCGTGGTCAGCGCGGCGCCGAGGCGACCGGTGGCGCGGGCGGCGCCGTCCGCGGCGTAGACCGCGGCCTGCTCGTGGCGCACCCCGGTGATGTCCGGTCGGCCTCCGCGCAGCTCGCGCCAGAAGGCGAGGTTGTGCACACCGGGCAGGCCGAAGGCCTGCTCCACCCCGTGGGCGGCCAGCGCGTCGAGGATCCGTCCCGCCACCGTCGGCTGCGGCATCACGCTCTCCCGTCGACAACGACTCCCGGACAACGGCTCCAGGTCCCGTGCGCACGTCGCGGCCGCTCCGCGACGAAAATTGGATCCATAATACAGAGCGGTGATCGGAGCACCAACCGCTTCGCGGCGGCCGGGGCACCGCGGAGCCGCTCGACGCGCGGGCCGGCGGTTGCCCCGCGAGCGCGGGCCGCGTTAAGTTGGAACGGACGTTCCAAGTTGGTTGGCGATCTCCGGTGGAGGCGAGCGGTGCCCGACGTCAAGCACTTCGACTCCGACGCGGTGATCACCCGGGTCGTGCCGCTGCTGTGGCAGCGCGGATGGGCACGCACGGGGGTGCAGGAGATCGTCACCGCCACGGGAGTGAGCCGCTCCAGCCTGTACGCGACGTTCGGCACCAAGGACGAGCTGTTCCTGTCCGCGCTGCGCCGCTACCTGAGCGAGCACGTCGACCCGGCGTTCCGGCAACTCGAAACCGATGATCGCGGACTGCCGGGCATCGCGGCGTTCTTCGGCGCCCTGATCACGGCACGCTGCTGCGGTCCGCGCGCCCGCTGGGGCTGCCTGGCCACGAACCTGCAGGTCAGCGCCGAAGCCGCGGAACCTGGCGTGCGGGAGGTGCTCACCGGGCACCAGCAGCGGTTGCACGCGGCGATGCGCACCGCGCTCACCGCCGCGGCACGGCACGCCCAACTGCGCGCGGACGCCGAACTCGACGTCTGCGCCGAGCACCTCGCTCTGCTCGCCCAGGGGGTGAACCTGCGCTCCCGCGCGGGAGCCGACCCCCGCAGCCTGCGTTCGGCCGTGGCGGCCGCACTCGGCGCGCTGCGCCACCCGGACAGCCACGTCGACGTCCGTCCCCGTTGACCCGGGAACGTCCCCGACGGTCCGCACATCTTCCCCGCAGAAAGGACTCCCATCCCCCATGGTGGACTTCCCCATCCACAACGAGAGCACCGCGCCGCAGGAGGTCGCCTCCGCACTCGCCGACACGAGGAAGAACCTGGGCATGATCCCGAACCTGCACGGGATCTTCGCCGAATCGCCCCAGGCCTACCACGCCTACCAGGCGCTGACCGAGCAGTTCCGCAACACCTCGCTGTCCACGACGGCCCAGCACGTGGTGCTGCTGACCGCCAGCCGCCAGAACTCCTGCCACTACTGCATGGCCGCGCACACCGCACTGGCCAAGCAGGCGGGGGCGGACGAGGCGATCATCGACGCGATCCGGGAGGACAAGCCCGTTCCGGACGAGTCCGCGGAAGCCGTCCGCCGGTTCACCCAGGCCGTGGTGACCCACCGCGGCCTCGTGCCCGAGGACGACACCGCGCACTTCCTCGCCGCGGGATTCACCCGCCGGCAGATCCTCGACGTCGTGCTCGGCGTGACGATGAAGACCCTGTCCAACTACACCAACCACTTCGCCGAAACCCCGGTCGACGAAGCGTTCCAGGAGCACGCCTGGAACGTTTGATCCTCCTCGTGCGCGCGGCGAGCTCCACGCTCCGGGGTGCTTCCGCACCCTGCGCGGTCTCCGTGCTCCAGTGCTCCACCACGAGCCGGCCGGCGGCCCCGGTCCCGGGACCGGGCCGCCGTCGTGGCACGAGTTCGTCGCGGCCGCGCACCGGCAGCGGCACGCACCCCCGGTTCTTCCGGAGAGGTGCCCTCCCCACCCGCGCAGGAAGCGATCGCGCGTCCGCAGTGGACTGCCAGCTTCACGCCCCGGGCGGCGGCCCCGTGCTCCCGCGCACGGCGAGCCTCGGCGTGAGCACCAGTTCCTGCTCGGCGGCGCGCTTCTCGTCGAGGCGTTCGGCCGCAGCGCGGACGGCGAGCTCACCCATCTCCACCGCGTCCTGGTGCACGCTCGTCAAGTCCATGTAGGACAGTCTGGCGGTGCGGCTGTCGTCGTAGCCGACGACGACCGAGATGTCCTCCGGGGCGTGCACACCCGCCCGCACGAGCGTTTCCAGCAGCCCGGCGGCGCACAGGTCGTTGCCCGCGAGCACGCCCGTGGGCCGGCCGCGGCGGGACAGCAGTTGCCGCGCCGCCCGCGCCTCGGACTCCTCCGCGTAGTCACCGGGCAGGATGTCGATGTGCGCATCGAGGCCGCGGGAGCGCAGGCCCGGTGGTAGCCCTCGCGCCGCTCCTCCGCACCAGGCAGGGAGCCCCGTCGACGTGGGCGATCGCCCGGTGTCCGTGCTCGACGAGGTGGTCCGCGGCCAACCTCGCCCCGTCGACGTCGGCGGTGCGCACGCTGTCGATGCCGGCCGCGCCCGTGTGCTGGCCGATCTCCACGACCGGGACCCGCTGCGCCACCTGCGCGAGGTAGGCGGGGGCCTCACCGGAGAGTCCGATGAGGATCACGGCCTCGCACCGCAGCCCGAGCAGTTCGTCGACGGCCTGGCGCACCCCGCGGCTCGGCAGCATCGCGCCGCTGCAGGTGCTCGTGATGCAGAAGGCGGGCCGGGCGCCGACGTTGGCGGCCGCGTCGAACCACTCGGCGTTCAACCTCGCCAACGCGGGTGGGGCCTGGCTCGGCGGTGCGGGCATCAGCGCCGGGCTCGGGTACGCCTCACCGGCGGTGGTCGGCGCGGTGCTCGCGGTCGTGGGCCTGGCCGTGGCGGTGCTCTCCGGCCGGCTGGATCCCGGGCGGGACACCGCGGGACCGCGCTCCGTGGTCAGCAACACCGCGGCGGCGGGAGAAGACGAGACCGTCCCGGCCTGCGACGTGCGGTGACGGCCTCCAGCACGGTGCGCACCACGATCACCCGTCGAGCGCGCGCCAGTAGTAGAAGGCGCGCTCGCCCGAGCCCGGTTCGGTCGTGCGGAAGCCGTGGCGCTCGTAGAAGCGCCGCGCGGCGACGTCGCCTTCATCCACGTTGATCTCGACGAGGCCGACCCCTTCGGCGACCGCGTCGGCGAAGATCCGCTCCACGAGCGCCGATCCGATGCCGCGCCCCCGCAGGTGCGGAACCACGTAGAGCTCGTCGAGCAGGGCGACCGGACCGGCGAACCAGACGTTCGGCCGCCGTGTGAGCAGAGCGAGCGCCACGGCCGGGTCCCCGGCGAGCAGCGCCGTGGTCGCCTCGCCGGCGAGCAACCGCCGCAATCGCGCGGTGAGCACCGCCACCCCGGGCGTGGGTGCGTCGAACTCGGTGTTGAAGTCGTGCAGCAGTCGCGCCACGACAGCTGACTCCTCGACCGCGGCCTGCCGGACCGCTGCGGCACGCACGAGCACCCCCGTTTCCGAGGCGGACGTCGCCTCCGCGCGCACGCGGCTCGGGGAGCGCCCCCACCCGCGCGCTCCCGCCGGCGCCGGAGCGGAGCTCGGCGAGCAGCGGCACCGCCGCCCGCCGTCAGCGCCGTGCGCGGCGGCGACCGCGGGCGGCGGGCTCTCCCGCACGGCGCGGTGTTCCGCTGATCCGCTCCCGGGTCAGTCGAACCTGATCACACCGCGGATGTTCTTGCCGTCGCGCAGGTCCTGGTAGCCCTGGTTGACGTCTTCGAGCCGGTAGGTGTTCGTGACCAGCTCGTCGAGCTTGAGCTGACCGGCGTCGTAGAGCCGCAGCAGCTTGACGATGTCGTACTGCGGATTGGCGGAGCCGAACAGCGTGCCCTTGACGGTCTTGCCGAACAGGGTCATCTCGCCACCGGAGAGGTGCACGGTCAGCTTGGCCGGGTCGGCCAGGCCGGTGATGACCACGGTGCCGCCCTTGCCGATGGTGCTGAACGCTTCCGAGACCACGGCTTCGTCGACGGTCCCCACCAGGATGAGCGCGGTGTCGGCGCCCTGCCCCCAGGTCAGCTCGGTGACCTTGGCGCGGGCTTCGGCCGGGTCGGCGAAAGCGTGCGTGGCGCCGAACTTCAGCGCCGTGGTGCGTTTGAACTCGACCGGATCGACCACGACGACGTGCTTGGCACCCGCGTGGACCGCCCCCTGCACCGCGTTGACCCCGAGCCCGCCGGCCCCGTAGATCACCGCGGTGTCGCCGGCGCGGACATCACCGGCGTAGACCGAGGTCCCCCACCCCGACGGCACGCCGCAGCCGACGAGCACAGCGGTCTCCAGCGGCAGCCAGTCGTCGACCTTGACCACCGAGTGCTGGGAGATCGTGGCGTGCTCCGAGAACGTGCCCAGCATGCACATCGCACCGTAGTCCGTGCCGCCGTTGTGGAAGCGGAACGTGCCGTCGGGCATGCTCCCGTCGAGGATGGTGGCTCCCATGTCGCAGAGGTTCTGCCGTCCCGTGGAGCAGTAGCGGCAGGTGCCGCAGTTCGGGATGAAGCTGCACACGACGTGATCACCGGGTTCCACCTTCGTCACGCCCGGGCCGACGTCCTCGATGACGCCCGCGCCTTCGTGCCCGCCCACGACCGGGAACCGCGGGGGCAGGTCCCCGTCGGCCAGGTGCAGGTCGGAGTGGCACAGCCCGGCGGCGACGTAGCGGATCAGGACCTCTCCCGCGCCGGGGCCGTCGAGGTCCAACTCCATGATCTCGAAAGGCTGGTGCACGTCGGTGAGCACTGCAGCTTTGGTCTTCATGGGGCCTGTCCCTTCACTCGGGGAGCTGACGGACACCGCACGTCAGACCGGGACCCCGCGCCGCACGGCCGTGCGGCGCGGGGTCCCGACGCATTCGGACCCGTTCATGCGATGTGCGGCCCCAGCCTGGCGCAGTGTGACCGCGGGCACAACAGCGGGAACCGGGTGCCGCGCCGGTGCTCCCGGTGCACCACTCCACCGGAGTACCGCCGCGGACCGCTCAGCAGCACGAGCCCCGCGCACGGCTGTCGACGGAGCGCACCGCGGCCGGTTCGGGCACGTCGAGCGTCGGGTTGCGGTCGAAGAAGCCGACCGGTTCGAGGGCGAAGCCGCAGCGGTCGACCGGCATGACCGGCCAGTCCTCGGGGCGCGGGAAGTGGGTCATGCCGAACGTGTGCCAGACGACGACGTCCTCGCCGTCGATCGGCCGGTCCTCGGCGGCGCAAGCGGGAAGGCCCGCGCCGCCCGGGTTCTGGTTCACGTACTCGCCGGCGGGCCACCGCCGCCCGGGCTCCGCGCGCGTGACCCACACGTGCCTGGTCGCGAACTGCGCGCGGCGCGCGATCGCGGAGTCCTCGTCCGCGAGCAGCGGCGGCGAGCCCTGCACCCGCAGCTGGTACCCCACGGGACGGCCGAGGCGGTTGGTGGCGGCCTCGTTGACCACGTGCCAGCTGCGCCCCGCCGCGGTGTCGGCCAGGCGCGCGGCCTCGCCCTCGGAGGTCAACCGCGTCGCCCGGCGGGTGAACGCGTTGCCGTACGGGTTGCCCTCGCCCGCGGGGACGCGCTGGACCTCGACCTCGTCGACGGCGTTGCGCTGCCCGTCGACGGCCATGTCCAGGCGCGCGCAGAACAGGTGCTGGTGGTACGGCGCTGCCAGACCCGGCGCGACCTCGCCGGCCCACTGGTGCTCACCGCCGGGATGGCTGCCGGTGAAGACCACCCCGGTGGCCTTGCACTCCAGCTCGATCCTCCCGTCCAGGTAGAAGTACCAGTAGAAACCGTAGTCGTAGTTGCCGACGGTGACGAAGAAGGAGATCACGAGCCGGCGCTGCCGCCGCACCTGGCGGGATCCGGTGAAGACGTCGGTGTGCTTCCACAGCACGCCGCAGTCCTCCTCGTGCATGCAGATCGCGTTGTCCAGGGTCAGCGGTTCGCCGTGGTCGTCGGCGACGACGGCGTCGAAGTAGTGGATCTCGCCGAGGCAGTCGCAGCCGAGCCGCAGCGAGTTCGCCTGCTTGCCGAGCAGGTACTCACCGGCGTCGAAGTAGTTCTGCCAGAAGCGCACCGGGCTGGGATCGCCGTAGGGCACGACCATCTCGGCGATGGACGCGCGGTGGACGATCGGGCGCTCGCGGTCGCCGTCGCGGTAGGAGATCCGGTGCAGCACCAGGCCTTCCCGGGCGTCGAAGCCGACACGCAGGCTCCAGTCGTGCCAGCGCACCACATCACCGTCCACGCGGAAGCTCGCCCCCTCGGGCTGGACGACCTCGATCGGCCGGAGGTCCTCCCGCGGCGGGCCGACCGCCGCGGGATCGTCGAAGTTGCCCTCCTCGGACGGGATCGGCATCACCGCGTGGTCGATGACCTCGACGACCCGGCGGTCGACGAGGTCGACGTAGGCGACGAGCCCGTCGATCGGGTGCGCCCAGGGGTGGTCCGCGGGCCTGTGCTGGAGGAAGCCGAGCACGCGCATCATGCGCCTGCCCCGCTCGCCGGGGATCTCGAACACCCCGGCGGAGAGCGGGCAGGCGCACACCTGCGCGGGGTCCTCGATGCCGCGTCGCGCGAGGGCGTCGGCCCACCGCTGGTCGGCCCCGACGATGTCGCCGACGCCGGCGAACTCCTCGCCGAGGATCGCGGGTTGGCCCTCCTCCGCCACCGCGATGTCGCGCACCGCCTCGACGGCGGAGCGGGCGAGCGAGACGGTGGCTTCCCGCGCGGCACCGGAAGCCGTGTCCAGCAGCACCGCCTGCACGCGGCGCTGCGCGGAGTCGCCGGGCGCGTGCTCGGCGATCTCCTGCTTGGACGGTTCGACGAGGCCGAGGTAGGCGAACCGGGTGTCGGGACCGAGCAGACCGGTCCGGTCGAGAATCCGCCGGGCGGTGTCGATCTCCTCGGCGCGCAGGCGGTCGAGGGGGTGGGCGGGTGCGCTCGCGGGCGTGGTGGTGCTGGATTCCATCGCTGGTCTCCTCTGAGGCGGTGCACGACGTCCCCGCGCTGCGGAGCTCCGGCGGGAACGGAATATCCGACTGGGCGTGGTGCACATCACCGCGGTGCGAGTTTTATTCTACGGACGTCCGTTGAAAAAACAAGGGTGCCGCACTCCCGCGCGCTACCCTGCTCCCAACCGCTCCGGAACGGACCACGATGCCGAAACTCGTCGACCACCAGACCCGCCGCCACGCGATCATCAGCGCCGTGCTGCGGCTCGCGGCCCGCGGCGGCCTCGACGCCGTGACCATGCGCGACGTGGCCGCCGAAGCCGGCTTCGCCAACGGCGCCCTCACCCACTACTTCCGCAACAAGGACGAGCTGCTCATCGCCGCCTACCAGCACATCTACGACCGGACCAACCAGCGCACCGAGACCGCCACCGACGGGGTGAGCGGGCTGACCGCGCTGCGGCGGCTGTGCCTGGAGATCCTGCCGCTGGACGAGGAGCGCGTCGTCGAAGCCCGCGTGGCCGTGAGCTTCTGGGGCCGCGCTCTGCACAACCCGGACATGTCGGCCCTGCACGGGCGGGTGCTCGACGACTGGCGCGCGCGGATGCTGCGATGGCTGCGCGAAAGCAGCGACAGCGGCGAGATCCCCGAGGGGACCACCGCCGAACGCGTGGCCGACGAATTGCTCGCCGCGCTGATGGGAGCCCAGGTGAACGCCACCATGGCGCCCGGTATCAGCGCGCCGGAGCGCCTCGAGGCCGTTCTCGACGGCATCCTCGAACCACTGCTCAGCGGCGCGCCGCGGCAGTGACGCGGCGGACGAGGTTCAGTCCTCGGCCAAGCGCGCGGGGAACCCCCCGGTGGCGATCGGCCCCCACCGGTCGATGTGGACGCGGATGAGCGACTTGTTCTGCCGCGCCATCGCCTCGCGGTACTCCGCCCAATCGGGGTGCTCGCCGGAGATGCAGCGGAAGTACTCGACCAGCCCGTCGAGCGCCTCCGGCATGTCCAGCACCTCGGCGCGTCCGTCGACCTGGACGTACGGGCCGTCCCACTCGTCGGAGAGCACGCACACCGACACCCGCGGATCGCGGCGCGCGTTGCCCGCCTTAGCCCGCTCCGGGTAGGTCGCGATCACGATGCGCCCTCCGTTGTCCACCCCGCAGGTGACCGGGGACATCTGAGGGCGGCCATCGGAGCGCGCGGTGCTGAGCAGAGCGCGGTGGCGCGGCCGCAGGAACTCCAGCAGCGCGTCGAAGTCGACGCGCTCGGCGGTGGCGATGCGTGGCATGCGGTGACCTCTCCCCGTTCCGGCGAGTTCCGTGTTCACTGATGTTGACGCGGTGCGCCGGCGGGCGGACGTGCTCCTGCCGACGCCTCGCCCCCGGAGCCTGCACCGCAGCCTCGCACATCTGCCCACCCGACCGACGACACGTCGACAACGCCCGTCGCGCGGGGGCGCACCGTCTCGCCGCTCCGCTCAGCGCGGCAGGAGCTTCAGCGTCGTGCCGCGCGCCTGCGGGGTGAGCATCGGCGGCACGTAGGTGTCGAGGTGCGCTCGGTACTTGCTGCGGTAGGCCTCGTCGATCGCGTCGTTGATGCCGTCGTCGGTCACCTCGGCGACCGCGACCTCCGCAGCCACCCCGCCGGCGCGGATGTGCGCCTTGCCGCTGGCGTGCGCCGCGCGGAACCATGCGCCGTCCGGACCGCGGTACGAACGCACGTAGAGGTCGTCACCGTGCGGCACCACCCAGATCGGCACCGGTTCCCGCGTGCTGCCGTCGCTGTTCTGCGGGGCGATCTCCACCTCGTCGGCGTGCGCGATCCTGGTGAACTCGTCCGGGTCCCACGTCGTCATCCTCGCTGCCTCCCTGTTCGCCTGGGTGAAGGTGCAGCCCTTCCCACCGGCGGGGAGGGCGGCGCGCTCCCGCACCATGGTCGGCCCCGGAACGGCTGATCGCAGGACTCCGACGGCCGGCGGGAACCGCCGCGGGCTGGGGCGAGGCCCGCCCCGCACCCGCTGCGCGCAGAAGGCGAGCCGCCCGCGCCCCGCGCGGAAGCGGATCCGGGTGGAAGCGGGCCGGGACGGGGCCGCCGATCGTCATCCCCCGTCCGGGACCGACGTCCCCGCCGAGCGCCGCGCAGCGACCGCCCGGTCCACGTCCGCGGCGAGCAGCTCGTGGTTGAGGCCGATCCCCGCGGTCGTGCCCGCGCTCGCGGCGTTGATGACCTGGGCAGGGTTGTCGACGACGTTTCCGGCCGCCCACACCCCCGGCACGTTCGTGCGCCCCGCGGGGTCGGCGGAGACCCAGCCGTCGTCGCCGAGCGCGCACCCGAGCTTGCGGAGCAGGTCGTCGCGCGGGACGAACCGGGGCCCGACGAACACGACCTCACGAGCGAACACCTGCCCATCGGCGAGCTCCACACCGGACACTCCGCTGCCCCCGGCGCGCACTCGCGCGACCTCGCCGTCGACGATCCGCACCCCGCGGGCCTGCAGGCGCTCGCGTTCGCTCTCCTCCAGCGCGATCCCGCCCGGGAAGAACACGACGTCCTCGGACCACTGCCGCACCAGGTGCGCCTGGTGCAGCGTGAACGGCCGGTTCTCCCCGCCGAGCACGGCGAAGGCGCTGTCGCGCACCTCGTGGCCGTGGCAGTAGGGGCAGTGCAGCACGTCCAGCCCCCACCGCTCGCGAACACCGGGGACGTCCGGAAGTTCATCGACCAAGCCCGTCGCCACGAGCACCGTCCGGCTCGTCACCGCGCGCCCTCCGGCGAGGTGGACGACGAATCCGCTGTCCGCACCCTGCTCGACGGTGTCCACGCGCTCGCCGCACAACTCGCCGCCGTAGCGGCGCACCTCCTCGCGGCCGACCGCACCCAGCTCCCGCGGGGACTCGCCGTCCCGCGAGAGGAACCCGTGCAGGTGCTCGGCCGGCGCGTTGCGCGGTGCGCCGTCGTCGACGAGCAGAACCCGCCGACGGGACCGCCCGAGCACCGTGGCCGCGCTCAACCCGGCCGCACCGCCGCCGATCACCACGGTGTCGTACTCCGCTGCCGCCATGCCTGTCCTCTCCGCTTCCGCCCGCACCCGCGCACCGGGCGGGCTGATCGTCCGTTCCTGCTGCACCTCGACCGCGTGACGAGGGCGGGCAACGGTCGCGAGCGCCCGCCGGGACGTCAGCTGAAGCCGCTCAACGCAGTTCCGAGCAGAATCGCAGGCGAGCACGCGCAGCCCGAGGATCAGCTCGGGCAGCACGGGTACGCGGACCGCTGTCCCGGAGGCGGGCGGGCGGCCTCGCGGCCGGATCTCGACGCGGTCACCACCGCCCCGAGCCGGTTGTCCGAACGTGCGCGGGAGATCCGCACCTGTCACGCGCGGATGCGGCCCACGGCCAGCCGACCTCGATCAGCGGCGGGAACGTTCACCCTACCAGATCTCGATCAACACCGCGGGCGAGAACGACCCCTCCGCACAGGTGGAACCGCGCCACGCGCCGAACGCCACCGCCCCCGCGGCCACCGCCGCGGCACGGGGGGAGAACTCGCCCGCACCGGCTGCCGCAGGTTCGTCCACTTCGGACGGAATCACCGCTTGATGCCGCCCGCGGACCGGATCTTCGCGCGTTCCGGTGGTCGACGGATTCGTGCTCCTCCGCGCGCCGCTGCGAGCGGTGGACGACCCCGGGCCCACGACGTCGAATCCGGTGAACAGCGCGGCGGCCTGCGCGCGCCGCCGGTACTTGAACGGCTCGCTCGTCTCGTCGAAGACCTCGCCCACCTCGCGCATCCGATCGGGCGGAGTCCGCGTCCCGTCGGTAGCGCGCAGAACCTCTTGCGACGACCTCCGGTCACACCCCGTGGCGGCGCTGGCCCATCGCCACCGCGCACGTGCGGGCCTCGTTCGCTCGCGAGAACACGCCCCGGTCGGCCCGCACCGCGCGGTCGGTGTCCTCGGTGACCAGTTCGGCGTTGATCTGCGCCGCCGCAGCGGCGCCCGCCGCTGCGGCGGTTCCGACCTGCGCGGCAGGATCGGTGACGTTGCCGGCCACGCGCACTCCGGGGACGTCGGTGCGTCCCGCCGCGTCGGCGGGGACGTGCTCACCGGCACCGGCGGGGTGTTCGACCGGGTGCAGCCCGAGCTCGGCCAGGAACCCGGCCCGCGCGACCATGCGCGGCGCGATCGCCAGCGCGTCGCGGGCCACCACGGTGCCGTCGCGCAGCCGCACGCCGGTCAGCCGGTCCTCGCCGCCCTCCAACGCTGCCACCTCGCCGGGTTGCACGCGGATGCCGCGGGCGGTGAAGCGCGCGGCCTCCTCCTCGGTCGGGTCCGCTCCGGTGTGCGGGAAGAAGACGACGTCGGCGCTCCACTGCCGCAGCAGCAGTGCCTGGTGCACCGACATCGGCCCGGTGGCCAGCACGCCGATGCGCTGGTCGCGGACCTCCCAGCCGTGGCAGTAGGGGCAGTGCAGCACGTCGCGCCCCCACCGCTCCGGCAGTCCCGGGATGTCGGGCAGCTCGTCGACCACCCCGGTGGTCACGAGCAACCGGCGTGCGCGGAGGGTGCGCCCGTCGTCGAGCACCACCGCGAACCCGTCGCCCTCACGGGTTGCTCCCGTGACCTCACCGTCGACGACGTGCCCGCCGTAGCCGCGCACCTCCGCGCGCCCGCGTGCGAGCAGTTCCCCCGGCGGCGTCCCTTCCCGGCCGAGGAGCGCGTGCACGCCTTCGGCCGGCGCGTTGCGCGGAACGCCCGCGTCGATCACGGCGACGGAGCGGCGGGCGCGGCTGAGCGTCAGCGCACCGCTCAGTCCCGCGGCACCACCACCGATGACCACCACCTCGTGGTCTCCTGCCAATCGATCCGTCATGTCGACCACCTCCGCGACCACCCTGCTCCGGCGAGCAGAAGGGAGGCAAAGTTCTTTGCCGGAATGGCAAACTGATGGGATGGAGGAAGACCTCGACCGGGCTCTCGGCTCGGTGGGACCGCGACTGCGCGCGCTGCGGCAGCAGCGCGGCACCACCCTGGCCGATCTGTCGGAGACGACGGGCATCTCGGTGAGCACGCTGTCGCGGCTGGAATCCGGGGAGCGGCGGCCGGCGCTCGAACAGCTGCTCCCGCTGGCCAAAGCGCACGGCGTGACGCTCGACGACCTCGTCGGCGCCCCGCCCACCGGGGACCCGCGCATCCACCTGCGCCCGGTCACCCGTCACGGCATGACCCTGCTCCCGCTGACCCGCCGCCCCGGCGGCATCCAGGCGTACAAGCTCGTCATCCCGGGGAAGGACCAGCCGCAGCAGCCCGATCCGCAGACCCACGAGGGCTACGAGTGGCTCTACGTCCTCAACGGACGGTTGCGGTTGGTGCTCGGTGCGCACGACCTCGTGCTCACCCCCGGCGAAGCCGCCGAGTTCGACACCCGCGAACCGCACTGGTTCGACGCGGCCGGCGCCGAACCCGCGGAGTTCCTCAGCCTGTTCGGCAAGCAGGGCGAACGCGCGCACCTGCGCGCCCGCCCCGAGCGGGACCGGTGACCCTCGGCGCCCTGCGGCACGCGCACCCGGCTGGCGCGGCGGTCCCGACCGGCCCACCCGGGCGCGGCCGCACCGCCGCCGGCCGGTCGCAGCGGGCGGTTCCGAGCGGACGCGGATCCGCCCGGAACCACCGGCGCGTCCCCGCGTCCTAGGCGGGTCCGGTCGCGCCGCGGAGCCTGCCGCCGGAGCGCAGATCCGCCGTCCGGACGGTGCGGCTGCGCTCCACGACCAGGAAGCTGATCACCAGTCCCGCCAGCAGCCACAGCACCAGGACCACGACACCGCCCGCCGAAACGGTCGAACCTTCCACGATCGCGCGCAGTCCCCGAGTGGCCGGTCCCGTCGGCAGCACCGCGGCGATGCTGCCGAGAGCCCGCGGCACGGCGGCGATCACGCCGGTGGCCACGGCGGCCAGCGCCACGAGCATCGACAGGAACCGCCCGGCCCCGCCGAACGCGGCCGCCAGCGCCTGGTTGACCGCGGTGAACGCCACGGCGGCGAGGGTGAGCAGGCCCGCGGCGCTGAACCACTGGCCCACCGACAGGTCCTGCACGAGGCCCAGCACCGCGGTGACCAGCAGTCCTTGCACGACGGCCAGGCCGGCGGACGGACCGAACCGCCTCAGCAGCAGCCGCGGCGCCGAGCGGGTGCTGCGCAGCACGTCCGCGGGCAGCGCGCGCAGCACGAGGAACGTGGCCAGCGCGCCGATCCACAGCGCCAGCACGGCGTACAGCGGCGTGCCGGAGGTGCCGACGCCGAGACCGCCGCTGTCCCCGGTGGTCGTGACCGGGTCGGCCACGGTGCGGGCGAGCCGATCGCGCTCACCGTCGGGATAGCTCGGCATCTCCTCGACGGCGGTGTGCAACCCCTGGCTCAGCTGCTCCGAACCGTTGCCGAGCTGGTCGGCGCCGCCGTCGAGCTCCCGGATGCCGCCGGCGAGCTGGTCGGCGCCGTCGGCGAGCTGGTCGGCACCGCCGGTGGTCCGGGAGAGCCCGTCGGACAGCTGGCCGGCGCCGCCGTCGAGCTGCTGCGCGCCCGCGGCGAGCCGGTCGATGCCGCCGGCGAGGGCGGGCAGGCCGCCCCCGGAGTCGGGGCTGCGGCCGGCGAGCCCGTCGAGTCCGGTGGAGATGCCGTCACTGGCCTGCTGGACCTGTCCGGCACCCTCGCTGAGCGCCTCGGCCTTGGCGGCCTGCACGGCGATCTTGTTGCAGATCGGCAGGGTCCCGGGCGGACATTCCTTCGACATCTCGGACAGGTCCTGCGACATGGTCCGCAGCTGGGTGTTGAGCTGCTGCACGCCTCGGTTCTCCTGCGCCGAGACGTCGGCCAGCGTGCCGACCTGCTGCGGCAGCTGCGCGGTCTGCTCCTGCATCTGCTCCAGACCGTCGGCGAGTCCGCTCGTGCCCTGCGACAGCTGGGCGGCGCCGTCGTCGAGCTGTCCCAGGCCGTTGGACAGCTGGCGCGTGCCGCCGGCCAGTTCGTCGGCGCCGGTCGCGAGCTGCTCCGTTCCGTCGGACAGCTGCCGGGCGCCGTCGGCCAGGGACGTGGCGCCGTCCGCGGCGTCTCCGAGCCGATCGCCCAGGGTGTTGAACCCGATGTAGAGGTTGTCCAGGTAGGTGGTGGTCAGCTGGTCGCCGAGCAGCTGGGTGGCGGTCCGCGTGACTTCGCCGCTGATCGCCTCGTCCGCCGGTTTGCCGCGGTCGCCGGTGGTCACGTCGATCGTGGCCTTCTCGGCCTGGCCCGGGTCACCGGAGAACGAGGTCGCCGCTGCGGAGAAGTTCTCCGGGATGGTCACCACCGCGGCGTAGGTGCCGTCGTCCAGCCCCTCCCGGGCTGTTTCGGGGTTGGCGAGTTCCCAGTCGTAGTTGCCGTCGATGTCGTCGCCGACGAGTGTGGCCGACAGCTGCCGCCCCAGCGGGGTGGGCTTGCCGTCGACCTCGACGGGGTCGTCGTTGTTGACGATGGCCGCTTTCACGCCACCCATCCGGTCTTGCGGCTGGCCCAGTGCCCAGGTCAGCACACCCGTGATGGCCACCGGGACCAGCAGCAGGCCCACGAGGGTCAGCGAGACCGACAGCCGGGAGCGGCCGTTTCGTAGCGCACGCACAGCGAGGACCTCAGCTTTCTAGCGGATCGCGTCGGAGAGGGCACGGGTCGGTGCCGCCTGCTCTTCGGGCAGCTCGGTGAGACCGGTCGGCACGTGGGCGGGCAGCATGTCGCGGGCGTCCGCGGTGCCCGTCGTGCCCAGCAGGACGGCGGCGCGGGAGCCGGTGACGAGCTGTTGGACGCGCCGCCGCGCTGCGGCGTCGGCGAGCCGGTCGGTGCGGTCGAGCACGAGCAGCTGCGGGTTCTCCCCCAGCGCCTCGGCGACTCCCTCGGGGCCGGACTCGCCCACGTCGACGTAGGCCGCGCGGGAGCGCACGGCCGAGGCCCGCGCCGGCAGTGCCAGCCCGAGCACCTTGAGCTTGCCGGTGTCCGGCTTGATCCGCCCCGCAGCGGTGAGCAGGACCGCGGTGACGGCGACTTCACCGGGGCCGCGCACCACGTGCGCGCCCTGCCGGGCCAGGCGGAAGGACACGTCGCGGTACACGGGAGCCTCCGAGGCGGGATCGGACAGTCCGAGCCCTGCGCAGGCCACGGCGTCGTCCGCGCCCGGGTGCGGCCAGTCGGCCAGTTCCAGCTCCTCGCGCAGGTTCTCACCTTCGACATCGAACGAGGGCAGCATCCGGTCGAGGCGGCGCGGGATCCACCAGGCGCGGCGGCCGAGCAGCGCCAGCACCGCCGGGACGAGCGTCATGCGCACGATGAAGGCGTCGATGAACACGCCTGCGGCCAGGCCGAACGCGATCGGTTTGAGGTTGGCGTCCCCGCTGGGCACGAACGCGGCGAAGACCGCGAACATGATCACCGCCGCTGCGGTGACGACCTTGCCGGAGGAGACGAAGCCGGTGTTGATCGCGCCGCGCGCGTCGCCGGTGCGCACGTACTGCTCGCGCATGCGGGAGACGAGGAACACCTCGTAGTCCATGGCCAGGCCGAACAGCACGCCCATGAGCACGATCGGCATGAAGCTGATCACCGGGCCGGTGCTGTTCACACCCAGTGCGCCGGCCAACCAGCCGTCCTGGAAGACGAGCTTGAGCAGGCCCATCGACGCGCCGATGCTGAGCAGGTAGCCCAGCGTCGCCTTGATCGGCACGGCCACGGAGCGGAACACCATGGTCAGCAGGATCAGCGACAAGCCGACCACGACGATGCCGAACGGCAGCAGGGCCTGCCCCAGTTTCTCGGAGACGTCGATGCCGACGGCGGTGAAGCCGGTGACGGAGATCGTGACGCCGTGGGTGTCCTGGAAGTGGCCGCGCAGCGAGCGGATCTTCTCGACGAGCTGCTTCGTCTGCTGCGAGTCCGGCGCGCCTTCCGGCATCACCTGCACGATTCCGGTGTCCGCGGTGGGGTTCGGCGTGGCCAGCGGCACGTCGGCCACCCCGGGCAGCTGCTCGATCTCGGCTTTCAGGTCGTTCATCAGCCCCAGCGGATCGTTGCTGGTGACGATGTTGGCGCTGACGATCAGCGGGCCGTTGAAGCCTTCCGGGAAGTGCTCGGAGACGAGGTCGTAAGTCACCCGCGCCGGGTCGTCCTTCGGCATCGCACCGGCGTCCGGCAGGGCCAGCCGCAGCCCGGCGGCCGGCACCGCGGCCAGGCCGAGAACGGCGACGACGGCCACCACCGTCACGACGGGGAACCGGGTCACGGCCCGCACCCAGCCGGAGAAGAAGCGCGTGCCCACCGGCTGCTTCCCGGAGCTGCGCCGCCCCGCGCGGGCACGCGGGCGTATCCGGCCGCCGGCGAAGCCGAGCAGCGCCGGCACGAGCGTGAGCGTGACGAGCACGGCGATCCCCACACCGCCGGCGGCGGCCACACCCATCGTGGTCAGGAACGGGATCCCGGCCACGCCGAGGCCGAGGAGCGCGATCATCACCGTCAGTCCGGCGAAGATCACCGCCGAGCCGGCGGTGGCCACCGCTCGGGCGGCCGCTTCCTGCGGCGGTACGCCTTCGGCGAGCTCTTGCTGGTGGCGGGAGAGGATGAACAGCGCGTAGTCGATGCCCACGGCCAGGCCGAGCATCAGCGCCAGCATGGGGGTGGTCGCGTTGATCGATCCGAACAACGTGGCCAGCAGGATCAACGTGGTGGAGATGCCTACGCCGATCAGGGCGTTGACCAGCGGCATCCCCGCGGCCACGAACGAACCGAGCGTGATCACCAGCACGACGACGGCGACGATCAGGCCGATCACTTCGACGATGCTCAGGCCGGGGAACTCCTGCGCGAACATCTCCCCGCCGTGCGAGGCCTGCGCCCCCGCGGGCAGTCGTTGCTGCAGATCGCCGGCGATGTCGGCGATCCTGTCCTTGGTGGCGTCGCTGACGGCGGTGGTCTGGACGTCGAGCTGGACGTTGATCAACCCGGCGCGACCGTCCGCGCTGATCGCCCCTCCGAGGTCCTCCTGGTAGGGCGAGACGACCTGCGCTGCGTGGTCGAGCTGTTCGAGCTCGTCGACGGCCGTTTCGACCTGCTGGCGCACGGCGGGCTCGCGCACGTTCTCGCCTTCCGGCGCGACGACCACGAGCTGCCCGGCGGCACCGCTGGTGGACGGGAACGTCACCGACAGCCGGTCGAGCGCCTGCTGCGCCTCGGTGCCGGGGATGGTGACGTTGTTGTCCATCTCCTCGCTGAACAGTCCCGCCGCACTGCCCGTGATGGCGAGCACGAGCAACCACACCACGAGCACGGCCCTGCGGGCCGCGAAGGCCCTGCGGCCCAGTGAGTACAAGAAAGACGACACGCCAGACTCCTACCGCCGGTCACGCCGGACGATCCCGAACTCCCGGAACGCCGTCGGCGCCCCCGGGCGAGGTACGATCTTCCACCTCGATACGGAATCGTATCCGATACATATTTGTATCTGATGCAGGGCCGTATCGGATACCATGGGCGCC
This sequence comes from Salinifilum ghardaiensis, assembly GCF_054491345.1. Taxonomy (NCBI): domain Bacteria; kingdom Bacillati; phylum Actinomycetota; class Actinomycetes; order Pseudonocardiales; family Pseudonocardiaceae; genus Salinifilum; species Salinifilum ghardaiensis. The sequence continues at coordinate 2,312,185 of NZ_CM137101.1, read as the reverse complement.
ACGCAGAGAGGCGGGGCACGACGCCCGAGCACCGCCGCAGGAAAGGACACGCGGGTTTGAGCAAGAGCAGGCCGGCCACGCCCGAGACCGGCACGAGCGCCGCCCGGACGCGCGAGACCGCGCGCCGGGCCCGGACGCGCGAGCGGCTGCTGGACGCCGCCTACCGGCAGTTCTGCGCGCACGGCATCAACGGCACCTCCATCGAGGCGATCACCGACGATGCCGACTTCACGCGCGGCGCCTTCTACTCGAACTTCGGCAGCAAGGAAGAGCTGTTCCTGGCGCTCGTCGAACGCGAGCACCACGCCCGCCTGCAGGCGCTGCGGGAGGAGTTCCACGAGGCGATCGCCCCGCTGCGGCGCGCCGAGGGCAAACCCGAGCCCGAACTCATCGAGGAGGTCATCGCCGACCTGCTCGCCAGCCAGCCCGAGGCCCGCCAGTGGTGCCTGCTCAACACCGAGTTCCGACTGCTGGCGATGCGCGAACCGCAGGTGGCCGCGCGCTTCCTCGAGGTCAAGCACGCCTTCCAGCGGCAGCTCGCCGAACTCATCGACACGGCGATGGCCTCCATCGGACTACGGTTCTCCGTGGGGGCGGAGCAGCTGACCCAGATCCTGCTCGACCAGTTCGAAGCGACGATGCAGGACGCGGTGCTGTCCGGTGCGGACGATCCGGAGCGGACCGCGCGCGCCACCATCATGCGCACCCTGCCGCAGCTGGTGCACAGCCTCACCGAACTGCGCGACGACGAGAAGCGCTGAGGCTGCCGCGGACGCTGGGCAAGCCCGCCGCGGCCGATCCGGCACCACCGGTACCGGAAGTCCTCAGTGGACCTGCACGCGGGGCGCACCGCGCAGAACGACGGCGAACGACCGGTCAGCCCCGCCCTCCCGCGCTCGCGGGCTCGTTCACACCTCGTCACCGGCGGTGGAGCGCCTGCCCCGGCGCCCCCGTCCGCGGTGCTGCCGCTCGTGCTCGGCGAGCTGGTCGATCACGGTGGACACGGCGTTGCGGTGCTCGGGGCTGAGCGCGTGGAGGCGCCGCACGAGCCGCCCCTCCTCGGTCTCGCGCCGGCCGGTCGCCCCCTCGCTCCCCGCGCCGTCCTGGCGGGCCGCCTCGTCGTCGAAGAAGTAGCCCACCGGAACGCCGAAGAACCACGCCAGCGCCTCGATGTAGTTCTTGCGGGGGTTCGGCTGCTTGCCGTTGGCGAGCTGCTGCACGTAGGCGGCCGTCATCGCTCCGGGGTGGTCCTTGATCGCGGTTTCGATCTCCCGGTACGAGTACGGCCGCCGGTCCGGAGGGTGCACGGTCTGGATCAGATGGGTCAGTTTCTCGGCGAAACTCCGCTCAGACACTCCGTCCCGCTTCCTTTTCCCCGGTACCCCTCGGCACCGCGCCTGACCGGTCTTACCACGCGCCAACAGCTGTTGACGCGTCCATGGTACTCGGTCGCAGCACGCGCACACCGATCCGCGCGCCCGCGCGGCCACCGCACCGCGAGCACGGCGATCCCGGTGCGGCGGGGCTCCCGGTGCGGCGGGGCCCGCACCTCCCCGGGCTCCGGATCAGGGCTCCTGCCGGGGTACCTCGGTGCGGTCGAAGAAGCACCACGCCCACGTCTCCCCCGGTTCGGCCGAGGCGGCGACCGGATGGCCGGCCGCCGCGCTGTGCCCGGAGGCGTGCCGGCCGGGCGAGGAATCGCAGCAGCCGACGTGCCCGCAACGCAGGCACGTGCGCAGGTGCACCCAGTCGCTCCTGCCCGCGCGCAGGCAGTCGAGGCAGCCGGCGCTGCTCGGCAGCACCGGTCGGATCTCACCGGTGTGCGGGCACTCCGCACCGCTTCGCGGGGCGAAGTCGAGGATCACCCCGGGGTCGGGATGGCCCCGCCCGGCCTCTGCCAGTCCCAGGTGCCGCAGCACCGCCGAAGTCAACGGCTCGGCCACGGCACGCGGGGTGTCGACGACGCGATCGACCCCGGCCGGGGCCAGCGTCGGCGCGTCCGCCTCGTCGCGCGGGCGCAGCACGATCGGCACCGACGGTGCCAACTGGCGGATCACCGTGGCGATGTGCGCCGCGTCCTCCGCGTCGTTCTCGCAGATCACCACCAGCTGCGCGGTGTGCAGGCCCGCGTCGCGCAGCACGTGCTCCTTGACCGGATCGCCCCGCACCACGGTGTGCCCGGCCACTTCCGCCGCCGCGGCCAGGTCCGGGCCGAGGGTGGTCACCCGGACCGGCACGCCGCGGTCGGCCAGGGTGCGCGCCAGCCTCTCGGCCACCGGGCCCCAGCCGGAGATGAGCACCCCGGCAGCGGTGTCCCCACCGCCCGGTTCCGGTGCGGCCGCGGCCTCCCCTGCACCGCGGGCGGACACGGCGCGGCCCAGCCGGTCGCCGCCCCAGGCCAGTGCCGGAGTGGCGATCATGAGCACCACGGTAACCGCGATGAGCACCTGCTCACCCGCGGCACCGAGCCCGGCCGGGCTCAGCCCCGCCTCGCTGCCGGAGCGCTGCAGCACGAACGAGAACTCCCCGATCTGCGCCAGCAGCAGCGACCCGGCCAGCGCGGTCGGGAACCGCATGCGCACGGCCAGCAGCGCAGCCAGCGCACCGACCGCCTTGAGCACGACCACGGCCAGCGCCAGCAGCAGCACCAGCCACCACATCCGCGCCAGCGCGGCGAGGTCCAGCAGCATGCCGATGGACGCGAAGAACGTCGCGCTGAAGACGATCTGCAGCGGCAGCACCTCGCTCAACGCGTGGATGCTGTGCCGGGACTCGCTGACCACCAGTCCCGCCAGGAACGCGCCCAGCGCCACGCTGACCCCGGCCAGCGAGGTGAGGTACGCGGTCCCCAGGCCGATGGCGACGACCGCGAGCAGGAAGACCTCGGGCGAGCAGGTGCGCGCCACGCGCTCCAGCAGCGGCGGCATCACCTTCCGCGCCACCAGCAGCACCACCGCCAGCACCGCGGCGGCCGTGCCGAGGGCGCGCAGCAGTTCCCACGGCCCACCGCCGGAGCCACCGGTTCCGAGCAGCGGCACGACGAGCACCATGAGCACCACGGCGAGGTCCTGGAAGATGAGCGCACCGATCGCCGAACGGCCCACCGGTCGCGTCGTGCGCCCCGAGGCCGACAGCACCTTGAGCACGATCGCGGTCGAGGACAGCGCCACCAGGAACCCGGTGAACAGCGCGGTGCGCACGTCGACGCCGAACGCGGCGACCGCGGCCGCGGTCAGCGCGGTGGTGACCACCACCTGCACGCCGCCGCCGAGCAGCACCATGGCCTTGATCGCGGCGAGCCGCTCCAGCGAGAACTCCACGCCGATCGTGAACAGCAGCAGCATGACCCCGATGTCGGCCGCGGCGGTGACCGTGGCGGTGTCGGAGACCAGGCCCAGCTGGTGCGGGCCGATGAGCACACCGGCCAGCAGGAAGCCGACGATCGGCACGATCCGCAGCCGGACGCTGAGGTAGCCGATCACGCCCGCGGCGACGAGCAGCGCCACGACCGGCCCCAGGTACGTGGGGCTCTCCCCCGCCGCCAGCAGCACGTGCACCACTCCTCCCCCGCGGTTGCCGGACAGTGCACCGGAACACCCGCCGGGGCGCAAACGGCGCGGTTCCGCCGACCTCGAACCGACGAGCGAGGCCAGCGCCCGCTACTGGGCCGGCGTGGCGCGCGAGCCCCAGCGCCTCCCTGCCGCCCGCGGCCCTGCCACTCGGTAGGCTCAGGGCGACGAGCAGCGAGGGGAGCTCCATGTCCTGGAACGGAGACGAGTACCAGAGCCGGTTCGACGACCTGGCGGCGGCGGGCCACCACGTGCACGGAGAAGCCGACTTCGTCCTGTCCTACCGGCCCGCGAGCGTCCTCGACGCCGGCTGCGGCACCGGACGGGTCGCCGTCGAACTGGCCCGCCGCGGCGTCGAGGTCGTGGGCGCGGACGTCGACGCGTCCATGTTGGCCACCGCGCGCAGCAAGGCACCGCACATCACCTGGGTGCAGTCCGACCTGGCCGAGCTCGCCCTGGAGCGCACCTTCGACCTCGTCGTCCTGGCGGGCAACGTCCCGCTGTTCACCACGCCGGGCACCGAGGAGGCCCTCGTCGCCGGGGCGGCGCGCCACGTGGCACCGGGTGGTCGGCTCGTCGCCGGGTTCAGCCTCGACCGCGGCTACTCGCTGGCGGATTACGACGCGCACGCGAAGGCCGCGGGACTCACCCCCGCGGAACGCTTCGCCACCTGGGAGGGCGCGCCGTTCGCCGACGGCGCCTACGCGGTGTCCGTGCACATCCGCTGACGCGCTGCCGCGGGCGCACCGCCCCGGTGGCGTCGCCCCGGCGGGGCGCACCGCCGCTCGGCGGCAGCGGTGTGCGCACGTCCGATGCTCTCGAGGTGCGGTCCGACCGAAGCTGCGGCCGCGGGGGCGCGCACCTATCGTCGTCGGCACGCGACCGCGGCGAAGGGACGACGATGAGCGAGCTGACCACCGCACAACCGCCGGGCACTCCCACCTGGATCGACCTCGGCATCCCGGACCTCAACCGGGCGATGGACTTCTACGGGGCGCTGTTCGGCTGGCAGTTCGCCGTGGGCTCCGAGGAGGTGGGGCAGTACACGCTGTGCCTGCTGCGCGGCAAACCCGTCGCGGCGATCATGCCGAACCCCGACGAGGGAGCCGAGCAGTTCTGGTGGAACGTCCACTTCGCCACCGAGGACTGCGACGCCACCACCGCGCGGGCGGAGGACGCGGGCGGCACGGTGCTGGTCAGCCCGATGGACGTGATGGACCAGGGCCGCATGGCCGTGATCGCGGACCCCACCGGTGCCCAGTTCGGGCTGTGGCAGGCCGCGGCGCACATCGGCAGCCAGATCGTCAACGAACCGAACGCCCTGCTGCGCAACGACCTCGTCACGCCCCACGCCGCGACCGCACGTGATTTCTACGCCGCGACGTTCGGTTTCACGCTGGACGCCAACCCGGACATGCCGGACGCCGACTTCGCGTTCCTGCGACGGCCCGACGGCCACGAGATCGGCGGCATCCTCGGCGACCCGGCCGCCGGGCGTTCCCGCTGGGGGACGCTGTTCCAGGTGGACGACGCCGACGCCGCGGCCCGCCGGGCGGTCGACGCGGGCGGCGCGGCCGAGGCGCCCTTCGACATGATCTACGGGCGGCTCGCCGACATCACCGACCCGTTCGGCGCCGAGTTCCAGGTGGGCGCGCCCGGCGGCGGAAGCCGGTAGCGAACGCGCGGCGCCGGGCCGGCGCCCGCGCGGCCCTCAGCGCCTGCGAGCACCGAGGTCGAGGCGGTCCTTGATGTCGGCGAAGTGCTCCAGCATGGCGGTGCGCAGCTGGCGGGAGTCGCCGGCGCGGAGCGCCTCGACGATCGCGCGGTGCTGGGCGACCGTGCGGGCGCTGTCGGCGGCCGCGGGCAGGGTGAGAGCGTCCTCCGCTGCGTGGTAGGAGTCCCAGAACACGTCGACGAGCTGCCCCACCAGGGGGTTGTCCAGGCGGGCGTGGAGCGTCCGGTGGAACTCCCGGTCGACGTCGGGGTCCAGGTCGGTGCGCTCCATCTCGTCGCACAGGGCTGCCAGGTGGTCGAGGGTCTCGTCAGGCAGCGCGCCGACGAGCCGCTCGACCACGCCGACCTCGACCAGTTCGCGGATGTCGACGAGGTCGCGCAGCCCGCCCAGGTCCTCGGAAGACCGGTCGGCGAGAGCGCGGAAGGTCAGCGCGGGTGAGAGGGCGTGGAGGGGCGCCTCGCCGACGAAGGTGCCGTGCCCGTGGCGGATGTCGACGATGCCGAGGGCGCGGAGGGCCCGGACGGCCTCGCGGACGCTGTTGCGGGAGACGGACAGCTCCTCGATGAGCTCCAGCTCGGTGGGCATGGAGTCGCCGACGCGCAGTCCCCGTTCGTGGATCAGGGTGAGGATCTGCTCGGCCAGCGGGTCCAGGGCTGCCCGGCGGGGATGTTCACCGATCGTGCTCGTCATCTTCGAAAGCTCCCGTCGTCGATCCGCTCGCGGCTCTTTACAGCTCCTCGGCTGCGCTCTAGTGTACCGCCCAACATAGGACGTCCCACGTCCAACGTCCCCGATCGCGAGGTTCGTGGCCGGCGAGCGGGAGGAGGAGCTGTGAGCGAGGACGCGAGCGCGCACGTGCGCTGGTACCGCCAGATCACCGCTGCGCAGTGGAAGTCGTTCCTGGCAGCCTGGCTCGGTTACCTGCTCGACGGCTTCGACTTCGTGCTGATCACTCTCGTGCTGACCGAGATCAGCGAGACCTTCGACCTGAGCACCGTGCAGGCGGCCAGCCTGATCTCCGCAGCGTTCATCTCCCGGTGGGCCGGCGGCATGGCGCTCGGGGCGCTCGGTGACCGCTTCGGCCGGCGGATGGCGATGGTCCTCAGCATCGGGCTGTTCTCGGTGGGCACGCTCTTCTGCGGACTCGCTCCCTCCTACGGGGTGCTGTTCGCCGCGCGCCTGATGATCGGGCTGGGCATGGCCGGCGAGTACGGGGCCAGCTCCACGTACGTGATCGAGTCCTGGCCCCGCCACATGCGCAACAAGGCCAGCGGCTTCCTGATCTCCGGCTACTCGTTCGGCACCGTTGTCGCCGCGGGCGCGTACCAGGTCGTCGTCCCGGCGCTGGGCTGGCGTTCCCTCTTCTACATCGGACTCGCGCCGATCGCCGTCGCGCTCTGGTTGCGGCGCAGCTTGCCGGAGTCGCACGACTGGGCGCAGAACGCCGCGCACTCCAAGCAGCCGACGATGTTGAGCGTGCTCTTCCGCGGGCGCCGCGCACCGACCAACCTCCTGCTGGCCGCCGCGGCTTTCACGGCGCTGACCCTGATCTTCACGCGAACGGTCACCGAGCCGGTGCTGACCGGCGCGCTCGGCGTGGTGGCCGCCGCGGTGTTCGTGGCCTACATGGTGCAGTTCAACGGTCCACGGTGGCCGGTGGGCGTGATGGTGATGATCATCGTGTTCGCGGCCTTCCTGTACTCCTGGCCGATCCAGTCACTGCTGCCGACCTACCTGAAGTCCGGCCTCGACTACAGCGCGGCGGAGGCCAGTGCGGTGCTGTCCTTCTCGGGGCTCGGCGCGGCCGCGGGCTGCTGGGTCGCCGGCTTCACCGGGGACCGCTTCGGCACCGCGCGCGCCTACTGGGGCAGCCTGCTGATCTCGCAACTGCTGATCTTCCCCGTGTTCCTGATCGGCGGGCGCAGCCTCGTCGCACTCGGTGCGCTGCTGTTCGCCCAGCAGATGTTCGGACAGGGCATCGCCGGTCTGCTTCCGAAGTGGATCGGCGGCTACTTCGACGTGCACTCACGGGCGGCCGGACTCGGCTTCACCTACAACGTGGGGGCTCTGGGCGGGGCCGTCGCCCCCGTGCTCGGAGCTGGCCTGGCCTCGACGATGAGCCTGGGCACCGCACTGGCGGTGATCTCGTTCACCCTGACCCTCGTGGTGATCGTGCTCATCGGGATCGACGCCCCGACGCGGCTGCAGCGCCTGCTGCGGCCGGACGCCCTGCGAAGCCGTGATGCGATCGACGCCAGCGCGATGACCGCATCCCGCACAACTGCCAGCGCGCGGGACTGAACCGCGCGGCACGAACGAGAAGAACGAGGAATCCACAGTGAACGCCGAAGCACTGCACGGAGTCGTACCTCCGGTGTGCACACCGCTGAATCCCGACTGGACGGTGGACGTCCCTTCCCTGGAGCGCCTCGTCGACTTCCTCCTCGAGGGGGGCGTGGACGGCCTGTTCGCGCTCGGTTCGACCAGCGAGGTCGCCTTCCTGCCCGACGACCACCGCCAACAGGTCCTCGAGACCGTGGTGGCCCGCACCGCGGGCGAAGTGCCGGTGCTGGCAGGCGCCATCGACATGACCTCCCTCCGCGTGCTCGACCACGCGCGTGCCGCGGCGAAGGTCGGCTGCGACGGGCTGGTCGTCACCGCCCCGTTCTACACCCGCACCCACCCCGCCGAGATCGAGCGGCACTTCCGCACGGTCGCCGAGGGCACCGACCTCCCCGTCTACGCCTACGACCTACCGGTGTCGGTGCACACCAAACTCGACACCGACATGCTCGTGCGGCTGGCAGCCGAGGGCGTGCTGGCCGGGGTGAAGGACTCCAGCGGCGACGACGGTGCTCTCCGGCGTCTCGTCCTCTCCGCGCGGCAGACGGCTCCCGCCCCCTTCAGCGTGCTGACCGGATCCGAGCTGACCACCGACGCGGCGCTCCGGATGGGAGCGCGCGGTGCCGTGCCCGGCCTCGCCAACGTGGACCCCCGCGGGTACGCGCGGTTGTACGAGTACTGCGCAGCGGGCGAGTGGGACGCCGCGGCCGCGGAGCAGGAGCGGTTGATCGCCCTCTTCGGACTCGTCGACGCCGGCGAGGCAGCGCGGATGGGACGGGGATCCTCCGCCCTCGGGGCGTTCAAAGCAGCCCTGCAGTTGCGGGGGATCATCGACCACGCGACGACGGCGCCACCGCAGTTCCCGCTCGACGAGGCCGAGACCCGGTGCGTGCGGTCCCGACTGGAAGCGGCGGGATTGCTGTGACCCGCGCGGAACGGACCGACGCGGAACGCGCGCCCGCGATCGGCGTCGACATCGGCGGCACCAAGATCGCGGCAGGTCTCGTGGAACCGCCAGGAAAGGTGGTCCGCAGCGTGCGCGCGGCGACGCCGACCGCGGGTGGGCAGGCGGTGCTGGACACCGCCGCGACCCTGATCGGCGACCTGGCCGCTGGTGGTGGCATCAGCGGGGTCGGTGTCGGCGCGCCGGGGATCATCGACCCCGTCGAGGGCGTGGTGCGCTCGGCCACCGACACCGTCCCCGGCTGGGCCGGGGTAGCAGTGCGCGCCGGCCTGCAACGGCGCACCGGTCTTCCTGCCGCCGTGGACAACGACGTGCGCGTGATGGCTCTCGGAGAAGCCGCCGCCGGAGCCGGTCGGGACCGCGCCGAAGCCCTGCACCTGTCGGTCGGCACCGGGATCGGCGGGGCCCTGCTGCGCAACGGCCGGCTGGTGCGCGGCGGTCACGGCAGCGCGGGGGAAGTCGCGCACGTGCTGGTCCCGGCCCGGGGGCGGATCCCGTGCGGTTGCGGGCGCCGGGACCACCTCGAAGCGGTGGTGGCCGGGCCCGCCATCGCCGCCGACTACGCGGCCCGTTGCGGCGCTGCCGACGTCCCCGGTCTGCCGGAGGTGGCCAGCAGGATGCGCGCCGGTGACGAGGACGCGCGCACCGCGATCACCAGTGCGGCCACCCTGCTGGGGCGATGCCTCGCGGGGATGGCCACCGCGTTCGACCTCGACGCCGTGATCCTCGGCGGGGGTGCCGCCCAGATCGGCGCGGAGTTCCTGCACCCGCTGTCGAACGCCCTGCGGGCCGAGGTCCGCCCGCCCGGCCGAGCGATACCGGTGCATCCCGCGCAGCTCGGCACGGACGCTCCGATCATCGGTGCCGCCCTGCTCGCACGCGAAACGCCCGCGGAGAGGACATGATGGACTCGTCCACACCAGACCGGGGGAGGACGCTGCAGCGTCTTCTGCAGCACATCGGCCAGCGCTTGGTCGTCTCCTGCCAAGCGGGCAGCGATCACGCGCTGCGCGACACGAGCACCGTGGTGCGGATGGCCCGCGCCGCGGAGGACGGAGGTGCGGCCGCGATCCGCTGCGGAGGGGTCGGCGGAGCCGCGGACGTCGCTGCGATCGCGCAGGCCGTGCGCGTCCCGGTGATCGGGCTGACCAAGGACGGCACCGACGGCGTCTACATCACCCCGACCGTGCGGGCTGCGCTGTCCGTCGTCGAGAGCGGAGCCGACGTGGTCGCCGCCGATGCCACCGACCGCCCCCGTCCCGACGGTGCGGTCTTCGGTGACACCGTCCGGGCAGTGCACGGTGCCGGGCGACTGGTGATGGCCGATGTGTCCACGTTGGACGAGGGGATCGCGGCCGCCGAGGCCGGGGCCGACCTGATCGCGACCACCCTTTCCGGGAACATCGCACCGCAGCCCCGGCCGCGCGCACCCGATCTCGACCTGGTCGCGCACCTGCGCAGAACCCTTCCCGACATCCCCGTCGTCGCCGAAGGACGGTACTACCACCCGCGCGATGCGGCCGCGGCCGTGTCAGCCGGAGCGACCGCCGTCGTCGTCGGCACGGCCATCACCGACCCCACCTGGATCACGAGCCGGTTCGCGGCGGGGCTGGGGCTCGCGCACGGCGATGACGCGGTGCCGCCCGAGCGGTGATCCCCCGCGGGGGAGCGCCCGCGGCGGCTCCGCCCGGAGCGCCGCCGGCCGCGCTCGCCGCGATCAGGCCGAGGTGCGCACGACCAGCTCCGGGGCCACCGCGATGCGCCGGTCGGCTCGCCCCTCCGAGAGCATCCGGACCGCCTCGGCGGCGATCTGCTCCTGCGGTTGGCGCACCGTGGTCAGCTGCGGCTGCGCCAGCTCCGCGTACGGGATGTCGTCGAAGCCGGTCACGCGGACGTCGTCCGGCACCCGCACACCGCGCCGGTTCAGGGCGCCCAGCACGCCGAGCGCGATGGTGTCGTTGCCGCAGACGATCGCGTCGGCGAGCCCCTCGGCCAGGAGCTGTTCCGCGGCCCGCTCGCCCCACTCCTTGCTGAAGTCTCCCAGCAGGACGGCGTCACCGGAGTCCCCGGCCGCGCGCCGGTACCCGTCGAGCCGGGCCTGCGCGGCCGAGTCGGTGGGTTGCGCGCCGACGAACACGAGCCGCTCGGCGTCGACCGCGGTGAGGTGCTGCAGGGCCTGGACGATGCCCGCCTCGCTGTCCACGCCGACCCAGCTGCCGCTGAAGCCGTCCACCCGCAGGTCGAGCTGCACGACGGGGACCCGCGCGGCGGCGGTCCGCACGGCCTCGGCGCTGCGCTGCCGGTGGCACGGGATCATGATCAGCGCGTCGACCCGGCGGTCCAGCAGGGCGCGGACCTGGCGCTGCTCCGTCTCCGGTTCGTAGTGCGAGTTCGCCAGCAGCAGGCTGCGCCGCCCACCGTGCAGTTGCTCCTCCACGGACTCGACGAGCGTGGCGAAGAAGGGGTTGGCGATGCCCGGCACGACCATGCCGATGGTGTGCGTGGTCCTGCTGCGCAAGGCGGCGGCGACGACGTCCGGCTCGTAGTCGAGCTCGCGCGCGGCCGCGCGGACCTTCTCCCGGTTCTCGGCGCGCACGCCGCGCTGACCGGACAACGCGCGCGAGGCCGTGGCCACGGACACCCCGGCCCGCGCCGCGACATCGTGGATGTTGACGGTCACTCCACTCCCCTCGTCGGCTTCCCGCTTCCACCACCGTAATCGATTTCTTACGGGAAAAGCTCTTGACGCTCCCAATTTCGTCGGTCATCGTCACTCGTTGCGGAAAACGATTACACCTTCGTTCCCGCCGGATTGACGAGAGTGGAGCGCACATGGCCGACGACGCGCCCCCGGGGCACCTGGAGCTGACCGGGGTCTCCAAGGCCTACCCGGGCGTGCGCGCGCTGGACGCGGTCGACTTCGACCTGCGCCCCGGCGAAGTGCACGTGCTGCTCGGCGAGAACGGCGCGGGCAAGAGCACGCTGATCAAGATCATGGCGGGGGTGCACCAACCGGACACCGGCGACGTGCGCGTCGACGGCCGAGCGGTGCGGCTGCACGGGCCCCGCGACGCCGAGCGGCTCGGGATCTCCACCATCCACCAGGAGATGGCCCTGGTCCCGCAGCTGACCGTCGCGGAGAACATCTACCTCGGCCGACCCCCGCGCCGGTTCTGGGGCGTCGACCGCGCCCGGATGCGGCGGCAAGCCCGCGAGCTCGTCGAGCGCACGGGTCTGGACCTCGACGTCGACGCGGTGGTCGGCGATCTCGGAGTGGCGCAGCGCCAGACCGTGGAGATCGCCAAGGCGCTGAGCCTGGACGCGCGGTTCCTGATCATGGACGAGCCGACCGCCGTGCTCAGCCGCGGCGAGGTGGAGCGGCTGTTCGGCATCGTCCGGAACCTCACCGGCAGCGGGGTCGGCGTCGTGTTCATCTCGCACCTGCTGCACGAGGTGGCCGAGATCGGCGACAGGGTCACGGTGCTGCGCGACGGGGCCAAGGTGGACGAGGCACCCGCCGGTACCGACCCGGACGAACTGGTACGGCTGATGGTCGGCCGCTCCGTCGACCAGCAGTACCCGCCGCGGGAGGCGGAGATCGGCGAGGTGCGGCTGGAGGTGCGGGACCTGGCCGCGGACGGCGTGCTGGAGGGCATCAGCTTCACCGCGCGCTCCGGGGAGGTCCTCGGCATCGGCGGGATGGTCGGTGCCGGACGCACCGAGCTGGTCCGCGCGTTGTTCGGCGCCGATCGCTACGACCGCGGCGAGGTGCTGGTCGGCGGCAGGCGGGTCCCTCCGGGGGACGTCGCCGCCGCCCGGGCCGCCGGGCTCGCGCTGGTACCGGAGGACCGCGCCGGGCAGGGGTTGGTCCTGGGCACCTCGGTGGCCGAGAACCTCGGACTCGCAACGCTCTCCGAGCGCACCCGGTTCGGCCTGGTGGACCTGGACGAACAGCGGCGCCGGGCCGAGGAGTCGGTGCGGCAGCTGCGGATCCGGACCGCCGGCCCGGAGCAGCCGGCGGCCACGCTCTCCGGCGGCAACCAGCAGAAGATCGTCATCGGCAAGTGGCTGCTGGCGCGACCGCAGGTGCTCATCCTCGACGAACCCACCCGCGGCATCGACGTCGGCGCGCGGGCCGAGATCTACCAGCTGATCGGCGAACTCACCCGCGAGGGCACCACCGTGCTCGTCGTCTCCAGCGACCTGCCCGAGCTGCTCGGGCTCAGCGACCGGGTGCTGGTGCTGGCGGACGGACGGCTGCGCGGGGAACTGGACGGTGCCGAGGCGACCCAGGAGCGCGTCCTGGCGCTGGCCGTCTCGGCCGGGAACGCACGAGGGGGAAGCGATGGCTGACAACGAGGTCGGCGCACGGCCGCGCCGGCCGGTGGCGCTCGGGCGCGCCGGCGGACCGCTCGGGGGCCTGCTCGCGCTGGTGGTGCTGCTGGCGCTGTTGTCGCCGGACTTCCTCACGGCGAACAACCTGCTCAACGTCGGCGTGCAGGCGTCGGTGGTCGCGGTGCTCGCCTTCGGGCTGACGTTCGTGATCGTCAGCGGGGGCATCGACCTGTCCGTGGGCAGCGTCGCCGGCCTGGCCGGGATCGTCGCGGGGTGGGCGATGAGCGGCCTGGGCCTGCCGCTGTGGTTGGCGATCCCCTGCGGCCTGGCGGCGGGCGGAGCGGCCGGGTTGGTCAGCGGCGTGCTGGTGACCGCCGGTCGCGTTCCTCCGTTCATCGCCACGCTGGCGATGCTGACCATGGCGCGGGGGCTGGCGCTGGTGATCGCCGACGGCCGTCCGATCACGATGGACGGCTGGTTGGCCGGCCTGGGCAGCGGCGAGCTGTTCGGGGTCGTGCCGTACCCGGTGCTGGTGATGCTGGCGATCGGGGTGATCACCGCGTTCGTGCTGCGCCGCACGTACGCGGGGCGCGCGATGTACGCGATCGGCGGCAACGCCGAGGCGGCGCGGCTCTCCGGCATCAAGGTGACGCGCCAGCGGTTGCTGATCTACGCGCTGTCCGGACTCTTCGCCGCGGTGGCCGGCATCCTGCTGACCGCGCGGCTGGCCTCGGCGCAGCCCGAGGCGGGAACCGGCTACGAGCTGGACGCGATCGCCGCGGTGGTCATCGGTGGGGCGAGCCTCGCCGGTGGCGTCGGCTCGGCGCTGGGCACGTTCGTCGGGGCGCTGATCCTCGCGGTGCTGCGGAACGGGTTGAACCTGCTGGACGTTTCGGCGTTCTGGCAGCAGGTCGCGATCGGCGCCGTCATCGCTGCCGCGGTGCTGTTCGACACGCTGCGCCAGCGGCGCCGCTCGGGCGGCGGGCGTCCCGCGCTGCGCACCCCGGCGTTGCGCCGGGGCGTGGCGGTGGTGACCGCGTTGCTCGTCGCGGGGGCCGGCTGGGCCGTGCTCGAGCGGCAGAACGCGGCGGACGACGAGCGGCCGACGATCGCGCTGTCGCTGTCCACCCTGAACAACCCCTTCTTCGTCGACGTCCGCGCCGGGGCTCGGGCCGAGGCGGAGCGCCTCGGGGTCGAGCTCGTGGTCAACGATGCCGGGGAGGACGCCTCGCAGCAGGCCAACGCGGTGCAGAACGCGATCGCGCGGAACGCGGACGCGATCGTCGTCAACCCCGTCGACTCCGATGCCGTGGTGCCGTCGGTGCAGGCCGCGAACGACGCGGAGATCCCGGTCATCGGTGTGGACCGCGCGCCCAGCGACGGCACCGTCGTCACCACCGTCGCTTCGGACAACGTCACCGGTGGGCGGCTCGCCGCGCAGCAGCTCGCCGAGCTCGTAGGGTCCGGCCCGGTCGCGGTGCTGGAGGGCCAACCGGGGACGTCGGCGGCGCGGGAACGCGGCGAGGGCTTCACCCGGGAGATCCGCGAGCACCCGGACGTCCGGGTCGTCGCCTCGCAGCCGGCGGATTTCGAGCGCGCCAAGGCGCTGGACGTGATGCAGAACATCATGCAGGCGCACCCGGAGGTCCGGGGCGTGTTCGCGGCGAACGACGAGATGGCGCTGGGCGCCACCAAGGCGCTCGGCGGGCGGGCCGGCTCGCAGGTGCAGGTCGTCGGCTTCGACGGCACGCCCGAAGGGCTGGCAGCGGTGCGGGCCGGCACCGTCAGCGCGGACGTCGCCCAGCAGCCGCGAAAGCTGGGCGAGGCCGCCGTGGAACAGGCCGTCCGCGCCGCCCGCGGCGGCCGCTCCGGCCCGGGAGAGCCGACGAGGATCCCGGTCCGGGTCGTCACCGAGGACACGGTGGGGGCGTTCCTCCGCGGGAAGTGACAACGCCGGACGAGGGCCCGCCGCGGGGACCGGACCCTGAAACGATGTCGATGCAGTATCGAGAGGTTCCTCCTCCGCGCGGGGCCTTGACCGCATTCGCGGCGATGAATGACGCTCCGCGCAATGACGGCCCCTGATCCGCAACGCGGGGCTTGCGACCGGGGAGGACACGCGATCGGTGACCGCAGCGGAGAACTCGGCCTCGGTCGTCCCGGGGCCCGGTCCTGCGGCACCGACCGGTGTTGCCTTCTGAGCGGAAGGTAGGGACGTGTCGTGGCACGAGAGATGTTCAAAAGCAGGTTCGCCTTCATCGCCGCCGCGGTGGGCATGGCCGTGGGAACGGGCAACGTCTGGAGGTTCCCCCGCGTCGTCGGCGAGTGGGGCGGCGGCTCGTTCCTCATCGCGCTCATCATCGCGAACCTGGTGTGGGCGGTCCCCCTCCTGATGGCGGAGTCCCTGCTCGGCTCCCGGTCCCGATTCGGCACCGTCGGCGCCTTCCGCGATTTCATGGGGCGGAAGTTCGCCTGGCTGGGCGGCTTCATGGGCTTCATCGGCGTGGGGATCCTCTTCTACTACTCCGTGGTGTGCGGATGGGCGCTGCGCTACCTCGTTTACGCGATCACCGGAACGCTGCGGTCGGGCGTGGACACGCAGGCGCTGTGGGACGATTTCAGTTCGAGCCCGCTGCAGACCATCGGTTTCCACGCCCTGTCGATCCTGCTGGTGGGGTTGATCGTCTACCGCGGACTCCGGAAGGGCTTCGAGTCGCTGCTGCAGGTCGTGATCCCCGCGCTGTTCGTCATCCTCGCCGTCCTCGTCGTCCGCGCGGTCACCCTGCCCGGAGCCGTCGAGGGCCTGCGCCACATCTTCGTGCCGGAGTGGGGCCGCCTCGGCGAGGCCGAGGTGTGGCTGCAGGCGTTCACCCAGATGGCCTTCTCCACGGGAGCCGGCTGGGGGCTGTACCTGACCTACGCTGTCTACATGCGCCGCCGCGAGGACATCGGGCTCAACGCGTTCGTCGTGTGCGGGTCCAACCTCATCGCCTCGCTCATGGCGGGAATCGCCGTGCTGTGCTCGGTCTTCGCGCTCCGCGGTGCCGAGTTCGCCGCCGAGGCCGCCGAAGCGGGCAACCAGGGCCTGGCGTTCATCTACTTCGCCGAACTGCTCACCCAGATGCCCGGCGGACCGTTCTTCGCCGTGCTGTTCTTCCTCGCGCTGTTCCTGGCCGGCATCTCGAGCCTGATCGCGATGATGGAGCTCGCCACCCGCAACGTCGTGGACATGGGACTGTCCCGCCGCAGCGCGGTGCCGTGGATCGTGGGCGCGGCGTTCCTCGCCGGCATCCCCTCGGCCTACAGCGTCGGATTCCTGACCAACCAGGACAACGTGTGGGGCATCGGACTGCTGCTGGGCGGGTTGTGCGCGGCGTTGGCCGTGCTCAAGTACGGCGTGCAGCGCGCGCGGCAGGAGATCGACTCCGTCAGCGACATCCGGGTCGGCCGGTGGTGGAACGCGTGCCTCTACGCCTTCCCCGTGATGTTCGCGCTGCTGTTCGGCTGGTGGATCCTGCAGGCCGTTGGCGAGCCCCAGTGGTGGAACCCGTTCCAGGAGTTCAGCCTCGGGACGCTGCTGCTGCAGTGGGGACTGGTGGCCGTGGTGATGCTGCTGCTCAACCGGTTCCTGGCCGGCCGGGTCGGCGCGGGACCGATGAGCCCGTCCCGAACCGGCGAGAGCGGACCGGAGAGCGGCGAACCCGGTGAACCGGGAGATGACCGGCCGGGCCCCTCCGACGAGAGCTGAGTCCCCGCGCCCCGGCAGCCGGTTCGAGCACCGCGGCCCGGGACGGGGACCGACCTGCTTGCCGAGGCCCTGCTCGTTCTCCACGTTCGGCGGCATCCGCGGGCACCGGTGTCGCGCCGGCGGCCCGCGGATGCGCGCGCGGCGAACCGGTCACGGCGAGAGCTCCTCCAACGTGCGGCCCTTGGTCTCCTCCGCGAACAGCAGCGTCACCAGCGTGCCGATCAGCGTGATCCCGCCGATGACGAAGAAGACGCCGGAGAGGTTCGTGCCGCCGGCGTAGATGGCGCCGACCAGGATCGGGCCGGTGATCAGGCCGAGGCGGTTCATCATGCCGCCCATGCTGCAGCCCAGCGCTCGACTCCGCGTCGGGTACAGCTCCGGCGTGTACAGGTAGAGGGTGACGTTCACGGCGAAGTTGAACACGGCCGCGACCGCCGAGAGCACCGCCAGCTGCGGAGCCGCGGCGGCCCCCAACGCGGCGAGGACCAGCAACGGCAGCGTCGTCAGCCCCAGCCCGAGTCCGAGCACGAGGCGGCGTCCCAGCTTGTCGACGGTGAGCGCGGCGGCGAGGCAGCCGAACAGCCCGGCGACCGACGCCGAGGTGCTGAACCACAGCGCCGTGCCGATCGGTAGGTGGTAGACGTCCCTGTACAAGGTCGGCAGCCAGGACGTGATGCCGTAGTTGGCCAGGTAGCCGACGAACCAGACCACCCAGACCACGAGGGTGCGCCGGCGGTAGCGCCCGGTGAACAGCTCGCGGAGCGAGCTGGTGCTGTGCTGCGCGGCCGGCACGGAGGCCGCAGGTGCTGGTGCGGCCAGCACCTGCCCGGTCGAGCGGCGCACTTTCCCCTCGATGTGCTCGAGGGACCGCACCGCCTCGTCGGTGCGGCCCCGGGCGGCCAGCCACCGCGGCGACTCCGGAACGCCCCGCTGCACCGCGACCGCTGCCAGCCCCGGGATCGCGGCGAGCAGGAACAGCGTGCGCCAGCCCCAGTGCGGAACGACCCACGCCGAGGCCAACGCGCCCACGGCCAGACCGGCCGGGAAGACGATCTCGTAGAGCAGCACGAACCGGCCGCGGCCCTTCGTCCGGCTGAGCTCGCTGATGTAGGACGCCGCGGTGGGCACCTCGCCACCGATCGCCAGCCCCTGGACGAACCGCAGGACCAGGAACGGCGCCAGTGAGGTGCTCAGCGTCATCCCGGCACTGCACAGCGCGGTGACCGCGACGCACAGCGCGATCACCCGGACGCGGCCGACGCGGTCGGCCACCCACCCGGCCGCCAGGGCGCCCAGGAGCATGCCGACGGAACCGACGGTGAACGTGGTGGTGACACCGGCCGCTGACAGGTCCCACTCGCGCGAGATCTGCGGCATCGAGTAGGCGATCAACAACTGGTCGAACGCTTCGAAGAAGGTGACCACGCCGATGACGAGGCGCACGGTGACGTGCCAGCGCGACATCGGCAGTCTTTCGAGTCGTGCGACGATCTCCTGTTGGAGCACGGGATCCGATGAGGCCGCGGTCGTCATGCGTCCCTCCTTCCAGGGACGGCCATGCCACGTGGTGGGAACGGTTGGCATGGAGGGGTGTTCGCCGGGTTTCCGGTGGGCCGTGCCCGACCGGTCTGCGCCTTCCGCACGAGTGCGGGCCGGTCCTCCCCGAGGACCGGCGTCAGCGGAGGTGGGCGTCCAGGAAGCGGACGGTCTCCTCCCACCAGCCGTGCTCGGCGTCGCGGGCGGGCACGACGACGTCCTCGGTGAGCGCGAGCAGCGGGCGGGGGTTCTCAGGCGGGGCGAACCCGAGCCACGGGGAGCGCAGCTCGCTGAGCGCCTCGGCCACCGACGGCGCACCGCGCCACGGTGCGGTCTCCACGCCGAGGGGCTCGTGGGCGACGGCCGCGGCGAACTCGTGCACCGCCGCTGCCCACGTCGCCAGGTGCCCGCCCATGCCGAACCCCAGCACGGCGGTGGCCCCGACCCGCACGCCCACGCGCTCGCGCAGGTGATCGGCCGCCGCGGTGAGGTCGGCGGCGAGGTCCTCGGCGGCCAGCAGCTCCATGGCGGCCCGCGCGGTCTCGGTGTTCTCGGGGCGGAACTCCTTCCCGCCCGTCTCGTAGTAGAGGAACGGTGCGACCACGACGCAGCCGAGCCGGGCCAGGGAGCGGCAGTGCTCCTCGACGGACTCGGTCAGCCCGCAGACGTCGTGCAGGACGATCGCTCCCGCGCGCGGTGTCCCCTCCGGGAACCGCACGAACAGCGGTGCGGCGGTGCGCAGCACGCGGCGCCTCCGGTTGGCCGGGCCGTGCGCGCGGTGGTGGTGTTCGATCAGTTCGGTGGGCATCAGGCCGCTCCTTCAGCTCGGCACGTGCACCGGCGGCACGAACGGCACCGGCATCGGTTCGAGTGCTGTCACGTCGACTTCGACCAGGTACGGCCCGCCGTGGTCGACCGCCTTCGCGAACACCTCGGCGAAGGAACCGGACCGGTTCACCAGCGCGTGCGGCACGTCCAGCGAGTGCGCCAGGCGGGCGAAGTCCGGTGTGAACAGGTCGACGCCGCTGCGCCGGCCGACGTGTTCGTCCTGCATGTTGCGCAGCACGCCGTAACCGCCGTCGTTGAACACGACCACGACCAGCCACGGCCGTTCCTGCGCGAGCGTTGCCAGCTCGCCGAGGTGCACCGCCAGTCCTCCGTCACCGACGAGCAGCACCGCTGGCGCCTCCGGACTGCCCAGCGCAGCACCGATGCCGGTGGCCAGGCCCTGGCCGATCCCCCCGCCGACCGGGAAGACGTTGGTGCTCGGATGCCGGATCTCCAGCAACCGGTTGCCCCACTGGCTGGACGGGATCGTCACGTCCCTGGCCACGACCGAGTCCGCCGGCAGGGTGCTGCGCAGGGCGTCGCAGATCCGGGCGTACGGGCCGATGGTCTCCCGCAGGTGGTGGCGCACCGCAGCGCGGGTCTCGCGGACGCGATCCCGCCAGGCCGCCTCCGCTCCGGTGTCGCCGATCTCGGTGAGCAGCCGGCGGAGCACCTCCGCGGCCTCGCCCACCAGCCCGACCGTCGCGGGGTGCACCCGCCCGACGGCCGCCGGGTCGACGTCGACCTGCACGTGGCGTTCGGGCAGTTCCAGGCCGTAGTGCCCGGTCTCGTTGGAGCGGAAGTGGGTGCCGATGCTCACCAGGAGGTCGGCCTCGGCCAGCAGCTCGGCGGCCTTCGGGCTGGTCGCGAAGTTGCCGATCACCAGCTCGTGGTCCTCCGGCACGGCCCCGCGACCGGAGTTGCTCGTCAGCACACCGGCGTCGAGCCGCTCGGCGAGCTCGCGGAGCGGTTCGCGGGCCCGCGCGCCCCCGCCACCGACCCACAGCAGCGGATGCCGCGCCTTCCGCAGGAGCTCCGCGGCGCGGTGCACCTGCTCCTCCGCCGCCGGTTCCGCCGGCTCGCCGCGCTCGGCCGCGCCGGGTTCGATCCGCTGCTGCGCGTACTGCAGGTCGATCGGCCACTCCACGCTGGTCGGCCCCGCGGGAAGCGTGCGGGCCGTGCGGACCGCTCCGCGCAGCGCGGACTCCGCGTCCGCGGCGGAGGTGATCGTGGTGGCGTGCTTGGACACCGCGGTGAGCATTCCCAGCTGATCGCGGGTCTCGTGGATGACACCGCGGCCCTGGCCGAGGTACGGGGAGTCGATCTGCCCGGTCACGTGCAGCACGCGGCTGCCGGCGGTCAGCGCCTCCACCATCGCCCCCGCTGCGTTGCCCGCACCGGTGCCGGTGCTGGTGATCGCCACGCCCGTACCACCGCGCGCACGGGCGTGGCCGTCGGCCGCGTTGACCGCGGCGGCCTCGTGGCGGACGGGGACGAACCGCAGTTCGCGGGACACGGCCTCCACCAGGGGGAGGTTGTGCACGCTGACGACGCCGAAGGCCGTGTCGGCCCCGTTGTCGCGCATAACCTGGACGAGCAGGTCACCGCCGTTTCCTCGATGCATGTGCAGTCCTTCGCGGGTCAGACGTGGCGGGCGATGCCGCCGCCGACGTCGAGGGAAGAGCCGGTGATGTAGGAGGCGCGGGGGGACAGCAGCGACGCGACGGCGTAGGCGACCTCCTCGGCGGTGCCCAGCCTCCCGAGCGGAATGCCGCGGTCCGCGGCCAGTTCCGCGCTCCAGTCGGTGAAGTCCAGAGCGGAGTCCGATTCCTCGTGGCGGCGCCGCCACTGGCCGGTGTCGATCAGGCCCAGGCACACCGAGTTCACCCGGACCGCGTCAGCGGCCAGGTCCGAGGCAAGCGTCTTGGTGAGGTTCAGCAGTGCGGCGCGCGCCGCCGAGGTCGCCGCCAACCGCGGCTCCGGCTGGCGGGCGAGGATCGCGTTGACGTTGACCACCGCGCCGGCGTCCGAGCGCCGCAGCCACGGCAGTGCGGCCCGGACCAGGTGCAGGACACCGCAGATCTTCAGGTCGAACTCGTCCCGCCACTGCTGCGCGCCGGTCTCCTCCGCCCTCGCCACCAGCGAGCGCCCGGCGTTGTTGACCACGCCGTCCACACCGCCGAACCGCTCCGCCACCTGCTCGACGAACGCCCGCACCGCGGCCTCGTCGGTGACGTCGCAGGCGGCGGTGTGCAGCGTGCCGTCCGCACCGCCGAGAGCCCGCTCGAGCCGGTCGCCGTCCCGGGCGCAGGCGGCGACGCGGGCGCCCTCGGCGAGCAGCATCCGCGCCGTGGCGAGTCCCACGCCGGAACTCGCTCCGGTCACCACCACCGCGCGGCCGGTGAATCCGAGATCCACGTGCTCCTCCTCCTATCTGCAAACAAAACCACCGTCGACCGGGAGCGTCTGCCCGGTGACGTAGGCGGCGGCGTCGGACAGCAGGAACCGCACCGCGCCGACGAGGTCCTCGGGCTGCTGGGGGCGGTCCAGGGCGCGGTTGCGCCGGTAGAGGTCGTGGCGCTCCGCCGGGATGTCCCGGGTCGCCTCGCACTCGGTGATGCCCGGTGCGACGGCGTTGACGGTGACCCCGTCCGGCCCCGCGTCGCGGGCCATCGTCCGGGTCAGCGCGACCAGGGCGCCCTTCGAAGCCACGTAGTGCGCCAACCGGGGCGGGCCGTAGAAGGCCACGTCCGAGGCGACGTTGAGGATCCGCCCCCCGCCCCGGGCGCGCAGCTGCGGGTACAGCGCCCGCGAGACCAGCCACGTCCCCCGCAGGTTCACCGACATGACGCGGTCGAACTCGCCGGGTTCGATCTCGTGGAAGGCCTTCCCGCCGACGCCGTCGGCGAGGGCGGCGTTGTTCACCACACCGTGGGCACCGCCGATCTCCGCCACCCGGGTGGACAGGTTCTCCACGGATTCCACATCGGACACGTCGGTGTCCACCCGGTGCACCGCGCAGCCGCGCGCGCCCAGGTCGGCGACCACCGCGGCGGCCGATTCCGGGTTCCGCTCGGCCACCACCACCTGCGCGCCCGCCGCGGCGAGGTCGCGGGCGATCGCCCGCCCCAGTCCTCGCCCGGCACCGGTGACCACCACCGTCCGCCCCTGCAGGTTCATCGCGCACCTCCGTCCACACCGTCCAGGAACCGGCGGACCGCTGCGTTGAACTCGTCCGGCCGCTCCTGGTTGGCCGCGTGTCCCGCGCCGGGGACCACGTCGAACCGCGCGCCCGGGATCCCGCCGGCCAGAGCACGGCTCTCCGCCACCCCGGTCACCGCGTCCTCGGCGCCGACCACCACCAACGTCGGCGTGGTGATCGCGGCGAGCTGGTCGGAGTGGTCCGTGGCGGCCATGGCGCGCGCGGCGTTGCGGTAGCCGGTCAACCGCACGCGCGACATCTGCACCAGCACCTGCTCGGCCACACCCGCATCCGCGTCCCGAGCGGTCAGGCGCGGGCCCCGCCGCTCGGCGAACGCGCCCGCACCCAGCCGGGTCAGCTCCTCGACGCGGTGCGCCATCGCCGCGCGAGCCTCGGCCGTGCGGCCGGAACCGCGCGAGGAGTCCGCGAGGACCAGCGAGCGCAGCAGGTCCGGGGCCGTGAGCGCCATCCGCGTGGCGATGACCCCGCCCCACGACACTCCGAGCACGTGGGCCGGAACCGCGCCGAGACCGCGGAGGACGGCGACGGCGGTCCCGACGTAGTCGTCGAGCGCCGGCTCGCCCGGCAAGTCCGCGGAACCGCCGTAACCGGGGGCGTCCCAGGCGAGGGTCCGATGACCGGGCAGGCCGGACATCTGCGCGGTGAACGCCTCGGCAGCCCCGCCGATCCCGTGCAGCATCAGCACCGGGACGCCCGAGCCCTCGTCCAGGA
Source organism: Salinifilum ghardaiensis (assembly GCF_054491345.1). Lineage (NCBI taxonomy): Bacteria > Bacillati > Actinomycetota > Actinomycetes > Pseudonocardiales > Pseudonocardiaceae > Salinifilum > Salinifilum ghardaiensis. The sequence goes on along the minus strand of NZ_CM137101.1, from coordinate 2,289,193 downwards.
CCTCCGTGCCGGAGAGCCGCACCCTGCTCATGCGAACACCCCGGTCGGTCGGGCCAGTCTGGCGACGGCGGCGAGGACGGCGTGCGGAACAACACCGCTGGTGGCCGGGTTGTCCGGTGACGGGCGGTTGCCGATCTCGAACCGGTACTCGCCGGCGCTGCCCGCGGCGCTGATCACGTGGCTGGTCATCGGCGCGCGCGGGTCGGCGACCACGGTGGCCTCCACCCGGTCCCAGCTGCCCACCGCCAGCGCCACCGAGGCGGCCACGTTCGCCGAGGCCGGGAACGCGGCGGTGACCTCGCGCGCAGGACCGCGCATCAGCTCGACCGGCTCGGTGGCGGCGCGGAGGCGCTCCTGCTGCTCGGCACCCATCCACTGCTGGACCAGGGCGGAAGCCTTCTTCGTGGTCGCGATCCGCACCGCATCGAGACCGCCGCCGCGCGCGGTGGCGGCCAGCAGGTCGAGACCGCCGATCGCGCCGGTGCACAGGTGCAGCCTGCCCGGTCCGGCGTCGCGCAACTCGGCCAGCAGGCCGTCGTCGGTCAGCGCGCCGACCGAGACCACCAGCAGGTCGGCGCCCGACGCGACGACGGACGGGCCGAGCTCCGCCAGCGCGCGCTGCCCCGCGCACTCGACGACCAGCTCGGCGTCCTCGCTCGCGGATCGACTGCCGACCACCGGCAGGTCGGGTGGATCGACCGGTTCGGTGTGCACGACCCCGACCAGTTCGGCTCCGGGGACCGCACCGTCGCGGACCGCGCGCGCCACCACTCCGCCGATCGCGCCGCAGCCGAGAATCGCCACCTTCACGACCGCACCACCTCCAGGTAGCCGGGATCGGGCTTGCCCGCCATGTGCGCGCGGGCGTCCTTGGAGGGCGGCCCGGCGGTGCCCCACTGGTCGGACAGCTCCGGGGTGCGCCGCCACACGCGGCACAGCCACGCGTCCTCGTCGACCTGCTCGACCTCCGAGGTGTACTCGCAGACCAGCCCGGCGGGGTCGGCGAAGTAGGAGAAGGTGTTCGATCCCGGTCCGTGCCGCCCCGGTCCCCACAGCGGGGTGATGCCGTTGTGGCGCAGCCGTCCGATCCCCCGCATGAAGTGGTCCACAGTGGGCATCTCGTAGGCCACGTGGTTCACCGAGGTCCACTCGGCCTGGTTGAACGCGATGACGTGGTGATCGGAGTTGCACCGCAGGAAGGCCATCTGGTGCTCGGACCAGTCGGAGATCCGCATGCCGAGAACCCCCGTGTAGAAGTCGCAGGCGGCGTCGATGTCGGTCGTGTTGAGCACGACGTGGGCGACCTTGCGGGGCACTGCGGAGAACCCGTCCGGGTCCTGCGGCACGACGGCCTCGACGTTGCAGGACAGCTCGACGAGGCGTCCTTCCGGGTCGACGAGCCGGAGACCGTAACCGCCGCCGATCTGGTCGAGCCTGCCCGGCTCGGTCAGCATCGGGACTCCCAGCGCGTCCAACCGCCGACCGGCCTCGTCGATCTCGGCGGGCGTGCCCACGGCGAAGGCGATCTTGCCCAGGCCGTTGCGCTCGGCCTGCTGCAGCTCGACGATGTGGTGCTCGGGTCCGGTGCCGCGCAGCCAGGCCGCGTCGCGCTCGGCCTCGACCGGGGTGAGGCCCCAGATCTCGCGGTAGAAGTCGGCGGACTCGGCGAAGTTCTCGGTGCGGAGGCTCACCGAGCGCAGCGCGCGGAGCCTGCCGACCGGTTCAGCGGGGCGTGCGTGCATGACGACCTCCATCGGTCAACGGGTTGCCGGGACGCGGGCGTGCTCGTGCTCGGTCAGCGCGGCGGCCTGCCGACCGGCTTCGCGGCGCAGCACCCGGCGCAGGCGGACGAGGGCGATGTCGTGCTGGTAGAGGTTCTCCCGGGACCAGGCGTCGCCGGGCATCGCCTCGGCCATCTCCCGGTCCTGTTCCAGCACCTGCCAGTGCCGCTCCTCCAACCGGTTCTTGTACAGGAAGCGCCAGCTGTCCCGCTCCCATCCGGTGACCTCGCGGCAGCGCCAGAAGAACCCGGCGTGCTGCTGCTCGTTGATCGCGGTCACGCAGGCGACGATCGTGAACGGGCCGCCCGGACCGGCCGTGTCCGGGTAGGGGATGTCCAGGGTGACGCACTGGAATCCGCCGTGGTCGATCCACTCGGACCAGTCGAAGTTGACGCCGCGCTGGTCCGTCTTCTCGAAGACGAAGCCGGTGTCGGTGTCCCGGACCTGGAACTCGGCCGCGCGCTTGCCCGTTCCCATGGTGTGGCTCTTGCGGTGCAGGAAAGCACCGTGCATCGGGTCCATCAGGTTGTCCAGCGACAGCAGGCGGGAGCAGTCCCACTCGACGTAGCAGAGGAACTCCTCCCACTCGCCCCCGGACAGCGCTGCCGGCAGCTGAAGCGGCGCGGGGTCGGCTTCCTCGTCGAGCCCGAACCACGCGAAGATCGCACCTGCGCGCTCCTCGACCGGGAACACCCGCAGCGCCCGGCGGCCTTCCAGCGCGCAACCCGGACTGCCGGGCACGGAGGCCACGACGCCGTCGGAGTCCAGTTGCAGGCCGTGGTAGTTGCAGGCGATGCGGTCTCCCATGTGGACACCGCGCGACAACCGCGCCGCGCGGTGCGGGCACCTGTCCTCCTGGACGTGGACCCGGCCGGCGCTGTCCCGCCACAGCAGCAGTTCCTCCCCGGCGCGGTCGAGCCGCACCAGTTCACCCGGGCGCACGTACTGGGAGGGGCACACCGCGTACCAGCGGTCGCGCAAACCCAGCTGGAGCAGACCGTCCTCAGTGCGCAGTGACGTCCTCATCAGCGTTCCTCCTTCGCGCCGAACCGGGCGAGCTCGCGGGTGAACGTCCCCTCCGTCCACTCCGCACCGTCCGGCGGTCGGACTCCGGTCTCGTTGAGCGCGGCCACGACTCCGCCGAGGTCGTGGATGCCGCGCCCGTAGATGTCCTCGAGCTCGTCGGCGAAGGCCTCCTCGTAGCTGGTGGACGGTCCCGTCCGGCTCTGCACCGGTTCGAGGTTCAGTGGCATGTCAGTTCTTCTCCTGGTGGGTTGTCAGCCTCCGAGCGCGGGCCGGCCCGATCCCGCACCGTTCACAGGTCCAGCACCAGCTCCGCCGAGCTGCAGCGGGACACGCAGATCATCATCGTGTTCCCGGATTCCTGCTCAGCAGGGCTCAGCACGAAATCGCGGTGGTCGGGCCGACCGCTGAGCACCTTGGTCTCGCAGGTGCCGCACACGCCCTCCCGGCACGAGCTCGGCACCGCGACCCCGGCCTCGCCGACCGCGTCCAGCACCGACCTGCCGGCCCCGACGGGCACGCGGGCCCCGGAAGACGCGCACACCACCTCGAACGATTCCCCGTCCGCCGCGCTCTGCGAGGTCTCCGGCGCGTGGAAGCGCTCGACGCGCAGCATCGACGGGTCGGGCAGGGCCGCCTCCACCGCGCTGATCAGCGGTTCGGGTCCGCAGCAGTGCACCAGCGTTGCCGGGGGGAGATCGGCGAGCTCGGCGGCCAGCTCGGGCGGGCCGCCGTGCTCGTCGTCGGCGTGCACCCGGATCCGCTCGCCGCAGAGGCCGACCAGGTCGTCGAGGAAGGCCATGCTCGACCGCGACCGCCCGCAGTAGAGCACTCGCCAGTCCGCGCCCTTCCGGTCGAGCTCCTCCGCCATCGCCCGCAGCGGTGTCACGCCGATCCCGCCGGCGATGAGGAGATGGCGCTCGGCGGTCTCCAGCGCGAAGTTGTTCTGCGGACCGTCGACCTCCAGGAGGGTTCCCGCGGTCAACCGCTCGTGCACCCACGCGCTCCCGCCCCGGGACTCCGGCTCCCGCAGCACCGCCACCGTCCACTGGTGACCGTCCGCGGGGTCTCCGCACAACGAGTACTGCCGAACCAGGCCGTTCCCCAGGTGCAGCGAGAGGTGCGCTCCCGGTTCCCAGCGCGGGAGCTCGTCGCCGGCCGGATCGCGGAAGTCGACCTGGACCACTCCCTCGGCCAGCCACGTCGTGCGGTGCACCCTGACCGTGCGCGCCATGCTCCTCACCCCGATCAGCCGTCAGTCCCGCGTCACGCCGTGCATCGGGGAGGTCGGCGGGTAGGTCGGGATCTGCGGCTTCTGCGCTCCGATGACCACGCAGAACAGCGCGTCCCGGTCACCGACCGTCCGCAGGCTGCGCGGCACCCCCGCGGGAACCCGAATGAGGTCGCGGTAGCCGAGCGTGCGCGTGGCGGTCTTCGTCCCGTCGTCCACGTCGTGGACGTTGACCTCCAACTGCCCTTCCAGCACGAAGAAGACCTCCTCGACGTCGTGGTGGGTGTGCTCGGGACCCACCGCACCCGCGGGCAGCCGCATGTTGGAGAACGTGAAGTGCTCCGAGGGCAGGGTGCGGCCGTCGCCTTCGTGGTTGCCGGTGGCACCGGAACCGATGTAGCGGACCTGCGCCCGCCGGAACTCCTCCCCCGCCTTGGCCTGGAACGCCAGCGTGTCCCAGTCCTCGTTGCGGGACTCCCGCGAGGCGATGCACCCGTCGATCAGTTCCTCCAGGTGCGCGTGCCGGGTTTGCGATGCGGTCATCTGTCCCTCCAAAAGACTTAGCATTAAACGAGCTAGCGGTAAGGACTATGACCAACCACCTGTGATGCGGACAACCCCTGCAAGGATTCAGCGGGAGAAATTTTTCATATCGACTGCGCACAGGCTTGCTCAACTGCGGAAGATGCGCACCGCGGTACCCGCTATTGACTTACCAGTAAGCTATTTGAGTAGACCATGCACACCTGGAGGTGCACCGTGACCGTTGCGGAGATCCCCGACGAGATCCACGCCGCCGGCCGCTGGCGGCGCGGCGGCGGCGCCCCGCTGGAGTCCGCGGACCCGGCCACCGGCGAAGTGCTCGCCGAGCTGACCGCGGCTTCTGCCGAGGACGTCGACGAGGCCGCGCGCGCCGGCGCCGAGGCCGCGGCACGGGAGTCCTGGCGCGACCTGCTGCCGCACGAACGCGCTCGGCTGCTGCACCGGGTCGGTGACCTGGTCGAGCGCGACGCCGAGGAGTTGGCGCTGCTGCAAACGCGCGACACCGGCAAAGCGCTCGCCGAGACCCGCGCGCTGGTGGCCAGCGCCGCCGGCACGTTCCGCTTCTACGCCGCAGCGCTGGAAACCGCGGAGACCCCGCTGACCCCGCAGCGCGGCCCGTACCTCGCGATGAGCGTGCACGAACCCGTCGGAGTCGTCGGGGCCATCACCCCGTGGAACTCCCCCATCGCCAGCGACGCGCAGAAGATCGCGCCCGCGCTGGCCGCCGGCAACGCAGTCCTGCTCAAACCGGCCGAGGCCACGCCGCTGGTCTCCCTCGGCCTCGCCCGGCGGGTGGTGGAGGCCGGGGTGCCGCCGGCCCTGCTGTCGGTGCTGCCGGGAACGGGGCCGGTGGTGGGCGACGCGGTCGTGCGCCACCCCCTCGTCGGACGCGTCTCCTTCACCGGTGGCACGCGGACCGGCCGCGCGATCGGCCGCGCGGCCGCGGACAAGATCATGCCGCTCACCAGCGAGCTGGGCGGCAAGTCGCCCACGGTGGTCTTCCCCGACGCCGACCTGGAGCAAGCGCTGGCGGGGGTCCTGTTCGGGATCTTCTCCTCGACCGGGCAGAGCTGCATCGCCGGTTCCCGCATCTTCGTGCACGAGTCGATCTACACCGACTTCGTGGATCGCCTGGTGGCGGCGGCGCGGTCCCTGCGCGTCGGTCCGGGGACCGCGCCGGGCACCCAGGTCGGCCCGCTGGCCACCTTCGCGCACCGCGACCGGGTGGCTTCGCTCGTCGACCGAGCCCGCGCGGAGGGCGGCCGCGTGCTCTGCGGCGGCCGCGTGCCCGACGACCCGGAGCTCGCGCGCGGCGCGTACTACCTGCCGACGCTGCTCGACGGCCTGGCCAACCACAGCGCGACCTGCCAGGAGGAGATCTTCGGCCCCGTCGGTGCGGTGCTGCCCTTCCGCGACGAGGACGACCTCGTGTCCCAGGCCAACGACACCGTCTACGGCCTGGCCTGCGGCCTCTGGACCACCGACTACCGCCGCGCCTGGCGCGTGGCCCGCCGCGTCGAGGCGGGCACGGTGTGGATCAACACGTACAAGCGCCTCAGCATCGCCACGCCGTTCGGCGGCACCAAGCACAGCGGTCTCGGCACGGACAAGGGACGCGACGGGATCCTGCAGTACACCCGGCAGAAGAGCATCTACTGGGGCCTCGACGAGCAGGAACGCCTCTGGCGGCTCTGAACGCCGGGAGGCCGTGCGGACCCGACGTCCCGGCCCTCCGGGGCCCTCAGCCTTCCGGCTCCAGCTGGGTGGCGGAGTGGTCCAGGGAGATCTCGAGCCTGCTGAGCAGGTCGGCCAACCGGTCGCGCTCGGTCGCGGTCAAGCCGCTGAGCATCCGCTTCTCGTTGTCGAAGTGAGCGGTGGCGACCTCGCCGACGAAATGCACCCCCCGCTCGGTGAGCTGCACGTAGACCACCCTCCGGTCCTCGGGGTCCCGCACCCGCGTCACCAGGCCCGCCTGCTCCAGCTTGTCCACGCGCTGGCTGATGCCGCCGGTGGTGACGAGGAGGGCGTCGGCCAGTTCACCCGCGGTGCGGCGGTACGGCGGCCCCGCCCGGCGCAGCGAGGCCAGGATGCTGAACCCGGCGACCGTCAGGTCGAACGCGCCGAAGATCCGCGTCAACTGGTCCTGGTAACGCTGGTAGGCGCGGTGCAGCCGCCCGAACACAGCCAACCCGGAGGGGTCCATGTCGGGACGTTCCCGTTCCCACTCCGCGAGCATGTAGTCGACCGCGTCGGGCCGGGAACGGCTGCGTCGTGCCACGAGAGACCTCCTGCGTCCCGAACGATTAAGCATCTTTCCGCTAAGACTAACGTCGCTAAGGCAAGATACCACCGCACCGCGTGCGGACCGCCGAACACCGCCGGGAAGGTCCGCGCACCGGCGCCGCCGGTTTCGGCTAGCCTCGACGCATGGGCAAAGCGGGCCGTCGACCGGGACGCAACGACACCCGCGAACAGGTCCTGACCGCCGCCCGCGAGGTGTTCGGCGATCGCGGTTACGACCGCGCCACGGTCCGCGCGATCGCGGCCGAGGCCGGAGTCAGCCCGGCCATGGTGCACCACTACTTCGGCAGCAAGCAGCAGGTGTTCGTCGCAACCGTGCAGCTGCCGTTCGACCCGAGCCGGGTGAAGCGCAGCCTGCTCGAGGGCCCGCGCGAGCAGGCCGGCGAACGCGTGGTCCGCACGTTCCTGGCGATCTTCGCCGATCCGGAGGTCCGGGCCCCGTTCGTGGCCGCTCTCCGCTCGATCACCGGCGACGAGGAGACCACGGCGCTGCTCCGGGAATTCATGGACAGCTCGATGTTCGGCGTCGTGGCCGAGGCGCTGGGCGTCCCCGCGGCCCGCTTGAACGCCGCGGCCGGGCAGATGATCGGCCTGGTGATGACCCGGTACGTGCTCCAACTCCCACCTATCGCCACCGCCACCGACGACGAGGTCGTCGCCATGATCGCCCCGGTGATCCAGTACTACCTCGACGGCACCGCGCTCCCCCGAGGTGCGCCCCCTTCCCCCGGGGCTTGACGGTGCCGGGCGCGCGAGGGAAATTAAACACATGGCCAATTCTTCCGGGGAGGTCATCACCGCTCAGGACCTCCGGGTGAACCGGGGCGGACGCGCGGTCCTGCGCGGCGTGGACTTCGCGATACCCCGCGGCAGCATCACGGGCCTGCTCGGGCCCAGCGGCTGCGGCAAGACGACCCTGCTGCGGGCGGTCGTCGGAGTGCAGGTCATCGCCGCGGGCACCGTCACCGTCCTCGGCCGCCCCGCTGGCGCACCGGCACTGCGCAAGCGCATCGGCTACGCGACCCAGAACCCGGCGATCTACCCGGACCTGACCGTGACCCAGGCGCTGCGGTACTTCGCCGCGGTGCTGCGCGCCCCCACCTCGGACGTGCCCCGCGCGATCGGCGAGGTGGGCCTGACCGAGCACGCGGACGCGCTGATCGGAACCCTCTCCGGCGGGCAGCGCAGCCGGGCTAACCTCGCCGTCGCACTGCTCGGCACCCCCGAGCTGCTGGTGCTGGACGAGCCGACGGTCGGACTGGACCCGATGCTGCGCGACGAGCTGTGGGGGCTGTTCCACCGCCTGGCCGCGCGCGGCGTCACGCTGCTGGTCTCCAGCCACGTGATGGACGAGGCGGCCCGGTGCGGACGGCTGCTGCTGATGCGCGAGGGCGCCGTGCTCGCCGAGGACACCCCGCACGGCCTGCGCAGGCGCACCGGGCACGAGGACCTCGAGCAGGCGTTCCTCCGGTTGATCGAGCAACGGCAGGTGCAGCAGTCATGAGCCCCGCGAGCGCGCTGGCCACGACGCGCCGGATCCTCACCCAGCTCGCCCACGACAAGCGCACCGCAGCGATGCTGATCGTCGTGCCCTCGCTGCTGATGGTGCTGCTGCGGTACGTGTTCGACTCGGAGGTGCTGTTCTCCCGGATCGCACCGGCGCTCCTCGGCGTCTTCCCGTTCCTGATCATGTTCCTGATCACCTCGATCACCACCTTGCGGGAGCGGACCACCGCCACGTTGGAGCGGCTGATGACCCTGCCGATCGGCAAGCTGGACCTGCTGCTGGGCTACGCCCTCGCCTTCGGCGCGATCGCCCTGGTGCAGGTGTCCCTGGCCGCGGGCGTCTCCGTGCTGTGGCTGGGGCTGGACATCGCCGGCTCGGTCTGGACGCTGCTGCTGATCGCCGTGCTGGACGCGCTGCTCGGCATGGCCATGGGCCTCTTCGTCAGCGCCTTCGCGCGCACCGAGTTCCAGGCTGTCCAGTTCATGCCGGTGATCGTGCTGCCCCAGTTCCTCCTCTGCGGCCTCCTCGTCGCCAGGGACGAGATGCACCCGGTGCTGCGCTGGGCTTCCGACGTCATGCCCCTGTCCTACGCGGTGGAAGCGCTCACCCGGGTCACCACCTCCGCCGAACTCGGCGGCGTGATCCTGCGCGACGTGCTCGTCATCGCCGGCTGCGCGGTGCTGGCGCTGCTGCTCGGCGCGGCCACCCTGCGCAGGCGCACGCCCTGAAGCACCCACCGCGCGGGCACCCGACCGAACGCGGAAGCACCGCGAGAGCGCTCGGCGGATCCGCGACGGGCCTCCTCCGACGAGCGGACGCGTGCCGGGGCCCGCTTCAGCCCAGCGCCGCGGGCGCGAGCACGGCTGCCAACGCGACTCCGGCGGCGACTGCGAGGACGACGTGGGCGAACCAGCGGCGCAGGGCGTCGGCGGGCAGCTTCGGGGCCAGGCGGCCGGCGGCGGCGGAAACCACCAGCGCGGCGCCGGCGAACGCGAACAAGATCGCGTAGTCGAGGTTCGCCGCCGCGCTGGCGTGGGCGGACAGTCCGCCCGCGGCGTTGATGAGCACGATCACCAGCGAGGTCGCGACGGCCGCCTGGGTTCCGAGGCCGAGCAGCACGCTCAGGGCCGGGACGATGACGAAGCCGCCCCCGACTCCGAACAGGCCGGTGAGCACGCCGACACCAGCACCGGCGCCGAGGGCCTTGGGCAGGCAGCTGCGCCAGTTGACGCCGCCCGCGCCGGTGCGGCAGGCCCCGGCGCGGTTCGCACCGCCGCGGAGCATGCGCACCGCCACGACGACCATGAGCGCGGCGAAGGCCAGCAGCAGCCAGCGCTGCGGGAGCAGGCGTCCCAGGGCGGTTCCGGCGAAGGCGGCCGGGACACCGGCGGCGCCGAAGACCAGCGCCACCGGCCACTGCACGTGAGCGCGGCGAGCTCGGGAGGCGAGGCCGCCCAGGGACGAGACCGCGACCACGGCCAGCGACGTGGGGATCGCCGTGTGCAGCGGTTGCCCCACGCCGTAGACCAGCGCGGGCACGGCCAGGATCGAACCACCGGCACCGAGCAGGCCCAGGGCCAGTCCGATGACCGCGCCGAAGACGCCTGCCAGGACCATCGTCGTCTCCTGTTCCCGACGGCGCGGTGCGCCGCGGAAGCCAACCGGAATGGGGTGGGGAGGCGGGCGTGCCGCGGGAGGGGCTGCGGGCACGCCCGCCGGCGGGGCAGGTCAGCGGGAGGGGGTGTCCGCCGGGGCCTGCTCGCTGGTCAGGGCGCGGAGCGCGCTCGCCGCGTCCGCCTCGCGGGTGCGGTTGTGCGGCAGCAGTCCCAGAACCCGGGACATGGCGCAGGTGTCGGTCACCGCGGCGAAGGTCAGCCCCGCGCCGACGAATCCGGCCACCCACTTCAGCGGTGCGTAGGCGGTGCTGGCGAGCACCCCGGACAGCACCAGCAGCCCGGCGGTGAGCCGCACCTGGCGCTCCATGCCCCACGTTCCCGAGCCGCGGTTGACCGGGGCGTCGTGCTGCTGCCACCCGGTCATCCCGCCTTCCAGCACGGAGAGGTGCCCCAGACCGGCTGCTGCCAGCACGCCGCGGGCCTGCTCGGCCCGGCCACCGGAGGCGCACACGAGCACGATCGGGTCCTCGTGCGCGGTGGTGAGCTCCTCGCGGTGCTCGCGCAGCAGGTCCAGCGGCGCGTTGTGCGAGCCGGGGATGTGCGCGGCGGCGAACTCGCCGGGGGTGCGCACGTCGATCAACCGGGTGCGCGGGTTGCTCTCCAGCAAGCTGCGCACCTGCGGGGTGTCCATGCTCACCGGTGTCGTGGCGGACATCGGTCTCCTTTCCTCGTGCCTTCCCGCTTCGGGCCGCGGGATCGTGGTGATCAGGCGGCGGCCGCCAGGGCGAGCCCCGCCTGCTCGGCGTTGCCGAAGGAGTCGTCGACGAGCACGACGTCGCGTCCGGCACCTTCCAGCAGCGAAGCCGCGGCCGCGGCCCGGTAGCCGCTGCCGCAGTGCACCCACACCGTGCCCGCGGGCACCTCGCCGGTGCGGTCCTTGAGCTCGTACAGCGGGACGTGCACCGCCCCTTCCACGTGCGCGGCCGTCCACTCGTTGTTCGTGCGCACGTCCAGCACCACGTCCGCCGCCGGCAGCCCGTCGCCGCGGCCGTCGCGGGCGGCGGCGAGTTCGGCGAAGGTGGCCGCGGTGGTGCTGCGCAGCTGCGCGGGATCGGCGGCGAGCTCGTGCGGCTGGCCCGCGGCCGCCGCGGCGAAGGAATCGATGCCGATGCGGGCCAGCTCGCGCTGCGCCTCGGACACCTGCTGCCGGCTCCGCCCGAGCAGCGTGATCGGCGCGCCCCAGTCGAGCATCCACCCGAGCCAGGTCGCCATCGGGCCGTCCAGGCCCAGGCTGACCGTGCCCGCCAGGTGCGAGTCGACGTAAGCGGTGCGCGAGCGCAGGTCCACCACCCACTCGCCGGCCGCCAGCCGCTGCCGCAACTCCTCCGGGCTCGCCCGGTCGGGGGTCCGCAGGTCCAGCGGCTCGGGTCCGGCGGTGTTGCGCACGCCCATGTGCGCGTAGTAGGCGGGATAGGCGTCCAGCCCGGACAGCATCTGCTCGACGAAGTCGCCCTGCGCCAGCGTCAGCGCCGGGTTGAACTGCTTCTGCTCACCGATCGTGGCCGAATCGCCCGAGGCCTGGCTCGCCGAGCAGAAACTGCCGAAACCGTGCGTGGGCCAGATCTGCGCCCCGTCCGGCAGCATCTCCACCAGCTTGCGCGCCGAGGCGTGCTGGTGCCGGGCCAGCTCGTGGCTGTGCTCCTGCCCGAGCAGATCGGTGCGGCCGGTGGTGCCGAACAGCAGCGACCCGCCGGTGAAGACCCCGACCGGGCCGTGCTCGCCCTCCAGCACGTAGGACAGGTGGTGGTAGGTGTGCCCCGGCGTGGCCACCGCCCGCACCCGCATCCGGGGCGACACGTCCACGACATCGCCCTCGGACAGCGGCGTGCGCGCGAACGGGACCTCGTCCGCCGCCGCGACCCCGTAGTCGGCCCCGGTCAGCCGGGCCAGCTCGAGCCCACCGGAGACGTAGTCGTTGTGCACGTGCGTCTCCAGCACCAGCGCGATGCGCACACCCCACCGCCCGGCGGCGGCGAGGAACCGGTCCACATCGCGCTGCGGATCCACCACGACGGCCACGTCCCCGTCCGCGGCCAGGTAACTGCGATCGCCCAACGACGAGGTGGCGATCACCTCCACCGCCAACCCGCCGGCGAGCTGGTGGTCGGGTTCGGCGTCTCGGGCAGCGCTCATCGTGCCTCGCTCCTTCGCTCTCAGTTCGTCCCTCCCGGGCACGGGACTCGTCACAAACCCCCCGGGGTATTACTTCCGCGCGGGCGTGCCCGCCGCTGGCAGGGAGCAGCGGGCGAGGCGCGGATCAGGCCAGCGAGAGGAACAGCCGCTCGAGCTCCTGCTCCGTCATCGGCGGTTCCTCACCGTCCTCGCGCGCCTGCTGGCAGTACCGCATACCGCTGGCCACGATCTTGAATCCGGCCCGGTCCAGCGCTCGGGAGACAGCAGCCAGCTGCGTCAGCACCTGAGCGCAGTCCTCGCCCTCCTCGATCGACTCGATCACGCCGGACAACTGGCCCTGCGCCCGGCGCAGGCGCGTCAGCGCATCGCCGACCCGCTCCGGCTGCATCTCCATCACAACCACCTCCAGCTCCTCCAACAGCGGATACCCCATAGGGTATTCCACCTCCGGCGACGGGTCCACCACAGGCCGACCCCGGACCCCGGCGGCCCGCCCGCGCTCCCCGGCGGGACCCGGAGCCGAACGAGCGAGGGTTCGTGATCCAGGACATGCTCCATGTTGCTTTCAATACAACCGAGTTGCACAAGAAAGACCTAGGAGCAGAGCTCGTAGCCGACCAGGGACGACCGACCCGACGAACAATTCCGCATCAAAGCGAGCAATCAGCAGATCGACCCGCGGACCCCACCGGATGTTGACACGAAGCAAGACGCTGCTTACGTTTCGTTCAATGCAACGCAGTTGTACTTTTCAGTGCGGCTTCGAGGAAAACGAACCCGCCGGCGCGCTCCTGCGCGGTCGGCTCGACCCGCTCGGGAGTGGACACCATGCCTCCAGACCCCTCTGACCCCGATCACCACCCCCGGTCCCCGGAGTCGGAGTCCCCGGAGTCGGAGTCCCCGGAGTCGGAGCCCCCGGCGCCGGGGACTCCAGCACCGGCGACGATGCGCCGCGTCGTCAGCGCGAGCTTCATCGGCAACCTCGTCGAGTGGTTCGACTACGCCGTCTACGGCTACCTCGCCACGACGATCGCCGGCGTCTTCTTCCCCGAAACCTCCCCCACCGCCGGACTGCTGGCCACGTTCAGCGTTTTCGCGCTGTCGTTCGTCATCCGCCCCGTCGGCGGCCTCTTCTGGGGGCACTTCGGCGACCGGGTCGGCAGGCGCACCGCGCTGTCGCTGTCCATCCTGATCATGTCCGCCGCCACCTTCGTGATCGCGCTGCTGCCCGGATACGCCCACGCGGGCCTCGCAGCCCCGCTGTTGCTGCTGGTCACCAGGCTCGTGCAGGGGTTCTCGGCAGCGGGCGAATACGCCGGAGCTTCGGCGTTCCTGTTCGAGTACGCGCCGCGGAACCGCAAGGGCTCCTACACCAGCGTCGTGCCGGCCAGCACCGCCGCGGGGCTCCTGCTGGGTTCGGTCGTCGTCACCCTGCTGACCACGGTGCTCTCGGACGAGGCGATGTCCTCGTGGGGATGGCGCGTCCCGTTCCTGCTCGCCGCACCGCTGGGGCTGGTGGGCCGCTACATCCGGCTCAAGCTCGAGGACACCCCCGAGTACAGGGAACTGGAGGACCGGCAGTCGGCGGAGCAGGCGCCGCTGCAGCAGACCTTCGCGCGCAACAAGCGCCGCCTCCTGATCGCGTTCGGCGCGACCAGCCTCAACGCGGTCGGGTTCTACATGCTCCTCAGCTACATGCCGACCTACCTGTCCACCGAGCTCGGCATGGGCGAGACGAGCGCGTTCGCGTCGACCACCGTCACCCTCGTCGTCTACATCGCCGCCGTGTTCGCGATGGGGCGCCTGTCCGACCGGGTCGGCCGCGCGAGGATGCTCACCACCGCCGGAGCGCTGTTCGCGGTGCTGGCGGTCCCGGTGTTCCTGCTCCTCGGGGTCAGCGGCCTGCTCGGCGTCGTGCTGGTCCACACGGCACTGGGGATCCTGCTCAGCACGAACGACGGCACCCTCCCCTCCTTCCTGGCCGAGCTGTTCCCGACGCAGGTCCGCTACAGCGGTTTCGCGTTCAGCTTCAACACGGCCAACGCGCTCTTCGGCGGGACCGCGCCGTTCGTGGCCACGTCCCTGATCCACGCGAGCGGAAGTCCTGCCGCCCCCGCGTGGTACCTCGCAGCCGCCGGGCTCGCCGCGGCGCTGGTCATGCGCGCCGCGGCGCGCAGTTCTCCCGGAAACGCCCCCGTCGGGGCCGTTCCGGGCAGCGCACAGCACAACACCGAGCACGAGAAAGGATCCGTTCGATGAGCATGGAACGCCTCAAGACCATCCACAACGGGCAGTCCGCCGTCCCGACGTTCTCCGATGCGGAGATGCAGCGGCGGGTGGACGCGCTGCGCGCGCACATGTCCGAGTCCGGTGTGGACGCTGTGGTGTTCACCAGCTACCACAACATCAACTACTACAGCGACTTCCTCTACACCGCCTTCGGGCGCAACTACGCCCTGGTGGTCACGCACAGCAGCCACGTGACGGTCTCGGCCAACATCGACGCGGGCCAGCCGTGGCGGCGCAGCTTCGGCGACAACATCGTCTATACCGACTGGCAGCGCGACAACTTCCAGCACGCCATCGCCACGGTGCTGGCCGACGCCGGAGTCACCCGCGGGCGCCTCGGCGTCGAGGACGACGAGGTCTCGCCGGTGCTGCGCGCGCAGCTCGCCGAGGCCTTGCCCGGTTTCGAGCTCGTCGACGTCTCCGCGGCCACCGCGGCCCAGCGCATGATCAAGTCCGGCGAGGAGATCGCCCTGATCAAGGAGGGGGCGCGCATCGCCGACGTGGGCGGTGCCGCCGTGGCCGAGGCCGTCACCGAGGGCGTCCCCGAGTACGAGGTCGCCCTCGCGGGAACCCAGGCCATGGTCCGGGAGATCGCGCGGACCTTCCCCGATGCCGAGCTGCGCGATACCTGGGTGTGGTTCCAGTCCGGGGTCAACACCGACGGGGCCCACAACTGGCCCACCTCCCGGCGGGTCCAGCGCGGCGACGTGCTCAGCCTGAACTGCTTCCCCATGATCGCCGGGTACTACACCGCCCTGGAGCGCACCCTCGTGTACGGCGAGCCCACCGAGGCGCAGCTGCGGTACTGGAAGGTCAACACGGCCGTGCACGAACGGGGGCTGGAACTCATCCGGCCCGGTGCGGTCTGCGCCGACATCGCCGCCGAGCTGAACAAGCTCTACGCGGAGGAGGGGCTGCTCGGGCACCGGACCTTCGGGTACGGCCACTCCTTCGGGGTGCTGTCGCACTACTACGGCCGCGAAGCCGGTCTGGAGCTGCGCGAGGACATCACCACCGCTCTCGAGCCGGGAATGGTGGTGTCCATGGAGCCGATGATCACCATCCCGGAGGGACAGCCCGGAGCCGGTGGGTACCGCGAGCATGACATCCTCGTGGTCACCGAAAACGGCGCCGAGAACATCACGCGCTTCCCCTACGGACCCGACCACAACATCCTCCCCGCCTGACGGCGCTCCGCAGGCGATGCCGGTCCTCGGCCCTCGCCGGGGGCCGGCGTCCTCGCGGCCGGAGCGGTGCGCGGGGGCACAGGAGCAGCGAGCATGACCGACAGCGACGAGCTCGACCGGCAGGAGCCCAGGAACGCGTCCTCGATGCTGCGCAACGGCATCAGCATCCTGCACGCCTTCTCCGTGGACGAACCGGCCCTCGGGGTCACCGAGATCGCCCGCAGGGTGGACCTGCACAAGAGCACGATCTCCCGGTTGCTGCACCAGCTCGAGCAGATGGACCTGGTCCTGCGCGACCCGGAGAGCGGGCGCTTCCGGCTCGGTCTGGGCCTGATCGGCATCGCCGGGCCCCTGCTGGCCAACCTCGACGTGCGCCGACTGGCCTACCCCTCCTTGGAGCGCCTCACCGAACGCACCGGCGAGACCAGCGCCCTGGTCGTGTGGAGCGGCCACGAGTCGCTCTCGGTCGAGCAGGTCGCCAGCCCGAAGCAGGTCAAGCACACCACCCCCATCGGGACCCGCTACACCACCGCGGCCAGCGCTTCGGTGCAGGTGTTCCTCTCCGAGCTCCCGGAGGGCCGTGCCCGGGAACTGCTGGAGCGGGGGCTGCTGCGCTCCGCGCACCCCGACGAGTCCGAGATGGGCGCCTGCCTCGAGCGGCTCGCCGCCGTCCGCCGCTCGGGCGTGGCCGTCAACGCGGGCGAAACCCACGTGGAGGAAGTCGGCATCAGCGCACCGGTGCGCGACCACCGCGGTCACCTCGTCGCCGCGCTGCTGCTGTCCGCCCCCAGCTTCCGCGTCTCATCCGAGCTGCGCACCCAGCTGGCCGGAACCGTGCGCGAGACCGCCGCCGAGGTCTCGGCGCGGCTCGGCGCGAGCACGAACGGGGGCGGCGGCACCGACGCGCCGCCGCGGCCCTGACCCGCGCCGCTCGATCACACCGGCGCGTCGACGAGCCGCTCGTGCACCCGCGGGGGGCCGCACACCGGTTGCGCGTGCGCGGCGATCTCGGCCAGCGGGGCCACCCACATCCCGTCGAGGGAGCGGAGCAGCTCCAGCAACCGCTCGAGCATGTCCGCCTTCGCGGGACGCCCGGACAGGAACGGGTGCGTGGTCAGGACGAAGCAGCCGCCCTCGGCGTGGCGCGCCCTCGCCTCCAACGACCACATCTCCAGGGACTTCTCCGGGCTTTCGATGACACCGCTGCCCGTCCACCCCGGATAGAACGCGAACTGCTCCCAGTCGTCGAGCGCCCAGTCCACCGGGATCTCGAGCAAACTGGCCGAGCCCGGTCCCGACGTGGCCATCAGGTACGGGACGTCGTCGTCGAGCAGGCTGGAGTCGTAGGCGAAGCCGCGCTCCGCCAGCAGCCGCGGGGTGTGCCAGTTCATCTCCCACCAGGGCGCCCGGTACCCGGTCGGCCGCACGCCGGCGACCCGCTCCAGCGCATCGAGCCCCCGGTCCAAGTACTCCGCCTCCGCGGCCTCGTCGAGCCCCCGCATGGCCTCGTGCACGTAACCGTGGTGCGCCACTTCGTGGCCCTCGTCGACGATGGCCCGAACAGTGTCCGGATAGCACTCGGCGGTGTAACCGGGGACGAAGAAGGTCGCGCGCACGTCCTGGCGCCGCAGCACGCGCAGCAGGCGCGGCACCCCCACGCGGGGGCCGTAGGACTGGTGCCCCATCAACGACATGCGGTCCACCGCCGTCGGGTCCTGCACCAGGACGCAGGACTCGCCGTCCACGTCGAAGGTCAGCGCCGCTGCTGCCCGCACGTCGTCCTGCCAGGGGAACTCACCGGGGTTCGCGGACATGTTCGACCTCGTTCCACATCGGAGCAACACAGTTCAGGGACGGTTCAGGAAAGGGAGGGGCTGCGCGTTCCGGCGGCTTCCCCGGGTTCGCGCTCGGGGAGGTAGCGGCGGTGCACCCGCGGCCCCAGCGAGGCGTAGAGGGCAGCCGAGACCAGGCCTCCCGCCAACCAGGACAGGTCGATCCCTCCCATCGCGCCGGCGATAGGACCCTGGAAGACGTCCAGCACACCGTGCATGAACAGCCAGGTGGCCCCCACGCCCGCGCCGAAGGACACCACGGCGGCCCAGTTGACGTCGGGGAGGCGGTCGCTGCCGACGGGGGCGAACAACCGCTCCGCGTGCCGGCCGTCGCGCTCGAGCCGGAAGAAGTGGACGAGCATGATGCCGGCCCACGACGCGACCCAGGCCACCAGGGAGACGAGCCAGGAGTCCAGCACCGCCGCGAAGTCGCCGTGGAAGACGAACAGCACCACGCACAGCATCGAGAACACGCCCACCAGCAGGCTCAGCGTGCGTCGGGAGGCCCTGATGTCCAGGGCTTGCGTGGCGACGCCGAAGGTGTAGATGTTGAGGATGTTCGTGGCGATCGGTCCGTGCACCACGAGGAACAGCACCGGCACCGCCAGCGAGCCGTAGTTGTCGACGATCAGGCGCCCGGGATCGGCCTGGCCGTTCTCCGTCGCCAGCGACGCGCCGAGGACCCCGAGCCAGACCACGGGCAGGAACTGCCCCAGCGTGCTGGCGAGGTAGAGCCTGCGGCGCGGCACCGCGGTGCTGACGAACCGCGAGTAGTCCGCGGCGTAGGTGAACCACGTGATGCCCCACCCGATGCCGATGGCGGTCATGACGGCGGTCATCGCGCTGATCCGCTCGAGCCCGGTCAGCACCTCGCCCGGCGGGCCGGCGTAGCTCCAGTCGATCTCCAGCTGCGTCCACGCCACCAGCGACATGAGCACCAGCACCACGATCGTCGGCGGCACGGTCCAGCGCTCGAAACCGGAGATGGCCCGGTAGCCGATCCAGGAGATCACCACCTGCACGGCCATGATCCCCGCTGCCACGGCGATCTTGGCGGTGTAGTTCCCGGCAGCCGGGTCGACCAGCCCGAGCTCGCCGAACAAGGCCATGACCAGGTCCAGGATGATCCACGTGTTGACCGCGCACCACCCCACGGCGAGCAGCGCCTGGATCGCGGCGGGCAGGTACCCGCCGCGGCGGCCGAACGCGGCCCGCGCCAGCACCATCCCGGTCACACCGGTGCGCTGGCCGAGCAGCACGAACAACCCGAACAGGGACATCCCGACGAAGTTGCCGGCGATGAGCACGACCAGCGTGTCGGACAGGCCCAGCCCCAGTTGGATGCCGAGGGCGCCCAGCACCCAGTTGATGGGTGCGATGTTCGCTCCCGCCCAGATCCAGAACTGTCCTGAAACTCTCCTCGTTCTGGCTCTCTCCGGTATCGGCTGAAGGGACTCTTCGAGATCACCCGCCGCGGGGTCGTCCGTCGTCGCGCTCGTCATCTGTGCTCGCCTCCAGGCCGGTCACTGTTGTCCGCCCATGCTTCTGGCCGGGGAGGAACGAGACAAGGTACATTCCGTCAACCATCGTTCGCCTTCCATTGGACATTTCGTCATGCCGACGACACTCGACGAGGTGCTGCGCCACCCCAGCGTGCTGCGCGGGGAGCCGGCGCTGCTGACCGGAGCGGCCCACGGCGCGCGCGCCGTGCGGTGGGTCCACTCCAGCGAAGTCGTCGACATCGCCCCGCTGCTCCGGGGTGGTGAGCTGCTGCTCGCCGGCGGAGTCGTGCTCTCCGGGATCGACCCGTCCCGTCAGCGCTCCTACGTCCGCGAGTTGACCGCTCGGGGGGTCTGCGCACTCGTCGTCGAGACGGCCAGCACCGGCGTCGGCCTGCCCGAGGCCCTGCTCGACGAGTGCCGGCAGCAGGACTTTCCCCTGATCCAGCTCACCCGCACGGTCCCGTTCGTGGAGATCGCCGAGAGCATCAACGGCCTCCTGGTCAACGAGTCGGTGCAGCGGCTCCGCCTCGCCGACTCGCTCTCCGACGCGCTGTCGGCGCAGCTGACCTCGGGAGCGGATCTGCAGCAGCTCACCGACACGCTCGCGGAGAGCACCGGGGCCGGGGTCGCGGTCCGCGACAGGGCCGGGCAGGTGCTCGCGACGGCAGCGCACCCCGATCCGGAGCTCGGGGCGGAGGTCGAGCAGCGACGCGCACCCATCACGGTGCACGGCGTCACCACCGCCCACCTCGACGTGCTGTCCCCTCCCGGCGCCGACCCGGCCGCGCTCGAAGCCGCCCTCGACCGCGCTCCCCAGGCCTTCGGGCTCGCCCTGCTGCGCGCGCAGCCGCCCACGCCCGGCGCGCGTGCGGCTCGTGCCCTGTTCCAGCACCTGCTCGACCCCACCGCCCGCAGCGCCGACCTCGACACCTTGCTCGCGAAGGCGGGGCTGGACGGCACCGACTCGTTCGTCGCCGTCGTGGCCGCCCACGCCGAGCCGGGGGTGCACGGAACCCTGGAGCAGGTCCTGCAGCGCAACGGGCGGAAGGCGCTCACCCGCATCGAGGAGCACGAGCTCCTCGCCCTGGTGGCCCTCGAACCGCACCACCCCGAGCGCTCCCGGCAGTGCCTCGTCGACGACGTGCGCCAGCTCGGCGATCTCGCGGCCGAGCGTTCGACCATCGGCATCGGCCCGCTCGCCACCGGCAGCGGTGAGCTCCCGCACGCCGTGGCCGAAGCGCGCCGCTGCCTGCGGTTGGACCTCGCCGGGCCGGGGGGCACCGGGATCATCGACGCCGCCGCCTGGTCCCTGCACAGGCTCGTGCACCAGCTCGACGCCGACGAGGCCTTGCACCGGTTCGTCCGCGAGCAGCTCGGAGCGCTGCTCCACGAACCGCTCGAGACCAGGCAGCGATTGCTGCGCACCCTGCAGATCTTCTTCGACTGCGCGGCGAACAAGACCCGGACCGCGCAGCGCCTGCACGTGCGCAGGCAGACCCTGTACCAACGGCTCGACAAGCTGTCCGCCTGCCTGGGCCGCGACGTCACCGACCCCGAGAAGCTCGCCGATCTGCAGGTGGCGGTCCGGCTCCGGAACGTCCTCAGCGGACACGAGGGCGGGTGAACGGCCGCGCCCGACCGCGCCGGAGCGGGACGCGTTCCCCGCACGTCCGGCTCGCCGTGCGAGCACCCCGGCGAACGCGACGGCGGACGGCCACCGCGTGCGGAACGAGCCGGGAGGGGTGCCGAAGGAACTGCGGATCCGGCAGCGGGAATGAAAATTTCCTGGGGCGCGGCGACCAACCGGAAAGAATTGCTCCGCCTCCCGGGGAGATCGATTTCCCCGACCGGCGGAGGCGAACGGATCCGAAGCCCCCTTCCGCCTCTCCGCGCTGCGCGCGTGTGTCGAGAACCACCAATTTTTCCGCGGCCGGACATCCCCGCCCGCGGCGCGCGAACATGCGCGAAAACCGCCCCGCAGCACCCCCGGAAGGCGCCGCGAACAGCGAATTCACCGGTTTCCGGAGGCGTTTTTCCGATTCCTGACCTCGATGTGCGAGCAGTCGGGGGCAGCCTTACAGTCGATCGCGAACGACTCAGCGATGTGAGGTGTTCTCATGAATCTCACTCCGTCCGACGCGGAGAAGTTGCTGTTGAGCGTGGCCGGCATGATCGCCCGGGACCGGCGGGACCGCGGTGTCCGCCTCAACCACCCGGAGGCGGTGGCCCTGCTGTCGTGCTGGGCGATGGAGCGCGCACGCGAAGGGTCCACTGTGGATGAACTCATGAACGAGGGCCGGCGCGTCCTCGTGCGCGACGACGTGATGGAGGGAGTCCCCGAGATGCTCTCGGACGTGCAGGTGGAGGCGACCTTCCCGGACGGTCGCAAGCTCGTCACGATCACGGAGCCGATCTCATGATCCCCGGAGAGGTACGCGTCCGCGAGAGCCCGATCACGCTCAACTCCGAGCGCGCGCGGTGCACCCTCCTCGTCGTCAACGACGGGGACCGACCCATCCAGGTGGGGGCCCACCTGCACTTCCCCGATGCCAACCCGGCCCTGAACTTCGACCGGGACGCGGCCCAGGGGTACCGGCTCGACTCCCCCGCCGGGACATCGGTGCGCTTCGAACCCGGCGTGAGCAGAACGGTGGAGCTGGTCGCGCTCGGCGGGAGCCGGCACGTGCCGGGCCTGCAGGTCCGCGAGCGGGAGCTCCCGACGCACGCGAGGGAACCGAAGAAGGTCGTCCCGTTCGGGACGCCGGGATCCGAACCCGCGACGCCCACCACCGCCTCGCCACCGGCGCGGGCCCGGGTCGCCGAGGAGGCCGCGCGCGACGAGCGCGACGGAGAACCTCACCAGCAGCAGTCCGAGGAGGGTCAGTGAGCCAGATCAACCGCCGCGAGTACGCCAAGCTGTACGGACCGACGACCGGCGACCAGGTGCGGCTGGGTGACACCGACCTGTGGATCGAAGTCGAGCAGGACTTCTGCGTCGGCGGTGACGAGTCCGTCTTCGGTGGCGGCAAGAGCATCCGCGAGTCGGGGGCGCAGGGCACGACCACGCGCTCGGAAGGCGCCCTCGACCTGGTCATCACCAACGTGATCGTGCTCGACCACTGGGGCGTCGTGCGCGGCGACGTCGGCGTCCGCGACGGGCGCGTCGTCGCCGTGGGCAAGTCGGGCAACCCGGACGTCATGGATGGCGTGCACCCGGACCTGCGCATCGGCCCGAGCACCGACGTCATCGCCGGTGACCGCAAGATCCTGACCGCCGGCGCGATCGACACCCACGTGCACCTGCTCACCGAGATCGAGATGGCCGAGGCCCTGGCCACCGGCACCACGACCGTCGTGGGCGGCGGCACCGGCCCCACCGAGGGCTCGAAGGCCACGACCGTCACGCCCGGCGCGTGGTCGCTGGCCATGATGCACCGGGCCCTCGACCACCTGCCGCTGAACGTCATCCTCTTCGGCAAGGGCAGCACGGTCAGCGCGGACGGGCTCGCCGAGCAGGCGCTGGCCGGTGCCGGCGGGTACAAGGTGCACGAGGACTGGGGCGCGACCCCGGCGGCCGTCGACGCATCGCTGCGCGCCGCCGACGAGTTCGGCCTGCAAGTGGCCCTGCACGCGGACAGCCTCAACGAGACGGGCTACGTGCAGCACACGATCGACGCGATCGACGGCCGGGGCATCCACGCGTTCCACTCCGAAGGCGCCGGCGGCGGGCACGCGCCGGACATCATCCTCGTCGCCGGGGAGCCCAACGTGCTGCCGGCGTCGACGAACCCGACCCTGCCGCACACGGTCAACACCGCCACCGAGCACCTGGACATGTTGATGGTGTGCCACCACCTGAATCCGCAGGTCCCCGAGGACCTCGCGTTCGCCGAATCGCGCATCCGGCCGACGACGATGGCCGCCGAGGACATCCTGCAGGACATCGGAGCGATGTCGATCACCTCCTCCGACGCGCAGGCCATGGGCCGCATCGGTGAACTGGTGTGCCGCACGTGGCAGGTCGCGCACGTGATGAAAGCGCAGCGCGGCGCCCTGGGCGCGTCGCTGCCCGCGGACAACGAGCGCGCCCGCCGCTACGTCGCCAAGTACACGATCTGCCCCGCGGTCGCGCACGGCATCGACCACGAGGTCGGCTCGGTCGAGCCCGGGAAGCTGGCCGACCTCGTCCTGTGGGACCCGGCCTTCTTCGGCATCCGCCCCTTCACGGTGATCAAGGGCGGCGCCGCGGTGTGGGGTGCGCTCGGCGACCCCAACGCGACGATCCCCACGCCCCAGCCCGTCGTCATGCGCCCGGCGCTGCCCCAGGGCCCGTCGTCCGCGCCGCACCTGTCGGTGAACTTCGTCGCCCAGTCCGCATTGGACGACGGGATCGCCGAAAAGCTCGGCCTGCAGCGCAGGCTCGCCGCGGTGCGCCCCACTCGCGGGGTCACCAAGCAGGACATGCCGAACAACACCGCGCTGCCCCGACTCGACGTGGACCCGGAGACCTTCGCCATCAGCATCGACGGCGAGCGCGTCCGCCCGAACCCCGTCGAGGAGGTGCCGCTGGGCCAGCGCTACTCGTTCTTCTGAGGGGGACGTCAGTGGACCCGAACCTGGGAGCCATGCTCCTCGCCGACGCCCGCCTGCCCACGGGCGGGCACGCGCACTCGGCAGGTCTCGAACCAGCGCTGGCCGCAGGTCTGGGCAGCGGGGAGGTGCCCGAATACCTCCGCGGCCGGTTGCGCTCGGTGGCCCTGGTCGACGCCGCTGCCTCGGTCCTGGCCCTGCGGGCGTCCCGCGAACGGCCGGTCCGGCTCTCCGCCGTCCACGACGCGCTGCTCGCGCGCACGCCGACCGCGCCGGTGCGCGAGTCCTCCGGGCTGCTCGGACGGGGCCTGGTGCGGTTGGCCGCACGGCTGTGGCCCGAGCACCCGGCCGTGGCCGCGCTGGGCGAGATCGGTCCGCGGCCGCAGCGCCCCGTGGCGCTGGGGGTCGTGGCAGCAGCGATGGGACTGGACGAGCGGCACGTCGCCCGGGCCTGCTTGTACGAGGACGCCCAGACCGTGGCGGCGGCCGCGCTCAAACTGCTCCCCGTCGACCCCGCCGAAACCGCACGCTGGGTCTGGGAGTCCGCCGTGGTCGTCCAGGAATCGGTCGAGCGAGCCGTCGCCGTCACCCGCCCCACCGAGCTCCCCGCCGTCAGCGCCCCGCTGGTCGAGCGCTGGGCGCTGCAGCACGACACGCGCACGAGGAGGATCTTCGTTGCTTGATCACGAACACCGCGAGGGCACCGCACCGTCCCGGCCGCTGCGGTTGGGGATCGCCGGCCCGGTCGGCACCGGCAAGAGCACGCTGATCGGGACGCTGTGCCAGCAGCTCTCGACCGAGCTCGAGCTGGCTGTGGTGACCAACGACATCTACACCGACGAGGACGCGCGCATGCTCCGCGCCGCCGGCGTCCTGCCCGTCGAGCGGATCCGCGCCGTGGAAACCGGTGCCTGCCCGCACACGGCGATCCGCGACGACGTCACCGCCAACCTCATCGCCGCGGAGGACCTCGAGCGCGCGTTCGCACCGCTGGACGTCGTCCTCGTCGAAAGCGGCGGGGACAACCTCACGGCGACCTTCAGCCCCGCCCTCGTCGACGCCCAGATCTTCTGCATCGACGTGGCCGGTGGTGGTGACGTCGCCCGCAAGGGCGGCCCCGGCATCGAGCGCGCCGACCTGCTGGTGGTCAACAAGACCGATCTCGCGGAGCACGTGGGCGTGGACGTGCCCCGCATGGTCGCCGACGCCCGGGCGGTGCGCTCCGGCCTGCCGACCCTGGCGCTGTCCCGCACCGATTCGGCGGCCGTCGCCGAACTGCGCGACTGGGTGCAGCGCCTCGTCTCCGAGCACCGCAGGGGTGCGCGCACCGCCGCGGACCCGGGTCCGATGGCCCCCCACGTCCACCAGCACGGGTGATCCCGCGATGACGACGGTGTCGATCGACCTCGTCGACGGCGCTGCGCGCACCGCGGTCCTGCGGGGAGGGGGCTACCTGCGCCCCCTCCTGCTCGGCACCGACGGCCCGTGCGCGCGCATCGCTCTCGTCGGCGTGTGCGCCACGCTGCTCGCCGACGACGACGTGCAGCTCCGCATCGAGGTGGGCAGCGGCGTGCACCTCGAGCTCGTCGAGCCCTCCGGCGTGGTCGCCTACGACGCTCGAGGCGGCAGCGCTCGCTGGGCGGCCAGCGTGCACGTCGGCGCCGGTGGCTCGCTCACCTGGCGCGCCGCTCCCTTCGTCGTCGCCGAGGGCGCCGACGTGCAGCGCCGCACCGAACTCGCCCTCGACGAGGACGCGCTGGCCCTCGTGTCCGAAACCCTGGTGCTCGGCCGCAGCGGCGAAGACGGCGGAAAACTGCACTCGACGCTGCGAGCCACCCGAGCCCGGCACGAGCTGCTGGTCGAGGAACTCGACCTGCGCTCGTCCGAGCTGCGGGCGTCCCCCGGGATCCTCGGGTCATCCCGCGTCCTCGCCACGGTCGCGCTGCTCGGCACCTGCCCGCCCGAGCCGATCTCCCCGCCGGAAACGCCCCTCGCCGGACCCGGTTCCCTCGCCCGGGAGCTCGCGCGGGACGCCCACAGCGCCGACGAGGCGCTGCGGAGCACGTGGGAGCGCTGGCGGGGCCTCCTCGAGCGCGCCACGTCGACGCAGCAAGGTCGTTCGTCCGGGCTCCCCGAGCGGGACTCGCTTCCGACGTGATCGCGTGCCGCCCGGTTCCCGCGAGGGCTCGGGGGACCGCCGCGAGCGAGCCCGGACCGCGGCGCAGCAGCGCCCATCCCCACCCGAGCGGTTTCGCGGGGCGCCGGGCACGAACTGCTCGGCGCCGCGCGGACCGCGGCGCTCCGGTGCTCACTCCCGCAGGGTGCGGACCGATTCGCGGTGGGCGAGCACGTCGCTGCGGCGCAACCACACCGGTTTGTGGGCGAAGTCGAAGAACAGTCCGAGCTGGTCGCGGTAGTGCGGGCCCGTCGCCCCGTCCGGGGCGACGAATCCGCTCTGCCCGGGCGCGACCACCTCGACGGCCTCGACGCGGCCCGGTTCGAGACTGACCATGTTGTTCTCGCTGCCGCGGTTGGCGAAGACGCCCTGCTCGACGGCTTCCCGTTCCCCGGCTTGCGGCACCCCGGTGAAGTTGGCCGTGCCGAACGTGGCCGGCACGACCGGGGCGCGCCACGCCCGCATGTCCGGACCGTGCTGCTCGCGCAGGTCGCGCAGGGCCGTTGCCAGCGCCGCGCGGACCACGGCGTGCGGGTCGCGCCCGGCGAAGAGGTCGACCTGCTGCTCGACCCCGGAGTCGGCTCCACGCAGGGCGTTGTGCAGCAGTTGCGCACCCGGTTGGACGTTGACCGAGGCCACGCCCCCGCTGGAGTCGAGGTAGCCGGCGTCGGCGTAGCGCTGGTACGTGCGCGGCGGCAGCTCGCCGGCGAGGACGTGCTCGAGCATGCGCTCCAACCACCGCCGCATGATCGCTCCGCCGGGGTGGTCGTAGTGCCCGTCGCCGTCGCGGTCGACGTTGGTGCGGTCCCAGGAGCGCACCAGTTCCACGGCGCGACGCTGCTCCGATCCGGGCGGCAGGTCGGCAACGGCCCGGACCAGGTGCTCGACGAAGTAACGCGCGTTGACGTCGACGAACGAGGTGTCCCGGATGACCTGCCACGCCTGCTGCGGGGTGATCCCGGAACGCCCCGCGAGCTGCTCGTCGATCTCGCGAACCCGGTCGGCCGCTCCCCACAGGCCCGAGCCCTCGTAGCCCGGGGCCGGTTTGTTGTTCCAGTTGGTCAGGAATCCCTGCTCCGGGTTGAGCACCTTCGGGTTCCAGGAGAACGGCTGCAGCCCGCGCCACTCCATGTCGCCGGTTCCCGAAGCGGGAAGCCGGGGGTCGGCGTCGGGATGCCGCCTGGGGTACGCACCCGTGTGGACGTAGCCGATGTTGCCGCGGCGATCGGCGTAGTACCAGTTGATCGTGGTCGCGTTCCGGGAGGCCTGCCGCAGCCACTGCGACCACGAGCGGGCGCGTGTGGAGTCGATCCAGCCGAGCAGGGACTCGACCTCGAGCCCGGCCCAGGAGCGCTTCTTGCTGTAGGCCACGCCCCGGTCGGGATCGCTGGCGACGACCGGTCCGTGCACCGTGGAGCGCACGGTCACCTCCACCGGTTCCCTCCCGCGCACGGCGATGGTCTCGGTGCGCTCACCCATCCGCCGGTAGGAACCGTCGAACAGGTACTCGCGCGGGTCCTCCGGGTTGAGCTGCTCGGCGTAGACGTCGACGGTCGCCCCCATGCCCGCGGTCGCTCCCCAAGCGATGTCGCCGTTGTGCCCGAACAGGATCGCCGGGTACCCGAAGGGCGTGTTGCCCACCACGTCGAACCCGGCGCCGTGCAGTCCGACCGAGTAGGTGTAGGCGGGCTGGAAAAACCCGAACTGCGGCCCGTTGACCAGGATCGCTCCTCCGGAGGCGGTCTTGGCCCCGCCGATCAGCCACGCGTTGCTGAAGCGCGCGCGATCTGCCGGCGAACCACCCCCGGCCAGTCCCACGGCCGCGGTGTGGGCCGGGGACGCGTCCGCGCCCGCGCGCGGCGCGGTGGCGGGGGGAACGTCGATGCTCGGGAGGCGCCTCTGCCGGGCATCGAGCCGTGCGCTGCCCCGCGGTGATTCCCGCCGTTGCGCGTCGCTGGGGGGAACCGTCGTCGGGGCATCCGGATCGTCGCGCCAGACGATCTGCTGGAACAGTCGCTCGCCCTTGGCCTCGCCGTGGTGCTGGACCAGTTCCCGCAGCACGGCGAGGTTCTCGGGCTGCGAGGTGGCGTCCGAATAGCGGTGCGCCATCGTGGCCACGAAGATCATCACCACGTCCAGGCCGGTGAACCGGTCCGGTCGGAAACCGCTTCGACCGTACTCCTCGGGCAGCAGCGAACCGGTGTCCGCCAGGACCTCGTCGATGCGGGCGTTGACCCCGTCGGCGTACCCCTCGAAGATCTCCCGGTCCCGTTGGGACAGCTCGCCGTACTGCTCGCGCACCGAATCCGCGTCCACGTCGGAGCGCAGCGAGCGGTCGTGCTCGATCCAGTCCGGCCCCAACACTTCGGCCACGCGGCCCGTGAACGAGCGCCGTGCCATGTCGAGCTGGAACAGCCTGTCCTCGGCGATGCTGTACCCGTAACCGTAGAACAAGCCGTGCCGGCTCGCCGCGTAGATGTGCGGAGTTCCCCAGGTGTCTCGGACCACCGTGACTCCGGCGCCCAGCGACCGGCCGGCCGCACCGGCCACCGGAGCAGCGACCGCGGAAGCACCCAGCGCGGCGGCGGCAGCCAGCGTGCTGCGGCGACTCACTCCACCCGGATCCATACCGCTCCTCCCATCCCGCAAGCGCGCCCTCGATCAGCGGCCGCGATCGGGAGTCCACGGTGGACCACCGATGCACGGCCGCCGAACGCCTACCGACCGATCGGTCAGTATTTCGGTGTGCGCAGTCAAGCACGCGCGATCACCGCTGTCAACGCCTCAGCGCCCCGGCCCGGTTTCGCGCACGAGGACGGCGGCGACCAGGGAGATCACCGCGGTGCCGGCGAGGTAGATCCCGGGGGACAGCTGGCTTCCCGTCACCCCGATGAGAGAGGTGAGAACCAGCGGGGTGAATCCGCCGAAGACGGACACCGCCGTGCTGTAGGCCATCGACAGGCCGCTGTAGCGGACCTCCGTGGGGAACAGCTCCGACATCACGGTCGCCAGCGCCCCCATGGCGGGCGAGAGCGCCAGCGCGAGCGCGACGTAGGCGATGACGGTCGTGGCGAACGTCGCCTGCAGCAGCAGCGCGTAGATCGGAACGGCGAAGACGGCCAGCCCCAGCGGGGAAGCGATGAGCAGCGGCCTGCGCCGCCCGATGCGATCGGAAAGCAGCCCCCACAGCGGAATCAGCACCACCAGCAGCGACACGCCGAGCAGCATGGCCGTGAACATGTGCCGCTGGGGGATTCCGACGTTGTTCACGAGGTAGGCGGGGAAGAAGGCCTCGATCATGTAGGTGGCCGTCGTCCCCGAGATGATCATGCAGACGATGGCGAGCACGCTGCGCCAGTGCTCCTGCAGCGCCGCGAGGAGGGGTGCCCGCTCGGCATCGCGCTCGTGGTCGGCCTCCTTGAACTGGGGCGTCTCGTCGAGCCGCAGGCGCAAGTACAGCCCGAGCAGTCCGAGCGGCAGCGTCAGCAGGAACGGGATGCGCCATCCCCAGGCGGTGAGGGCCTGCTCGGACATCCCGATGCTCAGGGCGGTTCCGACGGCGGAGGCGAGCAGCGCGCCGAGGAACTGGGTGAAGAACTGCCAGCTGCCGTAGAGCGCGCGCCGGCCCTCCGGCGCGTACTCCACCATGAACGCGGTCGCTCCGCCGAACTCGCCTCCCGCGGAGAACCCCTGCACGACGCGGGCGCTCAGCAGCAGGGCCGGAGCGAGCACGCCGACCGAGTCGTAAGTCGGCAGCGCTCCGATGACGAACGTCGCAGCCGACATGCCGACGATCACCGCGGCGAGGATGCCGCGCCGCCCCATCCTGTCCCCGAGGTGGCCGAACGTCAGCGCCCCCAGCGGGCGCAGCACGAACGCCACCCCGAAGACCGCGAAGGTCGAGATGAGCGACGCGCTCCCGGCCGGGAAGAAGTTCGTGGCGATGGCCGCCGCGAAGAATCCGAAGAGGGTGTACTCGAACCACTCGATGAAGTTGCCGATCGACGCGGCGAGGACGGCCTTCCTGCGCGTGGCGGTGGGAACGGCCGGTGCGGTCCCCGCGTCCCGGGTTGTTGAGGTCATCGTGCTGCCTTGGGAGTTCGGGAATTTCTCGGGCTGGTGTTCCGGTGGGAGAGGTGGAACCGTCGTCGTGCCCCGACCGCCTCCGCCGCCCGCACCCGGGCGGTGGACGTCGAGTCACCGCACCTCCCGGCGGTGCGTGCCGCGGGTGCGCGCGAGGGCGAGTTCCGCGTAGAGCGTCGCCCCGTCGGCGAGCACCGCGTCGTCGTACTGCGCGCTCGGCGCGTGGTTGAACGGCGCCCGCCCGGGATCGCGCCCGGTCGGCACGGCACCGAGCCCGACGAAACTGCCGGGAACCGCGCCGAGCACGCGGGAGAAGTCCTCGGAGCCGGAGAGCGGGTTCGGCAGCGTCTCGTGCCGCTCGGGGCCGAAGAGCTCGCCGATCGTCTCCGCCACGAACTCGGTCTCCGCGGCGTCGGTGACGCTCGGCGGGTACCCCGCCGACCACTCGACCTCGACTTCGACGTCGTGCGCGGCGGCGATGCCGCGCAGGAGGGCGGGGGCGGACTCCAGGACCCGCTCCCGCGCCGGGTCGGAGAACGTGCGCACGGTGGCTTCGAAGGTGGCCGTCTCCGGGATGACGTTGGCCGCCGTGCCCGCGTGCAGCGAGCCGACGGAGACGACGACCGGATCGAAGACGTCGAAGCGGCGCGTGACCATGGTCTGCAGCGCGGTGACCATCTCGCTCACCGCTGCCACCGGGTCCCGCGCGTTCTGCGGGCTGGAGCCGTGCCCGCCCGCGCCGCGCACCGCGACGTGCAGTTCGTCCGAGGCCGAGAGCATCGTCCCGGGCCGGGTGACGAACCGCCCCTGCGGCACGTGCGCGGAGAAGACGTGCATGCCGTAGGCCGCGTCGACCCGCTCGCCCGCCGCCTCGAGGACGCCCTCGGCGAGCATGACGTTCGCGCCGTCCCAACCTTCTTCGCCCGGCTGGAACATGAACACGACGTCGCCGCGCAGCCGGTCGCGGTGCTGCGCGAGCAGCCGGGCCGCCCCGACCAGCATCGTCGTGTGCAGGTCGTGCCCGCAGGCGTGCATCCTGCCGTCGATCCGCGACCGGAAGTCGAGCCCGGTGCTCTCCTGGACCGGGAGCGCGTCCATGTCGCCGCGCAGCAGGACGGCCGGGCCATCGCCGCCGCCGCGCAGCACCCCCGTCACCGAGCTGGCGCCGGAACCGGTCGTGATCTCCAGCCCGAGACCGTCCAGCGCGGCCAGCACCTTCTCCTGCGTGCGCGGCAGTTCCAGGCCGACCTCCGGTTCGCCGTGGAGCTCGTGCCGCAGCGCGGCGAGCTCGCCGTGCATCGCCTGCGCGTCCTCGTGCACCGCCATCCGCCGAGCCCTCCCTGTGACGTGCGCCATCCGTGACGTGATCGGCGGAGAGTGTGGGATCGTCACGGGGATCGCTGGGCGAGATCGGCGGATTCGTGCAGATCCCGGTCCTGTGGGAGGTGGTTCGTGAACACGCACTTGGACGAGCGGGACCTGGCGCTGCTGCACGCCCTGCAGCTCTCACCGCGGATCAGCTGGGCGGAGGCGGCGCGCGTGCTCGGTTCGACGGCGAGCACGCTCGCCGGCCGCTGGCACCGGCTGCGCTCCGAGGGGGCGGCGTGGGTGACGGTGCACCCGGGACGCAGCCTGACCGGCGTGACCGTCGCCTTCATCGACATCGACGTCGCGCCCACCGAACGCGACGAGGTCGTCCGCGCGCTGTGCCGCGACCCCCGCGCGGCGACGATCGAGGAAGCCGCCTCCGGCCGGGACTTGCTGGTGACGGTGTTCGTCGCGGACCAGGACGCGCTCGCGCGCTTCGCGCTGGGGGACCTGGCGAGCCTGCCCGGCGTGCGTCGGATCGACACCCGCGTGGCCACTCGGATCCACTGGGAGGGCAGCCAGTGGCGGCTGGACGCGCTCGACCGGAACCAGCAGTCGAGGCTGAGGTCCGCGCGGGACAACGACTCGGAGCCGGCGCTCCCGCCCAGGGACTACTGGCCCCTCGTGGACGCGCTGACCCGCGACGGGCGGTGCAGCGCCGCCGACCTGGCGCGGCTCACCGGGCGCAAACCGGCAACCGTCCGGCGGCAGCTCGCCCGGTTGATCTTCTCCGGACTGGTGTCCTTCCGCTGCGAGATCGCCCAGCTGCGGTCGCGGTGGCCGGTGATCTGCACCTGGTTCGCCCGGGTGCCGCAGCAGGAGCTGGAGCGGACCGTGCAGTCGCTGACGACGCTGCCGGAACTCCGGCTGTGCGCGTCGGTCAGCGGCGAAGCCAACCTGATGTTCACGGTCTGGGCAGGTTCCCCCGGTGATCTCCTCGCGCTGGAACGGCGGATGAACGAGAAGCTGCCCTGGATGACCCTGGTCGAGAGCGTGTTCGGGCTCCGCACACCGAAGCGGATGGGCTGGATCCTCGACTCCTCCGGGCACAGCACGGGCCAGGTCGTCGTCCCCCTGTCCGCGCACGCTTCGCAGCGCAGCAGTGGTTGAACCCCCGCCGAGGTGTCAGCCGCCCCCGCCCCAGCCGGCCGGGAGGAACCCGGCGTCCTCGGCGAATTCGGTGGCGATCCGCAGCAGCACGTCCCGCTCGGTGCGCAGGAGCGCGTTCTCGGTCCGCAGCCAGTCCAGTTCCGCCCGCTCGTCCGCGGCGAGCGGGGCGCGCCGCTCGGAGCGCTCTGCTCCGCACATGGCAGCTCCCTTCGGGCGCGGCGGGGTTCAGCGGACGGGGGTGAACGCGCGGAGCGCCTCGCTGCGCTTGCCCGTGGTGACGGCCTCGGCGAGCATCCGTCCCGTGACCGGCCCGTGGGTGAGTCCCCACATGCCGTGCCCCCCGGCCACGTAGATGCTCGCGTCGGAGGTCAACGACCCGATCAGCGGGTAGCCGTCCGGGGTCACCGGACGGGGGCCCACCCATTCGTCGGTGCGCTCGTCCCACCTGACCCCGGTGAGGTACGGGCGTGCGGAGGCGATGATCGCCTCGATCCGCGCCGGGTCGAGCGCGTCGTCGGAGTCGCGGAACTCCATCGTGCCCGCGACCCGGAGACCGCCGCGGTAGGGGGTGCAGGCCACGCGTACCCCGGGCAGGTACATCGGGCCGGGAACCGGCTCATCGGTCGGGACCGTGAACGAGTACCCCCGCCCGGCCCGCACCGGTGCCCGCAGCCGCCGGGGTTGGACGAGCTGGCCCAACCACGAGCCGGTGGCCAGCACGGCCACCTCCGCGGTGAGGCCCTCCCCCGCGTGCGACGTGGCGGTCACGCCGCGGTCGCGGCGGTGCACGTCGGCCACGTCGAATCCCGCGCGGATCGTGCCGCCCCGCTCCCGCACCGATTCCGCCAGCGCTGCGACGAACGCGCCGGGATCGACGAAACGCTGCCCGTCCAGCCGGATCCCGGCACCGATGCGCTCGGAGACCTGCGGCATCCGCGCGCGCACCTCGTCGGCGGTCAGCGCTGCGTGCTCGACTTCCTGGCCGGCCTGCGACAACCGCCGGAACTCGTGCAGCAGACCGGTGGCCTGCCGGCGCGTCTCGAACAGGGCGGTGATCGGCGCTTCGACCGTCGGCGCCTGCACGCCGTTGGCCGTGAGCACGTCGAAGGCTTCCAGGCACTCGGCGTTCAGCGGCAGGTTGGCGCGCATCGCCCGGTTCCAGCCGCCCCAGGTGCAGCGGGCCGCGAACTGCAGCAGGAACCGCCACAGGCCGGGGTTCCACGAGAGCGGAACGTGCAGCGGGGCACCCGGATCCAGCAGCGAGCGCAACCCGTACCGCAGGACGGCCGGCTCGTTCAGCGGCACCGCCAACCCGGGGGAGAGCAGTCCCGCGTTGCCCCAGGAGGCCCCGGCGGCGACTCCGCGACGATCGAGAACGGTCACCTCGACACCGCGCTCCTGCAGGAACCACGCCGTCGAGAGCCCGACAACCCCGGCACCGACCACCACGGCGGTGCGCGGACCTCCGCTCGTGCGCGCGCCATCCCGCTCCATGCTCACCCTCCACGTCCGGACACGGCTTCCTCCCCGCCGAGGATGTCCGAGGAAGCGCCCGCGCGGGTTGTACCGGGCGAACAATCGGTACCGAGGAGCTTGTTCGTTCGCGTCAAACAGCGGCGGTTCGGCGCCCGGGCGGAGGTGACCGCGGCGGGCGGTCCACCGGTGGCGCGGTCCGCCGGCCGGGCACCGAACCGCGTGCGTACAGTCCCGGCAGGGGACGCCGGTGCGTCCGGGTGCCGCGCAACGTGCAGGAGGCGTGTACACGTGGTCAAGTTGGATCGGCTGATCACCGTTCTCGGCGGTTGCGGTGTCCGCCTGGTCGGGCCGGGTGCGGCGCGCGAGGCCGAGCTGCGCAGCATCGCCATGCACGACCCGACCGAGGCCGCGCCTCCGGCCGGGGACGTGTTCCTCGCAGTCGGAGTGGAGTCGCCGCGTCGCGCCGTGGAGCTCGCCGCCGCGGCGCACGCCCTCGTGGTGCTGCTGCGCGGCGAGTCCGACGTCGTCGACGAACTCCACCGGAGCGGCGAACAGCACGGGGTCATCACCCTGGTCGTCGACACCGCGGTGTCGTGGAACCAGCTCGCCGAGATCGTCTACGGCCTGGTGTTCGAAGGCCGGGAAACGGAGGCGGGACGGGGACCCAGCGACCTGTTCGCCCTCGCGGACACCATCGCCGCCGCGGTGGAGGGGTCGGTCACGGTCGAGGACCGGCTCTCGCGCGTGATGGCCTACTCGAGCCTGCAGCAGGAGGTCGATTCCGCGCGGCACGAGACGATCCTCGGCCGGCGCGTTCCCGAGGCCATCTGCCGGCTGTTCACCGAGCGCGGGGTGTTCACCCACCTGTCCACCTCCGACGAGCCGCTGTTCGTGCCCGCCTCACCCCGCCACGGACTGGGCGGACGCACGGTCATCGCCGTCCGGGCGGGGCGCGAGCTCCTGGGATCGCTGTGGGTCGCCTGCGCGGCTCCGCTGTCCGAGCAGGGCGCTCGGATCCTGCGGGACAGCGCCCGCACCGTGGCGCTGCACCTGCTGCGTTCGCGCGTCAGCGCCGACCTGGAGAGGCAGGTCGAGTCCGAACTGGTCATCCAACTGCTCGAAGCCGGCCCGGACACGACCACGGCGCTCGGGAAGCTCGGCCTCGGTTCCGGTCCGTTCCGCGTGGTGGCCCTGCAGGCGCACGCCCGCGGCGAGCGGCACGCGGCGGTCCTGCTCGCCTTCGAGCGCGCGACCACCGGCTTCGGCTGGTCGCGCCCGGGGCGCAGCGCGCTGTTCGGCAACACCGTCTACACGGTCCTGCCCTGCGGTGACGACCCCGCCCCAGCGCGGGAGTGGGTGCGGACCACCACCGCGAGCCTGCCCGAGCACGTCACGATCGCCGCCGGCATCGGCGCGCCCGCCGCGCCCAGCCAGCTGCCGACCAGCAAGAACGAAGCCGAGGAGAGCATGGCGCTGCACGCGGACCGGGCGGACTCCGCTCCGGTGGTCAGCTACGACGAGTCGTGGGACCAGATCCTGCTGCAGCGGTTGCGCACCGCTGCCGCGTCCGGGCGCGTCCCCGCGCGCGGCCCCCTCGCCGACCTCGCCCGGCACGACACCGCGCACGCCACCTCCTACCTGCCCACGTTGCGCGTGTGGCTGCAGGCCCAAGCAGACCTCGCCGTCGCCGCCAGACGTCTCGAGGTGCATCCCAACACCGTGCGCTACCGCATCCGCAAGATGCACGAGATCACCACCCTGCACCTCGACGACCCGGACGAGCGGCTGGCCATGCTGATCGCACTCGCCGTCGACGCCGAGCCCGCGTGATCGGCGCTGCCGTCCGCGCTCGCGCTTCTTCACGTTCCCGGCCGACCGGCGAGCAGCGCAGCAGTGATCACGGCTCGCCGCCGAGCAGCCGCTCGAACGCGCCCGCGGGACGAGCGCGCGTCGGCAGCGCCTCCACGAACGGCAGCAGCTCCCGCTTCGCGACCTCGTAGACCCGGCGGAGCTCGGCGACCGGATCGGGGTGCTCGTCCACCCGCAGGTCCAGGTACGGATACGGGTGACCGCTGTGGACGTACAACGCGGCGCTCTGCTTGCCCCGCCGGTCCCCGCCGGCCTCCTGCCCCGCCTCCAGCGAGGTGAGCAGCCGTTCCGCCAGCGAGTCCCCCGCAGACCCCTCGAACCGGTCGGCCATGGAATCCACGGTGCCCCCGTCGACGAGGGTGTTGCCCGCCACCGCGTAGCCGTCGCCCGAGCGGTGACCGCTCCACGGCTGGGTCTCCGATCCGGTGTGGACGGCGGCACGGCCCGAGCTGTCCACCACGGCCACCTGCCGCGCTTCCGCAGCGGGGTCCGCACCGCGGACGTGTGCCAGCGCCTCCTCCGCCGAGTGCTCCCGGAGCAGTTCCAGACCGTCCGCACCCGCCAGCGGGTTGACCAGCGCCTGCGTCGCGATCGCCCCCGCAGCGGCGTGGGCGAACACCGCCAAGCCGCCGATCGCCGGCATCCGCGTGCTCATCGCAACACCGCACATCCCGGCCGCGGTGTCGCAGGCGACGATCGAGAACGTACCCGCACGCATCGGACCGATGCTACAGCGAGCCACCCAGCCCCACTCCTGCCCCGCTCGTCGCCCCCGCACACCGCCGAGACCGGCGGCCCGTGCGCGCACGCCCCGCCGCGGGAACCGCTCAGGCACCGGTCACCGCGAGAACGCCGAGGCCCACCAGGGCGACCAGCACCGTCGACAGCCCCCCGAGGGCGAGGCCTCGACGCCCGGTGCGCAGCAGCGCCCCCAACCGGACCCCGCTGCCCAGGCCGAACAGCGCAGCGGCGAACAGCCACGTGGTGAGCAGCGAGGACGCGGACACCACCGCGTCCGGAACGAGGCCGGTGGAGCGCACCACCATCAGCAGCAGGAAGCCGACCACGAACAGCGGTACCAGCGGGGGCCGCTCGCCCGCACCGGTGCGCCCCCGGCGGCGTTCCACCACGCTCACCCCCGCCACCACCGGCGCGAGGAGCACCACGCGGGTCAGCTTCACGACCACCGCGAGTCCCACCGCGGCGGCCCCGGCCGGCGAGACCGCTGCGACCACCTGGGCCACCTCGTGCACGCTCAGCCCCGCCCAGATCCCCAGCTGCTCCGGGACCAGCCCGAGCCCGGACCCGATCAGCGGCACCAGCCCGATCGCCGCGCTGCCGTAGAGGGTGACCAGGGTGATCCCGGTGGCCACGTCCTCCCTGTCCGCCTCGGTGACGCTGTCCACCGCGGCGATGGCCGAGGCCCCGCAGATCGAGAAGCCCGTGGCAACCAGCAAGGTCAGCCCGCGCGCCACGCCCAGCAGGCGCCCCAGGGCGAGGGTGCCGAAGAAGGCGATCAGCACGGTCGCGCACACGGCGAGGAACGTGCCGAGGCCCAGCCCGAGCACTTCGCCGAGCCCGAGCTGCAGCCCCAGCAGGACGACCCCGATCCGCAGGAGCTTCTTCGTCGTCCAGTCCAGCCCCTTGCGAGTCGGCTCCGGGAGGAACCGGCCCACCAGCACGCCCAGGACGACCGCGGTGGTCAGCGCGCTCAGGGCGGGCAGCAGCGTGTTCACCGCGAAGGCGATGGCGGTGCCGATCGCCGCGACTGCCAGTCCGGGCAGCAACGAGCGGAGCTCGGCGGCCGCCCGTCGTCCACTGCCGGTTTTCCTTCCAGCGATGGTCATGGACACGACCATCGCCGACCGAGCCGGACCTCGGCAGACGTCGATTCGGTTCGAGGTCATAACCTGTCGTTATGAGCAGGGTGCCGGACCTCGAATCGCTGCAGATGCTCGTGCAGGTCAGCAGTTGCGGAAGCCTGACCGCTGCCGCCCGGGAGGGCGGGATCAGCCAACCCGCGGTCAGCAAGCGGATCGGCCTGCTGGAACGCAGGCTCGGGGTCCGCCTGCTCGACCGCAGCCAGCGCGGCTCGACGCTCACCGAGGCCGGCGAGCTGGTCACCGGGTGGGCGCAGCGCGTGCTGGACGAGCTCAAGGTGCTGACCGACGGCGCGGAAGCGCTGCGCCGCGAGAGCGCTGCGCACCTCACCATCGCGGCGAGCATGACCGTCGCCGAGCACCTGCTGCCGATCTGGCTCGGCGAGTTGCGCCGGGCGGACCCGGAGCTGCACGTCGGGCTGCAGGTCACCAACTCGGCGGAGGTGTGCGACCTGGTGCGCGCGAAGTCGGTGGACCTCGGCTTCATCGAGTCGCCGGGCGGGCTCGGCGGGCTGCGCCACCGGGCGGTGGCGAAAGACCGGTTGGTGCTGGTCGTGGCACCGGACCACCCGTGGGGCAGGCGCCGGCGTCCGGTCACGGTGGGTGAGTTGGCGCGCACGCCGCTGATCAGCCGCGAAGAAGGTTCCGGCACGCGGGACACCGCGGAGCGCGCGATCTCCGCCTCGGGCGAGCGGCTGGTCCCACCGCTGCTCGAACTGGGCTCGAGCGCGGCGATCCGCAGCACGGTCATCTCGGGCGGCGGCCCGGCGCTGATCAGCAGGCTCGTGGTCGCCAACGACATCGCCAACCGCGCGCTGGTCGAGGTGCCGACGACGGGCATGGACCTCGGCCGGACGATGCGCGTGGTGTGGCACGCCGAGCACCCTCCCGGGCCACCTGCTGAGATGCTCCTCGCCCACGCCGCGCGCAAGCGATCAGCACGGGGGTGACCCGCCCGGGCCCCTCGCCGGCCCGCGGCCGAGCCCCGGCGAGGCGCCGCGAGTGACGGTGCCCATCCGCGCGGCCGCGGCTCCGCCGAGCGCAGCGGACCACTTCCGCGCACGTGCCCGGACCTCCGCCCGGGCCGGTTAGACTCGTCCACGTGCTCGGGTTGGGTGAGCTGGAACTGAAGGTCATGGACGTGCTGTGGGCGGCCGGTGAGCCGCTGCGGGTGCGGGACGTGCTGGAACGGCTCGCCGAGGACCGGCAACTCGCCTACACCACGGTGATGACCGTGCTCGACCACCTGCACACCAAGGGGTGGGTGCAACGCGCCAAGGCGGGCAGGGCCTACAGCTACACCCCGGCGCGCAGCCGCGAGGAGGCCGGGGCCGGGTTGTTGCGCGAGGTGCTCGAGTCCTCCGGGGACGCGGAGTCCGTGCTGCTGCACTTCGCGCGATCGGCGTCCGACAGGGAGTCGCAGCTGCTGCGCCGCGCCCTGGACAGCGAGCAGAACGGTGACGGTGACGCATGACCCTCGCGCTGGGGATGCTGGCCACGGCAGTGCTCGTCGGCGCGCTCGGGCCGGTGTACCTGCGGGGGACCGTGTCCCCCCGCATCCGCCCCGGTCTGGCGCTGACCGGCTGGATCGCCTCGGTGCTGGCCGTGGCCGCTTCCGCCGCGGCGGGGGCGGCCCTGCTGGCCGTGCCGCACTCCTCCACCGCCGACGGCCTCATCGGCATGGCCACCGCCTGCGTCAACACCGGGCAGTACCTGGGGGAGACGATCCTGCGGTTCACCGGGATCGCGGTGGTGCTGGCCGCCGTGCTGCGCACCGCGTTCGTGGCCGTCCGCGCGGGCAGGCGCAACTCCGAGCACCAGCACCGGCACCTGACGGCGCTGCGGTTGCTCGGCAAGACCGATCCCGACGAGCACGACCCGCTGTTCTGGCTGCGCGAGGACACGCCCGCGGCTTACAGCATCGGAGGGCGCGCGGGAGCGATCGTGGCCACCACCGGCGTCGCCCGGCTGGATCCGGGGACGCGGCGCGCGATCCTCGCGCACGAACGCGCACACCTGCGCGGACGGCATCACGGCCTGGTGCTGCTGGTGGAGGTGCTGGCCCGGTCGCTGCCGTTCGTACCGCTGTTCCGCGCCGCTCCCCCGGCGGTGCGGGTGCTGGTGGAGCTCTCCGCCGATGCCGCGGCGGCCCGGGCCTGCGGCCGCGACGGGGTCCGGGCCGCGCTGCGCGCGGTCAGCGCTGACCTCGTTCCCGCCGGATCGCTGGCCATGTCCCGGGAGTCGGTGGCGCTGCGGCTGCACTGGCTGGATCCGCAGCGCCGCCAGGACCGGGGAGGTGTGCGCCACCGCGCCGGTTACGCGGTGGCGGTGCTGGCCTCGCTCTCACCGACCGTGCTCGGAGTCGGGGTCATCGCGGGTCTCGTCCTGGTGCTGTGCCTGGGTCTCGGCTCCCCCGGGTGAGCACTGCGTTCCGCCGCAGTTGCGATGCTCCGTAGTAACTCCGCGGGGGCGGAGCGCGGCATGGGCGCCCAACCCCTGTGGGAGTTCGTCCCGACCGTCGAACGGGCCGAGGAGGCCGCCGGAGGACCGGCATCGGACTGCTCGGCGCGGCCGCGTCCACCGCGAACGGGTCTCGCGCCGGGGAGGCCGGCTGGGCCGGCCGCGCACCGCGGCGTCCGCGACTGCCGAGCCGGTCGCGGCCCGGCGTCGCGGCGCGGTGAGCGCCGGAGGTGTTCGTCACCGGGAGGGGTCCGGCAGCACCGGCGGGCCCCGCCGAGCGGCCGCCGGGGGATGCTCCAGAGGGGCCGGGGAATGCTCCGGGAGGCGGGCACGTTCGAGGCAGTGGAGGGGCCGGAGCAGGAACCCGCGTGAAAGAGGTGACGACGTGGAAGCCCACGACTGGGACCAGCGCTACCGCGAGACGACGTTGCTGTGGACCTCCGGGCCCAACCGGTGGGTCGAGCAGCACACCGCGGATCTCCCACCCGGGCGTGCTCTGGACCTGGCCTCCGGCGAAGGGCGCAACGCCCTCTGGTTGGCCGAACGCGGGTGGCGGGTGACCGCCGTCGACTTCTCCCCCGTGGGCGTGGACAAGGCCCGCGAACTCGCGAACGAGCGCGACGCCGCTGCGGCCGAGCGGGTGCGGTGGGAGGTCGCCGACGTCCTGTCCTACACCCCCGACGGCCAGTACGACCTGGTCCTCGTCGTCTACCTGCACCTGCCCGCCGACCAGCGGCGCACCGCACTGCAGCGCGCCGCGGCGGCCCTGGCCCCCGGCGGCACGCTGCTGGTGATCGGCCACCACAGCGACAACTTCACCCGGGGAGTCGGCGGGCCTCCGGACCCGGCGGTGCTCTACGACGAGCACGACGTGCTCGCCGACCTCGCCGACCGGGAGGACCTCACGGCCACGGCGGCCGGCATGCGCGAGCGGGTCGTCGCCGAGCAACCTCGGCCCGCGCTCGACGTCCTCGTCGAGCTCCGGCGCGACGCCGAATCCTGAGACATCCCGCACCGGCGGCCGCTCCCGGAAGCGGAAAGCGGCGGGAGCGGCACCGGCGCGGGGCGACGACCGGCGAAGGAGCAGAGCTCATGCCCCACCTGCTGCAAGTGGACTTCCCCACGCAGGGCCCGTTCGGAACGGCGATGACCGATGCGTTCGCGGAACTCGCCGAGAGCATCAACGACGAACCCGGCTTCCTCTGGAAGATCTGGACGGAAAACCGGCACGCGGCCGAAGCCGGCGGCATCTACCTGTTCGCGTCGCACGAGGACGCGCAGCGCTACCTGAACAAGCACACCGAGCGCTTGAACGGGTTCGGCATCACCGGCGTCACCGGCAAGATCTTCGAGATCAACGAGGCCCTGTCGGCGATCAACCACGCTCCCCTGCCGCAGGAGTAGACCCCGCCGCAGGAGCAGGTACCGGGCAGCTCCGGGCACTGCGCAAGCGGCTGCGCAGCGCGGTGCCGAGCAGGGCCAGGGACAGCACCGCCAGCACCGGCTGCAGCGGCTGGAACCAGGTCACCGCTCCGCTGGCCCCCACCGCCAGCACCACGGGCACGTTGCACGTGGGGCACCCGACGGCGAACCAGGCCAGCACCCCGGCTCCGAGGCCGCGGCGCTGGTGCTGCCGCGGCCGCACCCCCTCCCCCGGGCCCTGCGGAGCGACGTACGTCCCGACGAGCAGCCCGAGCAGCACCGACGTGAGGATCCACACCGGATAGGCCCACCACGGCGTGGGAATCATCCGCACGAAGACCGGGTTCTCGATGATCGCGGTGGCGAGCCCCACGAGCAGAGCTACCGCCGTCGCCGAGACGCCCGCGACGACCCACTGCCGCACCGTCCACATGCGCATCGCGCACCGCCTTCCTCCGTCCGCGGACCGCATGCCCGGGCCTCCGCCTCGGAAGCGGCGGGGAGCGGCGAAGCCGCTGCTGCGGCACCGAATCGAGTACTACCCACCGTAGTGGGGGACTGCTCGCGGGCGCGACCCGGGTCCGGAGGGGCCGGCCGGCAAACCGCTCCCGTTCGCGGCCGCGCTCGGCGTCCTCCTGCTGGTGCTGGCCGGGTGCGGGCCCCGCGGCGAGGCCGGCGGCGAGCACACCGGCGGGAAGAGCGGCGGGACGCTGCGCCTGGCCCTCAACCAGTCCGAGGACCACCCCTCCTCCGCCGCGCTGGAGAACTTCGGCGAACGGGTCCGCGAACGCACCGGGGGGCGGTGGAACATCGACGTCCACCCCAACGAGAACCTGGGCGACCAGCAGGAATCCCTGCAGTTGACCAGTGACGGCAGCGTCGACCTGTCGATCGTCTCCGGTACCCAGCTGGAGAACCTCAACCCCGACTTCACCGTGTTCAACCTGCCCCACGCCTTCGACTCCACCGAGCACCAGATGGAGGTCATCACCGACCCGGACATCGTCGGCGGCCTCCACTCCTCGCTCGAACGCAGGAACCTGACCGTGCTCGGCGGACTCACCCAGGGGGCGCGCAGCATCTACAGCTCCCGCGGCCCCGTCGCGGAGCCCGCCGACCTGGCAGGTCAGAAGATCCGGGTGCAGGAGAGCGAGGTGCACTCCGACATGATCGACGTGATGGACGGCTCAGCCACCCCGATGGCCTACGGCGAGGTCTACACGGCGCTGCAGTCCGGGGTGCTCGACGGGGCGGAGAACAACGAGGTCTCCTACCTGACGCAGAAGCACTGCGAAGTCGCTCCGCACTTCTCCCGCACCGAGCACGTCGTCGGTCTCGACTACCTGGTCGCCAACACGGAGCGCCTGGCGCAGATGTCTCCCTCCGACCGCGCGGTCTTCGACGAGGAGTGGGCCGCGAGGATGCGGGACTTCACCGCCCGCTGGCGCGGGGCCACGCAGGAGGCCACCGCCGAACTGCGGAGCGAGGGCGTCCGGTTCCACGAGGTCGACGAGGCCGCCTTCCGCGAAGCCCTCGCACCGCTGACCGAGCGGCGGCTGAGCACCGCCAGTTCCACTGCGCGCCGGATCTACGAGAAGACCCGGGCGGCAGCGCCGTGATCCGGCAACGGGCAACGAACTCGCGGGACCGGGGGTGAGAGCGCTGAAGAGGATCTCCGACGGAGCTCTCGCCACCACCTGCGTGACCCTGTTCGCGCTGCTGGTCGTCACGGTGAGCTGGCAGGTGTTCACCCGTCAGGTGCTCGGCGAGCCCCGCAGTTGGTCCGAGGAGCTCGCCAAGTACGTGTTCGTCTGGCTCGGGACGTTCGGCGCCGCCCTCGTGTTCTCCGAGCGCGGGCACATCGCCGTCGACGTGCTCGTCCGGAAGTTCCCCGCCCGGCCCCGGCGCGTCGTCGCCGCGCTGGTCCAGCTGGCCGTCCTCGCCTTCTCCGCCCTGGCACTGGTGTGGGGCGGAGCGCGCCTCACGAGCGTGGCCTGGGGCCAGCGCCTGGCAGCACTGCCGGGGCACCTGGGAATCGTCTACGTCGTCATGCCGATCACCGGGGTGATCATCGCGGCGTACGCCCTCCACCACGCGCTCGCGACCCTGCGGGGGAAGAAGCGCCGTTCGAGGCCGAGGACGCGGCCGGAGGAGTCGAGGAGCAGTGGTGGATCCGGCAATGCTCGCAGGGTTCGTCCTGCTCATCGGCATCAGCAGCCTGATCCTGCTCGGCGTGCCGGTCGCCGTCGCGATCGGGCTGTCCTGCACCGTAGCGGCGATCGCGGTGCTCGGAGCCGACCACGCCGTTCTCGTGGCCTCCCAGCAGATCGCCTCGGGCACCAGCTCGTTCACCCCGCTGGCGATCCCGTTCTTCGTGCTGGCCGGGGTCCTGATGAACAACGGCGGCATCGCGGGCCGTCTCATAGACGCGGCCAAGGTCCTCGTCGGACGGATGCCGGCGTCGCTGGCGCA
Source organism: Salinifilum ghardaiensis (assembly GCF_054491345.1). Lineage (NCBI taxonomy): Bacteria > Bacillati > Actinomycetota > Actinomycetes > Pseudonocardiales > Pseudonocardiaceae > Salinifilum > Salinifilum ghardaiensis. The sequence continues at coordinate 2,245,282 of NZ_CM137101.1, read as the reverse complement.
GACCAACGTGGTGGCCAATGCGATGTTCGGATCGGTCAGCGGCGCTGCGGTGGCTTCTGCCGCGGCGGTGGGCAGCGCGATGGGACCGCGGCAGGAGAGGGAAGGCTACGACCCCGCTTTCTCCACGGCGGTGAACGCGGCGTCCGCACCGGCAGGGATGCTGCTCCCGCCCAGCAACACGTTCATCGTGTACTCGCTCGTCAGCGGAAGCTCGGTCGCCGCGCTGTTCGTGGCGGGATACGGTCCCGGGTTGCTGTGGGCGCTGGCCTGCGTGCTCGTCGTGCTCGCGCACTCCCGGAACCGCAGCGGGCTCGAGGGGACCGAACGCGTGACCCTGCGCCAGGCACTGGTGGTGATCTGGCGGGCCGTTCCCGCGCTGCTGATGATCCTCATCGTCATCGGCGGCATCCTGGTCGGGTTCTTCACGCCGACCGAGTCGGCGGCGATCGCGGTGCTGTACTGCCTGGTGCTCGGGTTCGCCTACGGCGGCATCGCGTTCGCAGACCTCCCCGGCATCCTGCTCAATGCGACCCGCACGACCGCGATCGTCATGCTCCTGATCGGGGTCTCATCAGCCGCTCTCGACAGCTGGTCGTGGGGCGATGGGCGTGACCAGGACGGTGCTGCTCGGCGGCCGCAGAGCCTCAGGGGCGGTGCCCGCAGCCGCGCAGGTAGCGCAGGGCCCGCTCCGCGGCGTGCGCACCGCACATGCCGTGCGCACCCGGCCCGGGCGGGGTCGCCGCCGAGCAGAGGAAGTGCCCCGGCACCCCCACGTCGTAGGGCGCGAGCGTGGTGCGGGGACCGAAGACGAGCTGGGGGACGTTCTTCGCCCCGGTCATGATGTTGCCGCCGACGTAGTTCGGGTTGTCCGCGGCGAACCCGCGCGGCGTGCGCACCGCGCTGCCCACGATCCGCTCCCGGAAACCGGGGGCGAAGCGCTCGATCTGCGCGATGACCGCACCGGTCGCGTCACCGGTGTAGCCGTTGGGGACGTGCGCGTAGCTCCACACCGGATGCACGGTTCCCACCGACCGCTGCGGATCGGCCAGGTACTGCTGGCCGACCAGCACGAACGGGCGCTGCGGCATCCTGCCCGCGTGCACGGCGCGTTCCGCCGCGGCCACCTCGGCGAAGGTGCCACCGACGTGCACGGTGCCCGCCCGCCGGGCCGGCTCGGCCGTCCACGGCACACCCCCCTCGACCGCGAAGTCCACCTTGAACGCTCCCGGGCCGTAGCGGAACCGCCGATACGCCCGCGCCACGCGCGGCGGCAACCGCTCCCCCAGGATGTCGGCCACCGCCGTGGGGGCGAGGTCGAACACCGTCACCTCCCCCGCCGGCAGGTCGGAGGCCGAGCGCACACGCACACCGGTCTCGATCCTGCCGCCCAGGTCGAGCAGCAACCCCGCCATCGCCTCCGCGATCGACCGCGACCCCCCGGCGGCGACCGCCCAGCCGTGCCGGTGCCCGGCCGCGAGGATTCCCAGCCCGATGCTGGAGCTCAGCGGCCGGTGCAACGGGTGCAACGCGTGCGCCGCCACCCCGCCGAACAGGGCCCGCGCCGCCTCCCCCGCGAACACCCCCGCCAGCACCGAAGCCGGCAGCACCGCCCGGGCCCCGAAGCGCGCGAGGCGCAGCGGGTGGTGCGGAACCCGCAGCAGCGGCCCGAGGACGTCCTCCGCCAACGCCTCGTACTCGCCGGCCGGTCCGGCGAACATCCGCGACCAGCGGGCACCGTCCGCACCGAGACCAGCAGCGGTCTCGGCGACGGAGCGGTGCAGCACCCCCGCGGTACCGTCGTCCAGCGGGTGGGCGCAGTCCACCTCGGCGAGCCGCCACTGCAGGCCGTAGCGCTCCAACCCCAGTTCCCGCAGGAAGCCCGAGCCCGCGGCCAGGGGGTGGAACGCCGAGCAGTGGTCGTGGACCAGCCCGGGCAGGAGCGCCTCGCCGGAGCGCGTGCCACCGCCCACTTCGGTCGCGGCCTCGAGCACCGTGACCCGCACCCCCGCCCGCGCCAGAACGAGGGCGGCAGCGAGCCCGTTGGGCCCAGCACCCACGACCGTCGCCGTGCTCATGCCGAACTCCTCACCGCCGAGCCGGCCCCACGGTGCTGCGCCGCCGCGCCCCGGGGGTGGCCACCGCGCCTGCCGGGGCCGGAGCAACGCCGCCTCGGCGAGGTCCTCCCGGGGCTCGCCGGACGAGCCCCGGGACCGCACGAAGCCCTGCGCTCCTCCGCCGCCCGAAGCGCGGAAGCCACCAGCGCCGCAGGAAACGCCTCGACCCCGGATCTCACCTGCGGACGGAGCGCGGTGCGCGGATCACCGCCGCGCGGCTGGTGGTCCAGGACCGCTTCCGGCCGCGGTTCAGCCCCGCTCCTGCCCGGGCTCGTAGCGGCCGTCCCGCGCTGCCGCGTTGAGCTGCGCACGACGGGCCAGCGCCTCCTGCGCCGGCTGGACGTTGTCGCTCTTGCCGGCCCACTCGTGCAGCGCGGGCGCGAGCAGCCCGCGTCCGAAGGAGAAGGTGGCCTGCCACGGCAACGGGCCGCGCTGGTTGATCGCGTTCAGGTTGACGGTGGCCGTCTCGTCGCTCTGGCCACCGGAGAGGAACGCGATGCCCGGCACCGCCGGTGGCACCGTGCGCTGCAGCGCGCGCACCGTCGCGTCGGCGATCTCGCCCTCGCTGGGCTGCACGGGGTGGCCCTTGCCCGCGACGACCATGTTCGGCTTGAGGATCATCGCCTCGAGCTCGACGCCCTGCACGGCCAGCTCGTCGAACACCCGCCGCAGCGTGCTGGTGGTGGCCTCCTCGGCGGCCTCCAAGGAGTGGTCACCGTCCATGAGCACCTCGGGCTCGACCATCGGAACCAGGCCCGCCTCCTGCGACAGGGCGGCGTAGCGGGCGAGCGCGTGCGCGTTGGCGTGGATGGCCCGCGGACTCGGGCGCTGCTCGCCGATGTCGAGGACGGCGCGCCACTTGGTGAACTTCATCCCGAGCTGGGCGTACTCCTCGAGGCGCTCCCGCAGCCCGTCCAGCCCCTCGGTGACCTTCTCGCCCTCGGTGCCCGCGAGCGGCTTCGCGCCCCTGTCGACCTTGATGCCGGGGGTCACGCCGTTGTCGATCGCGATGCGGTACAGCGGGGTGCCGTCCTGGGAGGTCTGCCGCACCGTCTCGTCGAAGAGGATCACGCTGCTGATCCAGTCGCCGAGCTTCGGCGTGGACACGATCAGCTCCCGGTACTGCCTGCGCACCTCCTCGGTGGTCTCGAGGCCTTCGGCCTCGAGCCGCTTGTTCATCGTGCCGGTGCTCTCGTCGGCGGCGAGGATCCCCTTGCCGGGCGCCACCATCTGCTGCGCTGCCAGCCGCATGTCGTCACTCGGCATGTGCGCTCCTCCTGCGGTGTTGTCGTGGTGATGACGCACCTGCGCCAGTCGGGAGGTGTCATCGGGGGCGTTGGTTTGTTTACCAGAACCGGCGCGACGCGGCTGCCGGTGATCACCGGGCTCGCCGGGGCCGGTCGTTCCGCCGGTCGCGGAATTGCCCTGACGCCCGCTCGGCGAAACCCGCCGGTACCCGCCCCGCAGCGTAGGCAATCACGGATGCCGCCCTCAACGCAGGTCGCTCGGAACGGGTCCGTCTGCGCTGGTTGTTCACCCCAGCTCGCGGCCCGGGTTCCTCCTGCGCGCGGAGTACGAGGGCAGCCGGTTCCGCCCGTTCACCACTGCCCGCGACCGTCGCGGCTGGACCGTTCCAGCGCGCCGTTGCTCACTCCCGCTGCCCCTGCTCCATGATGGCGATGAGTTCGCGCGCGCTGCCGATCGTGTGCTCCTCGAAAGCGGCCTCGGCCCGCGAGCGGTCCCGCGACAGCAAGGCGTCGATCAGGCGGTGGTGCACGCGCTCGGCCCGCGCCGGATCCGAGCGGATGGCCTGGTCGTGGGCCAGGGCGATGGTCAGGTGGGCTTCGGTCACCGGCCACATCCGCAGCAGCATCGCGTTCTCGGCCGCCACCCAGATGCCGCGGTGGAACGCCACGTGCGCCTCGTGGCGGGTCAGGGGGTCCGGATCGACCTCCCACCGGGAGAACTCCGCCCAGTACTCCTGCACAGCGGCCATGCGACGACCGCTGTCGTCCTCGAGGACGCAGTCCACGGCGAGCATGTCCAGCGCGTGGCGGGCCCGGGCGATGTCGAGGATCTCGGCGGGTTCCAGGCTCGCCACGTGCAAACCGCGGTAGGGCTCCTGGACGATCAGCCCCTCCTGCGTCAGCTGGCTCAGCGCTTCGCGGACGGTGGGGCGGCTGACGGCCAACGTCGTCGACAGGTTGACCTCGGTCAGCTTGTCCCCCGGCCGCAGCTGTCCCCGGACGACGGCCCGGCGCAGTTCCCGGGCGACGCTGTCCCGCCGGGACAGGATCGGTGCCGGGGAGAGCTGCTGGTCCGCCGCGCCGGACTCCGAGGCGGCCGCGGACGAAGGCTGGGGCATCTCGGTCCTTTCCCATCGAGCAGCCGGAACGGCTGATTGTTTGACACTCTTCACCGCATCGTAGTAGCAGCGTGCGGCGCGGTCATCCGCACCGCACGCCGGTGCGGCCCCACCGCCCCCGCGCCTGAGCGCGCCCGGTGGGCCGTTCCTGGTTGAGCGGACGCTGCACCGGCGGATTCGCAGCAAGCAACGTCGACGGCGTCCTCGCAGCTGCTCACAACTCCTCCGGGTCCGCCACGACGAGACGACCTTCCATGCCGCCAGCGACAGTGAGCACCTCACCGGAGCACATCGCTGATGCGGTGGGAGACGCCAGCCACACGATCGCAGAGGCCACATCCCCAGGTGCCGCGAGTTCCTTGAGGGGCCTCGTGGCCGTGGCGCGTTGCACTGCTCGGTCATCGAGGGAGGCACCCACTTGATCGGTCAACGTCCAGCCGGGTGCGACGACGTTGACCCTGCCGTCGGGCGCGATGCGGATGATTTCGTTTTTGAGCGTTCTGGCGAAGCCGTAAGCCAGCGCCGCTTTCGCCGCCGCGTAGTCGGCTTTGCCCGCCTCCCCGAAGATCGCGCTGGTGGACGATACCAGCACGATGTTCCCGCACCCCGTTCCTTCGACGTGGCGCAGGTATTCGCGACACGTCAGAAACGGGGCCGTCACGTTGTCCTCGGTCGCGCGGTGGAACCGCTCCGAGGACATCTCCCACACGGGAACGTCCTCGTCTTCCCAGCCACCGCTGTTGGCGACGCAGACGTCGATGGTTCCGACCGCAGCGGCGGCATCGGCCACGACCGACGCCGCCTCGTCGGGGCGACGGAGGTCGCCCCGCACCACGTGACCACCGGTCGCGGCCGCGAGGCGCTCAGCGCGGTCGCGGTTCCGGAAGCAATGAACGACGACTCGCGCTCCTTCAGCGGCGAAGGCTGCGACCGTCGCCGCACCGATCCCACCGCTCGCACCGGTTATCAAGACACCGCGCTCCGCAAGGCCGTAGTCCACTCGTCGTCCTCCTCGGTCGCAGTCGGAACAGCGCAGTTCGCGACGAGATCGCCAGCTCCGCGCGGGCCTGCTCATCCCACTGCTTGCGCGCCGGTGATTTCCACTACCGAACCGCACGTGAAGGACGCCTCGCCCGAAGCGAGGAAAGCCACCAGTGCAGCGACTTCCTCCGGTCGACCGATCCGGTCGAAGGGAACCCGCGCGTCGAGATCGGCAGTGCTCCTGCCGGTGCGGGCCAGGTTGTCTTCGAGCATGGGTGTGCGGATTTCCCCCGGTGCGACGGCGTTGACGCGGATGTGGTGGGGGGGCGTAGTCGCGGGCCAAGCTCTTGGTGAACGCCACGACCGCTGCTTTGGAAACGTCGTACGCGATGTGGCCCGGTGCGGGGGACAGTCCCCGCTGCGAGGCCGTGTTCACGATGGAGCCGCCTCCAGCGGACATCATGGCGGGCGCAACGGCGCGGCACATGTGGAACAGCGCGTCGACGTTGACCGAGAAGCTGAGGTCCCAGTCTTCGGGAGCGAGTGAGAGGAGATCCCCGCGGGGGTTCGTACCGGCGTTGTTGATGAGCGCGTGCACGTTTCCACATCGGTTCACGATCTCCTCGACCGCGGTTGTGCACTGAACGGGGTCGAGCAGGTCGAAAACCTCGGCTTCCGCGCTGTGGCCGGAGGAAACGAGATCTGCAGCGAGGTGTTCAGCCGCATCGCCGTCGATGTCGCACACGACGGCATGAGAACCCTCAGCCGCCAGCCGGCTGCTGATGGCCGAACCGATGCCTCCGGCAGCACCGGTCACGATGGAAGTCGTACGTCCGAATCGCCGCACGTTTCCTCCTGCTCTCGCTGCGCGTGAACGATTCCCGGTTCCCTCGGACGCCCCGGGAAGAAAGTTCGCAGGTGCTCGTCCGATCACGGGCGCATCCTGATCAGCACGTGGTCGCGCCATCGGCACGTCGGAACATTTCGGCACCGTCGAGCGAATCCGCATGCCAACCGCTCGTCATTCGTCACTCAACTGCGCTCTGCTGTGCGTGCCTGCTGCGGGAATCCCAGAAGGTGGCTCCCCTGATGCCGGCCCGTTCGGGGTCGAGCCCCTCCTTCTTCTGGCGTTCGTAGTCCCGCAGCGCTCGGAGCGCGGTCGGCACGAGCAGGGCGATGGCGATCATGTTGAACCACGCGATGAGCCCGTAGCCGATATCGCCGAGGGTCCACACCAGCTCGGTGCTGCGCACCGTGCCGAGGTACGCCGACAGCAGGACGAGGACCTGCAGGACGCGGGCCGGGACCCCCCGGTCGCTGCCGGTGAGGTACACGATGTTCGTCACGCCGTAGTAGAAGTACGACAGCAGCGAGGTGAACGCGAAGAAGAGGATCGCGATCGCCACGAAACCGGGGCCGATGTTCACGCCCGGGATGAGCGTGCCGACGGCGGTCTGCGTGAACGCGGCCCCCGGCTCCACCCCCGGCAGGTTCTCGACGAGCGGGGGCCGCCCCTCGGGCAGGACGTTGTACGCCCCGGTCGACAGGATCATCACACCGGTCGCCGAGCAGACCACCAGGGTGTCGACGTACACGGAGAACGACTGGACCAGTCCCTGCTTGACCGGGTGGGAGACCGAGGCGGAGGCACCGGCGAAGCCGCCTTCGCCGACACCGGCGACGTTCGAGTACAACGAGCGCCGAACGCCCCAGGACACCGCGGCTCCCACCAAACCGCCGAAGACCGCGTCGATTCCGAACGCCGAGGACAGCACGAGTCCCGCGACCTCGGGAACGACCCGGAAATTCACGACCACGATGGCGAGGGCGATCACCACGTAGCACACGGCCATGACGGGCACGACCTTCTCGGCGAACGCGGCGATGCGCCGTGTACCACCGAAGACGACGAGCCCGAGGAAAGTCACCAGGAGCAGTCCGGAGATCCACGTCGGCACGCCGAACGCGGACTCGAGCGAGGTGACGATGCTCGAGGACTGCACACCGGGGATCAGCAGCGCGTAGCACAGCACCGCCACGCCGGCGGCCGCGACCGCCGGCCACCGCAGGCCGAGCCCCTTGTCGAGGTACCAGGGGATGCCGCCGCGGTACTCCCCTGGGACTTGACCTTGTAGATCTGGCCGAGCGTGGCCTCGATGAACGCGCTGGACGCGGCGAGGACGGAGGTGGCGATCATCCAGAACAGCGCGCCGGGGCCGCCGGAGGCGATCGCGATGGCCACGCCGGCGATGTTGCCCACGCCGACACGTCCGCCCAGAGCCATGGCGAATGCCTGGAAGGGGGAGGTGCCGGTCTCGGATTCGGCGCGCCGGAACAGGCACTTGACCATGCCCGGCAGGTGCCTCACCTGCACCGCGCGCGTGGCGATGCTGTAGGCGAGACCGCTGAGGAGCGTGACGTACACCAGCGGTTCCCAGATGATGTCGTAGGTTCTGTCGAGAAGGGCTTCCACGTGAAACTCCCGCTGCGCGAAGAGACGTCCCTGCTTCTGGAGAGGTGCCTGCCTCTGGAGAGGTGCTTGCCCCCGGAGAGGTGTTCCGCAGTCCGCGGGGGCTCAGCCCCGCCCGAGCGGCCGGGCCCGGCGGCCGGGTGAGATGAGATCCCGAACCTCGCCGGACGTGAACGCGGACGAGTGGACCGGTTTCCACCTGGAAGTCAAACTGTCAGACAATCTTGCGGGAGAGTGCAACACGTGGCCCCGGTCACGTCCACCCCTCGGGCGGAAAAGAATCCGTTCCCTCGCCGGGCCGCGGGCCGCGGCACGACGGGGCGCGTTCGACGCGCAGCGCGAAACGCGGTATTTCCGCGGGATTCTGGAACCGTCCGGGGCGAAACGTCGAGCACGCGCCGGATCGCCCCGCGCAGCCCGGAACACGCCTGCGGCGGAGTGCTGCCGCTTCCGGCAGCGCCCCGCCGCAGGCGCGGGCCGCCCCGCGTCGAGTGGCGAGAACGCGGGGCAGCGGGGAGGTTCAGCCGTCGAGGCTCCGGTCGACCGCGTCGAGAGCCGCGTCCAGGACGGCGAGTCCCTCGCGCGCATGCCGTTCCGTGACGGTGCACGGCGGTACCACGTGGACGCGGTGCTGCGCCGTGGGGATCAGCAGTCCGGCCTCGGCGCACTCCGCGACGAGCCGCTTCATGACCGGGCTGGAGCCGCCGTACGGGGCCACCGGTTCCTTCGTGGCGCGGTCGGTGACGAGCTCGAGGGCCCAGAACACGCCGAGACCGCGGACGTCCCCGATGCACGGGTGGCGTTCGGCGAGGGCGCGGAGCCCCGGTCCGAGCACCTCCTCACCGACGGCGGCGGCGTTGTCCACGATGCCCTCGTCCTCCATCGCGGTGATGGCGGCGACGGCGGCGGCGCAGGCGAGCGGATGTCCCGAGTACGTCAACCCGCCGGGGTAGACGCGGTCGTCGAAAGTGGACGCGATCGGTTCGTTGACGGCGACGCCCCCGAGCGGCACGTAACCGGAGTTGACCCCCTTCGCGAAGGTGATCAGGTCCGGGACGACGCCGTAGTGGTCGACGGCGAACCAGGCGCCGGTGCGGCCGAATCCGGCCATGACCTCGTCGGCGACGTAGACGATGCCGTACCGGTCGCACAGCTCGCGCACGCCCTGCAGGTAGCCGGGTGGTGGCGGCATGATCCCCGCCGTTCCGGGGATCGTCTCGAGCACGACCGCGGCGATGGTCGAAGGGCCTTCGAGCTCGATGACCTGCTCGAGGTGTTCGAGCGCCCGCCGGCACTCCGCGGCCTCGTCGTCCGCGTGGAACGGGGACCGGTAGGGGTGGGGCCCGAAGAAGTGGACCGCGCCCGCACCCGCCTGCTCGTTGGGCCAGCGCCGCGGATCGCCGGTCAGGTTGACCGCCGTCGAGGTGGCACCGTGGTACGAGCGGTAGCGCGCGAGCACCTTGTGGCGCCCGGTGTGCAGGCGCGCCATCCGGACGGCGTTCTCGACGGCTTCCGCTCCCCCGTTGGTGAAGAAGATCTTGTCCAAGCCCTCGGGGGTGCGTTCGGCGATCAACCGCGCGGCCTGGCTGCGGGGCTCGGTGGCGCAGGCCGGGGAGATCGTGCACAATTGCTCGGCCTGGGAGCGGATCGCCTGCACCACGGCGGGGTGCTGGTGCCCGATGTTGGTGTTGACCAGCTGGCTGGTGAAGTCGAGGTAGCAGCGCCCGTCGGCGTCCCAGACGTGGACGCCTTCCGCGCGTTCGACGACCATCGGGTCCAGTCCCGCCTGGGCCGACCACGAGTGCATCACGTGGGCCCGGTCGAGCTCGTAGGTTCGCGCGGTCGGTGGCGACGTGAGCGACATGAGGATCCCTGTCTCTGCGAGGGCGGTCAGGTGTTCTGCGGGAAGCCGAGGTCGACCCGCTGCTGCCCGGACTCGGGCCAGCGCGTGGTGACGGCCTTGGTGCGGGTGTAGAAGTGCACCCCCTCCGCGCCGTAGGCGTGCGTGTCGCCGAACAGCGAGTCCTTCCAGCCGCCGAAGGAGTAGTAGGCCACGGGCACCGGGATCGGCACGTTGACGCCGACCATCCCGACCTCGACCTCGCGCTGGAAGTGCCGCGCCGTGCGGCCGTCGCCGGTGAACAGCGCGACCCCGTTGCCGTACGGGTTGTCGTTGATCAGCTTCAGCGCCTCGTCGTAGGAGGGGACCCGCAGCACCGACAGCACCGGCCCGAAGATCTCGTCGGTGTAGATCGACATGCTCGGTGCGACGTGGTCGAACAGGGTGGGGCCCAACCAGAAGCCCTCGCCCGCGCCTTCCGCGGTGACCTCGCGCCCGTCGACGACGAGCGAGGCCCCCTCGTCGGCGCCCGCCTGCACGTAGCCGGCGACCCGGTCGCGGTGGGCACCGGTGACGAGCGGGCCCATGTCGGTGCCGCGCCGGCCGTCGCCGATCCGGAGGTCGCTGATCTTCCCGCGGATCTTCGCCACGAGGTCATCGGCGATCGAGTCGACCGCCACGAGGGCGCTGACGGCCATGCACCGCTCGCCCGCGGAGCCGAATCCGGCGTTGACCGCCGCGTCGGCCGCCTGGTCCAGGTCGGCGTCGGGGAGCACGAGCATGTGGTTCTTCGCCCCGCCGAGAGCTTGGACGCGCTTGCCGCGGGCGGTCCCCTTCTCGTACACGTACCGCGCGACGGGCGTGGAGCCGACGAACGAGACGGCCTTGGTGTCGGCGTGCTCCAGCAGTCCGTCGACCGCCTCCCCGTCGCCGTGCAGCACGTTGAACACGCCAGGCGGAAGGCCGGCCTCGGCCCACAACTGGGCCAACCAGTTCGCGGCCGTGGGGTCCTTCTCGCTCGGCTTGAGCACGACGGTGTTGCCCGCCGCGATCGCGAGCGGGAAGAACCACATCGGCACCATGGCCGGGAAGTTGAACGGACTGATGACGGCGACCGGCCCCAGCGGCTGGCGCAGCGAGTGCACGTCCACACCGGTGGAGGCGTTGTCGGTCATCTCGCCCTTGAGCAGGTGCCCCAGCCCGCAGGCGAATTCCACGACCTCCAGCCCCCGGGTGATCTCCCCGAGCGCGTCGTCGAGCACCTTGCCGTGCTCGGCGGTGATGATCTCGGCCAGTTCGCCCTTGCGCTCGGCGAGGAGCTCGCGGAACCGGAAGAGGACCTGCGTGCGCCGGGTGAGGGAGGTGTCGCGCCACCCGGGGAAGGCGGCCCGCGCCGCATCGACGACGGTGTTCACGTCGGCGGGGTCGGCCAGGCGCACGTGCCGTCGCGCCGTGCCGGTCGCCGGGTCGAAGACCTCGCCGCTGCGGGGGCCGACGCCCTCCCACGGCTTGTTGTCCACCCAGTGCGGCAGTGCGGGCAGGCTCGAGCTGTCGGATGTCATGGGGCTCCTCACTGTCGACGATTGCGGTTCATCGTCGGGTTCACCACGACCGGCCGACAACTGACGAAGCGTCACCCTTCACTGGCGCTTCCTGACAACTCGTCAGTAGGATCGCGCGCATGGTGCGGCAGCTGACCGTGGGCGACATCCTCGCCCTGCCCCTCGTCCAGGAGGCGGTGCCGGAGCTCCTCTCCCCCGCCACCGCCGATCGCGCGGTCCGCTGGGTCCACGTCAGCGAGCTGGACGACCTGTCGGCGCTGCTCAAGGGCGGCGAGCTGATCCTGACCACCGGCATCGGGATCGGCCGCACCGAGAAGGAGCAGCACGACTACCTGGAGAACCTCGACCGCGCGGGCGCGGCGGGGCTCGTGCTCGAGCTCGGGCGGCGGTTCGAGCAGCCCCCGCGCGGCCTCGTCCGCACCGCGCGCCGACTGGGGTTCCCGCTCGTGGTGCTCCACCGCCCGCTGCGGTTCGTCGCGCTCACCGAGGCGGTGCACGCGCGGATCGTCGACGAGCAGGTCGAGCGGCTGAGCTTCTCCGAGCGGGTGCACCGGACCTTCTCGGAACTCGCCGTCGAGGCCTCCGGCGCCGAGGAGATCCTCCACCAGGGACAGCTCCTGGCGGGGGCGCCGCTGGTGCTGGAGGACCTCGGGCACCGCGTGATCGCGTACGAGCTCGGCGCCGCACCGGCCGCCCAGGTCCTCGACCAGTGGGAACGGCGCTCACGCGCAGCCGGTGACGGCACCAGCATGCCGTTCGGCAACGAGCGCTGGACCGCTGCGCTGGTGGGGCCCCGCCGCAGCCCGTGGGGCAGGCTCGTCATGCTCGGCGGAACGCTGGAGGACGACGCGGCGCTGACGGTGCTCGAGCGAACCGCCCAGGCGTTGACCGTCGCCCGCCTGATCGAGCGGGAACGGCGCGGTGAGGAGCACCGCACGCACGCCGGGCTGCTGGCGGAACTGCTGGCCGGGCGCGCGGTCGACGGTCCGGACCTGCGCGCCCGCGCCTCCGCGGCCGGTCTCACGCCCCGCGGCCCCTACCTCCCGCTCACGCTCATCCCCAGCGGTGGCCGGCCCGCCGAACCCCGCGGCGAGGCCGGCGCACCGGGCAGCGACCCGGCCGCCCGCGTGCGGGACGTCGTTGCCGCCCACCTGCGCAGGACGGGCCAGCCGGGGCTGGTCGCCTCCACCCGGCCGGGCACGGTCACGGCCGTGCTCGGCCTCGCCGCCGAGGACGAGGACCGGGTGCTGCACCGGTTCGCCCCGGCGGTGCACGAGGGGATCGCCGCGGAAGGCGACGGGTCGTCCTGGGTGATCGGCGTGGGGCGTTCCGGCGCCGCGCTCGCCGGAACCGGTCCGCTGATCGACGAGTCCGCGCACGCCGCCGAGGTCGCGGCCGTCCAGCAGCCGCGCACCCCCGGCAACCGGCTGTTCCACCGCAGCGCTGACGTGCGCCTGCGCGGTGTGCTGTCACTGCTCCGCGAGGACCCCCGGCTGGTCGCGTTCGCCGAGGCGGAGCTCGGTCCACTGCTGGCGCACGACGCGGAGCACCGCACCGACCTCGTCGGCGTTCTCGGGGAGTTCCTGCGGCACGGCGGCAACAAGACGGAGCTGGCGAGGCGTTCGCACCTCAGCCGACCGGCGCTGTACAACCGCCTCGCCACGATCGAGTCCGTGCTCGGCGTGGACCTCTCGGATGCGGAATCCCGCGCGTCCCTGCACGTCGCCGCGCTCCTGCGCGAGCTCCGGAGCGCGCGGGGCGGCGCCGCCGGGGAATGATCCGTTCCCCGCTCACCCGCCGGTGCGCGGGCTCGGAGGTTCGAGCGGCAGGAACCCGGTGCCCGCGGAGCCGGGGCGGTCCGTCCGCGTCCGCACCGGTGGAGCTGCTCGATGCGCTCTCCACTTCCCGACCGCATCGATGCAGTCGGGATGCAGCCGGAGGGATCGTCCGTTCCCATTGACACGACCACGCGACAGCTCTAGTGTCACCGCTCACACGGTGCAGATTGTTTGACAATCTTCACCAGCTCGGGGATTGCTCACCCCGTTGCCGCAACGGATCTTTCCCCACCCAGCTCAGGAGGTCGAACCGTCATGCGGATCGTTGTCGTCGGGGGCGGTGTCGTCGGTCTCGCCAGCGCCTACCGGCTGGCGAAAGCCGGCTGCGAAGTCGTCGTCCTCGAAGCGCGGACCGCCGGATCCGCGGCGTCGCACGGCAACGCCGCGAAGATCGCACTGGCCGAGAGCGGCCCCGTCCCGGCCCCGGGCGTCATCCTGCAGTCACTGCGCTGGTTGCTCAAACCCGACAGTCCGCTGTGGATCAGACCGTCGCCGGCACCGGACTTCGTCAAGTTCATGGTGGCCATGGCGCGCCACTGCAACGAACGCGACTTCAGGACCGGGTTGCACACGCACCTCCGGCTGGCCGCCGATGCGGTCGACCTGCTCGACGACTACGCCGCCGACGGGATCGACTTCGAGATGCACCAGGCCGGGGTGCTGCTGGCGTTCGAGACCGAGCAGCGCTACCGGGAGCAGCTCGGTTCCCTGGACGTCTTCGAGAGCTTCGGCATGCACCCGGAACGGCTCGACGGCGACGAGGTCCAGAACCGGGAACCCGCGCTGTCGTCCCGGATCCGCCACGGGCTGCACTTCCCCGACGACCGGCAGGTCGAGCCCGACTCGCTCACGAGCGGACTGGTCAAGCGCTGCCGCGAGCTCGGGGTCGAAATCCGCGAGAACACCGATGTGCAGCGGTTCCTGCGCACCGGCGACACCGTCACCGGGGTGGTGACCGATACCGGCGAGGTCACCGGCGAGGCGCTGCTGCTCGCCGCCGGCGCCTGGAGCGGACCGCTGTCCAAGCGCCTGGGCTCCCCCGTGCCCATCCGACCGGGCAAGGGCTACAGCATCGACTACTCCCCCAACCCGATCCGGTTGCGCAGCGCCCTGACCCTGGAGGACGCCCGCGTGGCCGTGACGCCGCTGAACGGGATGCTGCGGATCGCCGGGACCATGGAGTTCGGCGGGCTGGACGAGCGGATCAGCACCCCCCGCGTGCGGGCCGTCGAACGCGCCGCGGCCGAGGCGTTCGCCGACTGGAACGACCCGCCCGGCAGGGCCGAGCCGTGGGCCGGGCTGCGCCCGATGGCCCCGGACGGCCTGCCGGTCATCGGGCGACTCGACGGCCTCACCAACGCCTACATCGCCTCCGGGCACGGCATGTTGGGGCTGACCCTGGCACCGACGACGGCGGAGCTCATCACCGGGGCCATCACGCACCGGAGCCAGCCCCCGGTCGCGGAGGCGGTCTCCCCGGAGCGCTTCGCCCGGCGCCGCCCGGCCGCTCGCCGCGGCCGCAGATGACGCGCAGCACCGACGGTCCCACCACCGAAGGAGAAGGACCATGAGCACCGAATTCACGGGAATCCTCGCCGCGGTCGCGACCCCGTTCACCGCGGACGCGTCCGAAGTGGACGCCAAGGGTGTCGAGAAGCAGACCGAGCACGTCCTCGCCGGGGGGATCAACGGCCTCGTCCCCGGAGGCAGCACCGGCGAGTTCACGACGCTGAGCACGAACGAGCGCAAGCAGGTCACCGAGCTCTACGTCGACGCCGCCGGAGGCCGCGTGCCCGTGGTCGCCGGCACCGGCGCGCTGAGCACGGCCGAGACCGTGGAGCTGAGCCGCCACGCCAGCCGGGCCGGGGCGGACGCCGTGATGGTCGTCCCCCCGTTCTACGACGCCCCGTCCTGGGAGGAGCTCCTCGCGCACTACGGCGCCGTTTCGGACGCGGTGGACGTGCCGATCATGTACTACAACATCCCCGCGGCCACCGGTGTCCACCTCAGCGCGGAGCAGCTCGGCGAGCTGGGCCGCAGAACCGGGGTCACCTCGTTCAAGGACACCGGAGGCGACGCGCCGAAGTTCACCGACGTCCTGCACAACCACGCGGACGACATCACCGCCCTCAACGGCTTCGACACGCTGTCGTTCCACGGACTCGCCGTCGGTGCGAAGGCGAGCGTCTGGGGAACCGCGAGCGTGATCCCCCAGCTCTGCGCGGAGTTCTACGACGCGCTGGCGGTGCGCGGTGACCTCGCGGCCGCTCGTGCGCTGTGGTCCAGGATCTTCCCGATCTGCCAGTTCCTCGAATCGCACAACTACGCCTGCGCGGTCAAGACGGGCGTCGAGCTCGTCGGGCAGGACGCGGGACCGATGCGGCGCCCCGCGCTGCCGCTGGCACCGCAGTACCGCGAGGAGCTCCGGCAGCTCCTGCGCCAGGCCGGTGCGACCGTGACCGGGAACTAGGAGGCGCACCGTGATCCCGAGGCAGATCCTCCACACCGTCGACGTGCACGCCGAAGGCGAGCCGGGACGCGTGGTGATCGGCAGCCACCTGCACGTCAAAGGCGCGACCACGGCCGAACGGCTGCAGTACTGCCGCGAGCACCTCGACGCGCTGCGCCTGCGCCTGCTGCGCGAACCCCGCGGCTACCCGGGTCTGTGCGGCGTCCTGGTCCTGCCGCCCGCCGACCCCGCCGCGGACTTCGGCCTGGTCGTGCTCGAGCAGGGCGGTTTCCGGCCGATGTCCGGCAGCAACCTCATCTGCGCGGTGACGGCGCTGCTGGAGACCGGGGCCCTCCCGGTCGAGGAACCGGCCACCGAGCTCGTCGCGGACACCGCGGTCGGTCTCGTCCGGATCCACGCGGAGGTCGCCCGCGGCAAGGTCACGCGCGTCACCTTCCGCAACGCACCCGCTTTCGCCGTGGCGCTCGGCCACGTGCTCGACCTCCCCGAGCACGGGCAGGTCCCGGTGGACATCGTCTTCGGCGGGCAGTTCTTCGTGCAGGCCAGAGCGGCGGACCTCGGGGTGGAGCTCGTTCCCGCCGCGGCCAAGGAGCTCACGCGGGTCGGCGCCGTGCTGCGCACTGCCGCGCAGCAGCAGTTCCCGGTCAGCCACCCGCACCACCCCGACCTCGACCACGTCGCGCTGGCCATGATCCACGGGGGATCGCCGACCCCCGGTGTCTCGGGCCGCAACACCGTGGTCCTGCCCAGCGGGGAGGTCGACGTGACCGACCCGCGGACCTGGACCGGATCGCTGGACCGCTCCCGTGCGGAACGGGGACCTGCGGCCGCATGGCGGCCCTGCACGCGCGCGGGGAGCTCGCGCTGGGCAGCCCCTTCGTCCACGAGAGCCTGCTCGGCACGACGTTCACCGGAACCCTGCTCGACACCACCGACGTCGGGCCGTACGCGGCGGTGTCGCCGAGCGTGAGCGGGCGGGGCTGGATCACCGGGTTCTCCCAGCACGTCCTCGACGACGAGGACCCCTTCCCCGAGGGCTACACCCTGGGGGACCTGTGGGGGCCCGAGACCGCTGCTCCCACCGCCGCCCACCTGCCCGAACAGCGAATCTTGGAGGACGGATGAGTCCACGAGGGCTCCAGTTCATCGCCGGAGAGCACCGCGAAGGCCGCGGCGACGCGTTGCCGATCACCGACCCGTCGACCGGCGAGGTCATCAGCACCGGAGCGGCCGCCACCGCTGACGACGTGGACGACGCGGTCGCCGCCGCTCACCGGGCGTTCACCGGCTGGGCCGCCACGCCGCCCGGTGAGCGCTCGACCGCGATGCTGCGCTGGGCGGAGCTCATGCAGCAGCGCAGCGGCGAACTCGCGGCCACCGAGAGCCGCAACGGCGGCAAGCCGATCAAGCTCGCCGAGGGCTTCGACGTACCGGGCGTGATCGACAACATCGCGTTCTTCGCCGGCGCCGCCCGCAACCTCGAGGGCAAGGCGGCCGCCGAGTACTCCGGTGAGCACACCTCGACCATCAGGCGGGAACCGGTCGGCGTCGTCGGTGCGATCGCGCCGTGGAACTACCCGCTGCAGATGGCCGCGTGGAAGGTGCTGCCCGCCGTCGCCGCCGGCAACGCGATCGTGCTCAAGCCGTCCGAGCTGACGCCGCTGAGCGCGCTCGTGTTCGCCGAGACCGCCTGCGAAGCGGGCATTCCCGCGGGTGTCGTCAACATCGTCACCGGCTGCGGCGAGACCGCGGGGCGAGCGCTCGTCGAGCACGACGACGTGTCCATGGTCTCCTTCACCGGTTCGACGACCGCGGGCCGCCAGGTCGCCGCCGCAGCAGCGGGGGGCGTGAAGCGCGTCCACCTCGAACTCGGTGGCAAGGCACCGTTCCTCGTCTTCGACGACGCCGACCTGGAAGCCGCCGCGCGGGGGGCCGTGGCCGGCGCGCTCATCAACACCGGCCAGGACTGCACCGCGGCCACCCGGGCCTACGTGCAGCGCCCGCTGTTCGACGCGTTCGCGCAGCGCGTCGCGGAGCTGATGGACGAGGTCCGGCTCGGACCGGCGGACGACCCGGCCACCGACATGGGCTCGCTCATCTCGCTCGAGCACCGCGACCGGGTCGCCGCCATGGTCGACCGCGCGCGCGGCGCCGGCGCCAAGGTCGTGCGCGGCGGGAACGTCCCGGCCGACATGCCGGAGTCCGGGGCTTACTACGAACCGACGCTGATCACCGGTGCCGCGCAGGGCTCCGAGATCGTCCAGCGGGAAGTCTTCGGCCCCGTGCTGGTGTGCCTGCCCTTCGACACCGACGACGAAGGGCTCGCGCTGGCCAACGACACTCCCTACGGACTCGCCGCCTCCGCGTGGTCCCGGGACGTGTTCCGCACCCAGCGGGCCAGCCGCGAGATCCGCGCGGGATGCGTGTGGATCAACGACCACATCCCGATCATCAGCGAGATGCCCCACGGCGGGTACCGGTCCTCGGGCTTCGGCAAGGACATGTCCGCCTACTCGTTCGAGGAGTACACCAACGTCAAGCACGTGATGTCGGACATCGCCGGCGAAAGCCGCAAGGGCTGGCACGACCTCGTCTTCACCGCGGACTGAGCCCGCACCGGACCGGCACGCCGGTTTCTCCGGAGGCCGCACCGCGCGGTGCGGCCTCCCCTGCTGCCGCGCTCGCCCGTTCGCCGCGCTCCCCGCGCGTCGTCGGGGTGCCATCCCGCACAGATTGTTTGACAATCAAGCCGCAATGCGGTGATCATCGATCGGTCTGCGAGCTCGTGCGCACGAGCCGTGCGCGCGGCCGCGCCAGACCGGACCAGCCCACCGCTGTCCGCGGACAGCGCGAAGCACAACCCGCACGGCGCCCGCACCCGGCCGTGGTGCGCGCCGTGGTCACACAGACGTCCAACAAACCAGGTGGTTCGACAATGCGGATCCTTCTCATCGGCAACACCGGCCGACTCGGCAGCGCGGTGCAAGCGGTGTTGCAGGAGCGCGGGCACGAGGTGGTCGAGGCGAGCCGCTCGCACCAGGCGCACCCGGTGGACATCAGCGACGCCGGGTCGATCTCGCGGCTCTACGACACCGTCGGGCCCGTCGACGCCGTGGCGTGCGCCGCGGGCCACGTCGTCTACGACCGCGTCCGGTCGCTCAGCCACGAGGACTACCGCGAAAGCCTCATGGACAAGGCGCTGGGCCAGATCGAACTCGTGCGGCGCGGCATCGCGGCCCTCCCGGAGCGGGGATCCTTCACCCTGATCACAGGGGTGCTCGCCAAGGAACCGGTCGTGACGAGCTCGGCCGCGTCCGCCGCCAACGGCGCGGTCGAAGCGTTCGTCCGCGCCGCCGCGCTCGAGATCGCCCCGCAGCGCGTCAACGCCGTCAGCCCCACCGTCTTCGCCGAGTCGATGGAGAAGGTCGGGCACCTCTTCCCCGGTGAAGAGCCCGTCCCCGTCCGGAACGTCGCCAACGCCTACGTCCGGTCGATCGAAAGGGCGGAGACGGGCCGCGTCTACCAGCTGCCGTGACACCGCCGCGTGACACCGCGAACGCGGCGCGGCGTGCCGCGCCCCTCGGAAGGTGCGGCACGCCCGCTCGCTCCGGCTCCGCAACTCAGCGTTGGGAGGAAAACCGCAAGACCGGGTCGGATGCACCGTCGACCGGTGGGACGCTGCGGCTCCTGTGGTGAGCACGACCCCGCGCGGGCTGCCGCAGAGCAGGCTCTCCCGAAGCGGCCTACTGCGGTTCTCCCCTCGGTGCCGATTCGGTGGGGGCCTCGGTCGGTTCGGACCCTGCGCCCGGCGCGCTGCGCTGCTCCGGGACACGGCCGGGGCGGGTGGTGGTGAGGTCGCGGGTGACCCGGAGGAAGAGCACCAGCGCGGGAATCATGACGAGGAGCGTCAGCGGAAACGTGACCAGCGGGGGAAGCGGCAGGGACATCTGCATCAGGTCGAACACCGAGTGCAGGGCCATCACCGTCGCGAGGATCGCCACGACGGACCAGCTCAACGACACTCGGCCACGTCGTTGCCAGGCGGCGAACATGACCGCGCAGGCGGCGCCGGTCCAGATCTGGTGGGTGAACGGATCGGTCAACCCGCGCATGATGAGGTCGGTTTCGGCACCCGCGAGGCCCCCGGGTGCGTTGAGCGCACCGTAGGCGTATCCCATCGACTCCAGCACGGCGAATCCGGTCGCCGCGGCCATGCCGAGCGCCACTCCGGAGAGCTTGGTCAGGTATCGGCCGGTCAGCGCGAGCGCGACGGGGAGGATCAGCTTGGCGATCTCCTCGATCGGCCCGACGTAGAGGATCTTCCACGAGTTCACGCGAGTGATGAGGAGGGTGTCGAAGACCCCGCCGACGAGCAGCGCGAATGCACCACCGACCACCATCGTCAGCAGCATCGTCCCGGCGGGAACGCTGTTGAGCACCTCGGTGCGGCGGTGCGTCGCCACGAGGAGGCCGACCGGGCCTGCGGCGGCACCGATGAGGAACGCCGCCGGTTGCAGCACGTCGTCGCCCGTGAGGGCCAGCGTCGCGATCATGACCGCGCTCAACGCGACCATCAGCGCCCACGCCCGCACACCGCGGTTGTGCGCGATGAAGAGGAACGGACGCGCGACCGACATACGAGCACCCTCCGCAGGCGTTCTGCATTGCTGCGCAGGTGCACGACCGTACCCCGGGAGCGTGCGGCGGGGGCCGGAACTGGCGCCGATTTCATCCGGAAGTGCTTCCTGCGCACCGATTTCGGCGGCTCAGGGTCCGGTGTGCACACCGGTGCTCACGCGTGGGCGGAGAACAGGAGCTCGCCGGCCAGGTCCGGATCCACCTGGATGCCGAGCCCGGGCGCGGTGGGGGCAGCTCCGCGACCGCGGTCGGAGCGGGGCTCGTGGCCGGCGACGTGGCCGTCGGTCCAGTCGTTGTAGAAGGAGGCGTGCAGCAGGTTCTCGGTGCGGGTGCCGGCGGCGAGGTGGCTGACCGCAGCGGTGGCGACGTCACCGCCCCACGTGTCTTCCAGGCACAGCGCCAGACCGAGCTCCTCGGCCGCGTCGCGGAGGCACGCGGCCCTGGTCAACCCGCCGATCCTGCCGATCTTCACGTTGACCGCGACAGCACCGGCCTCGAACTTCGCCGCGTGGAGATCGCGCACCCCCAGCACGGACTCGTCGAGGACCAGCGGCACCGCGGAGCCCCGGTGCACCAGGGCGCAGTCCTCGGTCGTCCGGCAGGGCTGCTCCACCAGCACGTCGAGCTCGCCCAACCCGCGGAGCGCCCGCCGGGCCTCGAGCAGGCTCCAGCCCGTGTTCGCATCGGCGATGATGACCGCGTCCTCGCCGGCCGCTTCGCGGGTCGCCCGGGTGCGCGCGACGTCGTCGGTCGGCTCGTTGCCCACCTTGAGCTGGAACCGCGTGATCCCGGCGGACGTGCGGGCGGCCGCGAACTCCGCCATGGACCCGGGCGAGCCCAGCGGAACGGCCTCGTAGAGGGGGAAGTCCTCCTGCAAGCGCCCGCCGAGCAGATCCACCACGGGCCGCCCCACCGACTGGCCCAGCACGTCCCAGCAGGCAACGTCCACCGCGCTCTTCGCGGACTCGTGGCCCGCCAGGGCCTCGTCCATCGCGGCGTTGACCCTGGCCAGGTTCGTCGGATCGGCACCGAGCAGCACCGGAGCCAGGTGCTGCAACGCGGCGCGCACGCCGCCCGCGAACATCGGCAGGTAGGTCGCCCCGAGCGGGGTCGCCTCGCCCCACCCCTCGAGACCGTCCTCGGTGCGCAGGCGAACCAACGTGCCGTCCTGGGCGGACGCCGCGCGCCCGCCGGACATCACGTACTCGCCGTGGGCGTAGCGGACGGGGTAGGCGAACACGTCCACGGAACCGATCTGCACGGGATCCTCCTCCGACGGCGCTGCGGTGCCACCAGCATCCGGTGTCCCGAGCTCTCCGATCAAGCCCCGGTGCGCGGCAACGGCTCGGTCGGCAGCGCTGCGCTGCGGACACCTCGCCCGCCGAGCGCGATGTCCCGCACCGAGCCTCCGAACCGCGGGAGCAGCGCCGGGATCACCTCAGCGGTCAGAAGCTGATCGAGCCCTTCGCCAGCACGCCCCCGTCGCAGACCAGATGGCTACCGGTGACGTAGGAGGCCTCCGGGCCCAGGAGCCACGCCGCCGCGCGTGCGGGCTCCTCCGGATCGGCGAGCCGGCCGAGGGGGATCTCGCTGCGGATCGCAGTGCGGAGCCGCTCGCGCTCAGCCTCGGGCGTGCCCGTCCACATCAGGGGAGTTTCCGTGGCTCCGGGGACGATCGCGTTCGCGCGGATGCCGTACGCCGCGTAGTCGACCGCGAGCGTGCGGACCAGGGCGGAGACACCGCCTTTGCTGGCGGCGTAGGCGTTCGCGCCGCCAGCGGCGAAGGCCACTTGGGCGGCCGGGGACGAGCACAGCACGAGAGAGCCTGGTGTCCCGGTGGCGACGAGGTGCCGCAGAACGGCCTGCGCCGCCAGGAACGACCCGGTGAGGTTGACCTCGAGCACGCGTCGCCAGTCCGCGGAGTCCAAACGGTGCACCCGACCGCTGATGTCCAGGCCCGCTGCTGCCACCAACCCGCGCGGAGGTGCATCGTTCTCCCCCACCGCGATATCTACCGCCTGGTTGAGCTGGCTCTCATCAGTCACATCGCAGGGCCGGGCTGTCGCCGCAGGCGCTCCAGCCTCCCGGGCCGAGGCAGCCACCTCCGCAGCCGCTGCTTCGTCCTTGTCGACGACGGCAACGGGCACCTGCGAACTCGCGAGCAGCAGAGCGACAGCTCGACCAATGCCCGATCCCCCACCGGTGATCACGATGAAGGGTTCGCTCATCCCGCTCTCCATCCGTCCGTCCCCACCCGGCAGCCACTGGCGCGTGCTGTCCCCCGATCAGGCCGCGAGCAGAACCTCGCCTCGCGTGTGGTGCGCGACCTGGTCCGGGTCGAGCGTGATGCCGATCCCCGGACCCGCGGGGATCTCCAGCATCCCCTCGGCATCGAGCCGGAACGGTTCGGTGGTGAGTCCGTCCACGTAGGCCGAACCTGTCTTGTACTCCACGAGGTCGGTGTCGGCCAGTGCCGAGGCCAGCTGGAGATCGGCCGCCAACCCCACCGCGGTGTTCCAACCGTGCGGAATCAGCCGAGAGCCGTTCTCCTCGGCGAGCCAGCCCACGCGTCGGCTCTCGCTGAGACCGCCCACCTTGGTGACATCGGGTTGGACGATGTCGAAGCAACCGGCCTGCAGGTACGGGCGGAACGCCTGACGGCGCGTGAGGACCTCGCCGCCGGCGATCGGAACCGGAGCGCGGTGACGCAGAGCCGCGAACTCCTCGACCGCGTCCGGGCGCAGCGGTTCCTCGAACCACGCCACCTCGTAGTGATCGAGCATCGACGCCGTCCGCAGCGCCCACTTGTAATCCCCCCGCCAGAAGGCGTCGCTGCCGCCCGCGTCCACGGCCAGCAGGCGCTGGTCCCCGATCGCCTCCCGAGCCGCGGCGACGACCCGCTCGTCCTGGCGAGCGCTTCCCCGGCCGATCGGTCCCCAACCGATCTTGAAGGCCCGAAAGCCCTGGTCGACCAAGTCGCTCAGGGTGTGCTTCAGCGGGCCCGGCTCGTCGGCGAGCACCGAGGCGTACGGCAACACGCGCTCGCGGTGGCGCCCTCCGAGCAACCGTCCCACGGGCTGACCCGTGATCTGGCCGAACAAGTCCCACACCGCCAGATCGATCCCGCTGATCGAGTGCGTGAGCGCTCCCCCGCGACCCGACCAGAAGGTGTGCTGGTGCAACCGCTCGGTCAGCCGCTCCGGTTCGAGGACGCTCTGCCCCTCGAGCAGCGGCCACAAGACCTCGAGGGAAGCCTTCACCAGCTGATCGTGGGTGAAAACGCTGCCCACACCCACCAGCCCCTCGTCCGCGTGCACAGCGAGCAGCGTGTGCACGACGTCGTCCGGCTCGAGCTCGGCGGACCACCCGCCCGGCGGCGTGGCTCCGCGCAGTCCCACAGCCCGGATGTCACGGATCTGCACAGCACGTCCTCCCTCAGCTGTCACGCACAGGGCACCACTGTATGCTGATTATCGATAATCGGCAATACGCTGGTCCAGCGCGTACACTCACCGACAAGCAGCCGAGGAGGATCGTGGTGCACAGCACGGCCAGCGCCGCCCGTTCGACCAGAGGTTTCGTCGTCGACTCCCTGCGGGAGGCGATCGTCGAGGGTCGCTTGCCGGCGGGATCGCGGCTCGGGCAGGACCAGCTGCGCGCCGAGTTCGCGACCAGCGCCGCCCCGGTCCGCGAAGCTCTCCGCCAGCTCGAGAGCGAAGGCTTGGTCGTCCACTACCCCAACCGCGGCTCGTTCGTCACGGAGGTCGACGCCCACGAGCTTCGCGGAGTCCTCCTCCCCGTCCGCCTCCAACTCGAACAGCACGCCGCCCGCCACGCGAGCGCGCACGCCGCCACCGCCTTCTGGGACGGGCTCGCCGAGATCGTGCGCGCCATGCGCTCAGCCGCCGACCACGGCGACCTCCGCGCCGTGACCGAGACCGACGTGCGCTTCCACCGAACGCTGATCAGCGAGGCGCACTCGGTGCACGCCACCCACATCTGGTCCGGCATCGAATCCCGCATCCGCATGCAGTTCCACATCCTCGGACGACCGCAGCACCGCCTGCACTCCATCGCCGAAGAGCACGAACAGCTGCTCGACGAGTTGCGCAGCGGGGACCGCTCACGCGCCGATGACGCGCTCCGAGAACACATCGTCGACGCCGCCGAACAACTCCTCGACAAGCCACCCAACGACACCGCGCCCTGATCGAGGCGGAAGCTCCGCTCCGAGCCAGCGGTGCGGATGCACACCACAGGAATCCGGGGTGTCCGGTCGCGCGGATCCGGACAGGCGAAACCACCGCACAACGCCGCAACTACCCAGCGCGGAGAAGCTCGACCACAAAACCCGGCACGCAGAATCGCTGAGGGTTTCGACTGCGCCGAAGGGACGAGTCGGGCCGCATCCCGCGGTCGCGCAGAGCGCTGAGCTGCGTCCGGGCGCGTCGCCGCGCGGGGCTCCCCGCGCTCCCCTCCCGGCCGCGCACCCACCGCCGATCTGGCCGAGGCCACCTCGGTGAGTCGAGCACCGGCCTGCGGTGCGCCCCGGTTCCGATCCCTGCCAGCGCTGGAGTACCCTGGTCGGTGATCGGGCGGGATGACCGCCCGCGCGACCGGCCTCGACGGTCCTGGTCGCCGTTTCCTGCACAGCACTTGCATCGGGCACGAGCGTGCCGGGGGTGGGCGGGCACGCGAGAAAAGTGAGGCGTCGTGCCGGAGCGCGTCTCGTATCGAAACTTGTTCACCTTGTGCGGCCCCGTGCTGCCGCTGGCCTCGTTCCTGGCCCGAATGCCGCAAACCATGGCGCCGATGGGGGTGCTGCTGCTGATCAGCACCACCCAGGGCAGTCTCGGCGCCGCCGGACTGGCCTCGGCTGCGCTGGCGATCGGACAGGCCGTCGGCAGCGCGCTGATCGGACGGCTCACCGATCGGCACGGACAACGCGCGGTGGTCACCACGGCTGCCCTGGTCAACGCCGCACTGCTGGTCGTGCTCCCCCTCCTCGCGGTGCACGGTGCCGCGCTGTGGCTGTGCGCCGTTGCCGCGTTGCTCGCCGGACTGACCATCCCCCCGGTCGGACCGCTGTCCCGCACCCGCTGGATCCACCTCGTGCGGCGGCACGAACGTCCCGCCGCCGCCACGAGCACCGCGTTCTCCTTGGAGGGAGCGCTCGACGAGCTCGGTTTCGTCGTCGGACCGGCGCTGGTGGGGCTGTTCGGGGCCGCCGCGGGCGTGGAAGCCGCGTTGCCCTTCGCCGCGGTCCTGGGCGGTGCGGCGGGCACGATGTTCGCGCTGCACAGAACGGCCCCGACGGGTCGGGTGGACCACGCCCGCCCCGCCGGCGGAATCGGGCGGGGCGAGAGGCGGCGAACGGTCGGCCCGTTGCTGTTGGCGCTGCTGGCGGCCATGGTGCTGCAGGGCGTGATCTTCAGCAGCGTGCAGACCGGGACGACCGCGCTGGCCGGAGAAGCCGGCCACCCGGGACTGGCCGGTGCGCTCTACGCGACGATGGGATTGACCAGCGCGCTCGCGGGGCTCGGAACAGCCGCCCTGCCCGGGCGTTTCGACCTGCCGGCGCGGTTGCGGGCCACGACCGCGGCGATGCTGGTCCTCTCGATCCCGGTGGTGCTGCTCGCCAACAGCACGGGCTCGCTGGCAGGGTTCCTGCCGCTCCTCGGCGCGGCCGTCGGTCCGTACATGATCACGGTGTTCAGCCTGGCCGAGCGGGTCGTCCCCGCCGAGCGGCTGGCCACGGCGATGGGTGTGCTCAACAGCGGTGTCGTCGCGGGCTACGCGGTCGGCTCCTCGCTGTCCGGCCAGTTGTCCGATGTGCACGGTGCGACGGCGGCTTTCGGGATCACCACGTCGGCGGCGCTGGCGGCGTGCCTGCTGGCGCTGTTCACCGCGGGCCGCTACGCCCGCCGTCGGGATCCCGTTTCCGTCACCGGGCACGCGGCTCGCACCGAGCTGGACCGGGCCTGATCCGCGGTGCGCGGGCGGTGCGGGCGCGCAGGTCGATGAGCATTCCGGGCAGGACCGCTTCCGCGGCCCTGCCCGGAGAGCCCTGCCGCGGAACCTCGCCCGGCACGTGAAGACCGGATTCAGGGTGAGACCGGTCACGCTCCCGCGTCGGCTGCGTCGACGGCGGGTGGCGACGTGGTCGACCACCGGCGTGCGCCCCGCTGCGCATGGTTGCCCATCTCTCCCGCGGGGCTCGCACGGCGACGCGACGGCTTCTACTACGCTTTATAGTAGTTACGCTGAAACCTCCAGCGAAGTCGTCTGCAGCCGTGAGGAGCGAGGGATATGGCGTCGGTGAGCGGAAAGCGATCGACCTGGATCGCGTGGGTGTTCGCCGCGGTGGGCGTGGTGGCCGTCGTGGCACTGGTCTGGGGCGCTTTTGTTGGAGGGGAATCCGGCCAGCGGGCCGGCTCGCAGCAACAAGCCCAGTCCCAGAGCTCGGAATCCTCCGGGGGGCTCGAATCCCTGCAGCGGCGCGAACCGGGCGATCCCATGGCACGGGGCCGCGCCGACGCACCCGTGGTGATGATCAAGTACGAGGACTTCCGCTGCCCGTACTGCGCGAAAGCCGCCACCGACATCGAACCGGAGCTGATCAAGCGCTACGTCGACAGCGGGACGCTGCGCATCGAGTGGCGCGACTTCCCCATCTTCGGCCAGCAGTCCTACGCGATGGCCAAGGCCGGCCGCGCCGCTGCCGAACAGGGCAAGTTCTGGCAGTTCCACGACGCGGCCTACGAGATCGGCGTGCAGGCGGGCCAGGGCCACCCCGACTTCCCCGACGAGCGGATCCAGGAAGTGGCCCGCGAGGCCGGCATCCCGAACATGGAGCAGTTCAACGCCACCCGCAACAGTCCCGAGGTCATGCAGGCCATCGATCGCGATCTTCGCGAGGGTGAGCAGATCGGCGTGTCGAGCACGCCCACGTTCGTGATCAACGGACAAGCGATCCTGGGCGCGCAGCCCCTGCAGCAGTTCATCAAG
This sequence comes from Salinifilum ghardaiensis, assembly GCF_054491345.1. Taxonomy (NCBI): domain Bacteria; kingdom Bacillati; phylum Actinomycetota; class Actinomycetes; order Pseudonocardiales; family Pseudonocardiaceae; genus Salinifilum; species Salinifilum ghardaiensis. The sequence continues at coordinate 2,217,996 of NZ_CM137101.1, read as the reverse complement.
GTGATCGAAGAAGAGAAGGAAAAAGCATGAACATCGGGTACCTGGGCGCGTTCCTGGGCGGCGTGCTGTCCCTGCTGAGTCCCTGCTCGGCACTGCTGGTGCCCGCGTTCTTCGCCTACGCCTTCGCCGACCGGGTGCGGCTGCTGATGCGCACCGCCTTCTTCTACCTCGGATTGGCGACCACGCTGGTCCCGATGGGTGCTGCCGCGGGCTCGATCGGTGCGGTGCTCAACCAGTACCGCGACGTCGTCGTGCTGATCGGCGGCCTGCTCATGGTCGGCCTGGGCATCGCGCAGATCGTCGGGTTCGGTTTCGGGTCGAACGCCGCCCAACGGCTCAGCGGGCGGATCAACATCTCCTCCGGCGTGTCGGTGTACTTGCTGGGCACGGTGTACGGGCTCGCGGGGTTCTGCGCCGGTCCGCTGCTGGGCGCCGTGCTGTCGATGGCGATGACCGGGGCCAGCCCCGCTTACGGCGGGATCCTGCTGGCGATCTACGCGCTGGGGATGGCGCTGCCGCTGTTCGTCATCGCCGCCCTGTGGGACCGGTTCGACCTCGGGCGACGCTCGTGGCTGCGCGGACGCGCACTGAACCTGGGCGTTCTCCGGGTGCACAGCACCACGCTGATCGCCGGACTGGTGTTCATCGCACTGGGTCTCGTCTTCCTCCTCACCGACGGCACCGGCTCGCTGGGCGGTGTTGTCGGCATGGACGCGCAATTCGCCCTGCAGGCCTGGGTCCAGCAAAGCGCGAGCCTGGTCTCCGACCAGGTGGTCGTGCTGCTCCTGGTGCTGATCGCCGCGGTGATCGCCGGCGTCTGGGCCCTGCGCGCGCACCGCCGACGCCGTGCGCGGACCGCGGAGGAAAGCTCCGAGGACGCCGCGGAGAAGGCCACCGCCTCCCCGACCACGGAAGAACCGTGAATCCTTCCCCGCCTTCAGGCGGGGACTTCCACGCAACGCCTGGTGAAACGCTCCGGCCTTCTCCGCGGCGGCCGCGGATCCGGGATGTTCCTCCGCAGCGACCGCGGACGGCAGCGGGAGCACGACCGGCCACTCCCTCCGACCGCACAGCGGCGTGTCCGGCTTCCGGGGGGAGGTCACGTGGTCTTCGGCGGGTCCGGCGGTGAAGGTCTTCCGCGGGCGGGCGAGCCCTGCTCCCGGCCGTTCCGTCACGCGGAAGCGGCCCACTGGCGGTCGGCTTCGTCGGCGAACGCGGCCATGGAGGGGAACTCGGCGTCGTAGCGCCAGTCCTCCGCCGGTTCCGGAGTGGCGCCCCAGCCGGGCCGGTCGTGGCGCCGGTTGATCCAGGCCGACGCCAACCCGCGGCGGCGGGCCGGTACGTGGTCGTGGAAGAGGCTCTGCGCGACGTGCAGGAGCTCGTCGCGCCCGCAGCCGAGCTCGCCGAGCGCTGCGTCCAGCGCCTCGAAGTGCGGGTCGGCGGGTTTGTAGGCGCCGACGTCCTCCGCGGTGATGATCCGGGTGAAGTCGCCGCGCAGGTGCTCGTTGCTGCCGGCGAACCCGCCGCGGTGCACGTTGCTCACGATCACCAGGTCGTAGTGGCGGCGCAGCCGGGCGAGCGCGTCCGCGGAATCCGGGAAGGCGGGCCAGTCCGGGACCGATTCGCCGAGCTGCTCGGCCCGTTCCCGGTCTACCTCCGTCCCTGCGGAGGAGCCGGTCCGGACGAACGCCTCGGCGAGCACGTCGGGGTAGAGCCACGTCGGGTGCTCGCGCATGACCGCCGCCTCGTGGCCGGCGTAGGTCTCCAGCAGGTTCTCGCTGTCGTGGTCGAGGCCCCGCTCGCGGGCCCAGGCCGCCAGGACGGCGGTGATCCCGCGCTCCCAGTCGATGAGCGTGCCGTAGCAGTCGAAGCTGAGGACTCGGAACGCCGTCAGGTCGATGGACATGTCACTCCTCACTGCGGACGGTGTCGGTGCGGCTGACCGCGTCGTGCCGGCCCGCGCCGCGGTCGGGCAGGGCGAGGCTGGTGACGACCAGCGCGGCCAGCGAGACCGGCAGCGAGACCAGCACCGAGTTCAGGTCGTGCGGCTGGTCCAGCTGTTCCCAGACGATGGTCACGACGGTGCCCAGCCCCATGGAGCTCAGCGCACCCCACTTGCTGGCCCGTCGCCACAGGAAGACGGCCAGGACAGGCGGGGCGAGCGCGACGCCGTAGACGGTGTAGGAGTACATCTGCAGTTCCAGCACGCTCGGGAAGAACCTGCCGAGCACGTAGGCCACGACTCCGATGATCAGCACGGCCAGGCGGTGCACCACCAGCCGTCGGCGGCCGCTCATCCGCACGCCGAACAGCCGTTGCGTCCCGTCGTAGACCACGTTCCCGGCACAGGAGAGCAGGAACGAGGATCCCGTGGTGATGATGAAGGACAGCGCACCGGCCAGCAGCAGACCGCCCATCACGGCAGGCAGGTAGCTCTCCCCTGCCAGGGACAGGACCGCCGCGTCCGGGTCGATTCCGGGCATCAGGATGATCGCTGCTGAGCCCAGCAGCACCACGGGCACGGTGACAAGGAAGCTGGACAGGAAGAATCCGCCGGTCGACCTGCGCGCTTCGGACTCGTCGCGGGCCGCGCCGAGTCGTTGGTACATGTTCTGGTCGGCCAGGATCAGCAGGAACAAGGGCAGGAAGTAGCCCGACAGCTGCAGCGCGGTGAGTCCCCCGCTCAACGTCGCGTGGCTCCGAGGAAGATTCTGCCAGTACTCGCCGATACCGCCGAGCTCGTTCCCCAGCACCAGCGGGACCGCGGCGATGAGGATCGTTACGATCACGAGGGCGGACAGGAAGTCGCTCCAGGCGACCGACTTCAAGCCGCCGCCCACCGCGAGAAAGGTGACCAGCAGCGCCACCGCGATGGAGCCCTGCTCGGGCGGGAGCGGGGTGATCACGCTGATGATGTGGCCGCCTCCGGTGAACTGGTAGGCGGTGATGCCGGTGTAGGCCAGCACGGTGATGAGCGCAGCGATCACGCGGACCGCGATGCCGTAGCGCCGTTCCAACAGCTCGGGAACGGTGTACGTCGACTCCCGGCGGATGCGGCGCGCCAGGCAGTAGAGGACGAGGATCCCCGCCGGCGTGCCCCCGAGGAAGAAGAGCGAGGCCAACGGGCCGTAGTCGTAGGCGAAACTGGCGCCTCCGATGATCGTTCCCGATCCGACCCAGGTGACCAGCAGCGTGCCGATCATCACCGGGCGCGGCAGGTTCCGGTTCGCGAAGACGAAGTCGTCGCCCGTCGCGACCTTGCCGGGGCGGGTGAACCACGCGCCGATGCCCGTCATGACCAGCAGGTACAGCACGAGAACGATCACGTGGGTCGTCTGCATGGACCCTCCGGGACGATCGGGGGCGGCCGCGTGGACGTCCCGGCAGGTCGGGGGACCCCTCCGCCGGGGTGCGGCCATGGAACCGGTTCCGACCACCGGAACGCAATGGTCATTGCAGACGTTCTTGCTGATCGGGAAACAGGCCGTAGCGCGACCACAACTGCTCGATCCCGTCGCTCCACGCCGCGGCGGCGGCCGGATCGCAGGCCACGAGCGCGGCGAGGATCGCCTGCACGATCGTGGTCGCGGCCACCAGCGAGGGGAACATGCTGGCCCCCTCGCTGGGCATCACCACCAGCTCGTCGGCCAGTCCGCGGACGTCCTCGCGGACCTGGTCGCTGACCAGCACGATCGAGACCCCGGCCGCGGAGGCCACGTGCACGGCGCGCAGGATCTCGTGCGGTGTGCGCCAGAGCTGGAAGACCACGAGGCAGTCCTCCGGCCCCAGCAGCGACACCGCGTTGAACAGCGCGGTCCCACCGACGCGGTGCAGCCGCACGTCGTGGCCGATGGTCTGCGCCAGGTGGGAGAGCTGCAGGCCGGGGGCGGCGAAGCTGCCCGCTCCGAGGACCAGCGTCGTGCCCGCTGCGCGGATGGTCCGGGCCACCCGCCGCACCTGCGGTTCATCCAGCAGCCGGGCGAGGTCGTGCAGGTTGTGCAGGTCCCGGCGCAGCGTGGACCACGCCGGTCCCCGGTCCGATTCCTCGTGGTGCTCGCTGAGCACCTCCGAGGCCGACAGCCCCGACAGGTAGCGCGAGCGGATCTCCGCCCGCAGCGCTGGCCAGCCGCTGAAACCCAGCTGCTGGGCCGTGCGCACCACCGTCGCGACGTTGACCGCGGCCGCGGCCGCCGCTGACGAGGTGCTGGCGTAGGACATCTGCCGCGGCTGGGCGGCGATCACCGCCAGCACCCGCCGCGCGCCGGCGGCCGGCCTCCGGTCGCCCAGGCGGGAGACCAGCCAGCCGGGCAGCACCTGCTCGCGGGGTTGCTCCGCTGCGTTCTCGGAAGAACTCATCCCGACCATTGTGCAACAACTGTTGCACTCGTGGGGGGCGCTTGGCACGATCCTGAATGCCAGGAGTCCGGTGATCGCACCGCGGGAAGGGACTCATGACCTCGAACACCCTCATCCTCCGCCGCGGAGTCGTCTGCGACGCCGCGACGGGCGAAGCGCAGCGGGCGGACGTGCTGGTGCACGACGGCCGCATCCAGGAAGTGGGAAGCGCGCTGCAAGCGCCCGGCTCGGCCGAGGAGATCGACGCCACCGGGCGGTACCTGGTCCCCGGCCTCATCGACGCGCACGTGCACGCCACCGCCGCGAGCGCCGACCTCGGAAGCGTCGCGGAGCAGTCCCCCTACTACGTGGCCGCCCACGCGAGCGGGATCCTGCGGGCGATGCTGCACCGCGGCTTCACCACGGTGCGCGACGTCGGCGGCGCCGACCACGGCGTGGCCGCGGCCGTGGAGGAGGGGCTCTGGCCCGGCCCGCGCGTGGTCTTCGGCGGCAAGGCCCTCTCGCCGACCGGCGGGCACGCCGACATGCGCAGCGCCGGCCGGCAGGTCCTCGACGACCACGCCTGCTGCCCCACCATGGGCCTGGTCTGCGACGGCCCCACCGAGGTGCGCCGCGGCGCACGGCACCAGCTGCGGACAGGTGCCCACCACATCAAGCTCATGCTCTCCGGCGGAGTCGCCTCCCCCACGGACCGGGTGGACTCGATGCAGTTCTCGGCCGAGGAGGTCCGGGCGGCCGTGGAGGAGGCGCGCAACGCCAACCGCTACGTCACGGGGCACGCCTACACGGCCAGTGCGGTGAACCGGGGGCTGGAGCTCGGCGTGCGCTGCATCGAGCACGGCAACCTCATCGACGACTCCAGCGTGCGGCTCTTCGTCGAGCACCAGGCGTTCCTGGTGCCCACGCTGACCACCTACGAGTACCTGCACCGCGAGGGCGCCGCCGCGGGTCTGCCCCCGGCCGGCCAGGCCAAGGTGGCCGACGTGCTCGAAGCCGGCCTGCACGCCCTGGATTCGGCCCACAAGGGCGGAGTCCAGCTGGTCTTCGGCACCGACCTGCTCGGCAGCATGCACGTCCACCAGAACGACGAGTTCCGCATCCGCAACCGGGTCCAGCCCGCGCACGAGGTGCTGCGCGCGGCGACGGTGAACGCCGCTGCGCTGCTGGGTCGACGGGGCGAGCTGGGCGTCATCGCACCGGGCGCCACCGCCGACGTCCTGATCGTCGACGGGGACCCGTTGACCGATGCCGAGGTCCTGGCGCGGCCGGAGCAGCACCTGCGCGCGGTGGTGCAAGGCGGAACGCTCGTCGCGGGACGGCCCTGAGGTCCCGTCCGGTGGAGTTGCGGCATCTCGAGGGGTTCGTGGCGGTCGCCGAGGAGTTGCACTTCGGCCGTGCTGCCGCGCGGCTGCACGCCGCACCGCGGCGCAGAACGATCCGGTGCAGCTCGGGGCGGCGGCGCTGCGCGCCGGACTTGTCGACTGCTGCGTGGCGGGAGCGTCCTGGCCGACAGCGGACGTGCTGCGGGCAAGTATCCGCACGGTCGGGTTGCGGCCGGATGTGCGCACGCTGAGCAGCGCGTTCCTGATGGCATTGCCGGACGGTCGGTGCGGGCGGGCGGCGAGCCGCTCCCCACCATTCCGGTCGCCACCGAGCACCGCCGTCCGCTGCCGTGGCCGGTGAAACCCCGGCCAGCCGCTTGCCCCCGCCGGTTCTGCTCCTGCGGGTAGCGCACCGGGGTTTTCCTTGTCGGAACCTCTGGTGCGCCATCCGGGACGATCCTTGACCGGGGCGCGGTGCGTGCCCGATGGGACGGGGCGTGGTCCGCACCGGATCACTTCCCGCTCATCATCCGGCCCAGACCGGGACGACTCCGGTGACGACGGCAACGGCCAGTGCGAGCAGGCTGATTCCCCACGCCCACGGAGCCATGTGCCGGATGTGGTGGCCGATGTCGACCCGGGCCAGGCCGACGAGCAGGAAGAAAGCTCCGGTCATCGGGGTGAGCGGGAATCCGATGGTCTCCTCACCGAGGATCGAGGCCTGCGCGAGCTCCTCCGGAGCGATGCCGAACTGCTCCCCCACCCCGATGAGCACGGGCAGCACGCCGAAGTAGTACGGGTCGGGTCCGAACAGGAACGACATCGGCACCGCGAGCACTCCCACGAGCAGCGGCAGCAACGGCCCCAGTTGGGGCGGAACGCCGCCGGCGAGTGCCGCGGCCATCGCCCGGATCATGCCGGTTCCCCCCATGATGCCGAGGAACGCCCCGGCTGCCAGCAGTGTCGTGGCCATGAGAACGGCCGATTGGGCGTGGGCGTCGATGCGCGCGTTCTGGCGACGCATACCGGGGTAGTTGACGACCAGCGCGAGCACGAGCGCCACCATGAACACTGCTGCCGGCGGCGCGATGCCGGAGATGAGCACCCCGACGGTCATCGCGGTCAGCACCAGGTTCGGCCAGAACAGCCGCGGCCGGGTCAGCTGCGCGTCGCTGGAGGCGGTCGCCGTCGCCGACTCCTCGAGCACGGCCACGCCTGCCCTGTCATCGGCGCTGCGTGCCGCGGTCCCCGCCGCGGCATCGCTGACGGTGGCGGCGCGCAGGCGGTCTCCACGGCTGAGCCGCAGGGTTGATTCCGCGCCGGTGGCCAGGCGGAGCTTCTCCCTGCGTCCCAACCAGGCGGCCGCACCGAGCACCGCTGCGATTCCGGTGAGCTGTGCGGGCAGCAACGGGGTCCACAACGCGTTCGCGTCCACGTTGACGACGCTGGAGGCGCGGGCCGTGGGACCGGCCCACGGGAGCATGTTCATCGTCCCGGCTGCCAGGCCGGTGACGGTGGCCAGCACCAAGCGGCTCATGCCCATCGCGTCGTAGAGCGGCAGCAGCGCCGAAAGCGTGATGACGAACGTGGTGGCGCCGGCGCCGTCGAGATGGCACACGAGTGCCAGCAGGGCGGTGCCCACCGCGATCGTGACGGGATTGCTGCCGGCGTACTGCAGGATGCGCCGCACGATCGGATCGAACATCCCCGCGTCGCGCAGCACGCCGAAGAAGAGGATGGCGAATACGAACATGGCGACCACGCCGACGATGTCGCCGATGCCGGATCTGATCATCTCGCCGATCTCGGCCGGCCCGTGTCCCGCGAGCAGTGCGGCCAGCACCGGCACGCCGATCAACGCGGCGACGGCGGCGACGCGGCTGGTGATCAGCAACAGGAGGATCGCGGCGATCGTGGTGAAACCGAGCGCGGTGAGCATGCGGCCTCATTCGGTCGAGGGCGGATGGATCCACTCGCGTGGTGTGCACCGCAGGCGGGGCGAGTGCCGGTCATTCTTGGTCGCGTTCGTTTGCTTGTCCAGCATCGTTGGGACATATGTCCATGCGCTCAGCGCATCGGCTCGCTGCGCGGGAGAAGCCGCGGCGTCCGTTCGCAACCGCGGCCGCGCGGCTTATGCTCCCGGACCATGGATGCCACTGTGCGCCAACTCGCCGCGTACGCCGCCGTCGCCCGGGCGGAGAGCTTCACCGCGGCGGCAGCGCAGCTGCACGTGTCGCAGTCCTCGCTGAGCCGCACGGTCGCGGAGCTGGAGCGCTCGCTCGGTGCGCAGCTGGTGGAACGCGACACGCGCAACGTCGCCTTGACTCCGGCCGGCGCGGAAACGCTGCGGGTCGCCGACGAAGTGCTCAACGCCCACCGAGCGGGGATGCAGGAGCTGGAGCGGTTCGTGCTCGGGGAAGCGGGGACGGTAGCGGTGTCCACCCTGCCGTCGATCGCGGCCGTGCTGTTGCCGGAGGTCATCACGCGCTTCCGCAGTGAGCACCCGCAGGTGGCGGTGCGGATCATGGACGGTCTGGAGCGCGCGGTGCTGCAGCGAGTCGCCTCGGGCGATGCGGATTTCGCGATCACCACGGTCGGCGGGCCCGCGACCCGCCTGGAGCGCAGGCCGTGGGTGCGGGACCGCTTCGTCGCCGTGCTGCCGCAAGGACATCCGCTCGCCGCACGCGAGGAGGTGACCTGGCGGGAACTGGCCGCCGAACCGCTGCTCGCCGTGGGAAGCGATTCGAGCGCGCGCCGACTCGCCGATGCGGCGTTCGCCCAGGTCGATGTGCGGGCGACTCCGGCTGCCGAGGCGGGCAGCATCGCCACCGTGGGCGGCTTGGTCTCCGCCGGTTTGGGAGTCGCGGCGATGCCCGCGCTCGTGCTGCCACTGATGGCCGCCGACGCCGTCGTGCACCGCCCGCTGGTCGAGCCGGTCGTCGACCGGCGGTTGGAACTCGTGCAGCGGGCGCGGCGGCCGCTGACCGCGGCGGGTCAGCGTTTCCTGGACGTGCTCGAACAGTGCCGGTGCAGTGAGGCCGCACTACCGGCGGGTGTTTCCTGGTCCTGACCCGCGGGGCCCGATGCATCATCCGCATGAATCGATCCAAGGCTCTTGCTGGACGCGCATGCGCGCCGCTCGACACACTGCGATCCCGACCGGGAACGGTCGACCGACCACGCACCGAGGGGAATGCAGCGATGTCGCAACAGGATCCCGAGACCGGCGGACGGGGCCAGCTGGGTGGGCTGAAAGTCGTCGAGTTCGCCCACGTCGTGGCCGGGCCGATGGCGGGCTCGATGCTCGCCGACCAGGGCGCGGACGTCGTGCACGTCGAACCGCCGGGAACCGGCGACGCGGCCCGCACGATGGGCCCGAAACGCGACGGCACCCCCCTGTGGTTCAGCGTGGCCGGACGCAACAAGCGGTCGGTGACGCTGGATCTCCACCAGGAATCCGGCCGCGACGTCGCCCACCGGCTCGTTGCCTGGGCCGACGTCGTCATCGTCACCGTCCGCACGGGACGCCTGCGCGAGTGGGGCCTGGATTGGGAGTCCGTGCACCGGCTCAATCCGACGGCAGTCCTGCTGCAGATCTCCGGGTTCGGCGCGAACACCTCACTGGCCGACTCCCCCGGATTCGGAAAGATGGGCGAGGCGCGCAGCGGCGTGGTGCACCTGACCGGGTTTCCCGAGGGCCCCCCGGTGCACACGGGGTTCTCCCACGGCGATGCGGTCACCGGGCTCATGGGCGCCTACGCAGTGATGGCCGCGCTGTACCGGCGGGCGACCGATCCCGACTTCGACGGGGAGTGGATCGACCTGGCCCTGTTCGAGCCCCTGTTCCGGCTCGTGGAATGGCAGGTCGTGCTGCACGACCAGCTCGGCTCCACGCCCGGGCGTTCGGGCAACCAGCTGGCCGTCGCGCCGGCCGCGGTGATCAACACCTACCGGTCCGGTGACGACGACTGGATCACCGTCACCTCGGCCACGCCGCGATCGGTGATCAACGTGGCGGAGTTGCTCGGCTTCGACGCGGCCGAGTTCGCCACCGCGGAGCAGCAGCAGGACCGCCGGCACGAGCTCGACGACGCGCTGCGGAAGTGGGTCGGCGCGCGCAGCACCGAGCACTGCCTGGAGGCGTTCGCGCAGGCGGAAGTCGTGGCCTCCCGCGTGTTCACCGCTGACGACATCGCCACCGACCCCACCTACGCCGAACGCGGCGACATCGTCACAGTCGACGACCCCGAGCTCGGTCCGGTGCGGATGCAGGCCGCACTGCCGCACTTCCGGCAGCGTCCCGGGCACGTGTGGCGCACGGGACCGGCGTTGGGCCAGGACAACCACCTCGTCTACGCGGACTGGCTCGGTCTGGACCAGGAGGAGCTCGCGCGTCTGGAGGACAACGGTGTCGTCTGAACCCCACCACGAGGTGTCCCGCGCTCCGCTGCGGTCGCTGTTGTTCGTTCCCGGCACGAAAACCGAGTGGCTGGCCAAAGCGGCGCGGGCGGGGGCCGATGCCGCGGTCATCGACCTGGAAGACGCCGTGCCCGACTCGGGCAAGGCCGATGCCCGGAGCGGTGTGGTGGCCACGTTGCAGCAACACCACGTGTCGACCCGCGAGCAGCCGCCGGCGCTGTTCGTCCGGGTCAACGCGCTGGACACGTGGGACGGTGCCGATGATGTCCGCGCTGTGGCACGCCCCGGACTGCACGGCATCGTTCTCCCGAAAGTGGACGGTCCGGAAGATGTCCGCGTGGCCGATCGGTTGCTGACGTGGTGCGAGCGCGAACGGGGTCTGCCCGTGGGATCGGTGGCGCTGGTGCCCCTGCTCGAAACCGCGCGCGGCCTGCGCGAGGCCCACGACGTCGGAGCGGCAGCGCGGCGTGTGGCCTACCTCGGCGCGCTCACCGCCGACAGCGGAGATGTCGCGCGGGCCGTCGGGTACCGCTGGAGCCCGCGCGGCACGGAAACGCTGGCGCTGCGCTCCCGTGTGCTGCTCGACGCACGCGCCGCAGGCGTCGAGCATCCGGTCGCGGGGTTGTGGACGCAGCTCGACGATCCCGCTGGCCTGCGCGCCTTCGCCGAGCAGAACCGGTCCCTGGGTTACGCCGGGATGATGGCCATCCACCCCGCGCACGTGCCGATCATCAACGAGGTCTTCTCCCCCAGCTCCGAGGAGCTCGCGCGCTGGGAACGCCTCGTCGCCGCCGTGGAGCAGGCCCAAGCCCGCGGCGAAGGCGCGGTGGCGTTCGAAGGGCAGATGGTCGACGAAGCCATGGCAGCCACCGCCCGGCACGTCCTGGCCCGCTACACCGGCTCGGTTTGACGCCTCAGGCGGCGACATCCATGACGTTCTCGTCAGCCGGGCCCGGCACCGTGCTCGTCAGCGCCGGCGCCAGTAACCGTCCCGGCTCGGTGACGCAGCGGCCCGGAATCCCGAACCGGCCGTCACTGACCCGGGCAGCGGCGAGCTCGACAGGAGATGCAGTCCCGGGCGGAAGTGATGTTGCGCTGCCTCACCCGGTGCTGCTCGGAAAGATCCACTCGGCAGGCAGCGCCTCTCCGGTGCCCGCGCCGGAGCACCGCGAGCCCGTTCCGGCCCGGCCGTGCTGCGACGTGGTGCCGGGCGGGGCTGGCGGCTCGGTGCGGGACCCCGCCCGGTTCGATAGGTTCCGGCGGTACGACCCCGGGAGTCGGAGGTGACGCCGATGGAGTTGCTGACGTTCGGCCACGGCACCGCGTCGGAGAACGAGATCACCGCATTGCTGCACGCAGCAGGGGTCCGTTCCGTGCTCGATGTGCGCAGCGCGCCAGGGAGCCGCCGCAACCCGCAGTTCGCGCGCGGGGAGCTGCAGCGGTGGCTTCCGGAGTCGGGGATCTCCTACCGCTGGGACAAGCGGCTCGGCGGTTTCCGCAGCCTCCCCCACGACTCCCCGGACTGGGTGTGGCGCAACGAGGCGTTCCGCGCTTACGCGGCGCACATGCGCACCCGCGAGTTCACCGACGGCATCGACGAGCTCGCCCACACGCAGGTGGCCGTGATGTGCAGCGAAAGCCTGTGGTGGCGCTGCCACCGCCGGATGCTCAGCGACTTCGTGCAAATCCTCCGCGGAGTTCCGGTGGAGCACCTGACGCAGCGAGCTGGGCGCGACGACCACGAACCGATCGAGGGCGTGCGCATCAACGACGACGGCTACCTCGTCTACGACGCCGGACAGCCCACGCTGTAGCAGGCGCGTGCGGCGCGGATGACGCGATTCACCGCACGCGGACGGTGCCCAGTTGGGTCAGGTGCAGGTTGGTGTCGGCGAACTTCGACGCCACCGCCCGCAACGTATCGATCATGACTTCGGTGGCGGGTGTGGGTGTCCGATTGACGGGCCGGGCCAGCAGAATCCTCCGGGTCGGAGCGGGCACGCCCGAGTCGAAGCTGATCAGCCGGACGTCGTGGCGGCGGTTGGTCAACGCGAGCCGCGGCGCGATGGCGATGCCCAGTCCTGCGGCCACCATCGCCTGCGCTTCCTGGTAGTCGTGCGACTCGTAGGAGATGGTCGGTTCGAAACCCGCCAGGCGGCAGCTACGGTACAACACCTCGGCGACCGGGTGGTTGTCCGCGCGCGTGATCCAGTGCTGGTCGACCAGCTCGGACAGCTCCACGCGCGGTCGTTCGAGCAGTTCCGAATTCGCCGGGGCCACCAGCACCGTCGGGTCGTCCAGCAGGTGCGTCATCCGCAGCGACTCGTCCTCGATCCGGTTCCACTCGTAGTCCCAGAGGATCGCCAGTTCGGCCTCACCGGAGTGCAGCAAGTCCAGCAGGCCCACCAGCAGCGATGACTGCACGGTGACCCGCACGCCGGGATGTTTGCGGGAGAACCGGGTCAGCGCCAGCGGCAGTATCGAGGCGCTAGCTGTCGGGAAGGCGCCCATCTTCAGCGCGCTCTGGTGCAACCGCGCGAACGAGTCCAGGTCCGCCTGCGCCCCCCGCAGTTCGCTGCGGATGCGGCGGCCGCGCACGGCCAGCGCCTCACCCGCGTCGGTGAGCCGTACTCCGCGCGGCAACCGCTCCACCAGCGGCTGACCGACTTCGACCTCCAGCCGCGCGATCTGCTGCGAAGCGGCGGAGGCGGTGATCCCGAACGCCTCCGCTGCCGCACTGAGCGATCCGCGATCGGCTGCTTCGGTCAGCAACACCATGCGGCGCACGTCCATGCGCACTCCCCTCGACATTAGCTGCGCACTGCTCATCGGCGCGGTGCTCGTGGCGGGCGCGCACGCCGGTTCGTTCTCCCCGATCGCGGTTTCCGGTGCGCTCGTGCTGGGCATGATCGAGCAGACGCCGCTGCACATCGCTCCGTCCGCGCTGTTCTTGGCCAGCTTCGCCTTCAACGTTCTGATCGCGGTCGTGAGCTTTCTGGCCCTGGGCGGCCACCGGCGGGCTGGAACTCGGGACTTCGCTTCGGAGCGCCAGGAGGAGACCGAAACGGCGACGACGGTCGACTGGCGGCAAGTGTTGACTCTCGCGACGCTGGTCTTGCTGGTGCTCGGCGCCTTGGTGTTCCAGCTGGAGATCGGTTTCCTCGCGCTGAGCGCCGGTGCCCTGCTCGCACTGGTCGACATCAACCGGCAGTCCCGGGCGATCGAGGGAATCAGCTGGTCCACGATCCTGCTGATCGGCGGAATGATCACCTACGTGGGGATCCTGGAACAGGCGGGAACCATCGACGCGATCTCCCGCGGTGCGTCCCGCCTGGGTAGTCCCCTGCTGGTGGCATTGCTGCTGTGCCTCGTGGTGGCCGTGGTCTCCGCTTTCGCTTCATCGACCGCCATCCTCACCGCGATCATCCCGATCGCGGTTCCGCTGCTGCTATCCAGCGACCTCAGCACTGCGGGCCTGGTCGCCGCCCTGGCCGTGTCTGCCACGATCGTCGACACCTCCCCGTTCTCCAGCAACGGCGCACTCGTGCTGAGCAACGCCAACGGCTCGGACAGAACACGAATCTACCGGCAACTTCTCGGTTACACCGGCACCATCGTCGCGGTCGGACCGCTCTTCGCATGGGGGTTTTTGGTCGTACCCGGCGCTTTGTGACCAGCGCTACCCGAATCAGCACCGCGGTAGGCCGAAACCAGGAGGCTTTCCGGGGGTGCAGCGGTGGGCGGCAGCGCGACCGAGTTGCTCCCGAGGTGCGCAACACCGACCGGCGTCGCGGGGGCGAGGTGCAGTGGTTCTCGGTGGTGCTGCACCACCGAGCGATCGTGATCGTCCTGGTGCAGGTGCCCGAGGTATCAACGAGACCACCCGGGTGCCAGCGCTGCTGGCCCGTGCCGACCTGGCAGGCGTGGTGGTCACCGGCGAGGCCGCGCGCCCAGCACGCCACCGCCGCGCAGCAGATCCGCCGCGCGATCGACGACGGCACCCTCGGGCCCCGCGTCTCGGGCACGTCTCGGTCCTGATGCACCGCGACACGTCCTACTACACCGCCGAAGCCTGGCGCGGCACGTGGGCCACCGGCGGTGGAGGGGTCCTTGACCCAGGCGGTGCACCACCTGGACCTGCTCCAGTGGTACATGGGCCGCGCGGTGGATGTCTCCGCCGCGCACGTCACCTTCGAGCACGACGAGGCGATCGAGGTCGAAGACGTCGTTGCCCACCGCGGTCGGACCGAACGCGTTCGCGCCCGGCGCGGGATCGTCCTGGCCTGCGACGGATTCCCCCGCGAGCCCGCAGCTGCGCGCGCAGCACCTGCCCGCGGTGCTGCTGCGGCGCTACGTCGGCAGCGGGTACCTGCACCGCGGGCGAACTCCGCGCGAACTCGCGCTGTCCATCGGTGTGGATCCGGCCGGGTTGACCTTCGGCTACCTCGCGGCGCTGCACGCGGCGGGGCCACAACGGGCGGACCATTGCCAACCCGGGGGGTGCCGCGCAGGACTGAGCGCAAGCTGAAGCATGCGCAGCGGGACCGCTATCCTTGTTGCTGTTCGAGGTGCTGCTTGGCGAGTTGGATCTCCGCGCGCACTTCGGGTTCGAGTCGACGCCGGAACAGCGGTTCGAGCAGCCAGCGCAGCGCGGGGGTGAACTGGAACTCGAGCGTGCGGATGAGGTGCGTGCCGCCCTCGACCTGGTGGCACTCGAAGCTGGCCTGGAACCGGGCCAGGGCATGCGCGAGTCGGTTGGCGGGCAGGGGGACCAGCCCGATGTCGATCCGCTCACCAGGGGTGAGCTGCGCATACTGCACAACTTTGGGCTGGCGCAGTCCCACGAGCTTCGGCCGGCAGGCGAACCGGACGACGTTCCCGTCGCGCTGGTGCCACAGCACGGGTCGAATCTTCTTGTCCACCCGGGCGTAGCGTTCGATATCCATGACCAGGGACAGGACCTGCTCCACGGAAGCATCGACCACCTCGTCGACCAGCACCCGGACCATGGTCCAGAGCGTACCGCTCGGCCGGGAACACGTCAGGCGGTGCACGCGACGCGCATCCGCCGCAGCTGGGCGTGCAGCTCAACGCAGCGACCGACGCAGCCGGTCAGAGCGTGCGGGCGAACTGTCCGAACTCGCCCGCCGCCCCGTGCTCCGCCCGCGGAACCCCGCCGCGGGGTCTCGCTGCGCCAGCACGAGGCCGGCCTCGGTGCGGTCGCTTCACGGCCAGTTCAGATCGTGAACGCGCCGAGGGTCCAGTCCCCCACGGTGGCGTTCCGGTCGACGTCACCGGGTATCCCCGGCACGGTGCCGGAATTGCTGTGCTGGTGCAGGGCCAGTCGGGGGTGGCTCCACCCGGGATTTCCGGGGTCCCCGTTGTACCGAGCGACCCACAGGAGCACATCGTCCCCGGCCCACAGGTTCGGATCGATGATGTTCCGGAACCAGTTCAGGTTGGCGTAGACGAGCACCCCGGGCACACCGGTTGCCGCGCGCAATTGGCGGATGAACTCGGGGATGAACGCGTTCGGGTCGGGGATGTCGGTGTCCTCCATGTCCAGCATCGGCCACAGGTTTCCCGGCTCCTTCAGCCCGTGCTGACCCAACCACCACGCGAAATGCCCCACCTGCGGGTCGATCCCGCCGGGACGGGCGAAGTGGTAGCCACCCGTGACGATGCCGGCGCCCCGCGCCCCCGCCACATGCGCACCCGCCTGCTCATCGACCCATGCCCGACCTTCGGTCACCTTCATGCACGCGTAGGTGATGTTG
This sequence comes from Salinifilum ghardaiensis, assembly GCF_054491345.1. Taxonomy (NCBI): domain Bacteria; kingdom Bacillati; phylum Actinomycetota; class Actinomycetes; order Pseudonocardiales; family Pseudonocardiaceae; genus Salinifilum; species Salinifilum ghardaiensis. Next base: position 2,202,122 of record NZ_CM137101.1, on the reverse strand, counting down.
TTACCCCGCACCGCGTGCCAATCGTCGACTTGGTTGTAGTGGCTGATGTCGATTCCGTAATCCACGTGGACCTCTCTGCTGTGCGCGGGGCGCGACGAGGGGCGCCCGGGCAAATCTAACGTGCCAGTCGGGCGCACCGCGATCAAATGTCGAGATCTCGCCAACAAGACCACCCCGGCCGTAGCCATATACCAGCCCGCGAGTGGTTCAGGGCGCGGGGCGAGTCGTTCGTCGACTCGCCGGGCTTTGCCGGTCTGAAATCCTGCCCAGGTGGAGTTGCGGCATCTCGAGGGGTTCGTGGCGGTCGCCGAGGAGTTGCACTTCGGCCGTGCTGCCGCGCGGCTGCACATAGCTCAGCCGCCGTTGAGCCAGTACATCCGCCTGCTCGAGCGGGATCTCGGCGTCACGCTCTTCGAACGGAGCACGCGCTCGGTGCGCTTGACCGCAGCAGGACGTTCACTGCTCGAGCCGGCACGGCGAGTGCTCGCGGAAGCGGCGGTCGGGCATGGTCAGCGCACGGCAGTCGTCGCCGCCGCCTACGTCGAACGGCTCCTCGGGGCCTCCACGACGCCGGCGCACGAGCGGGCGCTCGCGTACCTGGACGAGCTGGTCGACGGCAGCGATGTTCCACCGGCCGAATGATGCACCGACCGGTAACCACGCACATCAGCTCCGAGGTGTGAGGAGAACATGAGCTCGCCAACATCCACCACCGCCGCCCCGCTGCGGGGGCTCCGCGCCGCCGACCCTCGGACAGCACAACGAAGAAGTGCTCCGCGAACTGGGCTGCGACGACAGCGCCCAGCGCCTCGGGTCGGCGAGCCAGTGAGGTGGCCGCTGCGAGCGACCGGGGGCAGCACCGCCACGAACCCGGTCCTTCGCAGCGATCGCCGGTGTCGAGGAGGCGGTTCCGGAGGCCGTCGTGCGCCGCTCCGATCCCCCGCAGGCGGTCTTCGTCAACCGGACGCTCCCCACCCGGCCAGGGCATCGGCGAGCTCGTGCAGTGCTGCGGTGGTCGCTTCGAGCTCGGTCAGCGTGTTGGTGTAGGTCATGGGAGGAAGCAGGAGCCGCAGGTGGTGTCCCCCGTAGGGCGCGATGCACACGCGCCAGCGGCGGGTACGAGCGGTCCAGGACGCGGTGCACGCCGCCAGGTCGACGGTGCGGACGAGTTCGGCGAGGGCGGGACCGGACAGCCGGGCGGCGATCTCGTCCGGGAACGCCCCTCCCCACCCGAGCTCTTTCCACCGGTGCGCCTTCCGGCGTGCGCCCCGGACGCGCAGCTCGAGGGTGCAGTCCTCGCCGGGTCCGGACGCGCCGTCAACCGAGGTGGCGACGTGCAGCTGGTGGATCCGGAGCAGGAGCTGCTTGCGCGTGCAGTAGGCGAGCCGGACGTCCCCGTCGCGCCCCGTCATGCGCACTCCGCTGCCGCTGCGGTCCACAACGGACATGCCGGATCTCCGGAACGGGAGCGACTGCTGGTGCAGCGAGTGCGCAGCGGGAGCGTCGAGGGGCCCGGAGGGGAGGAAAGCCGCATCCGCCGCTCGCCCGGACGGCGGGGTCATGACCGCGCTCCACGTGCCGGTTCCTGCGCGTCCCGGGAGATGGAATCCGAACCCACCAGCGGCGTGGGCGTGAAGAACGGGACCTTCTTGACGAGTTTGAGCCAGATGAAGGCGTAGCCGAGGATCACCGCGGTGCAGCAGGCGGCCCCGAGCCAGACGGTCGCGCGCATCTCGGCGTCGGGGTGGATGCCGACGATCATCCCGAGGCACGCTGCGATGCCGATGATCTGCGGCAGGGGGTACAGCGGTGCGCGGAAGGATCGCTGGGCGTCGGGATAGCGGTGGCGGAGGACGATGACGTCGACCTGCGCGAGGATGTAGGAGGCCAGCCACATCACGGTGGCCACCAGCACGAGGGTGAGGACGGCGTCGTTGCCGGCGATGGTCACCAGCGAGGCGATGATGATGCCGGACACGGCGAGCACCGAGACCCACGGGGTGTGGAACCGGGGGTGCACCCAGGCGAACGCGCGCGGCAGCATCCCCCTGCGGGCCAGGCCGTAGAGCATCCGCGGCACCGCGGCGAGGATCGCCGAGACCGAACTCGCCGACGCCAGGATGGTCGCAGCGGTGAGCACGACCAGACCGGTAGGTCCTGCGATGGCTTCGGCGATCAGCAGGTGCGGGGTCTCCGAGTTCGCCAGCTCCCCCAGCCCCACGTAGCGCATCCCGGCGAAACCGAACAACATGTCCACCAGGTAGACGAGGACCACTCCGCCGATCATGGCGCGCGGGATGATGCGCCCGGGATTGCGGATCTCCTCGCTCATGGGGCAGACGAATTCGATCCCGATGAACAGGTACGCCCCGATCGCGACGAGCTGCACGACTCCGGCCCAACCGGCGGGATTGAGCGGGACCGGTTCGGCGGTGGGAGCGTTCCCGGCCTCCAGCAGGCCCACCAGGCCGAAGCCGATGAGCGCGAGGATCATGACGCCGGTGACCACCATCTGGGCGCGGCCGAACGATTTCACGCCGACGAGGTTGATGACGGTGAACAGCGCGGTGAGCGCCACGGCGAACGACGTCGGCGGGATGCCGGTGGCGAGTTGGTGGGCGGCGAGGCCGGAAACCATGAGTTCGGCCGGTTCGACCGTGGCCACGAGCACGATGTAGCCGGCCAGCACACCGAAGATCGCCGGCCCGCGGCCCAGCGCCGGAGCGGTGTAGTCACCGATCATCCCCGCTCCGGGGATGAGGGTGGCCAGTTCGGAGTAGGAGAACGCGATCAGCGTCGTGATGACCAGCGCGGCCAGGCCGGCCAGGGCGAAAGCCGGCCCGCCGAGCCCGAAGCCGTTGCCCAGCGAGGTGAGCGTGGTCGAAGCGACGACGAGTCCGATGCCGGTGACCAGGGCGCTCCAGAAGCCGAGGGTGCGCTGCAGGGTGGGGGCGCTCATGGGCGGCCGACCTTTCAGGCGAGTCCTGGTGCTTGGTTGCCGGAGTTCCCTCCGGGGATGACCTCGGTGCTGCGGGCGAGACCGCCGTGGCGACCGGCCTCGCCCGCGGGGTGCTGCTCAGACGTGCACCGCTCCGGACGCGTCGGTGCGTTCGAGGACGTGGCGCAGGGCCGCCGCGATGCGGTCGGCCTCGCCGCGGTCCAGGGTCAGGGCCGGCGACAGCACGATCCCTCGTGCGGAGTCGCGCACGATCACGCCGTGCTCGCGGCGCACCGCGTCGGCCACGGCTCCCGGATCGGGCAGCGGGGCGCGACTGGTGGTGTCGGTGACCAGTTCGATGCCGAGCATCATGCCGACGCCGCGCACTTCGCCGACGACCGGCACGTCGTCGAGTTCCGCGGCGATCTTCCCCGTGAGGTAGGCGCCGATTTCGCTCGCGCGGGCGAGGAGCCGTTCGCGCTCGATGATGTCGAGGTTGGCCTGGGCGACCGCGCAGGCCGTCGGGTGGCCGTTGTAGGTGTATCCCATGGGAAAGCCGTCCCGACCGAGTGTTTCGGCGATGTGGTCGCCGACGAGGACGGCGCCGAGCGGGAGGTAGCCGGAGGTGATGCCCTTGGCCGTGATGATGATGTCGGGCCGCACCCCGAAGTGTTCCGCGGCGAACCAGTGGCCGGTGCGGCCGTAGGCGGTGACGACCTCGTCGAAGATCAGCAGGATCCCGTGCCGCCGCAGCACTTCCTGCACCCGTGGCCAGTAGTCGTCCGGGGGGACGACCATGCCGGCCACGCCCATGATCGGCTCGCCGATCATGGCTGCGATGTTGTCCGCGCCGATCTCCGCGATGGTGTTCTCGAGCTCGCGGATGCACACGTCGGTGCAGTCGTCCTCGCCGAACAGGTCGGTGCGGTAGGGCCACGGCGGGGTCAGGTGCGCCACGTTCGGCAGCATCGGTCCGAAACCGTCGTGGTAGAGCGGGAATCCGGTCGCGGAACCTCCGCCGTAGGCGACGCCGTGGTAGGCGCGGTGCCGGCCCAGGATCCACGTGCGGTCGGTCTCCCCCCGGCGGTGGTGGTGGAACCGCGCCATCTTCAGAGCCGCTTCGACCCCCTCGGAGCCCCCGCTGGTGAAGTACACGTGGTTGAGCGGCTCGGGCGCGAGACCGGCGAGGCGTTCGGCGAGTTCGATGGCGCGGTTGTTGGAGAATTCCCAGAAGCTGGTGAAGTACTCCAACTCCCGCATCTGCGCGGCGGCGACCTCGGCCAGCTCCTCGCGGCCGTGGCCGATCTGGGCCAGCCAGAGACCGCCGGTGGCGTCGAGGTATTCGCGCCCGTCGCAGTCCCAGAGCTGCGAACCGCTCCCCTTGGTCATGACGACTCGTTCGGTCGTGGCGTCCGGCAGGTACGGGTGGATGAGGTGGGCCCGGTCGCTCTCGACCAGCTCGCTGCTGTCGAGGCGCGCGGGTGCGGCGGTGTCGGCAGTGGTCATGTCGAAGCCCTTCCGTCGTGGGGTCAGTGCTTGATCCAGGTGGTCTTGAGACCGGTGAACTTGTCCAGTGCGTGCAGCGAGAGGTCGCGGCCGTATCCGGACTGGCCGAAGCCGCCGAACGGCGTTTGCGCGCTGAGCGCGTCGACCGTGTTGACGGAGACGGTTCCGGCCCGCAGCGCGTCCGAGACGCGCAGCGAGCGGTCCAGGTCGTCGGTCCACACCGAGGCGGCCAGCCCGTACTGGCTGTCGTTGGCCAGCTCGAGGGCCTGCTGCTCGCTGTCGAACGCGGTCGCGCACAGCACGGGCCCGAAGATCTCTTCGCGTTCGACGCGGGTGCCGGGCTCGACATCGGCGAACACGGTCGGTTCCACGAAGCAGCCCGCTCCGGCGAGTCGCTCACCTCCGGTGAGCAGGCGGGCGGTGCGCTTGCCCTCGTCGAGGAAGTCGACGACGCGGCGGGTGTGGTTCTCGTCGACGAGCGCGCCCATCCGGCTCGCCGGGTCGAGCGGGTCGCCCGGGCTGTACTCCCCCGCTCGTTCGACGATCCGGGTGAGGAGGTCGTCTTCGATCTCGCGTGCGACGAGCAGGCGCGAGTTCGCCGAGCACACCTCTCCCTGGTTGGTGAAGATGCCGGCGCAGGCGGCCTCGGCGGCCGCGTCGAGGTCGGCGCAATCGGCGAAGACGAGGTTCGGGCTCTTGCCGCCGCACTCGGGCCAGACCTGCTTGAGGTTCGACTGGGCGGCGTACTGCAGGAACTGCTTGCCCACCTGCGTGGAGCCGGTGAAGGCGATGCAGTCGACGTCGGGGTGCAGTCCGAGGGCCTTGCCCGTGACCTCGCCGAGGCCGGGCACGACGTTGAGGACGCCGTCGGGAAGCCCGGCTTCGGCGGCGAGTTCGGCCAGTCGCAGCGCGGACAGCGGGGACTGCTCGGCTGGCTTGAGCACCACCGAGTTGCCCGCAGCCAGGGCCGGGGCGAGTTTCCAGGCGGCCATGTCCAACGGGAAGTTCCAGGGCACGACCGCGCCCACGACACCGAGCGGCACGCGGTTGATCAGGGCCAGGTCACCCGGGGCGGTCGGCGCGATCTCGCCGTAGGACTTGTCCAACGCCTCGCCGTACCACCGAAACAGCTCGGCGGCGAAGGGGACGTCGATCCCGTGCGCGTCGGTGACGAGTTTTCCCATGTCCAACGAGTCGAGCAGCGCCAGTTCTGCACCGTGCTCGGTGATGAGTTCGGCCAGGCGCAGCAGGACGCGCTTGCGCTCGGCCGGGGCGGCTCGCGACCACCGGCCGGAGTCGAAGCGGCGGCGCGCCGCGGCCACCGCGGCGTCGACGTCGTCGTGCCCGCACGCGGCGACGTCGGCGAGCTCGTCACCCGTGGCCGGGTTGATCGAGGGGAACGTGCGTCCGGACGCGGCGGGAACGGGTTCGCCGTCGATGACGGCGTCGGTGCGAGGGCGTATCCGGGCGGCCAGCCCGACCCAATGCTCATGAGTCAGCGCGGACATCGGTCTCCTTGTGAAGATCGCCTGACGACGGATCAAGTGTGCTCCGCATCACTTGCCGTGTTTGAACAGCGATTCAACTCCTGAGCTCCCGCGCATGTCAACGGAGCGAATTGAGATTGCCAAAATTGAATCAGCGCATCAATAATGTTGGGCATGACACGGTCGAAGAAGCACCGGACGCGCCGCGAGCAGCTCATCGGCGCCACCTCGCGGGCCATCACCGAGCGGGGTCGGGACAACCTGCGCATCCGGGACATCGCGGCGCAGGCGGGGGTGTCGCCGGGCTCGGTGCTCTACCACTACCCCGAGCTGGACGAGCTCATGTTCGACGTCCACCGCAGCGTGGTCGAGCGCTTCTACCAACGGCGACTGGCCATCGTGGAATCGGTGGAGTCGGCGGGGCACAAGCTGGTGGCGAGCATCGACTCGGGGCTGCCGGCCGGACGAGATGACGAAGTGACCCGCGTGCTCTACGAGATGCACGACCTGGCCGACCGCAGCTCGACGCACGCGGCGCTGATGACCAGCCTCTACGACCGGGAGGTGGCCCTGTACTCCACGGTGCTGGAAACGGGGCGGGCCAGCGGGGAGTTCGTCCTCACCCGACCGCTGCGCGAGGTGGTGCACACCCTGGTCGCGCTGGAGGACGGGCTCGGGCTGCACCTGTTGAGCAACAACACGTCGGTCGACCTGGAGCACGCCAGGGGCTTGCTGACCGCCTACGCCGGACAGGCCACCGGTTGCGCGTTGCCCGCGGAAGCCGCCGGCGACCAGCCCGCGGAGGACTGACCGAGCAGGTCCGCGATCCACACCTCGAATCCAGATGCGGAGGTCGGTCCAACCATGTCCGTCGACTTCACCCTCGTCCAGCTGCGCTACTTCGTCGTCGCCGCTGAGTGCGGCTCGATGACGGCGGCCGCGGACAAGCTGCGCATCGCCCAGTCGGCAGTCTCCTCGGCCACCACCAACCTCGAGCACGAACTGCGCGTCCAACTGTTCATCCGGCACCGGGCCCGGGGCTTGACCCTCACGTCGGCAGGTGAGCGCCTGCTGCACCAGGCCCGCGACCTCCTGACCCGCGCTCGCGACGTGGAGGCAGAAGCCCGCGGCAGCGGCGGTTCGCTGACGGGACCGGTGACGCTCGGGTGCTTCGTGACGCTCGCGCCGTACTACCTGCCCGCCCTGTTCTCCGCCTGCAACACCCACTACCCGGACATCGAGCTGAACGTGGTGGAAGCCGAGGCCGAGCACCTGCACCAATCGCTGCGCACCGGCGGCATCGACTTCGCGCTCACCTACGACCTGAGCACGTCAACGGACACCGATCTGCACCGCGAGGCGATCGACCGCGCCCCGGCGCACGTCATCGTCCCGGCAGACCACCGCCTGGCGGACCGCACCGCGGTCGATCTCGCCGACCTGGCGCCGGATCCGATGGTGCTGCTCGACCTGCCCCACAGCCGGGACTACTTCCGCGCGCTCGTGGCGGCCTCGGGCACCGCCCCCGACGTGCGCTACCGCAGCCAGAGCTACGAGACCGTGCGCTCCCTGGTCGCCCGGGGGCTCGGCTACTCCGTCCTCAACCAGCGGCCGCGGACCAACCAGACCTACGGCGGCGGGGAGGTCGTGGCGCTCGACCTGCACGGCGAACACCCCCCGCTGGAGGTGACGATCACCGTCGTGGACGGTGTGCGCCAGACCGCGCGCGCTCAGGCCGTCATGGAGCTCCTGCGCGGGAGGTTCCGGGGCTGAGGCGACGCACGGCAGGCCTCAGCGGCGGAATCGGCGGGGACGAGCTCCCGGCCGGTGGGCGCTCCTGCTGACTCCCCGTCCCGTCGTCGCGGATCGCGACGCCGCCCCGCGCGGAGGCAGCCCCTGTCCCGGAACCGCTGAGCTGTCCGCTGCTCGCCCGCTCACGAGCACCGGGCCGCACGGGGCCGCCGACAATTCATCAGTTTTCCCGATCCGCCGCAACGAAAACATCTGTTGGACGAATCCCCGGCTCCCGGGACAGGCTGACCTGCATGGATCCCGCCGCCCGAGTCGAAGTCGCGAGCGCAGCGAAGCGACATCACCGCGCCGCGCCCCGCGGCACCGCCGAAGAACCCTCCCGCGAACCGGCGTGCACCGCTCCCCCGAGCCCCGATGAACGCGGAGGACGCCGATGCCCCTGAGTCCCCGCCCCCGGCACACCGCTCCGAGCGGCGCCGGGCACCGCACGGAGCACGACATGCTCGGCGACATCGACGTGCCGGTGGACGCCTACTACGGGGCGCACACCGCTCGCGCGCTGGCCAACTTCCCCCTCACCGGGGAGACGCTCGCCGCGCGTCCCCACCTCATCAGCGCCCTGGCGGCGGTGAAGCGCGCCGCGGCCAGCGCCAATTCCGAAGTCGGCGCCTTGGACGAGGCGCTCGCCCGGGTGATCGCGGACGCCTGCGCCGAAATCCAGGACGGCGCGCTCCGCGACCAGTTCGTGGTCGACCTCGTCCAGGGCGGGGCCGGCACGTCGACCAACATGAACGCCAACGAGGTGATCGCCAACCGCGCGCTGGAGCTGTTCGGACACGCCCGGGGGGAATACTCCGCTCTGCACCCCCTCGACCACGTCAACCTCGGTCAGAGCACCAACGACGTCTACCCGACCGCGGTGAAGCTGGCACTGGACGCGCACATCGCGGAACTGCTCGCCGCCCTGGCCGGTCTGCGCGCGGCCTTCGAGGCCAAATCCGCCGATTTCGCCGACGTGCTGAAGATGGGCCGCACCCAGTTGCAGGACGCCGTCCCCGTGACGCTGGGGCAGGAGTTCGGCGCGTTCGCCGCCACCACCGCCGAGGAGGAGCAGCGGCTGGCCGAGGCCCGATCGCTGCTGCACGAGCTCAACCTCGGCGGCACGGCGATCGGCACCGGCCTCAACGCCCGCGCGGGCTACCGGGAACGGGCGGTGGAGCACCTGCGGCTCCTGACGGGCGTTCCGACGCTCGTGTCCGCACCCGACCTCGTCGAGTCCACGCAGGACGCCGGGGTCTTCGTGCAGCTGTCCGGCGCGCTCAAGCGGGCCGCCGTGAAACTGTCCAAGATCTGCAACGACCTGCGTCTGCTGTCCTCCGGCCCGCAGGCCGGTCTGGGCGAGATCGACCTGCCTGCGCGGCAGGCCGGATCGTCCATCATGCCCGGCAAGGTCAACCCGGTGATCCCCGAAGCGGTCAACCAGATCGCCTTCGAGGTCATCGGCAACGACGTGACCGTCACGCTCGCCGCTGAAGGCGGCCAGCTCCAGCTCAACGCCTTCGAACCGATCATCTACCGGAGCCTGGGCGCCGGCCTCGACCACCTCACCGCGGGAATCGGCGTCCTCACCGAACACTGCGTGCGCGGCATCACCGCCAACCGGCACCGGCTCGCGGAGACCGTGGCCGCCTCCACCGGACTGGTCACCGCGCTCGGCCCCGCGCTCGGCCACGAGACGGCCTGCGCCCTCGCGCTGGAGGCGCATCACACCGGCAGGAGCGCGCTCGACCTGATACGCGAGCGCGAGCTGCTGACCGAGGCGGAACTCCGCACGCTCACCAGCCCCGCCGCCCTGACCGGCCTGTCCTCGCCCTGAGGCACGGGTGCCGGGGCTCCCGCAGACCCCGGCTTCTCCACCCATCCGCACGAGGAGGTGCGAATGCTCACCACCAACAGCGGCGTCACGACGACGCGGGGCGAGCGGACCGGCGACGTCGTCGCACTGCGCCGAAGCGTTGTTGCGGGAGCCGTCGGCGTGTTCGTCCACTGGTTCGACTGGGCCGCGTACGCCTACCTCGCCAGCACCGTCGCGACCGTCTTCTTCCCGGCCGGGAACAGCACGACCGGATTGCTCGCCGTGTTCGGCGTCTTCGCCGTGTCGTTCGGCATCCGGCCGATCGGTGCGATGGTGTTCGGACCGCTCGGTGACAGGATCGGCCGCAAGCGGACCCTGTCGCTGGTCATCTTCATGATGTCCGGGGCGACGCTCACGATCGGCCTGCTCCCCGGCTACGCGTCGATCGGGGTCGCCGCCCCTGCGCTCCTGGTGCTCCTGCGGCTGGTGCAGGGCTTCGCCGCGGGCGGCGAGTTCGGCAGTGCGGCGAGCTTCCTCGCCGAGAGCGCCCCGCGGCGCCGTCGCGGATTCGGCGTCAGCTGGCTGGAAGTCGGCTCCCTGCTGGGCTTCCTCACCGGTTCCTTCGTCTTCTTCCTGCTGTCCGCGGGACTCGACGACGGCCAGCTCACCTCCTGGGGCTGGCGCATCCCCTTCCTCATCTCCGCACCGCTCGGCGTCATCGGCGTCGTGATCCGCAACAAGATCGAGGACACGCCGGAGTACCGGGCGCTCGAAGCCAACGACACCGTCCCGCGCAGTCCCGTGCGGGACATGCTCCGCTCCAACAAGCGGCAACTGCTCCAGGCGTCGGGCCTCATGGTGGCCATGCACGTGCCCTTCTACATGGTGCTGACGTACCTGGTCACCTACCAGACCGACCACCTGGGGCACTCGGCCGACAACGCAGCGCTGCTGTCCACTGTGATCTCGCTGCTGGGACTGGTGCTGGTTCCGGTCTTCGGCCTCCTGTCCGACCGCGTGGGGCGCAAACCCGTCTTCGTCGGTACCAACGTGGCCCTGCTGGTGCTCGCCACTCCGGCGTTCCTCCTCATGCGGACCGGACTGCTCGGAACCTGGGTCGCCAGCTTGCTGCTCGGCGTGCTCCTCGCGGCGATCCTCGGCACCCACGCGGTGTGGTCGGCGGAGGCCTTCCCCACCCGCACCCGCCAGAGCGGCCTGTCCCTCGGCTACAACCTCACCGCTGCCCTGTTCGCCGGCACGGTCCCGTACGCGATGACCGTGCTCATCGCCGCGACCGGAAGCACGTTGGTGCCGGGCCCGTACGTGATGGTGTTCGCCGCGGTGGGCCTCGTCGCCGCCCTGTCGCTCCGGGAGACCGCCGGCTGCGCCCTGCTGCACCCCGAGGACGTCGCCGACGCGCCTCCCCGCTGAAGGCGACGGGTCATCGAAAAAATCGAACCGGAAGAGCAACAACATCTGTTGGACGGAAAAGCAGCTGTGCCCGAGGATTTCCAGTGCGGAAGCACAGCCGACTCGGCACCGAGACGGGCTACCGCACGAGTGGAGGTTGGAATGTCGAGCGAAGAGACCGAAGTGGTCGTCGTCGGGGCCGGCCAGGCCGGGGTGGCGATGAGCGAGCACCTGGGGTCCTGCGGCGTACCGCACATCGTCCTGGAGCGGCACCGCATCGCCGAGCGGTGGCGTTCGGAGCGGTGGGACTCCCTGGTCGCGAACGGCCCCGCGTGGCACGACCGCTTCCCCGGACTGGAGTTCTCCGGCGTCGCACCCGACGCCTTCGCGTCGAAGGACGAGATCGCGGACTACTTCGCCGCGTACGCGGAGAAGATCGACGCCCCCATCCGGTGCGGTGTCGAGGTGACTTCGGTGCGGAAGAACGCCGGCCGTCCCGGATTCCGGGTCGAAACGTCGGAGGGGAGCATCGACGCGCGCTTCGTCGTGACAGCGACCGGACCGTTCCAGCGACCGGTGATCCCGCCGATCGTCCCGGACCGCGACGCCGCCGTGCAGATCCACTCCAGCGGGTACCGCAACCCCGAGCAGCTGCCGGAGGGCGCGGTCCTCGTCGTCGGGGCCGGCTCCTCGGGGGTCCAGATAGCCGACGAGCTGCGCCGGTCCGGTCGCCGCGTCTTCCTCTCGGTCGGCCCCCACGAGCGCCCTCCGCGCGAGTACCGCGGACGCGACTTCTGCTGGTGGCTCGGCGTGCTCGGCCTCTGGGACGCGGAAACGCCTCCCCAGGGCGCCGAACACGTGACCATCGCCGTCAGCGGTGCCCGCGGTGGACAGACCGTGGACTTCCGCGCCCTGGCCGACGCGGGCATCGAACTCGTCGGCATGACGGCGTCCTACGACAACGGCACGCTGCGCTTCGCGCCGGACCTCGGCACGAACCTCGCGCTCGGGGACGCCAAGTACCTCGAGCTCCTGCGGGCGGCGGACGAATACGTCGAACGCAACGGACTCGACCTCCCCGAAGAGCCGGAAGCGCACGTGCTCGGTCCGAACCCGGAGTGCGTGACCGACCCCCTGCTCGAGCTCGACCTGGCCGAGGCCGGCGTCACCTCGATCGTCTGGGCGACAGGTTTCGCCAACGACTACAGCTGGCTGCAGGTCGACGCGTTCGACGAGAACGGCAAACCGAACCACCGCCGCGGCGTGTCCTCCGAGCCCGGCGTCTACTTCCTGGGACTGCCTTGGCTGTCCCGCCGCGGATCGAGCTTCATCTGGGGCGTCTGGCACGACGCGCGGCACATCGCCGACCACATCTCGACCCAGCGCGCCTACCTCGCCCACGACGCCGCCGAGCGGGCCGTCGTCGGGTCGGCCACCCGCGAGAACTGAGGAGTTGAGGAGCAGACGATGACCTCCACGAGTGAGGGCCGCCAGGCGAAAGCACCCATCACCGCCGGTGGGCACACGCGGATCAGGCCTTTCAACACCAGCGACACCTACCCGGAGCAGAACCTCGACAACGACCTGTGCCAGGCCGTCGTCGCGGGCAACACCGTCTACGTGCGGGGCCAGATCGGGCAGGACCTTGACACCAGCGAGTCCGTCGGCATCGGCGACGTAGGTGCCCAGGCGGAACGGGCGATGGCGAACATCGACCTGCTGCTGGGAGAAGCAGGCGCTCGCATGGAGCACCTGGTCAAGCTGACCACTTACCTCGTCGACCCGCGTTACCGCGAGACCGTCTACCGCACCATCGGGCGCTGGACCCGAGGAGTGCACCCCGTTTCCACCGGGCTCGTGGTCTCCGCGCTCGCCAGGCCCGAGTGGCTCGTCGAGATCGATGCCGTCGCCGTTGTTCCGGAGGGTGAGCAGTGACTTTCTCCGTACTGGCCACCGACGGCCACGGTGCCGTGGGAATGGCCGTGACCTCCTCCAGCCCGGCCGTGGCCGCCCGGTGCATCCACCTGCGCGCCGGGGTGGGCGGCGTGGCGTCGCAGAACGTCACCGATCCGCGACTCGGCACCGCGCTCCTGGACGAGCTGGAGAGCGGCAGCGACGCGCGCAGCGCGCTGGACGCAGTGGTCCAGGACCGCGACCTGATCGAGCACCGCCAGCTCACCGCCCTCGGGCTGAACGGCGAGGGCGCCGCGTACTCCGGAGCCGAGTCCCTCGGCGTGCACCACGACCGCGTCGGCATGCGCGTCGTCGCCGCCGGGAACATGCTCTCCTCGCCCGGGGTCGTCGACGCGATCGTGGAGTCCTTCGAGGATTCGACGGGCGAGCTCGAGGAACGGTTGCTCTCCGGCCTCTCCGCCGGGCTGTCCGCCGGAGGGGAGGCCGGCCCGGTGCACTCCGCCGGGCTCGCCGTCATCCGCGAGGTGCCGTGGTGCGAGACCGACCTGCGGATCGACTGGGGCGAGGCGCCCATCGCCGACCTGCGGGCCCTCCTCGACATCTGGCTGCCCCAGCGCGACGACTACGTGACTCGCGCGCTCAACCCCGCCTCCGCACCGGCGTACGGCGTCCCCGGGGACGAGTGATGGGCGACGACGTGGCTGAGCAGCACCTCGATGCGGCGAAGGAACGTGCGGCCCGCACCGTGGCCGCGGACGCCGAACGGCTCATCGGGCTCTCCGAGCAGCTCCACGCCCACCCGGAGACGGCGTGGCAGGAGCACCGCTCGGCACGTTGGGTGGCGGAGGTCCTCGAGGAGGCCGGGTTCGCGGTCACACCGGCCTACCTCGGGCTCGACACCGCGTTCCTCGCGACCTGCGGCAGCGGTCCCTTCCGCCTCGGGCTCTGCGCGGAGTACGACGCCCTGCCCGGCCTCGGGCACGCCTGCGGGCACAACCTGATCGCGGCGATCGCCGTGGGCGCGGCACGGGCCCTGGCGCCGCTGGCGGACACCGCGGGGCTCACGATCGAGGTGTACGGCACCCCCGCCGAGGAGGGCGGGGGCGGCAAGATCGAGCTGCTGGAGCGCGGGGCGTTCGCCGGGCTGGACCTGGCCATGATGGCGCACCCCGCCCCCGTCGACGTCGCGGAGGCGGAGCCGTTCGCGGTATCGCACTCCCACGTTTCCTTCCAGGGCAGGGCGGCCCACGCCGCGGCCTACCCCGAGCACGGCGTGAACGCCGCCGACGCCTTCACCATCGCCCAGGTCGCGATCGGGTTGCTGAGGCAGCAGTTGCCACCCTCGGTCCGGGTCCACGGCGTGATGACCAACGGCGGGGAGGCGCCGAACGCGGTCCCCGCCCGCACCGACGGCCGGTGGTACGTCCGGGCCGGGAGCCTGGAGCAGCTGGACGCCACCGAGCAGAAGGTTCGGCGCTGCTTCGAGGCGGGCGCCCTGGCCACCGGGAGTTCCCTCGAGTTCACGCCGGAAAGCAAGCCCTACGCCGAGTTCAGCAACTACCGGCCGGCACTCGACGCCTACATCCGCAACGCCGGGCGGCTCGGCCGCACTTCCGACCGCAACTCCCCGGGAGGGCGGATGAACCGCGCATCCACCGACATGGGCAACGTCTCCCAGGTGGTGCCCGCGATCCACCCCTACGTCGGGATCGGCTCGCTCCCGGCGTTGAACCACCAACCCGAGTTCGCCGCCCACTGCGTCGGAGGTGGCGCCGAGAAAGCCCTTCTGGACGCCGCCACCGCGCTCGCGTGGACGGCCCTCGACGTCGCCGCGGGTGGCGAGGCCCCCCGATGACATCACGCCCCGTGGGAGGTGCTCTCAGGAAGGAGGGTGGATGCCGTACCGCGCGATCTTGCAGTAGATGGTCGCTCGGCTCGTGCCGAGGACGTCGGCGGCGCGGGTGACAGTGGTTCCCGGAGTGGCGGGGCAGCGAGCGATCTCGTCGCGTTCGACGGTTCCGATCCGGGTCAGCGTCCGTGCCGAACCCGGCTTCCTGTGGTTCACTTGGTCCCGCAGCATCGAGGATCCCACCGAGTACGTGCTGCTCGAGTCCTACCGCGACCAGCAGGCCGGAGTTGAACACGTGCAGTCCGCGCACTTCAGGGCTGCCCAGCGGGCGTTGCCGCCGTACCTGGCCGAGACCCCGCGGGTGGTGAACACGGCGGTCGACCAGGACGACTGGCCCCAGCTGGGCGAGATGTCCGCGCAGGACCACGCATGACCACGTTCAACGAATTCGGAGGAAATCATGGCCGTCCAAGAAGGATCCCCGCGGACCGCGCTCGTCACGGGGGCTGCCAGGGGCATCGGTCGGAGCATCGCCCTGCGACTGGCCGCCGATGGTCTCGACGTGGCCCTCAACGACGTCGAGGCCAACGAGGACCAGCTCCAGGGCGTCGCGGACGAGATCGCGTCCACGGGCAGGCGGTCGGTGACGGTGACAGCCGACGTCTCCGACCAGGAAGCGGTCCGGAACATGGTCGAGCGCGTGGCCACCGACCTGGGCCCGCTCAACGTCATGGTGGCCAACGCGGGCATCGCCAACGTGAAACCGCTGCTGGAGATCACTCCCGAGGAGTTCGACCACCTGATGTCGATCAACCTCCGCGGGGTGTACCTGTGCTACACGGCGGCAGCGAGGCAGATGATCAGCCAAGGCACCGGCGGCAAGATCATCGGTGCGGCCTCGGTCGTGGCCTACCGGCCGTTCCCCCTGCTCGGGACCTACTCGGCCTCCAAGTGGGGTGTTCGCGGCCTCACCCAAGCGGCCGCGATGGAATGGGCGCAGCACGGCATCACCGTGAACGCCTATTGCCCGGGCATCGTCGGCACGGCGATGTGGGACCACATCGACGAGAAGCTGGCGGAGAACGAAGGGCTGCGCAAGGGCGCGGCGATCGAGAAGTACTCGGAACTGATCCATCTCGGCCGGGTCTCAGTGCCCGAAGACGTGGCCAAGTTCGTCTCCTACCTCGCCTCCGCGGACTCCGATTACATGACCGGCCAGTCCGTGATGATCGACGGCGGCATCCAGTTCTCCTGAACCACCGCGGACCGCACCTTCCACTGCGGTGGTACTCCGGAGGCGGAACGTGGGCCGCGACCGCACCGAGGAACACCCCGAAGCCGCCGACGAGGTACGCGCAGCAGTACGCACCGTGCTGTCCCGGACCGAGGTCCGCGCCCGACATCGCCGGCCAGGACGTCGCCAATCCCATCGCGATGATGCTCTCCAGCGGCATGCTGCTGGAATGGCTGGCCGGCCGCCACGAAGACGAGGACCTGCACCGAGCGGCAGCGCTGCTGGACTCGGGCGTCGCGCGCACGGTGGCGACCGGAACCTGCACACCGGACATGGGCGGCTCCACCGGAACCGCCGCGTTCGCCGAGGCGGTCGCCAACGCCATCCGCACCGAGGCGGTGGTATGACCGGTCCGCTCGTGGCCTTCGGCGTGATGGTGGACGCCCGGCCGTTCGCTCCGATCCCGAGAGCGGCCGGTGGCGTCTCCCGAGGTGGCGGTCCCGGGCACGAAGCGTTCCCCCTACCGATCGGACCGCCACCCGAGCACGATGCGCGCGGTCGAGAACCGCGCCGTGGTGGGACTGCTCGGCGCTGCCGGATCGCTGCCCCGTCTCCGGAAAGCCGAGACCAGCCACGCGACGAGGGTGACCGGGAAGATCTGCCCGACCAGTGATTCGAGTGCGGCAACCGCGCGCCCCGGGCCGGTGGCCGCGGTGAAGTCGCCGTGCCCGGGAGTGGTCGGCGTCGTGAAGCTGAACTGCTGCAACGTCCCGGGAGTCGCCGGCTCGCCGGCGGCGCTCAGGTGGCGACGAACTCAGCGCTGACGTGGGCACCACCGGGCCGCAGCACATCGTGCCCGTGTTCCGCATCCCGACCGGCGAAGGCCGCCTTCGGGGAGGCGAGGCTCGGCACGAGGCCCTCGACCCGGCCGACCTGTTCCACCGCCTCCGCGCACCCCAGGAGGAGCTCCAGTTCGAGTCCCCCACCGAGGCGAACGGCGGCGAACGCAGGTCGGGAGCGCGAGGCGGCGCTCCCGTCACGCCCCGAACGGGGTGTTGACGCGCTCGGAGCGCCACCCGCACGATTGCGCCATCAGCAATCGGGTGCACAATGAGCAACACCGGCCCCGTGTGTGGCGTCGACCTCGGGCTGCAGGGTTCGCTGATCGTTTCAAGAGGATCACCCGGCACTCGTTCGTCCGACCGGGTGCGGGGACTCGCAGGACACTGGAGGGTTGATGAGGATCCTGGTCGCCGACGCCTTCCCCGAGCAGTACCGGAACCGGCTCGCCGAGGCGCACGACTGCGCCTACGAGCCGGACACGACCGCGGACGAGTTGCCCGCCCGGCTCGCCGGGTGCGAGGTGCTGGTCGTGCGCAGCACCCGCGTCACCGCCGAGGCCCTGGAGTCCGCCGATTCCCTGCGCCTGGTGATCCGGGCGGGATCGGGAACCAACACCATCGACCGCGACGCCGCTTCCCGCCTGGGGGTCCACGTTTCCAACGTGCCCGGACGCAACGCGATCGCGGTCGCCGAGCTGGCCTTCGCGCTGTTGCTGGCCCTCGACCGCAACGTTCCCGACAACGTCGCCGACCTGCGCGCCGGGCGGTGGGACAAGAAGCGCTACTCCCGGACGCGCGGGCTCTTCGGCCGCAACGTCGGCGTCATCGGCCTGGGCCAGATCGGGCTCGCGTTCGCCGAACGGGCCGCGGCCTTCGGCACGCACGTGCACGCCGTGACCAAGCCCGGCCGCGACCGCGAAACGCTGGAGCGCGCCCAGGCCATCGGGATCACCTTCGTCGACGACCTCCCCGAGCTCGCACGCACGTGCGACGTGTTGTCGCTGCACGTGCCCGCCGCTGACGCCACCCGGCACCTCGTCGACCGGGACCTGCTGGCGCAGGTGGGCCCCGGTGCGATCGTCCTCAACACCGCGCGCAGCGAGCTGGTCGACGAGGACGCGCTGATCGAGGCGATGGACACCAAGGGCGTGCGGGCCGGGATCGACGTCTTCGCCGACGAGCCCGGAACCGGCACCGGCACCATCGATTCCCGGCTGGCCGCGCACCCCAACACCTACGGCACCCACCACATCGGAGCGTCTACCGAACAGGCGCAGGAGGCGGTGGCCGCCGAGATCGTGCGCATGGTCGAGGAGTTCGCGGCGGGGACCGTGCTGCACTGCGTCAACCCGGAGGCGGCCCGCTCGTTCGTGCCGTCGCTGTCCGTGAGCGAGGCGTCATGAGCGCCCCGCGCACCGAGGCCCCGACCGCGGGGGTCACCGCGCGGCTGCCGCGCAGCCTGGTGCTGGACCACCGGTGGGACGCGAACCCGGGCGACGCGGCGCGGATCCGGGAGTCCTTCGACTCGGGCCGGTACCCGCGCCTGCCCGAACCGGCGGTCGTCGTGTACCGCATCGCGGAAGGGGAGCACGAGCAGACCGGCGTCGTCGTGGAGGTCTCCGTCGACGACTACCGGGCCGGGCGGGTCCGGCGGCACGAGGCCACGCAGCTCGAGCGGGAGCGGCTGCTCGACGAGTTCACCGAGCTGTCCGGGATCGAGCAGATGCCCGTGACGCTCGCCCACTCCCCCGACGAGGCGCTGCGGTCGGTGACCGAGCGGATCACCTCGACCGAACCCGAGGTGGACCTCGCGGCCGGGGACGGAACCCGGCACACCGTGTGGGTCCAGCGGGACCCCGGGCTCGCGCGGGCGGTCGAGCTGGGCGTCAGCGGGGTGGACGCCCTCTACATCGCCGACGGCCACCACCGGATGGCCGCGGCCGAGCACTACGCCGCGCGACGCCACCACCTCGGTTCGGACCACCCGGCCGCGTTCACGCTCGCCGCGCTGTTCCCCGCCGACGAGATGCGGGTCTTCGGCTACCACCGCTGCCTCCCCGTTCCCGGCGGGGCGGCGGCCGGGGTGTTCGAGAAGCTGGTGTCGCTACCCGTGATCGCGCGGTGGGAGGACTGCTCGGTCACGACCCCGGAGCCGGGAGTCGTGGTGGTGCGCTTCGCCGACGAGTGCTACCGGATGGTCCTGCGGCCGTCCGGCGCGAACGGGCACGTGCGCGCGTCGCTGGACGTCGTCACCCTCGACGAGGAAGTGCTGCCCGAGCTCGGGATCACGCCGATCTCGTGCGGCAACGGCGCGCCCGAGAACTGCCGGCACCCCGCCGACGAGGCGGTGCGGTTCGTCGCCCGCCCCCCGAGCATCGAGCAGATCATGGCGGTCTCGGACGCCGGTCTCGTGATGCCGCCGAAGTCGACGTGGTTCGCCCCGAAACCCGCACCCGGCCTGTTCCTGCGCGACCTGACCGGCCTGGCGTGAGCCACACGACCTGACGACGTCCGCACCGACCACCGGTGCGGACGTCGACGCGGGTGATCCGCTCCGGGCGCCCGGCACGAATCCGCGCCAGAATCAGCGGGCTCCGCAGGCGGTCCGCAGTGGACACGGCATCGGGGATTCGGCGGGAAGCGTCGTCCAGTGTCGACCTCGGGGTGGGGATATGTGCGCCACGGGGCGCCTTTCGCAATACCGCGTGCGCGCTTGCCGGCGTTGTTGTCCCGGGTGTCTCGTCCCCGCCCGCAACGTGCGGGTGCAGCGCTGGAACGTGCGGATGAGGTCGGTCGCCGAAAGCCCGGGCGCAACTGCGGCGACTTCAGGACGCCATCGAGACCGGGGCCTGCCACCACGCGTTCAAGCACGGTGTCATCGCTATCGATGCGCGCCCCCGTGCGCGGGCAGCGGCGCACTCGATCGTCGGGGTCGTGCCGAGTCATTGACGACACGCGGGCGCTGCATCATCCTTGTGTTGCCATTTGACATCACTGTTGACGATATGGCTACAAGCTGGGAGCTGGCTGTGATCGATTGCGATGTGCACAACGCCTGGACCTCTGCGGAGGTGTTGTTGCCGCACCTGTCGCCGACGTTTCGGGAATACCTGGTGCGCGGGGAGAAACCGGGGCCGGCGGGGGCGTTCCCGCACGCGCACCGGCCGTGGCTGCATCCGGAGGGATTCATGCGGTACGACGCCATCCCCGCCGACGGGACCGCGCCGGGGTCGAGCTACGAGCTGATGCGGGAGCAGCTCGTCGACCACTACGACCTGGAGTACGCGATCCTCACCGGAGACGAAGCGATCGAGGTTTCCACGCTGGCCAACCCGTACTACGCGCAAGCGCTGGCCAGCGCCTACAACGACTGGCTGATCGAGCAGTGGCTGCCGCAGGACGCGCGGTTGAAGGGTTCACTCGTGGTCGCCCCGCAGGACCCGGCCCAGGCCGCTGCCGAAATCCGGCGCGCCGGCGAACACCCCGACATCGTGCAGGTCCTGGTCTCCAGCGGATCGCAGCGCCCCTACGGTGACCCGTTCTTCCACCCCATCTGGCAGGCCTGCGCCGAGCTGGATCTCCCGTTCGCAGTGCACCTGGGCGGACAAGGCGGGTTGAACGCCAACCCGATCGGCTGCGGCCCGACCACGTTCTTCTGGGAGACCCACGCGCTGCTGTGCGAGACGGGCATGGCGCACCTGGCGAGCACGATCGCGCACGGGGTGTTCGAAAAGTGGCCCACCGCCCGGATGGTGATGATCGAATGCGGTGTCGCATGGGTGCCGAGCATCCTGTGGCGGCTGGACGAGGACTACCGCGCGCTGCGCAAGGAAACTCCCTGGGTCAAGCGGCTTCCCAGCGAGTACGCCCACGACCACGTGCGGATCACGACGCAACCGTTGGAACAGCCCCGCACGAAGGGCGCCTTGTGGCCAGCGCTGGAGGACATCGGTGCCGAGGACATGCTGATGTTCGCCTCGGACTACCCGCACTGGGATTTCGACGACCCCAACTTCCTGCGGATACCGGAGAACTGGCGCGATCGCGTGCTCGCCGAGAACGCCCGGAACGTGTACCGACTCCCCCGGCGGGTCGAGCAGGGTCCCGGAGGCACCGGAGAGGCGGTGGCGTGATGCGGCCGGGAACGACTTCCACCGCGCGCCCGTCGCGACGACACGTCGTCTGCTCGGTCGAGGAACTCCCTCCCGGCCAGCGGCTCATCGTCGAGCTCGGCGGACGCAGCGTCGGCGTGTTCAACGTCGACGGCCGGTACTACGCGCTGCACAACGGCTGTCCGCACAAAGGCGGAGCTCTGTGCGAAGGCCCGATCTGCGGCACGACCCTCCCCACCGAGGATCGGGAGTTCACCTACGGCCGCGACGGGCAGATCGTGCGTTGCGCCTGGCACGGCTGGGAATTCGACATCACCACCGGTCGAGCCCTGGCCGATCCGCGGGTGCGCGCGCGCACCTACCCCACCACCGTCGAGGACGGCCACGTCGTGGTGTTCACCTGACCGCTCCCGAGGAAGGGCACAGTCCTTTGTCCAGATCACCCGCGCTGCCGCCGCTGCCGACTCCGTCCCGCGTCGTGATCGTCGGTGCTGGGGTTTCGGGTACTCGGTGCGCCTTCGCGCTTCGCGAACGCGGCTACACCGGCTCGATCACCCTGCTCGGTGCTGAACCGCGAAGCGCCTACGACCGCACCTTGTTGTCCAAGGACTTCCTCGGCGGCGAAATCGCCCACGAGCAGCTGGCGCTGCACGCGCCAGCCGATTACGCAGCCCACGACATCGACCAACGCATCGGCACCGAGGTGACGAGTCTTGAGCCGCGCCACCAGCGGGTCGTGCTCACCAACGGCACCGCACTGGACTACGACCGGCTGGTGCTGGCCACCGGGTCCCGCGCAGCACGTCCGGCCGCGTTGGACCACCCGGGCGTGCACGTGCTCCGCGATCTGGAGGACGCCGCGCGGATCCGGCGCCAGCTGGCGACCTGCCGGCGAATCGTGATCGTCGGAGGTGGGTTCATCGGCTGCGAACTCGCCGCCACCGCCAGCAGCTCGGGGATCAACACAGTGCTGGTCGAGGCCGACGAGGCGCCTCTGGCCCGGCTCGTCGGCCCCCAGGTCGCGCAACTGATCGGCGAACTGCACACCGCCCGCGGCGTGCACCTGCGCACGGGGCGGGCCGCCGTCGGGGTCCGGGCAGACCGGGGCAGCCAGCTGACGGTGTCGCTGGCCGACGGCAGTGAGGTCGCGGGCGACACCGTCGTGCTCGGCGCGGGCAGCACTCCGATCGCCGGGCTCGGCCCGAACTCGGGCACAGCGGGAATCCCGACCGACGCCTGGTGCCGCACCGCCGCCCCGAACGTGCTTGCCGCCGGGGACTGCGCCCGCTGGTTCCACCCCGGATACCGCGACTACCTCCGGGTCGAGCACTGGAAGACCGCGCGCCGGCACGGAGCTGCTGCCGCGGGGACGATTCTCGGTGCGAACGAGCCCTTCGCCCCGATCCCGTTCTTCTGGTCGCACCAGTACGGCACCCGACTGCAGTGGGTGGGCCACCGCCCCGGTGTGGGACAGCGTGAACCTCGAACCCGGTACCGCGCCGGACAGCTTCGTGGCCCGCTACCACCACGGAGGGCGATTCGTCGCCGCTCTGGCCGCCAACGACCCACGCGCCGTCGCCGCCGCCCGCACCGAACTCGCCTCACTCCAACAGGAGGAAGCCGCATGAGCACCTCTGAGCACACCGACGTCCCGGCCCGGGTCAGCATCGACGAGTCGATCTGCATCGGCGCAGGCAGCTGCACGCGACTGGCCCCGGGGGCCTTCCAGATCAATTCGTCCCGGGAAGTCGCCGAGCTGGGCGACCTCTCCGCCGTCGACCGCGAACAGCTGCGGCAGGCCGAACGATCGTGCCCCACCGGCGCCATCTTCCTCGAGGAGGAAACACCCCATTGATCGCGCCACCACAGGTCCCGGGGCCGCTATCTATCGATCGACAGGTGTGGACGAGTATCCCAGTCGTGCGCTCAGCTGCCCGGCGGCCTCCTGCACCTCCGCGGCCATGCCCGCCAGCCGGCTTTCGGGAATCCGGTATTCGGGGCCGGAGACGCTCAACGCAGCCACGCACAGCCCGCGGTGATCGCGCACCGGCACGGCGACCCCGTGGAGACCCTGTTCCAACTCGCCTCGCGCCGCGGCCCACCCCTGTTGGCGCACCTGCTCGACCTCCGCACGCAGTGCCGCCGCATCGGTGATGGTGGTGCCGGTGACCGGTGGTCCGAGCGCGTCGTCGACATCGAGTTCCGCGAAGGCCAGGAACACCTTCCCGTCCGAGGAGGCGTGCAGCGGAGAACGACGCCCCAACCACTGGCGGGCCCCGACCAGGTAGGCGCCGCCGGCCTGTGCCACGTCCAGCGACTCGCCCCGATCGTACACCGAAAGCACCACCGTTTCCCCGGTTTGCTCAGTCAGCGACTGCATCACGGGGTGCGCATCGCGGAGGAGGTCCCGGCCCGGCATCACCAACATGCCCAACCGCGCGACCTCCGGGCCCAGCCGGAACGCCTCCCCGTTCTCGGAGCGCTCCAGGAACCCCCGCTCGGCCAGGGTCGCCGCGAAGCGGGAGGCGCTGCTGCGGTGGATGCCCAAACCCGTCGCCAGCGCACTCACGCTCATCTGCTGATCAGGACGATCGAACAGCTGCAACAACTGCAGAGCCCGATCAACGGTTTCCAGAGTCCGCACCATCCCACCGATCACCATCTACCACCACCCCGCGCAGCGAGGTGATCCCGAGCAGGCCGGCGACCAAGTGTAGTCGACCGGACGCCGACCTCGCCGAGGTCGGCGTCCGGCATCCCGCCGCCTCGGCGCGTCCCGGCCGACCGCACCGAAAACCACCGCGTCGAGCGAGATGATCACCGGCACGGCACGAGCGGCCCCGGAGGGGCCGTTCGAACCGGCAGTCACCCGGTGCGCGAGGGCGCGAGGGCGCCAGCGAGCCACGCCGGCCCGACATCCGGCTGCCGGAGGTTTGTCGCCTTCGCGGCGATCCGCCCGGTGCGCGGACGTACGAGCGATGCGCTGCGTAGCAGCACGATCTCAGTCCGCACCCGAAGCGCGGCTTTCCGACGAGAGTTTGTTCACCCGCTGTGTCTGCGCCGCGCACATGTGCCACTCTGAGCGCAATGCGAACGCTGGATCTGATTACTTGGTGTGCTGCCGGCGTGGCGATCATTGCCGTGACCCTGGCCTGGTGGCACGTGCGGCGTGCGCACAAGCAGGCCCAGCAGGTGGCGCAGCAAGCAAGTCGGGTTTCCCAGTTGACCACAGCGGCGGAAGACCACGCCGAGCAATCCTCGAAGGCGGTCCAACGCGCGCAAAGCCAGGCGGAACGGGCCTGGGAACAGGTCAAGTTCGCCAACGAGCAGCTCGAGCAGGCGCGTCAGGAACACCGCGCGAGCGCCCGGGCGGAGCTGTGGGAGTGGGCCTACGCCCTGACGAAGGCGAGCGGTGAGCTGGTGGAGGCGAGCCAGGAGCTGCTCCGCATCGCCTTCGATCCGCACGTGGCGCCGCACTACCGGTTGTCCACCGACCGCCACTACCGGCAAGCGTGCCAACGCTGGCAGGACACGGCCTTCAAAGCCGTGGCCCGGGCGTCACCACCGCTGGAACAGCAAAGCCAGATCATCACCTTCGCGGACGTGCACCACCGCCTGCACGGTCAGATCGAAGTGGTGTTGCGCGCCGCCGAGACCGGCACCTTGGCCGGCGACACCGCGCTGGCGCAGCAAGTCTTCAAGCTCCAACAAGAGCTGGGCAGCGCCCACCGGCAATTGCAGCGCACCGTCAGCGCACACCTGAGCACCGCCGAGGACCAGACCCCCGAGGACCAGACCCAACACGTCACCGGAGCGCAGGTCGGCACGCCAGCACCGAACGGGGCGAGCGCGCGAACATCCGCGATGATGTCGGGCGCCCATCGCCAGTCCGCCGCGGCAGACGGGTCACGCGCCCCTTCGGCCGGAACGACGGGGACCGTCTGAACACCGCGCCGGGTCGAACGTTTCGCACCCCCTGCCGCGCTCCGGCGGTTGGCCTGCCCCGGTCACCGCACCGCTGCGCTCAGGAGGATGCGCACTCGAGCCGAAGAGGAGTCGAACCGAATCCCGAGGCTCGTGCAGGCCGCTGAGCTCTGACCGGGACTGTTCCACTCCGGACGAGTCCTACGAAGAGCACCCGATGAACCGTTCCGTCATGCGCGCGCCGGTTCGGGGACGGCACTGGGTTCGACCGCGGGACGCAGGGTCAGGGCGACCAGAGCCGAGACGAGGCAGCCGAGGCCGAGGTAGGCCGCCACCCAGTGCCAGGCGCCGTCGCCGAACATGACGAGCGCGGTGGCGATGGCCGGGGTGAACCCACCGCCGATGGCCGCGGCGACCTGGTAGCCGAGCCCGACCCCGCTGTAGCGGTACTCGGCGCCGAACAGCTCGGTGGGCAGCGGCTGCTGAACGCTGACGATCATGTCGTGGGCGATGTTGACCAGCACGACCGAGGTCACCACGATCATGATCTGCGAACCCGCCTGCATGGACAGGAAATAGGGCACCGTACCGATGACCCCGACGACGGCACCGGCGGTGAACACGGTCTTGCGCCCGTAGCGGTCGGACAGCCAGGCGAAGAACGGGATCGTCACGATCCCGGGACCGCCGACCAGGAGGGCGACGTTGAGCATGAAGCCGGAGCTGAAGTCGTACTGGTCGGTCGCGTAGGACAGGGCGAAGGTCGTGACGATGTACATCGTCAGCAGTTCACCCAACCGCAGGCCGATGATCTGGAAGAACGCTGCGGGTGCTGCCGGAGCGCATCGAGCACCGGAAGCTTGCGCTGCTTCGGCGCCTGTTCGGCGACCTGTTTGCGGAACACGTCGCTTTCCGGGACGCCCGCGCGGATCCACAGCGCGACGGCCACGAACACGACGCTGAGGAGGAAGGGGATGCGCCAACCCCAAGCCTGGAACGCGGCATCGCTCGTGAGGGCCTGCATCACGCCCACGGCGCCGGTGGCCAGCAGCAGCCCGACGGAGTAGCCGACCTGGACGCCGCTGCTGAACAACGCCTCGAGCTTCGGCGGAGCGCTTTCGACGGCCATCAGGGCAGCGCCGCCCCACTCCCCGCCGACGGCGAAGCCCTCCCCCGCGCAGGGCGCGTGGCCCCCGCGAGCCCCAGGAAGATCACCCAGGCCAACACGCGCGCCCTGCAGCCTCGGACGCAGGAGCTTGAAGATCCCCATGGAGACGAATACGGCGCGCTATCCGCACATTTGAGCGTATAGCGCACACCGGAGGATCGATGAAAGCAGCAGCCCTGACCGCACCGGAACGCATCGAGATCATCGACGCCCCGGAGCCGACCTGCGGCCCGCGCGACGTCCTCGTACGCGTGTTGGGAGCAGGTCTGTGCGGCACGGATTCCGCCGTCGTGCGCGGTAGCAGGAAGGTCCCCGCACTGCCGCGGGTGCTGGGGCACGAAGGCGTTGGCGAGATCATCGCTGCGGGCGAAGCCGTCGGCGACCGGGCCGTGGGCCAGCGGGTGGTCATCGAGCCAACTACTGCTGCCGGCGCTGCGAGCAGTGCCGATCCGGTTTCACCTCCGGCTGCGGGGACCGCATCGCCGTCGGACTCGACGCAGCGGGCGTGCTCGCCGAACGGGTCGCGGTTCCGGCGGACTTCACGCACCCGATCGCCGGTGACGTGAACAGCGCGGACGCGGTGTGCGTGGAACCGCTGACGGTGGCGCGGGCAGCCGTGCGCCGCTCCGGGGTGGGACCTGGAGATCGCTGCCTCGTCGTCGGGACGGGATCGCAGGGCCTTTTCCTCTGCCACTCCGCGGTGAGGCCTGTGGTGCTAGACGTCGAGTTCGTGGCAGGGGGCGGGCCTGCCGAGGTGGTAGCCCTGGGCCTGGTCGCAACCGAGCCGGGTGAGCAGGGCTCGCTGGGAGGACGTTTCCACGCCTTCGGCGATGACGGTGAGGTCGAGGGCGTGGGCCATGGTCACGATGCTGGTGACGATCGCCTGCAGATCGGCCGAGGTGCCGAGGTCGGTGACGAAGGAGCGGTCGATTTTGAGGATGTCCAGGGGCAGGTGCCGCAGCTGCGACAGCGAGGAGTAGCCGGTGCCGAAGTCGTCGAGGGCCAGCCGGATCCCGAGCGCTCGCAGGTTGCGCAGCGCGCGGGCCGCTTGGGCGGGGTCGTGCATGATGGCTTCTTCGGTGATCTCCAGGCACAGGGCCGTGGCGGGCAGTCCGGAGGCGTGCAGGGCGCGGTGGATTTCCTCCTGCCAGTCGGGGTCGTCGAGTTGGCGCGGTGAGAGGTTGGTGTTGAGGCTGAGGGACGGGTCGTGCCGCTGGCGCAGGTCGGCGAGATCGCGTGTGGCGGTGCGGAGCATGTGCGCGCCGATGATGTTGATCAGATCGCTTTCCTCGGCGATGGGGATGAACTCGGCGGGTGAGACCGTGCCGTGTTCCGGGTGCCTCCATCGCAGCAGCCCTTCCACGCCGACGGTGCGGCCGCTGTCCAGATCCACGAGGGGTTGGTAGGCCACCCAGAGCTGGCCGCGGTCCACGGCTTGGCGCAGGTCCTGTTCCAGGTCCACGTGCCGCTGCACGTGTTCGCGCAGGGGTACGTCGAACAGCTCGTAGCGGCTGTTGCGGCTCTTGGCCCGGTACATGGCCAGGTCGGCATCGCGCAGCAAGTCCTCGCCCGTGCGGGGATCTCCGAGTTCGCACACCGCGATCCCGAGGTTTGCCGTGACGTGCAGCTGCCGGTCCCGCAGCTGCAGCGGCCGGGTGATGGCATCGAGCAGGTGCCGGCTGAGCTCGGCCAGCCGCGCGTGCGCGGTTTCAGCCGCCAGCAGGACGAACTCGTCGCCGCCGAGCCGACCCACCACGGTGTCAGCGGAGACCACCTCGACCAGACGACGGCCGATGAGGCGCAGCACTTCGTCGCCGGCGGCGTGGCCCAGCGAGTCGTTGATGCGCTTGAAGTTGTCCAGATCCAGGTACAGCACGGCCAACGGCTGCTCGGGAGAACGCTCGTCGCAGTGCCGCAGCACGAGGGCCCGGTTGGCCAACCCGGTCAGCGGGTCGTGGGTGGCTTCGTGCTCCAGACGCTGCCGGGCGGCCCGGCTCTCGGTGATGTCGGTGAACGAGAGGACCACGGTGTGCGGTGGCTGCTCCTGCTGGGCCAGCGCCCGGGAACTGACCGACAACCACACGGTCTGTCCGTCGCGGCGCTCCAGCTGCAGCACGCGGGTGTTCTGCGGCTGGCCGGTGTGCTGGGTCGCCAGGTGGGACTCCGGCGGCAGGGCTTGGCCGGACTCGTCGAACACCGCCCACCCTTCGATGGCGGAGCCGACGAGCTCGCTCTCGGCCACGCCGAAGATGCGCTGGGCGGAGGGATTGGCCGCGGTGATCACCCCCGCGGGGTTGACCACGATGACCCCCTCGTCGAGCGCGGTGACCACAGTGGCGAAGTCCTGTTCGGTCCGCCTGCGCTCGGCCGCCTCGTGGCGAGCCAAGTTCTGCTGCACCTGCTCCCTGCGCTGCGTCTCCTCCAGGACGCGCTGGCGCATGGTCTCCACCGCCTGCGCGACCGAGCTCAACTCGCGCGGCTGCACGTCATGCACGGGGCGATCGAGATCGCCCGTGGCCACCTGGTCGACCTGGGAAACGAGCGTACGCAGCGGTCGGTTCAGCGACCTGCGCAGGAAGAACAGAGCAGCGGCCGCGAGGACGAGACTGCTCAGCCCGACGGCGACGACGAGCCCGTTCGCCGTGGATCGCGCCGCCTCCGCGTCGGCGCGTTGCGCCCCGGCGATCGCGTTGACGCGATGCTGCAGCCCGGTCAGCTCGGCCCGCAAGGCGCCGAAACGCTGCCGTTCGGCCACCGTCTCCGCTGGTGAGAGCATGTCCGGGCCCTGGGCTCGGGTTCGTGCGATCGCGGGCTCGACGGATTGCTCGCGCCAGACCTGGGCGGACTGGTCAACATTTCCCAGCAGCCCCGTCACCTCCGAATGATCGCCCAGCTGCCGACCGATGCCGACCTGCAACTGCGCGGCCTCACCCGTGTAGTTCTGGTACACCCCCAGGTGGGTGGGATCACCGGTGTTCACGAATCCGCGCAGCGCGCTTTCCTGCCCCACGTAGGCTGCGGCCAACTCGCTGGTCGCCACCTGCGCGGGCACCACCTCGGTAGTCAGTTCGGTGGTCGCCTTCTCACCTCGCCGCTGGAGCACGACCGTGCCCACCGCCATCACGCCCAGCAGCAGGATGAGGACCACCACGACCGTGTAGACGCGTCCCAGCAGGGAAACCCGTCGACGCCGCACCGAAATCACTCGTTGGAGTATCGGCGACGCACTGGCCGAGCGCTCGGCGAAAACCGCCAGCCACTTCGCCAGCGGGGGCGAAGGCCGGTGGGCGTCCGCCTGCAGAGCCTCGGCGACGTCGGTGGCGTTGCTGGTCGCCGCGTTCGGGGATGGTTTGGTGGTGGGACCGCCCGGGAGCGGCCGACAGCCTGATCAGCTGGTTCGGCGTGTTCTGCCGGTGCCGTCGCCGCGACCCCTGTGTGCTGGTGTGCGCCGGCCGCGTGCTGGTGGACGCCGCACGATCGTGGCATCCACCGCGCCCTGCCAGTCCAACGCCCCAGAGGCCTCGGCGATGACCTGCACACGGCTGACCAGATCGGCCAAGGTGCCATCCCGCCCCCAGCGCCAGAACCGAGTGCAGACGGTTCGCCACGGGCCGTACCGCTCGGGAAGGTCCCGTCACGCAATTCCCGCCTGCGCCTTGAACAACATCCCGTTGAGCACCCGACGCTCGTCCACGCGCAGCCGCCCGGGGGCTCCGGAAGCCGGCAACAACAGCTTGATGCCCTGCCACTGCTCATCGCTCAACTCGTGCCGACGGACCACACCGTGATCGCATCACACGAGCAACCGCCCTTCGAAAACACGTCCCAGGCGGGCGGTCCGAACGCTCACCTCAGTCGGCCTCCCTGCCGGACCCAGTTTCGATGTGCTGGTTGTCGACCGCGGTCGCGACGACGATCGTCACCGGAATCTCCCGCGTCAGCGCGAGATCCGTTAATCAACCGGCTCGGCACCCGGAACAACAACCAGCCCGCGCGCTGGGGAGTCGGATGAACTCCGGCGCTGCTGCACCAGTTCCTCCGCCTGACCACCCGAGGGGGACTCGCACCGACATTCCGCGACCCCCATCGGCGACACCGGCCCCAGCCGCTGGCGCCGACTCCCCAGCCGAATGCATGAGGGGCTCCAATGCCTCGATGATCCTGGTTCGTTGCTCTGAAAATAGCTGGATCGGGTGTTATTTGGTCTTGATGACGCGGAACGCTGCTACTCTTCCGGGCGCAAGATCGTTAACGCCGTTTCAACAGCGATCATGCTGTGAAATCGAAGGGCTCGTGGTGGCTGAATCACCGAAGGACGACGAAACGACGGATGTTCCCCGCAGGTCGGTGCTGCGTGGAACTGCGGGTCTGGCAGCGGGGGCCGTGTCCGCTGCGGCGCTAGCGGGTGAGGCCGCGGCCGCGTCCAAACCGGACGCGGAGACCACCATCGCGGCGGCGGAGCGGCTGGCCGCGAACCAGGATCCGTACCTGCGGCGCAAGCAGCTGTGGATGTTCGACGTGCTGGACGACGACGGCGACCGCGCGGTGACGCCCGCCGACACGCTGCAGTTCGCGCACCGCCTCGCACGGCTGACCGGTCACGCCGAGGACTCGCCACGGGCCCAGCAGCTGGAAGCGACGGTGAACCGGATCTGGCACGCGCTGGTGGTCAAACCCGCGTGGGTGCCGGACCCGGAACGGCTGGACCGGGAGCAGTTCGTCACGGTCATGGCCAACAGCGTGGCGGAGACGCCGGACAAGACGCTGCAGTACATCGGCGTGGTCACGAACCTGGCGTTCGCGATGGCCGACGAGGACAACGACGGGCGGGTCACCCGGGACGACGGGCTCCGGCTCGTCACGGAGGTGCTGCGCGTGGAGCGGCAGCACGCCGAGCACGCGTGGTCGGTGATGGACTCCGACGGGAACGGTTACCTCGGCTACCCCGAGATCCTGATGGCGGTCACCGACTTCATCATCAGCACCGATCCGCAGGCACCGGGCAACCTGGCGCTCGGACGCATCTGACGCCGTGACAGGAGTGTTCGACGGCGCCGGTCTCGTCGAACTCGCCCAGCGGGTGACGAAGCCGGCGCATCTGGTGGCGCACGAGCGGGACGGCGCGCTGGGACTCTCGGAGCGGCCGGTACCCGGGGGCGTCGGCACGGTGCCGGCCTTGTACCCGGAGTGGCTGGGCGACCAGGGCTTCACCGAGGCACACGACGTGCGGTTTCCCTACGTCGCGGGCGAGATGGCGCACGGCATCGCCGGGGTCGAACTGGTCGAGGCGATGGCGCGGGCGGAGATGCTGGCGTTCTTCGGGACGGCTGGGCTCAGTGTTGAACGGCTCGACCGGGAACTGGAACGACTGCGGACACGTCTCGCCGAGCGGCGGAACTGGGGCGTCAACCTCATCCACCACCCCGACGACGCGGCCATGGAGGACGAGGTCGCCACGCGTCTGTTACGCGCCGGAGTACCGAAGATCTCCCTGTCGGCGTTCCTGGACATCACCCCAGCGGTGGTGCGCTGCGCGGCCTCCGGACTGCGGACCGACGCGACGGGGCGGGTCATTCGGAAGACCGCGCTGTTCGCCAAGGTCTCACGCCCGGAGACGGCCGAGCTGTTCATGTCGCCACCTCCTCCCGGGCTGGTCCGTCGGCTCGTGGACACCGGTGAGATCACCGAGGAGGAGGGCCGCCTGGTCAGCCGGATACCGGTGGCGGACGACATCACCGTCGAGGCGGACAGCGGTGGGCACACCGACGGCAGACCGCTGATGTCGGTCCTGCCTACGGTCCTGTCCCTGGCGCGGCGGAAGAGCCCGGGAGTGCGGGTGGGCGCGGCGGGCGGACTCGGCGATCCGGCCGCGGTGTCCGCGGCGTTCGCCCTCGGCGCGGCCTACGTGCTCACCGGCTCGGTGAACCAGATGTCGCTCGAGGCCGCGGTCGGCGACGAGGCGAAGGCCATGCTCGCGCAGGCCGGGGTGGCCGACGTGGCGATGGCGCCAGCGGCGGACATGTTCGAACTCGGCGCCAAGGTCCAGGTGCTGCGCCGCGGCACCATGTTCGCCGGTCGGGCGGCCCGGCTGCACCAGCTGTACCTCGAACACCCGTCGCTGGAATCGCTCCCCGCCGAGACCAGGGACTCGTTGGAGCGCGAGGTCCTCGGAGCCGGTCTGGACGAGGTGTGGCAACGCACCGAGGAGTACTGGGCGCAGCGCCGCCCGAGCGAGCTCACCCGGGCCCAGGCGGACCCCAGGCACAAGATGGCGCTGATCTTCCGCTGGTACCTGGGCAATTCGGTCACCTGGGCGGTCGACGGCACGCCCGGCCGCCGCAACGACTACCAGCTGTGGTGCGGCCCCGCCGCGGGAGCGTTCAACACCTGGACCGCGGGCAGCTTCCTGGCCGAACCCGGCGGACGCGCGGTCACGCAGATCGCCCGCAACCTGCTCCAGGGAGCCGCCGTGCTCACCCGCGCGCACCAGCTGCGCGCGCTCGGGGCCCGCCTCCCCTCCGATGCCTTCGACTTCCGCCCCCGCCCACTGGTTTGAGAAACGGCAGAACGAACATGGACCACCGGATCGCGATCGTCGGCGTCAGCGCGATCATGCCGGGCGCGCCGGACGTGGACGCCTTCTGGCGCAACGTCGTCGAAGGACGCGACCTCATGACCGACGTGCCGGCCGACCGCTGGCTGATCGAGGACTTCTACGACCCCGACCCGGACGCGCCGGACAAGACCTACGCCCGCCGCGGGGCCTTCCTGCCCGAGGTCGAGTTCGACCCCATGGCCCTGGGGGTGCCGCCCCGCAACCTGCCAGCCACCGACACCGCCCAACTGCTGGCACTGGTCGCCGCGGAACGCCTGCTGACCGGGCTCTCCGACGCCGGGCTCGGCCAGATCGACGGCGAACGGGTCGGCGTGTTCCTCGGCTGCGCCTCCCTGCAGCTGCT
Organism: Salinifilum ghardaiensis; assembly: GCF_054491345.1. Taxonomy (NCBI): domain Bacteria; kingdom Bacillati; phylum Actinomycetota; class Actinomycetes; order Pseudonocardiales; family Pseudonocardiaceae; genus Salinifilum; species Salinifilum ghardaiensis. Next base: position 2,169,172 of record NZ_CM137101.1, on the reverse strand, counting down.
CGGCGAGATGGCGACGCGGTCCGGACGCCCGCAGTGGCGCCGGACGCTGCTGGACAGCGGACTGTCGGAAGCCGACGCCGACGCCGTCTGCGACCGGATCCTCGAGTACTCGGCACCGTGGCAGGAAGCGACGTTCCCCGGCATGCTGAGCAACGTGGTCGCCGGGCGGATCGCGAACCGCTTCGACCTGCACGGCACCAACTTCACCGTCGACTCCGCCTGCGCGAGCTCGCTGGCCGCCCTGTCGGTCTCGGTCGACGACCTGCTGCTCGGCCGCTCCGACATGGTGATCACCGGCGGGGTCGACACGCTCAACGACGCGATGACCTTCCAGTGCTTCAGCAAGACCCCGGCCCTGTCGCCCACCGGCGACTGCCGCCCGTTCGACGAGCGCGCGGACGGCACCATGCTGGGCGAGGGCCTCGGCCTGTTCGCCCTGAAACGGCTCGCCGACGCCGAACGCGACGGCGACCGGGTGCACGCCGTCATCCGCGGCATCGGCTCCTCCTCGGACGGCAGCGGCACCTCGGTGTACGCACCGCTGGACACCGGGCAGGCACGGGCGCTGCGCCGGGCGTACGAGACCGCCGGCTACGGACCGGACACGGTCGGTCTGGTCGAGGCGCACGGCACCGGCACCGCTCCCGGCGACGTCACCGAAACAGCCGCCCTGCACTCGGTGTTCGAGGCGAGCGGGCGGACGGACCGCCAGTGGTGCGCGCTCGGGTCCGTCAAGTCCCAGATCGGACACACCAAGGCCGCCGCCGGAGCCGCGGGCCTGCTCAAGACCGCCCTGGCGCTGCGGCACAAGGTGCTGCCGCCGACGATCAAGGTCGGCCGCCCGAACCCCGCGCTGAACCTGGAGGACAGCCCCCTCTACCTCAACACGCAGGCACGGCCGTGGATCCACGCGGCCGAGCACCCCAGGCGGGCCTCGGTGTCCAGCTTCGGCTTCGGCGGCTCGAACTTCCACGTCACACTGGAGGAGTACACCGACGAAACGGCGGGAGCCCGCCCCGCGGTGCGCTGCGAAGCACGGCCGGGAGAACTGGTGGTGCTGTCCGCCGCGACGCCGCAGGAGCTGTTCTCGCTCGACCTGTCGGAAAGCCTCACGGCGGTCGCGCGGCGCTCCCAGAACGCCTTCCAGCACACGCAGGAGCACCGGCTGGCGGTGGTCGCCTCGTCCACGGAGGACCTCGAGCAGAAGCTGGAGCAGGCCCGGGGTCTGGTCGGCGCGAAGCCGTTCTCGACGCCCTCCGGCCTGCACTACGGTGTCGGTCGCACTCCGGGCCGGATCGCGTTCCTCTTCCCCGGCCAGGGCTCCCAGTACGTCGGCATGGGGGCCGACCTGGCGATGCACTTCCCCCAGGCCCACGCGGTGTGGGACCGGCACGAGATCTCCCCGCTGGTCTTCCCGCCACCGGTGTTCACCGAGGTCGAGCGGCAGGCGCAGCAGCACGCGCTCACCGACACCGGCGTCGCCCAGCCCGCCATCGCCGCGCACAGCCTCGCGCTGCTGAACGTGCTGGAGACCGCGGGTGTGCGGCCGGACTGCGTGGCCGGGCACAGCTTCGGCGAGCTGGTGGGGCTGCACGCGGCACGCGCGTTCGACGAGGACACGTTGATGCGGCTGGCCGCCCGGCGGGGCGAGCTGATGCGGGAGGGCTCCGGCGTCATGATCGCCCTGGACGCGGGCGTGGACGAGGTGACCAACCTCCTCGAGCAGCACGACCCCGGTCAGGCCTGGATCGCCAACCACAACGGTCCGCGCCAGGTCGTGGTGGCCGCGACCGCCGAGGCGGGCGCGCTGGTGCGCAAGCACGCCACCGCGGCCGGGATGACCGCACGGACGCTCGACACCGCGGCCGCCTTCCACAGCCCCCTCGTCGCCCCCGCGACCGAACCGCTGCGGGACTTCCTGTCCGCGGAGACGGTGCGCGCGCCGCTGCTGAACGTGTACGGCAACGCCGCGGCAGCCGTGCACCCGGTGCAGCCGGCCGAGATCCGGCAGGCGATCGCCGACCACGTCGCCTCACCGGTCCGGTTTGCCGACATGGTGCGGGCGATGCACGCCGACGGGGTGCGGATCTTCCTGGAAGTGGGCCCGGGAAGGGCGTTGACCAGCCTGGTCAAGGAGAACCTCTCCGACGGCCACGCGATCGCCCTGGACCGCGCGAGCTCCAACGGGGTGACCGGGCTGCTCGACGCGCTCGGACAGCTCGCCACGCTCGGCGTCCCGCTCGACTTCGCCGGGCTGTGGCACGGCCCGGACGAGCCCGAGCCCGCACGCCCGGCGATGCCCGTCCTGATCAACGGAGGCAACCACGGCAGGCGCTACCCGCCGAACCCGCAGTACGAGCCGACCGCGCCAGCACCGGTCCTGTCCGGCTCCGCAGCCCAGGAGGACGTCCCCCACGACGGCGACACGCTGCGCGCGGTCGCCGAAGCCCAGCAGGAGGTCGCCCGCGCCCACGCGGCGTACCTGAGCATGGCCGAGAAGTCGATCGACGCGCTGACCTCGCTGGACCCGGCCGCAGACCACGGCCTCGGGCAGACCGCCACCCCCTCGCCGACCTTCCGGACCACCACCCCACCACCCGCACCGGCCGGGCCACCCGCGTCTCCCGAACCCCCTGTGACCTCCGAACCGCCCGCCGCCTCCGCCACCCCGGTGGCCCCCACTGCCCCAGCGACCGCCGCGGCCCCGGAACCCGTGCCGTCACGCAGCATCGAGGAACTGGAACCCCAGGTGCTGGCCGCCGTGGCCGAGAAGACCGGCTACCCGGTGGAGATCCTGGAACCGCACATGGAGCTGGAGGCCGACCTCGGCCTGGACTCGATCACCCGCGCCCAGGTCCTCTCGGCCCTGCGCCCGATGTTCCCGCAGCTGGAGGGAATGGACCGGGAACGGCTCACCCCGCTGCTGACGCTGCGCACCCTCGGCGAGATCGCCGACCGCTTGCGCGAGCTGCTGAACGCACCCGCCCAGCCCGTCACATCCGCCCCCGACCAGACGATCCACCGGCACGTGCCGACGCTGCGGCGCGCGCCCGCACCGGGCAGCGCCATGCAAGGGCTCGGAACCGTCCTGATCACCGACGACGGAACCGGGGTCGCCGAGGAGACCGCGCGACTGCTCACCGAGCGCGGCGTCCACGCGCAGGTCGGCACCGCGGCCGCGATCACCACGCTGGAGGCCGACGGCCTGGTGCTGCTCGGCGGACTGGCCGAGACCGCGTCCGCGGACGAGGCCCTGGACACCCAACGGGACGCCTTCCGAGCCGCACAGGCGATCGCGCCCCGGCTGCGCACCGCGGGCGGTGTCTTCGTCACAGTGCAGGACACCGGAGGCGGATTCGGCCACCGCGACGCGCAACGGCCCTGGCTCGGCGGCCTGGCCGCACTCGCCCGCACCGTCCGCTGGGAGTGGCCGCTGGCCGCGGTCAAGGCCATCGACTGCCACCGCGCGGACCGCTCGGCGACCGAGACCGCCACCGCCCTCGTCGACGAGCTGCTCACCGGAGGCCCGGATCTCGACGTCGCGCTCGCCGCGGACGGCACCCGGTGGACGCTCGACACCACCGAGGCCCCGGAACCGGCCGCGGACGGTGCCTGGGAAGCCGACCCGGTGATCGTGGTCTCCGGCGGGACCGGGGCCGTCACCGCCGCCGCCCTGCGCGAGCTCAGCTCCCGGCACCGCGCACGCTTCGTCATGCTCGGCCGCAGCTCCGACCGCGAGGTGGACGGGCTGGACCAGGTCCGCTACATGCGCGTCGACGTCCGGGACAGCGAAGCCGTGCGGGCGGCGCTCGCCGACGTCCGGCAGCAGTGGGGACCGATCACCGGCCTCATCCACGCGGCCGGGGTGCTGAACGACCAGCGGGTGGAGGACAAGACCGAGGACCAGTTCGAGGCCGTGTTCAGCACCAAGGTCGACGGGCTGCGGGCACTGCTGGACGCCACCCGCGAGGACCCGCTGCGGCTGCTGTGCGTGTTCTCCTCGGTCGTCGCCGCGACCGGCAACGCCGAGCAGTGCGACTACGCGATGGCCAACGAAACCCTCAACCACGTGCTCGCCACCGAGCAACATGCTCGGCCGGACGCGGTGGTCCGCTCGCTGCTGTGGGGACCGTGGGAAGGCGGCATGGTCACCCCCGAGCTGGCCGAGGTGTTCCGCCTCGGCGGCGTCGACCTGATCCCCCTGCAGGACGGAGCGCGCGTCTTCGCCCGGGAACTGACCGCCCCTGCCGACGACCCGCGCGTGCTGATCACCGCCGGCCGCGCGCTGACGCGACTCGGGGAGGCCACCAATGGATGACCAGGATTTCGAGGTCATGCCCCGCGCTCCGCGGTCCCACCAGCCGGCACCGGCCCCGATCAGCGCCGCGGCGGCGATCTCCGAACAGTTGCGGCAGGCCACCCAGCTCCACGAACGCTTCCTGGCCACGCAGGCAAGCGTTCACCCGCCCACCACCGGGGCGGCCACCGGAACGGCCGCTGAGCCCGCCACCGAACCGGCCCGCACGGCCCGGGCCACCGTGGAGCTGGACGGCTGGTACCTCGACCGCGCCGGTCGCATGACGGGCGGGGCCGTGCTGGACGAACTGCTGGCGCTGTGGCCGCAGCGCGACGGCGCGCTCGACGGCGAACTCACCTTCCACCACGCCCTGCCCGCACCTGGCGATCAGCTGCTCAGCTCGCTGACAGTCACCGAAGCGGCGCTGCGAGGCGAGGTCGACGGCCACCTGTCGTTGCGCGGCAGCCTGGCGGACCACCTGGACCTGCCCGCACCGACCGAGCACCCCGGGGCCGCGTTCGACACCGATGCGGTCACGGCGTTCGCCGAGGGCCGCCCGGCCGACTGCTGGGCCGGCCCCGAGTGGGAACTCACGCGCGCCCACGTCCGAACCCCCGGAATCGGGTCGCGACGCATCCTGCTGCTGCGCGAGGTCACCGCGTTCGATCCCGAACGCGGGCTCACCGCGACCGGCCGCACCCCGCCGACCACGTGGCACTCGCCCGCCGCGCTGCTCGAAGGCGGGCTCCAAGCGATGGCGTTCCACCTCGCCGCGACCGGGAGCACGATCCACCACGACGGCTGGCGCTTCGAACCGCTGCCGGAGTCGCCCACCCGCCTGCGGGTCCTGCTCAACGCGCCGAGCGGCACACCCCGGTACCACCTCACCCTGCGTTCGCTCACCGGCACGACCGCGCACGCCGACGTAGTCGTCACGATCGAGCAGCAGGTGGTGCTGCGCGCCGAAGGGCTCGCCGTTCACCTCGTCGCCGACACCCCCCTGCCGCACTGGAAGCTCCTCGGTCCACCCGCGGTCCAGCGCACCGGCGATCCGGTCCCGCTCAGCGCGCTGGCAGGCCTGCGCGGCCACGAGGATCCGGCCGCAGCGAGCACGGGCCGAATCCGCTACGACCACGCCACGATGCTCACCGCCGCCTGGGGGCCGCGCGCCGAGATCCTCCCCGGCGCCAGCGACGACGCGTTGCGGCTGCCGGGGCCGCCGTACCTGTTCCTCACCCGGGTCACCGAGCTGTCCGCCACCCAAGGGAACTTCCGCCCTGGCAGCAGCCTGGTCGCCGAGTACGACGTGCCCCGGCACGTGTGGTTCCGCGAGCAGAGCGGGACGGTGCCGGTCGCCGTGCTGATGGAGATCGCGCTGCAGCCCTGCGGCTTCCTGACCGCCCTGATGAACGGCGGCACGGCCGACGAGCAGCTGCGGATCCGCAACCTCGACGGTCGACTCTCGACGGTCCGCGACGTGCCCCCCGAGGTCAGCTCGGTGCGCACCGCGGTCGAGCTCACCGACGTCGAGCACTGGGACGGCACGACGATCGAAACGTTCCGGATCCGCTGCGAAGCCGACGGCGTCACCGTCCTGGAGGGGACCACGGTCTTCGCCCTGACCTCGGCGGAGCAGTTGACGCCCCAGACCGGTCTGCCGGTGACCGACCACGACCGCTCCCGCCTCGCCCAGCCCTGCGAACACCCCGTTGTCGACCTGCGATCCCGCCCCGCCCGCTTCTTCGGGCGCTCCGCCCGCCTGCCCGGCCAGATGCTGCTGATGCTCGACCGGCTCACCGGCTACTGGACCGACGGCGGCCCGGCCGGCCTCGGACGGCTGCGCGCCGAGTGCGACGTGCGCGCCGACGCCTGGTACTTCAAAGCGCACTTCTTCAACGACCCGGTCCAACCCGGCTCGCTCGGCGTCGAAGCGATGTGCCAGCTCCTGTCCTGCTACCTGATCCAGCGCGGCGTCGACGACGGCTTCCGCTTCGACCCCGTCGTGCCCGACTCGTGGAAGTACCGCGGCCAAGTCCTGCCCTCCGACGCGCTCGTCACCGTCGAACTGGACGTGCTGGACGTCGAACTGGGCCCCGGCGGCGGGCACGCAGCGGCCGAGGCCTGGCTGTGGGTGGACGGCCGCAAGATCTACCACGTGCCCCGCCTGCAGGTGCGCGTGGTGCCCGGCGCGCCGGACTCGCCCTCCACGGTCGACACCGTGCTCGACCCCCGGGCGGACACGTGGCTGGCGGACCACTGCCCCACCTGGACGGTCCCCGCCGTGCCGCTGATGTCGACCGCCGAGCTCCTCGCCCGGTCCGCCGGGGACCGCGCCGGACGCCCGGTGCGGGTGCTGCGCGACCTGAGCATGCAGCGCTGGCTGCCCGTGGCCAACCCGACCCGGCTGCGCACCACCTGCACCGACGAACAAGTCCGGCTCGCGGTGTGGCACGAGGCCGGCGCACTCTCCCGCTTCGTCCCGGTGGCCACCGCGACGGTCGGCTTCGAAGCACCACCCCGGCCGACTCGCTTCGCCCCGCTGGAGGACCTCGCGGACGCGCCGGACCCCTACGAGAACGCGAACCTCTTCCACGGGCCGAGCTTCCAGTACGTGACGAGGCTGCGGATGGGCTCCACCGGGGCCAGCGGCGTCCTCGAGGCCGAACGCGGGTCGGTGCCCCGCGGCGCGCTGCACCAAGGGCTGCTGGACGCCGCGCTGCACACCATCCCGCACGACGCGCTGCACCGGTGGGACCCGGCGATCGGCTCCGACCGGCTGGCGTTCCCGCACCGACTCAACCACCTCACCGTGTACGAGCCCCTGCCCGACCACGGCCAGATCGAGGTCGAGGCCCGTTTCGCCGGCACGCTGCCCGACGACCTCGTCGCGATCGACATCCAGATGTGCCGCGGACAGCACGTGCTGGTCGCCTTCCAAACCGTGGTCATGCACATCCCGATCGGAGCCCTGACCGCGGTGTCAGGTCCGGAGCGACGCGCCTACCTGCGCGACGCCGCACCCGACTCCCGCCTCCTGCTGACCGGCTCGGACGGAGTGCTGCGCAGGCGCGACGTGGAGCGGGCCGACACGGTGCCGGGCACCGTCAACGCCCTCTACGGCCTGCCCGCGGACACCCGCGCCGCCGACTGGCTGGCCCACATCGCCGTCAAGGACCACCTCGCCCGAACCACCGGCGTCCACCCGAGCACGGTCGAGGTGACCACCCTCGACGGCGTCAGCTGGGACGAGAACTCCGCCACCGTGAGGACCCCATGATTCTGATCACCGGAGCCTCCGGGGCCGTCGGCTCCGCCCTGCTGCGCGAGCTGGACGGCACCGAGGAGGTCATCGCGCTCACCCACCACAAACCGGTCGAGACCACGTCCGTGCGCGGCGATGTGACCCGCCCCTGGCTCGGCCTCCACCCGGCCGAGTACCGCGAGCTCGCGGCCGAGGTCGACGTGGTCGTGCACTGCGCGGCGGCCGTGAACTTCTCGGCCTCGCACGAGCACCTGCACCGGGTCAACGTCGTCGGCACCGGCCACGTGCTGCAGTTCGCCGAGGACGCGGGCGCCCGCCTCGTGCACGGTTCCACGGCGTTCGTCACCCGAGCGGGCAACGGCACGCCCTTCGACGCGTACGCCGCCACCAAGACCGCCGGCGAGACCCTGGTCCGCGAATCCGGTCTGCCCACCTGCATCGCCCGCATCTCCACCGTGATCGGCGACTCCCGCACCGGCGACATCCCGCGGCTCCAGGCGTTCCACTACCTGCTCGGGTTCGCACTGTCCGGCCAGCTCCCCTTCCTGCCCTGCACGCCCGGCACACGCATCGACCTCGTCCCCCGGGACGCCGTCGCGGCCGCGCTGGCCGCTCTCGCCCGCGACCACGACGCGCACGGCGAGCACTGGGTCACCGCCGGCCCGGCCGCCCTGCCGATGGAACGCATCATCGACGTCGCCAGCGACGCCTCGGCCGCCCGCGCCCAGTACGACGAAGACCTGCGCGACATCGACCAGACGGTCTTCCACACCCGTCTCATCGATCCGGCCGTCGCCGCCACGGTCATCACCAGCGTCCTCTCACGCTCCTCCAGCTCCGCGGCACCCAGCGTCATCCAGCGCGCCGCCGACCTCATGGCCGCCTACGACAACGCCGATCCCTTTCCCACCTCCCTGGGAGGCATCCCCTCCGGCCCACCTGCACCCACCGCCGAATCGAGCGAAACCGCCCTGCGCCACCTGATCGATCACCTCGCCGAACTACCCCGGGAAACTTGGGAGCTCTCGTGACGCGCACTCCTCGAGAGCCTCCAACTGGGCCTCAAGTACGAACCACACGCGAGGACCGTGGAAGCCGCTATCACGCCGCGTGTGGTCAACGATCGTGTCGGAGGGGCGAGCCGAACCGACTCCCCACGCTCGTGCGGACCCCGAGCTCTGGCTCAGGACCTCGTCGTGGGCGGTTGCGAGACGTGCTGCTCATCGTGTTCACCAGGAAGACGGGCACGATTCCCACCGCCCGGCCTGGAGCCGGAGCCCAGCGGGCCGAGGTGGTCGCGGTCTGACCACGGCGAAGCACGGGTGGGTGAAGCGGCTGTTGCGCAGACCGCCGGCTCGGCCACGTCGGTCTCTCCGCCGGAATCGGGCGCAGGCGGTTCCGCGCGTACCGACGCCACGCCCGACGATCAACAACGTAGCTGGTCACAGCGTCCCAACCGCGAAAAGGACCCTTCCGATGAAGTGCTCGCGGAGCGCGAAGACCTACAACTGCCAGCGACCTGCTGCTGCACGGCTCTGATCCGGGCACTACCGCGCGGTCTTGATGAACCGGAGCACGGTGGCGCCGACAGCGGAGAAGAGCGCGGCGCCGAGGTAAAGCGCCATGTAGTTGCCGCCTCCTCCGATGGCCAGGAAGATCGGTGCGATCGCGGGACCGACTGACTGGGGAAGGGCGCTGGCGATGTTGAAGACGCCCATGCCCCTGGCCGCCTCGGTACCGCTGTTGGGCAGCACGCTGGCGACGAGCGCGTAGTCCACGCCCGCGTAGACCCCGTAACCGATGCCGGCGATGGCCACCCCGATGATGAACCCCGTCACCGAGTACGAGAAAGCGATCACGAGCATTCCGATTCCGAAGAGGACGGACGCGGCCGCGACGAAGATTCTCCGGCGCTGTATGCGGTCGGACCACCAGCCGCAGACCGTGCTGCCGCAAGTGACGGTCACGGCCAGTACGAGCATCGTCCACAGGAGGATGCCGGCCGCTTGCGCGCTGGAATAGCCGAGCCGGTCCATGAGGAAGTAGGTCTTGTAGGTGCTCAGCAATGCCCAGGCGATCCACACCAGGAACCGGCTGGCGAAGGCCCAGGCGAAATCGGAATGCTTGACGGGATTGATCCACAGGCTGCGGGGGATGTCCATCCAGGACCGTTGTGGCAGTTCTGCACGGGTTTTCGGAACTTCCTTGAGGTAGAAGGTGAAGCCCAACAGGAACGCCAAACCGATGGCGGCCGGGACGAGGAACATGCCGAGGCCGGAGGTGTCGGTGAACTGGATGAGGAACGTGCCGGTGACCACGGCGACCTGGTTGGTCATCCCCATCAGGCCGGCGACCTTGCCACGCCGTGCGTCCGGCACCCGTTCGGGCAGCAGGGCGACCATGGCCGCCAACGCGGCGTTGAGGGAAACCTGGGTCAGGCACCACCCGAGAGTCACCACGGCGATGTTCGGTGCCGCGCCGATCAGCAGCAGTGCGGCGGCGCCGAGCACGGTTCCGCCGAGCATGAAGGGCCGGCGCTGCCCGAAGCGCGAGGCGGACTGGTCGGACAGCTGCCCGAAGACGGGGTTGGCGAGCACGGCGAAGATCGCACCGGTGCCGGTGACGATCGCCAGCGATGAGGCCTTGCCCTCCGGGTCGAGCGCGGCGACTCGCAGCGAGAGCGTGACCGAAGCGGGGGTCATCAGCGCCACCCACAGCCCGAACATGGCCAGGATGTACAGGGCAACGAATCCGATGCCCACCGGTTGACCGGTCAGGCGGATGAGGCGTTCGGGCTGGGATTCCGAGGCGTCGGGTCTGTGTTCGGGACTTTCCGGCAGGGGTGGGTGCGCAGTCGTGGCCACGGGTGACTCCTTCGTCAGTACCGGCGGAGTTGCCAGCCGGCGCCGGCTGCGCAGAGCCGTCGAGGAGCCGGTGCCGGCCGGTGGAGGGGAGGGGGTTCGTCGCCGTCAGCGGTGTCAGGCGGACGTGCGGGCGCCACGCACGGGGGCGGGGCGTTCGACGGTGCTGGTGATGGGCGTGGCGCCGGTGGACATGGCGCGACTTTGCAGCGCGGAGAGCACGTCGAGGACGTGGTAGGCGAAGGTGCCGGTGGCGCGGTGGTCGTCACCGGCGAGGTGTGCGGCCAGGTCGACGACACCGAGGCCCCGGAAGGGACGTGGTGGGTCCGGGGTGGTCCGTGCGATGACCGGGGGAACTTCGGACCAATCGTCGTCGGTGCGTCGGCGGAGCAGCACGGGTTCGTCGAAGCGGTTGGGGTCGGGGACTTGCAGCGTGCCGTCGGTGCCGTAGATTTCCAGGTGCGGCAGGGTCGTGTCCCAGACGTCGAAGCTGTACATCGCGGTGGCCAGCGCGCCGGAGGCGAACTGCAGGACGGCGGCGGCGTGGGTGTCAACGGACACGTCGATGCGCTCCACGCGCCGGTTGGCGGCGGTGACCGCGAGTTCGTCCTGTGCCCGGCTCGTGGCCCCAACGACCTGCGTCACCGGCCCGAGCAGGTTCACCAGGGCCGCGACGTGGTACGGCCCGAAGTCCATAACCGGGCCGCCTCCGTCCTGGTACAGGAACGACGGGTCGGGGTGCCAGGTTTCGGCCCGGGAGGACCGCACGAACGAGGCGGCGGCGAAGGGCCGTCCGATGAGGCCACCGTCAACGGCGGCGCGAGCGGTTTGACCGGACGTGCCGAGGAACGTCTCGGGCGCTCCGCCCAGGATCCTGCCGGTTTCTTTCGCCACGACGAGGTTCTCCCGCGCTTCGTCCGCGGTGGCGGCGAGCGGCTTTTCGACGTAGACGTGCTTGCCCGCGCGCAGCGCCGCGTTGGTCAGCGCGGCGTGGGCTGCGGGTGGGGTGATGTTGACGACGAGGTCCACCTCGGGGTCGGCGAGGAGGTCGTCGGTGGTGCCCCAGGCCGGGATGTCCCATTCCTCGGCTGCTGCGCGGGCACGGTCTTGGTCCAGGTCGGCGACGCGCACGAGGGGCAGGTTCTCGTGCAGGGAGAGTCCGCGGGCGTACGCCCGGAAGATGGTGCCGGTGCCGAGGATTCCTGTGCGCAGGGACTGACGAGCGTCGATCATGGTGTCTCCACGTCTCGGTTTGTCGGGCAGCGCAGGGGGTGCAGCTCCCTGCGGACGTCGCTGCTTGCGGCGGCGACAAAACCGGGCTGTGAGACAGAGCACATGATTAGCGTTGCGGTGCGGTCGTGTCAAGTGCCGGCGTGGTCATCAGGCGGGAGATGCCCGAGGGGGACAGGACGTTCTCGATCCCGGCGACCGCGCCTCCGGCGAGTCCGGCGGAGCGGCCGAGCAGGCTGTGCTGCAGGGCGAGGTGGCGGGTGGCCAGCGGTAGTGCTCTTCGGTAGACGACGCTGCGGATGCCGGCGAGCACGTCGTCGCTGGCGACGGTGATGAGTCCACCGAGGACGATCGTTTTCGGGTTGTAGAAGTGCACCAGCATCGCCACGACCTCGCCGAGGGTTTCGGCCGCGGAACGGACGAGGTGCACCGCCGCGGGATCACCATCGCGCAGAAGCCGTGCGAGGTCCGCGACGGACGACTCCTCGCCGCCCTGCTCCGCGTGCAGGCGGCGCAGCACAGCACCGGCGGAGGCGACGGCTTCGACGCACCCGACGTTGCCGCACTGGCAGACGACGTGATCGGCGCCGGCCACGCGGATGTGGCCGATGTCGCCGGCAGAGCCGTCGCTGCCGCGGTGCAATTCGCCGTCGGCGGAGACGACGCCACCGCCGATGCCGGTGCCGGTCTTGAGGAACAGCAGGGGAGCCGCCTCTGCCGGGAGGGCACGGGCCTCGCCGAGGGCCATGAGGTTGACGTCGTTGTCCACGAGCGCGGTGCAGCCGAACCGTTCGCCCATCACCTGGCCGACCGGGAAACCGTCCCAGCCGGGCATGATCGGTGGGCGCACGGGCGTGCCCACCTGCGAGTCGACCGGACCGGGCAGGCCCATCACCAGCGCCTGCACTTCGGCCTGCGCCACCTCGGACGAGGTGAGCAGGTTGTGGAAGTGCTCGGTCAGCGCGTCCAGGCCCGATTCGGGTCCCTCGGCGATGTCGAGAGCCACCTGCTGTTCGGCCAGCACGGTCTGCGCGAGATCGACGATGGCCAGCCGGGTGGTGTGCACACCGACGTCGGCCACCAGGACCACCCCTGCGCGGGGCGCGAGGCCCAGCCGGTGAGCGGGGCGGCCCTTTCCACCGTTGCCCGCGATCCCGGATTCGACCACGGCCCCTGCGGTGAGCAGCGCCTCGAGATGCGTGTTCACCGTCGAGCGCGCCAGGCCCGTGGCCCGCACGAGCTCCGCCCTGCTGACGGCGGCACCCGAGGCGATCAGACGGGCCAACGAGCTGTGCACCAGGCTGCCGTGGGCTCGTCCGGACGTCGTCGGCACTGCCAGCCTGATCGGCTCCCAGCTCACCATCCGTCCCCCTGGTTCGTTTACAGCGGATTAATGACTGAAAAGAACATAAATGATGTCTCTTGTGGTCGCAAACAACGCGATCTACCTTTATTAGCGACGAAAATCGGGCGTGAGACACCCGTACTCCTGTCGATTCCTGCGGAAGGAGGCTCTCCGTGAGCCCGGAAACCGCTGTCGAACCCCCCGAACGCGGCGGCCGCTGCGGTGAGCGTCGCCGAATCGCCGTCCTCGGTGCCGGCATGATCGCCGAGGTGCACCGGCGGGCCGCCCTGCTGGCCGGGGCTGAAGTCACCGGTGTGCTGGCCTCGTCGCCGCACCGGTCGCGGCAGGTCGCCGAGCAGTGGCGGGTGCCGACCGCCTATCACGATCTCGACGACGTGCTCGCCGATGACCGCATTGATGTCGTCCACATCTGCACGCCCAACACGACCCACGCGCCGTACGCCGAAGCCGCGCTGCGGGCCGGAAAGCACGTCATCTGCGAGAAACCGCTCGGCGTTTCCGCCGAGGAAGCCGAGCGCATGGCCGGGCTCGCAGCGGAGAGCGGGCTCGTGGCCACCGTGCCGTTCGTCTACCGCTACCACCCGATCGTGCGCGAGCTCCGCTCCCGACGGCTGGCGGAGGAGTTCGGGTCCTGGAACTTGATCCACGGCAGTTACTTGCAGGATTGGATGCTCTCGCCCGATGCGTCGGGGTGGCGCGTGGACCCCGAGGTCGGTGGACCGTCGCGGGCCTTCGCCGACATCGGCTCGCACTGGTGCGACCTCGTGGAATGGGTCGCCGGCGAACCGTTCGCGGAATTGCTGGCCGCGACCTCGGTGGCCGTGCCGCACCGCCCCGCCACCGGAGGACCGTCGTTCACCTCACCTGACCAGGAGGCGACCAGTGACCACCGCGTGGCGGTGTCCACGGAAGACTCGGCGGCTCTGGTGTTGCGCACCAGCGGTGGCGTCCTGGCTTCCACCACGATCTCGCAGGTCGCGGCGGGGCGGAAGAACCGCTTGTGGTTCGAACTGGACGGGTCCCGTGCCAGCGCCGTCTTCGACCAGGAAGACCCGGAACGGGCGTGGCTGGGAACTCCGGGCGGAGCGCGCGTCCTCGTTCGCGACATCGACACCGGCTCGGACGAACAGCGGCGCTTGTCGCATCTGCCCGGCGGGCACGCCCAGGGGTATGCGCAGTGCTTCGAGGCGTTCGTCGCCGACACCTACGCCGCGATCGACGGCGAGACCCCGGAAGGGCTTCCCACCTTTGCCGACGGACTCCGCTCGGCCCGCCTGGTCGAGGCCGTCCTGAACTCCTCCCGCACCGGCTCGTGGACGAAGGTGTAACCATGCAACTCGGAATGATCACCGCCTGCCTGCCCCAATGGCCACTTCCCCGCATCGCGGAGTGGGCCGAAAGCGCGGGATACGAAGCGCTGGAAGTCGCCTGCTGGCCCAGCACCGGCAGCCGCGACTTCGAAGCCAACCACCTCCCGGTCACCGATTTCCGCCCGCAACACGTCGACGACACGCTCACCCTGTTCGAACGGCACTCGTTGAAACTGTCCGCACTGGCCTACTACGAGAACAACCTGCACCCGGACCCCGGGCGGCGCAAGGAAATCCACACACACCTGCGCCACACCATCGACGCCGCACACGCCCTCGGCGGGGGCTACGTCGGCACGTTCATCGGCCGCGACTGGACCAAACCGGTTGCGGACAACCTCGCCGAGGCCGAGGCGGTGTTCCGGGAACTGGTGGACTACGCCGGGCAACGCGACGTCGCGATCATCATCGAGAACTGCGTCATGGAGGGCTGGCACCCCGACGGCTACCCGGGAAACCTCGCCTATTCCCCGGAGCTGTGGGAGTGGATGTTCTCGCTGGGCCTGTACCTGAACTGGGACCCCTCGCATCTCACGTGGATCGGCATCGATCCCGTCGAGACCATCGCCCCGTACGCCGACCGGATCGTGCACGCCCAAGCGAAAGACGTCGAACTCGACCCGAGTGCGCGGCAGCGCTACGGATTCTTCGGCAAGGTCAACAAAGACGACGACCCGTGGGACATGGGCTGGTGGCGCTACCGCGTTCCCGGACTGGGCCAGGTCGACTGGCCCCGCGTGGTCGATCGGCTCTACGAACACGGCTTCACCGGAACCCTCTCCGTCGAGCACGAAGACCCCGTCTGGAGCGGCGATGCCCACCGCGTTACTCAAGGCTTGAGCATCGCCCACCGCACGCTGCGCCCGCTCATCATCGGCTGAAACGAGGAGATCTGCATGACCCGCACAGGCACCTTGTCCGCCCAGCTCTACAGCCTCCGAGACCAGCTCGCCGCTGACCAGCACTCCACGTTGGAACGCCTGGCACAACTCGGTTTCCGCTACGTCGAACCCTTCGGCCTCGGCTTACCGGACCGGCCCTTCACCGAACGCCTCGCCGCCGCCCGCTCCCTCCGCGCAGGACTCGACGCCACCGGCCTGACCGTTTCGGCCGTGCACGCCGCCGTACCACCCAGCATCACGGAACTGGCCGAGGAATGCGCGAGCATCGGGGCCGATACCATCTTCGTCCCGCACCCGAAACTGGTTCCGGGATTCGATGAACAGGCATTCGCCGACGTCGCCCGGGTGGACGCCTTCGCCGACGCACTCAGCGCCCTCGTGCAGGAAGCCGCCGCACACGGCCTCAACGTCGGCTACCACAACCACTGGTTCGAATGGGCTGCACTTCCCGACGGCACGAGCGGCTACGAACGGTTCTTCTCCCGCGCCAGCGATGACCTCCTCGCCGAGCTCGACATCTACTGGGCCGCAGCAGCCGGCGTCGATCCCGCCGGAGTCCTCAAGATGCTCGGCACCCGAGCCGTCTCGGTGCACGTCAAAGACGGACCCGCCGAACCCGGAGCACCGCAAACCCCCATCGGAACCGGCACCGTCGACATCCCGGCAGCCCTCAAAAGTGCGGAAAACGCTGACTGGCACGTGGCCGAAATCGACACCACCAACGTCGACCCCTACGAGTTGCTCAGCAGCAACGCCGAACACCTCGTGGGAACAGGTCTGTCCCGCTGGTACTGACTGGTCCGACAACGACGGCTCTGGTGGGGAACGTTCCACGGCACATCCCAACGCGTCACCCACGGGCGGTTCCGAGCACGACGACGTTCACCTGCGCCTGGTCTGGCCGCAGTGGCAGGGTGCTGGCAGCTCCAGCGTCGAATCCTTCGCCTCCGAGTTCTCCCCCGACGTCGCTCACCGCGGTTATGCCGTGGGCACGGCCGTGCTCGAAGCGGTGCTGCCGCCGCACGACGGCCCCACCGCGACCGTGCCGGTCACGATGGCCGACCGCGGTCTCGAGCAACGCGACGGCGTCGAGGCCAAAACGGTCGTCGTCGAGCAGCTCGCACGTGCTGTGGAGATCGTGCGCCACCACGACCCGGCACGCATCACGACCCTCGGCGGCGAGTGCTCCGTGAGCGTGGCCCCGTTCGCCGAACTCGCCCGCCGCTACGGCGACGACCTGGCGGTCGTCTGGATCGATTCGCACCTCGACATCGGCACCCCGCGCAGCGAGTACCCGGGTTATCACGCGATGGCCGTGGCCGCGCTGACCGGCCACGGCCATCCCGAGGTGCAGGATTTGCTGCCGGCGACCGTTCCCCCGAACCGGGTCGCCCTGGTAGGGCTGCACTCGTGGACCGACGACGATGTCGGCAACATCGCCGAGTGGGGCATCCCGCCGTTCAGCCCCGGCACCCTCCGCGAAACCACGCAGCCGCTGCTCGACTGGATCGCGGGTACCGGCTGCTCACGCGTCGCCGCACTTCGACGTCGACGCGGTCGACAGCAACGAGATCGCGCTCGGCCTCGGCCCCGAGAACCCGGTGGACTCACCAGCACCGAGGTGCGGCGCGTCGTGGCCGACATCGCCGGAGCCGCAGACGTCGTCGGGCCCGCGATCGCGGAGTTCCTCCCCCGCCAGGTGATGCACCTGCAGCAGATCCTGAACGGCTTCCCGCTGATCTCGGAACCGACGGCGGACCGGCGCTAGGCACCGCGTGGAATCTTCGTCTCCCACATCGCGGGCGCCAAAGGTCACGGCAGCTCCTTCGGTCAGCGAACCGTGAGGCCGCCGCTGAGTACGAGTGTTTCGCCGGTCATGTAGGTACCGTTGCTGAGTTTCCGGACCCAGTCGGCGATCTCTTCGGGTTGTGCGGCGCGCCCCAGCGGGATGGTCTGCACTGCCTGTTCGAGGCGTCCTCCGGCTCGGGTGCCGGGCGTGTCGACCCAGCCGGGGGCGACGCCGTTGACGGTGATGTTGTCCTCGCTGAGCTCGGTGGCCAGCGAGCGGCTCAGGGACACGACGGCGGCTTTGGAGGCGCTGTAGAGCAGTTGACCCCGAGAAACGGCGAAGGCGTCGATGGAGGCGAAGTTGACGACGGCGCCGCCACCGGAGACGCGCAGGGCAGGTACGGTTTCGGCGATAACGTTGACGGTGCCGAGTACGTTGACGTCGAAGATGCGGCGGTAGTCGGACTCGTCGTAATCGGCCAACGTCGTGGTTGGGCAGGTCCCGGCGGCGTTGACCACGGCGCCGAGCCCTCGCGGCAGAGTGCCCAGCGCTGCTGACAGTGCCGTGCGGTCGGTGATGTCCGCGGCGACCGGGGAGAATGCCGCGCCCTTCGAGGTCGCCGCCTTGTTCAGGGCGTCTCCGTCCTGGTCGACGCCGAGGACGGTCCACCCTTCGGCGAGGAAGCGTTCGGCCGCGGCCAGGCCCATGCCGCTGGCCGCGCCGGTCACGACGACCGTTCGCCGAGCGGAGTCAGGGGACGGTGCGGGGTCAGCGGGCGAGGAAGCCACCATCGATGATCATCTCCGTTCCGGTGGTGAAGCTGGAGTCGTCGGAGGCGAGGAAGGCCACGGCCGCTGCGATTTCGTCGACCCCGGCTCGGCGGCCCATGGGGGTCTGGGGGATGACCCCGCCTTCGGTCTCGTTCTCGTTCATGGGAGTGCTGACTCCGCCCGGGCAGAGGGCGTTGACCCGGATGTCGGTGGCGGCGAGTTCAAGCGCGGCGGTCTTGGTGAGCGCGATCAGCGCGCCCTTGCTGGCGGTGTAGGCGGCGTGGCCGGCGGCACCAGCCGCTCCGAAGGTCGAAGCGGTGTTGATAATGGAGCCGCCGCCGTGCTGGCGCATCAGGGGCACGGCCGCTTGGACCCCGAGCAGCGGACCGGTGGTGTTGACCGTGAGCGTGGCGTGCCAGTCTTCGAGGCGCTCGTCGAGGAGCGGGTTGATGTCGAGGATGCCGAAGGCGATCACCGCCACCGGACGCGTGAAATCCAACAGCCCCGCCACCCCGGCGCGGCCAACACCGCCCCGGGCTCGCACGCGTCCGCCTCGGTCACGCTCACGCGAGCCTCGTCGCCGAGGATGTGCCGCGCGTGGTGACGCGCGATGGCCTCCCAGTCCACGTAGGCCACCCGCGCCTGGGAGTTGTGAGCGTGGGCGACTTCGTGGACGTTGCCCACCGTCGGCACCCAGGGGCCCAGCAGAGGACGAGCAGCCCCACGCCGACGCCGAAGCTCGTCCAGGTAGCGGTCGCACGGTCGGCGATGAGCCGCAGAGCGGGGCCGACCGGAGCGCACACGGTGAAATGCGGGGGGACCCTCGTCCCCGCCGGCCGGTGCGCGCCGGACCTGAACCGAACATGACCGGACCGGAGACCCTCGCGGCCACCGAGGGGGAGGGTGTCAGGCGAGCCGGTCACCAACACCGTCGGCGGTGACAGCCGGGGCGTTAGGCTGCGTCTGCCCCGATGACGGACGGAACGGCGAAAGCGATGTCGAGATGACGGCAGTTCCCCGAACGGCACGGCCGTCGGCTGCGCGACCGGCCCGGACGGTGCTTTTCGGATTCGGCCTGGCAGCTCTGCTCGGCACAGTCTTGTTGATGCTGCCGGTGGCCACGGAACCCGGCGCGCGCATCGATGTCGTGCGCGCGCTGTTCACGGCCACCTCGGCGGTGTGCATCACCGGCCTCGCGGTCGTCGACACCGGCACCACCTGGTCGATCTTCGGAGAACTCGTCATCCTCGGGCTGATTCAGGCCGGCGGACTCGGTGTCATGACCCTGGCGTCCCTGCTGGGTCTGCTGGTGTCGCGACGGTTCGGGATGCAGATGGAACTTTCCGCTCAGCGCGAGACCAAAAGCCTCGCGCTGGGCGAGGTGCGGTCCGTGGTGGTCGGGGTGGTCAAGCTCAGTCTCGTCTTCGAAGTCGTGATCTCGCTGGCGCTGACCCTGCGTCTCCTGCTCGGCCACGGCTATGCGTTCACGGAGGCGCTGCACTCAGGGATCTTCCACGGGATCTCCGCGTTCAACAACGCCGGATTCTCCCTCTACGACGACGGAATGACCCGCTTCGTCGCGGATCCGTGGATTTCGGTGACGGTGTCATTCGCGGTCATCGCAGGGGGTCTTGGATTTCCGGTGTGGTTCGAACTCGGCCGCAGGCTCCGGAAGGGCCACGGGGGATGGACGATCCACACCAAGATCACACTGCTGGCCACCGGAATGCTGGTACTGGTGGGCTTCGTGGCCATCACGGCCAGCGAATGGAGCAACGACGCCACCTTCGGCCCCCTCACCGTTCCCACGAAGTTCCTCGCCGGCTTCTTCGCGGCGGTGATGCCCCGCTCGGGTGGATTGAACACCGTCGACATCGGCGAGATGAACTCGGTGAGCCTGCTGGTGCAAGACATACTGATGTTCATCGGTGGCGGCAGCGGTAGCACCGCGGGCGGCATCAAGGTCACCACGTTCGCGCTGCTGGCCTTCGCCATCGCGGCGGAACTGCGCGGGGAGCCGAGCGTGCACGTCATGGGCCGCAAACTGCCCGTCGACGTGCAGCGTCAGGCGTTGACCATCGTCCTGCTGACCGTGGGCCTGGTCGTGCTGACGACCACCACGTTGTTGGCCCTGACCGACTTCGCCATGGACGCGGTGCTGTTCGAAGCGATCTCCGCGGCCGCAACCGTGGGGTTGTCCACCGGCATCACCCCGGACCTGCCGCCAGCGGCGCACATGTTGATGTCGGCGCTGATGTTCATCGGCCGCCTCGGACCGATCACACTCGGCGCTGCCCTGGCACTGCGGACCCGTCCCAGACGCTACGAACGACCGGAGGAAAGGCCTATCGTGGGATGATCCCGACACCACCCACCACTTGCAGCGCCATCACGTTCGGGTGGCTCGCTCGGCAACGGTGAGACACCCGAACGGGTGCTCAACTGGTGTGCGCGGCAGGCTGGTCTGCGGTTCGTGCGGAGGCCTGGGCGGTGCGCCCATCGCGGTTTCCGCTGTCGGCGGGGTGTTGGCTGAACCAGTAGCCGTAGGAAACGTAGTCGGGCAGGGGGCTGAGGAACGCATCGTGCGAGCCGAACCGGAGGCGCAGGCTCTCGTCGGTGACGAACCGGGCGGGGATGGTGAAGGTGGGCTCGGCCCAGCCGGCGCGGGCGTCCGCGCGGTGCCAGGAGCCGACGCGGCGACCGTCCACGGAGACCTCGATGCCGTATGGCGAGGTCTCGTCGTCGACGGCCTCGATGCGCCCGGTGATCGTCAACGGCAGCCCCGGGGTGAGGTGGCGGACCGTCATCGTTTCCCCGCCGAGGACTTTCCGCCCGCTGTCGACGACCTGCCCCCGTCGTGTGCGCTCGGTGTCCAGGTCGGTGGTGGGTTGGAATCCCGTGTGCGCCGGGTCGACCTGGTAGTCGTGGGCCCGTTCGTCGTCGAGGTCGGCGACGTTGACGTGGTCGCGGACCGTGCCGGCTCGCATCGCCGTGAGCGGGGTAGTGTCGGGTTCGGCCGCGTTCCAGTCGGCGCGGTGGATGTGCACGACGTTGCAGTAGCGGGCCGCCTGGCAGGTGCTGCTCCCGCCGGGGGCGGTGTGGGAGTAGGTCGGCGAGTCGAGCCGGAAGGTCGCCAGCGGCTTGCCGGCGAACACGCCACCGTGGACGAGGTCGTGCACCGACCAGTTGGGAAAGACCACGAAGTAGTCCGGGCGCTGCTGCTCCGGCATGTCGTGCAGCGCCTCGTACAAGCTCCCGGCGCCGTGGGTGCTGGGCACGGTGAGCTCGTTCGTGGCCAGGCCGATCAGGTCGACGATCCGGTGCTCGCCGAGGAACGCCGGCGCGCCGACGTCGTTGACCGCCACCACCGCGTCGGCGGGCAGGTGGCGATCCGCCCAGGCGGTGATGGAGACCTGCTGGTCGCGGATGCCGGCCGCCTGCTGACCGAGTCGAATGCCCCATCCCGGCGTGTGCACCACGGTGAACAGCAGCGCGCCGGTGAACACGAACGCTCCCGCTCGCCCGCGGCCGCGCTGCGAGTCGAGCGCGGAGGCGAGGCCGTGCAGGCCGACCGCGGCCAGCAGCACCAGGATCGGCAGGAACGGCTGGACGTAGCGCAGGTGGTGCACCGTGGGCGTGCTCATCGTCGAAATCGCCAACAGCACCAGCAGGAAACCCGCGAACAGGGCCAGCGCGATCGGGAAGTGGTCCGATTGCCGCCGGGCGAGCCGCACCACGCCCGCCAGCGCGGCGATCAGGGCCGCGGGAAAGAGGAAGTCGAAGCCTTCCAGACCGGTGAACACCCGCACGAACTCGGTGAAGTGGGCCAGCGCGGCGCCGGCGAATTCCGTCGGGTAGAAGATCGGCTCGTGCAGCAGGGACTTCGCCAGCATCCCGTTGGCGGAGGAGCTCCCGGTCGCCGCGAGGTAGAACAACGACTGGCCGCCGTAGGCGAGCACCGGCAACGGCAGCAGCGCCGAGGACGCGAACACGCGGGGCCACGTCCCTGCGCCACGAGCGTGCCGCAGGGCGATCCAGGCCATCGCGACCGTCAGCACGACGACGAAGAGGAAGGCCTCCGGGCGGGCCAGCGAAGTGACGAACCCGAGGACCGGGGCGAGGACGAACCGCCCGCGCGGTGCTTCGACGACCACGGCCCACGTCGTCGCCGCCAGCAGGACGGCGACGACACCGATCTCCATGCCGCTGGCACCGCCCCAGACCAGCGCTCCGTTCACCGCGACGAGCAGGCCGGCCCAGATGCCGACCGCGCGGCCCGCGAGCCGGCCGCCGATCGCGCAGACGCACACCGCCGTGAGCGCCATGCACACGGCCCCGAAGATCATGGCCGTGGCCAGCAGGGCGTGGCCCTGCACTCCGAGCGCGGCGAAGCCTCCGAGCACGACCACGTAGAGCAGGCTGCTCGCGCCCTTGCTGACCGGATCGCCGGTGTTGTACTCGAACGGGTGGCCGGAGCCGAACTGCGCGGCGTACTGCAGGTGGATGTAGACGTCATCCAGCGGCGGAACGAACGTCCAGTCGTTGTAGGAGAGGCTGATCAGGATGAAGCACGTCGACAGCAGCGCCGACAACGCCCCGACCGCCCAGTAGGCCGGATCGAACCGACCAGCGAACCACCGGCGCCGACCCGCTGCTGCCGGGTGGTCCGCAGGCCGGGCGGCAGTGTCGGCTGCGTGCTCATCGAGCGGCGCAGACGGCGGCAGGTGGGGACTTCGTTCGTGCGTCGCCTCAGCGCTCATGCGGTGGTTGCTCCCCTGCTCGGCACTCGGGCGCGCATGTCGGCGGCCCGCTGGACGAGCAAGCATTCTAAAGAGGCTCGAATTGCACCCCGCATCGGGACGAAAAAGAACGATTTGACATGATCGCCGGAATTGAATTGCCGCATTTCGCGGCTGCGGCGACACTTCGAGCCCGCTCGGAATCGCTGGTCGCGTGACGGACGTGTCACGCAGGACGGCCCCATCTGTGCGGTGTACGTGGCACGCTTGGTCGCGACCGGTTTGCACCGCCGACGAACCTGGGCCCGCCTGCTCGTTCGATCGAACGGCGAGCCAGTGGACGCGTCCCCGGGACTCGCCGCATCGGAGGGTCGCGGAGCCGACCCCGTCCTACGGGGAGACACTGCTGTGCGGCCACTCGCGGAGGCGCTTGCGCCCGGTGACCCTGTCGTAGATCACACGAAGGGTGACGGCGCCGATGATCGTCCACAGCATTGCACGCGCCCTCGTCGTCCGGCGGACTCCGTTCCTGATCAGACTGCGGCTCGCGCAGCTGTGCCATGCACCTGGACCGTTCCCGCTCCTCGGGCAGTCGTGCGCCTGCCCGCGTTGCGGCCTGTTCGACCTTTTAGGGTGAGTTGTGTGGCTGTGATGTGGATGTGCGCTCGTGACCGGGGTGGGGCCTGTGGCCGTTGAGTGGGTCTTGCTCGGGCTGGCGGTGGTGTTGGTCGGGGCGAACGCGGTGTTCGTGGCCGCCGAGTTCGGGTTGGTCACGGTCGACCGGGCGCGGGTGGATCGTGCTGCCGAAGCGGGCGATCGACGCGCACGAGGCGTGGCGTCCGCGTTGCGGTCGTTGTCGACGCAGTTGTCGGGTGCCCAGTTGGGCATCACGGTCACGAGCCTGGTCGTGGGCTACGTCGCCGAACCCTCCCTGGGGAGGCTGTTGCGCGGCCCGCTGCAGGCGGTGGGTCTGGGGCAGGCCGCCACGCCGGTGGCGTTCACCCTCGCTTTCGTGGTCGCGACCGGCGTGCAGATGGTATTCGGCGAGTTGGTGCCGAAGAATCTCGCGATCGCGCGTCCGTGGCCCATCGCCCGCGTGGCCGCGCCGCTGCAACGGGGGTTCACGACCGCGGCGGGGCCGTTGATCCGCGTGTTGAACGGCTCGGCCAACGCGACGTTGCGGATGGTGGGGGTGTCTCCGCAGGAAGAGCTGGCCTCGGCCCGGTCACCGCAGGAGCTGGCCTGGACGGCCCGTCATTCCGGCGAGCAGGGCACGTTGGACGCCGAAACCGTGCGGCTGGTGTCGCGGTCGCTGGCGCTGGGCGCGAAGACCGCCGCCGAGGTGATGACGCCGCGGCGGCGGGTGCGCACCGTGGCGGCAACAGCGCCGGTGGGCGAGGTCGTCGCATTGTCCGAGACCACGGGGCATTCCCGGTTCCCCGTTGTCGGGCACAGCGCGGATGATCCGGTCGGAGTGGTGCACCTCAAACAGGCCGTCGCCGTGCCGGAGCACGAGCAGCCTCACCAGTTGGTGAACACGGTCATGTCCCCTCCAGTACTGGTGCCCGAGAGCAAGGACCTCGACGGATTGCTGTCACTGCTGCGCCGCCAAGGCATGCAGTTGGCCGTCGTGGTCGACGAATACGGCGGCACGTCCGGGGTCGTCACGTTGGAAGATCTGCTCGAAGAACTGGTCGGCGAGATCAGTGACGAACACGACCCGGGCGGCGCGCCGATCCGGCAACGAACGGACGGGGTGTGGACGATTTCGGGGCTGGCCCGACCCGACGAAGTCGCTGAGCTGACCGGGGTCGCGCTGCCGGAGCACGGCGAGTACGACACGATCGGCGGCCTGGTGCAGTACTCGCTGGGACGGATCCCGACCGCGGGGGACGTGCTCACCCTTGCCCTGCCGGACGGCAGCGTGGTGATCACGGTGCGGCGGATGGACGGATTCCGCGTCGACCGCGTCGACCTGCAGTGGCAACCGGCGGACCCGGCGAACGATACCGGGCAGGAGGAGCACGCCTGATGGGATCGATCCTGCTGGCCGTCGTGCTGTTGGGGGGCAACGCCTTCTTCGTCGGTGCCGAGTTCGCCCTGATCTCGGCGCGGCGCAGCCAGATCGAGCCGCGCCTCGCCTCCGGGGGACGGATGGCGCGAGTGACGCTGCACGCGATGGAACGCGTGTCGCTGATGATGGCCGCCGCCCAGCTCGGCATCACCGCGTGCTCACTGGGCCTGGGTGCGGTGGCCGAGCCGGTCGTGGCGCACTGGCTCGAGGCCCCGTTCACCGCCGCGGGCCTGCCGGACTGGTTGCTGCACCCGACGGCGTTCGTGCTGGCCCTCGCGGTGGTGACCTACTTCCACATGGTCTTCGGCGAAATGGTGCCGAAAAACCTCGCCCTGGCCGCGCCGGAACGAGCCGCGTTGCTGCTCGGACCGCCGCTGTACGGCCTCGTGCGGGTGGTCAAACCCGCCGTGGTCGTGCTCAACGCCCTGGCCAACGGTCTGGTGCGGCTGCTGCGGGTGACCCCGCGCGAGGAGGTCTCCGCCAGCTACAGCCGCGACGACATGGCAGCGTTGATCGACGAGTCCCACCAACACGGCATGCTGCCCAGCGCAGAACACGAGCTGCTGGAACGAGCACTGCAGTTCCCGCAGCACACGGTGGGCTCGGTGCTGCTGCCCCTGCGGGAACTGGTGACCCTGCCGGCCGCGGCCAGCCCGCAGACGGTGCAGGCCACGGCCACGCGCACCGGATTCTCGCGGTTTCCCATCACCGACGCCTCGGGTGAGCTGACCGGCTACGTGCATCTGCGCGACGTGCTCTCCGCCGCCCGAACCACACCGCAACCGGGAGAGCCACCACTGGCCGGGGCACTGCGCGCGTTGCCCACAGTACCGGCGCACACCCCGCTGCACGAAGCCCTGCACACCATGCGCCGCCAAGGCACCCACCTGGCACGAGTCACCGACACCCACGGCACCGTCCTCGGCGTCGTCGCCCTGGAAGACGTGCTCGAAGAACTCGTCGGCGAAATCCGCGACACCGCCCATCGCCGATCGGCGTGACCGCAGGAAAAGCACCGCGACGGAGGGGCAGGCGCGCCGTAGGCGTGCAGGGCGGCGTCGCCGGGCAGCTCGGTCGCACCGCTGACCTCGACCGAGGCCGCGTACGAACTGGAGGCCCCGACGAGGCGGTCAGCGGTCTCCCCCGAATTGATGCCCATGCCCTGCACCGGGGCGGAGGATCCCTCCGGGTAGACCTCGCCGGCCTGCGGGAAGGTGAACTGGACGTTGCGCATCGCGATGCCGCCCTTGTCCTCCGAGCCGCCGTTGACGGCCGCGACCTGGGTCTCCGCCGCCGCGTTCGTCAGCTCTCCCGTTGGTGTTCCGGAGCGCGGACGGGGAGGAGCGCGATGAGGCCGAGTGCGAGGACGAGCACGATTCCAGCTATGCCCGCCCGTTGGACGCCGAACACGGCGATGAAACCGCTGAAGGCCAACGGCCCCAGAAAGCTCACCGCCCGCCCGGTCGTCGCGTAGAGGCCGAACGCTTCTCCTTGACGGGCCGAGGTGCTGATCCGGGCCAGGAAGGTGCGACTGGCCGACTGGGTCGGTCCCACGAAGATGGCCAGTGCCAGCCCGCACACCCAGAACACCGTTTTTCCTTCGAGGACCATCAGAACGATGCCCATCAGTATCAGCGCGAGCAAGCCACTGACGATCAGTCGTTTCGGCCCGAGCAGATCGTCCAGCCACCCGCCGGTGATCGCACCGAGACCGGCAGCGAGGTTGGCCGCGATCGCGAAGAGCACCACCTCTGCGGCGCTGAAACCGAAGGTCCCCGCGGCGAGCACGCCGCCGAAGGTGAACACGGCGGCCAGTCCGTCGCGGTAGAGGGCACTGGCTCCGAGGAACCACAGGGTGCGGCGTTCGGTGCGCCACATGTCCCTGAGCCGTTTGCCGAGCGCGACGTAGCTGGCGAGGAAGCTGAGCCGCCGCGCGTCCTGCGACGGCGGGTTCTCCGGTGCGAAGATCAAGACCGGCAGCGCGAACATCGCGAACCACAGCGCCGAAAACACCGCGACCGCCCGGATGTTCAGACCGTCCTCGCTGGTCACGCCGAACAGGCCGACCTCAGGTCGGATGAAGGCGAACAGCACGATCACCAGCGCGATGAGGCCACCGCAGTAGCCCATCCCCCAGCCGAAACCCGAGACCCGCCCGACAGTTTCCCGTCGGGAGATCTGCACGAGCATCGCGTTGTAGTTGACCTGGGCGAACTCGGAGAAGACGCTGCCGACCGCGAGGAGCACCAGCCCCAGCAACAAGTAGGAAGGCTCGTCCCGGACGAAGAACAGCCCGCCCATGCTCGCAACGACCAGGCCAGTGTGGATGCCGAGCCACAGCTTGCGTCGGCCG
The DNA here is from genome assembly GCF_054491345.1 of Salinifilum ghardaiensis. Taxonomy (NCBI): domain Bacteria; kingdom Bacillati; phylum Actinomycetota; class Actinomycetes; order Pseudonocardiales; family Pseudonocardiaceae; genus Salinifilum; species Salinifilum ghardaiensis. The sequence goes on along the minus strand of NZ_CM137101.1, from coordinate 2,142,159 downwards.
CCGGCGTCGCTGCGTTGTCCGGTGATCGGCGCGAGTACCGCGATGAGCAATCCCGCGACGGCCAGGGCGGCGCCGAGGCCCTGCGAGCCGCTGTCCGGGTCCGGGGCCACGGTATCGGTCAGGTAGACCGTGAAGACGAAGGTCACGATGATGGTGTTGAACGCCGCCGAGCCCCAGTCCCACAAGGCCCAGCTGATCACGGCACGCCGCCCCCGGCGGACCCTCGACGACGCAGGAACAGGTGTTGTGGCCACAGGGGCAAGGGTAGGGGCTTGCACGGTAATCAGCTTCGCTGGAAGCCGGAGCCCAGCAACCCCCGTGCGGCCGCGGCCGCCTCAACCTCGATTCCGGCGGCGAACTGGTGCGCCCGAGACGGCGGCGAGATCGCCACCTTCGCGGGTGCACCGCCTCGTCATCGCCGCTGGCCTGGAGGTGGTCGGGGCCACGCTCGGCGCGTTGCGGGAGCGGGGCGGTGCGGTCGGCCGCGGAGAAGGTGGTCACGCCCGCACGCGTACCTGTCGCGCCTGCCGCACGGTGGCCTTGCCACGGGTGTTAGTTGACGCAGGGGATGTCGTCGGCGGTGATGGCGTCGTCGCTCGGCTCCGGTGGCGCCGCGGGGGCGGCGGGGGCTTGGTGGGCGGAGCCGTCCAGCTGCACCGGGCCTTGTGCGGCGACGTTGGTTTGCAGCGCGGGGCCGTCGTAGTCGTCGGCCAGCAGCACGCGCACCTCTCCCCGAGTCAGGGTGGGGTCTTCTCGCGTGGGGATCCCGTCGAGGCGGTCGGCGACGAACCCGGCCGCCTGCTTCTCGCCCGGCGCGTAGCGCACCTGTGAGGTCTCGCGCGGATCGGCGTTGCCGGTATCGCCGACGGGCACGTCGTCGGCGGCGAGGTCCTCGGAGACGCGTCCGGCCAGTCCGGTGATGTCGGTGGTGTTGCGCACGTCCACCGTGGCCTGGGCCAACTGCCGGGGTGGCCGTGGCTCGGGCGGGCGACCGTCGTTGACGCGTTGGATCGTCTCGGCCACCTCGTCCGGGTCCACTTTCACGGCCTCGCCCTCGGGTGTCTCGTAGGCGGGGTTTTCCACCGGGATCGTGTCGAAGGTGAGGTCACCGCCGGCCAGGCCCTGCATCTGCTGGGTGAAGGAGAGCACGTCCCACCCGTCGTCGAGCACGAGCGAGTCCTGCACCGAGTCGAAGATCTCGCCCAACCGGCCCGGGTTGGCCAGCGTGCCGCTGGAAAGCATCGACCGGGCCAGCCCGGCCAGGAACGCCTGCTGGCGCTGCACCCGGTCCAAATCCCCCATCGGCAGGCCGTGGCGCTGCCGCACGAACGCCAACGCCTGCGAGCCGGACACCGTCTGCACCCCTGCGGAGAAGTCCGCACCCGAGCACGGGTCGTCGACCGGCTCGTTCAGGCACACCTGCACCCCGCCGACGGCCTGGGTCAACCGGTAGAAGCCCAGCAGGTTCGCCTCGGCGTAGTGATCCACCCCCACCCCGGTGAGCCCCTCGACCGAATCCACCAACAACCCGCGCCCCTCTTCGGCCGACCGGCGGCGCAGCTCGGCCGGATCGGTCAGGCTTGCTGCTGCAGGTCCTGCTCGGCCTCGCTCTGGGCCCGAGCGTAGGCCGAGTTGATCTTGTGCTGGCCGTAGCCGTCGGGCAGCGACACGTACGTGTCCCGCGGGATCGAATACGCCACCGCGCGGGACCGGTCGTGGGGAATGTGCAGCAGGAGCAACGTGTCGGTCAGGCTGGCCTCGTTGTCACCGGCCTGCAGCTTGTCCAACACCTCCTGCGGCAACGGGTTGCCCTGCGCATCGGTGCGGCTGTCCTTTCCGACCAACAAGATGTCGGTCGCCCCGTCCGCACCGGCGTCGGCCGTGACCTCGCTGGTGTTCATCCCCGCCCCGAGATCCCGCAGCGCCACCCAGCCGTATCCGGTGACCACGAGCACCACGGCCGAGACCACCGCCAGCGCGCTGCGCAACCCCGCACGCCACCGCGGCGAGAACCAGCGGCCACTGCCCGAGGCCGACGACATCCGGACCGTGGGCTCGGCGCCGGCCGTGCCAGCAGCCGGTCGGCCAGAGCCCGTACCGTCGACCGGTTGGTCTCGCTGGGGCGCACGCCGTGGTGCTTCCGCACCACTCCGAGCGCGGGCGGACGTCTCCGGGTGGGGTGGTGGCTGCACCGGCCCGGTCAGCGAGCCCTGAAACGCCGGGCCCCGGTTCCTGCTCACGCCGTCCCCGTGCGGTGTCAGGCCGTGCCGGCCGCGGGGGCGGGGTGGGTGGCGCAGCTCGCTGCGGCCTGCCACCGCGTTGATCCGGAGGGGGCGCGCCGGGACCGTGCCGGGACGCGGGGTTCTGCGGCGAACCGTGGCCAGGACGCTGTGCCTGTTCCCGGGGAGGCTGCTGCGCCGGTCCCTGGGAAGGCCGCTGTGCCGGCCTCTGAGGGGGTTGCTGCGCCGGCGGGCCGGGTTGGGAGTGGCCTCCGCGCGGCTCCCGCTCCTGCGGGGGTCGTCTGCGCGGGCCGTCGGCGCTTGCCAACATCCACCTCCCGTGCACTGGCGCGCGTGCTGCATCAGGTCGCCGCTGCCCCCGGTCGGCGCTCGTTCCATGGTCCACACGTTCAGCCAGTCTGTGCCACGAGGGGCCACATGTCGGTAGGGTCAGACCCGTCTGGGCGAAGCCAGCTACCCCCGATGTGCCGACACCTCTGAGCCGGAGGAGGGCCCGTGCCCGGCATCAGCGACCTGCTCGCCGCGCTCGGCACGCTGCCGCGGCCCGCGCTCATCGCCGCCACCGCCGCCCTGGCCCTGGCCGAATGCACCCTCGGCCTCGGCTTCGCCGTCCCCGGCGAAAGCGGCCTGCTGCTGACCGCGGCAACAGTGACCACGCCGGACATGTTCGCACTGCTGACCGCCAGCGTGACCCTCGGCGCCTCCGTGCGCTACCTCGAAGACATCCTCGGCCAGGCCAGCTGGCTCGTTCTCGGAGCCGTGGTTCTCGCGGTACTCGGCACCGTCGTCGTCACACGTCGCCGCCACCGCACCCAAGACCACGACGCCGCTGTCACGACTCGATGACCCGGAAGTCCCGGCCAGCGAGTACGCTGATCGCGCCCAACATCCTGGCTGGGCGCTTGCCGCGCCCCGAGGACACCCCCTTCGGGGCGCCCCACCGGGGCCGACGCGTTCTCACGCACAACGTTGGCGCGCAACGTTCAGCTGGCGAGAAACACCAGCAGCATGACCACCGCAATACCTGCGCACGCGAGCGTCAACGGCCACAGCTCCTGCCACCACGACCGCTCCGACGAGCGACTCCGATCACCGGTCCCCATGTCACCGAGCATAGTCGTGGGCTGGCACTTGATGGCTGGCCGAGAGGTTCACGCTCCTGCTGCGGGGCGCATCGCGGCACAGAAACGGCGCCTGTCGTCAACGGAGGGGCGCAGTGGTGTTTCACATGTCGCGGCTCGTGATGACTCAATTCCCAATGTGACGATCCGGGCCTCGCGCCGAGCACGTCGGCCGAAATACCGCCCCCTTTCCTGCTCAGTCGGTTCCTCGTGGCGGACATGCGTGTGCTGTAGTTGTTCCGCGCACGTGTCCGATCACGGCGCGGCCGGTCCAGGGGAACCAGCAAGCCCCGGTTGCCGCGCTGGCGGGGAAGAGAGGTTCGTTGCCGGTGCCCGACGAGCACTCGATCCGGTTCGCCAACATCCTGGCCTCTTTCGGGAGACGTCGCTGAGTAGCCCCAGCCCTCGCACGAACCGCACCACACACCCAGCACGCACCACCCCTCGACCGCTCAGCGGGCGCGATCCGAGGGTGGGCATCTGTACCAGATCAACCTGTTCCGGGTACTCAGCTTCGCCAGCGTGATCCTGATCCACGTGCTCAGCGGGGCGGCGCTGCTGCCGAGCATGCCCTCGCACGCGGTGCAGATGCTGTTGCACTTCACCCGCGAGGCGTTCTTCGCGCTGACCGGGTTCGTCCTGACCTACCAGGCCCTGCGCCGTCCCCTCCCGGCGCGGCAGTTCTGGCGCAAACGCTTCCCCTGGGTGGCCGCGCCCTACCTGACCTGGAGCGTGGTGTACTGGATCCGGTTCACCTGGGGCGCCTGGCCGCAGACCACCCTCGAGGACGCCCTCGACGGCCTCCTGCTGGGCCTGGTCACCGGCGGACACTGGTACCACCTGTACTTCCTGCTGGTCACCCTGCAGATGTACCTCGTCTTCCCCGCACTGCTGCGCCTGGTGCGCGCCACCGCCGGCCAGCACCGATGGTTGCTCGCGGCCAGCATCGCCGCACAGCTGGCCCTGGCCGGACTGGCCAGCTACGCCCCGCGGACAGGCCTGTGGACGCCCGTACTGGATGAGCACATCGACGTGATGCTGCCGGCCTACCAGCTCTACGCCCTCGTCGGCATGCTCACCGCGTGGCACTTCGACGCGATCCACGCCTGGGTGCGCCGGCACGGCCGGATCGTCCTGGCCGCGCTCGCCGGTACCGCACTGCTGGCGCAGGCCTGCTACTGGACCGTCGTGGCCCACGGCATGTCGCCGCTGCGCGCCGGCACCGTGTTCCAGCCCTGGCTGGTGCCGTACTTCCTCACCGTGCTGGCCACGTTGTACGCCGTCGGCAGCTGGTGGGCCGCGCACCGGCGACCGGGCGACCGGGCCTCCCGCGTGATCACCTACGCTTCCGAGCGCTCCTTCGGCATCTTCTTGGCCCACCCGCTCGTCCTCGATGCCTTGCTCGCACCCTTCCGCGCCCTCGCCGCCACGATCGGCCCCCTGGCCAGCCTGGCCCTGCTGTACCTCGCCACCATCGCCGGCACCGCGCTGCTGACCGAACTCCTGCGTCATCTGCCCGGCAGCCGCGCCCTCACCGGACGGGCCCGACTTCCCTGGCCCCCGCTCCCGCAGTTCGGACATCCCCGCAACTCATGACCAGCCCGCCGGACGACGAGGTAGCAGAGCCTGCCGGCGAAGCTCCAACCGCCGCGGGGGCCGCGCGGCGTGGTGCGTGCAGTCGCATTCGCATCGCTGCCTATTCACCGCTACGGTGACACCGGCCCCTGAAAAGGCCCCGGCACCGTCAACAGAATGCACTGAGGGATCATGCGCAACACATACACCAATCTCCTCGGGCTGTTCACTCTCCTGTTCTTTCTCCCACTGCTGGTCCTGGTCGGCCGATCGACGCTCACCGGCTTCCGAAGAATCGACGAAAACGCCTATATCGACACTCTTGCCAACCCCGTGACGCTGCTCGGCGGGCTCCTCGCAGCGCTGTGGATCCTCTTGAAGCTCACCACGGGCGATCAACCCTCAAGCGGTCAAAACGACCAGGAAACGTGAATCCTCCGCGCTCGGAACGGGATCCCCAGAAGGGGACTCCGCGGGGCAGTCGAGCACGGCCGAGTCCCGGCGCGGAGAATTTGGCCGACGAAGAACACCAGCAGCAGTACTGCTGCAACACCTGAGCACACGACTCTCAACGGCAACAGCTCTTGCCACCACGGCAGTTCAGACGGCCGATTCGGATCACGAGCTTCCACCGCATCGACTCCAGTCGTAGTGCCTCGGGAAGTTGCGCACGGGGAGATCGGCTACGGCTATCTGCCGGGCGCCGTCGACGATCACTCCCGGCTGGCCCACAGCGAGCTCCTGCCCGAGGAGCGCAAAACACCGCCCCGGTATTCTGGATCCGCGCCTGCGCCCGGTTCACCTCCTCCTGGGGTGAACTCCGTCGGTCGAGCAAGCCCCGTTGAGGCGGTGCTGCAGGATGCCGGGAGTCGTTTGGTGTCCGGCGGTGGTGGGTATCGATTGATCAAGTGCGAGTGTCCCGGGACACGTGGCACTCAGGTTTGGTGTCGTTCAGCGCGTAGCGGCAACGATCCCGGGGGCGTCGGGGCATGGGGGTTCGTTCAGCAGCATCCACGTCCCGCCCTGCCGTCCGTCCGCCCCTGGGCGGGGTCGGATCGACCGAAGGTGCGGGAAGCCGGTAGCGTGCTTGGTGCGGTCGGTTGAGCAAGCAGCCTGCCAGGATGCCCAGCCCTCGTTGGGTATCGCTGCGCCGCAGGGGTGTGCCGCTCCCACCGTGCTCTGAACGTGGGTTGGCAAGGTCCGGACTGGGAGACCCGTGTTCAGAGATGGAGTGTTGTGCCCACGAGTTCCCGGTCAACCGGAACCAACAGCCCACAACGCACTCGAGCACAAGCCCCTCAGCGGAACAGGCGGAAGCACTCCGCAACTTTGCCGAGGAGCGACTGCGGCTGCGGGTGCGGGTGCACTACCCCACCGGCAACACAGCAGTGCTCACCGTCAGCGGCGAGGTCGACGACGCCAACGTGGAGCGGCTGTGCGCCGACGACACCCTCGACAACGCGCTCGCGACGATGTCTCGCTTCCAGGTGCGTCAGCTCCCCGTCATCGACCAGGGGCGACTCGTCGGCATGATCTCAGTGGCCGATATTGCCCGGGCTCTTCCGAACTCGCAGGTCGGCGACTTGGTCGAGCTCCTCAGCGCCCCCTGAGCACGACTTGCTCGCCCGCAGCCCTGCGGGCGCACGACACGGAACCGTGAACGGCGACTCACGAAAGAGGACACAGTGGTGGAAGAGATGTGGGAAGGCACGACCATGCGTGCGTTCGTCGAGCAGGTGCAGTCCGGAGCTGGTCTGTCCTCAACGGACGAGGCCTCGCGGGTGGCACGGGCGACGCTGACCGCGTTGGCTGAAGGCATCGGCGGCGGTCAGACCGATGAGTTGATGCAGGGGCTGCCGCCGGAACTGCGGCGCGAACTGTCCCACCGCAGCGGACAAGCGCGGGCGCTGGACAAAACCGAGTTCCTGGACCGGGTCAGCGATGAGATCGCCACCACCGATCCCGATACCACCGAGCAGCAGGTGCGGGCGGTGTTGACCACGCTGCGCAACTGGGCTCCCGAAGGCGGAACCGACGACGCCGTGGCACAGCTGCCCCGTTCGATCGCCGCCCTCTTCGAGTAGGCGCAGCCCCGGGGTGCTGGTCAGCAGGCCTGTTGACCAACACCCCGCCTCGCGCGGCGCACGGGAAACGCGGTCGACGCAGAACGTACGTGCTCGCGAGCTCTTCGGGCAGTGCGTCGCGCAGCGCCGTGCGGTCCTGCACCTCCCCGGCCAGCACGAGCAGCCGCGGACGGAACGAGGCCGTGTCCGTGCGCAGATGCGCCACCACATCCTCGAAGTTGCGCTGCAGGGACCGCTCGGCACGGCGTTGCAGCTGCTTGTGCGCCAACGCCCCACCGCGTGGCTCGTGCGCGTCCGAGCGCGCATGACCCGTGACGCTGTCGGTCTCCACCTCGCGGGCCACGTGCTGCTCGGCCACCACCTCCTGGCGCACTTGCGCTCCCTGGTGCTTGGCGATGGCCACCAGCATCCGTACCGAGCGGCATTCCTCGCGCACCAACGCACCCAGCTCCGCTCCCACGAGCCCATCAGCGCGGACCGGCCGAGGCCGGGGAGAACGCGGCGATGAGGGCCTACGAGTCGGCCGAGTCCTCGTCTGCAAGCTCCGAACGAAGCCGGTCGGCACCGGAAACGGACTGCAGCAACCTCGGATCGAGCGGCCGGCCCTGCCCGTCGACCGTGAGCACCGACACCGTGCCCGTGGTTTCCAACACCACCGCAGCGACCTGCTCACTCCGGACAACGCCCGCCAACCGCAACTTCGACCGCAGATCATCATCGCTCATGCGGGCGCGCGCCAGATTCCCGGTCAGCACCTCAGTGCCGTCCATGAGCAACAACGGTCGACTATCCACGGCCCGTTCAATTCTCTTGGTCCGACGCAGGTAGGCGATCAGTGCCTGCACCGCGAACAGCACCGCAAGCGCCACAACTCCCTGCACCAGCGACGTCGATGTGCTCACAGCCGTCGTCGCGGACATGGAGCCGAAGATGATCGTGGCGGCGAAGTCGAAGTTCGTCATCTCGGCGAACGACCGCAACCCGGCGATCCGCGAGAACAAGATCAATGCCAGGTAGACGCCAACGGTACTGATCACGACCAGGACGATCGTGCTCCACGCGGCCCCCAACTGAGACAACAAAACCCATCACATCCTTCCCGACCGTGCGACATACTGGATAGGGCTCGACGATCCGTTCGCCGCGCCGCGGGTCACGCAGTGCCAAACCTAAGACGTTCAGGCAACAAGGCTTCGGGCTGACCCAACGCCCCCATGAGCTGCGGCGCGTCGCAGCCTCCTCGTGGCTCAACGGCGATGTTGAACCGACCCGCGCAGCCGAGTGCCCCGACAAAACGGAACCATGCAGACTGCGGGCCACCTGAACCCCCGAGCAGTTCGCACCAGGAGCAGATCCGGAGGAAAGGCTCGAGGGGCGGCCACGGATTCCCCGGAGTGTTTAGGTTTTGGTTGATGCCTGATGTGCGAGGCTCCAGCAGGCTGGCATTCGGACGCGATTCCAGCGCCGCGCGGCTCGATGCGACGTGGCTGACCGACATCACCGAGCACCACCGACACCGCCGGTCACGAGGACTCGGCCGTTTCACCCCGACCGAGTTCGAGGTCATCGACACCGCCGCACGCGGCCTGAAAACCGCCAACCCCGCGTGCCAACCGAACCCGGGGCACTCCCCTGCCCGGCAGGTGCGCCGCTCGCCTCGCCTCGCTCCTCGAGCGAACCGGCACCGAGGGCGGGTACTGGCGCTCTGACGAGCGTCCAGACGCCGGGAAAGCCCCTGCGGTGCCTCCGCGACCCCCTCGGCCCCGTCGGCCCCGTCGCGGACACCAGTTCCGGAGTTCCGGCTATTCTTGCTCCGGACGTTGGGGGACGGCGGTTTCGACGTCCCCGGTGCTGGTGTATTCGCGGTCGGCGAGACCGTGCAGCGCTCGCATCGTCTTCGCATCGGCCTGGCGGGTCTCGGCGTAGTCGAGCAGGTAGCTCTTGCTCACTGGGAACTCGAGGCCTTGCAGGATTTCGCGGACGCGTCGTTCGTCGGCATCGGTCATCGCTGCCTCCTCGCTCTCACTCGTCGTCGACTCGCACCGCCCGGCGGTCGGCGCGTGCACCCGGGCCATCACCCCCGAGAAAAGGCCGCATTCCCCGGGGTTCGGAGTTTGCCCGCAATGTGGGCGCGCATGCGTGCTTGCGTCGCGCGGCTCGCAGCGGTCCTCACCCACACCCGTCGGCTCGACCTGTTTGAGCTGCCGGGGGCGCGTCGACACCGTCATTGACGGGGGACCTACCCGCGGAGCGCGAACATCAAACCCGAACCGGAACTACCTGGTGCGCGGCGCCGCGCAACTCCCGCCAGCAACCGGCCGTGGCACTGCTCCGCGCGAACGCGCACCGGGCGTGTTGCTCGGTGTTGGCGGTGAAGCCGCTCCGGGACGGACTCGACACGCCCGCCCCGCCCCCGCCAGAGTTGTCCCACGCGGTGGCGAACACCCCGCCGCACCGGGTCCGGAGCCCTCTGGATAATGAGTTGTCCCTCGAACAACACGCCAACAACACACCGAGGTCGTTATGTCTGGATTCCCGATGGAAACGGTCCAGGTCCTGCTGCCCATCAGCCGGCTCACTCCCACGGAGTTCCACGTCACCGGCGGATCCAATCCCCAGCTCCGCGCCTTCGGCGAGCACATCTCCGTGGGCCTGGCCGCAGCCGGCGACGCGCAGGGCAACCTCGACGAACAGGATGCTGCGGCGGCAGAGGCCTTGTTGCAGGCCGTCACGGAATACCGCAACGCCGTGCGCGCCCGCGTCGCCGACCAAGAGGCGGTATGACAGCTGGCGCACATGTGCGCCGCTCCGGGCGAGCGGGAAACCACCGCATCTGACAGCGCCGGAGTCGCATGAGGCACCTCCGCCGATGAGGGCGCGAACTCGTCCTGTGATCCCGATCAGCACGCTCCGCGACGGCCTCGGCGTGACTGGCGGAAACGGCAGGAGCTTCCCGGAAAAGGAGGCAGCATGCACGCACACGAGGACAAGTGGGACCTCACGCCTGACAAGCCCGAATACGAGGAAGAACGAGTCCAGGAACGGGCTCAACTGCTGCCCGAGGAGGAAACCGCGGGCAGCACGAACCCCGAAGAACAGGCACAGATCATCCTGCAGGAGTCCGAGGAACGCGCCGCGCAGGCCGAAACGGATGCACGGACGCGCACGGAGCCGATCGAGCGGCACAACCACGACGACCCGCTCTGATCGGCACGCTCCGAAGACCTGCTGAGGCCAGCTCACCAGGTGCGTGCGGAGTTGCCCGCTCGCGTTGCTCGGCCCGTCGACCGCCGGGACAGTGAGGCCCTGTTGACCTGTAGGAGCAGCGCGCTGCTGCCGCTTTCCGCCCGGCGTGCTGACCCGGTCGGGATCGGTGGTTCCGTCGTGCTGGTCTCTGCCTGCAGGTCGTGCCAGTGGGGTCTGCGGCGTTGGGGAGGCTGCGGTGGCTGGTCCGCACGGGGCCGCGAGCGCGTCCGGATCGGACCCGGAGGCCGACGGGTGGCTGGTGGCCAAGATCCGCGGTGGTGACGTGCAGGCCTACGAGGCGCTGGTACGTCGGCACCGGGATCGGACCTACCGGATCGCACTGCGCATGCTGGGCAATCCGCACGACGCCGACGACGTGGCCCAAGAGGTGGTCATCCAGCTGTGGACCGCGATCGCGAGCTTCGCCGAGACGGCGCGATTCATCACGTGGCTGTACCGCGTGGTGATCAACCGGTGCCTCAACCACCAGCGCCGCCACCGCCCCGCGCAACCGTTGGTTGAGAGCGACCCGCCCGCGGTGACCGGGGCCGAGGAGTCGGCCATCGCCGCGCAGCGGGCCCGGGCGACGATGGCCGCCGTGGCGGCGTTGCCGGATGAGCAACGCGCTGCGCTGGTGTTGCACCAGTTGGAAGGGTTGAGTTACCGCGAGGTTGCCGCCGTTTTGCCCGATCCGGACACCCCCACCCGCTCCACCTTGTGACGCACATCACCGAAGGAGAAGCCGGTGATCGCGTGAGGCTTCCCGGAGCGGCGGTGTCCCACGGGTGACAGCGGAACGAGGCACGCGCCGCCGCCCGCGACCGTGCCCACCACCTGCGGAGGAGTCTGCGATGAGCACTGCCGCCAACCCCCAGTCGGCGAACACCGAACAGGAAGAGACCAACGGGACCGCCCGCAGCGAGCCGACCGCGTCCGGCTCGCGCGCCCTGGCGACGACGTCGAACCAGCCCACGGAGCTGGAGAACAGCCAGGGGACGACCACGATCTCGAACATGGTGGTCTCGAAGATCGCCGGTCTGGCCGCCCGCGAGGTCAACGGCGTGCACGACTTCGGCGTCGGTGCCTCGCGCGCCTTCGGCGCGATGCACGAACGCATCCCGGGAGCGCGCTCCAGCACCAGCCAGGGCGTGGCCGTCGAGGTCGGCCAGCGCCAGGCGGCGATCGATCTGACCGTCGTCGTGGAATACGGGGCGTCCATCGTCGAAATCGCCCGCGCGATCCGGCGCAACGTGATCGGAGCCCTGGAGCAGATGACCGGTCTCGAGGTCGTCGAGGTCAACATCAACGTGGTCGATCTGCACCTGCCCGGCGACGACGAGGAGGGGTCCACGCCCTCGGGCCGCGTGGAATGAGCGGCGGACCGAGCTCGGAGGTGCCCACCCGAGCGGAGGCCCTCGCGTCCGCGGTGCTGGCGCGATCGCCGAGCCCCCGGGCGCAGCGCAGGAGGAGTCGTCATGAACTACACCGCCCTGGGCCTTCTCACGGGGCTGGCATTGGGATTCGCCGGCGCGTTCGGCGGATTCGGGGCTTTTCTCATCGTGGCTCTGCTCGGTGCCGTCGGCCTCGCGGTGGGCCGGTGGCTGGACGGGCACCACGACCTGGCCCGGCTGGCCGAGACCGCGCGCGAGCGGGAACGCTGATGAGCGCACCCCGCTCCTCGACAACGCCCCCACCGCCACGAGGTCCCCGCAGCAGGCCGACAACCCCGAGCACCCGCGAGACCTGCACACCACGTGCGCCCCCGCCGACGCGGAGCAGCGGGGCTCGCGTCTGACGGGAATCCCAACCCTGTGCCCGGCGCGGCCACGAACTCCGAGCTCGGTACGGGATGCCCTCGCCTCAGCTCACCGGCGCGGGAACGGTCTCATCCTGGTCGGCCGTTCCACGCCGCCGACCCCACCTCGCTCCGCTTGAGGCGCTGGCCACCGTGGTGGTGGGGGGCTCAGCCACCGCGGTACGGGTACTTACCGGGCATGTCCCGCGAACAGGAACCCGCTGAGGAGACCCCGGTCCCGGCCCGGGGCACACGCCCGGACCCGATCGAGGAGGGTGGTGCGGTGCCTCCCGGCGGGACACCACCGGAGGCAGCCCAGGCGAGCCGCGCCGTTGCACTTCGGGAAGGCGCGTCCGCCCGGCGATCAACGAAGTGGACCGGGCTGATCGCGCTCGGAGTCATCGTCCTGGTGGTCGCCGTGTTCTTCGTGACGGTGGCCCTCGGTCTCCTCCCTTAGAGCTCCTAACGCATTGGTTGTGGGAGTCGGCGCCAGCAGATGAGGCTGGTGGCCAGGGTGAGGAAGCCGTTGTGGATGTCGGTGCGGCGCTCCCAGCGGGTGGCCAGGCGTCGGAACTGGTGCAGTAGTGCGAGGGTTTGTTCGATCACCCAGCGCACGGGTTGGTTGTTGTCCCGGGTACCACGGCGGCTGATCAGCGGTCGGATTCCCCGCTGTCGCAACAGAATCCGGTGATGATCATAGTCGTAGCCACGGTCAGCGACCAGAACGTCGGGCTTGCGTCGCGGTCGGCCAGGTCGGCCGCGCACGGGCGGGATGGCTTCGACCAGTGGGAGGAGTTGGGTGATGTCGTTGCGGTTGCCGCCGGTGAGGATGGCCGCGAGCGGCAGCCCGCGGCCCTCGGTGATGAGGTGGTGCTTGGAGCCGGTCTTGCCGCGGTCTACCGGGCTGGGGCCGGTCGCTGACCCCCTTTTTTCGCCTGCACATGGGACGAATCCACGATCGCTCGTGACCAGTCGATCTGACCGGCTGCGTGTAGCTCGGCGAGCAGCACTTCGTGGAGTTCAGCGAAGACGCCCGCCTCGTGCCAGTCCCGTAACCGGCGCCAGCAGGTCATCCCCGAACCGAACCCCAGCTCCTGGGGAAGGTCTTCCCACCCAATGCCCGTGATGAGCACGAACAAGATGCCTTGGAGCACCTGCCGGTCCGGCAACGGCTTCGGACCGGTCTTACCGGCCGGGCGTACCGGCAGCAACGGCTCGATGCGCTCCCACAACGCGTCCGAGACGATCCATGGCGCAGTCACACCAAGATCATCTCACATCAAGATCATCAATGTGTTAGGGCCTCTTAGGGCGGATAGGTTTGACCCCGTTCCTGACCAGCCACGACCGGTCAGAACGCACAACCACCACGTGAGCTCAATACCGCGAAGGGACGCAGTGAGCACTGACCACACCACACGTGACACCGCGAAGCCCGCAGACGAGAACGCGGAGCGTGCCGCGGAGGCCCCGCAGAACGTTGCGGACGCGGAGGGCGAGGAGACCGCGGCCGCGGAAAGCGCGGAAGCTGAACAGGAGGCTCAAGCTGAACAGGAAGAGGAGGCCGGGGTCGCCGCGCAGGAAGGTGCAGGCCCCCGCGTGTTGGGCATCGTGGCCGATCCCGACATGCCCACCCAGGTCGGCTCCAACCTGGCGGCCGAGCTGACGCACTGGCTGAACGAGCACGCCGGCGGGAAATGGACGATCGAGGTGCTCTCCGACCCCATCACCGCGGGCGAAGGAGATCGGGCAGACCTGTTCGCGGCGCTGCAGGACTACCAGTCGCACCGCGGCTGGGAATACACCATCTGCGTGACGGACCTGCCGTTGCTGCTGCAGCAACGCCCGCTGATCGCCGACGTGGACCCCTCCCGCCAGGTCGGCGTGGTCTCCCTGCCCGCCCTCGGCGGGCTGCAACCGCACCGGCGGATGCGGCACATGCTGCGCCAACTGCTCGAAGAACTGCTCACCGAGGGCCACCACCAGCCGAGCAGCACGAGCCGCCACCGGCTCTACAGCTGGCTGACCAACCTCACCGCCCCGGTGCACCGAACGACCCTCTCCGAAGCCACCGGAGTGCGCTACACCGCCACCCGGTGGGGCGGCTGGTTCCGGTTGCTCTCCGGCATGGTGCGCACCAACCGCCCCTGGCGGTTGATCTTCGGAATGTCGAGCGCGCTGGCCGCGGCGCTCGGCACCAGCGCCTTCGGGCTCTCCTCGAGCACGATCTGGCAGATCGCCGATGCCCTCAGCCCCGCCAAAGAAGTCCTCGCCGCGGCCGCCTCCGTGGCCCTGCTGGTGGTCTGGCTCATCACCGCCCACAACCTCTGGGAACGCAGCAAGCACCGCGCGCAGGGCTTCCGGCGCCTGGCCCGGCTCTACAACAGCTCCACCGTGCTGACCCTGACCATCGGCGTGACCTGCCTCTACCTCGGACTGCTGATCACCAACACGGCCGTGGCCGCGTTCCTCATCCCGCCCTCGGTGTTGACCAGCACGCTGCAAACCCCGGTGACGCCGGACACGTACTTCAACCTCGCCTGGAGCTTCACCACCATGGGCATCATCGCCGGAGCCCTCGGCTCCAGCCTCGAATCCGACCGCGCCGTCCGCCAAGCCGCCTACGGCTACCGCGAAGAACAACGCCGCAACAACCACAGCAGCCGATGAGAACTCGATGAGCCCTCCACCACGGAGCGCAGCATCTCGCCGTACGTCGCCTGGCCACCGCGACCGAAGCGGCCCACGACCACACTGCGGCGGTACTCACCGCCCTGCGCCAGTGGGCACCCCGTGAACTGCTCGACACCGCCGGACAACTTCCCGAGGAACTGTCGAACCTGCTCCGCTGAGAAACCCGGATCCCTCAGGAGTGCGCACCCTGGAAGAGTCCCCGTGGTGCACAGCTCACCCTGCGCACCACGGGAACGGGCGGGGGATCCGATGCACTGCCCCATGATCTGCGCAACAGCAGGTTTCGCCGATCACCGTGCCGGGAACATGGGCGCTGTGCACATTGATCGATTACAGCACGGCGAAGTTGCACGTTCGACCTTGCATGCGGCTGCGGTGTTCTGCGCTCGGTGGCTGGTGATCGCAGCGGCGCTCGCCCTGGCGGGGTGGGTGGCGACACGGCTTCTCATCGTGGTTTTTCCCCTGGCAGTCGCCCTGTTGCTGGCCGCGCTGCTGGCGCCGTTCGTCCGAGCCCTGCGGCGCCGCGGTGTGCCGCGAAGTCTGACCACCGCAACGGTCGTTCTCACCGGCATCGCAGCGGTGGCAGCCGTGCTGACCTTCGTGGTCGGATCGTTCCTTTCCAACCTTCCCGTACTTGCCGAACAGCTCGGCGAAAGCCTGCGGCTGACGCGGAGCTGGCTGGTGCAGGGCCCGCTGAACCTCGAACCCCAACAGCTCACCGGCCTGCAACAGCAGATCACCACATGGGCGAGCAACAATCAGCAAGGCCTGGCCCGCGGGGCGTTGACCACGGGGTCGACGGTGGGCAGCCTGCTGACAGGAACACTGTTGACCCTGTTCGCCCTCGTCTTCTTCCTCCACGACGGTGCACGTCTCTGGAACGCAACGTGCCGCATCGCGCCCTCCACGCAGCGAGAACGCATCGCCGCTGCGGGCCGCCGCGCGTTTGCCGCGTTGACGGCCTTCATGCGCGCGACAACCCTCGTCGCCGCGGTCGACGCGGCCGGCATCGGCCTCGCGCTCGTTCTGACCGGAGTCCCGCTCGCAGGCCCGATCACAGCTCTGGTGTTCATGGGCGGATTCGTCCCCGTCATCGGCGCGCTCGTGTCCGGAGTGATCGCGGTGCTGGTGACGCTGGTGACCCAAGGGCTGCTGCCGGCTGCGATCATCCTGCTCGTGGTGGTGGCCGTGCAGCAGCTGGAAGGAAACGTGCTGCAACCGTGGTTGCTCGGCGACGCCGTGCGCATCCACCCCTTGGCGATCGTGTTCGGCGTCACCGGTGGGACCGCACTCGCCGGAGTCGCCGGCGCCCTCTTCGCCGTCCCCCTGATCACCACCGTGCACAGCGCGGTCACCACGTGGACGCACGCCGGCGCTGACAACTCCGCTCGCGGCGACGTGGCCACCGGCCCCAACTCGCCCGAACTTCCCGTTCAGTGACGTGCCCACCACGGAATCCGCGCCCCTGCATCGCACGCCATCCTCGATCCCGGTTCGTTCAGCGCGGCTCGTGGCCGTGGAACCGACGCGCTCCTCGTCGCGCCTCGTGATCAACGACCGCACGCGGTTGCGCCTGGACCGCGCCGTCACGACCGCCGGCCGTCTCGAGCACAGGGGAATCGCGGCCATCGCCCGCGCGGTGGCGCGGGCCCAGGCGGTCGCTGCCCACCACCGCCTCGCGCGTGCTTTTCGTTGGCGACCTCGAGCATCCGCGACGCGCCCAACGCCGCGGCGGTGGTCCGGGCGGTCGCGGCGCAAACGGGGATGAGGCTGCGGTTCCTCTCCGGAGCTGTCGAGGCGGTCTCGGCCTACCGAGCCTGCCGCCGGTGGTTCGGCGCAGCGCCAGACCGGTTGACGCTGGTGGACATCGGCGGCGGCGGCACGCTCGAACTCACCGCCGGTACTGGCGAACAACCCGAGACCGCGCACAGCGTGGCCCTCGGCGTCCGCACGGTCAGGAACTGGTGCAGCGCTGAGAACCCCTCCCCCGCGGAGCTGCCCGCCCTGCGCTCATGCGTGCGACGACGCGAAGCTGCCGGTGGCCGGCACGCGGCCGCCTTGCGGCACTTGTGCACCGAAATGCTCGGTCAGCTCTTCCACTGCCTCCAGCCCCGCCAGCTCCACGACCCGATCAAGGCGTTCGGCACCGTGCCGCCCACCGCTGCCGCTCGACCAGTACCACCGATCGGCGGCTGATCTCCTGCAGCACCCAGGCCAGTTCCGCTTCCCGCCCGTTGGGCGTCCCGGGCCGCCCGTTGGCCACACCCTCGATCGCGTCACCGTCCGGAACGACGATGCCGAGCGGCATGTCCGAGGCGATGATCTTCCAGGTGGCGTGGGACCGCGCCAGCTCGTCGACCAACCACCGCGCCTGCCTCTCGCCCAGAATCCGCTCTGGCGTCGTTCCGGCTGAGTTCGGGTCGCTGTAGCTGCGCATGTCGAGCACGAAGACGTCCAACAGCGGCCCGTGCGGGACCTTCCGGTACACGCGGCCGTCCACAGGGCCCTGGCGGCGGACCGGCTGCCACTCGTGGAACGCCTGGAATCCGCGCTGCGCGAGTACGTCGACGCGCTTCTCGGTGCAGTCGTCCGAGTCGAGGACCTCGGCCGGGTACCAGTTGTTGGTCACTTCGTGGTCATCCCACTGCACCAACTGCGGAACGTTCGCGGCGAACCGCCGGAAGCTCTCGTCGAGCAAGTTGTAGGCGAACTGGCCGCGGAACTCGGCTAGCGTTTCCGCCACCTTGGACTTCTCCGGGGTGACGAGGTTGCGCCACTCCCGGCCGTCCGGCAGCGTCACGGACTCCGAAATCGGTCCGCCCGCGTACACGGTGTCGCCGCTGTGCAGGAAGAAGTCGGGATCGAGGGCGGTCATCGCCGAGCAGATCGGCATGCCCCGATATCCGGGTTGATCCCCAGCCCTGTCCGGCGACGTCGCCCGACCACAGGAAACGTGCGTCCCGCCGGTCCACGGCCGCGGTGCGGAACCTGCCGGTCAGTGGTTCGCTGTCGGCGCGGCCCTCGACATCCTGGGCGATGACGCGGTAGTGCATCTCCTGTCCCGGTGGCAGGCCGGTCAGCAGCAGCTCGCCGGTGCCGTCGGCCTCGGGGTGAGCATCGGGCCGGGAATCCGCACGGCGGCGCGAAAGTCCGAGTTGCGGGCGACCTCGACGAACATCCGGGACGGACGGTCCGCTCGGGTCCACACCACGGCGCCGTCCTGTCGGGGATCACCGAGCTGCGCGCCGTGCGTGAGCACCGGACGATCGGCGCGGACGAACCCGGGAGCTGCAGTGGCGGTCGGGGACGCGGCCAGACCAGTGGCGGCCAGGCCAAGACCGGTGGCTCCGTGGCGGAGGAGAGCACGTCGATTCAGGCGCATGGGACGGTGTCTACACGTCCGCAGCGGCGCACTCGTCACACCGACACGACGAACACGTGAACCAGGCACCGGGCTCGGGGTGAGACAGACGCCACAGCTGCGCGCGCCTTCGACCTCGATCACTCCCCGATCGCCCTGAGCATGATCAGTGATCCGGGCCAGGTCGAAAACGCTGACTGTCCTGAACTGCGAGAACCACGAGGTGAACGCGTTCCTGACCATCGCTGGAAACCCGACCCCACTGAAGCGGATGCGCGGTGATGCGCATGACCGATGCGCTGATGCGCATCACCGGGTGATCATGCGTTGGTAGCGTGTGCCGCTCCGCGGCGACCGGCGCGCGCCGCGTCGTCGCATGACGGGTGGCAAGGCGGAACTCGGTCACCGATCACCGGCGCGGGAGTCCGCCGCGGTGCCGTTTCCGGCCGCGCCGGAATCCGGCCGCGAACAGCCCCGACCCCGTGGACCCTCCGCGAAGTCGGAGGGACCGGAGTCGGGCACGTCGTCGTCGAGCTCGCCCCGTTCGAGCAGGTAGGCCGCGGTGTTCACCTCGATGGTGCGGTCGCGGTCACGGCGCTCGGCCATCCCAGCACTCCTTTCACCCGGGAAAAGTATCCGCCTTCGGCGAGACCGACGCATCCCCTCGGCCACGCCGATCACCGACGGTCGCAAAGGACGATCATCCGATGGAAGGAGAGTGCCGCGGCGGCGGCACGGCAGCCCCGAAGCGGCGTGCGGAGATGGCACGATCCCGGCAGGATGCCGCTATGAAGGTCAACAGCCTCTCCCGCGTCCCGTTCGGCACGGCGTTGCCGCCGGAATGTTCCGGCACGGTGACCGAGCACGTCGACGGCACCGAAGGGCCCTGCTCCCGCGGAACCACCTGCACCGGTGGGTACCACGCCCGGGCCGAGGAATGCGTCTTCGCTCCCGAGCAGTGCCGCTACTGCCTCGCGCTGCGCTGCGAGCACAACGTCATCGAACACCGCACCGGCGCCGAGGAATGCCTCGGCCACGGCGCGGCGTGCCCACCCGGGGCCTGGCACAGCGGGGTGCACGTGGACTGCCTCGACGTCTGCGGCACCGAGCACGTCTGCCCACCGCGGCGCGCACTACCAGGCAAGGCCGGCCTCAACTGACCCGGCACGGGGTCCGGCGCTGTTTCCACCGCTGCCCTCGGTGCGTCGGCACCGGGACTCGTGCGCAGGCGGCGACCGTGCGCACGGATGCACCTGGTCGCCGTGCTGCGCGGCGGCTTACCACCAGGCATCCAGCACGGCCGAGTGCTGCTGCAGCCGTCGGCGGCGGGCCGGGGCGGTGGTTTCTTCCGGCTCGGCGGCCCACTGCCCACAGCACCGCAGCACCGTCGCCGGTTCTGCGGCAACACCAGAAGCCGCACAGAACTCGGAACTGCCACGCGCGCAGCCAGCCGTCATCGCGGCTGCGCCTGAGCCGCAAGGTAGTCGGGATGGGCGGAATCCGCGAGGCCACCGCTACGACCATCGCCGAGGCCGCGGTGGAAGCGGCAAAAACACAGACCACCACGATGTCCGGCGAGGAGGTCACCGCACAGCTGGTAGCGGGGCTGGCCGAGGACATGCTGCGCCTCGATGACCGCATCGCCGAACTGGATATCGCCATCGAGAGCCGATTTCGCCGCCACCGACTGGCCGAAGTGATCACCACCATGCCCGGCATAGGCTTCCGCCCCGGCGCCGAATTCCTCGCCGCCACCGGAGATCCGAGCTGGTTCGCCTCCGCCGGGCACTTGGCCGCCTACGCCGGCCCGGCGGCGTAAGTAGCTGTCACCAAACCCCGCATCAGCCCCACGACACCACACCGCCGAGCGAGTACGATCTCGCTCGCGTCGCGTGTCGTCGTACCGCGGGGAAGGAGAGCCAGGATGGGTGAATCGGCGTTGCCGCCCAGTGAGCAGCCGCACACGGGAGTGGATGGGACCGTGCCGCATTCGGCGCGGCTGTACAACTACTGGCTCGGCGGTAAAGACCACTACGCGGTGGACCGCGAGGCAGGCGAGCAGTACGAGCGGATGTTTCCCGGCATCACCCAGCAAGCCCGCGACAGTCGGAGCTTTCTCGCGCGGGCCGTGCGGTATCTCGTCGACGAGTGCGGCATCCGCCAGTTTTTAGACATTGGCACCGGTCTGCCCACTGCTGAGAACACGCACGAGATCGCGCAACGATGCGCGCCGGAATCGCGCATCGTCTACGTCGACAACGACCCGCTCGTGCTGACCCACGCTCGTGCGCTGCTTGCCAGCACTCCAGCCGGTGCCACCGACTATTTGGATGCCGACCTGCGCGATCCCGCAACGATCCTGCGCCGCGCCGCCGAGACACTGGATCTCACCCGCCCGGTGGGGCTGCTGTTCATCGCGGTGTTGGGCCACATGCCCGATCACGCGAGTACCCAGACGATCGTGCATCAGCTGCTGGGCGCGCTCCCGGTGGGCAGCTACCTCGTCATCAACGACGCCACCAACACCAATCCGGAACACGCCCAGGCCCAGGACCAGTACAACAGCGGCGAGGCCGTGCCCTACCGGCTGCACACCCCGGACCAATTCGCCGAGCTGTTCCAGGGGCTCGAGTTGATCGAACCGGGAATCGTGCCCACCACGCACTGGCACGCGCACACCGCGCCACCGACCACCATCCCCGCCTCCTGGTCCACCCGCGCTGCCATCGGGTACAAAACCTCGGCCACCCCACCTCCGACAGCACCGAGCACGCGTAACCGGGGAGTCTCGATCTAACGGCGCTGTCCCAAGGTGCGTGACCGCCGACCAACGCAGGTCGACACGGTCGTCGAGATCACCGTCGGCGCGACCGCACGCGTGTTGTTGTGCCACGGATGCGACGCGGCAAAGCAGCAGTGGTCCACCCCGACGTGGAGAAGGTCGGACGGATCCCCGACGGTGGAGGTTGGCGTATCCACGGCCGCGGAAGCGATCGGGCCAAGGACGCCGGGCGAGCGAAGTCAGCTGGCGCGAAGCGCGGATGCACCTACCTGCATTCGGCGATCGACGGCTTCTCCCGGCTCTCCTGCACCGAGCCTCTCAGCGACGAGAAGGGAGCGACCGTTGCGGCGTTCCTGGCACGAGCGAAGATCTAGGAGCTGTTTAGGAATTGATCTTGGTGAGGTCACGGAGCCAGATGTCGATGGCGGCGATGTGCAGGGTGGCTGCGTACCGGACGGCGAGTGTGTCGTAGCGGCTGGCGACGGCCCGGTGGTGTTTGAGCTGGTTGATGCCGCATTCCACGGCGTGCCGTTGCCGATACATCACCGGATCGAAGGCGGGTGGGCGTCCTCCGGCCGTGCCGCGGGCACGGCGGTGGGCGGCCTGGTCTTTCGGGGTCGCGATCGTGGCCGGGATCGCTCGCCTGCGCAGGTAGCGCCGGTTGGCTGCGGACGAGTACGCCTTGTCGGCCAGCACCCGATCCGGGCGTGTGCGTGGGCGGCCGCGCCCGGGGCGTGTCACCCGGATCGCGTCGAGCACGGGGATCATCTGCGGGCTGTCCCCGGCTTGACCGGCCGTGATCAGCAGCGATAGGGGTTTGCGGCCCTGTTCGCAGGCCAGGTGGATCTTCGTGGACAACCCGCCCCGAGACCTGCCCAGCGCGTGATCACTGGGTTCGTCGCCGGGCGGTTCGACCTGCTGCTCGGGTCGGTGGCGGGCCCCGGCGGCGTGCTGATGAGCCCGGTTGATCGTGGAATCGGCCGAGACCTGCCAGGACATCACCCCTGCGGCGTCCGCGAACGCCTGCAGCTGCACCCAGATCCAGACCCAGATGCCGTCCCGTTGCCAGCGGCGAAACAGCTGATAGATCGACTGCCAATGCCCATACCGCTCCGGCACGTCCCGCCACGGAGCACCGACCCGCGTGCGCCAGCGGATCCCGTCGAGCAACTGGCGGCGTGTCCACGTCGGACGTCGCCCGACCTGCGGTTGAGGCGGGAGCACACGTTGCAGCGCTCGCCACTGCCGGTCTGTGAGATCCTTCCGCGCGCCGACCGATACGCTACCCATCGAGGTCTCCGGTTCGATGTTGGTCTTCTTGGTCGTTGATCCCTCTACCGGAGACCTCGCTATTTTCTGACGGCGGGCCCTCGTTCCTAAACAGCTCCTAGTAGGGCTTTGTTAGGTGTTGATCTTCTGTGTGATGATCTTGGGGTGACTCCGGAGGAGATGCGGTCGGTGGCCCCGCGTGTGGAGGCGTTCGCGGCTGAGATGCTGGCGGGGCTGTCGCGGCGGGATCAGCGGGCCAAGGGCCAGTTGTATCTGCGTGGGCTGTTGTTGGATGGCAAGCGCAAGTCGATGCAGCCGATGGCGCAGCGGCTTGAGGTGGATCATCAGCAGTTGCAGCAGTTCGTGTCCTCGTCGACGTGGGATTACGCCGGGGTGCGCCAGCGTCTGGCGGGCTGGGCCCAACGGTTTCTGCAACCGCGGGCGTGGGTGTTGGATGACACCGGCTTTCCCAAGGACGGTCTCGACTCGCCCGGGGTGGCGCGGATGTACTGCGGGGCGCTGGGCAAGACCGGTAACTGCCAGGTCGGGGTCAGCCTGCACGCGGCCACCGACTGGGCCTCGGCCGCGCTGGATTGGCGCCTGTTCCTGCCCGTCAGTTGGGACGATCACACCACCGAGGATGCCGAGGCCGCAGAGCGCATCCAGCGTCGCCGGGCTCGTGCCAAGATCGACGACGAGGTGCGGTATCGGGAGAAGTGGCGCTTGGCGCTGGACATGCTCGACGAGGCGATCAGTGACTGGGGCTTGTCGGCACGGCCGGTGGTGGCCGACGCCGGCTACGGCGGTATCACCGAGTTCCGCCGCGAGCTCGCTGCACGCGGCCTGAGCTACGTCGTGGCGGTCAAGGCCAGCACCAGTGTTCAGCCCGGCGACGCCGAGATCACCACACCACCCTGGCCCGGCACCGGGCGCCCGCCGAAACCCGGCTATCCGCACCAGCCCACTGACCTCCGCACGCTGGCGCTATCCGCCGGGAGGACAGCACTGCGGCAGGTGACCTGGCGCCACGGCACGAAGAAAACCGCCAGCAACCGCACCGGCGCGATGCGCTCGCGCTTTGTGACCCTGCGGGTACGCCCGGCCAACCGCAACAACGCCCGAGACACCAACGGAAACCTGCCCGCCTGCTGGATGATCGCCGAATGGCCCCCAGGCGAGCCCGAACCCACCGACTACTGGCTGTCCAACCTGCCCACCGACACACCGGCGCGTGAGCTGGTGCAACTCGCCAAAATGCGCTGGCGCATCGAACACGACTACCGCGAACTCAAAGACGGCCTCGGCCTCGACCACTTCGAGGGCCGCAGCATGCCCGGCTGGCACCGCCACGTCACCCTCGCCAGCCTCGCCCAAGCCATCTGCACCCAACTGCGCTATGACCCAAAAGCCCCTGCGCCGGCCTGACCCTCTACGCCGTGATCCGCGAACTCCAGACACTACTGGCCGTCTGGACCGGCGCCTGCCACACCTGCCACCAACCCCTCCGAGACAGCGCGAAACCCCCACGCCAGCAACGATTACGCACTTAACAAAGCCCTACTAGCCCCGCCGCGTCGCGCACGACACGCACCACCCCTGGTGGCCGCCCACGGGCGAGACACCGCTGCTGCGCGCAGCACATCCGGCCGGGGCACCCCGGGCGTGTTCCGCCGCGAGCACAACCGCACCGCCGACGAGTTCACCTGACCCGAGCCGGCCACGCGGGGCCGGGTGGCCGGCGGCCCACGGACTTCCCCAACCGGCCTCTGTCCTGCTCGTCGGCGACTACCTCGGAGTGTACCCGCACCGGTGGCCCGAGACCGACCGCGGCGTCGACGAGGGCTTTTGCCGGATGGAACATCTGCGTCTGCTGCCTGCCGAGCAGGCCGCCGGCCACGCCGCAGGGAAGCCAGGCCCCGGAGTATGCGACGACGAACCACCCGGCTACTTTGCCGGAGCTTCCCTGCTAACGAGCTGGGCTGTGTGCGAACCACCCCAACACGGATGCTCACATCCAGCAGAGTCAATTAATCGCCCAAATGGATGCTACACACTGTTATATTTTTCATGCCCGCCCCTTTCGCTGTTCAGCCGAATTTGCCAAGCTGACCGCATTTTCTGCTGCATTCGTGTAGTCATGATCATCTTTTAGTGTCTGGCCCTTGTTGTTCTTCGCGAGGAGCTCTAATCTCGAATGTGGCGCTGTCACGCCGAAGTTAGCGGCGTGGAGGCGCTGCCGATATGACACTACTCCGTTAGGAGGTCATGGTGGGAATCTCGGTCGACATCGACCTCGGCACGGACAAGAGCAAGTCCAAAGGATCCGTTTCTGGCAGTGTGACTCATCAGATCACACCTGCCGAAGCCGCAAAGTTCAACGTCGATGACGGCAAGCTCAAAGGCCTGGTTTCCCGCGCCATCAATAATCCCGTACACGGTGCTTGGCTGCATGATCCCACCACCCATGCTCCGTACTCCAACATGTACAAGTACTACTCGAAGAACAACTGGAACCCGGTCACAGTGACCCTTGCGGCCAAGAGCGTCGAAATTGTCGACATGACCCCTGAGTCGCAAATGGCTGGGCACAACACAATCTACAACGACACACCGCATCCAGTGCAGCACACGGCAGGCGGCACTACCGCTAGCTCCGAAAGCGTCGAACATAGCTGGTCCAACAGTCAAAGCTTCGAGCTGGGACAGTCGATCTCGTACTCGATTGGAATACCGGGTGTCGAAGGGGTTAGCGGGGAAACATCATTTAAATACAACCAGCAATGGGGGAAAAGCGGTACCCACAAAAAGGAAGTTCAGCTGACCGTCTCGAACAGCGTTCAATCCGAGGTTCCTGCGGGACAGTGGGAGACTACCTATATCTGGGGTACGGTCAGTACCGTCAAAGCGCGAGTCACCTACGAGGCGACCCTGAGTGGCGACTGTGCCTTTACTACCGATTGGAAAACTCCACACGACTGGTGGGGACAGGGGCATCGCGACCACTGCATGGGCATCAATGAAGTGCTGAGCAAGTCCAACCTTCCCCAGGTAGCCACCATCACCGAGACGCTTTCCATTGGTTTTTACAGCGCCGTGGATCTGTATGTGACCCCGCACAACTTCGATCCGCACTATCTTCCCAAGAGGGACGATTCGTGACGCGGCAAACGAACTGAAACTGCCCATAGGTGAGCTTTCCCCCGGTCCACCGGGGGAAGCTCAGCGCAGCTGTTTGAGGATGGCGTCGAGGTAGACGCTGTTTCACAGCACGACCATGTTCAGCACCAGCCCGAGCGTGCCGAGCTGGTTTTCCTGACCTTGGCGGTAAGGCTGATACAGCTGGCCGCGTTTGCCGTGGAAGATCCGCCGGGCCAGCGCGTGGCGGGATTCTTGAGTGTTGATCTGGGTGTGGATGCGGCGCCGGTAGGTCTCATCAGCGTCGACGAAGGCCAGCATGTGCAGAGTTTTGGCGATACGTCTGTATTCGGCCAGGGCCTTGCCCAGGGTGATTGGGCTTCCACCGCCCTGGGTGATGTGCATCAGCTCTGAGGCCTTCATCGCCCCGGTGGACAGCGACCGGTCACGCAGGAGGTCGGGCCAGTTGCGCCGGATCAACTCCAGGTCGAGCAGGCGCGGGCGGTGTCGGTAGGCGCGGACGCGGCAGAGCAGTTGGAGCAGATGGCTCGTTTGGTGGTGCGGCGTGACCGTTGATGAGCTGATGCCGACTCGGGAACACGCCCTCAGTCGGGTGCGGCGGGAGTGGGCGATCACGTGGCGGATGCTGCGGGACAACACGCTGGTCACTTTCGTGCCGCACCTGGTGTTCTTGCTGGGGGCCTGCGCGGTGCACGGCACCCCGGTTGTTGGCGTTGCCTGGGGTGTGCTGGCGCTGGCCGTGCTCACCGTGTTGTTCGGGTATACCTTCGAAGCGGCCAATCAAGCGTTCGGGGTCGACGAAGACCGCGTGAACAAGCCACACCGTCCGGTTCCGCAAGGGTTGACCACGCCGCGTGGGCTGCTGTTCCGGTATGCGGTGGCGACGCCGCTGTACACTCTCGCGGGCTGGGTGTTCGGGGTGTTGCCGTGGGTTCTGGTCTGGCAGGTCGTAACGGTCCTGGTGTATCTCGTCTTGCCGCAGCGGTGGTACTTCTGCTTCAAGAATCCGTCCACCATGATCGCGGCGTTCGTGCAGCTCGCGATCAGTTGGGAACTCGTGGCGCCGCTGGATCGGTTCGCGGTCACGTGGATCTTGGTGGCGGGCGTGGGCTGGACTGTCGCGCTGCACTACGAGGACGTGCGGGACATGGACGGTGACCGCGCGGCCGGGAGGCGCACGTTTCCGCTGCTGATCGGGGCGTGGCCGGTGCGGATCTGGTTCACGGCGGTGCTGCTGGTGTTGCCGATGGTGCAGCACATGGTGTTGTGGGCGTCGAGTGGCGCGGGCCTGTGGCGGATACTGCTGGCCGATGCGCTCGTGTTCGTGCCGTGCTGGGTGTCGGCCTACCGGTCCCTGCGGTGGCGTGGCCCGCGTGCGGACGCGGTCACGTACCAGGTTTACTGCACCGTCTACGGTTTGGGGCTGCTTCAGTTGTTCGTGCTCTACATCTGACCCGGAAGACGGGGTTTAGGTGTTTCGCAAGCCCGGCAAGCTCCACGGCGACAAAGCCTACGATCAGACCGAACTGCGCCGCTGGGTCCGTGATCAGGGCTTCACCGGGCGCATCGCCTGCACCGGCAGTGAACCCCGCGACACTCTCTTAGCGCTGTCTGTCGTTCGGATGTTCCTCACGCCCCAGTCTCGCGAAGCGCTCGGCTGGGAGAGTCCAGCCGAGCGCTTCGCGTGGGCGACCGTCGCATTCGGCGAGGCCGACATCGAGGTCGTGGTGACTGCGGTGGCTGGTGGGATCGGGTCGACCTCCAGCGCGGCACCCCGAGCTGCCACGGCACCCGGTTGGGCTTCGACCGCTTCGCGACATGCGCGCACGAGCTGTTCCTACCGGTCCGGGCTGGTCCAGGCCTCGCCACGGTGCTTCCGAGCACGACGAGCACGCGGAGTGGGAACGGCCCACGCCCGGGCAGTGGTACTGGCACGAGACCGATGGCGGACGACGCACGGTACAGATCACCCGCATCGACGTCGGCGCCAATGGCATGGGGCCTGAAGCAACATCGGAACGACAAACAGCGCTCAGCCTGGCTGCGCCAGTCAGCGGCGACTCCTGTCTGAGACACCGGTAGTGGTTATGCGGAGGTCGGGGAGATGTCGGCCAGGACGGGGCGGTGGTCAGATCCAGGATCGTTGCGGCGCTCGGTGGGATGCTCAGTGACCGAGCCGGGGTCGTTGTCGAACGTGGTGGCGGTGTCGACGTGGGTGACCAGGGCGTGGCTGACGAGGATGTGGTCGATCAGCTCGGGACGGCCCCGGTAGGTGCGCGAGTGGCGCTTGTCTTCGGGGATGAGCGGGGCGAGGTTCCACAGCCGGTCGCCGTCGCCGGCGTCGGGCCGGTCGAAGCCCCCGGTGCCGATCTCCGAGCCGGGTGGGCCATTGAGCAGGGTGGTGGTGGCTGCGTGTGGGGTGTCGTTGAGATCGCCAAGCACGATCACCGCGCGGTCCTGTCCCCGGCCGTCGAGGAGGCCGTTGGCGTAGCTGCGTACGGTGGCGGCTTCGGCGGCACGCCGATGCAGCGCATAGACCGCATACCGGGCACGTTCCCCCTCGTCGCGGGGCTGAATCGCCCGCCCGGATAGGTCAGCAGTTTCGATTTCATATGGCAGGTCACCAGCGTGATCGTGGTGCCCTCGGCCTCGACACGGGCGCGCAGCAGTGGGCGGCTCATCTCGCGGGTCGTGTCACCGTCGTCGTTGACCTGCACTCCGGCCAGTTCGGGTGGGTACTCGGCGCTCTGCTCGGTCTCGGACAGGGGCAGGCGGGACAAAAAGCCCACACGGATGCCACGCCCGTCGGGCTCGGCCAACGCGGTGTGCCACTGCCCCTGCAGATGCTGGACGAGATCCTCCAGGGCCTCGGGCTCACCGACCTCCTGCACGGCCAGCACCTGCGGGTTCATCGTCGTGATCGTGCCCGCGAGCGAGGCGAGCTTGGCCTGGTACTGCTCGTCGGTGTCCGGACCAGCCTCGCTGTCCGGACGGAACAGGTTCTCCAGGTTCCACGTCGCAACCCTGACCACAGCGTGCTCCCTGCCCGTCTCGACACCACGTCCATGATCACTCTCACCACAAGGCGACCAACATGCAACACCGCCGCGGTCACCAGCAGGCAAACATCCCCTGACACCGTCCCGAGCAACCCCTTGCCGTCGCGGACGATCTGGGGGCGTACAGGACCTGGCGGTACCGGGCTCTGAGTAGTAGGCGTACAGGATCTGGCGGTGCACACTCCAGTTACCGGTGTCGGAAACCACGTCGACAAACGCGGGAGGCGGTCGGCCTCGAGGCAGAGAACAGCCCGGTGAGGCCGTCACTGCTCAGAGCTCGCCGTCGGTGTCACGGGCGCGGGACCATCACCCACAGCACGAGGTAGAGCACGAACTGCGGACCCGGCAGCAGGCAGGAGAGCACGAACACCAGCCGCACCAATCCACGCGGCAGGCCGAACCGGTCGGCCAGACCCGCGCACACGCCGGCGATCCACGCGCCCTGGCGCGGACGGATGAGCCTGTTCTTCTGTGCCGTCATGCCCCCATCCTCCCGCAGAGGAAGGGCCCTGACGCGATGGGAGTCACCCAGGACCATCTTTATAACTGTTATAAATCTGGTCCTTAGTGATGACCACTACCCCACGTCGCTGCCGCCGCGCGCGGTGCTGCAGGACTGGGCCCGGCACGTGCAGCACGAGCTCGTCAGCGACACGCTCACCGCCGAGCAAGCCGTGGGCGCGTTGGCAGAGCTGCGCCGGGCGAGCCGGGATTTCAGTGCTCTGGCCGATGCGCTGCTGCTGGCCGCGCGCCGACAGGGCGCCTCACTGCCGGCCCTGGCCGCGGCCTGGTCCACGTCGGGCCGCCGCGAACTCGTCCGCGAGCCGGACGCTCGCCTCACAACGCTGGTCGACCGCGTCGGCACCGTCGAGGACGCCCTCGAGCGCATCCTGCGTCTACCCACGCCCGACAGCGACACGACGTGACCACCGGCGCCCATTTGTGCATTCGGGTGGGTACGATCACGCCGCGGCGCGAACTTGGGGGTGGAGCATGCGTCCTGAGGCGTTAGCGCAGCTCGTGGACCGGCAGGCAGACCTCGGCACCGGGTGGGTGCCGCTCCAGCAGGTGGCGCACCTGTTGGGATGGTCGCTGCAGCAGCAACGCAGCCAGCTCTCGACGCTGCAGCACGCGTTGGAAGCCCACCCGTGGTACCTCGCGTTGACGCAGGCGAGCACCGGCCCGGTCGTGCACGCCGGGGACCTGCGCGCTCGGGCCCGGCAGCTGACCCACGGCTACCGCGAAGGACTCGCCTGACAACCCGACCCCCCGGGAATGCGGGCACCGTTCGCGCGGCCGGCCGGTGCCACGGCATGACGTCACGCGAGTAGGTGGATCACCACCCCACGCTCTCCCCGAGTTGGCGTTCGCGCTGCATGCTGATCAGCATGATCGTCCCCCGAAACCACCGCCGCGGTGAGCAGCACAGCATCCTCGAGCACGCCCCGATCCTGCAGTTCGCCCCGAAACCGACGCAGGTCGTCGACGTCGAGCTGCACCGCGTGGCCGATCCCGAGGGCCCGGAGGTCACCGGCTGGACCGCGCGCTGGGGCCTGCACGGCTCGGACCGCAGCAGCGCAGACCACGACGAGGACCTCGCCGAGCTGCTCCGCGCGATCCTCGACGACCTCGTCCCGCTGTCCGAGTTCTACACCCTGACGCTGGCCTGGCAGCTCGGCGGAACCGCCCCCGAAGGGCACACCGTCGCCGAGGCCATCGCCGACGCCGGCATCACCCTGCCCACGAGCATGCCCCAGACCTACGCCTAACCCCGCTGCCGGGACGAGCACCGCGCACGAACGCGCCGCCGACGCCTCAGCACCGGGCCGCTGAGGTTGGCTGCGCGCGCCTGGCGCGACCGTCCGCGACCGATCGATCCGACCGCGGACCGAAAACCGCCACAACACCCTGTGATTTCCACTGAGACGCGAACAACCAGCGCACAGGGTGGTTTCGGCGGTTGAGGAACATCGGAACGACAAACGGCGCTAAGCCGTGAGCGTTGCTGGTCGGTGGGTTGAGCCGTGTCTCTTGCTCCGGCCGTCGAGGCAGGTCCCGCAGATAGTCATGCGTTATCTGCGGAACCCGCCCACCAGCACGCTCACCGCTTAGCGCACGATCCGACATGGATGTTCCTCAAGCCCCGCGCTTACCACCGCGGTGGTAGCCACTTTCGCCGACAAGGGACACCAAGGCGCTGGTGGCGCCGTCGGTACCCCGTACCGCGGCCGAACCTGGCCGAGTTCCCCAAACCTACAACCAGTGCCACGCCGCGGCAGCACCTCCCCACCATCCGCAACCTCCATCACGCTACGACGTAATCAGATTGAAAAGGGCTCCCTGATTCTGACATGAGCGTTTCGAGGTTCGACTGTCACTCGTCCAGCTGTTTCGACACCCGGTTCAGCACACCTAATCTCGGAGCTGGAAATTCCACGACGAAGGAGTCACAGGCGATGGCGTGCAACAACTCCGTCGAAGTCCTCCACGACGCCGTCAACACAGAAAAGCCGGTAGTCATCGTGAACAGGCTCAGCGGCGGATTCCTCTGGAACTCCGGTGACCTGCAGCTTGGTTGGGCCGAATACGACCTCAAGGACAAGAACGGCAACGTCAACCCCGCATACAGCTACCTCTGGCGCATCTACTCGGAGCGCGTCAACGGCGAAACCGTCTACCGCATCCGGACGAACGCCGGCGCGAACCCGGAAAACCAGACCCAGTATTTCTGGACCGTCAACACCACCGTCGATCCCGGAAATAGCGGCATCCTGTGGAAAGAGTGGATCGAAAGCGGTGACTGGGCGGATGCCCAGCGTTGGAGCATCATCACCACCTGCGAAGGTGGAGTCGCGTTCGTCCCGCACTACGCGCGAATCTACGTTCTCGGCCTCATGAACCGCGAGTTGACGTCAGGCGGATGCGTGCGTCCAGTCCACGTTTTCTACAACGGCTATATCGCCCTTGGCTGCACCTGGGAGATTGTCTACGAAGCTGAGGTCGATCTTGTTGCAGCGTCGAAGGCTGACAACCGGGTCGTCGGTTGATCCGAACGGCGGCCAGGGAGGCCACGATGCGCGGCTAACCTCCCGCCCGATCTGAGTAGTATTGGTACAAGATCTTTCGGTAGCTGGCGGTCCGCTGCTCTATCGGAGGATCCTGTACGTCTGCTGCTGATGTTGCGGTCATGAGGTTGTTGTCTGCTGACGGGGTATGCGAGGGGCGGGTCTTTCAACGGCGGGATGAGAAGTGCGACCAACTCGTCTGCCGAAACAGAAAGACCCGTCCATGCATCATCGTCATGCCCCGCTGTCTGTCGAGGGCCGCCGCTGACTCATCGCGTGGTGCCAGGGCCCGCCCGATCGCGCATGTCGCTGCCGAGATGGGCTCTCGCGTCAATGCGCATCCAAGTGGGTCAACCGGTGGCGCCGCTACGGCGAGGCTGGATTGCTCGACCGGCCCAGCGCCCCGCACCACCGGGCTTGAGGAACATCCATGCAGGATCGTGCGCTAAAACCCCGATACGCCCGCGCCTCGACCCACTCAACCCGTTCGTCGTTGCTGTCCATACCGGCCAGCCTGACAGGGGGTCCTGACATTGATGGATTTCAGTCAACACTGATGGCATAGCGACATCTATCTTGTTCCTCGCCGGAGTCACTGGTCAGCGATCTGTTTCCACCCGTTGGCCCCGTGACGCTCGTCCGCGTACCGGCTGACCACGCTCGCCAACGTCTCGTCGACCTCGGTGTAGCGGGCTGGGTTACTCCTCCAGTGCCTGATGTGCACGGATTCACGGAATCGCGGTGCTGATCTCCGCGGCGAGTTCCCCCGGCCCCTCGACGTGAGCGAGATGCCCCTGCCCGTCCAGGCGCACGACCTTCGCCTGCGGCATCGCCCCTGCCACGGCGTCGAACGCCGTTCCGTACGGCGGAATGCCGTCGTTGCGACCACCGAGGATGAGCGTGGTCGGGACCTCGACGGCCCCGTATCCCTCGAAACCGGGCTCGTGATCGTCGATCACCGCGAGTTCTTCGACTGCGGCAGGGGTGAGGAGGCGAAGCGACGACCACAGTTCGGAAGCGCGGAGCTCGGCGACATCCGCCGCGGGAACCCGCGCAATGTCCACGTTCACGATCTCCAGAGCCGCATCGAGGTCCCCGCGCTGGACGGCTTTCCGCAGCTTCGCGAGGGATTCACGACCGAACGGGCGAACGACCGGTTCGTAGAGCACCAGAGCGCGCACATCGTTGCGTTCCGCGGCCGCTTCCTGCGCGACAAGACCGCCGTAGCTGTGCCCGAACAGCACAGCAGGTTCACCGAGCGAGTCGAGCACGTGGTGGAGATCGTCGATCTCGGTGCGCAGCGAGTATCCGCCGCCGAGGGGACCGCTCGGCGCGCGACCCCTGCGGTTGAGCACGATCACGGGGTTGGGGAGCTCGATCGCGTCGACCACCTGCTGCCAGGCGTCGGCGTCGGCGAGGGCGCCGTGCACCAACACCAGCGGCGTGCCTTCCCCGGCGCGCATGTTGGCGATCAGTTCGATGCCGTCGGGACGGTCGAAGCGCAGCTCGTTCACGGCGACCCCTTCGTAGATCGGACTCTGCGCCAGGTCAACCCGCCTCGGAACGACAGTATTCCACCAGGCACGCGCCACGACGGCTCGTCACACGTCCACCTCCGCCAGCTCCTTTTCCCGCACACGCCGGTAGAGCAGCTTCTTGCCGACCTCGACGACCGAGTCGTCTCGCTCGAGGATCAGCATCCGCGCGGGGACTGTCAGGAGAACGGCTCTGTCCCATATTCGGTGGTGACGGTCCGTTTCGGTCGAGCGCGGTGCGTTATGCCAGGGTGATCCCGGTGCGACGTTGATCAACTTCTAAAACTAGTGTTCTCGGGATTGTCTTCGCTGGTCATCCAGGGGTTGAAGACGATGCCGGGACGATCGTTGTCCGAGCCGCGACACGGTCGCGACCGGTGGTGTGCCCGGGATGCGCCATGAAGACCGGGCGCGTGCATGGCTATGTCGAGCGGCGGCTCGCGGATGTGCCGGTGGATGGAAGACCGGTCGTGGTGCGAGTGCGGGCACGACGGATGCGTTGCTGCACTGTGGACTGCTCGCGGCAAACGTTCCGCGAGCCGCTGACCGTGGCCGGGCGGTATCAGCGCCGTACTGGCCGGCTGGCTACACAGGTGGGTCATGTGGTGCGGGAGTTGGCTGGTCGTGCTGGTGCCCGAGTGCTGGCCGGCCTCGGTGTGCTGATGTCACGACGTACCGCGCTGCGGACATTGTTGCGGTTACCGGTGCCGGACCGGCCGGTGCCGACGGTGATCGGCGTGGACGATTTCGCTTTGTGCAAGCGGCAGCGCTATGCCACTGTGATCATCGACGCGGGCACCGGTGAGCGCGTCGACATTCTGGCCGACCGCACCGCGGCCACGCTCGAAGCCTGGTTGCGCGAGCATCCCGGTGTCCGGGTGGTGTGCCGGGATGGGTCCGGCGCCTACGCTGAAGCGATCCGCCGCGCGCTGCCCACCGCGGTGCAGGTCGCGGATCGGTGGCACCTGTGGCCCGGCCTCGCCGCGGCCGTGCTCAAGGAAATCGCAGCACACAGCGCCTGCTGGGACAAAACTGGCCCACCACCCCGCGAAGGCAAACGCGCCGCCACGACCCGCGAACGCTGGCGGCAAGTGCATGATCTGCTCGATCGCGGCGTCGGGCTGCTCGAGGTCTCCCGCCGGTTGAACCTGGCGCTGAATACGGTCAAGCGCTACGCCCGCATCGACCAACCCGAACGATTGGTGCGGGCTCCGCAGTACCGGCCCACCCTGGTTGACCCGTTCCGGGACCACCTACGCCGCCGCCGTGAGGAAGATCCGGCTGTGCCCGTACTGCAGCTGTTCCACGAGATCACCGAGCTCGGCTACACCGGCAGCCAGAACCTGCTGTATCGCTACATCACGCAAGGACGCGTCGAGTCAGAGCGGCCGGCGATCTCTCCCAAACGCCTCACCCGCTACCTGCTGACCCACCCGGACAAGCTCACAGATCACCAGCGAGAGTGGATCGACGCCGCGACCGGTGCCTGCCCCGAGATGATGAGACTCGCTGCCCTCGTTGGCGACTTCGCCGCGCTGCTCCGTTCCAACGCTGGCAACGACGAATCCCTGAGTCGCTGGATCGAGCAGACTCGATCCGAAGAACTGCCCCACCTACACGCCTTCACCCGCGGCCTCGAGCTCGATCGCCAAGCCGTGGATGCCGCGGTCAACCTGCCATTCCACAATGGACGAACAGAAGGCGTGAACACCAAGACGAAGCTGATCAAGCGGCAGATGTACGGGCGCGCAGGCTTTACCCTGCTGCGCCACCGCATCCTCCTCGGCTGATACCACGAACCGTCACCACCGAATACGGGCCAGAGCCGTTCTCCTGACAGTCCCGTCCAGCGGTAGCCCCGCTCGAAGCCTGGTTGCGCGAGCATTCCGGCGTGCAGGTGGTCTGCCGAGATGGCTCCGGCGCCTACGCCGAAGCGGTCCGCCGCGTACTGCCCGAGGCGATACATGTCGCGAATCGGTGACACGTGTGATACGTGCGCCGTGAGGCGCTGGTTGATCGGGTGGAGGTGTGAGACCTTCGCCGCCCTCTTGTCGCAGCAGGGAAGTTGGGGGCAGCCCGATCTGGGCGGGGTTGATCGAGCGGGCAGGCACCTCGTCGGTGGAGACGAAGCTCAGCAGCCCTCCCAGGAGGTTCCCGCGAGGAGCACCAGAGGAGCTCGTTGCCGTGATGTGTGCACGCTGGATAGCCACCCCGAGTGCACATCGTCACGAGGTTTGGTGACCGCGATGTTCGTGCATCCGAGGGGAAGCACGAGCCCAATGCCCTGCCATCGCACTCGCGCGGATGGCAGGTCAAATACAGATGTGCACGCCCGCTAGGTAGGCAATTATGCAGGAACCCGACGAACGCTTAGCCATGCCGCAACCGTGCGATGAATGGTCTCAGTTGATCGTGGCCGCCGAGGCTGCCGGGCGAGAGGCCGCCCGGCAACTCGCACAGCGTTCCCCGTGTTCCCAGCTGGGCCGACGGGGCACCGCATCAATCGAGGTCACGCCTATCGATTCCCCCGTTGCCGCGTGGCTCTACGAAACGGACCGCGCGTTGCCCACCGCGACAGACAGCGGGGTGGTGCTGCCGTTGCCGGTGACCGCCGAGGATCTGGCCCCCGCTGCCAACGCGGCGGAGAAGGCCCACACCCTGCGCATCGCACGCGCCTACGCGAGTGCGTACGCCACGGTGCTGGAGGAAGAAGCTGGCGTGACCACCGAGATCCACCTCCTCGCCCGCCTGATGCCCCTCCCGCAGCAGCGCACGGAGCCGCCGGCCCGATCGGACACGCGGACGCCGCTCGTTCCGCCGACGCCGTAGACACATCGCCGGTTTCCGCCGACACTGGCACTGTGCGGCTCAGCTGCGAGAGCCGCACCCCAGTCATGAGTAGCCCGGCCCGGAAGCCGCAGCGAACGAAGCTGGTGCATCCATGCATGACCACCCTGATGCCAACACCGTGACAACATGTGCTGCTGCAACCGCGGAACCGCAGGAGATCCCTCGGCAGCAGCCCGCCGACCGGTTGCAGGTGGTAGTGAAACACTGTGGCGATGTTCTGACGCTGACCGCGAGCGGGGTCGTCGACGCCGACACCGCCCTCCGCTTCGGTGAACCTCTCCGCAACGGAGGCGCCAAGTTAACTGGATCCGTTTTGATCAACATGGCTGAAGTGTCGTCTCTCGATACCGCGGGGGTCGTGGCGCTGCTCGAAGCCGCACGGCGAGTGAAGATGGCCGGCGGAGTCCTGATCCTGGTACCCAGTGCCGCCGTCGAACAACTTCTCGAGCAACTCGAGCTGACCGAGCGGTTCACATTCCACCCTCGGACATAATTCGTGGCGCTCCACGACGACCAGCCTCCACGACCACCCCACCAGTGAGCCGGGGCACCGCCTCGACGGGTCAGGAGACTGCAGGCCAACGGCGCAGGGCCCGGTCGCCCCCGACTGGGATGCGATCACGTCGCCGCGACTGCCCAGGGAGGAGGAGTCTGCGGCCCGCCTAGTTGGTTCGTCCTGCATACCGGTCGTCCAGGACGCATACTCGGCTGGTCACGGCAATGGCTGTGACGATCGAAGTGGGTTGAGTTGCAGAGGGGCGGCATCGGACTCTCGGTCCCGGCTGCTCCCTGTGTCCTCCGGTAGGCGCGCACGGGCTGCAGGAGGGGATGCGCGCGGAGGTGAACAGAGCCTCGGGGCCTGCCATCGCGCCGACCCCGGGGCTTCTGTCGAAGCGGTAGAGCGTGCCGAGGACTCGTGCGCCACACAGCTCGACTGGTCACGCTCACTTGCGGCTGGCAACTGTCCCACCGCTGTCGAGCCTCGGAGGTGCCCGAGGGAACGGTCCACTTGACCGACGTGATCGTTTCAGTGCCGGGGAGGCCGCCACCGAGCGCTTTCCGCGCGAGGGCGCTCATATCCCGCTGGCCAGCAGACGTGTTCGTGCGCTCCGTTTCGGGTGCGCTCTGTCTCTTCCTGCTCCCACCGGGCGGAGTGGATCACACCTGCGGCTGGTGGGCGAGCAGGTGGGCAGGACGGATGGTGCGTTCGGCGAGGCTGCGGGCCAGGTCGGTGAGGTGTTGGTTGTTGGCGCGGGGGTAATCGCGCAGCAGTGCAAAGGTCTGCTGCGGGGACAGGCCGCCGGCTTCGGCGAGAACGCCGTTGGCTTGTTCGATGACGACGCGGTGGTGCAGGGTCGCTTGCAGCTGTTCGGGCAGGGTTTCCCGGCGGTGTGGTGGTGCAGGATGCCGACGGTGGCCTGGTCGGCCAGTGCTTGGCCGAGCTGGAGGCTGTCCTCGTCGACGGCGACGGGTTCGGTGTTGAGCAGGGTCGGCGCTCCGACCTTTTCGTGGCGTAGCCGCATGGGCAGGGCCGCGGCGGTGCGGAAGCCGGCGGCCATCGCGGCTTCGGTGAAGGCGGGCCAGCGGGTGTCTTCGGCGGCCAGGTCGGAACTGCTCACCGGGGCACTGGTCTGGATGCTGTCCTGGCAGGGGCCTTCGCGGGTTTGGGTGGCCAGAAGCTCGATCAGGCGCACGTCTTCGCTGGTGGCGGCGGTGGATGCCAGCCGCCGCTCTGGTCGGACAGGATCACGCCGGCTGCGGTCACGTCGAGCAGTTCTGCGGCGCGTTCGGCCAGCAGGGTCAGAAAGTCGAGGACGTCGAAGTCGTCGACCAGCGTGTCCGACAGGGCCACGAAGGTCTGGGCCAGCCGTTGTTCTCGCGGGGAATTCATCACCGATCTCGTTTCTCGTCCGTGCCGCAACCGCTGTCTCAGGCGGAGTTGTTCCTACGGGTCCTCGTCGGGGCTGAAGCGCAGCTGGCGGGTGGTGACCTGCCGGGCCACCTCGGTCAAGGAGAGCTCGTGGGTGTAGGCGTGTGCCCGCAGCCGCAGCAGCGCCGTCGCGCTGGTCGTCTCCAGCTGGACTTGGACCATGCCGGTGGCCTGGTGCACCTCGGCGTGCGGGTCGGCCAGCCAGCTGGCGTCGGCGCTGCTGCGGCCTTCCAGTTCACCGAGGATGGTGTGGGTGGCCAGCTCGGCCAGGATCACCCCGTCAGCGGTTTGGGCGGCCGACAGCGAGCCGGGCGTATCGCGGTAGAAGTCCAGTGAGCCCACGCGGATCACCCCTATGTGCAGGGGGAAGGAAAACACCGCGGCAGCTCCCCGCGCCTGCGCGGCGGGGGTGAAGCCGGGCCACCGGACGGTGGCGCTGGCCAGGTCGGCGATGAACACCGGCCCGCCGGTGGTGAAGGCGTCCAGGCAGGGGCCTTCGCCGACGGTGAGCTGCAGATCTTCCAGCCCGGCGCTGACGTCGTTGGTGGTATGCACCAGCCCGCGGCGCGGGTCGTGGTCGTTCCCGTCGGTGACCGGTGTGAGCACCGTGGCCCCGGCTCCGGTGACCGACAGCTGCTACACGGCCAGTGCCGCACAGCACACCCATCCGCGAGGTCGTCTCGTTCGCCCGGGCACTGGCCGTCTTCAGCTGGGACACCAGCAGTGCCCGCCGGTCCTCGCTCATCGTTCACTCCGTAGGTCAGCCGCTGCGGCGGCTGGAGGAGAATGCTCCCGCCGGCTGCTGGGCCGGGGCGACCGGCGAGACCTCAGTCCTTCCCTCGCGTCCGGGCCAAGACCTGCTCGGGGCCCCGCTTGGGAGAGGATCCTTCATCATTGCGACTGCGAGTCCGAACGTGCGTCCTGTCGGGTCAGCCACTGGGCGACCGCGACGAGTTTCATATTGGCCTCCTGCGAGGAGGACACCAGCAGCCGGAAGGCTTCGTCGGCCCCAACACCGAAGCGTTCCATGAGCACGCCCTTGGCCTGGCCGATCACATCACGGGTGGCCAAGGCCTGCTGCAGCCGAGCCACGTGGCGAGCCTCGCCCAGAGCCGTGGCCGCGTGCTCGGCGAACAACTCGCCCAGCAGGTGCGCGTTGCTGTCGAAACTGCGCGGACGAGCAGCATACAGGTTCAACGCTCCCAGTGAGCCGTCGCGGGCGAACAGTTGGAACGAGAGCATGCTGCCCACCCCGAGCGCGGCGGCCTGCGGGGCGAACCGCGGCCACCGGTGCGCCTCGCCGCTCAGGTCCGCGATGGTGACCGTGTGCTGGTCCCACAACGTCGTCACGCACGGGCCCTCGCGGTACTCGGCCTGCCACCGGTCGACCTCGTCGACTGTGGCGTGGCTGGTTGCCGCCGAGGTGATGGTGCTGTCTTTGTGCAGCAACGACACGCCGGCCTGTTCAGCACCTGGCACGGTTTTGACCGCCGCGGTCACGATCAGCGATAACGTGGCTGTCTCATCGCCGATCTGGGCCGTGATCAACTTCCGCGCCGCCGAGGAGAGGGCGGGCACGAAGCCGTCAGCCCCGGCGAGCGCGTCTGTGTCTGCCATCGTCTATGCCTGTTCCATTTCGGGCCCCCTCACCATGGGGCCAGTTCGAACTCAACCAACAGCTTTCGAGAACTCTCGCCTCAGCCGTGCCCGCCCCGGGCCCTGCGCTCGGGATGGGTCCTGGAAGGTTGCGGCTGGGGCTGCTGTGCGGCAGCGCAGTGCCCTGCGATGAGGGAGCGGGCCAGGAGTTGGGCGCGGCCAGCGGCCGCCTGATCACCTTCGGCCGCAGCGATGATCGCGCCTTTCATCATCAGATGGAAGCTGTGGGCGAACTCCTCCGGGGCGGCCAGTCCCGCCTGGTCGGCGAGGTCCTCGATCAGCGTGCGGATGTCGGCCAGGTAGTCGAGGCCGGCCTGGCCGAGCGGATGCGCTGGTCCCGTTTCCAGCAGCACATTGATAAACAGGCAGCCCTCGAAATCCGCACAGTGAAACCACTCGTCGAACACGTCGAAGACCGCTAGCAACTGCTGCTCGGCCGCGTCGGCCCGCGCCCGGATCCCCGCGGTCAGCAGTTACTGGGTCCAGCGCTGTTCGCGCTCGACCAAGCACGCCCGCACCCGCTCGGTCTTCGAGGCGAAGTGGCGATACAGGCTCGCCTTGGCCACACCGGAACGGGACACGATCTCGTCCACGCCCACGTCCCGCACACCGCGTCGGGTCCCCAACGTATACGCATGCGCCACGAGGCTGGCCCGCACCGTCGACCGTGCTACCACCACCGGTTCGTGTGTCATCAGTCCGAGTGCAGGCAGGCAGCCCTCCGCGTAGATAGGCAGAGCGGTCTCACCGTCAGTACGTTGGACTCGGTTGGTTTAACAGAAAGCCGCCAGGAGGACATCAGGCGTGGTGCCTGCGGCACCCCGCTCTGCGACGAATGGGGCTTTCTGATGCATCCATCCGAGTTGGCCTCTCGCTCGGGGCCGAGCACGAGCAGTAGCGGCGCTTCAGAAGCGGGAACCGCTATCACTCGTTCGGGGGTCAATCTGCGAGTGAGCTATCCGGCTCCGCAGCTGGCTGTG
The DNA here is from genome assembly GCF_054491345.1 of Salinifilum ghardaiensis. NCBI lineage: Bacteria > Bacillati > Actinomycetota > Actinomycetes > Pseudonocardiales > Pseudonocardiaceae > Salinifilum > Salinifilum ghardaiensis. The sequence continues at coordinate 2,101,761 of NZ_CM137101.1, read as the reverse complement.
GTGCAACGTAAACGGTGAGCTCGACGCGGCAACCACACCCAGGCTGGCGGCGCTGGTATGGCCCCGCCTGCAGTCCAAGCTGGGTGGGCCGTGCTCGACCTGCACGAAGTGACCTTCCTCGGGGTCGCTGGCCTGGAACTGGTCGACGCCCTGCGCTTCTACGTCCTGCACTGCGGCAAGACACTGGTGCTGGTCAACTCTAGCCGGGCCGTGGACCGGGCTCTGGCGGCCGGCGGGCTGGCCGCGATCGTGCCGTGCTACCCCACCCACGAGGCCGCCGCCGACGCCCTGTTCATGCCCACCGGCGCTGCTCTGCCCCAGGAGACATGATGGGCATCTCCTCCCACCTGTTGCACCGCGACGCGCTGGTCAGCCTCCGGGCAACGCCTGGCCCCACGCAGAGCGACGAACACGCTCAGAGCGAACTGCGGGGCCAGCTCGACGCCCTCGACGAGGCCATCCGACTGGCCGCCCCTCCGCGTGCGCCCCGGTTGATACCCGGGTTGTTCGATCTCGTGCCGCTGCCGAACGGCATTCTGGATGATTCCGATCAGCTGCAGGATGCCAACGACGCCCTGGCCCAGCTGCTGGGCTACGCCCGCAACGAGCTGGTGGAACAGGACACCGGCGAAGCCTGGACGTGTCGTGGTACCCGTTGCGCCGTATGATGGGTGCGCTGTCCACGGCGAGACCGCCTGCGCTTGGGTGGGGGGAGGCATGAGAGGGCCGCAGGAACACGAGGCCCGCCCACATGACGATGAGACGGGGCGCCCGCCATCGCGGAACGAGACCCACCAGCAGCTGTCCCTGCTGCCGGAGAGCATGGACGAGTACGCGATCTTCTCGTTGGACGCGGGGGGGCGTGTGCAGAGCTGGAGTGCTGGCGCCGAGCGGGTTAAGGGCTACCGCCCCGAGGAGATCATCGGCGCGCACTTCTCGGTGTTCTACCCGCAGCAGCAGGCCGCTTCCGGTTACCCGGGCTGGGAGCTGGAGCGGGCCGCAGAGATCGGCTTCTACATCGACGAGGGCTGGCGCCTGCGCAAGAACGGCGAGCATTTCCGGGCCCAGGTGGTCATCACGGCGCAGCGGACCCCGGAGGGGGCGCTGAGCGGTTTCATCAAAGTGACGCGGGACCTGACCGAAGCCCGCGAGCGGGAACGACGATCGCGCCGGCAGTTCACCGACCTGTTCTACCTCGCGCCGGTGGGCATCTGCGTGCTCGACGACTCCGAGCAGGTGCTGGACGCCAACGAGGCGATGTGCGAGCTGCTGGCATGCCGGCTGCCCGACCTCCACGGCACGACCGCCACCAACCTGCTGCATCCCCGGGATCCGGGCGGAAAGCTCCTGCCCACGAACACGGGCGCTCCGGGTTTTTCGGGGCGTGAGCGCATGCCGCTGCGGGTCTTGGCCCGCTCGGACGGACAACCGGCGGAGTGCGACGTGCACAGCACGCTCTCGACGCAGCAGGACGGGCTCCGCCTCTGGCTGGTCGTGTTCCAGGACGTCAGCAAGCAGGCCCGACACGCCGAGGAGCTGCACCAGCAGGCCACCCACGACGACCTGACGGGGTTGCTCAACCGTTCGGGACTCAACGAGCTGCTCGGGAAGTTGCGCGAGACCCCCGCCGGGCAACCCGCCGTACTGTTCTGCGACATCGACAACTTCAAGCGGGTCAACGACTCTCTGGGCCACGACGCGGGTGACGAGCTGCTGGTAGTACTGGCTCGGCGCCTGCGCAGGGGACTGCCGGAGCAGTGTGCGGCGGCTCGGCTCTCCGGCGACGAATTCCTGCTCGTCTGCTCGGACGTCGACGCCGTCGACGGCCTGCACGCCTTCGCGACGTGGGCTGCGGACCTCTTGCACACGACGCTGCCGATGCGTGGTGAGGTGGTGCGCGTGTCGGCCTCCGTCGGAGCCACGTTGTTCGACCCCGCCAGCATGGCCGCCGACGACCTGCTGCGCATCGCCGACACGGCGATGCTCAACGCCAAATCGGGAGGATCCGGGCGCATTTCCCTGGCTGATCCGAACCAGGTCACCACGCTCAGCGGGCAGGTGCGCTTGGAAGAGGAGCTGCGCCAGGCCATCGACCACGACGGCTTGGCGCTGCAGTACCAGCCGCTGGTGACCCGGGACGGCTCCGTGGTGATGGCTGAGGCACTGCTGCGCTGGCCCCATCCCGAGCGAGGCCAGCTGGCTCCGGACATCATCATGCCCGTGGCCGAGCAGGGAGACCTGCTGCGCGCCCTGGACCTCTGGGTGCTGCGCACGGCAACGCGCGAGGCCGTGGGCTGGCCGCACTCGCACGGCAATCCCGTGGCCATCGGTGTGAACCTAGCCGGACTGCTGCCCGACGACCCCTCCTTCACCGAGGAGATCCGCACCCTCGTCACCGACAACAGCCTCGACTGGCACCGCCTCGTCCTGGAGGTGCTGGAGACCGTCCTGGTGGATCAACCCACGCAGTCGCGGGAGGTCATGGCCGAGCTCGCCGAGAGAGGGTTGCGATTCGCCATGGACGACTTCGGCACCGGCTACTCCTCGCTGGCCCGCCTGAACGACATCCCCACGCAGATCATCAAACTCGACCGCCGGTTCGTCTCCCGGCTGGAGAACGCTGCCGACTACGCTATCGCACGGGCCGTGGTGGACATGGCCCACGCCATGGGACGGGCCTGCGTCGCCGAGGGGGTGGAAACCGCCACCCAGTTCCGAGTGCTCGACGAACTCGGAGTGGACATCTTCCAAGGTTTCCTGTTCTCCCGGCCGCTGGCGCCCGAGGATTTCCGCGCCCTGCTGAACGGCGGGCCGCTCTCACCGCACCCGTAGTTCCGGGGGTTCGCTCGAGCGGGAACTCCGCACTTCCCCGCCTCGGAGGCAGTGCCGCTGACGGTTGGTAGGGCCTCCTGCAGGCTGCTGGCCAGCAGATCTTCGTCGAGGTCGGCGACGTGCAGGGCGCGCAGGAGCTCGTGTCCGGTGCCCACGACGGGCAGGGTGATGTTGTGCTCGGCCGCGCTCACACGGAACTGCTCGAGCAGCTGCAGCCCGGCCGCTCCGAGGAATTCGACCGCGGAGAGCTCGATCGCAGAGCAGGCCGCTTCTCCCCCGCGCAGAGAACGATACCTGGACGTCAGGCCGGAGCGGATCACCGGCCTCCTCGGCAGGAGGCTCGCCGCTCCCCCGGCTGACTGCTCAATCGCCTCCAGCATGTGCAGCGGGCGCGAACTGCCACTCGTTCACCGCGTGCGCGCACCGATGATGTCCCTACCGGAAGATCGATGACGTGCGGGAGACCGGGCTCCCCGCGCCGGAAAGCGCGTACAACGCAGGAATGGCCCCTCGTCAACGGCTTCCCCTCCTCCCGAGCACCGGTTTCGCGCCCGGCGCTCACGGGCAGGCCTCGAGGGATGACATCGCACGAGAAGTCCTGTTCACCTCGCTCCGTCCGGAGGGTGGCCGGGGCCGTCGGCATCGGTGCCGCCGGCGGGATGGCCGCTGCGATCAGCGCGTTGGTCGGCCGCAAGGTGGCGGCGACCACCAAAGTCGGCAGGGGCCACCCCCTCATGCACCGCGCGCTCGATCTGGCGGCCGGCATCATGCAGCCGAAGTACCCGTTGGAGGCGATGAGCACCTACCTCAACGGCTTCCACATGTACGCCGACGAGATGGGGCGGCAAGTCGAGGCCACGCACTTCTGTACCCATCTGCGCCATGACCTGCACCAATGCGTGATTTTCGACCGCAACGCCCCCGACGCCCGACTCATCGGGATCGAATACATCATCAGCGAGGAACGCTTCCGCAACCTCCCCCACGAGGAGAAGCAGCTCTGGCACAGCCACCACTACGAGGTCAAGTCCGGCATCCTGACCGCGCCCGGCATCCCCGAGATCGCCGAGCACGCCTACTTCAACGACCTCGTGACCACCTACGGGAAGACGTTCCACACGTGGCAGTACGACCGTGAGGATTTCCCCTACGGGATCCCGCGACTGATGATGGGTTTGACCGAGGACGGGCAGGCCCACGAAGCGTTGATCCACCACCGGGACCGCGCGTTGGGCCTTTCCACGCCGCATGCGCGGCAGAACCGGGCCGACATCCCGACTCCGACGGTCGCGCCGGGCGCCAACCTCTGGGAAAGCGGCCGAACCGTGCAAACACGCCTGGAGGAGATGCCTTTCCAGTGGTGACCGCCCCCGAGGCTTCCCTCCCAGATGGGCAGGTCGATGAACCTGCTATCGGTGCGGGTCAGAGCATCCCCTTCGTGCCGTGTTCGTAGCAGCCCGGAAACCGGGCCGGATGCCCGCAGCAAACGAGCTGCACCCCAGAGGTGCGACGGTGAACGAGACTCGGCATCTTGGCGGTGGCCCAGGCTGGTATCCGGGTAGTGGCCGGGCAACGGCCGGCCGGGTTCAGCCCCACGTGCGCATGGCCGCCCGCACGTCCGGAGGATGAGCGAGCAGCGGCACGCACTCGCCCGCACCATGAGCACGCTGGCCACAGCCTCGAGACCGAGTAGGAGGAGAACCACACCCCGGCCACCGTTTGCGCAGACCGCGGTAACCACGACGTTCGGGGCAGCCCCCGACGAGATCACCCAGCTGCACCATCGCCGGATCATTTCGCAGGTGCACAGCGAAGGTGCGCCAGTGCGATGCGATCAAGAGGAACTGGGCGAGGGCCCGGGTCTGGATGCGATCTGGAAGCAGGATGCCCCCGTCGCCATCGACCTGGCTACCGACGATCGCTGACCCATCCTCGGGCACGCACCAGCGCGCTCGGCGCCGAGAGCCCGGCCACGTGCCAATTCTACGTGGCCCAGGACACGCTCGGCGCGCTGAACCTCTACGGCAGGCGCAGTGGACGGTTCGACCACGAGACCCAGACATCGGCGGGGGTGTTCGCCACCCACGCGGCAGTCACCTTGCTCGGGCTCAGCTCAACGAGGCGCTCGTCTCCCGCGACGCCATCGGCCAGGCCAAGGGGTTGCTGATGATCCAACACGACATCACCAGTCCCCACGCCTTCGACCTGCTCGTGCGCGTCTCGCAGAAGTCCAACATCAAACTCACCGAACTCGCCTCCTGGATCGTGCCCAACCACGAACAACCCGGCTGGCTGCCCCGCCGCAGAGCACGTGAACCGCGATCAGCCCGAGAGGCGAAAAAGTCCATCAGCTCCGGTGGCCGATTTCATGCCCAACGGACTTCGAGGAGCCACACTTCGGCTCGTTGGTGCAATCGCAGAACTGCACTGGTCAATCTGTTGTGTGAACTTGAGCTGCTCAGGAACGCATCAACGAGGGCTCTGCGTTGGCATCGGCGGCGAATTCGCGTTCCGCATGCGACTGTGGACCTGTGGAACCTCGCCACTCTTCAGTAAGAGGCCCTAACACATTGATGATCTTGATGTGAGATGATCTTGGTGTGACTGCGCCATGGATCGTCTCGGACGCGTTGTGGGAGCGCATCGAGCCGTTGCTGCCGGTACGCCCGGCCGGTAAGACCGGTCCGAAGCCGTTGCCGGACCGGCAGGTGCTCCAAGGCATCTTGTTCGTGCTCATCACGGGCATTGGGTGGGAAGACCTTCCCCAGGAGCTGGGGTTCGGTTCGGGGATGACCTGCTGGCGCCGGTTACGGGACTGGCACGAGGCGGGCGTCTTCGCTGAACTCCACGAAGTGCTGCTCGCCGAGCTACACGCAGCCGGTCAGATCGACTGGTCACGAGCGATCGTGGATTCGTCCCATGTGCAGGCGAAAAAAGGGGGTCAGCGACCGGCCCCAGCCCGGTAGACCGCGGCAAGACCGGCTCCAAGCACCACCTCATCACCGAGGGCCGCGGGCTGCCGCTCGCGGCCATCCTCACCGGCGGCAACCGCAACGACATCACCCAACTCCTCCCACTGGTCGAAGCCATCCCGCCCGTGCGCGGCCGACCTGGCCGACCGCGACGCAAGCCCGACGTTCTGGTCGCTGACCGTGGCTACGACTATGATCATCACCGGATTCTGTTGCGACAGCGGGGAATCCGACCGCTGATCAGCCGCCGTGGTACCCGGGACAACAACCAACCCGTGCGCTGGGTGATCGAACAAACCCTCGCACTACTGCACCAGTTCCGACGCCTGGCCACCCGCTGGGAGCGCCGCACCGACATCCACAACGGCTTCCTCACCCTGGCCACCAGCCTCATCTGCTGGCGCCGACTCCCACAACCAATGCGTTAGGAGCTCTAAGCAGAAACATGGCTCCCACCTTCCCGGATCGAGGGCTTGCCGGTTGGCCACGGTCGTGGCCCTTGGGCTGGTCGTCCTCACCGGGTGTTCGGCGACCGGAGCGCTGCTCGGCCCCAAGACCCGTCTCCCCGAACCCCGCGTTGTCGCTCTGAAGACCGAAGTGCCCGTGCACGGACCGGTCTGGTCCAAGAACGAGCGTGTACTGCTTGCTTTGTCCGAGGGCACCTCCCGGATCGCGAAGATCGACCCGTCTGTGGGAGGTTCCGGTTCAACGCCAAGGGCGCGGACCACGTTGTCCAGGAGCTTCCGGGAGGTCGGGAAAAACATCGAAACCAGCCCCGCTGGACACAATGTCGTGTACTTGCCTCAACCGGGCCTGAAGAAAGTCGGCCGCATCCGGGGACGGCGGCGGCTGGCGGGCCGCGGCCACGGCAACAGCCAGGCCAAGACCGTCGAACGTCGCAAGACAGCCTGTGCCCGGGCCAGATACGTCTATCTGCACTCCGCGCTCGATGGCTACTCGCGGCTGGCCTACACCGAGGCGCTGCCGGAAGAGAAAGCCAGCACGGCATCACCCACATCCAGGGGAGCGTGACCGACCACGGCGCCCGCTCTCGCGCCGGCGACTTCGCCACCCCGCTGCGCGGGCCCGGCACCAGCGCATCACCCCCTCCACACCCCGGCACCACGGGAAAGGCGAGCGCTATGCACGCCTTCATCCGCAAGCTCGATCAGGGTCGGCAGGCCGTGAACGCCGACCTCTCCCCTCCGCAGCACAATGGCGGAAAGAGTGAACACCAAGGTGATCAAATGACAAATGTACGGTCGCGCAGGATTCGCTCTTCTCCGCCACTGCATGCTGCTCGGCTGAACTATCGAACGTCACCACCGAACGTGAGCTAGGTCCGTGAGGTCGACACTGCTGTTTCGCGCTATCCGAGTCCGGGAACTCCCGCTTGAGACAGTCGAGCCGGATTGCCCGCTGCTGTTGGGCTCGCTTTCCTGGCCAGACGGTCTCCAGCGGGCTCGACCGGCGCTGCAGCGTAACCCGTGGTCGTGGAGGGTACGATGGCGAGCAAGATCTGGACAGGTTCGCTCAACTTCGGTCTGGTGACCATCCCGGTCGCTGCCTACAGCGCGACGCAGAACCACACGATTCAGTTCCACCAATACCAAAGCGGCACCTCAGACCGTGTCCGCTATATGCGGGTGAATGAACGCACCGGCAAGCAGGTGAACTATGACGACATCGTCAAAGGTCGCGAGGTGCGGGGCCAGCTAATCACCGTCACGCCTGAGGAACTGGACGAGATCGCACCCGGGCGCTCCCGCACCCTCGACATCACCACGTTCGTCGACCTCGACGAGATCGACCCGATCTACTTCCACAAGACGTATTGGCTCGCCCCTACCAGCGATGAACACGCGCGCCCGTACGCCTTGTTACGCCAAGCGCTGGCGGAGCGGAACAAGGTCGGCCTAGCCAGTTTCGTGCTGCGCGGTCGACAATACCTGAGCGCCATTCGCGCCGATGCCGGCATGCTGGCACTGGACACGCTCTTCTACGCCGACGAGATTCGCCCCCCGTCCCAGGCCAGCCGCGACTGGTCACAACCCGAGCAACTCCGCCAAGACGAGCGGCGCATGGCCACCGAGGTCATCGATTCCATGTCCGGCTCCTGGCAACCCGAGAAGTTCAGCGACACCTACACCGAACGTGTGGAGGAACTGCTCGAAAGCAAACGGCAGGGGCGCAAGCCCGAGGCCGCAGCACCACCTCCCGAAGCGACCAACGTCGTCGACCTCACGGACACGTTGCGCCGCAGCGTCGAGCAGGCCCGGGGCTCCCGGGAGCCGCAACGACGCAACTCCCAGCATGACAGCCGTTCCTCGCAGCATCAGCGCAGCAACCGAGATGACCTTGCCGAGCTCACCAAGTCGGAACTCGGCCGGCTCGCCCGTGAACACGGCATTCCGAAACGCTCCACGATGCGGCGGGCCGAACTCGAACAGGCCATCGCGCACGCGCGCACGAGCGGCAAGAAGGCCTCATGAGGCCGCCCTGCACCTGCCACGACAAGCGGCGATGACAGCGCAGAGCCTGCTAGCCGGGCTGTGCACCTAGCCGGCCGGCCTCGGGACGCACTGTGCTCTGGCGTATCCGCGCTTGCGCACACGGCCACATCACTCATGCCGCATACTGCAGACGTGTGCGTCTGAGCGAAAAGCCCCCTTCGCGGGTGAGTCTGGACTGAGTAACAGGTCTTTCCGACACGGTGCGTGTCCGAAGCCCCGCACGCCTGCGTTGGCACACAACAGGGTCAGTACCGGTATGGGCTTCCCGGGTGGGCGTACGCCGAAGAACCGGGGACGGTTGCGGAACGCAGGAGCTGCCGGCATCGCGGGCGGCTGCTCGTTTGCCGTTTCAGTTCGTGGCGCACGTGGTACCTCCTGCGGCGTGGTTGCTGAGGCCGCCGGGGGTGTACCGGCCGCAAGCGGATACTCAGTTGCTCGTGGAGGTGCTCAACGACAGCGGCATGCGGCATGGAGCGCGAGTGCTTGATGTGAGCACGGGGCCGGCGCGCTCGCCATTGCTGCGACCCAGGCCGGCGCTGCGCACGTCGCTGTCGTGGAAGTCTTCCGTTGTGCAGTAACGGCGACTCGTTTCAACAAGCTTGTGCGTGGGCTGCCAGTACGGGTGCAGCGTGGTGATGCAGTGGATGGGGTCCGCGATCGGTAGTTCGGCGTGGTGACGGCCAACCCCGTACGTGCTCTCCGAAGCGTCACCGCCGACCCGAGGAGCGTCTCGATCCTGGGAGGCGGGCGCGCGTGGCCGGATGATGCTGGACCGCTTATGTAAGCACACGCCGCGGTTGCTCGCGCCTAAGGAGTGCTCGCAGCAGGTGCAGCGCGGGCACGTGCCGCTCCTGCGCGGGATGCACTCCCGAGCCGTGCAGGCCGTTTCGCGCCGCCGAGCACACCGCCGCTCTCGCGAGCTCTGCGTTGAGGTCTGGTGCTTCCCCGGCCCGGGCGAGGTCGGCGAGCACCGTGCGCACCAGGGCCCGAGACAGCGCCGCCTGCAGCCAGGCTTCGATCACGGTGGGCCCCACATAGGCCACCCGAAAATCGACCGTGGGCCATCGCGACGAGGGCGCAGCAGCCAGAAGGAGATCTCCTCGTCGACGAGTTGGGTGATCTGCTTGCCGTGATCCGCGGCGGAGGCGCACCGCGGTGGCAGGTCGGAACCAGGACTGTTGCACCATGCGTCAACTCACGTGGCCGGTCTCCTGACCGTGGTGCAGCGGGGAGTTGCCCGACAGCGCGAGCAACGTCGGCAACCAGGGCCGCAGGTGGTTGGCCACGGCGGTCTCCCGGCCGGGGACGCCGACGTGCGCGTGGCAGCCGCAGGCCTGGTAATCCGCGACCACTCCGGTGCATTTGTCAGCGATGCAGCGGAAACGTTCTCCCGCGGAGCCCGCGGGAGCTTCGGCAGCCAGCACCGGGGTGGCGCAGGAGATCAGCCGCACGTGGTGCGCGGCAGCGGCGACCCCGAGGCGCCGCCGACCGCCCACGAGCTGTTCGCGCAGTGCGCGCATGCTGGTGCATCGACTGGTCACCCCTGCGACCTGCGTTGTCAGCAACTCCGGATCTACCGCGGCGTCCGGAGCCGGAGCGGAGTCGCGGCTGCGGCCAGCACGGCGGGAGCGCGGGCCACTGTGCGTGCGGAGGTGCTGTCGATGCACAGGAACTCTCTTCCACCCCGACCGTGCACCCGGCGGTGATAGCGGGATCGACAACTCGACTTACTGGGACTCCTCGCCGGGCGGTGACTTGACCGGCAACGGTTGTTGCGCCGGCCCCTCCAGCACGCGGCCGTCGATGTCGAAGCGCGAGCCGTGGCACGGGCAGTCCCAGCTGCGTTCAGCACCGTTGAACCGCACGAGGCAGCCGAGGTGCGTGCAGCGCAGGGATACCGCGTGCGCGACATCATTTTCGTCGCGGTAGATGCCGGTCAATTCGCTGCCCGAACGCACGACCCGCGCTGCGTTCCGTGGCACCTCTGCGCTGCTGTGCACCTCGGCACGGGCGAGCCGGTCACCGACGAAGTCGATCCCGGTGCTCAGGTTGATCCTGGCCAGCTCGCCGGCTGAGCACGGGCTGAACCGGTTCGGGCAGAACGATTCCGCCCACGGGTTCTCGCGTCCGGTGATCAGGTCGGCCAGCACCATCCCGGCCGCTGTGCCCCCGCTGAGACCCCATTTCATGAATCCCGAAGCCACGAGCAGCCGGGACGAGAACGGGGTGTAGGGCCCCACCACCGGGTAGTGGTCGTAACTCGTCGGATCCTGGGCCGACCAGCAGTGCGTGACCTCCGCAACGTCCCAGTAAGCACGGGCGAACTCCGCCAGCTGCCGGTAGCGCTGCTCGTCCACCCCCCGCTGGCCCACCGGGTGGCTCTCCCCGCAGACGAGGAGCAGCTCCCCGTAGGAACGCAAGGAGCGCGTCGGCTGCCCCGCGTTGATCGCCAGTCCTTGCGGCGGCGTGCCGCGCACACGGGCGGCGATGCAATACGACCGTTCGGGTTCCAGCCGCGCGAAGTACAACCCCCGGTCCAGCACCGGGTAGTGCGTGGCGACCACGACCCATGCGGCACGCAGCGTGCCCCCCGCGGTGCGGACCCGACAGGGCGTGCCCTCTGCGACCTCTGCGGCACTGCTGTGCTCGAACACCGCGCAGCCGTCGCCGTGGATCGCCGCGGCCAGGCCCAGCGCGTAGCGCACCGGGTGGAACGCGATCTGCTCGTCAAGACGCACCGCGCCAGTGACCGGCAGCGGCAGGTCGGGCTCGGCGTCGAGCTCGACCGGCAACCCCGCGGCCCGGGCGGCCCGGCCCTCGGCCTGCACGGTCTGCCGCTCAGCCGCATCGGTGGCGTAGGTGTACGCCGGACGCCGGTGCAGATCGCAGTGGATGTTCTCGCTGTGCGCCAACTCCGCGACCTGCTCCACCCCGGCCGCGTTCGCCGCCGCATAACTCTGCGCCGCGTGCGCACCGCGATGCGCACGCACGGTCGAGTACACGGTCGACTGCAACGCGGTGACCTTGGCCGTGTTGTGACCACTCGCGCCGGCCGCCACACGGTCGGCTTCCAGCACCGCTACCCGCATCCCCCGTCGTTTGAGCAGCAACGCCGTGGTCAAACCAGTGATCCCGGCGCCGAGCACCACCACATCGAACGTGCGGTCACCGCAGTAGGCGGCGAAACCCGAGCGTTCAGCTTCCAGCCACAACGACTGACCCATGCACGTGCTCCTGCTACGGACGAGACCCGGGCCCTGAGATTTCCGAAAGCCCGCCACGACAAACCCGGAAACGACCCCGCCTCCGGCACAGCGTGCCCTGTCCGCACCCGCCCTGCCGTGGGCTTGCTTTGAGCAGACACTCCGATCAGACACGTACCGCGTTCTGGCAACGGAACGCACGTGTGCCGCGGAGTTTTCGACCACGGCCTGCGACAGCACTCAACCTTCCCAAGGTGGCAAGGCGCGCCGGGCGTGGTGTGGCTGATGCCGGCTCTACTCGTGGTTATCCGCGGGCTCAGCGTGCGAGGTGTTTTTCGAGTTCGGCCTTGCTCATCTTGGAGCGGCCCTTGATGCCCTGCGCCTTAGCATCGGCGTACAACTGGTCCTTGGTGCGCCCGCCGGGGCCGTAGCGGTTGCCGGAGCGGATCCCACCGCGGCGCGGTGCGGAGATGTCCTCCGTGGATCTCTTGCTCTGCTGGTCGGCCCGTCCGCTGCGGGCACGCTGCTTGTTCACGGTGCGCGCCGCGATCTCCTCGGCCCGGCCCCGACTGGCACCGCGCTGCTCCTGGGAAGCTTCGACGTGTTCGTACTGCCGGTTGGCTTTGCGGCTCCAGTCCTGTTCACGGGGGTTCCGCCGCTGGTTTCGGGAGCTCTGACGCGGCATGACGTACCTCCTGTGCTAAACATCCACTCTTTTATTGTCGATTTCCCACCTGGTGCGGAGATGAAACGTCACCACTCACGGCTCGTGCGCGCTGCCCGAGGCAGTCGATGGTGTGGAGGTACGAAGGTGCATAGCGCTCAGACCCGATGGGGCACCCTCGGCCATGAGTGTCGCGGGGCAGGGAAGAGCACCTGATTGCACCCGGGCGGCGAGAGCGCCCGACCGCCCGCGCCGCGGTCTCGTGCTCGGAGGGGGCGGTGTGCTGGGTGGCTGCTGGTCACTGGGTGTGTTGAACGTGTTGTGCGAGCGCAGCGGCTGGCACCCGCACGAGGCCGACGCCATCGTCGGCACATCCGTCGGTTCCATCCTGGCCCCACTGCTCGGGACCGGACTCTCGGTGGCGGAGTTGGTGGCCTTCCAACGTGCCCAGCCGGTTGCGGATCCGCTGTCGCGAGCCCCCTCGACCACGAGGCGATGTTTCCTCCGCGATTACCTGCGCTGTCGCGGCTGGTGGGCTCGCCGCAGCTGCTCAAGCACAGCCTTCGCCACCCCCGGCAGTCGTCGCCGCTGCGGATGCTGGCAGCGCTGTGCCCTTGCGGGACTTCGCCGTTTTACCCCGTTCGCGCGTTCCTCGGCGAGGTGCTGCCCGACGGTGCCTGGCCGGCCGGCAACCATGTGCTCGCGACCGATTACGACACGGGTGAACGCACCCTGTTCTCCGGAACGGACGGCGTGGACGTCCTGGACGCCGTAGCCGCCTCCTGCGCGGTTCCCGGCTGCTTCCCGCCGGTGCCCATCGGCGAGCACCGCTACGTCGACGGTTCGGTGGCCTCGGTGACCGGCGCGGACTTGTTGGTGCACTGTGATCTGGACGAGGTTTACGTGCTGGCCCCGATGGCGGCGCGCTCATTCGATACGCCGCGATCGATGCTGACGTGGCTGGAACGCGGCGTGCGTGCCGTGTTCAACCAGGTGCTGCAGCGGGAAGTGAACACGTTGCGCCGCTGCGGGACGCAAGTCACCGTTCTGCGGCCCTGCGCGCAGGACCTCACCGCGATGGGTTGGAACCCGATGGATCCCGCACGCAGCCTCCGCGTGCTAGACACGGCTCAGGAAACCGCGGTCCACGCGCTGCGGGACACGTGACCGGTGCCAGCTCACAGCAGCGGTGGCAAGGAGGTGAGCACGGTGGTGACCAGCCTAGCCCTCCTCATCCGCTCCGGAACATTCGTTGATCAGACACTGCGGTCGGAGTCGCTGCCGTGCTGGACGCGGCGTTGCTGTTCGCGGTAGCCGTAGGCGGCTTGCCGGACGGCGCTGTCGGTTTCAAGACTGGAGCCCAGTGCCCCGGCGATCGTACCCATGGTGGTGAAGCCCCAGGCGAGATTGAAGTAGGTATCCGGTGTCACCGGTGCCTGCAGGGTGCTGGTCAGTACGGCGGAGGGCACGAGGAACGCGGCCACGGCAGTGTTGATCAGCAGTAGTCCGATGTAGAGGCAGCCGACGCCGAGGGTCAGGGTCAACACGGTGGAACTGTTGTAGAGCCGGGCCAGGCGTCGAAACCCCTGCTTGCGGTTCCGGGTGCGTTCCAACAACCCGTGGGCGGCGATGAGCCAGAACACCAGCAGGGCCACGGACAGGAACGCGACGAGCACCTGTCGATATGGGTGGATCGTGTCGGCAATCTGCCAGATCGTGCTCGAGGTCAGTCCGAAGACGCTCATGGCCAGAGCCGCGGCCAACGCACTCGACAGGCCGAAGATCAACCGCCAGGGCCGGTTGGTGCGCACCATGCCGGACAACAGGCGGAACCAGCCGTTGTGCCGAGTGGTCGTGTAGCGCACCCCGGCGCCCTCGGGGAGGTGCGTGCGGTGTACGGGAGCCAGCCAGTCCGTCAGCCAGCTGGACAGCCGGTGCTGACTCGTACCGCTCGTCTGTTGTTGCCCGTCGTTGAGCAGTTCTTCAAGCAGCTGCAACAGCACCTGCCGCATCCGTCGATGCGGCTGCAGTCCTCCGAGGGCGGGCAGCGACACCACGCCGACCTGGCGGGAGGGGCTCACGTCGGCGATCAGCGGGCGCTGCTGCAGCAGCAATGGCAGGTCGGTGATGCAGAGCGTGTATTGCCAACCGCGTTGGGGCTGGTATTGCTCCAAAGAGTCGAACAGGTGTTCCCGCTCGTCTTCTCCCGTGGTCACCGGGTCGGAGACCACCTCGATCGTCCACTCGCCCCCGGCGTTGTCATTCAGCCAGTTCGTCAGCTCCTTCGCCAGGCGTGAGCTGATCTGGGTAGGCATGTCGGGGTCGGCCACGATCCCCAAAACACGGGGGCCTTCACCTTCCTGCGCGGCGACCTCGGTCTCCCCGTCCGCCGTGCCTTCGGCCTCTGCATCCTCTTCCGCCTCCGCGTCCTCTTCTGCCGCCATATCCTCGCCAGCCGAGCTGTCGGCGTTGCCGACGGTTTCCTCCTCGCTGTCGGAAAATTCTGCGCTTCGGCCGCTCCTGTCCGCGTTTTCGGCGGTGTACTCGGTGTTGTCGGTGCTCACTGCGCCCCTTCGGGTTTCTCGAGTCCCAGAGCCTGGCCCACCGTCTCCGCTGGATCCGCGCCGCCGCTGGCTCTTCGCGAATGTTGATGCCATCGAGCAGATGAGCCCATCTCTCGCCGCACTCGAGGCCTACCCACGCGCACTACGGTGTACCCAGGGAGACCACCTAGGCGAACACGAGACCCAAGGAGCGCAGTGGCGGTGCGCAGCTGAGGGGTGCGCAGCCGGAGAGTTCTGGACGCGGCCGCGTCCCAGTGGACATCAGTAGCACTGTGCGCCGCCCCCGGGGGGACAGGACCTTCGCCCTCACGCCGTTGCCCGAAGGTTTATCACCGTTTGTTCCTGGGCAGCCGCGGACTGCAAGCGCTGGTTGAGCCCGAGCCGCGCTGCACGACCACCCAGACATCCTCCCTGCCCGGAGGCTGCGGCCGCCCCTGCTGGCGCAGCCTCCGGACAACGACATCTCCACAAGCGAGGTCAAAGACCATGCAAGGGAACGACGTCGATTTCGCCGTGGAGAAACCCCAACCGTGCGATGAGTGGCATAACATCCTCACGGCTGCAGACTCCGCCGGCCGGTGGGCCGCCCGGCAGCTGGCCTGCCGGTGCTCACTGTCCGCGCTGAGCCGGGGCGGCACTGTCCACCTCCAGCTCGAGCCCCTCGATTCTTCCGTGGTGACGTGGCTCCACCATCACGAATACGGAACGATCGCGAGCGGATGCTTGCTCATGCCAGTGACCGTTTCGCCGGTGGCTCTGCATCCCGCCCTGCAGGCGCAGGCCAAGTCCGCTTCGCTGCTGGTGCGCCACGCCTACGCCACGGCCTTCAGCACCGTGTTGGCCGAACAAGCCGGTGCGGTTGCCGAGATCCGCTTCCCGGACGAGCAGGTCTCGGCTCCTCAGCACAGCCTCTCGCCCCGCACTGCCACCACGAGGTCACCGGAGGCTGATCTCCCGGACTGTGCGGCGACCGACGAGAACGTCGAAGCCTAGTCCCACCGGCGCGCGCCTTCGGCCGTCACCAGCTGCGAGGCGAGAGCGCTCCAGGAATGCGGCCGTGTCCCGCGTGCTCGACTGTGGCCATCCTGCCGCGTCTTCGTGGTCGAGGATGTGGCAGTGAAGCCGCTGCGGCCGGGGTGGGCGGTGAACGGGGTCCGCAAGCGTACCCAGTCTTGTGGTGGTACGAGCACGACGTCTTGCGGTGTTCCGGACAGCGAAGCGTTGTCGCTGGTGGCCAGCACGACGAACGGCCATACGTGCAGGTGGAACGGGTGGGCAACGGGGGTGGTGTTGACCACACTCCATTCTTCGACCTTGCCGGAACGAACGAGTTGGTCGGTGCGCTCGGGGGCGAAGGCGCGGCCATCGATTCCGAGGCTCATGCCTGCCGTGCCCATTCCCATGGTGAACGCGACCTCGCGCCATTTCCCGTCCGCCGTGGCGCTCGGTTGCTCGGCGGGCAGCGTCGGCGGCAGCGGGCTGGCCTCGCTTCGGGGCCCGGCCACCAGAGTGGCCAGCAGCGCCCGTTCGCTGCGGCCGCCCTACCACCTATGCCACCGCGATCTACTGGCTCGGACAGAAGGGGAAACGCCCGGGTTTCCTCGGGCGCACCAGGACGTCGACGGGGTTGCCGGGTGCGAGCACGACGCGTTGCTGGCTTTTCGGGGGCAGGAACGCCCCGTCTTGAGCGACGAGGTCGAGCTCGTGTCCGGCCAGCCGCAGTGCCAAGGCCCGGAAGACGCAACCGTTGATCACTCGCCAGCGCTGCGCGGTGCCCGGCGTCGCGCCGAGGGTGGGCTGATGCTGTCCGTTGACCAGGACCAGTTCACTCTCCCGGCCTTGCATCCGCTCCATCGGGTCGGGGCGAGCAACGACGCCGTCCACGGTCATCGTCGTGTCCGTCACCAGGACAACGCGGGCCTGCGCGACGAGCAGGTCCGGGCCGTCATCGACCAGCATCGCTCCGGCGAGCTCGCCGCAGATCTGATCGGTGACGTGCCCGTGGCGGTGCGGGTGGTCCCAGAAGGTTCCGGCCGGGTGATCGCGTGGGATGCGGAAGAGGTAGTCGAACGAGGTTCCCGGTTCGGTCCGCAGGAACGGATTGTCGCCGTTGCCCTGCGGGGAGACACGAAGCCCCTGGGTGTGCAGGTTGTTGGGCTCGGCGAGCCGGTTGATCAGCCGGACCGCGAGGTCGTCTCCCGACTGGACCCGCAGCGTCGGTCCTGGGGAGCTCCGTGGTAGCCCAGCACCTCGGTCTCGCACCCGGCCAGCGCCACGCCCCGGCGGCAGCGAGCTCCACCTGCAATCTGCCGCCGCGGCTGCTGAGCACGCGTGGTTCGCGCGGCGGTGCTGCGGTGACGTCCGGACGGAACCCGTCGTCGACCGAGTTCGCGCTCCACAGCCATCCCGCGGTGCTGCCTGCGACACTCGCGGCGCCTGCCGCGGCCACCCCCATCGCGCGTCGTCGGTTGATCGGCCGGGCACTCACTGCAGCTCGCCCCGCATATGGCGGTGCTGCTGCTCGTCGATCTCCCCGCGGGCGAACCGCTCGTGCTGGTGGTGACCGTACCGTGGAAGCCGGCCACGGCCCGCTGATCCGGCGTCAGGTCCCGCACCACAGCGCCACTGTCTACCCCTCGGAGTTACCGCATTACCCTTCCCGGGTGACGGGTAGGTCGGCTTGTTTCCAAGCTGTCATGCCGCCGAGGACGTTGCGCACGTCGGTGTGCCCGTGGCGTTGCAGCAGGCTGGTGGCCACCGAGGAGCGGTAGCCGCTGCCGCAGGCCACCGCCACGGGCTTGTCGTCGGGCACCTCGTCGAGGCGTTCGGGCAGTTCGGCACCGGTGACATAGGCCGCCCCGGCCACGTGACCGTCGGCCCACTCACTGGGTTGACGCACGTCCAGCAGCTCGACCTCGCCGCGGGCGAGTTCCTCGTTGAGCTCGTGCACGGTGATCTGGGGTGCGGTCTCGACGGGTTGGGCGGCGGTGCGCCAGGCGTTCATGCCACCGCGCAACCAGCCCAGCGGGGGCGGGTAGCCGATCCGCAGCAACTGCCAGGTGGCCTCCCACAGCTGCCCTGGCTGGTCGAGCACGAGCAGCACCTGCGCGTCCGCGGGCAGCACCGTGCCCGCCCAGGTAGGAAACGCCGCGCCCAGACCCACGTTGAGGGCACCGGCGACGTGCCCGCCGCCGAAGGCTTCCGGGGACCGGGCGTCCAACACGAGCGTGCCAGCTTCGCGATGGGCTTCGAACTCGGCGACGGTCAACGCCGGCGGCTCGGCCAGCACCCCGAGTGGCTCAACACCGGTCATGTTGCGACTGCGCATGCGCCGCCAGTACGGCGGTACCGCGGGCAGGTTGTCCAGCCGGATGCATTCGCGGACGAAGCCCTCGGTGTCATCCACCTCAGCCAAGACCGCGTTCGATCGACGCTCGTACCCCACGGTGGTGGACAGTCGGCTGCCGATGCTGCCTCCGCACAGCGAGCCCGCCACATGCGTGGGCCACACCTGCACGTGGTCGGGCAGGGTCAGCAGCTTGTCCTGAACCGTTGCACAGAACGTCCGCGCGGCTTCGCGCGCCTGATCCTCTCCCCCGAGCAAGTCAGGCCGGGCCAGGTCACCGACCAGCAACGCCCCGCCGGACAGCAACAGCGCCGGATGGTCGGCGCTCGTGGCGCGATCGTAGACCAGCAGGCTGATGTGCTCCGGCGTGTGTCCCGGGGTGTGCAGCACTTCGAGGCCGACGTCGCCGATCTCGACGATCTGCCCGTCGGTGATCGGCTGGTGTGCGTAGCCGAACTCGCCGGCGGCTGACCCCCACACCTGCGCACCGGCGCGCTCGGTGAGCTCGGTCAGCCCGGAGAGGTAGTCGTTGTGGGCGTGCGAGTCGGCCACATACGCGATGCGCACACCGTGGGCCCGAGCCGCCTCGGTGTAGACGTCCACGTCCCGGCGCGGATCGAACACCAGCGCCTGCCCGGTCCTCTCATCGCCGATCAGATACGACGCGTGCCCCAGCGACTCCAGGTAGAACTGCTGGAACAGCACGGTTCATGCCACCCTACCCGGCTGCTCACCGTCGGGAGTGCGCACCGGCAGGACCTGCTCGGCCCAGGCCTGGATTCCCCCGGCGAGGTTGTCGGCACGATACCCGCGACCGCTGAGGAACTCGGCCCTCTCGCCGCTGCGACTGCCGCTGCGGCAGACCGTGACCACCGGCTGCTGCTGATCCACCTCCTCGAGGCGCTCAGGCAGCTCACCCATCGGGATCCACCGCGACCCGGGAATGCGCCCGGCCTGCCACTCCTGCGGCTCCCGCACGTCGACCAGTTGCAGCCGCTCCCGCTGCCCGGACACCTCCGTCGGATCCATGGCTCCACCTCCTTCCGCAGCACTCGCGGCACCATCACGGCCGCAGGACGCGCCGATTCAGCCCTTCCCATCTCGGTTACCCGATAGTCACGCCCTCCATTCAGGGATATCAGTAGCAGTAGCGCACCTCGAAAATCACCTACAGACATGATGATCTCCACGATGGATTACGAGCGCGACCTCGACGTGGTGCCGACCTGCTGCGGACAGCCCCACTCGACGCACTGTTGCGGCCAGTCCACTCCCGAACACCGTTTCCCAAACTCGACTGCGCGCGCAGCACCGAGCGCAGTGGCACGCTGAGGGCATGATGCGTTTCGGGTACACGCTGCTGACCGAGCAGTCCGGCCCGCGCGAACTCGTCGACCACGCGCGGTCCGCTGAACACGCCGGGTTCGACTTTCTGGCCATGAGCGACCACTATTTCCCATGGCTGCGTTCGCAGGGGCACTCGTCCTACGCCTGGAGCTTGCTGGGCGCGGTCACCCAGATGACCCGGCAAGCCGAACTGATGTCCTTCGTGACAGCTCCGATCATGCGCTACCATCCGGCGGTGGTCGCCCAGAAGGCCGCCACACTCGCAGCGCTGTCCGAAGAACGATTCACGCTCGGTCTCGGGGCGGGCGAGAACCTCAACGAGCATATTCTCGGACGCGGCTGGCCACCCATCAACGTCCGGCACGACATGCTCGCTGAGGCCGTCGCAATCATCTCCGGACTGCTCGAAGGCAATACAGTCAGCATGGAGGGCCACCACTTCCGCGTGGACTCCGCCTACCTGTGGGACCTTCCCGAGCAGCGTGTTCCTATCGGGGTCGCCATTTCCGGAAAGCAGTCAATCGCGATGTTCGCGACATCTTGCGACGCCATGATCGCTACCACCCCCGACTCCGCGTTGTGCCGGGAATGGGACCACGCCACCAGCGGAAACGATCGAAAGATCGGGCAGCTTCCAATCTGTTGGGACCGCGACCACGACACCGCGGTCGCTCGAGCCCACGATCAGTTTCGATGGTTCGCCGGCGGGTGGAAGGTGAACTCCGAACTTCCCGCCCCTGGCTCCTTCGAAGCCGCAACTCACTTTGTGCGGCCCGGCGACGTCGCCGCCAGCATCCCCTGCGGTCCCGATACCGACCCGATCGTCTCGGCGGCGAGGAACTTTCGTGACGCTGGGTTTTCCGACCTCGCGCTGGTCCAGGCGGGCGTGGACACCGACCCCGAAGGTTTTTTCCGGTTCGCAGAAAACGAGCTGCTTCCCGCACTGCGCAAGGCAGCAGCTCCGCACTGATTCTTTCCCGCCCCTCGTAGGAGCCTCGGGTGTGCGCAGCACACCGGGGCCCGCCCAATTGGTGCTCCCTGGCACGCGTCAGGTCACTGGTGGTCCGGATTGGGGCGGGCGCTGGCACACCCAGCAGTCGACAAGGTCTCGTCACTGATCCGCCGGGACGCCTCGAGCCGGTGGCGCCCTACGGGCCCAACACCGGTGGTTCACACCACACAACTCAGCACTACGCCGAGTGCAGCTACGACGGGGCCTACCTCCAGCAGATCGGAACCAATCAGGACAACTTCCTTCAGGCCTGTTCTTTCAGGCCTGGTTGGAGGAACTGCTGCCCTTCCTCCAACGCTCCTGGCTGGGCCACCGGGTCGTCCGACGTCACCAAAGACCAACATCACCTCGTGGGCACAGCCGCATCCCCGGAGCGCTCTCGTTTCGCAGCTGGTGACGGCCGAAGGTGCGCGCCGGTGGGACTAGGCTTCGACGATCTCGTCGGTCGCCGCAGCAGCGAAAGCAGCAGCACAGAGAAAGAGCAACAACATCAGGAGCAGAGGAGTCTGGTGCGTGGCCAGTGCCTGCCCCGCACCACGTGTGTTTTCAATCTGCGAGCCGAACACTGCGATCCAGTAGTGACCGTGGTGCCGCTGGTTCTCGCCGTGCTCGACCCGGTCGAGCACTTCTTCCAGGCCCATGATGTTGGTGGTCTGCGCGAACGCCTGCGGGCTCAGTGTGGTGGCGAGGAGCTGGTGCGCGGCTTTGGCCGCGTCGTGGCCGAGGTCGGCCAGGCGCGCGCCGGGACCGGGACGTGGGCACGTAGGTCCACTGCAACCGCCTGTCGTCGGCTAAGAGCTCCTAACGCATTGGTTGTGGGAGTCGGCGCCAGCAGATGAGGCTGGTGGCCAGGGTGAGGAAGCCGTTGTGGATGTCGGTGCGGCGCTCCCAGCGGGTGGCCAGGCGTCGGAACTGGTGCAGTAGTGCGAGGGTTTGTTCGATCACCCAGCGCACGGGTTGGTTGTTGTCCCGGGTACCACGGCGGCTGATCAGCGGTCGGATTCCCCGCTGTCGCAACAGAATCCGGTGATGATCATAGTCGTAGCCACGGTCAGCGACCAGAACGTCGGGCTTGCGTCGCGGTCGGCCAGGTCGGCCGCGCACGGGCGGGATGGCTTCGACCAGTGGGAGGAGTTGGGTGATGTCGTTGCGGTTGCCGCCGGTGAGGATGGCCGCGAGCGGCAGCCCGCGGCCCTCGGTGATGAGGTGGTGCTTGGAGCCGGTCTTGCCGCGGTCTACCGGGCTGGGGCCGGTCGCTGACCCCCTTTTTTCGCCTGCACATGGGACGAATCCACGATCGCTCGTGACCAGTCGATCTGACCGGCTGCGTGTAGCTCGGCGAGCAGCACTTCGTGGAGTTCAGCGAAGACGCCCGCCTCGTGCCAGTCCCGTAACCGGCGCCAGCAGGTCATCCCCGAACCGAACCCCAGCTCCTGGGGAAGGTCTTCCCACCCAATGCCCGTGATGAGCACGAACAAGATGCCTTGGAGCACCTGCCGGTCCGGCAACGGCTTCGGACCGGTCTTACCGGCCGGGCGTACCGGCAGCAACGGCTCGATGCGCTCCCACAACGCGTCCGAGACGATCCATGGCGCAGTCACACCAAGATCATCTCACATCAAGATCATCAATGTGTTAGGGCCTCTAAGGAGTGGTGAGCTCGGGCGCGCTGCGCGTCCTGCAGGGCCTCGAGGAACCGCCGCGGCGCGCATGTTCTCAGCCGGTGGGAGTTCGCTCGTCATACCACAACCTCGGTAGTTGCACGGCGCGGTCGCACGGCAACGTCCTACCGGCCGGAGGCGTGCAGCGTCGTGGCGTTCTCGGACAGCTCCGCCCACGGGTCGCGCTTCTGCGTGAGTCGCTGGTGCATGTTGCTCATCCCGTGCCCGTTCGGCGTGGCTTTGGGAACTTCCGACAGGTCCAGCGGAGTCGCCGCGGGCGCGCCCGGCCGGGCGCGCAGCGAGTACGGCGCGATCATGGTCTGTCCGTAGGCGTTGCGGTTGGTGTCCAGGAACACCCGGTCGCCGCGCTTGTCCTTGCGGTGTTGGGTGGTCAGCCGGTCCGGGTCCTCGCGCGCCGCCGCGTCCGCCAGCTCCCGGACGGCCTCGCGGACCTCGTCGAACGAGGTCCTGCCGCTCAGCGGGGCAACGACGTGGAACCCCTTCCCGCCGGTGGCCTGCACGTGCGGGGTGAGTCCCGCGTCGCGGAACCGGTCGCACATCCCCTGCGTGACCGACCGCAGCTCCGGTAGGCTCATGTCCGCCGGGGGGTCGAGGTCGACCACGGCCACCACCGGCGCGTCCAGGTCATCCGTAGTGGACAGTGCAACGTGGAACTCCAGGCATGCCTGCGCCGCCAGGTACGCGAGCGTCGCGGCGTCATCGCAGACCACGTGGTGCACTGGGTTGCCACCGCTGGCTTGCGGCACGGTTTCCACGCGCATCCAGTCCGGGAAGTACTCGGCGGCCTCCTTCTGGAAGAATCCCTCCGCGCCGATCCCGTCCGGGAACCGGCGCAGCGTCAGCGGCCTCCCGCGCAGGTGCGGCACCATCGTCGGCGCGATCCGGCGGAAGTACTCGACGACGTCGTGCTTGCTGTAGCCCTCGTCGGGGTACAGCAGCTTGTCGCTCTTGGAGAGTTCGAACCGCCTTCCCTCGATCTCCAACGTCTCGGTCTTCGTGGTTGCCACGGTTGTCCCTACCCTTCGCGGACGACGTTTCGCGCCTGCTTGTCGGTGCGCAGGCCGTTGTAGCGGGGGTGGCGCAGTTTGCCGTCGGTGGTCCACTCCGTGAAGCCGATCTGCGCGACCAGTTCCGGTGCGACCCAGTGCGCACCGCGCTCGCGCACGTCGTCGGTGAACGGTGACGAGTCGCGCGCCATGCGGTCGAGCCGTGCGTGCAGCTCGTGCAGCGTCCGCTCGTCGTAACCCGTGCCGACCTTGCCGGCGTAGCGCAACCGCTGCTGGTCGAAGTAGCCCACCAGCAGCGCCCCGAAACCGGAACGCTGGCCCCGCGGGTCGGTGAACCCTCCGATCACGAACTCCTGGTCGGCGACGCACTTGAACTTCAGCCAGTCCCGCGTGCGGCCGTGCTGGTACGGGGCGTCGCCGCGCTTGGCGATCACTCCTTCCCAACCCCGCTTGCAGGCTTGCCGGTGGAACTCCTCGCCCTTCTCCTCCCGCTGGGAGCTGAACCGGAGCGGGTCCTCGAACGCGAAGCACTCCCGCAGCAGGCGCTTGCGGGTCCGCAACGGCAAGCGGGTGAGGTCGGTCCCCTCGTAGGCGAGCAGGTCGAACAGGTAGTAGTAGACCGCAACGCCGGTGGCGCGGGCCTCGTCCGGATCGGTCAGGTGCACGCGGTGCTGCAGCCGCGCGAAGCTGGTCTGGTTGCCCTCGAACGCGACGACTTCCCCGTCGGCGAGGAAGCGGCCGGCCTGCTGCGCTGCCAGCGCCTCGGCGATTTCGGGGTACGCGGTGTTGACCCGTTTGCGGTTGCGGGACCAGAGGGCGGGTTCGTCGTTGTCACGTCCGGCCAGCACCCGCGCCCCGTCGAGCTTGCGTTCGAACACCCACTCGGGGTCGGAGAACGTCTCGTGGGTCAACGTGGCCAGCGTGGGTTCGGCCCAGTCCCCGGCGTTCCAGGTGCGCAGGAGCGACTCTTCCCGCTCGTTGAGCGACCTCAGCGGATCACGCATGGTCGTCCTCGCTGACATCGGCGTTGCGGCGCCCGGTCAGCACCGATTTCGGCTGGGTGCGCACCGGGTTGCGGCGCCGGTCGACGTGCTCGTCGTCCTTCTTCACCAGCAGCCATGACTCGTGCCCCCGCATGCGCGTTCGGGTCAACGCGTAGCCGTCGCGCAGCTTCTCCCCGTCCAACCACACCTTCACGTGACCGTTGTCCAAGGCCTCGGCCACGTCCACCGTGCTGCCGCGGTGCGAGGTCAGGTTGCGGTAGGTGCCCGTGTCCCAGACGATCACCGTGCCCGCGCCGTAGGAACCCTCGGGAATGCTGCCCTCGAACTCGGCGTAGTCCAGCGGGTGGTCCTCGGCCGGGCTCGCCAGCCGTTTCTGCTGCGGGTCCAACGACGGCCCCTTCGGGATCGCCCACGACTTGAGCATCCCCTCAGCCTCCAGGCGGAAGTCGAAGTGCACGCTCGAGGCCTCGTGGCGCTGCACCACGAACCTCGCTCCCTCCCCCGGCGTGCCACCCGAGGGCTCGCCGGAAGCATTGAGATCACGCTTGGACCGGTACGTGCTCAGCTTGTCGCCCTTCGCCATGCTCCGCGGGTACCCGCACGACGCCCGTTCACAACGGGCCCCGCAGCGGTGGGGCTTCGCGGCGCGGGCCGGACCACGCTCCAGCCCGCTCGCCGACGCGCGATTCGGTCGAACACCGCAGCGGTGTGAAGCCACTTTCGTGGGACGCACATCGGCGCTGGGGACGATCTCGGTTCCCGACCGCGGTCCATCAGCGCGCGGACGACGACCACCAGCGATAGTTTCTGCGGGTTGAGGCGAGGTCCTCGTGGTCAGGAGCATTCGGAGATCGCAACTGCGGAGAGAGTTGGAACATGTCGCCCGAGATCGTCCTCGTCGCCGTGCCGGTGGTGCTCACCGGCGCGACGGTCGCGGCGCTACCGCTGGGGCGGTCCTTCGGCGTCCACGCGGGGTACCCGCTCGCGGTCCTCCTCGCAGTCAGCGGCGTCCTCCTGGTGGCCCTGCTTCCCGAGACGCTCGAGGAACCGATCACCGCAGCAGCGCCCTGGGTACCTGCTCTCGGTGCCGAGTGGAGCTTGCGCCTCGACCCGCTCGCGCTGGTGTTCGGGATCGTGATCACGTCGGTCGGCGCGGTCACGCTGGCCTACTCCTCGCACTACCTCGGCGAACACCACCGCCCGGCCGAGTACTACGCCCTGCTCACGGGGTTCGCGGCGGCCATGACCCTGCTCGTCCTCGCCGGGGACGCGCTGGTCCTCTACCTCGGCTGGGAAGGCACCACCCTCGCCTCCTATGCACTGATCCATTCCGCCGCGGACGGCGCCCGTCCGGCGATCCGGGCGCTGCTGATCACGTTCCTCGGCGGGCTGGGGCTCTTGGCGGCGATCCTGCTGGCCTCCGCGGAAGCCGGCACGCTCGCGCTGTCCGAGCTGAACGATCCCGCGAACTGGGCGCCAACCCCGTTGACGGTGTTCCTGGCGCTGCTCGTCGCGGCGGCTGCCGTGAAATCAGCGCAGATACCGTTCCACGTGTGGTTGCCACCGGCGATGGTGGCTCCCACTCCGGTCAGCGCATACCTGCACGCCGCCGCGATGGTGACCGCCGGCTTCTACCTGCTCCTCCGCTTCGCCAACCCGATCGCTCACCAACCGGTGGTAGCAGCCTCCGTGGCCATCGCAGGCACTGCCACGGCCGCGTTCGCGGCGGCAGCGGCGATGCGCCGCGAGGACCTGAAGGAGCTACTGGCGTATTCGACGATCGGCCATCTCGGCTTCATGATCGCGTTGGTGGGGGTGGGAACTCCCGCAGCGATCTCAGGTGCGCTGGTGTTCTTCATCGCGCACGCCACCTACAAGAGCGCGTTGTTCCTCGTTTCCGGGGTGTGCGAACACGTGCTCGGTACGCGGCAGCTGGGAGAGCTCGCCGGTGCTGCCCGTCGGCTCCCGCTCACCGCGGCCGCGGCCGCTCTCGCCTGCGTGTCGATGGCCGGGCTCCCACCAGCGCTGGGGTACGTGGGCAAGGAAAGGGCCCTC
Source organism: Salinifilum ghardaiensis (assembly GCF_054491345.1). Lineage (NCBI taxonomy): Bacteria > Bacillati > Actinomycetota > Actinomycetes > Pseudonocardiales > Pseudonocardiaceae > Salinifilum > Salinifilum ghardaiensis. The sequence goes on along the minus strand of NZ_CM137101.1, from coordinate 2,075,560 downwards.
AAGGGCCTGCTGGAACACCCGACCGGCACGCAGTGGGTGACTGCGGTGGGTGCGGTCGCCGCTCTCGCCCTCACCGTCGCCTACTCCACCAGAATCGTCACCACCCTCCTGAGCGGGGGCAGTCGCGGGGACGCTGCGACGACGCGGCACGGGCCCTCGTTCGCACTGTGGCCCGCACTGCTCGGGGCTTGCACCGTTGGCTTCGGGATCGCGGCGCTGCACCTGACGCCGCTGATCGACGCCGCGGCCGAGACCGCGATCGGGACGGCTCCGCAGGAGCCCCTCGGGCTCTGGCACGGCGTCACCCCGGCATTCGTCACGTCGCTGGCGGTGCTCGCCGCGGGCGGTGCGGTGTACGGCCTGAGGCGCAAGCGGGGGTGGATACGAGCCCTGCCGGACGATGTGGGTGTCCGGTGTTTCGACGGGTCCGCCCGCCTGCTTTCGGCAGCGGGTCGCGCGGTGGAGCGGCTCGTCGCCCATCCCTACCCCGCCGGACATCTGGCAACCATCCTGGTCGTGACTGCCGTGATCGTCTGGAGCGCACTGCTGCCCCTCGACGCGACCGCCCCCGCGGCCGACACGGGGCCGCGATGGATCGTGTCCCTGCTGCTGGCCGCCGCTGCCGTCATCGTCGCCGAAGCTCCCGGCCGGTTGACCGTGCTCGCGGTGCTCACCGCCGTCGGCTTCCTGGTCGCCGCGTGGTACCTGCTGCACGGCGCCCCGCAGCTGGCCGCAGTGCAGCTCGTCGTCGACGGCCTCACGGTGGCGCTGGCCGTGTTCGTCCTGCAACACCTTCCGGCCAGTCAACCGAAACCGCGCCGGAGGCACCGCGTCGCGGCGACCGCGGCCGCGGCGGTCGTCGGGAGCGCTTTCGCCGGCCTGTCGCTGCTGCAACGTTCGCCGCACCCCTCGCCCGCCGGGGAGGCCTACCTCCACGAAGCGCACTCCTCGAGCACCGGGAACCTGGTCAGCGCGGTTCTGACCGAGTTCCGCGCCCTGGACACCCTCGGGGAAACGACCGTGATCGCGGTAGCCGCGATAGGGGTCGTCGCCGTGCTGAGAATGCGCGGGAGCTCATCATGAACACCGTCATCTCCCGGATCGCCGCCCGGATCGTCACGCCGATCGCCCTCGCTCTCGGGATCTGGCTCTTCCTGCGCGGCCATTCGTCGCTAGGGGACTCGTTCCTCGCGGGTGTGGTGGTGAGCCTCGCTGCGGTGTTCCGATGGGTGACCATCGGTGCGCGTCCCGTCGAGCAGATCATCGACCGTGGTGTCATCGGCCTCGTGGGGGCCAGCCTGCTGCTGATGATCGCTGCCGGCTTCGGCGGATTCCTGTGGGGCGACGGCTTCTTCAGCGCGGAATCCGCGCATCTGCACGTCCCGGGGATCGGGGAAGTGTCCCTCTCGTCGGCTTACCTGTTCGAACTCGGTATCGCCGCAACCGTGCTGGCGGTCGTGGTGGCGGTGATCCAAGAACTCGGGAGGGACGAGGAATGAGCGCCATGATCGCCACGGGTGCACTGGCCGCGGCGGGGGTCTACCTGCTGCTGCAGGGGCAACTGGTACGCGTGGTCGTCGGGTTCCTCCTGTTCCAGCACGCCGTCAACCTCCTTCTCGTCACCGCGCGCACGGCGCAGCGCGACGAGCCGCCGATCCTTCCGGCACCCGCGCCGGCGGACCCGCTCGGACAGGCGTTCGTCCTGACGGCGATCGTGGTCGGTTTCGGCTCCGTGCTGTTCGTGCTCGCCCTCGCACTGCGGTACAGGGACGCCGTGATCACCGAGCAGGACCCCGCCGTCCCTGGAACCGCAGGAACCGAACCATCCCCAGCACGACCGCGGAAGCGTCGAGGGCCCTTCCACTGGAACCGCGTCCGCCGGCAGCGGAGGGGAAATCGGTGAGGACGCAGCTGTTGCTTCTCGCGCCGCTGATCGCACCGCTGACGGCGGCCGGCGTCGCGGCGATCGGCCGCAGATCTCGCGTCGTGCAGCGTAGCGCGAGCGTGGCTGCGCTCGCCGTCGTCGTGGTCGCGGGGGTGCTCCTCACGCGGCGAGCCCTGCGCTCCGGCGTGGTGCACACGAGCGTCGGCGCAGACGGCGCACTCGCCGGTATCGCGCTGACGGCCGACCCGTTCGGTGCCGCCGCCGCGACCGCCACCGGACTGCTCGCCGTCGTGGTGGTCAGCGCGATGTGGGGCACCAGCGACGACCACCACCCCCTGCTGCACCCCGTGCTGCTCATCCTGATCGGTGGCTCGTGCGGGAGCTTCCTCGCGGGGGACCTGTTCAACCTGTTCGTGCTGTTCGAGGTCGTGCTGATCGCCAGTTACGTCATGTTGGTCCTCCGCAGCGGGTTCCGGCAGCTGCGAGCCGGCATCGTCTACATCACCGCGAACCTCATCGGCACCGTGCTGCTCCTCACCGGTGTCGCCGCCGTGTTCGCGGCGACCGGAACCGTGAACCTGGCGCTGTTGGCGGAGCAGTCGACCGGCCCCGGTGCGATGCCCGGTGCCGTCCTCCTGCTCATCGCGTTCGCGCTGAAGGCCGGGTTGCTGCCGTTCTCCGGGTGGCTCGTCGTCGGCTATCCCGCAACTCAGCGCACCACCATGGCCCTGTTCGCGGGCACGTTGACCACTCTGGGAATCGCAGCGCTCTACCGCGTGGTCCTGCTCGGCTTCGGAGATTCCGAAGTGCTGCGGACAGCAACGCTGGTCGCAGCGGCGGCGACGTTGGCGTTGACTGCGCTGGCCGCCATCGCGGCGACGGACCACGACCGCGTGCTCGCGCTCGTGATCACGACCCAGGTGGGATTCATGGCCGTCGGTTTCGGCCTCGGCACCACCGCCGGCGTCGCCGCCGGAGTCTTCTTCGTACTGCAGGACGTACTGGTCAAGGCCACCATCGTACTGGCATACCTCTTCCTCCACCTCCACAGGTCCCGCGTGATGGGCGGAGTCGCCGCAGCGAGCTTCGCCGTGCTCGCCCTGTCCCTGGTGGGTTTTCCACCACTGTCGGGATTCGTCGGCAAGATGTTGATCATGTTGGCCGCCGTGGAAGACGGGGCGTTCGCGGTCGTAGCAGCCATGCTGGTCTCCTCGGCGCTCACCCTCGCAGCACTGCTGCCGTTGTGGCAGTGCGCGATCCAGGAGGGCGGAAGGACCAACGCGACGACGGAACGCTGGCCACGTCCCAATGTCGGTGTCGCAGCCGTCGCTGCCGTTGTCGTCGGCGTCGTCGCGGTGGGGATCGCGCCGGGCGGGTTGCTCACGATCTCGAACGCCGCAGCTGAGGTACTGGTAGACCCCGCCGGATATGCGCAGGAGGTGCTCGGTTCTTGAACGTTCTGCTGAGAAGAGCCGCGAACGTGACGATCTTGACGGCGTTCTACTTCGGACAACTCGTGAGGGCGAACTTCGAACTGGCCCGCATGGTGATCACCCCGCGCACGGCCGAAACCGCTGTGATCGCGATACCACTGCGCACCGGCAATCCGTGGCTCCTCACGGCGCTGGCCAACCTCATCACCCTCTCCCCTGGCACCACCACCCTCGAAGTGGCGGACGACCGCTCCGAGATCTACGTCCACCTGCTCACCACGCGTCCGCTCGAGCAGATGCGGACCGACATCATGGCGCTGCAGAGCAAAGTGCTGGAGGTCGCGACATGAACCCCGTCGACGTCCCCCTCGGCATCCTCGCCGTCGCGTTCGCGCTCAGCCTCGTACGCATAGCGACGGGCCCCTCCCTGGCCGATCGGGTGGTCGCCGCGGAGCTCGCGCTCGTGGTGCTGCTGGCCGCGATCGGTCTCCTCGCTGCGTTGCTGGATTCTTCGCACGTCCTCACCGTTGCGCTGATCGCCGCCCTGCTCCAATTCATCGCTACGGCATCACTGGCCAGCCTGCTCGACCGCGCCGATGCGGAAGGATCGACGGAATCGTGATCTGGCTCGGAACGGGACTCGCCACGCTCGGTGCGCTGCTGTGCCTGCTCGCGGCCATCGGGCTGTTGCGGCTGCACGATGCCCTCGCGCGCCTGGGGATGACGACCAAGGCGAGCACTCTCGGTTTGATGTTCTCCATGGCAGGCGTCATCGTCCTGCACCCGGAACCGGACGCCGTGGTGAAAGCCGCCCTCACCCTCGCATTCCTGATGCTCGTCACGCCCATCGCCGGGCACCTCGTCGGACGTGCCGCGTACCGGAGCGGGTCCACGGGCGTCCTAGTGACCGACGAGCTCGCCGAATCCCGTTCAGGGGACGTCGGGACCGCGGACCCGACGGGTCGGCCCGGTTCGTCCGACGACACCTCGCAGCCCCCGGGTCCCTGAGGGAGTCCTCACCACCGGCGGCCCCCGTGCGTCAACCGTGCGGGCACCCACGGCAGCTGGCCGCGAGGTCCGCCAGGTGCGCGGTGCTTCGGCCGGCACCGCTCGATTCGCCCCGGAGCCGACCGGCCTGCCGAGCAGCTGTGCGGCCGAACCACGCTCGCCTGCGGCCGGAGCCGGTCGCGGTCGGGACCGCATGCGGCCGACGTTCACGTGGGGTGTACCACGCGTGGCTGCTTCAACCTCCGCCCCGAGCAGCGACCAGGGAGGACCGCGGTGCGCATCGGTTACTGCCTCGCCACCGAGGAGTTCAACCTCGCCGAGCTCGTGCGGCAGGCGCAGTTCGCCGAGCAGTCCGGTTCTGCGGGCCGTGAAACTCCAATCACTTCCACTCCTGGCTGCATGCCCAGGGCAACAGCCCCTTCGTCTGGTCGGTGATCGACACGCTCTCCCAAGCGACATCACTGCCGCTCACCACGGCCGTGACCTGCCCGGCCATCCGCATCCACCCCGCGATCATCGCTCACGCTACCGCCACGGCCAGCGTGCAGGCCGCGGAGCGCTTCGTGCTCGGAATCGGTAACCCAAAGCGAGTTCGTGCACTCCGGGCGAATTCGCGATCGACCAGGTCGGTCGCGGTCTGGTCCGACTTCGCTCGCCGCTACCACGGCGGCCGGATACCCCGGCCCGGCGCATGAGCACCTCCACCGCCCCGTGGCCCAAGCGCGGCTCAGCGTGGATCCGACGGGAACCAGAGGTGCCACGGAGTGCTGGTACACCTGCCCGAGTCTTTCCGATCAGGTTGTGGTTGTTGGGGTCCAGCCCCGGCGGGGTGATGAAGCGTTGACCACGGCATGGCCCAGCACCCGGCGCGAGCCGACATCGAGCACAGCGGCCAGGTACAACCAGCCCTCGTCGGTGGGGGCGTAGGTGATGTCGCCGGCCCACCGTTGGTCCGGAAGCCAGGGTGTGAAGTCACGCCCGAGCAGGTCCGGGGCGGGTTCCGGCTGCGCGGAAGGGGCCGTGGTGCGCACCCGCTTGCGCGGGTTCACCGACGAGGTCGTGAGCCCGCATCAACCGTTCCACACGCATGCGGTTGACCACCCGGCCCCGGTGGCGCAGTTCGGCATACACGCGGGGTGAGCCGTAGGTAGCACCGGAGGCTTCGTGCACCGAATGGATCTCGGCGACCAGGTCGACCTCGGCCTGCTGAGCAGGAGTCGGTTCCCGGAGCTGGGGCTCGTCGCCAGTCGCCGTAGGCCGAGGTCGACACTCCGACGGCTCGGCAAGCGGCCATTACCGGGGAGCCGTCGACCTTCTGGGAGCAGGCGAAGCGGTAGCGGGCCACTGCCCCGATTCCCTCACCCAGAAGGCTCATGACTCGCTTGAACAGATCACGCTCCATGCGCAGCTTCGCGGGCAAGAACACCGCTGTCGCTTTCCCTGCCTGCATACCCCCGACATAACCCACAACATGATCAGCAAACATCAGTGAGTCGGCTGCCGAGGTCAGCTGCCGAGAGCGACCTCCTCGCGCACTTCCTCCTGGGTCTGATAAATGCGATCGGGGACGATGAGCACGGCGCGGAGCACCTCGCGGTCGACGTCGCTGCGTTCGGCCATGTGCACTAACTCCGCCTTGCTGATCGGGTACTCCACGTCCTGCAGGAAGGGTCCCACTCGCTCGGGGTCGGGTGGCCGGGTCATCAACGCTCACCTCGTTCCGCGTGGGAGATTGTTCCGTCGCCATCCGGTTTCCCGGCGTCGGGGCCTTCAAATCGAACGCGCGTCGAATCCTCGATGCCTGCGCTTCGAGCTAGACCGACCGGTGGCAATGCTGGCCGCCCGGCTCTCCTACGTGACCCCTCGAGGGTCACGTCACCCGCATGACCTACGGGTTGCTCAACCTCACGCCCCGCGACGCCCACACCAAGTCGAAGCAGCTGGAACCCGGCACGCGACAACGGGTTCAGCTGCGACTGCACGGAGCCGCACTGGTGTTCCCCGCCGGGAATCGGATCCAGATGGCGCTCTCCACCTCGTACTGGCCACTGGCCTGGGTCGCCACCCGAACCGGTGCGGATGACCGTCCACCTCGGCGAGAGCGAGACCGAGCTGCCAGTGCGCCCCGCGGAGGCCCAGGAATTGCCCGCCGAACTGTTCGGTGAACCCGAGGGAGCACCGGAGATCAGCTCGCAGCAGATCGAGCCGGGCGAGCAGCGCTGGCGGGCCAGCCGCAACCTGATCGAGTACGGTACGGTCCGCCACTGGAAATGATGAAGGTTTTGGGCTTGCTGCACTTCGACGACATCGGCCTGCACGTCGAACGACACGCCGAGGAGGCCTACAGCCGAGTCGTCGACGACTTCATCTCGGTACGGCGGCCACATCGAGCGGAAGAAGCGGTTCAGCCGTGGCGTATGGGCGGTCACCCGCACCACGTTGAGCTCCACTTCGACGGAGTTCGTGTTGCGTGCCGCGCTCGACGCCTACGCCGAGGATCGGCGGGTGTTCTGCCGCAACGGTGGTCCGAGGACCCCCGCGCGACCTGGTGACCTGGTGTGAGGCCTCCTCAGCGGTCGGCGCGTGCCGCCGGGACGGTGAACCGACCGAACAGGCGCCGGGTCATTGCCCACCCTTCTGCACATAGGACCGGACGAACTCCTCAGGCGAATCCTCGAGGACATCGTCGATCTCGTCGAGCACGTCGTCGGTCGCATCGTCGAGCACGTCGCTGCGCTCCCGCCCCTGCACCTGGGGCTCGGCCTCCGCGGTTTCCTCGGTGCTCCTCGGGTGCTTCTGGCTCTGGTCCCGCTGCATGCACGCCTCCGGTGCGTCGGTTCGAAGGGGCCCAGACGCGGTTTCCCGCCGGGCGCGACGATTAATCCTCACCGCGGCGGAAAACAAGAGATACAGGACGAGTGGGTTTACTGGCGCCCTGGTCGGGTAATTCGCGGCGGGTGGTCTTCCATCTGCCGAACCGACCCTCACCCGCCCTGACGGGCACCCTCTCTCTGCAAAGGAGCATTCGATGGTGCACGCGACCAGTCAGAAGGGCGACGTCGTCGACGTCCTGACCACCGACCACCGAGAGGTCGACGAGGCCTTCACCGACTACGAGAACGGTGGGCTCTCCAACGAACAGCGCCGCGAGCTCGTCGATCACATCATCACCGAGCTGGTGCGTCACTCGGTGGCCGAGGAGCACTACCTGTACCCCGCAGCGCGGGAGGCCTTGCCGGACGGCGACGAGATCGCCGATCACGAGATCCAGGAGCACGCGGAGGCCGAGGATCTGATGAAGCGGCTCGAGGGCGCCGACGTGACCGACCCCGAGTTCGACGGCATGGTGCGCAACCTCATCGGCGCCATCCGCCACCACGTGCAGGATGAGGAGCGTGATCTCTTCCCGCGCCTGCAGCAGGCCTGCGACGCCAACCAGCTATTGGACCTGGGCACCAAGATCACGCAGGCCAAAGAATCCGCGCCGACCCGCCCGCACCCGGCGGCACCAGACCGCCCGCCCGCCAACACCATCCTGGACCCGGGCGTCGGGTTGGTCGACCGGTTGCGCGATGCTCTGTCCAACCGAGGCGGTTGATTTCGCCGGGGGAAGTGCGTTCGGCGAAACAGCTCAGACCCATGCTGCTGGCGGCCTGCTGGCGCGCCGAGAATCGGTGCTGACTCGCGAGCTGGAATCATGCATGCTGCCCGAACCACGGTTGGGGGCGCCTCGGCACGCTGACTGACCGAGATCGGCTGTGGGCTGCTGATCGGCGGCGTCGGCCTGTGCCTGGCCACCGCTCTGCTCTTTCGGTGCTATTGCCTCGGCGACGCTCGTCGTGTTGGCCCGGTGCTGCGCCGGGCCAACATCGATAGATGAGGACGTCGGCTCGCTGGTGATCGACCGGCCGTCAGAGCGGACGTGCGTGCGACCGTGTGCCGTGGCTGCTGATGCTGAAGTCCACGAGCGCGGCGCGGCCGCTTCTCGGCGGATTGTGAGTTGAAGCAAAACGCCCTTCGCATCCACATCAACGGACGCCGGGATACCACCGCTCGAAGGGTCGAGACAACATTCCAGGTAGGCCTTCTTGCGGCTGCACGCAGAGGACGGCCCGCGCGTGGAAGCTGGCTCAGGTTACCGGTTGCATGCCGGACCGGGCCCGTAGGCCGGAGCGCGGATGGGCTGAAACAGCCAGCTCAGGTAGGTCACCGTGTCCGCTGCGGTGAAGGGGTCCGCCAGGTTCGTGGCGGGCATCGGTTCTCTGGCAGGGAGTCTTCGCGTTCGAAATCAGTGGATCATGGTGCGAGAGTGCGACAACCCGTTCGAGTTCGCAGACGCGAAGCGCCTCGAGCGCTCGAGCCGATGTGGCCGCTCGCGCAGATCAGCTCCAGAAGCTGCCGTGGAGGCCTCCCGGGGCCGGTTCGAACCGCCTCCCGCCCGCTCAGCACAAACACCTGCCCGGCAGAGCCGAGGTTTTGTACCAGGGGAGCACCGGTTATTCCGACGTCAACAGACGAGGCCGGCCGGGGAGGTGGCAGTGAAGGCACTGACGTGGCAGGGTCCGCGCGACGTGCGGATTGACGACGTGCCCGATCCGGAGCTGCACCACGATACTGATGCGATCATCCGGGTCACCAGCAGCGGCATCTGCGGATCGGACCTGCACCTGTACGAAGTTCTCGCCCCCTTCCTCGAACCCGGCGAGGTCCTCGGCCATGAGCCGATGGGCGTGGTGGAGGAGACCGGAGCGGCTGTCACCCACATCTCGCGGGGCGATCGCGTGGTGGTGCCGTTCAACATTTCCTGCGGGCACTGTTGGATGTGCGAGCGCGGTCTGTTCGCACAGTGCGAGACCACCCAGGTGCGCGAGCAGGGCAGCGGGGCTGCGCTGCTCGGCTACACCAAGCTCTACGGCAGTGTTCCGGGCGCGCAGGCCGAGTACCTGCGGGTTCCGCAAGCCCATTTCGGCCCGATCAAGGTCCCGAAAGGCCCGCCGGATGAGCGGTTCGTCTACCTCTCCGACGTATTGCCCACCGCCTGGCAGGCGGTTGAGTATGCCGACGTCCCCAAAGATGGCTCGGTCGCCGTCTTCGGTCTCGGTCCTATCGGCCAGATGAGCACCCGGATCGCTCAGCACCACGGGTTTCGAGCCGTCGGCATCGATCGGGTTCCTGAACGGTTGCAGATGGCTCGACGGCACGGCGTTGACACCATCGACGCCGCTCAGCACGATGACGTCGCCGAAGCGGTGCGCGAGCGCACCAGCGGTCGCGGGGCGGATTCGGTGATCGACGCCGTCGGCATGGAGGCCCACGGGTCGCCGATGGCGGCGATGGCGCAGAAGGGGGCCGGCTTGCTGCCCGATGCGTTGTCCGAACCGCTGATGTCCAAGGTGGGGGTCGACCGGCTCGCGGTGCTCTACCAGTGCATCGATTCCGTGCGCCGGGGCGGGACGATCTCGCTGAGCGGCGTCTACGGCGGAGCGGCCGATCCGGTACCGATGCTGATCATGTTCGACAAGGGCCTCCGTCTGGCCATGGGGCAGGCGCACGTCAAGCGGTGGATCCCCGACGTAATGCCGCTCGTGAGCGACGAGTCGGATCCGCTGGGGGTCGACGATCTGGCCACCCACCGGATTCCCCTGGCAAAGGCCCCGCACGGTTACGACATGTTTCAGCGCAAGCAGGACGGAGCCATCAAGGTCCTGCTCGAGCCATGACCGGGGTCCTGTGCAGCGAGGTGATCAACGTGATGACGAGAACGCGCGAGCGCGTGAAGGCGGCGGTGCCCAGGTCTTCGGAAGACTCGCCGAACCGGACATGTCCACGCAGATCGGATCCCGCCTGGCTGCGGAGCTTACGGGCCGGCTCAGGTGGTATTGGACGAGCTCGGTGTCCGGTTAGTCGATTGCCGGTCCATAACGGCCCTCCAGAGCTACATGCGACAGTGCTCAACGAAGGAAATGATCAGCTGTGTAGCTGCGGTACCGTTAGCGGCTCTACCCGGGTGAAGCCCAGCGGCAAGCACTTGCCCAGGCGTTCGATAATGCCTGCGTGGCCTATAACGACGCGTGCGCGTCCCCGCCGACGCCTACCAGGCTGGCGAGAAGTTCCCAACCGGCACCGGGTTGCAGAAACGGCTGATCACTGAGGCGAAGTGCACCGAGGAGCGCGGCGGCTGGCGGAGTGCTCGAACACCGTGTTTTAACAGACTGTCCGCGACGCTGATGCGGCGTATCAGAACTTCTTCGGCTCGCTGAAAGGGCACACTCGCGCGGGCAAGCGTCGGTGCGCCCGGTGCAAGTCGTGTAAGCCTGGGACAGGCACCCTCGTCTGAGCGGGTTGTCGATCAGCTATCAGGGGCACGAAGATCGCTGATGAGAGGTGTTCCCGTTGCCCGCGGCGGAACCGGACGAGCTCGCCCACCCGCAAGTGCCGAGGAGACAGAAGAGGGGGTCGGCCTCGGCGAGTTGAGGAGTCGAGTCCCGTGGGCACGTCCTCGACCAGGGTTGCCGATTTCGAGAACGTTCTCGCTGCCTGCCAGTCCCAGACCCGTGGTCATCATGGCGACAGATATGAGGGGGCGAGATCGTCTGCTCGGCCTCGATCGGCAGCGTCCGCTCGCTGTGGACCTGGCCAGCGTGCTCGCCGGAGATGAATCGTCCCGGGGAGACGGTCGCCATCGCCTCGAGCACCTGCTGATCGCCGATTCCGGCGCTGCGCCTGCGCTCGACCACCACCTCTTCAACGAGGTTGCAGGTGGTGTAGGCCAGTGATGAGTCCTCCCGATTTGCGTACCGCTGTTCAGGCCAGCACGATGGCAGCGGAACCGTGGCGTTTCGGGAGGTGACCGTTGGGCAATTGGTTCACGTCTTGGCCTCTCCTGCGTCAGCTCACCGGCCGCGACGCCTGGGGCAGGGGCGCAGCGGCGCAGTCGGAACGCACCCGTCAGCTTTCGTCGAGGACGGAAAGCGCCGACCAGGTCACGCGATCGGTGTGCCCGTACTGCGCGGTCGGTTGTGGACAGTTGGTGTACTCGAAAGATGATCGGGTGACCCAGATCGAGGGGGATCCCGACAGCCCGATCTCACGCGGGCGGTTGTGTCCCAAGGGCGCCGCGAGCGAGCAACTGGTCAATTCGCCCACGCGGCAGCTCTCGGTCCGTTACCGGCGGCCTCACGGCACCGAGTGGGAGGATCTCGACCTCGACACGGCCCTGGACATGATCGCGGAGCGGGTGATCGCCACTCGCGACGAGACCTGGGAGGAACGCGGCCCCTACGGGCGGCGTCGGCGTCGGACGATGGGCATCGCGAGCTTGGGAGGTGCGACCCTCGACAACGAGGAGAACTACCTCATGAAGAAGCTCTACACCGCCCTCGGCGCGGTCCAGGTCGAGAACCAGGCCCGCATTTGACACTCCTCCACGGTTCCCGGTCTGGGAACCTCCTTCGGCCGGGGAGGGGCCACGACCTTCCAGCAAGACCTGCAGAACTCCGACTGCATCATCATCGAGGGTTCGAACATGGCCGAGTGCCATCCGGTCGGGTTCCAGTGGGTCATGGAGGCCAAGGAGCGCGGTGCGACGGTCATCCACGTCGACCCGCGGTTCACCCGCACCTCCGCCCTCGCTGACATGCACCTTCCGCTGCGGGCGGGGAGCGACATCGCCTTCCTCGGCGCGCTCGTCAACTACGTGCTGGAAGGCGACCGCGCCTTCCACGACTACCTCGTCGCCTACACCAACGCGGCGGCGATCGTGCGCGAGGATTTCGCCGACACCGAGGACCTCGACGGGCTCTTCTCGGGATACGACCCCGACGACATGCACTACGACACGTCGAGCTGGCAGTACGAGGGGGCCGTGGCGGCACCCGCAGCGGGCAAGCGGCACAGAGCTGAGGACGTTGACGGGGAGGAGGGCGAGCAGCCGCAGGAGACCAGGGGGCATGCGCACAAGGCGAGCGCGCACGCCGAAAGCGTGGGTTCCGGCGGGCCGCCGATAGCGGGCAAGCCGGAGCTCGACGAGAGCCTGCAGCACCCGCGTTGCGTGTACCAGATCCTCAAACGCCACTTCGCGCGCTACACGCCCGAGCTCGTCGAGCACACGTGCGGCATCTCCCGCGAGCAGTTCCGCGCCGTGGCCGAGGCGCTGGTGGCCAACTCGGGGCGCGAGCGCACGAGCGCGTTCGTCTACTCGGTCGGATGGACCCAGCACACCGTGGGCGCGCAGTACATCCGCACCGCCTCGATCCTGCAGGCCCTGCTGGGCAACGTCGGAAGGCCGGGCGGTGGGATCCTCGCGCTGCGCGGACACGCGAGCATCCAGGGTTCCACCGACATCCCGACGTTGTTCAACCTCCTTCCGGGCTACATTCCGATGCCCCACGCGGAGTTCCAGCAAGACCTGTCCGCCTTCGTCGAAGCCGACTCCGGCAGCACCGGCTTCTGGGGCAACATGCAGGACTACGTGGTGAGCCTGCTCAAAGCGTGGTGGGGTGAGCACGCGACGGCTGAGAACGACTTCTGCTTCGACTACCTGCCGCGGCTGACGGGGGACCACAGCAGTTACCAGACCGTGGTCGACCAGATCGAGGGCAAGGTCAGGGGGTACTTCCTCGTCGGCGAGAACCCGGCCGTGGGGTCGGCCAACGCCAAGATGCAGCGACTGGGGCTGGCCAACCTCGACTGGCTCGTGGTGCGGGACCTGAACATGATTGAGTCGGCCACGTTCTGGAGGAACGGGCCCGAGATCGAAACCGGTGAGTTGCGCACCGAGGAGATCGGCACCGAGGTCTTCTTCCTGCCGGCCGCCTCGCACACGGAGAAGGACGGCAGCTTCACCAACACGCAGCGGCTGCTGCAGTGGCACCACCAGGCCGTGCAACCGCAGGGGGATTGCCGCAGCGATCTGTGGTTCTACTACCACCTCGGACGTCGCATCCGGGAAAAGCTCGAACAGCGCCAGCACGAACGCACCGCCGAGCAGCGCGAGCGGGACCTCCCGCTGCTGCAGCTGCGGTGGAACTACCCCGCGCGGGGGGACATCGCCGAGCCCGACGCCGAAGCGGTGCTGCGGGAGATCAGCGGCTGGGACGCCAACAACGACGCGTTGTCGTCGTACACACAGCTCGAGGACGACGGCTCCACGGCCTGCGGGTGTTGGATCTACTGCGGGTCCTACGCCGACGAGGTGAACCAGACGGCGCGGCGCAAGCCCGGGCGGGAGCAGTCGTGGGTGGCACCGGAATGGGCCTGGGCGTGGCCGTTGAACCGGCGCATCCTGTACAACCGCGCCTCGGCCGACCCGCAGGGACGACCGTGGAGCGAGCGCAAGGCCTACGTCTGGTGGGACGAGGAGCAGGGTAGTTGGATCGGGCACGACAACCCGGATTTCGAGCGGAACAAGTCCCCGGACTACACCCCGCCGTCCGGGGCCCGGTCCGAGGACGCCATCGCCGGCACGGACCCGTTCATCATGCAGACCGACGGGCGCGCCTGGCTCTACGTGCCGAGCGGTCTTGCCGACGGGCCGATGCCCACGCACTACGAAGCGTTCGAGTCGCCCTTCGACAACCCGCTCTACGGGCAGCAGGCGAATCCGACCCGGGAGGAGATCCAGCACCGCAGCAACCCGTACCAACCCCACACCAACGCCTCGATCGAGGTCTTTCCGTACGTGTTCACCACCTACCGCCTCACCGAGCACCACACCGCGGGCGGGATGAGCCGCACCCTCCCCTACCTGTCGGAGCTGCAACCCGAGTTCTTCTGCGAGATCTCGCCGCGACTGGCCGCCGAGCGCGAGCTGGAGCACCTCGGTTGGGCGACGATCGTGACCGCCCGCACCGCGGTGGAGGCGCGCGTGGTGGTCACCGACCGGATGCGGACGTTGACCGTGCACGGACGTCCAGTGGAACAGGTCGGCCTGCCTTACCACTGGGGTGCGAACGGGCTCAGCACCGGAGACGGAGCCAACGAGCTGCTGTCCGCGGTGCTGGACCCCAACGTGCACATCCAGGAGAGCAAGGCCGCGACCTGCGACATCCGCCCCGGGCGACGGCCGCGCGGGCCCGAGTTGCCCGCGTTCGTGGCCGACTACCGCCGTCGGGCGGGGATCGAACCGGAAACCGGAACCGAAGGGACCGCACCGTGACGGACGGGACGTACACGACCTACGAGCGTTCGGCCGGGCCGCTCGAGGACCCGGCCGAAGCAGGATACGAAGCCCCTCAGCCCCGGATGGGCTTCTTCACCGACACCAGCGTCTGCATCGGGTGCAAAGCCTGCGAGGTTGCCTGCAAGGAGTGGAACCTGGTTCCGGGCGACGTGCTCGACATGACCGGGATGTCCTACGACAACACCACCGAACTCGGAGCGAACAGTTGGCGGCACGTGGCCTTCATCGAGCAGAGCGTGCCGATCCACGAGGACGCCGACCTGCTCGGTTCGCTCTCCGCGGCGCGCAGCGCCGGTGCGGAAGAGGGCTCGCCCACACCGGTGAGCAGCACTGCGGAGGAGGTCGCGGGCACGCGCGGCGCCGACCTGGGCATGCCCGGCGTCGGCCCACCCGTCACGCCGGGTGCGCAAGGAGCTCTGCAAGATGACCGCGAAGTGCGCTGGCTGATGTCCTCGGACGTGTGCAAGCACTGCACGCACGCCGCCTGCTTGGACGTCTGCCCGACGGGGTCGCTGTTCCGCACCGAGTACGGCACCGTCGTCGTGCAGGAGGACATCTGCAACGGCTGCGGCTACTGCGTGCCGGCCTGCCCGTACGGCGTCATCGACCAGCGTCCGGACGACGGCCGGGTGTTCAAGTGCACGCTGTGCTACGACCGGTTGTCCGACGGGCTCGAACCTGCCTGCGCCAAGGCGTGCCCGACCAACTCCATCCAGTACGGACCGCTGGACGAACTGCGGGAGCGTGCCGCCGAACGGGTGCAGACGTTGCAGGAACGCGGCGTCACCGAGGCGCGTTTGTACGGCCACGAGCCGACCGATGGTGTCGGTGGTGACGGGGCGTTCTTCCTGCTGCTCGACGAGCCTGAGGTGTACGGGCTGCCACCGGACCCGGTGGTCACGACGCGGGACCTGCCGTCGATGTGGGCGGCGGCCGGAGCTGCCGCAGCGGTCGCGACGGTGGGCGTGGCGCTCGCGTTCGCAGGGGGTCGCCGGTGAACGAGCGGAGCCCCGGCGGCGAACCTCGCCGCAGGCCCTCCCGGCAGGGGGAGCAGGCCACTGTTCCGGATGCGCAGTTCACGTCCTACTACGGACGTCCGGTGATCAAACCGCCGGTGTGGAAGGTGCCGGACGTGCCCGCCTACCTGTACCTGGGTGGCACGGCGGGCGCGTCCTCGCTGGTGGGCGAACTCGCCGCCTGGACGGGACGTTCCCGGCTGCGGCGGGTCGGGCGGATAGCCGCGAGCGCGGGGTCGCTGGCCAGCGTCGGAGCGCTGATCCACGATCTCGGCCGCCCCGAACGGTTCCTCAACATGCTCCGCGTGTTCAAACCGACCTCCCCGTTGAGCGTTGGTTCCTGGATTCTGGCTCCGTTCTCGGGGCTCACCGCGGCGACAGCGGCCAGCGAGGTCACGGGGCTGCTGCCACTGCTGGGCCGGGTCAGCGGAGCAGCCGGTTGCGTGCTGGCACCCGCGATGCTCACGTACACGGCGGTCCTGCTCGCCGACACCGCCGTGCCCGCCTGGCACGAAGGCCATCGCGAATTGCCGTTCGTCTTCGCCGGCAGCGCACTGACCAGCGGGGCGGCGGTGGCCCTGGTGGCCGTCCCGGTCGGCGAGGCCGGCCCGGCCCGCAAGCTGGCCGCTGGTGGAGCAGGACTGGAGATCGCCGCGGAAACGCTGATGGAAAAGCGCATCGGGCTGGCCGGTCAGGCCTATCAGCACGGCCGGGCGGGAAAGCTGATGCGCATCGCGCGGACCTGCACCGCGGTCGGCGGCATCGCCGCGGCCTTCGCCGGGCGCAGCCGCTCGCTGTCGGCGCTGGCCGGCCTGAGCCTCACCGCCGGTGCCGTGTGCACCCGGTTCGGAGCGTTCGAGGCGGGTATGGCCTCGGCGCGCGATCCGCAGTACACCGTCGCCCCGCAACGCGAGCGGCTGGCGAAACGAGCCTCGGGCAGCAAGGCTCAGTAGCACGAAGCGTTGCTGCGCAGCACACTCCGGATGCACAACGCCCGGCCAGCACCCGTGATGCGCCGGGACGCCTCCGCCGGACGAGCTTCTGGAACGATCCACCGGCAGGAGCGTCCCGCCGCGGATCGCGGTTTCGCCTTCCGCACTGCGCAGGCGTGTGCGGCCGAGCGAAGGAGGGGCTGCCTCCTTCGCTCGACCGCACACCAGGCACCACCATCGTGGACGTTTAGGTGAACGCGCGTTGTGGACATCCTCTTCATGGAGGAAGTGCGATGAGCTCGGCGTTACGGGTGCGCACACCGCGAGCGCGCCAGGCACCAGCTTTCGTCGCACGCCTTGCCGAAAACGGCCCGAGGTACCGCCCGATCAGGGCGGTTTGGCGCTCTCGCGGAGTTTGCGGGCGTTCCCGCAGAAGCTGCGGGCACGCCCTTGCCGGCCGAGGCCACCGATCAGGCCTCCCCGGTGCCGAACAGGAATGCACTTCGAAGCGCAGAAGTTGCGGGGGATCGACGATGACGAACATGCAGTCGCCGGCCAAGGACAAGAACTACAACTTGCTGACGGTGCTCCAGCTGTCGCTGCAGAACGTGTGGATGCTCGAGTCCTACATCGAGGACGCCCAGCGCGAGGGGGACACCGAGCTGGCCGAGTGGTTTAAGGCGATCCAGGAGAACAACCGCAGGGCCGGCGAGCAGGGCAAGAGGATGCTGCACCAGCGGCTCGGCCAGGAGAACGGGTGACGAGCGAAGGTGCCCATCGACCCGCCCCCTTTGCACGACCACTCGCAGCCCGGAGGACAGCAGTGGGTGTGACACGTTCGGTGCTGCGCGGTGCCGCCGCCGGTGCGGCGGGGACCACCGCGCTGAACCTGGCGACGTACGCGGACATGGCAGTGCGCGGACGTCCCGCCAGCACGACGCCGGAGGAGACGGTGCGCCGCCTCGAGCGGTTCAGCGGGTGCTCGTTGGACCGGGCCGACTCGGAAGTCGGCGGGAACAGGCGTTCCGGCCTCGGCGCGCTGCTCGGCATCGCTTCAGGGGTGGCGGCTGGCGGTCTGACCGGCCTGGTGCGGCACTGCTACGGGACCGGTCCCGTCTCCACGGCCGTGGTCGCCGGTGTTGCCGCGAACGCGGGCACGGTCGTGCCCATGGCAGCGATGGGAGTGAGCGACCCACGCGAGTGGTCACTGGACTCGTGGGCCAGCGACCTGGTCCCGCACGCGGCCTACGCCTGCACGACGGCGGCGGTGCTCGGCCAGTGGCAGCGCCGGTCGTGCCCGGCACGCTGAAGCGAGGTCACTTCTCGGAACTGCTCAGCCCCGGGCCTGGAGCTGCCTGCCGCGTTTACGTTCCTTTTCGGTTACGGCGTTGCAGCCGCGATCAACCGAAGTCTTTGTACGTCCGGCGGCCAGCTACTGGCGGCATTCGGCCGTGCCGACGCTCAACCCGGGTGGGTTTCACCGCCCACCGGTGCGAAGACCTCTCCGGTGTAGAAGCTGGAGAGCTGGTCCGAGGCGAAGAACACGTACGAGGGCGCGATCTCGTCCGGGTGGGCCATGCGCCCCATGGGGGACTGCGTTCCGAAACCTTCCACCTTCTCCTCCGGGAACGTGGACGGGATCAGCGGAGTCCACACCGGACCGGGTGCCACGCAGTTCACCCGAACACCGCTTTGCGCCAGCGACTGCGCCAACGACTTCGTGAACGCGTGGACCGCGGCCTTGCTCGCAGCGTAGTCCATCATGGACTTGTTCCCGCGCAATCCGTTCACCGAACCGGTGTTGATGATCGACGCCGGCGTGTGCAGGTGCGCCAGAGCGGCCCGGGTGATCCAGAAGGTGCCGTAAACGTTGATCTTGAACGTGCGGTCGAACGCCGCGGTGCTCACGTCTTGCAGATCGGTCGCAGTCGCCTGCGTCCCGGCGTGGTTGACCAGGACGTCCAGTCCCCCGAGCTCGCCGCTGACCTGCTCGACGACCTGCTCGCAGAACTCCTCCGACGCCAGGTCGCCGCGCAGTCGCAGGCACGTGCGACCCTCCTGCTCGACGAGCCGGGCCGTGTGCTCGGCGTCCTCCTTCTCCGAGGTGCCGAAGTAGACCACGGCCACGTCGGCGCCCTCCTTGGCGAAGGCGACGGCAACGGCACGGCCGATCCCGGAGTCGCCGCCGGTGATCAGTGCGCGGTTGCCCGCCAGCAGTCCCCGACCTTCGTAAGAGCGCATCTCGTCCTGCGGGTTCGGCTCCATCTCCCCGGAACTGCCCGGTGGTGGCTGTTGCTGCGCCGGGGGGTAGTTCTGGTCAGGCATGCTCCCTCCAACCACCAACTCGTCACCGTCTGCCCGGAACTACCCCGGAAAGATGTGCCGATACACCTACCACCACACCGGCGGGCCACGCGTTTACCGACAGGTCTGATCGAAAAGCCACCGGTGTGGAACGGACCGTCGGCACGAAAGAAGATGCCGTTGCCCACCAGCCGGGGCGGCACGGACCGGCGGGGAACACGCGCGGGATGATCGATCGCCTGCGCCGAGAACGTCATCGGCGGCCAGGAGGTCGGTACCGACGGGAGGGTGACGCGCAATCGCGAAGCAGCCGAGGCTCCACAGGTCCTCGGACCGAGGACGTACATGTGGTTCCCGAGTCGAAGACGCGGCGGGCGGTGGCCGCCGCCGGGTACTGGCCATCACCATGCTGACGATGGCGGCCGGCACCGTCGCGATCGGCCTCACCCCGAGTTACGCGCAGATCGGCATCTGGGCGCCGGTGCTGCTGGTGGTGCTCAGCCTCGTGCAGGGGTTTCACCGGTGGCGAGTACGGCGGGGCGAGCACGTTCGTGGCGGAGTACTCGCCGGACCAACGTCGCGGGTTCATGGCGAGCTGGTTGGAGTTCGGCACGCTGCTCGGCTACTCGCTCGGCGCGGGACTCGTGAGCGTGCTCACGGTGACGTTGGCCGATCCGGACTTGCACAGCTGGGGGTGGCGGACCCCATCTCCGATCGGCGGGCCATTGGGGCTCATCGGCCTGTACCTCAGGTATCGACTGGAGGCAACACCGGCCTACCAGGAAAGCAGTGAGATCGGCGAGGGTCAGCAGCAGGAAAGCGACGAGGAACAGCAGAAACGCCCGGCTCAGAATGCCGGGAATTCCTCACGACGTGCTGGCACGTGCTGCTGATCTGCATCGGGCTCGTGCTCGCGTTCAACGTCACGAACTACATGCTGACGACCTACATGCCCACCTACCTCACGGCCGAGGTCGGCTACACCCACGCGCAGGCACTGCTGATGGTGCTCGCGTCCATGGTCGTGGTGATGGAACTGATTGTCCTGCTGGGGTGGTTCTCCGACCGGATCGTCCGCCTGCCCGTGCTCACCGCGGGGTGCGGGTTTGATCGTGCTCGTGTAACCGGCGTTCATGATCACCACCCTGGGTCACCGGTGGGGCGTGCTCCTCGGTCTCCTGATGATCGGTCTGGTGCTGATCTGCTTCAGCAGCACCGTGCCGTCGACGCTTCCAGCTCTGTTCCCCACCCTGGTGCGCTACGGAGACGTGTCCGTGGGCTTCAATATCTCCGTTGCGCTGTTCGGCGGTACGAGACCGCTCATCTCCGAAGCGCTGGTCAGCGCTACCGACAACTCGATGACACCGACGGTGCTGCTGATGGTCGCCGGCGTGGTCGGCCTGGTGTACGCGACCCGCGAGCCGGCGCGCAGGCCGCTGCCGCCTTTCTCCCCCACCGCGAGCTCGGAGGAGGAAGCCACGAGACCGCTCGCGAGCAGCGGGAACAGCAGGGCGAAGATGAGACTCCCCGGGGGGCAGGTGAGCCGCCGATCGCGCCACAGGGCAGGTGAGCCGGCGATAGTGGTGATCGCGCGTGCGCTGACGTCTCCCGGCACGTGCGGCCGGAACCGGTTCCGGGTGTGCAGCGCGGGGCGACGGGGGTGCCCGTCACCCCGTACCGGAGGAGTTCGAACGCCCGGAGAACCAGTCCCGCAGGCGGTCCACCATCCCGATCGCGGGGTCGGAAACAAGATTAAGCGGGGAGCTGTCCGGCGCCGACGGGTGCGGGTGGGTGGGGGCAGAGCCCTTGGCGACCTCCACCTTCTTGCCGAGGTCCTGCAATTCTTCGAAGGAGCATGCCTGCCGCAGGCGGGGCAGGAAGCTCGTTTCGTCCTCGTCGACGTGGCGCCGGATGCTGGCGGCCAGCTGGCGGAACAGCTCGTGGAACTGCGCGTCTTCGGGCCCCAACCCGGCGAGGCGCTTCATGCGCTCCTCCTCCTCGGAACGCCCCTCGATCCTGCGGTCGGCGACCTCCCACGGCCGCCGCCGTGCCAGCCGAGACCTCCTCCTTCAAGCGCGATCACCACGTTCACGCACCAGGCTGACACACAAGATCAAATGTGTTATGAGTTTTTATAACTGGGCAGGTACGACGGGGCTGAAGAGGGATGAAGATCCTGGAGGCAGGGAGTCTGGTGGTGCGACGATCTTGCGTTCGAACATCCTCGAGCGCCCCACCACTGGGCTTCAGCGCGCGAGGACAGGCTCTTCCTCGACCAGCGGGATGGTGACGCACACCAGGTGCCTTCTTCTGTGTTCGCACGGGGCACGGCAGGTGGCGAGGGCTATGACCGATCAAACAGACGCGCTTGTACGGGTCGTCCGTAGATGATCGGCAGTCTGCTGCTACCGGTTGATCCACGACACACGCGGGATTGGTTCGGCGGTATGCCATGATCGCGTCGTAGCGGTGCCGGCGGCTGTACACGGTTTGCGCGTTGCCGGTGACTACCCGAGCACGGATCGTCAGGCAGTGACGGCAACTCAGTTGACTCAGTCGGCGATCGTTGGCAAAATCCGATTGTCCACCGATGTGCTCTGGAGGAACACCTACTTCGTGATGGTCGTGATTACCTACGCGGCTCAGTCGGGTGCTTCGACCCGAGAGCGCGTCTCCGGTTAACTTGACCTCGCGCGACGCTCACTTTCGGCGTCGAAGCCCCAGCTGGGTCCGTATAGGGCGCTATCTCGTGCCCTTCACCCACCCGGTGCCGCGCCTCGCGGTCCGGCTTCGATGATCCGAGGGAATTCGGTGACCAATCACGACTGTTCTTCGACGGTTTCTGGTTCGCGAAGTGTTGTTCGCTCGTGGCTGGGGCTTGTCGTCCTCTGTCTGCCCACAGCGGTGCTCGCGCTGGACATGAGCGTGCTGTACCTCGCGTTGCCGCATATCGCGACCTCTTTGGGTGCGGACGCCACGCGTGAGCTGTGGATTCTTGACATCTACCCGCTGATGATCGCGGGCTTCCTGGTGACGATGGGAGGACTGGGCGACCGGATCGGGCAGCGCCGCCTCCTGCTGCTCGGAGCCGGCGCTTTCGCGGCGGTCTCCGGAATCGCCGCGTTCTCGGCGAATGCTGAGATGCTGATCGTCTCCCGAGCGGCTCTGGGCGTCGCGGGAGCGACGCTGATGCCCACGACCCTCGGGTTGATCAACGTGATGTTCCCGGCCCCGGAGCGCCGGCACACCGCGATCGCGGTGTGGACCAGCGCGTTCATGACTGGCTTCGCCATGGGGCCGGTTCTGGGCGGCTTGCTGCTCACGTTCTTCTGGTGGGGCTCGGTGTTCCTGCTCGCCGTCCCCGTGATGCTCGTGCTGCTGACCACGGGCATGGTGCTGCTTCCGGAGCACCGGCGAGCCGACTCCGGCCGGTTCGACCTGCCGAGTGCTGGGTTGTTCTTCGCCGCGATCTTGCCTCTGGTCTACAGCACCAAGGCCCTCGCTCACGACGGCGCGAGCTCGACGACGCTGACGGCCCTCGGGATCGGGGTCATTGCGGCAGTGGCGTTCATCGCCCGTCAGAACCGGTTGACGGACCCGCTGTTCGATCTGCAGCTGTTGGCCGACCGTTCGGTGGCCACAGCGTTGTTGCTCTTGCTGTTGGGCCGGCGATCGTCGGCGGGCTGACACTGTTCGTTCCGCAGTACCTGCAAGCCACGCAGGGGCTCGATGCACTGCAGGCCGGCGCTCTCGTGGCTCCAGCTGCACTCGGACTGATCGTCGGCGCGTTGCTCGCTCCGATGGCCGCCCACCGCTGGGCAGTGGGCACCGTCATCGCCGCTGGCCTGCTTGCGGCCTGCGCAGGACTGCTCGTGGTCGCCTACGGGGTAACGGTCGGACCCACGTGGGTCATCGCGGGGCTGGTCATGCTCTACCTGGGGAGTGGCCCCTTCGACGCCCTGGGCACAGACCTCGTCGTCGGATCAGCGCCGCCGGACAAAGCCGGCTCTGCAGGAGCGGCCACCGAGACCGCGAGCGAACTCGGAACCGGACTGGGAATCGCCGTCCTCGGCACGATCGGCACGGTGGTCTACCAGAACCGAATCGCTGCCGAGCTGCCCGCCGACCTGCCGGACAGTACCGCCGCCGCGGCGCGGGAATCGCTCTCCGGCGCAGCAGCCAGTGCAGCGAACCTCGACAACCTCCACGGCGACGCGGTGGCAGAGGCCGCGAACACAGCCTTCACCTCAGGGATTCAGGCCGTGTCCCTCGTAGCAGCGATTCTCGCGGCGATCCTCGCACTGGCCACGCTCCTCCTGTTCCGCCGCACGATGTAGACGCCTACACGCGCTTGGGCGGCCGCGTCACACGGCCGCCCAGGACACCCTCGTAGGGGCTGATGAAGATCCGGAAGCAAAACTGTTGGACACACGAGACCGCGATCAGCTAGACGCCACCACTGCAGCAAGCGACCGGCTTGGCATGCCAACGCGTGAGCTTCCTGACGTTCCAACAGCACCTCGAAGCCCACCCCTCGCCCGCGCAAACACCACCACGTCCACCGCGCACCAGCCCCGGAAGAGCAGCCGGCAAAGCACTCCCCTGATCTTCACCGACGCCACCGGCGCTGCATCTCCAACGGCACCTTGGCAACCACCACCAACGGCCTCTCCAGCGACGACGCACCCCCGCGGAAGTCGTTGCGCACGTGTGCATCCCGTACGAGCCGCACCCGTGAACACGTACAGGATGCACACGCGGCCACAGGCACGTTGTACTCACAACACGTGGTGCTGTCGCCACTGTCAGTAAAGGCTGCCCGGCTTCGCCGATGGCCTCGATGCGTTCGTCGGGCAGCTACTCGCAGGTCGCCGCCTCGTCCGAGGCGTAGTGCACCTGCACGATGAGCTGCACGAGAGCAAACTACGGTCGAGCAGCTCCTGCGGTGCGCGGTGCAGGTTCACCGCCAGGTGCGGCAGGGCCTCCAGCAGCTCGGCCTCCGCCGGGTTCGGCGCTTCCTCGCTCCGCTCGGCTCCCTCCAGCTGGTCGAGCTCGGCCACGAGCGCGTTGTGTTCGGCCTCCAGCCGGTTGTACCCCGTCTTTCACAGTCCCCGGCGGCCACAGAGCGATCTTGGCCGCACCGCGAACGAGTCGAACTGACGTCGCTCGCAGAGCGACGGCGCGCAGCTTCTTGCAGTGCCTGAGAACTTCCGGATAGGGCCGTCTTCGGCGGAGTTCGACAGCGTCCACCTCCACCACCGGGCTGGCCGCAGCCTCCTCGCTGCGCCGCTCCCCGTCCACCGCCACCGTGCTCCCCGGCAGTCAGCCACGCGAACGCGGTACGGACGGCATCGAGCGAGTTCACGGGCCACTCCGCGGGCTCGGGAACCAAGCGGCGTGCCGTCTCGCTCCTCTCACACCGGCGTCGAATGACCCCGCCGAGAGGGCCGGACGCAGAACAACGCGGCGCACGGCTCCGCCCAAGAAGTGCTGCCAACGAGCGCGAGGCCACGGAACACGAAGAGCAACCAACTCCTGCGTCTACGATCACGCGTATTGCGCCCGCGCTTCGATGCGCTGCGGTGTTAGTCGCCCCTTGTTCCGTTGGGCCCCAGCAGGCTATTCCGGTCGGAACACGGCAACGGATCTCGACGCATTTCCGAGACGATCGCGACCAGCCCTACACGCGCTTACCAGCCCGCTCCGTGCGCCCGCACGCTCTCGAACGCACCGGGGCGCTGAAGACCCCACCAGGGCTCCCGACGGGAAACCGCACGTCCCTAACCGCCACGACCTTTGTGTCATGAATCACGCGCTCCTTCTCGAGTGGCGTGTCCAATCGGGCCGTTCTTCGCGGACTTCAGGGACGCCCCAGCACGTCCCGCGTGAAGCAGCTTCGGTGCTTGCGCCCTCCTGCCGATCCACGCTCCGCCTATTGGCCCTCGCCCCAGGAGTCACATGCCCTCGTTGTACGAATCCATTCCAGGCGTTCACCTCTACCGCGGTGACGCGTTCCAGACCGCAGCGGCGCTACCCACCGCTTCGGTCGGCTGCATCGTCACCTCGCCTCCGCACTGGGCACATCGCGATTACGGCACTGCCACCTGGACGGGTGGGGACAGCACCTGCCAGCACACGCGTGGGGACACGCCGCACCAACGCCGCACGGCCCGGAGCTGCCGCCTGTGCTGTGCGCGATTTCGCGATGCTCAGTGCGGGCTCGAACCAACGCTGGAGCACTACGTGCACCACCTGCGGCAAGTCGCCGAAGAGTTCGCACGTGTCCTCCGCCCCGACGGAACGTTGTGGCTCAACCTGCGTGACAACTACGCCTATCACCGCCTGTCCTCCGATTCCGAGCGAGCTTTTCCCGGAACCCGCCACAAAAGCCTGTGCGGAATCCCCTGGCGGGTGGTGTTCGCGTTGCAGGAGCATGGCTGGATCGTCCGCAATGCCATCGTGTGGCACAAACCAAACGCGGTGCCCGACCCGAGCCGAGAACGGTTCTCCAACCGGTACGAAATGCTCTTCCTGCTCACGCGCAGTCCGGACGCTGTCGTCATTCCCGAGGACATCCAGGACCGCGCGCCGAACTTCGGGGACGTGTGGACGATGTCCACCACGCCTTCGCAACGACGGCACCCTGCCCCGTTTCCTGTTGAATTGGCTGCGCGCTGCATTGCAGCGGGAAGCGTTCGAGGAGGCACGGTGCTCGACCCCTTCTCCGGATCGGGCACCACCGGAGTCGCCGCACGTGAGCTCGGCCGCCGGTACGTCGGAATCGACTTGCGCACCGACTACCACGATCTCGCGCTCGCACGACTCCGGAAGTACAGCGGTACGACGAGCACGGGGGCATCGGTCCCCTCCTGAATCCACTCCCCCGAGCTGCTGGAAACCCGGCGTTACGGTATCCGCCGCGCTTCGACCTCCGCAGAGGGCTGATGCGAGACGGTTCCTCAGACCCAGCTCATGACAACCGCCCGGAAGAGCGCAGCTCACCGCCCACGCGGTGCAGCCGCTCACGTGTGCGGAGCCGAACGAGTGCTGCCTGCGCAGACGGAGGTCGCGTGCGACGTGCTGAACCTGAACAACGTCGAGACCGAGCGGAGTCGTGGTGCGTGGAGCGTGCGGAAGTCGAACGCATGGATCCGCAGCGCTACGACAACGCCGTCCTGGCGTTGGCACAGTTGCTCGAGAGCTGGCACCACAGCATCGAGAAGCGCTCACAACCATGAGGCCGACACGGCAGACCGTGTCCAGCAGACGCCGAACGCGTCGGCCTCGGGCGTGCATCCGGACATGATCACCAGCGCAACCACCGGGAGGCCCCAGTTCATGGCTCGTTCGCGGAAACATCCAGGCAAGCGCGCCGCGGCATCGCTCGACGCGGTGGAACACGCGCGCGTGGGGATCTACGTGCGGCGCTCCACCGACGACGAGCGGCAGCCGTACTCGACCGAGGCCCAAGAGGAGCGCCTCCGCGCCTACGTCGACTCCCAGCCCGGCTGGCAACTGACGCACCGCTTCAGCGACGACGCTTCCGGCGCGAGCGCCAACCGCCCCGGCTTGAACGAAGCCCGACACGCCGCGCACAACGGCACCATCGACGTGCTGCTCGTCTACCGCGTCGACCGCTTCTCCCGCAACCTCGGCGACATCGTCACCCTGCTGGAAGAACTCGAAGAAACCGGTGTCGTCTTCCGCTCGGCCACCGAACCCTTCGACACCTCCACCCCCATGGGCCGCATGCTCGTGCAAATGCTCGGCATGTTCGCTCAATTCGAACGCGACACCATCGTCGACCGCACCACCAACGGACTCGAACGCAAAGTCGCCAACGGCCAGTGGAAAGGCGGCCGCCGCCCCTACGGCTACACCGTCGACCCCGACACCCACCACCTCGTCCCCGAACCGCACGAGGCCGCCGTCGTCCGCCTGATCTTCCGCCTCTACACCGACCAACACCTCGGCAGCACCGCCATCGCCGCAACCCTCAACGAACGCGGCCATCGCACCACCAACACACGCCGCTGGTCCGGCCGCAGCGTGCTGGCCGTGCTCACCAACCACCTCTACCTCGGCGAACTCACCTTCCGCGACACCCACGCGCCCCAGGCCCACACCCCGCTGATCACCCGCGAACTCTTCGACCGCGCCCACCAGCTGCGCACCCACCGCCGCGACCACCGCACCCCAACCACCTGCACTCCGTCCACCAGCGACTTCCTGCTCAGCGGACTGCTGCACTGCCCCCACTGCCACGCAGCCATGGTCGGCACCCGCGCCACCGGCAAAACCACAACCTACCGCTACTACACCTGCTCAACCCGCGCCCGCTACTCCACCGAGGCCTGCAACGCCGACCGGCTCGCCGCCGACGCCCTCGAACGCGCCGTGCTCCAGCCCCTGACCCGCGTCTACCGCCACCAGCGCCACCGGCTGCACGACGCCGTCACCACCGCCCAACAGCAGGCCCGCGCCCAGCAACACCACCTGCGCGCCGAACACGACACCGTCACCACCGAACGCGCCCGCACCGACCAAGCCCTGCAACGACACCTCACCGCCTTCGAACACGGCGAACTCGACACCACCGTGCTCAGCAGGCGCGTCGACGAACTGACACGCACCCACCGCCAGCTGGCCAGCCGCGAGCAGGAACTCACCACCCAGCTGACCGAACCCACCCACCCCGACGAGGCCACCCTCGAAGCCATCACCGAACAGCTCAACACCGTCCTCGCCACCGGCCCCCAGGCCGAGGCCAAAGCCGTGCTCGCAAAACTCATCGCCACCGTCCGCGTCACCGGGCCCCAGCACGTCGTGCCCGTGTTCCGCATCCCGGCCGACGACGCCGCACCCGCGGCATCCACGCAGGACACGGCATCGCCGGCCGGGGTTCGCACAGTGCCACATCAGCGGAGGCGGACGGGAATCGAACCCGCCTGACCGAGCTTCTCGGCCACGTCGGTTTTGAAGACCGCGGGGCCCACCAGGACCCAGACGCCTCCGCGGGGCAGCGTAGTAGACATCGGCCTGGCAGCAACGTCGCAGACCTCGGCGCGTCGAGCGCTCCACACGGCAACGCGGTTGGGAGGGCCCAGTTCTGCTCCGCACCTTCCCCGCGGTCACCGCCAACCGCGTCCGCGGTGAGCACCGAACGGGTGCTCGCTGGGAGCGCTGCACGGCGCGGCCCCACGCGGACGCCGTCAGCGCAACGACGCCTCGAGCACGGAGTACGGCCCGGCGCCGCGCGCCGGTGCGACGCGGTCGAAGTTGAATCCTGCGGCGTGGAACAACTCCTCGAACTCCGCACGGGTGCGCTCGCGACCGGTGATCATGCCGAGCATCGTGAGGTCGGAGTACTTGCTGAAGTGCGGTTGGTCGTCGTCGGGCATGACGGTTTCGACGACGACCAGGCGGGCGCCGGCATCGGCGGACGCGGCGATGCGCC
Source organism: Salinifilum ghardaiensis (assembly GCF_054491345.1). Classification (NCBI taxonomy): domain Bacteria; kingdom Bacillati; phylum Actinomycetota; class Actinomycetes; order Pseudonocardiales; family Pseudonocardiaceae; genus Salinifilum; species Salinifilum ghardaiensis. The sequence goes on along the minus strand of NZ_CM137101.1, from coordinate 2,047,345 downwards.
GCAGCAGTGCGGTGGCGGCCTCGTCGTCCCAGTCGTGCAGGACCGTCGACAGCAGGTACACCGCGCCGCGCGGCACGGACGCGAAGAAGTCACCGCTGACGACGTCGACGCGCCGCTCCAGGTCCGAGTCGTGGACCCGCTGCTCCGCCGCAGGCACCACCGCGGGCAGATCGAACACGACGCCGGACCGGTCGGGGTGTTCGCGCAGGAGGCGTGCGAGCACGGAACCGTCGGCCCCGCCGACGTCGACCACCGGGTCACCGGGTGGCAGCGGGTAGCCGTCGAGCGTGGATTCCTTGACCACGTCGGTCAGGTCCGCCATCGCTGCGCTGAACGCCTCGGAGCGCTCGGGCACTTCGACGAGCCAGTCCATGAACGGGCGGCCGTAGTGCACCGTGGCCGCGGGGGTCCCGGTGCGGACGGTCTCGGCGAGGTGCGCGAACGCCGGGTAGTGCGTTTCCACCAGCATCAGCGTCATGTCGCGGATCGACTGCGGCGCGTCCGCCGCCAGGCACCGCCCCAGTTCCGTGGTGGCGAACGTACCCGGAGTCGGCTGGTGGAACACGCCGAATCCGGTGAGCGTGCGCAGCAGCCGGAAGACCGCATCCGGACAGGTGCCGGTGCGTTCGGCGAGATCCGCGGTCGTTCGCGGGCCGGAGGCGAGTTCCGTGGCCAGGTCGAGCTTCGCCACCGCGTACAGCGCCTGGGACACCTCGAATCCCTGCACCATGCGCAGCAGCCGCAGCGGTGGCGCGTTCTCCGCGGATGCGGTGTCCTCCGCGGGTGCGGCACCCTGCGGGGATGTGGCGGCCTGCGGGGAGTCCGGGTCCGCTGTCATGCTTCCGCACCTTTCCCGCCTCGACGCGACGAGTGCCGACCGTACCGCCGAGCCGCGCGCATGAGTGCCCTCCGACCGCGAATTCCACCGCAGGGACGAATCGGATTCCCGGGGCGCGTCGACCGAGCCCTTCGCCGCGCGGTCACCGCGCTCGAGCACAGCACCCACCTCCGTGCAGGAACCACGTGCCATGATCCGTTGGAGCGACCCCGGCCCACCGCAGCGCGGCCACCGCCAACGGGTCCAGAGCGCTCGCGTCCCCGTCAGCGCGGAGCAGTTCCTCCATCGCGCGGAACGCGAGGTCGACCGCGATCTCCTCGTCCTCGGGGCGGCGGAAGTGCTTGGCGCCGCGCAGCAGTCTCCGCTCGACCTTCTCGGCGCGTTCCAGCACCTGCTGCCGCTCGTGTTCGCGGCGCGCACGGCGCAGCCGGCGCGCGCTTTCCTGGCCGCCTCCGCGGCGAGGAGTTCGGCGAACCACTCCGGTGCCGTGTCCGGCCGCGCCTTCCAGCCACGCGCTCGCGCGGCGGTGAGCTGTTCGCCAACTCCCGCTGCGCGCATCGCGTTGGCGACATCGCGCACCCGCAGCTGCACGGCGCTCGCCACGGCGACGGGGCACAGGGCGCGGTCCGCGCGCTGCCGCGCGGTCCGGTCTCCGGACACGTCACATCCTCCAGCACACCAGTCGTTTTCACGCCCGCCCCCGGCCAATCGCCCCGCAGTCCGGCGCACGCCGGCGACTCCGCGGTCCCACCGAAGGCCGGGAGCCGCGTGGCGATCCGGTCCTCGGCGGACACCTCGAGAACCCGCAACCGCCGCGCGGTGGGCACCGCACCTCCGGCCAACGGCACAACCCGAGCGTGCCCGATGTCGAACTCGTTTTCGACCGAGCAGTGCGAGGTCCACACGACCGTGCGAAGTGCCTGTCGCACCCGCCGCCCGACACGACGAGGCGTGTCGGCCTCCGACCGGACCTGCCCCCGCCGCCTATAGTGCGGTGCATGGCGGACGAACGCCGACGGATCCCCGGAACGGGCTGGCTGCTGCACTCCCCGGAACTGGCCGCGCCGATCGCCCGGCTCGGGCGGCCGCTGGTCAAGAGCGTGGTGCAGCGCGTGCAGCAGCGCGCCCGCGACGGCGAGATCGACCCCGACGAGGTGCTCGACGCGGTGCACGCCGCCCTGCCGCGCGCGGCCACGCAGCTGCGCCACGTCGTCAACGCCACCGGCGTCGTGCTGCACACCAACCTCGGCCGCGCCCCGCTGTCGGAGGCGGCGGTGCAGGCGATGGGCGAAGTCGCCGCGACCTGCGATGTCGAGCTCGACGTGCACACGGGTCATCGCGGCGGTCGCGCGGTCGCGGTGCGCGCGGCGCTGCGCGGGGCGGTGCCGGAGGCCGAGGACGCGCACGTGGTGAACAACGGCGCGGCGGCGCTCGCACTGGCTGCGACCGCGCTGGCCGGCTCCGGCGAGATCGTGCTGGCGCGCGGTGAAATGGTGGAGATCGGCGACGGTTTCCGCATCCCCGAACTGCTCGAGTCCACCGGTGCCCGGTTGCGCGAGGTCGGCACGACCAACCGGGTGCGCCTGGAGGACTACCGGGCCGCGGTGGGACCGCGGACGGGGTTCGTGCTCAAGGTGCACCCGTCGAACTTCGTCATCCGCGGGTTCACGGCCTCGGTGCCCCCGGCCGCGCTGCGCGAGCTGGAGGTGCCGGTGGTCGCCGACATCGGTTCGGGCCTGCTGCACCCGGATCCGGTGCTCGGCGACGAACCCGACGCGCGCGGCCTCCTGCGCCAGGGCGCGGACCTCGTCATCGCCAGCGGCGACAAGCTCCTCGGCGGCCCGCAGGCGGGGTTGCTGCTCGGCGAGGCCCGGCTGATCAGCCGCCTGCGCGCGCACCCGCTGGCACGGGCGCTGCGCGTGGACAAGACGACGCTGGCCGCGTTGGAGGCCACGATCTCCGGCCCGGAGCCCCCGGTCTCGGCGATGCTGCACCAGGACCCGCAGAGTCTGCACCGGCGCGCGCACCGGTTGGCCGAGACGCTGTCGGCCGCGGGGGTTCCGGCCACCGCGGAGTCCGCGGAGGCCACCGTCGGCGGGGGCGGTGCTCCCGGTGTGGCGCTGCCGAGCGCGTCGGTGGCGCTGCCGGAACGCTACGGCAAGGCGCTGCGCGGAGCAGATCCCCCGGTGCTGGGGCACGTGGAGCGGGGGCGCTGCGTGCTGGACCTGTTCGCGGTACCCGAGGACGAGGACGAGCTGCTGTGCCGGGCCGTGCTCGCGTGCGATTGAGGTGAGGGACATGCACGTCGTGGCCACCGCCGGGCACGTGGACCACGGCAAGTCCACGCTGGTGCGCCGGTTGACCGGGACCGACCCGGACCGCTGGGCCGAGGAGCACCGGCGCGGGCTCACGCTGGACCTGGGGTTCGCCTGGACGGGCCTCGACGACGGCTGCGCGGTCGCGTTCGTCGACGTCCCCGGGCACGAGCGGTTCGTCGGCAACATGCTCGCCGGGGTGGGGCCGGTGACGGCGGTGCTGTTCGTGCTCGCCGCCGACCAGGGGTGGCAGGCGCAGTCCAGCGAGCACCGGGACGCGCTGCACGCGCTGGGCGTGCGGCACGGGCTCGTGGCGATCACCCGCTGCGACCTGGCCGATCCGGCGCCCGCGGCCCAGCAGGCGCGCGAGCAGCTCGCCGGCACCGGGATGACCGACCTGCCGGTGTGCCCCGTCAGCGGCGCCACCGGCGAGGGCTTCGCCGAGCTGCGCGCGGAGCTGGACGCGCTGGCGCACCGGCTCCCCCGCCCGGACGCGGAGGCGGCCGCGCGGATCTGGGTGGACCGCTCGTTCACCGTGCGCGGTGCGGGCACCGTGGTGACCGGCACGCTGCCGGCGGGGCGCGTGCGGCGGGGTGACCGCCTGCTGCTGCACCCGGGGCAGCGCCCCGTCACCGTCCGCGGTTTGCAGGCGCTCGGCGAGGACCGCGCGGAGGTGGTGGCGGCGGCGCGGGTGGCGGTGAACCTGCGCGGTGCCGAGCACCACGAGATCCGCCGCGGGCACGCGCTGGTCACCCCCGGGCGGTGGTGGTCGACCGGCACCGTCGACGTGCGCGTCGCGGGCGCGCCGGTGGCGGAGCTGCCGCGGGAGCTGGTGGTGCACGCGGGCACGGCCTCGCTCGCGGCGCGGGTGCGTCCGCTGGGCGCGGACACGGCCCGGTTGCAGCTGCGCGAACCGCTGCCGCTGGTGATCGGCGACCGCGTGGTGCTGCGCGACCCCGGTCAGCACCGGATCGCGGGCAGCGCGTGCGTGTTGGACGTGTCCCCTCCGGCGCTGCGGCGGCGCGGGGCCGCGCGGCAGCGGGCGCGCGCGCTGGAAACCGCGAACGGCTCACCGGACGCGTGGGCGGAGCTGCGCCGCCGCCGCATCGTGCGCGCGGCGGATCTGCGCGCCATGGGTGTGGCGCTGCCGCCCGAGCTGCGCGAGGACACCGCGGGCCCGTGGCTGGTGGATCCCCGGTACCGCGCGGAGGCGGCCGAACGCCTGGCCGAGCACGTGGCCGAGCACGAGCGGCGCCGCCCGCTCGACGGCGGTCTCGCGTCGGAGGCGGCGCGCCGGGCGCTGGACCTGCCGGACCGCGACCTGGTCGTCGAGCTGGCCCGCGAAGCGGGGGTCGTGTTCGCGCGCGGGCGGTTGCGCACGCGCGACGAGGTGCCGCAGGCGGCGCGGGAGGTGGCCGCGCGGGTGTGCGACGTGCTGTCCGAACGGCCGTTCCGCTCCCCCACCAGCGATGAGCTCGCCGAGCTCGGCGCCGGTGAGGCCGAGCTGGCCGCGGCCGAGCGGGGCGGGCTGCTGGTGCGGCTCGCGCCGGGCGTGGTGCTGGGGCCGCGGTCCGCGGAGCAGGCCGCTGCCCTGCTGGCCGATCTGGAGCAGCCGTTCACGCCGAGCCAAGCGCGGCGGGCGCTGGACACCTCGCGGCGAGTGGTGGTTCCGCTGCTGGAGCACCTGGACCGGTGCGGGTTGACGCGGGCGCTGCCCGACGGCACCCACCAGGTGCGCTCCGCGTAACCGACCCTGTCCCCTTTCGGGTACTGCGATCTCGCCGGTGCTGCGCGCATCGTGGGGGTGGGAGCTGGTCGCGGCGAGGGGAGGAAGCCATGCCGCCGCGCAGGATCTGGACCTGTTCGATCAACTTCGGGCTGGTCACGATCCCGGTCGACCTGTACAGCGCGACCGAGGATCGCAGCAACCAGTTTCACCAGTACGTGCGCGACACCGCTGACCGGGTGCGGCTCAAGCGCGTGAACGAGCGCACCGGCGAGGAGGTGGACTACGGCGACGTCGTGAAGGGCCGTGAGATCGGCGACGTGGTGGTAACCGTCGAGCAGTCCGAGCTGGACGAGATCGCACCGGGCCGGTCCCGCGCGATCGACATCGATCGTTTCGTGCCCGTATCGGAGATCGACCCGGTGTACTTCCAGCGGACCTACTGGCTGGCGCCGACCGGAGGCGCGTACGCGCGCCCGTACGCGCTGCTGCGGCGCGCGCTGCAGGCGTCGGGCCAGGCCGGCATCGCCACGGTGGTGCTGCGCGGCAAGCAGTACCTGACCGCCCTGCGCGCGGAGGACTCGGTGCTGGCGCTGGACACGTTGCACTTCTCCGCGGAGGTGCGCGATCCCGGCGGCCTCGTCGGCGATGCGGCGGAGGCGGTTCCCAGCGGCAACGAGATGCGCATGGCCGGCATGATCATCGACTCGATGAAGGGCGCCTGGGAACCGGAGCACTACACCGACACCTACGCCGAGCGCGTCGAGCAGCTGCTGGTGGAGAAGGCCCGGGGCGTCGCGCCGGCGCCGGCCGCGAGCCCGCCGGAGCCCACGGAGGTCACCGACCTGAGCGAGGTGCTGCGGCGCAGCGTCGACGAGGCGCTGCGGCGCAGCACCGAGGAGTCCCGCGAGGGCTCGGGACCGGTGCCGGGACCGCGGGACGGGCCGCGCGGCCGCTCGGGGACCAGTTCCTCCGGTGGGCGTTCGCGCGGAGCGCCCGGTGGGGCGCACCGCCCGGACCTGGCGGGCATGCGCAAGTCCGATCTCGCCGAGCGCGCCCGGCAGCTGGGCATCCGGGGACGGTCGAAGATGAGCCGCGGAGACCTGGAGCAGGCCGTTGCCGCCGCGGACGCGGGCGGCCGATCGCGGCGGGTGCCGTGACCATGGCCGGCACCGAGGTCTCCCACCACGTCACCGTCGACGTCGACGGGGTGCGCCTGACCCTGTCGAACCCGGACGAGCCGCTGTACCCGGCGGCCGGCTTCCGCAAGCGGGACGTGCTGTCGTACTACCACCGCGCGGCGGAGGCCGTGCTGCCGCACGTGCGCGACCGCGCGGCGACGCTGGTCCGCGCGCCGGACGGGGTGGGCGGTGCGTCGTTCTTCGAGCGGAACACCGGCAGCCGCGCGCCGGAGTGGGTGGACGCGGTGCCGGTCACCAGCGACGCGGACGGGTCCGGTTCGGCGACGAACCACCACGTGCGCATCAACGACCTGCCCACGTTGATCTGGACGGCGGACCTGGCCGCGCTGGAGCTGCACGTGCCGCAGTGGACCGTGGAACGCGACGGCCGGCGGCACCTGCCGGACCTGCTCGTGTTCGACCTGGACCCGGGCGATCCGGCCACGGTGGTGGACTGCTGCCGGATCGCCGAGCGGTTGCACCGCGTGCTGCACGCGGACGGGTTGCGGGCGTTCCCGAAGACGAGCGGGTCCGCGGGGATGCAGCTGTACTGCCCGATCTCGGTGGCGGAGGCGGCGCGGCCCGCCGACTACGCCCGGGAGCTGGCGCAGCGCTTGGCGCGCGAGCACCCCGAGCACGTGGTGGCCACCGCGGCCCGCGAGCTGCGGCGCGGGAAGGTGTTCATCGACTGGAGCCGGAACAACGCGGCCACGGCGACGGTGGCCGCGTATTCGCTGCGGGCGCGGTCCCGCCCCACGGTCTCCACGCCGGTCACGTGGGCCGAGGTCCACCGGTGCAGCGAGCCGCACCAGCTGGTGTTCACGGCGGAGCAGGTGCTGCGGCGGCTCGACTCGGGGCTGGACCCGTTCGAGGGCCTGCACGAGGCGCCGACCGCTCTGTGAGGCCGCCGGCGGCGGCCCCCGCGCGAGGAGTCCTCTGTGGATCGGCGGCGGGCGTGACCGGGTTCACCGCAGGTCGCACCGCGCGTCGCGGCACCGGCCGCGTGTGCTGTGATGACGCTCATGGGCAGCCGACCCGGGGGCTCACCGACAGCGTTGCGCGAGCTGCGCGCCGCCGGTATCGACCGGCCGTCGCTGCGCGCGGCGTACCTGCGGTGCCGGGAGATCAACGCAGCGCACGGACGCACCTACTTCCTGGCCACGCGGCTGCTGCCCGCGGCGCGGCGCCCCATGGTGCACGCGCTGTACGGGTTCGCGCGGTGGGTCGACGACCTCGTCGACGATCCGGAGGCCTCCCCCGCCGCGCGCCGGGAGGCGCTGCTGCGCGTCGAGCGCGAGCTGGACGAGTCCTGGACGGCCGGTGGGGGTGCCGATCCGCTCGTGACCGCGGTGGTCGACGCGGCCGCGCGCTACGAGCTGGACGTGGCGCTGTTCCGCTCTTTCCTGCACTCGATGCGCATGGACCTGACGGTGCGGGACTACCCCACGCGGGCGAGCCTGGACGCCTACATGCACGGCTCGGCCGGGGTGATCGGGTTGCAGGTCATGCCGATCCTCGGCACGTCCGTCCCGCGCGCGGAGGCAGCGCCGTACGCCGAGCAGCTGGGCCACGCGTTCCAGCTGACGAACTTCCTGCGCGACATCGCCGAGGACCTCGACCGGGGGCGGCTGTACCTGCCGGCGGACGAGCTCGCCGCGTTCGGGGTGGACCGGGAGCGGCTGCTGCGGTGCCGGCGGCGCGGGCGCGCCGACGGCCCGGTGCGGCGCGCCCTGGCCGACCAGGTGGCCCGCGCGCACGCCTGCTACCGCGCGGCCGAACCGGGGATCCGCTTGCTGGCGCCGCACGCGCGGCCGTGCGTGGCCACCGCGTTCACGCTCTACGGCGACATCCTCGACGGAATCGTCCGCTCCGGATACCAGGTGTTCGCCCAGCGCGTCACCGTTTCCCGCGCCCGCCGGCTGGGGGTGGCGCTGCCCGCTGCCGGCGCCGCCGGGCTGTTCCGCCTCGGCGCGGCGTGAGGCCGTCGCACCGCCCGGCGGCCGCCCGGATGTGTAGTGGCCGCTGAGCGGGGTATTCGCCGAGATGGCAGGAGTTGTGCGACGTGGCGAGACGTGGGGAAGCCGAGGATGACGGGAAGCGCTTCGGACTGGCACGAGCTGCACGCCCGCGCGGAGGCGCTCGCGCAGGCGAGCCACCGGTTGGAGAACCGCACCGCCGGGGAGCTCTCGGCCGCGGAACTGGCGCAGGTGCGCGAGGCGCTGCACAGCATCACCGGTGCTGGCCGGAGCCTGTCGCGGCAACTCGACCGCCTCTCGCAGCGGTGCCGCCCGGTCGGCCGGACCGAGCCCTCGGACAGCCAGGTGGCCCTGGACCAGGCCGCCGCCGCTGCCGAGGACCTCGGTGCGTGCTCCAACGCCGCCGCGCAGGCGCTGCAGGACGAGCAGGAGCAACCGCACACCGGTCAACGGCCCGAGGCGGGTGAAGTCCCGCGGCAGAGCGATCCGCCGCGGCCGTGACCCCGTGCGCCGGGTGCGGGTCGCGGAACGACCGGGGAGCGGACACGCCCGCCCGGCGCGGGTGACAACGCGGTGCCGCACTCCGCACACTGGTGGGTGCTGCCCGTGCCCGGCAGCGCACGAGGGCGACCGCCGTGCAGGCCACCCCGCGACGTGAGGGAGCGACCGTGTCCTCTTCCGCACCGCCCACCGTCCTGCTGACCGGCGCGACCAGCGGCCTGGGGCGCGCTCTGGCCGAGGAACTCGTCCGCAGCGGTGCCCGGCTGGTGCTGCACGGGCGGGATCGCGAACGCGCGGCCGCGGTGCGCGACGAGCTGGCGCGGTCGGCGGGCGCGGACGCCGTGGACGCGGTGGTGGCCGATCTGGCGCGGTTGCACGAGGTGGAGCTGCTCGCCGGATCCGTGCGCGACCGGTGCGCGCGGTTGGACGTGCTCATCCACAACGCCGGGGTCGGCCCCGCGGACGGCGGGCGGTCCGAGAGCGCCGACGGCATCGAGCTGCGCTTCGCCGTCAACCACCTCGCCGGGTACCACCTCACCCGGCTGCTGCAGCCGCTGCTCGTCTCCTCCGCCCCGGCGCGGGTCATCAACGTGGCCTCGGCCGGCCAGCGCCCGATCGACTTCGACGACCCGTTGCTGACCACCGGCTACACGGGGTCGCGCGCCTACGCCCAGAGCAAGCTGGCGCAGATCATGAGCACCTTCGACCTGGCCGACGAGCTGCGGCCGCACGGGGTGCTGGTCAACGCGGTGCACCCGGCGACCTACATGAACACGCCCATGGTGCGCGCGGCCGAGATCAGCCCGGTCAGCGACGTGTCCGAAGGGGTGCACGCGGTGCGGCGCCTGGCCTTCGCCCCGGAGCTGGCCGGGACCACGGGGGAGTACTTCCACGGTGTGCGGCAGGCCCGCGCGCTCGACCAAGCCTACGACGCGGGCGCCCGCGCACGGCTGCGGGAGGTGTCCGACGACCTCATCCGGCGGGCTCAGCAGGGGAGCACCGCCGCACGGAGCACGCGGAGCGAGGAGGTCTGATGGCAGCTGCTGGTGGTCCGGGCACGATCGTGGTCGGGGTGGACGGCTCCCCCTCGGCGAAGGCGGCGCTGCGCTGGGCGGCTCGCCAGGCCGAGGCGACCGGGGCGCGGCTGCGCGCCGTGGGGGCGTGGGAGTTCCCCGCCTTCTACTCCTGGGAAGGCGGCCCGATGCCGCCGGACGACTTCGAGGAAGCGGCGCGCACGGGCATGAACGAATCGGTCGACGAGGTCGAGCACGAGGGCACGAGCGCGACGATCGACCGGGAGATCCACCACGGCCACGCGGCGCAGGTGCTGCTGGACGCCTCCCAGGCCACCGGGGTGGAGCTGCTCGTCGTCGGCAGCCGGGGGCACGGCAGCTTCTACGGCGCGCTGCTGGGGTCGGTCAGCCAGCGCTGCGCCCAGCACGCGAAGGTGCCGGTGGTCATCGTGCGCGGGCAGGGCACGACCGGCGGCGGGGATCAGTCGGCCCGGTAGCCGAGCTGCTCGGAGAGTCCGGCGGCCCCGCTGCGGGCGAGCTCGACGAAGGTGGCCGCGGCCTCGTCGTTCCACCGCAGGATCGGCACGGAGATGCTCAGCGCGGCGACGACGGTGCCCCGGTGGTCGCGGACCGGGGCGGCCACGCAGGCCACGGCGTCGTTGGACTCGCAGTACTCGCGGGCCACGCCCGCCTCGGCGACGGCGGCGAGTTCCCGGTGCAGGGACTCGCGGTCGGCGATGCTGTTGGCGGTCATGGTGGTCAGCGGCTCCTCGCCGCAGAGCGCGTCGACCTCCGCTGCGGGCAGCGCGGCGAGGAGGGTCTTGCCGAGAGCGGTGCAGTGCGCCGGCAGCCGCCTCCCGACCGCGGAGACCATGCGGACGGGGTGGCTGCTGTCGACCTTGGCGATGTAGAGCACCTCGGCGCCGTCGCGCACTCCGACGTGCACCGTTTCGTGGCACTGCGCCGCGGTGTCCTCGGCGGCGCGCTGACCGACGCGGGCCAGGTCGAGCCGTTCGAGGTAGGCCGAACCGAGCTGGAAGCCGCGCACGCCGAGGCCGAACCGGTTGCTGTCCCGAGCGGTGGGGGCGAGGTAGCCGCGAGCGGTGAGGGTGCCGATGAGCTCGTGCACCGTGGTGCGGGGCAGGCCGAGGCGCTGGGTGATCTCGGGTGCGCTGAGCTCGGCCTCGTCGAGGAAGAGTTCGAGCACGTCGAAGGCGCGTTCCACGGCGGGTACGGACCGGGCCACGGCGTTCCCCCACTCCTTCACAACGTTCGGTATCTCGAACAGTGTAGTGGACGGGAGGGAGTGCTCCGCAGCCGCCCGCTCGGGCGTGTCCGCGGAAGGTCAGCCGTGGTGGTCGGGGCGCGCCTGCCGCAGGCGCAGCAGCCACAGCTCGAGCTCGGAGAGCTGGCCGTCGAGGCTTTCGCTGCCGTACATGTCGGGGCTCACGCGCAGCGTGACGAGCTCCTGCCAACGCCGCTCCATCTCCTCGACCAGGTCGGCGACCGTGGGGGCGGCATCGGCGCTCTCGCGCGGTCGCGGTGTGGCGGCGGACTCCCGGGGCTGCACGATCGATCACCTTCCGTCGCGGTGCGGCTGCGTCCGGTGACGACGGTATGCCGAGCGGCCGCCGCGGCACACGGGAAAAAGTCCCGGACGCGCCGTGACCGCCCACCGCTCGGCCCCACCGTCCGGGCGAGAGCGGGCGGTCACTTCGAGTGATGAGCACCCTCGGCGAGCCGCAGCTGTGGTGGGATCGGACCAGGGACGAACCGAGCGCGAGGAAAGCGATGAGACGCGGACGCCGAGGACATCCGTGCGAGGTGGACACCTCGCGCATGGGGTTGTGGCGCTGCCCGGAGTGCGGACAGCAGTGGGAGGTGCACGGGGTGGCCGATCGGCCGCGGGTGCGCCGGGTCAGCCGCATCGGGTGGTTCCTGGCGCGGATGCTGAGCTGACCCGCCGCGCCCCGGCCGGAGCAGCGTTCCCGCGCCACCCGAACAAAAAGTCCTTATGTCAGGACCAAGTATTGACACGTGCCTCGTGCCCCGGAAACACTGGCCGCACCCGGGCGATGGGAGTCACACCCGGGAGCGTCCCAGGGAGGTAGGCATGAGCGAGCACGACGTGCGCATCGGACTCATCGGAGCCGGCCGGATGGGTGCCGACCACGCGCGGCGCATCCACGAACGCATCAGCGGGGCCCGGCTCGCCGTGGTCGGCGACCCCGATGCCGACCGGGCGCGCGCCGCCGCCGCGGACACCGGGGCGCGCGTGACCACCGACCCCAGCGACGTGATCACCTCCGCCGACGTGGACGCCGTGGTCATCGCCTCGCCGGGGCACGCGCACGAACCGCTGCTGCTCGCCGCGCTCGAGCACCGCATTCCCGTGCTCTGCGAAAAACCGCTCACCCCGGACGCCGAGTCGGCCCAGCGGATCGTCGCCGCCGAGGCCGACACCGGCCGGAGGCTGATCCAGCTCGGCTTCATGCGCCGGTTCGACGCGGAGTACGCCCACCTCAAGCAGGTGCTCCGCGACCGCGAGCTCGGCGAGGCGCTGCTGCTGCACTGCACGCATCGCAACGCGGCCACACCCCCCGAGTTCACCGACGAGATGATGATCTACGACTCGGTGGTGCACGAGGTCGACACCGTCCGCTGGCTGCTCGACTCCGAGATCAGCGCCATGTCCGTCCGCGCTCCGGGGCGCAGCACCCGCGCCGCCCCCGGCCTGACCGACCCGCAGCTGGTCACGATCGAAACCGTCGAGGGCGCGCTGGCCACCGTGGAGATCTTCGTCAACTGCCGCTTCGGCTACCAGGTGCGCTGCGAAGCCGTCTGCGAGGACGGCACCGCCCGCATCGGCGCCGAATCCGGGCTCGTCCGGCACACCCGCGACGGTTGGGGCGGATCGGTGCCGGCCGGTTTCCCCGAGCGGTTCGGGCAGGCCTTCGACCTGGAGGTCCAGCGCTGGGTCGAGGCCGCCCAGCACGGCGAGGTCGTCGAAGGCGCGGCCAGCACCTGGGACGGCTACGCCGCCGCGGCGGCCTGCGCCGCCGGCGTGCGCGCCCAGGCCAGCGGTGAACGCGTGCCCGTCTCCCTCGGTGAGATGCCCAAGCTCTACGCGGCCTGAGACTCCCCACCGCGCCCGCACCCCGGGGCGCTCGCCCCCGCCGTACCAGCACCACTGACGCGAGGTCCGCAATGAAGATCGCACTCGACCCGCACATGTTCCGCTTCACCCCGCTGCTGGAGTTGCCACGGCTCGTGGCCGAGCTCGGCTACGAGTGGATCGAGCTCTCCCCGCGCGACGACGTCCTGCCGTTCTTCGAGCACGCGCGCATCGACGACGCCACGCTGCGCGCCTTCCGCCGGGAGCTCGACGCGGCCGGCGTGGGGATTAGCTCCGTGCTGCCGCTGTACCGGTGGTCCGGCCCGGACGAGGACTCCCGCGAGGCCGCGGTGCGCTACTGGAAGCGCGCCATCGACATCACCAGCAAGCTCGGCGCCGACGTCATGGTCTCCGAGTTCAACGGCCGCCCCGAGGAGCCGGCCCGCAGCGAGGCCTGCTTCTGGCGGTCCATGGAAGAGCTGCTGCCGCTGTTCGAGCGCGAGGGCATCACGCTGCGCCTCGAACCGCACCCGGACGACTTCATCGAGGAGGGGCGCGCCGCGGTCGACCTCATCCGCGGCATCAACTCGCCCAACGTGGAGTTCCTCTACTGCACGCCGCACACGTTCCACATGGGCAACGACGCCCCGGGCATCATCGAGCACGCGGGGCCGCTGCTGACGCACGCGCACATCGCGGACACGTTCGACCACACCGCCTCCTCCGGCAAGCGCTACATCGTCAACCCGCCGTGGTCGACCGCCCGCATCCACCAGCACCTGGACATCGGCCAGGGCGAAGTGGACTGGGAGGAGTTCTTCCGCGCGCTGTCCGGCATCGGCTTCGACGGCACGCTGGTGGCGTGCGTGTTCGCCTGGGAGGAGCGCGCCCGCGAGTCCTCGCTGTACATGCGCGAGACGATCGGCGACTACGTGGCGAAGCACCTCTCGTGAACCGCTGCCCCGGGGTGCACTGTCCGCTGCGGACAGTGCACCCCGGGGCAGCGCATCCGCAGGACCTGTGATCCAGCAGACACCGGCAGGTCGGTACGGTACGTGGTGACAGATGACGGTATCGGTGACCGATTGGTGGTGCAGTTGAACACGCGCTGGCTTACGGAACCCGTCCGCGACGACGTGCGCGACCTCTGGCGGCTGCACGAGGTGCTCCACGAGGGGTCCACCCCCTACCAGCAGGTGCTCGTCGCCCGGACCCTGCTGGGGACCACCCTCTTCTGCGACGACAACCCGCAGAGCGCCGAGATCGGCCAGCTCGCCTTCCACGAGGCGGAGCTCGTGCCGGCGATGCTGCTGGCCGAGCGCCTCGACCGGGTGCTGGTGATCGGCTGCAGCGAGGGGACCGTCTCGCAGATCGCCGCCGAATCCGGTGCGCAGGTCGACCACGTCGACATCGACCCGGAGTGCGTGCGCATCTGCGCGGAACACCTGCCGTACGGGTTCACGCCCGAGGAGGTGCGCGCCGCCGAGGCCGGTGACGGCCCCGTCCGCCTGCACTACCAGGACGGCGCGGACTTCGTGCGCTCCGCTTCCCCCGGAGCGCGCTACGACGTGATCGTGCTCGACCTCCCGGAGGAGCAGGAAGAGCTGGACCTGCCGCACAACGCGCTCTACGAAGCGGACTTCCTGCGCGAGTGCCAGCGGTTGCTGGCGCCGGGAGGCGTGATCAGCACGCACGTCAGCCGCCCCTACCTGAGTCTGCCCACAGCGGACTCCGCTGCGAGCCTGGTGCGACCGTGGCAGCGCTTCGGCGAGGTCTTCGGCACCCGGGTGTACTTCCGCGCCGACGAACAGCCGTGGGGAGCCATCATGCTCGGCCGCGACGACGCGCTCACCGATCCGGTGGCGCGCATGCGGCGGCGGCTGGCCGAGCTGCGCTACCGGCCGCGGACGATGGACGACCCCGCCCTGTTCAGCGCCACGCACGTGCCCATGGTCCTGCGCACCTGACGCGCGGGCTCCGCCGCGGGGCGAGCGCTCGGGTGCACCGGCGCGGCCGCGTGCACCCGAATCCGAGGAATTTCCCGGTATTGCCGGTGTTCCCCCTCGGTCGCGGCAGTTTTGCCGGGCGCCTGCCGTCTTTCCCCGTTTCGTTGACCCCCCGCCCGCCCCCTCCCTAGAGTCGTCGCCTCGCGACGCGGAAATCCGCGCCGCACGGGAATTCTCAGCACCCCTCCCGCGCCTCCGCGGGAGGGGTCGACCGACTCGGGAGAAACATGCGCTCCACCGCGAAGATCGCCGCCATCAGCGCTGCCGTCGCCCCGCTGCTCGTCACGTTCGGCTCCGGCACGGCCAGCGCGCACGGTTACGTCTCCGACCCGCCCAGCCGGCAGGCGCAGTGCGCCGCCGGCGCGGTCGACTGCGGGAGCATCCAGTGGGAGCCGCAGAGCGTCGAGGGACCGAAGGGGCTGCGCAGCTGCAGCGGCGGCAACGAGCGGTTCGCCGAGCTCGACGACGACAGCAAGGACTGGCAGTCCACGCCGGTCGGCGAGACCGCCGAGTTCAACTGGTCGATCACCGCCGCGCACGCCACCAGCACCTGGGAGTACTACGTGGACGGCACCAAGGTCGCCGAGTTCGACGACGGCGGGGCCAAACCCGGCGACCACGTCTCGCACACCGTCGACCTCAGCGACCACCGGGGAGAGCGCACCGTGCTGGCGGTGTGGAACATCGCCGACACGAGCAACGCGTTCTACGCCTGCACCGACGTCGTCGTCGGCGCCGCGTGACCCGAACCGCCCGCCCGGACTGCGCCCGCCCGGCGGCGCGGCCGCTGCGGGCGCAGGCCGCGGCCGCGAACACGGCCGCATCAGCAGGCCTGCCCGCACTTGGCGCAGATCCTGCCCTCATCGCCCTGCAGCGGGATCGGCGCGTGCGCCCCTCCCTGCGGGCACTCCTCGGCGGCGGGCACCGGACCGCGCCCACCGGGCGCCTCCCACCGAGGATGCTCCGCCACCCCCGCGCGGGACGCCCGATCGAGCGTCCGCCGCCCCCGCGGGAGAGCACCACAACGACGCGCGCACGAGGACACCGCTGCCGGCAGCACGACCAAGATCATCCGGCTATCGTGCCGGACGCACCGTGAAATGTGATTCGGATCGCGATCATGCGCACATGCCCGCAACCTTTGCCGCGGGCACCGGCAGCGATCGGGAGAACCGCGAACGAGGCGGCCGAATCCGGTGGCGCCTCCTCACGCGCGGCGGCCGGGGACCGCTACTCGGACGGGTCCGCCCCCTGCTCGGCCACCGGGGGCTCCTGCTCGGCGACCTCCTCGACGATCTCCTCGTCCTCCTCCTCGGCACCGAGCACGGCGGGGGCCGCCGTTTCGTCGACCTCGAACATGTCCCGACTCGCGTACACCATCGCCAGCTGCTCGCTCTCAGGTCCCACGCACAACAACGGATGGGGCAAGCTCGCACGTGCGTTCTGATCCGGTCAAGTTCGCGACACAGCGGACTTTCGCGCCATGTCGGAATCGGCGGTGACCGCCGGAGCGGCGGCACCGCACCTGCCGCACAGGTCCGATGTGGATGGGAGGAGCGCATCTCACCCGACGGCCCCGAAGGACAGGCCGAGCGCGTAGGTGATCCCGGCGGCCCCGAACCCGATCGCCAACTGCCGCAGCGCGCGCGTGACCGGTGAGGCACCGGAGATCACCCCCACGCAGGCACCGGTGCCCAGCAGCGCGATACCGACGAGCACGACCGCGCTGAGCACCGCGGGCCACCCCGCGGCCCCGACGGCGAAGGGCAGCACCGGGACGAACGCCCCGCAGGCGAACGTGCCGAAGCTGGTGACGGCGGCGCGCACGCCGGTGCCGACGACCTCGTGCCCGTCGTCCTGGGCGATGTCGGCGGGCGAGGCCGCGCCGGAACCGCCGGTCAGCACCGCGTCCGCCTTGCGCTGCGCCGCTTCGCCGTCCATGCCGCGGGCGCGGTAGACGAGGGCGAGCTCGTTGGTGTCGACGTCGAGGTGCGGCACGGCGGAACGGGCCTGCGCGTCCGGCGCGGTGGCCGCGAGCAGTTCGCGCTGCGAGCGCACCGACACGAACTCCCCCGCCGCCATGGACAACGCCCCGGCCAGCAGCCCCGACAACCCGGTCAGCAGCACCGTGTCCGCGGCCAGCCCCCCGCCGACGACGCCGAGCACCAGCGCGAGGTTGCTGACCAGGCCGTCGTTGGCGCCGAAGATCGCGGCGCGGAACGCGCCGGAGAGGCGTTCACGCCCGCGCGCCGCGAGCGCCCGCACGACCTCCTCGTGGACGCGCTCGTCCGCGGCGATCTCCGGTGCGGCCTCCTCGGCGGCACCGCGGGAGGCGCGCTTCTCGGCGCGCTGCGCCAGGGCGAGGACGACCACGAAGCCGAACACCCGTGCCAGCTGCGCGAGCACGCGCATGCGCAGCGCGGCGCGCGGCTCCGGTGCGGCCTTCGCCCCGAGCAGCTCGCGCCAGTGGGCGGCGTGGCGCTCCTCCGCCTCGGCCAGCCCGAGCAGCACGTCGCGTTCGCTGCCGCTGCTGCGGGCGGCGAGCTGCCGGTAGACGGCGGCTTCGGCGCGCTCATAGCCGAGTCGGCGCCGCCAGCGGCGCAGTGTCCGCGGGCCGGCGGCGTGCGGGGAAGGCTCGGGCACGGGCCCAGAGTGGCAGCGCCCGGGCGGGCGGACCAGCGCGGGCGCGGCGCGTCGACCAGCGGCAACCGACGGAGTCGAACCGTGCGCGGCGTGTGACGGCGGCGCCCAATATCCGGCTGTGACCCTTCGGCCCAGCGGCGGTTGCCGCGGGGTGCAACGCGCGGCGCCGGGGGCGTATTCCACCTCCGGCACCACGCCGTTCCCCGGCCGCGCCAGCCGGACGCGTCAGCCGGACGCGGCCTGGCCGACCACCCGCTGGCCGTGCACGCCTTCGGCGATCTCCTCGACCACCTTCGCGTCGAAGGCGGCGAGGTCGTCCGGCGTGCGGCTGGTGACCAGCCCGCGGTCGGTGACCACTTCGCGGTCCACCCAGGTGGCCCCGGCATTGCGCAGGTCGGTGGCCAGGCTGGGGTACGAGGTCACCTCGCGGCCGCGCACGACATCGGCCTCGACGAGCATCCACGGCGCGTGGCAGATCGCCGCGACCGGCTTGCCCTGTTCGAACAGGGTGCGCAGGAACGACACGGCGGAGTGATCGCGCCGCAGCGCGTCCGGGTTGGCCACGCCGCCCGGGAGCACGAGCCCGTCGTAGCGGTCGGGATCGGCCTCGGAGACCACGGTGTCCACGGCGAACAGGTCGGCCTTGTCCAGGTGGTGGAAGGCCTGCGCGGTGCCGGAGCGGGTGGACAGCAGCTCCGTGGCGGCACCGGCTTCCCGCACCGCGTTCCACGGCGTGGTCAGCTCCACCTGTTCGATTCCTTCGGTGGCGACGAGGAACGCCACGCGCTTTCCTTCCAGCGTCGTTGCCACTGCTCCTCCTTGCGCGCTCGGATCGCGCGGGCGCACCTGCCGCGCCCGCGGAGGTCCGTGCTGGAGGTTCCCGCTGCTGCGGCAGCGGCAAACGTGCCCGCGGTGCGGGAGCGGACGCGGATCACTCCGGGAACGCCGGGGGGCGCTTGTCCACGAACGCCTGCATGGACTCGCGTCCCTCGGGGGTCTGCGAGGAGGCGGCCATGGCCTCCAGCGCGATCGCGTAGGCGTCCTCCTCCGGCCGGTCGAGCTGGGCGTAGAGCACCTGCTTGCCGAGCGCGGTGCTGCGCCGGCTCCCGCGGGTGGCGCGGGCGAGCAGCTCGTCGACCGCGTCGTCGAGCGCGTCATCGGCGACGACGCGGTTGACCAGCCCCCAGTCGGCGGCGGTGGCGGCGTCGATCGCGTCGCCGGTCAGGGCCATCTCCATCAGCCGCTTGCGGCCGATGTTGCGCGCCACCGGCACGGCCGGGGTGTGGCAGAACCAGCCGCCCTTGCCGCCCGGCAGCGCGAACCCGGCCGACTCGCCGGCCACGGCCAGGTCGCAGGAGGCGACGAGCTGGCACCCGGCGGCCACCGCCAGCCCGTGCACGCGGGCCACCACCACCTGCGGGACGGACTGGACGGTGCGCATCAGCTCGGTGCACGAGCGCAACATCTCGCGGGTCTCCTGGTGGTCCCGCTCGGCCAGGTCGGCGAAGTCGTGCCCGGAGCTGAACACCGGCCCCGCACCGGCCAGCACGATGCCCGCGGCCTTGGTCTCGCCCGCCTGCTGGAACGCTGCGCGCAGTTCGGCGAGGTGCTCGCCGGTCAGCGAGTTGCGGCGCTGCGGCCGGTCCATGGTGATGCGGACCGCGGGGTCGGTGTGCTCGACCCGGATGTGCTGCCACGACGTGCTGCTCATGTTCGTCGCCTCCGGTGGATGCGTGTGGTGGACCGCACGTGCCACGGCAAGCCTCGCACATCGCCCGCGGCCGTTGAAGGAACGCGACGGCGGGCGGAACGTCCGGCGTGCCGCGTTCGACGCGTTCGGGCGCGCCGTGCCCGCCGGTCGCCACCGCACCTCCGGGGCGGCCGGGTAGGCTCGCACGCGCATCTCGGTCTGATCGCCGCTGACTCGGAGGGTTGATCCGGTGGACCGCAAGGGTGTTGTGGTGATCGTCGTCCTCGCCGTGCTCGTCGTCGGCTTCCTTGTGGTGCGCGACCCGGTCAACGCCGCCGGGGTGGTGCGCAACGGGTGGGAAGCCCTGCTGAGCCTGGTCCGCACCATCGGCTCCGCGCTGGTGACCTTCTTCCAGCACCTCGCTCAGGAGTGAGGCCCGCCGGGCGGGGAGGTCGACGTGCGGCGCCGCACGCGCGTGCGGCGCGCCGCTGCCGGTTCCGGCAGCGGCGCGCCGCGTGATCACCTGCAGGGGTGTCCCGGACCGCCCGCTACTGGAGCTGCGCGGCCGCCTTCCCCGCCGGCTGCAGCGCGAAGTCGTAGCCGGCGGTGCGCCCGGGGCGAACGGCGACCCGGTCGGCCAGCGGGCGCATGCCCTGGGCGGCGACCACGACGGTGACGTGCTGGTCCGGCAGGTCGTGCACCTCGTAGGTGCCGTCGGCGTCGCTGGTGACGCGGGCGAGCTGCGCCCCGCTGCTGTCGGTGACGGTGACGACGGCGCCGGGCACCGCCGTCGCCGCGGTGTCGCGGACCGTGCCGGCCAGCGTGCGGTGGTGCGCGGGCCGCGGGGGCACCACCGACGGGTCGGCGACCGCCTCCGAGGGCTCCTCCTCGTGCTCGTAGGTCCCGCCGGTGTCCACGGCCTCGGGGTCCTCGGCCTTCTTGCGGTGCTGCCACCACTGGGTGCCGGACACGAGCGCGACGCCGATCGCGCACCACGCGACGAGTCCCCAGACCGCGGGGGCGGCACCGGAGCCGCCGAAGTAGAAGATGCCCCGCATCGCGTCCACCGCCTGGCCCAGCGGCAGGAGGTTGTGCAGGAACTGGAAGAACTCCGGCACGAGCTCCTTCGGGATCGCGCCGCTGGAGGACGGGATGCTCAGCAGCACGAACAGGCCGATGGCCACCGCGGGGATGAATTGCTTGACCAGGGGGACGAGTCCGAAGGCGGTCCACCCGATGGCCTGCGTGAGCATGAACGCGATCGGGATGAACGTCAGCGGCTGGTTCGGGATGACGTTGGTGCTGACCGCGAAGACGTAGGCGGCCACCGCGGCGAAGATCCCGACGCCGACGATGGACAGGAGCTTCTGCCGGGTGCCGACCTCGGCCCGCAGCAGCATCATCACGGTGATGTACGGCGGGATGTTCAGCGCCATCAGGCAGTAGAACAGGCCCGTGCCCATCACGTCGCCCGCTGCCGTCGGCGCGAGGTCGGTGAGCTGCAGCTGCTGCCCGGTCGCTGCGGCCACGGGGCTGAAGATCTTCTGGGTGAACTGCATCAGCGCCTGGCCGTTGGCCTTGCCGTAGAACAGCTGCCCGTCGGCCGGGTCGTAGGCCGCGACCACGTCCCGGTCCTGCACCGCTTGCCGGGCGTCCTGCTCGGAGGGCACCGCGCTGACGTCCACCCCGTCGGGCATCTTCTGGTCCAGCTGCACCTCCAGCTGGGCCGCCGCCTGGTCACCGACGACCGCCACCGGCATGTGGTGCGGCGACGGGGCGTGGAACGGCAGCAGGTAGAACACCAGGAACCCGAGGATGAAGAACAGCGGGAACCACAGTGCCGAGGTCAGCGCTCGCGCCGTGCGCACCCACTGGCGCGACTCTTCCGCAGCCAACAAGCCTCCTGATCTGTGGAACGGATCTGCGTGCAACGACCGGTCGCCCCGAGCTGCGCTGCTCGCGGGCTGCGCGTGAGCTCCGGCGATGCGGGACGGGGCGGACATGCGCCAGGGCGGCAGCAGTGCCGCGCTGCCGGTGACCGCGTCCCCACCGATGGTGGGCGCACGTCGCCGGACCCCCCGTGCTCCTTGCTTAGTCAGACTAACTGATTTCTGCAGTCGATGCAAAAATGCAGGAACGCACGGATGCCGGGTCCGCACCCGCGGGAGGCGGGCTCTACCATCCGGCGCAACGGCCCCGCACGTCGCACGCAGCACCGCCGGAGCAGTCGGAGGGATGGCCATGTCACACCCCGCAGGCGCGTCACCCGGGGGGCTGCGCGAGCGCAAGAAGCGCGCCACCCGGGAAGCCCTCCGGCAGGCCGCGATCGGCCTGTTCCGCGATCACGGCCCGGAGTCGGTCACCGTCGACGACATCTGCGCGCGAGCCGACGTCTCCCCGCGGACCTTCTTCAACTACTTCGCGGCCAAGGAGGAGGTCCTCGTCCCGTGGGACGACGACATCCTCGCCTGCGTCGCCGACCGCATCCCCGCCGCCCCGGCCGAGCAGGAACCGCTGACCGTGCTGCACACCGTGCTGGCCGAGGCCGTGGACAGCGCGATGGCCGGGCCGACCTGGCGCGACCAGACACGCGTGCTGCGCGAGCACCCGGAGCTGCTCCCCCGCGTGATCACCTCCTCCCGCGCGCTCGAAGCGACCGTCATCGACGGCCTGGCGCACCGGCTCGGGCGCGACCGGACGGACCCCTACGTGAACCTCACCGGCGGGGTGGCCATGACGGCTCTGCGCACCGCGGTGCAGTGCCAGGGCCAGAGCGACTCCGAGCGCGGCGCGCGCGACTACCTCGACGAGCTCTTCGAGCACCTCCACCGGGGACTGCGCCCGCCGTCCTGACCCCGCCCGCGGACGCGCCGGCAACCGCGCGTCCGGGAGCGAGCGCCCCGACCGCCGCGCGGTCGTGAACGTCCACACGGGACGCGACACCCGGGGCCGGTGCGCCGCACCGGCGGTGCGCTGCTGTACCTTGCGTGCCACGGCACCACGACCCGACACCGAACCGAAGGAGCGCCCCGCGGCATGTCCCGCCCCGTCGGCACCCGCGACACCCGCAGGCTCATCCCGATGGACCTCGGCACCCGGCGCCGCCACGCGCCGCGCCGCCGCCGCGGGTACACGCGCGAGTTCACCATCGCCGGCCACCTCGGGAGGCTGACCACGAACGCCTACCCGGACGGCGCTCTCGGCGAGGTGTGGGCCGGCATCGAACCGGCACCCGACAGCACGTGGGACCACCAGTCCGTCAACGGCTTCCTCAGCGGCCTGTGCAGCGCGGTCACCCTCGGCCTGCAGCACGGGGTCTCGCTCGAGCACTACGTCCGCCAGTACGTCGGCATGTCCTTCGCCCCGGCCGGGCCGGTGTCCGATCCGGACATCCCCCGCGCGCGCAGCGTGCCCGACTACGTGTTCCGCCGCATCGCACTGGACCACCTCGACTTCCCCACCCGCTCCCGCCTCGGCATCCGCAGCAGCGGCGAAGCCGGCGGCGAGACCTCCGCCTGAGCCCGCCGGGACCGCACCGCCCTGGGCCGTCCCCGTGACGTCGGCGCCGCGTCCCGCTAACGTGCCCGGGAGATCGTCCCGGGAGGAAGGAGCACGGCGTGACGGCATCGGTGGGGGTCGTCGGGCTCGGCCCGATGGGAACGGCGCTGGCGCAACGGCTGGCGGAGTGCGGCATCGCCACCGCGGCCACCTCCCGCAGCGCGTCGACCCGCGAGGCCGCGGCCGAGCGCGGCGTGCACGTCGTGCCGGACGTTCCCGCACTGGTCGAGTCCGTCTCCGAACGTCCGGTCATCGTCACCTCGCTGCCGTCGGGGCCGGAGGTGCGCGCGGCCTGCCTCGACGCGAACGGCCTGCAGGACTCCGGCCTGCACGAGTTCGTGCTGGTCGACACGAGCACCTGCGCACCGCGGGACTCGGCGGACCTCGCCGCGGAGTTGCGCAGGCGCGGGTGCGCCGCGGTCGACGCCCCGGTCTCCGGCGGCCCCGCGGCGGCCCGGGACGGCAACCTGTCGGTCATGGCCGGAGGTGCGCAGGACGACCTCGACGCTGCCGATGCGGTGCTGCGGGCGGTCGCGGGCCGGCTGGTCGTCTGCGGCGGCCCGGGCGCGGGGCAGGTGGCCAAGGCGTGCAACCAGATGG
Source organism: Salinifilum ghardaiensis (assembly GCF_054491345.1). Lineage (NCBI taxonomy): Bacteria > Bacillati > Actinomycetota > Actinomycetes > Pseudonocardiales > Pseudonocardiaceae > Salinifilum > Salinifilum ghardaiensis. The sequence goes on along the minus strand of NZ_CM137101.1, from coordinate 2,024,183 downwards.
TCGTGGCCGCGAACCTCGCCACCGTGGCCGAAGCGCTGGTCACCGCCTCGGCGTTGGGCGCCGATCCCGCCTGCGTGCGGGAAGCGCTGCAGGGCGGCTACGCGGCCAGCCGCGTGCTCGACCTGCACGGCGAACGCATGCTGCAGCGCGACTTCTCGCTCGGTGGCGCGGCGCGCACGCACCTCAAGGACATCGACATCATCCGGGAGCTGACCGAGGGGGTCGCCGACAACCGGGTCTTCGAGCAAGCCGCCGAGATGATGGCCGAACTCGTCGAGGACGGCGGTGCCGACCTCGACCACAGCGCCGTGGTGCGCATCGCGGAGAAGCGTTCCGGGCACCGGCTGCAGTGAGGGCCTGCGCCGGGGCCGTCTCACGGCGCGTGCCTCACTGCTCGGAGAAGTCGCAGCTGGAACGCGCCGAGCACCGTGCCGACGATCTGGAAGCCGAGGCGCCCGTGGAGTTCCACCGCACCGCGGTTCGTCTCGACCGCGGCGACGGCGGTGCGGGCCGGACGAGCTCGCGCCGTCACGAGTGGTGCACCGCTCACCGCACCGGACTCGCACCGGGCCCGGACAGCGCCCGGCCCAGCATGGCCGCGGCATCGCTGCGTCCGGGTAACCGGTGCAGCGCCTCGGGCAGCGACGTGCCGTGGACCGACTCCACGGCCGAGGCGACGAGGTGGCACACGCGCAGCCGGTCGAGCGCGCTCAACCCGATCCGTCCGAGGTGGACATCGGTCAGGTGCAGCAGCACCCGGTACGTGGCGAACCACGTGCTGCGCACCGCGCTCCGGAAGCCGCAGCCGCGCACTCCTCGCCGCAGCAGCAGGCCGGAGGCGCCGTGACCGCGCCCGGCGCGTTGACCGCCGAAGCGCTGCGGAGGTCGCAGCAGGCCGCTGTGGACGCAGCTGTCGATGTGGGGGCGGTAGGTGCTGCAGTGCGCGAGCCACCGCCGCACCAGGGGGAAATCGCTCAGGTCGCCGTGGTCGAGCGCGACGACGAGCCGGTGCAGGCGCGCGCGGTACCACTCCGCGTCGGCGGCGCCGATCTCGCGCCACGACGCCGACAGCGCAGCTCCGCCGGCGAAGGTGCGCACGGTTTCCGCTTCGGCCCGCAACGCGGTGAATCCCCACTCGACACCCAGCCCGCACGCGACGTGCGCGGTCGCGGCGAGCAGGTCGAAGGCGTGCGCGCAGCGGCCCTCGTGGGCGGGGTGCTGCTCGAGGGCGGTGAAGGCGAGGTCGTTGGTGTCCACGCAGGAGGCGACGGTCAGCTCGGCCAGTTCCCCGCCCAGCACCGCGGAACCGTCGTCGTGACCCGCCTCGCGGATGGTGTTGTCCGGCATCCACGGCCACAGCGGCGCGGTCTCACCCTCCCACCAGGCGAGCTCGGTGTGCCACGCGCGCGAGGACGCCGGGTCGAGCGCGCTGCGCGAGGGGAAGCGGTCCAGGTACCCGGCGAGGCATTCCGCGACGCGCCGACGGACGCGACCGCGGTGCAGCTCCGGCCTCGCGCGCACGTTGACCCGCAGGTGCGGACCGCGGCGCCAGTGCCGCTGCCAGTACACCGCGGCGATGTCGCTGTCCGTGCGCAACTGCCGCAGCAGGGGACGGACCGCGCGCAGCGCCAGCTCGTCGAGCGAGGCGTGGTAGTGCACGTGCGTGCTGCGCCACTCGGCACCGTTCATGCCGCCTCTCCCGTGCGCTCGCCGCGGCGCGCGCGCCGCGGCGGGGCACCTGCGCGTCCCCGCCGGCCGGGGGCGCTGTCACGCCGGTTCGTCGGTGCCGCGCGGCGGCGCCTCACCGACCTCGTCGTCGATCTCGAAGGCGTCGTGGGGAACTTCCTCCAAGCCCTCCGGCGGGTCCTCATCGGCCATGCGCTTTCCTTCCGCAGTGGATGCGCGTTTCGCGATCACCGAAAACCTTGCTGTGCAGCGCTGCTTTGTGTAGCACGCCCGTGAAAACGCGGACAACGAGCACTACCCGATCAGTTGATCACGACCACCGTTCGCGGGAACGGCGCCCTCCCGCGCGGCGGGAGGCGTGCACCGGGCAGTAGTGCCGGGGCTCGTCGCGCTCGGACTCCGGCGGGAGGTTCCGCTCCGGCGTGTGCAGCACGGGCTCCTCCGGCCGCACGCGTCCGCTCACCCGATCGATCCCGTCCCGCGCTCGGGGGTGCTTGCGCCACCGCCGCGGCACGAGCCGGAACGCGTGCTCCACCGCGCGGCCGAAGCGGCGGTGCCGGCGCGCGTCGCGCTCGGTCCACGTGCAGCCGAGCAGTTCGCGCACGGGCTCGTCGTACAGCCCCGCGGTCAACCAGACGAACCAGCGCTGCAACCCCCGCCGCAGCGGCGCCCACAGCGGCGCGGGCAACCACCGCAGGAACGGCGGCGGGGGCAGCGCGCTCAGGTCGAGCACGCGCCGGGCCGCCGGCGTGTCGACGAGCACCTCCCGGCACATGCGGTCCCAGTAGCGCTGGAACTCCTCCCACGTGCCGGGGACGGGCCGCATGCTCACGCCGTACCGGCGGTACCACTCGCGGTGCTCGGCGAACAGGCGGCGCTTGTCCTCCTCGGTGAGCCCGCCGCAGAAGTGCTCGGCCGTGCGGAGCACGCCGCAGAAGAACGTCGCGTGCGCCCAGTAGAAGACGTCGGGTTCCAGCGCGTGGTAGGGCCTGCCGTGCACGTCGAGGCCGCGGATGTCGCGGTGGTACCGGCGCACCTCCCGCGCCGTGCGTTCCGCGCGCACTCCGTCGAACACGACGCCGCCGATCGGGTACAGCGAGCGGAACAGCCGCTCCCACCGCTCGCCGAAGAAGTCGGAGTACTGCTCGACGGCGGCGCCGAGCTTCGGGTGCATGTTCTGCATCGACCCCGCCCACAGGGCCTGCAGCAGGCCGCGCCAGTCCCCGAAGTAGCGCCAGGTGAGCGATCCCGGTCCGAGCGGTGCTCCCTCCCCCTCCGCGGAGCGGCCGTCGCACCCGGACGCTCCGGGAGTCCCCGCGCTGCGCGTCATCGCGCCTCCCCTCCTCCGAGGCGTCGCACCGCTCCGCGAGCAGGAGCCTGCTGCGAGCAGGTCCTGCCAGGGTAGCGCCGCCGCGGCGGTGGGCCGAGCGGCCGAACGGGCCTGCCACCCCTCCGGCCGTCGGAACGCGGCGCGGTCAGCCGTGCAACGCGCGGTCCGCCGGGCCGAACCGGTCGGCGGCCAGCCGAGCCTGGTGCCAGTGCGGGTACAGCAGTGCCGGCGCGCTGACCGCGTCGAGCCGGGCCATCTCCTCGTCCCCGAGCCGCACCTCGGCGGCTCCGAGGTTCTCCCGGAGCTGCTCGTCCTTGCGCGCACCGATCACCAGCGAAGTCACCGCCGGTTTGCGCAGCAGGTACGCGAGCGCGACCTGCGCGGGCGTGATACCGCGGTCCGCCGCGATCTCCAGCACGACGTCGATCGTGTCGTAGAGCTTCTCCTCGTCGCGAACGGGCGGTTCGTCCCAACCCGCCAGGTGCCGCCCTTCGGAGGTCCGCGCGTCGCGGCGGTACTTGCCGGAGAGCAGGCCGCCGGCCAGCGGGCTCCAGACGAGGATGCCCAGGCCCTGGTCGACCGAGGCGGGCACGAGCTCGTACTCGGCGTCCCGGCTCTCCAGCGAGTAGTAGACCTGGTTGGCCACGAACCGCTGGTAACCGCGCCGGTCGGCGACGCCGAGCGCCTTCACCAGCTGCCAGCCGGTGTAGTTGGACACGCCGAGGTAGCGGACCTTGCCCGAGCGCACGAGGGTGTCGAGCGCGTCGAGCGTTTCCTCCAGCGGCGTCTGCCCGTCCCACTCGTGCACGTGGTACAGGTCGATGTGGTCGGTGCCGAGCCGGCGCAGGCTCGCCTCCGCCTGGTCGAGCACGTGCTTGCGGGACAGGCCGGCGTCGTTGGGCCCCTCCCCCATCGCCATGCGCACCTTGGTCGACAGCAGCACCTGGTCGCGCTTGTCCTTGACCGCCTCGCCGACGATCTCCTCGGCGGCGCCGGCCGAGTACATGTTCGCCGTGTCGATGAGGTTGACCCCGGCCTCGAGGCACATGTCGACCTGCCGCCGGGCCCCCTCCAGGCCGGTCTCGCCGACGCGGCCGAAGTCCCCCTCACCGCCGAAGGTCATCGTGCCCAGCGTCAGCGCCGACACGCGCAGACCGGACCGCCCGAGCTGCCGGTACTCCACACCGCGCTCCTTTCCGAAGAGTTCGGGCCGCCCCTCCACACCTACCGCACGAGCGGCGCTGCGACCAGGCGCCGCGAGCGGGTCCGACTGCGCGGGCTTTCGCTGCGGGCACCCCGGTCGCGAACCCGGCAGCAGCATCATCGAAAATGATTATCACAACCAATGCGGGGCGCGGGCGCGCGGCAGCACCGGTCGGCCGAGTCCGCCGGGCCGGGAGGCTGCTCCCTACCATCGTCCCGTTCGCCGTCGCACTCGGAGGGAAGCAGCGTTGGCCACCGACCGCGTCCCCGTCGTCGTGCTCGCCGGGTTCCTGGGAGCGGGCAAGACGACCCTGCTCAACCACGTGCTCCACCACTCGGGCAGCACCCGGGTGGGCGTCGTCGTCAACGACTTCGGCGCGATCAACGTCGACGCGCTGGCCGTGTCCGGGCAGGTCGACGCCGCGGTCTCGATCGGCAACGGCTGCCTGTGCTGCGCCGTCGACACCAGCGAGCTCGACCGCATGCTGCGGCGCCTCAGCAGGCCGAGCGCGGGCATCGACGTCGTCGTCGTGGAGGCCAGCGGCATCGCCGACCCGCGGGAGATCGTCCGCATGCTGCTGTCCAGCGAGGACCGCCGCACCACCTACGGCGGCCTCGTCGAAGTCGTCGACGCCGTCGAATTCGACGCGACCCTGCAGCAGCACCCGGAAGTGGCCGCGCACGTCGACTTCGCCGACCTCGTCCTGCTCAACAAGGTCGACCGCGTCGACGCGGACGCGCTGAGCGCGCTGCACGGCACGATCGAGCGCCTCAGCCCGGGAACGCCCGTGGTCGGCACCGACCACGGGCGCATCGACCCCGGACTGCTCTTCGACACCCGCCACCGCGAACCGACCGGCCAGCTCTCGTTCGACCTGCTCGACACCGGCCCGTGCGCCGAGCACGAGCACCCGCACACCGACTACCGCAGCATCGAGTTCAGCACGCCCGAACCGCTCGACCCGCGCAGGCTGATGCGCTTCCTCGACGAGCGGCCCGACGGGCTGTTCCGCATCAAAGGATCCGTCCACTTCGGAATTCCCGGGTACCGCCGGAAGTACGTGCTGCACACCGTCGGCCGCTACGTGCGCCTGCACCCCGAGCGGTGGCGCAGGTCCGAGCCGCGCGCGACGAACCTGGTCGCCATCGGAGCGGGCCTCGACGACGAGGACGTGACCGAGCGGCTGCGGCGGTGCGTGGCCCGCCCGGACGACCCGAGCGACGAGGAGGGGATGTTCCCCGTCCTGCGCTACGTCGAAGCGGCCTGACCCGGGATCACCGCCACCCGCGCTCCGCGGTGCCGAGCATGGCCGCCGAGCACGCCCCGGTGAGCACCGCACCGCCGGCGAGCCCGGTCACCGCCCACCGGCCCCACCGGGGCAGCCCCGGTCCGCCCGCGGCGGTCGCGGCGACGTCGGCGACATCGGCCACCGCCGAGGCCGCCAGCCACACCGCGGCCTCGGACGTGCCGTCGCGGCGCAGCGCGTGCAGCGTCCCGATGCCGAGCGCGAGGTCGCGGCCGCCGAGAGCCCGGCCGAGCACCTGCACCGGCGCGGTGGCCGCGCTGCTCCTGCCGACCCAGACGGCCGCGGGCAGCTCCGGCCGCACCAGGGCGGTGCAGCCGAGCGCGACGCGACCCGCGCTCAGCGCTGCCGCCGCCCACCGGGCGGTCCGCTGCGCGTCCACTCGTCCGGCAACACCCATTCCGCACCTCACTGCACCGGCCGCCGGGCGGCCTCCGCCGTTCGCGTCCCGGCACGAGTGTCCCCGGTCGCACCGGTGACCTCCACCCTCCGCACCGGTGATCCGCGACCGGCCGGCTCCGTGCTCTGCACCGCGCGGCGGCCCGATCCCCGCGCAACGACCCGGACCGGCCCTTGCACACCGGATTGTATACTGGTCTGGATCCTGAACGGGAGCCCCGACCGAGGAGGACGATGTCGCCGTCGGGCAAGACGCGCGCGGCCTACCTGCGCCTGCGCGCGCTGATCGAGTCGATGCAGCTGCCGCCCGGCACGCAGCTGAGCGAGACGAACCTCGCGGAGCGCCTCGAGACCTCCCGCACACCCGTGCGCGAGGCGATCCGGCAGCTCTCGCACGAGGGGTTGATCAGCTTCACCCCCGGTTCGGGCGCGCGGGTCGCACCGATCTCCCTGCACGGGGTCCGGGCGCTGTTCGAGTTCCGCATGGTCCTCGAACCCGCCGCCGTGCGGATGGTCACCGAGGACGGCCGGGAACGGCCCGAGCTGCTCACCGACTTCGCCGACATCGCGGCGGAGCTCGAGCGCATCGCCGTCCGGGCCGACACCGCCCCGCACGCGGAGCTGGCCCCGCACTTCTACCCCCTCGCGGAACGGTTCGACGAGGCCGTCACCACCGCCTGCCACAACGAACCGCTCGCCCGGACGATCGCCCACCAGCGCGGCCAGACCGCGCGGCTGCGCGAACTCGCCCACTCCGCGCCCGAGCGGCTGCCCGGGTCCGCGCACGAGCACCAGCGCATCTGCCGCGCGGTGCTGGACGGGAACGCCGAGGAGGCCGCGAGCGCGCTCACCGAGCACCTCTCCCGCACGCAACGGGCGATCGTCGAACAGCTCACCCGCGGGATCAGCGCGGGCACGTTCGACGTCGAGATCGGACCGACCTCGTGACCACCGCGAAACGGCGGGGCGTCTCCGCGCAGCTGGCGATGCTGCTGCTGGGCGTCATCTGCACCCAGACCGCCCTCAACCTGGCCCGTCCGCTGATCTCGTACCGCGCGATCTCCCTGGGCGGCGGCGAGGTCGCCGTCGGCCTGATCACCTCCGCCTACGCGCTGCTGTCACTCGTGGTCGCCCTGCCGCTCGGCCGCTACACCGACCGCACCGGTCGCACCGTGCCGGTGCTGCTGGCCGGCACCGTCCTGCTCGCCGCAGCACCGCTGTGGTTGGCGAGCTCGGAGTCGCTGGCCGGCGTGATGCTCGGCTCGGCCGCGCTCGGCTTCGGCCACATCGTGTTCATGATGGGCGGGCAGCGCTTCGTCACGACGGTGTCCGCCGACGACGCGCTGGACCGCAACTTCGGCCTGTACACCGCCGCCGTGTCGGTCGGGCAGATGCTCGGACCGCTCGCCTCCGGCCTGCTGCTCGGGCAGGCCTCCGGCGCGGCGCTGATCGGGGCGACGACCACGGCGTTCCTCGTCGCGGCGATCGCGGCCGCCACCGGACTGCTGCCGGCGCTGCTGCTGCGCCGGGGCTCCTCCGCCGCAGCGCCGGCCCGCGAGCCCGGGGGCCAGCGGGGGGCGTTGAGCCTGCTGCGCCGTCCGGGCATGGCCACCGCGCTGTTCAGCAGCCTCGCGCTGCTCGGTGCGGTCGACCTGCTCACCGCCTACCTGCCGCTGATCGCCGAGAACCGCGGGATCGCCCCCGCCGTGGCGGGCGTGCTGCTGGCCGTGCGCTCAGCGGCGTCGATCCTCTCGCGGCTGGGGCTGGGGTATCTGGCCGCGCGGTGGCAGCGGCGACCGCTGATCATCACCAGCTGCCTCGGTGCGGGAGCGTGCCTCGTGCTGGTCGCCGTTCCGGGGGCGGGCGTGTTCGCGATGACCGCCGCGCTCGCCGTCGGGGGGTTCTTCCTCGGCATCGGACAGCCGCTGACCATGACCGCGGTGGTCCGCACCGCGGGCGAGACCGACCGGGGTGCGGGGCTCGCCCTGCGGCTGTGGTCGAACCGCGCCGGCCAGGTGACGCTGCCCGCCTGCGCCGGTGCGGTCGCCGGCCCGCTGGGTGCGCCCAGCTCCCTGCTGTTCGCAGCTGTGGTGCTGCTCGCCGCGGGCGGGTTCGCCCGCTTCGGCCCCCGCGAGTGACCGCGGCCGCCGGTGCGCCTTCCCGCGCGGCGAGCAGCTGGACCGGGCGGGATCCCCCGCCGCCGGGCGCGGGCGGATGGCAGACTGAGGCGATGGCTGCGGTGCGCGTGTTGCTCCTCGGCGGGACCGGGGAGGCGAAACAGCTGGCCCACCTGCTCGACGAGCACGACTCGTTCCACGTCGTCTCGTCGATGGCCGGCCGCGTCCGGGATCCGCAGCTGCCCGCCGGCGAGGTGCGCATCGGCGGTTTCCACGGGGTGGAGGGCCTGGCCGGGTGGTTGCGGGACAACGCGATCGACGCCGTGGTCGATGCGACCCACCCCTTCGCCGCGAAGATGTCGGCCTCGGCCGCGCAGGCCACCCGCGAGACCGGGGTGGCGGCGGTGGTGCTGCGGCGTCCGGGGTGGAGGCAGCGTCGCGGTGACGTGTGGCACCGGACGCCGACGCTGGACGGTGCCGCACAGCTGTTGCGCGGCCTCGGACGACGCGTCCTGCTCACCACGGGCAGGCGGAGCATCGGCGCGTTCGCCGGGCTGGACGCGCACCACTTCGTGCTGCGCTGCGTCGACCCGCCGGAACCGCCGGTGCCCGCGCACCTGGAGGTCGTGCTGGACCGCGGTCCGTACACGGTGGAGCAGGAGCGTTCGCTGCTGCGGTCGCACCGCGTCGACGTGCTCGTGACCAAGGACAGCGGCGGGTCGATGACCTCCGCCAAGCTCACAGCGTGCCGCGAGCTCGGGGTGCCGGTGGTGCTCGTGCAGCGCCCACCGGTCCCCTCCGGGCTCGCGTCCGCGGAGACGCCGGAAGCGGCGCTGGAGTGGCTGCGCGCCCGGTTCGGGTGAGCGGGCGCCGGAACAGCCGCCCGGAACAGCCGCGAAGCCCGCCGACGGGCGCGCAGCGAGACCTCGCCGAGGTCCTGCCCCTCAACGGGTACGTCCCGCAGAAACAGCACCTGTCAGTGCTTCGGCGGGTCGCCAGTGTCGCTGCTCGGCGTCGAGCACCCCGGAGCGGGAGCCGCGCAGGAGGTTCCGCTGCGGAAATCCGCACGCGAAAGGGCCGGGCAAAGCCCCGCTCCTCAGTGGTGGACGACGTCGGTGTTCTCGGTCGCACCCCACCCGTGCCAGCGCTGCACGTCGATCCACGCGCTGATCCGGTGCCGGTCGCGCACGTGGTACGGGGCGCCGGTGTAGTGCTGCGCCAGCCGGTCGATGTCGACCAGCTCCGGGTCGTCGGTGATCTCGGCGACCGTCCCCTGCAGGCTGACGTGCGTGTACCAGTCGTCCGCGGCGAGGACGGTCAGCGTCACGCGCGGGTTCCGGCGCATGTACTCCAGCCGTTTGCGGCCTTCGTCCATGTTGACCAGGATCCGTCCGTTGTCCCAGACGTACCACGTCGCCACCGACACGGGCTGCCCGTCCGGACGCACCGTGCTGATCACCGACGGGTTGGGACGGGACAGCAGGTGGTCGACCTTCTCCGGGACCGGTGGCTTCGCCACGGAGCACCTCCTCGACGCACGGGCTCGGCTTGCCGCACCCATGCTAGGTGAGGCCGAGCTCCGGGGCCGCGCACCGCCCCGCCGGTGTGTCGGCGCCCCGCAGGCGGACGCGACCGGCGCTCAGCTCTCCGCGGCGATGTCGGAGGGATGCGTCGTCAGGGGGGTCACCTCCACGTCCATGTACGGGAACAGCGGCAGGTTGGACAGGATCTCGTGCAGCCGCGCGTTGCTGTCCACGTCGAAGATGCTCAGGTTGGAGTACCGCCCCGCGCACCGCCAGATGTTGCGCCACTCCCCTCCCCGCTGCACCTCCTGCGAGTAGGCCTTCTCCCGCGCGAGGATGTCCTGGCGCACCTCCGGATCCATGTCCGGCGGCAGGTTGACGTCCATTCTCACCGCGAACAGCACGATGTCCTCCTCTCCACTTCCGAGCTCGGCCGCGTGCCGCGGGAGCTCACGCCGGGTCGAGCACGAAGTCGTAGGTGACCGCGTTGCCCGATCCGTCCTCCCGCGGCCGCGGGTCCAGGATCAGGTCCGGTTTGACGGCCTGGGCGATGTCGTCGTCGACGTGCTCGCCGCCCTCGAAGTACAGCTGCGAGGTGATCGTCCGGTGCCCGTCGGCGGTGACGCGCACGTGCAGGTGCGCGGGCCGCCACGCGTGCCACCCGGCGGCGTTGATCAGCGCGCCGCACGCCCCGTCGTGCGGGATCTGGTAGGGAGCCGGCTGCACCGTGCGGACGGTGAAGCGTCCCTGCTCGTCCGGGACGATCGTGCCGCGCAGGTTCCACGTGGGCAGGCCCGGCGCGTACTGAGAGTAGTAGCCGAGGTCGTCGGCGTGCCACATCTCCAGGCGCGCACCGGGGAGCGGAGCGCCGTCCACGCTGCGGATCTGCCCCTGGAAGACCAGCGGGACGCCTGCTTCGCCCTCCCGCATGGGCAGGGTCGCCTCGCTGGGCAGTTCGGGCGCGCCCTCGACGTAGTAGGGGCCTTCGATCGAACCGGCGGTGCCGCTGCGGTCCTCGTTGGCCACTTCCTCGACGACGTGCTCGATCCACACGTCGAGGAACAGCGGCCACTCGCCCTCCTCGCCGACGCGGATCAGCCACGCCTTGAGGGCGTCGTACTCCTCGTAGGTGACCTTGTGGCGGCGGATCACGTCGTGCAGGGCGCTGAGCGCGTCGGAGACGATGGCGTTGACGCGTTCGGGGCTGCTGTCGGCGAGGGTCTGCTTCTGCTGGAAGCGCTCGGTCGCCGCCGCACCGGAGGCGGCCGCGGTGGCGTCCTGCTCGTTGAGCTGCTGCGTCATGGTCGTTCCCTCACTTCACTGTGTTGGTGGTCCCCTGCTGGTTCGGTGGTGCCCGGCTGCCGGTGCTGCGCCGGCGACGTCAGTCCTGCCGGTAGCGCGCCAGCTTCTCCGGGTCGATGTCGATGCCGATGCCGGGTCCGCGCCGGACCCGGACGGTTCCGTCGGTGATGCTGACCGGTTCGGTCAGCAGGTCGTCGCTCATGTCGAGGAAGTTCGACAGCTCCCCCGCGCGGCTGGCCGTCGATTCGTGGGCGGCGCCGAACGCGGCGGTGCACATCGTGCCGATCTGACCGTCGACCTGGTTGCCCATGAGGACCTCCACGCCGAGCCCGTCGCACTCGTGCAGGACGCGCTGCGAGTCGCTGAAGCCGGTGCGCGCCGTCTTGATGCTGATCGCGTTGGCGCTGCCGGAGAGCAGTTCGCGGGTGACCTCCCCGGTGTGCGTGGCGCTCTCGTCGGCGACGAACGGGAGCGGGCAGCGCTGGACCAGCCACCGCCGGCCCAGCACGTCGTCGGCCGGGCACAGCTCCTCGGCGAGCGTGAGGTCCAGGTCCTGCATGGCCTGCAGGGCGCGTGCGGACTCGGACGCGGTCCAGCCGCGGTTGCCGTCGACGTAGAGCTCCACGCCGTCGCCGAGCCGTTCCCGCAGCACGCGGCACGCCTCGACGTCCACCGTGTACGGGCGACGGCCGACCTTGACCTTGAAGGTGGTGATTCCGTAGGTGTCGCGGACCCGTTCGGCTTCGGCGACCATCTTCTCCGCGTCGTCGAAACCGACCATGTGCGACACCCGAACGCTGTCGGCGTAGCCGCCGAGCAGGTCGGTCACCGGCACGCCGGCGACTTTGCCGATGACGTCCCACATCGCCATGTCGATGGCGGCCTTGGCGGTCGGATTCCCCACCGTGCGGTGCATTCTCGAGCGCGCCACCTCCCGCTCCCAGGGGGACAGGCCGAGCAGTTCGGGCGCGAAGAGGCGCCGCACGGCGGCGATGACCGATTCCTGGGTCTCACCGTAGGTGAACGGCCGCGGCGGTGCTTCGGCGACACCGGTGATCCCCTCGTCGGTGTGCACCCGCACCAGCACGTGCTCGGCCCGGTGCACGGCTCCGCTGGCGAAGCGCAGCGGTTTCACGTAGGGGATGGCGAACGGGATCGCCTCGATCTCGGTGATTTTCACTCGGTCTCCTCGCTGTCCGACAGGAACGCACCGCGCGCGTGCAGGATCTCCACCAGCTTCCGCACCGTCGGGTGCTGCGCCTCGCGGCGCCACGCCAGTGCCACCTCCAGCTGCTCCGCCCCGCGCAGCGGCCGGAACACCACCCCCTCCAGCGGCATCGCGCGCACCGAATCGGGGGCCAGCGCCACCCCCAGGCCGGCGGCGACCAGCGCCAGCAACGTGGACGTCTCGGTCACGTCGTGCTCCCGCCGCGGCGTGAACCCGGCGGCCAGGCAGGCGCGCACGACCGCGTCGTTGACCACCGACCGGGATTCGGCCGAGTACAGCACGAACGCCTCCTCGCGCAGCTCGGCCACGTCGATCTCCGCGGTGCCGGCCAGGGCGTGCCCGGTCGGCAGCACCGCCATGAGCGGTTCGCGGGCGAGCACGCGGTAGGCGACGTCGTCGCGCCGCACCGGCGGGCGCAGCAGACCGGCGTCCAGGCGCTGCTCGGCGATCGCGTCCTCCTGGGCGGGGGTGAGCATCTCGGAGTGGACGTCGAGCTCCACCCCCGGCAGTTCGCGGTCGACGACCCGGGCCAGCTCGGGCAGCTGCCGGTACGACGCCAGTCCCGTGACCCCCAGGCGCAACCGCCCGCTCAGCCCTGCGGCGATGCGCCGAGCGCGGTCGACGCCGCTCTCCACGGCCTCGAGGACGCGCAGCGCATCGGTGTAGAAGGCCTCGCCGGCGGGGGTCAGTTCCACGCGCCGGGTGGTGCGGGTGAACAGGCCGACCTCCATGTCGTTCTCGAGCTGGCGGATCGCCTGGGACAGCGGCGGCTGGGCCATGTGCAGGCGCTCCGCCGCCCTGCCGAAGTGCCGCGTCTCGGCAACGGCGACGAAGTAGCGCAGGTGCCTCAGTTCCACCGATTCCTCCACGCGGACGAGCGAAACTCCCGGGCGGGCGGCCTGCCCGCTGTCCGTCCCCGGCGCCCGCACCACCCCTCCGACGTCCGGAGCGCGAACCCCTGCGCTGCGAATACCGGGGACCGCACGAGCACGGACCGCGGTTGGCAGTCGAGTTTAGGTTCAGCAATTGAACGCGAACAAATACTGAAACCGAAACCGTCGAAACGCAACGCCTCTCAATCAGGACCTAGGTCAGTGCTAGGCAAATGCCTGGGGTGTTCCGCGTAACTCCGGTGCCACCGTGTTGCAACTTCCGGCGCTGATATGTGGCGCCCGCAACTCGCTCCCACCATCGACAGGAGGAACAGTGACAACGACGTTGGACCACCTCCGCGACACGCTGGACCGCGCGCTCGTCGACGACCCCGCCAACGGTCGTCGCCAGGTCAAGCGGGGGATCTTCGCCGACCCGGACCTGTTCGAGCTCGAGATGAAGTACATCTTCGAGGGCAACTGGATCTACCTGGCGCACGAGAGCCAGATCCCCGAAGTCGGGGACTACTACACGACCCACATCGGTCGTCAGCCCGTGGTGATCACGCGTGACAAGAACGGTGAGCTGCACTGCCTGATCAACGCCTGCAGCCACCGCGGTGCGATGTTGTGCCGCCGCAAGACCGACAACCGCCGCACCCTGACCTGCCCGTTCCACGGGTGGACCTTCAGCAACGACGGCCGGCTGCTCAAGGTCAAGGACCCCCGCGAGGCGGGATACCCCGAGCAGTTCAACACCGACGGCTCGCACGACCTGACCAAGGTCGCCCGCTTCGGGAACTACCGCGGTTTCCTGTTCGGCAGCCTCAACGCGGACGTGCTGCCGCTGGAGCAGCACCTCGGCGAGACCACCAAGATCATCGACATGGTCGTCGACCAGTCCCCCGAGGGGTTGGAGGTGCTGCGCGGGGCCTCGACCTACACCTACGACGGCAACTGGAAGCTGCAGGCCGAGAACGGCGCGGACGGCTACCACGTCTCCGCCACCCACTGGAACTACGCGGCCACCACGGCCCGCCGCCAGGAGGGCGAGTCGAAGAACGACACCGCGAACATGGACGCCGGCACCTGGTCGAAGCAGAAGGGCGGGTTCTACTCGTTCGAGAACGGCCACCTGCTGCTGTGGACGGAGTGGTCCGACCCGTCGAACCGTCCGCTCAACGAGCGCCGCGCGGAGCTCACCGAGGAGTTCGGCGAGCAGTGGGCGAACTGGATGATCGGGTACGCGAGGAACCTGTGCCTGTACCCGAACGTGTACCTGATGGACCAGTTCAGCTCGCAGATCCGGCACATCCGACCGGTCTCGGTGGACCGGACCGAGGTGACGATCTTCTGCATCGCCCCGAAGGGCGAGAGCGCCGAGGCGCGGGCCAACCGGATCCGCCAGTACGAGGACTTCTTCAACGCCACCGGCATGGCCACCCCGGACGACCTCGAGGAGTTCCGGTCCTGCCAGCGGACCTACACGGCCACCGAGACGCTCTGGAACGACCTCAACCGCGGTGCCGCGCACGAGATCGACGGCCCGGACGAGGACGCGCAGGAGCTCGGCCTGCAACCGCTCGCCAGCGGCGTGCGAACCGAGGACGAGGGGCTCTACCCCATCCAGCACGGCTACTGGCTGCAGCGCATGCGCGAAGCCGTGGACCAGGAGGAGAAGCAGGCCACCGACGCGTGACGCCGGACCCCCGCTGAACTTCCCGCCGCACGCCCGCATCCGGGGCGTTCCGGCGCGGTTTCCGACTCGGACGAAAGGCACGACCCATGACCGCGATGACCGACACGGTTGCCGTCGAGGACGTCCGCCAATTCCTGTACCGGGAGGCGCGCTACCTCGACGACTGGGAGTTCGAGAAGTGGCTCGAGTGCTACCACGAGGACGTCGTGTTCTGGATGCCCTCGTGGGACGTCGACCACAAGCTCACCGAGGACCCGCACAACGAGATCTCGCTGATCTACTACCCGAACAAGGGCGGTCTCGAGGACCGCGTGTTCCGCATCCGCACCGACCGCTCGGGGGCCACGAGCCTCCCGGAACCGCGCACGGGCCACAACATCACCAACGTGGAGGTCCTCGAGCAGCGCGGCAACCTGGTGGACCTCCGGTTCAACTGGTTCACGCTGTACTTCCGCTACGACGCGGTGGACACCTACTTCGGCATGTCGTTCTACACGGTCGACTTCGCCGACCCCGAACAACCGTTGATCACGTACAAGAAGGTCGTCCTGAAGAACGACTACATCCACCACGTGATCGACATCTACCACATCTGATCCGAGGTGACGTGGCGATGACCCACAAAGTTGCGCTGAATTTCGAGGACGGCGTCACGCGCTTCATCAGCTGCGGTGCGCAGGAGACCGTGGCCGAAGCGGCGTTCCAGAACCGCATCAACATCCCGCTGGACTGCCGGGACGGCGCGTGCGGGACCTGCAAGTCGTTCTGCGAGTCCGGCGACTACGACGGGGGCGACTACATCGAGGACGCCCTCACCGACGAGGAGGCCGAGCGGGGCTACGCGCTGCCGTGCCAGATGATGCCGCGCAGCGATCTCGTCCTGCAGATCCCGAGCACCTCCGCCGCCGCGAAGACGGCGGCGGACAAGCACGGGGCCGCGCTCAGCGACATCCGGCGGCACTCGGACTCGACCATCGGCTTCACGCTGGAGCTCGACGACCGGGACCGGTTGAGCTTCCTCCCCGGCCAGTACGCCAACCTCGACGTGCCCGGCACCGAGGCGCGCCGGTCGTACTCCTTCTCCAGCGGGCCGGACGACAAGACCGTCGAGTTCCTGGTGCGCATCACCGAGGGCGGGTTGATGTCGACCTACCTGCGCGACCAGGCCGACATCGGCGACCGCCTGGACCTCACCGGCCCGATGGGGACGTTCTTCCTGCGGGAGACGGTGCGCCCCGTGCTCATGCTGGCCGGCGGCACCGGACTCGCACCCCTGCTGTCGATGCTGGCGACGTTCACCGAGGACCCGCCGCAGCACCCGATCCACCTGATCTACGGCGTGACCTACGACGAGGACCTCGTCGGGCTGGACGCGCTGCGGGAGCACGCCGAGGCGCTGCCCGGTTTCACGTTCGACTACTGCGTCGCCGACGGGAGCAGCACCGCGCCCAACAAGGGCTACGTGACGGGCCTGTTCACCGAGGAGAACCTCAACGGCGGTGACGTCGACGTGTACCTGTGCGGCCCGCCGCCGATGGTCGAGGCCGTGCGGTCGCACATGTCCGAGCAGGGCATCGAACCGGCGAACTTCTACACCGAGAAGTTCAACGTGGCCGCCGAGCAGGAGGGAGAACGGTCATGAGCACCCCGACCAACGCGGGCCGCTTCGCCGGCCAGGTCGCCGTGGTGACGGGAGCGGCCCAGGGCATCGGGCGCGCCGTCGCCGAGCGGTTGTTCGCCGAGTCCGCCGAGGTCGTCCTCGTGGACCGCAGCGAGCTGGTCCACGAGGTGGCCGAGGGGCTCATCTCCGACGGCCGCAAGGCGCACGCGCTCACCGCGGACCTCGAGCAGTACTCGGGGGCCGCGCACGCGATGGACCGCTCCCGGGAGCTGCACGGCGGGATCGACATCGTCGTCAACACCGTCGGCGGCACGATCTGGGCCAAGCCGTACGAGCACTACGAACCGGAGCAGGTCGAAGCGGAGATCCGCCGGTCGCTGTTCCCGACGCTGTGGTCGTGCCGCGCCGCGCTGCCGCACCTCGTCGAGCAGCAGCGGGGCACGATCGTGAACGTCTCCTCGGTGGCCACCCGCGGGATCAACCGGGTGCCGTACTCGGCCGCCAAGGGCGGTGTCAACGCCATCACCCGGTCACTGGCGATGGAGGCGGCGCAGCACGGCATCCGCGTGGTCGCCACCGCCCCCGGCGGCACCTCGGCACCACCGCGCCGGGTCCCGCGCGGTCCCGGCCCCGCCGACGAGCAGGAGGAGGCCTGGAACGCCGAGGTGGTCCAGCAGACCGTGGACTCCTCGCTGATGCACCGGTACGGCAGCACCGAGGAGCAGGCCGCTGCCATCGCGTTCCTCGCCTCCGCGGAGGCCTCCTACGTCACCGGCAGCGTCCTGCCGGTCGGGGGCGGCGACCTCGGCTGAGCGGCCGCGCGGATTGGTGGCCGCGTGCTTGGCCGCACCGGTCCGTCAGGCAAGCGGCGAAGCCGCTTTCTGCCACCGGCTCCGCTGTGCCAGCCGATCCGCGGAGTCTCATCCTGGCGCGTCCTGAACTACCGGTTCAGGGGAGGACGTCGTTTACAGTGGCCGCATGTCGTCCGCGTGGCACCGGCGCCCCGTGGTGGGTCGCGAGTCCGAACTCGCCGAGCTCACCGCCCTTCTCGAGCAGGCCCGCACCGGAAACCCCCGGGCGGTCGTCGTGGCGGGTCCGGCGGGGGTCGGGAAGACGGCGTTGCTGGACGAGTTCCTGCACCGGCACCCGGAGCTGCACGTGCTCCGCGCCTGCGGGCTCTCCTGGGAGCGCTCCGTCCGGTTCGGCGTCGCCGAGCAGCTGCTGTGCTCGGCCGCACCCGAGGGCGCGTGCACCGGCTTCCCGCCGCCGAGCGCGCAGCCGGCCACCGCGGCGGACGCGGAGCGCGCGGACGCGGTGGACACCGGTGACGACGACGTCGTCGAGACGGGACGCCGGTTGCTGAGCAGGTCGGTCCCGCCGTGCGGGCACGCGGTGCTGCTGATCATCGACGACGCGCATTGGGCCGACACCGCCTCGCTGCAGGCGGTGTCCTCCGCCCTGCGGCGGGCCGGATCCGCACGGCTGCTGGTCGTGGCCGCCAGCAGCGACGACCGCGAGGAGGAGAGCGCCGAACAGGCCCAGCGGCTGCTGACCGGGCACCGCGTCCCGGTGCTGCGGCCGGGGCCCCTGCTGCCGGAGCACGTCCGCGACATGGCCGCGTGGGTCGGCGTCGACGTGCCGCTGCCGGCGGCGCACCGGCTCGCCGAGCACACGGCCGGCGTCCCGCGGCACATCGACCAGCTGCTGCGGGAGTGCCCCGAGCAGCAGTGGGCGGGGCGCCGGCCGTACCTGCTGCCGGCGCCCCGGGCGGTGACCACCGAGGTGGTGAACCGGCTGCGCACCTGCAGCGCCACCGCCCGCGCGGTGGTGGAAGCGGCAGCGGTGCTGGGCGAGACCGTCTCGCTGGCCGATGCGGTCGCGCTGGCCGAAACCGTCGACGCCGCACCCGTCAGCGGCCCGGTGGCCGCGCTCGACGAGCTGTGCTCCGGCGGACTGTGCACCACGGCCGAGGGCGAGCTGCGCACCCTGCGGTTCGCCGCACCGCTGGTGCGCTCGGCCGTCCGCGGCACGATCCCGCCGGCGCGGCGGCAGCGGCTGCACCACTCCGCCGCGGCCGTGGTCGCCGACGAGGGGGCGCGGCTGTCGCACCGCGTGGCGGCCAGCCCGTTCCCCGACGCCGACCTGGCCGCGGAGCTCGACCGCTACGCCGGGGACCAGGCCGCCCAGGGCGCGTGGCCGGCGGCGGCGAACGCGCTCGTGCAGGCCAGCGAGCTCAGCCCGCGCCGCGCCGACCACGAGCACCGGTTGCTGCGCGCGGCCGACGCGCTCATCGGCGCGGGCCACCTGTTCGAGGCCGGTGCCTACACCCCGGCGATCCAGAGCTTCCCGCCGACCGCCTTCCGCGACGCGGTGCTCGGCTACCACGCGCTGGCACTGGGCCGCAGTTCCGACGCCGAGCAGCTGCTCGCCGACGCGTGGGAGCGCTGCGAGCCGGAGCACGACCCGGAGCTGGCCGCGCTCATCTGCCAGCGGTTCGTGCTGCACTCGCTGAGCCGGTGGCGCGGTGCGGACCTGGTGCGCTGGGCCCAGCGCGCCCGGACCCTGGCCGGCAGCGGCACCCCTGCGGTGGTGGAGTCCGAAGCGATCATCGGGCTGGGCATGGCTGTCTCGGGCCAGGTCGAGCAGGCCCGCGAGATCTACGCCGGCTCGAGCACGGCGGCCGGGGCCCAGGCGCAGCGGTTCCAGATGGCGCGGGGGTGGCTGTCCCTGGCGTTGGACGACCCCCTCTCGGCCCGCAAGGACCTGCAGAACGCCGTGCCCACGCAGTACCGCATGGGATCGGTGCGCATCTCGCTGTGGGCGCAGGCGTGGCTGGCGCGCACCGAGTTCTCCCTGGGCCTGTGGGACGAGGCGCTGCGCACCGTGGAGCGGGCCCGCGCGCAGCTGGACGACTCCGGGATCGAGCTGCTCGCCCCGCTGGTGCACTGGACGGGGGTGCAGATCCGCGCTCTGCGCGGTGACTGGGAACTCGCCGATGCGCACCTGAGCCGTCTGACCGGTGCGTTCGACTACGAGATCATGCTGCTGCCCGCGCGCATGGCCAAGGCGCACTACGCGGAGGCCCTGTCGGACTACGCCGGCGTGCTGCGCGCGCTGGAGCCGATCGCGCACGCGCCGAACCGCGAGCTCGTCGACGAACCGGGTTTTTGGCCGTGGCAGGACATCTACGCCAACGCGCTGGTGCAGACGAACCGCCTGGACGAGGCCGACGCGTTCCTCGAGCCGCACGAGAGGCGTGCCGCCGAGTGCGGGCACCGCTCAGCCATGGCCCGCACGGGGTACGTGCGCGGCCGGCTGCGCGGAGCGCGCGGCGACATCGAGCAGGCGCGCCGGCACTTCGACACGGCGCTGGAGAACGTGGCGCAGACGCCGATGCTGTACGAGCGGGCTCGGGTCAACTTCGCCTACGGGCAGACGCTGCGCCGGGCGGGCAAGCGCCGCGATGCCGACGTGGTGCTGCACCGGGCGCGGGAGCTCTACGCGGCGATGCGCGCCCGCACCTACGTGCAGCGCTGCGACCGGGAGCTCAAGGCCGGCGGACTGCACGGGCACAGGTCGGAGGCCGAGGCCGCCGAGCTGACCGCGCAGGAAAACGCGGTGGCCAAGCTCGTCGCCGAGGGCAGGAGCAACAAGCAGGTCGCCGTGGAGCTGTACGTGTCGGTCAAGACGGTGCAGTTCCACCTCACCCGCATCTACGGCAAGCTCGGCGTCGCCTCGCGCGGGGAGCTGGCGGCGCGCTTCCACGAGGAGGCGGGACGTGCGGAATGACGGCGGTGCGGCGGGGTTGCGGTGCCGCCGGCGGCTGCGGCGGGCGCGGCTCCGCGGGAGCAACGCCGCTGCGTCCCGGGTGCCTGGAGGGCGGTCCTGCGGAGCGCCCTCCAGGCACCGCCGGGCGCGGAGCCGGTGTCAGCCCGTCACGGCGAGGGCATCGATCTCCACCAGCAGTCCCGGGGGAAGGCCGACGTACACCGTGGTCCGCGCCGGGAACGGCTCCCCCACGACGCGCGCGTAGGTCTCGTTCATCTCCGCGAAGTGGGCGACGTCGGTGAGGTACACCCGCAGCATCAGCACGTCCTGCGCACCGGCGCCGCTGGCCTCGAGGATCGCGAAGACGTTGCGCAGGGCCTGCTCGGTCTGCGCGCGCACGTCGCCCTCGACGGGCTTGCCGGTCGCCGGGTCCACACCGGTCTGGCCGGACACCTGCACGAGGTTGCCCTTGCGCACCCCCTGCGACAGCGGGATCCCCGCCGCGGGCCGCGGTGCGTCGTCGGTGGTGATGACGGTCCTGTCCACGTTGCGTTCCTTTCCTCTCCGGGGACTGTCACGTTCCGCTCCACCCGAGCTCGGTGGAGATGCGCCGTGCGGTGGCCCGCAGGTCGTCGACGAGGGCCAGCAGACCGGTGCGGTCCAGCAGCACCTTCGGCACGGAGACCGAGACCGCTGCCACCACTGCACCGCGGTCGTTGCGCAGCGGAGCGGCGATGCAGTGGATGAAGTCCTCGTGCTCCGCGTCGTCGACCGCGTAGCCCTGCTGCTGCACCCGGTCGAGTTCGGCGAGGAACTGCTCGGGCGCGGTGATCGTGCTCGCCGTCAGGGCCGGGTACTCGAGGCGGTGCGCGAGCTCGGCGCGGGCGCTCCGGTCCCGCCCCGCGACGAGGACCTTGCCCACGGCGGTGCAGTGCAGGGGTGCGCGGCGGCCGATCCGGGAGTACATCCGCACCGGCTGGCTGCTGTCGACCTTGTCGATGTAGACGACTTCGTCGGCCTCGCAGATCGCCAGGTGGATCGCGTGCCCGGTCCGCCCGCCCAGCGCCTCCAGCTCCGCCCGGGCCGCGGCCCGCACGTCGAGGTCTTCGAGGGCTTGGTTGGCGAGGCCGAACAGGGCGCTCCCGAGGCGGTAGCGGTGCTGGTCGACCCGGTGGACGAAGCGGTGGTTCTCCAGCGTGCGCAGCAAGCGCATGGCCGTGGACTTGTGCACGCCGAGCCTGTCCGCGAGCTCGTCGAGGGTCAGCGGGTCCGCGGCGAGCTCGCTCAGCACGACGAGTCCGCGCTCCAGGCTCTGACTCACCCCTGACCTCCGCGTTCTCGTTCCTTTGACGCCCTGTTGGCCATATGCTAAACATTCGTTCACCATATTGCGCAACATGCATTGCACAAAATGCAATACCAGCGCTGCGCGCAGGGCGGACGGCCGGTGCGCACGCTGCGATACGACAGATTCCGACGCACCGATTCCGACGCATAGCGGGGTTCTCGTGCCGCGAACCGCGATCAATGAGACAGCCGTTCAGTCCCTCCAGGACGAACGCATCGACTGGCGCCACAAGGGGATGCCGCACACCGCCTTCGGCAGCACGGTCCGCGAGTTCCTCGCCGACCGGCCCGGTCTGTTCGACGCCGGGTTCACCGGGCCGCTGCTCGTGCTCGACGACCAGGCGCTCGAGCACAACCTGCGCTCGATGGCCGAGTGGTGCTCCCAGCGCGGTGTGCAGCTCGCACCGCACGGGAAGACGACGATGGCGCCCCAGCTCTTCGCGCGCCAACTCGCGCACGGGGCCTGGGGGATCACCGCCGCCACCCTCAGCCAACTGCGCGTGTACCGCGCCTTCGGCGTCGCACGCGTCCTGTTCGCCAACCAGCTCGTCGACCCCGGTGGCCTCGCGTGGCTGGCCCGGGAACTGGACGCCGATCCGGACTTCGCGTTCAGCTGCTGGGTCGACTCCACGCAGGGCGTCGAGCTCATGGACGCGGCGCTGCGACGAGCGGCACCGCACCGGCAGGTGGACGTGCTGCTGGAGCTCGGCGGCGCGGGAGGGCGCACGGGCGTGCGCGACCTCGCCGAAGCCGACCGGGTCGCCGCAGCTGTTGCGGCCAGCCCCGCGCTGCGCCTGGCGGGCGTGGGCGGCTACGAGGGGGCGCTGGCCCACGACCTCAGCGCGCACGACGTCTCCGCAGTGGACGAATACCTGGCACGGCTGCGCGAGGCGGTCACCAGGCTCGCCGCGGCGGGGCACTTCGACGGGCTCGACGAGGTGCTCGTGACCTGCGGCGGCAGCGCGTACTTCGACCAGGTCGCGGAAGCCCTGACCGCACCGTGGCCCGATGATCTCCCCGTGACCCCCGTGCTCCGCAGCGGTGCCTACCTCACCCACGACGACGGCCTCTACCGCACCATGTCGCCGTTCGGCAGGCAGCACCGCCTGGCCGCCACCGAGGCGGCGTTCCGGCCGGCGATGCGGATCTGGGCCCAGGTCACCTCCCGCCCCGAGCCCGAGCTGGCCCTGCTCACCATGGGACGGCGCGACGCCTCCTTCGACCAGCACTTCCCCGAGCCGCAGGTCGTGCGCTCCGGCGACGGGAGCACCCGCGCCGTCGCCGAGACCGCGCAGGTCACCGAACTCGCCGACCAGCACGCGTTCCTGCGCGTCGACCGCGGCACCGAGCTGCACATCGGTGACTGGGTCGGGTTCGGCCTCTCGCACCCGTGCACGGTCTTCGACAAGTGGAACCTCATCCCGGTCGTGGACGACCGGGGCACCGTGGTCGACCTGGTCCGCACGTACTTCTGAGCACCCGGGCCGGACCGGAGCGCGCCGGTCCGGTCCGCAGGGACCCGCACAGGCGCGTCCGAACACGAAAGCGCAGGTGAGGCATGGACACCGTCATCAGCGGAGCCGAGGTCATCGACGGCGCGGGAACACCGCGGTACCGGGCCGATGTGCGCATCCGGGGCCCGCGGATCGCGGAGATCGCCGAGGCCGGCAGCCTCTCCGGGAGCAGGACCATCGATGCCGGCGGGCTCGCGCTCGCCCCCGGGTTCATCGACATGCACGCGCACTCCGACCTGCAGGTCCTCGCGGAACCGGACCACACCGCCAAAGTCTCGCAGGGCGTCACGCTGGAGGTGATCGGGCAGGACGGCCTCTCCTACGCCCCGGTCGACGACAGCACGCTGGACGCCCTGCGCGGGCAGATCGCCGGCTGGAACGACGACCCGGCCGGGTTCGACTGGGACTGGCGCAGCGTCGGCGAGTACCTGGACCGGCTGGACCGGGGGATCGCGACCAACGCCGCGTACCTCGTTCCGCAGGGCACGCTGCGCATGCTCTGCGTCGGTCACGACGACCGGCCCGCGACCGAACGCGAAGTGCGGGCCATGCGCGCGCTGCTCGCGAGGTCCCTGGCGGAGGGGGCGTTCGGCATGTCCTCCGGACTGACGTACACCCCGGGCATGTACGCCTCCACCGCGGAACTCACCGCCCTGTGCGAAGTCGTCGGGCTGCACGGCGGGTTCTACAGCCCGCACCACCGCAGCTACGGCGCCGGGGCGCTGGAGGCCTACGCGGAGATGCTGCGCGTCACCGGCGACTCCGGCTGCCCGCTGCACCTGTCGCACGCGACGATGAACTTCACCGTGAACGAGGGCCGGGCGGGAGAGCTCCTGTCCCTGTTGGACGACGCCCTCGCCGGCGGGCAGGACATCACGTTGGACAGCTACCCGTACCTCCCCGGCTGCACCTCCCTGCACGCGCTGCTGCCCAGCTGGGCCACCGAGGGCGGTGTCGAAACCACCCTGCGCCGGCTGCGCGATCCCGAGCAGCGCGAACGGATCCGCGAGGTGGTGGAGGAAGTGGGCTCCGACGGGTGCCACGGGGTGCCGGTCGACTGGGAGTCCATCGAGATCAACGGCGTGCGCGACTCGGCGCGCAACGGCGGGTTCGTCGGTCGCAGCATCGCCGAGTCCGCGCGCCGCTCGGGCGTTCCGCCCTTCGAGGTGTTCTGCGACGTGCTCGTGCGCGACCACCTCGGAACGTCGTGCCTGATGCACGTCGGCCACGAGGACAACGTCCGGGCGATCATGCGGCACCGCGCCCACACCGCCGGCAGCGACGGACTGCTCGTGGGCGAGCGGCCGCATCCGCGCGCCTGGGGCACCTTCCCGCGCTACCTCGGTCACTACGCGCGGGAACTCGGCGTGTTCACGCTGGAGGAGTGCGTCGAGCACATGACCTCGCGGGCGGCCGACCGGCTCGGGCTCACCGACCGCGGACGCGTCCGCGCCGGCAACGCGGCCGATCTCGTCCTGTTCAGCCCCGAGGACGTCGCGGACACGGCAACGTTCGAACACCCGCGGCAGCAACCGGCCGGAATACCCCACGTCTTCGTCAACGGTGCCGCGGTCATCGACGCGGGCGAGCGCACCGACGCGCTTCCGGGCGGAGCACTGCGCAAACCCGCCTAAACCGCGGGCACGCGCGCCCTGCCGCGGGCACCGCACTCCGGGGTTCCGCCGCGCCGTTCTCCGCCGTGCCGTTCACGGGGCGGGGCGCACCCGCCCGCCGCCCACCGCCGCGACCCCCGCGGTCCGCACTGGTCCGACCCCCCGGTCCGAGGAGTACAGCGTGGATTCCTTAGTGCACTGGCTGCAGCACGAAACCGCCGGACTGCTCACGCTCTGCGCGAGCGGCATCGCCGTGCTGCTGCTCATGATCATCCGCTTCCGGATCGAACCGTTCATCGCGCTGATCATCACCAGCCTGCTCGTCGCCGTGGCGGCGGGACTGCCCCCGGAGCAGATCCTCGGCTCGGCGCAGTCCAGCGGGGACTCGCTGCTGGAGAGCGGTTTCGGCGACATCCTCGGGCACATCGCCGCGATCGTGGGACTCGGCACGATCCTCGGCTCCCTGCTGGAGCAGTCCGGAGGGGCGCAACGGCTCACCCGCTCGTTCCTGCGGGTGTTCGGGGACCGCAGGGCACCGCTGGCCATGGGTCTGTCCGGCTTCGTCTTCGGCATTCCCGTGTTCTTCGACATCGGCGTCTTCGTGCTCGCACCGCTGGTCTACGTCGCCGCGCGGCAGAGCGGCCGTTCGATCCTGCTGTACTGCCTGCCGCTGGTCGCAGGCCTGTCCATGACCCACGCGTTCCTCCCTCCCCACCCCGGACCGGTGGTGGCGGCCGGACTGCTGGGCGTGGATCTCGGCTGGCTCATCGTCATGGGACTGGCCTGCGGCCTCCCGGCGCTGGTCGTCAGCGGCGTCCTGTTCCCGGCGTGGATCGGCAACAGGATCCACGTCCCGGTCCCGGAGGAGATGCTCTCCGCGACCGACTCCGCGGAGGAGCCGGAGCGCGGGGCTCCCGGACTCGGCACGGTCGGTCTGATCATCGCCCTGCCGATGGTGCTGATCCTCGGCGGCACGGTCGGCAGCCTCGCGCTCACCTCGGGCACCACCGCGTACGACCTGGCGACGTTCTTCGGCAACCCGGTCGTCGCCCTGCTCATCTCCGTGCTGCTGGCCTTCTGGCTGCTGGGCGCGCGCCGCGGGATGTCCGGTGCCGAACTGTCGGCGCTGACCGGCAGGGCGCTGCGCCCGCTGGGCATGATCCTGCTCGTCGTGGGAGCCGGCGGGTTCTTCGGCACCGTGCTCGCCGAGACAGGTGTGGGCGAGGCCCTGGCCGGTTCCCTGAGCGCGGCCGGCCTGCCCCTGCTCGTCTCGGCCTACGTCATCAGCGCGGGACTGCGCATCGCCCAGGGATCGGCGACGGTGTGCATCGTGACCACCGGCGGCATCATCGCCCCGCTGGTCGCCGACCAGGGCTACGCGCAACCGCAGCTCGCGCTCATCGCGGTGGCGATCGCGGCGGGCTCGGTCGTCGCATCGCACGTCAACGACGGCGGTTTCTGGATCATCTCCCGGTACTTCGGGATCTCGGTCAAGGACACGCTGCGCACGTGGACCGTCCTGGAGACCGTGCTGTCGCTGGTCGCCTTCGGGACGGCCGCCGCGCTGAGCGCGTTGCTGGCCTGACCGCGCGGAGGTGCGCGAGCGCGGTTCAGCAGTCGTAGTCCACGGTGACCGCGTCGGTGTCCGGCAGCGACTGGCACGTCAGCACGAACCCGTCATCCACTTCGGACTGCTCGAGGGCGAAGTTGCGCCGCATGGTCACCGCGCCCTCGGTGACCTTGGCGCGGCAGGTGCCGCACACCCCGCCCTTGCAGGCGAACGGCAGGTCCGGCCGGGACTTCTGCGCCGCGTCGAGCACCGGCGTGTCCTTGGGCAGGGTGAGCGCGGAGGTGCGCCCGTCCAGGGTGATCTCCACCTCGGCGCAGTCCCCCTCGGGGACGGTTTCGCTGCGCCGCACCGGTTCCGGCGGAACCTCCTCGACGTGGAACAGCTCCTGGTGCACGCGCTCGTCGTCCACGCCGATCCCGGCGAGCACCTCGCGCGCTGCCGTGACCATGCCGTGGGGGCCGCACAGCCACCAGTGCTCGTCACCGGCAACGGCCACGAGGGAGTCCACGAGCCCGCGCAGCTTGGCCCCGTCGAGCCGCCCGGACACCAGGTCCGACTCGCGGGGTTCGCGGGAGAGCACGTGCACGAGTTCGAACCGGGCCGGGAACCGGTCCTTCAGGTCGGCGAGCTCGTCGGCGAACATGACCGTGTCGCTGCGCCTGTTGCCGTAGACGAGGGTGACGTGCGCGTTCGTCTCGCGCAGCAGGCTGGCGGCGATGGACAGCACCGGCGTGATCCCCGATCCCGCGGCGACGAGGACGTGCCGGTCGGAGGTGTCGTCGCCGGGGCTGAACGATCCGGTGGGCGGCTGCACCTCGATCACGTCGCCGGGCGCGACCTCGTTCACCAGCCAGCTGGAGAACAGCCCGTCCGGGACCAGCCGCACTCCGATGCGCAGCGCGCTGCCCCGCGCGGCGCAGATCGAGTACGACCGGCGGTGCTCACCGTCGGGCAGCCGGCGGCGCAGCGTCAGCGACTGGCCGGGCCGGAAGTCGAACACGTCGGCCGCCTCGCCGGGCACCTCGAAGGTCACCGCGACCGCGTCCTCGCACAGCCGGTCCACCGAGGCCACGCGCAGCGGGTGGAACTGCCGGCGCCGGTTCGGTGCGGCCGCGCTCGCGGGTGCGGTGGCGACCGCGGTGCGTTCGGTGGTGGTCACGTCACAGCTCCTTGAAGTGTTCGAACGGCTCGGCGCAGCTGCGGCACCGCCGCAGCGCCTTGCAGGCGGTCGACCCGAACCGGGAGAGCTCCTCGGTCTCGCGCGAGCCGCAGCGCGGGCAGGTCACCGCCCGCCGCGGGGGGCCGAGGGTCAGCGGCACCGGACCGCTGCCGTGCGCCGGAGCGCTGCCGGGCGGGGCGATGCCGTGCTCGGCGAGCTTGCGCCTGCCTTCCGCGCTGATCCAGTCGGTGGTCCACGGCGGGTCGAGCACGGTGCGCACCTCGACGTCGGCGAAACCCGCCCCGGTCAGGCGGCGGTGCACGTCCGCACGCATCTCCGCCAGCGCCGGGCATCCCGAGTAGGTCGGCGTCAGCGTCACCACGACGGTGCCGTCCGCGGCGAGCTCGACCGCGCGCAGCACGCCGAGATCGGCCAGCGTGAGCATGGGCAGCTCCGGGTCGGTCACCGCCTCGGCGACCGACCGCGCCCACTGCTCGGCGGAACGGGTGGGGCTGCCGATCACCATGTCGCCTCCGGGTGCGCACGCGCCAGGCTCTGCATCTCGGCGAGCACGTAGCCGAGGTGTTCGGTGTGCACCCCGTCGCGGCCGGCGCGGCCGCCGACGCCGGCGAGGGAGCTCGCCTCGGGCTGCGCCAGCGTCGCGGTGCTGCGCACCTGCTCCCAGGCCGCGTCGAACTCCGCTCGGGCCTGCGACGGGTCGACGCCGACACCGGCGTCGGCGGCGGCGCGCTCCGCGGCGTGCGGGCGGAACAGCTCGTCCACGAGCGGCCACACCTCCTCGACGCCGGACTGCATGCGGGTGTGCGACTCCGCGGTGCCGTCGCCGAGCCGCACGATCCACTTGGCGGTGTACTCCCGGTGGTACTCGAGCTCCTTGACGCCCTTGGCGGCGATGGCGGCCAGCACCGGGTCGCGCGAGGAGCGCAGGCGGGAGAACACCGCCAGTCGCCAGGAGGCGAACACGAACGCCCGCGCCATCGTCTCGCCGAAGTCCCCGTCGGGCGGTTCGACGAGGCGGACGTTGCGGAACTCGTGCTCGTCGCGGAAGTACGCCAGCGCGTCCTCACCGCGCCCGGTCCCGTCCACCTGACCCGCCCTGCCGAGCAGCATGCGGGCCTGGCCGAGCAGGTCGAGCGCGATGTTGGCCAGCGCCACCTCGTCCTCGAGCTCCGGCGCGGCGGTGACCCACTCGGTGAGCCGCTGCGCGGCGATGAGCGCGTCGTCGCCGAGCATCAGGCAGTACTCGCCGAGCAGCGCACCGTCCACACCGCCCGGAACTGCTGTGTCCACTCCGGACAGCGGATCGTCGAACCCGGTTCCGAACGCCCACCGGGGTTCGGCTTCGGCGGAGGCGAGCGCCTCGTAGGCGTTGTCGAACGACATGGCCGGCCTCACATGTGCGGGACGTCGTCGGGAATGCTGTAGAACGTGGGGTGGCGGTAGACCTTGTCCCCGTTCGGCGCGAACATCGGGTCCTTCTCGTCCGGGCTCGAGGCGGTGATCGCCTCGGCGCGCACGACCCAGATGCTCACGCCCTCGTTGCGCCGGGTGTAGAGGTTGCGCGCGTTGTGCAGCGCCATCTCCTCGTCGGCGGCGTGCAGCGAACCGACGTGGACGTGGTTGAGTCCGCGCTTGCCGCGGACGAAGACCTCGAACAGCGGCCACGAGGCGCGGGTCTCGCTCATGACGTGCCCTCCTCGGCGTGCTTGGCGGCGTGGGCGAGCGCGGCTTCGCGCACCCACCTGCCGTTGTCGTGCGCGGCGCGGCGGCGCCGCATGCGCTGGGCGTTGCACGGCCCCCGGCCGGAGATCACGTTCTTGAGCTCGGACCAGTCCGGTTCGCCGAAGTCGTAGTGGTCGCGCTCGGCGTTGAAGGCCAGTTCCGGGTCGGGCAGCGTCACGCCGAGCGCTTCGGCCTGCGGCACGGTCATGTCGACGAACTTCTGGCGGAGTTCGTCGTTGGTGTGCCGCTTGATGCGCCAGGCCATGGACTGCTGCGTGTTCGGCGAGTCCCCGTCCGGCGGCCCGAACATCATCAGCGAGGGCCACCACCAGCGGTCCGTCGCGTCCTGCACCATCCGGCGCTGCTCGGCGGTGCCGCTCATCATCGTCAGCAGCATCTCGTAGCCCTGCCGCTGGTGGAAGGACTCCTCCTTGCAGATGCGCACCATCGCCCGCGCGTACGGGCCGAAGGAACTGCGGCACAGCGGCACCTGGTTGCAGATGGCCGCGCCGTCGACGAGCCAGCCGATGACGCCGATGTCGGCGAAGTTCAGCGTCGGGTAGTTGAAGATCGAGGAGTACTTCTGGCGACCCTCGATGAGCTTGTCGGTGAGCTCGGCCCGGTCGACGCCCAGGGTCTCGGCCGCCGAGTACAGGTAGAGCCCGTGCCCGGCCTCGTCCTGCACCTTCGCCAGCAGGATGGCCTTGCGCCGCAGGCTCGGCGCGCGGGTGAGCCAGTTGCCCTCCGGCTGCATGCCGATGATCTCCGAGTGCGCGTGCTGCGCGATCTGCCGGACCAGGGTCTTGCGGTAGCCCTCGGGCATCCAGTCCCGGGGCTCGATGCGCTGGTCGCGAGCGATCCGCTCGTCGAAGTGCTGCTGCAGTTCCCCCTCGCCGGGGGTCTGCGCTTGTTCGACGACTGCTCCGCCGGTCGTCACGGGGACCACCTCCGCCGTTGCCGTGCACCGCTGGCATTCACGATCGGAATTACCGACCGTTCGGTCAGTAAATATTTTCGCGCAGGACACCTGCGGAACGCAACCCCCTCGCCGGGCCGTTCCGCGGTGCCTGCCGGGCCCGCTCAGGCGGAGCCGGCCGTCGCCCCGGCGTCCCGCTTGGCCACGAGCGTGAGCACGTCGTACTTGGCCACCGAGTCGCCGTTGCCGTTGGTCACGTCGGCGTCCCACCGGACCTCGCCGTGGGCCGCGTTCGCGCGCGGCGTGATGCGCTTGGCCGTCAGCGTCACCGTGATCTCGTCACCCGGGTAGGTCGGCGTGAGGAACCGCAGGTTCTCCAGCCCGTAGTTGGCCAGCACCGGTCCCGGCTCCGGCGCGACGAACAGCCCCGCGGCGAACGACACGACCAGGTAGCCGTGCGCCACCCGGCCGCCGAAGAACTCGTTGGCCGCCGCGGCCTCCTCATCGGTGTGCGCGTAGAAGGTGTCGCCGGTGAACTCCGCGAAGTGCTCGACGTCCTGCAGCGTGACCTGCCGCGGGCCGCCAACGACCGCGTCGCCCACCCGCAGGTCCTCCAGGTGCTTGCGGAACGGGTGCTCGTCGGTGACCGAGCGCCGGCTGCCCGGGACCCACTCGCCGCCGATCGCGGTGAGCGTGTCCGGATCGCCCTGCACCGCGGTGCGCTGCATGTGGTGCAGCACCCCGTGCAGGCCGCCCAGCTCCTGCCCGCCGCCCGCGCGGCCCGGCCCGCCGTGGACCAGCTGCGGCACGGGGGACCCGTGCCCGGTCGACTCGGCGGCGTTGTGGCGGTTGAGCACGAGCATCCTCCCGTGGCTCGCGGCCGCGCCGAGCACGACCTCCCGCGCGAAGTCGCGGTCGGCGGTGACCACCGACCCGACCAGGCTGCCCCGCCCGCGGCGGGCCAGCTCCACCGCTTGCGCCGCGCCCTCGTACGGCAGGAGCGTGCTGACCGGGCCGAAGGCCTCCACCTCGTGCGGCTGCGAGCGCTGCGGATCGTCGCAGCGCAGCAGCATGGGCGGGACGAAGGCTCCGTGCTCGGCATCGGCCCCCACCGGTTCCACCCGGTCCGGGTCGCCGTGGACCAGCTGCCCGGCCTCCAGCAGCGCCTTCACCGAGCGCCGCACCTCCTCGCGCTGCTCGAGGCTGGCCAGCGCCCCCATGCTCACGCCCTCGGCACGCGGATCACCGACCACGACGCGCTCCAACCGCTGCCGCGCGGCCGCGACCACGTCGTCGAGGAGACCCGCGGGAACCAGCGCCCGGCGGATCGCGGTGCACTTCTGCCCCGCCTTGACGGTCATCTCCGCGACGAGCTGATCGACGAACAGGCCGAACTCCTCGGTGTCCGGCCCGGCGTCGGGGCCGAGCACGGAGCAGTTCAGCGAATCCGCCTCCGCGTTGAACCGCACCGCCCGGTCCACCAGCGTCGGGTGCGCGCGCAGGCGTTCGGCCGTGGTCGCGGAACCGGTGAACGACACGAGGTCCTGGTCGGTCACGTGCTCCAGCAGGTCCCCGGCACCGCCGCACACGAGCTGCACCGTCCCCTCCGGCAACAACCCGGACTCCACGATGAGCTCGACCAGCCGGTGCGTGAGGTGCGCGGTCTGCTCGGCCGGCTTGATCAGGCTCGGCACGCCCGCCAGGAACGCCGGGGCGAGCTTCTCCAGCGGTCCCCACACGGGGAAGTTGAACGCGTTGATCTGCACCGCCACCCCGCGCAGCGGTGTGCACACGTGCCGACCGAGGAACGTGCCGCCCTTGCCGAGCGGTTCGGTCCCGCCGTCGAGGTAGACGGTGGAGTTCGGCAGTTCGCGGCGCCCCTTGCTGGCGTAGGTGAACAGCACCCCGATCCCGCCGTCCACGTCGAACTTGGCGTCTCCCCTGGTCGCACCGGTGCGCGCCGACAGCTCGTACAGCTCCTGGCGGTGCTCCCGCAGGTGCGAGGCCAGCGATTTGAGCAGTGCCGCGCGCTGGTGGAACGTCAGTTCGCGCAGCGCCGTCCCGCCGGCCTCCCGCCCGTGGGCGAGCGCGCCGGCCATGTCGATCCCCGCCGAGGAGACCCGGGCGATCTCCGCGCCGGTGACCGCATCGCGCATCGGGGTCCCCTCGTCGGCGGGCTGCTGCCAGCGACCGCCGACGTAACTGGGCAGTGCACTCATCTTCAACGACCTCCTCACCGGACGCGCCGGTCGATCGGTACCGCGGAGCCGGCGGCGACTCCGGCGGCGACTCCGCGGTTCGCCCGCGGGGCTACTCGCCCCGGAACTCGGGCTGCTGCTTGTTCAGGAACGCTTCGACCGCAGTGCTGTGGTCGCTGGTCGCGGCCAGGCGCTCCTGCGCCAGCGCCTCGGCCTCGAGGGTGGCGCCGAGCCCTTCCTGCGCCCGCAGCAGCGCCTTGAGCTCGGCGTAGGCGGCGGTGGGCCCGTGCGCGAGCTGCCGGGCCAGCTCCCACGCCGCCGACGGGGTCTCCTCGGCGGCGACGACGCGGTGCACCAGCCCCCACTCGTGGGCCGTCTCGGCCGGGATCATCTCGCCGAGGAAGAACAACCGGCCGGCGCGGGAAGCACCGATGGCGCGCACGAGGCTCGCGCTCAACCCCGAGTCGCTGGCCAGTCCGATGCCCGTGAAAGCGGTACCGAACTTGGCCCGGTCGGCGGCGACGCGGACGTCGCCGGCCAGGGCGAACCCCAGGCCCGCTCCCACGCACGGACCGTTGATGCCGACCACGACGGGCTTCGGCAGTTCGGCCAGCGCTGTCACGATCGGGTTGTAGTGCTCCCGCACCGTCGCCAGCGCGCTGCTCGCGTCGGAGCGCAGCGCCTGCGCGTGCTCGGCGAGGTCCTGGCCCACGCAGAAGGCCTTGCCCGCGCCGGTCAGCAGCACCCCGCGCACCGCGGTGTCCGCGGCGGCCTCGCGCAGGGCCTCCAGCAGCTCCTCCTTGAGCCGCCGGTCGAGCGCGTTCGCGGCCTCCGGGCGGTTCAGCGTGATCGTGCTGACCGCGTCGGCGGTTTCGCAGTGCACCGCGCTGTCGGTGGTCATGGACTGCCTCCGCTCACTCGTTCCAGTCGTGGAAGCCGCGCCCGCTCTTGCGGCCGAGTTCCCCGCGTTCCACCTTGTCCCGCAGCACCTGCGGCGGGGTGAAGCGCTCGCCGAGGGTGCGGCTCAAGTATTCGGCGACGGCCAGCCGCACGTCGAGCCCGACGAGGTCGGTGGAGCGCAGCGGACCCATCGGGTGCCGATAGCCCAGTTCCATGGCGGTGTCGATCGACGCGGCGTCGGTGACGCCCTCCTCGAGCATGCGCATGGCTTCCAGCCCCAGGGCGACTCCGAGGCGGCTGGTGGCGAACCCGGGGGAATCGCGCACGACGATCTCGGTCTTGCCGAGCGCCCGCGCCCAACCGCGCACGGCCTGCACCGCGCCCTCGCCGCTGGCGTCGGAGGCGACGACCTCGACGAGCTTCGAGGCGGGAACCGGGTTGAAGAAGTGCATGCCGACGAAGCGCTCGGGAACCCGCAGCGCGGCGCCGAGCTCGGCGATGGACAGCGAGCTGGTGTTGCTGGCCATCACCGTCGAGGCCGACACCGCCTCTTCGGCGGCGGTGAGCATCCGGACCTTCAGCTCCGGCTCCTCCGGCACCGCCTCGACGACGAGGTCCGCCTTCGCCGGCAGCTCGGAGAGCTCGGTGGTGGTGCGCAACCGCTGCAGCACCGCCTCCGGGGAGGCTTCGAGCTTCCCGCGCTGGCGGGCACCCTCCAGACCGTCGCGCACGCGCTCGCGGGCCGCCCGCGCCGCGGCCTCGTCGCTCTCGACGATGTGGACCTCGGCGCCGAGCGCGAGGAACACCTGGGCGATCCCCGCGCCCATGCGTCCACCACCGAGGACACCGACCAGTTCAGCCGTGTCGCTCACGTCCGTTCCTCCGTTCCTCCGACCCTGCTCGCCGTGCTCGGCCGCACCCGCGAGCGGCGCGGGGTGGGCATTTCCCGGGAAATGCCCGCGACTTCTCCCGAGAAGTGCTCCCGGTGCCGCTGGAGATCGTGCGCCACCGGCGGGCTCCGGCGGAAGCCGGCGGCGCGGCTGCTCCCCGATCGCGGCACGATCGGCGGTGTCCCCCCGAGCCGGATTCACCCCTCGGACGCGTGCTCCTCCCGCACCTCCGGTGAGACTGGACCGCGACGCGCAGCGATCCCCGTTCCAGCGGCGGGAACTCCGGCGGTGGAGCAGGGTTGACAACACATCGGGCACGGCCAACACTGCACATTAATAACCGACTGTTCGGTCAGTTCGCAAGGTGGTGAGACCCTGTGACCACGTCGGATCTGCCCGTGGCAGCGTCCACGCGCGCCATGCTCGACGACGACCACGCCTCCAGATCTCTCGGCATCGAGGTCGACGAAGCCGCCGACGGGTGCGCCTCGGCCCGGATGCGCATCACCGCCACCATGGTCAACGGGCACGGCATCGCGCACGGCGGCTACGTCTTCACGCTGGCCGACACCACGTTCGCCTGCGCCTGCAACAGCCACGGTCCCACCACCGTCGCCGCCAGCGCGGAGATCACCTTCGTCGCCCCCGCCCGCGAAGGGGACGTGCTGCACGCGCGCGCGGAAGAACGGGTCCGGTTCGGACGGAGCGGCATCTACGACATCACCGTCCGCCGCGGACCGGAGTCCGACAGCACCGTGGTCGCGGAGTTCCGCGGGCACAGCAGGAGCATGAAAGAAGGGAAGGAGGCAGGGAAATGACCGGGACAACGGAGTCGCCGGCACCCGCCGACACCGTCGCCGCACCGGCCGCGGTCGCACCCGGCGACGTCGCGCGCACCCGCACCGAACTCGAATCCCTGCAACTCGAACGTCTGCAGTGGACGCTCTGGCACGCCTACGAGAACGTCCCGTTCTACCGCGAGCGCTTCGACTCCGCCGGCGTCCACCCCCGCGACTGCCGCGCCCTGTCCGATCTGGCGAAGTTCCCGCCGACGACCAAGCACGACCTGCGGGACAACTACCCCTTCGGCATGTTCGCCGTGCCCCGCGAGCAGGTGCGGCGCATCCACGCCTCCAGCGGCACCACCGGCCAGCCCACGGTCGTCGGCTACACCGAGCACGACCTCCAGGTCTGGTCCGACGTGGTGGCCCGGTCCATCGCGGCCGCGGGCGGTCGCGCCGGCGACATGGTGCACGTCTCCTACGGGTACGGGCTGTTCACCGGCGGGCTCGGCGCGCACTACGGGGCGGAGCGCCTCGGCTGCGCCGTCGTCCCCGCCTCCGGCGGGATGACGGCGCGCCAGGTGCGGATCATCCGGGACTTCCGCCCCGAGATCATCATGGTCACCCCGTCCTACATGCTCACCCTCATCGACGAGTTCCGGCGCCAGGGCGTCGACCCGCGCGAGAGCTCCCTGAAAGTCGGGATCTTCGGCGCCGAACCGTGGACCGAGCAGATGCGCCGGGAGATCGAGCAAGCCGTGGACATCGACGCGGTGGACATCTACGGCCTGTCCGAGATCATGGGCCCGGGCGTGTCCTCGGAGTTCGCCAGCACCAAGGACGGCCCGCACGTCTGGGAGGACCACTTCTTCCCCGAAGTGCTCGATCCGGTGCACGGCACGCCGCTGGACGACGGCGAGAGCGGGGAGCTCGTGTTCACCTCGCTGACGAAGGAGGCCTTGCCGATCATCCGGTACCGCACGCGGGACCTCACCCGCCTGCACCCCGGTACCGCGCGGCCGGAGTTCCGACGCATGGAGAAGATCACCGGGCGCAGCGACGACATGATCATCCTGCGCGGGGTGAACGTCTTCCCCAGCCAGATCGAGGAGCTCGTGCTGCGCTGCGAGGGCCTGTCCCCGCACTTCCAGATCTCGCTGGAGCGCGAGGGCCGCATGGACCGCATGACCATCCGGGTGGAGTCCGCGGAGAGCACCACCGCGGCGCGGATCACCGCGATCCCCGAGCAGCTGACCGAGTCGGTCAAGGAAGCCGTCGGGGTGACCGCCCAGGTCGAGGTGCTCGAACCGGACACGTTGGAGCGCTCGGTCGGCAAGCTGCGCCGGGTCGTGGACCACCGATGACCGGCCCGCCGCTGCAGCTGGGAAGATGGTGGCCATGACGGCGAGGACGGCGAGCAAGAACTCGAATCGCGGACGTCCGGGCTACGATCTGGACTCCCTGCTGCGCACGGCGGCGGTGGTGTTCCACGAACGCGGCTACGACGGCACGAGCATGGAGGACCTCGCCAAACGGCTCGGCATCACGAAGTCGGCGATCTACTACCACGTCTCCGGCAAGGAGGAGTTGCTCCGCCTGAGCGTCGACCGGGCGCTCGACTCGCTGCTCGCGGTCACCGAGGAGGCCGCCTCGCAGCAGGGGGCGGCGATCGACCGGTTGCAGCACGTGGTGCGGCGGAGCGTGCAGATCCTCATCGAGGAGCAGCCGTTCGTCACGGTGCTGCTGCGCCTGCGGGGCAACAGCAAGGTCGAACGGCAGGCGATGGCGCGTCGCCGCACGATCGACCACTTCCTCAGCGACCTCGTCGACGACGCCCAGAGCGAGGGCAGCATCCGCACCGACCTCAACCCGGCGCTGACCACGCGGCTGCTGTTCGGCATGGTCAACTCGATCATCGAGTGGTACCAGCCCCGCAAGGGGCTGTCCGCCGAAGAGGTCGCCGACGCGGTGGTGACGCTGGCCTTCCGCGGACTCGCGTCCGCATCGGACGGCGACGGGTGAAACCCGGCGGGCGGCCGAGGTCCGGGGGACCGGCACGGATCGGGGTGGTGGTGCCAGGCACCACCACCCCGGACCGTTGCCACCGGTCACTCGCTGTTGGAGCGAGTGCCCGCCATCGCGAACGCGGCGACGCCCGCTCCCGCGATCACCATGACCGCACCGGCGATCACGTTGCTCCACACCAGACCCGCGGTCGGCCCGGCCGCGGGGACGATCCAGGTGGAGATGATCAGCCAGATTCCCAGCGGGGCCGCCACCCAGGACAGCCCGCCACCGCGCTCGGCCATGCCGGTGACGCCGAGGCCGATCCCGGCGACCACGAGGCCGATGACGAGGTGGTGCGTCGCCAGAGCGGGCACACCGCTCAACCCGATCACGAACGGCGAGACCGCTGCCCACACTCCGGCCAATGCGAGGACTCCGTCACCGAGGACCGTGCGGGGTGACCCCAGAGCCCCCCCGTACTGCCGCTGCAACTCGACCACGTCGGGGTGGTAACGCATGGATTCCCGTTCCGCGGTCCGACGCGGTTCTGCTCCGTCAACCACGGTGCTCCTCCTCCGTTCGAAGGTGCGCGTCCGCGGGGAGGAACTCCGCGCGGGCGCTGGAATCCCGGCGCGCCCTGTTGGGCACGAGGCGGAGAACCCGCAGGGCCGGAGCTGCCAGCACCGGCGACTCCACCGAGTTCTCCGCGTTCCTCGTGGTCCCGCCGCTCTCCGCGTTTCCGGAAGCGGGCTCCTCGCAGAGCCACCTCCGGGTGAGCGAACAGGCTGCCACCGGGAGCGTTTCGGTGCGCGGTCGGATCCGTGCGGGTTCCGATCGAGACCGTTGTCGTGCGGCGTCCGGGAGGCGCACCCGTCGCCGGCGGTCACCGGCGGCGCGTGCCGCTGGTTCCGCGAACGTCGCGCCGCGGACTTCCCCACGGAATTCCGCGACCAGGAGGCCGCGAACACGCGCATCGTGTTCGCCCGATCCATGTTAGCGCGTCCGCTTCCGCCGCAACCAGGACTTTCAGCCCGAATTCGGTCCGAAGTCCAGGCGGGGGCGAACGGCAGTTCGACCGCACCGCAGCCGCACCGCGACACCGCCGCGGATCAGTGCGGCGACTCCGGCGGGTCCGGTGCGCGCGGTGGATCCGGCCGCTCCGGTGGCGGGACCTCGGGCTCATCCGGTGCTTCCGGAGCGGGAACCTCCGGCGGATCCGGTGGCTGCGGGGCCTCCGGCTGCTGCGGGGGTTCCGGCTCCTCCGGAGGTCGCGGCTGCTCCGGATCAGGCCTCTCCGGCCGGTGCGCCTCGGGCGGAGGCGGGGCGCCCACGGCGGCACCGGCACGCGCGCGCAGCCGGTCCGCGACCCGCTCCGCTGCACGGGGAGTTTCTGTCAGCAGCATCGACACCACCACGCCAAGGCCGCCGCGCCACCGCGGCGGCACTCCTCCGATACTCGGCTACGCCCTCCCGGTACCCGGCAGGACCGCGCGCGACACGTCGTACCGAGGGCGAGCAGCGCCCCGCGGGGACCGGGCGCCGCACGGGGCCGGTCACCGAGCGTCACCGGACCGGCGGATCAGGGCTTGCGGGCCACGGCGGCGTACTGCGGCACCGCTTCCTCCGGCGGGGACGTGGTCACCGCGCCCGGATCCCAGTCGGCGCAGGAGACCAGCCCGGGCGACTGCACCTCGAGGTCACCGAGCAGACCGCGGATCTGCGCCCCGCTGCGCGCGGTGATCGGCGGGGTGGCGTTGGCGTTCCAGAACTCCATGGCCGCGCCGTTCTCCTCCCCGCCCAGTTCGGTGGTCGGATGGCTCAGCACGACGTAGCTGCCGGAGGGCACCGCGGCGGTCAGGCGTTCGACGGTGCGGCGGGCCTCGTCGACGTCGGTGAGGAAGTTGAGCACGCCGAGCAGCATGAGCGCCACCGGCCGGTCGAAGTCGAGCGTGCCCGCCGCCGCGTCCAGCACGGCCTCGACGTTGCGCGCGTCCTCGTGCAGGTAGTCCACGGGGCCGCTCGCGTCGTCGGAGGTCAGCAGCGCCCGGGCGTGGGCGAGCACCAGCGGGTCGTTGTCCACGTACACCACTCGGCAGCTCGGGTCGTGCCACTGGGCCACTTCGTGGGTGTTGTCCGCCGCGGGGAGCCCCGTGCCGATGTCGAGGAACTGCTGGACCCCGCGGTCCTGCACGAGGTGCCCGACGGCGCGGGCGAGGAACGCCCGGTCGGCGCGGGCGACCGTGGCGATCCCGGGGAACAGCTCGCGCACCCGGTCCCCCGCCTCGCGGTCCACGGCGTAGTTGTCCTTGCCGCCGAGCCAGTAGTCCCACACGCGCGCGTTGTGCGCGACGGTGGGATCGACGTGCGGGGTGGTCAGCGGCCCCTCGGCCTGCTCGGTCATGCGTCCCCTTCCTCGTGCGGCGTCGTCGCGCACATGCTTCTGCCTCCACCGCCCCCCGTCAAGGCGAGCCGCGCGGCCGCTGGCGGGAAGGACGCACCTCCGCACCACCGACCGGCCCTGGTTCCCGCCGGTCCCGGGTGCGCTTCGGGGCCTCGCGCCCGTGCTTCGAGATCGCTGTACTAACCTGCACCGCGTTGCGTAACCCGAACGTGGTTGTGCGCGGGAGAGCGCGGCCCTCCCGGACGCTCCGCCCCCGAGCGGCGATTCGCCGCGAAGCGGGCACGCCGTCCGGCCGGGTCGCGGTTCCCGGCCGTCAACCCGGCGCAAGTCCCCCGAACCCGGCGAAGGAGACGGAGTCACCGTGCACCACGCGGCGTCGCCCCGACCGAAACGCACGATCCGTGCTGCCTGCACGGCGGCGGTCCTCACCGCCACGATGGGCGTAACGGCCTCCCCCGCGCTGGCAGCCCCCGACCTCCCCGACGACCCCCAGCAGGCGGAGCAGAAGCTGCACGAGCTGTCCCGCCGCGCCGAGGAGCTCACCGAGAAGCACAAGAAGGCCCAGGACGACCACGAAGCCAAGCAGGAGGAACTCGCCAAGGCCACGGCCAGGGCGGAGCAGGCCGATCGCGTCGCCGAGCAGGCCCGCAACGAGGAGGAGCGCTTCCGCGGCCGCGTCGACCAGCTGACGAGCGCCAGCTACCAGGGGGCGCGGCTGAACAAGATGTCGGCGCTGCTGGCCAGCGAAAACCCGGATGACTTCCTCGACCGCGCCGCCACGCTCGACGTGCTGGCCCAGGACAACAACGAGGTGATCGGCCGGCTCGCCGCGGCCACCCACCGGGCGGAGAGGGCCGAGCACCGGGCGCAGGCGGCGCGCGACCGGGCCGCGAAGGCCGAAGCGGCCGCGGCGCGCCTGAAAACCGACATCGAAAACCGCAAGAGCGCCATGGACCAGCAGGTGGCCAAGGTCGAGGAGCACTACAACAGCCTCAGCCAGCAGGTCCAGGAGGAGATCTCCGGCGAGACCAGCTCGGTCGGGCAGCTCCTCGGCGGCGGTTCGGCCATCGAAGCGGTCAACGCGGCACTGGGCAAGCAGGGCTCGCCCTACGTCTACGGGGCCAAGGGGCCGAGCCAGTTCGACTGCTCCGGCCTGGTCCAGTGGTCGTTCCAACAGGCCGGGGTGGACCTGCCCAGCTCCACCCAGTCGCAGATCACCGAGGGCAAGGAGGTCTCGCAGAGCGAGATGAAGCCGGGCGACGTGATCTTCTTCTACAGCTCGGGCAGCCACAACGGCATCTACATCGGCAACGGGCAGATCGTGCACGCGCCCACCGAGGGGCAGACCGTCACGGTCGAAGAGGTCGCCTACATGGGCGAGGTCAACAGCGTGCGCCGCTACACCTGAGTCCGCACGGTCCTGCTGCCGAGCACCGGCCCGCGGCGCGCCACCGCTCGCGCCGCGGGCCGGTTGCTCGTCCGGCCCTCCCGTCCCCCGCACGCCGCGTGCGGCTGCCGCGCGCGGGCGCACCCGGTACCGCCCGAACGGAGGATCTCGGCGACACGCCGCCCCGAACCACCTCCGGAACGGTGCGCGCGCGGAGACGGTCGGCGATCCTGGGGCGAAGCGCCCACGGCGAACCGCGACCGCCCAGGCGGCAGGGGAGGCTGTCCGAGCATGACCGAAACACTTCGACCGGCCGTCGGAACTCCGGTTCCGCGCAAGGAAGACCGACCGCTGGTCCAGGGCAAGGCCACCTGGACCGACACGATCACCCCGCCCGGCACGATGCACGTGGCGGTGCTGCGCAGCCCCTTCGCGCACGCCCGCATCACGGCCCTGGACACCGCCGCCGCGGCCGAGCTGCCCGGCGTCGTCGCGGCGTTCAGCGGTGCCGACCTCGCCGGCGAGTGGGCCGGCATCCCGTGCGCCTGGCCGGTCACCGAGGAGATCCACCTGCCCGAGCACCCGCCGATGGCGGTCGACACCGTGCGCTTCGCCGGCGAACCCGTCGCCGTCGTCGTGGCCACCGACCGCGCCGCGGCCGAGGACGCCCTCGAGCGCATCGACGTCGACTACGAGCCAGCCGAGGCCGTCGCGGACGTCGAGGAGGCCCTGCGCGGTGGCCCGCTGGTGCACGAGCAGTTCGGCACGAACGAGTGCTACACGTGGGGCCTGGACAACGGCGACGTCCGGGCGGCGTTCGCGAACGCCGACGTCACCGTCTCGGAGCGGTACGTCCAGCAGCGCCTGCAGCCCACGCCGATGGAACCGCGCGCGGTGGTGGCCACCCCGGACCCGGGGGGCGGGGGGTTCACCCTGCACTCCTCGACGCAGATCCCGCACATCCTGCGCGGCGTGCTGGCGGCGGTGTGCTCGGTTCCGGAGTCCAAGCTCCGGGTGGTGGCCCCGGACGTCGGCGGCGGCTTCGGTGGCAAGCTCAACGTCTACCCCGAGGAGTGCCTGGCGCTGGCTCTGGCGCGACGGCTGGGCGCGCCGGTGAAGTGGGTGGCCGACCGCTCCGAGGACAGCCAGGCGATGACGCACGGCCGCGGCCAGGTCCAGTACGTCGACCTGGCGGCCACGAACGAGGGGCG
This sequence comes from Salinifilum ghardaiensis, assembly GCF_054491345.1. Classification (NCBI taxonomy): domain Bacteria; kingdom Bacillati; phylum Actinomycetota; class Actinomycetes; order Pseudonocardiales; family Pseudonocardiaceae; genus Salinifilum; species Salinifilum ghardaiensis. The sequence goes on along the minus strand of NZ_CM137101.1, from coordinate 1,982,493 downwards.
CCTGCTGGGCATGCGGGTGCGCATCCTCGCCGACATGGGTGCCTACCTGCAGCTGCTCACCCCGGGAATCCCGCTGCTGAGCGCGTTCATCTTCCCCGGCGTCTACTCCTTCGACGCCTTCTCCATCGAGTGCCGGGGCGTGTTCACCAACCGCACCCCCACCGACTCCTACCGCGGCGCGGGGCGCACCGAGGGCATCTACGGGGTGGAGCGGGCCGTGGACGCGCTGGCCCGCGAGCTCGGTCTGGACCCGGCCGAGGTCCGCCGCCGCAACTACCACGCCCCCTTCGACTCGGGGTCGACCACGCCCGCCGGGCTCGAGATGGACTCCGGCAACTACCCGCTCGCGCTGGACCGGGCGCTCGAACTGTCCGACTACGCCGGTTGGCGCGCCGAGCAGCGCCGCAGGCGCGACGACAACGACCCGGTGCAGCTGGGCATCGGCGTGTGCAGCTACACGGAGAACGGCGGGCTGTCCCCCTCGAAGATGACCGCCGCGCTGCGGCTGGGAGCACCCGGGTGGGAGATGGCCGGTGTGCGGATGCTCGCGGGCGGCACGGTGCAGGTCGTCACCGGCACCTCGCCGCACGGGCAGGGGCACGAGACCACCTGGGCGCAGATCGCGGCCGACGCCCTGGGCGTGGCCGTCGAGGACGTCGAGGTCGTGCACGGCGACACCAGCACCGCCCCGTACGGGCTGGACACCTACGGTTCGCGCAGCGCGGCGGTCGGCGGCACGGCGGTGCACCTGGCCTCCCGCAAGGTGCTGACCAAGGCGCGGGCGATCGCCGCGCACATGCTCGAGGCCGCCGAGGACGACCTCGAGTTCGAGGCCGGGCGCTTCTCCGTCGCGGGCGCGCCCGGCGGGGGCGTCACCATCCAGGAGGTGGCGGGGGCCGCGTACCTCGCGGCCGACCTGCCCGAGGGGATGGAGCCGGGGCTGTCCGAGGAGCAGTTCTTCGACCCGCCGAACTTCACCTACCCCTTCGGCACGCACATCTGCGTGGTCGAAGTGGACACGGAGACCGGGAAGGTCACCGTGCCGCACTACTTCGGCGTCGACGATTGCGGCAACGTCATCAATCCCTCCATCGTGGATGGTCAGATGCACGGCGGCATCGCCCAGGGGATCGGGCAGGCGCTCTACGAGGAGGCCGCGCACGACGCCGACGGAACGCTTACCAGCGCCGCCCTGTCGGACTACCTCGTGCCGGCGGCACCGGAACTGCCCGAGTTCACCCTCGGGCACACGGTGACCCCCTCGCCGACGAACGCGCTTGGGGCGAAGGGGGCGGGCGAATCCGGCTCGATCGCCGCCACTCCCGCGGTGGTCAACGCCGTGCTCGACGCGTTGGCCCCGTTCGGCGTGGAGCACATCGACATGCCCGCCACTCCGCGGCGCGTGTGGGAGGCGATCCGGCACGCCCGGCAGCGGTCCTGACCGCGGGCGGGACCCCCGGGCACCGCGCCGGTCCTCGCGTGACCGCACCCCGGCGCGGTGCTCCCGCCTGCGGTGCCCGTCCTGACTCCACCTGCCCGCGTCCCGCTCCCCCGGTGTCCGCGCCGGCCTCCGCTGGCCGGCGCTCCCCGGCATGTCTGCGCGCCGGCGCCGCGGCCGTCGCGAGGGGCCGCGGCGAGGGGCCGCCTACCGCGCTTTGTCGCGGTACATGGCCGCATCCGCCCGCGCGAGCGCCTCCAGGGGCGTGTCCGCCCCTGCCGCGAGCACGTGCCCGACGCTCGCCGCGATCCCCCGCGGGGCCTCCTGCCCCAGCGCGACCGGGGCCCCGAGCGCGTCGGCCAGCCGCTGCTTGAACTTCTCCGGCGAGCCGGCAGGTTCGAGGATGACCAGGAACTCGTCCCCGCCGATGCGGCCGATGAGGTCGGTTTCCCGCGTGCACTGCTTCAGCCGCTGGGCGCACGTGCGCAGCAGCATGTCCCCGACGTTGTGCCCGAACCGGTCGTTGATCTCCTTGAAGCTGTCCAGGTCGACGTAGACCAGGCCGACGTCGTAGTGGCCCCGGGAAGCGCGGGAGAGCGCCGCCTCGAGGTACTCGAGCACGAGCGCCCGGTTGGCGACCCCGGTGAGGTCGTCGTGCGTGGCCTGGTGGTGCAGTTCCAGGTGCACGCTGTAGAGCTGCTGCAGCGTCACGAGCTGGCGCAGCACGACCAGTCCCACGACCACGCCGAGCAGGTACATCTCCACCGGGTTGGTCTCGGTCTCGCGCGTACGGCCGACGACCATGATGACGATCACCGCGACCAGCGGCACGTACGGCAGGAACAGCAGCGGCAGGCTCGGCTTCAACCGCGGCAGCGGGTTGTCCGGGACCAGTGCGGCGATCAGCAGGAACACGGGTGCGGACAGGTAACCGATGTCGCTGGCAGGCGCGGCCTCCGCTCCGAGGGAGATCGTGTAGGTGTACGCGGCGTCGGAAACGCCGATCGCGATGAGCCCGAGCATGATCCAGGCCAGCGGGATGCGCCGCACGCTGTGCAGCGTCACGGCGAGCAGGATCGCCACCACGATCAGCACGAGGTCGCCGAACGTGTAGGACACCGCCAGCAGCAGCGCTGCGGAGTTCTCCCCGTAGAAGATCGATCCGAGCGTCAGCTCCCACAGCAGCACTGCCAGGCTGCAGACGATGATCAGCGCGTCGAGCGCGATCACCCGGCGCGGCGAGACGACGTCCTCCCGCCGCAGCGAGCGCTCCCTCCGCGCGGCGCTGACGAGGGCGACGAACGCGCACAGCGGCAGCCCGAAGTAGAAGATGTTCTCGATGTCGGGGAAGGTGATCACCCGGCCGTTGAGCCGGTGCCAGGTCCACATCGCCTGCCCGACCGCCCACAGCGCCATCGCCGTGGACAACCAAGCCCGCCACGCCTCACCGCTGCGGTAGCCGGTGATGCCGAACGCGGCGGCGGCCGCGACCGCCCCGACGAGTCCGGTCACATCGGCGAGCGTGCGCGTGGCCTGCGGCGGGAGCACCCCGGACGCCACCAGGGCGGCCACCGCGCACACGGCGATGACGAGGTACGGCTGCCACTGCCTCACCACGGCGACCGCGCCAGGATCCGCGACCGACGACCGCACCGCGCACGCGCCGCCCCGGGCCCAGCAGCGGCGGTCCGGCCGCACGCCGCGCGGCGTGCGCGCCGCGGCCTGGGGACGCGGAATCGAGCAGCACCCATGTCACTCGCAGCCTGATCTCTTCGTTCCGCACGCGTCGTCGGCGCCCGCGGAGCACGCATCCGCACTCCTCCGGACACGACCGGATCAGCGGCCACCGGTTCCGGTGGTCCGGTCGGACGTTCGCGGCTCAGCGAGGCGCAGGAGAAGTGTACCGCGAGCGGAGGAGACGCACAGCTGAGCGAACAGCGCCGCGCGGGAACAGCGGGATTCCGCTCCTCGCTCTTTCGCGCGGGCGGAGAACCGGCAGGGCGGCATTCGAGAACGCGCGGATCCGCGTGAACTGCAGTTCGATTCGACGGCCGCTCGTTCGTGCCACCGATCACGAGGAGGAATTCGAACTGCACCGCTCGTCGCGCAGGGGTACCACTGGTCGTGCTGCGCGACCACTCGTCGCGGTCCTGTTGCGTGTGATCCCGCACTCACCGAAGGATGTCGCGCACACGGCAGAGCCCCCGCGAGGGGCGCGGAGACGGATCGGCGCGGCGGCGTTTCCCACCGCCGCGCGGATTCCGCTCCGGCGAGAACAGCGAACATCTGCGAGGAGAAACGATGGCGGACAGCGACACGGGCGGAACTGCCGACCCGACGGCGCACATCGCGGATCCGGGGCCGTTGGGGCTGGCCGGATTCGCCTCGACCACCCTGGTGCTGAGTTTCGTCAACGCGGGCCTGGTGGGCACCAGCGTGGAGACCACCGCCGTGGTCGCGTTGGCGCTGTTCTACGGCGGTCTGGCCCAACTGCTCGCGGGGATGTGGGAATTCCGCAAGGGCAACACCTTCGGCGCGACCGCCTTCCCCACCTACGGCGCCTTCTGGCTGGCGTTCGCGGTCTACGTCTGGCAGTTCATGGACACCATGGACGACCAGCAGCAGGCCGTGGCGACCGGTCTGTTCCTGCTCGCCTTCACGATCGTGACGGGCTACCTCACCGTCGCCTCACTGGCCACGAACACCGCCCTGGTGACGGTGTTCGTCCTGCTGTTCCTGACGTTCCTGGTGCTGACGATCGGCGATCTCGGCGGTGTTGACCCGCTCGGCACCCTCGGCGGTTGGCTCGGCATCCTCACCGCGCTGGCGGCCTACTACGCCTCCTTCGCGGGAGTGCTCAACACGACGTGGAAGCGCACCGTCCTGCCCGTCGGACCGCGCACACCGTGAACCGCACCCGCGTGCCGGAGGCGGCACGCGCCCACCGTCACGCCGCCCACGAACGAGAGAGAAGCAAGGCAAACGCATGAGCGACCAACAACCGTCCACTGGGGATGCCGGCGCGCGCACCTTCCCGCCGAGCGCCGAGTTCGCCGCCCGGGCCAACGCCGGCTCCGAGCTGTACGACCGGGCCGCGGCGGACCGCGAGGCGTTCTGGGCGAGCCAGGCCGAGCGGCTGCACTGGGACGCGAAGTGGAACGACGTCCTCGACTGGTCGAACGCACCGTTCGCCCGGTGGTTCACCGGCGGCCGGCTCAACGTCGCCTACAACTGCGTCGACCGCCACGTCGAGGCGGGCCACGGCGACCAGGTCGCGCTGCACTGGGTGGGCGAACCCGGTGACACCCGCGACATCAGCTACGCCGAGCTGCAGCGGGAGGTCTCCCGCGCGGCCAACGCGCTGAGCTCGCTCGGCGTGCGGGCCGGTGACCGGGTCGCCATCCAGCTGCAGATGATCCCCGAGGCCGTCGTGGCCATGCTGGCCTGCGCGCGGATCGGGGCGACGCACAGCGTCGTCTTCGGCGGGTTCTCCCCGAGCGCGCTGCGCTCCCGGGTGGACGACGCGGAGGCCTCCGTCGTGATCACCTCGGACGGGCAGTACCGGCGCGGTCAGGCGGCCCCGATGAAGGAGGGCGTCGACGAGGCGCTGCAGGGCGCCGAGACGGTCCGCCACGTGGTCGTGGTGCGCCGCACCGGCGACGACCTCGGTTCCGTGCCCTGGACGGAGGGCCGCGACCTGTGGTGGCACGACCTGCTCGCCGAGCAGCCGGAGCAGCACGCCCCGGAGGCGTTCGACTCCGAGCACCCGCTGTTCATCCTCTACACCTCGGGCACCACCGGCAAGCCCAAGGGCATCGTGCACACCTCGGGCGGCTACCTCACCCAGGCCGCCTACACGCACGACGTCGTGTTCGACCACGAGCCCGGCCGCGACGTCTACTGGTGCACCGCCGACATCGGCTGGGTCACCGGGCACACCTACATCGTCTACGGCCCGCTGGCGAACCGGGCCACCCAGGTGCTCTACGAGGGAACGCCGAACACGCCGCACCAGGGGCGGCACTGGGAGATCGTGCAGCGCTACGGCGTCTCGATCTACTACACCGCACCCACGCTCGTGCGCACCTTCATGAAGTGGGGCGAGGACGTCCCCGCCCAGTACGACCTCTCCTCGCTGCGGCTGCTCGGCACGGTCGGCGAGCCCATCAACCCGGAGGCCTGGACCTGGTTCCGCGAGCACATCGGCCGGGGCAGCACCCCGATCGTGGACACCTGGTGGCAGACCGAGACCGGTGCGATCATGATCTCCCCGCTGCCCGGGGTGACCGCGGCCAAGCCGGGCTCGGCGCAGCACGCGCTGCCGGGGATCTCCGCCCAGGTCGTCGACGACCACGGGGACGAGGTGCCGGCCGGTTCCGGCGGGTACCTGGTGCTGACCGAGCCGTGGCCCGCCATGCTGCGGGGCATCTGGGGCGACCCGGAGCGCTACCGGGACACCTACTGGTCCACCTTCGCCGACCGCGGCTACTACTTCGCCGGTGACGGCGCCAAGTACGACGAGGACGGCGACGTCTGGCTGCTCGGCCGGGTGGACGACGTCATGAACGTCTCCGGCCACCGCATCTCCACCACCGAGGTGGAGAGCGCGCTCGTGTCCCACCGGGCGGTGGCCGAGGCGGCGGTCGTCGGCGCCTCCGACGAGACCACCGGTCAGGCGATCGTGGCGTTCGTGATCCCGCGCGGCGAGGCCGCCGCGGCGGAGGAAGTCGTGCAGGAGCTGCGCGACCACGTGGCCGCCGAGATCGGGCCGATCGCCAAGCCCAAACGGATCATGGTGGTTCCGGAGCTGCCCAAGACCCGTTCGGGCAAGATCATGCGGCGGCTGCTGCGGGACGTCGCCGAGGACCGCGAGGTCGGCGACGTCAGCACGCTCGCCGACTCGAGCGTGATGGACTCCATCGCGCGCGGCATGCGCGCTCCGAGCGACGAGAGCTGACGCCACCGGTCGGCGCCGGGGCTTGACCGCCCACCTCGGCGCTGTGGCAGTGTTCAGCCCCGCGGAGTCATCGGGTACGTTCCTCGGGCGGCCGGGTTCAGGACCTCACCGGTCCGGCCCGGCCGCCGGGAGCGACGATCGTCCGCCGTCCGTCGAGGTTGAACCGTCATGCCGGTGCGCGCTACCAGGACACTGCTACGGCCGGGGAGAGCGGCCGGTGATCCCACGAGCGCGCTGCGCGCGTCCCGGCACCTGCTGGACGACCTCCGCGACGGGATCACCACGCCGGCCGCGGCGCGTGCGCTGGAACGCGCCCGCGAACTGCTGGGCGTTCCGGGGCTCGCGCTGATGGACGTCTCCGGCGAGTCGGTCTGGGCGGGAACGCCGGCCTCCGCCGAGCAGGTGGGGCCGCTCGTCGAGAACACCTGGCGCACCGAGCGCCGCAGCGGGCGCCCCCCGCTGATCACCGTGCCGCTGCACGTCCACGAGGAGCTCGCCGCCGTGCTCGTCGTCTCCGGACGCGCCCGCGCGGGTGCGCTCCGCGAGATCGCCGCGCTGCTCGTCCACGGACTGGAACGCGGTGAGCTCGAGGCCTCGGCCGAGCACGCCGGGCGAGCCGAACTGCGCGCGCTGCGCGCCGAGATCTCCCCGCACTTCGTGCACAACGCGCTGACCGTCATCAGCTCGCTGGTGCGGGGCTCGCCCGAACGCGCCCAGGAGCTGCTGCTCGACTTCGCCGACTACGCCCGCTACACCTTCGCCCGCAGCGACGAGTACACGACGGTCTCCGAGGAGTTCTGCGCCATCGAGACCTACCTCGCGCTGCAGCGGGCCGTGCTGGGCGAGCGCCTGCAGGTCCGCATCCGCGTCGCCCCGGAGGTGCTGGGCGTGGCGCTGCCCTGCCTGATCCTGGAGCCCCTGGTGGAGAACGCGATCCGGCACGGCATCGAACCGCGCACCGAACCCGGCACGCTGGAGGTGCGCGGCGGCGCCGACGGCGACGAGTGCGTGATCACGGTGGAGGACGACGGCCCGGGGATGCCTCCGGAGCACGCGGCCGAACTCCTCGCGGGCGAATCGCCGAGCGGCCGGGTGGGGCTGGCCAATGTGGATCGACGTCTCCGCAAGGTCTACGGTTCCTGGTTCGGGCTGGTCCTGGAAACCGACGTCGGCAGCGGCACGCGCGCCGTGGTCCGGCTGCCGCGTTTCCAAGCGGGAGTGACACCGTGAGCGAACATCGTGGCGAACTGCGCGTTCTCGTCGTCGACGACGTCGCTGAAGCGGCCGACGAGCTGGCCCGGCTGCTGGCGGGCACGCCCGAAGTGGACAGCGTCAGCACCGCGACCGAACCGCTCGCCGCGATCCGCGAGATCGAGCTGCACCCCTTCGACGCCGTGTTCCTCGACATCGCCATGCCCGGCCTGGGCGGGCTGGAACTCGGCTCCCTGCTGGCGCGCCTGGCCGCACCGCCGGTGATCGTGTTCGTCACCGCCCACGCCGAGCACGCCGTGAACGCCTACGGCGTCGGGGCGATCGACTACCTGCTCAAGCCGGTCCGCGCGGAGCGGCTCGCCACCGCCGTGTCCAAGGTGCGGCGCATGGTGCGGGGCACGCACCTGGTGCAGCAGGAGTCGGCCCCGGAAACGGCCGAGGACCTGCCGGTGCTCACGGTGGAGTCCGAGGGGCGCACCTGGTACGTGCGCCGCGAGGACGTGCGGTTCGTGGAGGCCAGCGGCGACTACGTCCGGCTGCGCACCCCGAGCGGACGGCACCCGGTGCGCATGCCGATCTCCCGGCTGGAGCAGCAGTGGGCCGCAGCCCACTTCCTGCGCGTGCACCGCAGCTACCTGGTCGACATCCGCGCCGTGCGCGAGCTGCGCAGCGACTCGGCGGGCAGTCTGCTGGCCCGCACCGACGTCGGCGACGTCCCCGTCAGCCGCCGCCACGCCCGCCAGCTGCGGGAGAGCCTGCTGCACGCAGCGCAGAACGGCCTGCTGGAGGACACCTCGTGAACCGCCCGCGCCGGACGACCGTGATGAGTCCGCGCACGCGCCTGGCCCGGGAACGCGGCCGGATCCGCCGCCGCTGGCCCGCGCGGCGGCTGGACGCCGCCCAGGCGCGGCGCGCGCAGCGCACGCGGCGGACGCTGCTGCCCCCGGTGCTGGGCACGCTCGCGACGCTGGTGCTGCTGCTGTTCGGGCTGCCGGTGCTGCTGTGGTCGCTGCCGGTGCTCACCGAGCTGCGCGTGGCCGGCGTTCCGGCCTCCTGGCTGCTCGTCGGGGCGGCCCCCTTCCCCGCGATGCTCGCGCTGACCTGGTACCACCTGCGGCGGGCCGAGGAGATCGAGGAGAACGTGTGACAGCCGCCGTGTCCGTGGCCGCTCTGCTGGTGCTGACGCTGCTCATCGGCACCCGCGGCGTGGCCGCGATGCGCACCACGTCGGATTTCCTCGTCGCCTCGCGGCAGGTTTCGCCCCTGGTCAACGCCGCGGCCGTGTCCGGCGAGTACCTCTCGGCGGCCTCGTTCCTCGGCATCGCCGGGTTGATGCTCAAGAGCGGTGCGGGAGCGCTGTGGTACGCGGTGGGGTTCACCGCCGGCTACGTCGTGATGCTCACCCTGGTGGCCGCGCCGATGCGGCGGTCGGGGGCGCTGACGGTGCCGGACTTCGCGGAGGCGCGGCTGCAGTCGCTGGCCGTGCGCCGGCTGTCGGCGGTGATCGTGCTGGTCATCGCGACGCTGTACGTCGTCGCGCAGTTCCGCACCGCGGGGCTGGTGCTCGGGCTGATCGCGGGCACGCCGTACTGGGTGGGTGTCGTGCTCGCCGCCGCCACCGTGAGCCTCACGGTGGCGCTGGGCGGCATGCGCGCGGCCACGTACGTGCAAGCCTTCCAGTTCGCGCTGAAACTGGTGCTGTTCGCCGGCTGCGCAGCGGTGCTGCTGGTGCTCGTCGGCGGGCAGACCCGCGAGGAGATGGGCGACCCCGTCGAGTTCACGCACTTCGAGCAGCGCACCCGGGTCACCTTCGACGTTCCGGTCACCCTCGGGATCGCCGAACCCACCCGCGTGCTGGTCGCGGGCGAGCCGCGCACGCTGCCGCCGGGGGAGGTCGACGTCGGCGCGGACGAGCGGTTCACCTTCCCGCGGGGTGCGGCGGTCCCCTCCGTCGACGGCACCGAGCGCCCGGGCGGCCGGGGGTGGGCCCACCCGCTCGTCGACAGCGGCGCGACCGAGCACCCGCTGCTGAGCACCTGGGGCGTGCTCCTGGCGACCATGTTCGGCGCGATGGGCCTGCCGCACATCCTCGTGCGCTTCCACACCAGCCCGAGCGGGGCCGCGGCACGCCGCACCGCGGCGTTCACTGTCGCCCTGCTCAGCGCGTTCTACCTCTTCCCCGGCGTGTACGGGGCGCTGGCGCGGGTGCTCACCCCGCAGCTGTACCTCTCCGGCGGCGCGGACACCGCCGTGGTGGCCCTGCCGATGCACCTCGGCGACGGCCCGGCCGGCACCGTGCTGACGGCGCTGCTGAGCACCGGGGCGTTCTCGGCCGTGCTGGCCACCTCGCTCGGGCTCGTGCTCGTCGTCTCCTCGGCCGTGGCGCACGACCTCATGCCGGCGCGGCTGCGGACGCTGCGGCTGAGCGCGCTCGGCGCGGCCGCCCTGTTCGTCGCCGCGACGCTGCTCGTGCCGAACGCCGATGCCGACGCGCTCGTGACCTGGGCTTTCACCATCGCCGCGGCCACGTTCTGCCCCCTGCTCGTGCTCGGGATCTGGTGGGACGGGCTCACCACCCGCGGTGCGGCCGCGGGCATGACCGCGGGCCTGGTCGCCACTTCGGCGGCGACGTGCGCCGCGCTGTTCGGCCCGGAGCTCGCGCCGTGGGCCACGAGCCTGCTGCGCCAGCCGGCGCTGTGGACCGTGCCGCTGGCGTTCGCGCTGATGCTGCTGGTGTCCCGGTGGGATCCCGCTCCGCGGGGCGATCGCTCGGCGATGGTGCGCCTGCACCTGGCCCGCCCGGCGGGTCCGAGCGCGGGCACCGGAGAACCGGAACCGAGCGAACGGAGGTGAGGACCATGGTCACCGGTTGGGACGATGCGGCGGCCGCGGACGCTTTCACCGCGTTCGACGCGGAGCTGTGGTGGCGGGCGGGCTACCACTACCTCCCGGAGGAGCTCGCGGTCGAGGCCGGGCAGCGCGTGCTCGACGTCGGCTGCGGGCCGGGCGCGGTGGCGCGGTGGCTGGCGCGGACGTGCGACGTCCGCGTCTTCGGCCTCGACCGCTCGCCGGCGATGCTCGAGCGCGCCGCGCGCGAGGCCGACGACGCCCGCGTGTCCTTCCACCGGTTGCGGCACGGCACCCTGGTCCGGCTGCTGCCGCAAGGGTCGGTCGACGCGGCGGTGGCCGCGTTCGTCTACGAGTGCGAACCGCGGTGGGCGGAGCTGGTCGAGCTCACCCGCGGAGTGTTCCGGTCGCTGCGTCCGGCGGGGCGGTTCGTGCTGCTGGCGGGCAATCCGGACACGACGGGCACGCTCTTCGAGGGGCTGCGCCAGGGCGAGCCGGGGGTGTCCTACCGGCCGGGTGATGACCTCCCGGTGGACATGCGCCGGCACGACGGCACGTGGGAGCGGATCTGGGACGTGTTCTGGGACCGCGACAGCTACGAGCGCCTGTTGCGGGAGGCCGGTTTCCGCGTGCTGCACCACCGCAGCCCGGTCGTCGCCGCGGCGGGGGCGGCACCGTTCCTCCTCGTCACGGCTGAGCGCCCGGGGTGACCGCGCGGGCGCGCCGGCGCCGCCGGGCGCCGATCCGGCCCCACGGCTTGTACACGGCGAGGACCGTCGCCGCGAGCAGGCCGAGCGGGGACACCACCGCCGGGAAGACGAGCTCGCCGACGACGGCGTCCGCCGCGCCCTGCTCGCTGAGCGCGCGCCCGCGCTCGGCCGCGGCGAGGACCTGCGGCCGCAGCGCCAGCACCACGAGCGCGACGAAGACGACGTTGATGGCCAGCTTGGCCGCGACCCACCAGTAGCGCAGCAACCCGTACTTCGTCCCCCACCCCAGGGTCAGGCCGCTGACCAGGCACACCACTCCCGCGGCCAGCAGCGGTCCGATCGCGAACAGCTCGAGGGCCCGCAGGCTCACCGCCGCCACCTGCGCGTCCGCCGTGAACAGCGCGGTGAACACGAACACGGCCAGCACCACGTCCATGCCGATCCACGCCCCGGCGGAGACGACGTGCATCAGCAGCGCGGCGCGCCGCGCGCGTCGTCCCAGGTGCGCGGTGCTGCTGCGGGGAGGTGCCGTGCTCGTCGCCGTCATACGGAAAAGGTAGGCGCCTAATCATTAGGCGTCAATCCATTAGGTTCCGAACGTTCGTGCTAGGCTGCGCCCATGCCCCGCCCGCCCGGAACCCCCCTCGGACTCGCCCTCGCGAACACGGCCAAGACCGTCAGCCAGGCCTTCGACGAGGCGCTGGCCGCGGCCGGGGGATCCCGCCCGAGCTGGCTGGTCCTGCGCTCGCTGAAGGCCACCCCCCGGGCCAACCAGCGCGAACTGGCCGCGGCCGTCGGCATCCGCGGCGCGACGCTGACCCAGCACCTGCACGCGATGGAGCAGGACGGGCTGCTCACGCGGCGCCGCGATCCGGACAACAGGCGCGTGCACCTCGTCGAGCTCACCGAGCGGGGCGAAGCCGCGTTCTCCCGGATGCGCGATGCGGCCGCGGCCTTCGACCGACAGCTGCGCAGCGGCCTCGCCCCCGAGGAGGTCGCGCAGCTGGAGCGGCTGCTCGGTCGCCTGCGCGACAACGCCTCCGGCTCGGGGGGATGACTCCGCCCGCGCCGGGGCGCTGCGCTCACGCGCGCGCCGGGGCGGGCACCGGCCGGTGCGCACCGGTCTCCGCGACCGCGCGCACCACGCGCCGCAGCTGCGCCAGGAACGCGCGCGCGGTCCCGCGGGCCCCGCCGGTGTCCGCGTGGGCCGCGGTCACCGACAGCCCGTCGCAGGTGCGGTGGAACCACAGACCGGCGTGCCAGCCGTCGGCCTGCACGAACTTGCCGAGGTTGCACGCGTTCCACTCCGACCAGCCCTCGATCCCCGGAACGCCGCGGAAGTCCATGTAGGACACGTTGAAGGGAGCCTCGGGCAGTTCGCCGAGCAGCTCGGCGACCCTGCCGCTGGGCACGCGCAGCGCGGGGATCGCGCCGCGGATCACCGCCGCGGCATCAGCGTTGACCTCGGCGAAGCTCGCGCCATCGCGCACACCGAGGTGGAACGGCAGCACGTTGACGTACCACCCGAAGGAGGAGACCCACTCGTTGCGGCGGCGCGTGTGCATCGGCAGCGTCGCCCGGAATTCGCGCGTGCCACCGGTCTCCGAGGCCGCGAGGGCGCAGGCGGCCATCACCCCGGTGTGGAACCGCCCGCCGCTGCCCGCGCACACCTCCTCGAACTCGGCGGCCTCCGCGGCGCCCAGCAGCTCCTCGCGGTGCGCCGTCGAGGGCACCACCTGCCCCGGCGCGAGTTCCGGGTCGAACGGGAACGCCGCGTTCCCCTCGCCCGCTCCGTCGAGGAACTTCCGCCACACCCCCGCAGCCGGATGGGCCGAGTCCACATCGGAGGCAGCGGACCGCTCGACCGCGCTGTAGTCCACGTGGCTGCCGGTCGCGGGCAGGCCCACCGGACGGTCGTCCCGCTCGGCGAGGAGCAGTTCCCGGATCTCGTGCGGCACGAGCCCGTTGGAGTAACCGTCGGTGGCGCTGTGGTCGAAGGCCGTGAACACCGTCGCCGTCCCCTCGTGCAGCACCGCGGCGAACACGTAGGCCGGCCACCGCGCCAGCACGTCCGTTCCCTCGTCGAACAGCTCCTCCAACCGAGCGCGCACCTCCGCACCGGAGGTGAAGTCCCCGAGCACGGCGGAGCGGACGGCCAGCTGCTCCGAGGCGTAGGTGAACCGCCGCAGCCGCCCACCGGTGCGGACCAGCCCGGTGCGCAGCCCTTCGTGGCGGCGCACCCAGGCGGCGAAGGCGCCGCGGAGGTGGTCGAGCTCGACCGCCTCCGGCGCGTCGAAGGCGATGGCCAACCACGTGGGCGACCACCGATCCGCGCGCAGCAGCGCCTCCTCGGCGCGCAGGTGGGTCTCCTGCAGGTAGGACGGCGGCCTGTCGTCGGCGGGGGCGGCTCCGGAGGCGGCGGGCCGCACGCGGAACTCCACGAGACGTCCGGGCGGCACGGGGTGGTCGGAGAGCGCGGTGAGCATGAGCTTCCTTCGCGTGTTCGGGGTCGGCAGCAGCGGCCACGAGGGCGCACCGGCGCGTGCGGGTGAGCTCGCCCCCAGCGCTGGTGGCCCGGTGCTGGTCGGCCAGCGCCGAGCCCGCTCAGCGCTGGGGCTGTTCGGCCGGGGCCGGGGCCGCGCAGCTGTCGGGCAGGGGTCCGGCGAGCTCGTCGATCGGTCGTTTCGCGAGGGCGGCCAGGTCGCGGCGGTTCCGCGCGGTTCCCGGGTCGAGCGGGGGCAGCAGGGTGATGTGCAGGTGCAGTCCGCGCATCCGCAGCACGCGGCGCAGCATCGCCGCGGGTGATTCGTCCTGGGCGAAGAACGTCGCCCGCGCGGTCGGCGTTCCGTCCGCCAGCACGCAGCGGAGCAGCACCGGCTGCACGGCGACGTCCGCGTCGAGGGCGGCTTGCAGCACGGCCGGCGGGAACGGCCCGCCGGGTTCCCGGCAGCGGATCTCCCCCTCCGGGCAGACGAGCACGGACTCGCCGGAACGCAGCGCTCCGGCGACGGAGCGGACCATGGCCACCAGTCCCGAGCCGCCGCCCTCGACGAAGACCGCTCCGCTCGCGCGGCTCAACCGGCCGAAGACCGGGTTGTCCGCGGATCCGCTGTCGGCGACGAGGACGAAGTGGCCGAACCGCGCCAGCATCGCCATCCCGTCGAAGGCGGACACGTGGTTGGACGTCACGAGCTTCGCACCGGGGTGCTCGGGCGCGCCGTCGATGCGGACGGAGATCCCGGCGGCCCGGAGCAGGCAGCGCGACCACAGCTGCAGCAGGCGCCGCGCGGACCGCTCGGACGACCACCGGCTGGCCCACCCGAACGCGATCGCCACCAGGTGCGAGACCGCGACGGCGACCTGCCGCAGGGAGCGGTGCACCACGCCGACGCGGGGCGGGGCGTCGTCCGGGGGCAGGCACGCGGGTCGGCAGCGGTTGTGCACGGTCACCAATCCATCGAGGTACTGGACAGGAGCGGAACGTCCGCTGTGGACGATCCGCCGAACGGGCGCACCATCGCGGCGCCGCCCCATCCTGCGATGCGTGTCCACTCCGGCGTTTCCCCCATCGGGAACGCCCCGTGCCGAAGTTTCCCGCGCGTCACCGCGAATTTGCCGCAATGTCCCCGCGCGTTCCGCGTGCGCGGGGAGCTCCGCGTCGGAATCCACTCGATCGAGTGATCCTCGCGATTTCGGTCGTCCACCGCGCCGGCCCTCCACCGCACCGGTCGGGCCAGTCGCTGCGCGCCGGTGCTCGACGGCGCCGCTCGTGCACCGCGCCGTGCGCCGTCCGCGCAGTCCGGGCGGTACGACGTTCGCCCGCCGCACGCGGGCGGTGGCATCATCG
The DNA here is from genome assembly GCF_054491345.1 of Salinifilum ghardaiensis. Classification (NCBI taxonomy): domain Bacteria; kingdom Bacillati; phylum Actinomycetota; class Actinomycetes; order Pseudonocardiales; family Pseudonocardiaceae; genus Salinifilum; species Salinifilum ghardaiensis. Next base: position 1,967,482 of record NZ_CM137101.1, on the reverse strand, counting down.
TGGTGGCACGTGCACCGGAAGGAACCGGCGAGCGGAGAGGACGCGTCGTTGGCTGAATCCCACCGCCCGCACCGCCGCGACCGGGTCGTGGTGATCGGGCTCGGCCGGTTCGGTGGCTCCCTGGCCGCGGAACTGACCGAGCGGGGCTCCGAAGTGCTCGCCCTGGACAACCGTCCGAACGTCATCCACCAGTTCGCCGATTCGGTCGCCTACGCCGCCGTCACCGACGCGACCGACCCGGAAAGCCTCCGGCAGCTCGACGTGCACCACTACCGCACCGCGGTCAACGCCATCGGTGACGACCTCGAGTCGAGCGTGCTGACCACGTCGAACCTGACGGACATGGGCCTCCCGCACATCTGGGCGAAGGCGGTGACCCGGCAGCACGCGCGCATCCTCGAGCGCGTCGGCGCCAACCACGTGGTCCTGCCGGAGCACGACATGGGCCGGCGCACCGCCCACCTGGTCACCGGGCGCATGCTGGACTACATCCAGCTCGAGGACGACTTCGCGATCGCCAAGACCCGCGCTCCGGCCGGTTCGCTCGACAAGCCGCTGGAGGAGAGCCGCATCCGCAGCCACTACCGCGTCACCATCGTCGGCATCAAACGCCCCGGCGAGGGCTTCACCTACGCCACGCAGCGCACGGTGCTGCACGCCGACGACCTGCTCATCATCTCCGGCCTGACCGGCGATGTCGAGCGCTTCGCCAACCTGACCTGAGCACCGGCGCCCGCAGGGTCCGGCGCACGGCGGCGCTGCGGGCTCACCTCAGGGCTGCGCGGGCATGTCCTTCAACGCCTCGGCGACGTCGACGAGGTCCTCCCCGGTCACGTCCGGTGGGGCGCACACGTCGGAGTAGTGCCCCTCGAGACGGCTGGCCCATCCCGCGGTGAGCCCGGCGCGCTTGGCGCCGTGGCAGTCGAAGGCGTGCACCGCCACGAGGGCGACCTCGTTCGCCGGCAGGCCGAGACGCCGCAACGTGTGCTCGTACACCCCGGTCACGGGTTTCCAGCCGGGCACGTCGGCCACCGTCAGGACCTCCTCGACGTAGCCGTCGAGACCGCTGCGGGAGAGGAAGCTCGTGGTGGCCTCGGTCGTGCCGTTGCTCAGGCACACCATCCGGAGCCCGGCCTCGGACAGCGTGCGCATCGCCGGTTCGGCGTCGGGGTGCGCCGGGAGCTCGGCCAGGCCCGCGAGGACGTAGTCCACCGCGTCGTCGTCGAGCTCCCCCCGCGACAACGTCCGCAGCGAGGTCGCCGCGACCGCGGGGAACGGCTCGTAGTCCCCGGTCAGCGTCAACGTCATGCCCTCGCGCAGCACCCGGTCGAACCAGTGCTCCAGCAGGTTGCCGGCCAGGCCGACGTCGATGAAGCGGTCGCGGAGCGGGTCCAGGGACATCAGCGTCTCGATCACGTCGAACACCACTGCGTGCGGCCGGGTCGGCATGGAAGCTCCTCGCTGGATCGGTGCTCGCTCCGCCCGTCGCCGGGCGGGACCCCCGTCATCGTGCCACGCACGAGACCTCGGATGTCCGCCCGCGCGGACCGCGGTCGCACTTCCCTCCGTTCGGAGGACGGACCCGGGCCGGAGCACGACCGCGCCCCGGAGGAGCGCCACCGGTGGCTGCACGGGACCCGGCCCTCGCGCTGGAGACCGAGCCCGGGGTGCGGACGCTGGCCGCGGCTCGGCCGCAGCGGCCCGCCAGGCAAGCGGCGCAGCCGCTTTCCACCGCGTACCGGCCAATCCGCGGACTCCCCGACCGAGCACGCCGGTTCAGGCCTCGCCACCGGTGCGGAAGCTCGGGGTGTGCCAGGTGTGCTCCGGCAGGAACTCCACGTCGTACTCGCGCGGCACGCGGGCGAAGTCCGCCGCGGCGGGGACGACGGGCTCCCGCGGCAGGCCGAGCTGCTCGGTCGGCACGCCCAGGTTCTCGAAGAACCGCTCGAAGGTGCCGCCCGGGCCGGCCGCCACGCCGACGATGCGGCTGTGGTGCCGTTCGATCCGGTAGGCGTGCGGGCAGTCCTTCGGCACGAATCCGAAGTCACCGGCGCCGAGCAGCTTCTCGTACTGCTCTCCGGCGGTGTCCTCGACGAACACGCGCACGGCACCGCCGGTGACGTAGAAGACCTCGTAGGTGTTCGGATGGCTGTGGGCCGGGATGACGTCGCCCTGCGGCCCCTCGCAGGTGAAGAAGTTGAACGTGCCCTCCGTCTGCTCCCCGCCGGCGTAGACGGTCACCAGATCGCCGAACAGGTGCGCGCGGTCTCCCCTCCCCTGCTCGACGAAGTACGGCGTTCCCGGTTCGGGCGGGATGCGCGAGCGCGAGCGGTGCGGCGTCGCGAACTCCATCGTCATGTGCCACCTCCTGCGACGTGTCACTGTCAGGGTACCTGACATATATCGTGCCGCGGGGACGCCGCCCGACCACCGCACCGCGAGGGACCATGAACGAGCCGAACCTGCCGCAACTGCTCACCGCGGCCAAGCGCTGGTTCGACGACGCGCTGCTCACCGGCATGCGCGAGGCCGGCGAACAGCCCGTGACCGCGGCCCAGGCGTCCGTGTTCGCCCACCTCGACCCGGACGGGACCTCGATCGCCGAACTCGCGCGCCGGATCGGAACCGCCCGGCAGTCGGCGCACCAGGCGGCGCACGCGCTCATCGCAGCGGGACTGCTCGAGCAGGTACCCGACCCCGGCTCGGCGCGCACCCGGCTGGTCCGCCGCACCGCCGAGGGCGAGCGCGTCCACCGCCGCGCGCTGCGGACGATCGGACACGTCGAAGACGCCCTCGCCGAGCGCATCGGCCGCGACGCGTTCACCGCCCTCCGCTCCGCCCTCGCCCAGCCGTGGGGCGAGCCGCCCGCAGTCCGCGAGGACTGAACACCGGAGCGCGCCGCAGCGCCCGCGGCCGCACAGCTGGAGAGCTCACCAACACCACCTCACACGACGAAACATGATTCACCGCGCACCCCAAAAACAGGAGCAGTACATACTCTCATCAGTCGATCCCTGCTCCGGACGCACGACGACGATCGGGGCATGCTCAGAACATCAACCGACAAGCGGAAAGACACGACATCTCCGTCGTGCTGACCTGGATGCTGCTGATCAACCGACTGAGATCCAGGAGGACCACGGTGGACGCCTGGGAATCGATAAACGAACTCCGCAAGAACACCACGCTACCGGTGCACTCCAACCAGACGCTGTCCGCGAAAGTATCCGAACAGCGAAACAAGGAGAACGAGCGACGCCTCAAGAGCAACAAAATTCCGATTGGCGATCTTCCGGAATTTAACCCGACCACCGGAACTCCTGAGAGCGACGCCGTCACCACCCCGCCTGTCGGCCTGCTGCATATTCTTGCGCGCGCAACCGCATTGTCGAGCCATGACTCCTCGCGTGTGCTAGCCCGACACTGGGACTGCCTTCGATACGTCGCAGCATTGCAAGCCGCTCCCGACGGGATGACATTGTCCCAAGATGGAAACGATAAGCGATTTCATCGGCGTCGCGTGCAGGCTGAGGACCTCGGCACTGCGTTCGGGATCGCCGCAGCTCGGAAGATCATGACGCAGCGACACCGCGGATACCGGTTCGACGTTGTCGATGCGGACGTCGCACTGGAGGCCGGCTGGAAGCTCCGGAACCTCTCAAGCGACGCGCGAGAACTCCTGTCGAACCGCCATAAATATTTCCTGGTGGGCCATAAGGCGCGGCAACCACTCCTGCTCGCTTCCGTCGAATGCCGCGGGTCGCACGGCCAACTCGACGACCAACATCTGCAACTGGCTACCGGAGCACCACGGCTTCCGCTCATCGCCATCGGGAATGACTGCACACCGCTGCCCGGCGTGGTGACATCAACAGCGTTGTTTCCGGAATCAGGCGCCATCCGGACACATGCTCTCCCGACCACCGGGAACCCGCACATCGCACCCCCGGAAGGAAGTACAAAATTCGGATCCCCGGTAGACGAGGGAAACATCTTTCCCGGAATTCCATACACGGACCCCGCAGGAAAGCGGGACAGGCGTCCAGGGTTCCATCTCACCGAAGGGAATCGCGAGTGGTTCTCGCACGCACTCGCTCGCACTGCCGCAGCATCGCTGCTGACTTTCGCCGGGGACCGCAACGCAGCGAGTAAACTGCTCACCAAGCGGCAGGGCGGACGCCTGGGCAGTCAACATTCCCGAGGCAGTACAGGGATGAGCTGTGACACGCCTATCACTCTGGGTGGGATGGAATTCGAGGGCACTGACCACGTGTTCCGGTTTGACGGCGTACGAGTGGAAGCCTTCTCCGGACTGGAGAAAATCCTGCACAGGCAACTCGCGAGCCAGGAGCTGGCCAGCTACGAAGCCGCACTGCCCGCCGTCTTGCAGCAGTGGCGGCAGCAGAAGTCCCGAATCGAGCAGGACTGGGGCGGGGTGATCCACATGGATCCGGCCGGTTCGGTCCTGGCGATCAGGGCACAACCAGGCACGGAGTCCGAGTGCACGCCACTCCTCTAAGCAGGTGAGCTGCGGCGCGCCCACTCGTGCACGACACCGGGCCGGAGCGCGCCGCAGCGCCCGCGGCCGCACCCCGCACCCCCAGCAACGCCACCCCGCGCCGCAGCAACGCCACCCCGCGCCGCAGCAACGCCGCGGAGCACCGCACCGGGCCGTGCCCTGATCGCGGCACACGGCGCGCGCCGAGCCCGGCACTGGCGCATGGTGCACAGCGGGGTTTGCAACCCCGCTGCAACCCTTCTCACACACCTTTGTGACGAGTATCACTGGGACATGGAGCTGGTGACGCCGTGCTGGAGGCCGAGGCCGCGATGGGTGCGTCAACGATCGGTGTGATCGCCAACCCGATGTCCGGGCGCGACATCCGGCGGCTCGTCGCGCAGGCCTCGGTGTTCCCGAACGCCGAGAAGGCGAACATGGTGCTGCGGTTGATCTCCGCGGCGGGGCGGCTCGCGGTGGACCGCGTCCTCGTCTCCGCCGACGACGCCGGCATCGCAGCGGCCGTGCGACGCGCGCACCTCAAGCAGCGCGACGCGGGCGCCCACCCCGAAGTCACCTTCCTGCGCCCCGAGGCCCCGGAGGGAACCGCCGCCGACACCCGCGATCTCGTGCGCCGGATGCGCGCGCAGGGCGCCGACGCGATCGCGCTGCTCGGCGGGGACGGCACGATCCGCGCCGCCGTCCCGGAACTCGGCGACACCCCGGTGCTGCCGCTGTCGACCGGGACGAACAACGCCTTCCCGCAGGTCTGGGAGGCCACCGTGGCGGGCGTGGCGATCAGCCTGCTCGCCACCGGCCGGATCGGTGCCGACGAGGCCGCCGGGCGCCCCAAGGTGCTGTGGGTGGAGTGCGGCCGGGCGCGGGAACCAGCCCTGGTCGACGTGTGCGTGTCCACCGAGACCGACGTGGGCGCCCGGGCCCTGTGGCGGGTGGGCGCGCTGCGCGAGCTGTACTGCACCTTCGCCCGGCCGCAGGCGATCGGCCTGTCCGCCGTCGCCGGTCAGCTCGACCCCACCGCCCCGGAGGACGAGCACGGTGTCGCGGTGCACCTGTCCGGCACCGCGCCGGCGCCGCGCTCGGTGCTCGCCCCGATCGCCCCGGGCCTGCTCGACACGGTCGGGGTGCTCGGCACCTCGCGCATGACCGACGGGGTCAGCGCGCTGAGCACCGTTCCCGCGGGGACCGTGGCCCTCGACGGCGAGCGCGAGCTGGAGTTCGGCGGCGGCGACCCCGTCCGCATCACGCTGCGCCGCACCGGACCGCGCGTGGTCGACATCGGCACCGTCCTGCGGTTGGCGGCCGACCGCGGCCTGCTGCGCACCGAGGACGGCACCACCGGCGGGGCCGGCAGGACCGCCGCGGCGCGCGGCGCGGCCGCGCAGCGGGAAACGCAACCGGGCACAACGGCGTGTTGAGGAGCGCGATGAGCATCGAGGGGACCAACGCCGTCGTCACCGGAGCGGCGCGGGGCACCGGACGGGCGATCGCGCTCGGACGGCTGCAGCGGCCGGAGGACGTCGCCAGTTCCGTGTCCTACCTGGCCGGTCCCGACTCGGACCGCACGACCGGCCAGTCGGCGGTGATCGGCGGCGGCGTGGTGGTGCGTTGAGCACGACCGCCGCACGACCACCGGTGAACGGGTCAATCCCACGTGGAGGAGGCACCGAGATGACCGAGACCCTCGCGGCACCGGGATCCCCGGATCTCGATTCGGCCGCACTGCACGAGGCCTACCGCACCATGCGCACGATCCGCGCGTTCGAGGAACGCGTGCACGAGGAGTTCGCCACCGGCGACATCCCCGGGTTCGTGCACCTCTACGCCGGCGAGGAGGCCTCGGCTGCCGGCGTGTGCGCGCACCTGGACGAGCGCGACACGATCGCCAGCACCCACCGCGGGCACGGGCACTGCATCGCCAAGGGCGTGGACCCCGCGGAGATGATGGCCGAGGTCTACGGCCGCAGCACCGGCTCGTGCCACGGCAAGGGCGGGTCGATGCACATCGCCGATCTGTCCAGGGGCATGCTCGGCGCCAACGGCATCGTCGGCGGCGGCCCGCCGCTGATCTGCGGTACCGCGCTGGCCGCCAAGCAGCGCGGCACCGGTGGTGTGGGCGTGGCCTTCTTCGGCGACGGCGCCAGCAACCAGGGCACCACGCTGGAGGCGATGAACCTCGCCGCGGTGTGGAACTTGCCGGCCGTGTTCGTCGCGGAGAACAACGGCTACGCCGAAGCGACCGCGAGCACGTGGTCGGTGGCGGCGGACAACATCGCCGACCGGGCCGCCGGTTTCGGCATGCCCGGCGTCATCGTCGACGGGTTCGACTTCTTCGCCGTGCACGAAGCCGCCGGCGAGGCCGTCGCCCGCGCCCGCGAGGGAGGTGGCCCCACGCTCATCGAGGTCACCTTCACCCGCTACTTCGGCCACTTCGAGGGCGATCAGCAGGCCTACCGCGGCGACGAGGTCGCGCGGGCGCGCGCCGAACGCGACTGCCTGCAGCGCTTCCGCGACCGGGTCACCGAAACCGGCCGCCTGTCCACATCGGACTTGGACGCGGTGGACGGCGAAGTGGCCGCGCTGATCGACGGTGCCGTGCAGCGGGCCAAGGAAGCGCCCAAACCCACCCGAGCCGACCTGGAAACCGACGTGTACGTCGCGTACTGAGCGAGGAGTTCGCAATGGCCAGGACGATCAGTTACCGCGAGGCGCTCAGCGAAGCGCTGCGGCAGGAGATGGAACGCGACGAGAACGTCATCGTCATGGGCGAGGACAACGCCGGAGGTGCCGGCGGGGCCGGGGCCGAGGACGCCTGGGGCGGTGTGCTCGGTGTGACCAAGGGGCTGTACCACCAGTTCCCGGGACGCGTGCTGGACACCCCGATCACCGAGTCCGGGTTCATCGGTGCGGCGATCGGCGCGGCCACCCGCGGGATGCGCCCGGTCGCCGAGCTGATGTTCATGGACTTCATGGGCGTGTGCTTCGACCAGATCTTCAACCAGGCGGCGAAGTTCCGGTACATGTTCGGCGGCAAGGCCGTCACCCCCGTCGTCATCCGCACCATGTACGGGGCCGGGCTGCGCGCCGCCGCGCAGCACTCGCAGACGCTGTACGGGACGTTCACCTCCGTGCCCGGCCTGAAGGTCGTGGTGCCCTCGAACCCGTACGAGGCGAAGGGGTTGATGACCCAGGCGATCCGCGACGACGACCCGGTGATCTTCTGCGAGCACAAGACCATGTACGACACCTCCGGCGAAGTCCCGGAGGAGAGCTACACGATCCCGTTCGGCGAGGCCGAGTTCGTCCGCGAAGGCCGCGACGCCACGGTCGTGGCCATCGGCCGGATGGTCTCGGTGGCCGGCGACGCCGCCGAGGACCTGTCCTCCTCGGGCATCGAGTGCGAGGTGATCGACCCGCGCACCACCAGCCCGCTGGACATGGACTCGATCGTCGAGAGCGTCGAGCAGACCGGCCGGCTCGTGGTCGTCGACGAATCCACACCGCGGTGCAACGTGGCCACCGACATCTGCGCGCAGGTCGCCTCGCAGGCCTTCCACGCGCTGCGCGCACCGGTGCAGATGGTCACCGCCCCGCACACGCCGGTGCCGTTCTCCGACTCGCTGGAGGACCTCTACATCCCGGACGCGCAGCGCGTCGCGAACGCGGTGAAGACGACCGTCGAAGGGACGAGGTGAGCGGCGCATGGCCGACGACCGGATTCAACGGGTGGTCATGCCCAAATGGGGCCTGTCGATGAAGACGGGCAAGGTCACCGAGTGGATCGCCGCCGAAGGCGACGAGATCAGCTCCGGCGACGACCTCGCCGAGGTGGAGACCGACAAGATCGCGGGCACGATCGAGTCCACGTGGGAGGGGCAGCTGCGCCGGATCGTCGCCCGGGTCGGCTCCGACGCGCCCGTGGGAGCCACGATCGCCGTCATCGCCCCGCAGGAGGTCCCCGACGAGGAGGTCGACGCGGTGGCCACCGAGGCCGCCGAGCAGATCGCCGCCGGGGAGGTGGAGGAGGAGGAGGCGGGCCCGCGCGTGGACACCGCCGACGTGGACGGCCGGTCGCTGAGCTACTCGGTGCTCGGCGAGGACGCCCCCGGCGAACCGCTGGTGCTGGTGCACGGCTACGGCGGGGACAAGAACTCCTGGCTGTTCGTGCAGGAACCCCTCGCCCAGCAGCGGCCGGTGTACGCGCTGGACCTGCCCGGCCACGGCGCCTCGGGCAAGGACCTCGGCGGCGGCGACGTGCTGGGCACGCTCACGCGGGCGGTCACCGGGTTCCTCGACGCGCTCGGCATCGCCCGCGCCCATCTCGTCGGGCACTCGCTCGGCGGAGCCGTGTCCGCCTCCGCGGCGGAAGCCGCCCCGCAGCGGGTCGCCTCGCTGACCCTGCTCGCCCCGGCCGGGTTCGGATCGCGGATCAACGCCGACTACGTCCGCGGGTTCGCCGCGGCGGGCACCCGTCGCGAGCTCAAACCGCACGTCGGCGAGCTGTTCGCCGACTCCTCGCAGGCCACGCGGCAGATCGTGGACGACCTGCTGAAGTACAAGCGGCTCGACGGGGTCGGCGAGGCGCTGTCGGCCCTGGTGGGGGCGCTCGTGGCCGAGGGCGACGTGCAGGCCGTGGACGTGCAGCGCCTCACCGCGGGACTGGACGTGCCGGTGATCGCGGTGTGGGGCGAGCAGGACCGGATCCTGCCCGCGGACAACGCGGCCGCCCTGCCCGAAGCGGTGCGGCTCACCCGCCTCGACGAGGCCGGCCACATGGTGCACATGGAAGCGCCGCGCTCGGTCGTCGAGGCCGTCGGCGCGGCCACCGGCGAGCGGTGACCGCGGGCGCGCCGGTGCCGTCCCCGGGAGCTGCCCGCCTCGGTCGGGGAGGGCAGCTCCGTGCCGGCACCGGCCGGACCGCGGACCGGATCGATCCGGTCCGCGGTCTCCGTGGCGCGTGCGCTGCGACGTCGGCAGAATCGGAGCCGCGCGCGCAGGAGGCGCGCCGCGGGCACCACGCCCCGCGCCACGTCCGAGGGAGACGCCGGTGCGTCGTGACCAGCTGGAACCCGCTGTGCCCACGGGCACGGACCCGCGCAGGTACGCGCGCGTGCTGGCAGCGGTGCACGAGGCGACCCTGAGCGGCTCCTCCCCACCGGTGCGCCCGCGCGGCGTCATCGCGCAGTCCTGGTCGCGCGTGCGGGCCGGCGGGCTCGACCCGGACCGCGGTTTCGACCCGGCACCGCTGCCACCGGACGAGGTCGAGCGGCGGCGCCGCACCTGCAAGCTCGGCGAGCTCCTGCCCCAGCTGCGCGGCGAGCTCGTGGCCGTCGCCGACGCGGCCGCGCACATCATGGTCATCGCCGACGCCGACGGCCGCGTGCTGTGGCGCGACGGCAGCTCCGCGGTGCACCGCCGGGCGGACGCGTTGACCTTCGTCGAGGGCGCCGACTGGAGCGAGCGCACCGTCGGCACGAACGCGATCGGCACCGCCCTGGCCACCGGCCGTCCCGTGCAGGTGTACTCCGCCGAGCACTACGTGCGCACGCACCACCCGTGGACCTGCTCGGCCTCACCGATCAACGACCCCGCCAGCGGTGCGGTCCTCGGCGTCGTCGACGTCAGCGGCCCGGCGGCCACGGTGCACGCGAGCACGCTCGCCCTGGTCGACGCGGTCGCCAAGCTCGGCGAGATGCACCTGCGCACCGCCCACCAGGAGGAACTGGAGCGGTTGCGGGCGGTCTCCGCCCCGCTGCTCGCCCGCGGCACCTCGCCCGCGCTCGTCGTCGACCGGCACGGCTGGGTCGCGGCGGTCTCCGGCACCACCCCGGTCGACCGCGTGCTGCTGCCCGAACTCGGTGAGGACGCCGAGACGTGGGTCCCGGCGCTGGGCCCGTGCGCGGCCGAGCCGCTGCCCGGTGGCTGGCTGCTGCGGCCCGGCGGCGACGGGCCGCCGGCTTGCACCACCGCCCAGTTGGACCTGCGGCGGACGAGCGGCTGCACGCTCACCGTGAGCGGCCCCAGCGGCACGTGGGAGCACCGGCTGACCCCGCGCCACGCCGAGATCCTGTACGTGCTGGCGCGCACGCCCGAGGGGCGCAGCGCCGCCGCGCTGGCCGGGGACCTGTTCGGCGATGCCGACCGCACCACCACCACCCGCGCCGAGATGTCCCGGCTGCGGCGCCATCTCGGCGGGGTGATCGCCCAGCGCCCGTACCGCTTCGACGAGCGCGTCGACGTGCGGGTGCTGCACCCGGAACCCCCTGCCGAACCGCTGCCGGAGAGCGCTGCCCCGGGGGTGCTGCGGCTGCGCACCTGCTGACGCCCGGGGCGGGCCCGGCACCGCGAACGCTCCCGCGGGAATCCACATCGGACTGGAGGCGGAGCCGGCCGGGGGAACCTCCCCGGAGTCACCGCCCGAGGTGCTCCAGCAGCAGCCGGTGCGGCGCGTCCGGGTCCGTGGTGCCGACGCGCGGAATGCCGCGCACCCACTGGTGATCGGTCATGCCCGGGTTGTGGGTGCTCGTCCCGTCCGGCCAGAAGACCTGCGGGCTCCCCCGGATCGGCAGCTCGTGGCTGCGCCGGTAGTCCGCCAGCACGTCGGCGCGCACCGGTTCGGAGTCCCAGACATCGAGGATCCGCCCCGCGTCGAGCTCGGGGTGGTGCTCCGCGGCGGCGGTGAGCACCTGCCACAGCCCCGCCCGGATGCTGATGTCCACACCGTCGCGGAAGTAGGCCAACCGCACGTGGTAGTCGACGTCCTCCGCGGCACGCGCGCCCTGCGCCCGACGGGCCGCGGCGATGAGCTCGAACGCGGGCATCGCCGTGGACGGCCGCGGCTCCTGCCCGAAGGCGGTGAACAGCTCCGGTTCGAGCGAGGCGAGCACGGCCGCCTCCACCGGCACGACGTCGTACGGGATGCCGCGCCCGTTGACCAGCTCCAGCGGCCACGCGCGCTGGTCGAGCACGACGTCGAGGCCTTCGGCGTCGCGGGCGGCGCGCAGCCGGTGCACCGCCACCGCCGCCCACGGGCAGTGCACGTCCGACCAGACCACCACCGTCGTCATCGCCGCCGGTCCTCTCCGCGTTCGGTCACGGGTACCTGCGCGCACCACCGGAGCGCACCACCGGATCAATGCCGGTTCTACCACGGCCCCGCCACGTGCGCCCACCACCGCGGTGACCGCAATTTGACGTTTTCGTGATCTCGCTGATATTACTCCTTTCGAGCGAAACACGGGATCGCGACGGCATGCTCCCCGCCCGGACCCCGCCCTTGCCGACAACGCGCGGGGCCACCGTCCGACCCCTCGTTCGACGAGAGCGATGGAGACGCCCCCGATGCCCCACTCCGCCCCGACCCGGAACCGCGTCGCCGCGGCCACGGCGCTGATCGCCGTCCTCGGCATCGGTTCCCCGGTCGCGAGCGCCGCCCCGGACCCGCCCGAGAACTCCTCGGAGGCCGGCCAGCGCCTCGAAGACCTGACGCGCAAGGCCGAGATCCTCACCGAGGACTACAAGAAGGCCCGGGAGGACCACGCCGCGCGGGAACGAGCCCATCAGCGGGCCGAATCCGCAGCAGCTCGTGCCGAGCGGACGGCGCAGCGCGCTCGTGCCGAGGAAAACGCGCTGCGCGGCAAGGTGGACGAGCTCACCGCCGCCTCCTACCAGGGGGCCCGGCTCAACCAGGTCCCCGCGTTGATGGCCAGCGGTGCCCCGGAGGACTACCTCGACCGGGCCGCGGTGCTGGACAAGCTCGCCGCCGACAACAACGAGGCGATCACCGAGCTGGCGAAGGCCACCCGGCAAGCCGAAGACGCTGAACACCAGGCGCGGAGGTCCCGGGACGAGGCAGCCGCAGCCGCGGAGAAGGCCACTCGGCTGGAACGCGCGATCGCCCGGCGCAAGCAGGCGATGGACGAGCAGATCACCGCGGTCAAGCAGCAGTACCAGCGCCTGAGCGAGCAGGAGCAGCAGGCGCTCAGCGGCGATTCCACGAACGTCGGGGCGATCGGTGGTTCGGGTGCGGCGGTGGCCGCGGTCAACGCCGCGTTGGGCAAGCAGGGCTCGCCGTACGTCTGGGGCGCCAAGGGGCCGGACCAGTTCGACTGCTCCGGGCTGGTGCAGTGGTCTTACGAGCAAGCGGGCGTCGACCTGCCCGCCTCCACCCGCAGCCAGGTCAACGCGGGCCGCAGCGTGTCCCAGGGCGGGATCAAGCCCGGTGACGTCATCTTCTACTACAGCTCGGCCAGCCACAACGCGATCTACATCGGCAACGGGCAGGCGGTGCACGCACCGACCGAAGGCGAGGACGTCAAGGTCGACGACTACCAGGACATCGGCGACGTCCACTCCATCCGGCGGGTAGTCGGCTGAGCTCGTCGCTCGAGCCGGGACGCGGAGCCGAGCGGGCCCCGGGCGAGCCCGGAGGCAGGGGCTGAGCAAACAGTCGCACGATGCATTCGCGGCACACGCGCAGGAACTTCGGGTGCGCCGGCGCGGATGCGGGCTGTTCACGGCCCGCGCGGCGAGCGCGTCGGCACCGCGCGCCGCCCGCCCGCCGGCGTACCCCGCGTTGAGCCGCCCCGCACGGGTTCGACGCGCTCGACCGGTCCCTACGGCTCGGAGGAGTCCTCGTCCGCGAGCTCCGAACGGAGCCGGTCGGCACCGGCGACCGACTGCAGCAACGCCGGATCGAGCGCCCGGCCCCGCCCGTCGACGGTGAGCACCGAAACCGTGCCCGTGGTCTCCAGCACCACCGCAGCCACCTGCTCGTACCGGCCCACTCCCGCCAGCCGCAATTTCGAGCGCAGGTCGTCGTCGGTCATGCGGGCGCGCGCCAGGTTCCCGGTCAGCACCGTGGTGCCGTCCATCAGCAGCAGCGGGCGACTGTCCACGGTCCGTTCGACGCGTTTCCGCCGGCGCAAGTAGGCGATCGCGGCTTGCACCGCGAACAGCACCGCGAGCGCCACGACTCCCTGCAGCAGCGACGTGGACGTGCTCACCGCCGTCGTCGCGGACATCGACCCGAAGATGACCGTGGCGGCCAGGTCGAAGTTCGTCATCTCGGCGAACGAGCGCAACCCGGCGATCCGGGAGAACAGGATCAGCGCCAAGTACACGCCGATCGTGCTGATCACGACCACCGCGATCGTGTTCCCCGAGCTTCCCAGCTGGGACAGCAAACCCCATCACATCCTTCCCGCACCTGCCGATCGCGCGGCATTCCGGATACCCCGGAGGAGCAACGATCCAACGATCCCGTCCGAGTTCCGCGATCGACCTGCCGGGGGTGCAGGCAGGACGGTGTCACGGCGCGTGCGCACTCGCCACGGGCCGCGGGTGTCCGCTGTAGACGCAGCAGTTCCCCCGCCCCGGCGCTGGTCGCGCGCTCCGGCTGCTCCGCTCCGTCACCGGGCCGAGCCGGGAAGCCCTCGACCTGGATGGAACAGCTCGGGCACAGCTCCACCGGGCGGCACGGGCGTCTGCCCCTGCTCGACGACAGCAAGCGGGAGATGTCGAGCCGGAGGGACCGCTCCCGCAACGGCGGTTGCGGGCAGGCGCGGATGTGAGCACCGCACATGATCCTGGAGAGCACGTGCTCGGCGTGCGAGACTGAGCTCGTGGCTCATCATCCGGTCGATATCGCCGAGAAGTTGTCCCTGTTCTCCGAGCACTGGTCGCCGAAGACGGTAGCTCGGCTCAACGACCACGAGATCAAGCTCGTGAAAGTCGAAGGCGAGTTCGTCTGGCACACCCATGACGACACCGACGAGCTGTTCCTGGTCATCGACGGGGAGTTGACGATCCAGATGCGCGACGAAGACGTGCGTCTGCGCCCTGGTCAGCTGTTCGTCGTTCCTCGGGGCGTGGAGCATTGCCCGATCGCCCGAGGCGAGGTTCACGCGATGCTCATGGAACCAGTCGGTGTGGTCAACACCGGCGACGCGGAGAGTTCACTGACTGCTGCACACGACGACTCGTTCGCGTAGCTTCGGAATCCGCAGGTCACCCTGCCGATGCGCATGCGCCACCACCGAACCCGCCGGCCGCTCGTGCTGGGCGCAACGCTGCATCCTTCAAGTCCGCTCCCGCGAGACGCGCCGCGCGAACCAAGCCGGCGGCGACCGGCCGGCGCAGAGCGGAGCCCGCGGAGCGGCGCGCCAGGTCGCCCGGCTCTAGGCCGCGTCCAAGACGTGCAGAAAGTTCTCACAGCACGGGCACCAGCACGGTTGTGCGGTCCCGGGAGATGCTTGGCACACCGGTCTCACCTGATGCTTCACAGGGGCCTCATCGGCTTGGCCGTCACACGCCGCGGACCGGGGCCTTCGCATCACTGGTGGCGTAACGGTTGGCCACCCTTCAGGGAGATTTTCACCGCACTAGGCATGTGAGAAACCCCTGGTCAGCGATGTACCAGTTCATGACTTCCTCGCGCGTTCGCGCACCAGACTGCGGCTGCCTCAGGGGGAGTTCCGCTATTGACGCACGGTCACGTGCCCCGGGGCGCGAGCACGGTGGGGCGGTATTCGACCAGTTGAGTACGCCCGTCGAAGGTTCGGTGGTCGATCATCTCGAGGGCGACGTCCGGGTAACCGTCGTAGATGCGCTCGGCTCCCGTGGCCCCGGTGATCACCGGGAACATGACCACTCGGAAGCGATCGACGAGTCCGGCTCCTAGTAGCGACCGGCACAGGCTGAGGCTGCCGATCGTGCTCAGGAGCCCCGAGCCGTTCTCCTTCATGGCGCGGACCGTCTCGACGGCGTCGTCGCGGACGAGCGTGGAGTTGGCCCACGTCAGTGGCTCCTCGAGCGAGGAGGAGAACACCACCTTGGGCGCTTGCGTGAGCTCGTCGACGGACGCCTCTTCTTCGGACCTGAACTCGTCCAGGCCCTCCGGGACCTCGCCGGCGGCGAAGCCTGCCATCAGGCGGTAGGTGTTCGCTCCCATCAGGTAGGTGGCCTCGGGCTGCTCGCCGAGCCAACCGAGATATTCGGGTCCTTCCAGCCCCCACCATCCTGGCCAGCCCTCACCTGAAGCGTAGCCGTCGAGGGAGGTGATGAAGTCTACGAGGAGTTCAGACATGGTCGTGACCTTTCTGTGCTGTCGGTGGCCGCCCGATGCGTCATGGCCCCCGGCGTTACAAGGTTGGACGGGCGGTGAGTCCACAACTCATCGCTGAAGCGGACACTGGCGACCGCGCTGCCTGATGCGATGCCGGGTGATAATGCCGCGCGCACCTCGAAGAGCATGCCTCGCCAGCGTGGTGGGCACGAGCGTGACGCGCAGCCGGTCGGCCGCGTGCTTGGCGATCGCTGGTCGAGCACTGCGGAGGTTCACCCGCGTGCCTGATGCGGCGTCGAGACGAGCGGCTCATACGCGTCCCGCTGGTCGATCCCCCAACGAGACAGGCCGAGAGGTCGAGTCCTTGCTCCCGTCCAGTCGGGGAGCGTCCGCGGGGGTTGATGTTGGACCCGAACAGCGGGCCAGTGCCCGCCCTGCACAGCCCTCACGTCAAGCATCAGGTGAAGCCACAACGTCAACCAACACCTGAGACGGGTCTGGTCAGCGACGTACCAGCTCATGACGTCCTCGCACGTGCGCGGCACCAGACTGCGGCCGTCTCAGTGGGGGTGCCCCAAGGGGACACGGTTGGTATTGCTCATTCGTGACGGGCGGCCTGGGGTCGTGCGTCCGTTTCTTCGGAGTTATTTCGGGAGCATGCGCGGAGGACGCTTGCCAAAACCTCCGGAAATAGCCGTAGTGCTTCCTGCCGGAGGGAGACGAAGCAGCGCGTGCCCTCGAGCCGGTGCTGAGTCAGCCCCGCCTCGCGAAGCGTTTTCATGTGATGGCTCAAGGTGGATGGTCCGACCTCGACCTCGAAGTCTTCGCGTGGATGCTCCCTGCGGTCGGCGAGCACCGTCACGAGCTGCAGCCGGATGGGATCGCCCAGGGCCGACAGCAGACCGGCCAGCGAGATGTCTTGCGGATCAGGGTGATGCAGCTTACGAGGCATGACGCCACCATACATCGATGTTCGACGAATATCGATGTATGGTGCGTTGGAGACATTCGCAGACCTGACGACGGAGGGCAGGATGGACTTTCTCGTCCGCATCGATACAGCACGCGTCTACGAGCTGCCGACCGACGAACGCGAGGACCTCATCGCTCGCGAGCGCATACGAGGTCGCGAGCTCATGGCCGAGGGCGTACTGCGTCACCTGTGGAGCGTGCCCGGTAGGAGCGCCAACATCGGCATCTGGAGCGCGGCCGATGCCGATGCCCTCAACGACGCTTTGGCGAGCTTGCCGATCCGGCCCTACGCCGACATCGACGTGACATCACTAGCCACCCACCCCATGACAGCCGAGAACCCAGCGGCGTAGCGCACGGCGCTGGGGCCTGGCCAGTCGGCGTCTGAACCACTGAACGCCGTGCGCTCAGCCACCCGAGCACGCTCCCACCGGCATCTGAAGGAGCAGACATTGACCCACACCGCAACGCGGACCACCCCGCCGCCAGAGTGGGTGGACGCAGACGCGACTCCCTGGACGGGCCTGCGGTTGCGGGGCCTGACCCTGCCCAACCGCGTGTGGCTCTCGCCGATGTGCCAGTACTCGGCCGAGCACGGCGCTCCCACCGACTGGCACCTGGCCCATTACGGCGCGAGGGCTGCCGGGGGAGTCGGGATGGTCATGGTCGAGGCCACCGCTGTCGCGCCGGACATGCGTACGACCGCCAGCGACCTGGGCCTGTGGAGCCAGCGCCAGGTCGACGCGCACCGACGACTGGCCGGCCTCATCCGCTCCGCCGGGTCCGTCCCGGCGGTCCAGCTGGGCGTCGCGGGACGGAAGAGCTCGCACGGAGTCCCGTGGGACAACACGGGCACACGCCACCCCCTCTCGCCCGCTGACGGTGGATGGCAGCCGCTCGCCCCGTCGCCGCTGCCCTTCGCAGGGCTTGCCGCACCGCGGAAGATGACGGCGGCGGACATCGACCGAGTGCTCGGAGACATCGAACGCGCCGCCCGCAATGCCCACCGGGCCGGCTACGAGGCCCTCGGCCTGCAAGGCTCGAACGGCTACCTGTTCCACCAGTTCCTTTCCCCGCTGGCCAACGAACGCACCGACGCATGGGGAGGTGACCTCGAGGGACGGCTACGATTCCCGCTCGCCGTGGTCTCCGCCCTGCGGGCCGGGTGGCCAGCGGAGAAGCCCGTCGTGATCCGCACGCCGGTCACCGATCTCCTCGACGGAGGAGTGACCACCGACGAGGCCGAGGTCCTCGTCGGTCGCATGGCCGAGCTCGGCGCGGACCTGATCGACATCAACTCCGGTGCTCTCGTCCCCGAAGCACCCCGCCCCACCGAGCCGCTCGAGAACACCCGGTACGCAGGGCATCTCCGGAAGCTCGGCGTGCTGACCGCCACCTCCGGCTCGGTCACCCAAGCACGACAACTCCACGAGGCCATCCCGGACTCGGTGGACGCTCTGCTGATCGGCCGGGCAATGCTCCGCGACCCCTACTGGGCACTCCGCGCCCACGGCGGACCACCCACCGACACATGGCCCAAGCAATACCACCGAGCATTCTGACCTTCTCGGCAAGTCCGCCGCTCAATGCCGGACAGCTGGGGACTGTAACGCTGCAGGATCCCCCAACGAGACAGGCCGGGAGGTCGAGTCCTCGGTCCTGCCCAGTCGGGGAACGTCCGCGGGGGTTGATGTTGGACCCGAACAGCGGGCCAGTGCCCGCCCTGCACAGCCCTCACGTCAAGCATCAGGTGAAGCCACAACGTCAACCATCACCTGAGACACGACAGGGCGCCGGCGAGGCTGTGCGGTCTCGGGAGATGCTTGGCACACCGATCTCACCTGATGGACGGCAGTGAGCCAGTTCCACTTCGGTTCAACCTGCGTGGCTGGACCTGCGTGGCTGGGTTGCGCTCAGGCCACGGCGGTGTTTTCCGCTTTCCGCACCTGCGCGGCTACGCGGGCTTGTAGAGTGCTTCTGGATCAAGACCGATCGAGATCCAGCTTGGGGGACGGATGGCCGAGAACACGACCGTTCCGAACGCCGCGCCGCCGCTGCCGTTGCCGACGACGCTCGGCAGCGACACCACCACGGCGGAGCCGGCTGCCGCACCGTTGACGGGTTTGCCGTGGCGCCGGTTGGTGACGGTGAACACGCACGTCAACGACGGCAGCGGTGGAGCGGAGCAACCCTCGCTCAGCGTCGATGTCGAGCAGGTCCCCGGACTCGTCGAGCAGCACGAGAAGGCGAGGGACAAGTTGCACGACATCCTGCGGAAGACCACCGACTTGCAGCAGGTTGAGGGCCCGGGCACTGACGAGGTCAGCCAGAAGCTGGCGCAGCCCTTGGGAGACGTGGCCGGCGAGGATCCCGGCGAGCTCACCTGGGTTGTGGACAAGACGATCGAGCACTTGGGATGACGCGCCCGAAATGCGGCATTTTTGCGGGTACGTCGACAAGGCAGCCGAGAAGTTAGGGGGCCTTCGGGCCTGAATCACCGGCCGGCACAGCGTCCACGAAGTTTTGATGAGGACGATTGATGATTACGGAGGTTCCATCTTCGGAAGCACGGGCTTGGACCAGTCTTGTCAGGGAAGCTGAGTAGAAGACGAACGGCGAACTGAACAGCAGGACGAATCCGATCCCGAGAAATCCACCAAGCACACCGTTCGGATGACCGATGATGAAGCGCGCGATGAGCGCGCCAGGTATCAGCACGAGAGCCGACCAGAACATGACCTGCGTGAGCGTGAACAAAATCGTCCGCGTCCGTGCACACCGCTCGCAGAGCGGCCAGTCACGCACCCCGACGATCTGCACTTTCCGCGCCTTCTCACCAAGACGGCCGGCCACGCCGAGAGCATTGGCACTCATGAAACGGCTTCCTTGCGGCTGAGCGCGCGACTGGAGCGCGAAGTCCCGCCGCCGAAAAGCAGGGCGCCCGTGTCGAACGCAGTACGGTGGCAAGCTAGCAGGCGTGCCAACCATCTCCGCCGACAAGACGAGCTCTTGCCGCTCCATCTGCCCTCCAGTGCTCATCAGAACATTACTGCTACTCAGCACGACACTCTGGAAGACAGTACCAGGAACATGATAAGTTGCCAACAATGCAGCGCAACCACCAAGAGCGGTACCGAGGTGACTCGTGGGCTTCAAAGCGAACCACAAAAGTATCCAGCAATTTGGCGAAGAACTGAGCGGCCTGGTCGGCGATTCCCGAGAAGCTGAATCGTACGCCGAAAAGTGGCTCTCATTCGGCTACTCCGAAGGCCGCATGTTCATTACTGCGGTCGAAGCTGCGGAGAACGCCAAGCAGGCACTGGTTGAGAACTACCAGCGGTTGGTAGAAGTCCAGCGCTCTGCAGCTTCCGAGGTCGACAAGGCCGCCCACTCGTATGAACAGATGGATCGCGGCGAAGCAGCACGCCTGGACAACTCTTACAAGAAGAAATCCAACTAAGGATGCTCCATGCCCCAGGAACCAGCAGCAACATTAACTGCACCAACACCATCTGACCCAATTCCTGACCTCGCCGAAAATGTCATAGGGGCCAGCCAGTACATCAGCGTTTCATACTGG
The DNA here is from genome assembly GCF_054491345.1 of Salinifilum ghardaiensis. Classification (NCBI taxonomy): domain Bacteria; kingdom Bacillati; phylum Actinomycetota; class Actinomycetes; order Pseudonocardiales; family Pseudonocardiaceae; genus Salinifilum; species Salinifilum ghardaiensis. Next base: position 1,947,349 of record NZ_CM137101.1, on the reverse strand, counting down.
ACCGGCAGAGCTCTCGACATGACGATCGGAGTCAATCCTGGCGAATGGGTTGCCGAACAGTTCTCCGGCGATTGGGAAGTCGTGCAAAAAGCCGGAATAGCACTCGGGAACCTTAAAGAGTTCAATGCGGAATTCGCACAATCGATCAACAGTGCGATGCAGGATGTCTCCCATGACTGGCAAGGAGTGGCTGCGGATCAGGCCAGAACTTATTTCGCCGGCCTGGCCAAAGCGGTACAGGAACAGCAAGAGACGCTTGATGGCCTGAGTCAGCAGTTCAACCAGATGGCTACTGGCATGTACGAGACAGCAAAGGCCATCAAAGGGTTTTTGGACATGCTGCTCGACTATGCCATCGCAATGGGTCTCGAGCTTGCTGCCGCGGCGTTGAACGGTTGGAATGTGATCGGATCAATAGCTGCTGGAGCAGCGTTCGCCGCGACCCTGACTAAAGCAATGGGGGTCGCCGGGCAAGCGATCCAGGCGCACACTGTCGCATGGAACTCCGTTCAAGCCACCGTCGGCGTGATCGCCGGTTACGCCTCCGCATTGAAGGGTATCGAGCAGCACGCCCTCCCAGGAACGAACTACGACCACCCCGGAGCATGACGTGTCAGGCAAAGAGCAAGAACCGATGATGGACGTAGCGCGCGGCGATGTCGGGTTGTCGCGGCACCTGAGAAATTCATTGCGCACCATCCGGGACAAGACGGACGACGAAGAGTTCAAAAAGCTGGCAGACGACATTATCGCAGGGAAGCGGAGCCTCCGCGAAGCAAGCCGATCCGATGTGTTCTCCAGAGTACTGAACCCGCAGGTCGAAAAGGCTTCGGCGGAAATTGAATCGATGAGCGACGAAGAGCGCGAGGAACTAGCGCGTACCGGTGAGCAGCAACTAGCGGCCTTGGGCGAGGACTCCCCGAACAGTTCTTCCGACTCCGACGAAGACGACGAAGAAGTTGATTTCAGCAACACGACATGGCTGCACTAGTCGACTTCGATCAATGTTGGTTCCTCCCGAAAAGGGATCAACAACTGATTCGCGTCTACCTGAGCAAGATCGAACGCGGTGAGCGCGACGTCCGCCGGTTGGACGTCGTCTCGGACGTGGCTCGTGCGCTGCGGGTGACCGTGGCCGACCTGTTCGGCCAACCGGTGCTCGCATGGAGGACGACGACATCCCCGCTGTGCGCGATGCCCTCATGTCCCCGCGCCGGTTGTCCCGCACCCTGTTCGGCACCGCTGCCCCGCCGGTCAACGTCAACCCGTCTGCCTCGGCTCACTTCGTCGAACAGGCCTGGGACAGCTACCAAGCCGGGCTTATCGGGCGCGCGGTCTCCTCGCTGCCCGGCCTCATCGAAACGGCGCAGCAGCTCGAGGATGCGGCGAACGCGAGTGAGGGCGACGTGCAGGCGTGCTGGGCCGTCTCCGCCCGGACGCACCACCTCGCCGCCACCGCACTGAGCGAGGTCGGCGAGGCCGACCCGTCCTGGATCGCTGCCGAACGAGCCATGCAGGCCGCCGACCGCTCCGGGGATCCGCTCGTGCTGGCCTCGGCGTCGCGGGCCGGAACGCACGCGCTCCTGGCGGTCGGCCGGTTCGACGACGCGCTGCCGCTGGGCAACAACCGCCTCGGAATGGCTGGGGCTCCGCAGATGGCCAAGCGCGATCTCTCCGCGCTGAGCCTGTACGGCATGTTGCACCTGCGCACCGCCATCGCGGCCGCTCGGCGGCAGGATCGTCAGACCGCGACGGAGCTGCTGCGGCAGGCTTCCCCCGCTGCGCGCAGCCTCAACGAGGACGGCAACTGCTGGCAGACCGGCTTCAGTCCCACGACCGTAGAACTGCACCGCATGGCAGCCGCTCTGGACCTCGGCGATGTGCCTTGCGTCGTCGAGCACGGCCCCTCGGTCGTGGTGGACCATCTCCCCGTGGAACGACGCGTGACGCACATGATCGATGTCGCACGGGCGAAGAGCATGATCGCCGACGACGAACCGGCGTTGCAGTACTTGCTGTCCGCTGAGCGGGCCGCACCGCAGCTCGTGCGGCACGATCCCGGCGTGCGCGAGGAACTGATCGGTCGCAACGTCGCCGAGCTCGTGTCACCGCCGAGCACCACCGACCACGAGGTCGCCCCGATGGAACCGCGACGCCCGCCGGCTGGTCGAGCACGCCCAGCAGCGCTGGCTGTGCGCCCTCTGGTTGATCTACCTCGCCACCGGGCTGCGCCGGGGTGGAGCCCTGGGCCTGGCCTGGTCGGAGGTGGACCTGTCCACCGGCGAACTGCGCGTGCGCCGCACCGTCCAGCGGGTCAAGGGCCGGATCGTGTTCGGCGAGCCGAAGACGGCGCGGTCCCGGCGGACCTACCCGACCTCTGCCTGCAGGCGCTCAAGCAGCACCGCCAGGTGGTCGACGAAGGGGCTCTGCCGGCCCAGCACTCGCACCCGGAGCAACCGCAGGGCCTGTCCCCGTGACGCGCACCGGCAGGGTCATCGACCCGCGCAGCGTCAACCGGGCGTTCGGATCGCTGCTCAAGACCGCGGAGCTGGAACACGTGCGCGTGCACGACCTGCGGCACACCTGCGCGACCTTCCTGAAGATGCAGGGGGCGAGCGACCGCGAGGTCATGGAGCAGCTCGGGCACAGCTCCATCGGCGTGACCATGAACATCCACGCCCACGTGCTCGACGACAGCAAGCGGGAGATGTCGAGCCGGATGGACCGCTTCCTGAGCGAGGACTGATGTCAGCAGTGGATGTCAAAACGGGCCGCCGGAGTGCTCCGGCGGCCCGCTTTCGCTGGTCGGGACGGCGGGATTTGAACCCACGACCCCCTGACCCCCAGTCAGGTGCGCTACCAAACTGCGCTACGTCCCGTTGCGGTGTGCCCCTACTCTAGCGCACGCCGCACCAGCGCGATCAGACCCCCCTCCTCAGCCGTTCTCGCAGCGCACCTGCTCGGTGAGCGCGACTGGGTTGAATTTCAACCAGCACTGAAGTTACGAATGCAAAAAATTCCGGGAATCGAACCGGCGCGTCCCGAGCTCGACACCCGAGCACCGCGTGCATCCGCGGACGGAGATCACTACCCTCCGCGGCTGAAGAACGACCGACTCCCCCACCCCGCGGCAGGCGTCCGCGCCGGCCGAGCGTTGTGCCGGAGTGCGGCACCGACCGATCGCCCCCGCCCGACAGCGGTGACTTCACCAGGAGGCCCACGTGAGCTGGTTCGACGACGCCCGGATCGCGGTCACCGGTGCCGCGGGCGGCATCGGCCACCAGACCTGCGCAACGCTCGCCGCGCGCGGCGCCCGGGTGTTCGCCCTCGACCGCGCTCCCGCCGACGTCGGAGAGCACGTGCCGTGCGACGTCACCGACGAGCACGACGTCTCCGCCGCCCTGTCCCGCGTCCTCGAGCAGGCCGGCGGTGTCGACGGGCTCGTCACCGCGGCCGGCGTGGTCGAGGACGACGTGCCCGCCGAGGAGATGAGCGCCGCGGAGTTCGACCGCGTGCTCGGCGTCAACCTGCGCGGCGTGTTCCTGGCCTGCTCCACCTTCGGCAGGGCCATGCTGGAGGCCGGCGGCGGCCGGATCGTCAACGTCGCCTCGATGTCCGGCAACCACGTCGTCAACGTTCCGCAGAAGCAGGCCGCCTACAACTCCTCCAAGGCCGCGGTGAGCGCGCTGACGCGCTCGCTCGCGGTCGAGTGGACCGGGCGCGGCGTGCGGGTCAACGCCATCTCCCCCGGGTACGTGCGCACCAGCCTCGTCGAGGGCAAGTCCGAGCTCTTCGACGGCTGGCTGCAGGGCACCCCCGCGGGCCGGTTCGCCACCCCCGAGGAGATCGCCGCGGCCATCGCCTGGCTGCTCAGCGACGAGGCCGCCTACTGCGCCGGCACCGAACTGCTCGTCGACGGCGGCTACTCCCTGTCCTGAGCAATGGGGTCCTGAGCAACGGGCGCACCGAAGATCTCCCCGGCATCTTCCCCGAATGCCCCGCAGAGCCCGACCGAAGCGGCAGAACGGACGGCTGACCAGGGCCTGCGCGCCCGCGCACCGCGCCTTCAGTAGTGTCGAGCGCACGACCCCGTTGTTGAGCCGGCCGGCGCCGGGTGCTGCCGCGGCAGCCACCGCGCTGGCCGTCCCGTGAAGGTCAAGGAGAGCTGGTGACGAAGTCCCTCCCCCGCACGGCCGCCGGGCCGTCCTGGTCGAGGAGTGTTCTGAACGCGGTGCGCGGTGCGCTGATCGGCACCGCGGAAACGGTGCCGGGGGTGAGCGGCGGTACGGTCGCGCTGATCACCGGTGTGTACGAAGCGCTCATCACATCAGCCGGACACCTGTTCTCCGGGGTCCGCCGGGCGGCCGTCGACCTGCCGAAGGGTCGCGGCCTGGGCCGGGCCACCGCCGAGTTCCGCGAGGTGCGGTGGGGCGTCGTGCTCCCCGTGGTCGTGGGCATGGCGTTCGCGGTGCTGGTGATGGCCCGCTTCATGGAAGGGTTCGTCACCGGCTACCCGGTCCACACGAGCGCCCTGTTCTTCGGGCTCGTGCTCGCGTCGCTGTGGGTCCCGTTCTCGCTCGCCGCGCGCGCTCCCCGGCCCCGCCCGGACCGCGCCGCCTGGGGCGGGCGCAACCTCGTCATCGCCGTCGTGGTCGCCGCGGCGACGTACGTGGTGGTCAGCCTGCCACCGAGCGATGTCGCGGCCACGCCGGTCGCGGTCGTGCCGGCGGCGATGGTGGCGGTCTCCGCCCTCATCCTGCCGGGGCTGTCCGGGTCGTTCATCCTGCTGACCTTCGGCCTCTACGAGCCCACGATCTCCGCGGTCAACGACCGCGATCTGGCCTACATCGGGCTGTTCTTCCTCGGCGCGGTGATCGGGCTCGCTTCGATCGTGAAGCTGCTGCAGTGGCTGCTCGAGCACCGCGAGCAGATCACCCTGGTCGTGCTCACCGGTGTGATGGCGGGCAGCCTGCGCGCGCTGTGGCCGTGGCAGAACGACGACCGCGAGTTCGTCGCCCCGGACGCGCACCTGGGGGCGGGCATCGGCATGTTCGCGATCGGGTTCCTCGTCGTCGTGGCCGTGCTCGTGGTCGAGCGCCGCTTCACCTCCGAGCAGCCCGGCGGGCCCGGTGGTGACGCGTCGATGGAGGACACCCAGCAGATCCCGCGCACCTGAGCAGCACCCCGCGGCAGTGGCCGGTCCCCGCTCGGGGCCGGCCACTGCTGCGTCGGGGTCCGGTCGCGCTCAGGCCGTCAGCACGCGCGCTCCTCCTTCGGTCACCGCGAGCGTGTGTTCGGTGTACGCCGTCGCCGAGCCGTCCGCGGAGCGCAAGCTCCAGCCGTCGGCGTCGGTGACGACGCGGTCGGTGGTGCGCGCGAACCAGGGTTCCACCGCGAGGGTCAGGCCGGGGCGCAGGAGCAGTCCCCGGCCGGCGCGGCCCGTGTTGGACACGTGCGGTGCTTCGTGCATGCTCCGCCCCACGCCGTGGCCGCCGAACTCGGTGTTGACCGGATAGCCGAATTCCCGCGCGACGGCCCCGATCGCGGCCGAAACGTCGCCGAGCCGGTTGCCGGGCCGGATCGCCTCGAGCGCCGCGGCGAGAGCTCGCCGCGTTGATCCGACCAGACGCAGATCCTCCGTCCGGGCGGAACCGATGACCACGGTGCGCGCAGCGTCGGCCGCCCATCCGCCGATGGAGGCGGCGAAATCGACGCTGAGGACATCACCCGAGCGCAGCGCGTAATCACGCGGGAGCCCGTGCAGCGCCACGTCGTTGACCGACAGGCACAGCACGTTGCGGAAGGGCCGTCGCCGAACGAGGGGTTGTAGTCCCAGAAGCACGACGCGGCTCCCCGTTCCCGAACACGTCGCCGGGCGTGGTGCTCCAGCTCCAGCAGGTTCACACCCACGTCCGCACGCGCGCACACCTCGCGCAGCAGCTTCGCGACGAAGCGCCCCGTCTCCCGCATCCGGTCGATCTCGACCGGGGTCTTCAGTTCGATCACGCCTGCTCCCTTTTCGGTATTTTATTACCGGTATAAAAATATCGAAGGTACCATGCGGGCCATGGTGCGACCCCCGCTCACCGCGCAACAGGTGGAAGCCGGCAGACGCCTGGGTGCGACGCTCCGCGAGGCGCGCGCCGATCGCGATCCGGTCGACATCGCACGCGCTGCCGGTGTCTCACCGGAGACACTGCGCAAGATCGAAACCGGTCGTCTGCCCAGCCCGGCTTTCGGCACGATCGTTCAGCTCAGTGATGCGCTCGGGCTTCCCCTGGAACGCGTCGCCGGGGTCTGGCGCGGCGAGCGCGCCGCTACCCGCGCACACGTTTCCCCGAGCACAGGCTGAGCAGATCCGACCGGCGCGGCCCGACCTCGTCCCCGGGGCAGGAGCCTCGCCCGCCGCGGAACCTGCGTGCCGGACGAGCACGCCGCAGCCGCCCACGCCCGGCAGCACTGAGCGGAACGGCGCAGGTGCGAGGCCACCGCCGGTGCGCAGCACACCTCGGTAACCTGGGCGCGTGGCACGCAGCAGGCGATCCCCGCTGCCGCAGCGGAACGGAGTGGACGCGACCCCGGTCAAGCTCCCCCGGCAGGAGCAGTGGGACACGCTCTGGGCCTACCTGCGGGAGCGCTTCCACGCCTCCGCCGAGCAGCTGGCGGCGAAGTTCCGCGCCGGCGACATCGCCGACGCCTCCGGACCGCTCGGGGCGGACGCCGCGTTCGCGCCCGGCACGAAGATCTGGATCCACCGCGAGCCGCCCGCGGAGACCCCGGTCCCCTTCGAAGTCGAGATCCTGCACCGCGACGAGGACATCCTCGTCGTCGACAAGCCGCACTTCCTCGCCACGACCCCGCGCGGGCAGCACGTGCTGCAGACGGCGCTGGCGCGGCTGCGCCAGCGGCTGGGCCTTCCGCAGCTCGTCGCCGCGCACCGGCTGGACCGCATGACCGCCGGGGTGCTGCTGCTGGTGGTCAACCCGGCGCGGCGCGGTACCTACCAGAAGCTGTTCCAGCAGCGTCGCGTGCACAAGGAGTACCGCGCGGTCGCGGGGCGGCGCTCCACTGTGGAGTTCCCGCGGGTGGTGCGCACCCGGCTGGAGAAGGAGCCGGGGTGCCGGGCGGCGCAGACGCTCCCCGGACCGCCGAACAGCGCCACCGAGGTCGAACTGCTCGAGCAGCGCGGCGCTCTGGGCCACTACCGGCTCGTCCCGCGCACCGGCCGCACCCACCAGCTGCGCGCGCACATGAACCACCTCGGCACGCCGATCCTCGGCGACGACCTGTACCCGCGCGTGGCCGTCCGGCCCCCGGGCGAGTTCACCCGCCCGCTGCAGCTGCTGGCGAGCGCGCTCGAGTTCACCGACCCCGTCAGCGGGCGCGTGCGGCGGTTCGAGACGCGGCAGCACCTGCAGGCGTGGGACGACTACCGCGCGTGGGCGGCGGGGCGCTGGCCGGACCGGGCATGATCGCCGTCACTTGACGGATCGCTGCTTCCGCAGCAGGCTGTTCCGCCGGACATCGGTTCGATCACCGCGACCCGGGATCGTCGGCGTCCGCACCTGTCCGCCGCGGCCGTCCGCATCCCGGGCGACCACGGCGGGGTGGTCACCCACCACCGCCGGGATCGAACGATTCGCGATGCGACGACGGGATGGCAACGGTGCCGACTGCGCGGCCGCGTGGCCAGGAACCCATCCGCAAGCCGGGGGTCTGGGCCGGTCTGGTGGTGATTCTGCTCGCCGGCGTCCCCTGGTACTTGCCGGAGGGGACGATCGGCCCGCTCGTGTTCGGCGTTCCGCTGTGGATGCTGGTCGCGGTGCTGTTCTCGGTGGTGCTGTGCGGTTTTCTCACCCGGGTGCTGATGCGCGACTGGCACCTCGCGGATGAGGACCGCTCCGCGGAGGACGGCGCGCAGGAGGATCCCCGGACGAGCGGCGAGCAGGAGTGACCGTGCAGACCCCCACCTTCGCCGGATCCACCGGCATCGTCGTGCTGCTGCTGTACGCCGTGCTCATGCTGGGCATCGGGTTCTGGGTCGGTCGCGGCAAGGTCGGCAAGCGGCACGACCTGAAGAGCTACTACCTGGCCGGTGGCAACCTCGGCGCGCTGGTGCTGTTCTTCACGCTCTACGCGACCCAGTACAGCGGCAACACGGTCATCGGCTACGCACCCGAGGCGTACCGCGAGGGCTTCGCGTGGTGGCAGTCGGTGACGTTCTTCACCGCGATCGTCGGCGGATACCTGCTGTTCGCCCCGCGGCTGTACGTGCTGGCCAAGCGGCACTCCTTCGTCACGCCGAGCGACTGGCTGCGCCACCGCTTCCGCTCGCCCGCGGTGACGACGCTGGCGGTGCTGCTCATGCTGTGGGCGCTGGCCAGCTACCTGCTGGAGCAACTCATCGCCATGGGCCACGCCATCAGCGGGCTCACGGGCCAGACGGTGCCGTACCAGCTGGGCGTGACGGTCTTCGTCGGCGTGATGCTCGTCTACTCGTGGCTGGGCGGAATGCGGGCCGTCGCGTTCACCGACGTCATGCAGGGCATCGCGCTGCTCTTCGGCGTCGCGCTGATGCTGGTGGGTGCGTTCGTGCTCACCGGGGACTCGCTCGGGGGCAACACCAGCTGGTTCGCGCAGCACCACCCGGAGACGATCGCGGTGCCCTCGCTGACCGAGTCGGTCAACTGGCTGTCCATGGTCGTCATGGTCGGCCTCGGCATCGTGTTCTACCCGCACGCGGTGCAGCGGATCTTCTCCGCGCGCAGCGAACGCGCGCTGCGCACGTCGCTGGTCCGGATGGTGTGGATGCCGCTGATCACGGCCGGGGCCGTGGTGTGCATCGGGATCCTCGGCGTGCGCCTGTTCCCGGACCTGTCCGAAGCGGACTCCGAGCGGCTCGTGGGGTTGCTCGCCAACGAGGTCGCCGGGATCAACGTCGCGTTCTCGGTGGCGATGGTGCTGCTGTTCGGCGGTCTGGTCGCCGCGATCGTGTCCACTGCGGATTCGGCGCTGCTGAGCCTGTCCTCGATCGTCGCGCGGGACATCGTGGGGCGGCGCCGGCCGGACGTCGACGAGCACCGGCTGGTGATGACGGGCAAGGTCGTCGGGGTCGTGGTGGTGTGCCTGCTGCTGGTGCTGGCCTGGTTCCCGCCGAGCACTCTGGTGGACATCTTCGTGTTCAAGATCGAGCTGCTCGTGCAGCTGGCCCCGGTGTTCGTGCTCGCGCTCTACTGGCAGGGGCTGCGCGACCGGGCGGCGTTCTGGGGGATGCTGCTGGGCACCGCGGTGACTGTGACCATGACCTTGGCCGGCGTGCCGACCGTGTTCGGCGTGCACGGCGGCGTGTTCGGCCTGCTGGTCAACCTCGCCGTGTGCGTGCTCGGCTCGCTGCCCCCGCGGCGCGGCCGCTCCACCCCCGCGCGCACCGATCCCGAGGGCGCGCTGGTGTGATCACCGGCGGGACGGGCACCGCGCCGCTCCGCGGGCGCCGCCGGCTCACTCCCACCAGCGGCGGTGGTTCAGCCCCCGCTTGCCCGCCCGGCGCACGTCCTTGCCGAGCGCGCGGATCTCCCGGGCCATCCCGGGCGGGTATCCGTGCTTGATCGCGCGGTGCTCGGCCGCTTCGCCCATGTAGCAGAACGAGTAGAACAGCCCGACGAACAGCCCGAGCGCGACGGCGCTCACGCGGATCCACAGCGGTCCGGGCAGGAGCACGAGCAGGCAGAACGGGGCCAGCTGGGTCAGCGCCCGCGCCAGGTGCCGCAGCGGCCACGTCCGGGCCGTGACGTCGTGCAGCACCCACTCGGCGTGCCGGTCGGGGAGCTTTCCGCCGAAGGCGTACCAGACCCACTGCGCCGGGTTCGGGCGTTCACTGGCCACGACTTCAGGTTAGTCGCCGGGCGCGCCCCGATCGGGGAGGGCCCGGCGGGAACCGCGCCCCTGTTCGCCCCCGCGCGGTAACGAAACGGCCGGTGCGGCGATACCTCCGGTGAAGGAGGAGGATCACCGTGTTCATCATCGCCGTGACCGTGCTGACCGTGCTGCTCGTGGGATGCGTCATCTTCACCGACCTGGTGGATCAGGACGGGAGCGTGAACACCGGCAGTCTGCGACGCGCAGCCGACCAAGTGCTCCGGGCGGTGCGGGCCCTCTTCTCCGCGGCGCGTCCGCGCTGACCGGACCACCCCCGCTACCCCGGCGCGCCGAGCAGCCCGCGGCCGCCGAGGTTGCGCAGCAGCGCGCCGAGCCCGAAGGTCCACTGCGGACACTCATCGCACGGGGCGACCTCGTTGACGAGCGCGCCGAGCTCGGACGACGTGATGCGCACCCGGTCCCCCGAGTGGTGGGTGAACCCGTGACCGGGGACGTCGCGGTCCTCCGTCGGGGCGAACGCGGTTCCCGTGTAGAGCAGGAACCCGTCCGGGTACTGGTGCGTTCCCAGCGCCGCGCTCACGAGCTCCGCCGGGTCGCGGCTGATCTCGCGCATCGAGCTGCGCCCGTCGAGCACGAACCCGTCCGCACCGGTCACGCGCAGGTGCAGATCGGTGCGGCGCACCCGGTCGAGGTCGAAGTCCTCGTCGAACAGCCGGATCAGCGGCCCGAGCGCGGCCGAGGCGTTGTTGTCCTTGGCCTTGGGCAGCAGCAGGGCGCTGCGGCCTTCGACGTCGCGCAGGTTCACGTCGTTGCCGAGGGTGGCGCCGAGGACGCGGCCGTCGGAGCGCACCGCGAGCACCACTTCGGGCTCGGGGTTGTTCCACCGCGAATCGCGGGGAACGCCCACGCGCTCGCCGGTGCCGACGGCTGCGAGCAGGGGCGCTTTGGTGAAGATCTCCGGGTCGGGGCCGAGGCCGACTTCGAGGTACTGCGACCACAGGCCCTCCTGCTGGAGCCACTGCTTGACGGTGCGCGCCTGCGGCGAGCCGGGGCGCACGGAGGTGATCGTGTCGCCGATGGCGCGCTCGATGCGCGTGCGGACTTCGGCCGCCGCACCCGCGTCGCCGCCGGCCCGCTCCTCGATGACGCGCTCGAGCATGCTGCCCGCGAAGGTGACGCCGGCTGCTTTGAGCACGTGCAGGTCGGCCGGGGCCAGCAGCCGCGGGGCTTCGCCGCCGCGCAGCGTCGCCGCCAGGACGTCGGCGAGCGGCCACTCCCGGCGCGGTGCGGCTTCGCGCGCCAGGCCCACGGGGTCGGGGTGCTCGGTCAGGGCGCTGAGCGTGGGGGCGGCCTCGCCGAGGTCGACGAGCCGGTCCCCGCGGACGGCGACGACGACCGGGCCCGCTTCGGCCGGGTCGTGCACGCGGCCCACGAGCGTGGCCGACGGGTGGTCGTTGGGCAGGGCGTCGCGCACGTCCGGCAGCACGGGCACTCCTCGCAGTCGGTGACCGCGACCAACGTAGCGCTCCCCGCAGGTGCGCGAATTCCTCCGCTCGACGCACCCGCGCTGCCCCGAGCGGCGCACGGCGCGCCGCGCCTGCCGCGGGGAGGCCGTGCGCACCGGGCCGCGCGCGGACCTCCCCGCGCGGCCCGGCCGCTGCGCGCCGGTCGGTTCAGGCGCGGGCGCCCTTCAGCGCGCCGGCGACGCTGACCACGCGCCGGGCCTGCACCGCGGCGGCCGTGCGGGCGATGTCGTCGACCTTGTTCTCCCCCTGCGCGTCGGCGTGGCTGGTGCCGTAGGGGTTGCCGTCGATGAACTTCGACCCCTCGGTGAAACCGGGAGCGACGAGGACGCCGCCGAAGTGGTGCACCGTGTTGTACAGCGCGAGCAGGGTCGCCTCCTGGCCGCCGTGCTGGGTGGCGCTGGAGGTGAAGCCGCTGTAGACCTTGTCGGCCAGCTTGCCCTGGGCCCACTCGCCGCCGAGCGTGTCGAGGAACTGCTTCAGCTGCGCGGAGACGTTGCCGAAGCGGGTCGGGGTGCCGAGCAGCACCGCGTCGGACCACACCACGTCCTCGGCGGTGGCCTCGGGGATGTGCCGGGTGGCCTCCAGGTTGGTGCGCCAGGCCGGGTTGGCGTCGATCGCCTCGTCGGGGGCGAGCTCGGGCGCCCGGCGCAGGCGCACCTCGGCTCCGGCGTTCTCCGCCTCGCTGACCAGGCTGTTGGCGATCTCGGCGATCGTGCCGGTGGACGAGTAGTAGATGACGCTGAGCTTCACGGGCTCGCTCATGACGCGGTCTCCTTCTCCGATTGAATCTTCCAAAGAAGACACTACTGTGAACTTATCTTCCTCGCAAGAGTTTATATCGCGAAGTGATGCGGTAAACTCGACGCGAGGCGCGTGCCGGCACGACACGAAAGGACCCACCGGTGAGCACCAACGACCCGAACCACGCCGCGTCGACACCGATCGACCCGTGCACCGACGACAACGAGATCGTCACGTGGTGGGGGCTGGTGATCGAGGGCTACCAGGCCACCCAGGAGCGCCTCATGGAAGAGATCGCCGACCTGTTCGACCTCTCCCCCGCCTCCTTCGACATCCTCGTGCGGCTCGTGCGCTCCGCCGAGCACCGGATGCCGATGACGAAGCTCGCCCACGAGGCCGCGCTGAGCAGCGGGGGTTTCACCAAGGTCGCCGACCGGCTCGTGAAGTCCGACCTGATCCGCCGCGAACCGTGCGCGGACGACCGCCGCGTCACCTACGCCGTCCTCACCGAGCACGGCAGCGACGTCGCCGAGCGCGCGCGCTCCGCGTGCGCCGAGATCCTCCGCCGCCGCGTGCTGAACCCCCTGGGCGCGGAGGACTCGGCCGCGCTGGCCCAGGCGATGCGGACGCTCCGCGCCGCCAACGCGGCCGAATAGCCGGCACGTCCGGCGGTCACGCGCGCCGGTTCCTGCCGATCTCGTCGGCGATGGGATGGCCCGGGATCCGGGCCTGGTGTTCCGCGAGCGCGCCCTTCTCCGCCTGGCTCGCCTGCTGGGCCTTCTGCCCGTGCGTGCGCCCCTCTTCCGGTCCCGGCCCCAGCGGGACGGAGCGCAGCACTTCCTGGAGGTTGTCGTAGTCGGCGACCGGCATCGCGCGCAGCGCGCGCACCGTCACCGCGTCCGCACCGTGATCGTGCGCGTGCGTCACGATCCGGTCCTTGCTCGCCGGGAAGTCCAGCGAGGAGAGCGCCTGCTTCACGGACTTGCTGTCGGTGCCCATCATCGCTGTTCCTGCTGTTGTCGCGGGATCTGCTCGGGTGCGCACCGCCCGGCGGTGCGCACCCGGGGGGTACCCGCCCCCGGCGAGCCGTAACCGGGCCGGCCGCGGCGAGGGGCGCGACCGGCCCGGCGCCCGGTCACGCCCGCGACCGGTGGAACACCAGCCGGTAGACGAGCAGCAGGATCAGCGAGCCGATCACGGCCCAGATGAAGCTGCTCAGGTTGAACCCGGTGACCCCGCTGTTGCTGAACACCGAGCTGCCGAGCCAGCCGCCGAGCATGCCGCCACCGATGCCGATGAGGATCGTGACGATGATGCCGCCCGGATCGCGTCCGGGCATGATGACCTTCGCGATCGCGCCGGCGATCAGTCCGAAGATGATCCAGCTCAGGATTCCCATGAGTGTTCCTCCTCGCGCTCCGTGCCGCCTGCGCGTGTCCGAACAGGCTTTCCCGATCGCAAGTGTGGCACGCCGGCCGTGCCGGCACGGCCGGTGACGCCCCGGAACGATCACGGCCTCCCGGACCGCACCGCGCCAGCCGGACCGCACCGGGTGTGCCGCAGGCGGCCACCGGGTAGTCATCGACCGTCCACGAAGCTCGCAGGAAGGACGTGACCGGCATGACAACGGCCCGCGACATGATGACCGAGGACACCGTCACCCTCCGCACCGACGCCACCGCGGCCGACGCGGCCCGGGTGATGACCGAGCACGGCATCGGGTCGATCCCCGTCCGGGGGCACGACAACCAGCTCAAAGGCCTGGTCACCGACCGCGACCTCGTGCGGAAGGTCGTCGCTCAGGGCCGCGACGCCGGCACGTTCCCCGCGGGGGACCTCACCCAGTCGGAACCGGCCTCGATCAGCGCCGACGCTTCGGAGGCCGAGGTCGTCGACGCCATGATCCGCCACGGCGTGCGGCGTCTGCCCGTCGTCGACGGCGAGCGCCTCGTCGGGGTCATCAGCCTCGCGGACGTGGTCCAGGTGGTGCCCGAGCAGCGCTCCGGGGAGCTCGTCGCGCAGCTCTCGCGGTGAAGCCGGTGAACGCGCAGCAGGCCGCTCCCGACGGGTGGGAGCGGCCTGCTCGTGCGGAGCGGGGAACGCGTCACCGCAGCTCGGTGACCGCGCGGATCGGCGGCCACGTGCTCGACCGCACCGGCCCCACGACGCCGGCCGATCCGCGGTCTCCCTCAGCTGAGGAGCCGGGAGTCCGGGGTCACCACGGGGAGACACCGCCGTAGAAGGTGTCCGGGGTGAGCTGGTGCTGCTGGCGCTTGACGCTGTCGCTCGCGTTGCCCTCGATGGTGGTCACCGTGTTGCCGTCGACGCTCTCCACGATGCCGATGTGCTTGCTGGTGTCCGGCGAGGAGGGACCGCTGCCGAACAGCAGCACGTCGCCCGGCTTGGCCTGCTGCAGCTGGTCGGCGCCGTAGGCGGTGCCGTGCTCCTGGCCGGCGGTGAACAGGTCACCGGTGAAGGCGTACTGCTCGCTGTCGATGTCCACGCCGGCGTCCTGCCACATCTGGCTGGTGAACAGGGCGCACCAGGACACGGCCTGCGGGGAGTACGGGTTGACGTTGTCACCGGTCTCCTGCGTGCCGATCTCGGCGCGGGCGTTGTCGACGATGCGGTTGCGCAGGTCCTGCTCGGCCTTGGCCGGATCCGGCTTCTGCTGCTGCTTCGGGGCCTGCTCACCGCCCTGCTGAGCGGCGTCCTTCTGCTGCTTCGGCGCGGCCTTCTGCTGCTGCGCGGCGCCGCCGGAGTGGCCACCGCTCTGCTGGCCCTGCTGCTGGACCTCGGCGACGGTGCGGGTCTGCTCGTGCTCCGCGTCACCCGAGGACCCCAGCGGGGAGGTGAACGCCGCTGTCACGGAGGCCACCGCGAGCACGCCGGCCGTGCCGACCGTCGCGAGGCCGAACGGGACGCGGTCGGCGAACTTCCGAATCGGGGTCTTCGTCTCGGAAACGTTGTTTTCGGGGGAATTCGAACCGTCGGTGTCTTTCCGCATGGCTCCGGGAGTTTCAATCGGGGGCATCTCGGAGTTCATTGCCCGACCCGTCACCGGCCCGAGGCAACAACCCGATGTTGCCGAAGGAACGCGCTCGCAGAACCGAGGTATCTACGGGGACGACTACCTAGAACGGCCGAATCCGCTGTGAGGCACCGCATGATTCCGGCGCAGCGCGCACGGTGCACCACGCTCCGTGTCGGCACCTCGTCGCCCGCTGCGCACGCGTGCGCGCAGCGCACGGACACGAGCGGGCAGGCGGACCGCACTCGCCCCGGGATCGTGCCTCACCCGGCGCGGCGCGACCGCGCCGGGTGCTGCGCGCCCGACCGTTCCGAGCGGTCGACGAGGAGGAGGAATCCGACGAGAACCAGCACGAACGACACCGCCGACATCGGTTCACCGACCTCCGCATTCTCCGAAAATCGCCGCGGTTTCCATTTCAGCGGAGCGCGCTTCGCGCGGGAACCGCCGAACGGGTGGTTCGCGCCCGGCATTCTCGCCGAATTCGCTTCATCGCGGAACCGGACAGCTCCGGGCGCGCCGAACTCGGTTCGGCGCGCCCGCGGTGCCGGCGGGGCGCCGCAGGCGCGGGCAGTCCGCCGATCCGGGCCCCGACGTCCGCCGCGGCGGCGTGCAGTCCACAGCAGACGGAGTGCGCGGTGCCGCGCGGAGGGGGACGCGGCCGGGACGACCTCCCCCGCGCGCACCGCGATCGGATCCTCTACTGTGGATCACGCGCAGAAGGTGCGTCCAGAAAGGCATGGCTCATGATCTTCATCACCGCCAAGTTCCGCGTGCGTCCCGAGTCCGCCGACCGCTGGCCGGAGATCGCCGCGGACTTCACCCGCGAGACCCGCAACGAGCCCGGATGCCTGTGGTTCGACTGGTCCCGCAGCATCGAGGACCCCAACGAGTACGTGCTCGTGGAGGCCTTCCGCGACGGTGACGCCGGGGCTGCGCACGTGCAGTCCGAGCACTTCAAGACCGCGCAGCAGACGCTTCCGCCGCACCTGGTGGAGACCCCGCGCGTGATCAACGCCCAGATCGACCAGCAGGACTGGTCCGAGCTCGGCGAGATGGCCGTTCCGCAGGAGGGCTGACCCGCGCGGGTGCGGTGGGCGCCGCTCCCGCACCGGTGGGCGCTCCGGCCCGCGCTCCCGCACCGTCCTGTTCGGACGCCCCCGCGGGGCGCGGCCCGGCCCGCTCCCGTTCACATCGCGGATCCGGCACGCCGCCGCTCCCGCGTCCCGGCGCGGGAGCGGCGCCACAGCCACCAGGTGTCCGCGCCGAACGACCACAGCAGCGACACCAGCGCCAGCAGCGCCGCGCCGTGCGCCGCGGGCGCCGGCACCACCGGCGCCGCCGCGATCACCAGCAGCACGCCCTGCGCGGCCGCGACGGCCTTGCGGCGCCGGCTCGGCGGCAGCGCGGCGCGCATCCACGGCAGCGCGCGCCCGGCGAGGACGAACGCGTAGCGCAGCGCACCGATCCCCAGCACCCACGCGCCCAGGTCCAGCGCGACGTACCCGCTGAGCACGAGGACGAGGAACGCGTCCAGCTCCATGTCGAAGCGCGCGCCGAACGCCGAGACGCAGTTCCGGCGCCGCGCCACCTGACCGTCCACCCCGTCGAGCACGAGCGCGGGGACGACGAGGCCGAGGAACACCCCCGCGGGGATCGGGCCCGCCGTGGCCTGCACCGCCTGCGCGGTCACCGCACCGACGAGCACTGCGCGCACCAGCGTCACCCGATCGGCTGACCCCCAGGGAGCGGTGCGGGCGGTGCGCCACAGCAGCAGCGCGAGCCCGGCCGCGTAACCGCATCCGGCGACCGCGCCGCGCGCACCGAGCGCACCGCAGGCGTTCAGCAGCGCCAACGCGCCGAGCTGCGCGGCCGTGGCGAGCGCCAGTTCCGCGACGAAGCGGCCACTTCCGGGAGTCGTTCGTGCCACCACGCACCCCAGGGTGCCGCGTATCCTCCCGGGCGAACACAGCAGGCGCGATCACCCGACGGAGGAAGCATGGCGACCTCGGCGCGCGCGTTCTGGCTCGCCCGGCCGGAGCAGGGCGAGATCCGCGCCGTCGCGGTGCCCGACCCCGGCCCCGGCGAGGTCCTCGTGCGCACCCGCTACACGGCGGTCAGCCGCGGGTCGGAGGCACTGGTGTTCCGCGGCGGCGTCCCCGCCGACCAGCACCGGTTGATGCGCGCCCCGTTCCAGGAGGGCGAGTTCCCCGCCCCGGTCAAGTACGGCTACCTCAACGTCGGCGTGGTGGAGCAGGGCCCGGCCGACCACCTCGGCCGCACCGTGTTCTGCCTCTACCCGCACCAGACGCACTACGTGGTGCCCGTCGAGGCGGTCGTCCCGGTGCCGGAGGCCGTGCCGGCGCACCGGGCGGTGCTGGCCGGAACGGTCGAGACCGCGGTCAACGCCTGCTGGGACGCGGTACCGCTGCTCGGCGACCGCGTCACCGTCCTCGGCGCCGGCATGGTCGGCTGCTGCGCCGCGCGCCTGCTCGCCCGCTTCCCCGGCGTGCACGTGGAGCTCGTCGACGTCGACACCTCCCGACGGGCGGTGGCCGAGGCGCTCGGCGCCGACTTCGCCACCCCGGAGCGGGCGGCGACCGGCCGCGACCTCGTGGTGCACGCCAGCGCCACCGAGTCCGGGCTCGCCCGCGCGTTGGAGCTGCCCGTCACCGACGGGACGGTCGTGGAGCTGAGCTGGTACGGCGACCGCCCCGTCACCGTGCCGCTGGGCGGATCGTTCCACTCGGGCAGGCTGACCGTGCGCGGCAGCCAGGTGGGCACCGTCTCGCCGAACCGGAACCACCGGAGCACGCGGGAGCGGCTCGCGCTGGCACTGGACCTGCTCGCCGACGAGGCGTTCGACGCGCTGGTCACCGGTCAGAGCGAGTTCGGCGAGCTGCCCGCGGTGCTGCCGCGCCTGGCCCGCGGGGAGCACTCGGCGCTGTGCCACCGGATCGTCTACGGTTCCGGCGAACCGGTGTCCTGATCGCACCGGACCGGCGCCGGCGAGCACGAAGGAGACGGCATTGTTCAGCGTCACCGTCCGCGACCACGTGATGATCGCGCACAGCTTCCGCGGCGAGACCTTCGGCCCCGCGCAGCGGCTGCACGGGGCCACCTACCTCGTCGACGCCACCTTCCGGCGCCCCGAGCTCGACGCCGACGGCCTCGTCGTGGACATCGGACGCGCGAGCGGGAAGCTCGGCGAAGTCCTCGCGGACCTCAACTACCGCAACCTCGACGACGACCCGGCCTTCGCGGGGCGCAACACCTCGACGGAGTTCCTCGCGCAGGTGATCGCCGACCGGTTGGCCGAGCGGGTGCACGCCGGCGAGCTGGGCGAGAACGCGCGCGGGCTGGCCGGAATCACCGCCACGCTCTCCGAATCGCACGTGGCCTGGGCGAGTTTCGACCGATCGCTGTGACAACCGCGCGGTCCGTCCACTTCGTACTGCCGCCGGAGGGCGACGCCCCCAGCGGCGGCGACCGGTACGACCGGCGGTTGGTCGAGGAGCTGCCCGGCGCGGGGTGGCGGGTGCGGTGCACCGTCCTGCCGGGACGCTGGCCCGACCCCGGAGCGGACGACGCGGCGCGGTTGGACGCGGCGCTGGAGGAGCTGCCGGACGGTCGCCCCGTCGTGCTGGACGGGTTGGTGGCCTGCGGCACGGCCGGCGTCCTCGAGCGGCACGCGGCACGGCTGCCGCTGGCGGTGCTGGTGCACCTGCCGCTGGCCTGCGAGACGGGCACGCCGACGGATCTCGCGCGCGAGCTGCACCGGCGGGAGGGGCAGGTGCTGCGCGCGGTGCACCAGGTGCTCGTCCCGAGCTCCTGGACGGCTCGCCACGTCTCCCGCGAGCACGGCGTGGCGCCGGCGCGGATCACCGTGGCCCCGCCGGGGGCGGATCCGTCCGCCCCCGCCCGCGGCAGCGGCGGTTCCGGCGCGCTGCTGTCGGTCGCCGCGGTCACACCGATGAAGGGCCACGACGTGCTCGTCTCCGCGCTGGCGCGGTGCCGCGACCTGGACTGGCACTGCTGCGTCGCCGGTTCGCGCACCCGCGCCGCGGAGCACGCGGCGCGGGTGCGCGACGACGTCCGCGCCCGCGGGCTCGCCGACCGGGTGCGGCTCGCCGGCCCGCTGCGCCGCGCGGAGCTCGGCGCGGCCTACGCGGCCTCCGACCTGGTCGTCGTGCCCTCGCGGGCGGAGACGTACGGCCTGGTGGTCACCGAAGCGCTCGCGCGGGGCCTGCCCGTGGTGGCTTCCGATGTCGGCGGGGTGCCGGAAGCACTGGGCAGCACCGACGAGGGGACGCTGCCGGGGATGCTGGTGCCGCCGGATGACCCGGCCGAGCTCGCCCGGGCGCTGCGCCGGTGGTTGACCGGTGCCGGTGAACGCGCGCGCCTGCGCGACGCGGCGCACCGCCGCCGTGGCACCCTGAACACGTGGCGGGAAACAGCCCGGCAGGTGGGGCGGACGCTCGAGCACCTCAGCACGTGAACGCGGCGGAGGTCGACTGGCTCGCGTTGCGGGCGCCCGCCGACGCGGCGGCCCGCGCGGAGGAGCTGGTGGAACTGCTGCGCCCCCGGCTGAGGCCGGTGCGCGGTGAGCTGCGCATCCGCGACCTCGGCTGCGGTACCGGTGCGCTGGGCCGGTGGTTGGCCGGACGGCTGCCCGGGCCGCAGCACTGGACCGCCCAGGACCGCGACGCGCACGCCCTCGACCGGATCGGGCCGCGCGGGGAGGGGCCGGACGGGGACGGCCTCACCGCCGCCGACGGCCGGCCGGTGCGGGTCACGCCGGAGCAGCGCGACCTGACCGCGCTGACGCCGGGGATGCTCGCGGGGACCGCGCTCGTGACCGCTTCGGCCCTGCTCGACGTGCTCACCGCGCCGCAGCTGGAGCGGATCGCCGCGTGCTGCGCGGCGGCGCGGGTGCCGGTGCTGGTGACGCTGACGGTCACCGGCCGGGTGACGTTCGACCCGCCCCACCCCGCGGACGCGGCGTTCCGCGAGGCGTTCAACGCCCACCAGCGGCGCCGCGCCGGTCGTCACCGCCTGCTCGGACCGGACGCCGCGCCCGCCGCGCGCATCGCGTTCCGCCGCCGCGGCGCGCGCGTGCTCGCCCGGCCCTCCCCGTGGTGCCTGGACGCCGGTTCGGCCGCGCTCACCGAGGCGTGGCTGCGCGGCTGGGTCGACGCCGCGCAGCAGCAGCGCCCGAGCCTGGCGCGGCGGGCCGCGGACTACCGGCGCGACCGCCTGGCCCGGTTGCGGGCCGGCGAGCTGACGGCGCGCGTGGAGCACACCGACCTGCTCGTCTTCCCCCCGCGCGCGCTGCCACCTCGAAGGGGGCCATCTCGAAAGGGGCTGCCGCGAAAGGGGCCACCGCGGAGGGGGCGTGCGCGATGAGACGTGCGCGACGCGCGGCGGTGCGCGTGCTCGTCACCGGTGGCGTGCTCGCGCTGCTGACCTGGCAGGTGGGACCGGGCGCGTTCGCCCGCGGCGTGCAGGTGCTCGACGTCGCCACCGCGGGAGCGGCGCTCGCGCTCGGCGCCGCGTCGACCGCGTGCAACGCGGCGCGTTGGTGCCGCGTCGCGCGCGGGCTCGGGATTCGGCTGCCGCTGGGCAGGGCGATCGCCGACTACTACCGCGCGCAGTTCCTCAACGCGGCACTGCCCGGCGGGGTCTTCGGGGACGTGCACCGCGCCGTGCAGCACGGGCTGGCCGGACCCGCGCGGGGACGACGGGTGCGGGCGGTGGTGCTGGAACGCGTCGCCGGGCAGGTGGTGCTGCTGCCGCTCGCGGTCGCGGCGGTCGCGCTGGCCCCGGCGCTGGCCGAGCTGCGGTTCGGCATCCTGATCACGGCGCTGGCCGCCGCCGGGGGCCTGATCGGCGCCGTGGCGGTCGCCGCGCTGCTCGCGCGCACCGGTCGCCGCGCGGCGCGCTGGCGACGGGTCCTGGCCGAGACGCTGGCCGATCTGCGGGAGCTCGCCGCTCCCGGTGCGTGCGCGCGGATCATCGCGCTGTCGGTGGCGGCGCTGGCGGGGCACCTCGCGTTGTTCGTCGTGGCCGCGCGGGCCGTCGGGATCGCGGCCCCGGTCGAGCAGGTGCTGCCGTTGGCGGTGGTGGCGCTCGTGGCGATGAGCGTGCCGGTCAACATCGGCGGCTGGGGGCTGCGCGAGGGCGCGGCGGCCGCGGCCTTCGCCCTAGCCGGGCTCGGCGCCGCCCAGGGCGTCGCCGTGTCCGTCGCCTACGGCGTGCTCGCGCTCGTGGCCTGCCTGCCGGGCGCTGGCGTGCTGCTGCTCCAGCGTCACCGGCCGCGGTCCGGTCAGGTCGAGCTCGAACAGCGAGTCGGCGCCGAGGGAGAACCGGCGCACGGGGGCGCGCAGCGCATCGCGCATGCGCGGCGTCCCCGGAAAGCGCAGGCCGGGCACACCGTCGCCCAGTAGCACCGGGGCGACGGTGACGTACAGCCGGTGCAGCGCGCCGGCGCGCAGGAAGCGCGACACGGTCACACCACCGCCTTCGACGAGGACGCGGTGCAGGCCGAGCTCGGCGAGCCGGTCGAGCACCACGTCGGCGGCGAAACCACCGGACTCGCGGGGCAGGTGCAGCACCTCCACGCCCTCGGTGCTGCTCGCGCCGGGCCGGTCGTCGCCCTCGGCGAGGATCCACAGGGTGGGTGCGGCGCCGTCGGTGAACACGCGCCGGCCGCTCGGCACGCGGCCCTGCGGGTCGAGCACGACGCGCACGGGGTTGTCGCCGGTGCACGCGCGCACGGTCAACTGCGGGTCGTCGGCGGTGACCGTGTCCGCACCGACGACGACCGCGTCGGCGAGCGCGCGCAACCGGTGCAGGTGCTCCCGGTCGTCCTCGCCGGTGACGTGCACGGCGTCACCGGTGCGGGTGGCGATGCACCCGTCGAGGCTCTGCCCGAGCTGGGCGTAGGCGCAGCGCTGCCCCGCCAGGCACAGCGGGAGGTAGAGCTCGAGCAACCGCTCGGCCACGGGCGAGGCGCCCTCGCCCCACCGCCACTGCCCGGCGCCGTCGGTGACCAGGCCGGCGCGCGCTGCGTCGGGTGGGGTGCGGACGTCGAGCAGTCGCCGCCACGCCTCGGCCGCGTCCACGGCGGGCTCGTCGTTCATCGCTCGTGCCACGTCATCGTCACCGCGGTTCGTCTCAGGCGGAAGGATGCTGCGGCGTCACGCTACCGCGGGTGGGCTCGCGCGCACCACTCTCCCGGAACCGGGTACCACCGCGGCCGCCGCGGCGCTCCGGACGGTCACCGGGACCGGTCACTGGCTGATCCAGTAGCCGAAGGAGAGGTAGTCCGAGTACGGCCCGACGTACTCCTGGGGGGACTTCAGCTCCACCTGCACCTGCCGACCGTTGACCAGTTCGGGCGGGATGGAGAACTGCGTCTCCGCCCAGCCCCGCGGGTTCGTGGTCAGCTCGTGCGTGCCCAGGTAGGTGCCGTCGACGAACACCCGCACCGCGCGGCCGCCCGAGGGCGCACCGGGCTTGGGACCGCTCGCGTCGTGCCGCGCGGTGACCGTCGCCTCCCGGTGCGGGGTCAGGTTGCCGAGGGTGAACGACTCGGCGCCGTACACGTGCCGGTTGCTGTCCGCGACCCGTCCGCGGGGGGTCTCGACGGTGGCCGCGTCCGTGGTCGGGCGGAAGGTGGCCATCGGCGAGCGCACCGCGTGGTCGTGGGCGCTCTCGCTGTCCATCGAACCCACGTCGAGGTGGTCGCGGATCTCCCCGGGAACCGGGCGCAACGGGGTGTTCCCGGTGCCGGTGCTGCTGTAGTCCGCGCGGTAGACGGTCATGTCCTGCCGCGCGAGCACGACCTCGCCGAACAGGCCGGCGTGTTCCAGGTGCTCCAACCGCACCCCGCCGGGCATGGAGTCGTAGATGGCGAAGTAGTCGGGCCGCTCCTCCGGCGGCATGGCGCTGAGCTCCTCGTAGAGGCTGCCGGCGCCGTTGATCGCGGGTTTGGCCAGCCCGTTGGTGGTCAGCCCGATGAGGTCGACCGTGGGTTGCCGTCCCAAGTAGGCGGCCGCACCGACGTCGTGCACGCCGATGCGGGCATCGGGCGGCAGGTGCCCGGAGGTCCACGTCGCCAGCGAGACGATCCGCTCCCGGATCGCACCGGTGTCCAGGCCGACGGTGTGGGCCCAGGCCGGCAACGACAGCAGCGTGAACAGCCCTGCCGTGCCGAGCACGCCCGCGGCCAGCGCGCGGCCGGCTCCCCGGCCGAACCAGCGCGCGCAGGTCACCGCTCCCACGACGACGAGCACGATCACCGGTGGCAGGAACGGGTGCAGGTAGCGCACCTGCTGCCACAGGGCCGTGGCGAGCGTGGACACGGCCAGCAGGCTCAGCAGCACCCCGCCGCCGAGGACGAGGCCGACCGCGCGGTGCGTTCCCGGCCGCCGCACGAGCACGGCCACCCCGAGCGCCGCCACGAGCAGCGCGCCGGGGAAGAGGAAGTCCTGCCTGCTGATGCCCGCGAGGATCGCGGAGAACTGCCGCATGTTGTCCGCGACGCCGCCGGCGAACTGGCCCAGGTTGAACGCCGGCATGCTCAGCATCGATTTGGCCTGGTTGCCGTTCGGCGAGAGGCTGCCGGTGGCGATCCCGTAGAACAGCAGCTGTCCGCCCAGCGCGAGCAGCGGCAGCGCGAACCACGCGGCGCCCAGCACGCGCCGCGGCCAGGACCGCTGCCCGCGCAGCAGCGCGAGGAGCATCGCGAGGATGATCAGCACCACCACCGGGACCATCTCGAACCGGCACAGCACGGCGAGCACGGCCACCAGCGGTGTCCAGCGGAAGCGTCCCGCCTCGTGCTCGGCGGCGAAGACCGCCAGCAGCCCGGTCACCAGTGCCGCGGCCACGGGGGCTTCCATGCCGCTGACCGCCGACCACAGCAGCGGCCCGCTCAGCGCGACGAGCAGCCCCGCGCACACCCCGCCGAGGCGGCCGACGAGGCGGCGGGTGAGCACGGCGGTGCAGGTGGCAGCCAGCACGTGGGAAGCCATCCCGATCACCACCGCTGCCGGCAGCAGGAGGCTGCCGTGGGCGCCGAGGGCGTACAGCAGTCCGACCGCGAAGACGTAGAGCAGGCTGCTGGCACCGGTGCTGATCGGCTCGCCGTCCTGGAACCGCAGGATCTCGCCCTGGCCGATCTGGCGGCCGTACTGCATGTGGATGTAGGTGTCGTCGAGCGGTGGGATGAAGTGGCCGCCGTTGAAGTACAGGTTCACGCCAAGGAAGGTGATCGCGGCGATCGCGGCCGCCACCGGGACGCTCCACCACAGGGGATCGAAACGGCGGCCGGAATCGTTGCCGGGCCGGTCCCGATCCGATCCTGCGGGATTCCCCTCCGCACCGTCGACGCGATGTTCTTCGCGGATCTCGGAAAACGCTCGCTGATCGATCGACATCAGGGCGGCTCCGTCGGTTTCGACATCGTGCTGGCTCGCCTCAGCGTCGGGGGACGGCCTCCGCGAACGCCGGTGCCGCCCCGGTGCGCAGCGACGATCAACAGCATCCGGGCCGGCGCCGCCGTCCCGGAGGACCACGTCGCTGTCGGCGGGCGAAAGTATGCCGATCTGCGCGCGCCCTTGCATGCTGATCTCGGTCAATCAAATATCAACACGGCATGCACCGGCACTGGACGCAGTTTTTTCACCACCCTGAGGGACGCGCCACCGCGGTGACACCGCCATTCCGGTGCCGTGTTCGCGGACGGCCGCGCGCATTCACGGATTCCTCCGGGACCGGCACCCGCGGTGCGCCCGCGCGTTCGCCGCCCCGCGGCGCGCCCCCGGGGTCTGCCGCGGGGCGCGCGCAGCAGAGGTCCGCGCACGCAGAAGGGGCCCGGACGTTCACGAACGTCCGGGCCCCTTCTGCCGTGGCTGAGCGAGGTGCGCGGCTCAGTCGCGCGCCGAGCGCTCGGCGCTGACCGTCCGGGTGTTCCGCCGGGACAGCGAACGCCGCTCGCGCGGCGTCATACCGCCGAAGATCCCGAAGTCCAGCCCGTTGCTGAGCGCGTCGGCCAGGCATTCGGACGCCACCGGGCAGCGACCACACACCGCTTTCGCGCGGTCGACCTGCTTGGCTCCCAACCCCACCTCGGAGATCGGGAAGAACAGCTCGGGGTCCTCGTCCCGGCAGGCGGCACGTTCCCGCCAGTCGTCGCCCGCATAACCGTTGTTCTCCGCCATCGTGCCACCTCCTTAAGCAATGGAACTCGCGTTCACGAACGGTCTCCCCGTCCACACGCACGCGCGCTCCCCACGCGCGCGGTCAACACGCGCACACGTGCGGGCGGGGAGACCATGACGATCGGATCGACGGTGAAACCCAGGAGTTAACGCGTCAGCCCCCGCGGATGTTCCGCGGAGTGTCATGACTCACGATCATCTCTGCCGAGCACCCGGCCCGGGCGCCGCCCTGTTGTGTCACCGTCCACAACCACCGGCTCGCCGTTGACAACCACAGCGCGACACCCGGTCGCCCCCTGCCGCGGTCGCTCGTAGCGCGCCCGATCGTGGATCGCCGCCGGATCAAACACTGTAACGTCACCGACCGCCCCCGTGGCAAGTACACCGCGGCCCGCGAGCCGCAATCGTGTCGCAGGCAACTCCGTCATCTTCCGCACCGCCTCCTCGAGCCCGAGAAGGCCCTCGTCCCGCACGTACCACCCGAGGACCCGCGCGAACGTGCCGAAACTGCGCGGATGCGGGTGACCTTCGCCGCGCTCGGCGAGC
Organism: Salinifilum ghardaiensis; assembly: GCF_054491345.1. NCBI lineage: Bacteria > Bacillati > Actinomycetota > Actinomycetes > Pseudonocardiales > Pseudonocardiaceae > Salinifilum > Salinifilum ghardaiensis. The sequence goes on along the minus strand of NZ_CM137101.1, from coordinate 1,921,403 downwards.
GTCCACCCGTCACTGGCCACCGCCACGCGGGGATGGCGCAGCACCGCGCGCACGTCGTCGGCGTGCATCGAGTGGTGCACGACCAGCACCTCGCCGCGGTGGGCCTGCAGCACGCGCAGCACCGCTTCGGCCGCGTCGGTCCCCTCGCACCGCGCGATCTCCACCACTGAGGACCCGACGTGCACGGAATAGCGCCCGGCGGGCGCTTCGGCCAGCACGAGACCGTGCGGATCGAGATCGCGCCCGAACCTCCGCCGCGTCTCGGCGGCGATGCGCCGCCGCTGCTCCGCGTCGGCGAGCCGCTCCAGCAGGGGCCCGGTTCCCCCGTCGACCGCCCACGGCGGCAGCGCGGTGAGCAGCGACGTGCTCGACGCGGTGTACGGGTAGACGTCGGCGGCCGCGTCGACACCGCCGGCGCGCGCGGAATCCAGCCGCGCCAACGCCTCCGTGACCGAACCGTGATTCTCCGGGCCCGCGGCCTTCAGGTGCGACACCTGCAGGCGCGCCCCGCTGCGGCGGGCCGCCACGACCGCCTCGTCGAGCGCGCCGAGCAGTCCCGCGGCCTCGTCGCGCAGGTGCGTCGAGTACAGCAGGCCGTGCGCGGCGGCCGTTTCCACCAGTGCGGCGACCTCCCAGTCCGGTGCGAACACGCCGGGCGCGTAGATCAGCCCGGTGGAGAAGCCGAGCGCTCCCCCGGCCGCGGCCGCGCGCACGCAGGCCCGCATCCGCTCGAGTTCCGCCGGATCCGGCTCGCGGTCCTGCTCGCCCAGCACGGCCAGCCGGATCGCGTTGTGCCCGACCTGCACACCGATGTTGACCGCCGGGCACGCCCGGTCCACCGCGGCGCGGAAACCCCGCGCGTCCCGCCAATCCCAACTCAGCGGACGGTCGTCGAAGATGCTCGCGCGGCGCAGCAGTCCGAGATCCCCGACCGGGAACGGCGAGTGTCCACAGTTTCCAGTGATGAGCGTCGTCACACCCTGCCGCAGCTGCGGCAGCGCCGCGGGGCTCTCCTCGACGGTGAAGTCGGCGTGCGTGTGCAGGTCGATGAACCCGGGAGCCACGACGAGCCCGGTGGCGTCGATCTCCCGCGCGCCCCGCAGCCGGCGCGGACCGATCTCGGCGATGCGGCCTGCGGTGATGCCCAGGTTCCCGCGGCGGCGGGCGCGTCCCGTCCCGTCGACGAGCACTCCGCCGTTGACCGCGATGTCGTGTTCGGACACGTGCACTGCTCCCCTCGCCGCTGCGCCGCGCCCTGCAGGACGGGCGCCGCGCAGGATAGGCGCCGCGCAGGGCGGGCACCGCACCGCGGCCGGGGCCGGCGCGCCCGCGCCGCGCACGGTGCCGCCCGCCGGCAGCGGGACTACCCTGCCGTGAGGACGTCGCCCCGCGGAGGTGTTCCCGATGACCAGTGCCGACCTGCTCGACGACGGTTTCGACCGGATCCGGGAGTCCGCGCACAACGCGGCGGCCGGGCTCTCCGGCGACCAGCTGACCTACCGCGCCGACGCCGCCGCGAACTCGATCTCGTGGCTGCTGTGGCACCTCACCCGCGTGCAGGACGACCACGTCTCCGAGCTGACCGGAACCGAGCAGATCTGGACCGCGCAGCACTGGCACGAGCGGTTCGACCTGCCGCTGCCGGTCGACGACACCGGGTTCGGGCACACCGCGGAGGAGGTCGCCGCCGTGTGGGTGCCGACCCCGGAACCGCTGCTCGGCTACCACGACGCGGTGCACGAGCACACCACCGCGTTCGTGCGCGGTCTCACCGACGAGGACCTGCCGCGCGTGGTCGACGAGTCCTGGGAGCCGCCCACCACGCTCGGGGTGCGGTTGGTCAGCGTGCTCGCCGACGGCCTGCAGCACGTCGGGCAGGCCGAGTTCGTCCGGGGAATGGTCGAGCGCGGAGCGGGCGCGTAGGAGAGTCCGCGAATTGGCTGGCGCAGTGAATCCGGTGGCAGGACCTCCGGCGAGGCCTCGCTGCGGGATCCCCGACATCGGGTAGCCACCCGCGCCCCTACTCCAGCTCGGCGCGGACGCCGACGAGCCGGACGGGCCTGTCGAGCGGGAACTCGCCGAGGGCGGTGAGGGCCGCTTCGGTGATCGCCTCGGCGGTGGCGGCCCGCACACCGCGGCCGTGGGTGTGCGTGCGGAACCGGTCGTCGCGGATCTTGACCACGACGCGGCGCGGCCGCAACCCGTCCTGCTCGAGCTCCCCGGACAGGGTCGCGGCGAGCCGCCGCACCTCGGTGCGCACCCGGTCGCGGTCGTCGAGGTCGGTGTCGAAGGTGACTTCGCGGCCGTGCGAACGCGGCGGAGGGGGCGTGTCGGTGACGGGACTGCTGTCGAACCCGTGGGCCAGCGCGACCAGCCACGGCCCGATGGACGGGCCGAAGGCGGCGGCCAGCTCTCCCCGGTCGGCGCGGGCGAGTTCGGCGACGGTGCCGATGCCGCGCTCGGCGAGGCGGCGGCTCGTCTTCGACCCGATGCCGTGCAGCGCATCGCACGGGCGGTCGGCCATGACGGCGACCCAGTTGTGCACGTCGAGCCGGTGGACGTTCTCCGGTTTCGCCAGCCCGGAGGCGATCTTGGCGCGCAGCTTGTTGTCGCCGATGCCCACCGAGCACGCCAGTCCGGTGCGCTCGCGCACGCGCCGCTGCAGTTCCCGCGCCGCGGACTCGGCCTCGGCCGTGTCGACGAGCAGGAAGGCCTCGTCCCAACCGGTCTGCTCCAGCCGACCGCCCCAGCTCCGCAGCACGGCCATCACCTCGGTGGAGGCCTCCTGGTAGTGGTCGGAGTCGGCGGGGAGGAACACCGCCTGCGGACAGCGGGCGGCCGCGGTGCGCAGCGGCGTGCCCGAGCGCACCCCGTGCTCGCGGGCTTCGTAGGAGGCGCCGGCCACGACGCCGCGGCGCGTCGGGTCGCCGGTTCCGCCGACGAGGACCGGCCGGCCGCGCAGCTGCGGGTGCCGCAGCAGTTCGACGGCCACGATGAACTGGTCCAGGTCGACGTGCAGCACGACGCGTTCCACGCCCTCAGGGTCGTCCCGGTCGGGTGCGGGCGCCAGCCGCGCCGGGCGCCGGCGGAGGGATCCGCCGGTGCCCGCGCGCTCAGCGGTCGATGTCGGTCTGGCGGGTCTCCCGGGTGGCGATCAGGGCCAGGAGGGTGAGCGCGCCCATCGCGGCGAGGTAGACGCCGACCCAGCCGAGCCCGTGCTCGTCGGCGAGCCAGGTCGCCGCGTACGGCGCGACGGAGGCGCCGAGGAGGCTGGCGAGGTTGTAGGAGACCGAGGCTCCGGTGTAGCGCACCGCTGCGGGGAACAGCTCCGGCAGCACCGCCCCCATCGGACCGAAGGTCATCCCCATCAGCGCCAGCCCGACCACGAGGAACGACACCGTCGGCAGCACGCCGCCCCGCCCGAACCAGGGGCCGAGCAGCAGGCCGAAGGCGATGATCGCCGAGGTGGTGGCGATGAGCGCGGGCCGGCGTCCGAACCGGTCGGCGCACCAGCCCGCGACGGGGATGGTCAGCCCGAAGAAGACGACGCCGATGAGCAGCAGCACCAGGAACTCGGAGCGCTCGTAGCCGAGGCCACCGGCACTGGTCCCGTACGACAGCGAGAACACGGTCATCAGGTAGAACAGCACGTAGGTGGCCAGCATGACGAACGTGCCGAGCAGGACCGCCTTGGCGTCGGTGCGGAACACCCGCGTGAAGGGCACCCGGGCGCGCTGGTCGCTGGCCACGACCCTGGTGAACGCCGGGGTCTCGTGCAGGCTCAGGCGCACCCACAGGCCGACGAGCACCAGCGCCGCGGAGACGAGGAACGGGATGCGCCAGCCCCAGGAGAGGAACGCCGCGTCGCCCATGGTTCCGGACAGCAGCAGGAACAGGCCGTTGGCGACGAAGAACCCGATCGGCGCGCCGTACTGGGGGAAGGTGCCGAACAGGGCGCGGCGGCCGGGCGGCGCGTTCTCCGTGGCCAGCAGCGCGGCACCGCCCCACTCCCCGCCGAGGCCGAGGCCCTGGCCGAAGCGGCACAGCGCCAGCAGCAGCGGTGCGAGCACGCCGATGCTCTGGTAGGTGGGCAGCACCCCGATGAGCACCGTGGAGATGCCCATCGTCAGCAGCGAGGCGACGAGGGTGGCCTTGCGCCCGATGCGGTCGCCGAAGTGGCCGAACAGGGCGGATCCGACGGGGCGGGCGACGAAGGCGATGGCGAACGTCGCCAGCGACTGCAGCGTCGCTGCCGTGTCGTCCCCGGCGGGGAAGAACAGGTGCGGGAACACGAGCACCGCGGCGGTGGCGTAGACGTAGAAGTCGTAGAACTCGATCGAGGTGCCGACGAGACTGGCGACGACCACTTGGCGCGTCGAGTTGCGCCGTTCCGCCCCCGCTGCTCGGACCCCCGCCGGCGGGGCCTCGGTGCGGCCGGCAGTCATGGCACCCACCCTTCTCCTCACTCGTTCGAACGAGGAGACAGAGTACGTGCCGACTACCCACTCAACGGGACGGGGCTCCCACCATGTGGTTCAGCTCGCGTTGCGGACCGAGCGGGAACCACGCGAAAGGCCGTTGCGCTGCGCGGACACCGCGAAACCCCGCCGGGGTGACCACATCGCGGGACAGGGCGTTCGGGACGAACCGAAACGAGCGGCGGGGCGGCCCGCGCCCCGCGGACGCGGACCGCCCCGCCTCACACCGCGAGGCGGCGGATCGTGGCGAATCCGCCCGCGCCGAACACCGCGGCGAGCAGCGCCGCGATCCCGGCGAGGCCGAGCGGACTCAGCGCCGCGAGGAACTCCCCGATCGCGGACCACGCCCCGACCCAGGTCACCACGACGACGAATCCCGCGGCGAGGACCAGCTGCGCGGCGAGGTAGCACACGGCGCCGAGCACGCGCCAGCGCCGGTAGGTCAGTCCCCACCACATCCCGTAGGCGAACAGCAGCACCATGAACGCGAACGCGGTCAGCCACGTCAGCGGCCACGGCCCGTCGAGCACCCAGGGCACCCGGAAGAAGTGCATCTGCAGCCCCCACCCGCCGGTGGCCGCCTCGACGACCTGCAGCGCCGCCACGCCGAGCGCGTACACCGCGGCGACGAGGACGCCGAGGCCGAGCGCGCCCAGGTAGTAGCTGCGCCGGCTGACCCCCAGGGAGAACGCGAACGGCAGCGCCTGCGACATGCCCACGCTGCCCTGCACCGCCAGGAACACGTACAGCGCGATGATCCCGCCCGTGAAGTGCTGCTCACCGCTGGCCACCACCCCGGAGACGACGGCGTTGATCGCGAACGACAGCGCGAGGACGGCGGGCGGCAGGACCGCGTACTGGAACCGGTCGATGAGGAGGTACCGACCGACGTTGACGAGCGTGCTCATGACTCCCCCTGTTCGGCGCCGGAGGTCTGGACGAGCAACTGCTGCAGCGACAGCGGTTCCAGCCGCAGCCCCAGCCGCGCGGCGCGGGTCTGGTCCAACGAGTCGAACGGTTCGGCGATGGTCACCACCGACCGGGAGCCGAGGCTCTTGCGGTGCAGCACGCGGCTGCCGGTGACGAACTCCTCCACCGCGCCGCCGGCACCGGTGACGGTGACCGCGCTGCCGCGCACCTCGTCGCTCGGAGCGCTGACCGCCAGCCTGCCGCGGTCGAGCATGACGACGTCCTCCAGCAGGTCCGCGGCCTCGTCGACGAGGTGGGTGGACAGCAGCACGGTGCGCGGACGCTCGGCGTAGTCGGCGAGCATCCGGTCGTAGAACAGCTGCCGCGCGGCGGCGTCGAGCCCGGCGTAGGGCTCGTCGAAGATGGTGAGCTCCGCCCGCGAGGCGAGTCCCACCACGATGGACAGCGCCGAGCGCATACCGCGGGAGAGCTTCTTGACCTGCCGGTTCACCGGGAGGTCGAAGTCCTCGATCAGCCGGGCCGCGAGCTCCTCGCTCCAGTTCGGGTGGAACCAGGAGGCCGCGCGCACGGCGTGCCGCACCCGGATTTCCGGGAACACCTGGTCCTCGCGGACGAAGACCATCCGCCGCAGGACCCCCTCGTTCTCCATGGGATCCTCGCCGAAGACGCGGAGGCTGCCGGAGCTGGCGAACTCGTGCGCGGTGATCAACCGCATGAGCGTGGTCTTGCCCGCCCCGTTGCGCCCGAGCAGTCCGGTGATCGTCCCGCTCCGGACCTCGAGGTCGACGTCCTCAACCGCCGTGGTCCCGCGGTAGCTGCGCGTCAGCGCCCGTGTTGAAATCGCCGGTTCCATTGCCGTGGTCCTCCGCAGTCCTGCTCGTCGTCTCGATCAGCGACAGCAACGTGCCGTGGTCGATGCCCAACCGCTGCGCTTCGGCCAGCATCGGTTCGACGTACTGCTGGGCGAATCGCGTGCGCCGCTCGGCGAGCAGCTGCTCGCGGGCCCCCTCGGCCACGAACATCCCCACGCCGCGCCGCTTCTCCAGAAGTCCCTGACTGATCAGCATGTTGATTCCCTTTGCCGCGGTCGCCGGGTTGATCCGGTGAAAGGCCGCGAGCTCGTTCGACGAGGGAACGCGATCGCCCTCCGCCAAGCTCCCCTCCGCGATCTCGTCCGAGAGCTGCTCGGCGATCTGCGCGAAGAGGGGAACTCCCTCGTTGAGCACGGTCACCTCCCTGTGTCCCCTCACCACCTTGGTTAGGTGGTTCACCACTTAACTAATGTACCCGAGAGGCAGTTCGGACACCACCCCCGCCCGCAGCTGCCACCGGCCGAGGGGCGGCCCGGCGCGGCCCGCACCGAGCGCTCCGCCCGCTCGCGGACTCCGCTGCGGCCGACCGGTGGCCCCGGACCGGGTGGTGCGAGGCGTTCCGCGGCGGTGCAGCGGGTATCCGCTCGGCGGAACCGCACAACCGCACCCCGGAGGTGGCCGTGACGCAGGAGCAGCCCTACACCGGATTCGACCGGATGCCGATCGGCGGCGAACGGACCGCGGGCTCGACCGGTCGGACCGCCGCCGACAACGACCCCTACAGCGGCGAAACCCTCGTGCGGACCGGGCAGGCCGATGCGTCCGATGTGGACGCGGCGTTCCGCGCCGCGGAACGGGCCCAACCCGCGTGGGCGGCCGCACCCGGCGTGGAGCGGTCCGAGGTGTTCCTGCGCGCCGCGGAGATCCTGCAGCGCCGCCGCGCGGAGATCCTCGACTGGCTCGTGCGCGAAGCCGGCGCCGTGCGCCGCCGCGCGGAGTGGGAGTGGCTGGCGGTGCGCGCGGTCATGCTGGAAAGCGCCGGTCAGACCACCCACGTGACCGGCAGCATCCTGCCCTCGGCGCTCGTCGCGGGCAAGGAGAACCGCGTCTACCGCGAACCGGTCGGCACCGTCGCGGTCATCAGCCCGTGGAACTTCCCGCTGCAGCTGTCCAACCGCTCGGTCGCCCCCGCGCTGGCCGCGGGCAACGCGATCGTGCTCAAACCCGCCACCGACACGCCCGTCACGGGCGGGTTGCTGCTGGCGCGGATCTTCGAGGAGGCCGGCCTGCCGCCCGGCCTGCTCAACGTCGTCGTCGGACGCGGCGGCGAGGTCGGCGACCCGCTGGCCACCGACCCGCGCGCGGCGGTCCTGTCGTTCACCGGCTCCACGGCGGTGGGCCGCGGCATCGCCGCGAAGGCCCCGCTGAAGCGGCTGAGCCTGGAACTCGGCGGCAACGGCCCGCTCGTCGTGCTCGACGACGCCGATATCCCCCGGGCCGTGGAAGCGGCCGTGTTCGGCTCGTGGTTCCACCAGGGCCAGGTGTGCATGGCGACCAACCGCATCATCGCCGAACGCCGCGTGCACGACGACCTCGTGGAGCGCGTCGCCGCGCGCGCCCGCGAGCTGCGCTGCGGCGACCCGGCCGATCCGGACACCGCGGTGGGTCCGGTGATCAACGCCGACCAGCTGCGCGCGGTGCTCGGCGCGGTCTCCCGCGCCACCGACGACGGGGCGACCGTCGTGGTCTCCGGCGACGCGACGGGGCCGAGCGGGCTGGTGCTGCCGCCGCACGTGCTCACCGGCGGCAACGACGTCGCCACCGCGGCCGAGGAGGTGTTCGGGCCGGTGGCCACGATCGTCCCCGCCGAGGACGAGCAGCACGCGCTGCGGCTGGCCAACGACACCGAGCACGGGCTGTCCAGCGCGGTGTTCACCGGCGACGCCGAGCGCGGCGTGCGGTTCGCCCGGCAGGTGCGCGCGGGGATGACGCACGTCAACGACACGACCGTCAACGACGAGCCGAACACCGCCTTCGGCGGGGAGGAGGCCTCCGGTCGCGGCCGGTTCGGCGGCGGGTGGGCGATCGAGGAGTTCACCGCCGACCACTGGATCAGCGTGCAGCACACCCCGCGCGACCTGAGGTTGTAGCCGGTGGGCGCGCGCTCGTGGCCGGAACCGGCGACAGCGGCCCGCGGTGCGTGCGAAACTGCGCTCCCACGGAGATCACGAACGCGAACGGGGTGGAGCATGACCACGGAGCCGTCCTCGGAGCAGCCCTCCCGCGCGCACGCGGGCACCGGCATCGACGACACCGTCGCCCACTCGGCCCGGGTGTGGAACTACTGGCTCGGCGGCAAGGACCACTACGCCGTCGACCGCACCCTGGGCGACGGCATCATCAACGCCGACCCGCAGATCGTCGACATCGCCAGGGCCAGCCGCAGCTTCCTCGCCCGCGCGGTGCACCACCTCGTCCGCGAGGCGGGCGTGCGCCAGTTCCTCGACGTCGGCACGGGCCTGCCCACCGCGGAGAACACCCACGAGATCGCGCAGCGGCTGGACCCGAGCTGCCGCGTCGTCTACGTCGACAACGACCCGCTCGTGCTCGCCCACGCCCGAGCGCTGCTCACGGGCACCGACGAGGGCGCGACCTCCTACATCGACGCGGACCTCTACGACCCGGAGGCGATCCTGCGGCAGGCGGCCGGGACGGTGGACCTCGACCGGCCGGTGGCGCTGATGCTGCTGAGCGTGCTCGGCCACGTGCCCACGGCCGAGCGCGCGCGCCGCGTGGTCACCGATCTCGTCGACGCGCTGCCGCCCGGCAGCTACCTCGCGATCACGGACAACGTGGACACCGATCCGGTCAACGCGCGGGCCGCGGAGCTGTACAACAGCAGCGACACCGTGCCGTACCACCTGCGCAGTCCGGAGGAGTTCACCGCGTACTTCGACCGCGTGGACGTGGTGGACCCGGGGATCGTCGGCTCGGTCCACTGGCGCCCCGACCTCGCACCGGAACCGCTCGAGAACGACGTTCCCACGCTCGGGGCCGTCGGGCGCAAACCTTGATCCGGTGGGACGGGGCGGGGGCGCGGCGCCCCCGCCTCCGCGGAACAGCTGCGCAGCGGAGCTGTTCCCCCGCTCACGCGGGGTCGGCGATCTTCACGAGCATCTTGCCCGTGTTCTGGCCGCGCATCATGTCCAGGAACGCCTCCGGGGCGTTGCGCAGGCCCTCCACCACGGTCTCCTGGTAGTGGATCTTGCCCTCGCTCAGCCAGCCGCCGACGTCGCGGGCGAACTGCTCGGTGAGCTCGGGGTGGTCGCCGACGATGAAACCGCGCATCCGCAGCCGCTTGCTCACCATCATGAACATGTTCCGCGGACCCGGTTCGGGTTCGGCGGCGTTGTACTGCGAGATCATCCCGCAGCAGGCGATGCGGCCGAAGTCGTTCATCGCGCCGATGGCCGCCTCGAGGTGCTCCCCGCCGACGTTGTCGAAGTAGACGTCGATGCCCTCCGGCGCCGCCTGCTTCAACTGGTCGCGCACCGGACCGTCCTTGTAGTTGAACGCGGCGTCGAAGCCGACCTCCTCGGTGAGGAAGCGCACCTTCTCCGCCGAGCCGGCGCTGCCGATGACGCGGGAGGCACCGCTGAGCTTCGCCAGCTGCCCGGCCAGCGAACCGACCGCACCGGCCGCCCCCGAGATGAACACGACGTCGCCCGGCTGCTGCTGCGCGATCTCGGACAGCCCGACGTAGGCGGTCATGCCCGGCATGCCGAGCACGTACAGGTAGGCGTTCAGCGGTGCGCGGTCGGGGTCGACCTTCTTCACCCGGCCCGCGTCGAGCACCGCGTAGTCGCGCCACCCGCGGTCGTGCAGCACGACGTCCCCGGCCTCCAGCTCCTCGGAGGCCGAGCTGACCACCTGGCCGACGGCGCCGCCGTCGAGCGGTGCACCGACTTCGAACGGGGCCACGTAGGACCGGCCCTCGTTCATGCGCCCGCGCATGTACGGGTCCACGCTCATCACCAGGTTGCGCACCAGGACCTGGCCCGCGGCGGGCTCGCCGACGGTGACCTCGGTGACGTCGAAGTTCTCCGAGGTGGGCCACCCCCGGGGCCGCGACGCCAGCCGGATCTCCACACCCGTGCGTTCCGTCATTCAGTGCTCCTCTTCCCGTCGGTTGCGTCTCGCAACGGAATTCCCCGCTCGACCATACGTCCGCGGGACCGGTGCCAGCTCGTCACCCGCGCCGCTCGTCGCCCGTACCGCCACCCGCAGCGGTGGCAGTACGATCAACCGCGGTCGCACCGACGAAAGGAACCCGATGACCGCGGAACTCGCCCCCTCCGACGTGTGCGACGCCGCGCGCCTGCTCTCCCCCGTGGCGCACCGCACACCGGTGGTCACCTCCCGCACGCTCGACGCCCGCGCCGGCGCCGAGGTGCTGCTCAAGTGCGAGAACCTGCAGCGCGCGGGGGCGTTCAAGTTCCGCGGCGCCTACAACGCGATCGCCCGGCTGTCCCCGGAGGAACGCGCCCGCGGTGTCGTGGCCTACTCCTCCGGCAACCACGCGCAGGCCGTCGCGCTGGCCGCGCAGCTGCTCGGCGCCCGCGCGGTCATCGTCATGCCCACCGACGCGCCCGCGGTGAAACGCGCGGCCACCGAGCTCTACGGGGCCGAAGTCGTCGCCTACGACCAGCGCACCGAGGACCGCGACGAGCTGGGGCGCCGCTTGGCGGCCGAACGGGGGCTCACGCTCGTGCCGCCGTTCGACCACCCGCACATCATGGCCGGGCAGGGCACGACCGCGCTCGAGCTGTGGGAGCAGTCCGGCGAGGACCTGGGGGCGGTGCTCGTACCGGTGGGCGGCGGCGGTCTGCTCGCCGGTTGCGCCACGTTCCTCCGCCACGCGCGACCGGACATCCGCCTGATCGGGGTGGAGCCGGACACCGCCGACGACACCCGCAGGTCGTTCGCCGCCGGGGAGCGGGTGGCGATCCCGCGGCCGGAGACCCTCGCGGACGGCCTCGCCGCGCCCACCCCCGGTGCCCGCACCTTCGCCGTCAACCGCGCCCTCGTGGACGAGGTCGTCGTGGTCGGCGAGGACGAGATCCGCTCGGCGGTGCGGTTCGCGTTCGAACGCCTCAAGCTCGCCGTCGAACCCAGCGGGGCCGTCCCGCTGGCTGCCGTGCTCAGTGGACGGTTGGAGCTGCCGCACCGCGTCGGCGTGGTCGTCTCCGGGGGCAACATCGGCACCGAGCAGATCGCCCGGCTCTTCGCCGCGTGAGCCCCGGCCGCGGTCGGGGGCGAACGCGGGCCGCGGTGTTCCGAACCGCCCGCGCGCACGGCGCTCCGAGTAGTCTGGGCCGAGGAGGCACGATGGCACAGCAGCGGGGGGAGCACTTCGTGCGCTCGGTGGACCGGGCGCTGTCGGTGCTCCGCGCCTTCACCCCGGAGCGGCAGGAGATGACGCTGACCGAGGTCTCCCGGGCCAGCGGGCTGGACCGGGCGGGTGCCCGGCGCATCCTGCTGACCCTGGCCGACCTCGGCTACGTGCGCCACGACGGGCGGCACTTCGCGCTGACCTCGCAGGTGCTCGAGTTCGGCCACGCCTACCTGTCGAGCCGTTCGCTGCCGCAGATCGCCGAGCCCCACCTGCGCCGCCTGACCGAGCAGGTGCGGGAGATGTCCGCGCTGGCCGTGCTGGAGGGCGAGGAGATCTGCTACGTCGCCCAGGTGCCCGGCCCGAAACTGCTGTCGGTGACGATCCCGGTGGGCACCCGGTTCCCCGCGCACGCCACGTCGATGGGCAAGGTGCTGCTCTCGGCGATCCCGCCGGAACGCCTGGCGGCGCGGCTGCAGGGCAAGGAGTTCAGCCGGTTCGCCTCCCGCACGGTGACCACGTGGGAGGAGCTGTTCGCCGAGCTCGCCCGGATCCGCAAGCAGGGCCACGTCATCGCCGACAGCGAACTCGAGGACGGGCTGCGCGGGGTCGCCGTGCCGGTGCGCGATGCGGACGGGAGCGTCTGCGCGGCGGCGAACGTCTCCCTCGACGCGAACAGCGCCTCGGTGGAGGACGTGCGCCGCGACGTCGTCCCGCTGCTGGCCGCCACGGCGGCGCGCATCGAGGCGGACCTGCGGATGCGGCCGCGGCGCCCGGCGGACCACGCGCAGTGATCCCGCCGGGCACCGCTCCCCTGTGGCGGGCCCGCCGGCCTCAGTGGCCCGCGAGTTCCTCGCGGTAGGCCTTCTCCGCCACGTGGATGAAGAAGTCCGGTTCCGAATCCGCGTAGGACTCCTGGAAATCGCCGTAGGTGTCGATCCGCTGGAAACCGACGTCGCGCAGCAGGCCGCGCGTGTAGTCCTTGCGCAGCGGGTACATGTTCAGGTGGTACTCGCTGCCGTCGGGGAACCCGTAGCGGTAGCGCGCCAGCCCCTCGTCGACGTGCTCGGGCACGGCCGAGACCTGCTCACCGCAGTAGTAGTAGGTGTGCTCGCTCGTGCCGTCGCCGTCGAGGACGGCGTCGTAGTTGCGCTGGTCGAGGATGAGCACTCCGTCGTGGGCCAGCACGGAGTAGAACTCGGCGAGCGCCTTGCGGCGATCGTGCTCGTCGAACAGGTGCGTGAACGAGTTGCCGAGGCAGAGCACCGCGTCGAACGGGCCGTCCACCTCGCGGCTGAGCCAGCGCCAGTCGGCGTTGACCGTCCGCAGCACCTGACCGCCGTGCTCCATGCCGTTGCGGAACGCCTTGGCCAGCATCTGGGGACTGCCGTCCGCGCTGACCGCGTCGAATCCCGCGTCGAGCAGGCGCACCGAGTGGAACCCGGTGCCGGTGGCCGCGTCCAGCACCCTCCGCGCTCCGCGGGAGCGGAGCTGCTCGATGAAGAACCGGCCTTCGCCGTGCGCCCGACCGCTCCAATCGATCAGGTCGTCCCACTTGTCGACCAGACCGCCGACGTATTCCCGGGCGTAGTGCCCGGTCTCGCGGACCTCCAGCGGATTCGCGCCGAAATCCTGGGACTCCATGGCCAGCGACTCCGCGGCTCCGGTCATCGTTTCGCCGTTGCGCTGGTTCAGGACGTTTTTCGTCATGCTCCGTTTCCTATTTCTGCTCGGGCACCGCGAGGAGGAATGCGCGCATCCCGCGTGGGTCGTTCTTTCTCCACCGCTTTCCGGTGCCGAGCTCGACATTAGGCGGTTCCACCTCGGATTCAAGACCGCGCTGCCGGGCTTCCGGGCGGAATTCGGGGCCGCGTTCCGGAGCGGGTTCGGCGCGCTGCCCGCCTGACCTGGTGCGTCGCCGCGCCGCGCGGTGGCCGCGCTGCCGGCGGAGAAATCCGCGCCGCGTTCGTGCCGCGACCGCTGCTGTCGCTGCGCGAACGGGCCGAATGCGGGAGCGGCCGCCGGCAGGAGCTCTTCCCGGATCGGACCGCCCTCCCCTCTACCGCGTCGTTTCCGCAGGTCATGGACTCGAACACCGACAGGTGCGCGGACCTCCGCGCCCGCTCCGGCACCGGCGACGGGGCGCGAGGTGCTGCGCGTCACAGTTCAACCGCGCACAGCGCGCTCCTACGGTGCTGCGCACACCGCGATCCAGGTCACACGCGGTGAGATGCGGCGGAAGACGACGGGGACCGCACGCGCCCGAGCGCGGTGCGGGCACGCGGGAGGTTTCGATGGAGGAACGGATCCGGAACAGGGCGTTCGCGGCAGCGGTCGTGGAGGCCGACGAGGCCGCGCAGTTGATCGAACCGGGATCGATCGTCGGCATGAGCGGGTTCACCGGCGCGGGCTATCCGAAGGAAGTGCCGCAGGCGCTGGCCAAGCGGATCTCCGCCGAGCACGAGCAGGGCCGCGAGATGCGGATCTCGCTGTGGACGGGTGCCTCCACCGCGCCCGAGCTCGACGGGGCGCTGAGCGAAGTGGACGGCGTCGACCTGCGCATGCCGTACCAGTCGGATCCGGTCACGCGGGAGCGGATCAACACCGGCCGCGTCGACTACGCCGACGTGCACCTCTCCCACGTGGCCGACAACGCCCGGCGCGGCTCGTTCGGCCACCTCGACACCGCGATCATCGAGGTTTCCGGGATCACCGAGGACGGCCGGCTGATCCCCTCCTCCTCGGTCGGCAACAACGCCGCGTGGCTGGCCCTGGCCGAGAAGGTGATCCTGGAGGTGAACTCGTGGCAGAGCGAGCACCTGCGCGGGATGCACGACGTGCTGGACCTGTCCGGTGCGGGCAGGTCGCGGCCCGTCCCGATCGCCACGCCGTCCGATCGCGTGGGCGAGCCCGCGCTGACGTGCCGGCCGGAGAAGATCGCGGCCGTGGTGCGCACGCACTCGCCGGACCGCAACAGCCCGTTCACCCCGCCCGACGCGGTGTCCCAGCGCATCGCCGAGCACGTGCTCGACTTCCTCGACGGCGAGAGGCGCTCCGGACGCCTGCCGCGCAGCCTGTTGCCCCTGCAGTCCGGGGTCGGCAACGTCGCCAACGCGGTCCTGTCCGGTGTGGACTCCGGACCGTTCACCGGCCTGGCCGCCTACACCGAGGTGATCCAGGACGGCATGCTGCAACTGCTCGAATCGGGCACGTTGCGCACCGCATCGGCCACGGCGTTCTCGCTGAGCCCCGCGGCGGTGGACCGGTTCAACCGGGAGGCCGCGGCCTACCGGGACCGGATCGTCCTGCGACCGCAGGAGATCAGCAACCACCCCGAGGTGATCCGCCGGCTGGGCTGCCTGGCGATGAACGGCGCCGTCGAAGCCGACATCTACGGCAACGTCAACTCGACGCACCTCATGGGCAGCCGCGTGCAGAACGGCATCGGCGGGTCCGGGGACTTCGCGCGCAACGCCGCCCTGTCCGTGTTCGTCACGCCCTCGCAGGCGAAAGGCGGTGCGATTTCCGCGATCGTGCCGATGGTCTCGCACGTGGACCACACCGAGCACGACGTCGACGTCCTCGTCACCGAGCAGGGGGCGGCGGACCTGCGCGGCCTGTCACCCCGCGCGCGGGCCCGGCTGATCATCGAGCGCTGCGCCCATCCCGACTTCCGCCCGGCGCTGCGCGACTACCTCCAGCGCAGCCTGCGGAGCTCGTACGGGCTGCACACCCCGCACCTGCTCGACGAGGCGCTGTCGTGGCACCAGCGCTTCGTCCGGACGGGGAGCATGCGGTTCGGTTGACCCGCGAGGGATCCGCGCAGCACCGCACGGCGCCCACCGGGGGAACCCGGACCACCGCTCCGCTCCCGGCGAGCGGTCCGCGGCCTCACATGCCCCGGACGTCCTCGACCCAGGTCCTGGTGCCGACGCGGGTCACCCTGACCGACGCGACGCGGTTGGCCCGGTCGAGCAGTCGCGGCACCTCCTCCCCGGCGGGAACGCGGCCGAGCTCGGCCACGCCGTGGGCGAGAGCGCCGTGCCAGACGTCACCGGCGGCGAGGGTGTCCTGCGGGCTCACCGACGGCGGTTCCACGGTGCCGCTGCGCTCCGGCCCCGACTCGGTGCGGTGCACCCAACTGACCGGTCCGGCTCCGGCCGTGCGGGCGAGCACGCCCACGCCCCGGTCGAGCAGGGCCGCGTCGGTGTCGTCCTGCTCCGGCAGGTCCGGCAGGCGGAACCCCTCGGAGCAGGCGCAGAGGTCGATGTGCGGCAGGAGCTCGTCGAAGACCGGTTTGTAACTGCCCGCGTCGGCCACCACGGGCACCCCGCGGCGCGCGGCGGCGTGCACGGCCTCGCGGGCGAGCTGCGGGTGGTGGCCGTCGATGAGCACCGCGTCGGCCTCGGCGACGGTGCGTTCGGTCTCCGCGGGCGCGGGCAGGTCCACCCCGGCGGCGTTGTGCGAGACGATCGTGCGCTCGCCGTCGCTGTCCCGCACGGTCACGGCGCTCACGGCCGGGGCCTCGTCTCGTTCGGCGGCGGCGTCGAGCAGGGCGACCCCCTGTTCGACGAGGTCATCGCGGGCGAGGGCGGCGAGCGGGTGCCGCCCGAGCCCGGTGAGCAGGGTGGCCCGCCCGCCGAGCGCGGTGACCGCCACCGAGGCGTGGCTGGCCGGACCGCCGGCCGCGGTCTCGACCGATGTGGACTGGGCCTTCTGCCCGAGCCGGGGGTACTCCTCGACCCGCTGGACCAGGTCGACGGTGCACAATCCGACCAGCAGCACTGCGATCCGTTCTCCGGGCATGTTCCCAGTCTGCCTGCCGCCGCCGGGGTCCGTGGCTGCGGCTGTTCACCCCTCGGCGGCAGTTCACTCCGCGGCGGGGTCTTCCGGCGGCAGCTCGGGTTCCGGCGGGGCGGGGCGCGTCCCCGCGCCCAGTCGAGCGGTGAGCAGTTCCACCAGCTGTTCGGGGTCGACCGGCTTCGGCACGAACTCGTCCGCACCGGCCTGCAGGCTGGTGCTCCGGTCGTCCTCGCGGGCCTGGGCGGTCACGGCGACGAGCAGCAGGTCCCGGTACCGGGGGATCTCCCGGACGAGCCGGATGGCGGTGTTGCCGTCCATCTCCGGCAGCATCACATCCATGAGCACCGCGCGCACGTCGTGCTCGCGCTGCAGCGCGGCGAGCCCGGCGGCGGCGGACTCCGCGCACAGCACCCGCAGGCCGTGCCTGCGCAGCAGTGCGGCCGTCGCCTCGGCCCCCCGCGGGTCGTCGTCGACGATGAGCACGGTCTCGCCCTGGAACTGCGCGGGGGACGTCCGCACCGCCGCGTCCGGTTCGGCCTGCGGCCCGGGCGGGTCGATGCCTTCGGCCACCGCGTCCCAGGTCGTCGTGGGGTCGTCCCCGGCGGCGACCCCGGCGGGCTGCTGCGGGATCGCTCCGGCCGGCACCGGCGCTTCGCCCTGCTCCTGCGGCTCCACTTCGGGGGCGGCGGGGAGGTAGAGGGTGAAGGCGCTGCCCTCGCCGTGCCGGCTGTGCACCCGCAGCTCCCCGCCGAGCAGGGCGGTCAGCTCCTGGCTGATGGACAGGCCCAGCCCGGTGCCGCCGTGCCGGCGGGCGGTGGTGCCGTCCACCTGCTGGAAGGCCTCGAAGATCCGCTGCAGCTGCTCGGCCGGGATGCCGATGCCGCTGTCGCGCACCGAGAACGCCACCGGCTCCGCCGCCGCGGTCAGCGCGGTGCCGCCGACCTCCGCGAGCTCGGCGCGGCGCATGCGCAGCTCGACGCTCCCCTCCTCGGTGAACTTGATGGCGTTGGACAGCAGGTTGCGCAGGATCTGCTCCAACCGGCTGTGGTCGGTGCGGATCGTGCCGGGCAGGTCCGCGTCGACGAGCAAGTCGAAGTGCAGCCCCTGCTCCTCGGCCAGCGGCCGGTACAGCGACTCCAGGTGGGGGGCCAGGTCCGCCACGGCCACGTCCTCGATGAGCAGCCGCATCCTTCCGGCCTCCACTTTGGACAGGTCGAGGACGTCGTTGATGAGCGCGAGCAGTTCCGAACCGGCCTGGTGGATGGTCGAGGCGAGCTCGACCTGTTCGCCGGTCAGCGTGCCCTCGCTGTCGTCCGCGAGGAGCTTCGCCAGCAGCAGCACGCTGTTGAGCGGGGTGCGCAGCTCGTGCGACATGTTGGCGAGGAACTCGGACTTGTACGCCGAGGCCTCGGACAGCTGGCGGGCGCGCTCCTCGAGCTCCTGCCGGGCGCTCTCGATCTCCCGGTTCTTCAGCTCGATGTCGGCGTTGCGGCTGGCCAGCAGCGCCGCCTTCTCCTCCAGCTCCGCGTTCGACCGGCGCAGCTCCGACTGCTGCCGCTGCAACTGCTCGGACTGCTGGCTCAGCTCCGCGGCGAGGTGCTGCGACTCGGCCAGCAGCGACTCGGTGCGCGAGTTGACGACGATGGTGTTGACGTCGACGCCGATCGTCTCCTTCAACTGCTCGAGCAGGTCCAGCTGCAGCGGCCCGAACGGGTGGAACGCGGCCAGTTCCACCACGCCCAGCACCTGCTGCTCGAACGGGACCGGCACGACGACCAGGTGGGTGGCCTCCGCACCGCCGAGCCCGGAGCTCACCCGGGGGTACTCCCCCGGCGCGCCGGTGACCACGATGGTGCGGTTGTCCGCCGCCGCCTGCCCCACCAGCGACTCGCCGGCGCGGAACCGCCGGTCGGGCCGGCCCTCGGTGGTGCCGTGGGAGGCGATCTCCCGCCACGAGGGGCTCCCGTCGTGCTGGTCGGTCTCGCCGAGGTAGAACACCCCGCAGGGCGCGTCCAGCAACCAGGCGAGCTCGCCGAGCAGCAGCCGGGCCAGCGTCCGCACGTCCTGCTGGCCCTTCATCAGGGCGGACAGGCGCGCGAAGTTGCTCTTGAGCCAGTCCTGCTCCCGGTTGACCCGAGTGGACTCGCGCAGGTTGTCGATCATCGCGTTGATGTTGTCCTTGAGCACGGCCACCTCGCCGGAGGCCTGCACCGTGATCCGCTGCGTGAGGTCCCCGTTGGTGACGGCCGTGGCGACCCCGGCGATCGCCCGCACCTGGCTGGTGAGGTTGCCGGCCAGGCTGTTGACGCTCTCGGTCAGGCGCCGCCACGTCCCGGACACGTCGGCCACCTCGGCCTGCCCGCCGAGCTTGCCCTCGGTGCCCACTTCGCGCGCCACGCGGGTGACCTCGGCGGCGAACGCGGACAGCTGCCCGACCATCGTGTTGATCGTCGTCTTCAGCTCGAGGATCTCGCCGCTGGCGTCCACGTCGATGCGCCGGGAGAGGTCGCCGCGCGCGACGGCGGTGGTGACCTGCGAGATGTTGCGCACCTGGTTGGTCAGGTTGCGCGCCATGATGTTGACGTTGTCGGTGAGGTCCTTCCACGTGCCGGCGACGTTCGGCACCCGCGCCTGCCCGCCCAGCTTGCCCTCCGTGCCCACTTCGCGCGCCACCTGCGTGACCTGCTCGGCGAACACGCTGAGCGTGTCGACCATGTCGTTGATCGTCTCGACGAGGCTGCCGACCTCGCCGCGGGCGGTGACGGTGCTCTTCTTCGACAGGTCGCCTCCGCCCACCGCCGTGGCCACCCCGCCGATGCTGCGCAGCTGGGCGGTGAGGTTGTCGGCCATGGTGTTGACGTCGTCGGCGAGATCGCGCCACGCCCCCGACAGGCCGTGCACCCTGACCTGGCCGCCGAGCTTGCCCTGGACGCCCAGCTCGCGGGCCAACCGGTCCATCTCGTCGGTGAACGCCGCCAGCTGGTCGATCATGCCGTTGACGGTGTTCTGCAGCACGAGCACCTCGCCGCGGGCGTCGACCGGAACCCGCCCGCCGAGGTCGCCGCCGGCGACGCGGTCGGCCACCTCGGACAGCCCGCGCACGTGCTGGGCGAGGTTGCGCGACATGCCGTTGACGGCCTCGGCGAGATCGTGCCACGCACCGGGTTCCGCGGCGATGTCGACCTGCCCGCCCAGCTGGCCCTCCACGGAGATCTCCCGCGCGACGCGGACGATCTCGCCGTGCACCGAGGACAGCCGGTCCACGGTGGTGTTCACCTGGTGCCGCAGTTCGGCGAACTCGCCGTCGGCCGCGGTGGTCATCCGGCGTCCGAGGTCGCCGGTACCGGCCGTGCGCACGACTTCGGTCGCCTCCCGGACCTGCAGCGTCACGGTCGCGACGAGCTCGTCGACCGATTCGGCCATCTCCCGCCAGCTGCCGGCCAGCCCGGAGGTCTGCAGGCGCCCGCCGAGGCGCCCGTGGTGCCCGGTTTCCACCGCGACGCGCGTCATCTCCCGCGACAGCAGCGACAGCTGGTCGAGCAGCGCGTTCACCTCGGCGCCGAGCTGCCCGAACTCGCCGGGCAAGCCGACGTCCCCGGCGCGGCGGGGCATGCGCTGGGTGAAGTCGCCGCGGGTCATGGCCGTCAGCACCCGGTGCAGCTCCTCCAGCGGTGCGAGCGTCGAGTGCAGCAGTCCGTTGATCGACTGCGCCGCGACCGACCAGCCGCTGTCCGCGGGCGCGGTGAACCCGACCGGGGCGACGGGCCACCGCCCGTCCGCGGCGGCCTCGCTCACCCGGTGCAGCTCGCCGACCAGGTGCTGGTTGCGCTCGGCGAGCGCGTTGAACGCGGTGGCCAGCTCGGCCGGCAGCCCGTCGCCGGAGATCGCGAGGCGCCGGCGGAAGTTCCCGTCGCGCAGATCGGTCAACCCGCCCAGCACCCGGCGCATCGCCGCTTCGGCGGACCGCAGGCGCGCATGCGCGGATCCTTCCGCATCCACGGCCCGCTGCTGCTCGCTCATCTCGTCACCGCTTGTCGCGGGGGTCCCGTTCCAGGCGCAGTTCGGTGGCCAGCACGGCGGCTTCGCTGCGGTGCCGCATCGCCAGTTTGGACAGCATCTGCGAGACGTAGTTCTTGATCGTCTTCTCGGCGAGCTGCATCTCCCGCGCGATCTCGCGGTTGGTGCGCCCGGCTCCGATGTGCTCGAGGACTTCGCGCTCGCGGACCGTCAACCCCCGCAGGGGGTCCGCCTGCTGCTCCTCGCGGCGCAGCATGGCCATCATCGCTTCGGTCCGGCGCGGATCGACGAGCGTGCGGCCCGCGCCGACGCTGCGGATGGCGTCGAGGAGTTCGGTGCCGACGACCCCCTTGAGCACGAAACCGGCCGCACCCGCCAGCACGGCGTCCATCAACGCCTCCTGGTCGTCGTAGGAGGTCAGCATCAGGCACCGCAGCGAGGGGATCCGCGAGCGCAGTTCCCGGCACAGCTCGACACCGTTGCCGTCGCGCAGGCGCACGTCGAGCACGGCCACCTCGGGGGAGAGCTGCTCCGCCCGCGCGAGCGCCTCCCCCGCGGAGGCCGCCTCGCCGACCAGGTCGAGATCAGCGGTCCCGCCGATCATCGCGGCGATGCCGCGCCGGATCACCTCGTGGTCGTCGACGACGAATACGCGCGTTCCCATCCTCACCTCACGCCGAGGCCTCACGCCGAGGCCTCCCGTCGGGGCGCACCGCTGCCGCGCCACAGGGCGGACGCGCCGGTCCCAGCTGCGCGGCTTCCCGTTCCTGTTGTAGCGCACCGCGCGCGGCGAAGGCGCGTTTGCGCTGATCAAACGGGTAGTGCAACTCGAACGAGTGAAATCTCGGCGTGCTCCGCCCGCACCGCGCGAACCGGTGCGCCGCCGGCTGCGGGCACGGCCGGCGACACCCGGTTCCCGCCACCCCGAGCTGGCGACTCCGGACCCGTGCGCGTCAGTAGCGGCGCATGAACCGGTCGAAGGTCGTGTTCGCCGCACCCCAGTCCGCCGTGATCAACTCGGTCGTCTCACCGCCGGCGGGCTCGGCGTCGACGGTGACCACGAAGCCCGGCTCGGACACCCGGCGGCGCAGTTGCACCAGCCGCCCGCCCGCCGAGCGGCCGACCCGCTGCCCGCGGTCGCGCGTTGCGCTCTCGCCCGGTGCGAGCTCGGTCGCCGCGTTCTCCGCCATGGGTCCGTTGTAGCGCACGCGCGGTCGCCGGCACAGGGGACCCGGAGCGATTCGGCATCCTCCGAGCGAGTTAGGGGCCGCGCGGATTGGGCGGCCATGTGCTCGACCGCACCGGCCCGCGCGGCCGCTCGTCCCTGAACGGGCGCCGCGGAGACGTGCGGGCGGCGACCGCCGGGGGACCAGCCGACGAGTTCGGCGGTCGAGCGGCGTTCGGGGAAGCGGAGCCCTGCACGCCGCGGGGACTCGCGCTCGAGTTCCGCGGAACTCGGCTCGCCGGTCTCAGCCTCGCGGCGGCCCCTGCTGGGGCCCCTGCGGAGGCCCCTGCGGAGGGGGACCCGGGGGCCGCTGGCCCTGCGGCGGACCTGGGGACGGCGGCCCCTGCTGAGGCGGCCCCTGCTGGGGTGGTCCCTGCTGGGGTGGTCCCTGCGGGGGCCGGCCGCCCGGCGCCTGCGGTGGCGGCCCGCTGCCGCCTGCTCCCGGGGAGTGCCCCGGTGCCGGCGGCCGGGGGCCCGGTTGCCCCCGGGGAGCGTGCCCGGGCGCCTGCGGCGGGGCGGGTCGC
Source organism: Salinifilum ghardaiensis (assembly GCF_054491345.1). Lineage (NCBI taxonomy): Bacteria > Bacillati > Actinomycetota > Actinomycetes > Pseudonocardiales > Pseudonocardiaceae > Salinifilum > Salinifilum ghardaiensis. Next base: position 1,899,222 of record NZ_CM137101.1, on the reverse strand, counting down.
CGCCCTCCCGGCGCGACCGGCTGCTGCGCGGCGGCAGGTTGGCCCACGGGCGGGCTCGCCGGGGCCTGCCGGTAGCTCGGCATCTCGCTGCGCTGCAGCTGCGCCGGCAGCGCGACGAATCCGGACTGCTCCCCGCGCGGAGTCCAGGAGGGGGCGGAGGCGCTCGGCACCCGGCGGAAGAACGCGTCGCGGGCCACGCGCATCAGCCCGAGGATCGCGTCGCGCCGGGCGTAGAACGGCTGCGCGTCGATCGTGCGGCGGCGCGCGTGGTCGTGCAGCAGCGCCAGCTCGGTGGCGGCCAGCTGGTAGTCGGCCATCGCCCGGGCACCGTTGACCCCCGCCTGCGTCCGCGCCCAGCGGCGCGCCTTGCGCCGCTCCGGCAGGCTGCAGAGCATGCGCACGTCGTTGGGCTGCACGAGCCCGCTGGGCACGTACGGCGGCAGGTAGGTGCCGATCTTGCCGATGGTGCGCTTGCGGTCGACGACCACGACGACGACCAGCCCCACGAGCACCAGCGCCAGGAACAGGTACGCCAGCACCATCCCGACGAGGCCGAGCAGCGTGACCCCGCCGTTCCACAGCGCGTGCAGGAACACGGCGCCGACCCAGCCGCCGATCACCGCGAACGCGCCCCCGGCGCCGCGGTTCTTGGCCGCGTAGGCCACGCCGAGCCCGATCATCGCCGTGTACATCGGGTGCCCCAGCGGGGAGATCACCCCGCGCATGAGCACGGTGATCAGCACGTCCTGCCCGGATTCGGCGAGGCCGCGCATGTAGTACAGGATGTTCTCGACCAGGGCGAAGCCGAGGCCGCACATCCCGGCGTAGACGATGCCGTCGGTCGGCCCGTCGATCTCCTGGCGCCGCACCCACAGCAGGTACAGCAGCAGGGCGCCCTTGAAGCTCTCCTCGACGACGGGCGCGACCAGCGCACTGCTGAACAGCTCCGACCACGCCCCGAACGCCGGCTGCGCGAGGATCCCCACCGTCGTGTTCACCACGAGCGCACCGAGCACGGCCACCCCCGCGCCCCAGGCGAAGGACAACCACAGGTTCAGCTGCGGTTCCGGTTCCAACCGGTCGATGAGCAGCAGCAGCCCGCAGCAGACGACCGCGGTCGGAACGGCCAGCAGCGTGCCCACGGCGACGTTCACCGGCCCGCCCCGCAGCAGGTAGTACGCCAGGGCCAGCAGCAGGCACGCACCGGAGATGATGAGGCCGACGATCAGCGCCACCGGCGCGCGCTGCGGATTGCGACCGTCGAGGATCGACTGCGGGCTGAACACGGGCATGCCGGAGAGGGTAGGAGACGCCTCCCCGCCCGTGGTTCCGAATCGGCGCACTCGGCGCCTGAGATCCACGTCATGCGCCGCCGAGCAGCCGCGCGGCGGCACCGCACCGGATCACAGGGCGGGACGGTGGTTCTCGGTGTAGGCCCACGGCCGGATCCGCTCGAGTTCCTTGCCGAGGCGGAACACGGCGGCATCCGCGTGGGGGCGGCCGACGATCTGCACCCCGGTGGGCACGCCGGTGCTCGCGTGCCCGCTGGGCACCGCCAGCACCGGGCACCGGTTGGCGATGTTGAACGGAGCGGCCATGGTGGCCTCGATGTGGTCGGCGAAGCGCACACCGTCCACTTCGAACCCGCCGGCGAGGTCGTCGCCGGCCGGGAAGGCGGGCACACCTGCCGTGGGGCACAGCAGCACGTCGTAGTCCTGCAGCGTCTCGGCGAGCTGGCGCTGCACCCGCGCTTCGATCGCGAGGCCCCGCGGCACGCTGGTGCTGCGGGCGGCCTGCTGCATGGATTCGAGGAACCGCGCGGTGTAGGGGGCGACCCGGTCCTCCTGGCCGGAGACCTGCTCGGCCACGAACGCGCCGAAGAACCGGGAGAAGTGCGCCGCGGTGGCGTAGGTGATCTCCTCGCGCCGCCACGGCAGCGTCACTTCCTCGACCAGCACGCCGGCCTGCTCCAGCGCCGCGGCGGTGGCCCGGGTGTTCGCCGCCACCTCCGGTGTGACCGGGTAGTCGCCCACGGTTTCGCACACCGCCACCCGCATGCCCGCGGCCGGCGGGTGCTCGAGGGGCAGTTCCTGCCGCGGAAGCGAGGCGTGGTCGCGCGGATCCGGTCCGATGAGCGCGTTGGCGAACAGGATCGCGTCGTCCACGGTGCGCGCCAGCGGGCCGTCGCCGCGGTAGTAGTCGGCCGACAGCGGGGGTTTGCCGGGGATTCTGCCGTAGGGGGCCTTGTAACCGACCAGGCCGGTGAACGCCGCGGGCACCCGGGTGGACCCCGCGATGTCCGAAGCGGAGGCCAGCGTGGTCGTTCCCGCGGCCAGGGCCGCGGCCGATCCGCCGGAGGATCCGCCGGGGCTGTACTCCCGGTTCCACGGGTTGCGGGTCACACCCCACAGGGGACCGTGGGTGAAGGTGGCGATGCTGAACTCGGGAGTGGTGGTGCGCGCGTGCACGATCCCGCCCGCCTGCTCGATGCGGTCGACGACCGGGGCGTTCTCCTCGGCAACGGCGTCGGCGAACAGCACCGATCCTTCGCTGAGCGAGTAGCCGGCCAGCGCGTGCTTCTCCTTGGCCGCCACCGGGATCCCCTCCAGCGCGCGCGGCGCGGGCCCGGTTCCGCGGAACCGGGCTTCCGCGTCGCGCGCCTGCCAGCGGGCCCGCGCGTACAGGCGCTCGGTGAACGCGTTGACCTGCGGCTCGACCTCGTCCGCCCGTTCGATCAGGGCGTCCAGCAGTTCCACGGGGGACAACTTGCCCGCCCGGAACAGCACCGCGGCCTCCGCCGCGCTCAGGTAGCACAGGTCGTTCATCGCGACACCTCACGTCGTTCCGGGCGCACCGCGCACCGCCGGCCTGCGGCTCGGGTCAGGAGTTGCGGGGGAAACCGAGGTTCACCCCGCCCTGCGAGGGGTCCGGCCAGCGCGTGGTGACCACCTTGTTGCGGGTGAAGAAGTGGATTCCCTCCGGACCGTAGGCATGGGTATCACCGAACAGCGACTCCTTCCAACCGCCGAACGAGTACTGCGCCACCGGAACCGGGATCGGCACGTTCACCCCGACCATCCCGACTTCGACCTCCTCGGCGAACTCCCGTGCCGCACCGCCGTTCTCGGTGAACACGGCCGTGCCGTTGCCGTACGGGTTGCCGTTGAGCACGTCGAGGGCTTCGCGGTAGGAGCCCGCGCGCAGCATCGACAGGACGGGACCGAAGATCTCGTCGGTGTAGACGGACATGTCGGTGCGCACGTGGTCGAACAGGGTCGGGCCGAGCCAGAACCCCTCGGCGGCGCCGTCGGCCCGGCAGTTGCGCCCGTCCACGACGAGCTCGGCCCCCGCGCGCACCCCGGAGTCGACGTAGGACGCGACCCGGTCCCGGTGCGCCGCGGTGACCAGCGGGCCCATGTCGCAGCCGCGCCGCCCGTCGCCGACGCGCAGCTTGTCCATCCGCTCGCTGATCTTGGCCGCCAGCTCGTCCCCGACCGGGTCGACGGCCACGACCGCGGACACGGCCATGCACCGCTCCCCCGCGGAGCCGAACCCCGCGTTGACGGCCGCGTCCGCGGCGAGCTCCAGGTCGGCGTCGGGCAGCACGACCATGTGGTTCTTCGCCCCGCCGAGCGCCTGGCACCGCTTGCCGCGGGCCGTGGCCGTTTCGTACACGTACCGGGCGACCGGGGTCGACCCCACGAACGAGATCGCCCCGACCTCGGGGTGCTCCAGCAGCGCGTCGACGGCGACCTTGTCCCCGTGGACCACGTTGAACACGCCGTCGGGCAGCCCCGCCTCCCGCCAGAGCCGCGCCAGCAGCACCGACGCCGAGGGGTCCTTCTCGCTCGGCTTGAGCACGACGGCGTTGCCGCAGGCGATCGCGGTCGGGGCGAACCACAGCGGCACCATCGCCGGGAAGTTGAACGGGGAGATCACGCCGACCACGCCGACGGGCTGGCGCACCGAGTGCACGTCCACCCCGGTGGAGGCGTTCCCGGAGAACTGCCCCTGCAGCAGGTTCGGGATGCCGCAGACGTACTCGACGTTCTCCAGGCCGCGCTGCACCTCGCCGGCGGCGTCCTCGAGCACCTTGCCGTGCTCGGCGGTGATCAGCTGCGCCAGTTCCTCGCGGTGCCGGTGCACGAGCTCGCGGAAGGCGAACAGCACGTTCGCCCGCCGGGACAGCGAGCTCCTGCGCCACTGCTCCAGCCCCTCCTGCGCGCTCCGGACCGCGGCTTCCACGTCGGACTCCGCGGCGAACGCGACGCGCCCGGCGACCTGCCCGGTCGCCGGATCGTGGACGTCGCCGCCGCGCTCACCCGCACCCGCGGTCCCCTGCCCGCCGATCCAGTGACTGATCTGCTCGGTCATGCGTCCCCTTCCTGCTCCACCTGCGCGATCGACTCGCGCAGCACCTGCAACGCCTGCTGCACCTCGTCCTCGGTCACCGTCATCGGCGGGGCGATGCGCAGCGTGTTGCCGTAGAGCCCGCCCTTGCCGACGAGCAGGCCGCGGTCCTTGGCCAGCTCCAGCACGCGACCGGCCGCGGCGGGCGCGGGCCGCCCGGAGGGCTGGACGAGCTCCACCCCGGCCATGAGCCCCTTGCCGCGCACCTCGCCGATGACCGGGTGCGCCGCGGCCGCTTCCCGCAGCCCGTCGAGCAGCTGCGCGCCCAGCTTGTCGGCGCGGGACTGCAGGTCGTGCTCCACGATGTAGTCCACCGTGGCCTTCGCCGCCGCCGTGGCCACGGGATTGCCGCCGAAGGTGGAGATCGAGTTGGCGCTCAGCCCGTCCATCAGCTCCGCTTCGGCGACCACACCGCCGATGGCCATGCCGTTGCCGAGGCCCTTGGCGAAGGTCATGGCCGCGGGTGTGACACCGTGCGCCTGGATCCCCCAGAAGTGCGTCCCCGTGCGCCCCCAGCCGGTCTGCACCTCGTCGGAGATGAGCGGAATCCCGTGCTCGGCGAGCACGTCGGCGTAGGCGCCGAACAACCCGTCGGGCGGGGTCGCGAACCCGCCGACGCCCTGCACCGGTTCCACGATCATGCAGGCCACGTCGCCGGCGGTCTCGGTCGCCAGCACCTCGCGCAGGTCCTCGGTGCACGCGGCGATGTAGTCCTCGTCCGAGTATCCGCGGAACACGCTGCGGTAGCGGTACCCGCCGTGCGCGTAGTGCACCTTGACCGGCGACAGCGAGCTCGCCGCCCAGCCGCTGTTGCCGGTCACGCCCATCGTGGCGAACGCGCGGCCGTGGTAGGAGTTGCGCAGGGCCAGCACCTGGTTGCTGCGCCGGTGCTGGGTCGCCAGCAGCAGCGCCGTCTCGTTCGCCTCGGTCCCGGAGTTGGTGAAGAACACCTTCGGGTTGCGCAGCCCGGAGAGCTCGGCGATCCGCTCGGCCAGCTCCACCTGGTTGCGGATGAGGTACAGCGTCGACGTGTGCAGCACCCCGGTGTCCACCTGCCGCCGGACGGCCTCGCTGATCTCCGGGATGTCGTAGCCGACGGCGTTGGTGAGGATGCCTGCGAAGAAGTCGAGGTAGGTCGTGCCGTCGCCGTCGGTGACGTGCCTGCCCCGCCCGGAGGCGATCTCGATCGGCTCGTCGTAGTACAGCGACAGCCAGCTCGGCAGCACGGCGCGGTGCCGTGCCAGCAACTCGGATTGCTCGCTCATGTCGTCCCCTCCGGCGGACACCGTTGAACACTGCGCCGCCCAGTCTCGCCGACACGGCTCCGCGGGGCCATGGTTCCGCCGCGTCCCGGTGCGGATCCATCCTGGCATTCGTCGAACACCGATTCGACCTCCGCGCTCGCGCTCCACACGTCCGGGTGATCACGACCGCAGCTGCAGGACCCGGCTCCGGGCTCCGCGGCGAGGAGTGGCACGGCGCACGTACGCGCTCACCGCACCGCCAGGCGCAGTACGGTCGCACCGGCCCCGGCGAGCGGGGCCCGGCGCGGCCCGCGAGCGGCCGGCCGCGGTGCGTCGAGAGGAGGCTCGGTGACGCTGGCCGCCTTCGGTCTCGCCGCCGCGGTGATCTTCCTCGGGGCCGTGATCCAGGGGGTCGTCGGCCTGGGGATGAACCTGCTGGCGGCTCCGCTGCTGGCGCTGGTCGACCCGGCGCTGGTGCCGGTTCCCCTGCTCATCCTCGCCTTCGTGCTGTCGTTCCTGGCGCTGCGCCGCGAGTCGGGGTACGCCGACTGGCGCGGCATGCCGTTCGCCGTGCTCGGCCGCGTACCGGGCGCGGCCGTGGGCACGGCGGCGGTGGCGCTGCTGCCGCGGCGGTCCTTCGCCGTGCTCGTCGGCGTGTTCGTGCTGGCGTGCGTGCTCGCCTCGGTGTGGACGTGGCAGCCGCGGCCCACCCGCCCCGCCCTGCTCGCCGCCGGCTTCCTCGGCGGGGTCGGCGGCACGGCGGCCTCGATCGGCGGACCGCCGGTGGCGGTGCTGTACCAGCACGAGGAGGGCCCGCGGGTCCGGGCGACGATGGCCTGCTACATGCTCTTCGGAGGGGCGGTGTCGCTGGCCGGCCTGGGCATCGGCGGGCAGATCGGCCCCTCCGAGCTGACGACGAGCCTCGGTCTGGTGCCGTTCATGGCGCTGGGGTTCCTGCTGTCCACACCGCTGCGGGGACGCGTCGACGCGGGGTGGACCCGGCCCGCTGTGCTGGGGCTGTCCGCGGCCAGCTCGGTGCTCCTCATCGTCCGCTCCCTGCTCTGACCGCGGGCGCGCCGCCCGGGTTCCCCGCGCATCGTTCCTTCGATCGAGTTACTTTCGCGCGGAATCCGTCATCGGCGCGCCCCGCTGCGGTCACCCTCGCAGGAGGTGATCACCGATGGGACAGCGAACACCCCGCTGGCGGCCTGCCGAACGGTACCGGCACGCCGTGCTCGGGCCGACCAGCCCGGCCACCACCAGCGTCGCCACCCTGTGCGCGCGCACGGTGCTCCCCGCGCGGGACGGCCGTTCCTGGATGTGGCCCACCTGCCCGGAGTGCATGCGCGCGGCGAACCCGTTACCGCTGACGACGACCTGGGGGCTGTCATGACCGAGACGATCGCCGTGCGCTACGCCGCGGGCGTGGTGGGCGAAGCGCAACGCCTGGTGCACATGGCCGACGCGCCGACCGCGGACGAGCCGCCGCAGCACTGGCTCACCCTGTGCGGCGAGGAGATCCCGGCCGAGCTGGCCGAGGTGTCGCAGGAACCGCTCGGCATGCCCTGCATGGGCTGCCTCTCCCGCATCGGCCCCGCGCAGTGACGTCCGCCCGGGCGGCGGGCCCGGCAGCACCGCCGCGGTGCGCGCGCACCGCGGGTCACCGAATCGCGCTCCACCCGACCCGGGCTTCCGCTCGAGCCGGACGTCTACTCGAGCCGGGCCAGCGTCACGGCGAAATCGCCCGCGGCGTCGCACCACTGCCGGACGGTGCGGAAACCGGCCTCGGCGAGCTCGGCGCGCACCGAACCGGTGCGGAACTTCGCCGAGATCTCGGTGTGCAGCTCCTCGCCCGCGGCGAAGCGCACGGGCAGGTCCAGCGCGGAGAGCCTCGTCGCTGCGGGTTCGCGCGCCCGCAGCTGCATCTCCATCCGCTCCTGCTCGGCGTTGAACCGGGCCACGTGGTCGAAGTTCGCCACCGGCAGGTCCCCGCCGAGCTCCCGGTTGAGCACGTGCAGCACGTTCCGGTTGAACTCCGCGGTGACGCCCTGCGCGTCGTCGTAGGCGGCGACGAGCCGCTCCGGGGACTTCACCAGGTCCGTGCCGATGAGCAGCCACTCCCCCGGGCGCAGCGCCGCGCGGACCGCGGCGTGGAACACGGCGCGCTCCTCCGGCAGGAGGTTGCCGATCGTGCCGCCGAGCAGCGCCACCATCCGCGCGGGCTCGCCGGGGAGCGCGATCGTCCCGGCGGTGAAGTCGTCGACGACCGCGCGGATGTGCAGCTGCGGGTACTCGGCGGCCAGCGCGGCCGCCGCCTCCCGCAGGGCGGACTCGGACACGTCGACCGGCGCGAACGTGCGCAGCGTGCCCTGCTTGTGCAGGGCGTCCAGCAGCAGCCGGGTCTTGGCCGAGGACCCCGATCCCAGCTCCACCAGGGTGCCCGCTTCGGTGAGCTCGGCGAGCTCGGCGGAGCAGGACTGCAGGATCTCGTGCTCGGCCCGGGTGGGGTAGTACTCCGGCAGCTCCGTGATGCGCTCGAACAGCTCGCTGCCCCGCTGGTCGTACAGCCACATCGGCGACAGCCACTTGGGGTCGGCGCGCAGTCCCCGGTCGGCTTCCGTGCGGAGCCGCCGCGTCGCCTCCTCCGGGGTGAACCGCACGGCGATTTCGGGCTCGTTCATGCTGTGCTCGCCTTTCGTCGGTGATCCGCGCGGGCCGCCGGCGCGCCGGGTTCCGGGGCCGCGGGCAGGGGTTGGACCGTCGTGCGGTGCCGGTCCGCGAGGACGAGGCTGCCGTCCGGCACCTCCGACCAGGCGGTCGTCCCGCCGTCGAGCGCGAAGGGCTCGGAGGAGACCAGCGCGGCGTTCCCGCCGCGGCCGGTCCACAGGCTGTGCGACCAGGTGGTGGCGATGATCCGCTCCCCGTCGGTCAGCAGCAGGTTCAGCCGCGACTCCGGGGCCCGGTCGGCGACGTCCCGGACGGTGCCGACCACGACCGACACCGGGTCGCGCCCCTCGGCCAGCCGCGCACGCACCAGGGCCCACAGGAAGGCCGAGTCGGTCGGCGCGTCCATGGTCAGCAGTCGTGTCGCGTCGAGGCCGCCGGCCAGGTCGGTCACGGCACCGGGCCAGCCGGCGATGCGCCCGTTGTGGCTGAACAGCCACGTGCCGTCGGCGAACGGGGCGCAGGCGGTGTGCGTGGTGGCCATGCCCGGCGTCGCCGAGCGCACCGCGGCGAGGAACGCGCTCGCGCGCAGCGAGCCCGCCCGGTGCAGGAAGTCCGAGTCCGCCCACATCGGGTGAACGGAGCGGTAGCGCACCTGCTCGCCGCGCTGCCACCACCCCGCCCCGAACCCGTCGGCGTTGATCGTGCCGCCGCCGCGCATGTCCCGCGGCGCCCAGGTCTGCTCGAGCAGTCCCCGCTCCGGTTCGCTGATCACGCCGGCGAGCGCGACCGGTTCGCCCACGTAGGCCAGGTGTCGGCACATGCGCCCGCCCCCGTCAGTCCGCTCGGACGTCGCGGGCGCAGCGGAAACCGGCGAAGATCTGGCGGCGGACCGGGAAGTCCCAGTTGCGGAACGTTCCCCGGCAGGCGGCCGCGTCCGTGCCGAACGACCCGCCGCGCAGCACCTTGTGCTCGCTGCCGAAGAACACCTCCGAGTACTCCCGGTACGGGAAGGCCGCGAATCCCGGGTACGGGCGGAAGTCCGAGGCCGTCCACTCCCACACGTCGCCGATGAGCTGGTGCGCCCCGCACGGGGCCGCGCCGGCGGGGTAGGCGCCGACCGGCGCCGGGGACAGGTGGCGCTGGCCGAGGTTGGCGTGCTCCGGCCCGGGGTCCTCGTCGCCCCACGGGTACCGCATCGAGCGACCCGTGCGGGGGTCGCAGCGCGCCGCCTTCTCCCACTCGGCTTCGGTGGGCAGCCGCTTGCCCGCCCACGCCGCGTACGCCTCGGCCTCGTGGTGGGACACGTGCACGACGGGTTCCTCCGGCCGCACCGGTTCGACGCGGCCGAACCGCCGGCGCACCCACCGGTCGCCGTCGCGCCTCCAGAACAGCGGAGCGGCCAGCTCCGCCCGCTGCCGGTAGGCCCAGCCCGCTTCGCTCCACCACCGGGGCTGGTCGTAGCCGCCGTCGGCGATGAACTCCGCGAACCGGGCGTTGGTCACCGGCGCGGCGTCGAGCCGGAAGTCGCCGACGTGCACCTCGTGCGCGGGACGCTCGTTGTCCAGCGCCCACGGTTCGGTGCTGGTGCCCATGGTGAAGGCCCCGCCGGGAACGAGCACCTCCGCGGGCACCTCGGCCGCGGCCGGTTCCGGCGGCGCCGGCGCGTGCAGCGCGGGCGGGCCGGAGCGCAGCTGGTGCGTGGCGAGCATCGTCTCGTCGTGCTGCTGCTCGTGCTGGACGATCATGCCGAAGGCGAAGGCCTCCCGGACGAGGTCCCGCCCGGACAGCGGGCTCCGGTCGAGCACGTCGAGGACCTTCTCGCGCACGGTACCGATGTACGAGCGGGCCTCGCCGGGGCCGAGCAGCGGCAGCTCGGGGCGCTGGTTGCGCGGGTGCTGGAACGCGTCGTAGAGGTCGTCGATGTCCGGGCGCACCGGAGCGATGCCGCCGACGTCGCGCACGAGCCAGATCTCCTCCTGGCTGCCGACGTGCGCGAGGTCCCACACCAGCGGGGACATCAGCGGCGAGTGCTGCCGCACCAGTTCGCCGTCGTCGACCGCGTCCGTCAGCTCGGCGCTGCGCTGCCGGGTGCGGGTCATCTCGGTGGCGACGCGCTCCTTGAGCCGCCCGCTCGTCATGTCGTCCACAGTGGACACCCCTGCTCTCGGTCGCTCTCGATCGCCCTCAGCACCGCGCCGCCGCGCACCGCCCGGCGACGAACGTCGCCAGCCGGCGGGTGAGGGCTTCCACACCTTCCATTTCGGACAACCTGCGCCAGGCGAGGTGCAGCACCGGGCGCGCCAGCCGCGCCAGCACCGGGTCGGCGAGGCCGTCGCGCGCGGCTTCGGTCCACCGCCCCTCGGCGGGAGCGGTGAGCTCGCGCACGGCGTCGACGGTGCTCTCCTCGCGGAACAGCGCCGCCAGCACGGCCACCGGCAGCATCCAGTCGTGCGCGGGCTGGGCGTCGAGGTAGCGGACCTCGAAGTAGCCGTGCGGCCGCACCGGGGGGAACACGGTGGTCAGGTGGTAGTCGAGGTCCTCCGGCGTGGGCTCGCGGTCGAGCCCGGCGCGGTCGGGACCCATCCACTCCGCGAGGCTGACGCCCGCGGGCGCGCGCCAGTCGCCGCTGTCGCGGCGGACGCAGGTGAGCTCGGTGTCGAGCATCCGCCGCGCCCAGTCGCGGGCGGGCTGCGCGGTCAGCCGCTCCGGCGGGCCGTCCCGGGAGGGGTTCATCCGCAGCAGCGACCGCATCCGCGTCGACGCCCACCCGGTGCGGGCGCGGTGCAGGCGCGGCGAGTTGGAAAACGCGGCGATGAGCACCGGCCCGAGCGTGTGCAGCGCGGCCCACCGGGCGGCCGAGCGGTGCTGCTCCCCCACGTCCAGGCACACGTGGATGCCGGCGGTGCCGTGCATCATGAGCCGCCCGTGGCGGCCGACGCGGTCGAACGTGGTCGCCAGCGCCACGTACCGCGGTGCGCGCAGCACGGCGCGCGGCAACCGCCAGGCGTCCATGGCCTCGTCGGCCATGGCCAGGTCGCAGCGGGCGAGCCGCTCGCGGAGGTAGGCGGCGTCGGCGGCGACGCGGGTGAGCAGTTCCCCCAGGTCGGTGGCCGGCGTGCTGGAGATCTCGACCTGACCGCCGGGCTCGAGGGTGAGGGTCGAGCCGTGCGGCAGCGGCCGGTGCGGGCTGTCGGCGACGAGCACCGCGGGCGCGTGCGGACCGAGGGAGGTGGCCAGCGCCGCGGCGTCGAGCGGCCGCCGCGGGTCGCTCCGGTGGTGGACGAGCCACTCGAGCTCGACGCCGAGCAGCCTGGGCGGCCCGTGCCGGAAGCTGGCCCCGGCGATGCGCTCCTCGGCTGCGCCCCGGTCGTGGACGACCGCACCGGCGGGATCCGAGGTGCGCGGCACCGGCACCACGTGCCGGTCGGTCTGCTGCCCGGTGGATACGGCCATGCGGTCACCGCCAGACGGGGCGTGCGGTTGCGGGAGTGCCGGGCCGCTGCGGGCCCTGGGGACAGCCTCGTTGTGGCACGGCCGGGACGACAGTGCCGTTTACGGTGATACGTGAGCGCGGAAAGTAACAGTACGTACGTACGGATTGCACTGGTGGCCCGTGTGTTGCAAGGATCAACCCATGCCACGGGTCAGTCAAGATCACCTGGACGCGCGCCGCCGTCAAATCCTCGACGGCGCCCGCACGTGCTTCGCGCGGTTCGGCTACGAGGGCGCGACCGTGCGGCGGCTGGAAGACGCGACCGGGTTGTCCCGCGGCGCGATCTTCCACCACTTCAAGGACAAGGAGTCGCTGTTCCTGGCCCTGGCCGAGGACGACGCGGCGCGCATGGCCGACGTCGTCGCCGAGCAGGGACTGGTGCAGGTCATGCGCGACCTCCTCGGCCAGCCGAGCGGGCACGACCGCACGCCGGGGGCGGACTGGCTGGGCACCCGCCTGGAGGTCTCGCGCCGGCTGCGCACCGACGAGGAGTTCCGCGAGCGCTGGGCCCAGCGCTCCGAGCAGCTCACCGCAGCGACCAAGGCCCGCCTGCGCTGGCAGCGCCAGTCCGGCAACCTCCGCGACGACGTGGACGTCGACGTGCTCACCTCCTACCTGGAGCTCGTGCTCGAAGGCCTCGTGTCCCACCTGGCGATGGGCTTCCCCGCCGACGACCTGGGCCCCGTGCTCGACCTCGTGGAGGAGAGCGTGCGGCGCCACCGGAACGCGTGAGCCGCCTCCACCAGACGCGCGGGTGATGTCCCCCGGTCGTCCCAGCGGCCGCGTAATGTCGGGGGCCGCGGATGTCCGGACCGCGGAGACCGGGGCGCGGCGTCCAGGAGCGCGGGCTCCGGGAGCGCGGCGGCAGCGAGGGAGAGGAGCACGGCCGGATGTGGAGCGAGTGGTGGAACCGCTTCCTCGCATCCGACCCCGCGCTGCGCCGGCTGCGCACCGCCTCCCGGGTCGTCCTCGCCGTCGGCACCGAGCTGCTGGTCATGCTGCCGCTGCTGACCTGGTGGGGGCAGCCGCCCACCATGGCGCTGGTGGGCGCGGTGGTGGCCATCATGGCCACGCTCGCCGTCAACGACCCGGACCTGCGCCAGCAGCGGGTCACCACCGTGCTCCTACCGCTGCCCGCCGGCGCGTCGCTGACGCTGTCCACCGTCCTGACCCCGTGGCCGGTGGCCCGCATCCTCGTGTTCCTGGCGATCATCTTCCTGGCGACGTACGTGCGGCGGTTCGGACCGCGCTACTTCCCGCTCGGGATGGTCGCGTTCATGGGGTACTTCTTCACCATGTTCCTGCAGCCCGCGGTCGCCAACGTGCCCGCGCTGCTCGCCGCGGCCGGCTGCGGGACGCTGAGCGCCTACGTCGTGCGCTTCCACGTGCTCAGCGACGCACCGGAGGGCGTGCTGGAGCGCGGCCGGCGGACGCTGCGCGCGCAGGTGCACGGGCTGCTGCACGCCGTGCGGGACGTGGCCGCGCAGCCGGACGTGCCCCGCAGGCGCAAGACCCTGCACAACCGGCTGGTGCGGCTCAACGAGACCGCCGTGATGCTGGAGAGCACCGTCCAGCAGCTGACCCCGCTGGACCAGGCCGGCGAGGAACTCGTGCGGCAGCGCATCCTCGACGTCGAACTGGCCGCGGAGAACCTGCTCACCCCCCTCCTGCAGCTCATCGACCACCCCAGCGGCGGTACCGACACCGCCCGCGCCATCGACTCGCTGCTGCTCGTGCTGCGCACCCGCCCGAGCGAGGTCCGCGAGGCCGCGCAGTCGGTCGCCGACGGGATCGAGCGCTCCGGATCGGTGCAGGTGGCCATGGGGGTGCGCAGGCTCGGCGCCAACCTCGCCGACCTCGCCGACGCCACCGGGGAGCTCGGCGCGCACCGCGCGGACCCCTCCGCGCGGACCGAGGAGGACTCCGAGGAGGAGCAGGACACCGCCACCGGCCTGCAGCGGTTGGAGACCCGCATCGCCGTGCAGGTCACCACCGCCGCCGGCCTCGCCATCCTCGCGGGGCAGCTCGTCTCGCCGAACCGCTGGTACTGGGCGGTGATCACGGCCTTCGTCGTGTTCATTAGCACGCGCAGCCGCGGTGACCTCCTCGTGCGCGCGTGGCAGCGCACCGCGGGCACCCTGTTCGGCGTCGTGGCGGGCATCCTCGTGGCCATCCAGATCGGCGGGCACCAGACCGCGCAGATCGCGGTGATCCTCTGCTGCCTGTTCCTGGCGTTCTACTTCGCCGGCTACTCCTACGCGGCGATGACGTTCTTCATCACCACGCTGCTCGGCGCCCTCTACGACATGCTCGGCACGTTCAACATCGGCGTGCTCGAGGTGCGGCTGGCCGAAACGGCCATCGGTGCGGGAGCGGGCATCCTGTCCGCGCTGTTCATCCTGCCGACCCGCACCCGCGACCAGGTCCGGGACAACATCGAGGAGATGCTGCTGTCGCTGCGGACGTTCCTGCGCGAGACGGGAACGAGCATCGACGCGGAAGGCGGCGTCTCCAGCCTGCGCGGGTCCGTCCGCGACATCGACGACCGGTTGCAGCAGGTGGTCACCAGCGCGCGCCCGCTGACCAGCTACCGCTTCCGCTCGCGGCGCAGCGATCTGCAGCGCTCGGTGACGATCCTGAGCGGGTGCGCCTACTACGTGCGCAACCTCGCCGTGTCGCTGCCGCCCACCGTCGACATGACCGACGAGGACACGCGCGGGCGGCTGGCCGAGCTGCTGTGGGCGCTGGCCGATGCCGCCGAGGCGCTGACCGCCGAGGCCCAGCAGGAGTTCGGCGCGGCGCAGGAGGCCGCCCGCCAGGCCGGGGAATCGCTGCACGACCTGGCCGAAGCCCTGCCCGCGGGACCCACGTCGCTGCACCGCAGCCTGCACTGGCTCGACCGGATCGAGCAGCTGCTCGAGGACCTGGACGAGGAGCTGCTCGCCCCCGGCCAGCGCTCCGGAGCACCGCGCACCTGATCCGCGGTGGCGCCCGGGCGTGCGTGATCGACTACGCTGCGGCGCGACTCGATCACGCACGACGGAGGGTCGCCCGTGGCACGCTCAGCACTCGCCAAGATCGGCTCCGGAATCGCCGCGGCGGCGGTGGCCGCGAGCCTGACCACCGCCCCGGCCCAGGCCGCACCGGCCGGGCAGTCCCCACCACCGGCCGACTTCGGTCCGTGCCCGCAGGACCTGGCCGAGCAGCACCCGGACCTGCGCTGCACCTGGGTGGACGTGCCGGTGGACTACTCCGAGCCCGGCGCCGAGCACATCCGCCTGCTCGTGTCCCGGCTGCCCGCGCGCGAGCCCGCGCAGCGGCGGGGAGCGCTCGTGGTCAACCCCGGCGGCCCGGGCGGGCCCGGCGCCTCCTTCGCCGGCCGCCTCGCGAGCGCGGTGCCGGCCGAGGTGCGCGACCACTACGACCTGGTCGGGTTCGACACGCGCCACAGCGCGCACAGCGCTCCGATCAGCTGCGTCGACCCGGAGGAGCACTGGACGCCACCGCTGCCCGATCCGGACTCCCCCGCCGACCGAGCGGAGAACTGGCAGCGCGCCGAGGACTACGCCGCGGGCTGCGCGGAGCGGGCGGGCCGGTACCTGCCGCACCTGACCACGCCGAACAACGCCCGCGACATGGACCGGGTGCGCGCCGCCCTCGGCGAGCAGCGCATCAGCTACCTCGGCTACTCGTACGGGACGTACCTCGGCGCGGTCTACGGCGAGCTGCACCCGCAGCGCGTCGACCGGATGATCCTGGACAGCGCGGTGGACCCGACGCGCGGGCGCCTGTGGTACGAGACGATCCTCGACCAGGACGTCGCCGTGCAGCACCGCCTGGAGCGGTACTTCCGCTGGGCCGCCGAGCACGACGGTGCCCTCGGCCTCGGCAGCAGCGCCGCGCAGGTGCGCGAGCACTGGCGGGGCGTGCTGCAGGAACTGCGGCAGCGGCCGCACGGCCCGCTCGGCCCGTCGGAGTTCATCGAGATCACGTTCAACGCCCTCTACGGCGAGAGCGACTGGGTGCCGCTGGCCGAGGCGATCGACCGGTTCCGGAGCGGGGACGACCGGGCGCTGGTCGGCATGGTCGAGCCGAAGGACCGCGCCGCGGAGAACGCCAACGCGATCTACAACGCCGTCGAGTGCGCCGACAGCCCGTGGCCCGCGCGCCGCTCCGAGTGGGAGCGCGACGCCACCGAGATGGCCGCGGACCACCCGCTGGCCGCCTGGTACAACAGCTGGACCGTGGCGCCCTGCCGGACGTGGGCCGCACCGTCGCGGGAGCCGGTCGAGATCACCGGGGAAGGCCTGCCGCCGGTGCTGGTGATCAACTCCGAGCACGACGTGGCCACCCCGCACGAGGGGGCGCTGGCCATGCACCGCGCGCTGCCGTCCTCGGTGATGATCACCGAGCGGAACGCCGGCAAGCACGGGGTGTTCGCGCTGGCCGGCAACGCGCGGGTGGACCGCATCGGGGCGGACTACCTGGTGGACGGCGCGGTTCCGCCGCACGACCGCAGCGTCCCCGGGCACGCCCCGCCGGACCCCGGCGAGGACTCCGCGGCCCAGCGCTCGGTGGAGCTGCCGCTGGTGGGCCCGCTCGGCTGAACGCGCCGTGCGGGTGCCGACGCGGAGCCCCGGCACCCGCGCGGCGGCGCGATCAGAGCACGCCGTGCATGTAGCGCTTGATCGACCGCGCGGCGAGGAGCAGCAGCGCGGCGCAGGCGATGGTGGCCGCGCCGATGACGCCGAAGTACAGCTGCTGGTTGCCCACGGTGAAGTAGTTGACGACCTGGGCGCCCAGCCCCTGCCCCATCGCCGGGGCGAGGAAGTACAGCGCCATCGCCTGCGAGGAGAACGCGGCCGGCGCGAGCTTCGTGGTCACCGACAGGCCGACCGGGGAGAGCATGAGCTCGCCGAGGGTCAGGATCACGAAGACGGCCGCGAGCATGAGCGCGAAGTGGTCACCGCCGCCCGCGGCGGTCTTGGACAGCACCACCCACAGGAACGCGATGCCGACGCAGACCAGACCGCCGACGAACTTCTGCGGCGTGTTCGGCTGCCGGTCGGCCATCTTCACCCACAGGGCGGCGAACACCGGCGCCAGCACGATGATGGACAACGCGTTCACCGACTGGAACCACGAGGCCGGGATGTGGAACCCGAAGAAGTCGAGCTGGGTGTCCTCCTTGGCCAGCGCCGCCAGGGTGTTCGGCTGCTGCTCGAACAGCAGGAAGAACAGCGCCGTGGCCAGGAACAGCGGGATGTAGGCGATCATCCGCTGCCGTTCGGTCCGGGTGATCTGCCTGCTGGAGAGGATCACGGCGAAGTAGCCGATCGGCAGCACCGCGGAGAGCACGCTGATCAGGGTGACCAGGCCTTCCAGGCCGAGCACCCCGGTGGCGGCGAGCCCGCCGAGGACGGCGACGAGCAGCACGACGATGCCGGCGGCCCGGCCGAGCACGCCGCTCTTGCGCTCGGCGGGCAGCGGGTTGACCGGGTGCAGGCCGGCGGTGCCGAGGTTGCGGCGGGTGAGCACGTACTGGATCAGGCCGAAGGCCATGCCCACGGCGGCGGCACCGAAACCGGCGTGCCAGTTGACCTTCTCGCCGAGCCAGCCGCAGATGAGCGGGGCGGCGAAGCCACCGATGTTGATGCCCATGTAGAAGATGGAGAACCCGGCGTCGCGGCGCGTGTCGTGGTCGCCGTAGAGCCCGCCGACGATGTTCGAGACGTTCGGCTTGAGCAGACCGGTGCCGAGCACGAGCAGGAACATGCCGCCCAGCAGCGTCGGCAGTCCGCCGGGCAGCGCGAGGCAGACGTGGCCGAGCATGATGATGAAGCCGCCGTAGAGCACCGAGCGCTGCGCGCCGATCACGCGGTCGGCCAGCCAGCCGCCGAGGATGCCGGACATGTACACCGAGGCGCCGTAGCCGCTGACCACGGCCAGCGCGGTGGACTGCGGGATGCCGAGCCCGCCCTCGGAAACGGCGGTGTACAGGTAGTACGCGAGGATCGCCCGCATGCCGTAGTAGGAGAAGCGCTCCCACATCTCGGTGAAGAACAGCGTTTGCAGCCCGCGGGGGTGCCCGAAGAACCCCCGCTGCGGCGCGTCCGCAACCGTGGTACTCACGATCACGTCCTCTCGTGTCACGGGCGGCGGTAGCCGCCTGTCAGTTCTGCCGCCTGTCGGCTCGGTCCGGCCGCGTCCCGGGGTTTTGGACTAGACCACGCAGGAGACGCTGCGCGACTGGCGCGCGGGCGCGGCGCGCACGCGCGAAGCGCGACGTATCCGGGGTGGCTGGCCACACCGATGAGTGCCCAGGAATCGTTCCACCACGAGGGAGACCGGTCGATCACTCCATGTAATCAACACGCGTGATCATTCCGATTTATACCCCCTTGCGAGGGAACAACTTTACTCTGCGCATCAGGCGGACTGTACGCGGCGTTTCCGCACCCCAGGTTGCGAAACGGCTGAGATGTCGTAACCGACTCGCAGCACCCCGCCCGGACGCGGTCGCGGCGGAATGCTCCGCGCGGCCGCCGCGTTGCCGCCGAGCGGCGTTGCCCGCGCGGCGACTCCCCGGTCATCCGGGCTCAGCCGGCAGCGGTCACGCGCGGGGAACGGCGACCGCGACGCGCATCTCTCCGGGCTTTCCCGCGCGTGCACACCCGATATACTGGACCGGGAACTGTCATCCCTTTCCCGACGACCCCTTCACGACGCCCTATTCCCGATGAGGAGTGACAACGTCAGTGCCCGAGGCACCATCCCCCGACGGGGGCAGTACCAGGCCGGGTCATAGACCCGGCGCCCCCGCGAGTCCATCCCGCCCCCGCACCCGAGTCCTCGCCCTCCCGCGAGGTGGCCGGTGATGGACGTTCTCACAGCGATCGGCGGTCTCCTCTTCGTCGTCGTGCTCACCCTGGGCACCGGCGCAGCAGTGGCCGCCGAGTTCTCCCTCACCTCCCTCGACCGCAGCACCGTGGACGCGAACGTCCACCAGGTGGGCGATCGCCGTTCCCGTTCCGTGCGCAAAGCGCACGGAAGCCTGTCGTTCCAGCTCTCCGGCGCCCAGGTCGCGATCACGATCACCACGCTCGCCACCGGCTACGTGGCCGAGCCGTTGATCGGCGAGCTCATCCGGCCGGTCGCGCTGGCCGCGGGACTGCCCGGCTCCGCGGCGGGAGCCGCGTCGCTGGCGCTGGCGATCCTGCTCGCCACGGGACTGTCGATGGTCTTCGGCGAGATGGTCCCGAAGAACATGGCCATCGCGCGCCCGCTGCGCACCGCACGGCTGGTCTCCGCCTACCACGGGGCGTTCTCGCGCGTGTTCCGCTGGCTGATCAACGGCATGAACAACAGCGCGAACTGGGTGGTGCGCCGCTTCGGCATCGAACCGCAGGAGGAACTGCGCTCGGCGCGCTCGGCCGACGAGCTCGGGGCGATCGTCCACTCCAGCGCCGAGCACGGCACCCTCGACGCCGCCACCGCGCAGCTCATGGACCGCTCGCTGCGCTTCGGCGAGCGCACCGCGGAGGAGGTGATGACCCCGCGCGTGCGCGTGGAGGCGCTGTCCACGGATTCGAGCGTCGTCGAGCTGCTGGAGACCGCGCGCCGCACCGGCCACTCCCGCTTCCCCGTGCACAGCGGGGACCTCGACGAGGTGCACGGCGTCGTGCACGTCAAGCAGGCCTTCGGCGTGCCCGCGGACCGGCGGGCGCAGACGCGGGTCGGCTCGCTCGTGCGGCCCGTGCCGCGCGTGCCCGAGAGCCTCGACGGCGACTCGCTGCTCAACCGGCTGCGCGGCTCGGGCCTGCAGCTGGCCGTCGTCGTCGACGAGTACGGCGGCACCGCCGGCATCGTGACCCTGGAAGACGCGGTGGAGGAGATCATCGGCGACGTCCGCGACGAGCACGACACCGGGGAGGCCTCCCCGGTGCGGAAGCTCGCGGAGAACACCTGGATCGTGTCCGGGCTGCTGCGGCCCGACGAGCTCGCCGAGTCCACCGGTTTCACCATGCCCGACGGGGACTACGAAACCGTTGCCGGCCTGATCCTGGCCGAGCTCGGACGCATCCCGCACATCGGTGATTCCGTGGCGATCGGCGACTGGCGCCTGACCGTGCGCCGCATGGACCGCAACCGGGTGGACCGCCTGGCGCTGACCCGGGTCAGCGCGCCGGTTTCCGCGCAGGTGCAGGAGGTGCGATGAGCGAGACGTCCGCGATCCTGCTGGCACTGGCGCTGCTGCTGCTCAACGCCCTGTTCGTCGGTGCCGAGTTCTCCCTGCTCTCGTCCCGGAAGGATCGGTTGGAGGCCCTGCGCGAGCAAGGGGTCGGCCGCGCCCGCACGGTGATCAAGGCGAGCCAGGAGGGCTCGCTCATGCTCGCCAGCGCCCAGCTCGGCATCACGCTGTGCTCGCTGGGACTGGGCCGGCTCGGCGAACCCGCCGTGGCCGCGCAGCTGGAAGTGGTGCTCGGCCCGCTGGGGATCCCGGAGGCGGTGCTGCACGCCATCGCCTTCACCGTCGCCATGGCGATGGTGGTCGTGCTGCACGTGCTCGTCGGCGAGATGGTGCCGAAGAACCTCGCCATCTCCGACCCGGAGCGGCTCGCGCTGTGGCTCGTGCCCGCGCTGGTGGGATTCACCGCGATCGCCCGACCGCTGATCGCCGTGTTCAACGCGCTCGCCAACGGGGTGCTGCGACTGCTGCGGATCACCCCGAAGGACGAGCTGGAAACCGCCTACACCTCGGAGGAACTGGCCGAGCTGCTGGTGCAGTCCCGGCGCGAGGGCCTGCTGGAGCAGGCCGAGCACCGGCGCCTGGCCCAGACGCTGTCCTCGGTGCAGCACCACGTCAGCGACGTGGTCGTACCGCTGGACGACGTGCGCACGCTGTCCGAGCGCCCCACCCTCGGCGAGGTCGAGCGGGCCGTGTCCGAAACCGGGTTCTCCCGCTTCCCGGTGCGCGGACCGCGCGGGCGCCCGCGCGGGTACCTGCACGTCAAGGACGTGCTGGACCAGGTCTGCGGTCCGAGCGGGACCGCGGTGCCCGCGGAGCGGATCCGGCAGCTGCCGAACGTGTCGACCGGCTCCCGGCTCAACGAGGCCCTGGCCGCGCTGCGCCGGACCGGCAGCCACCTGGGCATCGCCGTCGACGACGGCGGGACGATCACCGGCGTCGTCGCGCTCGAGGACCTCGTCGAGGAGTACGTCGGCACCGTGCGCGACGGCACGCACGTGGCCGGCGCGGCAGCGGTCTGACCTCCCCGCACCGGAGACCGCGGGGTGCGCCCCCGCCCGGGGGCGCACCGCCGGTTCCACCGGATCCACTGCGCCAGCCGGTCCGCGGACTCCCTAAGCTGGTGGGCGATGCGGGTGCTGAGCGAATCCGAGTGGCGCGCGCGGCAGCGGGCCCACGCCGAGCGCGTCGAGCAGTGGACGCGGCCGCACCGCGAGCGGCAGCGCCGCGGCGAGAAGCACCCGATCTGGGACTTCCTCTGGACCTACTACTCCTACCGCCCCTCCCGGTTGGAGCGCTGGCAGCCCGGCGTCGGCGTCGCGCTCGCCGGCGGGACCGAGTTCCTCGAGCGCTCGGGGTTCACCGAGCTGCCCGAAGGCGTGGCGATCGACCCGGCTGCGCTGACCGCCAAGCGCCGGGAAACCGTCGAGTTCGTCCACGACCTGCTGTCCGCCACGGCCGCGCGCCCGGCGAGGTTGGGCTGCTTCGGCCTGCACGAGTGGGCCATGCTCTACCGCACGCGGCCCGGTGATGTGCGGCACGCCGAGTGGCCGCTGCGGCTCGGCCACACCGGCACCGACGAGGTCGTCGAGTCGATGCGGATCACGTGCACGCACTTCGACGCGTTCCGGTTCTTCACCGAGCAGGCGCGTCCGCGCAACGAGTTCCAGCTCAGCCGCGCCGACCAGGTCCGGAGCGAGCAGCCGGGGTGCCTCCACGGCAACATGGATCTTTTCAAGTGGTGTTACAAGCTCGACCCGTTCGTCCCCGCGGAGTTGACCGCGGACTGCTTCGACCTGGCGATGCGCGTGCGGGAACTGGACATGCGCGCCAGCCCGTACGACTTCCGGGAGCTCGGTTTCGCACCGGTGCCCATCGAGACCGCGCAGGGACGGGCCGAGTACGTGCGCCGGCAGCGCGCCTTCGCCGAGGAGGCCGACGGGCTGCGGCAGCGGATCATCGCCGCCTGCGAGGAGATCCGCACCTGGGGCCGGCAGCACGCCGACGGCGCCCGCGCCTGAGCCGGGCGGGGAGGCCCGGCGCCGCGGACGGGTCCGCCGCAGCGGCCCGGCCCCATCGGCGGCCCGGCCAGCGGGCCCGCTGCGGGTGTTGACGTCGTCAGCCGTCCCGACCACCATGGCTGCTGCCCACGACGCTCGCGCACCGCGGCACCGGGCGCGTGCACCATCGCGCCGGGCGGCCGTGCGCCGCTGGGACGCGATGCGTGAAAGCCGCCGGCGGCGGTTCCGGGCGGGAACGCGCGCCGCCGACGGCCGATGACGTCAGTGGTGTCAGTCCTCGCGGACGGCCAGGCTCAACTCACCATTGTCGTCGCGTTCCGCGTCGAGCGTCTTGTCCGAGAGCACGGAAGCAGCGTGCTGTTCCAGGAACACACGGACCCCGTCCCGCTCGACCACCTGGTCCTGGGCTTCCGGCTCGTCCGCGACCGCGGCCTGCAACCCGTCGCCGCTGGCCGCGATGCGCAGCCCGGACCCTTCCGGAGAGTCACCGCCGATCAGGACCAGCTTGATGACCTCCGCGGCACTCTCACTGATGGTGAGCATGATTCGCCCCATTCCTCTCGGAGCCGTCACGTAAAAGGGCAACCGTGTCATGCTCCCATCGCCGCACGCAAATCCGCCGTGCGGCGGAATCCGGGACGGGCGCCCGCGCGGGGCGCGTGCGCGACTGCCCTGGGAAGGAAGGCGCACACGCCCCGCGGAGGACCTCAGCTCTCGTAGGCCGACAGCGGCGGGCACGAGCAGACCAGGTGGCGGTCCCCGCGCGCCCCGTCGACGCGGCGCACCGCCGGCCAGACCTTGGAGGTCACCCCCGTGCCCATCGGGTAGGCCGCCTCCTGCCGGCTGTAGGCGTGCGGCCAGTCACCGGCCAGCGAGGCGGCGGTGTGCGGCGCGTGCACCAGCGGGTTGTCCTCGGCCGGCCACTGACCGGCGGTGACCTTGTCGATCTCGGTGCGGACCTGGATCATGGCCTCGCAGAACCGGTCGAGCTCGGCGAGGTCCTCGCTCTCGGTCGGCTCCACCATGAGCGTGCCGTTGACCGGGAAGGACATGGTCGGCGCGTGGATGCCGTAGTCGGCGAGCCGCTTGGCCACGTCGTCCACCGAGACGCCGCTGCTCTTGCTGATCGGCCGCAGGTCGAGGATGCACTCGTGGGCCACGTAGCCGTCCTTGCCGGTGTAGAGCACCGGGAAGTAGTGGTCCAGGCGCCGCGCCACGTAGTTCGCCGCCGCGACCGCGGTCAACGTGGCCCGGCGCAGCCCGTCGGCACCCATCATCCGCACGTACGCCCAGGAGATCGGCAGGATCGACGCGCTCCCCCACGGGGTTTCGCTGATCGGACCGACCCCGGTCTCCGGACCGGCCTGCGGCTGCAGCGGGTGGTTCGGAAGGAACGGGGCGAGGTGCTCGCGCACGCCGATCGGGCCCACACCGGGACCGCCGCCCCCGTGCGGGATGCAGAACGTCTTGTGCAGGTTCAGGTGGGACACGTCCGCGCCGAACTTGCCCATCCGGGCCAGCCCGATGAGGGCGTTGAGGTTCGCCCCATCGACGTAGACCTGACCGCCCGCCTCGTGGACGACGCCGCACACCTCCCGCACGGTGTCCTCGTACACGCCGTGCGTGGACGGGTAGGTGATCATGATCGCGGCGAGGTCGTCGGCGTGCTTGGCCGCGAGCTCCCGCAGGTGCTCCATCTCGACGTTGCCCGAGTCGTCGCAGCGCACGACGACCACGCGCAACCCGGCCATGGTGGCGCTGGCGGCGTTGGTGCCGTGCGCGCTGGCCGGGATCAGGCAGACGTCCCGCTGCTCCTGCCCGCGCTGTTGCTGGTAGGCGCGGATGGCCAGCAGACCGGCGAACTCGCCTTGGCTGCCCGCGTTGGGCTGCACGCTCACCGCGTCGTAGCCGGTGATGTCGGCCAGCCACCGCTGGAGGTCGTCGACGATCCGCAGCATCCCCTCGGCGTCCTCCGCGGGCGCGAACGGGTGCAGGTCGCCGAACTCGGGCCAGGTGACCGGCTCCATCTCGGTGGTGGCGTTGAGCTTCATCGTGCACGAGCCCAGCGGGATCATGCTGCGGTCCAGCGCGACGTCCTTGTCGGAGAGCTCCCGCAGGTAGCGCAGCAGCGAGGTCTCCGACTGGTGGCGGTGGAACACCGGGTGGGTCAGGTACTCGGACGTGCGCTCGAGCGGGCGCGGCAGCGCGTCCGCGGTGCCGGTGTCCAGCTCGTCCAGCTCGCCGAGCTCGGCGGTGAGGCCGAACGCGGCGCACACGCCGCGCAGGTCCTGCCGGGTCGTCCTCTCGTCGCAGGCGATGCCCACGTGGTCCGCATCGGCCCTGCGCAGGTTGATGCCCTCCGCGCGCGCGGCGGCCACGACCTCGTCGGCGCGCCCGGGCACGCGGGCCAGCACCGTGTCGAAGAAGGCGTCCTCGACGACCTCGACCCCGCCCTGGCGCAGGCGGGCGGACAGCACGGCCGCCATCCGGTGCACCCGGGTGGCGATGTTCCGCAGGCCCGCCGGGCCGTGGTAGACGGCGTACATGCCCGCCATGACCGCCAGCAGCACCTGCGCGGTGCAGATGTTGCTCGTGGCCTTCTCGCGGCGGATGTGCTGCTCGCGGGTCTGCAGTGCCAGCCGGTAGGCCTGGTTGCCGTCCGTGTCGACGCTCACGCCGACGAGACGTCCCGGCAGCTGCCGCTCCAGGCCCTTGCGCACGGCCATGAACCCGGCGTGCGGGCCGCCGAACCCGAGCGGCACGCCGAAGCGCTGGGTGTTGCCGACGACGACGTCGGCGCCGATCTCACCGGGGGCGCGCAGCAGCGTCAGGGCCAGCAGGTCGGTGGCGACCACGGCCAGCGCCCCGCGGCGGTGGATCTCCGCGAGCACCTCCTCCTGGTCCCGGACGGCGCCGGAGGCGCCCGGGTAGGCCAGCAGCGCGCCGAAGAACTCGCCGTCCGGCAGACCGCTCGCGCCCTGCGACAGGTCGGCGACCTCCAGCTCGATGCCGAGCGGTTCCGCGCGGGTGCGCAGGATTTCCACGGTCTGCGGCAGCGTGTCGGCATCGACGACGAACCGCGGCGACTTGGCCTTGCCGCCGCGCCGCACCAGCGTCATGCCCTCGGCGGCAGCGGTGGACTCGTCCAGCATGGAGGCGTTGGCGACCGGCACCCCCGTCAGGTCCGAGACCATCGTCTGGAAGTTCAGCAGGGCTTCCAGCCGCCCCTGCGAGATCTCCGGCTGGTAAGCCGTGTAGGCCGTGTACCAGGCGGGGTTCTCCAGCACGTTGCGCAGGATCACGCCGGGGGTGATCGTGTCGTAGTAGCCGAGCCCGATCATCTGGGTGCGCGGGGTGCAGCGCTGCGCGAGGTCGCGCAGCTCCGCGAGCGCCTGGGCTTCCGTGGCCGGTTCCGGCAGCTCGAGCTGCAGGTCCCGCTCACGGATTCCGCTGGGCACGGCTTTGTCTGCCAGTTCCTCGAGGGAACCGACCCCGACCACGTCGAGCATCCGGGCGAGTTCGGCCGGCGTCGGCCCGACGTGCCGATCGGCGAACGGAGTCCCGTGCTCCAGCGCGGCGAGTGGAATGCGGTCGTGGGTCACGTCGGTCATCGCCCAACCTCAATCTTCGCGGCGAACAAGGGGGCGGCAACACCAGCGTGCTGCCGACTCTCCCCCTCTGTCACTGTTCGCTGCGCGAACGCCTGAGAGCTTCGTCCGGCGGTCCGGCCGGACTTGCACCGTCGGCGGGGTGCGCCGCCGTCGCCGCACCCTCTTTCCAGAGGCATCTCGCCCGCGCGGTCCAGTGGCCTGAGAGGTTGATGGGGAGATTTGCTCCTTCGGCGCCGACTCGATCGCTCGAGCCGAACTCTCCCGCACGGGGTCAGCGATGCCGTGAGCATACCTGATCAGGCGCTCCCGCCCGAGGGGCTGTCAGCTGACGCACACCTGCTTGACGGTGCGCACCGGCGCGAGCGCGCGGTGCGCCCGTCCCCGCCGGGACCGCGGCCCCGGGCCCGCGGTCACCCGGTGCGCCGGTCCCGCCGCCGGCGGGAGAGCTCGTCCTCCTCGAGCGGTTCGACCAGCGCGCCGTCGGCGCGTTCGGCGGGGAACTCGTGGATCGTCCCGGTGATCTCGCGCATCGCCCCGCTCACGGCGATCCCGAAGACGCCCTGCCCGCCCTGCAGCAGGTCGACGACCTCCTCGGGGGAGGTGCACTCGTAGACGGTGGTGCCATCGCTGAACAACGTGAGCCCCGCCAGGTCGCGCACCCCCCTGCTGCGCAGGTGGTCCACGGCCAGCCGGATGTTGTGCAGCGACACCCCCGTGTCCAGCAGCCGTTTGACCACCTTGAGCACGAGGATGTCCTTGAACGAGTAGAGCCGCTGCGAACCCGAACCGGTGGCGCTGCGGATCGACGGGCCCACGAGCTTCGTGCGCGCCCAGTAGTCCAACTGGCGGTAGGTGATGCCCGCGATCTGGCACGCCGCCGCTCCCCGGAAACCGACGAGCTCGTCGGAGACCGAGTCCTCGGGCAGCATTCCGCCGGCCCCGTGCGGGGACGATTCCTCCGTCGCGCCGCCCCCGCCGGGCATCGGGGGCGCACCGGTCGCAGCGGTCCCAGCGGACGGCGCACCAGGCGACTCGTCCTCTTCCCCTGCGGAACCCCGCTCGGGCGCTTGCTCGACCACGCCTGCCTCCCCTCGTCCGGCACGCTGCCGACGAATCCGGTCCGGTGCGTTCGGCGAATCTGCTCCGGCCCGGCTGCCGGTCCCGGCAGCCGACGCGCCCGGGTGCCCGCCAGCACCCGCCTCGGCGCCAGCAGCCGGGACCTCCCTGCTGTCCCGATCCCCCACGACTGCCAGCGAAAACGACACCGGAGCGATTCGCGCAATTCGACAGTAGGCCGCCCGGTGTGGGCGGTCAACGCGACGCGCGGACCACGCCGGAGAAGATCAACAGCGGCGGGGCCTCCGCGCCGCCCCCGGCCTCCCCTCCGGGCCGCACCCCGCCACACGCGGGCGAGGGACCGCGACGGCGGGGAGCGCGACGACGACGGGGCCCTCGACCGCGCCGAGGGCCCCGTCGCTCCGCGATCGTCCTCGCGCGGTCACGTGTCCGCGCCGCGGAAGTCCTCCGGTGAGACCGAATCCAGGAACTCGCGGAACTTCTCCACTTCGTCTTCCTGCTCGTCCGGGATGATCAGACCTGCCTCGTCCAGCACCGCTTCGTCGGCGTGGATGGACACGCCGGCGCGCAGGGCCAGAGCCACCGAGTCGCTCGGCCGCGCCGACACCCGCACGTCCCCGTCGAAGACGAGTTCGGCGAAGAACGTCCCCTCCTGCAGATCCGTGATACGCACCTGCTCGAGATCACGCCCCAGGGCACCGATCACATCCTTGAGCAGGTCGTGCGTCAGCGGACGCGCCGGCCGCACCCCCTGCTGCTCCAGCGCGATGGCGGTCGCCTCCACCGAGCCGATCCAGATCGGCAGGTACCGCTCACCCTCCGTCTCCCGCAGCAGCAGGATCGGCTGGTTGGCCGGTAGTTCCACGCGCACGCCGACGACGCGCATCTCGCTGCTCATCGTCACATCGCCTCCTCCAGCGCGCCGAAGCGTGACATCCCTGTCGAGGATCGCGCACCGACGCTTCCGACGCTACCCGCGATACGGCGGACGCGCCCAGCCGTCCGTCCTCCACTGCGCACCGCCCCGACGGGAGGCGCGGGCCCGTCGCAACCCCCCGCTCGGCGGATCGCCGCGGGTTCCCGACCGACGGCAGCGCTCGTCACCCTACACCGCCCCGCGGGCGGCGGTGGACGCGAAGGCCGACCGGGCCGCGCAGTCGCGCCTCGGCGGCGACACTCGCACCGCTCGGGGCGGCGCCCGCTCACCGGCGTCGCCCCGCGTTCAGGTCCGCTGCCGCTTCAGCGCGCGCTCTGTCCCCCGTCGGCCGGCCCGGTCAGGAACACCAACCGGAACTTGCCGACCTGCACCTCGTCACCGTTGGCCAGCACCGAGGTGTCCACCGGTTCCCGGTTGACGTAGGTGCCGTTGAGGCTGCCGACGTCGACGACGACGAAGTCGTTGCCCTCGCGCCGGAACTCGGCGTGCCGGCGCGAGACCGTGACGTCGTCGAGGAAGATGTCGCTGTCCGGGTGCCGCCCCGTGCTGGTGGTCTCCCGGTCCAGCAGGAACCGCGAGCCCGCGTTCGGACCGCGCTTCACCACCAGCAGCGCCGACCCGGCCGGCAGCGCGTCGACCCCTGAGCCCGCGGACTCGGTCTGCGGGGCGCTCTCGGTGCCGTCCTGCTCCGAGAAGGGCTTGAAGACCGAGGTGGTCTCCGGTGACTGCTCCGGTGGGACGTCACCGGAGCCGCTGTTCTGGCTCACCTGAGCTCTCCTCTACGCGGATAGATCGTGCCAACGAGATTCCAACGTACCGCGCCGGCACCAGCCCGAGTACGCGGGAGTCCCGGTCGCCGCAGTGATCAACGCGCGCCGCGGCGCGGTCATTCCTGCTCGATCAGCCGCTGGTAGGCCTCGGCGTCGAGCAGCACGTCCCACTCGGCGACGTCCGCCAAGCGCAGCTCCACGAGCCACCCCTGCCCGAAGGGGTCGCTGTTGACCAGCTCGGGCCGGTCCTGCAGGGCCTCGTTGCGGGCGGTGACGACACCGCCGACCGGGGCGTAGAGGTCCGACACGCTCTTGGTCGACTCGACCTCGCCCATCGCCCCGCCGGCTTCGACGCCCTCGTCCACGTCCGGCACCTGCACGAACACGACGTCACCGAGCTGCTGCTGCGCGTAGTCGGTGATGCCGACGCGCACGGTCTCCGCATCGGTGCGGCGCACCCACTCGTGCTCCTGGGTGTACCTGATCTCCTCCGAGGCCACTGGGTCCGCCTTCCTGCTCGGGGGCGCTGCTCAGCCCGGTCACCGGCCGGGCTCGCGAGATCATCCGCCGGCGGGCAGCGTATTGCCCACCGGCACGTCCCGCAACACGCGCTGCGCCGGGCGCGTCATCCGCGCACCGCGCGCGCCGCCTCCCGCAGCGCTGCGGTCACCTGCCCCAGGTAGAGCACGCCGGCCCAGAGGTAGAGCACGCCGCCCCAGCAGGTCAGCGCGTACGCGATGGGCCGCAGCACCTCGCTGAGCGCGATGTCCTCCTGCACCAGCAGCAGCATCGGGAAGGCGTACATCAGGCAGAACGTGGCCGCCTTGCCCAGGTAGTGCACGTCCGGCGGCTGGAATCCGCAGAAGCGCAGCACCGGCACGCACAGCGCCAGCACCACGTCCCGCCCGACGAGCACCGCGGCGATCCACCAGGGGACGACGTCGCGCAGCACGAAGGCGACCAGCGTCGCCACGATGTAGAGGCGGTCGGCCACCGGGTCGAGGACTTCGCCGAGCCGGCTGTACTGCCCGAGCCACCGCGCCAGCTTCCCGTCGAGCCAGTCGGTCACACCGCTGGCGACGAGGACGAGCAGGGCCAGCAGGTCGGCCTGCGGGCCGAGCAGCAGCCACAGGAACAGCGGCACCCCGCCCAGCCGGATCGCGCTGAGCAGGTTCGGCACGGTGAACCACGGGTCGTGCCAGAGTCCGACGGCGACCTCGCGCATCCGCTCGATGCCGGGTTCGATCGGCGCGCCCTCGCCGGAAGCAGCGGTGGCGCCGCCGGGCTGGTCCCCGGTTCCGGCGGGGTCGCCCGCCGACGCCCCCGGTTCCTCGGCCGGTCCTCGCGCGGTGCCGTTCGTGGTGCTGTCCGCGTCGTGCACCACGGCCTCCCCCTGTGTGTCGCGCCGCCGCCGGTACCGAGCCCATCGGTACGACGCCTCCCCGGATGAGGATCGCACATGCGGCCCACCGCCCCGGTGCGGGACCGACGTGCGCAGCGCAACCGCGCGGTGATCGAACAGCGGCCGCCGAGCGCGCCCCCACCGCGGCGCGGTCCGGGACGCGCGGCGCAAGTCGGGGCGGCGCTGCGCACCGCCCGGTCGCTCAGGCCGTGCGAGCCCGCTGCACGGTGAAGCCGCGACGCCGCAGGTCGGCGTCGGTGAGGAAGCACGGTCGGCCGCGGTCGTCGACCCCGGCCCAGCGGGCCCCGCTCAGTCCTTCGAGCACGTAGGCGTGCCCGTGGCTCCACACCACGCTGTGCAGCGCGGTGGGCAGGTCCTCGGCGGCTTCGCTCCCACCGGCCCCGGAGGAGTCGCGGGCTCCGTCACCTGTCATTGCGGAAAGCACCTCCCGTCCGTGCTCACCGGCGAACGTTGCGGCACCGGCACCGCATCTCCCCGCGGCGCCGGCCTCGGCGGAACGCCCGGCGAGGCGTCCCGCCGCCGATTGTGCGGACTCCTCCACCACATGTCGCGCACCCGACACGAACAGTCGCCGGACGAACACCACGCGTCGCCGAGCGCGAGCGCGGCGCCGATCACGCGAGCGCCGGACCGAACAGCTGCACCGGGCACCGGGCGGAGCGCCCGGCCGGACACCGCCCCGGGGGCCACCCCGGGCCCCCGTGCGGGCCCGGGAGCCCGCCGCGGGCCGCCCCCTGGCATCACCTGCGGGCGTGCGGTAGGACACGGGGATCCGTTCCCCACCGTTCCCGCGGAGGTTGCCGATGGCGGGTTATGCCGATCTGCACCACGAAAGCCTGCACGACCCCGAGCGCTTCTGGCTGCGCGCGGCCCGGGCGATCGACTGGGACACCGAGCCGACCCGGGCGCTCGACGACGGGAACGCGCCGTTCTACCGCTGGTTCCCCGACGGGCGGATGAACACCTGCTTCAACGCGCTCGACCGGCACGTCCGCGACGGCCGCGGCGACCAGCCGGCGGTGGTGTGGGACTCGCCGGTCGCAGCGGCGGCGGAGACGTGGAGCTACCGCGAGCTGCTCGACCGGGTCGCGCGGTGCGCGGGCGCGCTGCGCGAGCAGGGGGTGGCGCGCGGTGACCGCGTCGTGCTCTACCTCCCGATGATCCCCCAGGCGATCGTGGCGATGCTCGCCTGCGCGCGGATCGGGGCGGTGCACTCGGTGGTCTTCGGCGGGTTCGCCCCGGACGAGCTGGCAGCGCGCATCGAGGACGCCCAGCCGAAGGTGATCGTCGCCGGTTCGTGCGGGATCGAACCGCAGCGGGTCGTGCCGTACAAACCCATCGTCGACGAGGCGCTGAGCCGCACGACCCACCAGCCGGACCGCGTGCTGCTCGTGCAGCGTCCGCAGTCCCCGGCCGAACCGGGCCCGCGCGACCTGGACTGGGACGAGGCCCTGCGGGACGCGCACCCGGCCGAGTGCGTCCCGGTGGCGGCCACCGATCCGCTCTACGTGCTGCACACCTCGGGCACCACGGGGCGGCCGAAGGGCGTGGTCCGCGACAACGGGGGGCACGCAGTCGCGCTGGCCTGGTCGCTGCCGAACATCTACGACATCCACCCCGGTGACGTGTTCTGGACGGCCTCCGACGTGGGGTGGGTCGTCGGCCACTCCTACATCGTCTACGCGCCGCTGCTGGTCGGCGCGACCACGGTGCTCTACGAGGGCAAGCCGGTGGGCACCCCGGACGCGGGCGCGTTCTGGCGGGTCATCGCCGAGCACGGCGTGCGGGTGCTGTTCACCGCTCCGACGGCGTTCCGGGCGATCCGCAAGGCCGATCCGGACGCCGAGCTGATGCACCGCCACGACCTGTCCGGCCTGCGCAGCCTCTTCCTCGCCGGGGAGCGCCTCGACCCGGAGACGTACCACTGGGCCGGCGAGAAGGTGCGCGTGCCGGTGGTCGACCACTGGTGGCAGACCGAGACGGGCTGGCCGATCTGCGCCAACCCGCGCGGGCTCGAACCGATGCCGCTCAAGGCCGGCTCCCCCACGGTCCCGATGCCGGGCTACGACGTGCGGGTGCTCGACGAGTCCGGCGCGGAGGTTCCCACCGGCACCGAGGGGGCGCTGTGCCTGCGGCTGCCGCTGCCGCCGGGCACGGCGCCGACGCTGTGGGGCGACGACGAGCGCTTCCGGGAGTCGTACCTGGCGAGCTACCCGGGTTACTACGCCACGGGCGACGGCGGCTACGTCGACGAGGACGGTTACGTGTTCGTCCTCGGCCGCACCGACGACGTGATCAACACGGCGGGCCACCGCCTCTCCCCCGGCGCGATGGAAGCCGTGCTGGCCGAGCACCCGGCGGTGGCCGAGTGCGCGGTGATCGGGGTGCACGACCCGCTCAAGGGCCAGGTGCCGTACGGGCTCGTGGTGCTCAAGGCCGGGGCGGCGGACTCGGCGGAGGCGGTCGCCGCGGAGCTGACCGAGAGCGTGCGCAACCGCGTCGGCGCGATCGCCACCCCGCGCGGTGTCGCCGTGGTGGACGCGCTGCCGAAGACCCGTTCGGGCAAGATCCTGCGCAAGTCGATGCGGGAGATCGCCGACGCCGACCGGACGGCGGTGCCGTCGACGATCGAGGACCCCGAGGTGCTGGAGGCGCTGCGCCCGGCGCTGCGGGCCGCCCGGGAGGAGTGACCCGGCCGCCGCGGGACCACCGGCCGCCGCGGGCCCGCGTGCGAGGGCGGGCCCGCGGCGGCGCGGGCGGGTTCCGGGGCGCGCGGAGGCAGCGCGGAGGGGCCGGAGCGGCCCTCCCCGGCAGCACCGCAGCACCGCGCCGGTTCAGAGGCCGAGGACCTCCCACCACTGGCGCAACGTGGTCGTCTCGCCGAGGTCGGCGAAGCCGACCTGCACGCCCCGGGCGCGCAGCTTCTCGACGAGCGCCATGATCCGCATCGAGTCGAGGCCCCAGTCGAGCAGGTCGTCCTCGTCGCCGATCTCCGCGGCGCTCTCCTGCAGCAGCTCGGCGACGTGCTCCCGCACCTCCCCGCGGCTCAGCGCACCGGTTCCTGCCGTCTCCGGCATGCTCTCCCCTCTCGTCGCTCGCTCGTTCAGGCGTCCTCGCCGACCACGGGCCGCACGTGCCCGGCGGGAACGGTGGTGCCGGCGAGCTCCTCGGTGATCCAGCCGGTCGATCCCACGACGGCGCAGCGCTTGGCCGCGTAGTCCAGCGCCATGCGGTGGTCCTCCGCGGAGAAGTCCGCGATCCCGTCGGCGACGAGGAACGCGGGCAGGTCCAGCTGGAAGGCCTCGGCCGCGGTGAGCAGGCACCCGATGTGGCCGTAGACTCCGGTGACGACGAGCTGGTCGCGACCCCACTGCCGCATCCGGTCTGCCAGCGAGGTGTGCTGGAACGCGCTGTAGCGCCACTTCGTCAGCAGCACGTCGTCGGCTGCGGGGGCGAGCTCCGGGATGATGCCGGACTCGTCGCTGGCGGCCAGTCCGGGACCCCACCAGTCCCACTGCAGCCCGCGCTGCCGGCGGGTCTGCCCGCCGGGTTGCGCGCAGTACACCACGGGCACGCCGCAGCGGCGGGCCTGCGCGCGCAGCCGCCGGATGTTCGGCACGACCCGGCGCAGCGGGTCGGCGTCCCGCTCGAACGCGCCGACGAAGTGCTGCTCCATGTCGTGGATCAGCAGGACGGCGCGGGCGGGGTCGGGCCGCCACGGGACCCGGTTCTCCGGCAGCTCGTCGGGCACCGGGTACGGTGCGATCCTCGGCAGCGCCACGCTACTTCCCCTCCCCCTCGGCGGAGCGCTCCAGCACCGCCGGGAGCAGCTCCCGCTCGATCACCGCGCGCAACTCCTTCTTGCTGGTCTTGCCCGCGCCGGTGTGCGGGAACTCCGCGACGAACTCGACGCGGTCCGGCACCTTGTAGCCGGCGAGCCCGCGCCCGCGGACGAAGGAGATCAGCTCGCGGGCCTTCGGCGGGTCGGTGCGGGCGATGACGAACGCGCAGGTCCGCTCGCCCAGGTACTGGTCCGGCACGGGCACCACGGCGGCGTCGCGCACCGCGGGGTGGGCCACGAGGTGGTTCTCCACCTCCTCGGCCGCGATCTTCTCGCCGCCGCGGTTGATCTGCTCCTTGGCACGTCCGGAGACGACGATGTTGCCGCCCGCGGTCAGCCGCACGAGGTCCCCGGTGCGGTAGAAGCCCTCCGGGGTGAACGCGCGGGCGTTGTGCTCCTCGGCGCGGTAGTAGCCCCGGATCGTGTACGGGCCGCGGGTGAGCAGGTGGCCGACTTCCCCGGTGGGCACGGGCCGGTCCTCGTCGTCGACGACGAGGACCTCGTCGTCCGGGGAGATCGGTCGGCCCTGGGTGGTGAGCACGACCTCGTCCGGGTCGTCCAGCCGCGTGTAGTTCACCAGCCCCTCGGCCATGCCGAACACCTGCTGCAGCTGCGCCCCCGTCGCGGGCCGCACCCGGCGGGCCAGTTCCTCGGGGCACTTGGCCCCGCCGATCTGCAGCACCTGCAGGCTGGACAGGTCGTGCTCGGTGGTCTCGGCGGAGTCGAGCCACACCGCGGCCAGCGGCGGCACGACGGCGGTGAGCGTGACGCGCTCGGCCTCGATGAGCGCGAAGGCCACGTCCGGGCCGGGTTTGCGGGCCAGGACGACGTGCCCGCCCGCGCGGAGCACGCCGAAGCTGCCGGGCGAGCTCATCGGGAAGTTGTGCGCCGCGGGCAGGGCCACGAGGAACACCGTCTCCGCGGTCACGCCGCAGATGTCGTTGCTCGCGCGGAACGAGTAGATGTAGTCGTCGTGGGTGCGCGGGATGAGCTTCGGGACTCCGGTGCTGCCCCCGGACAGCTGCAGGAAGGCGATGTCGTGCGGCCGCGGTTCGGGCGCCCCCGCCGGTTCGGCGTCCACTTCGGACAACGCGTGGAAGTCGTGCTCGCCGACCGCGCCGGCGATGATCACGTGCTGCAGGCCGGGGACTTCCGCGCGCACCTGCTCGGCCAGCCCGCGGTGGTCGAAACCGGCCTCGCGGTCGACGGTGATGTAGGCGGCGGCTTCGCCGTGCTCGCAGAAGTAGGCGATCTCGGTGGCGCGGTGCGCGGGCAGCGCGAACACCGGGACAGCGCCCGCGCGGAACAGCGCGAAGCTCACCTCGAACAGCTCGGCGGTGTTCGGCAGCTGGACCACCACGCGGTCGCCGGCGCCGATGCCCAGTTCGCCCAGCCCCGCCGCCAGCCGTTCGGCGCGCGCGGCGAGTTCGCCGTAGGTGACGCGGCGGTGCTCGTCGGTGATCGCGGTGCGCTCCGGGTGCCGCGCCGCGCGCTCGGACAGCATCCGCGGGAAGGTTTCCCCGCGCCAGTAGCCCCGCTCGCGGTAGTGGCGGGCGAACTCCTCCGGCCAGGTCGGGCATCCGGGCAGAACGTCCGGGGCAGTCATCGTGCTCCTCGTGTCGTGCGTGCGGACCGGGCGGTTCGCGCCTGCGGCGCGTCACACCTGCCGGTCGAGCCCCACCGCGGACAGCGCGGTCCGCAGCTTCGCGGTGGTCTCGGCGAGCTCGGCGCTCGGGTCCGAGCCGCGGACGATGCCGGCGCCGGCGAACAGGCGCAGCACCTCGGGTTCGATGTCGGCGCAGCGGATGGCGACCACCCACTCCCCGTCCCCGTCCGCGTCGCACCAGCCGACCAGGCCCGCGTAGAAGCCGCGGTCGAACGGTTCGGCGGCGTCGATGACCTCGCGGGCCGCCTCCCCCGGCGTTCCGCACACCGCGGGCGTGGGGTGCAGGGCGGTGGCCAGTTCCAGCGAGCTCACCGCGGGATCGGCGAGCTCGCCGGTGATCTCGGTGGCCAGGTGCCACATCGTGGGGGTGCTGACCAGCGTCGGCACCTCGGGCACGTCCAGGTGCGTGCAGTAGGGGCGCAGCGTTTCGGCGACCTGCTCGACGACGGCCACGTGCTCCCGGTGTTCCTTGTCCGATGTGGATAGATCGGTGGCCAGGCGGTGGTCCTCGGCCGCGTCCGCGCCGCGCGGCCGGGAACCGGCCATGGGCTGCGACCGCACGGTCATCCCCTGGCGGGAGACGAGCAGCTCCGGGCTGGACCCGGTGAACGTCCGGCTCAGGCGCGGCGCGGCCACACCCGAGCGGGTGCCGTCCTCACCGCGGGCCGGCAGGTCCACGGCGAAGGTGTGCCCGGCGGGGTTGGCCAGGGCGAAGTTGCGCAGCACCCGGCGGGCGTCGACGGACTCGGACGTGCCCAGCTCCAGCGAGCGCGCCAGCACGGCCTTGCTCAGCTCGCCGCGCTGCATGCGGGACAGCACCCGCCGCACACCGCGCTCGTACTCGTCCGCCGAGGGGACCTCCCGCGGGGTGCAGTCGGACACGGCGGGCAGCGCCCGCTGGGGGACCACGACGTTCAGCGGCGCCGAGCGCACCAGCTCGGTGGGCATGACCAGGTGCGCGGGCAGGTTCTCGCCGAAGGGCACCGCGCCCATCACCATCGGGTTGGCCCGCCCGAAGTCCCGCGCGGCGGTGAGGAACTCGCGCACCCGTCCGGGCAGGTCGGCGCGGGCGCAGGTCAGCTTGGGAACCGTCGCGTCCACGCCGCGCCCGAGGAGCACGCCCCCCTGCGAGGCGAAGAAGACGGAGCCGCCGGGTTCGTAGAGGTCCAGCAGGCGCAGCGCCTGCTCGTCCGCGGCCAGCTCGTCGGGAACGGGCGGGTCCTGCTCGCTCGTGGTCGTCATGCGTCCCCTCGTTCTCGCACCGTTCTTGCGGGTGCCGTCCTCGGTCCGGTCAGGCACGGGGAGTCGTTCCCCCATCGACGTAGAGGTCCTGCAACGTGATGTGCTCGGCGTACCGCGACACCAGGAACACCACCGCGTCGGCGACGTTGTCCGGGGCCGCGAGGCGCCCCAGCGGAATGCCGATCTTGTAGGTCTCCGGCGAGCCGGCGATCACCCGGCGCGCACCGCCCTCGTCCGTCCACAGTGATCGCTGCATGGCCGTGTCCGTCGGTCCGGGGGAAACGACGTTGCACCGGATGCCGTCCTCGGCCAGCTCGAGGCCGAGCGACTTGGTGAACTGGGCGGCCGCGGCTTTCGACGCGGCGTAGGCGGCCATGCCGTGGCGGGGAACCCCCGCGGCGTTCGACCCGACCGTGACGATGCAGCCCCGCTGCCGCGGCACCATCCGGTCGGCGACCGCGCGGCAGGTGTGGAACACGCCGTCGGTGTTCACCGCGAAGACATGCTCCCAGTCCGCGTCGGTGAAGTCACGGACCCGCCCCGCACGCATGACCCCGGCCACATTGACCAGGGTGTCGAGCGATCCGCACTCCCGCTCGACCCGAGCGGTGAGGGCCGCCACCGCGGCGGAGTCGGTGACGTCGGCCGGGTAGTCACGCACCGCGCACCCCCGGTCCCGAGCGGCGGAACCCGCCGCGGCCAACCCCTCGGCGTTGCGGTCGACGGCGGCGACGGTCGCCCCGCGCTGCGCCAGAGCCCGCACGACGGCCGCCCCGATGCCTTGCGCAGCACCGGTCACCAGCGCCACCGTGCCCGCGATCCCGGTGTCGTCCATCGCTTCCTTCTTGGTCAGGCTAGCCTAACCTTCGTCAGGCGAACCTGAGTCTAATCCGTCAGAAGGAACATGCCAGCCCCTCATCAGGTGGCATTGATCACTAGGAGTGGTCGCGGCCGGGGAGGGCCGGAGCTCAGCCGCCGTGCACCCGGGCGAAGCCGAGCTCGGCGAGGTCCTGCGGGCGCAGCCGCATCCACCCGGCCAGCTCGCCCACCTCCTCGGCGGGCTGCTTGAGGATGCGCGCCGCCGACTCCGGCGCGATCACCGCGAAGTACGCCTCCGGCGCGATCCACGTGCTCCCGGGCGCGCACAGCGCCAGCGCCCCACCGGAACCGCCCTCCCCGACGACGAGGCTGGTCACCGGCACCCGCGCCTCGGCGACCGCGGTGAACGCCTCCGCGATCGCCGGCCCGATCCCGGCGTCCTCGGCAGCGGCGTCGTTGGCCGCACCGGGTGTGTCCACGAGCGTGAGCACCGGCAGTCCCAACCGGTCGGCGAGCCGGACCAGGCGCGCGGCCGCCCGGAACCCGGCCGGGGTGTTGGCCGTCCCCGTCTGCGCCGCGTAGGCGACCACCCGGCCGCCGCGCTCACCGACGCCGCAGCGCATGCCGTGGTCCCTCCCACCGGCCCGGTCGCCGCCGAGCTCCAGCCGGGCGTCGAAGTGGGCCCGGAGGTAGTCACCGGCGCGGGGGCGGTCGTCCGCTCGGGCGCGGACGACCGCCTCCCACCCGGTCTCCGGCGGATCCGCGCGGCCCAGCGCGGCGGGCAGCTCCGCCGGCTCCGGCCGGCCCGGCACCGCGCTCGGGTGCAGCAGGTGCACGCACTGCCGCAGCACCTCCGGCAGGTCCGCCTCGGCGACGACCTGGTCCACCTGCCCGGCGGCGAACTTGCCCTCCGCGGTGAACGACGCGTCTCCTCCACCGCTGCCACCGGAGTCGCTGCCGGGGCCGCTGACATCGCCGCGCACACGGCTGCCGCCGAAGGCGACGAGCGCACCCGGCGAGGCCAGCACCACATCGGCCGAGGCCGCCAGCGAGGCCCACATCCCGCCCGTGGTCGGGTGCCGCAGTACCGCGACGTGCGGGATCCGGTCGCGCCGCGCCCGCAGGCAGGCGTGCGCGATGTGCTGCAGCTGGCCCAGCGCGACGATCCCCTCCTGCATCCGGCTCCCGCCGGATGCCAGCAGGGTGACCACCGGCAGCCGCAGCTGGCGCGCCCGGTCGAACGCGTCGACGATGCGCGCCCCGGCACCGGCCCCCACGGAACCGCCGAGGAAGGCGAAGTCGAACGCCACGAGCACCGCTTCCCGCGCCCCGAAGCGCCCCCGCCCGCAGCGGACCGACTCCTCGTGCCCGGTGCGTTCGGCCGCGCGGTCGCGCTGCTCCGGATAGCCCGGCCAGCCCAGCGGGTCCTCCGCACCGGTCCCGGACGGAGCGGGGAACTCCTCGAACCCCCGGCACACGGCGGCGATCAGGTCGTCGGTAGCGGAGCGCGCAGCGTCCTCAGCCATGCATCAACGCCTTCTTCTGCACCTTGCCCATCTCGTTGCGGGGCAGTTCCGCCACGAACCGCACCGCGCGCGGGCGCTTGTGCGGCGTGAGCAGCCGCGCCACGTGCTCGGCCAGCTCGTCCTCGGCCGGCTGCCGCTCGCCGGCGACCACCCAGGCCACGATGCGCTCGCCCAGGTCCGGGTCGGTCTCACCGGTCACCGCGACCTCGGCGACGTCCGGGTGCTCGAGCAGGGCGTTCTCGATCTCGCCGGCGCCGATCTTGTACCCGCCGCTCTTGATGATGTCGGTGGCCTTGCGCCCGACGATGCGGAGGTAGCCGTCGGCGGCGCGGGTGGCCATGTCACCGGTGCGGAACCAGCCGTCGGCGAAGGCCTCCGCCGTCGCGTCCGGCCGGTTGAGGTACTCGGTGAACAGGTTCGACCCGCGCACGAGGATCTCGCCGACCGTCGCGTCGTCGCTGTCGCCGATCGCGGCGCCGTCCTCGTCGACGAGCTCGATCTCGACACCGGCGAAGGGCCTGCCGACGTAGCCGGCGCGGCGGTCGCCGTCGGCGCGGACACCGGCGTTCATGATCGTCTCGCTCATCCCGTAGCGCTCGACGACGCGCTGGCCGGTGAGCCGCTCGATCCGCTCGTGCTCGGTGGCCGGCAGCGGTGCCGATCCGGAGACCAGCAACCGGGCCCGCCCGACGGCTTCGCCGATCCACGGCCGCTCCTCGGCCGCCTGCGCCAGCCTGCGGTACATCGTCGGCACGCCGAACATCATCGTCGCCGGCCCGGACAGCTCCTCGGCCATCCGCTCGGCGTCGAACCTGCCCAGGTGGTGCACCGCGCCGCCGATCCGGACCGGACCGAGCGTGCCGAGGATCAGCCCGTGCACGTGGAACAGCGGCAGCGCGTGGGCGAGCACGTCGCGCTCGGTCCACTGCCACGCCTCGGCGAGCGCGTCCAGGTTCGCCCGGACGGCGCGCCGCGGCAGCACGACGCCCTTCGGCGCCCCCGTGGTGCCGGAGGTGTAGACGATGAGCGCGGGCGCCTCCCCGTCCGGTTCGGGCCGCTCGACCCAGGACTCGGCGCGCGGGTCGACCTCGTGCCGCGGGATGCCGGCCAGCGCCTCGGGGGCGGCGAACCCGGGCTGCGCCAGCAGCACCTCGGGTTCGCTGTCCCCGACGATGTGCTCGAGCTCGCGGGTGCCCACCTTCGGGTTGACCGGCACGACCGCCGCACCGGCGAGCAGTCCGCCGAGGGCGGCCACGCAGGTGTGCAGCGTGGGTTCGGCCCAGACCGCCACCCGGCGTGCCGCGCCGATCCCCTCGGCGACGGCGCCGGCCGCGCCGGCGAGTTCGCGGTAGGTCAGCGCCCCCTCGGCGAACCGCACCGCCTCGGCGTCGTCGGGTTCGTGCAACTTCGGAAACAGCACGGGCGTGCTGTCCATGACCACCTCCACGTCGCTCGCTCGTCACACCAGCCCGGGAACCACGAACACCAGCCACACCAGGGCCGGGCCCAGGGCGGTGATGGTCGCACCGTAGATCAGCAGCTGCCGGAAGAACCGGTCCCGATCCACACCCTTGGCGTTGGCCAGCACGATCGCCCCGTTCGTGGAGAACGGGGAGACGTCGACCACCGTGGACGCCAGCGCCAGCGCCACGACCATGCCGATCGGGGCGACCGCGCCCTGCTCCAGGAACGGGATCGCCAGCGGGATCAACGCCCCCATGATCCCGGTCGAGGAGGCGAACGCGGACACGATGCCGCCGATGTAGCACAGCAGCAGCGCCCCCACCAGGGGGAGGCCGATCGCGGCGACCGCCTGGCCGGTGTAGTCGATCGTGCCCATCTCCTGCAGCACGCCGACGTAGGTGAGCACGCCGCAGATGAGCAGCACGGTGGACCAGTTGACCTCGCTCGGGGCGTTCTTCGCCGAACGCGGCCACAGCAGGGTGAGCACCAGGCCCACGGTGATCGCGGCGAAGCCCACGTCGAGGCCGAACACCAGGGTGCCGATCACGAGCACGGCCAGGCCGAGCAACGTGCCCAGGCGCTCCAGGGTCAGCGGCAGCTCCTCGAGCTGCCCCGCGGCCTGCTCGCCGGAGCCGGTGCGCGTGGCGGCACCGGGCGCGTCGCCGCCGGCACCTCCCCCGCCGGCGCCTCCCCCGCCGGAGAGCGCGGCGGCCGGCCGCTCGGCGCGCAGCAGGCGCATCCCGCCGAAGGCGACGTAGGCGAACACCGCGATCGCGAGGTTGAGCACGAGGCTGCTCACGAACAGCAGCAGCGGGCTGCCCGGCAGGTCGTTGCCCTCCACGACCCCGTTGACGATGACCCCGAAAACGCTGATCGGCGAGAAGCCACCGGCCTGCGTGCCGTGCACGACCATCGCCCCCATCAGCAGCGGGTTGATGCCGTGCTTGAAGGCGAAGTTCAGCGCGATCGGCGCGATGATCGCGCAGGCGGCCGGGCTGGCCGCCCCGATCGCGGTCAGCACGGCGGCGACGCCGAACATCACCCAGGGGACGGCCGCCACGCGGCCCCCGACGAGGCGGACCGACCAGCTCACCAGCCAGTCGGTCGTGCCGTTGGCCCGGGCGATCGCGAACAGGTACGTCACGCCGACCAGCACGAGGAAGATGTCGCCGGGGAAGCCGGCGAAGATCGTCTCGTCGTCGAACCCCGCGACGAACCGGCCGACGAGGAACGCGGCGGTGAAGGCGACCACGCCCATGTTCACCGAGATGGTCGTCGCCACCACGAAGCAGGCGACGAGCGCGAGGATGGAGATGATTTCGGGCGACACTGCCCCTCCCGCTGCAGACCTGGGACGCTGTGGGCAACCCGGAGTGGTGCGCATCACCGGTTGCGCATCACCGGGTGTGCTGGATCACTGGTTGGACCACTCTCCCGGTGACGCGCGGTCCCGTCAAGCGCACGTGGTAGAACTGGTTCATCCAGTGAACCTCGCTGCGGTCGGTGGCGCTGTGCTGCCGCCGCACCGGCAGCCCCGCGGTGTCGAGGAGTAGCGGTGTCCGAGGCCTTCCGCCCGCTGGCGCGCACGCGGCTGTACGAGCAGGTGGTCGCGCGCCTGCGCGAGCACGTCACCGCTGCCGGGCTGCGCGCGGGAGACCGGCTGCCCTCCGAGCGCGAGCTGTCCGACCGCTTCGGCGTCAGCCGCGCCTCGGTGCGCCAGGCGATCGCGGCCCTGGAGGTCCAGGGCGTCGTCGAGGTGCGGCACGGGGGCGGCACCTACCTGCGCCGCGACACCGTCGAGACCGAACCCGTGGACGAACTGCTGGACCGCCAGCGCCGCCTGCCCGACGTCCTCGACGCGCGGGAGGCGCTGGAGACGAAGCTCGCCGAGCTCGCCGCGCAGCGGCGCTCCGCGGACGACCTGGTCGCGATCGACGCGGCGCTGGGCAGGATGCGCACCGAGATCGAGGAGGGCGACTTCGGCCTCGACGGCGACCGGCGGTTCCACGCCGCGGTCACCGCCGCCGCGCACAGCGACCTGCTGGCCGAGTTCATGCGGCGGCTCGACGACGACATCGCCGAGAGCCGCGCGGAGTCGCTGCGCCAACCCGACCGCCCGCAGCGCTCACTCGCCCAGCACGAGCGCATCGCCGAAGCCATCCGCGCGCAGCAGGCGCGCGCGGCCGCCACCGCGATGCGGCGCCACCTGCGCACCGTCAGCCGCGTCCGGCTGCTGGAGTGGGACCCGGGTTCCCCGGAGCAGTCGGACACGTCGGAGGCGGGCGACCCGGAGTAGCCGCGGCCACACCGCGGCCTTCCACCTCCGGGCGGGACCGGCGCGGCCAGTAGGCTTCCAGCACGCGCGCAGGTCACCGACCCCTGGGAGTTCAGCCGATGCACCGCTCACCCGCCCGGCCGCCGCGGCTGGTCGCGTGATGCTGGGGTGGTTGCTGACCACCGCGGGCACGGCCGCGCTCGGCAGCGTGTTCCCCCTGGTCAACATCGAGCTCTACCTCGTCGGCGTGCTCTCGACGGTGGACGGGGTGAGCTGGTGGCCGCTCGCGCTGGCCGCGGCGGTCGGCCAGGTCGCGGGCAAGAGCTTGCTGTACTTCGCCGGTCGCGGCAGCGTCACCCTCGGCACGCGGCTCAGCCGGCGGGTGCAGCGTCGGCGCCGGGGGCGCTGGTCGGCCTGGTTCGACGGGTTCCAGCAGCGCACCCGGCAGCAACCCTGGTGGGGCACCGGCGTGCTGATGATCAGCGCTGTCCCCGGGCTGCCGCCGTACTCGGTGATGTGCCTGCTGTCCGGCGCGGCGCGGCTGCCGCTGGTGGCGTTCCTCGGCGCGAGCCTGCTCGGCCGCTCCGGGCACTTCCTGCTCGTGGCCGCGGCTCCGGAGGTGTTCTCCGAACTGCCCGTGTTCGGGTGAGACCTGTGCCCGAGTGGTGCCCTGTGCCCAAGTGACATCCCGTGTCCGAGTGACGACCCGTGCTCGAGAGACGCGCCGTGTTCGAGTGACGGCCCGTGTTCGAGTGACGGCGCGGAGGAATAACAACCTCGGCAGCGGGAAATCCCATCCGTGGAGACTGCAATCACAAGCCGCGTGAAGGGGTGCGCAATGGCAGACGGCTCGAACGATGAGAAGCACCGCCAGCTCGACGAGGTCCGCAAGGATCCGCAGGACACCCACCTCACCACCCAGCAGGGCGTGCAGATCGACCACAGCGACGACGCCCTGACCGCGGGGGAGCGTGGCCCCACGCTGCTGGAGGACTTCCACAACCGTGAGAAGATCACGCACTTCGACCACGAGCGCATTCCGGAACGGGTCGTGCACGCTCGGGGGTCGGGGGCCTACGGCTTCTTCCAGCCCTACAGCGGGTGGTTGTCGGACTACACCGCCGCCCGGTTCCTGACCGATCCGCAGGAGCAGACCCCGGTATTCGTGCGATTCTCCACCGTGCAGGGCTCCAAGGGCTCCAACGACACCGTGCGGGACGTGCGCGGGTTCGCGACGAAGTTCTACACCAGCCAGGGCAACTACGACCTCGTCGGCAACAACATGCCGGTGTTCTTCATCCAGGACGGGATCAAGTTCCCGGACTTCGTGCACGCCGTGAAACCGGAACCGGACACCGGCATCCCGCAGGGCGCCTCGGCCCACGACACGCTCTGGGACTTCGTGCAGCTGCAGCCCGAGACGATGCACATGATGATGTGGCTGATGTCCGACCGCGCCATCCCGCGCAGCTACCGAATGATGCAGGGCTTCGGGGTGCACACCTTCCGGTTCGTCAACGCCGAGGGCAAGGCCACGTTCGTCAAGTTCCACTGGAAACCCGTGCTGGGCACGCACTCGCTGGTGTGGGACGAGACCCAGAAGGCCGCGGGCAAGAACCCCGACTTCAACCGGCAGGACCTGTGGGAGGCCATCGAGGCCGGCGACTACCCGGAGTGGGAGCTCGGGGTCCAGCTTGTCGACGAGTCCCGGGAGTTTGACTTCGACTTCGACCTGCTCGACGCCACCAAGATCATCCCGGAGGAGGAGGTGCCCGTCCAGCCGGTGGGCAAGCTCCAGCTCAACCGCAACCCGGACAACTTCTTCGCCGAGACCGAGCAGGTGGCCTTCCACACGGCCAACGTCGTGCCGGGCATCGACTTCACCAACGATCCGCTGCTGCAGGCGCGCAACTTCTCCTACCTGGACACGCAACTGATCAGGCTGGGCGGGCCGAACTTCTCGTACCTGCCGGTCAACCGCGCCA
The DNA here is from genome assembly GCF_054491345.1 of Salinifilum ghardaiensis. Classification (NCBI taxonomy): domain Bacteria; kingdom Bacillati; phylum Actinomycetota; class Actinomycetes; order Pseudonocardiales; family Pseudonocardiaceae; genus Salinifilum; species Salinifilum ghardaiensis. Next base: position 1,854,503 of record NZ_CM137101.1, on the reverse strand, counting down.
TCACCGAGATCTCCACCCACCAGCGCGACGGTTTCCAGCAGAACCGGATACACACCAGCAAGGCGACGTACCACAAGAACAGCCTCTCCGGCGGGTGCCCGGCGATCGCCGGTGACGAGGAGGTGTTCCGGCACTACCAGGAGAAGGTCGAAGGCGCCAAGATCAGCAAACGCAGCGAGAGCTTCCAGGACCACTACAGCCAGGCCACCCTGTTCTGGAACAGCATGGCCCACTGGGAGAAGGACCACATCATCGCCGCGTTCCAGTTCGAGCTGGGAAAGGTCGAGCACTTCCACATCCGCGAGGGAGTCGTCGAGCACCTCAACCACGTCGATCACGAGCTGGCCAGGTCGGTCGCCGAAGGCATCGGCGTCACACCCCCGGCCGAGGCCGTCCGCACTAACCACGGCAAGAGCTCCCCCGCGCTGAGCCAGGCGAACACGGTCATGGACACGGTCGCCACGCGGCAGGTCGCGGTGCTGGCCGCGGACGGCGTCTCGGCGGGCGAGGTGGTCGCGGTCCGGGAGCGGCTGACCGGCCAGGGCGCGCACGTCGACGTGCTCGCCCCGCGCGAGGGCACGCTGCGCGGCGACGACGGCGACGAGGTGGCGGTGGACCACGGCATGCGCACGACGGCCTCGGTCATCTACGACGCGGTGTTCGTGCCCGGCGGCGAGGAGAGCGTGCGGACGCTGTCCGGCGACGGTTACGCGGTGCACTTCCTCGCCGAGGCGTACCGGCACCACAAGCCGGTGGCCGCCAGCGGCGCGGGCGTCTCGCTGCTGCGGCAGGCCACCGTGGACACCGTGCGCACGGCGCAGACCGGCGGCGACGGCGTGGTCGTCGACCAGGGCGCGGTCACCGCGTCCGACACCGGCGGGAGCCTGCCGGAGCAGTTCACCGAGGAGCTCACCGGTGCGCTCACCCGCCACCGCGTGTGGGACCGCAACACCGAGCCCGTGCCGGGCTGAGCGGAGGCTCAGGTGCGCACCGCCGCGCACACCGATTCCACAACGGTTCGCGTCCTACCCGGTGCACCGGGTAGGACGCGAACCGCGCTGCGGTTCAGAACTCGCCGGTGAAGTACGCGGTCTCCGCGGCAAACGCGTTTGGCTGCACCGAGAGGCGGAATTCGCCCGGGGCGGCGCCCACTTCGTAGACCGCCGTGAACGTGGTCTCCCCGCCCGGCGGGATCTGCGCGTCGGGCAGCGGGTCGCCCGCCATATGGTTCTGCTGGGCGACCCTCCCGTTGTGTTGAGCGGTCAGCTCCGTCTGCATCACCTGGTGCTCCGCGTCTCCACCGTTGCGGATCGTCACGTCGACCGAGGCGTAGCGCTTTCCTTCCGGCGCTGCCAGGAACTCGTTGTCCGGGGTGTATTCGGTCGGAGTCGAGACGGTAACGGTCTCACCGCCCTGCCACGTGTGCGATTCACCGAAGGACAGCGTGGTCGACTCGTTCCCCTTCTGCCCGCCGTTTCCGGGCGAGGCCGTCTGCGTGCTGCCCGCCTCCGCGCTCCGGCCGCCGTTCAGCTCCTCGTCGAGGCTCACGGCGAATCCACCGAACACCGCAGTGCTGACGACGATCGCCGCGGCGCCCAGGCCGAGCCCCGTCCAAGCGACTCCGGAGTTCGTCGCCTGGCCCTTCCGCGTACGCAGCCCACCGACGATGCCGAATATCAGCGCGAGAACGCCGAGGAGGAATCCGAAGAACCCGATGATCGGGATGAAGGCCAGCACGAGGCCGATGATCCCGAGCGTGAGCGCAGCTGTCCCCAGACCGTTGCGCGGCTGAGTTTGCGGGCCGCCGTAGTTCACGATCCTGCCTTTCCAGTGACGGGTCTACCAGCAGGCTGCCGCCCCGTGCTGCGCACGACGCACCGACCATCCCGAATGCGACGTACGCCTGCTTGGGCCGCCATGACCGGATTTCATGATCAACATACCAGTGACGCAGCAGGTTACCGCGGCGACGTTCGGTGAGGATTCCGCCGAACCCCTGCCCGGTGCTTTCACTCCCCGCGCCCGGCTCCGCCCGGCGGGCGCGGAGAACCTCGCGCGTCCCTCGTGGTCGCGGTGATACGCCGCGCCCCCTGCGCGCCTTGCCCGCGTGATCTACGGTTCCGGCGTGGATCTGCTGCGCACGCTCCCGGTCGAGGACGTCCTGGAACGCACCCGCACCGGCACGCTGGTCCGCCGCCTGCGCGGGCGCGACCTCGTCGGCTTCGGGGTCGGCATCATCGTGGGCACGGGCATCTTCACGCTCACCGGCGTGGAGGCGAAGCAGCACGCCGGTCCCGCCGTGGTGCTGTCCTTCCTCATCGGCGGGGTCGTGGCCGCCCTCGCAGCGCTGTGCTACGCCGAACTCGCCTCGTCCGTGCCGACCGCGGGCAGCGCCTACACCTACGCCTACGCCGCGCTCGGTGAGATCTTCGCCTGGATCATCGGTTGGGACCTGCTGCTCGAGTTCGCGCTCGGTGCCGCGGTGGTCTCCCGCAGCTGGTCGGCCTACGTGGCCAGCCTGCTGCACCTGCCGCAGCAGTGGTTCGGCGAGGACGCGGCGATCAACCTCGGCGCCGTCGCGATCCTCGCCGTGCTGGCGACCGTGGTCGTCACGGGCATCCGGCAGTCCTCGTGGGCGACGAACGCGCTCGTGGTCATCAAGGTCGCCGTGTGCGTGCTCCTCGTCGCCGCGGGGCTGTTCTTCGTCCGCACCGCCAACCTGACTCCGTTCATCCCGCCGCCCCAACCGGCACCGGAGACGACCACGGTGCTGGGCCAGCCGCTCCTCGAAGCCGCGCTGGGCATCGGGCAGACGATGTACGGCCTCGGCGGGGTGCTCACCGCCGCGGCGGTCGTGTTCTTCGCCTACACCGGCTTCGAAGCGCTCGCCAACCTCGGCGAGGAGACCCGTCACCCGCGCCGCGACCTCCCCGTGGGCCTGCTCGGCAGCCTGGCGCTGTGCACGGCGCTGTACATCGGGGTGGCGCTGGTGCTGACCGCGATGGTGGACTACCGCCGCATCGACGAGGGCGCGCCGCTGGCGGCCGCGTTCCACACCGTGGGCCAGCCCTGGATGGCGGCGGTGATCGCGCTCGGCGCGGTGACCGGGCTGACCTCGGTGATGCTGGTCCAGCTGGTCACCATCGGTCGCATCGGCTTCGCCATGGCACGCGACGGCCTGCTCCCGCGGCCGCTGGCGCGGGTGCACGGCCGGTGGGGCACACCGCACCGCGTCACCATCGGCGGGACCGCGCTGATCATGCTGCTGGCGGGTTTCGTGCCGATCTCCGAGCTGGCCGACATGGTCAGCATCGGCGCGCTCTCCGGGATGCTCATCGTCGCCCTGGCGGTGCCGGTGCTGCGGCGGACGAAACCGGGCATGGAACGTCCGGTGCGCGTACCGCTGTCGCCCCTGCTGCCGATCGCGACCGCGCTGGCGTGCCTGTACCTCATGGTGAACCTGGACGTGCTGACCTGGATCCGCTTCGCCGCGTGGCTGGTGCTCGGCCTCGTGCTGTACCTGGCGTACGGCTACCGCCACGCCCGGCTGGGCCGGCGTTCGTGAGGATCACCGGGCGGGCGCTACCGGGCGTGCGGCTGCGCGCTCGCCCGGCTGCCCTTGACGAGGTCGACCGCGGCGACGACCAGCGCCGCGGCGACGAACACCACCGACACCCACAGCCCGTGCGTGATCGCCGTGGTGTAGCCGCCCGCGGCCAGGGCGTGGAAGAACACCCCGGAGGCCGCGGCGATCCCCAGGGAGGATCCGATGCGCTGGCCGGTCTGCTGCACCCCGGCGGCCGTGCCGCCGGACTCCGGGTCGATCTCGCTGAGCGTGACCGTCTGGTTCGGCGAGATCACCAGGCCGCTGCCCGCCCCGGCCAGCAGCAGCGGCAGCGCGATGGCTCCCCCGGCCCACGGTCCGGGGGCGGCGGCCAGCACCACGTCGGTGACGAGCAGCCCCAGCAGCGCCGCGCACAGGCCGACCGCGACGAGGCGGCGCCCGAACCGCGCGACCAGGCGCCCGCCGACGACCGAGGAGACCGCGGAGCCCACGGCGAACGGGGTGAGCGACAGCCCCGCCTGCAGCGCCGTGTAGTCGAGGCCGCGCTGCAGGTACACGGCGAGCACGAAGAAGATCCCGGTGAACCCGGCGAAGTACAGCAGCGCCAGCAGCGTCCCGAAGGCGTAGCTGCGGATCCGCAGCAGCCGCAGGTCGACCAGCGGTGCGTTGCCCGCCGACCGGTAGCGCTGCTCCCAGGCGACGAACGCGGCCAGCAGCACCGGCGCGACCACGAGCAGGTACCACGGTGTTCCGCTCCCGCTCTCCAGCTCGACCAGCGGCAGCAGCAGGCACACGAGCCCGGCGCCGAGCAGCGCCACGCCGACGAGGTCCAGCGAGTTCCCGCCCGCCTGCGGGCGGTCGCGCGGCAGCACCCGCAGTCCGTAGAGCAGGGCGAGCGCGCCGATGGGCAGGTTGACGAAGAAGATCCAGCGCCACCCGTTCTCCGCCCCGGCGAGCTCGATGATGAGCCCGCCGAGCATCGGGCCGATCGCGGTGGACACGCCGATGACGGCGCCGAACAGGCCGAAGGCCTTGCCGCGCTCGCGCCCGTGGAACATCTGCTGCATCAGCCCGAGCACCTGCGGGTTGAGGATGCCGCCGGCAGCGCCCTGGGCCAGGCGCGCGAGCACCAGCCACAGGCCGCTCTGCGCGAAGCCGGCAGCAGCGCTGGCGAGGGTGAACAGCGCGAGGGCGAGCAGGAACATGCGGCCGCGCCCGTGGTCGTCGCCGATGCGGCCCGCGGGGACGAGCACGAGCCCGAACGTCAGCGCGTAGCCGGACACCACCCAGGACAGGGCGCTGGCCGGGGCGTCGAGGCCCTGCTGGATGGACGGCAGCGCCACGTTCACGATGCTCACGTCCAGCAGGGTCATGAAGCCGGCCGCCAGGCAGAGCACGAGCACCGGCCAGCGGTTCCGCTCCGTCGCGGCGGTCTCGCTCGTCCTGCCGAGCTGCATCCCGGGGTCCCCTTTCGGTCAATCCGCACACCCGGCACCCAGGATCGCCCGGACGGTTGGAACACGCGAACACGGGGTGCGCCGCCTGCTCGCCCGCATGTGCTGGGCAGGAACGGTGGTGCACCGCGCTGCTCCCCGCGGCGGCGCTGCCGCGGGGAGCAGCTGTACCTCAGCGCACGGCCGCGCGCTCCGCGGTGTCCGGGGTTTCCGGGGCGGCCTCGCCGGTCGCGGCGCCGGTGGCGGCCTCCGCGCCGGTCCCGCTCGCGGTCCCGGCACCGCGTCCCCGCGGCGGTGTGGTGTCCAGCACGCCCGCGCGCTCATCGGCGACCAGGGCCCGCCAGAAGGAGACGGCGACGATGGCCAGCACGAAGATCAGCGGGAACGCGGTGATGATCGACAGGGTCTGCAGCGCGTCCAACCCGCCGGCGTACATCAGCGCCACGGACACGCCGGAGAGCACGACCGCCCAGAACACGCGGTGCCAGCGCGCCGGGTCGGCGTCGCGCGGCAGGTGCCGCGTCGCCGCGGCGGCCATGGTGTAGGCCGAGGAGTCCAGCGTCGTGGCCAGGAACACCATCAGCAGCACGAGGAACAGGCCGAGCGCGACGCCGCCCCACGGCATCGCGAGCAGCGTCGCCACGATGCCCGCGGTGTCGCCCTGCTGCGCGACGATGCCCGCCACCGGCAGCACGTCGCGGACCTCGTAGAACAGGCCGGTGTTGCCCATGAGCATGAACGACAGCCAGCACCCGGCGCTGCCGCCGAAGCACATCGCCGCGATCATGCCGCGGATCGTCCGCCCCTTGGAGATCTTGGCCACGAACAGGCCGACGAACGGGGCGTAGGAGATCCACCAGCCCCAGTAGAAGATCGTCCAGTCCTCCTCGAACCCGGAGCCGCCGACCGGGTCGGTGTAGAAGCTCATCTCGAGGAAGTTGTTCAGCAGGATGCCGAGGCTGTTGGTCGCCGTGTCGATCATGAACACGGTGGGCCCGGCGACGAGCAGGAACAGCGCGAACACGCCGGCGATGCCGAGGTTGGCGTTGGCCAGGCGCTTCAGACCGCGCTGCAATCCGAAGTAGACACTGCAACCGAACAGCAGCGTCCAGACGGCGATCACCCCGATGTCCAGCCCGATGCCCTTGTCCACCGGGAAGATGGTGGAAGCACCTTCGGATATGACCGGAACCTCGAGTCCCAGCGAGGTACCGGCGGCACCGATCAACCCGAAGATGAACAGCACGTCGATGACTTTGCCGAGCCAGCCGTCGACGCGGTCGCCGAGGACTCCGCGGCAGGCTTCGCTCAGCCGCAGCGTCGGCCGCTTGCGCACGTGGTAGAGGTACGACAGGGCCAGCGCGGGCAGGCAGAACAGCGCCCACGCGGTCGGACCCCAGTGGAACAGCGGGTAGGTCGCCGCCCAGTGCGCCGCTTCGACGCTGTGCGGATCCATCTGCCGCGGGGGGTCGTTGTAGTAGTAGGCCCACTCGATGATGCCCCAGTACATGATGCCGCCGCCGATGGCGGCGGTGAAGATCATGCCGAGCCACGCGACGAGCGAGTGGTCGGGCCTGTCCGCGGCGTCGCCGAACTTCACCCGGCCGAAGCGGCTGAAGGCCAGGCAGGCCAGCAGTCCGGCCAGGGCGGCCGCCGCCAGGAGGTACAGCCACCCGAACTGCCCGCCGAGGAAGCTCAGCACGGCGTCCAGGGCGGCCATGCCGCGCTCCGGCGCGATCATCACGGGTACGCAGACGATCGCGACCAATATCAGCGCGAACCAGAAAACCTGTCTGTCGATCCGGATCTCTCCGGTCGCGATACCGATGGCTTCGAGCACCTCCCAGGTCTCCCCTGCGGGACGGTCCCGCAGGGGCGGGCTCGCTCCGCCGCCGGTCCGGCGTTGCGAGTCGACTGATGAATCAGTCGTTGAATCGCACCAGACCGTGGATCTGCCGCGCGGAATCGGTCAATACGGAAGCAGAATCCATCACACCAGGACGTTTCCCGCTTCGACATCGCGGCGGCAGCCGGTCAGGTATCCCATGAGTCTGCACCGGCATTGCGATAATCGCAATACCCCTGCTACGGTCTTCCACTGTGCAGGACACGACAGCCGAACTGCGTCATCGCGTCCGGGAGGTCTTGCGGACCTACCCCGGAAGCCAGCGGGCCTTCGCCGGCGAAGTCGGACTCGACCCGACGAAGTTGTCGAAGTCCCTCGCGGGCACCCGGCGGTTCACCGCCACCGAGCTCAAGCAGATCGCCGAGGTCGGTGACGTCACGGTCAACTGGCTGATCAACGGCGCCGACGACGTCGAAACCGTCGCGGCGATCCCGCAGCGCACGGCCAAGGTGGACGGATCCCTCGAGGGCTCCGCCGAAGCCGGGCGCTACCAGCAGATCCTCGACGCGGCGTGGACGCTGATCGCCGAGCGGGGCTTCCACGCGGTGCGCGTGTCCGACGTGGCGCGCGCGTGCGGAACCTCCTCGGCGACGATCCACTACCACTTCCCCGGCCGGGACGACCTGCTCACCGCGACGTTGCGCTACGCGGTGCGGCTGGCCTTCGACCGGCAGGTCGCGGAGCTGCACGCCATCGCCGACGCGCACGAGCGGCTGCTGCGCCTGGTCGAGCTGCAGCTGCCCACCCCGGGGCTGCTCCGGCAGGAGTGGTCCATCTGGCTGCAGGTCTGGAACGAGAGCTCGCTCAACCCGAACCTGCAGGTCCTGCACAGCGACTCGTACGCGCGGTGGCACGACACCATCGCGCGGACCATCCGGGAGGGGCAGCAGCAGGGCGTGTTCGTCGAGCGGGACGCCGACGCGCTCACCGCCGCTCTGGCAGCGCTCGTCGACGGGCTGGGCATCCAGGTGATGACCGGCCGCCCCGGCCGCTCGGTGGACGGCATGCGCGAGCTGCTGCGCGATTTCGTCGAGCGCGACGTCGTGCGGCACTGACACCGCCCGCCGAACGGCCCAACGCCCCGCCATCCGGGCGAAACCACACGACAACCCACCACCGCAGCACGAACCGACCGCCTCACCGATCCGGTCGGCAGGTGCCGTCGTATCCAAGGAGGTCCACCGTGGACAACCCCGTCATCCTGACAGCAGCGCTCACCGGCGCCGGAGACACGACGAAGAGGAGCGAGCACGTCCCCGTCACGCCGGAGCAGATCGCCACCTCCGCGGTCGACGCGGCCAACGCCGGCGCCTCGGTGGTGCACATCCACGTGCGCGATGTGGACACCGGGGCGGGATCGCGCGAGACCGCGCTGTACCGCGAGGTCGTGCACCGCATCAAGGAGACCGGCGTCGACGTGGTCATCAACCTCACCGCCGGCATGGGCGGTGACCTCGTCATCGACCAGGAGGACCCGCTCAAGCCGGTGGACGGAACCGACCTGGTCAACGGTCTCGACCGGCTGCCGCACGTGGCGGAGCTGCTGCCGGACATCTGCACGATGGACTGCGGTTCGCTCAACTTCGGCGAAGGCAGCCAGCTCTACATCTCCACTCCGGACATGCTCCGCGCGGGTGCCCGCCGCATCCAGGAGCTCGGCGTCAAGCCGGAGCTCGAGATCTTCGACACCGGCCAGATGTGGTTCGCCACCCGGCTCATCGAGGAAGGCCTCATCGACGACCCGGCGCTGTTCCAGCTGTGCATGGGCATCCCGTACGGCGCCCCGGCGGACCCGGCCGTGCTGCAGTCCATGGTGGGCATGATGCCGGCGGGGGCGAACTGGGCGAGCTTCGGCATCGGCCGCAACCAGCTTCCCTGGGTGGGTCTCACCGCGGCGCTGGGCGGCAACGTCCGCGTCGGCCTGGAGGACAACCTCTACCTGAGCAAGGGGGTCAAGGCCACCAACGCCCAGCTCGTCGAGCGCGCTGTGACGATCGTCGAGGGCATGGGCGGCAAGATCGCCACCCCCGACGAGGCGCGGACCAAGCTCGGCCTGCCGCGCGCTTGAGAACCCGTTCCGGAACCCCCTCCGCTGCGAGCGGGGTCCCGGAACGGGCTCTCCCCACCCGTTCTCACCGAAAGGAAAGCACGTGTCCGACAACACTCCCGCCGCGGAGGCGGTGCGCCGGGTCGCCTGCATCGGTGCCGGTGTCATCGGCGGCGGCTGGGTCGCCCACTTCCTCGCCCGCGGCTACCACGTGACCGCGTGGGACCCGGCCCCCGACGCCGAGGCCAAGCTCACCCGGCTCGTCGACGCGGCCTGGCCCGCGCTGACCGAGCTCGGCCTGTCCCCGGGCGCCTCGCGGAGGAACCTGACCGTGGCGTCCACATTGGAGCAAGCCGTCGCCGAGGCGGAATTCGTCCAGGAGAGCGCCCCGGAGGACCTCGAGGTCAAGCGGGACCTGCTGGCCCGCATCGACGCCGCCACCCCGGCCGGTGTCGTCGTCTCCTCGTCCACCTCGGGCTACGGCATGACCGAGATGCAGCCGGACAGCCCCCACCCCGAGCGGCTCGTCGTCGGGCACCCGTTCAACCCCCCGTACCTCATCCCGCTCGTCGAGGTGGTGGGTGGTGAGCGCACCGAGCAGTGGGCCGTCGACTGGGCCGGCCGCTTCTTCGAGAGCGCCGGCAAGTCCGTGATCACCATGGACCGCGAGGTCCCCGGCTTCATCGCCAACCGCCTGCAGGAGGCGATCTGGCGGGAGGCGCTGCACATGGTGGCCAACGGCGAAGCCACCGTGGAGCAGATCGACCGGTCGATCACCGAGGGCCCCGGTCTGCGCTGGCCCCTGTTCGGGCCGTGCCTGACCTTCCACCTGGCCGGCGGCGAGGGCGGGATGGCGCACATGCTCGACCACTTCGGCCCCTCGCTGCAGTCCCCGTGGACCAGGTTGCAGGCACCGGAGCTCACCTCGGAGCTGCGCGAGCGCATGGTCTCGGGCTGCGCCGAGGCTTCCGACGAGCGCAGCATCCCTGAGATGGTGGCCGAGCGCGACCGCGCGGTGATCGCCGTCATGCGCGCGATCGGGCAGGTCCGCGGACAGCAGGGCGAGCAGGAGGACGCCGCATGACCCGACTGGCACCGCTGCACCAGCAGGTCCGTCCCGAGTGGATCGACTACAACGGCCACCTGACCGAGGGGTACTACGGCGTCGTGTTCGGGCACGCCAGCGACAACGTGCTGGAGCAGCTCGGCTTCGACGCCGACTACCGCGAGCGCACCGGCTGCTCGGTCTACACGGTGGAGGCGCACGTGCGCTTCCTGCGGGAGGTCCCGCCGGACTCGGACCTGGTCGTGACCAGCCGCGTCGTCGAGGCCGGTGGGAAGAAGCTGCGCGTGTGCCACGAGATGCACGCCGGCGAGCAGCTCCGGGCCACCCAGGAGGCCATGCTCGTGCACGTGGACAGCACAGCGGGCAGGGCGGCACCGTTCCCCGACGGGATCGCCGAGGAGCTCGCGCGGCACGTCGAACCGCTGCCCGACTACGCGGGGCGCGCGATCAGCTGACCCCGGCTCGCGCCCTCGGCCCGGCCGGGGGTTGAGCATTTCGCGCGAAATGTTCGACCCCCGGCTTCACCCGGACGGGCGTAGATCGCCTCCGCGGCGCCGCCGTTCGCTACCGTGACGGCAGAACCCGTCAGCGAGAGGAGAGCTGATGAACCCGGAGACTCCCGAGGCCGACGCCGCTGAGCAGGCCCGCGAGGAACAGCTGTTCTTCGACGACGAGGACACCCCCGGCAACGTGCCCGACGACGTGGACGCCGCCGACATGGCGGACCAGGCGCGAACCATCCCCGCCGAGGACGACTACGACTACTGAGCGGAGTCCGCGGGTTGGCTGTTGAGGGCGGGGGGACGGGGGTAGCTGGGAGGAACCTCCCGCCCGGCGCGCGCTTGATCAGGGGGCCTCGGGCAGCACGCGGCCCGGGTTCAGGATCCCCTCGGGATCGAGCGCCCGCTTGATGCCGCGCTGGGCGTCCAGCCCCGCCTCGTCCAGCTCCTCGGCCAGCCAGCGGCGCTTGAGGTGGCCCACCCCGTGCTCGCCGGTGATCGTCCCGCCCAGGCGCAGCCCCAGCTCCATGATCGCGTCGAAAGCGCGCTGCGCCCGAACCGCCTCGGCCGCGTCCTCCCCGTCGAAGGCCACGACCGGGTGCATGTTCCCGTCACCGGCGTGCCCGGCGCACAGCACCCGCACGTCCTGCTCGGCGGCGATGGCGTGCAACCCGCTGACGAGGTCCACCAGGTGCCTGCGCGGCACGCACACGTCGTCGATGAGCAGCGAGCCCAGCAGCTCGTGCGCGTCGCCGACGAGGCGGCGGGCGCGCATGAGCATCTCCCCCTCGGCCGGGTCGTCGGCGACGACGACCTCCGAGGCCGCGTGCTTGCGCGCCACGCGGTCGAACTCGGCCAGCTCCTCCGGCGCCTGCTCGCCCCGGTCGGACTGCACCAGCAGCATCGCCGCCATCTCCTCGGGGAACCCGAGATCGGCGATCTGCTGCACCGCCCGCACCGTGGGACGGTCCATGAACTCCAGCACCGAGGGCCGGTGCCCGGTGGCGAGGAAGCCGGTCACGGTGCGGCAGGCGTCCTGCACCGTCGGGAAGAACGCGACCGCGGTCAGCGGCTGCGCCGCGGCCGGGCGCAGCGCCAGCGTCACCTCGGTCACCACGCCGAGCGTGCCCTCGGAGCCCACCAGCAGCTGCGTCAGGTCGTAGCCGGCGACGCCCTTGGCGGTGCGCCTGCCGGTCCGGGTGGTGCGCCCGTCGCTGAGCACGACCTCGAGGCCGCGCACGAAGTCCCCGGTCACGCCGTACTTGACGCAGCACATCCCGCCGGCGTTGGTGGCCACGTTGCCGCCGATCGTGGACAGCGACTTCGAACCCGGGTCCGGCGGGTAGTACAGGCCGTGCCGGCCCGCCGCCGCCGCGAGGTCACCGTTGATCACGCCGGGCTGGACCACCGCCACCTGCTCCTCGGCGTCGATCTCGACGATGCCGTCCATCTTCTCCAGCGACAGCAGCAAGCAGTCGTCGACGGCGTTCGCCGCGCCGGACAGGCCGGAGCGCGCACCCTGCGGCACGACCGGGACCCGGTTCTCGCGGGCCCAGCGCACCGCGGCGGCGACATCGGCGGTGCTCCGCGCGCGCACCAGTGCCGCGGGCGTCCCCGCGGGGCAGAACGTCGCGCGGTCCCTGCTGGCAGCGTCGAGCACATCGGGGTCGGTGGTGACCGCCTCGGCACCGACGCGATCGCGCAGCTCGGACACATCAGCGGTGACCACGTGGCCGCACCCCTCCCGTTCACCGGGCGCTGCTCGTGACGGGTGGCCGTGCGCCGCATCCGTCACCTGATCGTGTCGGCATCCTAGTGCCGAGGACCGCGAACCGGTCAACACGAGGCACCCGCTCGGCCGCACCACCCCGGCGAAGTCCTGCTAACCGGGCCAGAGCCCGAACATCGACGCGAACCCCTCCCGCCAGCTCGGCCACGTCGGCCGCCAGCCCGCGGTCTCCCGCAGGCGGAAGTTGCTGGCGCCGCGCTGCTCGGAGAGCTGGTGCACGGTCCACCAGGACAGCTGCGCGTCCGCCTGCTCCCGGCTGAGCACCACCGGCTCCGGCGCGCCGATCATGCGCGCGTAGGCGGGCAGCCACTCGCCCGACTCCGCGGGTTCGTTGTCCACGACGTTGTACGTGCCCGGGTCCACCCCGGCGAGCACTTCGACGACCGCCCCGGCGGCGTCCTCGACGTGGGTGAACGAGGTCATGCCGATGCCGCCCTCGATGAGCGGCAGCTCGCTGCCGCGCACCTGCTCGTACTGGGCACCCTCGGGTGCGAACCCGGTGCCGGGGCCGTACAGCGCGCCGAAGCGCAGCACCACGCCCTCGATGTCCGGGCTGGTCAGCACCGCGTTCTCCACATCGGCCACGGCGCTGACCATGTCGCCCCACTCGTCGGGCGCGTCGGTCCACAACGGCGACTCCTCGTCGAGCACGTCGTGGCCCTCGGGCCGGTAGGTCGCGGTGAGGCCGTGCGTGATGATCCGGCGGGCCCCCGCCGCGATCGCGGCCTGCGCCAGGGTCAGGCTGCCGGTGCCGCGCAGCCGCGCGGTGCGGCGCGCGCGCTCGGCCGGCTCGCTGCTGCCGCAGTCGCTGAGCAGATCGACGACCACGTCCGGACGAGCGCCGAGGACGGCGGCGCGCAGGTCGTCCGGGGCGGTCGCGTCGGCGATGACGAACTCGTCGGCGCCCTCCACGTGCTCGTCCCGGTCCCGGATCAGCGCGGTGACCTGGTGATCGCGTTTTCGCAGCAGCGGGACGAGCGCAGACCCCACGACTCCGGTCGCACCGGCCAGAAGAATACGGAGCGGCACACCGACCTCACTTTGTGTTGGCAACGCCGCGTTCAGGATAACCACCCGCGCCGACGATGCCCGAACGGTCCGCTTCCGGCGCGCCTCGCGGAGGCGGGACGTCGACGGAGCGGACTCCACCGCGCCGCTCTCTTCTAGGCTGCCGGTGCCGCCGCACGACCGGGGGGAGCCGGCAATGGCGGGAACGGCTCCCGAGGTCGTCTTCGAGCTGGGAGGATGCAGGGTATGAGTCAACCGGGATCGCTCGCGCAACCGAACGCACCGCAGTCCGACACACCGGGCACTCTGGACCAGGCCGAGCAGCAGCGGCTGATCCAGGAGATCGGCCGGCTGGTCGTGCACGCCCTCCCCCCGGGCTGGCAGGAGACGCGCGTCGAGTACCGCGCGGCCGGGGTGCACGACGAGGTCTCGGCCGTGCTCGTCGCGCCCAACGGCACGCAGGTGCCGCTGGCGGCCCCGGTGGACGTCAAGCGGTTGTTCGTGCGCCTGCGCGAGGGCATGTACCAGCCCGAGCGGGGAACCTGGGTCAGCGCCCTGTACCGGTTGCAGCGCCCCGGCAGCTACGCGGTCGACTTCAACGGCGACCACGAACCGCAGTGGCAGAACCCCCCGCCGCCGCAGGCCTACGTCGACGAGCTGCGCATGTTCCCGCGCCCCGCCGAGTCCACACCGGACTGGCTGGCCCGGCGCGGCGGCGCGCCGGGCGGGGGTTCCGCCGGCGCGCACCCGGCGCTGCGCACCGCCGAGGTCTTCGACGGGACCGGCAGGCCGATCACCGCGCACCCCGCCGTGCCCCCCGCCGAGCGCGAACCGCTGCTGAACTACCTGGACAGCGCCCCCGCGGTCGTCCCGGCCCGCGACACCGACGCGGACCGGTTGGCGCCGGAGCGCGGCCCGGTCGTGCCGCTGTCGTTCCACACCGACGGCACGTGGGTCTGGCCCGCCGCGGCGCCGTACTACCTGCGGGAGCACGACGTGGCCCCGGAACCGGAGCTGGTCGAGCACGCGCGCCGCAACGGCTTCCGCCCGCCGGAGGTCGACCCGACCGCGCGGGAGGAGGCGGTGGCGCTGATCACGGGCGAACGAGCGCGGTGACCTCCAGCGATCACCTGCGACAATGAGCGGCATGCGTTCCCCGCACGCCGATGTCGCCTTCCTCGGTGGACCTGTGGCCACCATGGACGCCGCCCGCTCCTGGACGGACGCGGTGGCGGTGCGCGACGGGCGCATCGCAGCGCTGGGGCGCACCGCCGTGGACGAGCTCGTCGGTCCGGGCACCGATCTCGTCGACCTGCGCGGCCGGTTGCTCATCCCGGGGTTCTTCGACGGGCACGCGCACCCGATCTACGGCGGGCTGCAGCGGCTGCGCTGCGATCTCACCGACAGCGCCGACGCGCGGGACGCGCTGCGCCGCATCCGCGACTACCTGCGCACCCACGACCCTGACTGGCTGCTCGGCGGCGGTTGGGACCCCGGGCACTTCCCGGGCGGCACACCGACGCGCGAAGCCCTCGACGAGGTCACCGGGGACCGGCCCGCGTACCTCGTCAACGGCGACCACCACGGCGCGTGGGTGAACACGGCCGCGTTGCGGCTGGCCGGGGTCGACCACAACACGCCGGATCCCCCCGACGGCCGGGTGGAGCGCGACGAGCAGGGCCGCCCCAGCGGGACGCTGCACGAGGGCGCGACCCGGTTGGTCGCCCGCGCGCTGCCGACGACCTCCACCGAGGAGTACCTCGCCGCGCTCGTCGAGGGCCAGCGCTACCTGCAGGCCCGGGGCGTGGTGGGCTGGCACGACGCGATCGTCGGCGCCTACCTGGGCTACGGCGACACGCTGGAGACCTACCTCTCCGCCGACCGCCGCGGACTGCTGACCGCGAAGGTGCGCGGCGCGCTGTGGTGGGACCGCCAGCGCGACACCGAGCAGATCGACGAGCTGCGCGACCGCCGCGAGCGCGCCCGCGGCGAGCGGTTCCGCGCGGACGCGGTGAAGATCATGCAGGACGGTGTGTGCGAGAACTTCACCGCGTCGATGCTGCAGCCGTACCTGGCGCAGCGGGACACGGGGATGTCCTTCGTCCCCCGGGAGACGCTGCTGCGCGCCGTGCCGCTGCTGGACGCCGAGCAGTTCCAGCTGCACTTCCACGCGGTGGGCGACCGGGCGGTGCGCGACGTGCTGGACGCGATCGCGCTGGCCCGCGAGGGCAGCGCCTCCGGGGCGCGGCACCAGATCGCGCACGTGCAGGTGGTGCACCCGGACGACCTGGCCCGGTTCCGGGGGCTCGGGGTGGCCGCGACGGTGCAGGAGGCCTGGGCGGTCAACGACGCGGCGATGACCGAGCTGACCGTGCCCCACCTGGGCTCGCGGCGGTCGCGCTGGCAGTACCCGTTCCGGTCGCTGCGCGCTGCCGGCGCGGTGCTCGCCGCGGGCAGCGACTGGCCGGTGTCCGAGGCGGAACCGCTGCGCGCGCTGCACGTGGCGGTGAACCGCACGGACCCGGACGTGCAGGCGGAGCCGTTCCTGCCGGAGCAGCGGCTGGAGCTGGTCGACGCGCTCGCCGCGCACACCGCCGGCACCGCCTGGGTCAACCACATGGAGGGCGGCACCGGCACGGTCGAGCGCGGCAAGGCGGCCGATCTCGTCGTGCTCGACCGCGACCCGTTCGCCCTCGACGCCGCGCACATCGCCGACTGCCAGGTGGATCTGACCATGGTGGACGGCCGCGTGGTCTACGAGCGCCGCACCGGCTGAGCGGTGCCGCCCGGTTCCGCGGGGCCGCCCGGTTCCGCGGTGCCGGCCCCCGCTGCCTCCGCGTCCCCCGCTGCGGCCGCGCTCTCCGCCACCGCGTTCCCCACCGCGGCGGGGGGAGGACGCTGCGGCAGCGCGGCGAAGGCCGCGCTGCCGATCCCGGCGATGTGCGCGCACGCGGCGCGCTCGTCCTCGAGCCGATCGGTCAGCACGGCCACGACGCACTCGGGTTCCTCCCTGCCGAGCAGGGCCACGTCGTGGCGGTGGCCGGCGATCTCGCCGGTCTTGTTCCAGCTGCGGGCGCACTCCGGCAGCTCGGCGGGCAGCCGGTCGCGCACGTGCTGGCGCGACAGCGTGCGCAGGGCGTGGCGGGAGGCTTCCGGACCGAGGGCCGCACCGGTGGCCACGCGGTCGAGCACGCGCGCCTGGTCGAGCGCGGTCGTTTCCAGCACGCCCGGTTCGTCGGTGGCCATCAGGTGCCGCTGCACGCGCGTGCCGGTGCAGCCGAGTTCGCGGGCGAGCTCGTCGACGGCGGTGAAGCCGACGAGGTCGAGCACGGCGTTGGCCGCCGTGTTGTCGCTGATCGCGATCATGAGCGTGAGCAGGTCGTCCAACGGCAGCCGCCGGCAGCGAAGGTCCTTGAGCACGCCGGAACCGCCGACGCGCGCGGTGGGCACGGGCATGTCGGCGGCCAGGTCGAGCTCGCCGCGCTCGACCGCGCGCAGCGCGGCGATCAGCGGCAGCACTTTGATCGTCGAGGCCGCGTGCACCGCCCGGTGCGCGTCCACCAGCACCGGTTCGCGCTCGTGCAGGTGCCAGGCCGCCAACGCGAGGTTGCCGGGGAACTCCCGCCACGGCGCCCGCCGCACCAGTGCTTCCGCGAAAGTCACGACGTACTCCGATGCTCGACTGCTCGTACGCGCCGCGGGGAGCACGTGTTTTACACGAACGAGTGACACCCGGTGGTGGGTATTCCCGCGCGACCGGCGCCCGCGCTCCGCCCGCGGCGGCACCCCGCGTGGCGGGAACGCGAAATCATGCTTCTGGTGCTCCGCGTAGGCGCCCGAAAGGCTATACGGTTCCCACGAGGAGACGCGCGAGGAGGCCGTCCCACGTTCGACAGGAAGAATGAGGTGCCCAGGTGCAGTCGACAGTACGCTCCGTGATCGGTGCCGAGCCGCCCGCCACCGGGCCGGTCGACCGCTACGTCTCGTACAACCCGGCGAACCTGCAGGACGCGGTGGCCGAAGTGCACCTGGACGGCCCCGCGGAGTTCGCCCGGGCCACCGAGGTCGCGCAGCGGGCGCAGCGCGACTGGGCGCGCACCCCCGCTCCTGTGCGCGGCCGCGCCATCGCCGCGTTCGGCCGGCTCGTGGAGTCCAACAAGCAGGCCCTGGCCGCCATCGTCACCCGCGAGATCGGCAAGCCCCGCACCGAGGCGCTCGGCGAGGTGCAGGAGATCATCGACACCTGCGACTTCTTCGTCGGCGAGGGCCGCCGGCTCTACGGCCACACCGTCCCCTCCGAAATGCCGGACAAGCAGCTGTTCACCTTCCGCACCCCGGTCGGCGTGGCCGCGGTGATCACCGCGGGCAACTTCCCCGTCGCGGTGCCGTCCTGGTACCTGGTGCCCGCGCTGCTGTCCGGCAACGCCGTGGTGTGGAAACCGGCGGAGTACGCCGCGGCGATCGCGCGGGCCCTGGCCGAGCTCGCCTGGCGCGCGGGCATCCCGCACGGTGCGCTGAACCTGGTCTACGCCGCGGGCCACGACGCCTACGAGGGCCTCGAGCAGGCGCTGCAGGCCGGCCACGTGCACAAGGTCGGCTTCACCGGTTCGACCGCGGTGGGCGCGCAGATCGGCGAGCTGTGCGGGCGCCACCTGCAGAGCCCGTGCCTGGAGCTCGGCGGGAAGAACCCCATGGTGGTGGCCCCGGACGCGGACGTCGACCTCGCGGTGCAGGGCGCGCTGTTCTCCGGCTGGGGCACCGCGGGCCAGCGCTGCACCTCGCTGGGCAACCTGATCGTGCACCGCGACGTCCACGACGAGTTCCTGGGCAAGCTGGACGCCGCCCTGCGCGCGTCGACGCTGGGCGATCCCACCGGCGACGTGCTCTACGGGCCGCTGCTGGAGCGCAAGTTCGCCGAGCGCTTCGAGAAGACGCTCGAGACCCTGGGCGAGCACCACGCGGTGCTCGGCTCGGAGTTCACCGGACGGATCACCGCCGAGGCCCCGCGCGCCGGGTTCCTCGGGGACCCCGCCGCCGGGCTGTACTACCACCCGGTGCTGCTGTCCGGGATGCGCACCTCCGATCCCGTCTTCCGGCAGGAGACCTTCGGACCGATCGTGGGCGCGATCAGCTACACCACGCTCGACGAGGCGATCGAGCTGGGCAACGCTCCCGGCTACGGGCTGTCGGCGGCCGTCTACACCAACGACCCGACCACCGTGTTCCGCTTCCGGGAGGGCATCAGCGCCGGGATGGTCAGCGTGAACAACTCGACCTCCGGCGCGGAGGTGCACCTGCCGTTCGGCGGCAACGGCGCCTCCGGCAACGGCAGCCGGCTGTCCGGCACGTGGGTGCTCGACCAGTTCACCCGGTGGCAGTCGCTGAACTGGGACTTCTCCGGCAAGCTGCAGAAGGCGCAGATGGACGTCTCCACCGTGGAACCGGAGTGGGACTACGAACTGCCCGCAGACTTCGGAGGTGCGCGATGATCCCGGCCAGGCGAGGAACCACTCCCCCGCTGCCCGAGCGGACCGATGTCGTGGTGATCGGCGGCGGCGTGGTGGGCGTGAGCGCCGCCTTCCACCTCGCCGAGGCCGGTGTCGGCGTCGTGCTGGTGGAACGCGACGAGCTCGGCGGCGGCAGCTCGAGCAAGGCCGCCGGCGGGGTGCGCGCGCAGTTCTCCGACCCGGTCAACATCGAGCTGGGCAGGCGCAGCCTGCACGCCTTCGAGCAGTTCCACCAGCGCCCCGGCGCGGAGATCGACCTGAAGCAGCCGGGGTACCTGTTCCTGCTGTCCACGGCCTCCGACACCGCCGCGTTCGAGCGCAACGTCCGGCTGCAGAACGAGTGCGGCGTGCCCAGCCGCATGCTCTCGGTGACCGAGGCCTGCGAGCTGTCGCCGTACATCTCCGCGGACGGGCTGCAGGCGGCGGCGTACTCGCCCACCGACGGGCACTGCACCCCGGAGGCGGTCGTGCAGGGCTACGCCCGCGGCGCCCGCGCGCACGGGGCGGTGCTGCTGCAGCGCTGCGCCGCCACCGGCATCGAACTGCACGGCGCGGAGATCACCGGAGTGCACACCGAGCACGGCACCGTCCGCACCTCCACGGTGGTCTGCGCCGCCGGCGCGTGGTCGGCCCGGGTGGGCGACTGGGTCGGCATCGACATCCCGGTCCGGCCGCTGCGGCGCCAAGTGCTGGTGAGCGAACCGATCCCCGAGCTGCCGGCGGACCTGCCGTTCACCGTCGACTTCGCCACGAGCTTCTACTTCCACGAGGAGGGCCGCGGGCTGCTGATCGGCATGTCCGATCCCACCGAGGAGTTCGGGTACAACGTGGACACCGACGACGGGTGGCTGACCGGGCTGTCCGCAGTGGTGTCCCATCGCGCACCGCTGCTGGCCGAGGTGGGCGTGGCGCACGGCTGGGCGGGCCTGTACGAGGTCACCCCGGACAACAACGCCGTGCTCGGCCGCTCGCCCGCGATCCACGGGTTCTGCTACGCCACCGGGTTCTCCGGGCACGGGTTCCTGCAGGCACCCGCCGTCGGCGAGGTCGTGCGCGACCTCGCCCTCGACCGCACCCCGGTGGTCGACGTCACCGGCTTCGACCTCAAGCGCTTCGACACCGCCGAGATCCGGCCCGAGCACAACCTCGTCTGAGCGGCACCGGCGGCGACCGCCCCGCCGCCGCGCCCCTCCGAGCGCGGTGGTCACACGGGCGGGCCGAAGACCTTGCCCGGGTTGAGCACGCCGTGCGGGTCGAGGGCGCTCTTCACCGCCTCGTGCATGTTCACGACCGGTTCGCTCAGCTCGGAGTGCACGCCCTTGAGCTTGAGCAGGCCGACCCCGTGCTCGCCGGTGACCGTGCCGCCGAGGTCGAGCGCACCGGCCACGATCTCGTCGAAGGCGCGCTGCGCGCGCTGCCGGGCGGGCTCGTCGTCGGGCGGGGCGATGATCAGCGGGTGGAGGTTGCCGTCCCCGGCGTGCGCGATGTTCGCGATCGTCGTCTCGTGCCGCCGGGCCGAGCTCTGGATCCGCCCGAGCATCTCCGGCACGGCCGCCCGCGGCACGCACACGTCCTCGGTGAGCACCGGGCCGAGGCGCTCCAGCGCCGGATACGCCAGGCGCCGGGCGGAGAACAGCATCTCGGACTCGTGCTCGTCGGTGGAACGGGTGGTCCAGGTGGCGCCGCCCGCACCGAAGCAGTCGAGCAGCGCCTGCGCCTCCGACTCCCCGGTCTCCCCCGGTGAATCGGTCCGCCCGAGCAGCAGCACCTCCGCCTCGTCGGAGAGCCCCATGTTCTTCCAGCCGTCGACCGCGCGCAGGCAGTGCCGGTCGAGCATCTCCAGGGCCGAGGGCACGATGCCGGCCGCGGCCACCTCGGCCACCGCGCGCCCGGCGTCCACGAGCGAGTCGAAGTAGCCGACGACGGTGCGCTCGGCGGCGCGCTCACCCGGCAGCAGCTTGACGGTGATCTCGGTGATCACGCCGAGCGTTCCCTCGGAACCGACGAGCAGCCCGCACAGGTCGTAGCCGGCCACGCCCTTGGCGGTGCGGCGGCCGAGCCGCACGATCTCGCCGGTTCCGGTCACCGCCTGCACCTCGAGCACGTAGTCGCGGGTGACGCCGTACTTGACGCAGCACACCCCGCCCGCGTTGGTGGCGGTGTTGCCGCCGATGGTCGACCAGGGCGAGCTGGCCGGATCCGGCGGGTACCACAGGCCGTGCTCGCGGCACGCCGCGCGGAGCTCGTCGTTGACGACCCCGGGCTGCACCACGGCCAGCTGCTCGCGCGGGTTGATCTCGAGGACGGAGTTCATCCGCTCGAACGACAGCACGACGCACCCGTCGAGCGCGTTCGCCCCGCCGGACAGGCCGGTGCCCGCGCCGCGCGGCACGACGGGTGCGCCGGCGCCGACCGCCGCCCGCACCACCTCGGCGACCTCCTCGGCCGTGGTGGGACGCACCACCGCGGCGGGGGTGCCGTGCGGGGCCCACTCGGCGTCGTCGTGGGCGTAGCGGGACGTCGAGTCGGGGTCGGTCAGCAACGCCGCGGCGTCCAGCCCCTCTTCGAGTGCTGCCAGCAACCCGGTGGATCCCGGCATCGCGCCCCTCCCGTCCGCGGTCTTCCCGGCGCCGCTCTTCCCCGACACCGTATCCCACGATCGGAGGCGTCCCGCTTCCCGCGCTCGCGCCGCCCGGACACCGCGAGCGGTTCCCCGGCGCGGCTCGCGCACGCGCTCCGCGGGCAGCGGGGGCGGCCGGATGCGGCTGAGCTGTCAGCCCTTCGCGAAGACGCCGTCGACCAGGCCGAGGTTGCCCACCACCTCCAACGTGGCGCGCGAGCGGTTGAGGCTGTGGAAGTGCAGGGCGGGCGCGCCTTCCGCGATCAGCTGCTCGCACAGCCGCGTGGCGATCTCGATGCCCGCTGCGCGGAAGTCCTCCGGCTGGTCGCGCAGCGGGTCGAGCCGGTCGGCCACCTCGGGCGGGATCGGCACCCCGGCGAGCCGGGTGAACGTGTCCAGCACGCGCGGTGTGGTGATCGGCATGATCCCGGGCAGGATCGGCACGTGGCAGCCGCGCTGGGCCAGCCGGTCGCGCAGGCGCAGGAAGTACTCCGGCTGCAGGAACAGCTGCGCCACGGCGTAGTCCGCCCCGGAGCGGATCTTGTCCAGGGTGCGCCGCGTCTCCGTCTCCACGTCCGGCGAGTCCGGGTGCACGTGCGGGGTCGCGGCCACGCCCGTGGAGAAGTCCCCGCACCCGCGCACGAGCCGCACGAGCTCGTCGGCGTGGCGCAGGCCGCCCGGGGTGGAGACCCACTCGGCCCCGGGTCCGCCGGGCGGGTCGCCGCGGACGGCGAGCAGGTTGTGCAGGCCTTCGGCGGCGAACGAGCCGAGCACGTGGCGCAGTTCGGCGACGGAGTGCCCCGCCGCCGTCAGGTGCGCCACCGGCAGCAGCGTCGTCTCCCGCGCGATGCGGCCGGTCGTGCGCAGCGTGCGCTCGCGGCCGTAGGCCTCGGAGGGGTAGGTCACCGACACGTAGGCCGGGTCGAGCGGTTCGAGCTCGCGGATGGCCCGCCACAGTCCGCTCTCCTCGACCGCGCTGCGCGGCGGGGAGAACTCGACCGCGAACGCGGTGCGTTCCGGGGTGAGCCGGTCGATCACGTTCGTCATGTGCGCTCCTCGACGCTGTCGTCGGCACGCGGTGCGGCGCCCCCGCCCGCGCACGGAGCGGCCGCCCGCACCCGCGTCCGCCGTGGCGGCTGCAGGGCACGAGCGGCCGGGAACGGGCGGGCGCGCCGCGGCGGGACCGCCGGGCGCCGCGGGAGCGCGGCTGCCGCAACGACCCCGCCGCCGGCACGCCGCACCGGCGCGTCGCGGCGAGCGCGCATCACTCGGCGGAGTGCGGGGACCAGTAGTCCAGCATCTCCGCGAAGGTGTCGAACGCCGGCTTGGAATAACCGTACGGCGCTTCCAGGTGCAGGCTCATGCCGAAGCCGAGTCCGTGCACGCCGTCGACGACCCGCTTGTACAGGTCGACCAGCTTCTTCTTGCGGTCCTCGAAGGACAGCTCGGCGAGCTCGGCGACGAACCGCTGCTCGGCCTCCACCGCGGGGTTGCCCGGGTCCTGGATGAGCCAGTCGATGAGCTTCTTGTTGGACTCGAAGCTCGGGACGAACCCGAACGAGAGCAGCACGTCCGGCCGGTGGTCGGTGTTCTTGGCGAACTCCTGCAGGAAGTCGACGATGGCTTCCGAGTACAGCAGCTGGGTCATGCCGAACGTGGCCCCGCTGTCGCACTTGAAGTTGAACCGCCCCTGTTCCCCCTCCCGGGTGGGGATGAGGATGCAGCCGCGGTTCGGCACCGTCTCGCGGTAGCGGCCGAGCGCGTCCGTGGGCGCGACGAGGCCTTCACCGTCCTGCATGGTGCGCGGCACACCGACGAAGATGATTCCTTCCATTCCGGCCGCGCGGAGGTTCCGCACGCGCTCGTCGAGCTGCTGCTCGTTGTGGAACGGGGTCACCTGCGTGCACAGCGCCCGCACGTCCCCGATTTCCGGCTGCACCGTGCGCCAGAAATCGATCACGTCCATTTTCTGCTTGATGTCGACCGGGCGGTCGTCGTCCTCCGGAATGATTCCGGGCATCATCAGGTGGTCGATCTGGCCCGCGAGACCAGCGGCAGCGCTGTTCTCGGCGACCTTGCGGCCTTCCTCCACGGCCCGCTGCGGACCGCCATCCAAATCAGGCGGAACCAATTCGAGTGCGATCGTGTCCATGTCGGCCTCAGGTTTTCCTTTTGTCGACGTCGGTCACTTCATGCAGGGACCGTCTTGCTCTCCCGCCCGGAATGGCCGCGCGGTCCGCGGCGGGCGGGATTCCTGCCAGTTGCGAAGAAAAAGTGCTTTCGAATGATTCTACCGGGAGCTCCCGGTGCGCTTCGAGCGCCGGTGGACGCGTTCCGCGTCGTGGGCTCGCCGTGGCGAGCGGGAGGTGGAGGGCCGTGGCCGCCGCCGGTGCGCCCGGGGCGGCCACGGCCACCGCTCGAGCACGCCGCTGAGGGGATCAGCAGCGCACGCGATCAGTAGCGGTAGTGCTCCGGCTTGTACGGGCCTTCCACGTCCACGCCGATGTACTCGGCCTGCTCCTTGGTGAGCTTGGTGAGGTTGACACCCAGGGCGTCGAGGTGCAGCCGCGCGACCTTCTCGTCGAGGATCTTCGGCAGCATGTAGACGTCCTTGCCGTACTCCCCGGGCTTGTTGAACAGCTCGATCTGGGCGATCGTCTGGTTCGTGAAGGAGTTCGACATCACGAAGCTCGGGTGGCCCGTGGCGTTGCCGAGGTTGAGCAGCCGGCCCTCGGACAGCACCAGGATGGAGTGACCGTCCGGGAAGGTGTACTCGTGGACCTGCGGTTTGATCTCCAACTTCTTGACGCCGGGGATCGCCTCGAGGCCGGCCATGTCGATCTCGTTGTCGAAGTGGCCGATGTTGCCCACGATGGCCTGGTGCTTCATGCGCTTCATGTGCTCAGCGGTGAAGACATCGAAGTTGCCGGTCGTGGTGATGAAGATGTCGGCGAAGTCGACGACCTCCTCCATCGTCTTGACCTCGTAGCCCTCCATCACGGCCTGCAGGGCGTTGATCGGGTCGATCTCGGTGACGATGACCCGGCAGCCCTGACCGCGCAGCGACTCGGCCGAACCCTTGCCGACGTCGCCGAAGCCGGCGACCACGGCGGTCTTGCCGCCGATGAGCACGTCGGTGGCGCGGTTGATGCCGTCGATGAGCGAGTGGCGGCAGCCGTACTTGTTGTCGAACTTCGACTTGGTGACCGAGTCGTTGACGTTGATCGCCGGGAAGAGCATGTCCCCGCTGCGCACCAGCTCGTAGAGCTTGTGCACACCGGTGGTGGTCTCCTCGCTGACGCCCTTGATCTCCTTGGCCGCCTTGGTGAACCGCTGCTTGTCGTTGGCCAGGCTCTGGCGCAGGGTCTCCAGCACGACCTTGAACTCGGCCGGGTCGTCCGCGGTCGGCTGCGGGACGGCGCCCGCGGCCTCGAACTCGACGCCCTTGTGCACCAGCATGGTGGCGTCGCCGCCGTCGTCCAGGATCATGTTCGCGCCCTGGCCACCGGAGAAGCCCTGGAACAGCTGGTTGGTGCACCACCAGTAGTCCTCGAGGGTCTCGCCCTTCCACGCGAACACGGACACGCCCTGCGGCTTCTCCGGGGTGCCGTTCGGGCCGACGACCACGGCGGCCGCGGCCTCGTCCTGCGTGGAGAAGATGTTGCAGGAAACCCAGCGCACCTCGGCACCGAGCGCCACGAGGGTTTCGATGAGCACCGCGGTCTGCACGGTCATGTGCAGCGAACCGGCGATCCGGGCACCCTTGAGGGGCTGCGACGCGGCGTACTCCTTGCGGGTTGCCATGAGGCCGGGCATCTCGTGTTCGGCCAGCCGGATCTGGTGCCGGCCCTGTTCGGCCAGGTTCAGGTCGGCGATGGCGAACTCGAGGCCGTTCACCTGTTGCAGCTTCGCGGTCATGATTTCCTTTCTCTGTTTCCCCAACCGCTTCTCGGCGATCTCGCGTCCTGGGAGGAAGGTGCGAGCGGTTTCGGTCAGGTGTTGAAGTACTTCGCCTCGGGGTGGTGCAGCACGAGCGCGTCCGTGGACTGCTCGGGGTGCAGCTGGAGCTCCTCGGACAGCTCGACGCCGATGCGCTCCGGCTCCAGCAGGTCGATGAACTTCTGCCGGTCCTCCAAGTTCGGGCACGCGCCGTAGCCCAGCGAGAACCGGGCACCGCGGTAACCGAGCTTGAAGTACTCCTCGACGTCGTCCGGGTCCTCCGCGGCCACCGACTGACCGGAGGAGAACTGCAGGTCCTGGCGGATGCGGCGGTGCCAGTACTCCGCCAGCGCCTCGGTCAGCTGCACGCTGAGGCCGTGGATCTCCAAGTAGTCGCGGTAGTTGTTGTTGGCGAACAGCGAATCGGCGTAGTCGGCGATCGGCTGTCCCATCGTCACCAGCTGCAGGGGCAGGACGTCGACCTGGCCGGTCTCCTCCGCCCTCTCCCGCGAGCTGAAGAAGTCGGCCAGGCACAGCCGCCGCTCCCGCTTCTGCCGCGGGAACAGGAACCGGGTCCGCTCCTGCGCGTCGGGCTCGTCCTTGTCGAGCACGATCAGGGAGTTGCCCTCGGAGACGACCGGGAAGTAGCCGTACACCAGGGCCGCGTGCTGCAGGATGCCCTTCGTGGACAGTTCGTCCATCCACGCGCGCAGCCGGGGACGCCCGTCGGACTCGACCAGCTCTTCGTAGGTCGGCCCGTCGCCCTTCTTGGTGCCGCGCAGGCCCCACTGGCCGAAGAAGGTCGCCCGCTCGTCCAGCAGCTGCAGGTAGTCGTTCGCCGACAGGCCCTTGACGACCTTCGAACCCCAGAACGGCGGGATCGGTGTCGGCAGGTCCGCGGCGACGTCCGAGCGGACGCTCTCGTCGTAGAGGTCCGGCTCCGGCCCCTGCTCGGCCTTGCGCTGCTCGGCGATGCGCTCGGAGCGCTTGCGCCGCTCCTTGCGCGCCTGCTTCTTCTCCTGCTCCTTCTCGGACTCCTCGACCGCCTCACCGCGCTTGATGGCCATCACCTGGTCCATCAAGGTCAGCCCCTCGAAGGCGTCCTTCGCGTAGCGGACGTCGCCCTGGTAGACCTCGTCGAGGTCGTTCTCCACGTAGGACCGGGTGAGCGCGGCACCGCCGAGCAGGACGGGGTACTTCTCGGAGATCCCCTTGGAGTTCATCTCCTCGAGGTTCTCCTTCATGATCACAGTGGACTTGACCAGCAGGCCGGACATGCCGATCGCGTCCACCTCGTTCTCCTCGGCGGCTTCGAGGATGTCGTTGATCGGCTGCTTGATGCCGATGTTGACGACGTCGTAGCCGTTGTTGGAGACGATGATGTCGACGAGGTTCTTGCCGATGTCGTGCACGTCGCCCTTGACCGTGGCCAGCAGCAGCTTGCCCTTGCCGCCGGAGTCGTCCTTCTCCATGTACGGCTCGAGGTGGGCCACCGCGGTCTTCATGATCTCGGCCGACTGGAGCACGAACGGCAGCTGCATCTGCCCCGACCCGAACAGGTCGCCGACGACCTTCATGCCCGCGAGCAGGTGGTCGTTGACGATCGTCAACGGCTTCTTCTCCTGCATCGCCTCGTCGAGGTCGGTCTCCAGACCGTTGCGGGCGCCGTCAACGATGCGCTTCTCCAGGCGCTCGAACAGCGGCAGCTGCGCCAGCTCCTCCTCGAGCGAAGCGCCCGAGGACGCGGCCGACTTGCCCTCGAACATGGTCATGAGCTTCTGCAGCGGGTCGTACTCCTCACCCCGCCGGTCGTAGACCACGTCGAGCGCCACCTGGCGCTGCTCCTCGTCGATCTTGTTCATCGGCAGGATCTTCGAGGAGTTCAGGATCGCCGAGTCCAGGCCCGCCTGCCGGCACTCGTTGAGGAACACCGAGTTGAGCACCTGGCGCGCGGCCGGGTTGAGGCCGAAGGAGACGTTGGACAGCCCCAGCGTGGTCTGCACGTCCGGGTGCCGGCGCTTGAGCTCGCGGATCGCCTCGATCGTCTCGATGCCGTCCTGGCGGACCTCCTCCTGACCCGTGGTGATCGGGAAGACGAGGCAGTCGATGATGATCGCCGACTCGTCCAGGCCCCACTTCTCGGTGACGTCGGAGATGATCCGCTCGGCCACCCGCAGCTTCCAGTCGCGGGTGCGGGCCTGGCCCTCCTCGTCGATGCACAGGCCGACGACGGTGGCGCCGTGCTCGGCGACCAGGTCCATCACCTGCTGGAAGCGCGAGCCCTCGCCGTCACCGTCCTCGTAGTTGATCGAGTTGACCGCGCAGCGCCCGCCGAGGTGCTCCAACCCGACCCGGAGCACGTCGTACTCGGTGGAGTCGACCATGACCGGCAGCGTCGACGAGGTCGCCAGCCGGCTGGCCAGCTCCCGCATGTCCGCGGTGCCGTCGCGCCCCACGTAGTCGACGCACAGGTCGATCAGGTGCGCGCCCTCGCGGGTCTGCGCCTTGGCGATCTCGACGCAGTCCTCGTAGCGCTCCTCGATCATCGCCTCGCGGAACGCCTTGGACCCGTTGGTGTTCGTCCGCTCGCCGACGTTGAGGACCGTGTTCTCCTGCTGGAACGGCACGGCCTGGTACATCGACGACACGGAGGGGACGACCTCCGGCTCGCGCTGCTTCGGCGGAAGCGCGGACACCGCCTCGACCGTCGCGCTGACGTGCTCCGGCGTGGTGCCGCAGCAGCCGCCGACCAGCCGGGCGCCGTAGCTGTTGACGAACCCGGCCAGGGCCTCGGCGAGCTCGCCCGCCTGCAGCGGGTACCAGGCGCCGTTCGGGCCCAGCTGCGGCAGGCCCGCGTTCGGCATGACCGAGATCGGCACGGTGGCGTGGTCGGCGAGCACGCGCAGGTGCTCGTGCATCTCGTCCGGACCCGTCGCGCAGTTCATGCCGATCATGTCGATGCCGAGCGGCTCGAGCGCGGTCAGCGCGGCGCCGATCTCGGAACCGACCAGCATGGTGCCGGTCTGCTCGACCGTCACCTGCGCGATGATC
This sequence comes from Salinifilum ghardaiensis, assembly GCF_054491345.1. NCBI lineage: Bacteria > Bacillati > Actinomycetota > Actinomycetes > Pseudonocardiales > Pseudonocardiaceae > Salinifilum > Salinifilum ghardaiensis. Next base: position 1,826,051 of record NZ_CM137101.1, on the reverse strand, counting down.
GGCAGGTGGCGACCGGTCTGCTCCATCGCCCGCTTCGCGGCGACGATCGAGGCCTTGGTCTGCAGCAGGTCCTGCGAGGTCTCGACCAGGAGGACGTCGGCACCGCCCTCGATCAGCCCGACCGAGGCCAGCTGGTACGCGTCGCGCAGGTCGGCGTAGGGCGCGTGGCCGAGCGTCGGCAGCTTCGTGCCGGGTCCCATCGAGCCGAGCACGAACCGGGGCTTGTCCGGCGTCGAGTACTCGTCCGCCTCCTCGCGCGCCAGCGCGGCGCCCTTGTGGGCGAGGTCCTGGATGCGGTCCTCGATGCCGTACTCGCCCAGGTTCGGCAGGTTCGTGCCGAAGGTGTTCGACTCGATCGCGTCCGAGCCCGCCTCGAGGAACCCGCGGTAGACCCCGCGCACCACGTCCGGACGAGTCTCGTTGAGGATCTCGTTGCAGCCTTCGAGCTGGTTGAAGTCGTCCAGCGACAGGTCGTAGGACTGCAAGGCCGTCCCCATGCCGCCGTCGGCGACAAGGACACGTTCGTCGAGCGCCTCGAGGAATCCGCTCGGATCGTTGTTCCGGTCTTTGTTGACCATGACGCTGTTTGCTCTCCCGTCTCAACGAAGCTTCGACTCGACCTCGGCCGCTGCCGCGTCGCCGTAGGCCTCGGCGAAGCGCGCCACGAACGACCCGCTCTCGACCTCGTACTCCTGCGGCCCGTCGGTCTCCAGCGAGACCGTGGCGAGGGTGCAGCCCAGCTGCAGCGAGCGCTCCAGGCCGAGCTCGTGGTGCAGACCGGCCAGGAAACCGGCGCGCAGCGCGTCGCCGACACCGGTCGGGTCGCCCTTCTGCTTCTCCTTCGGCGGCTGCACGCGGACCGTCCCGCTGGTCTTGGACTCCACCTGCACGCCCTCCGGGCCGAGGGAGGTCACCCAGATGCCGACGCGGTCGAGGACCTCGGCCTCGGACCAGCCGGTCTTCTGCAGCAGCAAGCTCCGCTCGTACTCGTTGGTGAACAGGTACCGGGCATCGTCCACCAGTTTACGGATGTTTTCGCCGTCCATGATCGCCAACTGCTGGCCCGGGTCGGCGAGGAACGGGTAGTTGCGCTGACGCGCTTCCTCGGTGTACTGGACCATCGCGCCCGGGTCGTTGGCGGAGACGACCACCAGGTCGACCCCACCGAGGCGCTCGGCGACCGTCTTCAGCTCGATCTGCGCGGCCTCGCTCATGGCACCCGGGTAGAACGAGGCGATCTGGTTGTTGTCCTGGTCGGTGGTGCACACGAAGCGCGCGGTGTGCTTGCGCTCGGACCAGTGCACCGACCCGGTGTCCACGCCGTGGCTCTCGAGCCACTTGCCGTAGTCGGCGAAGTCGCGGCCGACGGCGCCGACCAAGGTTCCGGAGATCCCCAGTTGCCCCAGGCCAAAGGTGATGTTGCCGGCAATTCCGCCTCGACGGACTTCCAGCTCGTCCACCAGGAACGACAGCGACACCGAGTCCAGCTGGTCGGCGAGGATCTCGTCCTTGATCCTGCCGGAGTAGGACATCAGGTGGTCGGTGGCGATCGAACCGGTCACCGCAATCCGCACTGTTCGACTCCTTCACATGGGGCGGGCGGCCTGCTCGGCGGCCCGTCGCGACCGCGCGAGGCGCGTGTGGCACTTCGCACGGGCCGTCCCCGCCGCGGTACTGGGTTGGTCTGCGTTGTCACATTGTCGGCGGCGGCGCCGGCCCAGGCCAGAGGGGCCGGGGCCGGCACCGCCCGCCGGCGTCGGGGCGTTACGTGCGGATCAGAGGCCCGCGGCGCTCTTCAGCGCGGCCACGCGGTCGGTGCGCTCCCACGGCAGGTCCACGTCGTCGCGGCCGAAGTGGCCGTAGGCGGCCGTCGACCGGTACAGCGGGCGCAGCAGGTCCAGGTCGCGCACGATCGCGGCCGGGCGCAGGTCGAAGACCTCGTTGATCGCGGCCTGGATCTTGACCGGGTCCACGTTCTCCGTGCCGAACGTCTCCACGAACAGCCCCACCGGCGCGGCCTTGCCGATCGCGTAGGCCACCTGCACCTCGATGCGGTCGGCCAGCCCCGCCGCCACGGCGTTCTTGGCCACCCAGCGCATCGCGTACGCCGCCGAGCGGTCCACCTTCGACGGGTCCTTGCCCGAGAAGGCACCGCCACCGTGCCGGGCCATACCGCCGTAGGTGTCCACGATGATCTTGCGGCCCGTGATGCCGCAGTCACCCATCGGACCACCCACGACGAAGCGACCGGTCGGGTTGACCAGGACGTTCATGTCGCCGTTGTCCAGGCCGACGCGGTCGAGCTCGGGGTTGATGACCTTCTCGCGGATGTCCTTGGCGAGCATGGTGTCGAGGTCGACGTCCTCGGCGTGCTGCGTGGACAGCACCACCGTGTCCAGGCGCACGGCCTGGTCACCGGCGTACTCGACGGTGACCTGGGTCTTGCCGTCCGGGCGCAGGTACGGCAGCACGCCGTCCTTGCGCACGTTGGTCAGCCGGCGGGACAGCCGGTGCGACAGGGCCAGCGGCAGCGGCATGAGCTCGTCGGTGTCGTTGCAGGCGTAGCCGAACATCAGGCCCTGGTCGCCCGCGCCCTGCTTCTCGATCTCGTCCTCGGAGCCCTCGACGCGCTGCTCGTGCGCCTCATCCACGCCCTGGGCGATGTCCGGCGACTGGGCGTCGATGGCCACGTTCACACCGCAGGAGTTGCCGTCGAAGCCCTTGCCGGAGGAGTCGTACCCGATCTCCAGGACGGTGTCGCGGACGATCTGCTGGAAGTCCACGTAGGCCTCGGTCGTGATCTCACCGGCGATCTGCACCTGGCCGGTGGTGATCATGGTCTCGGCAGCGACGCGGGACTTGGGGTCCTTGGCGAGCAGCGCGTCCAGGATGGAGTCGCTGATCGCGTCCGACATCTTGTCCGGGTGACCCTCGGTCACCGACTCGCTGGTGAACAGCCTACGGTTGATCTCACTCACGCCTACTCCTCATCTCGCAGCTGATTGCTGCTTCGATCCTTGCGTTCACGAACGTCCGTGTCGTTGCGGGTCGGCCGGTCCGGTCCCGCGGACCTCCCGGCCAGGTCCGGCACCCGGGTTCAGGCGCGGCCGTGGATGACGCCCCAGGCGAGGCTTCCGCTCTTGCCGCCGTCGACCCAGTTGCGCAGACCGACCTTCATCCGACTGCGATAGTCCTCCCCGATGCGGTCCGCGAGTTCGTCCTCGCGCTTCTCCAGCTCCTGCAGCACTCGGCCGTAGTGGAGGGTCAAGTAGTCCGTCAAGTCCTCGAACTCGACGTCGGTGAGTCCGAGCTTGGACAGCTCCCGCTTGTAGAAACCGGGCGAACCGAGGCTGTCCAGGTGCAGCCGGTCCAGGATCGGCTGCAGCGCCTTCGACCCCGCGGCGCCGTCCGCCGCCATCGGGTCGGTGAAGACGAAGTCGCCCTTCGGCTGCAGCACGCGGGTCACTTCCTCCAGCACGCGCTCGCGCTCGCCGCTGTGCAGGATCGCGTCCTGCGACCAGACGAGGTCGAAGGCGTTGTCCTGGAACGGGAGGTTCTCGAAGGAACCCTCGTGGACCTCGATCAGTTCGTCGAGCCCCTCCTGCCGGTTGAACTCCCGGTTGCGGTCGTTCTCGACCTCGCTGAGGTTCAGGCAGGTGACCTTGCACCCGTAGGTGCGGGCCAGGTGCCGAGCGGCACCACCATACCCGGCGCCGATGTCGAGCACACGGGTGTCCGGCGTGATCTTCGCCTTGCTCGCCATGTGCTCCACGGTGCGCTGCGACGCGACGTTGATCTCCTCGTCCTGCGTCTTGTACAGGCCCACGTGGAAGTGGTTGCCGCCCCACACGTGGAAGTAGAAGTTGTCCGCGTCCTCGGAGTTGTAGTAGTCGCGGGCGGTGTGCACCGCGCCCGAGTACATGCTGGACAGTTCATCGTCCGGTGTGTACTTCTTCTCCGCGATGTGGATGAAGAAGTCCGGCTCGTCGTCGGAGTAGGTCTCCTGGAAGTCCCCGTAGGTGTCGATGCGCTGGAAGCCCACCTCGCGCAGCAGCCGCCGCGTGTAGTTCTTCCGGAGCGGGAACATGTTCAGGTAGTACTCGGACTTGTCCGGGAACACGTACTTGAACCGCGCGAGGCCGTCGTCGATGTGGTCCGGGTCGGCGGACACGTCCTCGCCCGCGTAGTAGTACGTGTGCTTGCTGGAGAAGCCGGAGTCCAGGATGGAGTCGTAGTTGCGCTGGTCGATGATCAGCACACCGTCGTGGTTCAGCATCGCGTAGAACTCCGCGAGCGCCTTGCGCCGGTCCCGCTCCGAGAAGAGGTGGGTAAACGAGTTACCCAGGCAGATGATCGCGTCGTACGTGCCGTGGACGTCGCGGTTGAGCCAGCGCCAGTCCGCGTTCACGACGCGCAGGATGTGCCCGCCGTAGGAGAGCCCGTTGCTGAACGCCTGGGCCAGCATCTGCGGGCTGCCGTCCGCACTGACCGTCTCGAAGCCTTCCTCCAGGAGCCGCACGGAGTGGAAACCGGTACCGGTCGCCGCGTCCAGGACGGACTTCACCCCGCGGGCTTTGAGCTGGTCAATGAAGAAGCGGCCTTCGCTCTCAGTGCGCGCCTTCCAGTCGATCAGGTCGTCCCACTTGTCGACGAACCCGCCGACGTACTCGTGCGTGTAGTGATCCGACTCGCGCACTTCCAACGGGTTGTCGCCGAAGACCTGCTCCTCGCGATGCATCGGGTCGACGTCCGACCCAGTCTGATCACTCTGGGCAAGGTCGTTCACGCTCTTGGCCATGCTTCACTCCCACCACTCGCGTTGGTCATGCGCCTCCGCACAACTCGGGTTCGCACGATTCAGTGCCCGAGCTCGACTCGTGGCCGTGCGGGTCGCCGCTGCGAAATAAGGGCAACTCTCGACCGACCTGGGCGGCCCGAATCAACGGCCGCGCACCAAAGTCGATCCCCGTGCGGTCAGCTTCGTTGCCGACCTCGACGCGAAATCTGTGCGTCGAGTACCCAAACTAGATGAAAAAGTTCCTGAAGCAACCTTTTCCGCTTGTGACCCTGATCACAACGCTCCGGTGATTGCATGATTCGGATGGGCCGCCCCGGCGAAAAAACGCCCCACCACCTGCGAATTTCCGGAGCCTTTCCCCGCGGCGCAACGATCGCGTAAGTGCGCTTCGTAGCCATCCTGTGTACACGCGCGCGCACTTCTTAGCACATTGCGCGGGAGGGAATCAACCGCGCACCCGAGTGATTCTTCGCAGGCCCAACCCCGGTGCACCCCGCCGAACGGCGGGGATCTTCCCTGCTCACCCGGTACATCGCCGCGGGCGGCCGCGGCGTTACGGCTCCGCGACCCGCCGTTCGCGGCGATCGGGAGCACGGCTCCCCCTCGACAGTACTGAATCGCTTCATCCCAGCGCACGCACAATCGCGGGCGAAATTCAGCGCCGCGTCCGGGCCGCGCCGAACGCACGGGCGGACACCTCGCTCACCGCATCCCGCCGTGATCTAGTCGAACGGCTGTTGACACCGCTGTCAACCCCCGAAAATCCCACACGATTTCTGCGCGCCGCCCGGCGCCACGTCGGGTTGTCGACAAAACAACAAGGCTGGAATCCCGTCAGCAGAATCCTGAATACCGCGAAGATTCTCGTTATGCGGAAGGCATTCGCGGTGCCGACGCGGCGCGTTGCGCGATAGGCAAATCGCGCAGGAGGTGCCGCCCGCGCATTCGCCGGAATTCGGCGCGGCGGGGCGCTGCGGTGGGTACCGCCGTCCGACCCGTTGCGCGGCAAGTTACCCCGCTCGGCGCACCGGACGTCGACGTTTGATGTTGGACACGCCACGCTCGACCCGTCCGGCCCGCCGGTCAACCACTTCCCGGGGTGCCGCTGCTCACACTTCCCGCCCCCGCTGCCCGCGGGACCGCTCGTCCTGGCCACCCCCGCTCCCGGGTCTCCCTCCGCGCAACGGGCGCAACGCCCGTGCTGTGCAGCTAGGCTGAGCGCATGATCGATGAGCTCTCCCTCACCACCGGGGCCGGCGTCTTCGACGCCCGAGCGGCCGGCCCGCACGACGGGCGCGCGGTTCTGCTGCTGCACGGGTTCCCGGAGACCTCGCTGCAGTGGAGCGCGCAGCTCGAGGTCCTCGGCGGCGCTGCCGGGTGCCGCGCCGTCGCGCCCGACCAGCGCGGCTACTCCCCCGGCGCCCGCCCGGAGGAGGTGCGGGAGTACCGGCGCGAGGAACTCGTGGCCGACGTGTTCTCCCTGGCCGACGTCCTGGGGTGGGACCGCTTCGACCTCGTCGGCCACGACTGGGGCGCGATCGTCGCCTGGGCGTCGGCCGCGGCGCGCCCGGAGCGCGTGCGCACGTTGACCGCGGTGTCGGTGCCGCATCCCGATCCGTTCGCGGAGGCGATGCGCCACGACGAGGACCAGCAGCGGCGCTCGGCCTACATCAGCGACTTCCGCTCGGCCGGGGCCGAGCGGCGCCTGCTCGAGCAGGGCGCCCGGGCGCTGCGCCGCGTCTACGGCAGCGTCGTGCCCTCCGAGCACGTCGCCGAGTACGTCCGCCGCTTCGGCGAGGAGGGCGCGCTCACCGCGGCGCTGAACTGGTACCGGGCGATGCCCCGGGACGACGGGGCGGTCGGACCGGTCGCGGTGCCGACGCTGTACGCGTGGGGCACCGAGGACGTGGCCGTCGGCCCGACGGCGGCGCTGGCCACCGCCGAGCACGTCACCGGACCGTACCGCTTCGAGATGTTGCAGGACGTCTCGCACTGGGTCCCGGAGGAGGTCCCCGACGAGCTCAACCGCCTGCTGCTGCAGCACCTGCGCGCTCACCCGGAGTGACGGCTGCCGCGCGACCGCCGCTGCTGCCGCGTCAGCGCGGCAGGTGCGCGTCGAGGAAGCGCACCATGTCCGCGCCGACCACATTGAACACACTGCCGTCGTGCCCGCCGGGCAGGACCGAGAACACCGGCGTGTTGCGGTGTTCGGCGCGAAGTCGTCGCGCCCCGGGGAAGAACGCGTCCTCGTCGCCCACCCAGATGCCGACCGGGACCCGTTCGCCCAGCATGTGCATCCGCCCGATCGGTTCGGTCCGGCGCCACTCCTGCTCCGTCACGAACGCGTGCTTCTCCCGCATGTGCGCCCATGTCGTGGGAACCGCCGGTGACAGCGCCGCGAGCGCGCTCACCGGGTTCCCGCGCACGCTCCGGTCGATCGTGTAGTTGAAAGCTCCGAACCCACCGGTGGAAATCCCTGCGACAGCGGAAGGTTCGCCGAATCGACCACCGAGTCCACGGTGGACCATCCATTGCGGCAGCTCTTCGCGCAGCATGCTCGCGAGACGGCCGTTCGCCGAGTTGTCGCACCAGTACGCGTTGTACCCGCCGCCGGCGGAGACCAGACCGAACGGGGAGATCTCCCCGCTGCGCGCGAGGCTCCCCAGGGAGGACAGCGTGTCCCCCGGCACGGGACTGGGATTGATCCCGTCCCTGCCGTGCAGGTACAGCACCCACGGCAGCTCCCCCAGGTCCTTTTCATCCACAGTGGATGGGTGTGCCGTCCAGAGCTGGACGTTCGTGTGCCGGTACTCCGAGTACACCTCCTCGGTCCGCACCACCACGCCGTCCGCGGACTCCTGCTCCTGCGGCGCCTGCGAGGTCGCCCCGCCCGGCTCCGGTGGCGGCGCGGGCGTCGAGTCCGCCTCGGAGGTGCACCCGGCCGCCGCGGCCCCCGCCGCCAGCAGCCCCGCGTACCGCAGCAACCGCCGCCGATCGAGGAACCCGTCACGCATCTCGTCACCGAAAGTAGTCGTGGTCAGTGCCCGGGCAGGCGGCCCGCCCCACCGCAGCCGCACTGCCGGCCGACCACACTACCCACCCCCGTCCCCGCCCCGCGCGCAGGCCGTCCCGAACCCGGGGAACACCGGTGCGGTGCTTGCCCGGGCCCCCCGCACCCGGGAGCATGGGAGCGTTCCGCGCTGATCCCCTCGCGCAAAGGAGCGGCACGTGAAAGGTTCCGAGGCCCTGCTGGCGACGGCGCACGCGTCCGGTGTGCGCGCGTGCTTCGCCAATCCGGGAACGACGGAGATCCCCCTGGTCGAAGCCTTCGACGAATCCCCCGGTGTGCGCCCGGTCCTGGCCTTGGCGGAAGGAGTCGCCACCGGCGCCGCCGACGGGTACGCGCGGATGGCCGAGGCACCGGCGCTGACCCTGCTGCACCTCGGCCCGGGCCTCGCCAACGGGATCGCGAACCTGCACAACGCCCGCCGCGGCCTCTCCCCGGTGATCAACGTCATCGGCGAGCACGCCAGCTGGCACCTGGCCGCGGACCCGCCGCTGGCCAGCGACATCGACTCGCTCGCCGCCCCCGTTTCCGGCTGGGTGGGACGCACCTCCTCCCCCGCCGGGACCGCACGCGCCTTCCTGACCGCCCGCGAGCGGGCGCTGCGGCTGCGCCTCCCCGCCACCCTGATCGCCGCGGCCGACCACATGGCCGGCGAGGGCGGTGCCGTGCCGGACGTGCCGGCTCCACCCGTTCGCCCGGCGGTGGACGACGAGCGGATCACCGAGGTCGCCAAGCGGCTCACCGGAAACGGCGAAACCCGCCCGGCTCTGCTGCTCGGCGGTTCCGCTCTGCACCCCGCTGCGCTGACCGCCGCCGGGCGGATCGCGGCCGCGTGCGGCGGCGCCGTGTTCACCGAACGCGGCTCGGCGCGCGTCGACCGGACACCGAACCTCCCGGTCACCAGGGAACTGCCCTACTTCCCCGAAGACGTGCTCGCCGCGCTCGACGGCTGCACCGACCTCGTGCTCGTCGGGGCGCGCACCCCGGTGTCGTTCTTCGGGTACCAGGGGCAGCCGAGCTACCCGCTGCCGCCGGAGACGCGGATCCACACGTTGGCCGAGCCGACCGAGGACGCCACCGCGGCGGTGCACGGGCTGGCCGCCGCGACCGGCAGCGAGTCCACCGCTCCGGTGCGCGCCGACGCCCCGGAGCTCACCCCGCCGGAGGGGACGCTCACCGCCCAGGACGTGGCACGCGCGATCGCGTGCACGCAGCCGGAGAACGCGATCGTCGTCAACGAAGGGGTCTCGGGTGCCGCGGCCTACCCCGCCGTCGCCGCCTCCGCCCCGCCGCACACCGAACTGGGCCTCACCGGCGGTGCGATCGGCGGCGGTCCCCCGCTGGCGACGGGGGCAGCCGTGGCCTGCCCCGAGCGCCCGGTGATCACGTTCCAGGCCGACGGCAGCGCCGCCTACAGCGTCCAGGCACTGTGGACGCAGGCCCGGGAGGGGCTCAACGTCACCACGGTGGTGCTGGCCAACTCGCGCTACCGCATCCTGGAGACCGAACTCCACCGCCACGGGGTCGCCGAACCGGGTGCTTCGGCCCGCGATCTGACCGACCTCACCGGTCCCGCCGCGGACTGGACGAACGTGGCGCGCGGTTTCGGCGTCCCGGCCGTGCGCGTGACCACCGGTGCGGAACTGGTCGCCGAGCTGCGCAACGCGCAGCTCGGCGCCGGGCCGCGGCTGATCGAGGCCGTGCTGCGGTGACCTGCCGGTCCGCACGCGGGCGGGGCCGCGTCAGCGCGGACGCGGCCCCGCTGCGGTCGGGCCTTGCTCAGATGCTCCAGGTGTCGTTGCCGGTGAGCAGCTTCTGCAGGTCGGCCTGCTTGTTCTGCTTCGCCTCGGCCACCTGGGCGCGCGCCATGTCGTCGTAGGTATCGCGCGGCACGTTGCGGAAGATCCCGGTGACGGTCGGGTTGAGGTCCTGCCCGCCCAGCCGGGACAGCGCGAACGCGTACGACGGGTCGGGGTTGGCCGCGTCGTGCACCACGACCTCGTTCTCATCCACTTCGGACAGCTTGGCCACGCGGAGGCCGCCGGCACCGTCGGGGACGACGCCGCGGCGCTCGTCCTCCGGTCCGAAGACGACGGGTTCCCCCTGCCGCAGCGGGATGATCCGCCGCTGCTTCTCGTCGCCGTCCTTGAGCACGTCGAACGCACCGTCGTTGAAGATCGGGCAGTTCTGGTAGATCTCGACCAGGGAACTGCCGCGGTACTCGGCGGCGGCGCGGAGCGTCTCGGTCAGGTTCTGCCGGTCCGAGTCGATGACGCGGCCCACGAAACCGGCCTCGGCCCCCAGCGCCACGGACACCGGGTTGAACGGCTGATCCAGCGAACCGACCGGTGTGGACTTGGTGACCTTGCCGACCTCGCTCGTCGGCGAGTACTGGCCCTTGGTGAGCCCGTAGATCTGGTTGTTGAACAGCAGGATCGTCAGGTTCACGTTGCGCCGCAGCGCGTGGATGAGGTGGTTGCCGCCGATGGACAGCGCGTCGCCGTCACCGGTGACCACCCACACCGACAGGTCCGGGCGGCTGGTGGCCAGGCCGGTGGCGATGGCCGGCGCGCGGCCGTGGATGGAGTGCATCCCGTAGGTGTTCATGTAGTACGGGAACCGGGAGGAGCAGCCGATCCCCGAGACGAACACCATGTTCTCGCGCTTGAGGCCCAGCGACGGCAGGAAGCTCTGCACCGCGTTGAGCACGACGTAGTCGCCGCACCCGGGGCACCAGCGGACCTCCTGGTCGGACTTGAAGTCCTTCGCGGACTGCTTCTCGTCGGTGGTCGGAACCTCGGCCAGGCCGCCGAGCTCCGGCATTCCCAGATCCGTGGTAGTCACGCGGAAACCCCCTGCACGACATCGGTGAGCACGTTCTGCAGCTCCTCCGCCTGGAACGGCAGACCGGCCACCTTGGTGTAGGACTGCACGTCCACGAGGTAGCGCGAACGCAGCAGCATTGCCAACTGGCCGAGGTTCATCTCCGGCACCACGACCTTGTCGTAGGCGCGGAGGACCTCGCCCAGGTTGTCCGGCATCGGATTGAGGTAGCGCAGGTGCGCCTGGGCCACGGACATGCCCGCACCGCGCACGCGGCGGCAGGCCGCACCGATCGGACCGTACGAGGACCCCCAGCCCAGCACGAGCACGCGGGCCTGGCCGCTCGGATCGTCCACCTCGATGTCGGGCACCGCGACGCCGTCGGTCTTGTCCTGCCGCAACCTGACCATCCGGTCGTGGTTGTCCGGGTCGTAGGAGATGCTGCCCTTGCCGTCGGCCTTCTCCAGACCGCCGACCCGGTGCTCCAGGCCGGGCGTGCCCGGGATCGCCCACTCCCGCGCGAGCGTCTCGGGGTCGCGCTGGTAGGGCCAGAACTCCCCGGAGCCGTCGGAGGCGTTCGGTTCGGCGGCGAAGTCGACCCGCAGGTCGGGCAGCTCGTCCACGTCCGGGATCAGCCACGGCTCGGAGCCGTTGGCGACCGCGCCGTCGGACAGCAGCAGCACCGGCGTGCGGTAGGCCAGCGCGATCCGCGCCGCGTCCAGCGCGATGTCGAAGCAGTCGGCCGGCGAGCACGGCGCGATCACCGGCACCGGCGATTCACCGTTGCGGCCGTACAGCGCCTGCAGCAGGTCGGCCTGCTCGGTCTTCGTGGGCAGCCCGGTGGAGGGGCCGCCGCGCTGGATGTCGCACACCAGCAGCGGCAGTTCCAGCGCCACGGCCAGCCCGATCGTTTCGGACTTCAGCGCCAGGCCGGGCCCGGAGGTCGTGGTCACGCCCAGCGATCCGCCGAAGGAGGCGCCCAGCGCCGCGCCGATGCCGGCGATCTCGTCCTCGGCCTGGAAGGTGGTGACGCCGAAGTTCTTGTGCTTGGCGAGCTCGTGCAGCACGTCCGAGGCCGGTGTGATCGGGTAGCTGCCGAGGAACACCGGCAGTTCACTGCGCTGCCCCGCGGAGACGATGCCGCAGGCCAGCGCGGCGTTGCCGGTGATCTGCCGGTAGGTGCCCTGCGGCAGCTGCGCCGGGGCCACCTCGTAGGACACGGCGAAGGACTCGGTGGTCTCGCCGTAGTTCCAGCCCGCGTGGAAGGCGAGGAGGTTCGCCTCGGCGATCTCGGGCTTGTTGGCGAACTTCTCGCGCAGGAACTGCTCGGTGCTCTCGGTGGGCCGGTTGTACATCCAGGACAGCAGTCCCAGCGCGAACATGTTCTTGCACCGCGCCGCGTCCTTCTTGCCCAGCGAGGTCTCGGCCAGCGCCCCCTGGGTGAGGGTGTTCATCGCGACCTGGTGGACCGTGTACGGCTCCAGTTCCTCGGTCTCGAGGGGGCTCTGCTCGTAACCGACCTTCGACAGGTTGCGCTTGCCGAACTCGTCGATGTTGACGATGAGCGTCCCCCCGCGCGGCAGGTCGCCGATGTTCGCCTTCAGCGCCGCGGGGTTCATCGCCACCAGCACGTCCGGCCGGTCGCCCGGTGTGAGGATGTCGTAGTCGGCGAAGTGCAGCTGGAAGCTCGACACCCCGGGCAGCGTGCCCGCGGGAGCGCGGATCTCGGCGGGGAAGTTCGGCAGCGTCGCCAGGTCGTTGCCGAAGGAGGCCGCCTCGGAGGTGAACCGGTCACCCGTCAGCTGCATGCCGTCACCGGAGTCACCGGCGAACCGGATGACCACCCGGTTGAGCTGGCGGACCCCGTCCTGCGGGCCGTCACCCCGGTTCGTGGCCGTCGCTGTGGCCGGTGAGCCCGAGTCCGCAGCTGCGGACCGGTGCCCATTCGTCGTGCCCACGTTGCTCCGTTCCCTTTCCCTGCAGGTGTGTGCGTCCCACGGCGTACGATACTCCGCCTCGCGGTCGTTCTTACCCACAGTAGGGTTCGGGATCAACCGCTTCTTCGCCCCGCACACGGCCGCGTGCGCCCCGCTGGCGCCGCTGCCCGGTCGCACCTGCGCCCGCGGACACCGCTCGCGAATCGCCCGATCGCCCCAGGTCAGACGGGGCACGTGCGGTGAAAACCGGCGAACGGGCGGCGCGGTGCCGCACGGCCGCACCGCGCTCGGCGCCCCCGGGGAGCACCGGCGCCGGGGCACGGGTGCGCTACGACACATCCCAGCATGCGAGAGATCCCCGACCGGGTGAGGATCAGCGCTGCCGCTTCCGCTCGTACATGTCGAGGTCCGCGCTGTGCAGCAGCTCGGTGGCCGACCGCTGCGGATCGCGGGTGGTGGCCAGCCCCACGCTGGCGCAGGCCTCCATCACCTCTCCGGCGATGATCAGCTCCGTGTCCAGGTACGAGGCCACCCGTTCGCGCAGCGCCCCGGCGGCCTCCTCGTCGGGCACCAGGCTCAGCACCACGAACTCGTCCCCGCCGAGCCGCGCGACCGTGTCCCCGGAGCGCACCGCGCGCTGCAGCTGCTGCGCGGCGGTCATGAGCAACCGGTCCCCGTGCGCGTGGCCGTAGCGGTCGTTGATCGGTTTGAGCCGGTCCAGATCGGCGAGGAGCACGCCGAGCACCGCGCAGCCGCTGCCGATCTGCTTGAGGTACTGCTCCATGCGGTCCTCGAGCAGCACCCGGTTCGCCAGACCGGTCAGCGGGTCGTGCAGCGCCAGGTGCGCCAGGTGCGCGTCCACCAGGCGCCGCTCCCCGATGCTCTCGTACTGGCTGATGATGAAGGCCGGCGAGCCGTCGGCGTCGGGCACCGTCGTGGCGCGGAGGAACACCCAGATGGGGCGGCCGTTCTTGCGCCGGAAGCGCTTCTCGACCGTCACGGTGTCGGTCTGCCCCTTGACGAGCTCGTGGAACTCGTCGCGGCCGCGCTCGTCGTCGAGCTCGTAGGTGAGGTCCCAGACCGACTTGCCGAGCAGTTCCTCGCGCTCGTAGCCGAGGGTCGCGGCGAGTTCCTCGTTGACCGCGCTCCACCGCCCGTCCAGGTCGAGCACGGCCATGCCGATGGGGGCGTTGGCGAAGCTGCGCCGCCACTGCTCCTCCAGCTCGCGGCGCTCGGTGATGTCCTGGATCTGCGAGAGCAGGTGCGTCACCGTTCCGGTGGAGTCGCGGATGTAGGCGCGGGAGACCAGCGTCCAGATCACCGAGCCGTCGCTGCGGACGTAGCGCTTCTCCAGCGGCTCGTCCGCGGCGCGCGGACCACCCAAGTCGATGTCATCCGGATGGGTGACATCGCGGTAGTCGCGTCCGCACAGCTGCTCGGCCGGGTAGCCCAGCAGCTCGCACAGGGCCGGGTTGACGTACTCGTACCGGCCCTGCATGTCGATGATCGCCAGCGGAGCGGAGGCCTGGTCGAACACCTGGCGCCAGAACCCGTCCTCCACCGACATCCCCTCGGCCGCGGACATGGGAGGCCCAGAATAGCGCTGGCGCGTCCGCGCTCGCATCGCGCCACGCGCAGCACGCCCGCCGGAGGCCCGCGCCGGCGCACCGGTCGGCGGGCACCCACCGCCCCTTCCGGTGACGTTGGGCACACCGCGCTGGGCCGTCCGCGCGCGGAGCACCGAGGATTGCCGTTCATCCGCGATCACCCGCCGTCCCGCGGCGGCGTTGCCTGCGAGGAGGCCTCTTGACCACCGAACCCCGAGTCCGCTGCACCGTCGAGGACCACATCGCCGAGGTCCGGCTGGACCGGCCGGACAAGCTCAACGCCCTCGACGTGGACATGTTCCACGAGCTCCTGCGCACCGGGCGGGAGATCGCCGCGGAGCCCGCGGTGCGCGCCGTGGTGCTGCACGGCGGCGGACGCGGGTTCTGCGCCGGTCTCGACTTCGCCGAGTTCGCCCGGATGGCTGACCCCTCCGGCGGGGAGGACAACCGCCTCGCCGCCGCGGACGCGGAACCGGTCGGACCGGCGCGCGCGCTGGCCCAGCAGGTCGTGTGGGTGTGGGCGGCGCTGCAGGTGCCGGTGATCGCGGCGGTGCACGGCGTCGCCTTCGGCGGCGGGCTGCAACTGGCCCTGGGGGCCGACATCCGGTTCGCCACCGCGGACGCGCGCCTGTCGGTCATGGAGATCAACTGGGGCATCATCCCGGACATGACGGGAACGCAGGTGCTGCCCGAGCTCGTCGGCCGGGACGTGGCCAAGGAGCTCACGTTCACCGGCCGCGAGGTCACCGGTTCCGAGGCGGACGAGCTGGGACTGGTCACCCGCGTGAGCACCGACCCGCTCGCCGAGGCCCGCCGGGTGGCCGGTGAGATCGCGGGCAGGTCCCCGGACGCCGTCCGCCGCGCGAAGCGGCTGCTCGAGTTGGCAGGGCGCACCGACCTCGAGGAGGGTTTCGCCGCCGAGCAGCGCGCGATCGGCGAGCTCGTGGGCGGCGCCAACCAGCTCGAGGCCGTGTCCGCCAACTTCGCCGAGCGCGCGCCGCGGTTCAGCGATCCGGAGCGGCCCAGCGACCGGTGAACTCCGGTTCGGTGCCGCTGGTGAACGCCTCGCGCGCGTTGGCGGCGTCCTCGGTGGCGAAGTTGACCGCCTGCGCGCGCGCCTCACCGCCCAGAGCTTCGCCGAAGCTCTGCTGCGCTGCGGTGTGCAGCAGGTCCTTCGCCTGCGCCACGGCGGCCGGCGGCTTCCGGGCCAGCGACTCGGCGGTGGAGGCGGCGAACGCGTCGAGCTCGTCGTCCTCGCGCACCCAGGTCACCAGGCCGAGGTCCGCCGCCTCGGACGCGCCGACGAACTCGCCGAGCATCACCAGGCGCTTCGCCTGCTGCATGCCGACGATCCGCGGCAGCAGCCAGGACCCGCCGAAATCGGGCGAAAGCCCGCGGTTCGCGAAGATCTGGCTGAACCGCGCGTTCTCGGACGCGGCGACGACGTCGCAGCACAGCGCCAGGTTCCAGCCCGCTCCGACGCACGCGCCGCGCACTCGGGCCAGCACGGGCTTGGGCAGGTGGAACACCGCCTCGGCGACCGAGTTGACCAGCTCCATGCGGCGCAGCGGGTGCTGCCGGTCGGTCATCGCCGTCAGGTCGGCCCCGGCGCAGAAGTCACCGCCCGCACCGGTCAGCACGACGGCGCGCACCGCGTCGTCGGACGCGGCGCCGCGGAAGGCCTCCCGCAGCAGCCGCCACGCGTCCGGATCGAGCGCGTTCTTCTTCCGCGGGCGGTTGAGCGTCACGGTGAGCACGTTCCCGGAAAGCCGCGCGAGAACGGGGTCCTCGCCGGACCTCTCGCCCATTTCCTCCGTTGTGGACATCGTTGTTCCTCCTCCTGCACGGTGGCTTCCGCCACGGGGCGCCGTCCGGCCGCCGACGCGCCGACCGCTGGGGCGCCCCCGGTGGCACGCGGGAAGTGCTGGGCAGGGCGCTGCTGCGCCGCGGGTAGATTGGTGACGGGGTTCGCGCGCCGCCCCTGCAGTCCGCCCCGCCCGCGAGGAGAGCGAGCACGATGACCGAGTACCGCCAGGCCCGGTTCACCCTGCCGAGCGGAGCGACCGACCTGCTGCTCGTGCGGCACGGAGAGTCGGAACCCGCCCGCGCGGGCACGCCGTTCCCCCTGATCGACGGCCAGAGCGACCCCGCGTTGGCGGAGGCCGGGCACGAGCAGGCCGAACTGGTGGGGGCCCGGCTGGCCGGGCAGCACCCCGACGCGGTCTACGTGACACCGCTGCGGCGCACGAGCATGACGGCGCTTCCGCTGCTCACCCGCACGGGGCTGAGCTCGCAGGCGGAACCGGAGCTGCGGGAGGTGCACCTCGGCGACTGGGAAGGCGGGGTGTTCCGCCGCAAGGTCGCCGAGGACGACCCCGTGCTGCACCGGATGTACGCCGAGCAGCGCTGGGACGTGATCCCCGGTGCCGAATCGCCGGAGACCTTCGCCGAGCGGGTGCGGGCGGCGATCTCGCGGATCGCCGCGAAGCACCCGGACCAGCGGGTCGTCGCGTTCACCCACGGCGGCGTCATCGCCGAGGTGATGCGCCAGACCGCGGACGCGCGACCGCTGGCGTTCCTCGGCGCGGACAACGGCTCCGTCTCGCAGGTCGTCGTCGACGGCTCGTCGTGGATCCTCCGGCGCTTCAACGACACCGCGCACCTGCACTCCGCATCGGACCCCTCCGCGGCCCCGCTGAGCTGATCCGCCCGCGGCGCCGCGGCGCTGCCTCGCGGTCAGCGCCGCCCCAGCGCGCGCACCGCAGAGCTCGGATCGCCCGGGGCGATCAGCGCGATGACCGGCGTGGTCACACCGTTGTCCACATAGGACTGAATGCGCTCGCGGCAGTGCTCCGCCGGACCGTGGACCACGAGGTCGTCGACGACGCGGTCCGGGATCGCCTCCAGGGCGCCCCTGCGGTCCCCCCGCTCCCACGCCTGCCACATCGGCGCGAGCTCCTCGCGGCCGAGCCACTCGTGGAACTTCCGGTACACGGGCACGTTCAGGTACGCGGCCAGGTGGCGCTTGGCGATCCCGCGCGCCGTGTCCGCATCGGTGTCCGGCACGATGAAGATGCGGGCCACGATCTCCTTGTCCGCCCCGCCTTCGCGCACGTACGGCGCCACCGTGCGCACGTCCGCGGGGGAGAGCCAGTTCAGGATCGCACCGTCGCCCTCCCGGCCGGCCAGCCGCAGCATGCCGGGCCGCAGCGCAGCCACGAGCATCGGCGGCGGGACGTCCGGGACGAGGCCCGGGCGGAAGCCGTCGACGCCGAACGTGTCGTACTGCTCGGTGACCTTCTCCCCGGTGAACGCCGTGCGCAGGAAGCGCAGCGTGTCCCGCACCCGCTTGAACGGCTCGGTGAAGGCCATGTCGTTCCAGGACTGCACGATGACGTCCGAGGACGTGCCCATCCCGAGCGCGAACCGCCCCGGTGCGGCGGCGGCCATCGTCGCCGCGCTCATCGCCAGCGTCGCCGGCCCGCGCGTGAACACCGGGACGATCGCCGTGCCCAACCGCAGGCTCGGCGCCCACGTGGACGCGAGGGCCAGCGGCGTGAACGCGTCGGCCCCGTTGGCCTCCGCGGACCACACGTCGGTGTAGCCGAGGTCGGGCAACTCTGCGATGAGACTCCGCTGCTCCGCCAGCGGGATCTCGGCGAACGGCACGGTGATGCCCCAGCGTCGTGTCACGGGTACCTCTCCTCCTCATCGGGGGACTGCTTCGTCGGGGAACGCGGGCTGCGGCGTCACGACCGCTCGGCGTAGCGCTGCCGCAGCTGCTCGCGCAGGAGCTTGCCCGTGGGGGTGCGCGGCACCTCCTGCGCGAAATCGACGCCGCGGGGCGCTTTGTAGTGCGCCACGCGGGTGCGCACGTGGTCGATGACGTCGCGCTCCAGCTCCGGGCCGGCACGCTCCTGCGCCACCGGGGAGACCACCGCCCGCACGGACTCGCCCATCTCCGGGTCGGGGACACCGAACACGGCGGCGTCGAGCACCTCGGGGTGTCCGAGCAGGACGTTCTCCACCTCCTGCGGGTAGATGTTCACCCCGCCCGAGATGATCATGTTCCCCGCGCGGTCGGTGAGGTAGAGGAAGCCCTCCTCGTCGAGGTAGCCGAGATCGCCCACCGTGGCCCAGTTCCCGTGCTCCGGGTGCCTGCTCGCGCGGGTCTTCTCCGGATCCCCGAGGTACTCGAACGGGACCTCGTCCCGTTCGAAGTACACCGCGCCGATCTCGCCCGTTGCGAGCTCGGTGCCGTCCTCGTCGCACACGTGCGGCTCGCCCACGACCGCGCGCCCCACCGACCCGGGTCTGGCCAGCCACTGCTCGCTGTCGATGAGCGTCATCCCGATCGCCTCGGTCGAGGAGTAGTACTCGTGCAGGATCGGCCCCCACCAGTCGATCATGGCGCGTTTGACGTCGGGCGGGCACGGCGCGGCCGCGTGGATCGCCACCCGGTGCGCGGACAGGTCGTAGCGCTCGCGCACCCGCCGGTCGAGCCGGAGCATGCGCACGAACATCGTCGGCACCCACTGGCTGTGCGTGACGCCGTGGCGCTCGATCGAGGCCAGCGCCGCCTCCGCGTCGAACCGGTGCATGAGCACCACGGTCCCGCCGAGGGAGTGCACCGCCGTGCTGTAGCGCAGCGGCGCGGCGTGGTAGAAGGGCGCGGGCGAGAGGTAGACGCTCGAGGAGTCCACCCCGTACACGCCGCTGAGCAGATCCAGCAGCGCATCCGCGGCCTCCCCGAGCGCGCAGCCCGGCAGGGGCGGCTTGATGCCCTTGGGCAGCCCGGTCGTGCCGGAGGAGTACAGCAGCGCGGCCCCCTGCGGTTCGCGTTCGGGCCTGCGCGGCGAGACCTCCGCCAGGGCCTCGTCGAGGGGGCGGTACCCGGCGACCTCGCCGCCGTAGCTCAACAGCGCGGTCACCGCGGGCAACCGGTCGGCGACCGCTTCGGCCACCTCGCGCAGAGCCGCGGACACGACGAGCACGCGCGCCTGCGCGTCGTCGACCACGTAGGCGACCTCGTCCGCGGTCAGGTGGCTGTTCACCGCGCACACGTACAGCCCGGCGCGCACGCCGGCCCAGTACACCTCGTAACCGCGCGGATCGTTGTCGGTGAGCACGGCGACGGCGTCGCCCTCGACGAGGCCGCGCTCGCCAAAGACGTTGGCCAACCGGGCGGAGCGCTCCTCCAGTTCGCCGTAGGTGAGGACCGCCCCGGTCTCCGCCGCGACCACGGCGGGGCGTTCGGGGGTTTCGGCTGCGTGGACTCCTGGGTGCATCACGACCTCCGCGTCATCGCCGAGTTGGGACGTGCCGCCGGGCACGACCGGTTTCACCGGCCCGCGCGCCCCCTCCTCGGATCGCGGTCGGCGCCGAACAGCCGGCGGTTCTGCTCGGCGCTGGGGACGACGAACCTCCCCTCCGCCCGCACCGCGACCGTCCCCGGATCGGCCTCGGTCGCGATCGTCGCGGTCGACCGGGTCCAGCGCCCGCCTTCGTCCTCCTCGACCTCCCCGGTGAGGACGAGGGGTTCGCGCAGCGGGACCGGCCTGCGGTAGCGCAGCGAGAGCTGCACGGTCATGCCGGGTCGCCCGCGGGCCGCGTGGGCGTGCCCGAGGACCTGGTCCAGCAGCAGGGCGCTGACGCCGCCGTGCGCGTACCCCGGCGGTCCTTCGTGCATCGGGCCCAGGGTGCACCGCCCGACGGCGCGCCCGTCGACGATCTCCACCCGCAGCGGTGGGGCGAACGGGTTCCCCGGGCCGACCGCGGGGTTGAACGCGCGCGGTCGCTCGCCGTCCTCCGCGCTCCCCCGCTGCCCCGGATCGCGCGTGCGCGCCCGCAACCGCGCGGTGTGCTCGCGGACGTCCTCGGCCACGGCGCGCAGCTCGGCTTCGGTCACCTCGGTGGACACCGCAGCCGTGTTGAGCTCGCGCAGGGCCTCGCCCAGCACGCGCACGGCCTCGTGGCGTCGGCGCTCGCCGCTCATTCGCCCCGCCAGACCGGCGCGCGCTTCTCGGCGAAAGCGCGAGCGCCCTCCTGGGCGTCGGCGGAGGCGAACACGGGAGCGACGACGTCCCGCTGGCGGGAGAACGCCTCCGCGTCGGTCCACTGCACCGCGTCGGCGACGACGCGCTTGGTGGCGCGCACGGCCAGCGGTCCGTTGCTCGCGATGCGCGCGGCCAGGTCCTGCGCCTCCGACAAGGCCTCGCCGGATTCCGCCAGCGCGGCGACGAGACCGTGCTCCGCGGCGAACGGGGCGGTGAACGACTCCCCGGTCAGCGCGATGCGCATGGCCAGCTGGTACGGCAGCGCCTTCGGCAGCCGCAGCAGTCCGCCCGCGGCGGCGACGAGACCGCGCGCCACCTCGGGCAGGCCGAACCGGGCGTCGCGGGCGGCGACGACGAGGTCGCAGGCCAGGGCCATCTCGCAGCCGCCGGCGAGCGCCCAGCCCTCCACAGCGGCGATGAGCGGTTTCCCCGGCGGACGTTCGGTCAGGCCGCCGAAACCGCGCCCCGGCAGCGAGGGCCGCTCCCCGTCGCGGCTGAAGGCCTTGAGATCCATGCCCGCGCTGAACGTGCCGCCCGCGCCGGTGAGCACGCCCACGACCGCCTCCGGATCGGCGTCGAACGCGTCGAGCGCTGCGGCCAGCTCCTCGGCGGTGGTGCGGTCGACGGCGTTGCGGGCACGCGGGCGGTCGATGGTGATCACCGCGACGCCGGCGCTCGTCGTCGTGCGCACGTTCCCCGCTGCGTCCTGGGTCCGCCCCGCCTCGTCCACATCCCCTCCTCGGCCGGATCCCGATGCGGACCGGGCGAAGGCGGGCTCCCTGGCCGACCACCCGGACCGGACAGACCGACCGTCCGGTCTGTCGGTGTCAGCGTGCCACGCGGCCGCGGTGCGGTACAACACATCCCGCCGATCGACGAGCGCGCCGCGCCACCGCGCTGCCGGCGCGGGCGGGCGGAGAGCTCCCCCGCGGCACCCGGGCCGGGCGGGGCGCTGCGGCGAGCGCGGCCCGCGCACCGCGGGCCGGAGGGACCTGCGCGCGAAAACGGGTGCGCCGGAAGGAATCCGACGCACCCGGTGCGCTCACCGCGGGGAGCGCCTCACGTCAGCGGGCGGTCCGCCGGCCCGATGGGCGCCGGCAGCACGTCCCGACCGGTGAGGTAGCGGTCCACACCCGCCGCCGCCGCGCGCCCCTCGGAGATCGCCCACACGATCAGCGACTGGCCGCGACCCATGTCCCCGGCGCTGAACACGCCGTCGACCGAGGTCATGAACTGCTCGCTGCGCGCCACGTTGCCGCGCTCGTCCAGGTCCACGCCGAGCTCGTCGACCAGCCCCGCCCGCTCCGGGCCGGTGAAGCCCATCGCCAGCAGGGCCAGCTGCGCCGGCAGCTCGCGTTCCGTGCCCGGCACGGGCTGGAAACCGCCGTCGGCCCACTCCACGTCGACGACGCTCAAGCCCCGCAGACCGCCCCGCTCGTCACCCAGGAACCGCTGGGTGTTGATCGAGTACAGGCGCTGCCCGCCCTCCTCGTGCGCCGAGGAGACGCGGTAGACCATCGGGTAGGTCGGCCACGGCTGGCCGTCGGGGCGCGACGCCGGCGGCGTGGACATGATCTCCAGCTGGGTCACCGAGTTCGCCCCTTGGCGGTGCGCCGTGCCGAGGCAGTCCGCGCCGGTGTCACCGCCGCCGATGATGACCACGTCCTTGCCCGCGGCGCTGAGCGGCGGTTCGGCGAGATCGCCCTCCTGCACCCGGTTGGCCAGCGGGAGGAACTCCATCGCCTGGTGCACCCCGTCGAGCTCCCGCCCGGGCAGCGGGAGCTCGCGCGCCTGCGCGGCGCCGCCGGCGAGCACGACCGCGTCGTAGTCGGCCTCGAGCTGCTCGACGGTCACGTCCACCCCGACCTCGACGCCGGTGCGGAACTCGGTCCCCTCCGCGCGCATCTGCCCGAGCCGGCGGTCCAGCCGCCGCTTCTCCATCTTGAACTCGGGGATGCCGTAGCGCAGCAGACCGCCGATGCGGTCGGCCCGCTCGTACACCACGACGGTGTGCCCCGCGCGGGTGAGCTGCTGCGCGGCCGCCAGGCCGGCGGGCCCGGAGCCGATGACCGCCACCGACCTGCCGGTGCGCGTGCGCGGCAGCTGCGGGCGCACCCAGCCCTCCTGCCACGCGCGGTCGATGATCTCGATCTCGACCTGCTTGATCGACACCGGATCGTCGTTGATGCCGACGACGCAGGCCGCCTCGCACGGCGCGGGGCACAACGTCCCGGTGAACTCGGGGAAGTTGTTCGTGGCGTGCAGCCGTTCCGCCGCGGCGGCCCAGTCCTCGCGCCAGACGAGGTCGTTCCACTCCGGGATCAGGTTCCCGAGCGGGCAGCCCTGGTGGCAGAACGGGATGCCGCAGTCCATGCAGCGCCCCGCCTGCTTGGTGAGCTCGGAACCGTCGAGCTCGAGGTAGACCTCCCGCCAGTCCTTGATCCGCACGTCGACGGGCCGGCGCTGCGGGGTCCTGCGGGGAGTGGTGAGAAAGCCCTTGGGGTCAGCCATGTGCGGCCTCCATGATCGCCTCGTTGACGTCGCGGCCGTCGCGTTCGGCCTGCTGGCGCGCGGTCAGCACGCGCTTGAAGTCGCGCGGCATGATCTTGCCGAAGCGTTCGACCGCGAGGTCCCAGTCCGCCAGCAGCTCGCGGGCCACCGCGGACTCGGTCTGCTCGAAGTGGCGTCGAACCGCGTCGTGCAGGAACTCCCGGTCCGACCCGTCCAGCGGATCGATGTCCACCATGGCCGTGTTGACCCGGAACGGGTCCAGGTCGAGCACGTAAGCGGTCCCCCCGGACATGCCGGCGGCGAAGTTCCGCCCGATCTCGCCGAGCACGACGGCGCGCCCACCCGTCATGTACTCGCACCCGTGGTCGCCGACGCCCTCGACGACCGCTGTCGCGCCGGAGTTGCGCACGCAGAACCGCTCGCCGACCGTGCCGCGGACGAACAGCTCCCCGCCGGTGGCGCCGTAGAGGAGCACGTTGCCCGCGATCGTGTTGCGCTCCGCCGCGAACGCGGCGTTGTCGTCGGGCCGCACGACCAGCCGCCCGCCGGAGAGCCCCTTGCCGACGTAGTCGTTGGCATCGCCCTGCAGGCGCAGCGTGACGCCCGCCGGCAGGAACGCGCCGAACGACTGCCCGGCCGCACCGCTGAACGTCACGTCGATCGTGTCGTCCGGCAGGCCGGAACCGCCCCAGCAGCGGGTCACCTCGGCACCGAGCATGGTGCCCACGGTGCGGTTGACGTTGTGGATCGGCATGTCCAGCCGCACCGGGGTGCCGTCGCGCAGCGCCCCCTCGCACAGCTGGATGAGCGTGTTGTCCAGCGCGTGCCGCAGGCCGTGGTCCTGCTCGGTGGTGCGGTGCAGCGACGCGCCCTCCGGCAGTTCCGGCATGCGCGTGATCGCGCCGAGGTCGAGCCCCTCGGTCTTCCAGTGCCGCACCGCTTCGGAGGTGTCCAGCAGCTCGGAGCGGCCGATCGCCTCGTCCAGGGTCCGGAAACCCAGCTGCGCCAGGTACTCCCGCACCTCCTGGGCGATGAACTCGAAGAAGTTCACCACGTAGTCGGCCTTGCCGCTGAACTTCTCCCGCAGCTGCGGGTTCTGCGTGGCCACGCCCACCGGGCAGGTGTCCAGGTGGCACACCCGCATCATCACGCAGCCGGAGACCACCAGCGGCGCCGTGGCGAAGCCGTACTCCTCGGCGCCGAGCAGCGCGGCGACGACCACGTCGCGACCGGTCTTGAGCTGCCCGTCGGTCTGCACGGTGATCCGGTCGCGGAGCTGGTTGGCCAGCAGCGTCTGCTGCGTCTCGGCCAGACCCAGCTCCCACGGCGCGCCCGCGTGCTTGATCGAGGACAGCGGGGAGGCCCCGGTGCCGCCGTCGTGGCCGGAGACGAGCACCACGTCCGCGTGCGCCTTCGACACACCGGCCGCCACCGTGCCCACGCCCAACTCGCTGACGAGCTTGACGTGCACCCGCGCCCGATCGTTGGCGTTCTTCAGGTCGTGGACGAGCTGCGCCAGGTCCTCGATCGAGTAGATGTCGTGGTGCGGCGGCGGCGAGATCAACCCCACCCCCGGCGTGGAGTGCCGCGTCCCCGCGATCCACGGGTAGACCTTGCCCCCCGGCAACTGACCGCCCTCGCCCGGCTTGGCCCCCTGCGCCATCTTGATCTGCAGGTCATCGGCGTTGACCAGGTACTCGCTGGTCACCCCGAACCGCCCAGAAGCCACCTGCTTGATCGCCGAGCGGCGGGAGTCGCCGTTGCTGTCCGGGGTGAACCGGTCCGCGTCCTCACCGCCCTCGCCGGTGTTGGACTTGCCCCCGATGCGGTTCATCGCCACGGCCAGCACCTCGTGCATCTCCTGCGAGATCGAACCGTAGGAGATGGCGCCGGTGGCGAACCGCTGCACGATCGACGAGACCGGTTCGACCTCCTCGACCGGGACGGGCTCGCGCTCGCCGGTGCGGAAGCGGAACAACCCGCGCAGCGTCATCAGCTCGCGCGACTGCTCGTCGACGGCCCCGGTGTACTCCTTGAACGTCTCGTAGCGGCCGGCGCGGGTGGAGTGCTGCAGCTTGAACACCGTCTTCGGGTTGAACAAGTGCGGCTCGCCCTCGCGCCGCCACTGGTACTCCCCGCCGTCCGGCAGTTCGCGGTGCGGCGCCGCGACGCCGTCCTGCGGGTAGGCCAGCCGGTGCCGCTGGGCGACCTCCTCGGCGAGCACGTCGAAGTCCACACCGCCGAGCCGCGAGGTCGTTCCGGTGAAGCACCGCTGGACGACCTCCTCGCCCAGACCGACGGCCTCGAAGATCTGCGCCCCGGTGTAGGAGGACACCGTGGACACGCCCATCTTGGACATCGTCTTGCGGACACCCTTGCCCAGGGCCTTGATGAGGTTGCCCGTGGCCTGCTGCGCGTCCGGGCCGCGCAGCACGCCGTTGTTGACCCGGTCCTCGACCGCGGCCATCGCCAGGTACGGGTTGACCGCCGCCGCGCCGTAGCCCAGCAGCACCGCGACGTGATGCACCTCGCGGACGTCACCGGCCCGCACGACCAGCCCCATCCTGGTGCGCTTCTTCTCCCGCACCAGGTGGTGGTGCACCGCGCCGGTGGCCAGCAGCGAGGGGATCGGGGCCCGCTGCTCGTCGGCGCCCTCGTCGGACAGCACGAGGATCCGCGCGCCCTCCTCGACCGCGGCCGAGACCTCCTCGGCGATCTGGTCCAACCGGCTGCGCAGCGCCGCTCCCCCGCCGGCGACGGGATAGGTGATGTCCACGACGGCCGAGCGCAGGTGCGGGTACCGCTCGTCGTCGCGCAGCGCGGTGACCTTGGCCAGCTGGTCGTTGTCCAGCACCGGGTAGGGCAGCACGAGCTGCTGGCAGGACTCCGGCCGCTCGTCGAGCAGGTTGTGCTCCGGCCCGACGTGGGTCTGCAGCGAGGTCACCAGCTCTTCCCGGATGGCGTCCAGCGGCGGGTTCGTGACCTGCGCGAACAACTGCGTGAAGTAGTCGAACAGGGCACGCGGGCGCTGCGCGTAGCCGGCGAGCGGCACGTCGTTGCCCATCGACCCGACCGGTTCGGCCGCGTCGCGGGCCATCGGGTCGAGCAGCACCCCGAGCTCCTCCTGCGTGTAGCCGAACAGCTGCTGCCGCCGCACCAGCGAGTCGTGGCGCACCGGCTCGTGCTCCGGCTCGGGCAGCTCCTCCAGCCGCACCAGCCCGTCGTCCAGCCACCGCTGGTACGGCGCTTCGTCGGCGAGCCCGCCCTTGATCTCGTCGTCGTCGACGACGCGGCCCTGCTCGGTGTCGACCAGGAACATGCGGCCGGGCTGGAGCCTCCCCTTGCGGGCCACCCGCTCGGGCGCGATGTCCAGCACGCCGACCTCGCTGGCGAGCACCACCAGGCCGTCCTCGGTGATCCAGTACCGGCCCGGCCGCAGGCCGTTGCGGTCGAGCACGGCGCCGATCTGGGTGCCGTCGGTGAACGCGACCAGCGCCGGTCCGTCCCACGGCTCCATCAAGTAGTTGTGGTACTCGTAGAACGCCCGGCGGTGCGGATCCATCTCGTCGTGGTTCTCCCACGCCTCCGGGATCATCATGAGCACCGAGTGCGGCAGGCTGCGCCCGCCGAGGTGCAGCAGCTCGAGCACCTCGTCGAACGTCGCCGAGTCGCTGCCGCCCGGCGTGGCCACCGGGCAGACGCGCTGCAGGTCACCGGGGATGAGATCGGTGTCGAGCAGGCTCTCCCGCGCCCGCATCCAGTTGCGGTTGCCGCCCAGGGTGTTGATCTCGCCGTTGTGCGCGACGAACCGGTACGGGTGCGCCAGCGGCCACGACGGGAACGTGTTCGTGGAGAACCGCGAGTGCACCAGGCCGATGGCGCTGGTGAACCGCTCGTCGGTCAGGTCGGGGTAGAAGTCGGGCAGCTGCTGCTCGGTGAGCATGCCCTTGTAGACCAGCGTCCGCGCCGACAGGCTCGGGAAGTACACGTCGAGTTCGTGCTCGGCGCGTTTGCGGACGCAGAAGGCGCGCCGGTCGAGTTCCAGCGCGGTGCGGGGGAGCTCCCCCGCCTGCTCGTCGGCGCCGAGGAACAGTTGCCGGAAGCGCGGCATGGCACCGCGCGCCAGCTGCCCGGCGCGGTCCGCGCGGACCGGCAGCTCCCGCCAACCGAGGACGCGCATCCCCTCCTCGGCCGCGATGCGCTCCACGCCCGCGACCGCGCTGTCGGCTGCGTGCGCATCGTCCGGCAGGAACGCCGTGCCCACCGCGTACGACCCGGTGGGCGGCAGGGGGAAGTCGACGACGTCGCGGAGGAACGCGTCCGGGATCTGCGTCAGCAGACCCACGCCGTCACCGGTCCCCGGATCCGCGCCCTTGGCACCCCGGTGCTCCAGGTTCCGCAGGGCGGTCAGGGCTTGCTCGACGAGCTCGTGGCTGTGCCGTCCGCGCAGGTCAGCGACGAACGCGACACCGCACGCGTCGTGCTCCTGCCGGGGGTCGTGGAGACCTCCGGACGTGCGGGGGCGCACCGCGTGCTCCGAATGCTGCGAGTGGGGCATCGAACCTCCCGTAGTCAGGCCGTGCCGCGCGCGCTCGTAGCGCGCGGCAGCGAAATCCAAAGGGGGGCACTGACAAAAGGATGCGCCGTTGCACTCTTGGCCAGTTCCGGGAACTGTACAGATCACGTGCGGCGAACACTACGGGTCGCCGAGCTCCGAAAGGCCCAGCGCCGGATGCGCCCGATGCCGCCAAGACCCCGCCATCACCCGCTATGACCTGCGATTTCGGCCCACATGGCGGGGAACGCCGAAGCGCGGGCGCGCACGTGGGCTACGTCACCGTCCGGTGCGCCGCCTTCTCCCCGCGCAAAACCGCGCCGAATTCGCGCGGGACGCAATTCTTCCGCCGCGTTTCCGCACCGGCAACATCGGTTGTTCCTGCACCGACCCGCGGGGCAAAACAAATCCGGCCGCGCCGGAGATCCGCGCGGCGGGAACACCACGCGCAGTCGTCCGGCGCGGCCGGTCGGCAGCCGAACCGCGGACCGCTCAGGACACCTGGGCCTCCGCGGAGACCGAACTCCGCGGAGCCGCGGGGCCGCGGGAGCGCGGACCGGCGAACCAGGCCCGCAGCCCCAGCAGCGCCACCAGCACCGCCCCCCAGAGGAAGTAGGGGTTGCCCACCAGGTGCTGGGTCTTCGTCCACGGGTCCGTGAACGGGACGTACGTGAACGTCGCGGTCACCGTCACCGCCAGGGTGATCGCGGCGACCACCGACCAGCCGGCGCTGCGTCCGCGCACCGCGTGGCCGATCATGACCAGCAGCGCGGGAGCGCACCAGACCCAGTGGTCCGACCACGACGTCGGCGAGATCAGCAACGCCAGCAACCCCGTGGCCAGCACGCCCAGCACCGGATCGAGGCGGTGCACGGCGAAGGCGACGATCGCGACGCACACGATGCAGGCAGCGCCCCACAGCAGCAGCTCGGTGCTCTCCGGCATGCCGAGGCGGGCCAGCGCGCCGCGGATGGACTGGTTGGTGTGGAACGCCGAACCGTTCACACCGCTGGCCGGACCCGCGCCGAACCAGTACGCGACCGCGGCCTTCCAGTGCACGGCGAACCCGGCCAACGTACCGGCGGCGGCGGTCACCACGGTCACGACGGCGGCCCGGTAGCGCCGGTTGATCACGAAGAACAGCAGGAACGCCGCCGGGGTGAGCTTGATCGCCGCGGCGATGCCGACGAGCAGCCCGCGGGGCCAGCGGGGCGAGCGGGCGAGGCAGTCGACCGCGACCAGCCCCATGAGGACGATGTTGACCTGCCCCAGGCCGAACGAGGAGTAGACCGGCTCCAGGAAAGGGGTCAGCGACAGGGCGCTCATCGCCACGGCCGCGGCACCGCGCGCGCCGACGCTCGGCCACATGTGCCGGGTCACCAGGTACAGGGTGCTGCCGATCGCCAGCAGGTCGACGAGGAACAGCGCGGTGATGCCGGCCTCGAACGGCAGCAGCGCGAACGGGGCCAACGGCAGCAGCGCGAACGGCGGGTACACCCACGGCAGGGGTTGCCCCGTGCTCACCACGGGGGCGTTGCCCACGAGCTCCCCGCCGGACACCCAGGTCCCCACGGCCCACCGGTACACCTGGTAGTCGATCGCGTAGTCCTCGGAGATCCCGGCGCGCCCCCACGCCATCATGACGGCCATCGACCCCAGCAACACCGGGATGCTGGCGATGATGAGAGCGTTCGCGTACCGCGTCACGAATCCGCGAAGCCGGGTCCGAGCCCCGCCCCCGGGTTCGGGGACCGCGCGGCTCGGCTTGACGTCCACCGTGGCCACCTGTGTCGTCCTCTCGGTCGTCCGCCCGTCCAGGGACGTGAATCCGTTCTGGTTCATCGACCGGCGGGCCCTGGTCATCACCCGTAGAAGCCGACAAACTCTATCCCACGGGACGCCCGCGGACGCATCCGACCTGCCGCGTGTCCGCGCCGTTCCCGCGACCGGGCGGGACCGGCGCCGCCGTGCTCGGGCACGATCGGCCGCGGGCGCGGGTGAGCGGCGGGACCGCACCGGTCCCCGCCCGAGTGGCGGTGCTCACGTGGCGGCGCTCGTCCCCGGCCTGATCGTCCCGGGGCAGCGGTCACCAGGGGTCGACGGCGACCCGCGCGTGCGGATTGACCCACCCGGTGCGCGCGACCGCAGGCAGTGCGGACAGGACCCAGCTGCGCGTCTCGGCCGGGTCGACGACCTCGTCGATCTCCAGGTGCGTCGCCGCGTTCAACGCCCCGCCGAGCTCGTACAGCTCGGCGACGAGCTGGTCGTGGCGGCGCTGCCGCGCGTCCGGGTCGGCGATGGCCTCGAGCTCGCGGCGGTAGCCCAGGCGCACCGCGCCCTCCAGGCCCATCCCGCCGAACTCGCCGCTCGGCCACGAGACGGTCGCCGCGGGGTTCGCCAGCGACCCCCCGGCCATCGCCATGGCGCCCAGCCCGTAGCTCTTCCGCAGCACCACCGCGAGCACGGGCACGGTCAGCCGCGCCCCGCGGACGAACAGGCGTCCGAACCGGCGCACGGTGGCCTCCTCCTCGGAGCGCGGTCCGACCATGAACCCCGGGGTGTCGCACAGCGACACGATCGGCAGCCCGAAGACCTCGCACAGCTGCATCAGCCGCGCGATCTTGTCCGCCCCGTCCCCGTCGATCGCCCCGCCGGCGACCGCCGGGTTGTTGGCGAGCACCCCGACCGGCCGGCCGCCGATCCGGGCCAGTGCGGTGACCACGCACGGGCCGTAGTCCGGCCGCAGCGGCAGCACCGATCCGGTGTCGCACAGCAGGTCCACCGCCGCGCGCACGTCGTAGGCGCGGGTGCGGTCCTCCGGCACCACGTGCCGCAGGCGGCGCTGGTCCGGCTCGGCGAACTCCGCCAGCTCCCCCTGGAAGTAGGCGAGGTAGCGCCGGGCGGCCTCGGCCGCTTCGGCCTCGTCCTCGACCGCGATGTCGACCACGCCGTTGCGTTTCTGCACCCCGATCGGGCCGATCTCCTCCGGGGAGAAGGTGCCCAGCCCCGCCCCTTCGATCATGGCGGGACCGCTCATCCCGATGCTGGCGCCGCGCGTGGCGATCACGGTGTCGCACGTGCCCAGCAGCGCCGCGTTCCCGGCGAAGCAGCGCCCGGCGGCGATGCCCACCGTCGGCACGCGTCCGCTCAGCTCCCCCAGCGCGCTGAACGACCTCGTGTCGAGACCGGCCACTCCTGGTGCGTCCACATCACCCGGCCGGCCACCACCGCCCTCGGCGAACAGCACCACGGGAGTCCCGCGCCGCCGTGCGAGGTCGAGCACCCGGTCGGTCTTGCGGTGGTTGGCGTAGCCCTGGGTGCCGGCCAGCACGGTGTAGTCGTAGGCGAGCACGGCGCACGTGCTCGCACCGGCGCCGAACCACGCGCCGTTGACCTCGCCGAAGCCGGTCACCATCCCGTCGGCGGGGGTGTTGGCGACGAGGTCGTCGGTGTCGCGCCGGCTGCGCTGCGTCGCCACGGCGAAGCCGCCGAACTCCCGGAACGTGCCGCGGTCGACGAGGGCGTCGATGTTCTCCCGCGCCGTGCGCATGCCGCGGGCGTGCCGCTTGCCCGCAGCCTGCGGACGGGCCTCGTCGAACCGCAGGGCCCGCCGGTCGAGCACGCGGCGGAGGTCGCCGCGGACGTGCTCGGGGTCGGGCTCGTCGTCGACGGCGCCGTCCGCGGCCACCTCCCCGGTCGGCTCGAGCACCAGCAGCGGCTGACCGGTCTGCACGACGTCCCCGGGAGCGCACCGCAGCTCGGAGACCACGCCCGCGCGGTCGGCGGGCACGCCGTGGCGCATCTTCATCGCCTCGAGCGTGACGAGCTCCTGACCGGCTCGGACCTGATCGCCCGGCTGCACGGCGAGCGCGACCACCGATCCGCTCAGCGGTGCCGCGACCGCGTCCGGGAGATCCTCGTGCGCGGTGTTCCCGGCCGGACCGGGGCCCCCTGCCGGGGCGGTCCTCCCGACCTCCGCCTGTTCCTCGGCCGCCTGTTCCCCGGCCGCGTGCTCCTCGGCATCGGCGAGCAGCTGCGCGAGCTCGGAGTCGACGAAGTCCGTGCGGCACTCCCGCTGCCGGAACGCGCTGCTGCGCAGGATCGCGCGCTGCAGCGCGAGGTTGCACCCGATGCCGCTCACCGCGGTGTCCGCCAGCGCCCGCTGCGCCGACCGGACGGCCGCGTCGAACCCGGCCGGGTCGTGCACGACGACCTTGGCCAGCAGCGAGTCGAACCGCGGGTTGGTGCGCTGCCCGGTGCGCACCCCCGATTCCACGCGCACGCCCCGCCCGCTGGGCAGGCACAACCCGGTCAGCGTTCCCACCTGGACGGTCACACCGCCGTCGGGGTGCGGCGTCTCCCCGTTGATCCGCACCTGCAGCGCCGTCCCGCGCGGCTGGGGCGGCCCCGCGGCGTAGCCGAGCTCGTCCAGGCCCGCACCGCCGGCGAGGTCGAACTGGTGGCGCACGAGGTCGATGCCGAGGACCTCCTCGGTGACGGTGTGCTCGACCTGCAACCGCGGGTTGACCTCGCAGAAGACGAACCGCTCACCGGAGACGAGGAACTCGACCGTGGCCACGCCGCGCAGGCCGGCGTGCCGGGCCAGCCGGGTGGCGGCGTCGAACATCGCCTCCCGCACCTGTCCGGACAGGTGGTCGGCCGGCGCGGTCTCGAGCAGCTTCTGCTGCCGCCGCTGCACGCTGCAGTCCCGGTCCCACAGGTGGACGGCCTGCGCGCCGTCGCCGAGGACCTGCACTTCGACGTGCCGCGCGTCCGGCACGAGCCGTTCGGCGTAGAGCTGCGCGGAGCCGAACGCGGCCTGCGCCTCCGAGCGGCACGCGGTGAAGGCCGCGTCCACCTCCTCGGCGGAGGTGAGCACGCGCATGCCGCGCCCGCCCCCACCGGAGACCGCTTTGAGCATCGCGCCCGCCGGCGAACCCGCGACGAACTCCCGCAACTGCTCCGGTGAGACCGGTGCGGCCGTCCCCTCCGGCGTCGGAATTCCCAGTTCCGCCGCGATCTCGCGCGCGGCGGACTTGTCCCCGAACAGGTCGAGCACATCCGCGGAGGGGCCGATGAACACCAGCCCCCGCTTGCCGCACTCGCGGGCGAACTCCGCGCTCTCCGAGAGGAACCCGTAGCCGGGGTGGACCGCGTCGGCACCGCTGCTGACCGCCGCGTCGAGCAGCCCCGGGATGTCCAGGTACGCGCCCGGCCCGGCCTGCGGCAGCGCCGCGGAACCGTCACCGCTGCGCACGTGCGGAGCGTGGGCATCATCGGTGGAGTGCACGGTCACGGTCTCCAGCCCGGCGACCTCGGCCGCCCGGGCGATGCGCCGTGCCACCTCGCCGCGGTTGGCGATGAGCACCCGGCTGAACGTCTCCCCGGACATCGCGTCCCTCCTCGCGTCCCCGCGCACGTCACTCGCCCTCCGGTGCGGAGCGCTGCGTGCCCGACCGCTCGGCGCGCTCGAGCAGCTGCCCCTTCTTGATCTTCCCGGTCGCCGTCATGGGCAGCTCGGCCACGAGCTCGACGCGCGGCACTTTGTAGGCCGCCATGTTCTCCCCCGCCCATTCCGCCAACGCGGCAGCGCTGGTGGCGGAGTCCTGCCCGAGCTGGACGAACGCCACGGGCACCTGCCCGCAGCGGGGGTCCGGCGCGGGCACGACGGCCACGCCGAGCACGTCGGGGTGGCGGGCCACGAGGGTCTCCACTTCGGACGGGAAGACACTCATCCCGTTGACCTTGATCATCTCCTTGTTCCGGCCGAGGAAGTGCAGGCAGCCGTCCTCGTCGACCATGCCGATGTCCCCGGTGTGCAACCACCCGTCCCGCAGCACCTCCGCGGTGGCTTCCGGCCGGCCCCAGTACCCGGTCAGCAACGAGGGGGTGCGGATCGCGATCTCCCCGCGGCTGCCCAGCGGAAGCGGCTCGCCACCGGACGGGTCGACCACCATGAAGTCGGTGCCGGGAACCGGAAGCCCGCAGAACACCGGTTCGCTGTTGAGGTCGGCGTCCCCGCCCTGGAACCCGTGCGTGATGGTGTCGGCGGTGTGGGTCTCGGTCATGCCGTACGAGGCCTCGCGCAGCACGCTGTGCTCCCCCACGGCCTCCCGCCACTGGCGCCGCAGGTCCGGGGTCAGCTTCCGCACGAACGACATGGCCCGCGGGCAGTCGAGACTGGACAGGTCGTGCTCGGCGAACCGGGGGTGCCGCATCAGCTCGACGTAGTTGTCCGCGGTGCCGATCATGTCCGTGACGCGGTGGTGCTGCACCGCGGCCAGCACCGCGTCGGCGTCCCAGCGCGCGAACAGCACCACGGTGTGCCCGTGCACGAGGGGGACGAGGATGCCCAGGTCCTCCCCCGCGATCCAGAAGACGGGCACGTACACGGCGCAGACGTCCGGGCCGCTGTGCCGCCGCGGCGGGCGGGCGGCACCGGCCGTGGCCGCCGTGTAGAGCATGTTCCGCTGGGTGTGCACGCACCCCTTCGGCGTCCCGGTCGTGCCGCCGGTGTAGTTCAGCGCGGCGGGCGCGTCCAGGTCCACCCGCACCGGTTCGGCGCGCGGGGACCGGTGCACCCGCCACCACTCGTCCGCGCGGCCGTGCTCCGCCTCCTGGTTCCGCAGCGATGCCGGGACCGGCAAGTCCGGTCGTCCCGGCAGGAACGCACCCGGATCGGTCGGCAGGATCGTGCGCACGCTCGTGGCCCCCGCGACCTGCTCCACCGGACCGAGGCGGTCGAGCGCCGCGACGAGCACCGCCGCCGCGGAGTCGGCGAGTTCGTGCTCGAGCTCGTGGTGCTGGAACATGGGGTTGACCGGCACGTGCACCGCGCCGATCTTCAACGTCGCCACCATCGCGATGGTGAACTGCGGGCAGTTCGGCAGCAGGACCGCGACGCGGTCGCCGGAACGCACCCCCACCGAGCTCAGCCACGCGGCGAACCGGTCGGACAGCTCGTCGAGTTCCGCGTAGTCGATCGTCCTGCCGTAGAAGGTGATCGCCGCGCGGTCCGGGGCGTGCGCGGCCCAGTGGCGGAGGTGGTCCGGGAGCGAGACCTCACCGAGCGGGTAGTGCACCTGCTGCGGGATGTCCGGCGGCCAGACCCGGCGTTGCCGCGCGCGGACCTCGTCGAGATAGGCGGAAACGTCCATGCCACCCCTCCGCTTCATACCGACCAGTCGGTCGAGGCACAGCCTGCACACCGCGTCACGACGTGTCAACAACGCGTTCACCGGCAGAAGGGCCGCGTGGAGGGGGAGAACTGCTGCGCGCCACCGGAGCACCGCACCCGCCGCGGGTATGCTGCCCCCATGTCGACGAGCAGGCACCGGGCGCGGTCGTGATCGAGAAAGTGCTGCCGCCCGCCGTCGCGGCGGCCGAGACCACCACCGACGCCGACGAGGTGCACCTGTTCCCGGAGGAGGAAGCGCTCATCACCCGCGCCGTCGCGAAGCGGCGCCGCGAGTTCAGCACCGGCCGCTGGTGCGCCCGGCGGGCCATGGCGCGCCTGGGGCTCGCACCGCGCCCCGTGCCGCGCGGCGACCGGGGGATGCCGGTCTGGCCGGAGGGCGTGCTCGGCAGCATCACGCACTGCACCGGTTACCGGGCCGCGGTCGCCGCCCGCGGCGAGCAGCTCCCCGGCGTCCTCGGCCTCGGCATCGACGCCGAGCCGCACGAGCCCCTCCCCGACGGCGTGCTCGAGGTCATCACCACCGAACGCGACCGCTCCGCCCTGCACGAACTGTCCGCACAGGACGGATCCGTGCACTGGGGACGGGTGCTGTTCTGCGCCAAGGAGGCCGTCTTCAAGGCCTGGTACCCGGCGACGCACCGCTGGCTCGACTTCGAGGACGCCGACATCACCTTCCGCGGGGAGGAGTTCGCGGCGCACCTGCCGCGCGCACCGGAGGCCCCGGAGCACAGCACCCGGCTGGCTGGCCGGTGGCTGGTCGAGGACGGCCTCGTCCTCGCCGCGCTGCTGCTCCCCCGCACCGCGCTGCCCCCTCCGCGCGGCCGGGGACGTCCCGCTGAGGAGGCCTGAACACGCGCTCACCGCGCAGGAGCAACACCGCGGGGATCACCGGCGCAGGGCTCGGGCGGCGGCCGACGCTCCCAGGACGAGCACGAGCGTGGTCATCACCCACCGCCGCTTCTCCGTCAGCTCCTCCGCCTCGGAAGTGGAGTCCCGTTCCGGCGGTGGCAGCAGCGGCGCACCGGATACGGGAGGGACCGGCGGAACGGGGGATTCCGGAGCGGGGGGTCGGGAGCTCGCGGAAGCGCCGGGCGAAGCGGGAGCCGGGGCCGTGCTCGGCGGAGGACCCACCGGTTCGCCCGCAGGTCGATCCGGGGGCTCCGGGGGCTCAGGGGGAGCCGGTTCGCCCGGTTCCGTCGGTTCGGGCGGTGCCGGCGGTTCGGGGGGCTCGGGTGGTGCCGGGGGGTCGGGAGGAGCTGGGAGCTCGGGTGTTTCCGGCGGTGCCGGGGGCTGCGGTACCGGTGGTCTCGGTGGCGCCACCGGCGTCGACGGGCTCGGCGGCTCCGGCGTGCACGGCGCGGGCACCGGGAACTGCGGGTGCGACTCATGGGCAGCACGCGCGGGCGCGCTGACGTGCGCCTGCTCGGAGGCCTGCGCGACGGGGTCCGGACCGGTGGCCCCGAGCGCGCCGAGCACCGCGGCCAGGGCGGAGGCGGTGCGCGCGGGACCCATCACGCGGTTCCCAGCCGACCCAGCGCCCACCGGAAGGCCTCCGGCGGGATGCGGCTCCCGCCGAAGGGGTTCTGCAGCTGGAAGATGGCGAACAGCAGCAACGCCATGACACCGGCCAGTGTGGACACCAAGAGCACGTGCGGACCCAGGCGCGTTCCGCCGAAGAGGTTTGGCAGCAGCACGCATGCGAAGCTCCCCCCGATGAGCACGAACCACATCACCGCGACGACATCGCGGTCGGCGGCCCGGGTGATGCGCTGCTGCCGCTCCTCGTACACCGACGCGAGCCGGCCGGCCGCCTCACCTCGCCTGTTCGCCGCCCACTCCCCTTCGGCCGCCACCCGTCCCAGTGCGCGCCGGATCGCGTCGAGCTGCTGCCAGCCCCGATCACCGAGCGGCTCACCGGCGCGCATCCGGGGCCATTCCTCGTCGAGCACCGTTCTGGCATATTCCGCACTGCGCGTGCGGACTTCCGCACCGACGCCCGGGGACAGCGGTTCCACGGCCCACGACACCGCGACGAGGTTCTGCGCCTCGCGGTAAGCGCCCTGGCGGGCGTCATCGGCGGTGTCGAACAGGGTGACGAGGATGAAACCGAGCACCACCGCCTGCAGACCGCTCACGATGGTGAACACCTGTCCCGCGGCCTCGTTGTTGTTGAGCCGCCCCTCCTCGTTCCCCAGCCTGCGCACGAAGTAGGCGCAGAGCGCGCCGAACCCCGCGGCCGCGAGAACCCACACCACACCGATCACATAGGACTGCAACGCGCTCCTCCGTGCTCGCTCCGAGCGGACGGTGAACGGCGCGCGCCGGACGGACGCTTCCCGGCGCGCACTTCCCCGGAAACCGTTACCGAAACCGCGAAGGCACGACAAGGCCGCGTCACCGCACATTCGCAGAATTTCCCCGCGTGGAGCATTCCCCACACGGTCCAACTTCGCGAATTTCCCCGGCAGTACTGCACTCGAGGGAATCAACAGCAGTGGTAGCCAATGGCGAAGACCGAGCACAACCCCGACACGGGTGAAGCCTTCCGCATTCTGCTCCACTTTCGTGGGACTGTTGATTCCCGTTTCCCCGCTGCTAGCTTCTCCTCCGGCGCCGCACCACGGCGTTCCCCTTTTCCGCAGCGAATCGCAGCGATGCTGCGGCGTTCTCCACTGCGCACGTTCGACTGGAAAGGACGAGTGCCATGACCGCTGCCGGATCCGGCGACTCCCCGGACCCCTCCGCTCCGGAATCCTCCCAGCCCAGCAGTCTCACCACCACCGCGGCCCGAAACCTCGCCAGCACCACCAAGACACCACCGCAGATGCAGGGCATCACCTCGCGCTGGCTGCTGCGCGTGCTGCCCTGGGTGCACACCTCGGGCGGCGTGTACCGCGTGAACCGCCGCCTGACCTACACCGTCGGCGACGGCCGCATCACCTTCACCAACACCGGACGCGACGTGCGGATCATCCCGCAGGAACTGCGCGAACTGCCGCTGCTGCGCGACTTCGACGACGAGTCCGCGCTGTCGGCACTGGCCGATCGGTTCACGCAACGGGAGTTCTCCCCGGGGCAGATCATCGTCCAATCCGGGCAGTCGGCTGATCAGGTCGTGCTCATCGCCCACGGCAAGGTCACCGAGATCGGCACGGGCGAGTACGGCGACGAGTCGACCAACCGAGTGCTCGCCGACGGGCAGCACTTCGGCGCCGAGGTACTCGGCGGGAACGCCGGGGCGTGGCAGCACACCTACAAGGCCACCACCCCCTGCACGGTGCTCACGCTCACCACGCGTGATTTCGAGGCGATGGGCGAGCGCTCCGAAGCCCTGCGCGAGCACATCCGCGGCGCGCTGCAGCGCCGCGCGGAGCAGCGGAGCAACCAGCACGGCGAGGCCGAGATCGCCGTCGCCTCCGGACACCACGGCGAACCACCACTCCCCCACACCTACGTCGACTACGAAACACACCCCCGCGAATACGAACTCTCCCCCGCCCAAACCGTCCTCCACCTCCACACCCGCGTCGCCGACCTCTACAACAACCCCCACAACCAACTCCACCAACAACTCACCCTCACCATCCAAGCCCTCCGCGAACGCCAAGAACACGAACTCGTCAACAACCCCACCTTCGGACTCCTCAACAACACCGACCTCACCCAACGCACCCACACCCGCACCGGACCACCCACCCCCGACGACCTCGACGACCTGCTGTCCCTCGTGTGGAAGGACCCGGGCTACGTCCTCGCCCACCCCAAGGCGATCGCAGCCTTCGGCCACGAGTGCAACCGGCGCGGGCTCAGCCCGGACACCGTCGAGCTGCACGGCCACCACGTCCCCGCCTGGCGCGGTGTGCCGATCCTGCCGTGCAACAAGCTCGGCGTCAGCGATTCCGGGACGACCTCGATGATGGTGCTGCGCACCGGCGAGGAGAACCAGGGCGTGATCGGGCTGCACCAGACGGGGCTGCCCGACGAGTACGAACCCGGTCTGTCCGTGCGCTTCATGGGCATCAACGACCAGGCCGTCACCTCCTACCTCGTCACCACCTACTACTCCGCCGCCGTCCTCGTCCCCGACGCCGTGGGCCTGCTCGAGCACGTCGAGCTGGGGCGGGACGGGTGAGGTCGCGGCCGAGCGCCCTCCGGTCGCCGCGATCGGCTCCGGCGGAGCGCGCTCGGTCCGCCGCAGGAACCGTTCCCGCGGGACAACCGGCGAGTTGTTCCCCCCGCGCGAGGAGCTTTCGTGACGAGCACCGACGATGTCCGACTGCAGCAGAGCCTCGGCACCGGGGCGGCGCGCCGCCTGGCGTCCACGACGAAGACGACCCCGCACGTGCAGGGGCGGAGCCCGCGGTGGCTCATGCACGTGCTGCCGTGGGTCGACGTCTCCGGGGCGAGTTACCGCGTGAACCGCCGCCTGACCTACACCGTCGGCGACGGCCGCATCACCTTCACCAACACCGGAAGCGACGTGCGGATCATCCCGCAGGAGCTGCGGGAGATCGGCGTGTTGCGGGATTTCGAGGACGAGGAGGTGCTCCGCGCGCTCGCGGACCGCTTCGTCCAGCACGAGTACGCCCCCGGCGATCCCATCACCCGCGAGGGGGCGCCGATCGACCGCCTCGTGCTCGTCGCGCACGGCAAGATCGCCGCGACGGGGACCGGTGAGCACGGCGACGAGGTGGTGCGCCGGGTCCTCGCCGACGGCGAGCACTTCGGGGCCGACGTCCTCGGCGAGGAACCGGGGACCTGGCGGCACACGCACAGGGCGCGCACCGCCTGCACCGCGCTGGTGCTCGACCGCAACGACGCGGCAGCGCTCCGCCGCGGCTCGGAACGCCTCAGCGCGCACCTCGACGCCGTCGCCGGCACTCCGCCACCGCCGCGCAACAAGCACGGCGAGGCCGAGATCGCCGTCGCCTCCGGACACCACGGCGAACCACCACTCCCCCACACCTACGTCGACTACGAAACACACCCCCGCGAATACGAACTCTCCCCCGCCCAAACCGTCCTCCACCTCCACACCCGCGTCGCCGACCTCTACAACAACCCCCACAACCAACTCCACCAACAACTCACCCTCACCATCCAAGCCCTCCGCGAACGCCAAGAACACGAACTCGTCAACAACCCCACCTTCGGACTCCTCAACAACACCGACCTCACCCAACGCACCCACACCCGCACCGGACCACCCACCCCCGACGACCTCGACGACCTGCTGGCGCGCCGCCGCCGCACGGAGCTGTTCCTGGCGCATCCGCGCGCGATCGCCGCGTTCGGCCGGGAGTGCAACCACCGCGGCACCTACCCGCGTCCGACCGAAGTGGACGGGAAGCGGATGTGGGCCTGGCGCGGTGTGCCGATCCTCCCCTGCGACAAGATCCCCGTCACCGCGCGCGGCACGAGCTCGATCCTGGCGATGCGCACCGGGGAGGAGGCCGAAGGCGTCGTCGGCCTGCACCGGACGGGGCTGCCCGACGAGTACGAACCCGGCCTGTCCGTGCGCTTCACGGGCATCAACGACCAGGCCGTCACCACCTACCTCGTCACCACCTACTACTCCGCCGCCGTCCTCGTCCCCGACGCCGTCGGCCTGCTCGAGCACGTCGAAGTCGCGCGTTGAGAAAGGATCAGCATGTCCGCACCTTCAGCTTCCGGGATCACCACAGCCGAGGACGTGCTCGCCCGGAACCGCGACCTGGTACGCCCCTCGCTGCGCGACGCGGTGGACCGCATGCCGGCGACGA
Organism: Salinifilum ghardaiensis; assembly: GCF_054491345.1. Taxonomy (NCBI): domain Bacteria; kingdom Bacillati; phylum Actinomycetota; class Actinomycetes; order Pseudonocardiales; family Pseudonocardiaceae; genus Salinifilum; species Salinifilum ghardaiensis. The sequence continues at coordinate 1,785,737 of NZ_CM137101.1, read as the reverse complement.
TGCGGCACATCACCGGCTACCACCTGGGGTGGTGGGACGAGAGCGGTGGCACCGCCGCGCACGACCAGGGCAAAACCCTGCGCTCCACCCTCGTGCTGCTCAGCGCCACCGCCGTCGGCGGGTCCCCGGCAGCGGCCATGCCCGGTGCCGTGGCCGTGGAGCTCGCGCACAACTTCTCGCTGCTGCACGACGACGTCATGGACGGCGACACGACCCGCCGCCACCGGCCGACCGCGTGGCGGGTCTTCGGCACGGGGGCGGCGATCCTGGCCGGCGACGCGCTGCTCACGCGGGCGTCCCAAGTGCTCGGCGACAGCACCAACCCGGCCGCCGGCCGGGCGCTCGACGCGCTGCACGAAGCCGTCACCGGCCTGATCGACGGGCAGACGGCCGACCTCTCCTTCGAGGAGCGGATGGACGTCACGGTGGACGAATGCGTCGACATGGCGATGAAGAAGACGGCGGGACTCGCCGGGGCCGCCTGCGCGATCGGCGCCGTCCTCGGCGGCGCGAGCACGGAGCGGATCGCGCGCCTGGAGCGGTTCGGCCACCGCGTGGGTCTCGCCTTCCAGCACGTCGACGACCTGCTGGGCGTGTGGGGCGACCCCTCGGTCACCGGCAAACCCGTCTACTCGGACCTGCGCACGCGGAAGAAGACGCTGCCCGTCGTCGCCGCGCTGCGCTCGGAGCACCCGGCGGGTCGCCGGCTGCTCGAGCTGTACCGGGACCCGCAACCGCTCACGGGGGCGGATCTGGCGCACGCCGCTGACCTGATCACGCGGGCCGGCGGCCGGGCGTGGAGCCAGCGGCAGGCCGCGGAACTGCTCGGCGCGGCGCTGCGGGAACTGGACGCGGCGCGCCCCGAGGCCGAACCCGCGCGCGATCTGGGCGCGCTCGCGCGCCTGCTGGCCGATCGCCAGAGGTAACCGCCCCGCGCACCGGACGTGCCCCGCGGTGCGCGATCGGCCCGCCCGCGGCGAGATCGCTCGTCGCGGGCGGGCCGTTCCGCCGTCCGGGCCGACCCGCTCAGGCCGACCCGCTCAGGCCCGCAGCCGCACCACGTCGGCCATCCGCGCTTGCGACACGCCCGCCTCGACGAACTTCTCGCGGATCGCGCGGGCGATCTCCACGGCGTTGGGGCGGTCGCCGTGCAGGCAGATGGTGTCCGCGCTGACCGGGATGCTCGTCCCGTTGACCGAAGTCACCGTGCCGCTGAGGACGTCGAGCGCCTGCTGGGCGCACCGCTCGGCCGACTTCGGTTCCGGAACCGGTTCGATGATGATCTTGCCCGAGTCGTCGTAGTCCAGGTCGGCGAAGGCCTCCCGGATCACGGGGAATCCGCGCCCGGCCACGTGCTCGGCCGTGTCACCGGCGAGGAGGACGACGGGCACGTCCGGGGCCGCCGCCGCGAGCTCCTCCGCGATCGCGTCGGCCACCGAGTTGTCCCGGAGCGTGAGCCCGTAGAACGCGCCGTGCGGTTTCAGGTGCGTCAGCTCCACCCCGAGGCTGTTGGCGATCGTCCGCAGGGCGCCGAACTGGTACAGGCACGCGTCGGCCGCCTCCCGCGGTGTCATCGCCAGTGCCCGGCGTCCGAAACCGACCAGGTCCGGAAATCCGGGGTGCGCGCCGACGGCGACACCGGCGTCGCGGGCCAGCTCCACCGAGCGCCGCATCGTCGCCGGGTCACCCGCGTGCCACCCGCAGGCGACGTTGACGGAGTTCACCAACGGGATGAGGTTCGCGTCGTCCCCGAGTTTCCACCGACCGAAGCTCTCGCCCGCATCCGCGTTGAGATCAACCACTGTCTGCAACTCCGACACCTCCTGCTAGACGCACCTCTGCGATTGTCATCCTCCCGCCCCGGGCTTATGATCACACGACGTATTCCGAGTTCGAAGACTTTTCGTGGCATCCTGACTCGATAGGGCGGTTTCCGAGGCGCAGCTCCGACGCAATCCTGCGGTTCTCCGCCACACAGCGCATCCTCAGAAGGGGTACACCCACATTGCCGAGGAGGTCGACATGGCGGAATCGACGGTCGGGCTCCCTCCAGCGCGGTACACCTACGGGGGCGACGAGTTCGTCTCCGTCGAGTTGGACCAGGAAATGAGCCTGGAGGCCAATTTCAAAGCGATGGCGATCACCGGCGCGCTGCGCGAGCAGAATATCGACGGGCTGATCGACATCTGCCCGTCGAACGCGTCGTACATGGTCCGATTGGACCCGGATCGCCTCCATCCGGCGGAACTGGTCGAGGAGCTGCGCCGGTTGGAGGAGTCCGTAGGCGAACTGCCGCAGGACTACGTGATCTCCACGCGCATCGTCGACGTCCCCGTGCTGTTCCGGGACGACTGGACGCACGAGACGCTCATGCGCTTCCGCGACCGCCACCAGGACCCGGAAGCCAGCGATCTCGAGTACGCCGCCCGCATCAACGGGTTCTCCAGCGTGCAGGCGCTGGTCGACTCGATCGGATCGGCGCCGTTCATCGTCACCATGCTCGGATTCGTCGCGGGACTGCCGTTCTGCTACCAGATGGTGCCGCGGGAACAGCAGATCGAGGTGCCGAAGTACGTGCGCCCGCGCACCGACACGCCCGAACGCGCGTTCGGCTTCGGCGGAGCGTTCGCCGTGGTCTACCCGGTGCGCGGCGCCGGGGGTTACCAGCTGTTCGGGATCGCGCCCGCACCCGTGTTCGACGCCGGGCAGTCGCTGCCCGACTTCGCCGACGGCATCGCCTTCCCGAAACCGAGCGACATCCTGCGCTACCGGCCGATCGACCGCGGCGAGTACGACGCGGTGCGCGAGCAGGTGGAGGCCGGTACGTTCCGGTACCACCAGCGCCCGGTCGAGTTCTCGCCCACCCGGTTCCTGGCCGATCCGCACGGCACGAACCGCGAGCTGCTGGAGGTGTTGTACCGATGACCGACCTGATCGTGCGCTCCGGCGGCCTGTCCACGACGGTGCAGGATTCCGGGCGCCACGGCCACTACGCGATCGGCATGCCGCCGTCGGGCGCGATGGACGGGTTCGCCCGCGCCGTGGCGAACATGCTCGTCGGCAACGCGGACGGGGCGGCCGTGCTCGAAGCCACCTACCTGGGCCCGACGCTGGAGTTCACCGACTCCCGCGCGGTGGCGGTCACGGGGGCGCGCTGCACCCCGACGCTCAACGGCGAACCCGCCTCCCCGTGGGAAACCCTGCACGTGGAGGCCGGCGACGTGCTCGGGTTCGGCCCGCTGCAGGACGGAGCGCGTCCCTACATCGCGGTCAGCGGCGGGATCGCCGTACCCGAGTACCTCGGCTCCCGGTCGACCTACATGCTCACCGGCATCGGCGGTTTCGGCGGCCGCGCGATCACCGAGGGCGACCGCGTGCCGCTGGGCACCGCGCCCGGCGCCGCTCCCCCGCGGGGCACGGCCGTGCCCGAGGAGCTCCTTCCCGATTTCCCCGAGGTCACCGAACTGCGCGTGGTCGTCGGGCTGTGCTCCTACCGGATGACCGAACGCTCCCTGGAGGCGTTCTTCGACACCACGTGGAAGGTCACCAAGGACGCCGACCGCGTCGGCTACCGCCTGCGCGGCGGGGAGATCGAGTTCATCGAGCGGGAGCAGCCGTTCGGCGCGGGCAGCAACCCCGCCAACGTCGTGGATCTCGGCTACCCCGTCGGATCCATCCAGATCCCCGGCGGGGACGAGCCCATCATCCTGCTCAACGACGCCGTCACCGGAGGCGGGTACGCCACGATCGGCACCGTCATCTCGGTCGACCACGACCGCGTCGCGCAGACCCGCACCGGCAGCCACGTGTCGTTCCGTCCCGTCGACATCGAAACCGCGCTCACCGCCCGGCGGGAGCACCGCGACCGCATCCGGCGCGCCCGCGAAGCGCTGTCCGTCCAGCACGCGTGAGGAGGACGCTCATGTCCACAGTGAACTCCGAACTGCCCGGTCTGTTCTACCGGCGCCCCGCCCCCGACAAGGATCCCTACATCGAGGAGGGAACCGTGGTCGAGCCGGGGCAGACGCTCGCGCTGATCGAGGTCATGAAGACCTTCAACGAGGTCAGGGCGGACCGCTCGGGCCGCATCGCCAAGATCCTGCTCGAGGACGGGGCCGAAGTGGAAGCGGGTCAGGAGATGTTCGAGGTCGAGGAACTATGACGGAACTGCGTCGCGTGCTCATCGCCAACCGCGGCGAGATCGCTGTGCGGATCATCCGCGCCTGCCACCTGGCGGGGCTGGAAACGGTCGCCGTCTACTCCGACGCCGACAAGAACGCCCAGTGGGTGCGCATCGCCGACCACGCGGAGCACATCGGCAAATCACCGGCTGCCAAGTCCTACCTGGACCGCGAAGCGATCATCACGGCGGCGAAGGAGTCCGGTGCCGACGCGGTGCACCCGGGGTACGGCTTCCTGTCCGAGGACGCCGCCTTCGCCCGGGCCGTGACCGACGCCGGGTTCGCCTTCGTGGGACCTCCCGCCGAGGCGATCGAGCTCATGGGCGACAAGGCGCGAGCGCGCACCGCCGCCGACGAGGCGGGGGTGCCCGTGGTCCCCGGCAGCTACGCGGTGACCGGTCTGGAGGACGCGGAAAGCGCCGCGGCCGAGGTGGGTTACCCGATCCTCATCAAGGCGGCGGCGGGCGGCGGCGGCCGCGGCATCCGCCCGGTGCAGGACCGCGCGGAACTGGCCGAGGCGCTGCCGGCCGCGCAGGCGGAAGCGCGGTCGGCGTTCGGGGACGGCACCGCCTACATCGAACGCGCGATCCCCCGGGCGCGGCACATCGAGGTCCAGGTCCTGGCCGACGACCGGGGCAACGTGGTGCACCTGTTCGAGCGCGACTGCTCGATGCAGCGGCGGCGGCAGAAGCTGATCGAGGAAGCCCCCGCTCCCGGGTTGAAGCGCTCGACGCGGGCCGCGCTGAACGACGCCGCGGTGCGGTTGACCCGGCACGTCGGATACCGCAACGCGGGCACGGTCGAGTTCCTCGTCGACCTCGACGAGAACTTCTACTTCATCGAGATGAACACCCGGGTGCAGGTGGAACACCCGATCACCGAGGCGATCACGGGTGTGGACATCGTGGCCGAGCAGCTGCGGGTGGCCGCCGGCCGGCCGCTGTCGATCGCCCAGGACGACGTGGTGCCCGTGGGGGCGGCCGTCGAGCTGCGCATCAACGCCGAGGACCCCGCCAACGGCTTCGCCCCGACTCCGGGCGAAGTCGCGCGGTTCGACCTGCCCGGAGGTCCGGGTGTCCGGGTGGACACCTGGCTCACGCACGGGGACCGCATCACGCCGTTCTACGACTCCCTCGTGGCGAAACTCGTGTGCTGGGGCGCCGACCGGGCGCAGGCGTACGCCCGGGCGCGCCAGGCGTTGCGGGAGTTCCACGTGGAGGGGGTCGCCAGCACGGCACCGCTGCACCGCGAGCTCACCGACGACGCGGAACTGCTCGCCGGACCCGTGCACACCACGTGGCTGGAGCAGCGCCTCGGCTGACGCGGTGCCGGGCGGGCGCTCCCGCAGGACGAAAGGACCATCCGCCCGGCGCCCGAGCCGCGGTTCGCCGCCCCGCGGCTCGACATCCCCTCCGCGGCGCGGGCACGCGGTGCACTGGAGTCCGCAGTAGAACAGAACACCTCGCGCGCGGCTCCCGCCGAACGCTGCGGGAAGCAGCCGATTCCCGCCGGCGAGCCCCGCGCAGCGGTCCTTTCGACGCCGTCCTTCCGGCACACCGGGGACGGCGGTCGTGGCACGAAGAGATCATGGTGCCCCTCGCGCGCAGCGGCCTACCTTTCTCACTGAAAGCGACACCGCTCCACGCGAGGAGGTACACGGCATGTCGGCCCAGCCGACCCCACGCTGTGCCAGCACCGAACTCGGACACGGTCCCACGACTGCCATACCTGCCCAAGGCTGGGGCTCGGCTGCGACGCTCGGATTCATCCGCGACCACCTGCGCCACGACGTTCCGCCGGACCGCAATCTGGCCACGTTCCTGTCCACCTCGTTCGACGCCGAGACCCGGCAGCTCTACCAGGACTTCCTGGAGCACAACCTCGTCGACCGCGACCAGTACCCGGGCATCAGCGAGCTCGAGGAGAACTGCCTGCGGATCATCGCCGACCTCTGGAACGCCGACCCGCGCTCGGCCGTCGGTGACGCGACCACGGGCTCCAGCGAGGCCGCCCTGCTCGCCGGCGCGGCGATGCTGCGGAACTGGCTGCACCACCGCGGCCGCGGGGAGCCCGCCGATCGCCCCAACCTGGTCCTCGGATCCGACGCCCACGTCTGCTGGCGCAAGTTCTGCCGGTACTGGCAGGTCGAACCGCGGGTCGTGCCGGCGACCCCGGGGCGCATCGGGCTCACCCCGGACTCCGCCGCGCAGGAGTGCGACGAGAACACCATCGGCGTCGTGGCGATCCTCGGATCCACCATCGACGGCACCTACGATCCCGTCCACGACATCGCGGCGGCGCTGGACGCGGTGGCGCAGCGCCGCGGCATCGACGTACCGCTGCACGTGGACGCGGCCTCCGGCGGGTTCATCGCACCGTTCCTCGACCCCGAGCTGCCGTGGGACTTCCGGGTCCCGCGCGTGCGCTCGATCAACGCCTCGGGGCACAAGTACGGGCTCGTACCCCCGGGACTGGGCTGGGTGCTCTGGCGCGACCAGGGCGCGCGCACCGGATGGCTGCACTTCGACACGAACTACCTCGGACGCACCCGCACGCACCACGAGCTGAGCTTCTCCCGGTCCGCAGCCCCCGTCGTGGTGCAGTTCTACAACTTCCTGCGCCTCGGGTTCGACGGCTTCCGGCACAAGCACCGCGCCACCAGGGACAAGGCGATGCACCTGGCGCGCGAGCTGCGCGCCACGCACGCGTTCGAACTGCTCGGCGACGGCAGCCAGTTACCCGTGCTGGCCCTGACCCCGCGCGACGGGAGCAAGCTGCACGAGCTCTCGCTGCACCTGGCCGAGCGCGGCTGGTCGGTGCCGGTGTACACGCTGCCACCGGACTTGGAGGAGACCGAGGTCCTCCGCGTCGTGGTGCGCGAGGACATGACGTGGGACGACGTCGAGGCCTTCGTCCGCGCGGTGCGCGAGTTCACCGGCGTCGTCCGGTGACACGGCGTCGTCCGGTGACCGCTCGCCCAGTAGCAGGGCGCCCGGTGGCACCGGGCGAGGCCCCGACCGACCCGGCGCGGTGCGCGGGAGCTCCAGCCCCGGACCGCGCACCGCCCGAGAAACGCGGCGCACGAGCCGCGACCGGGAGCACGCATCACCGAATCCGCAACACCTGGGAGATGTCCATGCAACCTGTCCGCATCACCACCAACATCACGCGCCCCGCCCCGCCCGCGTCCGGATCGGGGGTGCGCCTGGCGCTGTTCCAGGCCGAGAACCCGGCGGGCACGGAGGAGGCCGTGCGGCACAACCTCGCGCGCATGCGCGAGGCCGTGCGCCTCGCCGCCCGGTACTCCAGCCACGTCTGCGCGTTCCCCGAGTGCTACAACACCGGTTACTCGCTCGGCCCCGCCGAGTGCCAGGAGCTGGCGGAGACCACCGACGGCCCCACAGTGCGAGCGGCCCGGGAGGCCTCCCGGGACCACGGGACGGCCATCGTGCTGCCCTACGTCGAACGCGACACCGAGCTGGCGACGGTGCACGACTCGATCGCGTTCGTCGTGGACGGCGAGCTCGTCGCGAACTACCGCAAGACCCACCTGTACGGCTCCGCCGAGCGGAAGAACTTCACCCCGGGTGACGCGCTGCCGCCGGTGGTCGACGTCAACGACTTCCCGGTGGGGATCCTGAACTGCTACGAGTGCGAGTTCCCGCCGCTGTACCAGAACCTGGTGCAGCGCGGTGCGCAGCTGATCATCGGACCGACGGCCGCCGATCACCACTTCGTCCTGCCCGACGGCAGCCCCACGACGGTCCCCTACCCGGACGCCACCGAGCACATCATCCCCGCCATGGCCGCGGTGTGGCGGACGTTCGTGGCCTACGCGAACCGCCGCGGCTGGGAGGTCTCCGAGCGCGGGCAGTGGGAGTACCGCGCCAACTCGGGCGTGTGGGGCCCGGACGGGCGGGCCGTGGTCCGCGCGGGCGAGGCGGAGCGCACCGCGGACAGCCTGCTGATCGGCGACTGCGTTCCGGAGCGCTCCGCACCGTTCAGCCCGGAGGGCAACCACCTCGCGGACCTGCGGCTGCGGCTGGACACCAGCGCGCTGGCGGGCTGACCCCCGCTCCGGTGCCGGCGCTCCTACCGGCACCGGAGCCCCCTCGCTGCGCGGCGCCCGCCTCCGCTGCGGGTGCTCCGGTGCCGCGGCACGCGGGAGCTGCGGACCGCCGCGGGTGCCGGCCGGTTCAGCTCGCGGGTTCGACGATGCCGTTGATGCGACGGACCAGCGCGAGGTCGCCCTCGGTCACGCCGCCGGCGTCGTGGGTGGTCGTCGTGACCGTCACCCGGTTGTAGTCGTGCACGGTGATGTCCGGGTGGTGGTTGAGCTCGTTCGCCGCGAAGGCGACGACGTTGGCCACCTGCACCGCCCCGTTGAATCCCTTGCGCTGCCAGGTGCGGGTCAGGCTCGAGCCCGTGTACTGCCACTCGCCCAGGTCGGCGAGGGCGCTGTGGATGGCGTCGGTGGACAGCAGCTCGGCCATCGTCTCCTCACAGTTCCGCGTCGGAGTCCTCTCCCCGCGAATCTACCTCCCGGCCGCGCGCACCGCGGCCGGTCGGCGTCCAGGAGCGCGGGCGCTCGCGGTCTCGGCTCGCTTCCGCCGACCCGGCGTGATCGATCCTTGACAGTGCGCGCGCACCGCGGCCTAGAGTAGGCGCTCGGAGCCCGCCGGGCAGGCAGGGACTCCAGGCACGCGACGAAGGAGCGGACGTGACCAGTTCGCCGTTGCAGCGGCTGCGGGACCGGATCGCCCGGGAGGACCGCCTCGTGGTGGCCTTCTCCGGCGGAGTCGACTCCGCGCTGCTGGCTGCCGTGACGCACGAGGTCCTGGGTTCGCGGATGCTGGCGGTCACGGCGGTGTCCCCGAGCCTGGCCACCTCCGAGCAGCGCCGGGCGCGCGCGTTCGCGCGCGACCGGGGGATGCCGCACGTCGAGGTGTGCACCGACGAGGCCGAGCGGCCGGAGTACCGGGCCAACGACGGCTCCCGCTGCTACCACTGCAAGACGGCGCTGTTCGACGCGCTCGAACCGCTGCTGAACGCGTTCGGCGACGCGCGCGTGGCCATGGGCACGAACAGCGACGACTTGGGCGACCACCGCCCCGGGCAGCAGGCGGCCGCCGAGCGCGGGGCCTGCACTCCGCTGGTCGACGCCGGCTTCTCCAAGCTCCTCGTGCGCGAGGCGAGCACCGAACTCGGTCTCTCCACTGCGGACGAACCCGCGGCGGCGTGCCTGGCTTCCCGGGTCGCCTACGGCGACCCGGTGACGCCCGAGCTGCTGGCGCGCGTCGAGCGGGCGGAATCGGCGGTGCGCGAGCTCGGTTTCCGCGAGTCCCGGGTGCGGGCGCACGCGCAGGGCACCGTCGCGCGCGTCGAGGTCCCCGAATCCGAGATCCCCCGCGCCGCCGCCGTGCACTCCGAACTGGACAGCGCGGTGCGCGCCGCCGGGTTCCGGTTCTGCTCGCTGGACATGGGCGGTTTCGCCAGCGGCCGGATGAACGTGCTGCTGGAGTTGTCCCCGTCCCGGACCGCCTCGTGACCGGCTACACCGACCTGGGGTACGCCCGGGTGGACACCGACCGGGAGGAGCGGCAGGGGCTCGCCGAGGTCATCTACGCCCCGGGCAAGCAGGACGAGGAGGTCGCCGGCATCGCCGCGCGGCTGCTGTCCGAGAGCAGCGGTCCGGTGCTGGCCACGCGCGTGCCGCGGGCGAGCGCGCAGCACGTGCTGCGCGAGGTCCCGGGCGGGGCCTACGACGAGGAGGCGGGACTGCTGGTGTGGCGTCCGCGCGCGGCGGCGGACTTCCGGGTGCTGGTGGTGACGGCCGGTACGGCCGACGGACCGGTGGCCGCCGAAGCGGCCGCGGTCTCCGGCGCGATCGGTCTGTCCACTGAGGTCGTCCGCGACGTGGGGGTGGCGGGGTTGCACCGGCTGCTCGCCGAGCGCGGGCGCTTGGAGGCGGCCGATGCCGTCATCGTCGTCGCCGGCATGGAGGGCGCGTTGGCCAGCGCCGTCGGCGGGCTCGTGCCCTGCCCGGTCGTCGCGGTGCCCACCTCGACCGGTTACGGGGCCGCGCTGGAGGGTGTCACGGCGCTGCTGGCGATGCTGTCCTCGTGCGCGTCGGGGGTCACGGTGGTCAACATCGACTCCGGTTTCGGCGCGGCGATGGCCGCGCAGCGCTTGGCCCACAGCCGCGGCCGGGAGTGAGCGGTGCTGCTGTGGCTCAACCCCACCACCGGCGTGTCGGGCGACATGCTGCTCGGGGCGCTGCTCGGCCTCGGAGCCCGGCTCGACGCGGTGCGCGCGGCCATCGCCTCGACGGGGCTCCCCGGCTGGCAGCTGGAGCACACGACCGCGGAAGTCGGCGGTTTCCTGGCCGACCGGGCCGCGGTCCACCTCGGGGAGGCCGGGCACGTCGGGGAGGCCGGGCACGTCCGGGAGGACGACACCGCGCGGACGGCCGCGGAGCTGGTGGAGCTCGTCCGCCGTGCCCGCCCCGAGCCGGTCGCCGACCTGGCCGCGCGGGCGGTGTCCGAACTCGGCCGGGCGGAGGCCCACCTGCACGGACGGCCGTTCGACGAGGTCCACCTGCACGAGGTCGGCGGCGCGGACACCGTCGTCGACGCGGTCGGCGTGGCCGCCGCGGTGCACGACCTCGGCGTCACCGCCGTGCACTCCGCCCCGATCGCCCTGGGCACCGGCACCGTGGAGTGCGAGCACGGAGTGCTGCCCGCCCCCGCTCCCGCGACGACGCGGCTGCTGCGGCAGGCCGCCGTGGTGGGCACCGATCTGCCCGGGGAGACGGTGACCCCGACGGGAGCGGCGCTGCTGGCGGCGATGGAGGCGGACTACCGGCCGCCACCGGCGATGACGCTGCGCGCCACGGCCTACGGCGCGGGCTCGCGCCGCTTCGCGCAGCGCCCCAACATGCTGCAGGCGAGCCTGGCCGCGCCGCTGCGCGGCACCCCCGAGCCGCCCGGCGGTGCGGTACCGCACACCCCCTCCGCGCAGCGCACGCCGTCACCCGCCGTCGCGGCGCACGAGGGTCCCTGCGCGGCGGGCGCTCCGGCACCCGCGGCGCAGCACGCCACCGCGGCGGAATCGGGCGCGGAGCCGATGGTGCTGCTCGAGTGCACGGTGGACGACGTCACCGGTGAGACGCTGGGGCACGTGCTGCAGCGCAGCCTCGATCACGGGGCCGCCGACGCGTGGGTCACCCCGGCGGTGATGAAGAAGACCCGCCCCGGGCACGTGCTCCACGTGCTGTGCGCTCCGGAGCACGAGGACGCTCTCGGCGAGCTGGTGCTGGCCGAGACGGGCAGCCTCGGGATGCGGCGCGTTCCGGTGCAGCGCCGGGCGGCACCGCGCGAAGTCGTCACCGTCACGCTCGAGGGGCACCCGGTTCGGGTGAAACGAGGTCCGTGGCAGGCGAAACCGGAGCACAGCGATCTCGTCACCGCGGCGGGCGCGCTCGGCCTCCCGGTCCGCACCGCCGCCCGCCGCGCGATGGCGCAGTTCGAGGCCGAGCACGGGGGCGACGACGGCTGAACGCCGACCGGACGTCCGAGCCCCCGTGCGCAACCGGCCCCGCGCCGGGCGGAACGCTCCGGCGGTGCCCCGCTATGGCCAGTCGCTCCCGGTCCCGCCGCCCGGCAGCTGGTCGGGCTCGGCCTCCGCGTCCGGATCGTCCGCCGCGGAGCGGCCGACGCGCTCGGCGTAGTCCTCCGGTGCGAGCTCCTCGGGCGATCCGGACATCTCCGCCTCGGCGCCGGCGGGCGCGTCCGGTCGTTCCTCGGCGAGCTCCTCGTCGAGGCTCTCCCCTTCCCGATCCGAGCGGGTCGTCGGGCGGTGGGCGGTGACGACCGTCCAGTCCTCGGGCGGGTCCACGCCCTCTTCGACGGGGTCGCCGCCGAGCTCGTCGGTGTCGAGGTCCTCCGCGGACTGCAGGTTCGCGGGGTCCTGCGGGGACTCGGGCGCAGCGCCCGTTTCGTCCGATGTCGGGGTGGTGGCGTCGGGATCGGTCATCGTGACTCCTTCCGGTGTCCTCCCTTCCGGGATGCGCGCGCGCGTTTCCTTCCCGATTCCGCGCTTACCCCACAGTCTCGGGGGAGAAACAGCATGCCGCGCCGGGTCCGACGCGTCGTCGCCGGACGATCTCTTGACTCCACCGTGGAGACTGCTAGGGGACGGTACGTACACGGTTTCCGCGGCTTTATTCATCCGATCGCGTGAAAGCTGGAACCGCGTCCTCTTCCTCGGAGTCACATCGGCAACGGACCGAAACGAACCTGGAGAGCAACGCCATGCAGCACCACGTGCACGTCGAACTCATCGGTGGCCCCGAGGACGGGCGCACCTTCGTCATGCCGACCGCCCCGGGCGGTGCCGGCGAGCAGCAAGGCCCCTTACCGTTCGCGACGTTCACCCTGCCCGGCCCGGTCCCCGACGAGGACTGCCCCGCCGTGCGCTACGACCTGGGAGAGTGCCGCCCGGACGGGGTGTGGTGCTACGACTTCGTCGGCGAGCAGCTCGCGGCCCGCACCGAGCGCTGAACCACGCGGCGCGGCGCCGCCTGGCGCGTGATCCCGCGGCGAACGGGTATGCCAGGCTGTCCGCATGCGGATCGCCACGTGGAACGTCAACTCGGTCAGCGCCCGCCTGCCACGGCTCGTGGACTGGCTGTCGACGCGCGAGCCGAACGTGCTCTGCTTGCAGGAGACCAAGTGCGCCGCGGATTCCTTCCCGGTCGACGAGATCTCCGAGCTCGGCTACGAGGTCGCCGCCCACGGGACGGGGCGCTGGAACGGGGTGGCGATCCTGTCCAACGTGGGGCTGGTGGACGTCCGGCGCGGCCTGCGGGACGAGCCCGGGTTCCAGGCGGACGACGCGCTGGTGCCCGCGACCGAGTCCCGGGCGATCGGCGCCACCTGCGGCCCGCTGCGCGTGTGGTCGGTGTACGTCCCGAACGGCCGTGAAGTCGGTCACGCGCACTACGACTACAAGCTCGAGTGGTTGCGCGCGCTGGGCGCGACCGCCGGGCACGAACTGGTGCCGGACGCGCCGCTGTCCGTGCTCGGCGACTTCAACGTCGCCCCCGCCGACGAGGACGTGTGGGACATCTCCGAGTTCGACGGCTACACGCACGTCACCCAGGACGAGCGGGACGCGCTGCGCTCCCTCGGCGAAGCGGGGTTGTCCGAGGTCTACCCGCGACCGCTGAAGTACGACGTGCCCTTCACCTACTGGGACTACCGCGGTGGCGCGTTCCCGCGCAACATGGGCATGCGCATCGATCTCGTCTACGGCAACGCGCCGTTCACCGGAGCCAGCAGCGACGCCTACGTGGACCGGGAGGCCCGCAAGGGCAAGGGCCCGTCCGACCACGCCCCGGTCGTCGTCGACCTCGACCTGTGACCTCCCCCCGGTGCGCCGGGTACCTCCCCGGCGCACCTCGCGGTCGCCTCAGGCGCTGAACACGTCCGGCAGCGACCGCCGCGCCGTGGCCTGCTCGGGAATGCCGGAGCGCGGGTAGCCCAGGCGCAGCAGGACCTGCGGCTCGCCCGCCAGCCCGAGCGCCCCGCGCAGCCCGTCGCGCACCTCGGACAGCCGCAGCGGCTGCGTCATCACCGAGCCGACCAGGCCCAACCGCGTGGCCTCGAGCCACACGCGCTGCAGCGCCTCACCCGCCTGGAAGTGCTCGCGGGGGCCGTCCCCCGGCGTGCTGAACACGAGCACGGTCTCCCGGCGCAGCCGGTCGACCAGCTGCTCCTCCGCGGGCACCGGGACCCCGCGGGTGGCCAGACCGGCGGCCGCCACGCCACCGGTGCCCAGCGCGCACCGCGGCATGCCCTCGACGGGAGCCCGGTCGGTGCGCGCGGAGATCCAGGTGGTGAGCTCCTGCTGGTACCGCGGATCGGTGCGGTGCTCGCGCGCAGCGCGCGCGAGCAGCGAGGCCGCGTTCTCGCGCGCGGCGTCGCCGACGCGCGCGACCGGCACCGTGGCGGCGGCGAGGAGCGACGAGCGGGTGGACTCCGGGACCGGCCGGTCGGCGAACTCGGCCCGGTGGCTGCTGCGGTGCGTGATCGCCCGCCACCGCCCTCCGTCCGCGCTGCTCGCGCGCTGCCGGTGCGTGGCGAACACGGTCGCCCCCGCGTCGGGTTGGTCCTCGTCGACGGACCAGCGCACGTCCGGCACCCACCCCATCCCGCGCATCGCGATCGCGAGGTTCGCCACCGCCGCCCCGCAGGAGATCCGCCGGTCGCGCCCGTGCGGGTCGTGCTCGGGCACGCGCACGGTCAACCGCTGGCGCAGCGAGACGCTGCGCGTGCGCACCCGGATCGTCCACGGCTGCGAGTTGTGCACCGACGGCGCGCGGCGGACGGCTTCGGCCAGCACGGCCGCCTCGTCCGGGGACCACGGCGGCTGGGTGGCCCAGCTGTGGGCGGATCGGAGCAGGGGGAACCACGTCATCGGCACACCTTTCGCTGGGAGCGGGTCGATGCTCCCGAGCGTGCCGAGCTCCCGGCATGCAGCGCAGAGGATTAAGTCCCAGTGTGAGCCGGTAGGTGGAGGTTGCGTTGCTCCCGAGCAGGCACTGGCGCAGCGGCCGGGGCCGGCGGTGCGCACGAGGAGGTTGCGATGTCGGAGGATCGGCAGGACGGCACGGCGCTGTGGCACCCGTTCGCGGACATGTTCGCCGTCGAGCAGGACCGGATGACCCTGGAGCGCGGCGAGGGCGTGTGGGTCCACGACGATCGCGGGCGGCGCTACCTCGACGGCACCGCGAGCCTGTGGTACTGCAACGTGGGGCACGGCAGGCAGGAGATCGTCGACGCCGTGGCGGAGCAGATGCGGCGGCTCGAGGCCTACAGCACGTTCGGCGACCTCACCAACGCACCGGCCGAGCGGCTGGCGCACCGCCTCGCCGAGCTGGCTCCGATGGACGGCGCGAAGATCTTCCTCACCTCGGGCGGCGGCGAGGCGATCGACACCGCGGCGAAGCTGGCGCGCCGGTACTGGGTGCAGCGCGGCGCGCCCGGGCGCACCCACCTGCTCAGCCGCGGTCAGGCCTACCACGGCACGAACGGGTTCGGCACCGCGCTGGGCGGCATCGCCCCGAACCGCGAGGGCTTCGGCGAGCTGATCCCCGGCGCCGAGCCGGTGGTCTTCGACGACGCCGCGGAGCTGCGGGCGGCGGTCGCCCGCATCGGCCCGGAGAACATCGCCGCGTTCTTCGCGGAACCGGTCATCGGCGCGGGCGGGGTGCACCCGCCCCCGGCCGGGTTCCTGGAGTCGGCGGCCGCGATCTGCCGGGAGAACGGCATCCTGTTCATCGCCGATGCGGTGATCTGCGGGTTCGGCCGCGTGGGCGACTGGTTCGGTGTCGAGAGGTGGGGCCTGCGACCGGACATGATCACGTTCGCGAAGGGGGTCACCAGCGGTTACCTGCCGCTCGGCGGGGTGGCGATCGCGGGCGAGGTCGCCGAACCGTTCTTCAGCCGGCCGGGGGTCGTGTTCCGGCACGGGCCGACCTACGCGGGGCACCCGGCCGCCGCGGCGGCCGCCCTGGCCAATGTGGACATCCTGCGGCGCGAGCAGCTGCCCGCGCGGGTGAAGGACCTCGAGGCGCCGCTGCACGAGATGCTCCGCGCGCTGCAGTCGCACCCCGCTGTGCGCGAGGTCCGCGGTGGCACGGGGCTGCTCGGGGCGGTGGAGTTGCAGCCCGACCTGCTCACCGCGGATTCCGCCGCGGTGAGCAGGCTGGTCCGGGCGGTGCGCGCGGAGGGCGTCCTCGTGCGCGGCCTGGGCAGCGGTGCGGCGGTGTCCCCGCCGCTGACCATCGACTCCGCGCAGATCGAGCTGATCGGCAGCGCGCTGCGCACCGGCCTGGACGCGCTCGGTAACTGAGAACCCGTTCCTCGAGCCGCTGCGTCGAGTGGAATTCCTCGCCCCCGGGGCGACACGCGGCGCTGTGCTTGACAGGATACGGGCCTCGAAGGCGAGAGCGGCCACGGACGGAGGACGAACCAGTTGAACACGAGCACCGCCCAGGTGGACGACCTGCGACTCATCGCGCTGCCGAGTGCCGTGAACTGCACGGACATGTTCGTACGGTTCTCGCTGTCCGAGTGGTCGCTGCCCTCCCTGTACGAAACGGCCACCCAGTTGGCGAGCCAGCTCGTCACCGCCGCGGTGGACAGCGCCGACCCGAAGAGCCCGGGTCTGATCACGGTCCGGCTGCAGCTCAGCGGTGAAGCGCTGCGGATCGAGGTGGAGGACGAGCAGGCGGCGGAACCGCCCGCGATGTCCCCCGAGCTGGCGGGCGGCCGGTGCGGTTCCCGGGTGCGCGACGAGGGCGGTTGCGTGGCCTGGTGCGAACTCGACCTGCCGACGGGGCTCTCGGCGAACTCCGTCCCCCTGCCCCGCCGCAACCCGAAGCGCTCCGACCAGGCCGAAACACCCGCCGAGGAGACCGCCGAGATCGACCCGGAGGTCATCCAGCGCCTGCTCACCGGCTTGAGCAAGTTCGACGGCTGATCGCCGGCGCGGCGCCGCTGCGCCGCACCGGGCGCACCGCTCGGCGCAGCCCGGGCCGGTGGCGTTCGAGAGCGCTGCCGCGGCAGCGGGTTTGGAACCCTGCCGGCCTGGGCACCACCGGACCATGGACCGCACACACTTCCGAAGCGAACTGGCCCAGCAGCTCCGGGTCGATTCCGTCCGGGCGGCCGCGGCGGCGGGGTCCGGCCACCCCACCTCGTCCATGTCCGCCGCGGACCTCATGGCCGGACTGCTCGACGGCCACCTGCGCATGGACTTCACGCGCGCCGAGGATCCGCGCAACGACCACCTGGTCTTCTCCAAGGGGCACGCCTCCCCGCTGCTGTACTCGTGCTTCAAGGCGGTCGGCGCGATCGACGACGAGGAACTGCTGACCTACCGCTCCTTCGGCAGTCGCCTCGAAGGGCACCCGACACCGGCCCTGCCCTGGGTGGACGTGGCGACGGGATCGCTGGGGCAGGGCCTGCCGACGGGCGTGGGGCTGGCCCTGGCCGCACGCGAGCTCGACCGGCTGCCCAGCCGGGTGTGGGTGCTCTGCGGCGACAGCGAACTCGCCGAGGGCTCGATCTGGGAAGCGCTCGAGCACGCCGGGCACGAGCAGCTGGACAACCTGATCGCGCTGCTCGACATCAACCGCCTGGGGCAGACGGGCGAGACCATGCACGGCTGGGACCTGGAGTCCTACGCCGCGCGCGCCCGCGCGGCCGGGTGGCGCGTGGAGACCATCGACGGCCACGACCCCGAGCAGGTGGAGAACGCGCTGGCCCTGGCGGGCCGGACGGACGGGAGGCCGCTGGCGGTCGTCGCGCGGACGAAGAAGGGCCGCGGGGTGAGCGCGGTCGAGGACCAGCTGGGCGCGCACGGCAAGCCGCTGCCGGACCGCGACGAGGCGGTCGAGGAGCTCGGCGGTCTGCGCGATCTGCACGTCAAGCCCTCCTCGCCCGAGGGCAACGGCACGCGGCACGCGTTCGAGGCCCCCGGCGCCGAGCTGCCCCGGTTCACCACGGGCGAGGAGGTGGCCACGC
This sequence comes from Salinifilum ghardaiensis, assembly GCF_054491345.1. Lineage (NCBI taxonomy): Bacteria > Bacillati > Actinomycetota > Actinomycetes > Pseudonocardiales > Pseudonocardiaceae > Salinifilum > Salinifilum ghardaiensis. The sequence continues at coordinate 1,767,964 of NZ_CM137101.1, read as the reverse complement.
GGAAGGCCTACGGCCAGGCGCTGAGCGCCCTGGGCAGCAGTCGCGGCGACGTGGTCGCGCTGGACGGCGAGGTGTCCAACTCGACGTTCTCCGAGGTGTTCCGCACCGACCACCCGGACCGGTACTTCGAGATGTTCATCGCCGAGCAGCAGATGCTGGCGGCCGCGGTGGGCATGCAGGCGCGGGGGTGGGTCCCGTTCGCCTCGACGTTCGCCGCCTTCTTCACCCGCGCGTACGACTTCATCCGGATGGCGGCGGTCGGCCGGGCGGACCTGCGCCTGATGGGCTCGCACGCCGGTGTCGCGATCGGTGAGGACGGGCCCTCGCAGATGGGGCTGGAGGACCTGGCCATGATGCGCGCCGTGCACGGCAGCACCGTGCTCTACCCGTCCGACGCCAACCAGACCGCCGCGCTCGTGCGGCTCATGGCCGACCGCCCGGGCATCTGCTACATGCGGACCTCGCGCGGGGCCGCACCGGTGCGCTACGAACCCGGTGAGGAGTTCACCATCGGCGGCTCCCGCGTGGTGCGCGAGGGCGACGACGTGACGCTCGTGGGCGCGGGCGTGACCCTGACCGAGTCGGTCCGCGCCGCCGAGCGGCTCGCCGAGGACGGCATCTCGGCCCGCGTGATCGACCTGTACTCGATCAAGCCGCTGGACACGGGCACCGTGGCGAAGGCGGCGACGGAGACCCGCGCCCTGGTCACCGCCGAGGACCACTGGCCCGCCGGGGGGCTCGGCGAAGCCGTGCTGGCCGCGCTCGCCGACCGCGGCGTGTCGACGCGGACGCGCCGCCTCGCCGTCACCGGGATGCCGGGCTCGGGCAAGCCGGCGGAGCTGCTGCACGAGGCCGGCATCGACGCCGATGCCATCGCGGCCGCGGCCAAGGAGGTCCTCGGCAGCTGAGGTCCGCCGGTCGCCGCCGGGGCGACCGCCGATCCACCGGCCGGTCGGGTCACCGGTCGCCCGGGTCACCGGCCGCGGCCGGTGGTGAGGACACCGGTCAGCGCCACCGCCGCGGCCAGCACCCCGACGGGAACGGCGACCACGGCCATCCCCGCGACGAGGCTGGACAGGCTCAGCACGACGAGCACGGCGACGAGTCCGAACAGGACGGGGCGGCCGAGCGGCTCGCCCGCTTCCTCGCCGCGGAAGGTTTCGAAGCGTTCCACGAGATCCGGGTCCTCGGCCTGCAGGGCGGACTCGATCTCGGCCAGCCGTTCCCACTCGCGTCGACTCAACATAGGGCCGCTCCGTCGCGTCCTCGGGAATGGCTCCCTAGATTGGCATGCACGACGGCGGGAGCACGTACGTCAATTCGGGCGAAATCGAAACTACGGAACGTGTTGGCAGGTGGATCCCGCCCAGGCCGGACCCCTCAGGCCGGCGCGCAGTGCCGCACGCCGTCGATCACCTCGCAGAGGACCCGCTGCTGGTGGTGCAGCACGTCCAGGTGCGCCTGCGTCTCCAGCACGGCGAGCATCTGGTTGAACGGGTCGAGATCGTCGACCGCGTACTCGTGCCGGGTCCAGGTCAGCGCCCGCGCCGCCTCGTACGGCGTGTCGGCGCCGCGCTCGACGGCCGCGGCCGTGGCGCGCAACCGGTCGTCGTGGTGGTCGAGCAGCTCGTCGACGCGCCGGTGCGCGCTGTCGGCGACCGGGCCGTGCGCGGGCAGCAGCCGCATGTCGGGCATGGCGCGCACCCGCCGCAGCGAGGCGAGGTAGTCGCGCAGCGGCGACTCGCTCGGGGCCTGCTCCAGCCCGAGCGAGGGAGTGATGTGCGGCAGCACGTGGTCGCCGGCGAACAGCAGCCCGTTGCGGTCGTCGCAGAACACGAGGTGGCCGGTGGTGTGCCCGGGCGTGGACACCGCGCGCAGCGGGCGCTCGGCCGGGCCGACCTCGGCACCGTGCTCGATCCAGGCGTCCGGGTGCTCCCAGCCGGGCCGGGGGGCCTCGTCGTCGTACAGCGCCGCGAGCGCTTCGACGACCGGTTTGGCACCGCACTCGCGGAGCAGCTCGACCTGCCGCGCCAGCGGGACGTGGTCCGGGTCGGTGAGCCGCTGGACCGTCTCCCGCTCGCCCTCGCCGAGCAGGACGCTGCTGCCGAACTCGCGCCGGAGCGCCACGGCCTGGGTGTAGTGGTCCCGGTGCACGTGGGTGACGAGGAAGCGGCGGATGTCGCCGAGACCGGCGCCGAGCTCGCCGAGCGCCGCGGCGAGCGTCTCGCGCGATTCCTCGAGCGCCCAACCGCCGTCGATCAGCGTCAGCCCCGGCCCGTCGACGAGCGCGTACACGTTCACCGCGCGCAGCCCGTCGTTGGGCAGCGGCAGCGGGATCCGGTACACCCCGGCGCCGACTTCCTGGGCCCCAGGTCGCATCCACTCACGACGCGCGTCGCCCATGCTCACCTCCGTGACGTCTCGAATCAGCCCTACCACACGGGAGGGCCCGGCGTGCTGTGTTCCGCCGCACACCGGCCGGTCGGTCCCGTCGCCGTTGACCCGGCGCGGCGGACCCCCTAATCTCAAGACATCAGACGTCTGATGTCGAATGAGGTACCGATGCCCCTGTCCGCGGACCTGGCCGAGCGGCTCCTCGGCGCCGTCATCGACGGCACCCACCCGCCCGGCGCCGCCCTGCCGCCGGAGGCCGAGCTCGCCGAGCAGCACGGCGTCAGCCGGTTGACGGTGCGCGAGGCGGTCAGCTCCCTGCGGGCGCAGAACATCGTGCACATCCGGCGCGGCCTCGGCACCTACGTCAACGAGCCCGGCACCTGGACGGCGCTGGACCCGGTGATCCGCGCCGCCAACGCCGGACCCGCGCACGGCGCGCTGTCCGAGAGCCTGCTCGAGGCCCGGCGAGTGCTGGAGGAAGGCGCCGCCGAGCTCGCCGCGGCCAAGCGCACCGAGGAGGACCTCGCCCGGCTGCGCGAGCACCTCGCCGCGATGCGCGCCGCCCACGAGCAGTCCGATGTGGACGCCTTCGTGCGGGCGGACCTCGCCTTCCACGACGCGCTCGTGCGCGCCAGCGGCAACATCTTCGTCCCGCTGATGTTCGCCCCGTTCGGGAGGCTGCTGCCCGAGGGGCGGCACGAGACCTCCGCGGTCGCCGCCATCCGGGAGAACGCCACCGCCCAGCACGAGCACATCGTGCGGGCGCTCGAGTCCGGCGACCCCGCCCGCGCGCGCTCGGCGATGGCCGCGCACATGACGCAGACCGGCGAGGACCTGCGCCGCCACGTGCTGGGTCCGGCCGACGCCGGACCCCCCTGACCCCGCCCGCACCCCCGGACGACACGTCACCGGCCGTCGCGAAGGAGCACCATGCCACCGCACCCCGCGGACACCGCCGAGGCCGTGCCCACGGACAGGTTGCTCGCGGACCTGCCCGCTGACCGCGCCGTCGACCCGGACGAGCTCGCCGCCGCGATCGCCGGTGGGCCGCGCGTCGTCGCCCTCGACGACGACCCGACCGGATCGCAGACCATCGCCGACCTCCCGGTGCTGACCACGTGGTCCGTCGACGACCTGCGCTGGGCGCTGCGCGCCTCCGAGACCGGATTCTTCGTGCTGACGAACACCCGCAGCCTCGCCCCGGACGACGCGGCCGCGCGCAACCGCGAGGTCACCGCCGCCCTGCGCACCGCAGCCGCGGCCGAAGGCGTGCGCTGCTCGCTGGTCAGCCGCAGCGACTCCACGCTGCGGGGGCACTTCCCGCTGGAGACCGACGTGCTCGCGGACAGCGCCGCGCGGCAGGGCCACCCGGTCGACGGCGTGGTCCTCGTCCCGGCCTTCCCCGACGCCGGCCGGATCACCGTCGACGCGGTGCACTGGACCCGGAGCGCACCGGGGATGGTGCTGCCGGTCGGACGCACCGAGTTCGCCCGCGACGCCACGTTCGGCTTCAGCAGCTCCGACCTCCGCTCGTGGGTCGCCGAGAAGACCGGCGGCCGCCACGCCCCGGAGCAGGTCCGCGCGATCACCCTGACCGACCTGCGCACCGGCGGGGCCGACCACGTCGCCGACGTCCTCGCCGGGCTGCGCGACGGCGAGCCGGCGGTCGTCGACGCCGTGCACGACGAGGACCTGCGAGTGCTGGCGCTGGCCTCGCTGCGCGCCGAGGCCCGCGGCAGCCACCTGCTCTACCGCGCGGGTCCGTCGTTCATGCGCGCCCGCACCGGCCAGGCGAAGCAGCCGCCGCTGCCGACCGCGCGACTGGCCGAGCTCACCGGTCCCGGGCACGGTCTCGTCGCCATCGGCTCGCACGTCGGCCTGACGACCGCGCAGCTGGCGGAACTCCGCGCTCTCGGCGGGATCGAGGAGCACGAACTGCACGTGCCCAGCCTGCTCGACGACACCGTGCGGGACGAGCACGTCCGGCAGGTCGCCGAGCGGGCCGCCGCCGCGATGGCCGACCGCGACGTCGTCATCACCACCAGCCGCGACCTCGTCACCGGGGCCGGTGCGGACGAGAGCCTGGCCATCGCCCGCGCTGTCTCCGCCGGGCTCGTCGACGCCGTGCGCACCGCCGTCCGCGCCCGCCGCCCGGCGTTCGTCGTCGCCAAGGGCGGCATCACCTCCAGCGACGTCGCCACCGGCGGTCTCGACATCCGACGCGCGGTGGTCCGCGGTCAGATGCTGCCGGGCATCATCTCGCTGTGGGAACCGGTCTCCGGGCAGTTCTCCGGCGTCCCGTACGTGGTGTTCCCCGGCAACGTCGGCGACGCCGAGGCGCTGGCGCACGTGGTCGGCAACCTCCGCACCTGAACGTCCCCTCACCCCACGGAGTTGGCACATGGTCGAGAACCACCCGACGGTCGCGGTGATCGGGCTCGGCGCGATGGGCATGCCCATGGCGCGCCACCTGTCCGCCTCCTTCCCGGTCGCCGCGTTCGACGTCGCCGCCGACCTGCGCGCGCAGGCCGGCGAGTTCGCCGAGACCACCGCCACCAGCCCTGCCGGGGCGGTGCGCGGGGCCGACGTGGTCGTGCTGGCGGTGCGCGACCGCCAGCACGTCGACGCCGCCCTGTTCGGCGCCGACGGTCTCGCCGCAACGGCGCGCCGGGGCACCCCGGTCGTGCTCACCTCCACCGTCGGACCGGACGTCGTGCGCAGCGCGGCCGAGCGGCTGGCCGGACACGGACTAGCCACTGTGGACGCTCCGGTCAGCGGCGGGCCGGCGCGCGCGGGCACGGGAGAGCTGCTCGTCCTCGTCGGTGCCGAGGACGCGGCGCTGTCCACCGCCCGCCCCGTTCTCGACGCGCTGGCCTCCACGCTCACGGTCGTGGGGCCGAACCCGGGTGACGGTCAGGCGCTCAAGGCGATCAACCAGCTGCTCGCCGGTGTGCACATCGCCGCCGCCGGGGAGGCGGTCGCGCTCGCCCGCGAGCTCGGCCTCGACCCGGCCGTGGTGGTGGATGCGCTCGGCGACGGCGCCGCCGGGTCCTTCATGCTGCGCGACCGCGGACCGCGCATGCTCGAGTCCTACGCCGAGGAGGGAGCGCCGGTGCGGTCCCGCATGGACATCTTCGTCAAGGACATGGGCATCGTCACCGAACTCGCCCGGGACAACCGCGTTCCGGCACCGCTGTCGGCCGCCGCCCACCAGTTGTACCTGCTGGGCGAGCGCTCCGGCATGGGAGCTCGCGACGACTCGGAGGTCGTGCGCCTGCTGTCCCCGCGGAGTTCCGCGGAACGGGACGAGGGCTGAAGAACGGGGCGGGGGACGGGCCGCGCGCCGCTGCGCCGCGCGGACCCCCGCTCGTCCGTCCCGGGCAGGGGTTCACCGGCAGGGGTCACCGGCAGGGGGTCACGCGCCCCTGTCCGGAACCGCGCCGTTGAGCGCGCCCTCGTCGAGGATCTTGATCACGGCCGAGGTGCGGTCGGATACCCCCAGTTTGACGAAAACGGCGCGGAGGTGGTTCTTCACCGTCCGCTCGGTGATTCCCATCTGCCGCGCGATCTGCCGATTGGGCTTTCCGCTGAGCAGCAACGACAGGACCTGCCGCTCGCGTTCGGTCAGATCGGTGAAGCGCTCCTTCGGGATCGTGCGCGCGCCGGTCCCGAGCGCCTGCCCCGTTCCGGAGCGCGCCTCCGCACGCGCCGCACCGGCGCGCTCCGCGCCGGAATGCGTCGCATCGGAATGCACCTTCCTGGAATAAACCGAATCGTCACCGTCCTCGGCGTCCGCGCGGAGAAGACGCTCCACTTCGTCGAGCAACCGGTTCGCCCGGCACGTCTGATCGGCGGCCTCCCTGATCAGGGTGCGGATGACGGCCCGCACGGCCTCGTTCTCCGCCCGCTCATCATCGTTCATTCGTTCTCCGAATTTCGGTTGCGCCGCTTCTTGCGCACGAACACCGAGCAGCACCGACATCCTAGTCCACGAACGGCACCATTGGCCGCTGACCGCTCGATATTCCGCCATCCAGCCCACTCCGCGAAAGGAGAAAGCCCCGACGGGCGGACGGCCCGCGTCGCCGATCGAATGATCGGCAGGTGGAATTCCGCCCGCTTCCCGGCCGTTCGACGACGTCCGCCTCCGAGCCGGCCGGAGCCCTCGGCGGGCGCGGCCGACGCCGACGAGCGCACGGCCGGGGCCGCAGCGCTGTGCGACCCCGGCCGTGCAGCTCCTCCGTCACCCCCGTTCCTCGGAGGCCAGCAGCGGGATGAGCCCGCCGTACCGCACCGCGCGGACCTGGCGCGGCGACAGCGAGTGCCGCAGCGCGCAGTCCTCACCGCGGGTGAGGTTGTGCAGGGTCAGTTCCCGCCCCGCGTCGAGCGCCGCACCTGGCCGGTCGAGCGCGAGCACGTCGTCGCGCCGGATCCGGTCGTAGGCGCCCGGATCGGCGAACTCGAGCGCGAGGATGCCGAAGTTCGCCAGGTTCTGCCAGTGGATCCGGGCGAAGGACTTCGCCACGACCGCGCGCAGCCCCAAGTAGCGCGGGGTGATCGCGGCGTGCTCCCGCGAGGAGCCCTGCCCGTAGTTCTCGCCGCCGATGACGATGTGTCCGCTGCCGCCTTGGTGCTCCTTCGCCCGCGCGGGGTAGTCCGGGTCGAGACGGGTGAAGGTGAACTCCGCCAGCTGCGGGATGTTCGACCGGTACGGCAGGGCGCGCGCCCCCGCTGGGGAGATCTCGTCGGTGGAGACGTGGTCCCCGACCTTCAGCAGCACGGGCGCTTCGACGCGTTCCGGCAGCGGCGGGAAGTCCGGCAGCGCCGAGATGTTCGGGCCGCGCTCCAGCTGCTGCTGCCGCGCCTGCTCGTGCGGCAGCGGTTCGACGAGCATGGCGGTGTTGATCGAGGCCTTCTCCGGCAGCTGCGGGCGCGGCGCGCTCATGCCGTGGCTGTTCGCCAGGTCCCGCGGATCGGTGATCACCCCCGTCAGGGCCGAGGCGGCCGCGGTCTCCGGCGAGCACAACCACACCGAGTCCTCCTCGGTGCCCGAGCGGCCGGGGAAGTTGCGCGGGAAGGTCCGCAGCGAGTTGTGCCCCACCGCGGGGGCCTGCCCCATGCCGATGCAGCCCATGCACCCGGACTGGTGAATCCGCGCGCCCGCGGCGATCAGGTCGAACGTCGCGCCCATCCGGGTCATGTCCTCGAGGATCTCCCGCGAGGTGGGGTTGACGTCGAAGCTGACCGCGTCGTCGGTCTGCCGCCCCCGCACGACCTCCGCGGTGGCGGCGAAATCGCGCAGGCCCGGGTTCGCCGAGGAGCCCACGACGACCTGGCTGACCGGTTCTCCCGCCACCTCGCGCACCGGCACCACCTTGTCCGGCGCCGAGGGCTCGGCGATCAGCGGTTCCAGCGCGGACAGGTCGATCTCGTCGGTGACGTCGAAGGTGGCGTCCGGATCGGCGTGCAGCTCGGTGAAGTCCGCGGGCCTGCCCTGGGCCTCGAGGAACTCGCGCACCGCCTCGTCGGCCGGGAAGACCGTGGTGGTCGCCCCGAGCTCCGCCCCCATGTTGGCGATCACGTGCCGGTCCATCGCGGTGAGCTCGTCCAGGCCGGGACCGGAGTACTCGATGATGCGGTTGACGCCGCCCTGCACCGTGTGCCGGCGCAGCATCTCGAGCACGACGTCCTTGGCCGAGACCCAGTCGGGCAGCCGCCCGGTCAGCCGCACTCCCCAGATCTGCGGCATCCGGATGTGCAGCGGCCTCCCCGCGATGGCGACGGCGACTTCGAGCCCGCCGACGCCGATGGCCAGCATGCCCAGCGAGCCGGCCGCGCAGGTGTGCGAGTCGGAGCCCACCATCGTCCTGCCCGGTTTGCCGAAGCGCTGCATGTGCGTCGGGTGGGACACGCCGTTTCCGGGCTTGGAGTACCAGATCCCGTAGCGCTGCGCTGCCGTGCGCAGGAACTGGTGGTCCTCGGCGTTCTTCTCGTCGGCCTGCAGCAGGTTGTGGTCGACGTACTGGACGCTCACCTCGGCCCGCGTGCGGTCCAGCCCCAGGGCCTCGAGCTCCTGCATCACCAGGGTTCCCGTGGCGTCCTGGGTGAGCGTGTGGTCCACCGCCAGCCCGATCTCCGAGCCGGGAGTCATCTCCCCTTCGACCAGGTGATCGGCGATGAGCTTCTGAGCCACGGTGCGCGCCATGTCCACCTCCAGGAGATCGGCGTTCGCGCGGCCTGCCGCACGGCCGCTCCACCGCACTACCCCGCCGCGGGGGCGGCGAAACGATCAGCGGCCGGAACCCGCCGCCCCGGCCGGGGCCGCGACCGGCGGTGCATGCCCGCCCCTCCGGGCGGGTAGGCCGCGGGCGGATCGGCCCACCGCCCACCGCTGCGCACGACGAGGAACGATGAGCACCGCGACGATCAGCCGGCACACCGACTGGCGCAGCTACGTGCTGTGGTGCGAGGGTGCGCTGCTCGTGCTGCTCGCGGGTGCGGGGCTGGTCGCCAACGGCCTCGTGCCGCTGCTCGGCCGCCCCGAGCAGGTGGTCCTCGGCTTCCACGTCAACGGGCTGCACGGGCTGCTGCTGCTCGCCACCGGGCTGGGCGCCCTGAGCTGCTCGTCCCGCAGGTGGGGGCAGCGCCGCTTCCTCGGCGGGCAGGCCGTCGTCTACATCGTCGTGTTCCTGTTCACAGCCTCCCACATGGGGCCGTCCGCGGCCGAGACGATCGGGCTGAGCGTCCACGACGTGTTCCTGCACGCGGCGCTGGCCACCGCCGGGGCGGTGCTGTGGCTGTCGCTGTCGCTGGCGCCGCAGGGCGGGCAGGAGCGCAGCTGAACCGCCACCGCCCGCAGCTGCCGGCGCCGCGGACGTGGGCGGTTCCCCCGACGCACCGAGATCACTAGGATCACGACGTGGTTCGGGTCCAGGTGCAGGGGAGCTCGCGGATGACGGAAGACGCCCTGCCGGTGCGCCGGGTGGGTGCGGCCACCAGCGAACTGCCCCTCGACCCGGCGCGGCTGCCCCTCTTCCGCGGCGGCCGGCCCCGCAAGCTGTGGAGCTACCTCGGGGTGTTCGCACCCGGTGTCCGGCTGTGCGCGGGCGTGGTCCGCATCGCCGGGGCCGTCCAGTCGTTCTGGGCGGTGCACCTGCCCGAGCAGGGGGTCTTCCGCGAACGCACCGCGCTGCGCACCGCCGTCGCGTTCACCGACACCCGCGTGCGGTTCGACGGCCGCGGCGTGCGCGCCCGGCTCGGCCTCGTGCCGTGCGGCGACCGCGTGGACGTGGTCTCCCGCCACGGCCGGCACCCGGTGTGGACCCGCAAGACGCCGCTGCACGTGCGCGGCGCGGTGTCCGTCGACGGCGCGTCGGTGCCCGTCGACGCACCCGGCCTGCGCGACGACTCGGGAGGGCACCACGCCCGCACCACCCGCTGGTTCTGGTCGGCCGGGTGCGGTGTGTCGGCCGAGGACCGCGCCGTGACGTGGAACCTCGTGGACGGGTTGCACGACGACCCGGCCGCCTCCGAGCGCACTGTGTGGATCGACGGGGCCGCCCAGCACGTCGACCCCGTCACCTTCGCCCCGGACCTCACCGCGGTGCACCACGCGCGGGGCGCGCTCTCGCTGCAGCACGAGGCCGAGCGCTCCCGGCACGACCGGCTGGTCGTGCTCGACAGCCACTACCGCCAGCCCTTCGGCGCGGCCGGCGGTTCGCTGCCCGACGGCACCGCGCTGCGCCACGGGGACGGCGTCGTGGAGTGGCACGCCGCCCGCTGGTGAACCCGCCGCGGCGGGCGGGTTCCGCGGGCTCAACGCGGCGGCCGCGCGCCGAGCAGCGCGGCGCAGACGACCACCAGCGCGAGCAGCACGAGCACCGTCACGGCGAGTTCGACGAGGAGGCCCGCCACGACGCTCATTCCCTCGACACCGCGCTGCTGCGCTGGGTGCGGAAGCTGACCAGCGTGACCACGCCGAGCACGAGCACGATCACGCCCAGCGACAGCGGGGTCGGAACATCGGGCACGGCGGGCCACATCTCGTGCGCCCAGTGCAGCACCAGCTTGGCGCCGATGAACGCCAGGATGATGGCCAGGCCGTGGTTGAGGTAGGTCAGCTTGGCCAGGGCCGCGTGCAGGACGAAGTACAGCGCCCGCAGCCCCAGCAGGGCGAACGCGTTCGTGGTGAACACCAGGTACGGATCGGCGGTGATGCCGTACACCGCGGGCACCGAGTCGACGGCGAAGACCACGTCCGCGCCGAAGACCGCGACCACGACCACCGCCAGTGGGGTCAGCGCGCGCCGGCCGCCCTCGCGCACGGTCATCCGCGCGCCGCGGTACTCCTCGGTCACCGGCATGAGGCGGCGCACCAGCCGCACCGACCGCATCTGCGAAACGTCCTTCTCGAACGACTCGCCGCTGATCGCCTCCCGCAGGATCTTCACCGCGGTGACGAACAGGATCGCGCCGAACACGAGGAATGCCCACGTGCCCGCCTGCAGCAGCGCAGCGCCCGCCGCGATGAACGCGCCGCGGAGCACGAGCGCGCCGATGATGCCGTACAGCAGCACGCGCTGCTGCAGCGCCGCCGGCACGGCGAAGGCCGTGAGCAGCAGCATGAACACGAACAGGTTGTCCACCGACAGCGACTTCTCCACCAGGAAGCCGGTGGTGAACTCGAGAGCCTCGGCTCCGCCGTAGGTCGGCCACAGCCACAGGGCGAACAGCAGCGGCAGCGCCAGGTAGAACACGGACCAGCCCACGGCCTCGCGCAGCGACACCTCGTGCGGTCGGTGCGTCACCGCGAAATCCGCGGCGAGCAGCGCGACGAGCACGAGGATGCTGATCGCCCACAGCCAGGGCGTTCCGATCGACTCCGTTCCCGCGGCCGCGGTGAGCGGGGTGCTGAGCACGGTTCTCCTCCTCAAGCAGCGAACTGTCTTGAGGTCTCCTTCACCGCGGCGGGCGGCCGTCCGGGGACGTCGCGGGACGTCCGTACTGACCGGGGCGGCCTCGAGAAGTACTCCCCTCGCGGGGAGTATCTCCGATCAGCGCGCTCGCGGCAACCTCCGATCAGCCACGCCCCGCCACCAGCAGTCCGAGGTCGGAATCGGGAACCACCGCCCCTTCCCGCCACGCGCCGACCGGCTCGCAGTGCGCGCGATGCTCGGGGAGCGCCTCCTCACGCGCCGGCGCGCAGGTCCTCCTCCGCGCGCGCCGCCGCCGCGTGCAGCTCGGCGGCCCACTCCGGCACGCGCGCCGCTTCGAACCGCACGGCGGGGGCGGACACGGAGATCGCTCCCGCACCCGCACCGGACTCGTCGTGCACCGGCACGCCTATGGCGCACACGCCGGTTTCGCTGACCTCCCGGTTGAGCGCGTACCCCTGCTCGCGCACCGCGCGCAGCTCCCGCAGCAGGTTCCGCCACCGCTCCTCGTCGAGCGAGTGGCCCCGACCCTCGCGCCGGTACAGCTGCTCCAAGCGGTGGGTTTCCAGCTCCGCGAGCAGCGCCTTGCCGCCGGAGCAGGCGTGCGCGGGCAGGATCGTTCCGCGGCGGTCGCCCACCTGCAGCACCTGGGGCGATTCGACGCTGGCGAGGAACCGGCACTGGGTGCCCATGCGCACCATGAGGTTCGTCGTCTCCCCCACCCGTTCGCACAGCGCTTCGAGGTGCGGCTGCAGCACCTTGCGCAGGTGCTGGTTCGCCGGTCCGCCCAGTCGGCTCGCGGCCAGCGCCGGACCGGGCACGTAGTTGCGGTTGCCGTCCTGCACCGCGAAGTCCCGGTAGACGAGCATCGCCAGCAAGCGGTGTGCGGTGGAACGCGCGATGCCCAGCTCCTCGGCCGCGTCGGCCACGCGCACTCCCCCGTGGTCCCGCAGCATCTGCAGCAGCAGGAGCGCGTTGTCGACCGAGCTCAGCGCGTACGGGGGCTTGTTCTTCACCGCGGGATCCTGTTCTCCTCCGCCGAATCCTCCCCCACTCTCGCGCCCGCCCCGGTGGCACCGCAACGGGCGGAGCCGAGCGCAGCGGCACGCGGGTCCCCGCACCCGGAGGGCAAGCGGCGAACGCCTTACAACCACCCGGCGGTGAGGCCGTATCCTCGAAGGGTCCTGCCGACGTCGCGCACGGCGGGCGTGCTGCCGCCCGGACGTCGGACCTACCGCGTGTCCAGAGAGGTGGAGTGCATGCCCGCGCAGCCGTGTGTGCTGCTCAAGCACGGAGAGCTCGCGATCAAGGGCCGCAACCGCGGCGTCTTCGAGCGGCACCTGCTGCGGAACCTGGAGTGGGCGCTCGGCGAGGTCGACCCCCGAGCCCGCGTGGAACGGCGCGCGGGGGTGCTGGTGGTGACCTCCCCGAACGCGCAGGACCCGCAGCGGCAGGCCGCGCTGGTCGAGCGCGCCCGGGAAGTGGTCGGCATCAGCGTCGTGCAGCCCGGGGTGCGCACGTCGAAGGACCCGGAGGCGACCGCGCAGTCCGCGCTCGAGCTGCTGCGGCAGCAGCTGGGCGCGGCACCGCGCACGTTCGCCGTGCGGGCCCGCCGACGGGACAAGAACTTCCGCATGTCGTCCTCGGAGATGGCCGCCTACTTGGGCCAGCGCGTGGTCGACGAGCTGGGCTGGCCGGTGGACCTGGACAACCCGGATACCGAGATCACCGTCGAGGTGGACTGGCGCGAGACGTTCGTGTCCGTCCAGCACCTGCGCGGCCAAGGCGGCCTGCCGGTGGGCTCCAGCGGCAGGGCCCTGTCGCTGCTGTCGGGCGGGTACGACTCGCCGGTCGCGGCGTACCGGATGATGCGACGCGGGCTGCGCTGCGACTTCCTGCACTTCACCGGCGCCCCCTACACGGGACCGTCGTCGACGTACAAGGCCTACGCGCTGGTGCGGCAGCTCAACCGGTTCCAGGGCGGTTCGCGCCTGCACGTGGTGCCGATCGGCAAGGCGCAGCGCGCGCTGGCCACCGCCGGCGCCGGGGAGCTGCAGATCGTGGCCCAGCGGCGGCTCATCGTGCGCGTGGGCACCGCGCTGGCGCAGCGGCTCGGCGGCGAAGCCCTGGTGACCGGCGACAGCCTCGGCCAGGTCTCCAGTCAGACGCTGAGCAACATGGCCACCACCGAGCAGGCGGCGGGCCTGCCGGTGATGCGGCCGCTGCTGGCCTGGGACAAGCAGGAGATCATGGGCGAGGCCGCGAGCATCGGCACGGCCGACATCTCCAAGCTGCCGGACGAGGACTGCTGCAGCCTGATCATGCCGCCGAACGTGGCCACGCACAGCCAGGACACCCAGTTGAACAAGGTCGAGAACCGCGTCGGGTTCGACGACCTGATCGAGGAGGTCCTGGAGAACATCCAGGTGCTGGAGGTCGAGGGCGAGCGCGCCGCGAGCGCCAGCTGCGAGGCCGACGGTGCCGCGGCCGACCGGGCCCCGGCCGCCACGGTCTGACCGGCGCGGTGCCGGCGGGGCGCCGCCCGCACCCTCACCGCCGCCCGGTCGCGGCGGTGCTCGTCCCGCCGCACGCCGCGCGCGGCGTGCCGTAGGCTCGGCGCGAACGCCATCGAGAGCGCCAGGAGGTCGCGTGTCCACCACGGCCCCGGAGAGCATGCCCGCGGAACTGCTCGCCCGCGCCGAGAGCACCCCCGGCTTCATGCCGGTCGACGAGGGGCTCGCGCTGCACCGGGCGGCGATCGGACATCTCGGCGCGGGCACGGCGGTGGAGATCGGCACCTACTGCGGCAAGTCCACGCTGTACCTGGCCGCCGCCGCGCGGCACACCGGCGGCGTCGTCGTCACGGTGGACCACCACAGGGGCTCGGAGGAGCACCAGCCCGGCTGGGAGTACCACGACCCGGACCTGGTCGATCCGGAAGTGGGCCGGCTGGACACGCTCGGCGCGTTCCGCCGCACCGTGGCCACCGCGGGCCTGGAGGAGCACGTGCTGGCCGTCGTCGGCGACTCGGCCGGCATGGCGGCCCGCTGGAACACCCCGCTGGGCCTGCTGTTCCTCGACGGCGGGCACACCGAGCAGGCCGCGCGGACCGACTTCGACGGCTGGGCGCACTGGGTCGTGCCCGGTGGCGCGCTCGTCATCCACGACGTCTTCCCCGATCCCCGCGACGGGGGGCAGGCCCCCTACAACGTGTACCGGCGCGCGGTGGACTCCGGGCAGTTCCGGGAGGTTTCGGTGACGGGTTCGCTGCGGGTGCTGGAACGCGTCGCGGGCGAAGCGGGCGCCCGCATCGACACCGCATGACCGTCCGCGCAAGGGACTCCGCGGAGTGGCCGGCGCAGGCGGGGTGGCCGACGCAGGCGGGCGGCCGGGGCCAGTCGGGAAGGACCCGCACAGCGCGAGCGCCCGGACGAGAACGTCCACAGCGGACTCCCCGTGCCGGAACCCAGCGCTGCGCGGACGCGCGGACCGGGCGGCTCCGTCACCCCGCCACCGCGGCGACCCGCGCGCGCACCGGGCGCGCCGCTGCGGTGCCACCGCGGAAGATCCCGTTCGCCGGCGTGGTGCGCGACAGCGCGTCGGCGGCGAGGATCACCGCGGCCGACGTCCACGTGGTCCGCTCCCACGGCCACCGCTTGCCGTCGGCGAAGACGTGGCCGGTCCAGTACGACCCGTCCTCGTCGCGCAGGTGCTGCATCGCGGCGAACAGCTTGTGCGCCCACGCGCTCTCCCCGAGCGCGTCCAGGCTCAGCACGAGCTCGCAGGTCTCGGCTCCGGTCACCCACGGATGGTCGGTGACGCACCGCACGCCCAGACCGTCCACGACGAACTCGTCCCAGCGGGAGCGCAGCAGCGCCGCCGCCGCGGTGCCGCGCACCGCCCCGCCCAGAACCGGGTAGTACCAGTCCATCGAATAGCGGGGCTTCGGCGCGAACGCGCCCGGTTCCGCGCGCACCACCGCGCCCAGCCGGTCGGCCGCCTCCCGCCAGTGCGGCTGCGGACTGCCCACGTGCTCGGCCAGGGCGAGCGCGCACCGCAGGCTGTGGTGGATGCTGGAACAGCCGGACAGCAGCGCCTCGTCGAGCGGGACGCCGCGCGGGTCCACCGCCCAGCTGATCTGCCCGCGCTCGCGCTGGGCGCCGAGGACGAACTCGACGGCCGCGCGCACCGCGGGCCACATCTCGGCGGCGAAGTCCGCGTCCCCGGTCAGCAGCACGTGGTGCCACACGCCGACCGCGGGGTAGGCGCAGAAGTTCGTGTCCGCGGCGGCGTCCTCGACGCGTCCGGCGCGCACGCGCAGCGGCCAGGACCCGTCGGGGCGCTGCGTCGCGCGCAACCACCGGTAGGCGCGGGCGGCGCGGTCCCGCTCGCCCGCCGCTGCCAGTCCCATCGCGGCTTCCACGTGGTCCCACGGGTCCACGTGCCCGCCCGGATACCAGGGGATCGCCCCGGAGTCGAGCTGCACCATGCCGATCGTGCGCGCGGTGCGGCGCACCTGCTCGGCGGTGATGGTGCCGGGCACCGCCGGGACCTCAGGCGGCACCTGGCGCCCCCGGTTTGCCGAAGTAGGCGACCACGCTCTTGCCGAGCACCGGGTCGAGCAGCCGTTCGGCCGCGCGCGTGACCCGCGGGCGCCGCATCAGGTCCCACACGAGCATCCGGTGGTACGCCCGCACGGCCGGGTGCTCGTCGTCGTCCGGCCCCACCGCGCACTTCAGCCACCAGTACGGCGAGTGCAGCGCGTGCGCGTGGTGGTGGAACGCCGGCCGCAGCCCCGCCTCGCGGAGTTTGGCCTGCAGCTCCTCGGTGCGGTAGATGCGCACGTGCCCGCCTTCGACCTGGTGGTACTCGTCGGAGAAGGCCCAGCACACGCGTTCGGGGAACCAACGCGGCACGGTGACGACGACCCGCCCGCCGGGCTTGACCACGCGGACCAGCTCGTGCATCGCCTTCTCGTCCTCGGGCAGGTGCTCCAGGATCTCCGAGGCGATGACCCGGTCGAAGTGCTCGTCGGGGAACGGCAGCGACAGCGCGTCCCCGGCGACCGTGGTGGCGCTGGCCGCGGCGGGGACCTCGTCCCCCGCCTCCATCGCGGCGAACATCGTCGCCACGTTCTCCAGTTCGGCGGCGTCGTGGTCGAAGGCGACGACCTCCGCCCCGCGGCGGTACAGCTCGAAGGCGTGCCGCCCGGCGCCGCACCCCAGGTCGAGCGCGCGCATGCCCGGTGCCACGCCGAGCTTGTCGAAGTCCACCGTCAGCACCGGGCCGCTCCCTTCCGCGCCGCCTGCCGGCGCGTTCGCTCGATCGCTTCCGCGTAGCAGTCGACCGTGGCGGCGGCCACGGAAGTCCAGCTGTAGCGCTCCACCACCCGGCGCCGGCCGGCCTCGCCGAGCCGGTGCCGGTAGTCCGGGGAGTCCAGCACCGCGCCCAGCGCCGCCGCGAGCTCCTCGGCGTCGCCGGGGCGGACGAGTTCCACGGTTTCGCCGTGCTCGCCCGCGACCTCCGGGATGGCGCCGGCGCGGCTGGCCACCAGCGGGGTGCCGCAGGCCATGGCCTCCACCGTGGGCAGCGAGAAGCCCTCGTACAGCGAGGGGACGCAGGCCACCTCGGCCGAACCGAGCAGCTCGGCGATCCCGTCGTCGCTGAGCCCGCTCGCGGTGCGCACCACGTCGCCGATGGCGAGGTCCTCGATGCGGCGCTCGGTGGGCCCGCCGGGGATCGGTTGGGAGACGAGCACCAGTTCCACGTCGCGTTCGGTGCGCAGCTTCGCGACGGCCTCCAGCAGCGTGCCCACGCCTTTCATGGGGGTGTCGGCGCTGGCCATGGCGACGATCCGGCCGGGGACGCGCGGGGCTCGCGGCGGGTGGAACACCGCCGGGTCCACGCCGAGGGGGACGACGTTGAGCTGGTCGCGGCGCACGCCGAAGTCGCGCCGGATGTCGGCGGCGGAGGACTCGGACACGGTCATCAGGTGCGGGATGCGCCGGGCCACGCGGGCCTGCATCCGCAGGAAGCCGTACCAGCGGCGGAGGGTGATCCGCCGCCGCCCCCGCGCGTTCGCGAGGTCGACGCGGCGGTCGTGCGTGATCGGGTGGTGGATGGTCGCCGTCACCGGCAGCCCCGCCGCGGGCAGGCGGAGCAGGCCGTAGCCGAGGCTCTGGTTGTCGTGCACCACGTCGAACTCGTGCGCGCGGGCGCGCAGTTCCCCGGCCGCGCGCAGGGTGAACGTCAGCGGCTCGGGGAATCCCGCGGTCCACATGGTGCCGAGCTCGAGCAGGTCGACCCAGTCCCGGAGCTCGCGCCAGTGGGGCGTGCGGAAGGGGTCGGGATCGCGGTACAGGTCCAGGCTGGGCACGCGGGTGAGCCGCACCTCCGGGTCCAGCTCCGGGTAGGGCTGCCCGGAGAAGACCTCCACGTGGTGGCCGAGCTCGGCCAGACCCCGGCTGAGATGGCGCACGTACACACCTTGGCCGCCGCTGTGCGGCTTGCTGCGGTAGGACAGCAGCGCGATTCGCACGGGTTCACCTCGCAGGCCGGTCGCCCCCCGACCGGATCTGGAACCGGGTCGTTCCGGCCGGGCCTGAGCGATCACCTTAACCCGACCCGGCGAGCGGCGATCCCGTCAGGTGGTGTCCACCACGACACCGCAACCCCCGCTCGCCCCGGACAGGCACGTGGGCCGCCCGCGTGCGCGGACGGCCCACGTGCCGGAGGGGCGCCGCACCCCGCGCCGGGGGCTGCGGCGTTGTCGCACTGCTCGGGGCGGAGCCCCGGATCAGCGGGCCAGCTGCTCCAGCCGGGCCTGGCCCTCGCGGAACAGGTTGATGTCGGTGCTGCCGCTGATGCCGGGCACCGTGCCCTCGTCCGTGTACTGCCAGAAGTCCCAGTTGTCGAAGCCGGCGGGCACCGAGGGCTGATCGACCTCGTAGGCGGCGAGCCACAGCGGGTGGTCGTTGTAGCTGTCCGTGCCGCCCATGCACTGCTGCCAGAACGACGGGTTGGCGTAGATGATCGGTTTTTCGCCGGTGCGTTCCTTGACGGTGTTGTTGAAGCCGTCCACCCACTGGTGCATCTGGTCGACGGACTTGCCGTAGCAACCGCCGCTGTTCGGGTCGACCTCCAGGTCCAGCACGGGCGGCAGCGACTTGCCGTCCTGCTGGTAGTCGGCCACGTCGAGGAAGCGGTTGGCCTGCTCCTCCGGACCGGAGGATCCGGGGCGGGCGAAGTGGTAGGCGCCGGCGATCATCCCGGCGTCCTTGGCGCCGTGGTACTGCTGCGAGTACGTCGGGCTGGTGAAGCTCGTTCCATCCGTGGCCAGCACGAACGTGAACTTCTTGCCGGATCCGGCGACCTGCTTCCAGTCGATGGAGCCGTTGTGGTTGGACACGTCGATGCCCTCCACCGGCGGCCCGACCGGAGCGGGGGCCTCCTGCTCCTCGGCCTGCTGCCCGCCTGCCTGCTGCTGCGGGGAGTCCTCGGCCTTGGCCATCATCCGCTCGGCCGTCCCGGGCGACATCTCGCCGGTCTGGGCCGCTTCCTGCACGTCGCGCTGCTGCGTGCCGGGGCCGGCGAGGCTGGCGATGACGATGCCGACGAGGCCGACCGCGGCCACGGCACCTCCGGCCTGCATGGCCCGGGCGCGCGTCGGCACGCCCTCACCGCCGGGCAGGTTGGCCGACAGCCGGCTGAACAGCAGCGCCACCCTCTCCCGGAAGCGCTGCACGGCCGGGGCCTCCCATCCGCGCCGGAGCGTCGGCAGGACGGCGGCGACCGCGCGGTGCACCGCCGGTCGCACGCGATCCACGCCGGAGCGCAGCGTCGTGTCGACCGAGTGCGCGGCCGAGCGGACCGTGGACCACTGGCCGCGTGCCCCATCGTTCGGGTCCGACGGGGCACCGTTGACGTCTGAATCGGGGGATCGTGTTGCGTCGGGGTCTTCATGTGTCACGAGACCCCACACTCCAGCGCGGAGCGTAGCCGTGCATCACGGTTTCTACGGGGTTCGGTACCTAGATTGACCCCTCGGGGTGTACTTGCGTGCAGCTGCAAACACGCATCGTGGCGAATCTCCGGGAAAACCTCGCATCCCGGACCGCTGCGCGCCAGCCGCCCCTCCCCGGGTCCGCCGAGCACCGGGAGCAGCCCCTCCCGACCGCTCGCAGGTGCGCTCCGCACGGCCCCGCGGCGCACTGGACGCGCACCCTACGGGACGCCCGCGGCGCCGGGAGCACCCCGTCCCGCTGGCGGGCCGCACCAGCCCCGCCCGACACGCCGCCGCGACTGGCGCGCGAGCCGCGCGGAGCGTTCCGGCACAATGCGAGCGGAGTCAGCGGAGATCGCGAAAGCACAGCGTAGGAAGCAGGCAGCGAGGCATCGTGACCACAGCCGTTCACCAGAAGATCGCCGAGGAACTCGGAGTCCAGCAGCGCCAGGTCGAAGCCGTGGTCGAGCTGCTCGACGACGGCGCCACCGTGCCGTTCGTGGCTCGCTACCGCAAGGAGGTCACCGGCGGGCTCGACGACACCCAGCTGCGCACGCTCGAGGAGCGGCTGCAGTACCTGCGGGAGCTCGAGCAGCGCCGCGAGGCCGTCCTGGAGTCCGTCCGCTCCCAGGGCAAGCTCGACGAAGAGCTCGAAGCGCGCATCCGGGCCGCCGAGACCAAGGCCCGCCTGGAGGACATCTACCTCCCGTTCAAACCCAAGCGCCGCACGAAGGCGCAGATCGCGATCGAGTCCGGCCTGGAGCCGCTCGCGGACCGGTTGCTGACCGACCCGGCGCTCGACCCGGACACCACCGCCGCCGAGTACGTCGACCCCGACAACGGGGTGGCCGATGCCGACGCGGCGCTGACCGGTGCCCGCGCGATCCTGGTGGAGCGCTTCGCCGAGGACGCCGACCTCGTCGGCGAACTGCGCGAGCGGATGTGGCAGCGCGGCCGCCTCGTCTCCCGCGTGCGCGAGGGCAAGCAGGAGGAAGGCGCCAAGTACTCCGACTACTTCGAGTTCGACGAGGCCTTCACCGCGCTGCCAGCGCACCGCGTGCTCGCGCTGTTCCGCGGGGAGAAGGAGGAGGTGCTCGAGCTCACCCTCGAGGCCGACTCCGACGCGGAAGCCACGGGCGCGGACTACCAGCGGATCATCGCCGCGCACGTCGGGATCGCCGACGAGGGCCGCCCGGCCGACGAGTGGCTCGGCGGGGTGGTCCGGTGGGCCTGGCGCACCCGCGTGTTCACCCGCCTGTCGGTGGACCTGCGCACGCGGCTGCGGCAGCAGGCCGAGGACGAGGCCGTGCGGGTGTTCGCCGCGAACCTGCGCGACCTGCTGCTGGCCGCCCCCGCCGGGACCCGGCCGACGATCGGCCTCGACCCGGGGTACCGCACCGGCGTCAAGGTCGCCGTCGTCGACGGCACCGGCAAGCTCGTCGCCACCGACACGATCCACCCGCACAAACCGCAGCAGCGCTGGGACGCCGCGCGCGAGCGGCTGGCCGGGCTGGCGCGCGAGCACGGGGTCGGGCTCGTCGCGATCGGCAACGGCACCGCCTCCCGCGAGACCGAACGGCTCGCGGACGAGATCATCAAGACCCACCCGGACCTCGGGCTGACGAAGCTGACCGTCTCGGAGGCCGGTGCGTCGGTGTACTCGGCTTCCGAGTACGCCGCCCGGGAGCTGCCGGACCTGGACGTGTCGCTGCGCGGCGCCGTGTCCATCGCGCGGCGGCTGCAGGACCCGCTGGCCGAGCTGGTCAAGATCGACCCGAAGTCGATCGGCGTCGGCCAGTACCAGCACGACATGTCCGAGGCGAAGCTCTCCCGCTCGCTCGACGCGGTCGTCGAGGACTGCGTGAACGCGGTCGGTGTCGACGTGAACACCGCGTCGGTGCCGCTGCTCGCCCGCGTGTCCGGCATCGGGGCGGGGCTGGCCGACAACATCGTCCGCCACCGCGACGACCACGGCGCGTTCCACGACCGCGAGGCGCTCAAGGAGGTCACCCGGCTCGGCCCGAAGGCCTTCGAGCAGTGCGCCGGGTTCCTCCGCGTCCCGGACGGCGAGAACCCGCTGGACTCCTCGGCCGTGCACCCCGAGTCCTACCCGGTGGTGCGGCGCATCGCCGAGAGCACCAGCAGCGACCTGAGCACGCTCGTCGGCAACGAAGCGCTGCTGCACCAGCTGCGCCCGCAGGACTTCGTCGACGACGCCGTCGGCCTGCCCACGGTGACCGACATCCTGTCCGAACTGGAGAAACCCGGGCGGGATCCGCGCGGCGAGTTCCGCACCGCGAACTTCGCCGAAGGTGTGGAAACCCTGGCGGACCTGCGCTCCGGGATGCAGCTGGAAGGCGTGGTCACCAACGTCGCCGCGTTCGGCGCGTTCGTCGACGTCGGGGTGCACCAGGACGGCTTGGTGCACGTCTCGGCGATGTCGAAGAACTACGTCAGCGATCCCCGCGACGTCGCCAAACCCGGTGACGTGGTCCGGGTGAAGGTGCTCGACGTGGACGAGGAGCGCAAGCGCATCTCGCTGACGCTGCGGCTCGACGACGAGCCCGGTCGTGCGCAGGGCAAGCGCGAGTCCGCAGGCGGCGGCCGCCCGTCCGGCGGCAAGGGCAAGGACAACGGCGGCAAGAGCGGCGGCGGCAAGGGCGGCGGCAAGCGCCCCCGCGGCGGTCGTCAGCAGCAGGACGCGCCGAGCGGCGCGCTGGCCGACGCGCTGCGGCGCGCCGGCTTCTCCGGGTGAGCGCACGACGACGGAGCGCGGCCACCGGCCCCGCGCTGCAGGGGCCGGTGGCCGCGCTCCCGCTCGACCCGTTGCACCGGCGCCACCCGCGCCGATCCCCGCGCGGCGAGAGCACCGGCACTGCCGCGGAATCCACGGGTGAACGCGATGGCGTCAGCTGGGCGGCGGCGTCAGCGACGGAGCTCCCAGCGAGTTCCCAGCAGGCTCCCAGAGCGCATGAAGCCGACAAAGCCGGGGTTGGTAACGTACTTCGCGTGTCCGAGCAGACCACTCTGAACACCCGCACGTCCTCGGGCAAGAGCACGCGAAAGATCAGCTGGGACGTGGTGCGCACCGCGTGCGTGACGCTGGTGATGCTCTACCACGGCACCCACCTGAGCGTTCAGCTGCACCCCGAACTGGCGCCCCGCACCTTCGAGTTCCCGTTCCAGGTGGGGGCCAGCATGCTGCTGGTGATCTCCGCCTACTTCGCGTGCGTGACGATCGGCCGCGGAGCGGTCTCCCGGTACTGGTGGAACCGGGTGGCGCGGCTGTTCCCGCCGTTCGTCGGCGCGGTGCTCGTCATCTACTTCGCCATGCGCCTGGTGCCGATCGAGGGGTGGTTCTTCCCCGGACCGCAGCACCTCGTCGAGAACCTGCTCATGCTGTGGCACTGGGACGACGACGTGTTCTTCCTCGACGGCTCGCACTGGACCGTTCCGCTGCAGCTCATGGGCTTCACCGCGGCGGCGGTGCTGTACCGGGCGCGCCTCGGGCACGGACGTGCCGTCGTCGGGCTGCTGTGGGTTCTGGTCTTCCTCCCGATCGCGCAGTGGCCGCTGCGCGTGTCCGGTCCGCCGGAGGTGTACCGGGTGCTCGTCGACGGCCTCGGCGCGCACCGCTGGCACCTGTTCGTCGCCGGCATCGCGATCTGGCTGTGGTCGCAGCGGCGCATCGGGAACCGGCACTTCACCGCGCTGCTGGCCTCGTGCATGTTCGCCCAGGCCCTGCACAACCACGCGGTGATGCCGGACGGTTCGCTCGAAGCCGACTGGGGCTCGACGATCGCGGTGTGCATCGGGCTGGTCGTGATCGCGGCGACCGCCAACGGCCCGGACTGGAACCGGTTCGTCCCCGACTGGCTGGGGCGCCGGTTCACCTGGTTCGCCGGCATCTCCTACGGCGTGTTCCTCATGCACCAGACCCTCGGCTACGTCGTCTCCCGCAAGCTCCAGGACGCCGGGTTCGGGCCGACGACGCAGACGCTGGCGATGCTGATCACCGGCGTGCTGCTCGGGTGGGCGCTGACGCACGTCGTCGAGCGGCCGATCCACCGCACGCTCATGCGCGGCTACGACCGGTGGGCCCAGCGCCGCGGGCGGGCACCGGTCCTCCCCTGAGCGCGCGCTGCCCCTGACCACCCGCTGCGCGGTGCCGGCTCGCGGGCCGGCACCGCGCAGCGGGCGGCGTGCGGCACCCCGCCGGGTCGTGCTCAGCCGGGCGAGCGGGCGGGAGCTTCGGCCTCCGCCGCGGGGTCCCCGGCAGCCTCCTCCTGCTCGGCGTCGGCCTCCGGGGAGGTCTCGACGTGCCGGCCGGACTCGGCACCTGATCCCGGTTCCAGCGACGGCTCGGCGTCGCGCTGCCGCGGCACGCGCACCCGCTCGGAGGGCACCTGCCGGCCCGCGGCGACGTGCTGCACGTAGTTGTCGGCCTGCCCGCACTCGGCTCCGCTCTCCGTCGCGGCGAGGAACGGTTCCGCGCTGTCGAGCACGGCCTGGGCCGCGCGGACCTGCTCGCCGAGGTCGCGGCGCAACCGCAGCATCGTGTCCGCGTACTCGTCGGCGCGGCGGATGCGGCGCTGCGCCTCGTCCGTGGCCTCGCGCACCAGGCGCTCCGCCTCGGCACGGCTGGTGCGTTCCCGCTCGTCCAGCGCGCGCATCTCCTCGTCGCGGCGGGCGGCCATGGAGACCTCGAAGTCGTGCTCGACCTGACTGCGCCGCTGTTCGGCCTCGGCGTCGAGCCGGCGCCGGTGCTGCTCGGCCTCGTCGGCCATGCGCTGCACTTCCTCGCGGGTCCGCTGCAGCATCTCGGTGCGCTGCTGCTCCGACTGCCGCCGCCACTCGTCGGCCTCGGCGACGAGCTGCTCGTAGCGGTTGCGTAATTCCGCGGCGGACTGCTCCGAGCGGGCCCACTCGTGCTCGGCCGCGGCGCGGGCGGAGGCGGTGATCTCCTCGGCCTCGTCCTTGGCCAGTCGGACCATCCGGCGCAGCCGGTCGGACAGGGCGGTCTCGTCGACCGGCGTCCGGGCCTGCTCGTCGAGCTGCCGCTGCAGGGAGTCGATGTCGGCGCGTGCCTGCTCCAACTGCTGCGACAGGTCGGCGACCTGGCCCAGCGCCGAGTCCCGGTCCTCGGCGAGCATCCGGATCTCGTTCTCGGCTTGCTGGATGTAGAACTTGACCTGGGAACGCCGGTATCCCCACCAGACGGTGTCGAAATCCGCTTGCAGCGGCACGAGTTCGCGATCCTCTTGCTGGCCCACGGTCTCACCTCGCTCGGGACGGGCTGTCATTGCGCTTCGAGCGAAGCCGCACCCGGCGGCACATTCCGTTCTACGCCACGGACCGGCGTGAACGAATCACTCCGGGCGACTGAACCGGATAACACGCGCACCAGCGCCACCCGATCAGTCGAGCCATTGGCGCGGCGGGTCACTCTGTTGATCGATTCTCCGAGCGGGCGTTAGCCGATATCAACAGTCGTGATGCGATGTGCATCAACCTGCAACCCGGGCGCCGGCGCGACGCCACCGCCCGGCCTCCTCCGCATCCGGGCGCCTGCGGCGCCGCAGGGGACCACCGAGGCAGTGCTCCCCGGACCGCACCTCGGGCGCGGAGCCCCTCAGACCGAACGGACCGCGCCGGCGGAGTCGGCAGGCGCCTCCCCCGCTCCTCCGGGGCGGAGGATCCGCTGGAAGGTCGTGAGGATGTCGGCGCGCTCCGGCAGCGTCTCCCGCACGATCCCCTGCAGCAGCAGACCGCAGAACGCGACCGACAGGGCTCGGCCCGTGGTCGGGTCGGTGTAGCCGGCGAACAGCTCGGCCAGCGTCGAGTCCCACTCCTGGCTCACGTGCCGCAGCGCGGGCCGGTGCAGCGCCGCGATGTAGAGCTCGTGCTCCACGGCGGTACGGGTGCGCTCCGGCCCGAGGTAGTGCAGGACGAGCTCGGTCAGCGCTTCGGCCAGGTCCTGCTGCGGCTGCCGCGTCCGCGCCCACTCGCGCAGCTGCACGACGTCGTCGGCGGCCGCCTGCCGCAGCGCTTCGGCGAGGAGGTCGTCGAGCGTGGAGAAGTAGTAGGTCGTCGACCCCAGGGGCACGTTCGCCTGCGCGGCGACCGCCCGGTGCGTGAGCTTCTCCACGCCCCGCTCGGCCACGACGGCGATCGCGGCGCGCGCGATGCGCTCGCGCCGGTCCGGATCCTTCGCGCGCCGCTTGGCCGCACCGGTGGTCTCGGCGGTTCCCGTGATCGACATCCCGTTCGACACCACCCCTCGTGTCGGCTGCCACAGCCCTTCGCGCCCACCGGCAGCTCGACGCCCGGCGGGTGTTTGATCAGCGTCCGCCCAGCCTGCCACACGCGGCGGGGGCGGCGATGCGATCCAACTCACGAGCACCGCATCTCCGCAGTTCAACGGCATCATTCTACGCCGCGCGGACGCGCTTCTCGCGATCGTTCGCAGGGCCCCCGCACAGCGTCATGTACATCTGTACACACACGCTGCTAGGCTCAGTCCCGTTCGATTGCAGACGCCGAACTCGACGCGCACGGCAACCGCGGCGCGAACAACGACTACGGGAAATCACGCATGTCGCAAGCGGAAAACACGAACGCCACGCTGTTCATCGACGGCGTGTGGACGAACGCCGCGCAAGGCGGTAGCCGGGAGATCCGGTGCCCCGCCGACGGCGGTCTCGTCACCACCGTGGACGAGGCCGACCGCACCGACGCGGAACGCGCGATCGCCGCCGCGCGACGCGCCTTCGACACCGGCGACTGGCCCCGCACCCCCGCGTGGGAACGCGGTGACCTGCTGCTGAGGGTCAGCGACATCCTGGTGCGCGACACCGAGGAGTTCGCGATCGCCGAGTCGCGCGACACCGGCAAGCGGCTCGAGGAGAGCCGCATCGACATGGCCGACATCGCCGCGTGCTTCCGGTACTACGGCAAGATCGCCGGTACCGAGGCCGGGCGGGTCGTCGACACCGGCTCCGCCGACGCCATCAGCAGGGTGCAGCACGAACCGGTCGGCGTGTGCGGCCTGATCACGCCGTGGAACTACCCGCTGCTGCAGGTCGCGTGGAAGGTCGCCCCCGCGCTGGCCGCGGGCAACACCTTCGTGCTCAAGCCGAGCGAGCTCACCCCGAGCACCGCCGTGCTGCTCGTGCGCGCGCTCACCGAGGCCGGCCTGCCGGCAGGTGTGGGCAACCTCGTGCTGGGCACGGGCGCCGAGGCCGGTTCGGTGCTGTCCGAGCACGCCGACGTGGACCTGGTGTCGTTCACCGGCGGGCTGCACACCGGCCGGAAGATCGCCGCCGCGGCGGCCGGCACGGTGAAGAAGGTCGCGCTCGAACTCGGCGGCAAGAACCCCAACGTCGTCTTCGCCGACGCCGACTTCGACACCGCGGTCGACTACGCCATGCTCGCGATCTTCCTGCACTCCGGGCAGGTGTGCTCGGCCGGTGCCCGGCTGGTCGTGCAGGACGAGCTGCACGACGCGCTCGTCGACGAGATCGTGCGCCGCGCGCAGCGCATCCGCATCGGTGGCCCGTTCGACGAGGACGCCGAGACCGGCCCGCTGATCTCCGCGGAGCAGCTGCGCAAGGTCGAGGACTACGTGTCCAAGTCCCTCGGTGAGGGAGCTGTCCTGCGCACCGGCGGTGCCCGCCCGGAGGGCGAGCGCTACGCCTCCGGTCACTACTACCTGCCCACCGTGCTCGACGAGGTCCAGCAGGGCTCGTACGCGGTGACCGAGGAGTCGTTCGGCCCGGTGCTCACCGTCGAGCGGTTCACCGACGAGGACGATGCGGTCCGCATCGCCAACGACACGCACTACGGCCTCGCCGGCGCGGTGTTCACCTCCGACCCGGCGAAGGCGCAGCGGGTCGCCAACCGGATGCGGCACGGCACCATCTGGATCAACGACTTCCACCCGTACCTGCCGCAGGCGGAATGGGGTGGCATGAAGCAGTCCGGTGTGGGGCGTGAACTCGGCCGCGCCGGACTCGGCGAGTACCAGGAAACCAAGCACGTCTACCAGAACCTGCAGCCGCAGCCGCTGAACTGGCTGTTCACCGGGGAATAGCCCCCTGCAGAGCGCGTCCGCCCGCCGGTGGTCCGGCTCCGGCCGCCAGCAGCCGTGCCGCTGCCGGTGGGCGACCGCGCAGCACATCGCCGGCCGCGCCGGGCGGAGAGCCGCGCACGCGGCAGTACAGCGCCGTGCGCCGCGATTCCCCCGCATTCACGCACGGGGGCGCGTGTGTCCGCCCGGCGGTGGTCCGCGGAAAAACCGGAACGCCGCAACGAAGCGCACGAAACCACCCGGCCCGGGCCCTTTTTGCGAGGCGCGGGCGGGAAAGGAGTTGTCGGGGCATGAGTGCGCCCACGGGCGATACCGAGCTATCCGAGTTCGGATACACCAACAAGTTAAAAAGAACTCTCGGCGGATTCAGCACGTTCGCCGCGGGAATCAGCTACATCTCGGTGCTCACCGGCACCTTCCAACTGTCCTACTTCGGACTGTCCCACGGCGGGCCCGCCTACTGGTGGTCCTGGCCGATGGTCTTCCTCGGGCAGTTGCTCGTGGCGTTGAGTTTCGCCGAGTTGGCCTCCCGCTACCCGATCGCCGGATCCGTCTACAACTGGGCCAAGAAACTCGGCGGCCAGCACGTCGGCTGGCTCGCGGGATGGATGATGCTGGTCGCTTCCGTCGTGTCCATCGCGGCGACCGCACTGGCCTACCAGAACACGCTGCCGCAGATCTGGAGCGGTTTCCAGGTCGTCGGCGACGGCTCCACCCCCGCTGAGCACGCCGTCAACGGGATCCTGCTGGCCACGGCGCTCATCGTGTTCACCACGCTGGTCAACGCCTTCGGCGTCAAGCTGATGGCGCGGATCAACAGCATCGGCGTGTTCATCGAGCTGGCCGCCGCGGTGCTGCTGATCGTGGCACTGGCCGCCGTCGCGGTGCACAGTCCCTCCGTGGTGCTGCAGACGAACGACAGCGGTGCGGACAACCCGGCCGGCTACCTCGGCGCGTTCCTCGTGGCCGGCATCGCCTCCTCGTACGTGATGTACGGCTTCGACACGGCCGCCTCGCTCGGTGAGGAGTCGGTGGACCCGCACCGCAACGCCCCGCGGGCGATCCTGCGGGCGTTGCTCGCCTCGTTCCTGCTCGGCGGGCTGATCATCCTGTTCGGCCTCATGGCCGCGCGGGACCTGAGCGCACCGGCGCTGCTCAACGGCGGTCTGCAGTTCGTCCTCAACGACTCGCTCGGCCCGGTCGTCGGCCGGCTGTTCCTGCTGTCGATCTTCGTGGCGATCACGGTGTGCGTGCTCGCGGTGCACACGGCGGCGATCCGCATCGCCTTCGCCATGGCCCGGGACAACGCGCTGCCCGCGGGCTCGAAACTGGCCCGGGTGAGCCCGCGGTTCCAGACCCCGGTCGTGCCCGCCGTCGTCATCGGCGCGCTGGCGTTGGCGCTGCTGCTGGTCAACATCAACCAGCCGCAGATCTTCACCGCGGTCACCAGCCTGGCGATCATCCTGATCTACATCTCCTACCTGCTGGTGACCGTGCCGATGCTCGTGGCACGGCTGCGCGGCACGTGGTCCTCGGCCGAGCAGCGGGGCCGCTTCAGCCTGGGCAGGTTCGGCCTGCCGATCAACATCCTGGCCGTGCTGTGGGGCCTGGCCATGACGACCAACCTGGCCTGGCCGCGCCGGGCGGTGTACAACGCCGACCCGCCGTACCACTGGTACCTGCAGTACAGCTCGCTGCTGTTCATCGGACTCGCGGGCGCGGGCGGATTCGCCTACTACTGGTTCGTGCAGCGCCGCAAGATCGGCGTGCTGAGCGAACACGCCTCCGCCGCCGACACCGCCGAGGCCGGCACCGGGGCCGAGAGCAGTGCCGAGACCGGCAGCAGCTCGGAATCCGCACCGCGGGAACACGCGACGAGCACCCCTGTTTCCTGACCAGAAACGGAGAACACTGCCATGACCGACCAGTTCGACTACGTCGTCGTGGGTGGCGGCAGCGCCGGCGCCGCGGTCGCCGCCCGCCTGTCCGAGGACCCGGACGTGACGGTGTGCCTGCTGGAAGCCGGCCCGTCCGACGTCGGCGACAAGAACGTCCTGGAACTCGACCGCTGGATGGAACTGCTGGAGTCCGGCTACGACTGGGACTACCTCATCGAGCCGCAGGAGAACGGCAACTCGTTCATGCGGCACGCGCGCGCCCGCGTGCTCGGCGGCTGCTCCTCGCACAACTCCTGCATCGCGTTCTGGGCCCCGGCCGAGGACCTCGACGAGTGGGAGTCCCTCGGCGCCACCGGCTGGGGCTCCGCGGACATCTTCCCGCTGTACAAGCGGCTGGAGACCAACGACGCGCCGGGTGAGCACCACGGCCGCAGCGGCCCGGTGAACATCCGCACCGTCCAGCCGAACGACCCGTGCGGTTCGGCGCTGCTGGACGCCTGCGAGCAGGCGGGGGTTCCGCGGACCCAGTTCAACTCGGGCACGACCGTCACCAACGGGGCGAACTGGTTCCAGATTAACGCCCGCGAGGACAACACCCGCTCCTCCTCCTCGGTGTCCTACCTGCACCCGATCATGGGCGACCGCCCCAACCTCGAGGTGCGCACCGAGGTGCGGGCCAAGCAGGTCACCTTCGACGGCACGCGCGCCACGGGTGTGCAGTACCTGGACTCCGACCAGCTGCACACGCGCGCCGTGCGGGCCCGGCGGGAGGTCGTGCTGTCCACCGGTGCGATCGACACGCCGAAGCTGCTGATGCTGTCCGGCATCGGCCCGGCCGAGCACCTGCGCGAGGTCGGGGTCGACGTCCTCGTCGACTCCCCCGGCGTGGGCTCCACGCTGCAGGACCACCCGGAGGGCGTCATCAGCTGGGACGCCAAGCAGCCGATGGTCGGCGAGTCGACCCAGTGGTGGGAGATCGGCATCTTCCACACCACGCAGCCGGGGCTGGACCGCCCGGACCTGATGTTCCACTACGGCTCGGTGCCGTTCGACATGCACACCGTGCGGCAGGGCTACCCCACCTCGGAGAACAGCTTCTGCCTGACGCCGAACGTCACGCGCGCCCGCTCCTCGGGCACGGTGCGGCTGCAGAGCCGCGACTTCCGGGACAAGCCGAAGGTCGACCCGCAGTACTTCACCGACCCGCACGACATCCGGGTGATGACCGAGGGCATCAAGCTGGCGCGGCGCATCGTCGAGCAGCCCGCGATGCAGGAGTGGGCCGGCGCCGAGCTCTTCCCCGGGCCGGACGTGCGCACCGACGACGAGATCGCGGACTACCTCAAGCGCACGCACAACACCGTCTACCACCCGGCTGCCTCGGTGCCGATGGGCGCCGAGGAGGACCCGAGCACGCCGCTGGACCCGCGGCTGCGCGTCAAGGGCGTGCA
Source organism: Salinifilum ghardaiensis (assembly GCF_054491345.1). NCBI lineage: Bacteria > Bacillati > Actinomycetota > Actinomycetes > Pseudonocardiales > Pseudonocardiaceae > Salinifilum > Salinifilum ghardaiensis. The sequence goes on along the minus strand of NZ_CM137101.1, from coordinate 1,737,197 downwards.
GGGGCTGCGCGTGGCGGACGGTTCGGCGATGCCGTTCCTCGTGGCGGTCAACCCGAACATCACCACGATGGCCATCGGCGAGAAGTGCTCGGACATGCTCGCCGAGGACCACCGCTGACGACGGCGTTCTCCGACAACACAACAACGGCCCCGGCCGCCCCGGTACCGCTGCTCCCCGGCGGTACCGGGCGGCACGTCGGTGAACACCGCGTTGGCGCGGCGCGGGCGGAAACGGCGCTCCTCCCCCGGGCGCCGGGCGGAGGTGGTCCCTCCGCCGCTCCCCGACCGCCCGCCGTGCGATGTCGGCCCCCTCCGCACCCCGATGGCGGAGGGGGCCGACGCGTCAGCGCCGGTGCTCCCCCACCGCGGGCCGGAAAGGAATGCGCGTGCGCATCTTTCGCAACACCATGCTGCTCGTCTCCGCGCTGGCGGTCGTGGCGTTCACGACCGCGGTGACGCGCACCGGCGGGCACGCCGCGCCGGGACTGGCGGGATGGCCCGACGACCGGGGCGACCGCGTGGCCCGGGCCGCCGACGCGGCCGAGGAGGGCGACTACGCCGTCTTCGACGCGGACAACACGCTCTGGGAGCACGACCTCGAGGAAGCGCTGCTGCCGTACCTGGAGATGCGCGGGGTGCTCTCGCCGGAGCGACTCGACCCCTCGCTGCGGTTGATCCCCTTCCGGGACGGCGAGAGCCTGTACTCGTACTACCTGCGCCTGTGCGAGATCGACGACAAGGTCTGCTACCCCTGGATCGCCCAGGCGTTCTCCGGGCTGCGGCTCGGCGAGCTCAAGGGCCACGTCGACGACCTGCTCGCGCGGGACGAGCCGGTCCCGGTGACCTACTACGAGGGCGGGGAGCTCGTCCGCGGCGCAGTGGAGCCGCCGCGGATCTTCCCCGCGCAGCGCGAACTCCTCGACGCGCTGCGCGGCGAGGGCGTGCGGGTGTACGTGGTCAGCGCCGCGGCCGAGGAGCTGGTCCGCATGGTGGCCTCCGACCCGCGTTACGGGCTGGACGTCCCGCCGGAGCGGGTCATCGGTGCTTCCATGCTGCTCGAGGACCCGCAGACGGAGCGGTTGGGCACGGCGCGGCAGCGCATCGCCGCGGGCGGACGGGTCGGCGCCGACTACTCCCCGCGCGGGCGCGGGAGGTGGGAGCTCACGCCGTACCTGTGGGCCCCGCAGACGTGGTACGAGGGCAAGCCCGCCGCGATCCGCGACTACATCGACCCGCAGCGGCCCCCTGTGCTCGTCGCGGGCGACTCGGAGAGCGACTGGGCCATGCTGTTCCGCGCGGACGTCGCCTCCGGCGGGGTGCGCATCTGGGTCGACCGCGACGCGGAGACCACCGCGGAGCTGCACGGGGAAGCGGCTTCGCGGGCCGCTGCGGGCGACGAGGACGCCGACCGCGGCTGGGTGTCGGTCGCGCCGGAGCAGTTGCGCGGCTGAGCCGCGGGCGTCGTGCCGCCGCAGGTGCTCGGCGGCACGACGCCCCGGCCGGTCAGCCCCCGCCGAACCGGGTTCCGGTCGCGGAGGCCCGGTACAGGTCGCGCAGCAGGAGCACCTCGGCTCCGTGGTGGAACAGCTCGCGGTTGATGTGCAGCACGAGCGCCAGGTAGGAGCGCTCGGCGTAGGGGCCTTCGGCCGCGCCGACGGGGCTCAGCCAGCCGTCCTCGTCGAGCCCGCCGATGCCCTCCCGCCACAGCCGGTGCTGCTCGTCGAGGTAGTCCAGCGCCGCAGCCGCACTGCCCGGGTACGCGTCCGCGTCGATGCGGAATTCGCCACCGCCGAAGTGGCCGCTCACCCGCATGCCGAACAGGTGCGCCGCGATGTGCGACAGACGCCAGGCCAGCGTTGTGAACGGTGGTGGAACCGGCTCGGGGTGCTCGAAGTCCATCCGCCACCCTTCCGGCACGGGCCGGATCGACCAGCAGCCGTCGACGGGTTCCCAGAAGTACTCCGCGTCGGTGAGGCCGTCGAGCCGCGGCCGCCACCGCTGCCAGTAGAAGTCCAGTTGGTCCAGGGCTTCGTCGCGCCACACGCTCATGCCCGGAGAGTACGCGGCACCTCCCACGCGGGAGCGGAGCGCACCGCGAGCCACCTCCGTCGGGTGCACGTCCCGTGCCGTGCCGGCTGGAAGCGGCGCCCGCGCACCCTGGTCAACATACCGTCTAGTCGGTACGGTGCCGCGTATGAACGGTGGCGACACGGTGGCCGGCACCACGATCCGCGCGGTCGTGTTCGACTACGGCGGAGTGCTCACGACGCCGGGCCGCTCCGCGATCGCGGAGTGGACCGAGCACGAGCGCATCGACCCCGGTACGTTCTCCACCACGTTGAAAGCCTGGCTGTCCCGCAGCGCTCCCGCCGGTACACCCATCCACCGGCTGGAGACGGGCGAACTCGGCCTGGCGGAGTTCAACCGGGAGCTCGCCGCGCAGCTGCGCACCGTCGACGGCGGTCCGGTCCCACCCGAGGGGCTCATCGAGCGCATGTTCGCGCGCATGCGCCCCGTCCCCGCCATGCACGAGCTGGTCCGCGCCCTCCCGCGCTGCGGCGTCCGCACCGCGCTGCTGTCCAACAGCTGGGGAAACCGCTACCCGGAGGAGCTGCGGGAACTGTTCGAGGTGGCCGTCATCTCCGGCGAGGTCGGCCTGCGCAAGCCCGAGCCGGAGATCTACCACCGCACGCTGGAGCGGTTGGCGCTGCGCCCCGAGCGCACCGTCTTCGTCGACGACGCCGAGCCGAACACCGCAACGGCCCGGCAGCTCGGCATGCACACCATCACCCACGCCGACGCGGACGTCACGCGGCGCGAACTCGCCGAGTTCGTGCCGGAGATCGCCGACGCCACGTCGCCGGTGCCGCGGGAGCACCCACAGGAAACGGAGATCCGATGACCGAGGCGACCTCGCACCGGCTTCCCGGGCTCGACCTGGAGCGGCTGCGCGAGTACCTGGACGAGACGTGTCCCGGCCTCGTGCGGGGTCCGTTGAGCGGGAGCCTCGTCCAGGGTGGCCGGTCCAACCTGACCTACGTCGTCGACGACGGCGCCTGCCGGTACGTCGTCCGGCGCCCGCCGCTGGGCCACGTGCTGGCCACCGCGCACGACATGGGCCGCGAGCACCGCGTGCTCAGCGCGCTGGCCGGCACCGCCGTGCCCGTGCCGCGCACGCACGTGCTGTGCCAGGACGAGGAGGTCCTCGGCGCCCCCTTCTACGTCATGGAGCACGTCGACGGCACCGTCTACCGCTCCGAGGCGGAGACCACGCAGCTGTCCACGCCCCAACGCGCCGACCTCGCCCACCGGCTCGTGGACGTGCTCGCCGAGCTGCACGGCATCGAGCCCGCCTCCGTGGGGCTCGAGGACTTCGGTCGCCCGGAAGGCTTCCTGCAGCGGCAGCTGCGGCGCTGGAACAAGCAGCTCGCCGCCTCCCGCGACCGGGACATCCGCGGCATCGACGAGCTGTCCGGGAAGCTGGCCGACCGCGTGCCGCAGAGCGCGAACGCGGCGATCGTGCACGGCGACTACCGGCTGGACAACGTGCTCGTCGACGACGACCTGCGCATCAACGCCGTGCTGGACTGGGAGATGGCCACGCTCGGCGATCCGCTGACCGACCTCGGCCTGCTCGTCGTGTACTGGGAGGGGTTCAGCGGCCTCGAGGGGGAGCCGATCACCAAGGGCATCGGCCCGGACTACGGGTTCCCCGGCGCGCGCGAGCTGCTCGACCGCTACGCGGAGCGCAGTGCGCTCGACCTGACCGCGTTGGACTGGTACATCGCGTTCGGGTTCTTCAAGATCGCGGTGATCCTGGAAGGCATCCACTACCGCTACACGAACAACCAGACCGTCGGCGAAGGCTTCGAGCACGTCGGGGCCCAGGTCGAACCGCTCGTGGCGCAGGGACTCGCCACACTCGAGGAGGGCTGACATGGACTTCGCGCACGACGAGCGCACCGAGCACGTGCGCTCCGAGCTCACCCGGTTCCTGGACGAGTGCGTCCACCCGGCCGAGCCGGAGTACACCGCGTGGCTCGCCGACAACGACGACCCGTGGGCCCGGCCGCCCGTGCTGGAGGACCTCAAGGCCGAGGCCCGCCGCCGCGGCCTGTGGAACCTGTTCCTGCCGGGCGAGCACGGGGGCGGGTTGACCAACCTGCAGTACGCCCCGCTGGCCGAGCTCATGGGCCGGACGGGCCGGCTCGCCTCGGAGGCGACCAACTGCGCCGCGCCGGACACCGGGAACATGGAAGTGCTCGCCATGTTCGGCTCGCAGCAGCAGCAGCGGCAGTGGCTGACGCCCCTGCTGGAGGGCCGCATCCGCTCCGCGTTCTGCATGACCGAACCGGAGGTGGCCTCTTCGGACGCCACCAACATCGAAACCCGCATCGAGCGCGACGGCGACCACTACGTCATCAACGGCCGCAAGTGGTTCTCCTCCGGTGCGATGAGCCCGCAGTGCGCGGTCCTCGTCGTCATGGGCAAGACCGACCCGGACGCCGAGAGGCACCGGCAGCAGAGCCAGATCCTCGTCCCCTCCGACACCCCCGGTGTCGAGGTCAAGCGCAGCATGCGCATCTTCGGCTACACCGACGGCGACGAGGGGGGCCACGCCGAAGTCGTGTTCAACAACGTGCGCGTGCCCGCCGAGAACATCATCAGCGGGGAGGGCGAAGGATTCGCGATCGCGCAGGCCCGCCTCGGACCGGGCCGGGTGCACCACTGCATGCGCGCGATCGGCATGGCCGAGCGCGCGCTGGAGCTGATGTGCCGGCGCACCGAGGACCGCGTCGCGTTCGGACAGCCGCTGGCCGAGCAGGGCGTCGTCCAGAACTGGATCGCGCAGGCCCGCGTGCGCATCGAGCAGGCGCGCCTGCTCGTGCTCAAGACGGCCTGGCTGATGGACACGGTCGGCAACAAGGGCGCGCACACGGAGATCCAGGCGATCAAGGTGGCCGTGCCGGAGATGGCCACGTGGGTCATCGACCGCGCCATCCAGGCCCACGGCGGTGCGGGCGTCAGCCAGGACACACCGCTGGCCGCGCTGTACGCGCACGCGCGCACGCTGCACATCGTGGACGGACCGGACGAGGTCCACCTGCGTTCCCTCGCGCGGCGCGAGCTGAAGGAGTACCGCACCCGCTGATGCGGGATCACCAAGCTTTCCACCAGGTTTCGCCCAGCACGCAACGAGGAGGAGGCAACGGCATGGTCGAGAAGAGGACCGCGGTCGTCACCGGGGCGGCCCGCGGGATCGGAGCGGCGACGGCGCAGCGGCTCGCGGAGGACGGCTTCGACGTCGCCGTCGTGGACGTCGACGCCGACCAGTGCGCCGGCACCGTCGCCGCGATCGAGGAGGCGGGCGGCAAGGGCGTGGCCGTCGGCGCCGACGTCAGCGACTCCGCGCAGGTGGACGCGGCGGTCGAACGCGTGGCGAGCGAGCTCGGACCACCGGTCGTCCTGGTCAACAACGCCGGCGTCCTCCGGGACAACATGCTGTTCAAGATGTCCGAAGAGGACTGGGACACCGTGATGAACGTGCACCTGCGCGGTTCGTTCCTGATGAGCCGCGCGGTGCAGAAGCACATGGTGGACCAGGGGTGGGGCCGGATCGTGAGCCTGTCCAGCACCTCGGCGCTGGGCAACCGCGGCCAGGCGAACTACTCCACCGCCAAGGCGGGGCTGCAGGGCCTGACCAAGACCCTGTCGGTCGAGCTCGGCAAGTTCGGCGTCACCGCCAACGCCATCGCCCCCGGGTTCATCGCCACGGACATGACCAAGGCCACGGCCGAACGCGTCGGCATGTCCTTCGAGGACTTCCGCGACGCGGCCGTGTCGAGCATCCCGGTCGGCCGGGCCGGCGATCCCGCGGACATCGCCAACGCGGTGTCGTTCTTCGTCGACGAGCGCTCCGGTTTCGTCAACGGCCAGGTCATCTACGTCGCCGGCGGACCGAAGACCTGATCTCGGATTGGACGTGTGCCCATGGACACCGCACGGTTGACCGAACTCGTCACCGAGTTCCTCGCCGAGCACGACCCGGCGGCGGAGGAACCGCGGGAGTTCCTCCGCGCGCGCTTCGACGCGGGGCTGGCAGCGGTGCACCACCCTCCCGGCCTGGGCGGGCTGGACGCGCCGCAGGAGCTGCAGGAGCACGTCGACGCGCTGTTCGCGCAGGCGGGCGCGCCGGACAACGACTCGCGGCTGAACACGATCGGCCTCGGCATGGCCGCCCCGACGGTCCTGCAGTTCGGCGACGAGGAGCAGCGCAGTCGCTACCTCCGTCCGCTGTGGACCGGCGAGGAGATCTGGTGCCAGCTGTTCAGCGAGCCCGGAGCGGGATCGGACCTCGCGGCGGTCGCCACGCGGGCCACCCGCGACGGCGACGACTGGATCGTGGAGGGCCAGAAGGTGTGGACCTCGCTGGCCCACCACGCCCGGTGGGCGCTGCTGCTGGCCCGCACCGACCCGGACCGGCCCAAGCACGAGGGGCTTACCTACTTCATCTGCGACATGACCGCGCCGGAAGTGGACGTGCGCCCGCTGCGCCAGATCACCGGTGAGGCGGAGTTCAACGAGATCTTCCTCAACCGGGTGCGCATCCCCGATGCGCAGCGGATCGGCGAGGTCGGCCAGGGCTGGCAGGTCGCCCTCGGCACGCTGATGAACGAACGCGTCGCGATCGGCGGCAGCAACCACGAGCGCGAGTCCGGCATGATCGGCGCGCTTGCCGGGCTGTGGCGCGCGGATCCGGGCGTGCGCGGTGCGGCGCGGCAGGACCGGCTGCTGCGGTTGTGGGTCGAGGCCGAAGCCGCGCGGCTGACGAGCCAGCGGCTGCGGCAGCAGATCGCGGTCGGCGCACCCGGGCCGGAGGGATCGGCGGCGAAGCTCACCTTCGCTCGGCTGAACCAGGAGATCTCCGGCATGGAGGTGGAGATCCGGGGAGCGGACGGGTTGCACTACGACGACTGGACGTTCCGCCGGCCCGACCGCACCACGTTCACCGACCGTGGCCCCGGTTACCGGTACCTGCGGGCCAAGGGCAATTCCATCGAGGGCGGCACGTCCGAAGTGCTGCGCAACATCATCGCCGAACGCGTCCTCGGACTGCCCGGGGAGCAGCGCGTCGACAAGGACGTGCCGTGGAAGGAGCTGCCGCGATGAGCACTCCCGACCTGCTGTACACCGAGACCGAGGAGGACCTGCGCTCCGCCGTGCGCGGGCTGCTCGAGAAGCGGTGCGACTGGACCGACGTGCTCGCCCGCTGCGAGGGCGAGGAGCCCTACGACCTCGGCCTGTGGCGCACCCTCGCCGGCGAGCTCGGCCTGGCCGGACTGCTCGTCGACGAGGAGCACGGCGGTGCCGGGGCGGGGCCGCGGGAGCTCGGCGTGCTGGCCGAGGAGATCGGCCGGCACGTGGCCCCCGTTCCGTTCCTCGGGTCGGTGCTCACCACGGCACTGCTGCGCGAGCGCACCGGCGACGCACGCGTGCGCGAGCTCCTCGGCGAGATCTCCGCGGGCACGCGGTGCGCCACCCTGGCCGTCGGCATGGCCCGCTCGCCGTACGCGGAGTTCCCGCGGGACGTGACCGCCGAGGGCGGTGAGCTCTCCGGCCGCGTGCGGACCGTGGTGGACGTCGAGGTGGCCGACACCGTGGTCGTGCCGGCGGTCGAGAGCGGACGGCCCGCGCTGTACCTCGTGGACACCGCCGCAGCGGGGGTGGGCCGCGAGGCCGCGACCCCGCTGGACCTGACCAGGAGGTTCGGCACGCTGCGGCTCGACCGCGCTGCGGCCTCCCCGATCGGTTCCGGGGACGATGCGGCGGCGCTGCTGCGGCGCGCTCTGGTCGTGGCGGCGGGCGCCGTGGCCTGCGAACAGGTCGGTCTGGCGCAGCGCTGCCTCGACGCGACCGTGGAGTACGCCCTGACGCGGTACCAGTTCGGCCGCCCCATCGGTTCCTTCCAGGCGGTCAAGCACCGGCTCGCGGACCTGTGGACCACCGTGAGCAACGGGCGGGCCGTGGCGCGCAACGCCGTCGACGGCCTGGCCGGCGGTGCCGAACCGGAGCTGTCCGTGGCACTGGCGCGGAGCCACTGCTCGGACATGGTCGTGCTCGCCGCGGAGGAGCACCTGCAGCTGCACGGCGGTATCGGCATGACCTGGGAGCACCCCGCGCACCTGTACCTGGGGCGGGCGAAGTCCGGCCAGCTCACGCTCGGTTCGGGCGAGCAGCACCGGGCGCGCATCGGCGCTGCGGTCGACCTCCCACCGCAGTAGCGGTTTCCCGCAGCACCGCACCGAAGAGGAACCGGACACGGGACGTACTGCTCCGCACGACGGGACGGATGTCGAAAGGTGTTGTCATGCGCGTGTTCTCCGACAAGTCCGAGCTCATCGCCGCGGAGGGCGAGGAGCTCGGCCGCAGCGACTGGCTGACGATCAGCCAGGAGCAGGTGAACCAGTTCGCCGATGCGACGCTGGACCACCAGTGGATCCACGTGGACGTGGAACGCGCCGAGCAGGGGCCGTTCGGCGGCCCCGTGGCGCACGGGTACCTGACGTTGAGCCTGCTGCCCAAGCTCAACGCGGAGACCTACAGCGTGCAGGGCGCGCGCATGGGCATCAACTACGGCCTGGAGAAGGTGCGCTTCCCCAGCCCGGTGCTCGTGGGCTCGCGGGTGCGCGCGCGCACGGAACTCACCGGGGTGACCGAGATCAGCGGTGGCCTGCAGCTGGCGATCACCGCGACGATCGAGATCGAGGGCGACGACAAGCCCGCCTGCGTGGCCGAGACCCTCTCCCGCGTGATGTTCTGAGCCGCGCCCGGCCGCCGCGCAGCGCCGTTGCCCGCGCTGCGCGGTGGCCGCAGGGACCCGGCGCAGCTCCTCGGGAGCGGCGCCGCGGCCCCTCGCCCGCCGCGCTGCCTCCCTCCCGCGGGGCGCTGCGCGTTCGCCGGGTGCGCACCGGCACGTGGGGCCGCGCGATCAGACCGCTCCGGTCGGTTCTCACGGCCCCACGTGGATGCCCATACCGGGGCCGAGCGGCAGATCGGCGGCGTAGAACGCGGTCATGATCACCGCCCAGGTCAACCAGAACGGCACGACGAACGGTGTCATCCGGGACACCAGCGTGCCGATGCCGGCGCTCGGCTCGTACCGCCGCAGGTAGCCGAGGATGATGATCATGTAGGGGTTGAGCGGCGTCATGATCTGCGTGGCGGAGTCGCCCACGCGGAACACCGCCTGCGCGAAGCCCGGTTCGAATCCCAGCAGCAGGAACATCGGGACGAACACCGAGGCCATCAGCGTCCACAGGCTCGACCCGGAGATGATGACCAGGTTGAGCAGCGAGGCGAGCACCATGAACCCGACGAACGCCGGGTAGCCCGTCAGCCCCGCGGTGCGCAGCGCTTCGGCCCCGCCCACGGCCAGCGCCGTGCCCAGGTTCGTCCAGTCGAACAGGGCGATGAACTGCCCCAGCATGAACGCCAGCACGAGGAACCCGGTGAGGTTGCGCAGCGCCTCGCCCATCAGGCGCGGCACGTCGGAGGGCCGCGCGATCGTCGCCGCCCCGGTGCCGTAGGCGATGCCGGGGACCGCGAAAGCCAGCAGGATCAGCGTCGTCACCGAATCCAGCAGCGGCGATTCGGGCAGGAACGCGCCCTGCTCGTTGCGCAGCGGGGACTCCGGCCACAGCACCGCGGTCAGCACCGCGGCCGCGAGTGCGCCCAGGGCGATCCCCGCCCGCGCGAGGCCGCGGCGCTCCTCGGCGGCCAGGGCGATCCCCTCGGCCGAGAAGTCCTCCTCCACCGGCCGGCGCGGCACCTGCAGCCGGCGCATCCGCGGTTCGAGGACGCGGTCGATGAGCAGCCCCGCCAGCAGCCCGAGCACGAGCGCGGAGGTGAGGTTGAAGTAGTAGTTCGACACCGGTGTGACGGTGGTGGCCTGCTGCGGCAACGACTGCACGACGGAGTTGCTCACACCGGCGAACAGACCGTCCAAACTGGTCACCAGCGGCGAGGTGGAATACCCCGCACCGGTGGCGGCGAACGCGCCGAGCAGCCCGGCCACCGGGTGCCGCCCGGCGGCTTGGAACACCAGCGCCGCCAGCGGTGGGACGATGATCATCGACGAGTCGGCCATGACGCTGGCGGTGACCCCGACCAGCCCCACCGCGTACGGCAGGACCCAGCGCGGCGCGCTGCCGAAGGCGGCGCGGATCAGCGCGGTGAGCAGACCGCTGCGCTCGGCGAGACCGACGCCGAGCATGATGGTGATCACGGTGGTCAGCGGCGGGAAGCCGAGGAAGTTCTCCGGGATCGAGGTGAGCAGGAACTCCAGCCCCGGACCGCTGAGCACCGCCCGCACCGGGGTCTCGGCCTCGGCGCCGGGAACCTGCACGGTCACCCCGAACAGCGCGACCACTGTGGAGACCGCGGCGACGGCGGCCACGAGGAACCCGAAGAGGAGGAAGGGTTCCGGAAGCCGGTTCCCGACGCGCTCGATCAGGTCGAGCACCCGGTCGGTCCGCGTGCTCCCGGACGTCTCGCTCTCGCGCATCCCTGCTCCCCGCCGCCGTCGTTCCCCACCGCTGGTGCCGTGCCGCTCGCTGCGGTGCCCAGCCCCCGCTGCTTTCCCGGCCCCTGCCGCGGTTCTGGCCGCCGGTGCCCTCCACCGCTACCGCTTCGACCGCGCCCAGGACACCGCGTCCGCGGCCCGGAACACAACCATCGACGGGGCGACCCCCGCGGCACCCGGAACCGGACCCCCGCTCCTCCGGAGGACGCTCCGCACACCCTCGATGACCTGGTGTTGGAACATTCCTCGAGAAATGTTCAACCCCCTGGGGCATGCGCGGAGGTGTCGCTCAGCGCGGTGGCGCAGGGCGGAGCGCGCGGATCAGGCCGGGCGCAGCGCGGCGAGCAGCAGGTCGGCGAAGTGCTCCCCGACCTCCTCACCGGTGAGTTCGCCGTCCTGGCGGAACCACGTGCCCAGGTGGTGCACCGCGCCGAAGTAGAAGTCCACGACGAGTTCCGCGGGCTTGTCCCGCACGAACACGCCCGCGTCCTGCCCCTCGGCGATGAGTTCGCGCACGCGCTCGTGGTAGCGGCGGCGTTCCGCCCGCACTTCCGCCTGCTTGTCGGCGCTGAGCAGGTGCATGGAGCGGAAGAAGATGACGGTGTCGTCCAGGTTCGCCACCGTGGTGGCGACCACGTCCGCGGCGACCTGGTGCAACCGCTGGTCGATGGGCAGGTCGCTGTCCACGGCCTGCTCCATCCGCGCGGTCTGCACGCGGAGCACCCGGGCGTAGATCTCGTAGAGCAGGTCGTCCTTGGAACCGAAGTAGTGGTACATGGCCCCCTTGGTCACGCCCGCTGCGTCGACGATCTGCTGCACCGAGGTCGTCTCGAAGCCCTGCTCGGCGAAAAGCCGCGTGGCGACGGTCAGCAGCCGGCGGGGAACCGACTCCGCGTCCGAGCCGGCCGCTGCCGCGTCGTGATCACCCGTGCGATTTCCCGCGGCCCGCACCATGTCCACCTCCGTCGTCGGTCCACACTGGCGCCCGCGTCCGGTCCGCGCCAGGTGCTCGGAAACCTGCCGCGGCCGCGCGTGCCGTGCGCCCGCGCGACCGCGACTCACGATATCGACCGGGAGGGTTGCGCCCTGTGCGGCCGGTCGGCGCATCCACCGGCGTGGTCAATCGACTTCGCTGCGCAGTGCGCGTTGCAGTTTCCGCATCCCACTCTGCCACCGCTGGGGCTCGGTGGCGCGCCGCGCGTAGTAGTCGGCCACCTCCGGATGGGGCAGGACCAGGAACCGCCCGTCGTCGAGCGCCTCCACCACCTCGGCCGCCACCTGGTCGGGTTCGACCGCGTCCGCGGCCAGCAGGCGGTGCGCCTCCGAACTGGAATCGCCGAGCATGGACGTGCGCACGCCCTGCGGGCACAGCGCCTGCACGGTGATGCCCTGGTCGGCGTAGGTGATCGACAGCCACTCGGCGAAGGCCAGCGACGCGTGCTTGGTCACCGAGTACGGCGCCGAGCCGAGCATCGTCAGCAGCCCGGCCGCGGACACGGTCGCGAGGAAGTGCCCCCGCCCCCGGGACAACCAGTGCGGCAGCACGGCGCGCGCGGCGCGCACGTGGGCCATCACGTTGATCTCCCAGGAGCGCTCCCACAGCCACTCGTCGGCCTCGGGGCCGCCGGAATCGGCGACGCCGGCGTTCGCGCAGAACAGGTCGATGCGCCCGTGCTCGGTCAGCGCGCGGTCGACGAGCTGCTGCGCGCCGTCCACCGCGGCGACGTCGCCGACCACGGCAGTGCCGCCGATCTCGTCGGCCACCTGCCGCACCGCCGGCTCGTCCACGTCGCCGAGGACGACGCGGGTTCCGCGCGCGGCCAGCGCGCGGCTCAGCGCGGCACCGATGCCGTTTCCCGCACCAGTGACGATCGCGACCGTGCCCGTCCGGTCCATGTCACACCCCTCCGGTCAACGTTCCGCCGCCGTCGAGCACGAGCACCTGCCCGGTGACCCAGGAGGCGTCCGAGGACAGCAGGTAGGCCGCGGCACTGCCGATGTCACCGGGATCGCCGAGCCGCTTCATCGGGTACTGCTCGGCCACGTCCGACTCGTTGCCCTCGAACAGCGCGGTGGCGAACTGGGTCTTGACCACGGCCGGGGCGACCGCGTTGACCCGCACCGACGGCGCGAGCTCCACGGCCAGTTCCCGGGTGAGGTGGGTCAGCGCGGCCTTGGTCGTGCCGTAGAAGCCGATCCCCGGCGCGGGCCGCTCACCGGCCACTGAGGACACGTTGAGCACGGTGCCGCCGTTGTCGGACATCCACAGGCGGTGCACCTGCTGGGTCCAGGAGAGCGCGCCGAGCACGTTGACGTCGAAGATCTTCCGCGCGGCACCGAGGTCCAGGTCCACGAGATCGCCGTAGACGGGGTTGATGCCGGTGTTGTTGACCAGCACGTCCACCCTCCCCCACTGCCGCAGCACGCGGTCGACGGTGTCCGCGTGGTGCTCGGGGTCGTCGCCCTTGCCCGCCGCGGACATCGCGTGCTCCGGGCCGCCGAGCCCCTCGACCGCCTCGTCGAGCGCCTCCTGCTTGCGGGCCGTGACGCACACTTTCGCGCCCTCGGCCACGAGGCGTTCCGCGATGGCGTAGCCGATTCCCCGGCTGGCGCCGGTCACCAGTGCGACCTGTCCTTCGAAGCGCTTGCTCATCGGCGTTTCCCTTCCCGCGTTCAGCGTGTCGTCGCCGCACCGCTGCGGGCCTCGTCCCGCAGCTGCCGGCGCAGTATCTTGCCGGTGGCGGTCTTCGGCAGTTCGCCGACGACCACGACGGACCGGGGGTACTTGTAGGCGGCGAGGCGCTGCCGGCAGTGGTCGACGAGGTCCTGCTCGGCCACCTCGTGCCCGTCCCGCAGGGACACGTACGCCCGCACCGTCTCACCGCGGTACTCGTCGGGGACGCCGACGACGGCCACCTCCCGCACCGCTGGATGGCCGTAGAGGACGTCCTCGACCTCGCGCGGCCAGACCTTGAAGCCGGAGGCGCTGATCATGTCCTTCTTCCGGTCGACGACGTAGAACCAGCCCTGCTGGTCCATGAACCCGACGTCGCCGGTGTGCAACCGCCCCTGCGGGATCCCCCGGGCCGTTTCGTCCGGCTTGTTCCAGTACTGCGGCACCACCATGGGGCCTTCGATGACGATCTCGCCGACCTCCCCCGCGGGCAGGTCGGCACCGTCGTCGCCGACGATGCGCAGCACGCTGCTGAACGTCGGGATGCCGACGCTGAGCGTGCCGGAGGACTCGTCGACGGGCGCTTCCAGGTGCGCGGGCACCGAGGTGGCGGTGGCCGTGGTCTCGGTGAGCCCGTAGCCGTTGCGGATGTAGTGGCCGAAGCGCGCGCGGAAGTCCTCCACCACGGCCGAGGGAAGCGGAGCTCCTCCCGAGAAGAGCTGTTCGAGCGAGGAGAAGTGCTCGGCGCCGGCCTCGGGGTGGTTCATCAGCGCGACGTAGGCGGTCGAGGGGCCGATCATGTACTGCGGTCGGTGCTCGGCGAGCGCGTCGAGCACGACCCCCGGTTCGAAGCGGCGGACGAGGTCGAGCCTGCCTCCCACGGCGATCGCCGCGCCGAGCTGGCAGACCATGCCGGTGATGTGGAACAGCGGGGCGAGGCCGAAGATCCCGCACCCCTCGGAGAGCCGCTGCTGGATGCCGGCGGCGTTGAAGGCGAAGTTGCCGTGGGTGGTCGTCGCGCCCTTCGGCACGCCGCTGGTTCCCGAGGTGTACACCAGCAGCGCGGTGTCCGAGGCGCTGGGCCGCGGCCCCGCCGGCCGGCGGCCCGCGCGCTGCCGGGCGAGGGCGAGCAGGTCGGCGTCGGCGGGCGCGCGCTCGGCGGTGGAACCGCCGAACACCCGCTCGTCGTCGCGGCCCTGCAGGTCCTGCTCGCAGGTGGTCACCACGCGGCGGACACCGGCCGGGCCGACCAGTTCGGAGAGCACCTCGCGGTGACCGCGCTCGGAGCTGACGACCACGGCGGGTTCGCTGTCGGCCAGGATCGTCGTCAGCTCGTGGCTGCGGTACATCGGGTTGAGCGGAACGACGACCGCACCGGCCTTCCACCCGCCCAGCAGGGCGATGACGAACTGCGGTGTGTTCTGCAGGTACAGCGCGATCCGGGCGCCGGGCTCGACGCCCTGCTCGACGAGGTAGTCGGCGAACCCGTCGCTGAGCTCGTCGAGCTCGCGGTAGGTGAGGCGGCCGTCGAAGTAGGTGACCGCCACGCGGTCCGGACAGGTCCGGACGGCGAGGTCGAACATCTCGGTCACGGTGCCGTGCTCCGGCTCCAGCTCCGCCGGTGCGCCCTCCTCGTACAACGCCAGCCACGGGCGCTCGTCGTACACGCTGCCCACGTCACACCTCCTCGTGCCCCGACCACTGCGTCGACCGACCAGTCGGTACGCATCAGTCAACGTGCCACCGGCGGATCACGTCAAGAGCACCGGACGCGAACCCGGCACCGCCGCGACCGGGCGGCAGAACCCCGCGCACGCTGACGCACACCACGCCGCTTTCCGCGTTATGCTCAGACCATGACAGCCGCCCTGGAGACCGTGCTCGCGCGCGCCGGCCTGCGGATCACCGCCACCGAGTTCCTCTCCCTGGTCGAGGACGCCGCCAAGCGGCTCACCACCCCCCGGGCCGACCCCGCGGCGCACTTCACCGACGGCGAGCGCGCCGCGCTCGCCGAGGCGGGCCTCGACCTGGACCCGCTCGGCGAGGCGGAACCCGACCCGCGCGCCCGCACCGTGGCCGAGCAGGCGGTCCTGCGCGACACCGCCCTGTCGGTCGGCCAGGCCGCCGAACGCATCGGCGTCGACACCAGCCGCATCCGCCACCGCATCGCGGAGCACCGGCTGATCGGCTGGAAGGACCGCGGGGGCTGGCGGCTGCCCGCCTGGCAGTTCGGCGACCGCGACGTGCTGCCCGGGCTGGAGACCGTGCTCGCCGCGATGCCGCTGGACCAGCCCGCCCTCGTGCTGGCCAACTTCATGACCACCCCGCAGCAGGACCTCGAGCTGGGCGAGGCACCGGTGAGCCCGCACGAGTGGCTGCTCGCCGGCGGGGACCCGCGACCGGTGGCCGCGCTCGCCGCGCACCTGGGCCAGCCCGCCTGACGCCCCCGCAGCGATCCCGGACACGACGCCATGGCTCGGCTCCCCCAGCCGCCCCCGCCTGCCGCGTTGCAGGCCATGCTCCGCCGCACCGAAGACGTCATCGCCGTTCCCGCCGGTACGCGGCTGGTCCGCGTGTTCACGGCCACCGGCAACCACCCGCAGCAGTGGAACAGCTTCCGCTACGCGGGGCCGCTGCCGCACGCGCGGTTCGACCCGCACCAACCGGCCGCCCGCGGCGACCGCCCCGTAACCCGGGAGCACGGGGTGCTCTACTTCTCGCTGGCCGTGCGCACGTGCATCGCCGAAGTGTTCCAGGCGACCTCGACGGTGGACCGGCGCACGCGCGAACCGCACCTGGTGCTGTTCCGCCCGCGCCGCACGCTGCGGCTGCTCGACCTGTCCGGGCTCTGGCCCACGCGCGTCGGCGCGTCCCAGGCCATCAGCAACGGCCCCAAGGAGCGCGCGCAGGCCTGGGCCCGCGCGATCCGCGCGGCCTACCCGGAACTGGACGGCCTCTGGTACCGCTCGTCGATGGACGCGGGAAACCCGTCGATGTGCCTGTGGGACCCGCCCGCCGCGAACGCCGTGCCGGAGTCGCCGGACGTGCTGCTGCCGCTGAGCCACCCCGGTCTCGACGTGCCGCTCGGACGGGTGTGCTCCGAGCTCAGCTACACGCTGCTCGACTGAGCAGCGCTGCCCGGTGCTGCTGGCGCTGCTCGAACGGGGCGCCGTCCCGCCTCAGTGCTGGTGCTGCTGCTCGCGCTGCGCGTCGCGGCTCGACTTGGCCAGGCTCGCCCAGGTCGTCACGGCCAGCACGACCACGATGACCCCCAGGGACATCCAGTTCTGGATCTCCAGCCACGTCGGCACGAGGTGGTACTCGTGCAGCGCGTGGATGACGAGCTTGACACCGATGAAGGCGAGGATGACCGCCAGGCCGGTGGACAGGTAGACGAGCTTGCTCACCAGGCCGCCGACGAGGAAGTACAGCTGCCGCAGCCCCATCAGGGCGAAGGCGTTGGCGGCGAACACGAGGAACGGGTCCTGGGTGATGCCGAAGATCGCGGGGATCGAGTCGACGGCGAACAGCAGGTCGGCGCTGCCGATGGCCACGATGACCACGAACATCGGCGTCAGGTAGCGCTTGCCCTCGAGCCTCACGGTGGACTTGGCACCGTGGTACTCGGAGGTGATGGGAAAGACCTTCCGCGTCCAGCGGACGAGGGCGTTCTCCTTGTACTGCTCGTCCTCGTCCTTGTTGCGCAGCATGCTCGCCGCCGTCCACAGCAGGAAGGCGCCGAAGACGAAGAACACCCAGACGAACTTCGCGATCAGCGCGGCGCCGACGGCGATGAAGGCGCCGCGCATGATCAGCGCGAGCAGGATGCCGATGAGCAGCACGCGGTGCTGGTGGACGGAGGGCACCGCGAAGCTCGCCATGATGATCATGAAGATGAACAGGTTGTCCACGCTCAGCGAGTACTCGGTGATGTAGCCCGTGAAGTACTCGAGCGCGAAGTGCCCGCCGCCGAAGAACCAGACGCCGAGGCCGAAGGCGACCGCGCACGCGACGTAGAAGGCGACCCACTTGGCCGCTTCCCCGGTGCTGACCTCGTGCGGCTTGCGGTCGACGATGACGAGGTCGAGCAGCAGCAGCACGGCGAGCCCGCCGAGCGTCGCCAGCCAGACCCACCACGGCACGTGCATCGTGTCGTCACCAGCCGCCCGCTGCGCGAGCAGGCCCACTTCGGCACTCATCCAGAAACCTCCGGCTCAAGGGCGCACGCCAGCAACCGGAGGTCTCTTCCACCGACGCGGGTCGGCCGAGGGCGCCGGGCCCGCGCACGCACCCGCCCGCCGAGCACGGCGGTAGGCGGGTCGAGGACGAGCGGGTCCGTGATGACGACGCCGTCGCGAAAGGAATACTCCCCTCCACAGTCCGGGCGGGATTATCGCCGATCCAGGCTAGTCGCCGCCACATGACGTGACGATCAGCACCCGCGCGCTGCACGCGGCGTGCACCCCGGCGGCGGTGCGGATGCCTCAGGTCACAGCACCGCGCCGCGCGGATTGCTGTTTGGTCTCCGCTTCATAGCGTCTTCATTGTCTCCGGGCGGTGACGGCAACCCGGCGCGATCACGTCGCTTAGTGTCGGGCGCGTGTCCTCTCCCCGCGAGCCCCTCCGGTCCCGTCCGCGCTCCCGCAGCGACCGGCGCGCCCCGCGCCGGCGCCGCGCGGGTACCGGAGTGATCGCGCTCGCCCTGGTGGCGATCGTCGTGCTCGCCGCGTTCTGGTGGGCGGAGGAGGACCCGCGGCCCGCCGAGCTGCCGGCGCCGCGCGAGGCCCGGGTGGACGTGCTCGACGGGCCGGAGCGCGAGAACCGCGTGCAGCTCGACGTCACGCTCCACGCCCCCGCCGAGACGCCCGCCCCCGCCGTCCTGCTCGCGCACGGTTTCGGCGCGGACAAGACCAGCGTCGCGGACCAGGCCCGGGAGCTGGCCCGGCGCGGCTTCACCGTGCTCACCTACTCCGCGCGCGGGTTCGGCGCCAGCACCGGCAGGATCGCGCTGAACCACCCGGACTACGAGGTCGCCGACGCGCGCCAGCTCGTGGACTGGCTCGCCCGGCAGCCCGAAGTGCTCCGCGACGACGACAACGACCCGCGCATCGGCGTCACCGGCACCTCCTACGGCGGCGCGCTCGCGCTGTCGCTGGCGGGCACCGACCCGCGAGTGGACGCGCTGGCCCCGGTGATGGCCTACAACGACCTCGCCGCGGCGCTGCTGCCCAACCGCGCCTCGGCCGCCCCGCTGGACCGCAGCACCCCGGCCGCGGCCAGCGGGACCAGTACGCCCGGAGTGCTCAAGCAGGCGTGGGCGGGTCTGCTGTTCTCCGCAGGGGGCGAGCCCACGCCGCAGTCGCGCTCCGGCGGGGCCGGCGGTCCCGCCGGACAGCGCAGCAGCGCGCTGACCTGCGGCCGCCTCGCCCCCGCCGTGTGCCGCGCGTACACCCGCATCGCGCGCACCGGCGAGGCCGACCCGGCCGCCCGCGCCCTGCTGGAGCGCGCCTCACCGAAGCGGTTCACCGATCGCATCCACGCACCGACGCTGCTGGTCCAGGGCGAGCAGGACACGCTGTTCGGCCTGGACCAGGCCGACGCGAACGCGCGCCAAATCGCGCGCGCCGGCGGCGAGGTGCGCGTGCTCTGGTACGCGGGCGGGCACGGCGGAGGTGCTCCCGACGCCGAGGTGCGCCGCCGGATCGGCGACTGGTTCGCCGCACGGCTCGGCGGTGTGGACCCGCCCGAGGAACCGATCCCGGCCTTCCGCTACGACCTGGCCGGACGCCCCCAGCGCGACGGCCACCGCGCCGAGCGCACGGTGGTCGCCCCCGAGTACCCGGGGATGCGCGAGGGGCGCACGGCCCGCTTCGACATCGGGCTGCGCGGTGAACCGGCCCGCGTGGTCAACCCGCCCGGGGGAACACCGGCGGCGACCAGCACGCTGCCCGGCACCCGCGGAGCGCGCACCCCGGCGCGCGACCTGCCCGAGCAGACGGCCGTGTTCCGCTCAGAACCGCTGCGCAAGCCGCTGCTGATCTCCGGTGTGCCGCAGACGCGGCTGTCGGTGTCCGCCGTGCCCGGCCAGCCCGGCGGGGACGAGGCGGTGCTGTTCGCCAAGCTCTACGACGTCGGCCCCGGCGGGGAGCGCACCATGGTCGGCGACGCGGTGGCACCGCTGCGGATCACCGGACTGCCGCAGGACGGCAGCCCCGTCGACGTGCACGTGGCCCTGCCGGGCGTGGTGCACTCGGTGGAGCCGGGGCACCGCCTGGAGCTGGCGGTGACCACCACGGACAGGGCCTTCACCACCTCCCGGGAGCCGGCAGTGCACCGCGTCGGCCTGGCAGGCGGGGGCGCGTTGTCCGCGCCGTCGGTGCGCGGGACGGACCTCTCGGCAGGCAGCGTGCCGGTCGCCCCGCTCACCGGGATCGGAGTGATCATCGCGGCCGCCGCGCTGGTCTGGGGGGTTTCCCGGATCCGGCGCCGCGGCGACGGCGCGGTCGCCGAGCTGACCGACACGCCGCTGGCGATCGACCGGCTGTCCAAGTCGCACGCGGGCACCGCGGGCGGGGTGCGCGAGCTCTCGCTGCGCGTGGAGCGCGGGCAGATCGTCGGGCTGCTCGGACCGAACGGCGCGGGGAAGACGACCACGCTGCGCATGCTGCTCGGCCTGGTCCACCCCGACGCGGGCACCGTCCGGATCTTCGGCCACCTCGCGCGCCCGGGTGCGCCGGTGCTCTCGCGCGTGGGGGCGCTGGTGGAGAACCCGGGATTCCTGCCCCACCTGTCGGGCATCGACAACCTGCGCTCGTACTGGGCGGCCACGAGCAGGCCGATCCTGCAGGCGCGCTTCGACGAGGTGCTGCGCATCGCGGGCCTGGACGAGATCGCGCACAGCCCGGTGCGCACCTACAGCCAGGGCATGCGGCAGCGGCTGGCGATCGCCCAGGCGATGCTCGGCCTGCCGGACCTGCTGGTGCTGGACGAACCGGTGAACGGGCTCGACCCGCCGCAGATCCAGCAGCTGCGGGAGATGCTGCACCGCTACGCCGCCACCGGCCGGTCGGTGCTCATCTCCAGCCACCTGCTGTCCGAAGTGGAGCGCACCTGCACCCACGTGGTGGTGATGCACCAGGGGCGGCTGGTCACCTCGGGCGGAGTCGCCGAGGTGGTGGGCTCCGGCGATGAGCTGAGCATCCGGGTGGACGACCCGGCCGCGGCGGCCGAGGCGCTGCGCGCGATCACCGGGATCGGCCTGGTCCGCCGCGACACCGCCGACGGGCAGGTGCACGTGGACCTCGGGTCGGTCTCGGCCGGGATCGTGGTCAACGCGCTCGTCGCGGCCGAGGTGGCGGTGCACCAGGTCGGGCCGCGTCGCCGGCTGGAGGACGCCTTCCTCCAGCTCGTCGGAGAGGAACAGTGATGGTCGAGGAAGCGGACGTGCCCGAGCTCGCCGTGGTGCGATCGACGCAGCCGGCCCAACCGGACGGCGCCGCCGAGGGGTACCGGGCGCGGCGCACGCTGCCCGTGCGGGTGGAGTTCGCCCGGCAGCTGCGGCGGCGCCGCACGCGGATCACGCTCGGCGTCCTGGCAGCCACCCCGCTGGTGCTGCTGCTCGGGTTCGCCCTCAGCGGCGGCACCGGCCCGCCGGACGGGCCGACGTTGGCGGACAACGCCACCGGCGGCGGGTTGAACTTCACCGCGTTCACCCTGTTCGCCGCGACGAACCTGCTGCTGGTCGTGGTCGTCGCGCTGTTCTTCGGCGACACCGTCGCCAGCGAAGCCGTCTGGTCGAGCCTGCGGTACCTGCTGGCAGCACCGGTTCCGCGCACGCGGCTGCTGCGGCAGAAGGCCCTGGTCGCGGCACTGCTGTCGCTGCTCGCGCTCGCCCTGCTGCTGGTCGTGTCGCTGGCGGTGGGACTCGTCGCCTACGGGGCCGGTGAGATGATCACCCCGACCGGGGAGACCGTGCCGTTCACGGCGGGACTGCTCAGCCTGGTGCTGTCGGGGCTGTACCTGGCGCTGCACCTGTCGTGGATCGCCGGGCTGGCGCTGTGGCTGAGCGTGAGCACCGACGCCCCGCTGGGGGCCGTCGGCGGTGCGGTGCTCGTGTCGATCCTGTCGCAGATCCTCGACCGCACCCCCGTGCTGGGCGGCCTGCGCAGCTACCTGCCGACGCACCACTCCACCGCCTACGTCGACCTGCTGCGGGTCGAGCTGGACTGGTCGACGGTGCCCTACGGCGTGTTCTCCGGGCTCGCCTACGCAGCGGTGTTCTGCGCGCTGGCGGTGCACCAGTTCCGGCGCAAGGACATCACGAGCTGACCCCACCCGCGCGGGCCCGGTGTTCGGCCGCTGACTCCGCGGCTGCCGCCTCGATCACACCGCCGCAGGTGATCGGCGTGCCGCGGCGAGCGCGCGGCGTAGGCTCGCCGCCGATGGAGACGTTCCACCTGCGGTACTTCGTCGCGGTCGCGGAGAACCTGAGCTTCTCCCGGGCGGCTCGGCAGCTGCACATGGCCACCTCCCCGCTGAGCCGCCGCGTCCGGGACCTGGAGCACGAGCTGGACGTGACGCTGTTCGACCGGGATCCGCACCACGTGCAGCTGACCGGGGCGGGCAGCGCGCTGCTGCCGCTGGCCAAGGACGTGCTGAGCCGCTTCGACGACCTGCCGTGGCAGCTGCACCAGCAGCTCGGCGCGGTACCGCGCACGGCCTACGCCGGTGTCGCTCCGGGACTGCACCCGCAGCTGCGGGAGGCGTTGCGAACCGCCGAGCGGAGCTGCCCCGCCGGGGTGGAGCTCAAGCGCTGGCCGGGCAGCAGCGCGGACCTGCTCGCGGCGGTGCAGCGCGGCGAGCTCGCCGCGGCCCTGGTGCACCTGCCGGTGCACGCCGAGGGGATCGAGGTGCGGGAGGTGTTCCGGGAACCGCTCGGCGCCGTGGTGCCGGCGGCGGAGTTCGGGGGACGCTCCGCGGTGCGGTTGTCGGAACTCGTCGACCACACCTACGTGCGCCTGCCGGCGGGGATGCAGCCCACGTACTTCGAACAGGTCCAGGTCCGGCTGCAGGCCGCGGGAATTCACCGGAAAATTACCGCCAGCAGCGGCGATTACGGCGCCGTCGGGGAAATCGTCGCGAACGGATCTGCGTTCTCGCTCACTTTCCTCGACCCGAAAAGCGACATGGCCAAGCACCGCGGGGAGAACCTGGCGGTACTGCCGTTCGAGGACTTCGACCCGGAACTGACGACAGGTCTGATCTGGCACCGCGACCGCGCGGAGAACAACAGCGGCCTGCGTGAACTGGTAGAACACGTCGAGCGCACCCTGCTCGACGTGCTGGGCGAGCCTCCGCGAGCGGAGTGATCACCCCGGCCGCCGCGACGGGGAACGGCGTGACCGCTGCGGTCGCGCCAGTTTTCGCGAATCGGTTCCGCTGATCGTTTGCCCCTCCTCCTGCGCCCGCCCTAGCCTGAAACCAGAAAGCTAGTTAGCCAGACGAATTTCTCTGGTTCCGGCGCACTCGCACGGAGCGAAGGATGACCGCAACGACTCCCAACCGAACGGATGCGCACGACCCGACCGGCCCGCTCGCCGGAGTGCGCGTCATCGACCTGTCCACCGTCGTCATGGGCCCCTACGCCGCGCAGGTCCTCGGCGACCTCGGCGCCGACGTGGTCAAGATCGAGAACCCCCACGACACCGCCCGGCGCGGGACCGCCGCGCGCACGCCCGGCATGACCCCGCTGCACATGAACGTCAACCGCAACAAGCGCAGCGTCGACCTCAACCTCAAGGACCCCGACGACCGGCAGCGCGCCCTGCAGCTCATCCACGGCGCCGACATCGTCATCACGAACATGCGCATCGCCGCGCTGCAGCGCCTCGGGCTGGACCACGAGAGCCTGGCCGCCGACAACCCGCACCTCATCTACGCGCACGCCCAGGGCTTCCGCCCCGACTCCGAGCGCGCCGAGCTCGCCGCCTACGACGAGACGGTGCAGGCCGCCTCCGGACTGCTGGACATCGCCGAGCGCGCGGGCGACATCGGTTCCCCCGTGGTGCTGCCCAGCATCCTCGCCGACAAGGTCGCCGCACTGACCATCACCTACTCGGTGCTGGCCGCGCTGGTGCACCAGCGCTCCACCGGCCGGGGCCAGCTCGTCGAGGTCCCCATGGCCGACACGCTGCTGTCGTTCAACCTCGTCGAACACCTGCAGGGAAGGACGTTCGAGCCGCCGATCGGCGAGACCGGGTTCACCCTGTCCATGAACCGGGGGCACCGGGCCCGACCCACCAAGGACGGCCTGGTCATGATCATGCCCTACACGCCGAAGAACTGCCGGGACGTCTTCCAGGCCGCCGGACGCCCCGACCTGGCCGAAGACCCCCGCTTCAACGACGACGCCCTCGACAGCAAGCACGACGGCGAGACCATCGCCCAGCTCATCGAAGAGGTCACCCCGAACCTGACCACCGCCGAGTGGATCGAGGTGTGCACGAAGAACAGCGTGCCCGTCGGCCCCGTGCTGCGCCTCGACGAAGCCGACGAGGATCCCTACGTCCGCGACGGCGGGCTGCTCGAGCTCGAGCAGCACCCCACCGAAGGCCCCTACCGCGTGGTCGGCGTCCCGGTGAACTTCTCCGCGACGCCCCCGTCGGTCCGGCGGCACGCCGCGATCCCCGGCACGCACACCGACGAGGTCCTCGCCGAGCTGGACCGCTCCGACGAGGAGGAGAACTGATGTCCACACCGGACACCGCTGTGCACACCGAAAAGCACGGCGCCGCACAGCTGATCACGATCAACCGCCCGGACAGCCGCAACGCGGTCAACTCCGCCGTCGCCAACGGCATCGCCGCCGCGCTCGAAGAGCTGCACGGCGACGAGGACCTGCGCGTCGGTGTGATCACCGGCGCGGGCGGCACGTTCTCGGCCGGGATGGACCTCAAGGCCGCCGCGGCCGGCGAATCCGCCGCGGTCGCCGACGGCGGATTCGCCGGCATCACCGAGGCGCGCAACGACAAGCCGCTCATCGCGGCCGTGGAGGGCTACGCCCTCGGCGGCGGGTTCGAGATCGCGCTGTCCTGCGACCTCATCGTCGCCGCCGACGGCGCCACCTTCGCCCTGCCCGAGGTCAAGCGCGGCCTCATCGCCGGCGGTGGTGGCACCGTGCGGCTGCCGCGGCGCATCCCGCACCACCTGGCGATGGAACTGCTGCTCACCGGTGAGGCCATCCCCGCCCGGCACGCGGCCGAGATCGGCCTGGTCAACCGGGTCGTTCCGGACGGCTCGACCGCGTCCACCGCCCTCGAGCTCGCCGAGCGGATCGGGGCGAACGCCCCGCTGGCGCTGGCGGCGGTGAAGTCCGTGCTGCGCGCCGGGGACGGCGCACCCGAGCACACCGCGCTCACCGCCCAGCGCGAGGCGGTCGAACACCTCCGCAACTCCGCGGACTTCGCCGAAGGAGCACGCGCGTTCGCGGAGAAGCGCGCTCCGGAGTGGAGGGGCCGGTGACGCGCGACGAGGTCCTGCAGGCGGTCACCACACCGCTGACCGCACCCGCCTACCCGCCGGTCCGCCCCCGGTTCACCGACCGGGAGTACCTCAACATCGTCTACCGCACCGATCCGGACGCGCTGCGCGCCGCCGTGCCCGAACCGCTCGAGATCGACGAACCGCTGGTGCGCTTCGAGATCATGAAGATGGGCGATGTCACCGCGTTCGGGCCCTACGTCGAAGCGGGCCAGGCGATCCCGGTGCGCCTCGGCGAGGAGCGCGGCGAGTACCTGCACGCGATGTACCTGGACGACTTCGGCGCCACCGCCTCCGGGCGGGAGGTCAGCGCCTACCCCAAGGCGCTGGGCAGCCCGGCGCTGTACCCCGACCGCGGTGCGCTGGTGGGCACGCTCGACTACGGCGCGGTCCGGGTGGCCACGGCCACCATGGGCTACAAGCACGCGCCGCTGGACCCGGACGAGGCGCAGGCGCAGATCACCACGCCGGCGTTCATGCTCAAGATCGTCCCGGACTACGACGGCTCGCACCGGGTCTGCGAGCTGGTCCGCAGCCAGATCACCGACGTGGCGGTCAAGGAAGCGCACACCGGGCCGGCCCGGCTGGAGTTGCACGAGCACGTGCTCGCTCCGCTGGCCGACCTGCCCGTGCGGCGGGTGGTCTCGGCCAGCCACGTCCTGACCGACCTCACGCTCGCACCGGCCGCCCCCGTGCACGACTACCTCGCTTGAGCGGGAGGATCCGATGTCCCCGCAGAACGATCCGCAGTGGACGGAAGTGGCGGTGGTGGGAGCCGGCACCATCGGACTGTCCTGGGCTGCGCTGTACGCCGCGCGAGGAATGGCGGTGCGCCTGTCCGATCCCCGCGACGACCTGCAGCAGCAGCTCGACGAAGCCCTGCCCCAGCTCGCCGAGGGCCTGCCCGGTATCGAGACCGCGCAGTTGCGCGAACGGATCACCACCACCTCCGAGCTGTCCGAGGCCGTGTCCGGGGTCGACCTGGTGCAGGAGAACGGCCCGGAGCGGCTGCGGACGAAGCGGGAGCTGTTCGCCCAGCTCGTCGAGCTCGCACCGCCCGGGGCCGTGCTCGCCTCCTCCAGCTCCGGCCTGGTCGCCTCCGACATCGCCGCGGAACTGGCGGATCCGGCGGCGAGCCGCGTGCTCATCGCCCACCCGTTCAACCCGCCGCACGTGGTGCCACTGGTGGAGCTCGTCCCCGGAAGCGCGACCGCCGAGTCCACGGTGGCCGCGATGCAGGAGTTCTACGGCCGCATCGGCAAGGCACCGATCCGCGTGCACGGGGAAGTCCCCGGATTCGTCGCCAACCGGCTGCAGAGCAGCATCATGCGCGAGGCGATCTCGCTGGTGCTCGACGGTGTCGTCGACGTCGGTGAGCTCGACGCGGTGATGAAGAACTCGCTCGGCCAGCGCTACGCCACCGTCGGGCCGTTCGAGAGCTTCCACCTCGGCGGCGGCCCCGGCGGCATCCGGCACATGATGGAGCACCTCGGCGCAGGCATGGCCGAGCAGTGGGAGGAACTCGGCCGTCCGGAGATGAACGACGCCGCGGTCGCCGCGATCTCCGAGCAGACGGAGAACGCCTACGGGTCCGGCCCTGAGGAGCACCGGCGCCGCAGCGCCCTGCGCGACCGCAAGCACCTCGCACTCGACGCGGCGCTGCACAGCGCCGCGCAACGCTGAAACCAGGAGGAGACGATGCCCAAGCAGGCCAACACGACCCCGGACTTCTTCGGCTACGCCGAACACCTCGACGAGTCCGAGCGCGCCGAGCTCGCCGAACTGCGCGAGTACCTGGAGCGCGAGATCAAGCCGATCGCCGCGCGCGCCTGGGAGAACGCGCAGTTCCCCTTCGAGGTCGTCGAGAAGTTCGCCCACCTGCAGCTGGCCCGCTACCAGTACCCCGAGTACGGCGACGGCCGCAAGCGCAGTTCGCTGTTCAGCGGGTTCCTCAACCTCGAGCTCAACCGCATCGACCCCTCCCTGGCGGTGTTCTCGGGTGTCCACACCGGACTCGCCATGGGCAGCATCTACGGCGGCGGGGACCAGGAGCAGCGCGACCGGTGGATGCCGGACATGGTCGAGATGAACCGCATCGGCGCCTTCGCCCTGACCGAGCCCGAAGGCGGCTCGGACGTCGCCGGCGGCATGCGCACCACCGCGCGCCGCGAAGGGGACGAGTGGGTGCTCAACGGCGCGAAGCGGTGGATCGGCAACGGCACGTTCGCCGACCTCGTCGTCGTGTGGGCCCACGACGAGGCCGACGGGCAGATCAAGGGCTTCGTCGTGGAGAAGGGCACGCCCGGTTTCAGCGCCAGCAAGATCGAGGGCAAGATCGCCCTGCGCGCTGTGGAGAACGCCGACATCACGCTGGACGACGTGCGCGTGCCGGAGCACAACCGGCTGCAGAACATCAACAGCTTCCGCGACACGGCCAAGGTGCTCGCCTCCACGCGCGGCGGCGTGGCCTGGCAAGCCCTGGGCGTGGCCGTGCGCGCCTACGAGCTGGCTCGCGACTACGCGGTCGGGCGCCAGCAGTTCGGCAAACCCATCGGCTCGTTCCAGATGATCCAGGACCTGCTGGTGAAGATGCTCGGCAACATCACCAGCGTGTTCGGCATCGTCGTCCGGCTCAACGAGCTCACCGAGCAGAACCGCGCCGGGGCCGACCAGGCCGCGCTGGCCAAGGCCGTGGCCACCACGCGGATGCGCGAGGTCGTCGCCTGGGCCCGCGAGCTGTTCGGCGGCAACGGCATCGTCCTCGACTACGAGGTGGCGAAGCTGTTCGCCGACGCCGAGGCGATCTACTCCTTCGAGGGCTCGCGGGAGATGAACACCCTCATCGTCGGCAAGTCCGTGACCGGCCTGAGCGCCTTCGCCTGACACCGGGGGCCGCCGCGTCCCCGCGGCGGCCCCCGGCGACCGCCCCGCGACGGTCCCGTCGGCGCTGCAGCGTTCCCGCGACACGCTTCCGGAGGCACCCGACTCGCCGGGCGCTGTATCAGGTGCGCTCCCCCGAAATCCCCGGTGACCTGCAAATTCCTCTTTTGAACGATTCCAGTGTGCGCAATTTTCATGAAAATTGCGCACACTGGAACGAATCCAATGTGGCTGCGGATCACGCCGACCGGGCAGGCTGCGGAGCTTCGCCCCACCGCATCACTGCACGCAGAACTCGTTGCCCTCGGGATCGGTCATGACGACGCAGTACCCGTGCGGTTGGTCGTTCTCGTAGAGCACCGCGGCGCCCAGCTCCTCCAACGCT
The DNA here is from genome assembly GCF_054491345.1 of Salinifilum ghardaiensis. Taxonomy (NCBI): domain Bacteria; kingdom Bacillati; phylum Actinomycetota; class Actinomycetes; order Pseudonocardiales; family Pseudonocardiaceae; genus Salinifilum; species Salinifilum ghardaiensis. Next base: position 1,709,138 of record NZ_CM137101.1, on the reverse strand, counting down.
GTCACGTGCTCGCTGATGCGAGCCCGCGCCGCGGCGGCGTCGGACGGGGGCGAGCCGCGCCTGCTGATGTTGACGTCGAGGTGCATCCGGTTCTTCGCGCTCTTGCCCTCCGTAACGCGCTGGAAGAACACGCGCGGACCGGCACCGTCCGGGTCGACCACCGCGGAGAAGGCGTCCCACTGCTCCCGGGGCAGACCGAGGTGCTCACCGACCTGCTCCCACGAGGAGAAACCGGGCGGTGGTGGCTCGACCTCGTAGCCGAGCGCCGCCGCCCAGAACCCCGCCAACCGCGCCGGATCGTGCGCGTCGAACGTGACCTGCACCCCGATGCCCACCGCACTCCTCCTGATGACCACCCGTACCGACTGCTCGCGGCGAGGGCTCAGCCGGGAGGGGACCTCCGGCAGAGCCCAGCTGAGCCACGACCGCTACTGGATCCCGGCCTCGTCCATGCCGCGCAGCTCCTTCTTCAGGTCCTCGATCTCGTCGCGCAGCCGCGCGGCCAGCTCGAACTGCAGCTCGCGGGCCGCGTTCATCATCTGGTCGTTGAGCTGCTGGATCAGGTCGGCCAGCTCGGCGCGGGGCATCTGCTTGGGATCGCGGTCGGACACCAGCCCGGAGCTGGTGGCCACGTTCTCCCCGCTGGGCTTCTTCCCGCGCGACTGGTTGCGCCCGGAACCGCCGACCTCGACGCTCTCCTCGGTGTCCTCGGCCTCCTTGTAGACCCGGTCGAGGATGTCGTCGACCTCCTTGCGCAGCGGCTGCGGGTCGATGCCGTGCTCTTCGTTGTAGGCCATCTGCTTGGCGCGCCGCCGGTTGGTCTCGTCGATGGCGTTGCGCATCGAGTCGGTGATCTCGTCGGCGTACATGTGCACCTGGCCGGACACGCTGCGCGCCGCGCGGCCGATCGTCTGGATGAGGCTGGTCTCCGAGCGCAGGAATCCCTCCTTGTCGGCGTCCAGGATGGACACCAGCGAGACCTCCGGCAGGTCCAGCCCCTCGCGCAGCAGGTTGATGCCGACGAGCACGTCGTAGTCGCCGAGCCGCAGCTGCCGCAGCAGCTCCACCCGCCGCAACGTGTCCACCTCCGAGTGCAAGTAGCGCACGCGGATGCCGAGCTCCAGCAGGTAGTCGGTGAGGTCCTCGGCCATCTTCTTCGTCAGCGTGGTCACCAGCACCCGCTCGTCGGCCTCGGCGCGCCGGCGCACCTCGTGCACGAGGTCGTCGATCTGCCCCTCGGTCGGCTTGACCACGACCTCCGGGTCGACCAGGCCGGTCGGGCGGATCACCTGCTCGACGAACTCGCCACCGCTGCGCGCCATCTCGTACGGGCCGGGCGTGGCCGACATGTGCACCGCCTGGCCGATCCGATCGCTGAACTCCTCCCAAGTCAGCGGGCGGTTGTCCATGGCGCTGGGCAGGCGGAAACCGTGCTCGACGAGCGTGCGCTTGCGCGAGGCGTCGCCCTCGTACATGCCGCCGATCTGCGGCACGGTCACGTGCGACTCGTCGATGACGAGCAGGAAGTCCTCCGGGAAGTAGTCCAGCAGCGTCGCCGGCGCGGAGCCCGCCTCGCGGCCGTCGATGTGCCGCGAGTAGTTCTCGATGCCCGAGCAGAACCCGACCTGGCGCATCATCTCCACGTCGTACTGCGTGCGCATGCGCAGCCGCTGCGCCTCGAGCAGCTTGTTCTGCTGCTCGAGCGTGGACAGCCGCTCCTGCAGCTCCTCCTCGATGCCGCGGATGGCCTGCTCCATCCGCTCCGGGCTGGCCACGTAGTGCGTCGCGGGGAAGATGCGCAGGTCGGAGACCTCGCGGACCACGTCGCCGGTGAGCGGGTGCAGGTAGTGCAGCTTCTCCACCTCGTCGCCGAAGAACTCCACGCGCACGGCCAGCTCCTCGTAGGCGGGGATCACCTCGACCGTGTCGCCGCGCACGCGGAACGTGCCGCGCTGGAAGGCCACGTCGTTGCGCTGGTACTGCACGTCCACGAGCGCGCGGAGGAACACGTCGCGGTCGACCTCCGCTCCGGCCTCGAGGAAGATCGACCGGTCGAGGTACGACTGCGGCGTGCCCAGGCCGTAGATGCAGGACACGGAGGAGACGACCACGCAGTCGCGCCGGCTGAGCAGGTTGGACGTGGCCGAGTGCCGCAGCCGCTCCACGTCCTCGTTGACCGAGGAGTCCTTCTCGATGTAGGTGTCGGTCTGCGGGACGTAGGCCTCGGGCTGGTAGTAGTCGTAGTAGCTGACGAAGTACTCGACCGCGTTCTTCGGGAAGAACCCGCGCAGCTCGTTGGCGATCTGCGCGGCCAGGGTCTTGTTCGGTTCGAGCACGAGCGTGGGCCGCTGGACCCGCTCGATCAGCCAGGCCGCCGTCGCGGACTTGCCGGTGCCCGTGGCCCCGAGCAGCACCACGTTGGTCTCCCCGGTGTTGATCCGCCGTTCCAGGTCGTCGATCGCCTGGGGCTGGTCACCGGCGGGCTGGTAGTCGCTGACGACCTCGAAGGTCCCCCCGGACCGCGGGATGTCGCTGACCGGGCGGAACTCGGAGTGCGCCAGTACGGGGTGCTCAGTCGCGAATGCCACGGTTCCCAGCCTACGAGGTCGCACCGACATCGTGCGCCGCGCGGGCTCCCGCACGCCTGCGACACGCCGAGCGGCGGACCCGGTGGCGGCAGCACCTCCCCGTGATTCCGGAACCGGTCGTTTCCCCTCGTCGCACGCCTGCTCCCCAGCGCAGCGGAGCTGCTTACCGGCCCCGCCGCCGGGCGTCAAGGACTGCCCTGCGCAGGGTGCTGCGCCTACAGTTGTTGCCGTGACCACTCAGCGCGCGATCAGCGACCGGCCGGGCCCGGCCGTGCACCCGCCGAAGGTCGAGGTGTTCGACCTGCCCGCCCGGACCAACACCGATCCGAAACGGCAGGTGCGGCGGGTCCACGAGTACCGCCGCACCCCGTTCGGGCTGTACCTGGCCCGTTCCATGCCCGGGCACCCGCGGCTGGCCGGGCTGCGGTCCTGGCTGCTGCCCGATCTCGGGCTGCGGGTGACCCGCTGGTCCTGGCGTCCCGGGCACGAGCGGGACCTGGACTTCTACCTGGACGTGGTCGGCATCGAAACCGGTGAGATCCGGTGGCGCAGCACCGACTACTACCTGGACATCGAGGTCCGCCACCGCAGCGACGCGCAGGTGCTCGACTACGACGAGTTCGTCCTGGCGGTGCAGTCCGGCCTGCTGGACACGGAGACGGCGCAGCGCGCGCTGCACATCGCCTGCACCACGGTCGACGGGCTGGCCCGGTACGACTACGACCTGCCGCGCTGGTTGCAGGACCAGGGCATCGAGCTGTCCTGGCCGGAACAACCCACCGAGGCTTCCGTGTCACGCAAACCGCTGATACCGCCATCACGGTAGTCACGGATGGTGACACGGAATTGAGACCACCGGGCCGCGGAATGGTTATCGGAATGCAGGCTCGACGCCACCCGTACCACGTTCGAGAGCGTTACAGTCGCGTACTGTGACACCGCCGATTTCCCCTGAACTCGTGGAAGTGATCGACGTCCGCGACGCCCGGCGGCGGCACGCCAGCGGCGTCGACAGCCTGCAGCAGTGCCGCGTCGAGCAGTGGGGCTTGGAGGTCGAGTACGACACGCCCCACGCCAGCGAACACGCGGGCGAGCACGTCTGGCTGCTGCCCGAGGCCGGTGTCCGCCTGACCCGCTTCCGCCCGCGGCGGCGCCACTCGCGGCCGAGCGCCAGCCTGCTCACCGCCGCCCACATCGAAGCGGACACCTCCTCGTGGGCCTGCGCCGACCTGCTGCTCGGACTCGAACTGCCGGACCAGCGCCGCCCCCGGATCGTGCGCTCGGAGGAGTTCGGCAGCGCCGTGGCGAGCGGCAGGATCCGGCGGCACGAAGCCGACACCGCCCTGCGCACGATGCATCGCACCCTCACCGAGCTCGGCGCGCACGGCGGCCTGGACGGCTGGCTGGCCGCGCACGGCCTCGACGGGTCCGCAGCGCTGCCCGCTCCCCGCAGGCCGCTGGAGTCGCAGGCGCACCGCGTGCACCGGTGAGCGCCGTGCGGGGTCGGGCGCACCGGTCGCCGCACCCGGCGCACCCGCGGTGTGGGCCGTCCGATCGCTCCGGGTCAGCCGGTCACGTCGGACCAGCCGGTCATTCCGGGGCCGGCACGTCCCGCCCGGTCTCGGCCGTCCACCGTCGGACTTTGACCAAGGTCTCCGCGAACCAGGACTCCTTCGCCGCGGCGTAGCGCTCACCGTCGGCATCGGCGGCGTAGCGCTCGGCCAGCCGGCGCTTCAGCGCCGCGTACTGGGCGCGCTCGTCCGGGAACGCGCGCAGCCACTCCGGCAGCAGCAGCGCGAACCACCACTGCTCCGCGCCCCGAACTGCCACCCGCAGGTGCACCGGGCGCTGCGGGTCCGCGGCCGCGTGCAGGCGCGCGCCCGCGCCGGCCGCACCGACCGGCGGGAAGCCGGCGGCGGCCAAGGGATCGGCGAGCCGTTCGGCCTGCTCCGGCGAGCCCGCGGTCAGCTGCAGGTCGAGCACGTCCCGGGCGGGCAGCTCGCCGACCGGGGTGGAACCGACGTGGTCGACGCGCAGCGCGAGCTCCCCCGCGGCCTTCCGGATGCGGGCCGCCAGGCGCCGGGCCTGCTGCGGCCACGCGGGGTCCGGCTCCACCAGCCGCGGCGGGCCGGGGGCCGCACCGCGGTGCAGCCGCACGTTCCGCTCGAACGGCCGCAGCCGGTGCTCGTGCACCTCGTCGGCGGCGGTCCGGAGCTCCTCGGCGGTGCCCGTGTTGTCCAGCCACACGTCCGCGGCGGCGCGGCGCTGCTCGGTGGTGGCCTGCGCGCGGATGCGGGCCCGCGCGTCCGCGGCGTCCAGGCCGCGCTCGACCAGCCGCTGCACGCGCGTGCCCTCCGGCGCGTCCACGACGACCACGAGGTGGTAGTCCGCTTCGGTTCCGGATTCCACGAGCAGCGGCATGTCGTGCACCACCACGGCGTCGTCCGGGGCCTCGGCCATCCGCTGCCGGGTCAGCTCGCCGATGCGCGGATGGGTGATCGCGTTGAGGTCCGCCCGGGCCTCTTCGTCCCGGAAGGCCCTGGCGGCCAGCGCGGAGCGGTTCAGCGCCCCGCTGTCGTCGAGGACCTCCTCGCCGAACCGCTGCACGAGCGCCGCGAGCCCGTCGGTGCCCGGTGCGACCACCTCCCGGGCGAGCGCATCCGCGTCGATGACCACCGCACCGTGCTCGGCGAGCCGCCGCGCCACCGTCGACTTGCCCGAGCCGATGCCTCCGCTGAGTCCCACGCGCAACACGGCGATCATCCTGCCAGGGGTCGGGCGCACCGCGCGGAGCAGGGCGAGCGACCCAGAGCCGCTGATCCCGCGCCGCGGGCGGACGCGGCCCGTGCTGCGCGCACTCCCCGGAACCCGCCCGAGACGCAACGGGGCCCGTGTCCGAATCGCTCGAACACGGGCCCCGTGCAACCGTGCGGACCGTCAACCCACCGCGATGCGGAGGCTGCCACGACCGCTCAGCGGCTCACGCACCGCCGGAGAGCTTCTCCCGCAGCGCGGCCAGCTGGGCGTCGCTGGCCAGCGAACCGGAGGTGTCCTGCTGCTGGCCGCCACCACTCTGCTGCTGCTCCTCGGAGGCCGAGGAGTAGTCGCCGGAGGCCTGCTCCTCGTCGGCTTCCTCGGAAGCCGCGGCAGCACCGCCGCCGGCGGCCTCGGCGGCCGCCGCCTCGGCGTCGGCCTGGCGGGCCTTGGCCACCTGCGCCATGTGCTTCTCGTAGCGGGTGTAGGCCTCCGAGTACTGGCGCTCCCACTCCTCGCGGGCCTTCTCGTAGCCCGGCTTCCACTCGCCGGCCTCCGGGTCGAAGCCCTCGGGGTAGATGTAGTTGCCCTCGTTGTCGTACTCGGCCTCCATGCCGTACAGGCTCGGGTCGAAGTCCGAGTCCGGCACGAAGCCCTCGTTGGCCTGCTTCAGCGACAGCGAGATGCGGCGGCGCTCCAGGTCGATGTCGATGACCTTGATCATCACCTCGTCGCCGACCTGGACGACCTGCTCCGGGATCTCCACGTGGCGCTCGGCCAGCTCGGAGATGTGCACCAGGCCCTCGATGCCCTCGTCGACGCGGACGAACGCGCCGAACGGCACCAGCTTGGTGACGCGGCCCGGGACGATCTGGCCGATCGCGTGGGTCCGCGCGAACTGCCGCCAGGGGTCCTCCTGCGTGGCCTTCAGCGACAGCGAGACCCGCTCGCGGTCCATGTCCACGTCGAGCACCTCGACGGTGACCTCCTGGCCGACCTCGACGACCTCGCTCGGGTGGTCGATGTGCTTCCAGGAGAGCTCGGAGACGTGCACCAGTCCGTCAACGCCACCGAGGTCCACGAACGCACCGAAGTTGACGATGGAGGACACGACGCCCTTGCGGACCTGGCCCTTCTGCAGCTGGTTGAGGAACTCGCTGCGGACCTCGGACTGGGTCTGCTCCAGCCAGGCGCGGCGGGACAGCACCACGTTGTTGCGGTTCTTGTCCAGCTCGATGATCTTCGCCTCGAGCTCCCGGCCCACGTAGGGCTGCAGGTCGCGCACGCGGCGCATCTCCACCAGCGAGGCGGGGAGGAAGCCGCGCAGGCCGATGTCGAGGATGAGGCCGCCCTTGACGACCTCGATGACGGTGCCGCGCACCGGCTCGTCCTTCTCCTTGAGGTCCTCGATGGTGCCCCAGGCGCGCTCGTACTGCGCGCGCTTCTTGGACAGGATCAGGCGGCCTTCCTTGTCCTCCTTCTGCAGGACAAGGGCTTCGATGAAGTCGCCGACGGCGACGACTTCGGCGGGATCGACGTCGTGCTTGATCGACAGCTCGCGCGAGGGGATGACGCCCTCGGTCTTGTAGCCGATGTCAAGCAGCACCTCGTCGCGGTCGACCTTGACGATGGTGCCCTCCACGATGTCGCCATCGTTGAAGTACTTGATGGTCTGGTCGACGGCGGCGAGGAAGTCCTCCTCCGTCCCGACGTCGTTCACTGCGACCTGAGGGGCCTGGGCGGTTGCAGTCGGGACGGTGGTGGTGTCGGTGGACATCAGGTGGGTTGCTCCGGTACGGATAGGTTGGTCGCTGGTTTACAATTCCTTGCTCTGCGCTGGGCTTTCCGGTGGTGAGCACGGTACGTGCCCACCTCGCGGCGACCAGCAGTGCCGCGGGCCGCAGACCGCGGAGGTGAACCACTGGAGGATTTCCCACCCGGCGGCATCCGATGCGGAAGGAGCCCCAGGGGGATACCGAAAGGACCCGCGAAAGACCCATGGCGCGGCCGGTATAGTACGCGTCCCTCGATCGCCGGGCAAACCGCGGTCCACCCGACCACCAGTGCTTCTGCGCGTCCACGATACTCCACGAGGACCTGGTACCAACAATCGGTGGAGGACATCCGTGCCAGACCCCAGCGAGCGGGCCGCGGAGCGCGCGCTCGGCACCGCCGGCGTGGCCCAACGCACCGCCAGCGCGGCCGAGTCCCGCGCGGCGAACAAGCTGTGGTGGGACGCCGATGCGGACGAGTACCAGGCCGAGCACGGCGAGTTCCTCGGCAGCCGCGACTTCCTCTGGTGCCCGGAGGGCCTCCGCGAGCAGGACGCCGGGCTGCTCGGCGAGATCCGCGGCGAGCGCGTGCTCGAGATCGGGTGCGGCGCGGCCGCGTGCTCGCGCTGGCTGGCCGAGCGGGGGGCGCGTCCGGTGGGGATCGACATCTCCGCGGGCATGCTGCGGCACGCCGCCGCCGGCGCGGTGAGCACGGGCACAGCGGTGCCGCTGGTGCAGGCGAGCGCCGACTGCCTGCCGTTCGCCGCGGACTCCTTCGACGCGGCCTGCTCCGCCTTCGGCGGGGTGCCGTTCGTGGCCGACTCCGGTGCCGTGATGCGCGAGGTGGCCCGGGTGCTGCGCCCGCGCGGTCGCTGGGTGTTCGCCGTGACGCACCCGATGCGGTGGATCTTCCCGGACGACCCCGGACCGGTGGGGCTGACGGCGACGCAGTCCTATTTCGACCGCACGCCCTACGTCGAGGTGGACGCCGAGGACCGGCCGACGTACGTGGAGCACCACCGCACCCTCGGCGACTACGTGCGCCAGCTGCACGAGGCCGAGTTCGACCTGCTCGACCTCGTCGAGCCGGAGTGGCCCGAGGGCCACACCGAGGTGTGGGGGCAGTGGAGCCCGCTGCGCGGGAGGCTGTTCCCGGGCACGGCCATCTTCGTGTGCCGCCGCAAGGCTTAGGCTCGCCCCATCGCCAGCGGGGGCCGCGGCGGCCCGGCGCGGCGGATTCCCGGTGCTGTACAACGAAGCCCTGCCCCGGGCCGCACCACACCGCCGCGGGCGCGGCGGATCCCGCACGACCGTCCGCTCCCCGCACGCGGGAGCCCGGCCCGGTGAACCGCCAGCCGTCGACCGGAAAGGCATGTCGTTGAGCAGTGCGCGCGAGCTGTGGGACGCCCAGTGCCGGCGCTTCGCCGAGCTGGACCGGGCGCTGCCCGACCGCTACCTGCTGCCGGAGGGCGAGCCGCTGCTCGCGCGCACTCCGTCCGGTCGGGACGTGGCGGGCACGCTCACGCGCACCCTCAACGAGCCGGGTTCGTTCCGCAGCCTGTGGCAGGCCCGCGAGGTCTTCGAGCTGTACCCGCTCGTCGGCCGCGCCCCCCGGGAGGGGATGGACACGCTGCTGCGCGCCTGGCGGGAGCGCCTGTCCGAGCGGGAGCACATCGATCCGGATTCGGCCTGCGTCATCGCGTGGCCGTGCCGGGACATCGCCGCGACCAGGGCCTTCCTCGACCACGGGTGCACACCGCTGACGCAGGTGGCGATCCGCGTCACGGACCCCGCACGAGATACGGAACCAAGTGGTACCGTAAAAATGCGTCGGGCCGGCCCCGCCGATCTCGACGCCGTGGTCGACCTCGGACTCACCGAACTCGCCTACGCCGCGCTGGTCGGCGCCTCGGTGTACCGCCCGAACGCTCCGCACCTGAAGCGGGCCGCCGCGCAGATGCGGCTGCGCTCAGCCGACCCCGTCTGGCTCGCGGAGCGGGAGGACGGCACGCCGCTGGGGCTCGCCGAGTGCGGCTGGGTCGACGCCGCCACCTCGCCCGCGGGCAACCGGCTCCGCCCGGGCACCTGGGGCTACGTCAACTGCGTGGCGGTGCGCGAAACAGCCCGGGAGTCCGGCATCGGCCGGGAGCTGATGGCCGCGGCGCACGCGGAGTTCGCCCGCGCCGGGGCCGTCGGCAGCTTCCTGCACTACAACCCAGCCAATCCGCTGTCCTCGGTGTTCTGGCCCCGGCAGGGGTACCGCCCACTGTGGACGATATGGGAGGTGCGCCCGGCTTCCGCGTTGCGGTGACCACGCGCGGCCGGCGCACCCGGGGAAGGAGCCGGCGTGGAAATCGTCGCGGAGGGGGTCGGGGTCGTCGGGGCGCACGGCCCGCTGCTCGCCCCCACCTCGCTGCGCGTCCAGGAGGGGGAGCCGCTGCTGATCGCGGGGGACTCCGCCACCGCGCGCACCGCACTCGCCCTGGCGCTGTCCGGGCGGATCAAACCCGCCCGGGGAACCGTGCGCCTAGACGGGGCGCTCGACGCCCGCGCCCTGCGCCGCCGGGTGGACGTCGTGGACGCCCCCGGGATCACCGCGCCCGAGGAGGCGGTGCCCGTCCGGCAGGTAACCGCCGAAGGCCTCAGCCTCGCCGGCCGCAGGTCCGGGCGCCGGGCCGTCCGCGCCTGGCTCGCCGAGCACGATCTGCACGGGCACGCCGAGGAGCGCTTCGAGAACCTGCCCGGCGCGCACCGCACGCGACTGCTCGCCGAGCTCGCCCGCGCCGGGCGCCGGACCCGGGCGCTCCTCTTCGACGCGCCCGACCGGCACGGCGGCCCGCCCGAGCGCTGGTACGCGCTCGCCCGCGAGATGGCCGGGCGCGGGCTGACCGTCGCGGTGCTGTGCGCCCCGCACTCCGCGGAGAAGCTCGCTGCCCCCACCGCGTTCCTCGGCACCGACAACCGCACCACCACACCGTCCACTTCGGAAACCGGGGAAGGTACCGAATGAGCACGCTGCGCATCGCCGCGACCGAGCTGCGACGGCTGACCTCGGGCAAGCTGCCCACACTCGCCCTCGTGGCGGTCACGCTCGTCCCCCTGCTGTACGGCGCGCTGTACATCTACGCCAACTGGGACCCGTACGGGCGCCTGGACGGCGTGCCCGCCGCCGTCGTCATCAACGACGCCGGCGCGCAGCGCGACGACGGCAGCCGACTGCAAGCCGGGCAGAAGGTCTACGACGAGCTGACCTCCTCCGACGCGTTCAGCTGGGAGAAGACCACCGAGCAGCGGGCGCGCAACGGCGTCGCGCACGGCGACTACTCGTTCGCCCTCGTCGTGCCGCACGACTTCTCCGCGGCGCTGCTCTCCCCCGGCGATTTCGAACCGCGCCGGGCCCAGCTCGGCGTGATCACCAACGACGCCAACAACTACCTCGTCGGCACCATCGCCGATCGCGTCGCCTCCCAGGTGCAGCGCGCCGTCGCCACCGACGCGGGCAGCGAGGCCGCCGAGCAGCTGCTCATGGGCTTCGGCACCGTGCACGACAAGACCGCCCAGGCCGCCGGCGGCGCGGGGCAGCTCGCCGACGGCGCCCACCAGCTCGACGACGGCATCGACCAGGCGCGCCAGGGCTCCGGGGAGCTCTCCAGCGGTGCGCACGAACTGCTCGACGGGCAGCAGCAGCTCGCCGGCGGCGCCGACCAGCTCGCCGACGGCAGCGCCGAGCTGCACACCGGCCTCGGACAGCTGGCCGAGCGCACCTCCTCGCTGCCGCAGCAGACCCAGCAGCTCGCCGAGGGGTCGGAGAAGGTCGCCGAGGGGAACGAGGAGCTCGCCGCGCGCGCCGAGGAGCTCGGCTCCGCGTCGCAGCAGCTCGCCGCGCACACCGACGAGGTGCAGCAGCGCACGGCCGAGACGCTGCGCGAGGCCGGCGTGGACGAGGAGCAGGTCCAGCGCATCATCGCCGACCTCGACGACAACCCCGTGTCCAACGCCAACGACGAGGTGCAGCAGCAGGTCTCCCGGGTCCGCGCGCTCGCCGACGGCTCCCGGCAGGTCGCCGACGGCAACCAGGCCCTCGCCGAGGCCGCCCCGCAGATGACCAGCGCCATCCAGCAGGCCCACCGAGGAGCGGGACGGCTCGCCGACGGGGCGCAGGAACTGCAGCGGGGACAGCACGAGGCGCTGTCCGGAACGCGGGAGCTCGCCTCCGGCGCGGACCAGCTCCACAGCGGCGCCGGTCAGCTGGACGCCGGTTCCGACCGCCTCGTCGACGGATCCGACGAGCTCGCCTCGCAACTGCGCTCCGGCGTCGACGACATCCCCAACCCCGACGCGCGGACCCGAACCGCCACGGCGGACACGATCGGCGACCCGGTCGGCATCGACGAAGCGGCGCAGACCGAGGCGGGCACCTACGGGGCCGGGCTCGCGCCCTACTTCCTCGGGCTGGCGCTGTGGATCGGCGGGTTCGTGCTGTTCCTGCTGATGCGCCCGCTGTCGCAGCGCGCCCTCGCCGCGGGCACCCCCGCCTGGCGGGTCGCGCTCGGCGGCTGGCTGCCGGCGGCGGTCGTCGGCGTGGTGCAGGCGGTGCTGCTGTACGTCGTCGTGGCCCACGGGATCGGGGTCACCCCCGCACACCCCTGGTGGACGCTCGGCTTCCTGCTGCTGACCTCGTTCGCGTTCACCGCGGTGGTGCACGCGCTCAACGCCGCCTTCGGCCCCAAGGGCAAGTTCATCGCGCTGGTGGTCCTCGTGCTGCAGCTGGTCACCGCGGGCGGGACCTTCCCGTGGCAGACCACGCCGGAGGTGCTGCACCCGCTGCACGCGGTGCTGCCGCTGGGCTACGTCGTCGACGCGCTGCGGCAGCTGATCTACGGCGGGGTGCTGGGAGAAGCGGGCACCGCCGCACTCGTGCTCGGCGGGTACCTCGTCGCCGGGCTGCTGCTGAGCACCGTCGCCGCCTGGCGGCAGCGGGTGTGGAGCCCCCAGCGGCTCAAACCCGAGCTGGCCCTGTGAGGCGGCAGCACCGGGCGGGCTCGCGGGCGCGCACGGGCCCCGCCCGGCACGCGCAGCTGAACGCGCGGGATCCGCGCGGAACCGCCTGCGCCCGGGCCGCACGCCCCGCGGAACAGCGCCCGGCGGGACGAAACCGGCCGTGGCCCCGGACGACGTGCAGTCGTTCGTCCGGGACCACGGCCGCCGACGGCCCGCGCGGGCCGTGCTCTCCGCAGGAGCGCGGGGCGCTCACTCCGCCGGCTCGTCGTAGCGGGCGATCTCGAGCAGGTTCCCGTCCGGGTCGCGCACGTACAACGACGTGATGACACCGCGCGCGCCGATGCGGCTGACCGGCCCCTCCTCGATGCGCACGTCGTTGTTGCGCAGGTGCTCCTGCACCTCGCTGAGGGCGTTGGTGGTGATGAAGCACAGGTTCGCCGAGCCCGGCACGGGATGCGTCGCCGTCGGCGCCACCAACTCGTTGGCCGCGTGCAGCTTGATGGTCTGCTCACCGAAGCTCACGCCGCGCCGGCCCTCGGGGAAGCTCACCGGCGTCATCCCGAGCATCCGCTCGTAGAACTCGATCGCCCGATCGACATCCGCGACGGTGAGGACCAGATGGTCCACTCTGTCGATACTGATCATGCTCCTCCTCCGCGGGTCGCCCGGGCAGGCTATCCGGCGTCGTCCGCACCGGATCAGGCGGTCCGCAGTTCCGGGCCCCGCCCGGAACCGTTGTCGCCGGAACCGCTCAGTGCGCGGCGCTGTCCCAGGAACGCCCCACGCCGACGGAGACCTCCAGCGGCACGTCCAGCTCGTGGGCCGCGGCCATCTTCTCCCGCACGAGCCGCTCGACGTCCTCCCGCTCGCCCTCGGCGAGCTCGATGATGAGCTCGTCGTGCACCTGCAGCAGCATCCGCGAGCGGAAACCGCCCTCGCCCAGGGCGCGGTGCACCTCGAGCATCGCCACCTTGATGATGTCGGCGGCACTGCCCTGGATGGGCGCGTTCAGCGCCATGCGCTCGGCCATCTCCCGCCGCTGGCGGTTGTCGCTGAGCAGGTCGGGCAAGTACCGGCGCCGCCCGAGGATCGTCGAGGTGTAACCGTCCTTGCGCGCCCGGTCGACCACCTCCTCCAGGTAGTCCCGCACCCGGCCGAACCGCGCGAAGTAGGCGTCCATGTGCTCGCGCGCCTCCTCCGCGGAGATGCGCAGCTGCTGGCTCAGCCCGTAGGCCGACAACCCGTAGGCAAGCCCGTAGGACATCGCCTTGACGCGGCGGCGCAGCTCGTGCTCCACCTCCTCCATCGGCACGCCGAAGGCCTGCGAGGCCACGAAGTTGTGCAGGTCCTCACCGGACCGGAAGGCCTCGATCAGCCCGCTGTCACCGGAGAGGTGGGCCATGATCCGCATCTCGATCTGGCTGTAGTCGGCGGTCATCAGCTCCGCGTAGCCCCCGCCGACGACGAAGGCCTCGCGGATGCGCCGCCCCTCCTCCGTGCGGATCGGGATGTTCTGCAGGTTCGGCTCGGTCGAGGACAGCCGACCGGTGGCGGCGATCGTCTGGTTCAGCGTGGTGTGGATCCGGCCGTCATCGGCGATCTCCTTGATCAGCCCGTCCACAGTGGTCTTCAGCCGCGCGGCGTCGCGGTGTTCCAGCAGGTGCTGCAGGAACGGGTGCTCGGTCTTCTCGTACAGCGTCTGCAGCGCCTCGGCGTCGGTGGTGTAGCCGGTCTTGGTGCGCTTCGTCTTCGGCATGCCCAGCTTGTCGAACAGCACCGTCTGCAGCTGCTTGGGCGAACCGAGGTTGACCGCGCCCACCTCGGCACCGGCCTCGTCGAGCACCCGGTGCGCGTCCTGCTCGGCCTGCTTCACCCGCGCGGCGAAGTCGCCGCTGAGCTCGTCCAGCTGCGCGGTGTCCACCGCGATGCCGGCCTCCTCCAGTTCCCCGAGGACCTGCAGCAGCGGAAGCTCGAGATCGGTGAGCAGCCCGCGGGACTCCATCCGGTCGAGCTCGGCGTCCAAAGTGTCCGCCAGCTCGGCGATAGCCCGCGCCCGCACGATCTCGCCGTCGGCGATCCGCTCGCGCTCGGCGGAGGCGTCCTCCAGCAGCGACATCTGCCCGTCCCCGCCGGAGTCGTCCGAGCGCAGTTCCCGCTGCAGGTAGCGCACCACGAGGTCGGGCAGCGCGAAGGAGCGCTGCCCCGGCCGCACCAGGTAGGCCGCCAGGGCCGTGTCGCTGCTCAGGCCGGCGACGCTCCATCCGCGGTGGCGGATCGCGTGCAGCGGCCCCTTCACGTCGTGACCGGCCTTGAACACCTCGGGGTCGGCCAACCACCGGGCCAACGCCGCGTCGTCGTCCTCGGTCAGCTCCGCGACGTCGATATACACGCCCGTGCCGTCAGCGGTGGACAGCGCGATGCTCTGCAGGTCACCGCCGTGGCTGCTCCACCGGCCGGCGCAGGCCAGGCCGAGGCGACTGCCCGCGGGGGCGTTGCGGGTCAGCCAGTCGGCCAGCGCGCCCGGCTGCAGCGCGCCGCCGGAGACGCCGAACCCCGACTCCACCTCGGGCTCGGCGGTGGACAGCGACGCGAACAACCGGTCGCGCAGCACCCGGAACTCCAGGTCGTCGAACACCCGGTGCACCGCGTCCCGGTCCCACTGCTGCATCTCGAGCTGCTCCGGCTCCGCGTCCAGCGGGACGTCGCGGACCAGCTCGGTGAGCCGGCGGTTGGTCAGCACCTGCGAGATGTGGTCGCGCAGCGCGGCACCGGCCTTGCCCTTGACCTCGTCGGCGCGGTCGACCAGCTCCCCCAGCGAGCCGAACTGGCGGATCCACTTGGTCGCCGTCTTCTCCCCCACACCGTCGATCTTGGGCAGGTTGTCCGAGGGGTCGCCCCGGATGGCGGCGAAGTCCGGGTACTGCTCGGGCGTGAGACCGTACTTCTCCTCCACCGCTTCCGGCGTGAACCGCGTGAGCTCCGACACGCCCCTCGTGGGGTAGAGCACGGTGACGGCGCTGTTGACCAGCTGCAGCGCGTCGCGGTCGCCGGTGCAGATCGACACGGCGAAGTCCCGCTGCCGGGCCTGCGCGGCCAGCGTGGCGATCACGTCGTCGGCCTCGTAGCCCTCCACGCTGAGCACCGGGACGTTCAGCGCGCCGAGGATCTCCTGGATGAGGCTGACCTGCCCGCGGAACTCCTCCGGGGTCTCGCTGCGGTTGGCCTTGTACTCCGGGAAGGCCTCGCTGCGGAACGTCTGCCGGGAGACGTCGAAGGCCACGGCGAGATGTGTAGGTTGTTCATCGCGAAGAAGGTTGATCAGCATCGACGTGAAGCCGTACACGGCGTTCGTGTGCTGGCCCGTCGCCGTCTGGAAGTTCTCCCTCGGCAGGGCGTAGAACGCGCGGTAGGCCATCGAGTGGCCGTCGATGAGCAAGAGACGTCGCTGCGCGGAGTCCATCACGCGGTGAGTCTAGGCTGAACGTCCGACGGTGCGTGAACAGGTACGAAGGAGGAGCCACAGTGGCCGATACGACCTCGGAGGAAGTCATGCCCAGCGAAGAGGACTCGCTCAACCGGGTGCTGGCCTCCGCTGAGGAGCAGCTGAGCGACCGCCTGGGCATCACGCTCACCGAGTGGTCACCCGAACGTGTGGTGGGAACCATGCCCGTGGCGGGGAACCGCCAGCCGTACGGCCTGCTGCACGGCGGGGCCAACGCGGCGCTCGCGGAATCCCTCGGATCGATCGCGGCGGCCCTGCACGCCGGCAACGACCGGATCGCCGTCGGGCTGGAGCTGTCCTGCACCCACCACCGCGCGGCCACGGAGGGGAAGGTCACCGGCGTGGCCACCCCGGTGCACCGCGGGCGACGCACGGCGACCTACGAGATCGAGATCGTCGACGAGAACGACCGCCGCACCTGCACGGCGCGGCTGACGTGCCTCCTCCGCGACGCCCCACCCGCGTGACGGCCACCGCGCCGGCGCCCCGGCGGCCGCGCGCGGCGCCGTGCTCCACGGCAGCGCCGGCGCGGCCCGCGGGCGTTCGCGACGCCCGCGGTGGTCACTCCTGCGGCAGGTTGTCCAGCACCGCCTGGGCGACCTCCTTCATCGTGGTGCGCCGGTCCATGGCCGTGCGCTGCAGCCAGCGGAACGATTCCGGCTCGCTCATGTCGTGGTTCGTCATGAGCAGCCCCTTGGCCCGCTCGATCGTCTTGCGCGCTTCCAGCCGCTCGTTGAGGTCGGCGACCTCCGATTCCAGCGCCTGGACCTCGGTGAACCGGGAGACGGCCAGTTCGATGGCCGGCACCAGGTCGCGCTTGGCGAACGGCTTGACCAGGTAGGCCATCGCACCCGCGTCGCGGGCGCGCTCGACCAGGTCGCGCTGGCTGAACGCCGTGAGGATCACCACCGGGGCGATCCGCTCCCCCGCGATGTTGGACGCCGCCTCGATGCCGTCCATCTTCGGCATCTTCACGTCGAGGATCACCAGATCGGGGCGCAGCTCCTCGGCCTGCCGGACCGCTTCTTGGCCATCCCCGACCTCACCGACGACCTCGTAGCCTTCCTCCCGGAGCATCTCCACCAGATCAAGCCTGATCAACGCCTCGTCCTCGGCGACGAGGACGCGACGTTGCGTGGCCTGGGCCTCCTGTGGCTGGTCGGCAGCCGGCGTCGTCACCGGATTCCTCCTGGTCGGTCTCGGGGCTTCCCGATGTGTTTCTAGCACCGGAAACCGCAGCTTACCGTGCCTGCCCCGGCGTTGACCCGGACCGTGCACGTGACCGTGACGACATCGATCACGCCCGGGCGACACCGCGCGTCCGGATCGCCCCCGCTCGGCGGAGATGATCACGGATGTCGTACGATAGAAGCAGAGCCAGCCCACGTAGCCCAAATGGCAGAGGCAGCGGACTCAAAATCCGTACAGTGTGCGTTCGAATCGCACCGTGGGCACCCACGGTCAGCGCCCCCTCACCAGGCAAAATACGGCGAGGGGGCGTGCTGCGTCTACCCGGCCGCGGGCGGGTGTGTGCGGGTGTTCACGGCAAATACACGGCAAAGATCCGCCGGGGCCGCTCCCGTCAGCCCTCCCCGAGGAACTCCGCCACCCGCGAGCGAGCGGCCTCCTCCTGCCCGGCGCAGCGTAGATGAGCTTGCAGCCCAGTCTGCCTTCCCAAGCTGCGAGTTAAGGGTACTCGCGTGCCTCCTCACGGGACCCACCTGAACGATCGTGCCGCAACGCCATCATGCCGACCGTCACTCCCGCGGCGTTCAGCAACGCACCAGCCCAGTTATTGGTGCTTCGGGGCGATCGCAGGGCGGCGGCCAGGTGGTTGACCCCGAATAGTGTCGACAAGACCGCGAACCCCCGGGCCTGGGCCCGCTCCGCTTCCGCGCCAGAACTCGTGAGCCCGATCGCGGTGACCAGCGTTCCCAAGTTCCACACAGCGATCTCGCGTTGCCAACCGCCGTTGAATCCCCACTCAGTGCCTTCCCCGAATCGGCGCCTGAACACCCCCTGCGTAACCAACGCCACAACAAACCCCACCAGCCAAGCACGGACAGCACCTCGAACCGTGGGAACACGCATCACGTCCACCACCTCTTGCAAGAGTTCTCAGGTCTGGACCACTCAACCAACCGGATCATGCACCACCCAAGACATCCGCGATGCGGGAGCGGGCTGCCCCCTCCTGCCCGGCGAGGCACTCGGCGTAGGTCTGCAGCAGCACCTGCACGCTGTGCCCGGCCCACTCCGCCACCTGCGTCGCCGGCACCCCAGCCGACAGCCACCCCGACACCGCCGCGTGCCGCAAGTCGTAGGGCCGCTTCGCCAAGGGCGAGTCGACCTCCTCGGCGGTGAGCACCGCCCGAGGGGCCCGGTCCCAGGTGTGCACGTACGTGCTCTGCGACAGCTCGGTCCGACGCATGCTGTAGAACACCCGCCCGCTGCCCAGCGGGCGAAAGGTCCTGAGGTGTTCGCGCAGGATCCGCACCAGCGGCGGGGGCACGGCACCGGACGCGTATCCCCTTGCCCTCGGTGCTTGAGCTGCCTGCGGTCCCGTACTCGACCACCGGGACCCGGTCCCCGGAGCCGAGCCCGACAGCAGGAGTTCACCCAGGCGCCCTCGGGTTCGACCCACTCCCCCGCCTCGGCGTCCCACTGCAGCGGCGGCAGCGTGATGTCACCGCGGCGCCGAGGGCTGCACCGTTGGAAGCAAGCTGCCCTCCGCCCGAGAGCTGGCCGCCACGTTCGAAGCCGCGCAGAACACCGTCGCGGAGGCGCTCCACCTCCTCGCTGCCGAGGGACTTCTGCCGGTGCAGGACAAGGAGCGCGCCCTCGTTCGCCTCCCCGGTGGAGGCGCCACCGCCCCCGAAGAGCACTTGAACCGCCACGGCGCGGGCGAGGACTTGTGGCTCGACGTTCCCTCGGTGTCACCGTTGCCCCTTCAGGTGGCTTCTTCGCGACACCAAGAACTGCCCAACAACCACCGGGCGAAGCACGAACAACTGCGGGTCGTGCAACCCGCAGTTGTATCCGTCGCGATGTCAGGCGAGCAGTGCGGAGCGGTGCGTGCCGGCCAGGCCGAGCAGCGCAGCACCGGCGGCCTGCATCGGCTGGTGCCGGGCGAAGTGCTCGATCGTCGTTGAGTCGAAGGGGCGTGGTGGGAGGACGTGTCCCTCTTCGTTGTCGGTGACGAGATCGCCGAAGAGCTGGTCGAACAGCGGTGCATCGAAGACGACGGCCGTGAGCAGGTCCGTGGCCAGCGTCAGCGGATCCACGCCGAGGCCGAGGCAGTACGCCCGCACCGTTCCGGAGCCGAATCCTTCGTTGAGGGTGCGTGCGAACGGCCAGGCATCGTAGTCGATCGGCGCGGTCTCGCTGCCGTGGTCCTCGTCGACGCCGCGGAATTCCTCGGCGAACTCCCGGACCACGTTGCGCCACAGCGAGAAATCGTTGGACTCGTTCCACCGCGCCGCACCCGAGGGCTGGAAGATGCCCACCGGTAGCACTTGGAACAGGCCGCCGGCGTGGCCGACCTTGGCCGGGTCGCGCCAGTGCAACCAGAACGTGGCCTCGCCAGTGGCGCGGTCGTGGCGGATGGTCAGAGTGGAGATGGCGAGGTTCACCGGGCGTCGACTCGGAACGCACGGGTCCCCGATCGCCCTTCGCAGCGGACCCACGCCCTGCGCCACGTATTCGTGCGCACAGGCCTCACCGGTGTCGGTGCCGTCGAAGTACGTGCCACGGCCGAACACCAAGCGGCCGGTGGCCGCGGACAGCTCCGCCTCCACCAAGCGGTAAGTGGGCCGGTCCTCGAAGACCCGCGGTGCAGCGAGCTCTCCGACGACCTCGGAATAGCGCTCGTAGCGCGTGCCGTCCTGCCGTCGAGGCAGAGCGGAGGAGGCCGCCGGCTCGGTGCCGCTGATCCCGGAGAACCCCGCACCGGGGTCGAAGGCGAGCTCGACGTTCTCCAACGACAGCGGGCGCTCCAGTGCCCACGCAGAGGTCGACAACAACGGCTGGCCGGCCAACTTCGGTGTGTCCGGGTAGTCCTCCGCCGCGGAGAAGGACAGCTCGTAGCGGCGCTCGCGGAGCGCGTCCCTGACGCGGAGCCATTCCTGTTCGTCGCCGCTCAGTTCGCGCTCTGGCGCCATGCCCATGTTCCCTCCACCAGCACCCCGGCACGTGCTCCCGATGCTGCCACGCCAGCGAGGGGCAAGCCGCCCCCGGAGACGCCAGTGGTTCGCTCTCCAGGAGCCGATCGACCGACTCGACGGTGAACGGAACACCGTCAGCGGCCCGGACATCTCCGAGGCCGACGATCCCGCCTTCGTCGTTGTACTGCACGGTTTCGCCGAACACGTCGTCGTCGATGACCACGACCACGAGGAGCGTCGCGGCCAGACTCAGCGCATCCACCCTCGATCCCCAGCAGGAGCGGCGTGACCGCTCCCTCCGACTGAGCTTGCTCCAAGGCCTGGTGAGATCCCAGTGCTCGTAGTCGATCGGTCCGGGTGCCGTCGTGCTCGGGCGTCCCGAGCAGTTCCTCGGAGTACTCCGAACCGCGTTGCGCCAGATGTCGAAGTCGTTCCGCCGGTCCCGCAGAGCCACGCTCGACGGTTGGAACTCACCAGCGGGAACGACGTCGTAGATCCCCGCAGCGGTGGCGACCTTCGCGGGGTCGCGCCAGTGCAGGAGGAACGTCGGTGGCTGCGGATACCGGCGCAGCCGGATCGCAAGCGTCGTGATGGCCGGGGTGATCGCGCGCTGCTCCGGATCGAGCGGGTCCCCGATGGCGTCCCGGAACGGCAACTTGCCCGCCAGCTCCTTCGGTGACTCGGGCACGCCACCCGGAGCATCCATGCAGGTCAGCGCCATCTCATGCCCCAGCGCCTCGGACACGTCGAGCTTGTCGAAGTAGGCGACCAAGCCGAGGCGCAACGAACGGTCCGCGAATGAAGCGTCCAACAGCCGATAGCTGGGCCGGGATTCGAACAGCCTCGGCGGGTCCAGGTGCTTGATCGCCGCGGTGTAGGAGTCGTAGCGCGTTCCTGCCGTGCGCAGAGGGGATGTGGGAGCTGTGGCCTCCTCCTCGCCCGTGACCGCGTTGTTCTGCGGTTGCTCGTCCAGCTCCAGCGACAGCGACCGCAGGTCCACCGGCTCGCCGCGGAACCAGTCAGGCCGGGCGATCAGCGGTGTCCGCGGCACCCGGTACTCCTCCGGGGACAACTGCACCGCCAGTTCCGCCAGCTCGGGGCGGTAGGCATTCAGCCAGTTCCGCTGCGCACGCCACCGTCCCCGGCTCGCCGCGACTTCGGCATCCGCATCTCCGCCGCGGGGCACCCCCGGCCCGCGCTGGGCGAGCCCCGGGGTCTCCGGCGGAATGCTGAGAGCCTGGCTGGCTTGCGCCGCGGCTCGTGCGAGACCTGCTTCTTCCCTTCTCGATCTGGCTCAAGCGCTGCTGCGTCACCCCGACCGCTGCGGCGACCGGACCCTGCGTCTGCCCGCTTGCAAGTCTGTGCTCACGGATAACGCCACCGATCCCGGCGGCCCACTACCCGCACCGGCTTGCCTCGGCTTCGGCTCGGACATGTCCTCGCCGCTCACAGCGCACCTCCCGATCGCAGTCCGCGATCAGCACGGGAGCGACGTTCGCAGCGGTGGAAGATGGGCTCGCGAAAGACGCGCGCCGTCGACCGAGTGGGAGGTCCACTGATGCCACGCTGGCACACCGGCAACGCCGCCGAGGACGGTGCGGACTACCGCGGCTGGCTCCTCGGCCACTTCATCGAACCCGCCGATGATGTGCGGAACACGAAGGACGTCGAGGTCAAGTGGGGTGTGCACCCGGCCGGGCAAACGCGCGACCAGTGGGCCCCGGACTACGCCCGCACCACCCTCGTCATCCTCATCCACGGACGGTTCCGCATCGACCTCGCCGACGACAGCGCCCTGCTGACATCCGAAGGTGATTACCTCGTCTGGGGCCCGGGAGCCGAGCACCGCTGGGAGGCCGAGGAGGACTCGACCGTCATCACGGTCCGGTGGCCGTCGCCGCCGGCGCAGTGACGACGCGACGAAGCCTGCATGCAGCCGTCGTGGGCGCTCAGTGGAACCGCGAGGCGCGGTTTCGCAGTCCTCGGCGACTCCCTCTAGTGCAGCGAAACCACGCCGCTGCGGCCGCATGCGGCTGCGCGAACGCCACGCACGTTCGTCGCTGAGAGCTTCGCAGAGCGGCGATTGGACGGGTAGCCGGGACAACCCCCTCCAGCGAGGAACACCCGGACCGGCTGCGAGTGGATCACCGCCTGCTTTTGCGCGACTGGCCAACAACTGCGGCCAGCCCTTCTACCCGTCTCAGTCGGTGCTGGTGGTGCCTTGACCGGGGATGTCGCCGGGGTCGGCAACGTCATCGGCACGCCGACGGGCCCAGCCCACGAGAGAGGCAGCCACGCGCACCTCCACGTCGGGACGGACGTGGGCGAGTACGGCGGCGTCAGTGCGGTCCCAGACCACGTACAGCACGTCGTCGACGTGGCGGTGCTCGTTTGCGGCGAGCCACTGCTCGACGTCGACGATGTGCTGGGTGGCGCGGCGGTAGTACGGAGCCAGTGCGTTGGCCACGAGTTTGAGCTCGGCGGTGCGGTCGGTGCGGTGGCGGCTCATGAGATCACCTCGCCGGCCAGCACACCGCAGGTGATCACCAGTGGCGTACCGATGATCGGGTGCCAAGCCGCCGCCAGCCGGGTGTGATGCGACTGGCCTGCCGAGTCGGGACGAGATGAGGCCGCGCCCGCGGGGTGTTCACGGCAAATGCACGGCAAAGATCTGCCGGGGCCGCTCCCGCCAGCCCTCCGCGAGGAACTCCGCCACCGCGAGCGCGGCCTCCTCCTGCCCGGCGAGGCACTCGGCGTAGATCCGCAGCAGCACCTGCACGCTGCAGAACACCCGACCGTTCGCCAGCGGCGGGGAGCAGTTGTCAATACCTGCGGATCAAGCTTGTCCAAGCAGCTGCGGGGAGCGGGCTCGTCGGGTCGTTCGACGATCTGTCCGGCTTCGAAGCGGGCGCCGGCGCTGGTCATGACCTCCCGTGGCCGGCGCGGCCTCGTCGACCAACCCGGCCACCGGATTCCGCCCCTCGGCATCGCGGAGTGATCCGCCCTCGAACGGCCCCGCCGCGCTGCGCGCATGCGCCCGGACGCGGGCGTGGGTAAGTCGTTCGTCGACTCGCCGACGTCGAAAACTGGCCGCGATGTTCCCGACGCCTTGGATGATCGCCGCTGTGACTACGACATCGCTCGGCCCGCGGCCCGTGCGCTCTTGGCGCACGCACTACGGGATCGTGTTCCTGCTGACCGTCCTGACAGCGACGCTCACACCTCCCAGCGCGGCAGCGCCCGCACCGCTGCCGCTCGGCGATCCCGACCTCGCGGAGTCCCGCACCACCAAGACCCTGACGACCGGGGTCACCCTCACCGAGATCGTCCGCGGCAGCGAACCGGCGGCTCCCGAGGAGATCGGCACGACGAGCCGGGGCCCCTGGCGCGTGCACGTGTTGAGCATCGATCCCCGGGCCGCGCGCGGGCACTTGCGGGCGACGTACGGCCCCGACCTCGGCCAGACGGAGAAGACCACCGAGCTGGTCGGGTCCAGCGGTGCGCTGGCCGGCGTCAACGCGTCGTTCTTCACGTTCACCGACGACCGCCGCTACCCCGGCGACCCCGTCGGGCTCGGCGTCCACTCCGGACACCTGTTGAGCGAACCCACCGGAAGTCCGGCCGAGGCGAACTTCCTCGTCGACAGCGCCAGCGGCGAGGTCCTCATGGGCAGGCTCGAGTGGTCCGGCGTCGTCCGCAACCGGCACACCGGTCAGCGCCTCACCCCGGATCACATCAACCATCCGCCTGCGGTCCCCGAGGACTGCGGGGGGTCCTGCGACAAGCCTGGTGACCTCGTGCTGTTCACCCCCGAGTTCAGCAGCAGCACACCGGAGGGCAGGGGCATCGAGGTCGTCCTCGACCACCGTGGCTGCCCCCAGCGCACCCTGCCCGCACGTGGCACCGCCCTGGCCGAGGGTGAAACCTCCCTGCAGGCCACCGGCGCCAACGCGGCGAAGCTGCGGGCGGCAGCGGAGCAGGGCTGCTTCACCAGGCACTCTTCGCTGACCGACCAGGACGGCGACACGGTTCCGCTGCGCCGGAGCCTGTTCGGCGTGACCGGGCGCTACCGCCTCGTCGAGGGCGGCGAGATCGTCGTCCCCGACGGCGAGGACGGCGGCTTGTTCGCGCGCAACCCGCGCACCCTCGGGGGCACCACCGCCGACGGCACGATCAAGCTGGTCACCATCGACGGCAGGCAGACCACCAGCGTGGGCACCACGATGGACGAGACCGCCGCGGTGGCGCACGCGCTCGGGCTGACCGACGCCGTGAACCTGGACGGCGGTGGATCCACGAGCATGTCCACGGACAGAGGCCTGGTCAACCAGCCGAGCGGCAGTGCGGAGCGCGCCGTCGGCGACGCACTCGTCTACCGCGACACCCCGTTCCACCCCGAAACGCCCTGAGTCACCCGGCGGGATGTCCGTGTCGGCCGGCGAGGGGTGGTGCAGACAACGGTGCGGCCGGTGCCGAGCTCGTCGCGGCGTGGTGTCACCGCCGGGCTCCAGAGTTCACGGCGGCCGGGCCTGGTGCCGGGCATCCGTGCGTGCGGCGTGCCAGCGCTGGCTGGCCTGGAGCGGTGCCGTCCCGCCCTCGGCGACGAATCTCGCCGGTCAACTCGTGCTCGGCCAGCCGGGCACGGGTTCCACCGGAGTCGTACCAGGAAACGAGAGGCACCGTGATGACCTCCGGCAGTGGTTCGAGGGCCTCGAGCCCGTCACAGCCAACCCGCGCGGGAACTGAGAACTACGCCTACTGGCGCCGCTCACCGCCCCCGGATCCGGTCGATCCGTCCTGCTGCTCACCGCCCCCGGATCCGGTCGATCCGTCCTGCTGCTCGCTGCCCTGCTGCTCCCCGCTTTGCTCGCCCTGGGCGTCCACGTAACCGTGCGCCTTCTCGCTGAATTGGTTGATCTTGTCGCTGTACTTGCCGCCGGTCTTCTGGTCGGCGAACGACGCGGCCTTGTCGATCCCCTGCTTGGCCTTGTCCGGGCTCTTGCCGAGGAAGCCCTTCAGCTTGTCCATCATGCTCATGCCGTTCCTCCTCCCACGATGGTACGCCACCATTGTGGTACGCAGCTCGCTCATCGTGCAGGCAGGAACAACGGAGGTGGACCCGTCTGAGCCGGGCAGCCACGGGCCGCCAGCGCGGTTACCAGAGCAGCGATGCTTGTCCGCGCCGTTGCGCCCACCTCGGTCCTTGGGCCTCCCCTGTCGGCCGGACACGCGCCCCGGGGTAGTTCCTGCTGTTCCCACTGCTCGGGGCTGGCACTCGGGGGCGGCTCGTTCACCGGACGGCCCTTCGCGCTCCCGCGCTATTCGGACGGCGCTGCGGTCCGGGACGTGTCCGCACCGGTCTCCGCCGCGCCCCGGTCCACCCGGGAGAAGTGGCGCACCGTCGGGACGAAACCGGCCGCGGCCGGCACGAGGAAGCAGACCGAGGCGCGCCCTGCTGCGGAGCCAGGAGTGCAGCAGGTACCCGACCGTGGTCGCGGCCAACCACGGCGCGGTGCCCGGGAACCACAGCACCAGGAACGACCCGAGCACGAGCGAGTCGCGGAGGACTCGCCGGCGTCGTGCGCTCACCGCCTCGCTCAGCACCGTCGCCGGCTCGACGCCCGGCGAGGGCGGCACTGCTCGTCGCCTCTCGGACAGGCACTCCTCGAGCACCTCGTCGGCGAAGTCCTCATCGACGTGGACAGCGGCCGCGAGGTGCCGCGTCGTGTCATCGCCGGCGGCGGTGCTGCGCCGAGCCGCAGCATCCTCCGGGGACGGTGTCGTCACCGCCCGATCTCTCCCTCCACGAGAGACAACCACTGTTGCGCGGAGCGTCCAGTATCGGGAACGGGCGCGGACGGCGCGGCGTTTTGCGCATGATTAGCTCGAATGGAGCACGCACATGCTCGGCGCGGATCACTCCAGCGGGAGGGTGGCGGTGGGAGCGTCAGCCGCACCCGCGGCGACCTCCTCGAACTCGGAGATGTTGTCGATGTTGGTGCCCATCGAGATGTTCGTGACGCGCTCGAGGACCACCTCGACGACCACCGGGAGCTGGTGTTCGGCTGCCAACTTCCGGGCCTCGTCGAAAGCCAGCGGCAGGTCATCGGGCTCGTGCACCCGGAGGGCCTTGCACCCCAGCCCCTCGGCCACCTTGACGTGGTCCACCCCGTACCCGCCGATCCCGGGGGCGTTGACGTTGTCGAAGGAGAGCTGCACGCAGTAGTCCATGTCGAAACCGCGCTGGGCCTGGCGGATCAAGCCGAGGTACGAGTTGTTCACCACGACGTGGACGTAGGGCAGGTTGAACTGCGCCCCCGCGGCGAGCTCTTCGAGCATGAACTGGAAGTCGTAGTCGCCGGAGAGGGCGACCACGTTCGCGTCCGGATCCGCCACGCGCACGCCCAGGGCAGCGGGCACGGTCCAGCCGAGCGGGCCGGCCTGGCCGCAGTTGATCCAGTGCCGCGGACGGTAGACGTGCAGGAACTGGCCACCGGCGATCTGCGAGAGACCGATGGTGCTCACGTACCGGGTCTCCGGACCGAAAGCTCGGTTCATCTCCTCGTAGACGCGCTGGGGCTTCATCGGGACGTCGTCGAAGTGGGTGCGTCGCTGCATCGTCCGCTTGCGCGTCTGGCACGCCGAAACCCATTCGGAGCGGTCCGGGAACTTCCCGGCGGTCCGCCGCTCGCGGGCGGCCTCGGTGAAGAGTTCCAGCGCTGGTTTCGCGTCGGAGACGATCCCGTAGTCGGGGGTGAAGACCCGGCCGATCTGCGTGGGTTCGATGTCCACGTGGACGAAGGTGCGGTCCTGGATGTAGGTCTCCAGCCCACCGGTGTGGCGGTTCGCCCAGCGGTTGCCGATGCCCAGCACGAAATCGGACTCGAGCAGCGTCGCGTTGCCGTAGCGGTGCGCTGTCTGCAGGCCGACCATGCCCGCCATGAGCGGGTGGTCGTCGGGGATGGAGCCCCAGCCCATCAGCGTCGGGACCACGGGGACGTCGGTCAGTTCCGCGAACTCGACGAGCAGCTCGGCCGCGCCGGCGTTGATGACCCCTCCCCCGGCCACGAGCAGCGGGCGCTCGGCGGCGGAGAGCATCTCCAGCGCCTTGTCGATCTGCGCCCTGGTCGCCGCGGGTTTGTGCACGGGCAGGGGCTCGTAGGTGTCCGGATCGAACTCGATCTCGGCCTGCTGCACGTCGAGCGGCAGGTCGATGAGCACCGGGCCGGGACGGCCGGAGCGCATGAGGTGGAACGCCTGCTGGAAAGCACCCGGCACCTGCGCGGGTTCGAGGACCGTCATGGCCATCTTCGTGACCGGCTCGGCGATGTCGGCGATGTTCACCGCCTGGAAGTCCTCTTTGTGCAGACGCGCGACCGGCGCCTGGCCGGTGACGCACAGGATCGGGATGGAGTCCGCCGAGGCCGAGTACAGACCGGTGATCATGTCCGTGCCCGCCGGCCCCGAGGTGCCGATGCACACGCCGATGTTGTCCTGGCCGGTCCGCGTGTAGCCCTCGGCCATGTGCGATGCGCCCTCGACGTGGCGGGCGAGCGTGTGGTTGATCTCCCCGCTGGTGCGCAGGGCGGCGTAGAACGGGTTGATCGCCGCACCGGGGACGCCGAACGCTTCGGCCACCCCCTCGCGTCGCAGAACTTCGACGGCAGCTTCGGCAGCGGTCATGCGCGGCATGGGAGCTCCTCCAGGGATGGCACGGATCGGGGCGCCACGGATCAGCACCGCCGGGTGCTTCCGCAATACGAAATTTTGATTTCACTATATGAATAAATCATGCTCCTGCTTCGACGTGCCGTCAAGACGCGCACGCGACACCCCCGAGCTGGCGCGGCCCGCCGACGCGGACGAGGGCCGCCCCGCTGCGCCGCGCACGACGCGTCGACCTCTTCCGCCTCCCACCAGATAACGTCTCGATAACCTGTCTAGTCCACTGTTCCGGCCTTGTTCACCGCGAGTTGATCTCGGGGGAACAGCACATTCCCTCGGTTCGGTGACCGTGAACGTCGTGCGAACAGTGGTAGTGGGCGGCGGCGTGCTCGGCACCATGCACGCCTGGAAAGCCCTCAGCAGCGGTCACGACGTGGTGCACCTGGAACGGGAGACCGAGGCCCGCGGCGCCTCGGTCCGCAACTTCGGCCTGGTCTGGGTCAGCGGCCGCGCCGCGGGCGAGGACCTGCGGACCGCGCTGCGCGCGCGGCGCTCGTGGGAGCGCCTGGCGCAGGAGGTCCCGGGACTGGGCTTTCGCGCGAACGGTTCGCTCACCGTGCTGCGCACGGAAGCGGAGCTGGCTGTGGCCGAGGAACTGCTCGCGCAGCCCGAGACCGCCGAACGCGGCACGAAACTGCTCTCCCCGAACGAGGTGCGGGAACTCAACCCCGCCCTCCGCGGACGGATGCGCGGGGCGCTGTGGTGCGAGCAGGACGCCGCGGTGGAACCGCGCACTGCGCAACCGGCGATCCGGGAACACCTGACCGCGACCGGGCGCTACACCTGGCTGCCCGGCCGCGAGGTCCGGGAGGTCGCCGAGGGGGAGGTCCGCGACGACACCGGCGAGCGCCACGGCGCCGACGCCGTCGTCCTGTGCACGGGGGCCGCGCTCGGCGGGCTGGTGCGCGAGCTGGCCCCCGAAGCGCCGGTGCGCCGCGTGCGGCTGCAGATGATGCAGACCGAGCCCCTGGGCGAGTCGCTGCCGACCTCCGTGGCCGATGCCGACAGCCTGCGCTACTACCCGGCCTACCGGGGCAGTGCGCTGGACGCGCTCAACCGCGACGAGCCCCAGCCCCCGGTGGCCGGGGACAACGGGATGCAACTGCTGATGGTGCAGCGCGCCGACGGCGGGCTGACGATCGGCGACACCCACGGTTACGCCGAACCGTTCCCCTTCGACGTGCACGAGGCCCCGTACGAGCACCTGCGCGGGCGGGTCGAGGAGCTGCTCGACCGACCGCTGCCGCGCGTCGTGCGCCGGTGGGCGGGCGTCTACGCCCAGTGCACGGATTCAGCGACCGTCGTGCACCGCGAGCAGGTCCTGCCCGGGGTGTGGCTGGTCACCGGACCGGGCGGGCGGGGCATGACCGGCTCGCCCGCCATCGCCGAGGACACCGCCCGCGAGATCGGTTGGGAGGAGCGCTCGTGAAACCCGACATCCGACTGGCCGTGCTGGACATGGCCGGCACGACCGTGGCCGACGGCGGACTGGTGGAGCAGGCCTTCACCGCAGCCATCGCCGAGGTCGGCGTCACCGAGTCCGACGAGGCCTACCCCCGCATGCTGGACCACGTCCGCCGCACGATGGGCGAGTCCAAGATCACCGTTTTCCGCGCACTGCTCGACGGCGAGGAGGACCGGGCGCAGCGGGCCAACCGCGCGTTCGAGAACACCTACGGAGAGCTGGTCTCCGGCGGGCGCTGCGCCGGCATCGACGGCGCGGCCGAAGCCGTTGAGCAGCTGCGCAGCTCCGGCGTGCAGGTGGCGCTGACCACCGGCTTCGCCGCGACGACCCAGCAGCGGCTCCTCGATGCCCTCGGGTGGGGAGAACTCCCCGACCTCGCGCTCACCCCGGAACACGCCGGCCGCGGGCGGCCGTACCCGGACATGGTCCTCACCGCCCTGCTGCGGCTGGGCGTCGACGACGTGCGCCGGGTCGCCGTGGTCGGCGACACCAGCTACGACGTCCTCACCGGACTGCGCGCCGGCGCGGGAGTCGCGGCCGGCGTGCTCACCGGGGCGCACGACCGCCGCGCCCTCGTCGACGCCGGTGCCACCCACGTCCTCGAATCCGTCCGTGAACTCCCCGAACTCGTCCGGTCCTGATCGGACGGACTCGCCCTGAAGGAGAGTTGCGCCCGTCATGCTCACCAGGAACAGACGTACCGCGGGCCTCGCCGCCGCGGTGGCCGCGTTCGCGCTGCTGCTGTCGGCCTGCGGCCCCAGCGCCGCTGACCGGGGCGGAGGCTCCCCCGACGAGCTCGTTTTCGCCGCGGTGCCTTCGGAGGACTCGGCGAACCTGCAGCAGGACTACGCTCCCGTGATCAAGATGCTGGAGGAGGAAACCGGCAAGAAGGTCCGCTTCCAGCAGGCCACCGACTACGCGGCCATCATCGAGGGCCAGCGCGCCGGCAAGATCGACATCGCCAAGTACGGCCCGTTCTCCTACATGCTGGCCCGCAAGAAGGGAGTCGATGCCGAGGCGGTCGCCGCCCAGACCGAGCAGAAGGGCAAGGAGCCCGGCTACCGGTCCTACGGCATCACCCGGCCGGACACCGGGATCGACTCGTTGGCCGACTTCCGCGGCAAGAAGGTCTGCTTCGTCGACCCCACCTCCACCTCCGGCTACCTCTACCCCACGTCCGGGCTCATCGAGGCCGGCGTGAACCCGAAGACCGGCGTCCGGCCGATCATGGCCGGTGGTCACGACGCCGCAGCGCTGGGCGTGGCGAGCGGGCAGTGCGCGGCCGGGTTCGCCTTCGACACCATGGTCGACCGCCAGCTGATCCAGCAGGGCGAGCTCCGCCCCGGCCAGCTCAAAACCGTGTGGCGTTCCGAGGTCATCCCGGGCGACCCGGCTGCGGTCTCCACCGACCTCAGCCCCGAGCTGCGCGAGTCCATCACCCGGGCGCTGCGCACCAAGGCCAACAGCGACTACCTGCGCGACCACGGCTACTGCAGCGGGAAGTGCCGGGTCGGTGACACCGGCGGCTGGGGATTCACCGAGGTGACCGACGCCAAGTACGACAGCATCCGCCGCGTCTGCGAAACCACGAGGAACGAGCAATGCGAGTAGAGCACGGCGAGACCGTCGTGGACTTCGATGGCGTGAGCAAGTGTTTCGACGGCACGACCGCAGCCCTCGACGACGTCTCGCTGCAGGTGACCGCCGGCGAGTTCACCGTCCTGCTGGGACAGTCCGGATCGGGCAAGTCCACGCTGCTGCGCCACATCGACGGGCTGCAGCGCCCCACCGCGGGCACGGTCACCGTGCTGGGCAGCGACCTCGGCCGGGTGCGCGGGCGGGCGCTGCGGCAGCTGCGCCGCCGGATCGGGTTCGTGTTCCAGCAGTTCCACCTCGCCGGGGCGCTGACCGTGCTGGAGAACGTGTGCACCGGGGCGGTGGGCGGCCTGCGGGGTCCGCGCCTGGGGCTGGCCACGTACCCCAGGAGCGTCCGGCACGACGCGATGGACCAGCTCGACCGCGTCGGGCTGGCCGAGCAGGCCCTGCAACGGGCCGACACGCTCTCCGGCGGGCAGCAGCAGCGGGCCGCCATCGCCCGCGCGCTGCTGCAGCGACCGGACGTCCTGCTCGCCGACGAGCCGGTCGCCTCCCTGGACCCGGACTCGTCGGAACAGGTGATGAGCCTGCTCGCGGAGATCAGCCGGCAGGACCGGCTGACCGTGGTGTGCAGCCTGCACCAGCTGGAACTGGCCATGAGCTGGGGCGAGCGGGTCGTGGGACTGCGCGCCGGCGGCGTGGTGCTGGACACCCCGGTCGCCGGCCTCAGCCAGGAGTCGGCGATGGCGGTCTACACCGCGGGCAGCTCCGAGAAGCAGCAGCTGACGGCGGTCGGGTGAGTCGCGGTGCCCACAGCGGAGATGACTCGCACCTCGGCGGCGACACCGGCCGCCGGCGACCGGCGCACCCTTCCGCGTCCGAGCCCCGGTGGCGGCCTCGCCCTGCTCGTCGCGCTCGCGCTGGTGCTGACGGCGGTGTGGACGCTCGTCGACCTGCGCCTCAACGCAGCCACCGTCATCGACAGCTTCGGCAACGCAGCCGACTTCCTGTCGCGGACGCTGCCGCTGGACTTCCCGCCTGCCGGGCAACTGTTGACCTCGATCGGCACGACGCTGGCGATCGTGATCTGCGCGACGCTGCTGGCGGCTCTGCTGAGCGCGCCGATCGCCGTGCTCGGGGCGAGCAACACCACCCCGCACGCGCTCGGCAGGCACGGTGCGCGCGCGCTCATCGTGGCCTCGCGGGCGGTTCCGGACGTGGTGCTGGCGATCCTGTTCTTCCGGATCTTCGGCTTCGGCGGTCTGACCGGGGTGCTCGCGATGGGCCTGCACTCGATCGGCATGGTCGGCAAGCTCTACGCCGACGCGATCGAGCAGATCGACGAAGGTCCCCGCACGGCCATCCGGGCCGCTGGCGGCTCCCGCCTGCAGGAACTGCTCGGCGGGGTGCTCCCGCAGGTCCTGCCCTCGTTCGTGGCCACATCGCTGCACCGGCTGGACATCAACCTGCGGGTGTCGGTGGTGCTCGGCTTCGTCGGCGTGGCCGGGCTGGGCCAGGAGATCGCCAACGCACTGCGCACACTGGACTACCAGCGCGGAATCGCCCTGGCGCTGGTGGTGTTCGCGCTGTGCGTGCTCATGGAGCTGCTCTCCGGGTCGATCCGCAGGCGGTTGATGAACACCGGCGGTGAACGGTCGCGCAACCGCGCGCTCGATTTCGCCGCGAGGCGCTTCCGCCGCTCCCCGAGCACCGCGTCCGCGTCGGCCCCGCTGGGCGGGCGCACCGCGTCCGGCCTGCGTGCCACGGCGCGCACGGCGCGGATCAGCCATCCGTGGACACCCGCGCGGCTGCGCAAGTTCTCCTACTGGATCATCACGGCCGCGGTCATCGCGGCCTCGGTCCGGGGGTTGGGACTGACCCCGGAACAGTTCGCACGCGGATTCCGCGAACTCTGGCCGACCCTGGCGCAGTTCTGGCCACCCGAAACGGGCGCGGTGCTGCCGACCCTGCTGGCCGAACTGTGGGTGACGATCCAGATCGCCCTGGCCGCGACCCTGATCGGGGCCGTGCTGTCGGTGCCGATCGGCGCGCTGGCAGCCGCGAACGTCGCCCCCAACCCCGGCACCGCCCGGCTCTTCCGCGGCGTGGTGCTGGTGGTCCGCGGTATCCCCGAACTGGTGCTGGCCATCATCTTCGTGGTCGTCACCGGGCTCGGCCCCGTCGCGGGCGCGTGCGCGCTCGGCGTCGGCTCGGTCGGGCTGCTCGGCAAGCTGGTGGCCGACTCCCTGGAAGAGGTCGACCGGGGCGTCGAGCAGGCGCTGCGCGCCACCGGCGCGGGCGGGTGGCAGGTGTTCTTCTCCGCAACGCTGCCCCAGGTCGCACCGGCGGTCGTGGGCCACCTGCTGTACCAGCTCGACACCAACATCCGCTCGGCCACGCTGCTCGGGCTCGTCGGAGCTGGCGGCATCGGCTACTACCTGCTCAACGCCTCGCGGGTGCTGGAGTTCGGCGTCGTCACCACCGTGCTGCTGCTGACCTTCGCCGCGGTGATGGTCGTCGAACTGCTCGCCCTCTGGTGGCGCCGGGTGCTGCCCGGCGGTATCGCCGCGCGGTGACACGTCACTCAGGTGGCCGGCAGGTGCCCTCGGTGGTGGCGGGTTCCCCTCGCCGGCTCGGACGCTCGACCGCACACAGGACGCGCTGACCATTCTTCGTAACTTGGCAACCGAGACACGCCGGAGTCAGTAGCCGATTCCGCTGCAAGACAGGACTCTGGCTAACGCTAACGCGTCAGTTCGATGAGCCGGAGGTCGAGAACCCGACAGTGGCCGACCGCGATGGAGTAGACGATCGCCCCGAGGCCGTTGCCGTACATGGTGATCCACTGGTCGGTGAGCACACGACCCGCAAGGGACCACGGAGGCGAGAGTGGACATCAGACCGGCCCACGTGACAGACGCAGCGAACATCGAGTCGATCTACAGACACTACGTGGGAACCGTCGCTGCGGGGCGTGGACGCCGCCTACATCGCCTTCTACCCCGATGCGGGATTCCCCGGCGCGGCTCAGGCCGTGGGTTCCTTCGCCGACCTGGCGGCAGCTTGCGGTGTCCGCCACCTTGTCCTACTCGCCGACCGCGGTGCCGCCGAGGCCACACGCTGCGAGCAGGCTATCCAGGACTCGGGCACAGAGCGGACGATCGTGCGGACGGGATTCATCACACAGAACTTCAGCGAGGCCTTCCTCGTGGAACTGGTCCGAGCCGGCGTGGTCACGCTTCCCGCCGGCGACGTCGCCGAACCGTTCACCGATGCCGAGGACATCGCGGATGTCGCTGTGGCGGCGCTGACCGAGAACGGCCATACCGGCCGGATCCATGAAGTGACCGGACCACGCCTGCTCACTTTCGCCGATGCCGTCGGCGAGATCGCGACAACGGCCGGCAGGGAGGTTCGCTATCTGCCGATCACGCCCGAGCAGTTCGTCTCCTCGCTGACCGGGCGAGGCGTGCCTGCTGAGTACGCGACGCAACTGGCTGGCCTGCTGACCGAGGTCTTTGACGGCCGCCGGGCCGCGGTGACCGACACCGTCGAACGCGTGCTCGGCCGGCCGCCCCGCGACTTCGCCGAGTACGCCCGAGCGACCGCCCCGACAGGAGTCTGGGACGCCTACGCTGAGTCTTCCGGTTCACGCTGACATGTCGGCCTGGTGCTCCTGAACGTGCCCCAGAGTGCAAAGTACGACGTCGTTGCTGGTGAGGACCTTGCTGTCGACAGTCATGGGACTCGTGACCATGTTTGTGATCGCTGGAGCAACGACCCGCTGAACTGCAGAAACGCACCACTTTGCCCCTCAGAGCAGCTACAGGAGTACCAGGCCAAGACGCCCTGTTCGGGCAGCACGATGCCGCTGCGCTGCGGGATTCCGCCGGGGTGAGCATCATCGGAGGCTACGACGGCGGCAGCGCCAGCGACATCCGCGACCGGGCCGGCGACACCCCGGTGGTGACCCCGACTCGGGGCGAACGCTACGGCGACTCCGAGCACGTCGAGCACCAGGACGCGCTCACGATCGCCGACCAGCAAGAACTCCAGGACGGCGAATCCGTCGTCCTGGCTCGCGGGCTGGCGCCGTTTCTGGCCTACACCCCCGCGGTGTTCGAGCAGCGGTGTCTGCACCGCCGCATCAGTGCCGAGGAACGCGCCGTGACCACTACCGCGGCCGAAGCCCGGCCACGGTCCCGGGCGCGAGCGCGCGCCGCCGCGGCCGCCGACCAGCACGGACTGCCTACCACCAGCTCTGGAGATGCCCTGTGACCTCTCCGTTGACCAGCACCCTCGAGGACCTGATCCAGCTGCTGCAACCACCGGGCAAGGACGAGCAGCGGCAGCACCGGCCGCCGTGGAACTGGTCGCTGTTGACCCCGGCTGAGCAGGACGCCCTGGCCGGGCTCATCGACGATTGGGTCGCCACCTACAACCACGCCCTGGCCACAGCTCGGGCGGAGATCGTGCCCGCCTGCTGGCGTCAACACCCCGGACTCGCTATCGACCTGGCCGTGCAGGTGTGGCTGTACTACGCCAACCACCGCAGCAGCAACGCCACCCCGGGATTCGCCGCGGAGTACTACGGCCGGCACCTGCCCGGCTTCCGCGGCCGCGTGGCCAGCTACCTCGGCGAATCTGCCTCGGACTGCCGCGAAGGACGCCACCCCCACGACTGGCGCGCCGACCTCGAGGCCACCGCCCACGGAAGCACAGCACCCGACCCCGCCACCGCCGAAGAGTCGATCCGCCACCTCGGCGAACTCCACGCCGGATTCGACACCGGCACACCAGACCCCTGGTGACAGGGTTGGATACCCCGGGGAGATCGCTCCCCCGGGCACTCAACCTTGGGCTCCGGGCGGCCTCCCGTATGTACCGCCGGGTACTTGCGGCCCAGATCTGATTCAGCGAACTCCAACAGGGCTGGACCCGTTCCCAGCGTGGCGGACGCTCAATCACTACTCTCGGTTCTCTGCCAAAGCGGAAACGGTCCACCTCCGGCTTGTCGGCCTGCCGTGCCATCCTGGGGGGATGACGAGCGCGGTTGGTGAGGACTTTCAGGACGTGGTGCTGACGGACCAGGAGTGGACCGGGCGGAAGTTCGAGCGTTGCGACTTCACCGACGCCGACCTGACCGGCCTGCGCACCCGCAGCTGCGTGTTCACCGACTGCGTGTTCGTCGGGACTGATCTCAACGGCTCCCACCACGCCGTCACCGCGTTCCGGTCCTGCACGTTCGAGCGTACAGTGTTCGGGAAGTCCACTCTGGATGGGTGTAGCCTGCTGGGGTCGGAGTTCATCGACTGCCGGTTACGGGCATGGAAGCTGCGCGAGACGGACCTGACGCTGGTCGGCATGGGGCGGGCGGATCTGCGCGGGATGGATCTGCGGGGCATCCGGTTCCGCGAGGCGAACCTCAGCGATTGCGATCTCCGCAGATGCGACCTGCGCGAAGCCGACTTCACCGGAGCTCGGCTGCTGAGCGCCCGCCTGGACGAAGCGGACCTGCGCGACGTCAGGATCGACGCCGATGCCCTGGTCCAAGCGAACCTTCGCGGAGCCCGGATCGACACGGTGAACGCCCTGGCCTTCGCCGCCGCCCACGGACTCCGCGTCGATTGAGAGCACCCGCGAGGGACCGACCGTGGCCCACGCCGGCGAGCCAGAACTGAGGCGTCCTCCGGCCATAACGGCGAAGCAGCTCCGGTATGCCCGTGCCTGTTGGCCGAGCCGGACAGTGTCGTGTCCCCATCGCTCGTTCGTCTGGTGTGCTTCGCTCGACGATCCACAAGTATGTCCGTCACACCCGGGTGCGACCGGAGATTTACGGGAACAGCGAAGAAGTGCAGCCGGTGCCGTGTGGTGACTCGCGCCTGGACTATTTCTGCGGTTTCCAGGAAGTCGTCACCTTCAACGATGGCCCTACGTCTACCACTGCTCCGGGAAGCGGGTCGGCGTGGAACCCGAACCTGGGCGAGGGTCTGGACGCGTCACCGGGACTCGGGACGCCGGCCGCTCCCCGCCCGCTTGCGTTCAGACCGTCTTGAGCATGCCGCCGTCGACGAGTATGTCAGTGCCCATGATGTTGCTCGCATGCGGAGAGGCGAGAAAGGCCACCAGGGCGGCTACTTCGGCAGGTTCGGTGAAGCGTCCGGTGGTGCTTCCCACCGCATTGGGGACCTGCTTGAGGAAAACCTCCAGAGGAACCCGGCCAAACGATGCGGCCAGCCGCTCACCGAACCCGCCGGGCGACTCCCAGATAGCGGTGCGCGTCGGACCCGGCGAGATAGTGTTCACTCGTACGCCGCGCGGTCCGATTTCTTCAGCCAGCGCCTTGCCGAGGGCCGTCAGCGCTGCCTTGGCTGTGTTATAAGATACCGGGCTACCCGGTGAGCGTGCCCCGGCAGACGAGATGTTGACGACGGAACCCGCTGTGCTCCGTAGCAGCAGCGGGATCGCGGCGCGGGTGGTACGTACGGCGCTCATCAGGTTCAGCTCCCACGCCCGCGCCCAGGTGTCGTCCGTCTCCGCCTGGAACCCCTCCACCGTGAAATCGGCAGCGTCCCCACCGCCTGCGTTGTTAACCAGGAGATCGAGCGTATCCGTTTCGGCTGCCACTGTCTCTACGGCGTGCGCCGGCCCCTCGGCGGTGACCAGGTCTGTAGGGAGGAACCGGGCGTCGGAGAAGGTAAGTTCCGGAGACGGGTTGCGTGCAGCCCCGTATACCACCATCCCCTCGGCAAGCAGCGTGCGTGTTACTGCCAGGCCGATGCCTCGGCTAGCGCCCGTCACGAGCGCCACTTTTCCCGCAAGATTCATCTCCACACGATCCTCCTCGCGCTCATCAGTCTGCTCGATCCGTTCGTGCTGCTTGTTCCAATTGCCGTTCTGATCATGTGATGGCCTGGGGAAAACGGAAGAACTGTTCCGGGTCATAGCGCTGCCGGACGGCTGAGAGCCGACCGTAATTGTTGCCGTAGTACGCGTGGCGCCAGTTGGGCAGTGCGGGGTCGATGAAGTTCTGGTAGGCGCGTCGGGACGATACCCTCCACATCCGCTCCCAGGTGTTGTTCACCCAGAGCCGGGC
Organism: Salinifilum ghardaiensis; assembly: GCF_054491345.1. Classification (NCBI taxonomy): domain Bacteria; kingdom Bacillati; phylum Actinomycetota; class Actinomycetes; order Pseudonocardiales; family Pseudonocardiaceae; genus Salinifilum; species Salinifilum ghardaiensis. The sequence continues at coordinate 1,671,476 of NZ_CM137101.1, read as the reverse complement.
GCGCTGACGCTCCTCCCGCGAGGCCGACGTGTCGAGTGTGTAGGTGGCGCCGAGGCTGAAGGCAGAGGACCTGTGTACATAGGCGGTGGCGACCGGGTGGACCCGAGCCGTGGCTCCGCCCATCGCCATCAGATTTAGCTGTCGGGTCTCGTGCCGCGCGCACTTGCCGTCGTGGAAGGCGTCCAAGAGGTGCCGCAGGCTGGCACTTGGGACTGGGTGATCAAAGAGAGCGCCACGCGTCCTAGATGGGCCGAAGCGTTGGATTTGGCCGTGGGGCGATTGATTGGTAGCCCTGCATTCTTGCAGGGTGAGCTCCTCGCAGCCGAACCAACTCATCTTTGCGACATGGTAGGGTTGTTCGCGGATCTGCGAGTTCTCCGGAGGCACGTCGACGTCGTCGACGAGGCGTTCCAGCGTCCGGTCCAGTTCCCTCCGGGGGCCCGTCCACGAGCCGTAGACCTCCAGCGCGGGCTGCCCCTGCACGGCGCCGCGGCGGAGGGTGACCAGCGGGGTCATGGCGTCCGGTGCGTCGGGTGCCCAGCGCTGCCAGGCGTCCAAGACCTCGACGGCCCGATCGTGGGGCCAGGACAGGGAGTAGCTGATCATCTGCGGCACCGTTCTGACTGGCCGGAGTGCAAAGGAGGTGGCGATGCCGAAGTTGCCGCCCCCACTTCCCCGTAGAGCCCAGAACAGGTCCGGGTAGTGGTGGGCATCGCAGTGGACGACGGCGCCGTCGGCCAGGACGAGTTCGACCGAGTCGAGCCGGTCGATGGTTAGACCGTGTGCGCGGGACTCCAGGCCGAATCCGCCGCCGAGCGTGAGTCCACCCATGCCTACCGTGGGGCACCAGCCGGTGGGCACCGTCAACCCCTGGGCCAGTAGTCCCTCGTGTAGGTCGATCACTCGGGCACCAGCCCCAACGTGGGCCAGTCCATGCTCCACGGAGATCCGGCGCATCCGTGAGGTGTCGATCACCATTCCTCTGGTCGTTGAGTACCCACCGAAACTATGCCGACCGCTGCGGGGAACGCAGTGGATCTCGTGGCGTCGGGCGAACAGCAGCGCCTCGCGCACATCCTCGGGGCAAGCGCACATTACGACGGCACGCGGGTAGATTTGGTCGAACTGCTGCGAGAAGAGCACCCGGGCGTTCTCATAGTCTTGGTCACTGGGCAGCACGACTTCACCATTTAGGCTCGAGTCGAGCGCGTTCCAGTCCGGCGCTGTGGTGGCCGACGATATTGTGTATCCGCTGAGGACGGTAGCAGCCGTGACAGCACTACCCGCGGCAAGAAAATTCCGGCGCTTCATGTCATGTCCCTTCTCGAGCCAGACAGCAGTGATGACAACCGTGTCCCGCCATTCGTGTCTTTGAGTTCACTTCGCTCATATATCGGGTCTCCGGGCGACGACCATGCGGTACCGGTCAGCTCGCAGGGGTCGGCACGGTAGGGCCTGCGTTGTTAGCCGGGCGCACCGTCCGAGGACGGGTCGTGTCGTGCTGGGACGGTCGTCGGGAATCGCGTTACGGCCTTGCACTCCGGGTCATGGCAAGGAGTACGCGGCCAACACTCGGCGTGTGATGTTCGAACAGATCCTGCTTGGTTCCGACAAGGTGCCGTGAATCATTTCCCCGGTCATATCCCGGACACCGGCTCCGCCTCGATGAGGGAGAACGGTGCGAGGTCCTGCGGTGATAGCACCTGGGTGGTACGGAATCCGGTGGCTGTCAGCAGTTCTTCCAGGTCCGCGGCGCTGCGCTCCCTGCCTCCCATGTTGACCAGCACATACAGATCGCTGAGGTAGGCGAGGGGATGCGCGTCTGCGGTGACTCGGTCGGGCAGCAGTACTTCGGTGACGAGCAGCCGGCCATGCGGCGGGACGGCTCTGCGGCAGGAGTTGAGGATTTCTTGGCACCTGGCATCGCTCCAGTCGTGCAGGATGCTCTTCAGTATGTATAGATCACCTCCTTGGGGAACTCGGCTGAAGAAGTCCCCGGTCTCCACGTGGCACCGGTCGGCGAGTCCGGCCTCGCGCAGCGTGGCCGGCGCGTCTCGACTACCGGCTGGCGAGTCGAAGACGATGCCGCGTACCTGCGGATGCGTGGCCAGTACGCTCGCCAACAATGAACCGTCGGCTCCGCCGACGTCTACGACGGTTCCGTGGTCCGAGAAGTTGTACTGCTGAGCCAGCGCGGTGCTCAGCGTGCGGGTGGCCTCTCGCATGGAGGTGGCGAACGTCTCCGACAGCTCGGGGTTTAGGGACAGATAGCCGAAGAAGTCGGTGCCGAAGACCTGGTCGAAAGCGGGCTCGCCAGTGCGGATGCTGTGCTCCAGCCTCGTCCAGGCTTGTCGGAAGACTCCGAAGTTTTGGCGGGCGAAGACGTGTAACGAATCGGGGACGTCGGGTCTCAGCCGGTCGCCTGCCGCGGTGAGTGTGAAATGGCCCGGGGCTGGTTCTTCGGCCAAACCAAGGGCGGCGAAGACCCGTAGAAAGCGCAACATCGCTACCGGATCAGTGTCGGTGGCCGCCGCTGTCTCCTCGGCCGTGTTGCCTTTTTCCCCGAGACGTTCGGGTATGTCCAGCCGAACAGCCAGTTCCACGATGTCACTCGACATGTAACCCCAGAGGAGACCGAGAATCCGCTCCTGCGAAGCGAAGTTCTCGGCGTGCTCGGCGCGTGCTTGTCCAGTGGTTTCCTGCTCTGGTGTCGGGTGTTCGACCACGGTGCGGTCCTTTCGTTCAGGGCGCTCAGGTCCCTTAGAGGCCCTAACACATTGATGATCTTGATGTGAGATGATCTTGGTGTGACTGCGCCATGGATCGTCTCGGACGCGTTGTGGGAGCGCATCGAGCCGTTGCTGCCGGTACGCCCGGCCGGTAAGACCGGTCCGAAGCCGTTGCCGGACCGGCAGGTGCTCCAAGGCATCTTGTTCGTGCTCATCACGGGCATTGGGTGGGAAGACCTTCCCCAGGAGCTGGGGTTCGGTTCGGGGATGACCTGCTGGCGCCGGTTACGGGACTGGCACGAGGCGGGCGTCTTCGCTGAACTCCACGAAGTGCTGCTCGCCGAGCTACACGCAGCCGGTCAGATCGACTGGTCACGAGCGATCGTGGATTCGTCCCATGTGCAGGCGAAAAAAGGGGGTCAGCGACCGGCCCCAGCCCGGTAGACCGCGGCAAGACCGGCTCCAAGCACCACCTCATCACCGAGGGCCGCGGGCTGCCGCTCGCGGCCATCCTCACCGGCGGCAACCGCAACGACATCACCCAACTCCTCCCACTGGTCGAAGCCATCCCGCCCGTGCGCGGCCGACCTGGCCGACCGCGACGCAAGCCCGACGTTCTGGTCGCTGACCGTGGCTACGACTATGATCATCACCGGATTCTGTTGCGACAGCGGGGAATCCGACCGCTGATCAGCCGCCGTGGTACCCGGGACAACAACCAACCCGTGCGCTGGGTGATCGAACAAACCCTCGCACTACTGCACCAGTTCCGACGCCTGGCCACCCGCTGGGAGCGCCGCACCGACATCCACAACGGCTTCCTCACCCTGGCCACCAGCCTCATCTGCTGGCGCCGACTCCCACAACCAATGCGTTAGGAGCTCTTATGGGCGGCTGGTCATGCACCAGGTGCGGGGGCCGTGAGGTAGCGGGATCTCGGTCTCCACGGTGAAGCCGAGCCGCCTGTAGAAAGGAAGGTTGCGCTCGTCGGAGGTTTCCAGATAGGCGGGTACCCCCGTATCGCGGGCTGTCTCGGTGCCGGGGCGAACCACGGCACTGCCCAGACCCTGGCCCTGCCGTTCGGGCGCCACTCCGACGGTGGCCAGAAACCAGACCGGCTCTGTGGGCCGGTGTGGTTGCAGGAGGCGTTCCATCTCCTCGTGTGCCGACGCTCGGGAGCCGGCCAGCTCAGCCAGTCGTGGGCCGATCTCGGTGAACACCGCCTTGGTGCCTGTGCTTTCGGGGGTGGTCCACACCGCCACGGCATCGCCGTCATCAGCGACCCACACCCGCCCAACGCCGAACCCGATCCGGGTGAGGAAGAGTTTCTGGAGCTCGGTAACCCGTTCCTGGTGCCGTTCGGGGTCGACGGTGTGTTGGGTCGCCGGATAGCTGGCGAATGCGGCACCGAGGGTGCGCACGGCGCGCGGTACATCGCTCTGGACGGCGGGACGGATTACGGGTGCGTCAGAGATCATCGGGCACTTCCCCTCTGGAAGTTGGGTTCAATTGGGATGCGCGGTCGCCGATGGTTAGCGTTCCGGGGCCATCAGAGCCTTGCAGGATACGCAACGTACGGGCATGCAGCCGGGGATTGGCGGACAGGGCTCCGGTGCCGTACTGAGGGTTGGCGCCGTGCAGGTCACTGCACACACCGCCGGCCTCCTCGACGAGGACCTGCAGAGCTGCAATGTCCCAGGCGCTGACCACGGGCTCGACGGCAATGTCGAGCGTGCCCTCAGCGACCATGCAATGCTGGAAGAAGTCCCCGAAACCGCGATCCTCCCAGCAAGCGTCGACGAGCCGAAGGTAGGCCTCGCGGGAGTGGAAGGTGCGCCAGGTGTGCACACTGGTGGTGGACAGATAGGCGTCAGCCAGGTCCTCGACCGCGGAGACGCGCAGCCGCTCGGGTGCGTTGCTGTCGAGGCCGTGACGCAGCCAGGCACCACATCCGGCTGCTGCCCACCAACGGCTGTGCAGCGCAGGCGCGCTAATCACACTCAGGACCGGCCGAGCATCCTGGAGCAAAGCGATCAGCGTGGCCCAGGCTGGCACGCCGCGCAGGAAGTTCTTGGTACCGTCGATAGGGTCGACGAGCCAGGTTCGTCCGGCACTGGCCGTCCCACCGGTCTCCTCTCCAGCGAAGGTGTCGTCAGGGCGATACCGTGCGACCGCGTGGCGCAGGGTGGTCTCAACGGCCGTGTCTGCGTCGGTGACCGGTGTCCGGTCAGGCTTGCTGTGCACGCGCAAGTCGCGCGAGCGATACCGGCTGCGCGTAATGTCATCGGCGATGTCGCCGAGTTCCAGGGCGAGTTCTAGGTCGGCGGACTGTCGCATGGGGCTCCCTGCACGGGTCGGAACCGGGTCGGAGGGGTGGGTGCGGGCTGGCCTCGTACCGCTAGTTGGAGTGCAGCTCCAACAGGCGGTACTCCATAAGATGTGCCTGTGAACCTGGATCACAGGCTGTGAGCGAACCGCAGATCGCGGCCGGCGAAATCGATCCGGCCCTGTCCCACGGCGTAGCAGCGCAACAGCATGGCGTGTCGATTCAGGGGTTGGGCGGTGGTGATGGTCAAACGGGCATCGGCGCTACTACCCGCCGGTATCTGTAGCGAGCCGGGATTCAGGTCGAAGCTGAAGCCGTGCGGCTTTCCACGAGTGATACGCGCGCCCAGGAGAACGTCCATGTCGTCGACCCCGAAATTGGTTAACCGGATGTCCAGTCGTGTTTCGTCGTTGGGCACGAGCACCGCATCCCCCTCAATGGTGATGGCGACCGTGTCGTCCTCGGTGTCCTGAGTAGCCCCGCACACAGGACAGCTGATCATCAATCGGCGCAGCCTAGGCCGTAGTACATGGGCGCTGGTATACCGGTAAGTGGCTTCCCCGCAGTAGCCACAGGCGGCGTAGGGACTCTCTATCTGCTGAACGGCATAAGTGGGCCGGTAGGCCTCGACGAAGTGATACTCGCGGGTCTCGGTGAGTCGTAGCAGGGTGGACAACAGGTGCTGGTCGAGCCGAGCACAGTTGGCTAGGATTCGCTCGGTGGCCTTGTGCAGTGGCTCGGACTGGCTGAGTTCGCTTGCCGCCGTCTTGGTCCTGCGGGCCACGGTCGGCAGGTTATTGGCGGTGTCGGTGAGCACCGAGCGTGCTTTGTCGAGCTTGATGTCGAGAGAGGCAAGATTCTCGTAGCGTTCTACGGCTCGCACCATCCGGTCGACCGTGCTGGTCTGTCGGGGCGCTACTGCCAGGGAACGGGAGGTCTCGGTGCCGATGAGTCGTCGCTCCCGGAAACCGAAAACCAGCGCATTGAGTGCACCATCCTCGCCCTCGGTAACGGCGCCGTAGACGGGCAGCTTGCCACCGAACGGTACGATGGGCGTCAGGGTGAGTTCGCCCTGGCGGTGGGCCTCTCGCAGCTTCGAGTCCTTTAGCCGGATACGGGTGAAGGCCGGCATCTTCTCTTCGAAGGTAATCTCTGCCCGGCCCGGGGCCTCCTGGTAACTCACCGTCTCCGGGAGGGTGCGAGTCCGCTCGACCGCATAGCGTGCCTCCGGATCGCCGACGACGAGCACTTCGGGCGCGTCGATGCCCCACTGGTGCAGGCTCTCGTTGACCTGGCGCACTGCGGCGCCGACAGTGTGCCCGTCTTCCAACAGATAGTGGAAGAGCAGGTTCTCACCGTGCGTGCCGTCCTTAAGTAGGGGGCTGGCGATGTAACTGCCGGCCCAGGCTTCGAGGAAGCGCTGCGCAATGGTGAAGCTGCCCCGTCCTCCGAACAGCTGGGTGCCGAGCTTGGAGCTCAGGCAGGCGTTGGCAAATACCAACTGCGCCGGAACGGAAGCTGGATCCCATCGGCGGGCCTCGGGATAGACGCAGCTGCCCCCTTGCATGCAGGCTGGGAGGGTGGCGCCCGGCTCCTGTCGCGCTGCGGCCAGCTCCTCCTGGTCATCGGTCCGCCCGCACAGCAGATCCTGTGAGGTTAGCCGTAGATAGTCCTCGCTGCCGTGGGTGATCACGCTGAATTGCCGTAACAGCCCTGTGAGTTCACCCGCCGAACCACCCTCAGTCGGTGCGTCGGCATCCTCGACAGGGCGTGCGAGGGCCGCAGGATCGACGGCATCCTGTGGATAGACGGTCAACCGCCCGTTACGCCATGGTTCGTCGCCCTTGAGTAGCGGCGAGATCAGTACGTCATCGTCGGCTGGCAGTCGCGCGTAGAGCACAGTCTTAAGGATCAGCTCACTCAGCTTGGCGGGCGTGTACCCATGAAGCATGCCTAGTTCGACGTGCGGAAAACGGGCTCGTATCCGGGTGGTTAGGCCGAAGCCGAGCAGCTCGGTGGGACCAACGAGGGTGACGAAGCGCGGCTCGGCGACGTCCACGGCACGCAACACCGCATCCTCGTCGTGGACGAGCCGTAGTTGGGCGTGTTTGGCCAGCGCGAACGCAGCCGCCGGGTACCCGAAGTCCTCGGCTGGTGCTCGGTATTCGCCACCACCGGACCGCGCCGCCCTGCTCGCGCCCTGAGGCATCATCGCGACGACGAGGTGCTCGGAGCGTGCATCGTGTAGAGCCGCAACGGCATCCTCGGGGGTAGCTTCACCAGCCTCGACAGGCCTGTCGCAGGGGGTGGTGGCCACGCCTAGGCGGGCAGCGATTCGGCGTGGCCACAGATGACGTCCGCACGGATCGAGGGCGCCGGGCAGGCGATCTCCGGGGTCCACAGTCAAGTCGGCGAGCGCGGCGGCGAGATAATCTTTGGGCGTTTCCGCCAGGGTGATGGTTAGCGTCACGTTTTCTCCAGGTGCGGCTCAAGGGGAGCGCAGGGCAGGCGCACCGGTCAGCAAGCGCGCTGGGCTCGGTAGATCGCTTCGATGGTGCGGAGGATGGACAGTTGATACGGAGAGGGGCATGACGGAGCGTCCGGAGGTTCAGGTACGTGAGGTAGGGGCCGAACATGGCGCGAATCGCTTCGCCTTGGTGACAGTTCGCTCGTGACGGTTCACGGTCAGCCCATCCATGGAGTGCAGGGATGGGGTCTGTGAAGTGGCGTTGAGCGCACCTGACGTGCCGAGGATCGACAGGAGCTTGGTCTTCTCGGTTGTGCCGCGAGATCCGTAAAGACTCGGTCGGTGAAGGGCAGGATCGGCCTGCCACCTCTCGCGAGGCACCGAGTCCTAGCGTGTCCGACCACCTCCTGTGCAGCGCAGGCGCGCTGAGCACACCGACCGTCGGCTGACCACCCACGAACAGGGCGATCAGCGTCGCCCACAACGGGACGCCCCGCAGGAAGTTGCGGGTCCCGCCGAGCGAGTCGATCGCCCAGGCGCGTTCGGCGTCCAGGCTGCCCCCGTTCTCCTCACCGGGGCGCTCAATGGCGAGCCGCTCCCGCAGGGCCGCCTCGACCACGAGGTCAGCCCCGCTCACCGGCGTACGATCGGACTTGGTGTCCGCCCATAGCTGCGAGGAAAGAAAGTGCGGAACGGACAGCGCATTAGGCTCTTCCGCCAGCACCTGGGCCAGCCTGAGATCGTCCTCAAGCGTACTCGCGGACGTCCTTACGGCCATCTACGTACCGACCGGGGTCAGCTCGAGCAGGTGGTACTCCATCACCCGTACCACCTCGATACGGCGGACGCGCTGGGCGAGCCGGACCTGCAGCCCGGCCTCCGCGGCCGCCGCGTCGATCACCTCGCGCTCGCCTAGGTCGGCTGTGCCTATGAGCACACGGCCGTTCTCGGTGATTCGGTTCGCCGCCTCGGCGATGTAGCGGCGGTGACCGGCGTACTCCGGGTCGAACACGGCGGAGTGCAGGTCAGACCGAAGCGAGAAGGTCTCGTCGGTCCAGGTCCATGGCACGTTCCAGAAGATCGTGTCGAACCGGCGCTGCGGGGCGATCGCATCGAACAGGTCACTCGGTACGGCCTCGACCAAGTGGGAGACGCCGAACCGGCGAGCGTTTTCCATCGTGTTGGATACAGCTTTCGGGCTGATATCGACGGCGGTGACGTTCGCACAGCCGGAGAGCGCCGCAGTCACCGCGATGACCCCGCTGCCGCAGCCGACCTCCAAGAACGACCCGCCGCGCGGGTAGGGTACGACCGAGGCCATCACTTCGGTTGCCCCGGTCAGGGTGCCAGGGAAAACGCCCGGGTGCAGGCTCCATTCCCGGCCCAGCAGCGAGAACGAGTCGGGGAGGTCGGTGGAGTCCAGGATCCGGTCCAGGACGGCCTCGGCGGCCTCCGGTGGCTCCTGCATGGCGGTACGGTCAGTCTGCTGATCGGTCATGATTCGGTCTCCGTTTCCGGGGTCTTTGTCGTGGTCTTACGCGGCGATCGAGCGGGCCAGCTCGTCTCGGTGCTCGCCAACTTTCGCGAACGCGGCGGCGTACTCGTCGATGATGGGCCGGTCGCGTTCCCAATCGGTGAACGTCGGCAACGACAGGGCGCGACGTTCGAGCGTGACGGCGTTCGGTGTGTGTTCGGTGGTGTTGGCGTGCTGGGCGACCTCGGGGAACAGCGCGTTGCGCTCGGAGTGGTAGAGCGGCAGCGACGCCAGGTGCGGGGCCGAAGGGGCCCCGACCTCGACACCCTCCGCACGTAACGCCTCGATGAGCGTGGCTCGGTCCACACCAGGCATGCGTTCCGGGCGGAACAGCGGTTTGTAGCCGTACCAGGCGCCCATGTCGACTTCCGGCGCGGGCACGACGGGTTCAATGTAGTCGATCTCCGAGAGGCGCTCGGAAAAATACTGCAGGCAGCGGTGCCGCTCGGTCTTGCGCTCGTCGAACGCGCGCAGCGAGTGGCGCGCAACGATGGCGTTGAACGGCGACATGCGCAGCTTGAGCCCGAGGCCAGTCACCCAGTAGCGGCGCTGATCGTCGTCGACGACGTTGTCGCGCGAACGATCCCGATAGTGCCCGAGCAGGACTGCGCGGTCATGCACGTCGGCCCGGTCGGTGACCAGGACGCCGCCCTCCCCGGCGAACACGGCCTTGTTCGCCTGCAACGAGAACACCGCCGCGTCGGAGAATGTTCCGACCGGACGGCCCCGGTACCGGCTGCCGTGCGCATGCGAGCAGTCCTCCAGCACTTTCAGGTTGTATTTATTCGCGAGCCGTTCGACCTGGTCCATATCGCAGGGGTGGCCCCATTGGTGGACCGCGACGAGTACTCGGGTCCGGTCGGTGATCAGACGCTCGGCGCTATCTATGTCGAGGCAGCGGGTGCGCACGTCGACGTCGGCGAGCCGGACATCGCCGCGCAACGCGTACGCCGGGCTGAGCGCGGCGTGGTAGGTCAGTGCCGGGCCGACCACCTCCACGCCCTCGGTAACGCCGAGGGCGAAGTAGGCGGCCAGCAGTGCGCTGGTCCCCGAGTTGAACGTGATGGCGTATCGGCTGCGTCGGTCGACGAGGTCGAGGAACTCGTCCTCGAGCGCCTCAACTGGACCGGAGCTGCCCCGGATCGAGATGTCAGTGTCGCGTTGGGCGGCGAGCTCGGCACGCTCCTGCTCCGTCGACGGTGGTGGCCAGATCTCGTGCGGCAACGGCGTGCGCACCGTGGCGGGGCCGCCGCGTATGGCCAGTGCGTTGTCGTTGCTCATCGTCGGGTTCCCTCCTCAAGAGTGGGACCGTCGGCTAGCGGTCCGGTGCGGTGCGCTAGTACGTCGTGCTCGGCGCCGTAGGCACGCCGCAGCAGCGTGACCACGGACTTCTGCTGGCGCAGGTGCGCGGCCCGACTGCGGGGCTCGTCCAGGTCGCGCAGGTAGCTCGCTACCATGCGGTCCTGGATCGCGGTCTTCGGCTCCGTGACCTGAATGTCTGCTACTGGCTTGCCCCCGGATGAGAACAGCATCGCCGCCGCCGGGGTGACCTCCAGCGAACCCGCGCTACCCAGCACGGTCAGCCGCTCGGTCTTCGCGTGGTGATGGCGGGAGACGTTGAGTGTCCCGGCCAGGGTGGGCGGCTCGTAGCCGAGTGACACGGCTGCGAAGTCTTCCAGCCGGCGGCGGCGCATCGTCTCGTGGCAGTGGAGAAATGTCGAGCGCACGGTCGCAGGCTTCGGCAACAGCTCGGTCAACACGTCGAGTGCGTGGTAGCCCATGTCCAGTAGCACCCCGCCGCGCGCGGTGTCGGTGACACCGCGCCAGCCGGTCGTCTCACCGGCATGGTTTGCGTGGTACTCGTAGGAGAACCAGTAGGGAGCGCCGATCCGGGCGATGTACTCGCGCGCGAACGTGAACGCTGGGTGGAAGCGGCGCTGGACGAGCGTGTAGACACTGACATCGCGCGCTCCGGCGAGCTGGACGAGGTCGTCGGCCTCATCGATCTCTGCGGCGAATGGCTTTTCCTTGAGCACGTGCTTGCCGGCCTCGAGCAGCGTCCGGCACGCGGAGATGTGTTCACTGTGCGGGATCGTGACCAGAGCGACGTCGAACGGGACGTCACGGATAGCCCGCGCGATGCCGTCGAGAACTGGGAAGCCAGCCCGCTCAGCGATCACCGGGGCGTCTGGGTGCGGGTCGACACCGCCGACGACGTCGGCGTGGCGAGTCATCGGGTCGAGGAACTCCCGGCCCTGCTTGCCAGCGAACCCAACGAGCAGCGCGCGGGGGCGCGTGCCGGTCATGTCGCTACCCCCTTTTCTAAACATCGCTCGACGACCCGTCCGACGAAGTCGGTGCCACCGTGCTTCCGGTTCTCCTCGAGCACCCGCGCGTCCTGCGGGCCGTCGATCCAGCGGTGCTCGACGACCTTGCCCGTCTCCAGCTCCGGTCGAGACAGGTCGCCGTCGACCTCAACCAGGAACACGACCTCGCGGTGAGTCGTGTCGCCGAAGGTCCAGGTCTCGTCGCACACCTGCCTGATGACCGAGCGCAAGTGCCAGCCGGTCTCCTCGCGGATCTCCCGCTGCAGCGCCCCTCGGGCATCTTCGCCAGGCTCGATCGCGCCTCCGACGATGTCCCAGCAGTTCGGGAACAAGTGTCGGTGTGCGGCCCGGCGCTGCACGAACAGGCGCCCCACCGGGTCCCGCACCACGGCTCCAGCCATTGTCGGTGAATTCACCGTGACGACCTCCGAAATCGGGAAAAGTGTGTTCTCATCATTGGGAGTTCATCTTTGCGTCGGAAAGCTTCGCTATGGTTCGCTTGAACGCTTTCGTGTGCAGCAACAAGGCCTCCCGATCGACATTGGACGGGATGTCGCACTTTTTGTGGTAACAAGGGGCGAACGCTGCGCCGGCTGTTCCACCCCACCGCTGGGCCTGTTCGGCCGTCTTCGTCTCGAACGAGCCACCCCAGATCCCCCCGGCGGGAATTCCGGCGTCGAGGAAAGGTCCATAGTCCGAACGGCGATCCAACGGCCAGGGATCGGGGGAACCGCCAAGGTCAGCAATCGCGTTTTCCAGATTTCTGGCGATCACAGCCGAGCCTGGGGGTGCGGCTGGTGCCTGACCGTTGAGAAAAAAGGACCCGTAGTTCGAGCCCGCGATCATCTCGAGGTTGACATACATGTCGACGGCACCAGGTGACTGCTCCGCCACGTATTTCCGGGAACCGACGAGATCGAACTCCTCTGCCCCCCAAAAAGCGAAAACGAGCTTATTGCGCGGTGGGTCAGCCTGACGTCCGGTCTCGACAGCGGTGTCCAGCAGCGCGGCGACGGCGGCGCCATTGTCGTTTGCGCCCGGCGAGTCCGGTACGGAATCGAGGTGGGCTCCGCTGACAATCCTCGTGTCCGGGTCACCGCCCGGCGTCTCGGCGATGATGTTCACCGTACGCCTGACCTCGGTGATCGTGTCCACAGTCATCGTGACAGGCCGCCCGGCTGCGGCGTCGGCGACCAGTCGGTCTGCCGTCGAAGCCGAAACACCGCCCACCGGCACGGACGTGCCCAGATCACGCAACCCACCGAAGTAAGGCACCTCGGGATCCGAGCTCGCGACGAGCACTGCGACGGCACCGGCGCGTGCGGCGTTTCGCGCCTGAGCGTCGAGGCCGCAGTCTGCGGCGTCAAGTAGGGCGATGCGGCCGGCCAGCGCGGCACGGTCAAGCAAGGCGGGATCGCACCCAGTGCGCGCGGCGGGCGGCCCCGGCGGAACTGCGACAAGCCTGCGGATCCCACCGGGTGGAGTCGATGGCGAGTAGGTCGCCGCCTCCATTTTCACCGGACCGGACGCGGACACCAGACGCGCGTCTCGGGTGTGGGTGTAGCGGAAGTAGAACGGCTGTCGGGTCACCTTCAGTCCGGTCGACTCCAATGTCCGCTGGACCCACGACGCGGCCTCTGCGTAGCCGGGCGTCCCGGATGCTCGGAACTGTGGATGCCGCGCGGTGATGGTATGGAGTTTGTCGAGGTATCGCGACACCGCGGCTCCGGTGTTCACCGGGGTATTCTCCGGTACACCAGCTAAAGTGCACCCCACGAGAAGGGGGAGGATCGCAACGACGAGCACGGCCAGATGAAGCATCGAGAAAATTCGTGGTCGCCCACTCGATCGTGCCAAGAAAACACTTGGCCGGGATCGACTACGCATAGATACCGGGCACCCCTTCTTTCAGTGTAAATGAGTAAATGAAACTAACAGGTTGCTCATACAACACCAAGAAGTCTTGGGCATCTATACCAAGAAGCCGAAGCGAAGTGCAGCTGAGGCGTACTTAGCAACCCAAAGATAAACCCCGTGGCCACGAGACCCGTTGCCGTCAATCTGGCACACGAACATCCTGTCTTCGCCCGCGACACGGGAGGCCTCTCAGATCACCGACGTGTTCACAAATGGTCACCCCAGTGCAAACTCCAGCTGTTTTCCCCTCAGATTTCCCCATCGCGGACGACTCTATCCTAGGGATTCACAAAAGACACCCCCATATAGAGTAAAAATAAACAGTTATTAATGCTCTTAATGCTACTGCTAGAAGCTCTAAAGAGAGCATCAAGTGAACCGATCACAGTGCCGATCAGGCTGTCGCCGCAGCACTGTCCGGCGAGCCATCCGGATGAGAGGGTCGGGCTAATACTGCAGCCGTAGTTCAGTGTTCACGGCGGTGTTGTCGCTGGTAGTGGGCTTTGCAGGCGCGGTGTTGGTGGCGTCGTCGCCAGGTGGACCAGGCCAGGATGTGTGCGGCCTGTTCGGGCGAGACGTCTGTGAGGGCGTGCAGCAGATGGGCGATCTCCGGCAGGGTCAGGGGGATCAGTCCTGGTGGTGCTGATGTCGAGTGGGCGGTGGCGGTGGTGATCGCGAGGAAGGCGTGGGCCAGCAACACGAGTGTTGTCCGGTACCAGGAGTGCCAGCGGCGCAGCTGGTGCTGATCCAGTCCGGTCTGTCCTTTGGCGGTTTGGAAGGATTCCTCGACGGTCCAGCGGCGTCCGGCGATGGTGACCAGTGTGGATAGCGGCACCGGATGAGGTGCATGGCAGCGATAGTAGGCGAGTTCGCCCGTGGTGCGGTTGCGGCGGACCAGCAGCCGCCGTTGTCTGGCGGGGTCGGGTTCGTTCAGCTCGACGAATGCCCAGTCGTCGTAGCATTGTCCGTGTGCTCCAGCGCCGGCGGACACGCGTTGCCACGCCCGTTTTCCAGTCTGACGAGCGTAGTGTCGGCTCGGGTTGTTCCTGCGCCGGTGCGCACCCGGTGATCGCAGTACACAGCGAGTACGTAGCCGAGCTGCTGGGTTTCCAGCTCGCGGCGCAGGCTCGTGTTGCCGCCGTAGACTTCATCGGCGGCCGCACACCCGGCGGGCACGCCAGCGGCTACGGCTCGAGTGATCATGGCCGCGGTCAGCTGTGGTTTCGTCGCGAACTCCACGTCCTCGGGTATCCCTGCCCGCCTGGCGTCGGTCCGGGTCGTCGGCCCAGCAGCGAGGCAGGTATAGCTCCCGGTCGATGAGTGTGTCCGGCGGCGGTGGCGTAGGTGGCAAACACCGCGACCTGGGCGTTCTCGATGCGTCTGGTGGTGCCGGTGTACTGCTGTTGCACGCCGCCCGTGTGGCTGCCCTTCTTCAGGTCGCCGGTCTCATCGAACACCAGCACCGCCTGCCGGTCGCCGAGATGTTCCACAGCGAGGTCACGAACGTCATCGCGGACCGCATCGGCGCCCCAGACGGCTTGACGCAGCAAGTGCTGCATCATCCCGCCGGCATGACGTCACCGGAGTGCTCGGCCGATGTCCAGCAGTTCTTGTTGCCTACGTCCGAGACCAGCCCCTGCGCCAGCGCACGCGCCCGCTGCCGCGTCTCGACACGGGCGAACCGGCCAGCCACTCGCTGCATCAGCGCGTCCAGTTCCGTCTGCCATCCGGCAGGATCTATGCTGTGACCTGCTGCCACCACGTGATCGTCAGTTGCCTCCACAGCACTGCATGATCACGCGGTGGCCGCCCTTCATTGCAAGCCCCCTCACCAGCAACGATCACACAACTCCGGCTGCAGTACTAGGAACTCGACGCCGGAAGACTCCTCCTTCGACGCAGCGATGGCCAGTTGCTGACTCACAGGGTTGAGCGGTGATGATGGTGCGGCGGGCATGGCTCCTCGCAGTGATCGGATGGCCGCAACACCCTTCATTGATCATCACGCGGGTCATGCCCGCTTTGCTACCCCGCACCCCACGGACTCCGCCTACCATTACCGCAGGGCACAACATCACACCAACGGCCTCGCCGGGGCATTGGATTTACGCCGTGCTTGCTAACCAGTTTGGAGCGCGGGTAGCCCAGCTACCAGATTAGCTCGTCGTTGATCTCTTGTTGCCGGTCGTCGATGTCGAAAAAGTTCACGCCCATCGGGTCATTGTGTCTCGTTCTCTACCGGTCGACCGTGGCCGGCAGGCTGCGTATGGCCACGGCGTGTCCCGGGCATGAGGGTCCCGGTGAGTGCAGCGGTCGCCAGCAGAAGAATCGTGGCGACAGTGAGCGCGACCGTGAAGCCGTGCACCGTGCCAGCGGCGTCGACACCGGGTGAGGAGGCGTGGCTGGCGAGATAGGAGGCGGTGGCGGTGGTGGCGATGGTGTTGAGCAACGCGGTGCCCAGGGAACCGCCGATTTGTTGAGCGGCGTTGACCGTGGCGGAGGCGGCTCCGGAATCATGTTCGTCCACGCCGGCGGTAGCGGTGCTCATCGCCGGCATCATGACCCCGCCCAGCCCGAGGCCGATCAGGATCTGCGCAGGCAACAGGAGCGTGGTGAACACGTTGGAGGTGTCAGCGCCGAGTTGGGTGAGCAGGCCCATGCCGAGCGCGGCCACTAGCAGTGCCGCGACCATCAGGACCCGGGGACCTGTGCGCGGCAGCAGCCGACCGGCGATCAGCGTGGAACCGACGACGATGCCGGCCGTCAACGGCAGGAACGCCACCCCGGTCAGCACCGGCGAGTAGCCCAGGATGGTCTGCAGGTAGTAGGTCATGAACAAAAACAGACCGAACATCGCTACCTGCGAGAGCGCTACGGCCAGAAACGAGCCCCCACGAGCGCGGTCGACCAGGATCCGCAGCGGCAACAGCGGAGAGGTGCGGCGGCCCGCAAGCAGGGTGAACACCGCCAACAGCAGCACACTGGCGCCCAGCAAGCCCAGCACCCGCGGGTCGTCCCAGCCGAACGCCTCGGCGGCGGCGAACCCGCCGACTGCGGCGGTCAGCCCACCACAGCTGGTCAGCGCGCTGGCCACGTCAAGCCTGGCCTCGCGCGTGCCCGCCGGGTTGCGCAGCAGCCAGATACCGCCGAGCAGGGCGGCTGCGGCGATGGGGATGTTGACGTACAAGCACCAGCGCCAGTCGAGGTACTCGGTCAACACCCCGCCAGCCAGCAGCCCAACTGCGGCCCCACCGCCGGACAACGCCCCGTAGACGCCGAAGGCAGTGCCTCGCTCTCCTGGCTCGGTAAACGTCGTCGACAACAGCGACAACGCCGCCGGGGCCAGTACCGCCGCACTGGCCCCCTGCAGCGCCCGGCCGGCGAACAACATTCCCGAGTCCAGGGCGGCACCCGCCACCAATGAAGCCAGTGCGAACCCAACCAGCCCGACCAGGAACACCCTCTTGGCCCCGAACCGGTCAGCCACGCGGCCTCCCAGGAGCAACAGCCCACCGAAAGCCAGCGTGTAGGCGGTGATCACCCACTGGCGGCTCGCATCCGTCAACCCCAACTCGCGCTGGGCCGAGGGCAACGCGATGTTGACGATCGTGGCATCCAGCACCACCAACAACTGCGCCAGACCGATCACCACCAACGCCCACCAGCGTGTGGAAGCCTTACCCGTCACCTCGGTGCCCTGTGAGGGCGCCGCACCTACCTGCTTGCTCCGCACAGTTTGCCTCTTCCTCATCCCTGAACACTGACTCGTTCATTGTACTATAACTAGAACATTGGTCTAGTAGTCGCTCACCGTACTAGGATGTGGTCATGGAGTACGGCACCGGGCAGAACCCGGCCCCCCAGCAGCCCCACGAGGACGCACGCACGGTGGCGCCAGCGCAGCACGGCGACGAAGAAGCAGGCAGCGTGTGGTTGCGTTCGCGTCAGGTCACACCACGGCAGACAGCGCCGCTGAGTCGCGAGCGCATCGCGGCCGAAGCCGTAGACCTGCTCGACAGCGACGGCACACAGCGGTTGACCATGCGGCGCCTGGCCGACCGGCTGGGCACAGGGGCCACCACGCTGTACTGGCACGTCGACACCAAAGACGACGTCCTTGACCTGGCTCTCGATGAGATTTTTGGCGAGGTCCCCCTACCCGCACCGCCGACCAACGACAGTTGGCATGCCCCCCTCAACGCCTTCCTGCACCAGTGGCGCACCGTGCTGCTCCAGCACCCGTGGTCGGCCCCACTGCTAGGCACGCGCCCGTTGATGGGACCGAACGCGTTGGCCCGCTCGGAGTTCCTGCATGCCACATTGCTCACGGCCGGTATCCCCCAGCCGCATCTCACTGCGGCGGCCTACGCCCTGTCCAACTACGTCATCGGCTCAGTCGCGACCCGAGCAGCCTGGCACGTCCGCGGCAATGAGAGCGCCGTTCGTCATGCTGCCCAGAACCACCTGCAGATCCATCACGCCAGTTACCCCGTACAGGCCGAGTACCTGATCATGACCGACCAAGACTGGGACGCCAGTTTTACCCACGGACTGGCCTACCTCCTCGACGGACTCCACACCCACACCGAAAACCCCCACCGCGGCGACCAAGCTGACTGAGCGGGCAGACTACTTCGCGGGCAGAGTCCGTCAGATCGTTGGCTCTGGCCCACTTGCAGTGATGACGAATCGTTGAGTGGCGATCACAAAAAGTCACGGCGAGATTGGTTGGTGCTCTGACCTCGACGCTTCACGAACGGACAGCGCTGCAGCGAGGATGCGGCCCGGACACCGGGCTCACCTCGGAGGCCATGTCAGCTCTCACGGAGGACCACTTCAGCTTCGTGGCCTGCGGATGCTTGCTTGCCGGACTCCCATCGCCGCCGTTACTGTCTGTTATCACTGCAAGTAGGTCAAAGCAGTTCAGACGATAGTCCCTGCTGCCATAGCCGCAGTCCCTCTCCGCAACACAACGGGCTGAATCAGAGCGCTTCTAGCGTCCTGATCAGTCGAGGAACCCTGTCGTACGTACGGAAGGGGCCCTGTCGAACGTTCGGAAGCGGATCGAGTTGTCAGACGGAGCCGACGTGGCTGGGGCGTTGCTCGCCGAGGTGGGTGTGCAGATCGTCGAGGAAGACACGGAGCAGCTCGGTCAGGGCGGCCTGCTGCTCGGTGGTGAGGCCGGAGAGGAGTTCGTTCTCGCGCACGAGGACACGATCGACGAGGCGTTCGACGAGGTCGTGTCCCGCTGGGGTCAGCGTGACGACGACAGCGCGGGAACCGTCGGCCGCGGGAGCTCGTTCGACCAGGCCCTCGTGTTCGGCGCGGGCGACCCGCTGCGAGATGGCCCCGGCGGTGACCAGGGTGCGCTCGGTGAGTTCGCGTGTGGTCAACCGGTAGGGCGAGCCACTACGACGCAGAACGCTGAGCAGATCGAGGATGGCCGCGTCGGCTCCCGCATCGGCGAGCACCCGACGACGCTCCTCGCCCAGCAACTTGGCGCACTGCCACACGCGAGTGACGATCCCGATGCCGTCGACCGGCGTGTCCGGGCGTTCCCGCAACCAGGCCAGCGCGATGGCATCCACCGGATCGTTGGCATCCCACTGCTTGCTCACCGCTTCTCCCTCGCGTACTTCTCACGGCTGCTATGTTTAGGTCTAAATGTACCCCAGGGGGTGCTGCGGCTGCTGGCCGCGTGCCCCTGCGGTCACGACCTGAACACGAGCGTGGAGGAGTACTTCGTGAGCCGAACTGTGCTGGTGACCGGTGGAGGAACGGGCTTCGGGTTGGCCGTTGCCACCCGATTCGCCAAGGACGAGGACCGCGTGTACATCACCGGGCGTCGGATGACTGTGTTGGACCAGGCGTGCCGATCCCTGGGTGATCAGGTTCGGGCGCTGCCGTGCGATGGCACGGATCCCGAGGCCGTCGAGCGGGCGGTCGCCGCTATCGAGGGCGATGTGGACGTCCTGGTGAACAACGCCGGTGGCAACACCGACTTTCGCATGCCTGCCGGTGGTGGGCTACGCGGAATGCTGGAGCGGTGGCGGGCCAACGTGGATGCCAACGTCATCAGTGCGGCGTTGATGACCGAGGCGCTCGACGACAAGCTCGCGCGCGGCGGGGCACTGATCCACATCGGCTCGATCGGTGCCGATCAAGGTGGCGGATCCTACGGCCCCGCCAAGGCGGCGCTGGCCTCGTGGAGCGCCGGACTGGCCGGCGAGCTGGGCCCGCGTGACATCACCTCGAACGTGGTGGCACCCGGCTACTTTCCCGGAACGGAATTTTTCGGCACCGGCCTGCCCACCGACGTCCACGACCAGCTGGTCTCGCTGACGGCGTTGGGCAGGCACGGCCACCCCGAGGAAGTCGCTGACACCGTGCACTTCCTCGCCTCCGCCGGCGCACGCTTCATCACCGGCCAAGTGATCAACGTCAACGGCGGCGCACGCACCACCCGATGAGCAGCCCCCAGCACACCTGAACCGTTCCCGCTCTGCACGCCGGGGTAGCGCCGCACTGCCGCCCCTACCCCGACACGGCGCCACTATCCGCAAGGGAGCCCCTGCCGTACGTCCGCAGCGGGATCCGCTTGCGGACGTGCGGATGGGTTCGGTCGGCGGCTGCGTAAAGCGACAGAAAGGCGCCTCTACTCGCTCCTGTGCACAGTGTCGCTACGATCACGAACATGCTATCGGCTGACCACCGCGACCTCGTTCGTGCGGCTGTGGCCCACGCGGAAGCTGTCAACGACGATGGAGACCACACGGTCGCGGCCGCGCTGCAGTTGCACAGCGGCGCGGTTGTCCTCGGGGTCAATACATACCACTTCCTCGGTGGGCCTTGCGGCGAGGTCAGCGCCCTGTCCAATCGCGCCGCGACCCACTCCGACGACCCGATCGTTGCGGTCGCCGCCGCCTACGGCCCGACCGGAGATGTCATCCCGCCGTGCGGCAAATGCCGCCAGATCCTGTTCGACATCGACCCCGCGATCCGCTGCATCGTCCGCGAGGCCAACGGGCTCACCGCTGTACCGGTGCGTGACCTGCTCCCGCATGCCTTCGACTGGCGGGACGCCGAGCGACCCCAGCGGCTGTACATGTGGGAAGGCTACGAAGACAGTATCCGCAACGGCAGCAAGCGCCAGACGATCCGGGTGGACGACCCGTTCTGTCCTGGCGAGGCCCGCATCGTCTTCGAGAAGGAGTCCGGCGACGTAGTGGACCTTGCCGTCGACATCGTCTCAGTGCGAACTGCAGCACGCGCAGAACTCACCGAGCAGGACGCACAACGCGACGGCTTCACCGACCTCGCAGAACTCCACGCAGCCCTCAACCAGCACTACCCCGGACTGGGCCCTGAAGATCCCATCGACATCGTGGCGTTTGCGCTCCACACCGAGAAGTAGCAGCGCAACGTCTATCCCTGCCGACGGTGCACCACCAATGTCCGTTGATGGATCCTTCAGCGAGACGGGTTGGTGATCAGGTGATGTTCGCTTGTGGCTAACCCGTCTCGACAGCACTTCCTTACCTGGGCAACGTGGCAGCCGGGTACCACGAGCAGCGCCTCTGAGATGTACGACGTGTTCGATGCATCCGAGCAGGGCGGGCGAGGAAGAATTCATGAGCAGCGAAAAGACCAAAGTGATAGAGTCGACGATGCTGCCGTTGGGCGAGGTCAACCTCGTCGATCGCGGTGCCGGTCCGGCGCTGTTGTTGCTGCACGGCAACGGCCGCACGTGGGAGGACTGGCGGTCTCAGCTCCAGACGCTGACCGATCGGCTGCGGCTGATCACGTACGACCAGCGTGGTTTTGGCCAGTCGACGCTCAACGGGGACCTGTTCTCGCTCGTCCAGCTCGCCGACGATGCCGCTGAGGTTCTCCATCAGCTCGACATCGAGCATGCCTACGTCGCAGGGATATCGATGGGTGCCCAGGTCGCCCAAATCCTGGCACGCCGCCATCCCCACCGCGTCGACGGAATCATCCTCGGCGGATCACCGTATCTGGCCGCGAACTCCCAGGCCCTGCACGACCACGCGGCGATCGGCGATCTCGAGTCCATGACCGACGAGCAACTGCTCGAGTATATCGACGCATCGTTCGCACAGCTCGAGCAGGACAGTCCGCCTTCAGAGGCGGAGCGGAATGCCCTGTTCACGCAGCTCAAGCGTCAGTCGCAACGTCGATTCTGCCTGGAAGACCTCACCATCCTGCAGGAATACGAGAAGATCGACGTCCCCACCCTGGTCCTGCACGGCGAAGCAGACCCGCTCCTGCCCGAGGAGGGAGCGACCAGGATGAGCGAGCGCATTCCCACAGCCCGACTCGTCGTAGTTCCGAGTGGCGGGCACATCGCCAACATGGAACCAACATCTGAGGGTCCCCCGTTTTGTCGGAGGCTTCTGAGTTTGGTCCCCTGGGGCCAGGAAAGGAGTCTTCGTGGCGGCACCACGCAAGTACCCACCCGAGCTGCGGGAGCGGGCGGTGCGACTGTGGCGCTCGGACGAGTCACGGCCGATTGCCCATATCGCTCGGGAGCTGGGCATTAACGCCGAGACGTTGCGCAACTGGATCCGGCAGGACGAGGCTGACCGGGGCCAGCGCTCGGATCGGCCCACCAGTGATGAGCAGGTCGAGTTGGCCCGACTGCGGAAGGAAAACGCCGAATTGCAGCGGGCCAACGAGATCCTGAAGGCCGCCAGTGCCTATTTTGCCCGGGAGCTCGACCCGCAACCCCGGCGGAGGTGATCGGCTTCGTGGAGGAACACAAGCCTGTCTTCGGGGTCGAGCCCCTGCTCCGGGTACTGGACGTGCCGACGTCGACCTACTACGGCTGGCTGGAGCAACGGCGCCACCCTGCCGAGCGGCACCACCGAGATGCGGCGCTGGCCGAGCGCATCGAGGCCATCCACGTCCGTTCCAGCGGCACCTACGGTGCCCCGCGGGTGCATGCCCAGCTGGCCCGTGAGGGCATCCACACCGGGCGCAAACGTGTCGAGCGGCTCATGCGACAGGCCGGGCTGCAGGGGGCCTACCTGCGTCAACGCACTCGGTCGACGACCACACCGGATCCGGGTGCCGAGCGGGCCGCAGACTGGGTGCAGCGGGAGTTCACGGCCTCGGCGCCGAACCGGTTGTGGGTGGCCGATATCTCGCATATCCCCACCGGCGAGGGCCCGTTGTGGCTGGCTACCGTCCGGGATGCCTACTCGCGACGCATCGTCGGGTGGAAGACCTCCGATCGCCAAGACACCGAGCTGGTACTCGGGGCGCTGGAGTACGCCTTCTGGGGTCGCGACACCGACGGGCAGCTGATCCACCACAGCGATCGTGGCAGTCAATACACCGCGATCCGCTTCACCCAGCACCTGGCCGACCTGGGTGTTCAGCCGTCGGTGGGCTCGGTCGGCGATTCCTACGACAATGCCCTGGCCGAGAACTTCTTCGCCACGCTCAAGGTTGAGCTGGTGTATCGCTGCTCATGGCGCACCCGTGACGAGGCCGAGCTGGCGCTGTTTCGCTATATCGACGGCTGGTACAACCCGCAGCGCATCCAACGCGGCCTGGGCTGGCGCAGCCCCGACGAGTACGAAGCTAACCACCTCGATCGTGAACCGGTCGAAGCCACATAACCAACCCTCCGAACAACCGGGGGAAGCTCAATCAGCCCTACCGCCAGGGCCAGGAAGACCAGCTCGGCGCTCTCGGGCTGGTGCTGAACATGGTGTGCTCTGGAACAGCGTCTACCTCGACGCCATCATCAAGCACCTCCGCAGCCAGGGCTATCCCGTCAGCGACGAAGACGTGGCCCGCCTGTCCCCGCTGGGCTGGCACCACATCAACATGTAAGGCCGCTACGCCTTCACCAGCAGCCCACCCAGCGAGCTCCGCCCGTTGCGCGATCCCAGCGCCCCCAACAACGAACTCTGAACCTCTGTACGGAGGGAATCCATATGCGCGTGTGGCCGGAGTACGGCCGATATCGGCCGTGCTCCGGCCACACGCGCTGTAGAACCGTTGCTCCGTTCCAGTGCATCTCCGCAAATCGGTTGCACATTTTCCGTTTCATGCCGATACTTCGGATTCTCGGGGGATCAGTAACCGAAGGATGGGGAGTATGCGTGCACGACGATCGTCCGTGGGCCAGGCCTTATTGGCCGGCTCTACGGCACTGTTGCTGACCGGGAGCATGGGGGCGACGGCCCTGGCCAGCCAACCTGGGGAAGATGCGCCACCGAACCGGGAGACCAGCCCCGTCACCCCGGAGGCAGAGGTATCACCACACGTCACCCGGATCATGTTTGAACAGCCGCAAACGGCGGATGAACTGCGAGAGAAATTGGCCGGTAGCGAGGTGCTGCAGTTGCGCTACACCGGGGAGGTCAGCGGCGTGTCCCAACCCGGTCCGGGAGTACCAGCGACGCAAGCTGTTGATCAGTTCGAACGGACCACGACCGCGGAGTACCAGGCCGCTCCCCTGGTTTTCATGGCCGTCGTGGACGGGCAGCGTGACCCTGCGTCGCTACCAGGGGCGCAAGTGGACACATTCGATTCGCAGTCTTCTGCAGTCAATCAGCTTCCTCAACACACGTTAAAGCAGGCGAGCCAGGCCACGCGCGACCGGCGGGCGAGCCTGACTGGCCAGGGGGTTGCGGTGGCGGACCCCCAGCGCAACGCGGAACCGGTTGCGCCGGGTCCGCAGGCACCGCCGAAGGAGTACCGGTGGTCGCCGATCCAGGGGCAGATGCAAACCTGGGACACGGAAAGCGGTCCGGAACCCGAGCACCCGCGCAAATTCCGCTACAACATGACCTGGGCCTCACAGGCCGACATCAATGCCTTCGGTGATGATTTCGGCCTCGAGCACGGGGCAACGCTGTACAACACCGACGACATCTCCGACTGGACACGGCCGTACTGCAACCCCTTCGACTTCAACGAGCCCTACAACAACTTCTGGGCTGCATGGGATAGCGGCTTCAAGTGGAACGCGGTGGAGTGGGGCACCAACGTGCCGGGCGAGGCAGCACCCTATTGGGACTGGGACGACGCCACCGACTCATGCCAGGAACTGGGTTTCCAGATCGGTGTAGGCTATCCAACCAACCTGCAACCACGCCAGGGCTACAGCATGTGGATCCATGCCTCTCGCGGTGACCAGTCCAACTCGGAGTTCACGCTGAACACCCAGAAGATCTCCAATGACTGCAACGACGTCGGGCTGGATCCGGGCGGCTCCTGCATGGGGCTCAACTACAACCGGCCAGGTTCGGGTACCGAAGACTTGGTCACCCTCGAAGATCAGCAAGGCTGGACGGTGCCAGGCTGCGTGAACTGGAATCCGACCCGTCAGCCCACGCGACTCGACAACGGCCAGGCCAGTTGCCCGGCCAATGGATAATGCGTAGCCATGGCTGCCAACGATGAATCCGCACGGCCAGCTGCCGCCTCCCAGCCCCGCTGGGGCCGGCAGCTGGCCCTGACTCTGACGATGTCGGCAGCGTTCTTGCTGCTGGCCGGTCTGCTTTTCGTCGGCACGAGTGCGAAGGTCGCCAACGACTGCCTCGACACAGGATTTCACATCCCCGGACGCAGTGGTGTCGCGATGACCGAGGAAGGCTGTCGGGTGTTGGTCAACCACCAACGCTCGGCTCCACTGCCCGACCTCACCAGCGGGGGTGCTCTCGCTGCGCTCGGATTCGCCGCGCTCGCCGCGCTACCTCCCTACGTACTCGCGATCCGCGTTCACCGTCGCCGAACAAGGTGTGCCGAGTGAAGCTGTCGAAATCTCGTCTGCCGGGGCATGTTCACCGAGCAGACCTGACCGCAACAAGGATCGCTCCATGGTTGGTCTATCCGGGAGCATGGGATGGATGACGTATTCGATCGTGGTCTGTGATCGGGCGAATGGTCAGATGGGCGTGGCGATGCAGTCGTGCCTGCCCGCCGTGGGCGCCACAGCGGTGTGGGCTCGGCCCGGGGTCGGGGCGGTCGCCACCCAGGGGTTCGCCGAGCCTGCCTATGGCCCGCGCTGCCTGGATGCCCTCGCCGACGGCGCGGCGGCCACGGAGGCCCTGACCACGGCCAGCGACCTCGATTCGGGGGTAGTGCTGCGCCAGGTCGGCGTCGTGGGCGTGGACGGGTCGGTGGCTGGCCACACCGGGGCTGCATCGCCCACGCCGGTCACCAGCTCGGTGACGCGTGTGCGGTGCAGGCGAACATGGCCGCCAGCGCAGGGGTGTGGCCGGCCATGGCCGAGACCTTTCACGCGGCATCGGGGTCGTTGTCGCAGCGGCTGCTCGCGGCGCTCGAGGCCGCCCAAGCCGCTGGTGGCGATGCGCGGGGGTGATGGCCGCCCTGCTGGTTGTCGATGCCACGCCCCAGGACACCCCGGGAGCCGGGCGAGTGGTCGACCTGCGCGTGGATCGCAGCGACGACCCGCTGGGGGAACTGCGGCGACTACTGGAGGTCTCCGAGGCCTACACGCACTCCGGGTACGCGGTCGAAGCCCTGGCCAGTGGCGACCTCGACACCGCGCTGACCACGGTCGACCACGCTCTGGCCCAGCTTCCCGATGAACAGAGCCTGCGCCTGGTCCGCGCGAGTGTGCTGCTTGCCCGCGGCGACATCAGCCAGGCCCGGCATGAGCTGCAGGGCCTCACCGCAGCACGGTCCAGCTGGGAGACCATCATCCGCGGCTTCGCCGCACAAGGATTGCTCACCGTCCCCACCAGCACCACCCTCGACGAGCTCCTCAAAGGAGGATGGCTAACCGTTACACTGCTGATCATGTCCGGCACCCTGGTTGGCTACGCCGCTGCTCCACCGACGAACAAGACCTCACCGCCCAACGCGACCGGCTGGTCGAACTCGGCGTGGACACCGAGCGGATGTATCTCGACCACGGCCTGACCGGCACCAAGAGAACACGGCCCGGGCTCGACCAGGCGCTGGCAGCCGTCCGCGACGGCGACACCCTCGTGGTGCCGAAACTCGACCGGCTGGCCGCTCGGTGCCGGACGCGCGCCATCGGCGATGATCTCGCCGAGCGGGGCATCGCCCTGTCACTGGGTGGGCAGGTCTACGACCCGGGCGACCCCATGGGAAAGATGTTCTTCAACATCCTAGTAGGGCTTTGTTAAGTTCTTCTTCGTTGCTGGTGAAGGGGTTGCCAGTTGTCTGGAGGGGGTTGGTGGCAGGTGGGGCAGGCGCCGGTCCAGACGGCCAGCAGGGTCTGGAGTTCGCGGACGACGGCGTACAGGGTCAGGCCGGCGCAGGGGCTTGTGGGTCGTAGCGCAGCTGGGTGCAGATCGCTTGGGCGAGGCTGACCAGGGTGACGTGGCGATACCAGCCTTGCAGGTTGCGGCCTTCGAAGTGGTCGAGGCCGAGGCCGGTTTTGAGTTCGCGGTAGTCGTGTTCGACACGCCAGCGCAGCTTGGCGAGTTGCACCAGCTCACGCAGAGGCGTGTCGGTGGGCAGGTTGGACAGCCAGTAGTCGGTGGGCTCGGGCTCGTGTGGGGGCCATTCAGCGATGAGCCAGCAGGCGGGCAGGCTGCCGTCGGCACCGCGGGGGATCTGGCGGTTCGCCGGGCGCACCCGTAGTGCCAGGAACCGCGAGCGCATCGCCCCGGTGCGATTGTCTGGGGTCTTCTTGCTGCCGTGGCGCCAGGTCACGTGATGCAGGCTGGCCCGTCCGGCGGCCACGGCGAGCTCGCGCAGAGTCGTCGGTTTGCTCGGATAGCCCGGCTGCGGCGGGCGCCCGGCACCGGACCACTCCGGTGTCACCGGCACCGCGTCATGCGGCTGGGCACTGGTGGTGGCCTTGACCGCGACCACGTAGCTCAAACTCCGTTGGTCCAGGCCGAGCCGGAAGGCGGTGGCATCGCCGTAACCGCTATCGGCAATCACCGGATGCGCGGACAACTGCCACGTGTCGGTGGCTTCGTCGAGCATGTCCAGCGCCAGCCGCCACTTCTCCCGATGCCGCACCTGCTCGCCAATGCCGGCCCGCTTACGCCGACCGCGGATCGCTGCAGCCGTGGCGGCATCCTCGGCAGCCGCATCGTCCCAACTGGCCGGCAGGAACAGCCGCCAGTTCACCGCCGCCGAGGCCCAATCCGTGGCGGCGTGCAGGCTGACCCCGATCTGGCAGTTGGCCGTCTTGCCCAGCGTGCCCGAGTACTGCCGGGTCACGCCAGGAGAGTCGTGCCCGTCCTTGACGAACCCGGTGTCATCGACCACGAACGCGCGCGGGCCGAGGAACTGCTCGGCCCAGCCGGCCAGCCGCCGCCGCACCTGCCCGTCGTCCCAGGTCGACGAGGAGATGAACTGCTGCAACCTCTGGTGATCCACTCCGAGCCGCTCGGCCATGGGCTGCATCGACTTGCGCTGCCCGTCCAGCAGCAGCCCGCGCAGATATAACTCGCCCTTGGCCCGCTGATCTCGCCGCGGCACTCCCGCGAGCATCTGGGCCGCGAAGGCCTCCACACGCGGGGCCACCGTCTGCATCTCCTCCGGAGTCACACCAAGATCATCACATACAAGATCAACACTTAACAAAGCCCTACTAGTCGCCGAGTTCGAGGTTGACCTCCTGCGGGCCAGGACCAAGGAAGGCATGGCCGTGGCGAAAGCCAAGGGCAAGCTACGCGGCAAACAGCCCAAGCTCTCCCCGAAACAGCAAGCCGAGCTGCGACGGATGCACGCCAGCGGCGACTACACGATCACCGACCTCACCGAGCTGTTCTCCGTCTCCCGGCCGACCGTCTACCGCACCCTGCAGCGCGGCCACCATTCTCAGGCAGAGTGATACTCGTCCCCCGAAATCCCAGATCAGCAGCCTAGCGAGGCATATCCGCCCGATTTTCGGCGAGTTCTACGGCGACCCCTGATAGCCCACTGCAGCGAATCGCACACAGTCGAATGCCACTGGCTACCAGTAGGCACCACCGGTGTCACCCGAAGGCGCCGCTGTAGGCGTTGAGGGCGGGCTGTCCGCCGAGGTGGACGTAGAGGACGTTGGAGTCCGGGGGGATGTCGCCGTCCCGGACGAGGTCGAGGAGCCCGGCCATCGATTTGCCCTCGTAGACGGGGTCGAGGAGCACGCCTTCGAGCTGGGCCGTCAGGCGGATGGCATCGATGGTCGACGGCGCGGGAACGCCGTACGCGTCACCGGCCCAGCCCTCGAGCAGGGTGATCTCGTCGGCGCGCAGTTCCCGGTCGAGGCCGAGGGTCCGCGCGGTGTCGCGGGCGATCTTCTCGACCTGCGCGCGCGTGTCGGCGATCCTGGCCGAGGCGTCGATCCCGATGACCCGGCGGGGGTGTTCCTGACCGGCGAACCCGGCGATCATGCCGGCGTGCGTGCTGCCGGTGACGCTGCACACCACGATCGTGTCGAAGAAGACCCCCAGTTCCCGTTCCTGCTGCTGCACCTCGTGGGCCCAGTTGGCGAACCCCAGTCCGCCCAGCGGGTGGTCGGAGGCCCCGGCCGGGATCGCGTAGGGCGTGCCGCCGGCGGCGCGGACCTCGTCGAGGGCTCGCTGCCAGCTGTCCTTGAAACCGATCCCGAACCCGGCCTGGACCAGCCGGACGTCGGCTCCGAGGATGCGGGAGAGCAGGATGTTGCCCACCTTGTCGTTGACCGCGTCCGGCCAGTCCACCCAGCTCTCCTGCACCAGCACGGCCTTCAGGCCGAGCCGCGCGGCGACCGCGGCCACCTGCCGGGTGTGGTTGGACTGCACCCCGCCGATGCTGACCAGGGTGTCCGCGCCCCGCCGGAGGGCGTCGGGGACCAGGTACTCCAGCTTGCGGGTCTTGTTGCCGCCGAAGGCGAGCCCGCTGTTGCAGTCCTCCCGCTTGACCCACACGCGAGCGCCGCCGAGGTGCTCGCTGAGCCGGTCCAGCGGATGGATCGGGCTGGGGCCGAACAGCAGGGGGTGGCGTTCGAAGTCCGCGAGGGTCATCGCATCTCCTCGGTGTCGTGGTGGGTTGCTCCGGGCCGAGGCAGCGGGCGTTCCGCACTGGCACCGCGGCCGGAGCCGCGCAGCGGAGCCGGGCGCTGGCCGTCGAGCGGGCGGCCGGCACCTCGGCTCATCCCGCCCCGAACACCCTGGCGGATCGGACCGCGCTGAGCCAGGTCCGACGCGCGCCGCCGCTCTCGCGCGGTGGTCAGCGGGCCCGCCACCGGCTTCGGCCCGGTGCCCGGGACTGCGCGGAGGACCGGACCTCCCCCGCCACGTAGTGGCTGCCGTTCAGGCCGTCGACGAGCACCTGCACCGCTCGTCCGCGGTGCACGACGGTGAGCACCCAGTTGGGTTTCCACACGCGGTCGACGATCCGGGCTTCGCGGAGGGACCCCGGATCGAGCAGGCGCCGGGTCCGGAGGAGCTGGGCCGACACGGCCTCCGTGGCGCGGCGGACGGCTTCCGCGGTGGTGATGACTCCCTCGGGCCCGCGGATGGTGGCGTGGCTCTCGAGTTCCGGCCAGGGATCGGTGAGGTGGGCGCGGCCTCCGACGGCGTCGACGAGGGTGTGCACCCGCGTTCGCTGCGCAGGAGCGGTCCTTCGACGTCGCCGCGGGGAGCTCCGCCGGACCACGTCGAAGGCGACGGCGACGAACGGGTGGTGGTGCAGCTCGGCGGGCCCGACCTGCGCGCGCGGTGCTCGCCGCGCGCACAGGTCCACCGCCTCCGCCGCGGCGATGCGGGCGGGGAGGGCGTACGTCGTCATCGGGGTGGCACCTGCCCAGCCAGCTCGTCGTTCTGCCCGGCCAGCATCCCGGTCGGGACCGGTCCCACCCTGGCCGCTTCCGCCACGGCAGCGCGCACGTGCCGCGGCACCGGGTGGGATCGGGCGGTGGCCAGGCTGCCGACGACCATGGCCGCCGTGGAGGCCAGCACCCCGACGGCCATCGCGTCAACACCGAGGGCGTCCTCGAGACCGGCCGCGAGCCAGGCGATCACGGTCGCGGTGCCGACCAGCATCGAGCTGATCGCTCCGACGGTGTTGGCCCGCGGCCACCACGCGGCGGCCACGTAGGCGGGCACGAACGCCGCCCCGAGGATGGTGGTGGCGAAGATGACCACCGCGGCGACCGCGGGAGGTTCGTTCACCGCGACGAGGTAGCCGATCGCTCCCAGCACCAGCACGGTGGTGCGCGAGACCCACACCCGCTGCCGCTGGGTGAGGTCAGCCTTGACGAACCGCGCGAGGAGGTCGTGGCTGGCGATCGTGCCGCCCTGCAGCAGCAGCGCGTCGGCGGTGGACATGATCGCGGCCATGATCGCTGCCATGACAATGCCCACGGCGAAGTCGGGCAGCACCGCGTCCGCCGTCGCGAAGATCGCCATCTCCGGGTTCGCCAGTCCGGGCACCACGACCAGGGCGAGCACGCCGACGATGTAGGGGGCCGGGATGAACAGCAGGTTGAAGGCCGTGGAGTAGACGCCGGCCATCCGCGCCTCGCTGGGTCGCCGCATGGCCATGTGGCTCACCACGACGTGGGGCCACCCCATGTAGCCGATGGAGAACACCAGCAGCGCCCCGAGGACCAGGCCCCACTGGCCCTGGTTCTGCAGACCCCGCCCCCACATCGTCAGCAGGGTCTCGTCGATCCGCGCGACCTTCTGGTGGCCCTCGGTCGGCCCGCCCACCGCCATCAGGGTCGCGATGAGGATCCACAGCACGCCGATGAACATGACGATGGCTTGCACGAAGTCGGTGTAGGCCACCGCGAGGTAGCCGCCGAGGAAGGTGTAGAGCGCGATGACCCCGATGGCGGCCAGCAACGCCGCCGGGTACGGCACGCCCGTGACCATCGCGAGGCCGCGCCCGCCGGCGATGAACTGCGAGAGCACGTAGAAGAACAAGCAGAACAGGGCGATGGAGGAGGCGATGATCCGGGTCCACCGGGACGGGTACCGGTGCTCGAGGTACTCGATCGACGTGATCGACCCCAGGAGCTGGGACAGCTTGCGCATCCGCCGGCCGAGGACCGACAGGTTGAGGATGCCGCCTCCCAGGTCGCCGAGGGCGTACCACATCCCGAAGTAGCCCTGCGTGTACGCGAGCGAACCGGCGCCCAGGAACATGTACCCCGACATCGAGGAGCTCTGCAGGCGCAGCGCCGTGACGGGTGCTCCCAGCGTGCGCCCGCCGAGCAGGTAGTCCTCCGCTCCGCCGGACCCCATCCGCGCGGTGGCGAAGCCGATCCCCGCCATCGCGATGAAGTACAGGACGAGGAAGACGAGTTCGGTGCTCATCGGCCGCTCCTCTCGTCCTCGTTCTTCCAGTTCCTGCTGCGCCACGCGAAGACGGCGGTGTAGACCACCCAGAACAGGGCGACCCCGGCGATCACGGCGACCGTGGTGGTCGGCAGTCCGAACAAGCTCCCAGTCCTCCTTCGAGTGGCCGTCGACGACGGCGCCCAGCAGGTCGGTTCGGGACTCAGCAGGCCGCTGCGCCTGCTTTCCCGGTCACACCACGGTCACCTCGTCGCGGACGCGCAGTCGGCCACCGAGCCAACCCCCCAGCCCGGTGAGAGCCGCCAGCGCCACCACCAGCAGGGCCACGGACCAGGACTGCTCCCCGCTCGCGGCCAGCCCCGCGGTCGCCAGGAGCGGGACGAAACCGCTGACCACACCGCCGAGGTTGTAGGCGACCGAAACTCCGCTGTAGCGGAGGTGCGGCGGGAAGAGCTCCGTGAGCAACGCGCCCGAGACCGCGTAGGAGATCGACAGGCAGGCCACTCCGAGGGTGACGCCGAGGACCACGAGAACGGGGTTCTTCGTCTCCAGCAACCAGAACACGGGGAACGCCGCGGCCGCGGAAGCGATGCTGCCCGCCACGCAGACGTTCCCCGGTCCCCACCGCTCGGCGATCCGGCCGAAAGCGATCAGGATCCCGATCTCGAAGGCCGCCGCCACGAGCGTGGCGCCGAGCATCAAGGACTTCGGCAGGCCGAGAGTTCCGGTGCCGTAGCTGATGATGAACGTGGTCAGCAGGTAGAAGCCGCCGACGCCGAGGAGGGAGGCGCACAGTCCCACGAGGACGCGACCGAACGAGCGGCGCAGCACCTCGAGGACCGGTACCGGGGTGCGTTCCCGCCGCTCGAGGAGTTCGGCGAACAGCGGTGATTCCTCGACCCTGCGGCGGAGGTACAGGGCGACCAGCAGCAGCGGGATCGCGGCGAGGAACGGCAGGCGCCACCCCCAGGAGTCGAACTCCCCGGGCGGCAGCAGCGAGACCAGTGCGAAGGCGCCCGAGGAGAGCAGGGTCCCGATCGGGGAACCGAGTTGCGGCATGGCGGCGTAGCGCCCCCGGTGCTGCGGGGGTGCGTGCTCCACGGCCAGCGTGACCGCACCACCCCACTCGCCGCCGACAGCGATGCCCTGCAGGATGCGGAGCAACGTCAGCAGGATCGGCGCGGCGAGTCCGATCGCCGCGTAGTTCGGCAGCAGCCCGATCGCTCCCGTGGCCGCGCCGATCAGGGTCACCGTGAGGATCAGGGTCGTCCGGCGGCCGCAGCGGTCGCCGAGGTGCCCGAAGACCACCGCTCCCAGCGGACGCGCGAGGAACCCCACGGCGAACGAGGCGAACGCCGCCATGGTGGCCACCAGCGGATCACCGGTGGCGAAGTACAGGCGGTTGAACACGATGGACGCGGCGGTGCCGTAGAGGAAGTAGTCGTACCACTCCAGGGCCGTTCCGACGAACGCGGCGAAGGCGACCTTCCGCGCTTCGCTCTCGGTCACCGTCGGGCGTTCCGGTCTGACGGGGTGGGTGGTCATGGCTCGGTTCCTCCCTCGGAGTCTGGGCCCGTCCGCACCCCGTCGTGCGCACGAGCGCGTTGCGCGGGAGCAAGTCCGGCACCGGACTCCCCTTCACGCCAGGTTCTGCACCTGCGTCAACGGCAGCGATCCGGCGCGGTGGACGTCGACGGCTGTTCCGTCCACGTGGACGGGAGCGGGCGTGCCGGGCACGTCGACGCGGGGGGTGGCGGTGTTCGCCGTCATGTCCCCGCGGCTCAACCCCCTGCTGCCGCGGACCGCGGCGTACCGGACGCCGGAGGGCAGAGCCGATCGCGATCGGGCGTCGTCCAGGCACTGCTCGGAGACGAAGACGCACGACGAACTCCGCGGAGCACCGCCCAGCGCACCGAAGAAGGCTCCCATCGCCCGCGGTTCCGTGA
Source organism: Salinifilum ghardaiensis (assembly GCF_054491345.1). Taxonomy (NCBI): domain Bacteria; kingdom Bacillati; phylum Actinomycetota; class Actinomycetes; order Pseudonocardiales; family Pseudonocardiaceae; genus Salinifilum; species Salinifilum ghardaiensis. Next base: position 1,637,976 of record NZ_CM137101.1, on the reverse strand, counting down.
TCCTCGTCGATCCCGCCCCCGAGCCGCTCGCCCCCCAGGCGACGAACCCGGACTTGAGGACCAGCTCCGGCTGGGCGCCGAACCAGGCGGGGTGCCACAGCACGATGTCGGCCATCCGCCCCGGGGCCAGGGAGCCGACTTCGTGCTGCATCCCGTGCGCGATCGCCGGGTTCTCGGTGATCTTGGCCAGGTACCGCAGGACCCGCGCGTTGCACGGGCGCTCCGGACCGGCCTCCCCCGCCAGCCGCGCCTGCACGTGCGCGAGCTGCCAGGTGCGCCGCGCCGTTTCCGCGATCCTCCCCATGCCCATGGAATCCGAGTTGACGATGCTGATCGCCCCCTGGTCGTGCAGCGCGTTCTCCGCGGCGATGGCGTGCTCGCGCAGGCGGCTGCCGGCGATGGCGACATCGCTCTCCAGCCCTCCGTGACCTTTGTGGACGGTCATCGTCATCGGGAGCAGTTCCGACAGGGTGGCCGGGGTCAGCGGGAGCGTCGGCGTGGTGGACGAGGTCAGCACGTGCGGGCAGGAGACGATCTCCAGCAGGTCCGGATGTCCGCCGCCGCCTTCCACGTGGTAGGCGTGCACGGTGCGTCCGGAGGTCGCGTCCAGCGTGTCGGCGAGGAATCCCGACTCGTTGAGCGTGTCGGTGTGCAGGGCGACGGGGAGATCGGCGTCCTCGGCGACGCCCAGGCACGTGTCGACGATCTGCGGGGTGGCTCCCCAGTCCTCGTGGATCTTGAAGCCGCCCGCGCCCGACAGCACGGCCTGCTCCAGCAGATCCGCCGAGGACGACGAGCCGCGCGCCAGGAAGGCCACGTTGACGGGCACATCACGCCAGGCCTCGATGAGCCTGTGCAGGTTGTGCCCGGGGTTCGCCCCGACGTCCCACACGCCTCCCAGGCCCATGCCGACCATCGACGTCACACCGGCGCTCAACGCGGCGGGGACGACTTCGGGGCTGGACAGGTGCACGTGCGAGTCCACGACGCCGGGGGTGGCGATCAGGCCGTCGCCGGTGACCATCGCGGTGTGCGAGTCGACGACGAGCTCCACGCCGTCCGCGCTGTCCGGGTTCCCGGCGCGTCCGGTACCGACGATGCGGCCGTCCTTCACGCCGATGTTCGTCTTGCGCACCCCCAGCGAGGGGTCCAGGACGAGCACGCCGAGAACCACCAGGTCCAGCGCGCTCTCCCGCGGAGCCTTCCCGGCCACCAGCAGCCCGTCCCGGGCGGTCTTGCCGCAACCGCCCAGCAGCTCTTCCCCCGGCTCGGTGTCGTCGCCCTCGACCTCGACCCACAGGTCCGTGTCCGCGAGCCGCACCCGGTCGCCGGTCGTGGGGCCGTACAACTCCGCGTAGCGCTCGCGGCCGACGCGTGCGCTCATCGCTGACCACCCCTGCTGACCACCGTCACCGTGCGGGAAACCCCCGGCGGGAACTCCAGCGACGTCCCGGTGAGCACGTCCAGCCGGTGCCCCGCGACCGCTTCCCTGTCCATCTCCAGCGCCGGGTTGGCCTGCTCCAGCGGGAAGTGCGAGGACAACCAGACAGCCCGGGAACCGCCGTTGCGCACGTCGACCTGCTTGCGCGGACGACCCGGGGCCAGCTCGACCTCGCCGGCCGCGGCGCGCACCGCACCCGCGGCGTCCTCCCCCGCGGGACCGAACGGCCCGTCGACGTGCACCAGCGCGGTCCCGTGCGGGAACAGCGCTTCGACCTGGATCTTCGGCACGGCAGCCGCGACTCCCGGCAGGACCTGATCGGGCCGCACGAGCCGCTCGGCCCGGGCGACGACGTCGTCGATGTGGTGGCCGTCCCAGGCCATCTCCAGGACTTCGTCGCAGACCAGCGCGCACGCTTCGCTCGATCCCAGGGGCGCACCGCGGCCGAGTCGGCGGCGGGCCAGTTCCGCGGCGGTGAACAGCGTCAGGCGCTCCTGCTCGCGCGGGCTCAGATGCATGGGTCTCCCTGTAACACACATCATGTCCGAGGGGTTTGACACACCCTGAATGCTGTATCCGCACAGGACAATGGTGAATTGTCGCCGATCGAGGCCGGAAGATTGGGCACATGCACACTCCCCACCCGCAGCCCGGATCCCTGCAGGTGCTCGCGCACGCCTGCCTCGAGGACCTGGGGGAGCTCGTCGACGCGTTCCTGGCGGAGCTCGCGAGCATGCCTCCGTACCAGGGAGGGATGATCCCCTGGACCGAGCTGCGCCAGGACGCCGAGGCCAGCTTCGAGATGCTGCTGCGATCGATCGGCGGTCTGCCCTCGCCCGAGCGGCTCTCGACGACCTCCGAGCAGATCGGACGACGACGCGCCCAGGCCGGGGTCCCGCTGGAGGTGCTCCTCCGGGCCGTCCGGCTGGACTTCCGCATCCTGTGGGCCGCGCTGCTGCACCGCGCCGCACCGGACGACCTCGAACAGCTCGTCGAAGGGGCGGTGACGGTCTGGGAAGCCGTCGAGCAGCACACGCTCAGCGTCCACGTCAACTACCTGGACGAAGCCGCGGTCCTGTCCCGGGAGCGCGAGCAGGAGCGCAGCCGGATCATCGGGCAGCTGCTCAACACCGGCGGCCGCGACCCGCAGGTGCTCGCCCAGGTAGCGACGGCGCTGGAAGTCGCGCCTGACGCGCACTTCGCCGTCGCCGTCGGCGACCCGGAGCACGAGCGCACCGTGCGGGAGGCCGTGAAGCGGCTGCACTCCAGCGGCATCACCGCGCACATCCACATCGAGGACCGGCGCCCCCTGCTGATCGCGGAAATGCCGCCCGGCACCAGGGAGGTACCCGCGCACTGGCTGCGGGACGTCCCCTGCGGCCTCGGCCCGGCCGCGCGCGGGCTGGCCGCGATCCCGCGCTCCGTCCGCATCGCCACCGAGGTGTCCCGAGCGGCCGGGCCGGAGACCGACGGGCCGAAGCACCTCCGCCAGGTGTGGCGGGAGGTGGTGTCCGGCAGGCTGTCCGAGACCGGAACGGCCCTGGCCGACGAGGTCCTGGCCGAGCTGGAGACCACCACCGAGCACGAGCGCTCCCGGCTGGTCGAAACGGCAACCGCCTACTTCGCGTCCGGGTCGGTCACCACCACCGCCAAGGCCCTCTTCTGCCACCGCAACACCGTGCTCAACCGGCTGCACCGGCTCGGCGAGATGACCGGCGGTGACCTCAACCACCCCGGCCATGCCGCGCTCGTGCAGCTGGCCCTGCACATCCGCGGTCTCGGCACCTCCGGTGGAGGTCGGGAGGGAGGCGCTGCGGCGAAGTCCGCGCGGGAACCCCGCGAACGGAGCTGATCCCCTGCCCAGCAGCACCGCCGCGGCGGGCGCCGCAGGCAGCGCACGGACGTGGGCCCTCCCGCGGTTGCCGGGCAGTTCCGCGATCGCGGGCACGAGCGCCCCGGACGCGCGCTCGAAGCAGGCATACTCGTCGTATCAGCCTCCGCCCCCGAGCTGCCGCCGAAAGATGTCGCCATGTCCAAGAGACCCGTTTTCGCCGTGCTCGCCGCGTCGGTCCTCGCGCTGTCCGGCTGCGCCACCGGCCAGTCACCTCCGGCCGACCACAGCCCCGGCGCCACCGAAACTCCGACGGAGGTGCGCCACTGGGGCGAAACGGTCGACAACGACCAGGGCCTGACCTTCCGCGTCGCCGAACCGCGGTGGGAGAGGAACGCCGTCGGCGACCCCGTGCTGCGCGTCACCACCACCGCCACCAACCAGGGCCAGCTGGAGCTGTCCGGTGTCGGGGCGCACGCCTACCGCACCGATCGGGGCCCGGCGACCGTGCGGCTGACCAGCCGCGGGGAGAACGAGGCCACCCTGGTGCCCGGGGAGTCCGCGCGGGACGAGACGTCCCTGTCCGTGCCCCCGGGAGCGCAGACCCTGCGGGTCGTGATCGCGCAGGGCACGGCACCGACGGCGACACCACCTGCGGTGAACATCCACTTCACCGGCCCGATCCCGCGCAAGGCTCCCGCGCCCGGCGGGCACGCCGCGGAGTTCACCCGAGGCTGATGCCGCAGGCCTCCAGCACGCCGTGGACCCCGAGCGCGGTGACCGCGGCGCTGCTGACCACCAGCGCCGCGGTCGACCAGGGATTGGCCCGGAACCGCGCGTCCACTTCGGTCGTGCGCTGCCGCGAACGGGTGTCGTCCCAGTCGATGACGCCCAGCAGGCCGAGCGAGTCGGCCCACAACCGCGGCACGCTCGCGGTGGATCCAATCGCCGTCGAGCACAGCACGGCGAGCGCGCCGACGAGGAACAGGTGCTGCGCCCACGTGCCCATCGCGCCGGTGCAGATCCGGGACAGCGTGCTGATCATGCCGCTGCCCTCGGGCACCAGGTTCTGCGGGTGCAGCACGCCCGCACCGATCACGTAGAACGAGAGGGTGCACACCAGCCAGGAGGCGAACACGTCCAAGCGCATCACCGCCAGCCAGCCCTCGGCGCGCCGAACGCGTTCTTCGGTGCCGTCGTCCGGGCCGGTCCAGCGGGCGTACCCCTTCTCCAGGCACCAGTAGGTGTAGGTGGCCATCTCGTCCGCGCCGACGCCGGTGAGCCCGAACATGGAGACGGCGATGCCGAGGGGCCCGCCGGGACCGCGAAGCTGTCCGGGGACGAGCAGTTCCGCCAGGGCCGCCTCGTCGACGAGATCGCCGCGCGCGGTGTTGACCAGCACAGCTCCCGGGCGCATCGACAGCAGAGCAGCGCGGTCCAGCAGCGGCGCACCGCCCGGACTTCCGGGCAGGTGCAGGCTCAGGATAGTCCACCTCGGACACGCACTCGTGGAACGAGGCCTCGCGCGCCCCGCGCGCGGGCGAGGCCCGCCCGCCCCGTCGGGCCCGGCGACCTGCCCGCGCGGTTTCACTCGGTTGCGGCGTTGAGGTGCGCGGCGGCGGCCTGTTCGAGGTGCACGACGTCGGAGGCGACGCTGGCGAAGGTGAAGCCCTGGCCGAGGCGTCGCGCGGCCTGCTCCCCGCCCGGTGTGTGGATACCGGCGGCGATGCCGGCCTCCGCGGCCGCGGTGCGCACGGTTGCCACGGCGTCCTCGAAGGCCTCCTCGACCTCAGGATCGCCGGGATGGGCGCCACCGACGGCCAGGCGCAGGTCGGAAGGCCCCACGTAGACGCCGTCGAGCCCCGGTGTCGCGCAGATCTCGTCGACGTTGGCCAGCCCCCGCGCAGTTTCGACCATGGCGAGCACGACCGTCGCCGCTGCCGCGTCGGCGGGTTTCGGCCCGATCCGCAGGCCCGAACGCATCGGACCGTACGAGCGGTCGCCGTGCGGCGGGTACCGCACGGCGCGCACCGCGCGCGCCGCGTCCTCCGCGGTGTCGACGAGCGGCACGATCACGCCTCCGGCCCCGGCGTCCAGGGCTCGTCCGATCGCGGTGAGGTCGTTGGCCTCGACGCGCACCAGGCCGACCGAGACGCCGCCGGCGTCGACGGCCAGCAGGCCGTTGAGGAGGCCGGAGTAGCCGACGAGCCCGTGCTGGCCGTCGATGGCCACGTAGTCGTAGCCGAGGCGCGCGATGCGCTCGGTCGCCATGGGCGCGTCCAGCACGGACCAGTAGCCGACGAGCTTCTCCCCGTTGCGCAGTTTGGCGGCGAAATCGGTAGCGACCACGGTGCGCTCCCCTTCGTTGCGGAGTTTTCGGTGCGCGTCCCCGCGCTGCGCGCGTCGGTCCGCGGTGGATGCGGTGGCCCGGAGCCGGACGGGGTCAGCGGTTGTACGCGGGCATCGGGCCGCCGAGACGTGTTCCCACCGCGTCGCAGGCCTCGACGACGTCAGGGGGCAGCGACCCGCGAGCTGCGGCGTCGATGTTGGACCGCAGGTGCTCGACCTTCGATCCGCCGAGCAGCAGCGCGCCGGTGACGGGTTTGCTCAGCAACCACCGCAGGGACAGCTCGGTCAGCCCCAGGCCGGCGTCCCGGGCGATCGCGGTGAGCTCGTCGACGGCACCGAAGAGCCCGGCGTCCCAGTACCGCTTCCGGTACGTCTCGGCCAGGCGCGAATCGCCGAACCTGCCGCCCGCCGGGTCGCTCTCGAAGCGGTGCCGCCCGGTGAGCAGCCCACCGCCGAGCGGGTTGTAGACCATGGTGAGCAGTCCGGTGGTCTGGGCGAACTCGGTGTACTCGGATTCGATGCGACGCGCCAGCAGGTTGTACAGCTGCTGGGCCACGACGGGCCGCGGTGCCCCGACCTCGTCGGCGGTGTGGTTGATCTCCGCGATCTGCCAGGCGGCGAAGTTGGACGTGCCGAGCGCACCGATCTTGCCCTCGTCGACGAGTTCGGCGACGGCGCTCAGCGTTTCGTCCAAGGGAGCCGCGCGGTCGGGTTGGTGCAGGTAGAGCAGGTCGACGTGGTCGACGCCGAGGCGCCGCAGGCTGCCGTCGAGGGCGGCTCGCAGCCCGGTCGCCGACAGCGGGGAGCGCTCCCCGGCGTCCGGGTGCGGCATGCCCGCCTTCGTCGCCAGCACGACGTGGTCGCGCCGGTTCGGCAGCAGTTCCCGCAGGATCTCCTCGGTCCGCCCTCCCGCGTAGGCGTTGGCGGTGTCCACACCGGTGATGCCGGCTTCCAGGGCCGTGTCGAGCATGCGGGCCGCACCGGCCGCGTCGACCGTGTCGCCGAAGGTCATCGTGCCGAGCACGAGGCGGGACAGCGGTTGTCCGGTTCCGGGGATCATGCGGCGCTCCTTCGCGTGCGATCTCGGCTGCGGTGCGGTTCCCGCGCGTCGCCGGGCCCCACCCGGCCGGTGTGCCACGCGGCGCTCGCGCGGGTGGCGCCGTGCTGCGGGAGCACCCGCGCGGTCGGACTCGGGTACCTGCGGCGCAGCGGGCCGGAACGCAACCGGTGTTGTGCGCAGCACCCCGTCACGAGCTGTGAGCCTGCCACGAATTGCGCGTTGTGCGCAACTACAGTAGCGTGATTCGCGCATTGATCGTCAGGTGCACCGAGCTGCGCCGCCGACGGGCGGCGTCCGACCGGGAAGAGCAGCGGAGCCGAAAGGGGCGGCATGGACGACGGATCCCGCAGCCGCACGCCCGCGCCTGCCCGCTCCGCGGGAACCGGGCCCGCCGCGTCCCGCGCGACACCGGAGGACCACCCCGGTTTCCACGTGGTCGCCGACGACCTCTCGGGAGCCGCCGAGACCGCCGCCGCCCTGCTGCCCGGATTCAGCGGGGCGCGCATCGAGCTGTCCGGCACCAGCAGCACCGCCCCCCGTCGCACCGGCCCGGGTGCTGCGCGGAGCGCGCACCCGCCTCCGCCGCTGTGCGTGACCGATGTGGACTGCCGCTACGCCTCGGCCGCCGCTGCAGAGCGCGCGGTGCGCGCCGAACTCGGAACGCACCCGCAGCGGCGGGCGTTCGTCAAGATCGACTCGCTGTTGCGGGGCAACGTGGCCGCCGTGCTGGCCGCGCTCGACGCTCCCGTCGTGCTCGCACCCGCGCTGCCGGGCGGTGGACGCACCGTGCGCGCCGGGGTGCTGCACGTGGGCGGCGTGCCGCTGCACCGCTCGGAGGCCTGGGAGGCCGAGGACACCGCACCACCCACCTCCGTGGCCGCGGCGGCCGCACCGGAGCGCTGCCGGACCGTCCCGCTCTCGACGGTCCGCTCCGCGAGGTTGCCGCAGGTGCTGCGCGAGTGCGCCGCGTCCGGCGAGATCCCCGTCTGCGACGGCGAAACCGAATCCGATGTGGACGCCGCGGCAGCTGCGGCGCTCGACGTGCCCGGGGTGCGGCTCGTCGGGTCCGGGGGGCTGGCCGCGGCCGTCGGGCGCCACCTCCCCCCAGCGCGAACCCGCCCGCGGAGCACGCCGAACCCCGCGCACGCCCTGCTGTTCGTCATCGGCACGGCGCACGCGGGGGCCTCCGAGCAGATCCGCCGGCTCGACGCGCGCGTGCAGCGGTTCCCGCTGGAGGTCTCCGATCTGCTCGCCGGATCCGAGCCCGCCGAGCAGATCGCGCGGGCCCTGCGGCACCGCCCGGTCGCGCTCGTGCTGCGCTCCTCCAGCGGCCCCGACCCGGCGCGCTCCCGCGAGATCGTGCGGCGGCTCGCCGCCGCTGCGGGCCGCGCGGTGCGCGCCGCCGCGATCCCGGTGGACCTGGTGCTCACCGGTGGCGAGACCGCGCGGAGGGTGCTCGACGCGCTCGGCGTCACCGCGCTCACCCCCGTCGGGGAAGTCCACCACGGTGCTGTGCACAGCCGCACGACAGCGGGCACGTCCGTGGTGACCCGCCCCGGCGGTTTCGGCGGTGCGGACAGCCTCGCGCGCATCGCCGCTGCACTGCGTCCCGCGATGAAAGGCTGAACATGACCGCTCCCCTCATCGCCGTCACCATGGGCGACGGCGCGGGCGTCGGCCCGGAGGTCACCGTCGGCGCGCTGCTCGAGCCCGCGACGGCCGCGCAGTGCCGCCCCGTCGTCATCGGCGACGCCCGGCGGCTGCGCGCCGCTGCGCGGACCACCGGCCGCGAGGCGGAGGTGGTCGCCGTCGACTCGATCGCCGAGGCGGTGTTCGCCCCCGGCCGGATCAACGTGCTCGACCTCGCCCTGCTGCCCGAGGACCTGCCGTGGGGCGAGGTCTCCGCCGACGCCGGCGAGGCCGCCTACCAGTACGTCCGCGTCGCCGCGGGGCTGGCGCTCGAGCACGAGGTGCAGGGCATCTGCACCGCGCCGCTGAACAAGGCGGCCCTGCACGCAGCGGGGCACCGGTTCCCCGGCCACACCGAACTGCTGGCGCAGCTGACCGGCACCGAGGAGGTGTCGATGATGCTGTCCACGCCTTCGGTCAAGGTCGTGCACGTGACCACGCACGTCGGGCTGCTCGACGCGGTCGAGCGGATCGAACCGGGCCTGGTCGAGCGGACGGTCCGCCGCGGCCACCGGGCCCTCCGCGGCTCCGGCGTCGACCGGCCCCGCATCGGGGTGTGCGGGATCAACCCGCACGCCGGGGAGGACGGCCTGTTCGGCCGCGGCGAGGAGGACGCCAAGATCGTTCCGGCGCTCGAGCGGCTGCGCGCCGACGGCGTCGACGCGCGCGGTCCGCTGCCGGCGGACACCGCGTTCTTCCTCGCCTCCCGCGGCGAGTACGACCTGATCGCGGCGATGTACCACGACCAGGGGCACGGGCCGGTGAAGGTGCTGGGCATCGACGCCGGTGTGAACATCACCGTGGGCCTGCCGGTGATCCGCACCTCGGTGGACCACGGCACGGCCTTCGACATCGCCGGAACCGGAGAGGCCGACGTGCGCAGCATGGTCGAGGCGTTGCGCCAGGCCGCCGAGCTCTCCGCCGCGGCCTGACCCCCTCCGGGTGGGCACCCGCTCGCGCACCCCGCCCTCGGGCCGGGGGTGCGGTTGCGCGATCCTGCTGCACGCCCCGAGGAACGCACACGAGGAGACCGAGGATGTCCCGCGGAGCGCAGGAACGCCGCGATGCCGTCGTGCGGCTGGCCCACACTTCCGGGCTGGCCAGTGTGGAGGAGTTGTCGGCGACGTTCGGCGTCACCGCCTCGACCATCCGCCGCGATCTCGCGCAGTTGGAGTCCGCGGGGAAGCTCGCCCGCACCTACGGCGGCGCGATCGCGCCCGCCCCGCACCAGGAGAGCTCGCTGCGGCAGCGCAGCGGCGAGGCCTTCGCCGCCAAGCACGCGATCGCGGCGTGGGCGGCCGGGCAGGTCCGCACCGGCGAGACGGTGCTGCTGGACGCCGGCACCACCACCGGCGCGCTGGCGCGGGCGCTGCGCGGCCGTTCGGACCTGACCGTGGTGACGACCGGCATGACGGTGCTGCAGGAACTGGCCTCCGAGGAGGGCGTGCACGTCGAGTGCCTCGGCGGCACGCTGCGCCACCTCAGCCAGGGGTTCGTCGGACCGCTCGCGGAAGCGGCGCTGGACCGGATGACCTTCGACCGCGCGTTCCTCGGCGCCGACGGCGTGACCGCCGAGCACGGCATCTGCGAGGCCGACCTGCAGCAGACCCGGTTGAAGGAGCTCATGGCCGAGCGGGCCGAGCACGTCTACGTGCTGGTGCACGCGGCGAAGCTCGGCCGCAGCCCGTTCCACGCGTGGGCGCGGCTACCGGAGCGCTGGACCCTGGTCACCGACGAGGAGGCCGACCCCGCCGCGACCGCGCCGTTCCGCAACCGCGGCGTCGACGTGGTCCTCGCCGAGCGGCCCGAGCGGTGACCGGTCAGTCCACGGTGGACGTGCGGGGAGTCACCCGCCCGGCGCGTACCGGACGTGCTCGTACTCGACCGGGTGCTGCTCGTCCGGGCCGTGGACGGCCTGCGTGGCGCTCTGGCCGATCCACGCCAGCGCCCCCAGCACGATGAACACGATGACCAGCGCACGGCCGCCCTTGCCGAGCACGAGCGGGCGGGTGCCCCGCGCCCGCGGCCCGGGGGCGGACACGGCCGGTGCGTCGCCGAACAACCGCCGCGGGTAGGTGCCGGTCAGCAGGAACGTGTACGCCTGCAGCCGGAACTGGAACCGCAACACCGCCGCGCCGGCGTCGAAGATCGGCCGCGGCGTGCGCCCCGCGACGAGCACGATCAGCCAGAAGAAGAACCCCAGAACCGCCCAGCCGTAGTTGAGCAGGGACGCCAGGAGACCCGCGGGGATGGCGAGGATCGCGCGGAAGAACACGGTCCACCGGTTCAGCCGACCCGGGCGGACGTCGAAGCGCACCGGGTAGTCAGGCTCGTCGATGACGAACGGCGGGTAGGTGTCCACCAGCAGCATCGAGGAGGCGCTGATCCGGGCCTGGTAGGTGACGAACAGCTCGAGGAACCCGGAGATCCAGTGCGGCATCCGCCCCAGGAACAGCGCGGCGAACCAGCCGATGACGACCGTGACGAACGCGGCGAAGCCGAGCACCCCCGCGACGACGAAGTGCGGCAGGAGCAGCAGCAGTCGCAGCAGGACGGTCCAGCGCCGCTGCCGCTCCGGTTGGTGGACGTCCACCTCCGGACGAAACATGCCCTGTTTGGGCTGCTCCGGTTCGGGAGGCTGTCCAGCGGGGACAGACTGCTCGCTCATGCCGCCTCCGGTCTCTCGCGGTACTGGCTCGCCGGTTCGAACGTAGCACCGCAGCAACCGCACCGCGGGGCGCACGCCCGGCGGTGCGGGTGCGCTCACGCGGAGCCGCCGGTGTCGAGCCCTTCGTGGAACCACCGCCGGTAGCGCTGCCAGCGCTCGACGAGTTCGGGGAGCTCCGCCTGCAGGAACGACAGGTAGGCCAGGGTCTCCTGCACCCGCCGCCTGCCGGGTCCGTCCGGCACCTGGTCGACGACCTCGCCCAGCACCTTCTCCCAGCGCTGCAGGCTCGGGATGCGCTGACGCGTGATGGCCGACCACACGTCCTCGTCGTCGATGCGGTACTGGTCGCTGCGCTGGCCCGGCTCGCGCACCTTGTCCAGGAACCCGGCGTGCACGAGCTGGCGCACCGCGTTGGACACCGCGGCCTGGCTGACCTGCAGACCGGCGGCGAGTTCACCGGCGGTGTAGCGGTCCGCGTCGTCCACGAGCACGTAGGCGAACACGCGCGCGGTCATGCGCGGCAGGCCGTTCTCGGCGAGCACGAGCCCCACCCGCTCCACAACGTCGCGGAGCGCCGCCTGCTCCTCCCCCGCGCGGTCTCCGCCGGTCCGGTCGTTCCTCGGGCCTGCGGCCACGGCGCCCTCCCTTCTGCTCCTCTGAACCTACATCATGATGTTATTTCACAAATTCATAATATCCATTAAGCTCGGATGCCATGAGCGAGGCGATCGAAGCCACCGGCCTGGTCAAGGACTTCGGCCGCACGCGGGCGCTGGACGGGCTCGACCTCCAGGTCGGCCCGGGCGAGGTCCACGGGTTCCTCGGCCCCAACGGCGCGGGCAAGACCACGACGATCCGCATCCTGCTCGGCCTGCTCGGCGCCGACGGCGGCCGGGTGCGCCTGCTCGGCGGCGATCCCTGGCGCGATGCGGTGGCGCTGCACCGGCGCCTGGCCTACGTCCCCGGGGACGTGACGCTCTGGCCGAACCTCACCGGCGGGGAGGCCATCGACCTGCTGGGGCGGCTCAGCGGCGGCCTCGACGAGCGCCGCCGCAGCAGCCTCGTCGAGCGCTTCGACCTCGACCCGACGAAGAAGGCCCGGACCTACTCCAAGGGCAACCGGCAGAAGGTCGCGATCATCGCCGCGCTGGCCGCCCGGTGCGAGCTACTGGTCCTCGACGAACCCACCTCCGGTCTCGACCCGTTGCTGGAGGCGGTCTTCCAGGAGTGCATCCGCGAGCAGACCGCCGAGGGGCGGACGGTGCTGCTGTCCAGCCACATCCTGGCGCAGGTCGAAGCGCTGTGCGACCGGGTCAGCATCGTCCGCGCCGGGCGCACCGTCGAAGCGGGCACGCTGGGCGAGCTGCGGCACCTCACCCGCACCACCGTCGAGGTCGAAACGCGAACACCGCTCGAAGGGCTCGCGCGGCTCGACGGCGTGCACGGGATCGAGGCGGACGGCGCGCGCGCCCGGTTCGACGTGGACGGCGAGCACCTCGACGCCGCGATGCGGCACCTCACCGGTTTCGGCGTGCGCAGCCTCGTGAGCCGACCGCCCACGCTGGAGCAGCTGTTCCTGCGCCACTACGGCGAGGAGCTCGCCGAGCGCAACGGCACCCGTCCCGACGAAGCCGCGGAGGACGACCGGTGATGGGCCCGGGGATGAGCACGAACACCGCGAGCGCGGAGCGCGCCGCCGCGCCACGCGGTCCCCGCGCCCTGGCGGGGACCGGCGCGCTGCTGCGCCTGGCGCTGCGGCGCGACCGCCTCCGCATCCCGGTGTGGCTGGTCGCCGTGATCGGCACCGTCGTCGGCAGCGCGGCGAGCTTCGGCGACATCTTCCGCACCGACGCCGAGGTCGCGACGCGCGTCGCGCTGATCCAGGGCAACCCGGCCGGTGTCGCGCTGACCGGTCCCGGCTACGGCCTGGAGCGGGCCACGCTGGAGCACCTGGGGCCGATGATCGCCAGCGAGCTGAGCACGACCACGCTGGTCCTGGTGGCCCTGCTGAACATCTTCCTGCTCGTCCGGCACACCCGTGCCGAGGAGGAGAACGGGCGCGCCGAACTGCTGCGCGCCGCCGCCGTGGGCAGGCACGCGCCGCTGACCGCGAGCGCGCTGCTGGCGTTCGCCACCGACGCCGTCCTCGGCGCGGGGATCGCCGGGGGCCTGGGCGCGGTCGGCTTCCCGTGGCCGGGTTCCGCCGCCTTCGGCGCCGGCGCGGCCGCGCTGGGGTTGGTCTTCGCCGGGGTCGCCGCCGCGGCCGCCCAGGTGACCGAGTACGCGCGGGCGGCCGTGTCGCTGGCCGCGACGGTGTTCGGGCTCGCCTTCGCCGTCCGCGCGGTCGGGGACGCGCGCGGCAACGCCCTGTCGTGGTTCTCCCCGCTGGGTTGGGCGCAGGGGATGCGGCCGTACGCGGACGAGCGGTGGTGGCCGCTGGTGCTGCTGCTCGCGGCGGCGCTGCTGCTGGCCGCGCTCGCCTACGCCCTGTCCGCGCGGCGCGACCTCGGCGCCGGCCTGCGCCGCGCCCGTCCCGGGCGCAGCGCGGCGAGCCCCGCGCTGACGACACCGTTCGGCCTGGCCTTCCGGCAGCAGCGCGCGAGCCTGCTCGGCTGGGGCGCGGGTCTGCTCGCCGGCGGCGCCACCGGCGGGATGATCGCGGGCCAGGCCGGCGCGCTCACCGACATCCGGATCTACCGGCAGCTGTTCGGCGGGGGAGATCTCACCGACAGCGTGTTCGGCTTCTACTTCCTGTTCCTGGCGGTCCTGGCGGGCGGTTACGCGCTGCAGACGATCCTGCGCACGCGCGGTGAAGAAGCGAGCGGCCTGCTCGAACCGGTGCTGGCCGCCGCGGTTCCCCGGTGGCGGTGGACGGCCGCCCACCTGGGCACGGCGCTGCTCGGCTCCGCGATCGTGCTGCTGGCCGGCGGTCTCGGGGCCGGTGCCGCGCACGCGGCGAACACCGGTGAGTTCACCTACGCGGGTGGTCTGGTGCTCGCGCCGCTGGCGTACCTCCCTGCGCTGGCCGTGCTCGTCGGGCTGGCGTTCGCCCTGTTCGGACTCGCCCCGCGGGCGGTGGCCGCGGTCTGGATCGTGCTGGGCCACGCGTTCTTCGCCGCGATGTTCGGCCAACTGCTGGGGCTGCCCGACTGGGTGCGGGGCCTCTCCCCGTTCGCGCACGTGCCGGAAGTGCCCTCGGAGCAGCTCGCCGCCGCGCCGCTGACCGCGCTGACCGGACTCGCCGCCGCACTGGGCGCGCTGGGACTACTCGCGTTCCGCCGGCGCGACCTGGCTGCTTGAGGGGCTCGGGGCGGCCGCGCAGCGTTCCGGGCACCGCGCACGCCCCGAACCGGCGGAGCACGCGCGCTCGCCCGGCCGCACCCCCGGTCAGCACCGCCGCATACCCGGTCAGCGCCCCAGCTCACGTTCGAAGTCGAGGATCTCCGCGGCGAAGGCGCGGGGGTTGTCCTCCGGGGAGAAGTGCCCGGCTTCCGGGATGAACCTGAGTTCCGCCCCGTCGAGCGCGGCAGCGAGCTCGCGGGCCTTCTCCGGCGGGATCCAGGCGTCGAACTCGCCCCACAGCAGCCGTGTCGGCACGGTGAGCTGGCCGAGGCGGGACACGAGCGGTGCCGCCAGGTCCTCGTCGTAGCGGGCGACAGCGCGCCAGTACGCGGCCACGCCGTCTTCACCGCGCCAGGGCGACATGTACTCCTCGAACACCTCCGGTGGCATCGGCCGGTGCGTCGTCCGCGCGAGGTGCGCGGCGATCATGCCCTCGGCGATGTGCGCCGGCAAGCGGCGCATGGTGCCGATGTCCTCCCGCGCGACGCGGGAGAAGTCCGACACGAAGGGCGGGATGACGGCCGCGTCGGCGAAGACGAAGGCCCCCGCATCGAGCCCCTCGAAGAAGTGGGCGCGCAGGGCGAAGATCGGGGCGAAGTCGAAGGCCACGACGGTGGGTGCGGCAAGCTCCCAGTGCGCGAAGAGCTCGGGCAGCCGGCGGGCTTGCTCGTCCCACGAGATGTTCTGGCCCGCGAACCGGGCCGACCGGCCGAACCCGGGCCAGTCGAACACGTAGACGCAGTGCCGCGCGGACAGCTGCTCGACCACCCCGCGCCAGAGGAACGACCAGTTCGGCGTGCCGTGCAGCAGAACGACCGGCGGCCCAGCGCCGAAGGCATCCCAGCGAACCACGCCCTGCGGCGAGTCGAACGTGCGCGACAACGACCAGTCGGCCATGGCGAACCCCGTGCTCCGCGAGCGCCCCTGCGGCGGTCGGGACCCGGCCGTCGAACGAACCGCCTCCCCGCAGGAGGGGGTCTACGTCGCGGCGCGTACACCGGACCCGCGGCCTACGAAAACGCGCGTAGCAGCGGATCCGCGCGGCAGCGGATGACGGCCGCCAGTCCGCGCCACGAGCATCGACGGCATGGATCCTCCAGACACCAGGCTAGCGCCCCGCAATCCCGCGGCCTTGACAGGCCTGCTCTGCGCGGCGGTCTTCATCGGCGGCCTCGTGTTCGCCGGTTTCCTCGTCCCGGCCTCGGCACCGGAGAACCTGCCGGACACGGATCCGCTCGAAGTGCAGCGCCACTTCCTCGAACACACTGACGCGGCGCGGTTGCGGGGGTTCCTGCAGGCGCTCGCCGCGGTGCTGCTCGCCGCGTTCACCGGGCCCTACGCGAACCTGGCCCGCCGGGCCGACCCGGAGTCCGCGGGGCTGTCCGCGGCCGCCGTCGTGGGCGGCGCGCTCGCCTCCGCCTTCCTGGCCGTGTCCGCGCTGGTCGGCACCACTCTGGCCGTCGAGCAGATCACGGACAGCCCTGCGCTGGTCGGCGCGCTGCGCCAGGTGAACTTCTTCACCGGCGGCGCCGCGCACACGGCCTGGCTCGGCCTCCTGGTGGGCGCGGTCTCAGCGGCCGCGCGTCGGGGACGGGCCCTGCCCGGCTGGCTGACGACAGCGGGGCTGGTCTCCGCGGCGCTGTCGCTGCTCTCACTGCTGTCCCTGCTCACCGACGCGGCCGCGCTGTTCATCCCGCTCGGGCGGTTCTCCGGGCTGCTGGTGATCGCCGCGGCCAGCGTCTTCATGGCGCTCGGACGTGCCGGTGCGAAGCTGCACGCCCCGCCCTCGCCGGGGGCCTCGCTCGGCGGTGGGGTGTCGGTCGTGCTCCTCGCGTTCGCGCTCACCGTCGTCGTCTAGTCGTAGCGCCCACGGGGCTGCGCGCTCTTCGCCGAGCCGCCTCGGAGCACTAGGATCGTGCCGCTGCGCGGTCCCCGCCGCGCGGCGGCACGATCCGCGCTGCGAGAGGAAGTTCCGAGGTGGAGGCGTTCTACGAACTCCTCGGTGGGGAGCACGTGCGCTCCACCGAGCACACCGCCGGCCCGTGGTCCCCGGAGGCGCAGCACTTCGGTCCTCCCGCGGCCCTGCTCACCCGCGCGCTGGAGGGCTGCGAGCCGCAGGACGGCGCCCTGCTGGGGCGCATCACCGTGGAGATCCTCGGCCCGGTGCCGATCGCGGACCTGCGGGTCGCGGCCGAGGTCTCCCGCCCCGGCCGGTCGGTTCAGCTGCTCACCGCCACGCTGAGCACCGCCGAGCGCCCGGTGGCGCGGGCGAGCGCGTGGCGGTTCGCGCGCACGGACACGAGCGCGCAGAGCGCGGGCGCGGCCGCACCGCTGCCGGCCGGGGCGCGCCCGCGCGCGCAGGAGCCGCTCACCGGGTACCTGGGGGCGATGGAGTGGGCCCACCTCTCCGGCGGGTTCGAGCAACCGGGACCGGCGCAGGTGTGGATGCGGCAGCGGGTCCCGCTCGTCGCCGGCGAGGACCCCACACCGCTGCAGCGGCTGATGGCGGTCGCGGACTCCGCCAGCGGGGTGTCCAGCAGGCTCGACATGCGCAGCTGGCTGTTCATCAACACCGAGCTCACCGTGCACGTCCAGCGCCCACCCGCCGGGGAGTGGATCGGGCTGGACGCGGACACCGTGATCGGACCGGACGGCGCCGGCACGGCGATGTCGGTGCTGCACGACGAGCGCGGCCAGGTCGGCAACAGCGCGCAGGCGCTGCTGGTGCGGCCGCGGTGACCGCCCCGGTCATCGCGGCTCCTCGAAGGTGAACCGGACCTTGCCGATCCAGAGCTCGTCGCGGTCGTGCAGTTCCGCGCTGGTGACCGGTCTGCGGTTGAGGAACACGCCGTTGAGCGATCCCGCGTCGAGGATCCGGTGCCGCCCGTCCGCCTCGCGGCGGATCTCGGCGTGCCGGTCCGACACGGTCGTGTCCTCGAGCACGAGGTCGCAGTCGTGGTGGCGGCCGAGCAGGACGCGCTCGCCGGCCAGGTCGAGGGCTCTGCCCGCCTCGGGGCCCCGCGTGATCACCAGCCGCGCCGGGGTGTGCGCCCCCGCCGTGCGCTGCTCGGGCAGGGCGGTCGCCGCGTCGGGGACTTCGACGCCGCGTGCGTCCCCGCCGGGCGTTTCGGCGTGCGGGTGCGCGTGCTGCGCGTCCGCGGGAAACGGAAATCCAGGCATGGTGCACTCCGAGGGGAACGTGAAGTCCGAAATCGCCGGTTACTTCTCCAGGAAACCCGGCGTTCGGTGGTCTGTCCAGGAACTCGCGCGCCACCGGCCGATCCCGGGGCCGCTGCGGGGCTGCGCTGCGCAGTTCGCACGGCTGGCCCCCCGGGACGAGCCCGGGTCGCAGGTGGTGCGACCACTCCGGTTACTGTCACCCCGACACACCCCGTGTTACTCCGTTGGTGGGATCGCTCCCGGAGGTCGTTCGATGCGCGTCGTGCTCGCCCGCCGCAGGCGGCCCACGAACGGTGGGCGTCCTCCCGCCGTGCACGCCTACCGGGTGCCGGAGCAGGACGGCCCGGCGGTGCCGCTCTGGCGCGCCGCCTGCGGGGACGAGATCGCGCCGCACGACGCGGAAGTGGTGCCGCGGTTCGTCGGCGCCCCGTGCTCGACCTGCATGCTCGCCGCGCTCGGGGAGGACGGCGCGGACGCCGCCGTGGGCACCTCGACGCGCTCCAAGCTGACCACCTACCCGGCCCGCGCGCGCATCTCCCCGACCGGCCGCTACGCCACCGCGTTATGGGGGGAGCACACGATCCACTTCGTCGCTCCGGACGCACCCGAGGGCCAGCTCGACGGCTACCGCGTGGTGCAGGCGCTGTGCGGGCACCTGGGGTGGGGTCCGCTGGCCCCGGACTCGGTGCCGCGCGGCTGGCCCACGTGCGAGGAGTGCCTGCACGCCGCACCCCGCTCACCGCGGGTGCTGCCGACCTCGTGAGCGCGCTCCTCGGCGGTCGGTTCACCGGCTGCCCCAGCGAGCCCGACAAATCACCCTCGCGGATGAATCTTTACGCCGGAACTCACCTGTCCGGGGAACTTCGAGTGGCTGAGCGCCTCCGTTCGTGATGTGAAGCGCCTGCAACCGATCAACGATCTCGCGGACGACTCGGGGTGGTTTCGTGTCCAAGCCGAAGCACCGGGCGCCCTCCGCCGGCAGGCGGCAGTGGCTCCTGTGGACGATCACCGCCGTCGGAATACCGGTGGTGTGCACTGCGCTCACCGGCGGCGGACTCCCGCTGTTCACAGTGCTGGCTGCGTGTTTCACCGCCGGCACGTTCGCCGCCGACGTCCTCCTCGGCCGCCCGATGCGGCGGTTGCCGGTCTCCGGCCCCGCAGCACGGGTGGCGCCCGCGCCGCCGGCGGTGCGTCCCCGCGCCCTGCCGGCGAGGGCATCGGACGGGAACACCTCCGCACCGGTGGCCCCGCCGCGCCGGCGCGGCGGCGAGGACGCGGTCACGCTGCTGCGCACGAGCGACCACGTCCCGGAGATCACGCTGGTGCCCGCCGCGCACCCGCGCGTTCCGGACCCGGCCGAGACCGCCGCCGCCCGCACCGGGGCGCACGAGCGCGGACGCGAGGACCCCGGCGAGGACGACGGCCGGGTGGCGGGCACCGGCGAGTGGCCGCGCACCGCGCCTCCCGCTCCCCGCGAGCCCGACTCCGGCGGGCAGCGCACGCTCCCCCGGGAGTCCGCCCCGTCGCACCCCGCCGCACCGCAGGCCGAACCGGACGAGGACGACCAGCCCCCCTTCCCCGGGGCGGTGTGGGCCAAACCCGACGGGCGGTCCCCGGACAAGGAGCACCGGATCAAAGGCAATGTGCGCTCCAAGCGCTACCACACCATGCAGTCGCCGTACTACGAGCGCACCAAGGCCACCGTGTGGTTCCGGAGCGCCGCCGAGGCCGAGCAGGCCGGGTTCTCGCCCTGGAACAGGCGGCTGCAGAACAACAACTGACCCGGTGACCGGACACCGGTTGCGAACGCTCCCCGAGCACCGGCAGCCCGCAACCGCACCGCCCCCGGGCGGCGGCACGGGTCGTTCCCGTGCCGCT
Organism: Salinifilum ghardaiensis; assembly: GCF_054491345.1. Lineage (NCBI taxonomy): Bacteria > Bacillati > Actinomycetota > Actinomycetes > Pseudonocardiales > Pseudonocardiaceae > Salinifilum > Salinifilum ghardaiensis. Next base: position 1,618,538 of record NZ_CM137101.1, on the reverse strand, counting down.
GCCACCGAACGGCAGCCGCGCCCGACCTCCGGGCGCGGCGCTTCCCTCCGATCCCTCCGAGACGGCTCACTCGCCCGGGCGCACGCCCGCCTCCGCGGCATCGGCGCGCTGCGGGAGGTCGGGCTCCGCCGCGAGGAACGCGTCCCGCGCTTCCGAAGAGGTGTGCTGCGACCAGAGCGCGTGCAGCGGGACGAACGCGGGCGGCTCCACCTCGAGCACGCGGACCTCCCCCTGCGCCGCGGGTCCGGGCGCGGCCGTGACGAAGGCGGCGTACCGCGTTCCGAGCACCGCTGTGACCGGCGGTGTCCCCTGGACCGGGTTGCGTTGCAGCCGCGGTTCGAAACCGGCGCGGCGGCAGTGCTCGGCGAGCAGCTCCGTGTAGCCTGAGCGCCCCGGCTGCCCCCACACCACGATGGTCTCCTCGGCGAGCTCGTCGATCCCCACGGCGCTGCGCCCGGCCAACCGGTGGTCCGCTGCCACGGCCACCCGCAGCCGGTGGTGCGCCACGGTGCTGCGGCGCAGACCGCGCGGCGGGGAGAGCGCGCGGCACAGCCCGAGGTCGAGCTCCCCGGCGAGCAGCTGCTCGGTCAACTCCCCGGGGTAGCGCTGGTTGACCTGGGTGGTGAACGTTGCAGGTCCACTGCGGATGGACGCGAGCAGGGCGGTGATCTCGTCCCCGGTGACCGCCGGGGTGTGCCCGATGCGGAGGCTCTCGCCCTCCCCCCGGCCGATGCGCCGGGCGCGTTGGACCGCAGCACCCGCCACTCCCCGCAGCACGCGCGCGTCGGCGATCAGCGCCTGGCCGGCCGGGAGCACGGTGACCGCGTTACCGCTGCGGTCCAGCAGATCCACGCCGATCTCGCGCTCCAGCGCGCGGATCGAGGTGGACAGCGCCTGCTGCGACAGGTGCAACCGCTTGGCCGCGCGGGTGAACCCGCCCTCCTCGGCCACCGCGATGAGATGTTCCAGCTTGTGCAGGTCCACTGCCATTCGACGCACCACTCGCCTGCTGATCGCGCCTTCAGTCTCACGGTCCGCCCCCTCCCGGAGGGCGCGTGCGCCAGCGCGGGCGACCGGCGGAAGCGGAGCACCGCGAGCGGCGCCGGCCCCCCGCACCGCGCGGTCACCGGGTGGTGTAGCCGCCGTTCGGGAACAGCGTCTGCCCGGTGAACCACCAGCCGTCGGTGGCCAGGAACTCGATGACCGGGGCGATGTCCTCGATCTGCGTGAGCTGGTCACCCAGGGCCTGCGACTTGTGGAACTCCACCCGCTCCGGCGTTTCCTGCGGGTAGAAGAACGGGGTGTCCATCGGGCCGGGCGCCACCGTGTTCACCGAGATGCCGCGGTCGGCGAACTCCTTGGCCGCGGCGCGGGTGAAGTGCTCCAGCGGCGCCTTGCCGCCAGCGTAGGTCGAGTACCCGTCGGTGAACGCGGCGAGCAGCGACGTGCCCATGCTGATGATCTTGCCGTTGTCGTTGAGCCGCCGCCCGGCTTCCTGGATGAAGAAGTACGCCGCCTTGGCGTTGATCGCGAACATCGCGTCGAACTCGTCCTCCGTGGTCTCCGCGATCGGTTTGCGCAGCACCATGCCCGTGGTGTTCACCGCGATGTCGACACCGCCGAAGGTGTCCACCGCAGCGTCGAAAAGACGGCGCACGTCCGCCACGCGCGTGAGGTCGCCCTGCACCGACACGGCCTGACCGCCGGCGTTCTCGACCGCTTCGACGGTCTTCCCGGCATCGGCGGCCGAGGCGTCGCCGTGGTAGTGCACCACGACCTTCGCACCGGAGGAGCCGAACCGCGTCGCCAGCAGCCCGCCGAGGTTCTTCGCGCCGCCGCCGATCACGACGACCGCGTCCCGCACCGTTGTGTCCACCATGTGCAACCCCTCTCGTCGTCCCGGCCCGGTACTCCGGACCGTGCCACCGACGCTAGGGGCGAGCGCGGGAACGCGGGAAACGCGGCTTTCCTGTGCCCCGACAAGAGCACCCGATACCGCGAGGCCGCGCACGACTCCCGGGACCGGGCGCAGGGCTCACCGGAACAGCTCCGCGAGGCTCTCCGGCAGCTGCGCGATCGTGTCGTCGATCTCGCCCTCCGGCGCCCAGTCGCGCACCACCTGCAGCGCGCTGCGCACTTCCCGCCGGACCTCGTCACCGTCCACAGTGGCGATCTCACCGCTGATCCGGTCGAGGAAACCCGTGATGTCGAACCGCTCGGCCTGCGCGGTGCTGGCGCCCAGCTCGAAGTGGAGCTCCTCCGGCAACCCGGCCCCCAGCTCGTTCACCTGCCCCGAAGTCACCGCTTCGGACAGCGCGGAGATCGTCGCCCGCGCGAGGCGCTCGGCCTCCTGCGCCGAGGACAGGCCCGCTTCCTCGCGCACCTGCTGCAGGAAGCGCTGCATGTCCTCGCTGTGCTCGTTCGGCAGAGTCATACCGGCCTCCGTTGACCGCGACGGAACACGTTCCCGCTCGGCGCACCGGCCGAGTCCACCAGCTGTTACCCGCTGCCGCGCTCTGCCACACCTGCCCCGGTCGTCACCCGAGGAGATCGTCGAGCGCCGCCTCCACGGCCCGGTGGAACGTCGGGTAGGCGAAGATCAGCCGCCGCAGGTGCTGCAGGGGCTCCTCGGCGTGGATCGCCAGGGCCAGCAGCCCCAGCACCTCCCCCGCAGCCGGGGCGACGGCGGTGGCACCGACGAGCACCCCGCGGTCGGCATCGGCGACGAGCTTGACGACCCCCTGGTTGCCGGTCTTGTGGATCCACCCCCGCGCGGAGGCGGGAACGGCGGTCACGGCGGTGCGGATGCGCGGCCAGCGCTGCCGGGCGTGCTCCTCGGTCGTTCCCACCGCGCCGACCTCCGGGTCGGTGAAGGTCACCGCGGGCGCCGCGCGGTAGTCCGCGCCCTCCGGTTCCTCCCCGAGGATGTCGGCGGCGGCGATGCGGGCCTGGTAGGTCGAGATGTGCGTGAACGCGCCCTTGCCCGTGGCGTCGCCGATGGCCCACACGCCGTCGGCGACGCGCATCCGCGGGTCGACGTCGAGGGAGGTCGCGGACTCGTCGAGGCCGAGCGCGGCGACGCCGAGCTCGGCCAGGTCCGTGCGGCGACCGGTGGCCACCAGCAGCTGGTCGGCCCACAGCGCGTACCCCGATTCGAGGTCGAGGCCGAACCTTCCGTCGCGGTGGTGGACGTGGTTCACGGTTTCGCCCGTGTGCACGGCGATGCCTTCGCCGTCGAACACCTCGGTGATCGACTCCGAGGCCTCCGGTTCCCCCGCGGCCAGCAGCCGCGGCGCGGCCTCCAGCACCGTCACGGCGGTGCCGAACCGCGCGAAGACCTGGGCGAACTCGGCGCCGACCGGTCCGCCGCCGAGCACGGCCAGCGACCCGGGCGCGGCGGACGCCCGCACCGCCTCGCGGTTGGTCCAGTACGGCGTGCCCGCCAGCCCGGGGACCGGGGGAACGGCGGGCTCGCTGCCCGGGTTGAGCACGATCGCGCGCTCCGCGCGCAGCACCGTCGTCGTCTCCGGCCCGGACACGGTGACCTCCCCCGGCGCGGTGATCCGCCCGGTCCCGCGCAGGAACCGCCCGCCGGTGCCTTCGAAGCGCTCCACGGCGGCGCGGTCGTCCCAGTCCGTGGTGGCCTCGTCGCGGATGCGGTCGGCGACGGGGGTCCAGTCGGGCACCACGTCGGCGCTGCCCGCCAGATCGGCCACGCGCCGCGCCTCGGCCAGCGCGTCCGCGGCGCGGACCATCATCTTCGTGGGGATGCAGGCGAAGTAGGGGCACTCCCCGCCCACGAGCCGGCGGTCCACCCCGACCACGCGCAACCCGGCCCGAGCCAGCCGCGCGGCGACCTCCTCGCCGCCCGGACCCATCCCGACGACCACGACATCGACCTGCTCCGCGGGCATCGCAGCACCTCCGGCTGCTCGACGGCGGCCACCCGGGTCAGCTCACCACCTCCGACCCTCCCTCGCACGGCGAGCGCCGCGGCCGGTCACCGCCCGCGGGCCACCCCCGAAGGGGTCGACGACCGATCTGCGGCCCCTCAGCCCTGGCCGGGGCGCTGCTCCGCGTCGAGCAGGTGCGGGGCGTTCTCGCGCACGGCGTCCTCGACCTGCTGCAGGCTCGGGTTGACCAGCGCCCGGGCGCCGACGAAGACGGTGGGGACGATCTCGTCCCCACCGGTGGCCTCGCGCACCCGCGCGGCTGCCTGCGGGTCCTCCCAGATGTTGACCTCCTGCCGCGGCAGCCCGCTGCTGCGCAGCGAGCTCTCCAGCGCCATGCAGAAGGGGCACCCGGGGCGCCAGTAGTACTCGATCGCGGTTACCTGCTCACCGGTCTCCGTGCTCATCGCTCTCCAAACCATCGCCCGGGCCCTGCCACCGCCCGGGGCCGGGCGGTGGCAGGGCCCGGGCACGTCGTCGGTCCGTTCGATGGTCCCGCCGCACCGGGACGAACCGCCCCCGGGTGTGCGGCAGCACACTCCTCACGGCAGCGGCAGCAGCAGGCGGAACACGCTGCCGCCGTGCTCACCGCCGTGCAGTTCGACCCGACCGCTGTGCGCCTCGACCAGGGCCGCCGTGATCGCCAGACCGAGACCGGTGCTGCCCGGGCGGCCGGTGTCCACGCGGTAGAAGCGGTCGAAGACGCGCCCCGCCTCCTCGGGCGGGATGCCGGGACCGCTGTCGGCGACTTCGAGCACGCCCACCGGTTCGCCCGCCGCGAGGTCGGCTCCGGCGGCGGCGAGCGCCGACGGGTCGGCCGCGCCCTGCCGCACCGCCAGGCGCACGGGCGTGCCGGGCGCGGTGTGCACCAGGGCGTTGGTGACCAGGTTGGTGGCGATCTGGCGGACGCGCCCCCGTCGCCGAGCACGCGGACCGAGCCCTCGGCGTCGACGTCGACCGCGCGGTCCGGGTCGCGGGCCCGGGCGTCGTCCGCGGCGTCGCGCGCCACGCCGAGCAGGTCGAGTTCGGCGAGTTCGAGCGAGCGCTCCCGGTCGAGCCGCGCCAGCAGCAGCAGGTCCTCGACGAGGTCGCTCATGCGCTGCGCCTGGTGCTCGATCCGGGACATCATCTGCCGCGCGTCGTCGGGACCGGGTTCGCTGCGCCGGTGCAGCTCGGCGAAACCGCGGATCGACGTCCCCGTCCGCCGCTCATGCGCCGTCCCGCGGCAGGCGCAGCACGTACCCGACCCCGCGGACCGTGTGGATCAGCGGCGGTTCGCCGGTGTCGACCTTGCGGCGCAGGTAGCTGATGTAGGACTCGACGATGCGCCCGTCGCCGCCGAACTCGTAGCTCCACACGCGGTCGAGGATCTGGATCTTGCTGACCACCTCCTCCGCGTTGACCAGCAGGTAGCGCAGGAGCTTGAACTCGGTCGGCGAGAGGTCCACCGGGCGCCCGCCGCGGCGCACCTCGCAGGTGTCCTCGTCGAGCTCCAGGTCGTGGTAGCGCAGCCGCCCTTTGACGTCGTCGAACGCGGTTCTGGCGACTTCCACGCGGGAGTCGAGGTCCTCGACCCAGTCCACCGGTACCTCGTGCACGCGCAACCCGTTGTGCTCGGCGAGCAGCAGCAGTTCCGTGTCGAAGAACCACGAGTCGTCGACGACCCGCTCCAGCACGGGCCGCACCGCCGCGGTCCGCGCGGCCTTGAAACCGCACTGCGCGTCGGTGAACCGCGCGCCGTGAGTCCACCGGAGCAACGCGTTGTAGCCGCGCGAGACGATTTCCCGCTTGCCACCGCGCACGGTGCGCGCCCCGGGCGCGAGGCGCGACCCGACCGCCACGTCGGAGTGGCCGTTGACCAGCGGGGCGACCAGCGGCAGCAGCGCGTCGAGCCCGGTGGACAGGTCGACGTCCATGTAGGCGACGACGTCGGCGTCGCTGTAGCCCCAGGCGGTGCGCAGCGCGAGTCCGCGCCCTTTCCGGTCGAGGCGCAGCACGCGCACGTTCGCCAGCGAGGCGGCCAGGTCGTGCGCCACGTGCGCCGTGCGGTCGGTGCTGGCGTTGTCGGCGATCGTGATGCTCCAGCGGAACGGGAACCGCTCGCCCAGGTGGGCGCTCAGGGTCCGCACGCTGCCGGGCAGCGCCCGTTCCTCGTTGTGGACCGGGATCACCACGTCGACGGTCGCCGTTCGCCGGTCAGCCCGCTCGGTGGTGCTCCCGCTGGTTTCCGCTCTCGCGCGATCCATCCCCTCACCTCGTTCCTGTTGCGGTCCGACACCGCCCAGCAGGCCGGATGGAGGTGCGAGGACTGTGCGAACCACCTGGGAACGCGCTGAAAGCTCCGCCCGCGGAACCGCTGAGCTGCGCAGACGGGATCAGGTGAGGTGCACCACGGGGATGCGGGGATGCGGGGACGCGGCGCCCGGGCCGCGGGAGGGCTACTGCGCCTCGTGGGCGCGCAGCTCCTCGGCCAGCGCTGCGGCGAATTCGTCCACAGCGGACTCAGTGGTGTCGAACGTCGTCATCCAGCGGACTTCGCCGGTGCGCTCGTCCCACGTGTAGAAGCGGAAGCGCTTCTGCAGGCGTTCGGTCACCTCCCGCGGCAGCACGGCGAACACCGAGTTCACCTCGGGTTCGCGCACCAGGCGCACGCCGGGGAGCGCGCGCACCGCGTCGGCGAGCCTGCGGGCCATGGCGTTGGCGTGGCGGGCGTTGCGCAACCACAGGTCGCCGGCGAGCAACGCCTCGAACTGCACCGACAGGAACCGCATCTTCGAGGCCAGCTGCATCGAGGACTTCCGCAGGTACTCGATCCCGCGCACTGCCCCGGGAGCGAGCACGACCACCGCGTCGCCGCACATGGTCCCGTTCTTCGTGCCGCCGAACGACACGACGTCCACGCCCGCGTCAGCGGTCAGCGCGGCCAGGTCCGCGCCGAGCGCTGCGGCGGCGTTCGGCAACCGCGCGCCGTCCACGTGCACCGCCATGCCCCGCTCGTGCGCGCGGGTGCACAGGGCGCGCAGTTCCTCCGGTGAGTAGCAGGCACCGCCCTCGGTGGGTTGGGTGAGGGACACGACCGCCGGCTGGGCCCGGTGCGCGTCGCCGATCCCGGCGGCGCACCGGTCGACGTCCTCCGGGCGGAGCTTGCCGTCCCCGGTCGGGACGGGCAGCAGTTTCACCCCGCCGATCCGCTCGGGCGCACCGCACTCGTCGGTGTTGATGTGCGCGCCCTCGGCGCACAGCACCGACTGCCAGCGCTCCGTCATGGCCTGCAGCGCGACGACGTTCGCCCCGGTGCCGTTGAACACGCAGTACGCCTCGGCGGTCGCCCCGAAGCGGGCGCGGAAGACCTCGCCCAGGTGCGCGCTGTAGACGTCCTCGCCGTAGGCGACCTGGTGCCCCCCGTTGGCCCGCTGGATCGCCTCCAGCACCTCGGGGTGGATCCCGGAGTAGTTGTCGCTGGCGAACTCGCACCGCTGCGGGTCGTGGCGCCCCGCGGGTGACGGGCGGGCCGAGGTCACGCGGTCTCCTTCCGGCGTGCTGCGCTGCCCTCCCATCCTAGGTGACCGCGGATCGGTGACCGCGTGCTCGGCCGCACCGGTCCGCCGGCAAGCGGCGCAGCCGCTTCCTCCCCGCGTGCGCGGCACGCCCCGCTGGGGGTTCTCCGGCGCCGCCTCGCGAGGACGGCCCCCGACCACGCTGCTCCCGCCCCTGTGCGGGGCGGGAGGTCGGGGCAGCAGGCGTCAGCGGCGCGCCGAGGCGCAGGAGACGCACACGCGCGCGGCCGGCAGCGCCTCGAGGCGCTGCGGACCGATCGCGCCGGAGCAGCGTTCGCACGTGCCGTACGTGCCCGCCTGCAGGCGCCGCTCGGCCTCGTCGAGCTCCCGCAGCTCGCGGCGCGCGTCCTCGAGCAACCCCTGCAGCTGCGCGCGCTCGAAGGCCAACGTGCTGCCCTCGGGGTCGTGCTCGTCGTCGTGGCTGGTCCACTCGGACGTCTCGAGGATCGAGGCCACGTGGCGCTGCAGCGCGTCGATCCGCGCGCCGGTCTCCGCGCGCTGCTCGGACAGGCGGGCGCGGGCCGTCTCCGGATCGACGGCGCCGAGCCGGTCACCGGGTGTCATGCACGGACAACGAACCGACCGGGCGCCGAGTTCCCGCACCGCCGTGCTCGTCCGCGCGTCACAGCCCTTCGAACAGGAAGCTGCCGGTGGTGGAGTCGGGGAACCGGCGGGCCGCGAACTCCAGCACGCGGCTGAGCGCGCCGCGCCAGAAGTCCCAGTCGTGCGCACCCGGGTGGGTCGCGAACTCGTGGTCGACGCGCTGGTCGGTGAAGGCTTCGCGCAGCTCGGCGTTGGCGGCGAGCGCGGGCTCGTCGCTGCTGCCCACGTCGAGGTAGAAACCGGTGGTGCGCAGCCGCTCCGGCGGGGTGCGGTGGATGATGTCGACGAGGTTGTAGTGCTGCTCGTGCTCGTTGAGCCGCTCCTCACCTTCGAGGCCGTAGCCCCACGCCTCGCCGAACAGCTGCTCGTACTGCTCCTGCGACATCTCCACGAGCTGCTCGTCGGTGCGGTGCGAGGAGCTCAAGCCCGCCGCAGCGACGAACGTCGAGGGGTACAGGGTGGCGTACAGCAGGGCGCCGTAGCCGCCCATGGAATACCCCGAGATCGCACGCTTGGCCTGCTGCCCGCCGACGCCGTAGTGCTCCTCCAGCTTCGGGATGAACTCCCGGACGAACATGTCCTCCCAGCGGAACTGCCCGTCCAGGTCGTTCATGTAGTAGGTGCGGGGCTGCCGGTCGGCGAGCGCGCTGGGGTCGCGCCGGGCGTCGGGGCAGAGCACGGCCACCGGTGGGATGCGGCGGGCCGAGATCATCGTGTCCAGCGTGGCCTTCAGGTCACCGGAGCGCGCCCAGGTGGTGTTGTCGTCGGTGGTGCCGCCGTGCAGCAGGTAGAGCACGGGCGGGGCGTCCTCGGGGGAGTGATCGGGCGGCAGGTACACGGTGTGCAGCACGTCCATGCCCAGGATCTCGCTGCGCATGGGAACGTTCATGCGCAGCGTTCCGCTGGTCTCGGCGGACGTGCGGTTCAAGCCCAGCGCCACGCCGCCGCCCACGACGGCCGCGGACGCGGCGAGCAGAAAACCCCGCCGATTCACCCAGGACCTCCCGTTCTCGGTGTCCGCCGGCGATGCCCTGCTCCGCCTCGTCGGCGCTTCCCGACTCGCGCGGCGACCGGCACCGGATCACGCATACTACGAGACGGCGCCGCGCCCTCTTCCGGGGACGGGCCTCCCGCCGGGGACGGTCGGACCGGGCGGCGCGTCGCCGGACACAGCCGCCTCGTCGTCCGCCTCGCGGAAACACCACAATACCGAATGCGATTCAGGAAAAACCGGACCCCGCGGAGTGCTCCATTCCGGTGGAAAACCCGGAACGGGAGGAACACCCTCCTGCGTGATCACACCGCGCCGCCCGGACCGTATGCTGATCGCTGACGCTGCGCGTCGTTTCGGACACGAAACGGTAACGACCGCGCGGCGGAAGCAACCCCGGCGATCTCGATCCCGTCTCGACGGGTGAGAGCAGACGAGAGCGACGACCGGGGCGCCGGTCGAAGGAGGAGCAGCATGCGTTTCCGCGCATTCGCCACGAGCGTGGGGTTGGTCATGGCCGGAACGCTGACGACGGTGTGCGCGCCGGTCGCGAGCGCGGTCGGGACCGCCCCCGCCCCGGCGGAGCCGGCGGTCGGGACCGCCCCCGCCCCGGCCGAGACGGCCGCGGTCACCCCGCCGCCGCAGTGCGGCCCGGACTGCGAGCGCGCCGTGGACCTGGACCTGCCGAACAGCGCCCGCCTGGTCGGCTGGCGTTCGGAGGACTCGCTGAGCAGCCACCTGGTCTACTACGCGAACGGCGCGCGACAGGACGCGACGACGCTGGAGCACGAGGTGCTCACCGACGCCGCCTGCGGCTGGGAGAACGACGCGCAGCGCTGCGCGATCACCTACAGCACCGGAGCGCACTCCAGCGGAGCGAAGTCGTTGCTGCTCACCGGCAACGGGGGCATCGAAGTCACCGACGAGATCACCGGGGCCGCGGGCGGTGCGGCGCTGGTGTCGCTGGACCGCAACGACCGGCCGGACGTGGCGCTGCGGCAGAGCACGATGGAGCCGAACTTCGCGGAGGCCCCGCAGTACTGGGAGACCTACCTCGAGGTCGGCGGCACGTTCGCCCGCACCGGCTGCACCGCACCCGAGCAGGAGCCCACCGCGGCGCCGAACCGGCCCGCCTACGGGGTGTGCGCCCTGATGTGAGTCCGCACCGGTTCCGCGGTGCGTGCGGTGGCACGCACCGCGGAGCGCCCGGTCGGGCGGGGCGTCGCGCTGCCCCACCCGAACGGGTGCGCGCCGCCGGGCGGCGCGGTCACCAGCTGCCGGCGCTGCGGCGAGCAGCTGCGCGGCGCGACGAGCCCGCACCTCCAGGAGGAGGTGAGTCGTATCACCCCTGAGGGGTGAAACCGGGGTGCGCACCCGCTCCGAGGAGCGCGCTCACCACCGCGCGGCGCGCCCCGCGTTCACGAGGCACCGGCCGGCAGTTCGCCGCGCGTTCACCGGGCGAAACCGCGCACCGCGGAGCGGAGGGGACGTCCCGGACGTCGCCCGCCGGCGCCGACAGGACGAAAGTCCTTGCCAAAAAGCACTATTCGCGAAACGGAAATCCGCGAAAAGCGGCGCACCACCGCACTCGCGCCTCCCGGGGAGCCACGGAGCGCGACAAATCGAATGCAGTGCGCATAGGGGCGAATGCGGCGCACTGACCACCGCAAACGGACGAACCCGCTGGTGGCGCAGCACATTGCTGTATGGCACAGTGGGAACTGTTCCGGCCTTCGCCGAACCGTTCCAACGGATATCACTTTCACATTTCACGGAGCTCGGTGTGTGCTGCGGCGGTCGACCACCGCCCCGCAACATCGAGGCGAGCCGTGCTGTCCGGAGAACGCCTCGACGGTGAATCCGCGTGCGGGCCAACGAAGTTCGGTAACACTCCCCCTCCCCGTTGCGATAGACGAGCGTGGTCGCGAATGGATGATCACGTCATCGCGTCGGGTTTCCCGTGAACACGACGACTGGTCGAAGTGAGGTGAAAGGCGAAGTGGCTGCGGTGGATATCGTGATCGTCATCCTGGCCGGGCTCATCCCGATCACGGCGGCAAGCCTGTATTCCCTGATCGACCGCACCACGAGCGCCGTCGACACCTCGCAACCGGTCGGAGAACCACCCGAAGCGGAGGACGGCGCGATCCCCGAGCAGGGCGCTGCGGCGGCGGAGGAGTCGCCGCGGGACGCGGAGGGAGGTGCCCCGGAGGACGAGCACCCGGCCGAGCAGGAGCAGTCCTCGGACGAGTGCGACTCCGGTCGCGACGCGCTGACCGCGGTGACCGTCCACCACTCCCCCGCCCCGGCAGCGGCCGGCGAACCGGAAGCGGCGCGGTGAACGCGGAACCCGCCCCCCGGGGCGGTGATCCGCTCGCTCCGCGGCTTCCGGTCCCGCACGGGGGCTTCCGGTCTCACACGAGGCGCTCCACCGTCGTCTCCGCCGCGGCGCGGCGCGCGGCGGAGACGACGTCCAGGCCGGCCACCGCGTCGGCCGGATCGACCGGTGGGGCTCCGCCGGTGCGGACCGCGTGGGCGACGGCGCTGTAGAACGCCGGGTAGTCGCCCCGCAGCGTGTGCACCGGGCGCCGGTCGTGGTCCGTGCCGAGCACGCCCCACGACTCGGTCGGTTCCGCGCCCCAGTCGTCCGCCCCGTCGGGGCGGTGCCCGGCGCGCAGCGCGTCCTCCTGCGGGTCGAAACCGCTCTTGACGTAGCCCGCCTCGGAGCCGAGCACGCGGAACCGCGGACCGGACTGCGCGGTCGTCTTGCTCATCCACAGGTGGGACCGCACGCCGCTGGTGTGCGTCAGCGCGAGGAACGCGTCGTCGTCGACCTCGACGTCCGGGCGGCGGTAGTCGATCTCGGCGTACACGGCGGCGACCGGTCCGAACAGGGTCAGCGCCTGGTCGATGAGGTGGCTGCCGAGGTCGTAGAGCACGCCGCCGGCCTCCTCGGCGCCCCCGGACTCCCGCCAGCCGGGTTTGGGCGTGGGCACCCAGCGCTCGAACCGGGATTCGAACCGTTGCACCTCGCCGAGCGCGTTCTCCTCCACCAGGGACCGCACCGTGCGCATGTCGTTGTCCCACCGGCGGTTCTGGAACACGGTCAGCAGCAGGTCGCGCTGGCCGGCCAGGTCGATGAGATCGCGCCCCTCGGCGGCGGTGGGCACGAAGGGCTTGTCCACCACGGCGGGCAGGCCCGCTTCGAGCACCGCCCGGGTGTGGGCGCAGTGCGCGCGGTTGGGGCTGGCGACCACGACGAGGTCGAGCCGCTCACCGCGCGCCAGCAGCTCGTCCACGTCGCCGACGACCTCGGCATCCGGGTGCCGGGTCCGCACCTGCTCGGCGCGTTCTGCGTTGGCGGTGACCACGACGTCGAGGCGCAGGTCGGGATCGGCGGCGATCAGGGGGGCGTGGAAGCCCCCGCCGGCCACGCCGAAGCCGATCAGTCCCACCCGCAGCGGTTCCTGTGCGCTCATGCTCCCATTACACCGCACGGGCCCGCCGGGCCGGGCAGCGCATCGTCTACCAGCCGCGGGCGGCCCAGTCGGCGATGTTCTCCCGCGCGTGGCCGATCGTGCCGTTCTCGCCGTGGCCGGGACGCACGACGGTGCTGCCGGGCAGGGACAGCAACCGGTCGCGGATGGAGCCGATCAGCACGTCGAAGTCCGAATAGGACCGACCGGTCGCGCCCGGACCGCCCGCGAAGAGCGTGTCGCCGGTGAAGACGGTCCCCAGCTCGGGCGCGGAGAAGCACACCGCACCGGGCGCGTGCCCCGGGGTGTGCACCACCTCGATCGTCGAGCCGGCGAGTTCGAGCCGCTGCCCGTCGGCCAGTTCCCGGTCGGGTTCGCGGTCCGGGTGGGTCATCCGCCAGAGCACGAGGTCGTCCGGGTGCAGGTGCAGCGGCGCGCCGACCGCGTCGGCCAGCTCGGGCGCGGCGCGGACGTGGTCGTCGTGCGCGTGGGTGCACAGCACGGCGCGCACGGTGCGCTCGCCGACGAGACCGCGGACGGCCTGCGCGTCGTGCGGCACGTCGATGACGACGCACTCCCGCTCGTCGCCGAGCACCCAGGCGTTGTTGTCCACGTCGAACGACTGGCCGTCGAGGGAGAAGACACCTGAGGTCGTGGTGTGGTCGATGCGCGGGGCCATCACAGCACCACCACCGAGCGCAGGACCTCCCCGCGTTCCATCTTGGCGAAGGCGTCCTCCACCCCGTCCAGCGCGATGCGTTCGCTGACGAATTCCTGCAACGGCAGCCGTCCTTGTTCGTGGAGTTCGGTCAACATCGGGAAGTCGCGTTCCGGCAGGCAGTCGCCGTACCAGCTCGGCTTGACCGCACCGCCGCGGGCGAACACGTCGAGGAAATCCAGGTCCAGGCGCGTGTCCTGGTGCGGAACCCCGACGAGCACGAGGGTGCCCGCGAAGTCGCGCGCGTAGAACGCCTGGGTGAACGTCTGCGGTGTTCCGACCGCGTCGATGACCACGTCCGCGCCGAACCCGCCGGTCAGTTCCCGGACCGCCGCGGGGGTGTCCTGCCGGCCGGCGTCGACCGCGTGGGTGGCGCCGAACGCGCGCGCCCAGTCGAGCTTGCGCGGGTCCTTGTCGACGGCGATGATCCGCCGCGCACCGGCGATGTCCGCCCCGGCGATGGCACCGTCCCCGACGCCGCCGCAGCCGATGACGGCGACCGTGTCCGACGGGCCGACCCGGCCGGTGTTCATCGCCGAGCCGATCCCGGCCATCACGCCGCAACCGAGCAGGCAGACCACCGCGGGGTCGGCCTGCGGGTCGACCTTGGTGCACTGCCCGGCGTGGACCAGGGTCTTCTCCGCGAACGCTCCGATGCCCAGCGCCGGGGACAGCGGGGTGCCGTCCTCGAGCGTCATCGACTGGTGCGCGTTGCGGGTGTCGAAGCACAGCTGCGGACGACCGCGCTTGCAGGCGCGGCAGACGCCGCACACGGCCCGCCAGTTGAGCACCGCGAAGTCCCCGGGCGCGAGCTGGGTGACGCCCTCGCCGACGGCCTCGACCACGCCGGCCGCCTCGTGCCCCAGCAGGAACGGGTACTCGTCGCTGACTCCGCCGTCGCGGTAGCTCAGGTCCGTGTGGCACACCCCGCAGGCCTGCACGCGGACGAGGGCCTCTCCCGGACCGGGGTCGGGTACCTCGATCGGCACGATCTGCGCCGGTTGCTGCTCGCCCGTGGCCACGACACCGCGCACTCTCGTCACGCGTCCTCCTCGTCCGCTCGGGCGGCCTCGTCCGCCCGGGAAACCCCGCTCACCGGGCCGGTTCGTTCCCCAGCAGCGGCGCAGTGCGCTCCCGAGCCCTCCCCGGACGGCAGACCGGCTCCATCCTGGTACGCGCGCACGAGCAACGGCAACGCCGCGGGCCGGACCCCACCCGGCCGGGTCAACCGCGCGAGCGCGGGACGAACAGCAGCAGCCCGGCGGCGAGGAGCGCGGCGGCACCGGCGGCGCACCACGCCCAGGAGGTCCCGCCGTGCTGGGCCAGCACGCCGAACAGCAGCGGGCCGAGGCTGCCGCCGAGGTAGATCCCGGTCTGGGTGAACGAGGTGGCGCTGGCGACGCGGCCCGGGGCGATCGTGGCCACGGCGAAGTTCAGCAGGCCCGGCCAGGCCCACCCGGCGCCGAACGCCACGGCCACGCCCACGAGGAACACCGCGGGGACGGGCACCGCCATGCAGCCGTACCCGATCGAGCCGCCGACGAGCATCACCGTGATCACCCGCACCAGGTCCGGTGCGGTGCGGTCGGCCGCGATCCCGGCGAGCAGGCGCACGGACAGGCCCACCAGCGAACCGAGGGACAGCACCAGCCCGGCCGCGGCTGGGGCGAAGCCGACGTCCACCGCCGTGGTCGTCACGAACGCGCCGAGCGCGTTGGCGGCCGCCGAGGCGAGCCCGCCCGCGATCGCCAGCAGCAGCAGCGGGCGCAGCAGCCCCGCGGGACGTCCCCGCCGAGCTCCGCCCCCGGTGGCGGAGCGCTCGGCCCGCGGCCCCCCGGGAACGACCGCGGCGGCGAGCAGGGCCAGCACTCCGGCCGAGACGAAGACCCAGCGCCACCCGATGGTCAGCGCGATCGCGGGCACGGCGATGCCGGCGAGCAGCGTGGCCGCCGGGATGGAGGACTGCTTGACCCCGAATCCCGTGCCGCGCCGGTGCTGCGGGACACCCTGCGCGATGAGCAGGTTCGACGCGGGTTGGCCCAGCGCGTTCGGCAGCCCGGAGAGCCACAGCACCGCCAGCAGCCAGACCTCGTTGGTGGCGGGCGCCAGCGCGAGCAGGCACGCGCCGCTTCCCAGCGCGGCCAGGCGCATGCCGCGCCGCGCCCCGATGCGTTCGACGAACCACCCCATGCCGCGCGAGGCCGCCGCGGCCACGCCGAAGAAACCGGCGGTGGCGATGCCGAGCAGCGCCGCGCCGAAGCCGAGGTCGTGCTGGAGCTGGACGGCGAGGCCGCCGACGAGGAACACGGGGAGCACGCCGGCGGTGACGACACCGGCCACCGCGGAGAGCACGCGCGCCGGACCGACGGGGAACGACCGCCGCCGGTCGAGGATCGCGGTCGACATGCGCCTCCTCCCGCGGTCTCGGCGGCGTCCGCCGGCCGCACCGGTGCACGCCCGCGGAGGTCACCTTGCTGGCCACAGTGGACAGACAGGGGCGGGCGCCACGCCCGCTCCGCTCCAGCCTGCGCCCGCCCGACTGCGTTTAGCAACGCTAACGTGATGCAGGCCTCCTCGGGCACAGTGATGCGCGTCACGCCGATTGACTCGGCCGCACCGGGCGGGTCAAGGTCGACTCCGACAGTGCCGAGCTGTGGAGGTCAGCGGTGGACGTCGATCCGGGATCCGGCATCCCCTCGTCCCTCGTCCCCGAACCGGTCCTGCTCGACGCGGTGGAGCTGTCCTGGTCGATCCGGCGGCGGGACATCTCCTGCGCGGAGGTCATGCGCGCCCACCTGGAGCAGATCGACGCGCTGAACCCGCACCTCGGCGCGATCGTCAGCAGGGCGGACACCGAGTCCCTGCTGCACGAGGCGCGCCGCTGCGACGAGGAACTCGCCCGCGGTGAGCACCGCGGCTGGCTGCACGGCCTCCCGATGGCGATCAAGGACCTCTCCCACGCCGAGGGGTTCCCCACCACCGGGGGATTCCCCGCCTTCCTCGGCGAGACCGCCAAGGCGGACGACCCGTTCGTCCGGCGCATCCGGGCCGCCGGCGGCATCATCATCGGCAAGACGAACGTCCCCGAGGCCGGGCTCGGCTCGCACACGTTCAACAGCGCCTTCGGCACCACCACCAACCCCTACGACCGCACCCGCGCGGCCGGCGGCAGCAGCGGAGGCGCCGCGGCGGCGCTGGCCGCGCGGATGCTGCCCGTGGCCGACGGCAGCGACTTCATGGGGTCGCTGCGCAATCCGGCGGCCTACTGCAACGTGGTCTCGCTGCGCCCCGGTTTCGGGCGCGTGCCCGCCCCGGGGTTCGTCAGCAACCCGGCGGTGACCGGACCGATGGGGCGGACGGTGCGCGACATCGCCATGCTCCTGTCCACGATGGCCGGTCCGGACCGGGGTGCGCCGATGAGCCTGCGCGACGACCCGGCCGCGTTCGCCGCACCCCTGCACTCCGAACCCGGCGGCACGCGCATCGGGTGGATCGGCGATTTCGGCGGGAAGATCCCGACCGAACCGGGCGTGCTCGAGGTGTGCCGGGACAGCTTCGCCACCTTCCGCGAGATCGGCTGCACCGTCGAACCGGTGACCGACCCCCCGCCGCCCGAGCAGGCCTGGGAGACCTTCCTGCTGTGGCGGCACTGGATGCTCGGCATGCAGTGGGCGGGCGTGGACACCACCGCGCTGGAGGTCACCAAGCCCGAGCTGCGCTACGAGCTCGCCGGGTACGAGCGGCTGAGCACCGCCGACGTCGCGCGGGCCCTGCAGGGGCGCAGCGACTGGCACGCCGCGGTCGACGCGCTGTTCGACCACTACGACTTCCTGCTCGCGCCGAGCGCGCAAGTGTTCCCGTTCGACGCCGCGCAGCGGTATCCGGAGGAGATCGCCGGCGTGCCGATGGACACCTACCACCGGTGGATGGAGATCGTCGCCCCCTGGACGCTGTCCGGGCACCCCGTGCTGAACCTGCCCGCGGGTTTCCGGAACGGCCTGCCGATGGGCGTGCAGGTCATCGGACCGGACCACGACGAGTGGTCGCTGCTGCGGCTCGGCCACGCCTACGAGCAGGCCAGCGACTGGGTGCACCGCGCGCTGCCACCGGTGCTGCGCTAGGAACTCCGCGCGCGGATCGGTGGCCGCGCGCCCGGCCGCCCCTGCCCGTCGGGCAAGCGGCGAAGCCGCTTCTTTCCCGCGCACGCAGGCCGACCCGACGGGGGTTCTCCGGCATCGCCCCGCCGGAGGCCCCGCCCGAGCCACGACGCCGGCCGTTCCGCGGACCCCCTCAACCGCGGAACGCGGACTCGCCGGTGAGCGCCTGCCCGATCGTCAACGTGTGCATCTCGGGGGTTCCCTCGTAGGTGAGCACCGACTCGAGGTTGGTCATGTGCCGGATCACGGGGTACTCCAGGGAGATCCCGTTGGCCCCGAGGATCGTGCGGGCGGTGCGGGCCACCTCGACGGCCCCGCGCACGTTGTCCAGCTTGCCGAAGCTGATCTGCTGCGGCAGCAACGTACCGGCGTCCTTGCGCTTGCCGAGGTGCAGCGCCAGCAGCCGCCCGTTCTGCACGCGCACCGCCATGTCGGCCAGCTTCTGCTGCGTCAGCTGGAACCCCGCGATGGGGCGGCCGAACTGCTCGCGCTGCGCGGCGTAGTCGCGCGCGGCGCGCAGGCAGGCCTCGCCCGCGCCCGTCGAGCCCCAGACGATGCCGTAGCGCGCCTCGTTCAGGCAGCTCAGCGGACCACCGAGCCCGGTGGCCTCCGGCAGCATCGCCGCATCCGGCACGCGGACGTCGTCCAGCACGAGCTCGCTGGTCACCGAGGCGCGCAGGGAGAGCTTGTGCTTGATCTCCGGCGCGGAGAACCCCGGGGTGTCCGTCGGCACGACGAACCCGCGCACACCGTCCTCCGTGGCGGCCCACACCACCGCGACGTCCGCGACGCTGCCGTTGGTGATCCACATCTTGCGGCCGTTGATCACCCACTCGCCGCCGTCGCGGCGCGCCGCGGTGCGCATCGCCCCCGGGTCGGAACCGTGGTCCGGTTCGGTCAGCCCGAAGCAGCCGAGCGCTTCGCCGGAGGCCATCGCCGGCAGCCACTGCTGCTTGTGTTCCTCGGAGCCCCAGCGCCAGATCGCGTACATCGCCAGCGAGCCCTGCACCGACACGAGCGAGCGCAGCCCCGAATCGCACGCCTCGAGCTCGGCGCAGACCACGCCGTAGTCCACTGCGGACATCCCGGCGCAGCCGTAGCCGTCCAGGTGCATGCCGAGCACGCCGAGCTTGCCGAGTTCCCGGGCGATCTCGCGCACGCGCGGGAACTCGCCGCTCTCGAACCACTCGCCGATGTGCTCGTCGACGTAGTCGCGGCACAGCGCGCGGACCGAGGAGCGCATCGCGAGCTGCTCGGTGCTGAGCTCGGCGTCGACGCCCAGCGGGTCGTCGGGGTCGAAGGGGGGCTTCTTGCCGCTGCCGCTCATGATCGGTGCCTCCTCGTCGTGGTCCCCGCGAACGGTTCCCCGAGACCCGCCGCGGGCCCGGAGCCGTTCCCGGGGACCTCCTGCGCAAGCCAGGACCGGATGTCGTCATTGTGCTCACCGAGCCGCGGCGGTGCGAGGGTCTCGTCGAGCCGCGCGTCGTACTCGGAGAAGTCGATGGGCATGCGCGCCTGCGGGCTCGCGCCCTCCTGGCGCACGGTGGGCCGAAGCCCCAGGGTTTCGGCGTGGTCGACAGCGCCGGCGAGATCGTTGACCGTCCCGCAGGCCACGCCCACCAGGCTCAGCCGCTGCTGCCAGTCCGCGGCCGCGCGGGCGCCGAGCACGTTCTCCAGCTCCGCCACGAGCTCCTCGCGGTTGGCCACGCGCTGCGCGTTCGAGCAGAACCGCGGGTCGTCGGCCATCCACACCAGCCCCAGGGTGTCGGTCAGGCGGCGGAACTGCGCGTCGTTGCCCACGGCCACGGCCAGGTGGGCGTCCGCGCAGCGCAGCGTTTCGTACGGCGCGACGCTGGGGTGGCGGTTGCCCATCCGATCCGGGCTCTCGCCCGTGGCCAGGTACCCGCTGAGCTGGTTGACCAGCCCGCCCAGCAGGCTGGACAGCAGGTTGACCTCGATGTGCTGGCCGCGACCGGTGCTCTCCCGCTGGCGCAGCGCGGCCATGATGCCCAGCGCAGCATCCTTGCCGGTGAGCACGTCGACCAGCGCCACGCCGACCTTCGTCGGCGGGCCCTCCGGAGCGCCGGTGATGCTCATCAGGCCTCCCACGGCCTGCACGACGAAGTCGTAGCCGGGCAGGTCCGCCCCCTCGGTGCTGCCGAAGCCCGAGATGGAGGTGTAGAGCAGTCCCGGGTTGAGCTCGCTCGCGCTGCCGTAGTCCAGGCCGTACCGCTGCAGCGAACCGGGGCGGAAGTTCTCCACGAGGACGTCGGCGCGCCGGACGAGCTCGCGGGCGAGCGCCCGGTCGCCCGGATCCTCGAAGTCGAGGGTGACGCTGCGCTTGCCGCGGTTGAGCGCCTCGAAGTAGGACGACTCGCGCTCCGTCCACGGTGGGCCCCAGCTGCGGGTGTCGTCACCGGTCCCCGGCCGCTCCACCTTGATCACCGTGGCGCCGAGGTCGGCCAGCAGCATCGTCGCGTAGGGCCCCGCGAGGACCCTGCTGAAGTCCGCGACCACGAGGCCTGCCATGGGCTGCGCTGCGGGCACGGTGACTCACCTCCCCGGTGCCGGTGCACCCGGCGCTGCGGCTCCGGCGCACGAGCGCCCTCGGCCGTTCGTCCTCGCCGAAAGTTGGATCCAATATACAGTTCGTGGCCCCGCGGTCAACATCGCGCGAAACGCGGAACCGGGCCCGCCCCGCGGGACGGGCCCCGGAAGCGCCACTGCGGTTTCAGGAGTGCTTTGTCAAGTCGCTGTCAGTCGCCGTCTCAGGTGACCTGAGCTTCCTCATTTCGGCGCGGCAGCGCCGAAGGGCCGCATCGCAGCCGGGCCCACCGCGGGTTCTCCTGTGCGGCTCCTCGCGAGGACGGCGAGACGTGGTGTAGGTCGCTACTCGATGTCCGCTGTCCGGGGCGGGCGGTCGGGGGTAGCTGGGAGTGCAGGAGGTTCCTCCCTAACTACCCCCAGCCACCCGCCCTCAACGGCACCCAAAACGACATAACAAAGTCCTGTCAGTACTCGTAGAAGCCCCGCCCGGACTTCTTGCCGGTGAGCCCGGCCTCGACCATCCGCCGCAGCAGCGGCGGGGCGGCGTACTGCGGCTCGCCGAACTCCTCGTGCAGGCAGTCCGCGATCGCCTTGAGCGTGTCGAGCCCGACCATGTCGGCCAGCGTCAACGGACCCATGGGGTGGGCGCAGCCGTGGACCATGCCCGCGTCGATGTCCTCGGCGGTGGCCATGCCGTTCTCGTACATCCGGATCGCCGAGAGCAGGTACGGCGTGAGCAGCGCGTTGACGATGAACCCGGCGCGGTCCCGGGCCTGGATGACCCGCTTGCCCAGCTGCTCGGTGGCGAACGCCCGGGCCGCGTCGATCGTGCCGGCCCCGGTCAGCGCGCTCGGCACGAGTTCGACGAGGTGCAGCACGGGCACCGGGTTGAAGAAGTGGACACCGAGAACCTGCTCCGGACGCCCCGTCGCGCCCGCCAGCTTCGAGATCGGGATCGACGAGGTGTTCGACGCCAGGATCGCCTCGCCGGCGACCACCGAGTCCAGCTCGCGGAACAGGTCGAGCTTGACGGACTCGTCCTCCGAGGCGGCCTCGATCACCAGCTGCCGGTCCGCCAACTCGGACGTGCCGGTGACGAACCGCAGCCGGCCGAGCGCCGCGTCCCGGCCCCCCTCGGCGAGCTTGCCCGCCTTGACCGCCTTGTCCAGCGACTTCGCGATCCGCTCCGCGGCGGCCTCCGCGGCTTCGTCGTTGATCTCGCGGACGACGACGTCCGCGCCCGAGCGGGCCCCCACCTCGGCGATGCCCGCACCCATCTGTCCGCCGCCGACAACTCCCAGGCGTGCGATCTCACTCACCAGTGCATCCCCTTCCGTACGCGCCTGCGGCGTGCTGCGCCGCAGATCATGGCAAACCATGCGGTTACTCACGGGTAAACCACGCGCGAGCACACCACATCCGAGCGCATCGCGGCCACCCCGGTCTACTCGTCCGGCTGGCAGCGGGGGCACCACACGGTGCTGCGCCCGCCCACCCGGGCGCGCGACAGGCCGTTCCCGCACCGGGGGCAGACCGCGTCCGCCTCGTCGCGCTGGCCGGTCAGCCAGGAGCCCCCGGCGGGAACCCGGCCCGCGCGCACCGCGGGACCGAGCACCCCGGCGATCGCCCGGTGCAGCTGGCCGATCTGCGCCTGGGACAGCCGTCCGGCCGCGCGGTGCGGCGGGGTGCGCGCCCGCCAGAGGATCTCGTCGACGGTGAGGTTGCCCAGCCCGGCCAGCACCGCCTGATCCATCAGCACGGGTTTGATCTGCTTGCGCGATCCCCGCAACCGCTCGGCGAGCTCGCCGCGCGTGATCGTGCGCGCGTCCGGGCCGAGCTCGCCGAGCAGCGCGTCGACCCCGGCCTGCTCGCGCACCAGGTGCAGGCCGGCGAGCTTGCGCATGTCCCGGTAGCGCAGCTCGGCGGTGCGCTGCTCCTCGGCGGTGCGCTGCTCCTCGGCGGCGAGCGCGAACACCACGCGCTCGTGCGGGTGTTCGGCCTCATCGGCAGCGCGCCACTCGAAACTGCCGGTCATGCCGAAGTGCGCCATGATCCAGGGGAAGTCGTTGTGCCCCTGCGGGCCCGAGCGGGTCGGCAGCATGAGCCACTTGCCGTGCCGCGCGGGATCGCCGAAGCACCTGCCGGTGACCGCATCGCGGAACTCCTCGGCGGAGGCACCGTGCACCACCGCGGAGTCGTGCAACCGGACCGACCGGATGCGCGACCTGGTCGCACGCGCCGCAACGCGGCGGAACCCCTCCACGTCCGGCAGCTCCGGCATGTCCGGGGCGTACCCCGACGCGGCACCGCGTACTCCCGGTGGGCGGCCGGGCGCGAGCAGGAGGTCCCTCCCGGACGGGCGCAGCGGGCGAACCGCGGACCCGCTACGGCAGCGCGGCGTCGACGCGCTCGGCGACCCGGTCGAGGCGCTGCCGGGCGGCGTCGTATCCGTCCGAACTGGGCTGCCGCGACAGCAGGGTCACCGCGAACCGGCCGCGCTGCTCGAGCATCCCGGAACTGTGCACTTCGATCGCGCCGTCGACGCAGCACATCCACCCCTGCTTGACCGCTGCCCCGCGCACGCGGGCCAGCCCGAACCCCTGGTCGAACCCGCTGGCCGCGATGCCCGGCCGCGCGGCGACCGACCGCAGCACGAACTCCCGGTCCGCGCTCGGCAGCGCGCGCACGACGTAGCGGTACAGCCGGGTCATGTCCCGGGCGGAGACGAGCGTCTCGCCCCACTGCGCCGGATCGGCCGGCGGACGGGTGTCGGTCAGGTGCGCCGCCCGCGTCACGCGCCGCACGGCGCCGCGGCCGTCGTAGCGGCTCCACAGCGCGTTCATCGCCTCGTCGTCGCTGGCGGCGAGCGCCCGGCGCATCCACCGCCTCTCGTGCTCGGAGACCGCCAGCCCGTCGTGCGAGCGGCGCAGCACGTCGACCACGACGAAGAGCTTGACCAGCGAGGCCGAGTGCACCGGCCGATCAGCACCGCGCCCGGCGGCGAACTCCCCGGTCTCGCCGTCCCACACCGCGGCGTGCACCTCCCGCCCGGGGTGCTCGGCGTTCCACGCCTCCACCGCGCGCACCGCCTGCCTGGCCTGCCCCGTCGCCCGGGCCGTCTCCACCGCGGCCGACCGCGTCGCCCCCGCCGGTCCGGTGCGCCCCGTCGTGCTGTCCGCCCCGGGCAGCACCAGGGCCGGCAGCAGCAGCGCGAGGACCCCCAGCACCGCGGGCAGGGCGGACCGCCCACCCCGGCGGGCGGAGCGCTGTTCCGATCCCGTTAATCGCATCCTCAGCTCCGCGAGGTCGTCCGGGTGCCCACCGGGCACCGGTCCTCCGCCGAGCTACCCGCGGCCGTGCGGCCACAAACGGGCGCGCCGAGGTCGACTTCCCCAGCGCACCGGTCTCGCTCTCACGGGTGACGCGCTGCTCGTCCACGCGCCGGGTCGCGCGTGGACGGCGGATCACTCCGGGGGTTTCGCGCAGGCGGGGTGCAGCAACCGCTGCACCTCCGGGGCGTCGACGTTGCCGCGCGTGATCACAGTGGACCCCGTGTCCGTGTCCCGGCTGGGCGTTCGACCGTGCGCCTTGTCCACCGCCGCGCGCACGGCCGAACGCCCCATCTCGAAGGGGTTCTGCGCTATCAGACCGCTGATCACGCCCTCGCGCAGCGAAGCGATCTGCTCCTGCGAGGTGTCCCAGCCGATGATCTCGATGTCCCCGGCCCGGCCCGCCTGGCGGACGGCCTCGGCCGCGCCGAGCACGCTGGGCTCGTTGCCGGCGTAGATCCCGTCCAGCTCCGGGTGGGCGGTCAGGATGTCCTGCGTGACCTGCAGCGCCGTGTTGTAGCTGCTCTCGCTGGACTGGCGCGCGACGAGTTCGAGGCCGGGATGCTTGCGCAGGCCGCGCTGGAAGCCCTCCACCCGGGTGTCGTTGGTGTTCGTGCCGGGTTGGAACTCGACCAGCGCGATCTTGCCCCGCCCGCCGAGCTGCTGCGCCAGCAGGTCGGTTCCCCGCTCGGCCGCGGCGACGTTGTTCGTGGCGTACACGGGCACGTCCGCGGGCTGCGGCGTGGTGCCCGAGTCCATGTTCACCACCTGCGTGCCCTGCTCCTCGGCCGTGGCGGTGACCTGCGCCATGGCGCGCGCGTCGGTGGCGGCGTAGACGAGTCCGTCCAGGTCGCCCTGCACGAGCAGGTCCTGCAGCAGGCTCTGCTGCCCGCTCACGTCGGTCTCCTCGGTCACGCCGTCCCAGTGCACGTCCACGCCGGGGCCGCGTGCGGCGCACTCGGCGCCGACGCGGACCTTCTCCCAGAAGCTGAAGCCGATGGCCTTCGGCACGACCGCGACCTTCACCGGGCCGCTGCCGGGCTCGACCGCGCCGGATCGCTCGTGGATCTTCACCTGGCAGCCGGCGACGAGCAGCACCGCCGCCAGCACGCAGGCCAGGGTCTGCCACTTGCGCATCTGCTCGCCTCCCGTCTCACCGAGCCGTGCGTTCCCGCGACCGGACGCGGCCGGCGGTCATCCGGGCTCGCGCCCCAACTTGCGGCGCTGGTAGATGTCCCACCACACGGCGATCCAGATGATCACGCCGATGAGCACGTTCTGGTAGAAGGTCCCGATGTCGAGCTGGACGGCGCCGTTGCGGATGACGGCGACGAGGAAGGCTCCGATCAACGAGCCGAGCACGGTGCCGCGTCCGCCCATGAGGCTGGCACCGCCGATGACGACCGCGGCGATGACGTCGAGCTCGAGGCCCTCGCCGAAGTTCGGCTGCCCCGAGTTGATCCGCGAGGCCGCGATCATGCCGCCCAGGCCGGCCAGCGCGCCGGAGAGGACGTAGACGTAGGTGGTGTACAGCCGCACCGGAACACCGGACAGCCGCGCCGCCTCCATGTTCGACCCCATGACGTAGGCGTGGCGGCCCAGGCGCGTGCGCGTGAGCACCAGGTGACCCGCGACGGCCACGAGCGCGATCACCAGGATCGGGATCGGCAGCACGCCGATGACGCCCTGCCCGAGCAGCCGGAACGAGTCGGGCGCACCGAAGACCGCCACCGCACCCGTCATGATCAGCACGACCCCGCGGGCGACGCTGAGCATGCCGAGCGTGGCGATGAACGGCGGCAGCCCGACCACGGACACGAGCACTCCGTTGACGAGCCCGGCGAACGCGCCGATCGCGATGCCGCCGAGGACGCCCAGCAACGGGTGCATGCCGAGCTGGGACATGATCAGCACCCCGGTCACGCCGGAGAGCGCGGCCACGGACCCGACGGACAGGTCGATGCCGGCGGTGATGATCACCAGCGTGACGCCGATGGCCATCACGGCGTTGACGGAGGTCTGCGAGCCCAGGTTGAACAGGTTGTCCGCGGTGAGGAACGACGGCGCCACGATCGACAGCACGACGAAGATGACGATCAGCGCGCCGGCGGCGGCCACCTGGGACACGGCGCCGGAGACCCGGTCGGGCAGCGCGCGGAGGAAGCTCTCGGATCGTTCCGGTGTCTGCTCAGTCATGGTTGTCCTTCGCTCCCGTGGCGAGTGCGATGACGCGTTCCTCGGAGAACTCCTGGCGAGCGACTTCTCCGGTGATGCGCCCGCCGCGCATCACCAGGAGGCGGTCGCACATGTTGAGCAGTTCGGGGAGGTAGCTGGAGATGAACACGACCGCTTTGCCGCGGCGCGCGAGTTCGTCCATCTGGCCGAACATCTCGGCTTTCGCACCGACGTCCATGCCCCGCCCGGGTTCGTCGAAGAACAGCACCTCCGCCCCGGTCTCCAGCCACCGCGCGAGCACGACCTTCTGCTGGTTGCCACCGGAGAGCGTGCTCACGGGACGGCCGAGCCACGGTGCGCGGATCCGCAGCGCGTCGCGGTACCGCTGCCCCGCGCGGCGCTCCGCCCCGAGGTTGATCAGGCCGTGCCACATCGGCAGGTTCGCCAGGGTGATGTTCTTGTCCACACCGAGCTGCAGCGCGAGCCCGTCGTGCTTGCGGCTCTCGGTCAGGTAGCCGATCCCGGCGTCGATCGCGTCGGCGGGGCGGCGGATGCGCAGCCGTCGACCGTCCAATGTGATCTCACCGGTGTCGGGGAGCTCGGCGCCGAAGACGGCGCGGGCGAGCTCGGTGCGCCCGGCGCCGACGAGACCCGCGAGCCCGAGGATCTCCCCGGAGCGCACCTCGAAGGAGACGTCGTGGACGTGCGGCTCGCGCGAGAGCCCGGAGACCCGCAGCCGCACCTCGCCGGTCCGGCGCTGCGAACGCGGGTACAGGTTCTCCACGTCGCGGCCGACCATCGAGCGCACCAGCAGCGCTTCGTCCATTTCGGACACCGGCTGCGTGGCGACGACCGCCCCGTCGCGCATGATCGTCACCCGGTCGCCGATGCGGAAGATCTCGTCGAGCCGGTGCGAGATGTACAGCACGGCGATGCCCCGGTCGGTGAGTTCGCCGACGAGCTCGAACAGCTCCTCGGCCTCCTGCTCGGTGAGCGTGGCCGTCGGCTCGTCGAGGATGAGCACGCTCGCGTCCACCGCCAGGGCCTTCGCGAGTTCGACGCGCTGCTGCTGCGCCGTGGACAGGCTGCGGACGCGCCGCTGCGGGGAGACCTCCAGCCCCACGCGGCGCAGCAGCTCGCGGGCGGCGCGCCGCTCCTCCGCGCGCGAGATCCAGCCCGCGCGCCCGGGTTCCCGCCCGATGAACAGGTTCTCGGCCACCGAGAGGTCGCCGGCCAGGGCGAACTCCTGGTGCACCATCGAGACGCCCAGCCCCCGCGCCGCCGCCGGGCCGCGGTAGTGCACCGGGGTACCGCCGATCGCGATGCTGCCGCTGGTGGGCTGCTCGGTCTGGGCGATGAGCTTCATCAGCGTGGACTTGCCAGCCCCGTTCTCGCCGGCGAAGACGTGGACCTCCCCGGGCGGGACCTCGAGCGTCACGTCGGAGACGGCGACCACTCCGGGGAACCGCTTGCCCACCCCGCGCAGCGCCACAGCGGGGACGGGCTCGGAGGACGGGGGCCGCACCTGGTCGCTCACCGCGAGCCTCCCCTCAGACACCGTCGCCATCCGCTCGCAGTGGTGTGGATCATACTCATCCGTGCCACTCCGGGAAAGGGAACGAGCACGTGCAGTATTCACCCGGCTCCGCCGCCCCGCACGCCGGCGGTCCCGCGGTCGGGGTGCGGACGCGGAGTGCGCGGAACCGTAAGCTCGAAACCGGACGAGTACCGCTGAACGGGAGGGACGGACCATCGTGCAGCCGCTGCTGACAGGCGACCCGCAACGTGCCGGGGACTACCGGCTCGTCGCCCGGCTCGGCCGCGGCGCCATGGGCGGCGTGTACCTGGGCCGCTCCAAGGGCGGGCGCATGGTGGCGGTCAAGGTGGTGCGCCCCGACCTCGCCGAGGACCCCGAGTTCCGGGAGCGCTTCCGCCGCGAAGTGGACATGGCCCGTTCGGTCGGCGGGTTCTGGACGGCGGCCGTCGTCGACGCCGACCCGGACGCCGAAACACCGTGGCTGGCCACCGAGTACGTCGCCGGCCCCACGCTGCACGGCGCCGTGGCCGAGCACGGCCCGCTGCCCGAACCCACGGTCCGCGCACTGGGGGCCGGCCTCGCCGAGGCGCTGACCGCGATCCACCGGCGCGGCCTGGTCCACCGCGACCTCAAACCGGGCAACGTCCTGCTGGCCCAGGACGGCCCGCGCGTCATCGACTTCGGCATCTCCCGCGCGATGACCGGCAGCACGCTCACCGCCACGGGCATGTTCCTCGGCACACCGGGGTTCTTCTCCCCCGAGCAGACCACGGGCGAGAAGGTCGGCCCGGCCAGCGACGTGTTCTCCCTGGGGACGGTCCTGGTCTTCGCCGCCGCCGGTCACGGCCCGTTCGAGGCGGACAACACCGCCGCCCTGCTGTACCACCTGGCGCACGGCGAACCGGACCTCGCCGGCGTTCCGGACGACCTGCGGCCGCTGCTGGCCGCGTGCCTGAGCAAGGATCCGCACGTGCGGCCCTCCCCCGAAGCGATCGTGGCCCAGCTGGGTGATCTGCACAGCGGGCAGGACTGGTTGCCGGCCGCGCTGACCGCCGCGGTCGCCGATCACGCCACCCGTTCGCGGCAGGTGGCGGCCGCCGGCTCGGACGCGCAGGCGGCGAACCCGCACGCCGCCGTCGCCTCCAGCCCTGCTGGCGCGGCCGGGGCTGCTGGCGCGGCCGGGGCCGGGAGCGCGGCCGGGGGCGAGGGCGCCGCGCCGTCCCCCGAGGCCGCCCGCGGCGACTGGCAGGCCGCGCCCGCCCGTCCCGCGACGAAGCGCCAGCCGGTGCCGGAGCGGAAGGCGCCCGAACCGGCCGAGCGGAGCCACCCGCCCGCCCCGGCGGTGCGCGCGCACGAGCCCGGCCCGGTGTTCCGCACCGCCGGACGCGCCTCGTCGCTGCTGACCGCGCTGCTGTGCGGCCTGTGCCTGTACGTGGTGCTCTGGTCCGCGCGGCACAACGGCGTGCTCCCCGAGGTGCGCCCGCTGCTCACCGCGGGCGTGGCCCTGCTCGCCCTCGCCGCGGTCGTCTCGGCGCTGAGCGTGTTCGTGCCGCGGCTGCGCATGAAGATCAACGCCGACGGCGTGGTGCTCTCGCGCGGCGGGCTGCGCCGGTGCATCCCCTGGGCGCAAGTGCGCCACGTGGCGATCGTGGGCCGCGGCAAGCAGCAGGCGGTGGCGGTGTGGTTCGCCGACGGGGTCGCGCTGCCGCGCACGCGCCTGTGGCACCGGGTACGGCCCTACCAGGGCGGGGCGCGCGTGTTCCCGCTCGGAGCCACCGGCTGGTGGTGGGCCCGGCGGCAGCAGGCCAAGCGCATGCGCAGCGCGCTGCACCAGTACGCGCCCGGGCGCTACGACGCGCGCCTGCGCTGACCGCGCCGCACCCGCCTGCCGGGGCGCGCAACGAAATCGGCGCTCGGCGGCGGCAGGATGCAAGGAAGCGGCGACACGCACAACGCGCCGCTGCTGAAACCGGCGCCGCCTCCGACCTAGCCTGGGGCCCATGACGGCCGCCGAACTCCACACCGGTCACACCGCGGGCTACCTGCGTCTGGACGAGCGCTACAGCGCGCACAACTACCACCCGCTGCCGGTCGTGCTGCACTCCGGCAGCGGCGCACGGGTGACCGATGTGGACGGCCACGCGTACCTGGACTTCCTGGCGGGCTACTCCGCGCTCAACTTCGGCCACCGCCACCCGGAGCTGGTCGCGGCTGCGGCTGAGCAGCTCGACCGGATCACGCTGACCAGCCGCGCGTTCGGCCACGACCAGTTCGGCCCGTTCTGCCGCGAACTGGCCGAGCTGACCGGCACCGACCGGGTGCTGCCGATGAACTCCGGGGCCGAGGCCGTGGAGACCGCGCTGAAGGTCGCCCGAAAATGGGCCTACCGGCGCAAGGGCGTGCCCGACGGGCAGGCCGAGATCATCGTCGCCGCGGGGAACTTCCACGGACGCACGACCACGATTGTGTCGTTCTCCAGCGATCCGAGCGCCCGCGCGGACTACGGACCGTTCACCCCCGGGTTCGTGAGCACGCCCTACGGTGATGCCGACGCGGTCGCCGCCGCGATCACCGAGCGCACCGCGGCCGTCCTCGTCGAACCCGTGCAGGGCGAGGGCGGCGTGCTCGTGCCGCCGGAGGACTACCTGCCGCGGCTGCGCGCGCTCTGCGACGAGCACGACGTGCTGCTCGTCGCCGACGAGATCCAGTCCGGCCTGGGCCGCTGCGGCGACACGCTGGCCAGCGACGCCGCCGGGATCCGCGCCGACCTGTACACCCTCGGCAAGGCCCTCGGCGGCGGCATCCTGCCGGTCTCGGCGGTGGTCGGCCGCGACGAGGTGCTCGGGGTGCTGCGCCCCGGCGAGCACGGCTCCACGTTCGGCGGCAACCCGCTGGCCTGCGCCGTCGGGCGCGCCGTGGTCCGCATGCTGCGCACCGGCGAGTACCAGCGGCGCTCGCGGGAGCTCGGCGAGCACCTGCACGCGCGGCTGGCCGAGCTGGTCGGCGACGGCGCCGCGGCGGTCCGCGGACGGGGCCTGTGGGCCGGCATCGACCTGGACGTGGAGCGCACCACCGGGCGCGCCACCAGCGAAGCGCTGCTGCGGCGCGGCGTGCTGTGCAAGGAGACGCAGGACAGCACGCTGCGGCTGGCCCCACCACTGGTCATCGATCCCACCGACCTGGACGCGGGGCTGGACGCCGTGGCCGCGGTGCTGCGCGGCGGATAACAAGCCGCGCCGCGGCACCGAAGGGCGCCCGCAGCCGGCCTCAGTCCCGGGCGAGGGAGGTGAGCCGGCTCAGCGCCCGCAGGTACTTCTTCCGGTACCCGCCGCGCAGCATCTCCTCGGTGAACAGCGAGGACAGCGGCTGCCCGGACACGCGCACGGGGATCGCCCGGTCGTAGAGGCGGTCGGCGAAGGCCACCAGCCGCAGCGCCACGTCCTGGTCCGGCGCGGAGCGGACGTTGCGCAGGTGCACGGCCGTCGCGCCGTCGACGAGCACGCCGTACTTCGACGGGTGCAGACCGGCGAGGTAGTCGCACAGCTCGCCGAACTCGTCGAGGGTGGACCCGTCGGTGGCCTCGGCCAGGCCGAGCAGCTCGTCATCGCTCATCGGATCGGGCGCCGAGGGCATGCCGCGGTGCCGGTAGTCGGGCCCGTCGACGCGCACGACCTGGAAGCGCTCGGCCATCGCGTGGATCTCGCGGAGGAAGTCCTGCGCGGCGAACCGGCCCTCGCCGAGCTTGTCCGGCAGGGTGTTGGACGTGGCGGCGACGTGCACACCGGCCTCGGTGAGCTTGGCGATCAGCTGGGTGACCATCATCGTGTCACCGGGGTCGTCGAGCTCGAACTCGTCGATCGCCAGCAGCCGGTGCCCGGACAACCGCTGAACCGCTTCGGCGAACCCGAGAGCACCGACGAGGTTGGTCACCTCCACGAAGGTGCCGTAGGACTTCGCCCCGCTCACCTCGTGCCACAGCGATGCCAGCAGGTGCGTCTTGCCGACCCCGAACCCGCCGTCGAGGTAGAGCCCCGGCTTGCGGTCCGGCGCGGACTTGGCGCGGCCGAACATCCCCCGCAGCCACGAGCTCCGCCTGGCCGGGGCGCTGCACTGCTCGGCGAACGCGCGGCAGCGGTCCACGGCCTCGGCCTGGCTCGGTTCCTCCGGGTTCGGCACGTAGTTGTCGAAGCGCACCGCGTCGAACCGCGGGGGCGGGGTCATTGCCTGGACCAACTCGTCCGGTGTGATCTCGGGCCGACGGTCGACCAGGCGGGGGATGCTCATATCCGTCGACTGTATCGCCACCTCCCGGGGTTCCGAAGACGACCGCGCGTGCTCCACGTCACCCGACCTGCCGCGACGTTGCACGTCACACGTGGTGGGATGGCGGAATGCACGAACTCGGTGTGGACCAGCTGTGGCCGACCGGCGAGGCGGGCCTCCCGGTGGACCGCCTCGAGCGGTTCTACGCCTACCCGGAGGAGCTGACGCGGCCGTGGGTGCGGGTGAACTTCGTGTCCAGTCTGGACGGGGCGGTCAGCGTGCAGTCGACCTCGCGCGGGTTGTCCGCTCCGATCGACCAGCGGGTGCTGGTGCTCATCCGCGACCTCTCCGACGTCGTGCTCGTCGGCGCGGGCACCGCGCTGGCCGAGGGCTACCGCGGGGTGCGGCGCACCGAGGTGCGCGCCCAGCGGCGGCAGCACCGCGGACTGGCGCCGGTGCCGCCGATCGCGGTGGTGAGCGCCCGGTGCTCGGTCTCGCCGGAGGACCCGCTCATCACCGACGCGCTGGTGCCGACCATCGTGCTGACCACCGCGGCCGTGCCGCGGCAGCGGCGCGCGGACCTCGCCGCCGCGGGCGCGGACGTGGTCATCGCGGGCGAACAGCAGGTCGACCCGGGGCGCGTGCTGGAGGCGCTGGCCGAACGCGGCCTCCACCGGGTGGGCTGCGAGGGCGGACCGCAGTGGTTCGGCACGCTCGCGGAAGCCGGTCTCGTCGACGAGCTGTGCCTGACGCTGTCACCCGTGCTGGTCAGCGGTGGAGCCGGGCGCATCGCCCAGGGCCCGGCCGTGCAGCCCCCCACGCGGATGAAGCTGGCCTCCGCGCTGCATTCGGAATCGCTGCTGCTGCTGCGTTACCTGAGAATGGCGGAGTGAGGCGGGGCTGCGCCCGGCGAGCGCGCTGCCGGGCCCTCCTCGCCCCGATCAGCACAGCGCATCGGCTTGGAGACCGCCATGGCACAGACCAGCAGCACGCAGTCGAGCGAACAGCAGCAGCAGCACAGCACCACCGGTTCCTCCTCGGGGGAAGCGGAGCAGCGCATTCCGCAGACCCGCGCCGGTGACTCCCCCGCTCGGCTCGCCGACGAGACCTCCCAGGGCAAGACCGCCATCGCCAGCTCCGTGGTGCAGAAGGTCGCGGGCATCGCCGCGCGCGAGATCGCCGGAGTGCACGCCATGGGCGGCGGTGTGTCCCGCGCCTTCGGCGCGCTGCGCGAGCGCATGCCGGGGGGCAGCAGCGGCACCCCCACCTCCGGAGTGCAGGTGGAGGTCGGCGAGAAGCAGGCGGCGATCGACCTCGACGTCATCGTCGAGTACGGCGCGTCGATCGTGGACCTCGCCCGCGCCGTGCGGCGCAATGTCATCACTTCGGTGGAACGGATGTGCGGACTGGAGGTCACCGAGGTCAACATCTCCGTCAACGACATCCACCTGCCGGAGGAGGACGAGGGAGGCGAACCGGGCAGCAGCGGCGGCGGGACCTCCGCGTCCTCCCGCGTGGAGTGACGCGCAGGACTCCGGCGGACCGCTGCCCGTCCACAGCGCTCTCCCCGGCCCCGCCGCGCGGCCGGATTCCACCGCGGTCGCGCGGGCGGAAACGGAGGACCCATGGCGACTTCACCGTCGACCCCCGTCGAACCGGGTGCCGCGCGCGGAGCTCCGGACGAGGAGGAGGTCGTCGACCGCATCCGCGCCCTGCTCGACGAGCACCCGGACGTCGCCGGAGCGCACGGCGGCCGGCTCGGCGACATCGCCGCGCACCTGCCGGGGCGCCGCGTGGCCGGGGTGCGCTTCTCGGACGAGCGCGTCGAGATCGGCGTGGCAGCACGCTGGTCCCGACCGCTGCCCGCGCTCGTCGAGGAGCTGCGCGCGGCGGTGCTCGACGTGCTCACCCGGGCCGGTTCGAACGTGCGCACCGTGGACGTGACCGTGGCCGACATCGAACCCCCGGACGGCTGACCCGCTTCCGGACCACCGCAGCAGGAGCCCCCATGACCCGCGCACCCGAGGACCCGGCCGCGCGCCGCGCGGTGCGGGAGTTCGCCCGCCGGCACCACCCCGACGCCGGCGGGGACCCGGCGGTGTTCGCCGCCGGGATCGAACGGCTCCGCCGCGGGGCCGCGGCGGAGCGGCCGGGCGCGTCCAACGGCTCGGTCCACTTCGTCCGCAGGCCTCCCGGCCTGATCACGCGCCTGCGCCGGTGGTGGGCGCGGCGCAACCGCACCCGCGTGAACTGATCCCAGGAGGGCAGCCTTGAACAGCACCCAGATCGGCCTCCTCGCCGGGCTCGTGCTCGGCACGGCCGCCGTGGCAGGCGGGTTCGTCGGCTTCCTCGTCGCGCTCATCATCGGCCTGGTCGGTCTGATCATCGGCCGGATGGTGGACGGCGAGGTGGAGTTCGGTGACCTGTGGAACCGCGTGCGGGGGCGCAGCCGATGACCGCCACACCAGCCGAGGCCGCGGGCACCGCGGTCTCCCCGCCCGCGCCGCGCGCCCCCGTCGAGGACGGGGCCGAACGCGGCCACCTGCGCATCGACCGGTCGGTGCTGCGGAAGCTGGCCGAGTACGCCGCCGACCAGGCCTGCGGAGGCGTGCGCCCGCGTTCGCGGGTACCCGGGCGCAGCGGCCGCGGACCCCGCGCGCAGCTGTCCGGACCGGACTACGCGCTGCGCGTGCGGGTGCAGGTGGCGGTGCGCTACGCCGAACCGGCCCCGGAGGCGGTCGCCCGGGTGCGCGAGCGGATCCGCACCGAACTGCGGCGCCACGCCCAGGCTGAGGTGCGCAGCGTCGACGTCACGATCACCGATCTGGTGCCCGCCGCCGAAGCCCCGCGCGTGAGGTGAGCATGCGTTCGCTGACCCGGACCCTCGCCGCCGTGGCGGCGCTCGCCGTGGCCGCGCTCGGGCTGCTCGCGGTGGTGGAGACCGCGGCGGCCCTGCTGCGACCGGCCGCGGACGGACTGCTCGTGCCGTGGCGGCCGCTGGCCGCGCAGCTCGGCGCGATCCCCTGGTCGGCCCCGGTGGTGCGCGGGGCCGGGGCGGGGGTCGCGGTGCTGGGCCTGCTGCTGCTCGTGCTCGCCACGGCCGCGCGGCGCAGGCACATCCCGCTGCACGACCCGGCCCCCGGCGTCACCGTGGTGACCGACCGGCGCTCCCTCGCCCGCCTCGTGGCGCACGAGGTGCGCGAACAGCCCGACGTCGAGTCCACCGCGGTGACGGCGCGCAGCGGGCGCGTGCGCATCAAGGCCCGCACGATCGGGGACCCGCAGCGCACGCGGCAGCAGGTCACCGAGAGCGCGCAGCAGGCGCTGTCCGAACTGCCGCTGCCCCGCCGGCCGCACGTGTCCGTGTCGGTGTCCGAAGTCAAGGAGCCGCAGTGACCACCACGCCCGAACACCCCACCGCGTCGGCTCCCGCCGCACCGCAGGCCGCCACGGGCAGGCGGGTCGCCGCGCGCCCGGCCCCCCTGTCGCGGACGCTCGGCTTCGAACGCGCACTGGTCGGCTTCTTCGGCATCCTCGCCCTGGCGGCCGGTGCGGCGGTCGTCGCCGTGGGCCAGGGCTGGTTCGGCGCGGGGCGGGCCCAGCGCCCGGTGGCCGATCCGCTCGTGGTCGGCTGGATCGGCGGCAACACCGCCTGGGCCGCCGTGGCGGTCATCGCCGGCGGGCTCGTGCTGCTCGCCGTCGGCCTGTGGTGGCTGGTCCGCAGCCTGAGCCCGGAGCGCAGACCCGACGTGCGGCTCGACCGGAGCCCGGCGGGCCAGTCCCGGATCACCACCGAAGCGCTCACCCGGGCGGTGCGCGCGGACGCGGCGGACGTGACCGGGGTCACTCGGGCGCACGCGCGCACGGCCGGCAGCCCGCGCGATCCGGGCCTGCGGGTGCGGCTCGCGCTGGAGGAGGGCACCGACGTGCGCCGCGTGTGGGAGGAGCTCGACGCGAAGGTCCTCTCCCCCGCGCGGCAGACGCTCGGCAGCGACCCGCTGCCCACGGCGGTGCGGCTGGACCTGGACCGCGCACCGCGGCAGCGGGCGCGGTGAGGCGACCGACGACCGCCCCGCCGCGCGGACGCAGCCCCGCCGCGGTGCCGGTTCGGCGCAGCCGTGCCGCGGGTGCTGGTCCCCGCGAGCTCCAGCGGGGAGCGCCCGACGGGTAGCCTGCCCGCCGTGAGCACTCGACGCATCGCGATCATCGGATCCGGCGCCGTGGGCGGGGTGTTCGCCCTCGCCGCGCGCCGCGCGGGCCACGCCGTCACGCTGTGCGTGCGCACCCCGTTCGACCGGTTCGACGTGGACACGCCCGGGGGAACCGAAACCGTGCACGCGGACGTGGTCACCGATCCCGCTCGGGTCGGCCCGGTCGACTGGGTCGTGCTCACCACGAAGGTGCAGGACGTGGCCCGCACCGAACCGTGGCTGCGCGCCCTGGACTCCGCTGACGTTCCGGTGGCGGTGGTGCAGAACGGGGTCGAGCACCGCGCCTCGGTCGAACCGCTCGGGCTGCGGGCGCCGGTGCTGCCGACGCTGATCTACGTGGCCGCCGAGCGCCGCAGCCCGGGCCGCGTGCAGTGCCGCTCGGTCCCGTCGGTGATCGTGCCGGACGGGGAACCGGGCGCGGGGTTGCAGCGGCTGCTGGAGGGCTCGGGCATGCGGATCCGCGCCACGGAGGACTTCCGCACGGAGGCGTGGCGCAAGATGCTCACGAACCTGGCGGCCAACCCGATCACCGCGCTGACGCTGCGCCGCCTCGACGTCTTCGACTCGCCGGACGCCCGGCAGCTGGCCTCGAACGTGCTCACCGAGGCGGTGCAGGTGGCCCGCGCCGAAGGCGCCGCGCTCGACAGCGGCGACGTCGAGGCGGTGGTCGCCAACTACGGCCGGGACTACTCCACGGAGAACGGCACCTCGATGCTCTACGACCGGCTCGCCGGGCTGCCGACCGAGCACGAGCACATCACCGCACCGCTGGTGGAGGCCGCCCGGCGGCACGGCATCCCGGTCCCGCACAACGAGACGCTGCTCACCCTGCTGCGAGCGGTCCGCCCCGCACCGGTGCCGGCACCCGAGTGACACCGGCCCGCCCGCGGGTCACATCCGCCGCGTGCGGGTCGACCCGACCGAGGCGATGACGACGCAGGCGACCGCGACCCACTGCCACGGGCCGAGCCATTCGCCGAGCACGGCCAGCCCGGCCAGCGCGGCCACGGCCGGTTCCAGGCTCATCAGCACCCCGAACACGCTCGCGGGCATGCGCCGCAGCGCCTCCAGCTCGAGCGAGTAGGGGATCACCGAGGACAGCAGCGCGACCGCCGCCCCGGCCAGCAGCACCTCGGGCCGCGCGATCTCCGCACCGGCCTGACTGGTCCCGAGCGGCGTCGCCACGAGCGCTCCGAAGGCCATGCCCAGCGCGAGCCCCGCACCACCCCGGGTGTGCTCGCCGAGCTTGCCGCCCACGAGGATGTAGCCGCCCCAGCACACGGCGGCCAGCAGGGCGAGCAGCACGCCGACCACGTCGAGGCCGCCGTCGCCGCGCGCCAGCAGCAGCACGCCCACCGCGGCGAACGCGGCCCACACCAGGTCCAGCTTCCGCCGCGAGCCGAGCACGGCCACGGCCAGCGGGCCGAGGAACTCGATGGTGACGGCCACGCCGAGCGGGATGCGTTCGATGGAGTGGTAGATCGCGATGTTCATGCCCGCCAGCACGGCTCCGTAGCCGGCGATCACCAGCCACGTGCGCAGGCTCCGCCCGCGCAGCGCGGGACGCCACACCGCGAGCAGGACGAGCGCGGCGAACAGCAGCCGCAACCACACCATGCCGCCCGCGCCGACGACGGCGAACAGGTGCTTGGCGAACGCGGCGCCGACCTGGAGGCTGATGACCCCGCAGAGCACGAGCATCGGCGGCGGGATCGCCCCGAACGCCCGGCCGAATCCGGCCAGCGGACGGTGCTCCGACTGTCCTCGGGGTGCCTGCGCGGCTCGCACGGTGCGGTGTCCTCCTGTTCGCTCGACTCGTACCGCTCCAACATCTCACCCCGGGCGTGCGATGCTGGGCGCACACCCGGTTCCGCCGCATCGCTGAGGAGTCGTCGTGCCGCGCTGCCCCCGACGGGTTCTGGCCGTGCTGTCGCTGCTCGCGCTGCTGGCCGTGACCGGGTGTTCCGCTGGGCCGTCGCAGCGTCCCGCGGTGGCCGTGCGCGGCGACGGCGGCGAGCAGCAGGTCCCTCCGCAGCCGCAGGCGCCGGAACCCCCGCCCGTTCCGCCGCTGGGACCGCCGGCGCAGGGCGTGCTGCACTGGGACGACTGCACCGACCGCACGCTCGCGGAGATCGGCCGCGCCGAGCCCTCCCCGCTGCGGTTCTCCTGCGCGCGCATGCTCAGCCCGTTGGACGCGCCGGAGCAGCCCGTGCGGGGGATCACCCAGACCGCGCTGGTCAGGACCGGCAGCGGGGACATCCCCCTGGTCCTGCTGAGCGGAGTGCGCGGTGAACCCGGCACGGCAGCGGCCGCGCGGCTCGCCCACGAACTGCCGCGGGAACTGCTGGAGACCTACACGCTCATCGGCGTGGACCGGCGCGGCACCGGCGAGTCCGACGCGGCCGAGTGCATCCCGCCGCACCAGCGCGAGACGATCGTCGGCTTCGACCCGAAGGCCGCGGAGCGCGCCCGGTTGGACGAGCTGCTGGCCTCGGTGCGCAACGCGAGCCAGCAGTGCCTGCTCAGCCTCGACGAACGGCTCCAGGCCTACGACACGCAGCGCACCGCAGCGGATCTGGAGTCGCTGCGCCGCGAGCTCGGCGTCCCGCGGCTGCACATGCTCGCCCGGGGCGAGGCCTCCCGGCTGGCGCTGACCTACGCCGAGCAGCACCCGCGCACGACCGGGCGGATGGTGCTGGACGGGGCGCTCGACCCGCAGCGCGACGCCGTCGGCCGCGCCGAGGACGAAGCCCGGGCGAGCGAGGCGGCGTTCGACGCGTTCGCCGAGGACTGCGCCTCCTCGGGGAGCTGCGCCCTCGGCCCGGACCCGCGGGCGGTGGTCAGCGGGCTGGTGGAACGCACCCGGCAGCGGCCGCTGCCGGCCGGGGGCACCGAGGTCTCCGCCGGGGACGTGGTCCGGGCGATCCAGCTCGAGCTCACCGACCGCGCGGCGTGGCCGCGGCTGGCGGAGGCGTTGAGCGCGGCCGTGCGCGGCGACGGCCGCGGTATCGCGGAGATCCTCGCACCGCTGGTGCGGGGGCGGGGCGAGTCCCCGCCGCGCCTGGACGGCGAGTTGATCACCACGTGCAACGACACGACCCAGCGGGTGCCGCCGGAGCGCGTGGCCCACCACGCCGCCGACTGGGTGAACCGCTTCCCCCTGTTCGGCGGGATCGCGGCGCAGCAGCTGGCGTGGTGCTCGCAGTGGCCGGTTCCGCAGCAGCCGCTGCCGGAACCGGAGGGGCGCGGGATCGGGCCCGTACCGGTGGTGAGCACCGCCGTGGACCCGTACCTGCGGCAGGTGGGCAGTGAGCACATGGCGCGGCGGTTGCCCAGCGGCGTCCTCCTCCGCTGGCAGGGGGCCGGGCACGGTGCCCTCGCCGGTTCCCCCTGCATCGCCCGGGCGGTGACGCGGTTCCTCGTGTCGGGCACTCCCCCACCCGACGACATGGTCTGCCCCGAGTGAGCCGGGCGGGCGCCGGCGCGCGGAGCAGCACGGACAGCGGCGTACGACCCCACCCCGCGCAGGAGGGCCCCGCGCAGGAGGGCCCGCGCAGGAGGCTCGCCGTGCGGGAGGCCAGCGGCGGGGAGGGACCAGCGCCCGGTCCGGCCTCCCCGGCGCGAGCGCTGAACGCCGCCCGGCACGCGTTCGGCGTGCGGTGCGAGCCGGCAACCGGCTCCCACCGCACGCCGATCGTTCAGCGTGCGGACAGTCCACTAGCAGCTGCCGCAGCAGCCGCATCCGGGTCCGGTGCAATCCCCGCAGCAGTTGCAGCCGCCGAGGTGGACGTCGTGGGTTTCGGTCTCGGTGCGGACCATGGGGACCTCCCGGGTCACGGGTGTTTCCGGCGCCGTCGATCGTGGTCCCCGCGGTACCGCACCGCTACCGCCGCTCGGGGGACAGCTGGAGCACACCCGGTCGGCGCGTTGACGGCTGCGGTGCTGCGCACCACCTCGTCCCGGCCGTGCGCAGGTGATCCCGACCACGCGGAGGGGAGGGCACGCGGCGGTCCGGTCCGCGGCGGTGCGACCCGCGGTCAGCGCTGCGGCATCCCGCCCGGACACCACCCTGCGTTACTGTGAGGCGATGGGACGGCGTTGGCAGGATCCCGCCGAGCAGTTCGCCACCGAGCTGGAAGGGCTGGACCACGACGACCCCGAGGTGCGCGCGTTCGCCGCGCACCTGCAACGCATGCACCACACGTACTCGCGCGCCACCGTCGAGGACATGCTGCGGGGCGTGGACGATTTCGCCGACCACGCCAACCGGGCCCAGGGGCACCGCCGCGTGGTGGTCGTGCTCGTCGTCGGGTTGATCCTGCTCGCGGTGGCGGTGACCGTGTGGAACGCGCTCGTGTACATGGCCCAGACGTTCCTGTGACCCCGCGCCTGGTGACCCGCGCTGCGGCACACGACCTTGCCTCGCGCGCCTGCGGCACCGCGTTCCGCGGCTCGCGGCCACCGCTCCGCCGGCGGTGGCTCCCCGGCGAGCGCCGGCTTCCGCGGAACCTCCCCGGCGCCCGCTCGGCGGGCGGTCGTGCACCGCCGGCCGCGGCGCGCGGGGAGTCGCTCCTATTAACGTGGGGGCATGGATTCGGAGACCCGCAACGCCGCCACGAGCAAGTCCGAGCAGGAGTGGCAGCAGCAGCTGTCCCCCGACGAGTACGCGGTGCTGCGCAACGCGCACACCGAACCGCCGTTCTCCGGCGAGTACGTCGACACCGAGACCGAGGGCGTGTACAGCTGCCGCGCCTGCGGCGCGGAGCTGTTCCGCAGCGAGACCAAGTTCGAGTCGCACTGCGGCTGGCCGTCGTTCTACGATCCCGCGCGCACGGACGCCGTGATCCTGCGCCAGGACCGCTCGATGGGCATGGTGCGCACCGAGGTGCTGTGCACGAGCTGCCACAGCCACCTGGGGCACGTCTTCGAGGGCGAGGGCTTTCCCACGCCCACCGACCAGCGGTACTGCATCAACTCGGTGGCGCTGAGCCTCGAACCGGCGCAGCGGTGAGGCAGCTGTGGACGCGGCGCCTCCGCCGCGTTCACCGGCCAGTCGCGCGCACCGGCCACCGCCGCCGAGCCGGGACCGGGGGTTCCCTCAGGCCAGGCGCTGGACGAGGTCCCCGATCGCCACGCGGCGACCGGTGTAGAACGGGACCTCCTCGCGCACGTGGCGTCGCGCCTCGGTGTAGCGCATCCGCCACATCAGGTCGACCACGCGGTGCGCCTCGTCCGCCTCGAACGCCAGCACCCACTCGTAGTCGCAGA
Organism: Salinifilum ghardaiensis; assembly: GCF_054491345.1. Lineage (NCBI taxonomy): Bacteria > Bacillati > Actinomycetota > Actinomycetes > Pseudonocardiales > Pseudonocardiaceae > Salinifilum > Salinifilum ghardaiensis. Next base: position 1,577,756 of record NZ_CM137101.1, on the reverse strand, counting down.
GCCCGAAGGCCGGCACCGTGTTCGCCCGCACGTCCGGGAAGTCCCGCGCCTCCTTGCCGTGGTTGGCGAGCATCGTGCGCCGCTCGTCGTCCGGCAGCAGGTACCACTCGTGGGAACGCACGAACGGGTAGACGCACACGTAGTCGCGCGGTTCCTCGCCCGCGAGGAAGGCCGGGACGTGGCTCTTGTTGAACTCGGCGGGGCGGTGCAGCGCCGTCACGCTCCACACCGGTTCGGAGCACCCGCCCAGCGCGGTGCGGCGCCGCAGACCCGTGTAGGCGTCCTGCAGGGCGTCGAGTTCACCGGAGTGCCACCAGACCATGAAGTCCGCGTCCGCGCGCAGACCGGAGAGATCGTAGACGCCGCGCACGGTCACGTCCGACTCCGCCAGGGAGTCCAGGTAGTCCTGCGCGTCCTTCGCCGCCTGCTCCCGGTTCTCCGGCAGCGTTCCCTGCTCCACCCGGAACACCGACCACATGGTGTAGCGGATCGTGCTGTTGAGCTCCTCGTAGTTCAGCCGCGCCATGCGACCATCATCCCACCGCGCGCGCAGCGGGCGTCGCGGCCCCGGCGCGATCCCCGCCGAGATCACAGCCCGGGCCGGGTCACGGCAAGGGGACACCCGGCGCGCGGGTCAGCCCGCGACGCGGTCGCGCACGAGCGCCCGGGCCGCGCGCTCCCCCGCGGACACGCACGCGGGCACGCCCACACCGTCGAGCCAGGAGCCGGCGATTTCGAGCCCGTCGAGCTCCGCCACCCGGTGCCGCACCGCGGCCACGAGGTCGGCGTGCCCCGCGCCGTACTGCGGCAGCCCGCCGCCCCAGCGCACGACCGCGGTCTCAACCGGCTCGGCGTGCACACCGGCGACCTCGGCCAGGTCACCGCGGACGCGGCGCACGAGCTCGGCGTCGGTGAACCGCAGCTCCGGATCGCTCTCGGTGCGACCGATCGACGCCCGCAGCAGCGGTTCCCCGCGCGCGCCGCGCAGGTGCGGCCACTTCACGCTGGAGAAGGTGAACGCCTTCGCGGTGAACGGCGTCCCGTCGGCGTGCCGCTCCCCGCGGGCGATGAGCACCCCGGAGCGCTCCGGCAGGACCGCGCCGGGCGGCAGGGCGAGGCCCACGAGCACCATCGACGCCAGGGCGATGCCGCTCAGCTGCCGGGCCGCCTCCTCGGCGACCCCCTGCAGCAGCCGCGCGGCCGCCGGTGCGGGGACGGCGAGCACGACGCCGTCCACGTCCACGTGCTCGCCCCGCGGCGCGGGGCCGGTCTCCAACTGCCACCCGGTCCCGGTTCGCCGCAGGCCGCGCACCGCGGTGCCGAGCTGCGCGGTCGCCGCGGAGGCGGTGCTCAGCCGCTCGAGCAGCTGCTGGTAACCGGTGCGCAGCGCACCGAACACGGGGCCGGGGCGCGGTTGGCCGCCCGCGGTGCTCGACCCGGCCGCGCGCGCCGCGGCCTCGGTGATCGTCCGAGCTCCGGCGTCGAGGGCGCCGGCCAGGGCGGGCATGGTCGCGCGCAGGCCGAGCCCGTCGGCCCCGCCGCCGTAGACCCCGCCGAGCAGCGGGTCGACGAGCCGGTCGACGACCTCGTCGCCGAGGCGCTCGCGCAGCAGCGCGCCCGCCGGGACGTCGGAACCGTCCCAGGGCACCGGCGGCAGTTCGGACTCGGCCCGCACCGCCGCCGCCCCGGCTTCCGAGAGCACGTCGCCGACCGCGTCCGCGGAGGTCGGCACACCCATGAACGTGCCCCCGGGGATCGCGCGGGTGGCGCCGTCGGCGCGGATGAGCGAGGAGGCCCCGCTGGGGTGCACGACCTCCTCGCGGATGCCGAGCTCCGCGGCGAGGTCGAGCACTTCGGGGCGGCGCGCGAGGAACGCCTCCGCGCCCAGGTCGAGGTGGCCGCCGGCCAGCGGCACGGTGCGCAGCTCGCCGCCGATCCGATCCGCCTGGTCGAACAGCAGCAGCTCGGCGCGGGGCCCCAGTTCGGCCCGCAGCCGGTGGGCCGCGGTGAGCCCGCTGATCCCGCCGCCGATGATCGCGATGCGCGGTGTCACCGGGCCGTCTCCGCGTGCACGAACTCGACGATCCTGCTCAGCACGTCCGGATCGGTGTCCGGCAGGACGCCGTGGCCGAGGTTGAGCACGTGCCCGCCGGCGGCCGCGCCCTCGGCCAGCACGCGGCGGACCTCCTCGCGCACCACGTCCCACCCGGCGAAGAGCACCGCCGGGTCGAGGTTGCCCTGCACCACGGGCGCGCGCCAGGTCGGTTCCGCTTCCTGCAGGCGGCGCGCCGCCTCGTCCAGCGGGACGCGCCAGTCCACGCCGACCACGTCGGCGCCGGCCGAGCGCATCGCGCCCAGCAGCTCACCGGTGCCGACGCCGAAGTGGATCTTCGGGATGTCGGTGACGTCGGCGAGCTCGGCGAAGATGCGCCGCGAGTGCGGCAGCACGTACTCGCGGTAGTCCCGCAGGGACAGCGCCCCCACCCAGGAGTCGAACACCTGCAGCGCGTCGATTCCGGCGTCGACCTGCACGCGCAGGAAGGCGAGGGTGCTGTCGACGAGCCTGGTCATGAGTTGGTGCCACACCTGGGGCTGGCCGTGCATGAGCGCCTTGGTGCGTTCGTGGTTGCGGCTCGGCCCGCCCTCGACGAGGTAGGAGGCCAGGGTGAACGGTGCGCCCGCGAACCCGATGAGCGGCGTGGTGCCGAGCTCGCCGAGCAGCGCGGTCACCGCGTCCCGCACGGGGGTCACCTGCTCCTCGGCCAGCACGGGCAGCCGGGCGACGTCCTCGCCGGTGCGCACCGGCGACTCCACGACCGGCCCGGTGCCGGGGACGATGTCGAGCTCGACGCCGGCGGCGTACAGCGGCAGGACGATGTCGCTGAACAGGATGGCCGCGTCGACGCCGTGGCGGCGCACCGGCTGGGCGGTCACCTCGCAGACCAGTTCCGGGGTGAGGCACGCCTGCAGCATCGGCACGCCCTGGCGCACGCGCCGGTACTCGGGCAGCGAGCGGCCGGCCTGGCGCATGAACCACACGGGGGTGCGGCTGGTGCGCTCACCGCGCGCGGCGGCCAGCAGCGGGGCATCGGCGAGGTCCCGGCGAGCGGAGGCCGGAGCGGGATTCGTCATCGGGGACACGTCCGTAGTCGATGTCGGGGCGGCAGCGCCGTCGGAGGCGGCGGAGCACCGTTCTTCCGACCATCGTCGCACGCCGGAGATCGAGATCGTCGGCGCGGCCGGGGCCCGCCGGGGTGGCGACGAAGATCAGCACCGACTCGGCGTGGCGGCGACAGCGCGCACGGTGCATCCCCGTAGAGTCCCCGGAGTGACGGAGATGTCGGAGGCTGAGGAGTACTTTCGGCAGGCGGTGACCGCGTTGTTGTCGCCGCCGGTGCGCGCCGAAGTCGCGTGGACCGAGATCACGCCCCCGAAACGCCTGGCCCCGTGGAGCTACGCCCTGCGCGCCGAGGCCACCGGACCGGCCGAGGAGCAGGCGACCGCGCGGCTGGTGCTGCTCTACGACCCGGAGGGGCAGCAGGGCTGGGACGGTCATCTCCGCCTCGCGTTGTACCTGCTGGCCGAGCTGGACCCGGAGCTGGCGGCGGACCCGCTGCTGCCGACGGTCGGGTGGTCGTGGCTGACCGATGCGCTGGAGGAGGCGCAGGCGTCCCACCGCGCGCTGGGCGGGACGGTGACGCTGACGTCGTCCTCCCGCTTCGGCGCGATCACCGGCCCGGCGCGCAGTCACGACCTGGAGCTGCGCGCGTCGTGGACGGCTCCGGACGCGCACCTCGAGCCGCACGCGCGGGCTTTCCACGCGCTGCTGGGGTACGCCAGCGGTCTTCCGCCGGAGGGCGTGGTCATGCTCGGCCGCCACACCGACGGGTGACGGCGGCACCGGCCCGGCGGAGGCGGAACTCCCAGCACCGCAGCAGGGCCCGGCACCGCAGCAGGGCCCGCCGCCCCAGCAGTACCGAGGAGCACCGCGGCGCGGCGGACGCCCGCGGGAAGTGACCGCTCGTGCTCCGGGGGCGACCGGTCGGGCTCCGGGATCGAGACGCGGCGCGTCACGAACCGCGGTGGGGCGCGTCCCCTCCGCGGGAGCTGCCGCTCCGCCGAATGCCCGGGAATCTCGTTGTGCGCGCAAGATCCTGTGATGAGCGTATTGTTGTATGTCGATCGGCCACGAAACGGCGTTAACAAAACACCGGGAGATCACCTGAAAGTGCGAACTCGTGCCGATCTCGTCACAACTCGATCGGGATACATACCCGATTGATCGTCCCACTGACCCGCTTGGGCGGTTACGCTTCCCCCGACGACACCACTTTCGGTCGATCAGTGGCGCGGCTGATTGGTCGAGAGTCCCGGTGCCGGTCGGGGGGCACGACCGACTCCAGGGAGGTAGTGACGTGGCTGCCGTCGGCTTAGGTCAGGCCGCTCGTTCCACGCCGGCCGGCGCGTTGCCGGCCAACATGGTCCCGCACCCGCGGGAAGAGCTGTTCACGGTGCTCGTGGTGGACGACCACCCACTGCTCCGGGAGGCCATATCCTCCCGGCTGTTACAGATGGGTGCCGGCACGGTGCACGAGGCCGCATCGATGGCCGAGGCGAGAGCGCGAGCTCTGGCCACCGGTCCGTGCGACCTCGCGATCCTCGATCTCGGACTCCCGGACGGGACCGGTATCGAACTGGTCACCGAGCTCCGCGGCCAGGGATGGCCGCGGATCGTGGTGCTCGCCTCCTCCGACGACCCCTACGCGGTGCGGGCCGCGTTCCAGGCAGGCGCTCAGGCCTACCTGCTCAAGTCCGCCTCGCCGATGGTCGTCACCGACGGGGTGCGGCGGGTGCTCGACGGGGGTGTGTACGCCGATCCCAGCGTGGCTCCGGTGCTCGCCGCCGGCACGCGCGTCCCCGGGACGGACAACACACCGCGGGAGCTGTCCGCCCGCGAGGTCGAGGTCCTCCAACTCGTGGCCGACGGCCGGTCGAACAAGGAGATCGGCGAAGCGCTCAACCTGTCCGCGCTCACGGTGAAGAGCCACCTGTCGCGGATCGGGCGCAAGCTGGGAACCGGGGACCGGGCGCAGATGGTCGCGTTGGCCATGCGAGCCGGCGTCATCCGCTGACTCGTGGCACATCGAACCCGACGGACCGAGGGCACGGCCCCACGGGAGCCGACCGAACACGTAAAGTCTGGTCACCGTGGAAGCTGCTTGCCCCGAGTCCGTCGGGTCCGGCCCCGCCGAACCCACTGAACCCGAACCGCTGCTCGAACCGGCCGGCGGGGTCCCACCGGTGACCGACACCGTGGAGGCCCTGCACACGGCCGCGCACGCACTCGCCTCCGGCACGGGACCGGTCGCGGTCGACACCGAACGGGCCTCCGGATACCGGTACTCGCAGCGCGCCTACCTCGTGCAGCTCCGCCGCGCGGGAACGGGCACGCTGCTGGTCGACCCCGTCGCCCTGGCAGGTGAGTTGCACCCGCTCGTCTCGGCCCTGCGCGGAACCGAGTGGATCCTGCACGCCGCTTCGCAGGACCTCCCCTGCCTGGCGGAGCTCGACCTGCACCCGCAGCGGCTGTTCGACACCGAGCTCGCCGGGCGCCTGGCCGGCTACGAGCGCGTCTCGCTCGGCGCGCTGGTCGAGCGCGTCCTGGGCCACCGCATGGAGAAGGGCCACGGCGCGGCGGACTGGTCCCGCCGCCCCCTGCCCCGCGACTGGCTCGTGTACGCGGCGCTCGACGTGGAGATGCTCGTCGAGCTGCGGGCGGCGATGCGCGCCGAGCTGGAGCGCCAGGACAAGCTCGCCTGGGCCGAGCAGGAGTTCGAAGCGGTCCGCACCGCCGAGCCCGCGCCGCCGCGCGCGGAGCCGTGGCGGCGCACCTCCGGCATCCACAAGGTGCGCGGCCGGCGGGAGCTCGCCGCGGTCCGCGCGCTGTGGCAGGCGCGCGACGAGTACGCGCAGCAGCGCGACATCGCTCCCGGCCGGGTGTTGCCGGACTCCTCGATCGTGCGGGCGGCCCGGGCGAACCCCGCGACGGAGGCGGAGCTCACCGCGCTGCCGGTCTTCGGCGGCCGGCAGCAGCGGCGTCGCGCGTCGCTGTGGCTGCGCGCGCTGCGCAGCGCGCAGCGGCTCGGCGAGGAGGAACTGCCCGCTCCGGCGAGCGGCGGTGACGGACCGCCGCCGGCGAACCGCTGGTCGGACCGCGACCCGGAGGCCGCGGCGCGGTTGACGGCGGCCCGGTCAGCGCTCAACGACATCGCCGAGCGCTTCGCACTACCGGTGGAGAACCTGCTGCTGCCGGAGTCGGTGCGCCGGCTGTGCTGGCAGCCGCCGCAGCAGCGGGACGCGGCCGGGATCGCCGAGTGGCTGCGCGCGAGCGGCGCCCGCGAGTGGCAGGTCGAACTCACCTCGGAGGCGCTGGCGCGGGCGTTGGGCGAGTAGTGCTCCGGGCGGGTGTGCGAAACCCCACGCCCCAGGTGGTTACCAATGAGTAATCAGCGCTAGAGTGCGGTTACCGGCTGGTAGCTCAGGATCGCCACCGCGGCCCCCGCGGCGTCGACGCTCCGGCCGGCTCGCCAATGTTCACCCACATCGAGTGAGGAGCACGCCGTGGCCGCACCAGCGTCGGCGAACGCCGACAGCCGCAGCCGCCCGAACCGGGCCGCGGCACGGGATGTGGTCTTCGTCGACGGTGTCCGCACACCGTTCGGCAAGGCCGGCGACAAGGGCATGTACGCCCAGACCCGTGCCGATGACCTCGTGGTCAAGGTGATCCGCGAACTTCTGCGACGCCATCCGGACATCCCGCCGGAACGCGTCGACGAGGTGGCCGTCGCCGCCACCACGCAGATCGGTGACCAGGGGCTGACGATCGGACGCAGCGCGGCCCTGCTGGCCGGGCTGCCGAAGTCCGTGCCGGGCTTCGCCATCGACCGCATGTGCGCCGGTGCCATGACCGCTGTGACCGCGGTGTCCAGCGGCATCTCCTTCGGCGCCTACGACGTCGCGATCGCGGGCGGCGTCGAGCACATGGGCAACCACCCCATGGGCGAAGGCGTCGACCCCAACCCGCGCTTCGTCTCCGACGACCTCGTCGACACCTCCGCCCTGGTGATGGGGTCCACGGCCGAGAACCTGCACGACCGGTTCCCCGGCATCACCAAGGAGCGCACCGACGCCTACTCCGTGCTCAGCCAGCAGCGCTACGCGGAAGCGGCGCAGGCGGGCAGGTTCGAGCAGGACTTCGTGCCGGTCGCCACCCGCTCGGACAGCGGCTGGGGCCTGGCGACCGCGGACGAGCAGCCGCGGCCGGGCACCGACCTGGACTCGCTGTCCGGCCTGAAGACCCCGTTCCGCCCGCACGGGCACGTGACCCCGGGCAACGCCGCCGGGCTCAACGACGGCGCCACCGGTTGCGTGCTCACCGGTGCCGACACTGCCGAAGAGCTGGGGCTGCCGGTCGGCATGTACCTGGTCGGCTACTCCTTCGCCGGCGTCGAACCGGAGGTCATGGGCGTCGGCCCGGTCCCGGCCACCGAGAAGGCCCTGCAGCGCGCCGGGCTGAGCATCGACGACATCGGCCTGTTCGAGATCAACGAGGCCTTCGCCGTGCAGGTCCTGGCCTTCCTGGACCACTTCGGCATCGACCAGGACGACCCGCGGGTGAACCCGTGGGGCGGCGCGATCGCCTGCGGCCACCCGCTGGCCTCGTCCGGTGTCCGCCTCATGACGCAGCTGTCCCGGCACTTCGCCGAGCACCCGGAGGTCCGCTACGGCCTGACCACCATGTGCATCGGCTTCGGCATGGGCGGAACCGTCATCTGGGAGAACCCGAACTACCGCGGAGGTGACCGGTGACCGTCACCAACGACAACGCGACGAGCCGCACCAGCGGCGACTTCGCCGCGCTCTTCCCGAACGAGGTCGTCACGCACGCCTGCACCCGCCTGGTCGACGCGCCGGGCCTGGACCGCCCGCTGGCGCTGGTCACGGTGGACAACGGCCACGACCACAAGCGCCCGTCCACCTTCGGACCCGGCGGCCTGGCCAGCCTCGACGCGGCCCTCGACGAGGCCTTCGCCGCCGAACCGGCCGCGATCGCCGTCACCGGCAAGCCGTTCGTCTTCGCCGTGGGCGCCGACCTCGACGGCATCGCGGAGATCACCGAGCGCGAGCACGCCCACGCGGTGGCCCAGGGCGGGCACGACGTCTTCCGCCGGCTGACCGAGTCGTCGGTGCCGACGTTCGCCTTCGTCAACGGCGCGGCGCTCGGTGGCGGACTGGAGCTCGCCCTGTCCTGCCACTACCGCACCGTCTCGGCCGCGGCGGGCACGATCGCCTTCCCCGAGTGCTTCCTCGGGCTCTTCCCCGGCTGGGGCGGCACCCAGCTGCTGCCGAACCTGATCGGCGCGGACAACGCGGTCACGGTCATCGTCGAGAACGCGCTGAACCAGAACCGCATGCTCGACCCGAAGAAGGCCCGCGACCTGGGCGTCTTCGACGAGCTGCTGGACAGCGCCGACTTCCTCGAGCAGTCGGTGCGCTGGGCCGCGCGGGTGGTCACCGGGGAGCACGCGGTGCAGCGCCCCGAGATCGACCGCGGCCAGGCCTGGGACGACGCCGTGGCCCGCGCCCGCGAGATCGTGCGGAGCAAGACCTCCGGCGCCGCGCCCGGGGTGAACGAGGCCGTCGAGCTCATCGAGCAGGCCCGGCACAACGACCTCGACGCCGGCTACGCCGCCGAGACCGAGGGCCTGGCCGACGCGCTGATGACCGATGAGCTCCGGTCCGGCCTGTACTCGTTCGACCTGACGCAGAAGCGCGCCAAGAAACCGGCCGGCGCGCCGGACAAGTCCCTGGTGCGCAAGGTGACCAAGGTCGGCGTCGTCGGTGCCGGGCTCATGGCGGGGCAGCTGGCGCTGCTGTTCGCGCGCCGCCTGCAGGTGCCGGTGGTCCTCACCGATGTCGACCAGGCGCGCATCGACAAGGGCGTGGCCTACGTCCACGGCGAGATCGACAAGCTCGCCGAGAAGGGCCGCGTGTCGCCGGAGCAGCGCAACCGGCTCAAGGGCCTGGTCCAGGGCTCGCTGGACAAGGCAGCCTTCGCCGACGCCGACTTCGTCATCGAGGCCGTGTTCGAGGAGATGTCGGTCAAGCGGACCGTCTTCGCCGAGCTCGAGCAGCACGTCGGCCCGGAGGCGGTGCTGGCGACGAACACCTCCTCGCTGTCGGTGACCGAGATGGCCGCCGAGCTCGCCCACCCGGAGCGCGTCGTCGGCTTCCACTTCTTCAACCCGGTGGCCGTGCTTCCGCTGCTCGAGGTCGTCCGCGCCGAGCGCACCGACGACGCGGCGCTGGCGACGGCGTTCGACGTGGGCAAGAAGCTGAAGAAGTCCTGCGTGCTCACCGCCGACGCACCGGCCTTCGTCGTCAACCGGGTGCTCACCCGGTTCCTCGGCGAGGTCATCGCCGCGGTGGACGAGGGCACCCCGTTCGAGGAGGCCGACGCGGCGCTGACGCCGCTGGGCCTGCCGATGACGCCGATGGAGCTGCTCGAGCTCGTCGGCCCGGCCGTGGCGCACCACGTGGCCGGGACGATGCACGCGGCCTACCCGGACCGGTTCGGCCTGTCCGAGAACCTGCGCCGCTTCGTCGAGGGCGGGCACACCGGCGTGTGGAGCACCGACGAGTCCGGCAACCGCGTGCTCGACCCGGCCGTGGCCGAGCTGTGGAAGCAGGGCGAGACCCCGTCGACGGCGGAGCAGGTGCGCGAGCGCGCGCTGCGCGCCGTGGCCGAGGAGGCCCGGATCATGCTCGACGAGGGCGTGGTGACCGGGCCCCAGGACCTCGACCTGTGCATGCTGCTCGGCGCCGGCTGGCCGTTCTGGCTGGGCGGCATCACGCCCTACCTGGACCGCTCGGGCATCGCCGAGACCGTCACCGGCAGGCGGTTCCTCAGCGCGGGGGAGGCGTCCGTGCCGCGGTGACCGCACTGCGCTGAGCACCGGGCCGGGGCGGCGCGGCGCCCCGGCCCGGTGCCGTTCGCGGACCGGTGCCGTTCGGCCCGGTGGTGCGGCCCGGGGCCGCGCGCGACCCGCATCCGGTTCGGATGCTCGCACCCCTCCCGAAAAGTGATATCACTGCGCTATCCTTCGGGTGGTTGCTCGGGAGGGACCTCCCGAGATCGGACAGCGCGGCGTGCTCCCGGCGGAGCGCAGCCCGCACCCGCGGGGCCGGCACGCGGCAGAACGGAGCGAACATGACGACCGGGACTGAGACCGGAACCACGGGCGAGGCCGGGGTCACAGGCGAGGCCGGCACCACGGGCGAGGCCGGGCCCCCGAGCCACGAGCGCCGCACCCGCGCGATGGGCGGGTGGGGCGTGCTCGGCGCCGTGCTGCTGCTCGTGGTCGCCGCGGCCGCGATGTACGTGCTCGGCGGCCTGAGCCTCGCCGCGTCCGGCGGCTCCGCCGCGGGCGTCGTCCTGCTCGTGGCCGCCAGCGCCGCGCTCGTGCTGGGAGTGGTCCTGCTCGCCGGGCTGACCGCCGTCGCACCGGGCGAGGCGCGCGTGCTGCAGCTGCTCGGCCGCTACGTCGGCACGCTGCGCACCGACGGCCTCCAGTGGGTCAACCCGCTGACCACGCGGACGAAGATCTCCACCCGCGTGCGCAACCACGAGACCGGCACCAGCAAGGTCAACGACGCGGACGGCAACCCGATCGAGATCGCCGCCGTCGTCGTGTGGAAGGTCGCCGACACCGCGCAGGCGATGTTCGACGTGGACGACTTCGAGGAGTTCGTCGGCACCCAGACCGAAACGGCCGTGCGGCACATCGCCAACAGCTACCCCTACGACGCGCAGGGCCGCGACCGGTTGTCCCTGCGGGACAACGCCGACGAGATCACCTCCCGCCTGTCGGGCGAGGTGGCCGAACGCGTGGAGCAGGCGGGCGTGCGCATCATCGAATCCCGCATCACCCACCTCGCCTACGCCCCGGAGATCGCCTCGGCGATGCTGCGCCGGCAGCAGGCCGATGCCGTGGTGGCGGCGCGGCAGCGCATCGTCGAGGGCGCCGTCGACATGGTGGACTCGGCGCTGACCCGCCTCACCCGCGACGGGGTCGTCGAACTGGACGAGGAGCGCAAGGCCGCGATGATCAGCAACATGCTCGTGGTGCTCGTCGGCGACCACGACACCCAACCGGTCGTGAACACCGGTTCGCTCTACACCGGGTGACCGTGGCCTCCGAGCGGAAGAAGGTCCTGCTGCGGCTGGACCCGGCCGTCCACGACGCGCTGGCCCGCTGGGCGGCCGACGAGCTGCGCAGCACCAACGCCCAGATCGAGTTCCTGCTGCGCAAGGCGTTGAGCGATGCGGGACGCCTGCCCGCGGGAACCGGGGCGATGCGCCGGCGGGGCCGGCCATCCAAGTCGGAGGCGGACGGCGGGACCGCCGCCGAGGAGTCGGCCGAACCCGATTGAGCGAACGGTACCGGGTCGCGGACACAGCGAGCGCGGCGACGGCCCGGTTCCGCTCACCGCAGCACCGGTGCCGGTCGCGGTGGACGTCGGCCGCCCCGGACAGACCGACGAGCTGCGCAGCACCAGCGCCCGATCGGACTTCTGGCATTCTGTTCGGTGAAGGAACGAGGTGATGCCCGGTGACCGCACTGATCCAGCACGAGCTGGGACCGTTCACCATCGCCGACTGGCACGCGCTGGCCGCCAGGGAGGACGGCTCGCGCCTGGAGCTGATCGAGGGGTACTGGCTCGTGACACCACCACCGACGGGTCAGCACCAGTGGGCCGCGGACGAGCTGGTGCACGCGTGCAAAACCGCGTTCCGCGCAGCGCAGCACAGCGATCTGCACCCGGTGAGCGGTATCGGCGTCGAGTTCGCGGTACCGGGGCGGACCGCGCTCGTCCCCGACCTGGCCGTGCTGAACACGCGGCCGATCGGTCCGTCGTTCGCTCCCCGCGCGGTGCTGCTCTTCGGCGAGATCTGGTCACCGGCGAACACGGCGAGCGAACAACGCGACAAGTTCACCACCTGCGAAAGCGCCGGGATTCCGTACTTCTGGAGCCTGACGCAGGACTCGGGCGGAGTCACCGAACTCACCACCTACCGGCTGGACGGCGGGCGGTACCGGGCCGCGGACACCGCGAGCCGCGGCGACGGCCCGGTTCCGCTCACCGCAGCACCGGTGCCGGTCGCGGTGGACGTCGCCGCACTGCGCCCCTGAGAGCCAGCCCTGGAACTGGATCGGGTGGTGGGCCGCGTGCGCGGGCGGGTCAGGCGTCGGTCCACCGTGCTGGCTGATCTTCGGCAGCGCACGCCGCTCGACGCCGGTGCCGGGGACGTAGCGGAGCGCCTCCACGAGGGCGCCGGTGGTGCTTCCCCGGGCGACCGCCCGCTGGCCCCGGCAGCCCGGAGGACCGGCTGCCGGGACGTGCGGTCGGGACGTGCGGTCGGTACGCCGGTCAGCCCGCGGCCGTGCCCGACTGCTCGCCCTCCACGGCCACCGGCAGCGTCACCTCGTCCTGGGCCTCCACCCGGTCGGCCACCCACTCGGTGATGCGCCGCGCCACGTCCTGCTCGGTCAGGCCGAAGTCCGCCAGCACCTCGTCGCGGGAGCCCAGCTGCGGGAACGCGCTGGGCACGGCGAGATCCCGCATCGGCACCTCGAGGTCAGCGTCGCGCAGGGCCGTCGCCAGCGCCGAGCCGAACCCGCCGTGCCGGCCGCTGTCCTCGAGGCTGACCACGAGGTGGTGCCGCGCGGCCTGCTCGACGAGCGCCTGCGGCACCGGGTAGATCCACCGCGGGTCGACCACGGTCACGCCGATGCCCTGCGCGGCCAGCCGGGAGGCGGCCGCCGCGGCGAGCCCGCCGAAGGCCCCGACCGCCACGAGCAGCACGTCCCGCCGGTCGCCGTCGTCGTCGCGGTGCAGCACGTCGACGCCGCCGGCCCGCTCGAGCGCCGGGACCTCGTCGATGACCGGTCCCTTGGGGAACCGCAGCACGGTCGGGCCGTCGTCGACCTCCACGGCTTCGCCGAGCTCCTCGCGCAGCCTCCCCGCGTCCCGCGGCGCCGCCACGCGCAACCCGGGCACGATCCCGAGGATCGACAGGTCCCACATGCCGTTGTGGCTGGGCCCGTCGTCCCCGGTGATACCGGAGCGGTCGAGGGTGATCGTCACCGGCTGCCGGTGCAGGGCCACGTCCAGCAGCAGCTGGTCGAAAGCGCGGTTGAGGAACGTGGAGTAGACGGCGAACACCGGGTGCATGCCGCCCATGGCCAGGCCCGCCGCCGAGGTCATCGCGTGCTGCTCGGCGATGCCCACGTCGATGCAGCGGTCCGGGTAGGCGTCCTGGAACTTCGTCAGCCCCGTCGGACCGAGCATCGCCGCGGTCATCGCGACCAGGTCCGCGCGCTGCCCGCCGAGGCGCACGAGCTCGTCCGAGTACACGTCCGTCCAGGAGGTGCCCGCGGGCTTCGTCGGCGCACCGGTCTCCGGGTTGATCGTCTTGACCTGGTGCATCTGCTCGGCCTCGTCGTTCTCGGCCGGGGCGAAGCCGTTGCCCTTGCGCGTGACCGCGTGCACGATCACCGGCCCGCCGTACGAGCGGGCCATGCCCAGGGCGTGCTCCAGCGCCCGCAGGTCGTGGCCGTCAACCGGGCCGAGGTACTTGATGCCCAGGTCGGAGAACATCACCTGCGGGCTGAGGGCGTCCTTCAACCCGCTCTTGGCCGCGTGCAGCCCGGTGTACAGCGACCGGCCCACCACCGGGAGGTTGCGCAGCGTGCGGCGCCCGCTCTGCAGCGCCCGCTCGTAGCTGGGGTTCAGCCGCAGCGCGGCCAGGTGCTCGGCCAGACCGCCGATCGTCGGCGCGTAGGAGCGGCCGTTGTCGTTGACGATGATCACGACCGGGCGTTCCGGGTCGGCGGCGATGTTGTTCAGCGCCTCCCAGCACATGCCGCCGGTCAGCGCGCCGTCGCCGACGATCGCGCACACGTGCTGCTGCTCGCCGTTGAGCTGGATCGCGCGGGCGAGCCCGTCGGCGTAGGACAGCGCGGTGGAGGCGTGGCTGTTCTGCACGAAGTCGTGCTCGCTCTCCGCGCGCTCCGGGTAGCCCGCCAGGCCTCCCCGCTTGCGCAGGCGGTCGAAGCCCTCCTGCCGGCCGGTCAGCATCTTGTGCACGTACGACTGGTGCCCGGTGTCGAACACGACGCGGTCGCTGGGCGACTCGAACACGCGGTGCACGGCCAGCGTCAGCTCGATCGCGCCGAGGTTCGGACCGAGGTGCCCTCCGGTGCGCGACACCTTCTCGATCAGGAACGAGCGGATCTCGTCCACCAGCTGCGCCAGTTCGTCCTGCTGAAGTTTCTTGAGATCAGCCGGACTGTGTACGGACCCCAGCAGTGTCACCGCGCCACCTCGCTTGTCTCGTTCCGGGTCGTACCGGGTCGGGGTTCGTCCTGCTGCGCGGACCGTCTTCCGCGCGCCGGGCAGCCGGTCCTCGCAGTCCCCCTCCGGCTCTCGGCGGAGCCCAGTCTACGGACGGTCCGGGAGTTCTCGGATCCGCCGTGTGTGGACTGCCGCCATGGTGCGGCGACCACCGGGGCAACGCACTGGGATGCCGCGCGCGACCGGCCGACGGCACTGCGCCGCACCGGTTCGCCGCAGGTCAGCGCTGCAGCAACGCGATGCACTCGATGTGGTGAGTCATGGGGAAGGCGTCGAAGACCTCCAGCTCGGCCAGCCGGTAGCCGTGCTCGGCGAACAGGCTCACATCGCGCGCCAGCGCCGCCGGATCGCACGCGACGTGCACCACCCGCGCGGGTCCGCGCGCCGCGACCGCGGTGACGACGTCCTTGCCCGCGCCCTTGCGCGGGGGATCGAGCACGACCACCTCGGGCTCGGGGAGGTCCTCGTCGCGCAGCACGCGCTCGACCGTGCCGGTGCGGCACCCCACCTGCGGCAGATCGGCCAGGTTGGCCGTCGCGTCCGCCACGGCCCGCCGGGACGACTCGACCAGCAGCACCTGCCCGTCCGACCCGGCCTGCTCGGCGAGCCCGGCGGTGAACAGGCCCGCTCCGCCGTAGAGGTCCCAGGCGCTCGCCCCGGGCGAGACCCGGGCGAACCGGCGCACGGTGGCCGCGAACGTCTCGGCCGCGGAGACGTGCACCTGCCAGAAGCCGTCGGCCTGCACGTGGAACGTGCGCCCCTCGGCGTACTCGCGGGCGATGCCGCTGCCGCGCACCTGGCGAACGACGGGGTCCGCGCGCCGACCGCGCTGCCGCCGGGGCTTGCTGTCGGTCGCGCTCACGTGCACCTCCCCGCTCCCGTCCCGCGTCACGCCCAGCTCGGCACCCGGGCGCCAGCGGCGGCTCGTCACCGCGGACACGGCGTCCTCGGTGGTGATCGGGCAGTCCTCGATCGGGATGATGCGATGGCTGCGGTGCGCCCGGAAGCCGGCGTTGCCCGCCTGGTCGACCGCCAGCCGTGTGCGGTTGCGCCACCGCAGCGGCCCCCCGGGCAGCTGCTGGACCTCCACCGGCCAGTCCAGCCCGGCGATGCGTTCGAGCTGCTCGCGGACGACGACGGCCTTCAGCTCGCGCTGGGTGTCCGGCGCGGCGTGCTGCCAGTCGCAACCACCGCAGCGGTCCTGCCCGCGGGAGATGTCGGCCAACGGGCAGGGCGGCGTCACCCTCCCCGCGGCGGCGGCGTGCACCTCGACGGCGTCGGCGCGGCAGAAGGAACCGCCGTGGTCCTCGGTCACCTCCACGAGGACGGTCTCCCCGGGCAGGGTGTGGCGCACGAACACCACGCGCCCCTCGTGCCGGGCGACGCAGTGCCCGCCGTGGGCCACCTGCCCCACGTCCACGACGAACCGCTGACCGGTCCAGTTCGGCCGGGTGCGGTCCGCTGCCACTCGTTCGCTCAACCTGCTGTTCCTCCACTCGCCGCATGCCGCGCAGCGCCGCGCTGCCCGGCCAGATCACCAGCCCGCACGCCTCTCCCCGGTGGATTCCGGATCGGGAGGCGGCTGCGGCACCGGGCGTCGCGCAGGCGTGCGCGTGGCGCGGCCGGTACCGCCCGCGCGCCGAGCGGACCCGGCGCCGCGGGGCTTCGCCGCGGGTTCCGCCGCGGGCTGCGTCCAGCGTACGGGCCGGCCCCGGCGGAGCGCGCAGCACACCGGCCCGCCCCACCGGCGAGCGGCAGTCAGCGCGCTGGGCCGCTCACCGGGCTGCCCCCCGCGGCGCCGGAGGCGGCCTCCAGCTCCTTGCCCGCGCGGCGGATCGCCCACACCGTCACGATCAGGGCCAGACCGGTGAGCGGGTAGCCCATCGCGATCCGGGCGAACGCGAGCCACCCGGTCTGGCCGGTGTCGTAGAGCCACTCCTGCACGACGTACTTCGCGGCGAACACGGCGGTCCAGGCCAGCGTGGCGATGTCGTAGCCGCGCATCGCCGATCGGTGGTGCCGCCAGGTGTTGCGCTGGCCGTTGAGCAGCGACCACGCCACACCGACCAGCGGCCACCGCACCACCACCGAGGCGAGGAACACCGCGCCGTAGATGAGGCTCGTCCAGATCCCGAGGAGGAAGAAGCCCTTGGCATCGCCCGAGCGGTAGGCGATGAACGAGCACACGGCCACACCCAGCACACCGGAGATCGCCGGCTGCACCGGTTCCCGGCGGACCAGGCGGACCACGGCGATGAGCACCGCGATGCCGATCGCGCCCCAGATCGCCGGCATCAGCCCGGCGATCGAGTTGATCCCCACGAACGCGACGATGGGCACGGCCGAGTAGGCGAGCCCGGACACGCCGCCCATCTGCTCGAGCAGGGTCTGCTCCGGATCGCGCCGCTCGGATCCGGCACCGCTCTGCGCCGCGGACGAGCGCGCGGCGGGACCGCTGCCGTCCTCCGGCTCGTGCGCCGCGTGCGGGTGGTCTGATTCCACGTCGTTGCCCTCCGGCGGAACGTGTCCGGCCTGCGCCGCCTCGCGCGGAGGATCAGCACCGGCCACTGCGGTGTCCTGCCACGAGCCCGGGTCTCCGCAGAGCTCGTGCTCCCCAGCGTAAACGGCCCACGAGGGGTAGCCGCACCCCCGAGCGGCCCGAGCACGTCGATCACCCGGCCGAGGGGGGCGGGCGCTCCCGCGATCACGCGCCGCGGCGGCCGGCGCGCGGCGCCGCCGGTGCGGCCGCGCTCACGCCACGGCGCGCTGGGTCACCGCGAGCGCCCCGCCCAGTCCGATCAGGGTGAGGCCGCTGGCCACCTGCTGCCGCCGCCACCAGCGCGGGTGGCGCGCGATCCACCCCGCCACCGGGCCCGCGACCAGCGCCAGCACGACGTCGGCGAGCGAAGCGCACACCACGAACACCGCGCCCAGCGCGAAGAACGCCAGCACCGTCGAACCGCGCTCGGAGTGGACGAACTGCGGGATGAACGCGAGGAAGAACATCGCCGTCTTCGGGTTGAGCACCTCGACGACGAAGCCCTGCAGCACGGCCGAACGGTCCGCCCGCTGCCCCGCCAGCTCCGGTTGCGCGCCCGAGCGGCGCAACTCCCACAGCGCCCGCGCGCCGAGCCAGACGAGGTAGGCCGCGCCCGCGAACTTCACGAGGGTGAACGCCACGGCCGAGGTGGCCAGCACCGCGGAGAGGCCGAGCGCGGCGGCGACCACGTGCACCGAAGCCCCGCAGCCGTTGCCCAGCGCCGAGCGGATCCCCTCGCGGCGCCCGCCGCGCACGCTGCGCGCGAGCACGTACAGCAGTCCCGGTCCGGGCGCGACGGCGATCAGCACCACCGCCCCGAGGTACACCCACCACTCCGTCACCGTCGGCACGACCCGCACTTTAGGGAGTCCGCGGAGCGGCTGGCGCAGCGGGTGGGCGGGGCCTCCGGTGCTGTCGCTGCGGGATCCTCGGAACCGGGCGACCACGTGCGGCCGGGCGTGGGAGTGCCCGGCGGCGGACCGCGACCCGGTCGCCCGCCGTCGCTCCCGCGGGCGGGTCTCAGCCCTGCGGCGCCGCGGGGCCGCCCGCGGCGGTGGGAGCTTGCTGCCCCGGCTGCTGGGACTGGTCCTGCGCCTGCTCGATGTGCTGCCGGATCGACTCCGGCAGCTCGATGGGCAGCGGCGTGCGCACCGGGAGCGGGTCCTCGCCCCGCACGACGACGGTGTCGTCGAGCACCGCGTAGAGCTGCTTGGTGCACTCGTCGGCCTGCTCGGCCGGACCTGCCGCGACCCCGCGCACCAGCCAGCGCGGACCGTCGACCCCGACGAACCGCAGGGTCGCCTTCGGCGTGTCGGCGGAGAGCTCCAGCCCCCAGTCGCCGCGCTCGGTGCGCACCGTCGCCCCGTCGGAGCGCAACTGGTCGGCGAGCTCGGAGCTCACGTCCGGCCAGAGCCCGCCGCTGCGCGGCGCGGCGAAGGCGCTGACGGTCAGCCGCCCCGCCGGGGTGAGCATGTGCACCGCGCGCACCGGACCGGCCGGATCGACCTCGACCTGGAGCTGGCCGCCCTCCGGCACGGGCAGGCGCACCGACCCGAGGTCCAGCCGCTCGACGTCGTCCTCCGGGGCCTCCTCGACGTCGAAGGGCCCGCCCTCGGCGAGCTCCTCCGAGTCCTCCGCCGGCGCACCGGCCTCCGCCGCGGCCTCGTCGTCCTGCTGACGTCGACGGCCAAAACCGAACATCTCAGACCTCCGTCCTGTGCCGCGCCTCGGCTTCCCCTCCGGACGCCGCCAGCGCCGCGTGCCCGCCGGTCGAACCGTAGCCGCCAGCTCCGCGCTGCGACTCCGGCAACTCGGCGACTTCCTCGAACACGGCGTGCTCGACCCGTTGCACCACCAGTTGTGCGATGCGTTCACCGCGCGCGATCGTGATCGGTTCCGCGGGGTCGTGGTTGATCAAGCACACCTGCACCTCACCGCGGTAACCGGCATCCACCGTGCCAGGCGCGTTGACGATTCCCAAACCAGCGCGCGCGGCCAGTCCGGAGCGGGGGTGCACGAAACCCGCGTACCCTTCCGGCAGGGCCAGCGCGACGCCGGTGCCGACCACGGCGCGCTCCCCCGGCTGCAGCACCACGTCCCGCGTGGTGGTCAGGTCGGCGCCCGCATCACCGGGTCGAGCATAGCTCGGTGCGGGGACGTCGGGGTCGAGTCTCGTCAGCAGGACCTTCACATCGAACACGGTCGGCGAGACTACCCTGAACACGTGCCGGAAAGCGCAGACGCAGGTCCCCCCATCGCGGACTCACCCGATCAGGGACAGAAAGTGACATCGAGTAACGAGCCCGTGGCGCGCACCTCCTACAGCGAACGCCTGTACGCCTCCTGGTGGACGTGGCCGCTGCCGCTGCTCATGGCTGTGCTGCTGGCCGCGGAAGTGCACATGGGCTACCCGGGCGTGCGCGCCTGGCTGCCCTACCTCGTCCTCGTGCCCTGCGCCGCGGGCCTCCTGCTGTGGCTCGGCCGCACGCGGGTCGCGCTGCGCGACGGGGAGCTCCGGGTCGGCGACGCGCACCTGCCGCTGCGCTACGTCGAAGACGTGGAACCCGTCCCGCCCGCGGAGAAGCGCCGCTCGCTCGGACCCGATCTCGACCCGGCCGCCTTCGTCGTGCACCGCCCCTGGGTGCGCACGATGGTCCGCGTGTGGCTGGACGACCCCGAGGACCCGACCCCGTACTGGGTCATCAGCACGCGCCGCCCCGAGCAGCTCGCCGAAGCCGTCCGCGCGGCGTCCGCGCGCGGGTGACCTCCCGACGCACGCCCGGCTCCCGGTGCACGACCGGGGCCCGACGCACGACCGGGGCCCGACGCACGACTGGGCACACGTTCGCCACGTGTGCCCAGCCCGAGGCGGGCGCCATCCGCGCCCGCGGTGGTCGTATCCGGCGCGTCCCCGCACAACCATTCCCCGCTGCACCTGAATCCGCTCAGGGCCGCGACGAACGATCAGGCGGCGCAATCCCGGCAGACGAGCTGCCCGTTGCGCTCCTCCGCCAGTCGACTGCGGTGGTGCACGAGGAAGCAGCGCGTGCACGTGAACTCATCGGCCTGCTTCGGCAGGACCTTGACGGTCATCTCCTCACCGGAGAGATCCGCACCCGGCAGTTCGAAGTTCTCCGCGATCGCGCCCTCGTCCTCGTCAACGACGCCGGATTGCGCATCGTTGCGCCGCCCCTTGAGTTCCTCCAACGAGTCCTCTGCGAGGTCGTCGGACTCGCGGCGCGGAGCGTCGTAGTCGGTCGCCATCGTGATTCACCCCTGCGTTCAGTGAAGATTGCAATGGTGTGCCGCCGGTCAACGTTCCGGAGTCCGAATTTGTGCCCGGCGATCGCGTGATCGTGGTCTCTCCGGCACCAGCGTCGGACGTCCCGGACCAACGTGTTCCCAGGCGGCACGCCCCTCCAGGCGCGGCGAGGGTAGCTCATCGACCTCCCGGGCACGTGGCTGGTCACCGAAGCGTGTGATGCCAGCGCCGGTGCACTGAGCTGCGCGCCGCGCGGGATCTCACCGCGCCCTCCGGGCCCGGTCGCGACACGCCGGAGGGCGCATGTCACGTCCGTGATCGTGCCCACTTCCCGCCGACCGCTGCCGAACGGGACGTTGTCCCCAGGTGAACGCACGCCGGGCACCGATGATTCCGACGAGGCGCGCGAACTTCCGACGCCGCGCTCGCGCGCCGGCGACACCTCGGCATCGGTCCGGCCACGACTCGCTCGCCCACTCCGCACGCACGCCTCCGACCACCTAGGCTGAGACGTGCGGATGGCGCATCCGCTGACGGGTTGCCAGGCGACAGGGAGGGGCGGGACGTGTCTGCCGTGAGCTCGAAATGGGGTCAGCGCGGCCCCCGCTACCGGCGCCGCCGTCCACTGCCCGGACTGGTGCTGCTCGCCGTGCTCGCGGTGCTGGCCGGGTTCGTGTGGACCAGGGTGTTCGAATCGGTGGAGAACGTCGAGCAGGCCACGCAGTGCAATCCCCCCGGTCCGTCCGGCACCTCCCCGTCCGCCCAGCAGGCCGGAGGCGGGGTGCGGACCGGTGAACTCGCGCACGACGCGGAAGCGGGCGAGGCGCAGCAGGCCCCGGGGCTCGGCACGATGATGCCGCGGGAGGCCCTCGACCGCACCGCCCCGCTGCCACCGGGGCAGGCCCAGATCCGCGTGCTCAACGGCAACGGGGAGAGCCAGCAGGCCTCGCTGGTCACCGACCAGCTCACCACGCTCGGTTTCGACACGTGGGGCCAGCCCGATGACGACCCCGTCTACCCGGAGTACGACCTCACGTGCCACGGGCAGATCCGCTACGGCGCGGACGGGGAGCGGGCCGCCCGCACGTTGAGCCTGATCGTGCCCTGCGCCCAGCTGGTGCGCACCGAGCGGCCCGACGGACGCATCGACCTCGCCCTGGGCTCGGAGTTCGACGAGGTGCAGACGACCCAGCAGGGCAAGCAGGTCCTGCAGGAGCTGCAGAACTGGGTGCCGAGCGAGCACGGCGGCGACCCGCCCCGCATCGACCCCGAACTGCTCGAGAAGGCGCGCGACGTGCACTGCTGAGCGGCCCGCCGCGCTGCGCAGCACCGCGCCCGCGGCCCCGGGCAGCGCGGTCGAGCCGCGCAGGAGCTGCTGCGCGGGCGCGCCCGCCCCGCGAGGAGCGCGAGCGGGCGCGCAGCGGTCACACCCGCGCCGCGTCGAGGCGCACGAGCGCGTCGGTCAGTTGCCCGGCGATACCCGGGCAGGCGCACACGACCGCCTCCGGGCCGAGCCCGTCGTCCCGGTCCTGACCGGGCAGGCGCACCTGCGCGCCCGCCTCGGCGGCGATGAGCGCGCCCGCCGCCCAGTCCCACCGGTTCAGCCCGACCTCGTAGTAGGCGTCCACCCACCCCGCCGCGACGGCGCACAGGTCGAGCGAGGCCGCCCCGTTGCGACGGATGTCGCGCACCTGCGGCAGCAGGCGGCCGACCACCCCGGCCTGGGCGGAACGGCGCTGCTGCACGTAGGCGAAACCGGTGCCCACCAGCGCCAGGTCGAGCCGCTCGGTCGCGGCGGCCCGCAGCGGTCGGTCGCCCAGGAACGCGCCCCGCCCGAGCCCGGCGCTCCAGACCCGGCCGCTGACGGGTTCCACCACGGCTCCCGCCACCGAGACGCCGTCCTGCTGGGCCGCCAGCGAGACCGCGTACCACGGGTAGCCGTACAGGTAGTTCACCGTGCCGTCGATCGGGTCGACCACCCAGCGCAGCCCGTCGAGGGAGCGCTCGCCCCCCTCCTCCTCGCCGAGCACCGACTCGCCGGGGCGCAGCTCCCCCACGCGCTCCCGCACGAGCCGCTCCACCGCGCGGTCACCTGCGGTGACGACATCGGTTTCGGTGCTCTTGGTGTCCACGGCACCATCGGAAACGGCCTCCTCCCGCACCGCGCGCGCCAAGTCCCCCGCTTCCCGGGCGATCCGGACCGCTGCGGTGCGCAATGCTTCCACGTCGCTCTCGTTCGGCAATCCCACGTAC
Organism: Salinifilum ghardaiensis; assembly: GCF_054491345.1. Taxonomy (NCBI): domain Bacteria; kingdom Bacillati; phylum Actinomycetota; class Actinomycetes; order Pseudonocardiales; family Pseudonocardiaceae; genus Salinifilum; species Salinifilum ghardaiensis. The sequence goes on along the minus strand of NZ_CM137101.1, from coordinate 1,555,224 downwards.
ACATCGCACCACAGGGCGGTTAAAGTCTGCACAGCTCTGTCTGAATCGAATTGGAAAGGATCGGCCATGGGCACTGCTCGCGGTTTCGGCGTCGACATCGGCGGGTCGGGCATCAAGGGGTGCCCAGTGGACATCGACGGGGGAGAGCTCGCCGAGGAGCGCATGCGCGTCCCCACGCCCCAGCCGTCGACTCCGGAGGCCGTCGCGGACGCGGTCGCGGAGATCGTCGACAAGTTCGGCTGGCAGGACCGGATCGGCATCACCCTGCCCTGCGTGGTCAAGGAGGGCACCGCCCTCACCGCGGCCAACGTCGACCAGGCCTGGATCGGCACGGACGCGCAGGGGCTGTTCGCCGAGCGCCTCGACAAGCCCCGCGAGGACGTCGTCGTCCTCAACGACGCCGACGCCGCCGGCATGGCGGAGATGCGCTCCGGCGCCGCCGCGGGACACCGCGGGCTCGTGCTCGTGCTGACGTTCGGAACCGGCATCGGCAGCGCCCTGTTCATGGACGGGCACCTGATCCCCAACACCGAGTTCGGGCACACCGAGCTGGACGGCGAGGACGCCGAGGACGTCGCCGCCGCCTCCGTGAAGGAGAACCTCGACCTCAGCTACCAGGAGTGGGCCCCGCACGTGGACCGCTACCTGCAGAGCCTGGAGCGGTTCGTGTGGCCGGACCTCATCGTCGCCGGCGGCGGCGTGAGCAAGAAGGCGCACAAGTGGGTGCCGCTGCTGCAGAACCGCACGCCGGTCGTGGCCGCGGGGCTGCGCAACGACGCGGGCATCATCGGCGCCGCGACCGCGGCCGTGGCGGGGACCTGAGACCCGGCGGGCCGGCAAGATCGACACCGGTTCCCGGCCGAATCGGTCCGCGGCGGAATGACCGCAGGGCACGAGGCGTTGTGCGCGGTGTCGTGCACGGCGATCGCGACGCGCTCCGCCTCGCGGCGGAACGACGCTCACGCGATGTCGTTACAATGGAACACGGATCGCTTGGACCGATGTTCTCCGCCGAGGGCCGCATCGCTTTCCCGACCAGGAAAAACCCGATGCGGTTCTCCGTGGGTGACGCGGGCCGGGCGGACCTGGAGTCCCCGACCTTGGCGGCCGAGGTGACGCGCCCTCAGGCCAGCCCCGATCGACCGTCGCGAAAGGGCGTACGTGGCAGCCGCAGAAACCGCAACCCGACGCTCCGGCTCCGCCGAACAGACCGAAGGCGGCGCCCCAGCTGAGTCGGCTCACACAGAATCGGCCCCTTCCGGAACCGCCACCACGGCGGAGACCGGTGCGGAAGGGTCGAAGAAGTCGTCGACGCGGAAGAGCACGACGAAGAGTTCGAGCAGCGCGAAGTCGTCTTCGGGCCGCAAGAGCACCTCCGGCAAGTCGACGTCCCAGAAGGGCGCGAAGTCGACGCAGAAGTCCGCCCAGGACACCGACGCCAACGGTGACGGCCTCGGCATCGACGAGCCGATCGAGGCCGACCTGACGTCACCGGACGTGGGCGACTTGGCCGACGAAGTGCCGGACGTGGAGATCCCCGAAGAACCGGTCCCGGAAGAGGACGAGGAAGGCGAGACCAAGGACGCCGACTTCGTCTGGGACGAGGAGGAGTCGGAGGCCCTCCGCCAGGCGCGCAAGGACGCCGAGCTGACGGCCTCCGCCGACTCGGTGCGGGCGTACCTCAAGCAGATCGGCAAGGTGGCCCTGCTCAACGCCGAGGAGGAGGTCGAGCTCGCCAAGCGCATCGAGGCCGGCCTCTACGGCGCCGAGCGGCTCCGCCAGGCGCAGGAGAGCGGCGAGCAGCTGGCCACGCAGTTCCGCCGCGACCTGCGGTGGATCGTCCGGGACGGCGAGCGCGCGAAGAACCACCTGCTGGAGGCCAACCTCCGCCTCGTGGTGAGCCTGGCCAAGCGCTACACCGGCCGCGGCATGGCGTTCCTGGACCTGATCCAGGAGGGCAACCTCGGCCTGATCCGCGCGGTGGAGAAGTTCGACTACACCAAGGGCTACAAGTTCTCCACCTACGCCACCTGGTGGATCCGGCAGGCCATCACCCGCGCCATGGCCGACCAGGCCCGCACCATCCGCATCCCGGTGCACATGGTGGAGGTCATCAACAAGCTCGGCCGCATCCAGCGCGAGCTGCTGCAGGACCTGGGCCGCGAGCCCACTCCGGAGGAGCTCGCCAAGGAGATGGACATCAGCCCGGAGAAGGTGCTGGAGATCCAGCAGTACGCCCGGGAGCCCATCTCGCTGGACCAGACCATCGGCGACGAGGGCGACAGCCAGCTCGGCGACTTCATCGAAGACTCCGAGGCCGTCGTGGCGGTGGACGCGGTCTCCTTCACCCTCCTGCAGGACCAGCTGCAGTCGGTGCTGCAGACCCTGTCCGAGCGCGAAGCCGGCGTGGTGCGCCTCCGCTTCGGGCTGACCGACGGCCAGCCGCGCACGCTGGACGAGATCGGGCAGGTCTACGGCGTGACGCGGGAGCGCATCCGGCAGATCGAGTCCAAGACGATGTCGAAGCTGCGGCACCCGTCGAGGTCCCAGGTCCTGCGCGACTACCTGGACTGAGGCGCGAACGCGGCGCGCAGCACTTCTCGCGGAGCCGCCGCCCCGGCCGGGGCGGCGGCTCCGCTGCGTGCGCTCCCCGCCGCACCCGCACCGTCCGGGCGCGCTCGGCAGCGCCCCGCCGCCGTGCGCGCCTCCTGCACCGCCGCGCCCCCCGCGACGGGAGGTTCCGGCCTCGCTCGGCGACGCCCCGGGACCCCGTCCCGCCGCGTCCCGCGTGGTGGACGCGGGCGGTCGGCGGTGTTCGCCTGCAGCGGAACGGCGCGCCACCCGCGCTGTGGCGATTCGCACCTTTCGTCCCTTTCGGCCGAACATCCCGCGCGTCGCGGTCACGCGACCGGAACCGCGAAATCCCTGGTCAGGCGACATTTCGCGAAAATCTCCCGGGGCGCGACCGCGCTGCGTAATCAGTTCTACCGGGTCGAACGCACGACGTGACGACCGTCGCGTCCCCGTTCAGGAAGACTGACGCGCGGCTGTGCGTCTGCAAGAGTGGACACCGACGACACCGACCCGGCAGCCAGCGGGCCACCGGTGGTCGTAGCAATCGAGGCGTCGGAGCCCCCGACGCCGGGACGGAGGGAGACCACGATGACCCAAACGCTCACCCGCCCCGAGCTGACCGCCGCCGACCGCTGCGACCGCTGCGGCGCCGCTGCCAAGCTCCGCGCCGTGCTGCCCTCCGGTGGTGAGCTGCTGTTCTGCGGCCACCACGCCCGTGAGTACGAGGACGGGCTGCGCCAGGCCGAGGCCGACATCGCCCAGGACGAGCGCGCGGTCTGACACTGACGAACGACCGGCCGAGTGGCACGTGCCCCGCGGGATCCGCTCCCGCGGGGCACGTGCACGTCGCGGGCCCGTCCTTCGCGGCTCCGCCGAGCGGCTCCGCCGGCTGGGCCAGCACGAGGGCGCGCCGGCGCCCCGGCAGGCCCGGCGGGCTCCCCCGGTGAGCTCATCGGAAGCGGGCTCACCAGGACCGCAGCGTGGCGATGCGCTCCTCCAGCTGCTCCACCGTGGCCATCGCCGTGGGCGGACCGCCGCAGACGCGCTGCAGCTCGTTGTAGATCGCCCCGTGCGGCTTCTTGGTGCGCTGGTGGTGCAGTGACACGAGCGTGTTGAGCTCCTTGCGCAGGGTCCGCTGCCGCTCCTGCACGCCCTGCGGGCGCTGCTGCTTCTGCTCTTCCCGCTGCTGCTCCTGCTGGCGCTGCTCCTCGGCCCTGGCCTGCTGCTCGCGCTGCCCCACCTCCTGCAACTGCTCCTGCTGGCGCTTGCGCAGCAGGGCGCGCATCTGGTCCGGCTCCAGCAACCCCGGCAGCCCCAGGTACTCCTGCTCCTCCTCGGTCGTGGAGAAGGCCGCGGTGCCGAAGGAGGAGCCGTCGTAGATGACCTGGTCCAGCTCCGCGTCGGCTCCGAGCGCGGTGTAGGTCTTCTCCTCCTCGCCCGGTTCGTCGCGGGTCCGGTTCGCCTCGGCGACGAGTTCGTCGTCCCAGCCCTCCTTCTCCCGGTGCGGCTTGCCGAGCACGTGGTCCCGCTCCGCCTCCAGCTGGCTGGCCAGCTCCAGCAGCACCGGAACGCTCGGCAGGAAGATGCTCGCGGTCTCCCCCGGCCGCCGGGACCGCACGAACCTGCCGACGACCTGGGCGAAGAACAGCGGTGTCGAGGCGCTCGTGGCGTACACCCCCACCGCCAGGCGCGGCACGTCGACGCCCTCGCTGACCATCCGCACCGCGACCATCCAGCGCTCGTCGGACTCCGCGAACTGGGCGATGCGATCCGAGGCGCGCGGATCATCGGAGAGCACCAGCACCGGGTCGTGACCGGTGAGCTGCTTGAGCATGCGCGCGTAGGCCCGCGCGTGCTCGTGGTCGGAAGCGACGACCAGCCCCCCGGCATCGGACATGCCGTCCTTGCGCAGCTGCGTCAGCCGCGTGTCCGCCGCCTTGAGCACGGACGGGATCCACTCCCCCGACGGGTCCAGCGCGGTGCGCCAGGCGCGGGTGGTCTGCTCCGCGGTGAGCGGTTCGCCCAGGCGCGCGGTGAACTCGTCCCCCGCGTTGGTGCGCCAGCGGGCCTCGCCCGAGTAGGCCAGGAACACCACCGGCCGCACGACCCCGTCCTTGAGGGCGTCGGAATAGCCGTAGACGTGGTCGGCCTTGCTGCGCTCGGCCCCGTCGCCGTCGGGCTCGTAGGTGACGAACGGGATCGGGTTGTCGTCGCTGCGGAAGGGCGTGCCGGTGAGCGCGAGGCGCCGCACGGCGGGGGTGAACGCCTCGCGGATCGCGTCGCCCCACGACTTGGCGTCGCCGCCGTGGTGCACCTCGTCGAGGATCACCAGCGTCTTGCGCCGCTCGGTGCGCACGCGGTGCAGGGTGGGGTGGGTGGCCACCTGGGCGTAGGTGACCGCAACCCCGCGGTAGTCGCCGGAGGTCACACCGTCGGTGTTGCGGAACTCGGGGTCGATGGGAATGCCCGCACCCGCCGCGGCCATCGCCCACTGGTGCTTGAGGTGCTCGGTGGGGGTCACCACGGTGACCGCCTCGATCGTGCGGTCGGCGAGCAGTTCGGAAGCCACGCGCAGGCCGAAGGCGGTCTTGCCCGCACCGGGCGTGGCCACCGCCAGGAAGTCGCGCGGCCGCTTCGCCAGGTACCGGGTCAGGGCCCGCCGCTGCCAGTCGCGCAGCGGCCGGGACGACACCTGCGACGGGTCGCTGAGCACGGACCGGACTTCCTGATCCTGCTGCGTTTCGGACACGCTGGCTCGCCACTCCTTTCGCCATCGCATTTCCCACCGGAAGCGAGGAGCCCCCACGGCCACCACCAACACCGCCGCACCGTCGCGCGCCGCGCGCGGGCCGCCGTGCAGCCTACCTCCGAGCCGCGCGTCGCCCCGGTCACACCCGACGGCGACACGGCCCGTGCCGTTGCCCACCCGAGCTCGCCATGCACCATGCTGAACACTGCCATGACTGAACCGAGTCGCTCTGCCCGGCAGAGTCGCACCCCGGGGCCGCCGCACTCCCGGCGGCGGGGACCGTTGCGGCTCGTCACGCGCACCGCGTCGAACGCGTGGTGGGACAACATCTTCTCCGAATCGGCCGCCGCGGCGTTCTGGCAGGCGCTGTCACTGCCGCCGCTGCTGCTCGGGCTGCTGGGAAGTCTCGGGTTCCTCAGCGGTTGGTTCGGCCACGACTTCGTCACCGACGTGCAGGGCGAGATCATCGGTCTGTCGGGGACCGTGTTCAGCCCGCAGGTGGTCGAGCAGATCATCGGCCCGACCGTGCTCGACATCCTCACCGAGGGGCGCGGCGGCATCGTCTCGCTCGGGTTCGTGCTGTCGCTGTTCGCGGGATCGTCCGCGCTGGCCTCGCTCGTCGACTCGATCACCCTGGCGCACCGCCAGGAGCTGGTGCGCAACGCGCTGTGGCAGCGGGTGTTCACGCTGCTGCTCTACCTGGCGTCACTGGCGGCGGCCGTCGTCGGCCTGCCGGTGCTCACCCTCGGTCCGGGCCTGCTGCCCACGCTGTTCCCCTGGCGGGTGCAGGACGACATCGCGTGGCTGATCCAGCTGCTGTACTACCCGGCCACCGGGATCGCGCTGGTGCTCGTGCTCGCCACGCTGTACAAGGTCGCGCTACCGCGGAAACTGCCCTGGCACCGGGGCGTGCCGGGCGCGCTGCTGGCGATGCTGGTGTTCCTGTGCTCCAGCGCGGGACTGCGGCTGTACATCGCGTGGGTGACGAGCACGGGCTACACCTACGGCGCGCTGGCCGCGCCCATCGCGTTCCTGCTGTTCGCGTTCTTCCTCGGGTTCGCGATCATCCTCGGCGCCCAGTTCAACAACGCGCTGCAGGAGATGTGGCCGGCGCGGATGACCCGGCGAGAACGCCGGCGGTGGCGGCGGCTGGAGATGAAGCGCCTCGCGCAGCGGATCCACACCGAGCAGGGTTACCAGTCCTGGCGGCGCACCCCGGAGGACGGGAGCGGGCAGGACGAGACGGCTCCGGAGAGCGGGACCGCACCGGGAAGCGGGAGCGGACTGGACGGCGAGGCGGTGCAGGAGGGGGGAACCGAGCGGGAGCACGGGGCGGAGGCGGATTCGCAGGAGCGGCCGGGCGACGACGCGTCGGAACCGCCCGGGCAGCACGGCGCTGCCCGCGGCGGCTGCGCGGGGCCCGACCACGGCGGCCCCCGCCCCGAGCAGGACGCGTCGGCGCCGCGGCTGGTGCGGCGCGGCGGCGCGGACGGGTGACCGCGCCGACCGCGAGCGCGCTCGGGCTGCCCGCCCGCGGCCCGGCACCAGCGCGCACGGACGCGGCGCACCGCGCCCGGCTTCCGGTCACTCGTCGTCGTCCCCCGGCGGGAGCCCGTCGAAGACCTTCTTGCACTTCGGGCACACCGGCGAGTTCGGCTTCGGCGACTTGGTCACCGGGAAGACCTCCCCGCAGAGCGCGACCACGTAGTTCCCCGTGACCGCGCTCTCGGTGATCTTGTCCTTGCGCACGTAGTGGAAGACTTCCGGCCGATCGTCACTGGTCTGGTCGGTGGTGTCGGGCCGGACATCGGTATCGGGCGTCGTCGTCGTGGTCATGCGACCATGATGCCCTACTCCCGGCCCCGAGCGGTGGCGGTGTGACTCGGCGGTGACCGGGTGGTGCCCGCCGCGGGCCGGGAATGCTCAGGTGCTTTCCACCACGCGGTGCTCGGTCGAGTCGATCGCGCGGTGCGAGCGCCGGAACCGGTGCACGTGCTCCTTCTTCCGGGCGGGCCGGTCGTTGGCGATGAGCACCGCCATCCACGGCAGCGGAATGGAAATCGCGATGATGATCAGCGCCAGCCACCACAGCTGGGTGAAGTGGAACACGAGCACCGCCCCGACGAGGCACGGGAAGCGCGAGGCCATCATCAGCCCGTACCTGCGGCGCCGCGACGCCTGCTGGTCGTCGTAGGACGGCTGCGCCTCGGTGATCAGCACCGGGGTGTCGTCTCTGCGCACGTTGGTCACGACACTACCTCCGGTTGCGATGCTGCCACTTCGCCGCACCGCGCTGCAGATCGGGTGGGCTGCGGATCGGGTGGACGGCACCGGACGGGGACGGGATCCGCATCCATGATGTGCCTCCAGCTCCCTGAACGCGACCCCCGGGCGGGGTTCCCCGCGGCGTGACCCGCCGAGCACCGCGCCGAAACCTCCGCGGGTTAGATTCCGGACGGACCACAGCTGGGAGGCGAGGCATGTTCTACACGGCGAGCAAGCAGGTCGTCGGCTCGATCGCACGCAGCGTGTACCGGCCGACGGTGATCGACGCGGAGAAGGTTCCGATGGACGGGCCGGTGATCCTCGCGCCGAACCACATCGCCGTGCTCGACAGTTTCATCGTGCCGCTCGTGGTGGCGCGGCCGGTGGCCTTCCTCGCCAAGGCCGAGTACTTCCAGGGAACCGGCGCCCTCGGGCGGGTGCGGAGCTGGTTCTTCAACGCGATCGGAGCGATCCCCGTCGAGCGCGGGCGCGGCCGCGCCGCGCAGGCCGCCATCTCCGAGGCCGAGCGAGTGCTCCGCGACGGAGGGGCGTTCGGCATCCACCCCGAGGGCACGCGCTCCCCGGACGGGCGCCTCTACCGCGGCCGCACCGGCGTGGCCCGGTTGACCCTGAGCACCGGCGCTCCCGTCGTGCCGGTGGCGCTCAGCGGCACCGACAAGCTCCAGCCCCGCGGGGTGAAGATCCCGCGCCCGCGGCCGGTGACCGTCCGCTTCGGCGACCCGCTGGACTTCTCCCGGTACCACGGCATGGACGGTTCGCTGCCGGTGCTGCGCGCGATCACCGACGAGATCATGTACGCGATCTCCGAGCTGTCCGAGCAGGAGTACGTCGACAAGTACCAGAAGCCCGGATCAGCGGCCGCCTGACGACGGCGCGGAAACCGCGGCGGACCGGCCGGGCGCGACGCAACGGCAGGCCCCGCGGTTACTGCCCGCCCCGGTCCTTGGCCGCAGCCTTCCGCTGCTTCTTGGCGGCCCGCACCTCGGCGAGCGTCTGCTGGTCGACGACATCGGCGATCGAGCGGCGCGCGCCCTCCTCGCCGTAGGCCCCCGCGGCTTCGCGCCAGCCGTCCGGCCGAACGTCGAGCTGCTTGCCGAGCAGCGCGAGGAAGATCTTCGCCTTCTGCTCACCGTAGCCGGGCAGGGCCTCGAGCCGCTTGCGGACCTCCGCGCCGTCCGGGTCCCCCTCGGTCCAGATCCGCTCGGCGTCGCCGTCGTAGTGCTCGAGGACGTGTCCGGCGAGGGTGTGGATGCGGCGCGCCATCGACCCGGCGTAGCGGTGCACGGCGGGCTTCTGCGCGCAGAGGTCGGCGAACTCCTCCGGATCGGACTCGGCGATCCGCTCCACGTCGAAGCCGCCCATGCGCTCGGCGATCTTCTCCGGTCCGGTGAAGGCCAGTTCCATGGCGACCTGCTGGTCCAGCAGCGCGCCGGTGAGCAGCGCGAACGGGTCCCGGCTGAGCAGGGCGTCGGCCTCGTCGTCACCGGTCAGGCTGAGCATGTGCGACATGCCCTCATCCTGGCAGCCACCCCCTCGGACCGGACAGCTCGCTCGTGCGCACCGCCGCGGTGCTCCGGGATCGGAGCACACCCGCTCCGCGCCGACGTGATGCGCAGCACACCGCAGCGCGCCTCGGTGCCCCGGCGGGACGCGCACCGTGTGACTATCAACCGGTGACTGTTGAACTGACCAACGACCGCATCGATCGCCTCCGGGAGGCGCTGCAGCAGGCCCGGTACGACACCGACGGAGTGCTGGAGCTGGTCGGTCCGCACGCGCAGGCGGCCCTGGGTCGCGGGGAGCCGGCTCCCGCGCTGCGCGCGAGCGCCGACGGCGGCGCCCTCGGCACGCTCGTCCGGCTGTTCCTGCTGGGCGAGACCGAGCCGCGCGCCGCGGTCGAGGCGGCGCTGCACCCGCTGCCGCTGGCGGAGGCCCTGGCCGGCGGGATCGTGCACACCGACGGCGACGGGGTCCGCGCTGCGCTGGACATCCGCCCGCACGGGCTCGGCGACCGGTCCTGGTGGATCGTCTCGGACCTGGATTCGGACGTGCGCGGGTGGGGCGTACCCGCCCACCGCGAGCACGTCCTCGGCGTGGGGCACGCCTCGTTGAGCCTGGTGCGGGCCACCCCGCGCCGCCCCGTCGACTCGGTGCTCGACGTGGGCACCGGCTGCGGCGTGCAGGCGCTGCACGCCAGCACGCACGCGCGCCGCGTCACCGCAACGGACGTCTCCGAGCGGGCCGTGCAGCTGGCCGCGGCGACCTTCCGCCTCAACGAGGTGGAGGTGGACCTGCGGCGGGGCGAGTGGTTCGACCCGGTGCGGGGCGGGCGCTTCGACCAGGTCGTGTGCAACCCGCCGTTCGTCGTGGGAGCCGCGCGCAGCGAGTTCGTCTACCGCGACTCGGGGCTGTCCGGCGACGACGCGAGCGCGCTCATGATCCGGCAGCTGCCGGCGCTGCTGACCGAGGGCGGAACGGGCCACGTGCTGGCCTCGTGGCTGCACCGCACCGGTGAGCACTGGGGCGACCGCGTCTCGTCCTGGCTGCCGGGTGGTGGTGTGGACGCGTGGTTCGTGCAGCGCGACGTGGCCGACCCGGCGCTGTACGTGGGCACGTGGCTGCGCGATGCCGGTTACGACCCGCGTTCCGCCGCGGGGCGCCGCGCGGGCGAGGAGTGGCTGCGGTGGTTCGAGGACAACGGGGTCGAGGCCGTGGGCTTCGGCTTCGTCACGCTGCGCCGCGCGGACGGGCGCACCGGGGAGGTCGTCTGCGAGGACCTGCGCCAGGCCTACGACGACCCGCTCGGCCCGGAGTCCGACGAGTGGCTGCGCCGCGTGCAGTGGCTGGCCGAGCACGGCGGTGACGAGGCCTTGCTGCGCAGCCGCCTGGCCACGGCTCCGAGCACGGTGCTCGAGGAGGTCTCCGAGCACGGCGAGGAGGGCTGGGAGCCGGTGTCCCGGCGCCTGCACCGCACCGACGGCCCGGGGTGGCAGCACGAGGTCGACGAGCTCGGCTCGCTGCTGCTGGCGGGGTGCGGGGGCGGGCTCCCCCTGGAGGAGGTCCTGGAACTGCTGGCGCTCGGGCACGGACGCGATTCGGAGGAACTGACGCGTTCCGCACTGCCGGTTCTCCGGGAACTGATCCGGCACGGAATGGTCGTTCCGGCGGAATGGTTGGAGGAAACGGATTGAGGGCGGTGGTCAGCCGCGTCACCCGCGCCTCGGTGGCGGTCGGCGGCGACGTCGTCGGCAAGATCGACGAACCGGGACTGTTAGTGCTTTTGGCCGCGACGCATTCCGACGGCCCGGAACAGGTGGGCACGATGTCCCGGAAGCTGCACGAAATTCGGGCGCTGCGCGAGGAGGAGTCCTGCGCTTCCACGGGGGCGCCGCTGCTCGTGGTCAGCCAGTTCACGCTGTACGGATCCACCCGCAAGGGGCGGCGCCCCTCGTGGAGCTCCGCAGCGCCGCCGGATCAGGCCGAGCCGCTGGTGCGTGCGGTCGTCGACGCGCTGCGCGAGCGGGGTGCGCGGGTGGAGACCGGCAGCTTCGGGGCCGCGATGGAGGTCGAGAGCGTCAACGACGGACCATTCACACTTTTGGTTGAGGTGTGAATCAGTAACGGGGGTTCTCAGCGAATCCTCAGGAATCCCGCGCAACGGATGTGACGGGGATGACGTCCACGGGGCGGAAACATCGGGAACGAATTCGAGCCCGCACACGTTTTCCGGGTACGAAGCTTCGGCGGCGGGCCGCACGAGGGGGACGTACGAGGAATGCCTCGCGCGGCCCGCCACCCGATGACGCGTCATCGGTCCCAGTACCGACCGTACGCGTCTTGCACAGGATGTAATGGCCCGTCGGTGTGACGTGCGCCCTTCAGTAAGCCCGTCAGGGAGGAAGCTCCATGACCGTCCCGCAGACCGCCAACCCGGATGTCGCCATCACCGAGGCGGACCTGGACAACCAGGGGCCGTCCGCGGACCTGGTGCGGGTCTACCTCAACGGCATCGGGCGCACGGCTCTGCTCTCCGCGCAAGACGAGGTCGACCTGGCCAAGCGCATCGAGGCCGGTGTGTACGCCAAGCACCTGCTGGACACCGAGCAGGACTCCATGAGCCGTGAGCGGCGCAGCGACCTGAACGCCGTGGTGCGCGACGGACGTCGCGCCAAGAACCACCTCATGGAGGCCAACCTCCGCCTCGTGGTGAGCCTGGCCAAGCGCTACACCGGCCGCGGCATGCCGCTGCTCGACCTGATCCAGGAGGGCAACCTCGGCCTGATCCGCGCGGTGGAGAAGTTCGACTACACCAAGGGCTTCAAGTTCTCCACCTACGCCACCTGGTGGATCCGGCAGGCCATCACCCGCGGCATGGCCGACCAGAGCCGCACGATCCGGCTGCCCGTGCACCTGGTCGAACAGGTCAACAAGCTGGCCCGGATCAAGCGCGACCTGCACCAGAAGTACGGCCGGGAAGCCACCGAGGAGGAGATGGCCAAGGAAGCGGACATGTCCGTGAACAAGGTCACCGACCTGCTCGACCACTCCCGCGACCCGGTGAGCCTGGACATGCCGGTCGGCAGCGAGGAGGACGCCCCCCTCGGCGACTTCATCGAGGACGGGGAGAGCGCCAACGCCGAGAACACGGTGATCTCCGGCTTCCTGCAGGACGACCTGCGCAGGGTCCTGAGCACCCTGGAGGAGCGGGAGCAGGCCGTGATCCGCATGCGGTACGGCCTCGACGACGGCCAGCCGCACACCCTCGACCAGATCGGCCGGGCCTTCGGGCTCTCCCGCGAACGGGTCCGCCAGATCGAACGCGAGGTCATGGCGAAGCTGCGCCAGGGCGACCGGGCGGACCGGCTGCGCTCCTACGCCAGCTGACAGCTCGCGACGTTCGCGGTGGCCGGCGGCCACCGCCCGCTCCGGAGGGCCGGACTCGCTGCGCGCGGGTCCGGCCCTCCGCCTGCCGGCCGCCGGAGTGCGGTCCGGTCGCCGGAGTCGACCTCCGGGCCGCGGGGAAGCGCCGTCACTCCCAGCTCGCCTCCTGGTCGGTCGCTTCGGTGGTGAAGCGTTCCTGCCACCGGCTCAGCTCCGCGTCGGTGACACCGTGCTCGCGCAGCCACCCCGCCGCGCCGTCCGGGTAGGCCTCGAAGTGCTCCAGCACCGCCTCGATCGCTTCGGTCGGCGTGGAGATCAGCTCGAGCACCGCCTCCTCGTCCACACCGGGCGGCAGCTCCGGAGCCGCGTCCAGCCGCTGCAGCACGCGGAACATGTTCCGGTCGGTGCGCGCGTAGTCGGCGACGATCGCGTCGGAGCGCGCGCCCGCCGCGCTGAGCAGCATCGCCGTGCTCACGCCCGTGCGGTCCTTGCCCGCGGCGCAGTGGATCAGCCCCGGACCGTCGGCCTCCAGCACCAGGCGGAAGACCTCGACGAGCTTCTTCGGCGCGTCGTTGAGCATCCCCTCGTACAGCACGGTCAGCTCGTGCCGCGTGCCGTCGTCCTCGGCGACGGTGGGGCCCTCGTGCACGTCCTCGATCAGCGGAACGGAGTGCACGGCGCAGCTCTCGGCCAGCGGATGCGGCTTGCCGTTGAGCTCCGCGGGCTGGCGCAGGTCCACCACCACCGACGGCGGCCACTCCTCGACCTCGTCCGGGGCCTCATCGGCCTCGTAAGGAGCATCCGCGCGGTAGAGCACGCCGTGGCGGGTCACCGCCCCGGCCCCGGTGGGGATCCCGCCGACGTCCCGCAGGTTGACCAGACGGTTCACCTTTTCCCCGGTGTGTGACAACTCGCCTCCCTCGCCTGGATCCAGGCGTCGGACCCCAGTTCGCTCGACATGGCCGGGGGCGGGGCACGACGGAGGTGTGCCCGCCCCGCCTCGAGCGTCCCAGCCGCACCGCTCCGCCCGCCACTGCTGCGGGCGCACGGGTCGCCGCGGCCGAGCGCACTGCCGGATCCCGGGGGGTCGGCGCCGTCACTGGGGCACGTGCACCTCCTCCTGCTGCAGCACGACGGTGCGCTGGCCCAGCGGTTCGGTCAGCGGCACCGCGACCGGCGGGTAGCGCAGATCCATCGTGCAGTACGCCGGCGGTTCGGGTGTCTCCTCCACGAGCTTGACGGTCACGTGCTCCTCGGTCTGCTCGACCAGCCGGGCGCGCACCTCGCCGCATCCGCCTTCCTGCCCGGTCGCCACGAGGACGCGCCCCCCGTCCTGCGTCCACACCTGGACCGGATACCCCTCGGGCAGCTGCGCATCGATGCGCGCAGGTCCCACCGGGGTGCGCTGTTCGACCGGTTTCGGTTCCGGGTTCGCCGGCGGGCGCGAGCTCGGAGGCGGCTCCGGGGAAGGCGGAGGACCTCCGAAGCCGACGTCGTCGGACTGTCCGCAGGCGGCCGTCGCGAGCAGTGCCGCGGCGACCGCGGCGATCAAACCGTGTCGTCTCATACCCCCAGGACGGAGTCGGGGACCGCTGCGGTTGCCCGCTGCACCGCCCCCTTCCCAGTGCGCGGGAAACGTGGCTCCGGTCGTGCACGAATGGTTTCCTCGACGACCAGGAGAGCGCGAAAGGAAGGAACGCCCATGTCCACGACCGCCACGCCCGAGCTGCGGTCAGCACCACGGCACGCCCCGGAACCGGAACCGCAGGGCCGCCCCCGGTGGCTCCCCCTCGTCATCGGAGCTCTGGCCGCCGTCGCGCTGATCACCGCCGCAGGCGCGGTGGCCGATGCCGAGTCGGCCGCGCTGGCGGCCCTGGGGCTGGCACTGGGACTGGCGCTGTTCCACTCCCGGTTCGGCTTCACCTCGGCCTGGCGCCGGCTGGTCTCCGTCGGCCAGTCCTCCGGACTGCGGGCGCACCTGCTCATGCTCGGCGCGGCCTCGCTCCTGTTCGCGCCGGTTCTCGCCGGGGGCATCGGTTTCTTCGGCAACACGCCGGAGGCCAGCGTCCAGCCCCTCGGCTGGGGCCTCGTCGTCGGCGCCGTGCTGTTCGGCCTGGGCATGCAGCTCGGGGGCGCGTGCGCCTCCGGCACCCTGTTCACCGTCGGCGGCGGCAACACCCTGATCGTGGTGACCCTGCTGTTCTTCATCTCCGGGTCGGTGCTCGGCGCCCTGCACATGCCCTGGTGGAGCGCCGACGCCCGCACGCTCGGCTCGTTCTCCCTGGCCGAGGACACCGGTCTGGGCTACGGCGGGGCGGCGGTGCTGCAGGTGCTCGCGCTCGCCGCGATCGGCTACGCCGCGTGGCGCTGGACCCGGCGCCGCGGCTCGCCCCCGGCCGACCGCCCCGCCAGCGCCCGCGGCTGGTGGCGCGCCGTCCGCGGCTCGTGGCCGATGTGGGTGGGCGCGCTGCTCCTGGCCGCGCTCAACGCGGCGGTCCTGCTCACCCGCGGCAGCGGGTGGGGGATCACCTCGGCGTTCGTCCTCTGGGGGTCCAAAGCCCTGCAGGCGCTCGGCGTGGACGTGTCCAGCTGGGGCTACTGGCAGGGCGAGAAGGCCGCGGCGCTGAGCGAGCCGGTGCTGGCCGACTCCACCTCGGTGCTCAACTTCGGCATCATCATCGGCGCCCTGATCGCCTCGGCCGCCTCCGGTGCGTTCGTCCTCGTCAAACGACTGCCGATGAAGGCGGTCGCCGCCGCCGCGCTGGGCGGGCTGCTCATGGGCTACGGCGCCCGGCTGGCCTACGGCTGCAACATCGGCGCCTACTTCACCGGCATCGCCTCGTTCTCGCTGCACGGCTGGGCCTGGGCCCTGCTGGCGCTGGCGGGCACCTGGGTCGGCCTGAAACTGCGGCCGCTGTTCGGTCTCGGCGTGCCCAACCCGGGGGACTCAGCCTGCTGACGCGACCCGGGTGCCGGCCCACTCGCCCACCCACCGGGCGAGTTCGGCGCCCCCGCGGCGCGCCCACCTGAAGTGGCCGAGCTCGGAGGCCCCGGCGTCCGCGGTCGAGTAGTGCGCCAGGGTGCGCGGCGCGTCGACGGCCCGGTGCGCCAGCGCGGAGACGGACCCGGGCGGAGCGAACCGGTCCCCGTCGATGCTGACGGCCAGGATCGGCTTGGCCAGCACCCGCATCGCGCTGTCGTCGTCCTCGGCCGCACCGGTGAGCCGGTACCGGCCCGTGCGCGCCTGGCGCGCCCAGTCGCGCATGACCGGCTCGGGTTGCCGGCCGCCGAAGCCGAACCGGTGGCCGGGCCAGTACCCGGCCGCCCGGGAGACGCCGGCCACGAGCTGGCTGCCGAGCAGCAGCGGCAGTTGCTGCCCCCGCGGGAAGCTGCGGAACCACACCGTGCCGGCGGCGATCAGCGCCACGCCCGCCACGTGGTCGGGCCGGCGTCCGGCGTGCAACATGGCGAGGTGGCCGCCCAGGCTGTGGCCGAGGTCGAACACCGGCCTGCCCGGGAAGTGCTCGGCCACCAGTTCGTGGACCGCTGCCACGTCGTTGACCAGCTCCTCGTAGCCGAACCGGAGACCGCGCCGCGGAGCGGGCGCGGCCTCCCCCTGGCCGCGCAGGTCGAACGTCACCACGGACACGCCGCACGCGCGCAGCTCGGCGAGGAACGGAGCGTAGTAGCCGGCGGGCACGCCCATCGCCGGCAGCAGCACGGCCACCGGCCCCGCGGTCACCGCACCGGGGTCCCCAGCGGGCTCCGCCCGCACGGTCAGGGTGTGCTGACCGGCCTGCAGCGTGCCGAGCACCTGCTGATCGCCGCCGCGTGCGTCCATGCGCACAAGACTAACGAAACCGTTCGGTTCCGCCCCGGTGCGGTGAGCACGCCCACAGCTCAGCGCAGGCGGCGCGGCCCCGAATCCGGTTTCGCCACCGAGGCCCCCAGGCCGACCCGGGCCCCGAGGAGCGCCACCCCCGCCGATGAGGCCAGCACCGGTTGCAGCACGAGTTCGCGCACCTCCGGCAAGTCCTCCGCCAGCGTGGCCACCCGGGTGACCAGGTCCTCCAACGCGTCCGCGTCCGCCGGTGCCTCACCGTGGTAGCCGGTCAGCAGCGGCGCGGCGCGCGGCGCCCGGAGCAGTTCGGAGACGTCCCGGTCGGACAGCGGAACGGCCCGGTAGGCGGTGTCCCCCAGCAGCTCGCTGGCCACACCGGACAGCCCGAACGAGACCAGCGTGCCGAACGAGGGGTCGTCCGAGAGGCCGACCACGCAGGACGTCGCCCGCTCAGCCATCCGCTGGACGTACACCTCCTCCCCCTCGGAAACCCCCTGCACCTCGGCGCAGGCGCGGCGCACCATCTCCGGATCGCTCACGTCGAGCCGCACGCCGACGAGGTCCGAGCGGTGCCGCCCCCCTCCCCGCACCGCTTTGACCGCCACCGGGAACCCCAGCTCCTCCGCGGCCTCCACCGCGGCCGCGGTGGAGGCGACGCGCCGGAACGGCACCATGCGGATGCCGTAGCAGTCCAGCAGCTCCACAGCCCGCTCGTCGGTCAGCTGGTGGGAAGCGCCCCCTGCCGCGCGCACCCACTGCTCGACCAGCTCGCGCGCCCGTTCCCGGTCCGTGCCGGCGGGCCGCACGAAATGCCCCTGCGGTTTCGCCCGCCACTGCGCGTACCGGTTGACCCGGGCCAGCGCCGCCACCGCCCGCTCCGGGCTCGGGTACGAGGGGACCGAGCCGCGGCCGAACGTGCCCTCGCTGCCGGGAACCGCCAGCTCGTCCGGCACGCCCTCACCCGCTAGGAACGTCGTCACCACCGGTTTGGCCCCCAGGGCCCCGGTGTCGTCGAGCACGCGCCGCATCGCGCGGGCGTACTCCGCACCGGGCACCGCCACGGGCGGGGAGAACACGACCACCAGCGCGTCGACGTCCTCGCGCAGCGCGGCGTCGCGCACCGCGGCGGCGAACTCCTCCGGCCCCGCCGAGGCCCCCACGTCCACCGGTTCGCTCGCCAGGTGCAGGTCCTGGGCCCGCACCATGTCCGCCGCCAGCATGCCCAGCGCCGAGGAGTTGCCCACGACCGCCACCCGGTCGGAGCGCGGCAGCGGCTGGTGCTCCAGCAGCAGCGCCACGTCGAACATCTCCGGCAGCGTCTCCACCCGGATCACGCCGGAGTGCTCGAACAACGCCTGCACCCCCGGCTCGTCGATGCGCGCCGAGGTGGCCGCCAGACCGGCGCGCACCGCGTTGCGCCCGGACTTGACCGCCACCACGGGCTTGCTGCGCGCCAGCCTGCGCGCCAGCCGAGCGAACTTGCGCGGATTGCCGAACGACTCCAGGTACAGCAGCACCACGTCGGTGTCCGGGTCGGTCTGCCAGTACTGCAGCAGATCGTTGCCGGACACGTCGGCCCGGTTGCCCGCGGAGACGAACGTCGACACCCCCAGGCCGCGCTCGGTGGCCGCGTCGAGGATCGCCACGCCCAGCGCACCCGACTGGCAGAAGAAACCGGTGCGTCCCCGACCCGGCAGCCGCGGCGCGAGGCTCGCGTTGAGCCGCTGCGAGGGCTCCGTGTTGACCACGCCGAGCGCGTTCGGCCCCACCACGCGCATGCCGTGCACCCGGGCGGCGCGCACCATCTCGCGCTCCACCTCGCGGCCCTCCGCCCCGCGCTCGCCGAAGCCCGCGCTGAGGATGACCAGCGCTTTCACACCTTTGGCCAGGCAGGCGTCCAACACCTCGGTGACCCCGGCAGCGGGGATGGCGACCACCGCCAGGTCGACGTCGTCGGGAATGTCGAGCACCGAGGCGTAGGCGCGCACGCCGGAGACCGCCCGGTGCTCGGGGTGCACCGGGTAGACCGGCCCGGTGAACTCGGCCATGAGCAGGTTCGACAGCACCGCGTGGCCGATCTTGTCCGTTTCGGCGGAGGCGCCGATCACCGCCACCGAGCGCGGGTGCAGCATGTTGTGCACGCTGCGGGCCTCCGCCGCCTGCTCGCGCTCGCGGGCAACGGCGACGGACTCCTCGGTCGGATCGATGTCGAACTCCAGGTGGACGACGCCCTCCTCGATCTCCCGGCTGATCTGGTAGCCGGCGTCGCGGAAGACCCGCACCATCCCGCTGTTCTCGGCGAGCACTTCCGCGACGAACCGGCGCAGGCCGCTCTCGCGCGCGGCGGCCGCGAGGTGCTCCAGCAGGATCGACCCGATCCCCCGCCCCTGGTGGTCGTCGCGGACGACGAACGCGGCCTCGGCCGAGTGCTCCTGCGCCAACTGGTCGTAGCGCCCCACGGCGACGATCTCCTCGCCGAGCACCACGACCAGGGCGACTCGCCGGCTGTAATCCACCCGGGTGAACCGGTCGACGTCCCGCCGCGGCATCCGCGGGTACGGGCCGAAGTAGCGGTAGTAGCGGGTCCGTTCGCTCAGCTTCCCGTGCAGGTCCAGGATCCGGTCGGCGTCAGCGGGAGTGATCGGGCGCAGGTGCACCGTCCCCCCGTCGCTGAGGACGACGTCCGCCTCCCAGCGCCGCGGGTAGTCCTCCGGCAGCTCCTCCTGCTCATCCCCCACTTGCTGCGCGGGTTCTTCCACCTCGAACTCCTTCAGTCACGGCCGTCCGCCGGATCCAGACCGTGCAGCGGGAACACCGCGTGGCGGGTGTCGCGGATCACCGTGTCCACCGGTCGCTCCGTCACCCCGGACCACCGGTCGAACCGCGGGTCGGCGTGGTCGGTCAGGCTCGTGGGCACGGCGCCGTCGGGCAGGGCCCGCGTGACGTGGGCGATCCAATCCGCCGGGATCGTGGTGTTCGGTGCCAGGTCCCTGTCCAACACTGTGGCCAACAGATGGGTCCAGGCGCGGGGAACGACACGCACCAGTGAGTACCCCCCGCCGCCGAGCACGAGCCATTTGCCGCCCGCGTACCGCTGGGCCCAGTCCCGCAGCGCCTGGTAGCAGGCTCGCTGACCGTCCACCGAGAGCGCCAGGTCGGCGAGCGGATCGTCCTCGTGGGCGTCCGCGCCGCACTGGGTCACCAGCACCTGCGGGCCGAACGAGGCCAGCAGCGAAGGCACCACCGCCGAGCAGGCGCGCAGCCAGTCGGCATCCCGCGTGCCCGGCGGCAGCGGCAGGTTCACCGCCGAACCGTCGGCCGGCGGCTCCCCGATCTCGTGGGAGTAGCCCGTGTGCGGCCACAGCGACGCCGGGTGCTGGTGCAGCGAGATCGTCAGCACGCGCGGGTCGCCGCGGAAGGCTTCCTGCACCCCGTCGCCGTGGTGCACGTCGACATCGAGGTAGGCGATCCGCTCGACCCCTCGCTCGAGCATCCGCGCGATCGCCGCGGCGCAGTCGTTGTACACGCAGAACCCTGCGGCCCGGTCCCGCATCGCGTGGTGCAGCCCGCCCGCCAGGTTGACGGCGCGGTCGGCCTGGCCCGACGCGATGAGGTCCGCGGCCAGCGTCGAACCTCCCACCACCCGCGCGGAAGCCTCGTGCATCCGCTCGAAGATCGGGTTGTCCTCCGTGCCGAGACCGTGCCCCACCGCGGAGCCCACCTCCGGGGCCGCACGCACCGCCCGCAGGTACTCGGCGCTGTGCACCCGCAACAGCTCCTCGTCGCCGGCGACGCCGGGACGGTGCGGGACGACCCCGTCGAGTAGGCCGAGCCCCCGGGCGAGCCGCATCGTCAGGTCGAGCCGCACCGGGTGCAGCGGGTGGTTCCCGCCCAGGTCGTACTCGAGGAGCTCGTCGTCCCACACCACCGCTGATCGGATACCCATGGCGGCACGCTACCGCCCGAGCAGGACGTGCCAAAGGGATGCGCGCCGCGGGGCCGGCTGCTCCTCCCCGCCTCCCGCGCGCAGCCGGGACGGTGCACCCGAGCGCGAGCGGCACGCGCACCCGCACGGCACGGCCCTCGAGGCCCACGGGGGCGGAGACGGGGCACGGCCGCGCCGCCCGCCAGCCGGGCGGCCCCGGCCGCCGACTGCACCACCCACCGGCCGGGCCCCGCCGGATGGCCCCAGCGACACCGGCGAGCGTGGTCAGCGCGGTGGCTCGGCGCCCGTGGCCACCGGGCGCTGCGGGTCGGTGACCCATTCCGACCACGAGCCGGGGAACAGCGCCGCCGGCCGGTCCGGGGAGGTCACCCCCGCCTGTTCGAGCGCCAGCACCAGCGAGCACGCGGTCACCCCCGACCCGCAGTAGGCACCGGGCGCCTGCCCGCTGCGCACGCCGCGCTCGGCGAACCAGCCGGCCAGCGACTCCGCATCGCGCCAGCGTCCGGCCGCATCGGTGAGCTCGCCGAACGGCGCGTTGACCGCACCCGGGACGTGCCCCGCCCGCTGCTCCACCGGGTCGGTCTCACCCCGGTAGCGCTCCGAGGCGCGCGCGTCGAGCAACGTGCCCTCCCGGGCGAGGCGCGCCGCCTCGTCGGCGTCGAGCACCGGCATGCCACCGGGGCGAACGGTGACATCCCCGGGCTCGGGCTCCGGGATCGCCGTGGTGGTCGGCATCCCCGCGGCCCGCCAGGCAGCGCAACCGCCGTCGAGGACCCGCACCGCGGGGTGCCCCGCCCACCGCAGCAGCCACCACGCGCGGGCGGCGGCCGAGCCGTTGTCGGCGTCGTAGACGACCACCGGCCGGGAGGCGCGCACACCGGCCCGCCGCAACGCGGCTTGCAGGTCCTCCGGGTCGGGAAGCGGGTGCCGGCCGGTCCCCGGCCCGGGCGTTCCGGACAGCTCCGTGTCCAGATCCACGAACACCGCGCCCGGCAGGTGCCCCGCCGCGTAGACTTCCCTGCCGGGCGGCCCGAACAGCGACCAGCTCACGTCGAGCAGAGCCGGGCGCGGCTCGTGGTCGAGCTCGGACATGAGATCATCGGGACTGATGAGCGGATGCATGACGGCCTTTCGTGACTGACGAGGTCTGTCGGAATCCTGTAAGTCCACTGCCCAGCCACTGACGGCTTGTCGCGGAACCGGGCTAGCATCGGGGTTGGGACTGAATGGGGAGCCGACGTGAACGATCTCATCGATACCACTGAGATGTACCTGCGCACCATCTACGACCTCGAGGAGGAAGGGGTCGTCCCGCTGCGGGCGCGCATCGCCGAGCGCCTCGAGCAGAGCGGCCCGACGGTGAGCCAGACGGTGGCCAGGATGGAGCGGGACGGCCTGCTCGCCGTGGCCGAGGACCGCCATCTCGAGCTCACCGAGGAGGGACGGGCGCGCGCGGTCAGCGTGATGCGCAAGCACCGTCTCGCCGAACGCCTCCTCATCGACGTCATCGGCCTCGAGTGGGAGGAGGTCCACAACGAGGCCTGCCGGTGGGAACACGTGATGAGCGAGGCGGTGGAGCGCAAGCTCGTGAAGCTCCTCGGGCATCCGGACACCTCGCCGTACGGGAACCCGATCCCGGGACTGCAGGACCTCGGCATCGAACACGTGGCCAACGCCGCCGAGCGCGAACTGCAGCGCGTCGACGAATTCGCCCGCGCCGGTGGCGGCAAGGCAACGGTCCGCCGCATCGCCGAGCACGTCCAGCTCGAGCCGGAGATCATGAGCCAGATCAAGCGGATCGGCGTCGTCCCGGGCAACGAGGTGGAGGTCATGCCGGCCGTCGGTGCGACGAAACCGATCGAGGTGCACGGCAACAACGGCTCCACCCAACTGCCCGCCGGGATCGCGCACGCGGTGATGGTGCTGCCGAAGTGAGCGCGCTCGACTCCACCGCACCCGCGGGCACGACCCCTGCGGCACGCGCGTCCCGCGTCTTCACCGAACACCACGGCGGCTCGCCGGAGACGGTCTGGTCCGCGCCGGGCCGCGTGAACCTCATCGGGGAGCACACCGACTACAACGACGGGTTCGTCCTCCCCTGCGCGCTGCCCCACCGCACCGCGGTCGCCGCACGCGGACGCACCGACGGCGGCTTCAGCCTGGGCACGCTCGACACCGACGGGCGCCTGCACACCGCCTCCACATTGTCGCTCGACACCGCTCCGCCCGGGGACTGGACGGCCTACCCGCTCGGTGTCGCCTGGGCGCTGCGCGCCGCGGGCTACCCGAGCACGGGTGCCGACCTGATCATCGCCGGTGACGTGCCCCACGGGGCCGGCCTGTCCTCCTCGCACGCGCTGGAGTGCGCGACCGCGCTGGCGCTGCTGGACCTGCTCGAGCTCGCCCCTGGAGAACCGGGCGCCCCGGGGCTGGGCGAGGTCGCCGTCCTCGTCCAGCGCGCCGAGAACGACTACGCGGGTGCACCCACCGGGCTGCTCGACCAGACGGCGTCCCTGCGCTGCACCGCGGACAACGCCCTGTTCTACGACGTGCGCACCGGCACGCGGGAGCACGTCCCGTTCGCCCCGCACGCGGCCGAGCTGGAGCTGCTCATCATCGACACCCGGGTGAGCCACTCGCACAGCGGATCCGCCTACGGGCAGCGCCGCGCGGGGTGCGAGCGGGCGGCGGAGCTGCTGGGCGTGCCCGCACTGCGCGATGTCGCGCCCGCCTCGCTGGAGGACGCGCTCGCGGACCTGCCCGACGAGCTGCGGCCGCTGGTGCGCCACGTGGTCACCGAGAACGAACGCGTCCGCCGGGCGGCCGAGCACCTGCGCGCCGGCGAGTACGCCGCCCTCGGCCCCCTGCTCAACGCTTCGCACGAGAGCCTGCGCGTGGACTACCGGGTGTCGTGCCCGGAGCTCGACCAGGCCGTGGCCGCCGCCCTCGAGGCCGGCGCGATCGGCGCCAGGATGACCGGCGGCGGATTCGGCGGCTCCGCGCTCGCGCTCGTGCCCGCGGGCGCGCGCACCGACATCGCGCGAGCGGTGACGGACCGTTTCGACCAGCACGAATGGCGTCGGCCCCGGTTGTTCACCGCCGTGCCCGCCGCCGGGGCGGGCAAGGACGGCTGACCGCGCGGGCGGCGTGCCGGTTGCCGACAACGTCCACCCAGGAAAGGGAGAACACAGGTGAAGCTGCTCGTCACCGGCGGTGCCGGCTACATCGGGAGCGTGTGCGCCGCCCGCCTGCTCGAAGCGGGGCACGAGGTCGTCGTCGTCGACGACCTCTCCACCGGGCACGCCGACGCCGTCCCGGCCGGCTGCCGGTTCGTGCGCGGCGACATCGCCGAATGCGCCGACGAGGTCCTCGCCGAGGGCTTCGACGGGGTGCTGCACTTCGCCGCCAAGTCGCTCGTCGGCGAGTCCATGCAGGAACCGCACAAGTACTGGCAGGGCAACGTGGTGACCTCGCTGCGCCTGCTGGAAGCGATCCGCGCGCGCGGTGTGCCGCGTCTGGTGTTCTCCTCCACGGCGGCGACCTACGGCGAGCCCACCGAGGTGCCCATCACCGAGGGCGCGGCGACGCGGCCCACCAACACCTACGGGGCGACGAAGCTCGCGATCGACCACGCGATCACCTCCTACGCCACCGCGCACGAACTCGGCGCGGTGAGCCTGCGCTACTTCAACGTGGCCGGCGCCCACGGCGGGTTCGGGGAGCGGCACACGGTCGAGACGCACCTGATCCCGCTGGTCCTGCAGGTCCCGCTGGGGCAGCGCGAACACGTGCAGATCTTCGGCGAGGACTGGCCGACCGCCGACGGCACGTGCGTGCGCGACTACATCCACGTCGTGGACCTCGCGGACGCGCACCTGCTGGCGCTGCAACAGGCGGCTCCGGGTACCCACCGCATCTACAATCTGGGCAACGGGACCGGGTTCTCGGTGCGCCAAGTCCTCGACACGTGCCGGGCGGTCACCGGACACGACATCCCCGCGCACGTGGCCCCGCGTCGCGCCGGCGACCCGGCGACCCTCGTGGCCGCCAGCGACGCCGCACGGAACGAGCTCGGCTGGCGCCCCCGACGGGCCGATCTGGACGTGATCGTTCGGGACGCCTGGCAGTTCGCCCAGCGAGGCCTGCCGACCTGAGGGCCCGCCCCGGTGCACTGCGCGGCGCTCGCCAGTGGGGCTCATTCGGCGCCGTCCTCGTCGAGGCCGATCTGCGCATCGGTCGCGGCGTCCTCGGCGATGCGGCGCAGCTTGTCCGGCGGCAGACCCGCGTTGACCGCTCTCCGCAGCAGCAGTCCCAGCGTGTGCTCCGGTCGGCAGTGCTCGATGCGCTCGAGGGCCACGCTCGCCAACGCGCCGTCGCCGCGCAAGTAGGCCGAGAAGGCCAGCAGCGCGGCCACGTCGGCCACTTCCGGGTCGGGAGCCTTGCGCACGAGCGTGAGCCACAGCTGCTCGGCCGCCGCGGCCTTCGGGCCGAGCGCTGTTCCCAGCACGAGGTCCCGGACCTGCGTCTGCGACACGGCCAGGAGCACCCGCAACAGGTCGTCTTCGGTGAGCGCGCCGCCCTGGCCGGTGCGTTCGATGGCCCCGAAGACCGTGCGGATCTCGTCGCGCACCGGGCGCTCCCCCGCGCCTTCGCGTTCGCTCAACATCGTGTCCAGGCGGTCCGAACGCCACTGCCGGGTCGCCGTGGACTCGGGAGCGACCAACTCGGTCAGCTCGTCGCGGTCCCGGAAGGCCACGACGCCGGCGGCGGTCATGGCGGCCGCGACAGAGGAGCTGCGCACGTCCGGCAGCTGACCGTGGCAGTCGTTTTCCCGGAAACAACGCCACGGGGCGCCCGTGCTGATCTCCGGGGCCCACAGGGCGTGCACGAACCCCATCCCGGCCTGGCGCGCGGCCTGCTCGAGGTGGTCGACGAGTTCCGCGTGCGGCAGCTCCGCGTGCTCGTCCCGCACCGCCTCCGCGGAGCGGTGCTCGTTCACCTCCGCGGCGGCAGCGCACCCGGGCGGGCAGTGCGCACGGCAGCGGTGGGGCCGGCGCGCTCCGATGACGATCGCGAACAGCGCGTCCACGCGCTGCGCGGCCAGCGGCCCGTCGAGCAGGTACCGCACCGCCTCGGCGTGGCGAGTCGCGCACGGCAGGTCCATGCGCAGAGCCGAACCGAGCGAGCTGTCCCCTTCCTCCCCGCGGAGGGTGAGCACGACCAGCGAGTCCGCGGGCGTGAACCCGACCAGGTGCGGTAGCGCGGCGAGCAGCTCTTCCGGGCGGGATACGGATACCGAAATGTTCAGCGGTGTCGTCGTCATGCCTCCACGATGGAAACCCCTGCGACTGGGCGAAAGAACGAAACGAAAAACTGTGGACAGATCAAGCCCTTGTGGACAGATCTGCTGGAATGGGAAGCATCTTCGCCCGATGGTGCGTCACCCGATCAAGAGTCCGCACTGCCTTCCCCGAGATCTGCGCTGATCAGCAGCGTGCACGGAGACCCGCCGCGCGCCGTTCGGGGCAAGACGCCGTTCCGCTGCGAAGGCGGCGATGGCCGACACGCCGAGGTACCGGCTGCAGCCCCCGCGGGATAAAGTCGCCGCAGAACCCGAGCAAGGAGCGAACGATGCCCCACCCCGCCGCACTGACATCGACCGGCCTCGTCGGCGGTTTCCTCGTGGCGCGGAACACCGGCCACCGCTACGCGGCCGGGACCGTCGCTGGCGCCGCCGGACTGGGCGCGATGGAACTGTGCCGCCGCCGGCGCGGAATCGCCCCCGCCCTGGCGCTCGGCGCGATCTACGCCGCCGCCCTCGCCGGTTCGCACCCGCTGGCGAAGAAGCTCGGCGCGTGGCCCTCGGTGGGCACCGCGACCGCGGCGACCGCGGTGGCGGGCCACGTCCTGTCCCGGCCACGTCGCACGTGACGGGCCATGCGGCCGGGAGGACGCCGCACCGGTGCGGGCCCGAGCTCCGCGGCGAGCGCCGGTGGCGGCGCGACCACCGGCGCTGAGGTGTTCGCCGGTAGCGATCCCTCGCTCGCCGCACCACCGAAACGGGCACGATGGCGGACATGCGACTTCTCGTCCTCGGTGGAACGTCCTTCCTCTCCCAGCAGGTCGCCCGCGATGCGGTCGCACGCGGCCACGAGGTGGTGTGCGCAGCACGGAGCCGGTCCGGCTCGGTTCCCGCCGGTGCCGAGCTCGTCACTGTCGACCGCGACCGGCCCGATGCGATCCGCTCGCTGACGGGCGAGCGGTTCGACGCCGTGGTGGACGTGGCGACCGGCTCGCTGGGATGGGTGCACGATGCGCTCGAGGTGCTGGCCGCGCACGTGGCGCACTGGACCTTCGTCTCCAGCATCAACGCCTACGCCGACACGAGCACCCTGGGGCAGACCACCGACGCACCGCTGTGCGAGCCGGTCGCGGATACCCGGCACTACGCGTTCACCGAGCTGACCATCGAGTTGTACGGCGGGATCAAGGTCGCCAGCGAGAACGCCGTGCGGGAGCGGATGGGCAGCGACCGCAGCTTCATCGTGCGGCCGGGAATCATCAGCGGTCCCGGAGATCAGATGGACCGCTTCGGATACTGGACCGCACGATTCGCCCGGGGCGGTCAGGCCGTCATCCCCGATACTCCCGAGCAACCCATCCAGCACATCGATGTCCGGGACCTCGCGGCGTGGATCGTTATCGCGGGGGAGCAGCGCCTCGCCGGCACCTTCGACGCGGTCGGTCCGGTCACCGAACTCGGAACGGTGTTCCGGGAGACGGCAGAGCTCGTCGGATCCGCCGATCTCGAACTCGTGCCCGTGGCAGCGAGCACGCTGACCGAAGCCGGGGTCAACCCGTGGGGCGGTCCGAGGTCGCTGCCGCTGTGGTTGCCGGAAGACTGGCGCGGGCTCGTCGCACACGACGCCGCCCCGGCACTCGCGGCCGGATTGCAGTCGCGAAGTCTCGCCGAAACCGTGCGCACGGCGCTCGCCGACGAGCGGGCGCGCGGTCTCGACCGCACCCGTGCGGCCGGGCTGTCCCGCGACGAGGAGCAGAACCTCCTCGACCACCTCGGCACATCACCGTGATACCGGAACCACGGGTGTGCGACATGGACGAAACCCCAACATCCGCGCCGCGCGGTGCTCTTCCGCCGACCGCCCTCGCGAACGCACGCGCCACCGATTCCCCGGTACCTGTTCGACGGTGTTGCAAACCGCTGATCGCGAGCGGCCGTGGGGACCACTTGTCCAACCACGCCACGCAGTCCTTGCTGCTTTCAGCGAACTGGCGGCCCGCGGGGATCGTCTACGGTCTGGACGAAGACGATCCGGAGCTGTTTTTCATGGCACCGTGCTCTGACTGAACTAGCACTCGTCGACGTTTGGTCGCCTCCGGCTTGAGAAACCGGACCGCCACTTCCACGCCGGCCCTCCAGGCATCGAATGCAACATCGTTGATCCCGGTCCAGTCCGCGCAGGCCGAGGCACCTGGAAGGGGAGCCGACCAGTGCGGTCGACTCCCCTTCCACCAGCACCTGCACGGCTCCGCGTCAGGTGCTCAATGCTGCACGAGAGGCAACGAATCCCGGTTTCAGCTGCAGCCGGAGGTCGAACCGCAGCCCTCGCAGACGTAGCAGGAGCCGGACGGACGCATCTTCGTACCGCACGTCATGCACAGCGGGGCGTCCGCGGCCTTGCCGAGCTGCAACTCCAGCAGGTCCGTGGAACTGCCGACCGCGCGGTCATCAGAATCCTGCGAGTCCCGCTCCGCGGACTCCCGGGAACTCCGGTCGGAGCCCTGCTTGTCGTAGTCGACGGTGGAGCGCAGGGTGTCCAGGTCGACCTCCCCCTGCGGGGACTCCGCCGAGTCCTCGCCGTTCACCTGCGCTTCGCGCTCGGCGATCGTGAAAATCCCGAGCTGCGCCCGCTTCTCGTACGACAGGTAGTCCAGCGCCAGCCGCCGGAACAGGTAGTCGAGCACGCTGCTGGCCATGCGCACATCGGGATCGTCGGTCATCCCCGCTGGCTCGAAGCGCAGGTTCTGGAACTTCGAAACGTAGAACTCCAGCGGAATGCCGTACTGCAACCCGACGGAGATGGACATCGAGAAGGCGTCCATGACACCGGCCAGCGTGGAGCCCTGCTTGCCGAGCTTGACGAAGATCTCCCCGAGCCCGTCGTCCGGGTACTCACCGGCGTGCAGGTACCCCTCGGCGCCGCCGACGGTGAACGACACCGTCTGGCTCGGCCGCTTCTTCGGCAGCCGCTTGCGGACCGGGCGGTACTCGATCTGCTTCTCGACGGTCTTCTCCTCGGAGCCCTTCTCGCTCTTGCCGGCCGAGAGGGGCTGGCCCACCTTGCAGTTGTCCCGGTAGATCGCGAGCGCCTTGAGGCCGAGCTTCCAACCCTCGAAGTACAACTGCTCCACGTCCTCGACGGTGGCCTCCTCGGGCATGTTCACCGTCTTGGAGATGGCTCCGGACAGGAACGGCTGCACCGCGGCCATCATGCGCACGTGTCCCATCGGGGCGATCGAGCGCTTGCCCATGGCGCAGTCGAACACCTCGTAGTGCTCCGGCTTCAGCCCGGGGGCGTCCACGACGTGACCGTGCTCGGCGATGTACTCGACGATCGCTTCGGTCTGCTCCTCCTGGTAGCCGAGCGCGCGCAGCGCCCGCGGAACAGTCTGGTTGACGATCTGCATCGAGCCGCCACCGACGAGCTTCTTGAACTTCACCAGCGCGAGGTCCGGCTCCACCCCGGTGGTGTCGCAGTCCATCATCAGCCCGATCGTCCCGGTGGGTGCGAGCACGGAGGCCTGGGCGTTGCGCCACCCGTTGCGGGCGCCGATCTCGAGCCCGTCCTGCCACACCCTCGTCGCGAGCTTGTGCACCGAGGCGTCGTTGTGGTGGTAGGTGCGCACCAGGTCGTTGGCGGCGGCGTGCTTGCGCATCACCCGCTGGTGCGCCTCGGCGTTGCGGTTGTAGCCCTCGAACGGGCCCACCGCGCCCGCCAGCTCCGCGGAGCGCTTGTAGGCCGTACCCGTCATCAACGAGGTGACGGACGCCGCGAGCGCCCGGCCGCCGTCGGAGTCGTAGGCGTGGCCGGTGGCCATCAGCAGGGCGCCGAGGTTGGCGTAGCCGATGCCCAGCTGCCGGAACTTCCGCGTGGTATCGCCGATGGCCTCGGTCGGGAAGTCAGCGAAGCAGATCGAGATGTCCATCGCGGTGACGACGAGCTCGACGGTCTTCTGGAACAGCTCCGCGTCGAACGTCAGGTCCTCGCGCAGGAACTTCATCAGGTTCAGCGACGCGAGGTTGCAGCTGGAGTTGTCCAGGTGCATGTACTCCGAGCACGGGTTGGATGCGGTGATCCGCCCCGTCTCGGGAGCCGTGTGCCAGTCGTTGATCGTGTCGTCGTACTGCAGGCCGGGATCGGCGCACTCCCAGGCGGAGTTCGCCATCGTGCGGAACAGGTCCCGCGCCCGGACCGACTCGACGACCTCACCGGTGGTGCGGGCGCGCAGCCCGAACTGGCCATCGCTCTCCACCGCGCGCATGAACTCGTCGGACACGCGGACGGAGTTGTTGGCGTTCTGGTACTGCACCGACCACGAGTCGTCCCCGCCGAGGTCCATGTCGAACCCGGAGTCGCGCAGGGCCCGGATCTTGTGCTCCTCGCGGGACTTCGTCTCGACGAACTCGGCGACGTCGGGGTGGTCGACGTCCAGCACGACCATCTTGGCCGCACGGCGGGTGGCCCCGCCGGACTTGATGGTGCCCGCCGAGGCGTCCGCGCCGCGCATGAACGACACCGGGCCGGAGGCCGTGCCGCCGGAGGAGAGCAGTTCCCGCGACGAGCGGATGCGGGACAGGTTCAGGCCGGCGCCGGAACCGCCCTTGAAGATCAGGCCCTCTTCCTTGTACCAGTCGAGGATCGACTCCATCGTGTCGTCGACCGACAGGATGAAGCACGCCGAGACCTGCTGCTTCGACGAGGTTCCGACGTTGAACCACACCGGGGAGTTGAAGCTGAACACCTGGTTCAGCAGCATCCAGGTCAGCTCGTGCTCGAAGACCTCGGCGTCCTCGTCGGTGGCGAAGTACCCGTGCTCCATGCCGGAGGCCACGTAGGTCTTGACCACCCGGTCGATGAGCTGCTTGAGGCTGTTCTCCCGCTCGTCCGAACCGGCGGCCCCGCGGAAGTACTTGCTGGTGACGATGTTGACCGCGTTCACCGACCAGAAGTCGGGGAACTCCACACCCCGTTGCTCGAAGTTGACCGAACCGTCCCGCCAGTTGGTCATCACCACGTCACGGCGCTCCCAGGTCACCTCGTCGTAGGGATGCACCCCCTCCGTGGTGTAGACGCGCTGCACCCGGATGCCCCTGTCCCGGGCATCTGCGTCCGGTTCCCCCGTTGCACCGGCCGGGCTACCAACGGTCTCCGTCATGACCTGACCCTCTTCCTTGTCGCTCGCTCGTCGTGCATTTCCCCGTCCGGTCGCGCCGTCCGGTTCGGTCGTGTCGCGCGCGGCGCCGCCGCGCACCGCCCGCTCGGCAGTCCGCTGCCGGGCTACCCGTCGCCGCGCTGCGCCCCACCAGCTTCGGCGGGCGCATCACTGCGCACGGCCCGCAGGTCCGCGATCTCCTCGTCGAAGTCCTCGACGGAGGAGAAGTTGCGGTAGACGCTGGCGAACCGGAGGTAGGCGACCTCGTCGAGATCGCGCAGCGGCCCCAGGATCGCCAAACCGATCTCGTGGCTGGGCAGCTCGGCCACGCCCAGCGACCGCACCTGCTCCTCCACCTGGTGGGCCAACTGCTGCAGGGCGTCCTCGGCGACCGGACGTCCCTGGCAGGCGCGGCGCACGCCGCGGACCACCTTCTCCCGGCTGAAGGGCTCGGTGACACCGGAACGCTTCACCACCGAGAGGACGGGTTCCTCGATGGTGGTGAAGCGGCGACCGCACGTCGAGCACGAACGCCGACGGCGGGTCGCCTGCCCTTCGTCGACCTCGCGCGAGTCGACCACTCGCGAGTCCTCGCAACGACAGAACGGACACCGCACCGGTATGCACCCCCTGCCCAGCACCAACCGCGCGGACCGCGTGGGACGCGCTCCGCACCGCTGGACCGGGAAAACGTAAAGAGCCCAAGCTGTGGAGTAACTACAAGGGCGTAACTACTAGATGTTGTGGTCGACTCTAGACAGGTTCCCGAGCGGACGCAAACCGACACGCGCGATCCGCGCCGCCGGCCGAACCGACCTCCGCTCCCGCTGCACCCCGGCACTCCGACGGGCCGCGAAGCCCGAGTCGCCCTCGCCTCCCCGCGCACGGGAGAACCCGAGTGCGACCCGCTTCAGCGCGCCGAGACGACTTCCGGTCGCCCCTCGGCGTCCAGCACCCCGACGCCCCCGAAGAACCCCAGCAGGGCGGTGGCGAGGGCGACGAACAGCAGCACCGCGCCCAGCACCGACCACTCACCCCAGTCGCTCCGGCCGCCCGCGGGGCGCCGGGACGACCCCCCGGTGCACGGATACCGCGCCGGTCCGGAGCAGCCGCGCGCTCCCCGGCCGCCTACTTTCTCATCCGGACCTGCAGCACCGGCCACGCCGTGCCCGCGCCCGCAGCGCCCCGCGAATCCCGTGCACACCCGGGTGAAGACCACACCCGAAGGCCGCTCGTGCACACCATCGCCCCCTTCCCGCGCCACACCGTCGGACCAACCCCACATCGGGTGAACCACAGCACCGCCGAGCACTGCACCGGGCGGACAGCTCGATCGAAAGGGTGTTCGATCGAACCTGCGTGCGATTGTGCACCACGGTGCCGCGGAACGCGAGCGCCGGGCGTCGAAATTAGCTCGAACAGGTGTTTTGATGTGCCGCGGGCATGCGTCTACTGTGGAAACCGCAGAACATGGGAATGTGGAACCGCAGGAAACGCTCGACCAACGGGCGCGGCTGCCCCACGTGACCGGGCTGCAACCGGTGACCGGACTGCAACAGCGCGAACAGGAGGCAGTGGTGACAAGCGACATGGTGAGCGCTCTTCCCGACAGCGCGGGGAGCACGCCCGAGGAGGCCGCCGCGCAGGTCGACCTGCCGACCGTCCCGGAGCAGGGCGAATCCGGGGAGGATCTCAGCGAACGGCAGCGCAAGGTGCTGGAGGCCATCCGTGACTGGATGCGCGACCACGGCTACCCACCGAGCGTGCGCGAGATCGGCACGGCGGTGGGCCTGACCTCCACCTCCTCGGTCGCCTACCAGCTCCGCGTCCTGGAGCGGAAGGGCTACCTGCGCAAGGACCCCCACCGCCCGCGCACCGTGGGTGTGCTCGTCGGCGGCGACACCGAATCCGCGTGGGCCGCGCAGGCCAACCCGGCGTACGTGCCGCTCGTCGGCCGCATCGCCGCCGGTGGGCCGATCCTGGCGGAAGAGGCCATCGAGGACGTA
This sequence comes from Salinifilum ghardaiensis, assembly GCF_054491345.1. Classification (NCBI taxonomy): domain Bacteria; kingdom Bacillati; phylum Actinomycetota; class Actinomycetes; order Pseudonocardiales; family Pseudonocardiaceae; genus Salinifilum; species Salinifilum ghardaiensis. The sequence goes on along the minus strand of NZ_CM137101.1, from coordinate 1,522,486 downwards.
TACCCGATGCCGAAGGAGATCGTCGGCGACGGGACGCTGTTCCTCCTGCGCGTCGTCGGGGACTCGATGGTCGACCTGGCCATCACCGATGGCGACTGGGTGGCCGTGCGCCAGCAGCCGGAGGCCGAGAACGGCGACGTCGTGGCCGCGATGATCGAGGGCGAGGCCACGGTGAAGACCTTCAAGCGGACCGAGGAGCACGTCTGGCTCGTGCCGCACAACTCGGCCTACGAACCGATCCTCGGCGACGAGGCGAGCGTCCTCGGCAAGGTCGTCGCGGTCATGCGCCGGCTCTGAGCAACGGCCCGCACGACGCAGCCGGGTCCCTCACGAGGAGGCGTGCGCGAACTCGCGCAGCGCATTGGCCAGTTCCGGCCGTGCCTTCACGCGCATCCGCGTTCCGTCCGGCGTGTGCTCCTCATCGATGACCGAGCCTTCCGAGTAGGCGCGGGAGACGAGCTCCCCCCGGTGGTACGGCACGAGCGCGTCCACGAACACCTCGGGGCGCGGCAGCCGCGAGGCGATCTCCTCGCGCACCTCGGCGATGCCGGAGCCGCCCTGCGCGGAGACGAACATCGCCTCCGGCAGCAGCTGGCGCAGCTCCACGACGCGCGTGTCGTCGACCGCGTCGATCTTGTTGACCACCAGCAGCTCGGGCGGCATCCGCACACCCTGCTCCTGGGCGATGCCGCTGATGACCTCGCGCACCGCCGCGACCTGCGCTCCCGGCTCCGCCTCGGCCCCGTCGACGACGTGCACCAGCAGGTCGGCACCGGTGACCTCCTCCAGGGTCGAGCGGAACGCCTCGACCAGCTGGTGCGGCAAGTGCCGCACGAAGCCCACGGTGTCGGTCAGCGTGTACGGGTAACCATCCGGGGTCACCGCGCGCCGCACCGTCGTGTCCAGCGTCGCGAACAGCTCGTCCTCGACGAGCAGGCCCGCCCCGGTCAACGCGTTCAACAAGCTCGACTTGCCCGCGTTGGTGTAGCCCGCCACGGCCACGCTCGGCACGGCGTTGGCGTTGCGCCGGCTGCGCTTGGTCTCGCGGACCTTGCGCATCTCCTCCAGCTCCTTGCGGAGCTTGGTCATGCGCTTGTGCACGCGCCGCCGGTCCGTTTCGAGCTTCGTCTCACCAGGGCCGCGGGTGCCCACGCCCCCGTTGCCGCCGCCGGCGCGGCCACCGGCCTGGCGCGACATCTTGTCGCCCCAACCCCGCAGCCGGGGCAGGAAGTACTGCAGCTGGGCCAGCTCGACCTGCGCCTTGCCCTCCCGGGAACGGGCGTGCTGGGCGAAGATGTCCAGGATCAGCGCAGTCCGGTCGATGACCTTGACCTTGAGCTTCTCCTCGAGCTGGCGCAACTGCCCCGGGGCGAGCTCGCCGTCGCAGATCACCGTGTCCGCGCCGGTGGCGAGGACGGCGTCGCGGAGCTCGTGGACCTTGCCCGCACCGATGAACGTGCCGGGATCGGGCCGGTTGCGCCGCTGGACGAACCCCTCGAGCACTTCCGACCCGGCCGTGCCGGCCAAGCGGGAGAGCTCGTTCAGCGAAGCCTCGGCGTGGACCGCGTCCCCGTCGGTCCACACCCCGACGAGCACCACGCGCTCCATGCGCAGGCGCCGGTACTCGGCCTCGCTGACGTCGCTCAGCTCGGTGGACAACCCGGTCACGCGCGTGAACGAAGCACGCTCCGCCCGGTCCAGCTCGCCCGCGGACGGGGTGTCCGCGGGAAGAAGTCCTTCGTACCCGTCGGCTTCGGCCACGGAGCCGGGGGAACCGGTGTGGTCGACGTCGGCGGACCAGGTCGCAGAATTCCTCATATCACCGACCATTGTTCCACGCCTGGCCACCGAATTTCACCGTTGCGGCTCGGCGGACCACAGCGCGGGTGTGACGCGCCCCTCGGCGACGAGCACCGCGGGCCCCGTGAGCACGGCTGTCTCGGCGGTGACGGTGACGCGCACCGTGCCGCCGGGCACGTGGACGGTCCGTTCGCCGACCCCCGCCCCGTCCGCGTGCAGCGCGGCGACGGTCGCGGCGACCGTGCCGGTGCCGCAGGACCGGGTCTCGCCCACGCCCCGCTCGTACACGCGCATCCGGATCTCCTCGTCGCTGAGGCGGTCCACGAACTCCACGTTGACACCGCGCGGGAAGACCGCGGGGTCGTAGTCCGGACCGGTGCTCAGGTCGAGGGTGCTCACCCAGTCGTCCAGCACGCAGGCCAGGTGCGGGTTCCCGACGTCGATGGCCAGGCCGGGGCAGGTGACAGCGCCGAGCGTGGCCGCCGACCGGTCGAAGACCTTGGCCAACCCCATGTCGACCGACACCCGGCCGTCCTCGTGCACGATCACCGGGCGCACGCCCGCGCGGGTCCCCACGCGGAGCTCACCGGGGGCGGCGTAGCCGGCGGTGGCGAGGTAGTGCGCGAACACCCGCACGCCGTTGCCGCACATCTCCGCCAGCGACCCGTCGGCGTTGCGGTAGTCCATGAACCACACGTCGCCGGGAACGTCCTGCGGGGCGTCGGCGACCTCGCTCGCCCGGACCACGCGGAGCACGCCGTCCGCACCGATCCCGGAGCGGCGGTCGCACAGCGCGCGGACGCGCTGCTCGGTCAGTTCCAGATCACCGTCCGGATCCGGCAGCAGCACGAAGTCGTTCTCCGTGCCGTGCCCCTTCACGAACGCGGGCCCCTGCTGCGACTGCACACCGCCAGTCTACGGCGTGAGCAGCTCCCGGATCGGGCCCACCAGGTCCTCCCCCGCGGGGAACCAGTGGATCCGCCGGTCACGGCGGAACCACGAGCGCTGCCGCCGCACGAACCGGCGGGTGAGCTTCGCCGTCTCCGCTGCGGCCGCGGCCATGTCGCCCTCACCGGCGAGCTCGGCGAGCACCTGCTGGTACCCCAGGGCGCGGCTCGCGGTGCGCCCCGAGCGCAGCCCCCGCGCCTCCAACCGGCGCACCTCCTCGACCAGCCCCTTGTCGAACATGTCCGCCACCCGCCGGTCGACGCGCTCGTCGAGCTCCGCGTTGGGGCGGTCCAGCCCGACCAGCACCGCGCCGTACCGCCCCGGTCCCGGTTCGGGCAGGTTCGCCGAGAAGGGGCGACCGGTGATGTCGATGACCTCGAGCGCGCGGACGATGCGCCGGCCGTTCGTCGGCAGGATCGACTCGGCCGCGAGCGGGTCCCGCTCGCGCAGCAGCTCGTGCAGCCGCTGCGCGCCGGCGGCGGAGAGCTCCCGCTCCCACCCGGCCCGCACGTCCGGATCGGTGCCGGGGAAGGACAGCTCGTCGACCACCGCCTGCACGTACAACCCCGAACCACCGACGAGCACCGGGGTGCGGCCGCGGGAGCGGGCGCCCTCCACCGCGGTCCGCGCCTGCGGCTGGTACGCAGCGACCGAGGCCGTTTCGGTGATGTCGAGGACGTCGAGCTGGTGGTGCGGGATCCCCCGCCGGTGCTCCACGGGCAGCTTCGCGGTGCCGATGTCCATGCCCCGGTAGAGCTGCATCGCGTCCGCGTTGACCACCTCACCGCCGAGCTGTTCGGCGAGGGCCACGGCGAGGTCGGACTTGCCGGTCGCGGTGGGGCCGACGATCACGAGCAGCGGTGGCGCATCGGAATTCGCGGACACCCCTCGACGGTACTGCTCGCGGACCGCACGACCGCGCCGCGGTCAGCGGCCGGCACGTGCTCACCCGCCGCCGGCGCTGCACCCACCGCACCGGCGCGGCACCGCCCGGTGCCTGCGCGGCTTCACACGGCGAGAGCGCGGCGCCACACGGCGACGTGGTAGGTGACCCCGAACGGGGCGGCCGAGTACTCCACCTGCGAGTCCCACTCCCCTCCTGCCCGCTCGGCGGCAGCAGCGGCGGCCCACAGCGCGGGCACGCCGGGAACGCCCAGCTCCCCTCCCGCCCCGGCGTCGAGCTCGCGCAGACCGGCGATGTCGGTGGTGGCCAGCAGTGAACGCACGTGCTCGTCGAACGCGGGCGCCCGCGGGTCCGGGGCGTACGGGGAGCGCTCGTCGCAGCGGTTGGAGCCGTCGGCGAACACGAGCAGGGCGCGGGCACCCGAGCCGTCCGCGAGGGCGGTCCCGGCACGCCGCGCCCGATCGGCCGAGGTGTCCGGACCGAGCAGCTGCACCTCGACCGAGCGGTGCCCGGCCTGTTCCCGCAGCAGTCCCGCCACCAGCACCGGCAGCGGCAGCGTCCGGTCGGCCCGCCCGGCGGAGCGCTCGCGGGAGAGGGTCACCACCCGGTCCACGCCGAAACCGGCGAAGCTGCCGGTGGTCCCCGCCGCACATCGACGTTCACCGGACTGATCCACCCCGAGAGCCACCCACTCGGTGGCCTCGTCAGTCAGACTGGACACAGCCCGCGAACACGCGTCCCGGAGCTGCTGGACCTCCGGGGTGGACCGGACGGTCAACTCGGGAACCAGCAGCGGTGGGCACGGCAGCACGACGATGTGGGAGAGCACGACGCGCACCGTAACGGCCGGCACGACGCACGTGCGCACCGCGCGTCCGCTCCCGCTCGCCGTCCGCCGCGTGGTCCGGGTTACCTTGCCCGAACAACTCGCCCGAACAGCTGGCCGAGCGAACGCGGCAGGGCAGCGCGGGCGAGCACAACCGAAAACCAACGCGGGTTTCGCCACCGCCGCGGTCGACGGCTCACCGACCGTGGAGTACCGATTCCCGAGCCGACCTGTTTGAATGCGCCAGCGGACACCGGACACCGCCGCTGCGGTCCCGGCGCCGCTTGCTGGGCCCCGCGACAACCACCGCGGGGCGCCCGTTGCACCCACGAGCGGGCACGCGAGGAGGAAGCCGGCCATGACCAACCAGGACACCAACCCCGAGGCCGCCGGGCACCCCACGGACCCGGAGGAGCCGTCCCGCACGCCGCCAGCCGTGCCGAGCGCGGCAGCCGACCCGGCCCGTTGGGGACGCGTCGACGACGCGGGAACGGTGTACGTGCGCACCGACGACGGTGAGCGCTCCGTCGGTTCCTGGCAGGCCGGCGATGCCGCCGAAGGCCTGGAGCACTTCGCGCGGAAGTTCGACGACCTGCGCACGGAGGCCGAACTGCTGGAGTCCCGGCTGAGCACGCAGGCGGGCGACCCGAAGCAGACGCTCACCAGCGCCCGCCACCTGCGCGACCGGGCCACCGGCGCGGACGTGGTCGGCGACCTCGACGCGCTGCACCGGAGGATCGAGCACGTCATCGCCCGGGCCGAGCACGCCGTGGAGCAGGCCAAGCAGGCGCGGGAGCAGGCCCGCGCGGAGGCGACGGCGCGGAAGGAAGCGCTCGTGGCCGAGGCCGAGCAGATCGCCGCCGAGTCGACCAACTGGAAGTCCGCCGGCGACCGGCTGCGGCAGATGCTCGACGAGTGGAAGAGCATCCGCGGCGTCGACCGCAAGACCGACGAGCAGCTGTGGCGGCGGTTCTCCAAAGCGCGGGACGCCTTCAGCCGGCGGCGCGGTTCGCACTTCGCCGAACTGGACCGGCAGCGCGCCGCGGCCAAGTCGCGCAAGCAGGAGCTCGTCGCCGAGGCCGAGTCGCTGACCGAATCGACCGACTGGGTCGAGACCGCGCAGCGCTACAAGAACCTCATGTCCGAGTGGAAAGCCGCCGGACGCGCGCCCAAGGACAGCGAGGAGGCCCTCTGGAAGCGGTTCCGCGCCGCGCAGGACCGGTTCTTCAGCCGCCGGTCGGAGGCCTACGCCGCCCGCGACGCGGAGTTCCAGGAGAACGCGCGGCAGAAGGAGGCGCTGCTGGCCGAGGCCGAGCAGATCGACCCGTCGGCCGGTCTGGAGGCGGCGCAGCAGCAGCTGCAGCGGGTCCAGCAGCAGTGGGACGGGATCGGCAAGGTGCCGCGGGACCGGATGCGGGAGCTCGAGGGGCGCCTGCGGACCGTGGTGGACCGGGTCCGCTCGGCGGCCGACGCCCGGTGGCGCCGCACCGATCCGGAGGCGCAGGCACGGGTGGCGCAGTTCCGCGAACGCGTCGAGCAGTTCGAGTCGCAGGCCGCCAAAGCGCGAGCGGCCGGCGACGAGAAGCGCGCGCAGCAGGCCGAGCAGCAGGCGCAGCAGTGGCGGGAATGGCTCACCGCCGCGGAGCAGGCGCTGGCCGACCGCTGATCACCCGCCGGGGCGGCGCCTGCGCACCGCCCCGCTCCGGCGGCCGGTGGAGCGCGTTCGCAGCGGCCCGTGCACCGAGCGAGCGCACCCGCGCCCGCAGCCCGCCACCGGCTGCCGCCGTCCCACCAGGAGCGTTGCGACGGTCGGTGGCGCCCGCACGCACCGGGCTCAGTCGCGGCTCCACATGATGCGCACCCACTGCACGGCCAGCACGATCATGCACAGCGCGGCGAGCACGAGGCCCAGCCCCGGCCCCTCCTGCGGATTCGTCTGCCGCGACCAGATCGCGATCACGCCCTCCAGGCTCACCACGGCGCCGAGCGCGCCGGTGAGGAACGACAGCGCCCAGCGGCGCGTGATCAGGGTCAGCGCGCTCAGCCCGAGACCGACGATCGTCGAATTGATCGCGAACATGTGCGGCAGCAGCCCCACGTCCAGCGACTCCGCGGTCCGCCCGACGAGCACCTGCCACCCGGTGGCGCTGCCGACCCAGGGCAGCACCCACGACAGCACGAGCACCAGCATGACCGCAGCGATGGTCACCGCGCGCCTGCCCGGGTCGATGCGCCGCAGCACCTCCTTCTCGGCGCGGGAGAGCTCCCGGGTCACCTGGCGCTCGGTATCGTCCGGACCGGCCGCCCGCGAGGTGTTCGGCTCGTCCCCGGATCCGTGCTCGCTCAACACCCACACCCCTGCTGGCTGCTCGTCGCCTCGGCCGGCGCACCGACCGCGGGCAGGCCCAGGCTGACCCCCGAGGTCTTCGGGCGGACGCCTTCCTCCCAGTGGTCCCCGGCGCGGGTGCGGCGGTGCGTCAGCACATCGGTGTCCGCGACCAGGTGGTGCGGGGCCGCACGTGTGACGGTGGTGTGCACGACATCGCCCGGGCGGACCTGCCCGTCGACGTGCCCGGTCGGCGTGAAGTGCACGAGCCGCCCGTCGCGAGCGCGCCCGGTCAACCGGTGCGTCTCGCTGTCCTTGCGGCCCTGCCCCTCGGCCACGAGCAGTTCGACGGTGCCGCCGACGAGCTTCTCGTTCTCCTCGGCGGAGATCCGGTTCTGCAGCTCGATCAGCCGGTCGTAGCGCTCCTGCACGACCTCCTTCGGCAGGTGGCCGGGCAGCTCCGCCGCGGGCGTGCCGGGGCGCGGGGAGTACTGGAACGTGAAGGCGCTGGCGAACCGCGCCTGCCGCACGACCTCCAGCGTGGCCTCGAAGTCCTCCTCGGTCTCCCCGGGGAAGCCGACGATGATGTCGGTGGTGATGGCCGCGTGCGGCATCGCTTCGCGCACGTTGCGCACGATGTTGAGGAAGCGCTCCGAGCGGTAGGAGCGGCGCATGGCCTTGAGCACCCGGTCGGAACCGGACTGCAGCGGCATGTGCAGCTGCGGGCAGACGTTGCCCGTCTCAGCCATCGCCGCGATCACGTCGTCGGTGAAGTCCCGCGGGTGCGGGGAGGTGAACCGGACGCGTTCCAGGCCGTCGACCTCGCCGCACGAGCGCAGCAGCTTGCCGAACGCCCGGCGGTCACCGAACTCGACGCCGTAGGCGTTGACGTTCTGCCCGAGCAGCGTCACCTCGAGCACGCCCTCGGAGACCAGCGCGTCGACCTCGGAGAGGATCTCGCCCGGCCGGCGGTCCTTCTCCTTGCCGCGCAACGAGGGAACGATGCAGAAGGTGCACGTGTTGTTGCACCCGACAGAGATCGACACCCAACCGGAGTAGGCCGACTCGCGGCGCGCGGGCAGGGTGGACGGGAACGTCTCGAGCGCTTCGCGGATCTCCACCTGGGCCTCGTCGTTGTGCCGCGCCCGGTCGAGCAGGGTGGGCAGCGCGTCGAGGTTGTGCGTGCCGAAGACCACGTCGACCCACGGGGCGCGACGCGTGATCGCGTCCCGGTCCTTCTGCGCCAGGCACCCGCCGACGGCGATCTGCATGTCGGGGTTGCGCTGCTTGGCCGGGCGCAGGTGGCCGAGGGTGCCGTAGAGCCGGTTGTCGGCGTTCTCCCGCACCGCGCACGTGTTGAACACGATGATGTCGGCCTCCGACTCCGGCTCGGCTCTGACGTAGCCCGCGTCCTCGAGCATGCCGGCGAGGCGTTCGGAGTCGTGCACGTTCATCTGACATCCGAACGTGCGAACCTCATACGATCGTGGAACGGTGCGCTCGGGCATGCTCCCACCGTATCCCCTGGTGACACGGGCACACGACGCGGCCCGTGCCCAGCGGGACCGCCGTCCCCGCAGCCGCGACGCCCGCGGACCCGCGCCGCACGGCCCGCGGTTGCGACCCCGCACCGAACGCGTCACCGGAACGCGTAACCGATCCGCAACTTCTCGTCACCGCGCAGGTATGGACGTGCCCCGGCTGCGCGCCTAGATTTCGGTGATCACCAGCACCGGTCACCACGTCGCGGGAGCGCGGATGAGCACGAACGCACCGGACACGCCCATGATCAGCATGTCCGGCGTGGACAAGCACTTCGGTTCCGCGCACGTGCTGCGCGGCATCGACCTGGACATCCCGGCCGGGCAGGTCGCCGTCGTCCTCGGCCCCTCCGGTTCCGGCAAGTCCACGCTGTGCCGCGTGGTCAACCGGCTCGAACCGGTCGACGCGGGAACGGTGGCGATCGACGGCACCCCGCTGCCGGCCGAGGGGCGCGAACTCGCCCGCCTGCGGGCCGATGTCGGCATGGTCTTCCAGCAGTTCAACCTGTTCGCGCACAAGACCGTGCTGGACAACGTGACGCTCGGCCCTATCAAGGTGCGCGGCCGGGACCGCGCCACCGCCCGCGACGAGGCCGTGCAGCTGCTGGAGCGCGTCGGCATCGCCGACCAGGCCGACAAGCACCCGGCGCAGCTGTCCGGCGGACAGCAGCAGCGCGCCGCGATCGCCCGCGCCCTGGCGATGCGGCCGAAGGTGATGCTCTTCGACGAACCGACCTCCGCGCTCGACCCGGAGATGGTCACCGAGGTGCTCGACGTGATGACCGGGCTCGCCGAGGAGGGCATGACGATGCTCGTGGTCACCCACGAGATGGGGTTCGCGCGCCGGGCCGCTCACCGCGTGCTGTTCATGTCCGGCGGCGAGGTCGCCGAGGACTCCACCCCCGAGGAGTTCTTCACCGCTCCCGCGAGCGCACGCGCCCGGGACTTCCTCGACAAGATCCTCGTCCACTGAAGCGAGCGGTGACCGACGTGCTGACTCAGCTGAACCGCACCCCCCGAGGCAGCGGCAGCGCGCGCCGCTTCCGGTGCGCCGCCGCGTTCGCGACCGTCCTCGCCCTCGCCCTCACCGCCTGCGGCAACCCGGAGAACCGGCTGGCCCAGGGCACGGAGAACCGCCCCGACGTGCAGGTGGTGCACGACCCGGGCTTCGCACCGGGCACGACGATGGCGCGGCTGCACGACCAGGGCAGCATCCGCGTCGGCGTCAAGTTCGACCAGCCGCTGTTCGGGCTGCAGACCGCGGAGGGCGCGATCGGGTTCGACGTCGAGATCGCCCGCATCATCGCCGGTCGGCTCGGCATCTCCCCGGACGACATCACGTGGGTCGAAGCACCGAGCAAGACCCGCGAGGAGATCATCGAGCAGGGCAAGGTCGACATGGTCGTGGCGACCTACACGATCAACGACGAGCGCCGCGAGCGCATCAGCTTCGCCGGGCCGTACTACGAGGCGGGCCAGGACCTCATGGTCCGCGCCGGCAACACGAGCATCACCGGACCGGAATCGCTGCGCGAGACGGGCGCGAAGGTGTGCTCGGTGACCGGCTCGACTCCCTCGGAGGAGATCCGCGAGTACGTCGACGACGACCAGCTCGTGCTGTTCGACGTCTACTCCAAGTGCGCCGACGCGCTGCGCACCGGTCAGGTGCAGGCAGTGACCACCGACAACGTCATCCTCATGGGGCTCGTCGCCGAGAGCGGCGGGAAGTTCGAGCTCGTTCGCAACACCTTCACCTCCGAGCCCTACGGCATCGGCATCCACCGCGGCGACCGGCGGTTCTGCGAGTTCATCAACCGCAGCCTCGCCGACGCCGCGCGGGACGGCACCTACCGGCAGGCCTGGGCAGCCACGGCCGGGGCGGTCGCACCGGAGACACCGCGACTGCCCGAGCCCGACCCCTGCACCTGAACGACCGCCGACCCCGCTCGCCGGCGGCCCGCCGGGCTGCGCGCGAGCCGCACGCTCCGGAGCGCCCATGCACGTGATCGTCGACAACCTCCCCGAATACGCCAGCGGCCTGGTGCGGACCCTGCGCATCTGCCTGTACTCGGGCGTTCTGGCGCTGCTGCTCGGCGTGGCCGCCGCCGCGTGCCGCGTGTCCCCGCTGCCGCCGCTGCGCGCCGTGGGCACCGCGTGGGTGACGGTCCTGCGCAACTGCCCGCTGACGGTCGTGCTGTTCTTCATGGCCTTCGGCCTGCCGGAACTGGGCGTCAACGGGTCGTACTTCTGGTTCGGCACCGCCGGGCTCGCGCTGTACACCTCGGCGTTCGTGTGCGAAGCGGTGCGCAGCGGCATCAACTCGGTACCGCCGGGGCAGGCGGAAGCGGCGCGGGCAATCGGGCTGCGCTTCGACCAGGCCCTGTCGCTGGTGGTGCTGCCGCAGGCGGTGCGCACCGTCATCCCGCCGCTGGGCAACGTGCTCATCGCGATGATCAAGAACTCGGCGATCGCCGGTGCCTTCGGCGTCGGCGGTGACCTCTTCGCCGTCGGCGAGTCGCTGACCTCGGCGCAGGGCTACGCCGCGCTGCCGGTGCTGGCCGGCGTCGTCCTCGGCTATCTCATCCTCACGATCCCGGCGGGGCTGCTGCTCGGCGTCGTGGAACGAAAGGTGGCGCTCGCCCGATGACCGACTCGGTGCTGTACGAAACCCCCGGCCCCCGCGCGCAGCGGCGCTCCCGGCTGTGGAGCATCGCCGTCAGCGCCGTGCTGGCCCTCGTGCTGGCCTGGGTCGTCGCCCGGCTCGCCCTGGCCGACCAGTTCACCGTGGCCAAGTGGGGTCCGATCATCGATCCCACCGACGGCACGTTCCTGCCGCTGTGGCGGCTGATGGGGCTGGCGCTGGTCAACACGCTCGCCGCGGCCGCCCTGGCCATGGCCCTCTCGCTGCTCGTGGGCACCGCGCTGGCGCTGACGCGGATCACCGGCGCCGCCTGGTACCGCTGGATCATCGTCGGCACCGTCGAGCTGCTCCGCGGCGTGCCCGTGGTCATCGCGATCTTCTTCGCCTACCGGGTGCTGCCCGAGCTCGGCCTGGACCTCTCGGCGCTGTGGTTCCTGGTCATCGGACTGACCGCGTACAACTCGGTGATCATCGCGGAGATCATCCGCGCCGGGGTGCTCGCGGTGCCGCGCGGGCAGGGCGAAGCGGCCTCCGCGCTCGGCATGCGGCGCGGCCAGGTGCTGCGGAGCATCCTGCTGCCGCAGGCCTTCCGCGCGATGCTGCCGGCCCTGATCAGCCAGCTCGTCGTCATCGTCAAGGACACGTCGCTGGCGTTCATCATCTCCTACCCGGAGACGCTGCGGCAGGCGCAGATCATCATCCAGAGCCTGCACAACCCCATCCCGATGTACCTCACCGTGGCCGCGCTGTTCATCGCGATCAACTACGCGCTCACGCGGCTGGCCGTCCACGTCGAACGGCGCCTGGGCCGCTCCCGGAGCACCCGCACCGCCGAACGCGAACTCGCACCGACGACGGGCAGCTGAGCGGCGCTGCCGGCCTCACCGGGGCTCGGCGGGAACGCCCCGCTCACCCAGCGTCGCGTCGTAGGCGCGCTGCCACGCGCCGCCGGCGATCGCCTCGTCGAGGTAGCCGCGCAGCTCCTCCCGGAAACGCCGGTCCCCGGGCGGCACGGTGACCACCCGCGACCCGCCGTCGACCACGGCGTAGGTGCCCGCCGCGGGCAGACCGCCCTGCGGCGGCCCCAGCAGCAGGTCGACGTTCCCGCCGGCGACGCCGTCGCGGAGCATGCTCCCGGGCAGCCGGCGGAACGCCACCTGCGTCTCCGGATCGAGACCGAGCCGCTCGGCGAGGACCTTCGCGATCTCCACGTCGAACCCGCTGTACTCGCCGGCGCCTTCGCGCGTGACGAACTCGGGCGCGTCGGCGCTGACCCCCACCAGCAGCTTGCCCCGCTGCCGGATCTCCGCCAGCCGCGGCGAGGAGGACAGCCCGACATCGGTGTCCGGCGCCGCGGAGGACGTCCCCGGAGCAGCGGGACCTGCCGAGGCGGACGGAGCCGACGGCTCCGGAGGCGGGCCCTGCGCCGCGTTCTCGGGCGCGCCGCACGCCGCCGCCCCGCAAACCACCACCGCCGCGACGGCGGTGCTCACCGCCGCCCGTGCCGTCAGAGTGCGCATCCCGTCCCAGCCTCGCCGGATCCTCGCCGTTGCCGATCGCTCACGCGACCCGATCAAGCCTGGCACACCGTCCCCGCGAGCACCACGATCCTGCCCGGTGCCCAGGCCCGGGCACCGCGGAGCTGCCGGTAGCTCCGGCGCGGCCGGCCGCGCCGGAGCGCGCGTCCAGGAACCCGTGATGACGGCTTTGTCCCACTGGATCGTTTGGGAAAACGGGACCTCACCCACTAGTGTGTTCGCTGTCATAGGCGCCAACGACGTCGCCACGCATCCACCACGAACGGAGGCGATCTATGTCGTCGCATGGCAGCCCGCACCGCGTCGTCGCGGAAGTGACCCAGCGGATCGCCGAGCGCAGCGAGCCGAGCCGCCGTGCCTACCTCGACAGGATGCGCGCCGCCGCGTCCACCGAACCCGTCCGCGCCGACATGCCGTGCAGCAACCTCGCCCACGGCTTCGCCGCCTGCAGCGGCACCGACCGGCTCAGCATCCGCGGCGCGCGGAAACCGGGCGTGGCGATCGTGTCCGCCTACAACGACATGCTCTCCGCTCACCAGCCCTTCGCCGACTTCCCCGCGTGGATCAAGGACGCCGTGCGCGAAGCCGGCGGTGTCGCCCAGTTCGCCGGTGGCGTTCCCGCCATGTGCGACGGCATCACGCAGGCGCGCACCGGGATGGAACTGTCGCTGTTCTCCCGCGAAGTGATCGCCATGGCCACCGGGGTGGCGCTGTCCCACGAGATGTTCGACAGCGCACTGCTGCTCGGCGTGTGCGACAAGATCGTGCCCGGCCTGCTCATCGGCGGGCTGTCGTTCGGCCACCTGCCGATGCAGCTCGTGCCCGCCGGACCCATGCCGTCCGGCATGCCGAACAGCGAGAAGAGCCGCATCCGCCAGCAGTTCGCCGAGGGCAAGGCCACCCGCGAGGACCTCCTCGACGCCGAAGCGGCCTCCTACCACTCCCCCGGCACCTGCACCTTCTACGGCACCGCGAACTCCAACCAGCTCGTCGTGGAGGTCATGGGCCTGCAGCTGCCCGGGACGAGCTTCGTGCCGCCGAACACCCCGCTGCGCCAGGCGCTCACCGAGCACGCCGGCAGGCGCGCCGTCGAGCTCGACACCCCGCTCGGGGAGGTGGTCAACGAGCGGTCGCTGGTCAACGGCGTCGTCGGGCTGCTGTCCACCGGCGGATCGACCAACCACACGCTGCACCTCGTGGCCATCGCCAAAGCCGCCGGCATCGAACTGACCTGGGACGACTTCAACGACCTCTCCGCGGTGGTGCCCACGCTGGCGCACGTCTACCCCAACGGCAAGGCCGACATCAACCACTTCGCCGCCGCCGGCGGCGTGCAGACCCTCGTCGGCCAGCTGCTCGACGCCGGCCTGCTGCACGCCGACGTGCCCACCGTCGCCGGGCGCGGACTCGACCACTACCGCAGGCAGCCGTTCCTCGAGGACGGGCAGCTCGTCTGGCACGAGGGCCCGCGCACGAGCCAGGACACCGCGGTGCTGCGCAACATCGACGAGCCTTTCGCCTCCGACGGCGGGCTGCGCGTGCTCACCGGCAACCTCGGCCGCGGCGTGACCAAGATCTCCGCTGTCAGCCCGGAGCACCAGACGGTCACCGCGCCCGCGCGGATCTTCGACGACCAGCAGTCGTTCACCACGGCCTTCCAGCAGGACGAGCTCACCGAGGACGTCGTCGTCGTGATCCGCAACCAGGGCCCCAAGGCCAACGGGATGCCCGAACTGCACGGGCTCACCCCTGCGCTCGGCGTGCTGCAGGACCGCGGGCAGCAGGTCGCGCTGCTCACCGACGGGCGCATGTCCGGCGCGTCCGGCAAGATTCCCACGGCGATGCACGTCACGCCGGAAGCGAGCGCCGGCGGTGCGCTGGCGAAGCTGCGCGACGGCGACGTGGTGCGCTTCGACGCCACCCGCGGAACGCTGGAGGTGCTCGTCGGCGACGAGGAGCTCGCCGCGCGCGAACTCGCCCCGGCCGCACCCAGCGTCCAGCACGGCACCGGCAGGGAGCTGTTCGCCGCCTTCCGCGACGTCGTGGGACGCGCCGACCACGGCGCCAGCGTGTTCACCGCGTTCCAGCAGCACACCAGCGACCAGCCCGCATGAGCGACCCCACAGGACGGAGGATCATGGACAGCACCGACCTGCTCGAGCTGAGCCCGGTCGTGCCCGTCGTCGCCCTCGACGACGCCGCGGCCGCCGCGCCGCTGGCCAACGCGCTCCTGCGCGGCGGCATCACCACGATCGAGGTCACCCTGCGCACCCCGGCCGGGCTGCCCGCGATCGAACGGATCGCCCGCGAGGTCCCGGACATCGTCGTCGGCGCCGGAACGGTCACCGAACCCGGGCAGGCCAAGCGGGCCGCGGATGCCGGAGCGCGCTACATCGTCACCCCGGCGGCCACCGACCGGCTGCTCGACGACGTCGCGGGCACGGGCCTGCCCTACCTGGCAGGCGTGAGCACCGCCTCCGAAGCGATGCATGTGGCCGAACGCGGGGTCACCGCGATGAAGTTCTTCCCCGCCGGTCCCAGCGGGGGCGTGCCCTACCTCAAGGCGCTGGCCGGACCGCTGCCGCACCTGCGGTTCTGCCCCACCGGCGGGGTCACCCCGGACAACGCGCAGGACTACCTGGCGCTGCCGAACGTGGGGTGCGTAGGCGGAACCTGGCTGACCCCGAAGGAATCGCTGCTCTCCGGCGACTGGGCCACCGTGGAATCCCTCGCCGCGCAGGCCGCTGCGCTGCGGTAGGACCGTCCGCGTCAGCGGTGCGGCACGGCTGCGGGCCGGCTGCGGGAGGCGCACCCCGCATCCGGCCCGGCACCCGCATCGGTCCGGCAGGGCGTCGGCCGCCCGCTCGCGGTGCCGTGCGAGCCGCATCTACCGGCGCTCGGGGCGTACCGGGCTCGGGGAGCGTGCTGCGGCCCGGGACGCGCTGCGACGCGCTCGCGAACCCAGCGGCACCGCGCACACCCCAGCGGCCCAGCTGCACCGCTGCGGCCGGAGAGGTGCGCGACCGGAAGTGCCTGCTGACCAGGTGGGAATCGCGCGCACCCGAAGGACGGGCGTTCAGCCGGTGGGGGCGGCGATGCGCGCCACCGCCTCCTCCACCGAGTCGCACACCGGCACGCCGGTCTCCACCAGCGAGGCCCGGCTCATCACTCCGGTGCTCACCAGCACGCAGTGCGCACCCACCTGCGCCGCGGCCTCGGCGTCGTCGACGACGTCACCGATGAGCACCGCCTCGTGCGGCCGCCGACCGAGACGTTCCAGGTGGCGCTGCAGGTAGGCCGCCTTGGAACCGCCGCCGACCTGCTCGCGGATCCCGTCGACCCGGTCGAACAGCTCGGCCAGGCCGAGCTTCTCCACCAGCGGAACGAGCTCCTCGTGGAACCACATGGACAGCAGCGACTGGCTGCCGCCCGCCTCGGCCCAGACGTGCAACCGCTCCGGCACCCCGTCGGCGAGCCCGCAGGTGTGCAGCAGCTCGCGGTAGGCGTCGTGGTACAGCGCATCGATCCGCGCCCAGTCCGCCGCATCGAGGGAGCGGTCGAGCAGCCGCTCGTAGCAGGCCTGCAACGGGCGGCTGAAGATCGCCCGCCAGTGCTCCAGATCGATCGGGGCACGTTCGAACTCCTCGCACACCGCGTTCACCGCGGCGAGAACGGCGTGGTTGTCGGCCAGGAGCGTGCCGTTCCAGTCCCAGACGATGTGCTCCGGACGCGGACGGGACGGGGCTTCTCGGTCAGCCAAAGCAGTCACGTGCGCCCACTCTAGCGGCCGGAAGTCGATCGCGGTGCGGACGTCGTCACGGAATCTCCTCGTCCAGCTCCGACCCGTCCGCACCGGAGGACTCGAGCTCTTCGCGCACCACGCGGAAGGCGAGCCCCTCCGCGTAGCCCCGCCGCGCGAGCATGCCCACCAGCCGCCGGGTCACCGCGGCCGCATCACCACCGCGCGAGGCGGCCAGCTTGCGGCGCACGAGTTCCCGCGCCCGCTCCTCCTCGTCCTCGTTGTCCGCAGTGGCCAGAACGGAGGCGATGATCTCCTCGTCGATGCCCTTCTTGCGCAGCTCGTACCCCAGAGCGCGACGCCCCAGCCCGCGCGAGCGCCTGCGGGAGGCCACCCACTCCTCGGCGAAGGCCGCGTCGTCGATCAGCCCGGCGGCGGCGAACTTGCCCAGCACGCTGTCGATGACCTCGGCGTCGACCTCCTTGCGCGCCAACGCCTCGCGCAGCTCCGCACGACTGCGGGCCCTGCTGGTCAACAGCCGGTAGACCGCTTCCCGCGCGTACTGCTCCGGATCCTCCGCGGCCTCCGCACCTCGCCCGGAACCGCGCCTCCGAGATCCACCGCCGCGCTCCGCCTCGTCCGGAGTCGCGGCGGAGTCCGCCGAGGTGCCCACCGAACCGCTCGGGACGTCCACCGAAGAGACCGGGTCGTCCGTCGAAGGGACCGGGGCGTCCTCGGTCCCGGCGCGCCCTGCTGCGCGCTCGGTGGAGGCTTCCTCCGAGCACTGCCGCTCTGCTGTGCCGCGGCGGCGGGGAGGCCGCGTTCCTCCTCCGCCGCCGCGCTGCTCACCACCTGCCATGACGGATCAGAAGTCCACCGGAGCGGCCTCGTCGTCACCGCCGTCCTCGGCGGCCTCGGCGGAGGTTCCCGCGTTGGCGCCGAGCCCGATCTTCTCCTTGATCTTCTTCTCGATCTCGTTGGCGGTGTCCGGGTTCTCCCGCAGGTACTTGCGAGCGTTCTCCTTGCCCTGGCCCAGCTGGTCGCCCTCGTAGGTGTACCAGGCCCCGGACTTGCGGATGATGCCGTGCTCGACGCCCATGTCGATGAGCGAGCCCTCGCGGCTGATCCCGACGCCGTAGATGATGTCGAACTCCGCCTGTTTGAAGGGAGGTGCGCAGTTGTGCACCACGACATCGTCGGCGACGAAGTTGTGCAGCTCGTCCACCTCGATGTCGAAGGTGCGGCGGGACTCGAGCGGCAGCACCTCGGCCACCTTGGAGTACCAGAGCTGGTCGCTGAGCACGTCCAGCAGGAACGGATCCTCCAACGCCGCGGCCAGAGCCTCCAGACGGTCGCGGCGCATCCGCGGTGAGCCGAGAACCGATCGCATCCCCAGCTTTGGGGCACCAGCCCTGTCACCGATCAGCTCCGCAGCCCGGTGCGGGCTCACCTCCAGATCGCGCAAACGCCCCAGCACCGGCTCGACCACCTCGTCCGGCACGTAGTTGCGCTGTGACGCGCGGTACTGGCCGGAGAACTCCGCGAGGTACCGCGTCAATGCACTCCCGCGCGGCCCCCACATCGGGACGAGCTCGGCGAACCGCTGGACGTTGTCGATCCCGGAGACGCGGACTTCCCAGACGTCGTTCTTGCCGACGATGGTGCGTCCGTCGATCGTCCCCCCGCTACGTCCGGCTGCACGCTTGCGGACGACGCTGCCGATCTCCCACCGCAGCAGCAGCCAGTGCAGCTGGTGCGCGAGCTGCTCGGACACGGTGGTGAACCCGATCCGCAGACCACCGGTCGCCTCCTGCGAGACGTGGCCATCGGATTCGAAGATCCCGAAGACCAGGTTTCCGAGCACGTCGCTGTCGATGTCCTCGTCGAAGAACGTCGACGGGATCGTCTTCTCCTGTGCCGTGGTGCCCCAGATCCCGTGCTCCCGGCACAGCTCGAGCAGGCGGTTCTTCGCGCCCGGTTCGTGCGAGAACGCCGCGGACAGCGAACCTTCCCGGAAGCGGGCGCGGCAACCCAGGCTTTCCGCGATCCGCGCGGCATCCGCCCGCAAGGGCTCCTCGGCATTGGTGAACTCGATCGGGGTCTTGCCGCCGACGTAGCCGTCGCCGATGAGGTAGCCGAGCATCCGGGCGTGCTCGGCCGGCATCGGAGCGAAGGAACCGCACTGGCCGAACCGACGCGGACGAGCCACCCGGTCACCGGGTTCGAGGTCCTGCGCCAAGCGCCACCCCAGGTCGGTCAGCACCGGGTGATCGGGCGTGACCCGCAACTCGCCACCGTCCCGGAGGCGAAGTCCCAGAGTGTCCTGAACGCCCTGGTCGAACCAGGACACGACCGGCTGCGCCGACAGCTCGCCCTTCTTGTTCGTGGCAACGACGTGCACGGGCAGCTGGTTGTCGACGATGTCCTCGACGCGGTGCGTCACACCGGTAACCGGATCGTGCACCCGCGTGCCTTCAGCGACGCACTTGTTCTTCACGACCTTCACACGCGTGCGGTTGCCGACCGCGTCGGAGCCGTCCTTGAGCGTTTCGATCCGGCGCACGTCCAGCCGCACCGAGGAGTAGAACTTCAGCGCCTTTCCGCCGGTGGTGGTCTCAGGCGAGTTGTGCACCATCACGCCGTCCACGAAGTAGTTGTGGTTGCCCTCCACCTCGATGTCGAAGCGGTGCATGCTGCGGGTCTCCGGCTTGACGTGCACATCGAGGATCCGCGAGGGCACCAACCGCTGCTGCGGCTCGGAGTAGCGCGGCTCGACGGCGAACTGCTCCTGGAACCGCGGCAGGAGCTTGTACTGCATCGACGGGTGCACGTACGGCGCGATGAGCTCGTGGAACGCCCTCGTTCCCGCAGCGGAGAACTCCAGCCGCGCGATGTTGCGCTCGCCCCGCACGGCCAGGGAGACGTCGAGAGCGTAGGTGTCGCGCAGGTACTCGACGAGGCGTTGCCTGCTGCCCTCGCTCATCGCCTCGACGCAGATCTGGCTGCGCCCGCTGCCGCCCCGGGCGCGCTCATGCGCCCCGTCCGACCGCAGTTGGAACGTGCCGTCGTCCATGTACCACACGGCCAGCGCCAATGGTCCGAGCGTTTTCAGGTAGTCCCACGAGAGGTGCTTCTTGCCGTCGCCGAAGGAGACGGCCTCGTGGATCTCGTGCAGCTCGGGAAGCGGGGTGAAGTCGGCGAAGGCAGCCCCTTGCTCGTTGCTCGTGCGTGCACAGGAGACGTTGCCGAGCAGCTCGCACTTCCAGTCGAGGTAGTCGTGCTGCTGGCCCCCGTGGCCCATCCGGAAGCGGACCCCGTCCCGGTCGCGCCGGTTCGGCGACAGGTTCCCATCCCCCATGAGGGCGCCGAGCACGACCTGCCACTGCTGCTCGTTGAGCAGGTGCTCCTCCGCGGTCAGCACGCGGTCACCGGCGCCGAGTTCACCGGCGTGTCGCCACCCGCCCGGAGTGCGGATGAGGTGGTTCTCGGTCGCGGCGAACTGCGAGCGCCCGTTGCCACCGGAGCGCGCGACGGTGAACTGGAGGAACTCGTCGGCCGGACCGTTGTCGAACCAGTTCACGACCTTGCGCGGGACGATCCGGTCCGCCTCGGGGTCGTAGGACAGGACCTCGACGTCCCTCTTCTGGTCAACGATCTTGCCGATCTCCTCCTGCGAGCCGTCTGCGAGCGTGACGCGGGTGGAGTAGTTGAAGCACCCGAACATCACGCCGACCTTCTCGCGCAGCTGGTTGATGAAGATCGCCGTGGTCTTGGCGCTGTACAGCGCCGAGGTGAGCTTGCGCAGCGCCTGGCTCATCAGCCGCGCCTGCAGGCCCACGTGGCTGTCGCCCATCTCGCCCTCGATCTCGGCCTTGGGCACGAGCGCGGCCACCGAGTCGATGACGATGGCGTCCAGCGCGCCGGAGCGGATCAGCATGTCCGCGATCTCCAGCGCCTGCTCGCCGGTGTCGGGCTGGGCCACCAGCAGCGAGTCGGTGTCCACGCCGATGGCCTTGGCGTAGTCCGGGTCGAGCGCGTGCTCGGCGTCGATGAAGGCCGCGGTGCCCCCCTGCTGCTGGGCCCCGGCCACCGCGTGCAGCGCCACCGAGGTCTTCCCGCTGCTCTCCGGGCCGAAGACCTCCACGATCCGCCCCCGCGGCAGCCCGCCGGTGCCCAGAGCCACGTCCAGCGAGATCGAGCCGGTGGGGATGACCTCGACGGGAGCCCGCGTCCCCTCGCCGAGGCGCATCACCGAGCCCTTGCCGTACTGCTTGTCGATCTGCGCGAGAGCCAGCTCCAGCGCCTTGTTCTTGTCCTGGTTCTTGTCCGCCTTGTCGGCTGCCATCGGGGTCCACCTCGGGGTACGTCAGGTCCGTTCGTCGCCACGCTAAGCGGAGGGACCGACACCGCAGTCCGTCGGGCGCTACCGGCGCGGTTGTCCCACACCCCCATCGTAGGCGAAACTCTGTTCGATCACCTGGCCGACACACCCTCGCTGTCACCTGTTCGTGCCACAGTGGCGATCACCCCCGTCAGCGCGGACACTCAGCAGTGTCGCGCCCGCCTTCGGCGTCCCGCGCTGAACGTCCCGCACTGGGGCGGGCGCGCAGCCTGGGCGCGGGCGCGCAGCGAACCCACCGCGCACCCGAGGAGGTGCCGACCATGCGGATGGATCGTTATCTGCCAGCAGACCACCCGTTGAGCCGAATCTACCGGGTCGGTTCCGCGATCTTCGGAGCCGGACTGGCGATCTTCGGAGCGCTCGGGCTGTCGAACAGCGTCCCGCTGTTCACCACCCGCGGCATCGACGTCCTCGGCCTGTCCAGCAACGGGCTCCTGGCGCTGATCTCCGTGGTGGTCGGCGTCGTCCTGGTGGGCGCCGCGGCCTGGGGCGGTCTCGTGGCCTCCACCACCACGACGACCATCGGGGGGCTGTTCTTCCTGTCCGGGCTGGTCAACCTCGGCCTGATCAACACCCCGTGGAACGTGCTGGCGTTCCGCTTCGAGAACGTGGTGTTCAGCTTCGTCGCCGGGTTGCTGCTGGTCTTCCTCGGCTCCTACGGGCGGATCAGCGGCGGGCTGCCGGAGGACAACCCGTTCGTGCGCTACCGCCACCACGAACCGCCCACGGACGAGGTGCCGGAGCAGCGCGCCGCGGACGAACGACGCGTCGAGGAGCTCGCCCCGCTGGCGCGCGCCGAGATCGCCTTCGCCGAGGGGCACCCCACGCCGGAGCAGGACCGGCTCGTGCGCGCCCGGGCGCGGGAGCACCAGCGCGCGGAGCGGCAGCGGGCCTACGCGCACCACGCCTCGCACGGGCGCAGCCCGGAGCGGCAGATCAGCGCGCAGAACCCGTGGGCCGACTACTCCGAACCGGAGCACCCGGAGGTTCCGCCGCGGTGACCTGACCGCACCGCCGGTAACCGCCGGTCCAGCGGCTACCGGCGGGCCGCGGGCACGCCGAACTCCTCGCACACCGCGTTCCAGACCTCCTTCGGCGGCGTCCCGGCCTCGATCGCCTCGTCGACGGTGCGCCCCCCGAGCGAGGTCAGCACGTGGTCGCGCACGAGCATGTCGGCGCGGAGCTCGCCGAACTCGGCGGTCATCCGCTCGCGGAACAAGGTGTGACGCATCGCCGACCAGCTTACGGGTGCTTCGTACGCTGGAGGCATGGTGCTGCTGCTCGCCCAGGCCGATCCCACCGGCCTGACCACGCCGCTCGGCAAGCTCGTCATCGGGGCGGGCCTGCTCGTCGTCGTGGTGCTCGCCGTGAAGTTCCTGTGGGATCAGCGCAACCGCTGACGCCCGACACGCCGCGCACCGCACGCGCGTCCCCGGTGCGGTGTCGG
Source organism: Salinifilum ghardaiensis (assembly GCF_054491345.1). Classification (NCBI taxonomy): domain Bacteria; kingdom Bacillati; phylum Actinomycetota; class Actinomycetes; order Pseudonocardiales; family Pseudonocardiaceae; genus Salinifilum; species Salinifilum ghardaiensis. The sequence continues at coordinate 1,500,374 of NZ_CM137101.1, read as the reverse complement.
TCCCGTGCGCCAGCATGGGGGCATGGACGACGTGCTGGAGGCGTTCTCCCCCGCCACGCAGGAGTGGTTCCGCGGAGCGTTCGCCGCTCCCACGCGCGCCCAGCACGGCGCGTGGAGCACCATCGCGGCCGGCGAGCACACCCTGGTCGTCGCCCCGACCGGTTCGGGCAAGACGCTGGCGGCGTTCCTGTCGAGCCTGGACCGGCTCGCGGCCACCGGCCCGCCGCAGGACCCGCAGCACCGCTGCCGCGTGCTCTACGTGTCACCGATGAAGGCGCTCGCGGCGGACATCGAGCGGAACCTGCGCTCGCCGCTGGCGGGGATGCGCCAGGCCGCGCAGCGCCGCGGGGAGGAGCCCCCGGACATCACCGTGGGGGTGCGCACCGGGGACACGCCCTCCGAGGCCCGCCGCTCGTTCGCCCGCAAACCGCAGGACGTGCTGGTGACGACCCCCGAATCGCTGTTCCTGCTGCTGACTTCCGCGGCGCGGGAGGCGCTGCGCGGTGTGCAGACGGTGATCCTCGACGAGGTGCACGCCGTCGCGGGCACGAAGCGCGGGGCGCACCTGGCGCTGTCGCTGGAGCGGCTGGACGCGCTGCTGCCGCGACCGGCGCAGCGGATCGGCCTGTCGGCGACGGTCCGCCCGGTCGACGAGGTCCGCACGTACCTGGCAGGCGGGCGCCCGGTGCGCCTGGTGCAGCCGGAGCACCCCAAGCAGGTCGAGGTGCGGGTGGAGGTGCCGGTTCCGGACATGGCCGAGCTGAGCGGCGCGGAGGGGCCCACCGGGGCGGGGCGGCCTGCTGCGGCCTCGGCGGCGGGGGCGGACCGGCACGCCTCGATCTGGCCGTCGGTGCGGGAGCGCGTGCTCGAGCTCGTGCGGCAGCACCGGTCGACGATCGTGTTCGCCAACTCGCGCCGGCTGGCCGAACGCCTCACCGCGGGGCTCAACGAGCTCGCAGCCGAGCAGGAGGGGGACGAGCCCGCGGTGGCCGAGTTCCCGGCCGCGGCTCCGGGCGCGTCCGGGGTGACCGCGGGCAGCGACCGCGCTGTGGCGCGGGCGCACCACGGGTCGATGTCCCGGGAGCAGCGCTCGCAGGTGGAGGACGAGCTCAAGTCCGGCTCGCTGGCCTGCGTGGTGGCCACCTCCTCGCTGGAGCTGGGCATCGACATGGGCGCGGTCGACCTGGTGATCCAGGTGGAGACGCCGCCGAGCGTGGCCTCCGGGTTGCAGCGCATCGGGCGGGCGGGGCACCACGTGGACGCGGCTTCGCACGGGGTGGTGTTCCCCAAGTTCCGCGGGGACCTCATCGGCTGCGCGGTGGTCGGCGAGCGGATGGCCGAGGGGCTCATCGAGGAGCTCTCCTACCCGCGCAACCCGCTGGACGTGCTGGCCCAGCAGGTCGTGGCGATGGTGGCGATGGCGGACTGGGGGCTCGCCGAGCTGGCCGGTGTGGTGCGCAGGGCCGCGCCGTTCGCGGGGTTGCCGGATTCCGCGCTGCGCGCGGTGCTGGACATGCTCGCGGGCCGCTATCCGAGCGAGGAGTTCGGCGATCTGCGGGCGCGTCTGGTGTGGGACCGGGTCGACGAGGAGCTGCGGGCCCGCCCCGGGGCGCAGCGGCTGGCCGTCACCTCCGGGGGCACGATCCCGGACCGGGGGCTGTTCCTCGTGACGACACCGGGTGAGGGGGACGGTCGCGGCGGCACGCGCGTGGGCGAGCTCGACGAGGAGATGGTCTACGAGTCGCGCGTCGGGGACACGTTCCTGTTGGGGACCTCGGCGTGGCGGGTGGAGGACATCACCCACGACCGGGTCGTGGTCGTGCCCGCCCCCGGGCAGGCGGCGCGGATGCCGTTCTGGCGCGGGGACTCGCCGGGGCGCCCGCTGGAGCTGGGGCGCGCGCTGGGGGCCTTCGTCCGGGAGCTGGCTTCCGCGGAGGAGGACGCGGCGCGCGAGCGCATCGCCGCGGCCGGGCTGGACAAGTGGGCGCAGGACAACCTGCTCTCCTACGTGGCCGATCAGCGGCAGGCGACGCGGCACGTGCCGGACGACCGCACCGTGGTGGTCGAGCGGTTCCGCGATGAGCTGGGCGACTGGCGGCTGGTGGTGCACTCGCCGTTCGGCGCGCCGGTGAACGATCCGTGGGCGCTGCTCATCGGCGCGCGGCTGCGCGAGCGCCGCGGGGTCGACGCCCAGGTGGTCGCCTCCGACGACGGCATCGTGCTGCGGATGGCCGACGCGTGGGACGAGTCCGGCGGCGAGGTGGTGCCCACCGCCGAGGACGTGCTGTTCGATCCGGACGAGGTGCGGCAGGCCGTCACCGACGAGGTCGGCGGTTCGGCGCTGTTCGCCGCGCGGTTCCGGGAGTGCGCCGCGCGCGCGTTGCTGCTGCCGCGGCGCGATCCCGGGCGGCGAACCCCGCTGTGGCAGCAGCGCCAGCGGGCGGCGCAGCTGCTGTCCGTGGCCTCGCGGTACGAGGAGTTCCCGATCGTGCTGGAGGCGATGCGGGAGTGCTTGCAGGACGTCTACGACGTGCCCGGGCTGAGCGAGGTCATGCGGGACGTGGCGGCGCGGCGGACCCGGGCGGTCGAGGTGGAGACGCCGAGCCCGTCACCGTTCGCGCGGAACCTGCTGTTCGGCTACGTGGGGATGTTCCTGTACGAGTCGGACGCGCCGCTGGCGGAACGCCGGTCGGCCGCGTTGAGCCTGGACTCCACACTGCTGAGCGAGCTCCTGGGGTCCGAGGCGCTGCGCGAGCTGCTCGATCCGGACGTGGTCGTCGAGGTGGAGCAGCGGCTGCAGCGGCTCAGCGAGGAGCGTCGCGCCTTCGACGTCGAGTCCACGATGGACGTGCTGGCCTCGCTCGGTGATCTGTCCACGCGGGAGGCCGAGCAGCGGGGCGTCCGGGCGGAGTGGTTGGAACAGCTGCAGGCGCAGCACCGGGTGCTGCACGTGCGCATCGCCGGAGAACCGCGGTGGATCCCCATCGAGGACGCGGGCAGGGTGCGCGACGCCCTCGGGGTGGCGCTGCCCGTGGGAGTGCCGGAGGCGTTCACCGAACCGTCCGCGCACCCGCTCGCTGAGCTGCTGATCCGCCACGCCCGGTGCCGCGGGCCGTTCACCGCCGAGTCCGCGGCTCAGCGCTTCGGCCTCGGCGTCAGCGTGGTGCACAGCGTGCTCGACCAGTTGACGGCCGGCGGCCGACTCGTCAACGGCGAACTGCGCCCCCTGCAGGCGGGTGGTGGGGGCACGCTCGAGTACTGCGACAGCGAGGTGCTGCGGCGGCTGCGACGAGCCTCGCTGGCGCGTCTGCGGGCCGAGGTCGAACCCGTCGACCAGCGCGCCCTGGTCCGGTTCCTGCCGTCGTGGCACGGCATCGGCGCGCAGCAGCGGCACGCGCCGACCGCCGAGGACACCTACGCGGTCGTCGAACAGCTCGCCGGTGTTCCGGTCCCCGCCAGCGCCCTGGAGTCGTTGCTCCTGCCGGCCCGGCTGCCCGGGTACCGGCCGGCGCTGTTGGACGAGCTGACCTCGACCGGCGAAGTGACCTGGGTCGGATCCGGGGCGCTGTCCGGCGGGGACGGCTGGATCGCGGTGGCGCCGACGGATGTGGCGGACCTGCTGCTGCCGGACCTGCCGGAGGAGCCGCTCGACGCACCGCTGCAGCAGGCGGTGCAGACGGCGTTGGCGGGAGGTGCGTTGTTCTTCCGGCAGCTGGCCGACCGCGTCGGGCAGGAGCAGGTGGCCCGTGGGGAACCTGCGCCCTCTGACGAGGAGGTCACCACGGCGCTGTGGGACCTGGTGTGGGCGGGGCGGATCACCAATGACACCCTCTCTCCGCTGCGGGCGAGCCTCGGCGGCGGGACGGCGAAGCACCGCCCCCGGCGTTCCGCTCCGCGCGGGCGGTACGCGGGCCTGCGGGCGGGGCGCCCGAACATGCCGAGTCGGACCGGTCCGCCCACAGTGTCCGGACGGTGGTCTCTCGCGCCACTGCCCAGCGAGGACGCCACGCGGCGGGCACATGCGCGCACCGAGTCGTTCCTCGAGCGGCACGGGGTGCTCACGCGGGGCGCGCTGGACATCGAGCGCCACACCGGCGGGTTCTCCGCCGTGTACAAAGTGCTGCGCACGATGGAGGAGTCGGGCCACTGCCGGCGCGGTTACGTCGTCGAGGGACTCGGTGCCGCGCAGTTCGCCGTGCCGGGGGCGATCGACCGCCTGCGTTCCTTCTCCACCTCCGAGGACTCCGCGGAGAGCGAGGACGCGGCCCTCGTGCTCGCCGCGGCCGACCCGGCGCAGCCGTTCGGTGCTGCGCTGGACTGGCCCGAACCGCGAAGCGAGACGCGGCACCGCCCGGGTCGCAAAGCCGGCGCACTCGTGGTGCTGGTCGCGGGGCAGGCCGTGTTCTACCTGGAACGTGGTGGGCGGTCGCTGCTGTCGTTCACCACGGACGAGTCGCTCCTGCGCGCGGGGGCGACCGGCCTGGCGAAGGCGGTCCAGCACGGGTGGTTGGAGCAGGTGACGGTGCGCCGCACCGATGGCGAGGGGGTTTGGGGAACGCGGTTGGCCGAGCTGCTCACCGAGGCCGGGTTCCGCGTCACGCCGAAGGGGTTGCGGTTGCGCTCCTGACGTCGAACTGCTCTCGGCTCCGGGATTCCGGAGAGCGCCCCGGATCGGACCCGTGACCGGCACAGCGCACCGGCGCGGCGTTCAGGAGCGGTCCTGGTCAGGACACGCCGTGCGTGGACAGCCGGAGAAGCCCCCACAGCTGAGCCGTGGCCCGCACGTCCCCGGCGATGGTCACCGCCCGGTCCGGCAGGCGTCCCCACAACCACAGGTAGACACGATCCGGATCACCCGTGACCACCGCATCCGCACCACGTGGGCACTCCCGTGGTGGCCACAGCGCGACACCGCGCTCATCCGCGCAGGCCATCCAACTGTTGCCCGGGGTGCGCACGTGCACCGCGCAGGGGTGCGTACCGGCCATGCCGAGCACGGGCAGCCGGTGGGCGAACCACAGCCGCAGCACCTCGTCGATGCCGTCCTCGGCGATCGCGGTGGGCACGGGACCGTGTCCTTCACCGGTGGCCGACTCCACGTCGACGCGCCCGAGGAGCGTGGCATGGGTCAGCCGCCGCAGCCAGAAGCGGACCGTGCCGTCCGCGGGCCACCAGGTGGAGCACGATTCCCACGGCGAGCGGGTCCCGAATTCGGCCAGCAGCGCCGCCAAGCGGTCGACGAACCGCTCCACCGGGGCGGCCACGTCCGTGCGCCCAGGGGTGACCTGCTCCGGGGTGGCCTGCGCTGATGCGGTCCGCTGCCGCGTGTCCAACCGGCCCAGTGCTGCGTCGTACTCGCCGACCAGGTGCCGGACCGTCTCACCGGCCGTTCTCCCGGAAGCCCCGGAGACCGGTGCCTCCTCCCGGCACCGCCGCGCGCTGTCGGCGAAGGCGCGCCCCTCCTTGCCGAGGGTTTCACGCAGCCCCTCGGGGGTGGGAGCGCGCGCCGCGCACGACAGCGGGCCCAGCCGGTCCGTGCTCTCAGCGCGCCGTGCGGACCCGGTGCATCCGTCCCCGCCCCGCCCGGGCGGTAGAAGGCCCTCCTTCGCCCCCGCGTGCGCGTGCCCCGGGCTCACGACAGCACCTCCAGCAGGCTGCGCTCGGCGACGGCGAGGAACTCACCCGAGCGGAGCTGCAGCTCCTCGGCTTCCTCCCCGGAGATGCGGGCCCCCGCTTCCACCGCGGCCCTGCGCTCCGAGCGCGCGGCGAAGTAGCCGGCCCACTCGCGCAGCTCGGGGACCGCCTCGGTCAGCAGCGACCACACGCTGGCGGGTTTCGCGCTCGTGCGGTACCGGGAGCGCGCCAGGACCAGCGCCGTCGCCGCGCGGAACGCAGCGATGTGCGCCTCCACGTACCGCTGCTCGGCGGTCTCGGCGTCCTGGGCGAGTTCGCAGCAGCTGCGCGCTTGGGCGAGCAGGGACAGCGGCCCCGAGGGGCACGCGGCGTGCCGCGGTGCGCCCACCGGCCGTTCGGAATTCCGCTGCACGGGGATCAGCGGCGGTTGGGTGGCGGATTCGAGCGATGACGCCATGACAGACCTCCAGACGGATACTCCTGCTCACGGACTTCGACTCGCGAAGGAGGCGCCGGCTCACGAAGGAAGCACCGACTCGCGAAGAAAGCCGTTCGAATGTCCGTTCGACATGTTCGACTGTAGATCTCCGCCGACCGCGGTTCAAGGCGTTTTCGATCGCCAGTTCGAGTGAGTGTTCGACTGCCCGTTCGAACGGCACCCGGTTCGAGCTGACGCGGGCGGAAGCGCACCGCGCCCCGGTTCTCCCCACCCGGCGGCGCTCCCCACGCGGCGGCGAGAAGCGCTAGTGTGCGGGCCGTGACCGCCGCACCATCCCCACGCTGCGCCAGGCTCGCGGAGTTCTCCGCGCACGACCTCCGCGCCCGGCTGGCCGAAGCGCTGTCGCTGTACATCGCCGCGATGAACTACCCCGAGGCCACGGCCCAGCAGCGCGCCCCGATGTGGACCGCGCACATGCTGCGCCCCGGCTGGCGCTGCATCGGTGCGGTCAGCGACGAGGACGAGCTCGTCGGCATCGGCTACGGCTACCTCGGCACCCCCGGCCAGTGGTGGCACGAGCAGGTGCGCCGGGGGATGGTGCACGCGGGGCTCTCCCCGGAGGGGTGGCTCGACGACTACTTCGAGCTCACCGAGCTGCACGTGCGCCCGGACTGGCAGGGCTCCGGACTCGGCGAGGACGTCGCCCGCCGGCTGCTGTCCCCCGCGCCCGCGGCGGCGGTGCTGCTGTCCACCCCGGAGGGACCGACGCGCGCGTGGCGGCTGTACCGGCGCATGGGGTTCCAGGACGTGCTGCGCCAGCACCGGTTCGCCGGGGACCCGCGGCCCTTCGCCGTGCTCGGCCGCTCGCTGCCGTGCGAGGACGCCGAGCAGTAGCACCGCACCCGCCGGTGCGCCCAGGCGAGCTGGCGGAGCACCAGCGGTGGGCCAGCGGGTGGTCCGCGGCCCCGCCCGCGGCGGGAGCCCGCACCGGACGGCGCTCGCGCGAGTCCCGCCGCGGTGGCCCGGCGCGCGGTGTCCCCGCCGCCCGGTGGCGCCGGATCAGATCCGCGCGAGCTGCTCGCGCAACGTGTCCAGCCCCATCGGCCCGAGCTCGAGCGCCCGGCGGTGGAACTCCTTGCGGCTGAAGGACGCCCCGTGGCGCTGGTGCGCCTCGTCCCGGGCGGCGCGCCACAACCGCTCCCCGAGCTTGTACGAGGGGGCCTGCCCCGGCCAACCCAAGTAGCGGTCGACCTCGTCGCGGACGTGCTCCGGATCGGCCACGGTGCGCTGCAGCAGGAACTCCCGACCGAGCTCGGGCGTCCAGTGCTCCCCCTCGTGGAACCCGGTCCCGCGGGGGATCTCCAGCTCCAGGTGCATGCCGATGTCCACGACCACCCGGGCGGCGCGGAACAGCTGCTCGTTGAGCATGCCCAGCAGGTACGCCGGGTCCTGCAGGTAACCGAGCTCGCGCATGAGCCGCTCGGCGTACAGCGCCCACCCCTCGCCGTGGGCCGAGACGAAGCACGCCAGCCGCTGGAACCTGTTGAGCCGCTGCGCCTCGTGCACCGCCGTGCCCACCTGCAGGTGGTGCCCCGGAACGCCTTCGTGGTAGACGACCGGGACTTCGCGCCACACCGGGAACTCGGTGCGGTCCTGCGGGAGCGACCACCACATCCGCCCGGGGCGCTGGAAGTCCTCGGTGGGGCCGGTGTAGTACGCCCCGACCCCGCCGCCCGGCGGCGCGATGCGGCACTCGAGGGTGCGCAGCGGTTCCGGGATGTCGAACTCCACGCCGGCCAGCTCGCCGATCGCCGTGTCGGCGAGCTGCTGCATCCAGTCCCGCAGCGCGTCCTGCCCGCGGATCCGGTAGCGCTCGTCCTCGTCGAGCGCACGCGCGACCTCGGCGACCGAGGAGCCGCTGCTGATGCCGTCGACCAGCTCGCGCATCTCCCGCTCGAGCGCGGTGAACTCGGCCCAACCCCACTCGTAGGCCTCGCGCAGGTCGAGGCGCGCCCCGAGGAAGTACCGCGACCACAACCGGTAGCGCTGCTCGCCGACCGCGTCCTTGGCCGGCGCCTGCGGCAGCAGCTCGGTGCGGAGGAACTCGGCCAGGTCCCCGTAGGCGCCGGCGGCGAGCTCCGCGCCGCGCTCGAGTTCCCGGTGCAGCGCGGGCTCCTGCTGCCCGGCGCGGTTGATCATCGCGGCGAAGAAGGACTCCGAACCGTCCTTGCCGGACCAGGTGTCGCACTGCTCGGCGACCCGGCGGACCTGGCGCGCCGCGGCCACGTCACCCCCGCGGGCCGCCTCGCGCAGGCTCGCGCACAACCCTCCGACGGCCTCGGGCATCGCCGCGAGCCGCCGCGCGATGGTGCGCCACTGCTCCGGGGTGTCCCCGGGCATGAGGTCGAAGACCTGGCGCAGGTCCTGCACGGGGCTGGCGATCACGTTCAGCGCGGACATGTCCGCGCCGGACTCGTGCAGTTCGACGTCCAGGCCGACGCGCTCCCGGAACACGGCCTGCGCCACGCGTTCGCCCTCCTCGCGCGGTTCGGCGCCGCTGACGCGGGCGAGCGCGCGCTTGGCGAGGTCGGCGCGGGCGCGGTGGCCGTCCGGGGAGTAGTCGGTGAGCCTGTCCTCGCCACCGGAGATGCCGAGCGCGGTGCCCGCGATCGGGTCGAGCGCCACCAGATCCGCCACGTACTGGTCACTCTCGGCATGGATGCCGTCACGATCAACTGCCATGCGGACACGCTACCGCGCGGCGGCGCCGCGAGCCCGGTCTTCTCCGCCGCGGGTGCGAGCGCTTCGCCGGAATGCTCCCGCGCTGGGCACCGGGGTTCACCGGCGCGTGGCGAGCACCCGGCGAAGCCGGCGGCCTCGTGCCACTCTCAGTTCCGTGGACACCACGAACCGCCGCCGGCGTCCGCGGGGTGCGCGCACCGCGCTGCTCGTGGCGCTGCTCGTCGCGGCGACCGTCGCGCTCACCGGCTGCCTGCACCTGAGCGCGTCGATCAACATCACCGACGACGACCGCGTTTCCGGCGAACTGCGCGTTTCCACGCGAACGGCCGCCGGGCAGGAACCGTTCCGGGTGGAGCCGCCGCCGCACCTGGCCGACCGGGTGACCGTCGAGCCCTACACCACCGAGGGGCGGCAGGGATCGCACCTGTCCTTCCACGACCTGACCTTCCACGAGGTCGAGACCCTCGCCAAGGAGCTGAGCCCGAGCGAATCGCGCTACGAGGTCACGCTGCGGCGGAACGGCACGCTCGTCGACGCCAACGCGCGGGTGGACCTGACCCCGCTGGCCAACACCAACTCCTCGGTGCTCGTGCGGATCAGCGCGCCGGGGCAGATCACCAACAGCAACGGGCAGGAGAGCGCGGGAACGGTGACCTGGAACCTCGAGCCCGGCGAGGTCACGCACATGGCGGTGACCTACCAGTACTCGAGCTCGGCCGTCGGGCCGTGGACGTTCTGGGCCGCGGCCGTGGGGCTGGGCACGCTGGGCGTGGCGGTGCTCGTCGGACTGCTGGCGCTGCGGACGCACCTGCACACCCGCGTCTCCCCGGAGGGAGCCGCTGGTGCGGTACCGGAATCGCGGTCGTGACTCCGAGCGGTCGCGCAGCGCAGCGGGTTCGGCGCTGCTCCGGACCGCCCCCGCCGACCGCGTGACGCGCGTATCGCGGAGGATGGAACCGTGTCCGTCCCCCGCACCGAACCCGTCCCCGACGGCCCGCCGCGCGGCGTCGGCTACGACGACGACCTGCCCGAGCACGTGCACCGCGCGCTGACCGACTACCTGCAGCGGCGCGTGCGCGAGGTGGCCGAGTTCAGCGAGGCCTTCCGGGACGCCGCCGCCGAGCTGGACGGCTTCGTCCTCGGCGGTGGGAAGCGCCTGCGGCCCACGTTCGCCTGGTGGGGGTGGCGCGCCGTCGGCGGTGCGGCGCGCGGACCCGCCGCTGCGGCGATGCTGCGGGCCGCCAGCTCCCTCGAACTGCTGCAGGCGTGCGCGCTCGTGCACGACGACCTCATCGACGACTCCGACACGCGGCGCGGCAACCCGACGGTGCACCGGGCGTTCGCGCGCCACCACCGGGAGGCTGAGCACGCCGGGCGGCCCGAGCAGTTCGGGATGACCGCCGCGGTGCTGCTCGGTGACCTGGCGCTGACCTGGTCCGACGACATGTTCTTCGACGCCGGCCTGGAGACCGGTGCGCTGCGCCGCGGCATGCGCCCGTGGCAGGCGATGCGCACGGAGGTGCTCGGCGGGCAGTACCTGGACGTGCTGGGCCAGGCCGGCGAGGACGAGTCCGCCGCGGCCGCGCTGCGCGTGTGCGCGCTCAAGTCGGCCTCGTACACGGTGCAGCGGCCGCTGGAGCTGGGCGCGGAGATCGCCGGCGGCACCCCGGAGGCGGTGGCGGCGCTGCGCCGCTTCGGTTCCGACATCGGCGTGGCCTTCCAACTGCGCGACGACCTGCTCGGGGTCTTCGGCGACCCCGCGGTGACCGGCAAACCCGCCGGGGACGACCTCCGCGAGGGCAAGCGGACCGTGCTCGTGGCCGAAGCGTTCGACCAGGCGCGGCAGCGCGGTGACACCGCCGCTGCGGAGGAGCTGCGCTCCGCGCTCGGCGACCCGGAGCTGACCGGGGCCGGCGTGCGGCGCGTGCGGGAGCTGCTGCACCGCGTCGGAGCCGACGCGGCGGTGGAGCGGCGGATCAGCGAGCTCACGGGTTCGGCGATGCACGCCCTGCGCAGCGCCGACCTGGCTGAGCCCGCCGCGACCCGGTTGGCGGAACTGGCGGTGACGGTCACCGATCGGGCCCGGTGACGCGCGTGCGCGCGGTGGCCGGTCCGACCGACCGGGTGGTGGTCATCGGCGCCGGGCTCGCCGGCCTGGCGGCGGCGCTGCACCTGGCCGGGGCCGGCCGGGAGGTCACCGTGGTGGAGCGCGCCGCGGTCCCCGGCGGCCGGGCCGGGCGGGAGGAGCGCGGCGGTTACCGCATCGACACCGGACCGACCGTGGTGACGATGCCGGAGCTGCTCGACGAAGCGCTGGCCGCGGTGGGCGACTCGCTGCGCGAGCGGGTGGAGCTGGTGCCGCTGCACCCCGCCTACCGGGCGCGGTTCGCCGACGGCAGCGCCCTCGACGTGCACAGCGACGCCGAAGCGATGGAGGAGGAGGTGCGGCGGTTCGCCGGACCTCGCGAGGCGCGCGGGTACCGGCGGCTGCGCCGCTGGCTGACCGCGATGTACCGGGCGGAGCGGGACCGGTTCATCGACGCGAACTTCGACTCGGCGGCCGACCTGCTGCGGCCGGAGCTGGCCCGCGTCGCCTGGCTGGGCGGGTTCGGACGGCTCGAGCGCGCCGTGCGGCGCTTCCTGTCCGATCCGCGCGTGGTGCGCGTGTTCTCGTTCCAGGCGCTCTACGCGGGGTTGAGCCCGCAGCGGGCGCTGGCGCTGTACTCGGCGATCCCCTACATGGACACGGTGGGCGGCGTGTGGTTCCCCCGCGGCGGGACACACGCCCTGCCGCGGGCCCTGGCCGAGGCGGCTGCCGGAGCGGGGGTGCGGTTCCGGTTCGGCGAGGAGGTCACCGGGCTGGAGCGCCGGGGCGCTCGGGTCGCGGCGCTGCGCACCACGACCGGCCGCCTGCCCGCCGACGCCGTGGTCAGCACCGCCGACCTGCCGGAGACGTGGCGGCTGCTGGGAGGGGCGCCGCGGCGCGAGCCCACCTGGGCGCACTCGGCCGTGGTGTGGCACGTGGGCAGCGGCGCCCCGCTGACGGACGCGCACCACACGATCTCGTTCGGCGCGGCGTGGTCGGGCACGTTCGCGGAGCTGAGCCGCGGGCGGCTCATGAGCGATCCCTCGCTGCTGGTGACGCGGCCGACGGCCACCGATGCGGCGCTCGCCCCCGCAGGCCGCGAGCTGCAGTACGTGCTCGCGCCGTGCCCGAACCTGCGGAGCGGTGCGATCGACTGGGACCGCGTCGGCCCCGCCTACCGGGACGAGCTGGCGGGAGCGCTGCGGCGCCGCGGGTTCCTCGCGGACGGCGACGAACCCGAGACCCTGTCGCTGGTGACCCCGGCGGACTGGGCCGCGCGGGGGTTCGCGGCGGGCACCCCGTTCTCCGCGGCGCACACGTTCGCGCAGACCGGTCCGTTCCGGCAGCGCAACCTGGCGCACGGGTGGGACAACGTCGTGCTCGCCGGTTCCGGCACGACGCCCGGCGTCGGCGTGCCCCCTGTGCTGCTGTCCGGCAAGCACGCGGCGCAGCGGATCACCGGGCAGAGCAGCACCGGCGGCTGACCGGCGCGGCCGGCACCCGGGCTGCGGTGCAGCCGCGGTGGTGCTCCCCCGCGCGGGAGCGGGCACGTCGCCCACACCCGCGCGGGGCTGTTCCGACTTCACCGCAGCGCCACCGGCCCGCACCACCGGGGCGGAGCCGGGGCGGAGCGCTCAGAAGCCCATGGCCTGGGCCCGCCTCTTGACCTCGCGTCCCCGGTTCTCGCACAGCGCCTGGATGGGGCTGCCGGGGAGGGTGTCGTCCTCGGTGAACAGCCACCGCAAGATCTCGTCGGGGTGGTACCCGGCGTCGCTGAGCAACGTGATCGTGCCGGGGAGCCCCTTGACGATGCCGTCCTCGGTGAGGAAAGCGGCCGGGACGCTCAGCTCGCCGTCGCGGCGCATGGCGAGCAGCTGACCCTCGCGGATCAACTGGTGCACCCGGGTGACCGGTCGGTTGAATCGCTTCGCCACTTCGGGGATCGGGATGAGCTCCACCTCGGGAGCGAGTACATCCGGAGCTGCAGGAATCGCACTCACGTGAACCACGATGCCACACCGCCCCCGAACCTGCGTTGCACCGGACGGGCTACACCGCGGGCCACCCCTCCTGGATCGTGGCACCGGACACGGACCGGTGAACCGCGCCGCCTACGATCGATCCCGTGATCGGAGAGCAGACCGGTTCCGCGTGCCGCGGCGCAGGTGCACAGCGTCCGTCGTGCCCTGGCTCACCTGCCACAATCGGCCGGACACGACGACTCGGGTTGGCGACACATGGCTTCTGAAGCAGATTCCGGCCGCAACGGGTCCGCGTCGTTGCTCGGCTCCCTGCTGGAAGGCCGGTACCGGGTGGACGAGGTGCTCGCGCGCGGCGGCATGTCCACCGTCTACACCGGTGTGGACACGCGCCTGGACCGCCCCGTGGCGATCAAGGTGATGGACTCCCAGCACTCCGGGGACCGCTCCTTCGTGGAACGCTTCGAGCGGGAAGCGCGCACCGCGGCCCGGCTCGACCACCCGAACATCGTCGCCGTCTACGACCAGGGCGTGGACCGCAGCCCCGCGGGCGACCACGTGTTCCTGGTGATGCAGCTGGTGCGCGGCTGCACCCTGCGCGACCTCATCCAGCAGCACGGCCGCCTGTCGCTGCCGGTGGCGCTGAGCGTGCTGGAACCGGTGCTGTCCGCCCTGGGCGCGGCGCACCAGGCGGGCATGGTGCACCGCGACGTGAAGCCGGAGAACGTGCTGATCGGCACGGACGGGACCGTGCACGTGGCCGACTTCGGCCTGGTGCGGGCCGCCGCCTCCGCGGGCACCACCAGCGGCGGCGTCATCCTCGGCACGGTCGCCTACCTCTCGCCCGAGCAGGTCACCACCGGCGACGCGGACCCGCGCAGCGACGTGTACGCGGCCGGGGTGGTGCTCCACGAGATGCTCACCGGCCAGCCGCCGTACGTCGCCGACAACGCGCTGTCGGTCGCCTACCGGCACGTCAACGAGGACATGCCCCCGCCGGGGGAACAACTGCCCGACCTGCCACCGGCGGTGGACGCGCTGGCCGTGCGCGCCACCCGGCGCGATGCCGCGGAGCGGCCGGCCGACGCGGAGGCCTTCCGCACCGAGCTGGTCCGGCTGCGCCAGGACCTGGGCATCGCCCCGGTGCCCGTGCCGGTGCCCACCGATGCCGAGCGCACCGAGCGGATGGCCCCGGCCGGACCGCCGCTGCGGGAGACGCGCGCCTACCACCCGGGGGCGGCGGACTCCCCCGGCCCGCGCGGGACGCGGGCGCTGTCCCGCCCGGCGCAGGAGGTGGGCGCGGACGCCGCGGACACGCGGGAGATCGCCGCGGTGGAGACCGGCCGCCGGCGCTGGCGCCGCAGCGGACTGCTGTGGGCCCTCGGGGTGCTGGTGCTGGTCGGCCTGCTCGGCGCCGGCGCGTTCTACCTCGGGGCGCGGCAACAGGTCGACGTGCCGCACGTGGCCGGCCAGCCGGAGCAGCAGGCCACCACCACCCTCCGCGAGGCGGGGCTGCAGCCGGAGGTCACGCGGGAGCACAACGACGACACAGCGGAAGGCCTCGTGCTGCGCACCTCGCCGGAAGCCGGCTCGCGGGCCTCCGAGGGCGGTTCGGTGCGGGTCGTGGTCTCGCTGGGCAAACCGCAGGTACCGGAGATCGCACCGGGAACGAGCGTGACCGACGCGGAAAGCGCGCTGCGCGACGCGCAGCTGCGTCCGCAGCGGGCCGGCGAGGAGTACCACCGCACGGTTCCCGAGGGGCACGTCATCCGCGTGGATCCGCAGCCCGGCACGCGGCTGCCCTCCAGTTCCCAGGTGCAGCTCGTGGTCAGCAGGGGTCCGCGCCCGGTGCCGGTCCCGGACGTGTCGGGGGCCGCCCAGCAGGAGGCCTTCCAGGCGCTGCAGCAGGCCGGGTTCACGCCGTACGTGGCGGGCGAGGAGTTCAACGGCGACGTGGCGGGCGGTCACGTCATCCGCACCGACCCCGAGGGCGGCACGACCGCGCAGCAGTCGGGCGAGGCGCGCGTCGGCGTGGTGGTGTCCAACGCCGTGTCGGTGCCGAACTTCAACGGCAAGTCGGTGCAGCAGGCACAGCAGATGGCGGCCGAGGCGGGTCTGCAGCTGAAGGTGCGCAGCCTCTTCGACCGCGAGGGCGGGCTCGTGCTGGGACAGCTGCCCATGGCCGGGCAGCGCGTGGAACCCGGCTCGACCGTCTCGGTCAACGCGTTCTGACCGTCCGCGGAGCGCTCGCGGCGGCCACCGGTGTGTGACGTTGCTCGCGTCCCGGTGGTCGCCCGCGCCTGCGCGTCTCGCTGACCAGGCCGAACCCGATCTCGGCACGAACCGGGGCCACGCGGGCGTACCGCCGATGCCCCCATGATCGGGACGATATGGAACTATGGGGCACGCCATGGCCCCGATGAACTCCCCGACGCCGTTCCCCGAAGCCGCCGAGCCCCCGCCCCGCACCTCCCCGCTGCGGTGGCACGACCTGCTCCGCGGCCCCCTTCCGCTGCGCACGATCGCCCTGGGCGCGGCGGGCTCGCTGCTGGTGCTGCTGGGCTCGCTCGGAGCAGGTGGCACGCTCATGCGCGATCCGGTCCTCGGCGACGGGCCGCTGTCGCTGATCCGGTACGGGCACGGCCGGGAGCTCGCCCTCGCGGTCACCTACCTCGGTTTCGCGGTGCTGCTGTGGGCGTGGATCCGCCTCGGACGCGGGGTGCTGGCACACCTGGTGCCGGCCCGCGGCGTGCTGCTCGCCGGGGCCGCGTGGATGGCTCCGCTGCTCATCGCCCCGCCCCTGTTCACCCGGGACGTGTACAGCTACCTCGGCCAGGGGCTGCTGGTCGTGCACGGCCTCGATCCGTACGCCCTCGGTCCCGCCGTGCTCAACGGGCCGATCCCGGAGAACGTGCACCCCACCTGGCACACGACGCCCGCGCCGTACGGGCCGCTGTTCATCGCGATCTCCACGGTCATGGCCTGGGCCGTCGGCGAGCACGTGCTCGTGGGCGTGATCGCGTTCCGGTTGCTGGTGCTGCTCGGGCTGGTGCTGTTCGCGGCCGTGCTGCCGGGGCTGGTGCGCCACCTCGGCGGACGCCTGCCCGTGGCGCTGTGGATCGCGGTGGCCAGCCCGCTGACCGTCACGCAGCTCGTCGGGGGGCCGCACAACGACCTGCTCGTGGTCGGACTGCTCGCCGCGGGAGCACTGCTGGCGCTGCGCGGCTTCCACGTCAGCGCGGTGGCGGTGGTGACGGTGGCCATGGCGATCAAGGCGACCGCCGGGGTGCTGCTGCCGTTCCTCGTGTGGATCTGGGCCAGCAACCGCGAAGGCCCCCTGGGGTGGCGGTTCCTGCGCTCGGTGGTGCCGGCGCTGGGCGTCTTCGGAGCCGTGTTCGGCGCGTGCATGGCCGTCGCCGGTGTCGGGTTCGGCTGGCTGCCCGCCCTGTCCGCGCCCAGCATCATCGTCAACTACCTGTCGGTGCCCACCGGAGTCGGCCAGGCCGTGCACGGTCTCGTCTCGCTGTTCGCCGACGTCCCCGGCGCCGTGTTCATCGAAACCGGTCGCGCCCTCGGCATGCTCGCCCTGGCCGGAGTCCTCGTGCACCAGTGGTGGCAGGCCCGCAACGGCGGTGCCGAGGCGATCCGCCGCGCGGCGATCGCCCTGTGCGCGGCGGCGCTGCTCGGCCCGACCGTGCTGCCGTGGTACCTCAGCTGGTCGATGGCCCTGGCCTGCGCGCTGCCGTGGTCCAAGCGGGCGCTGACGGTCCTCGTGGGCGGGCAGGTGGTGCTCGTCCTCGCCTACTACCCCGATGGCGAGCAGGGGATGTTCAACTGGCCGTACATGGCCGGAGTGGTCGCGCTGGCGCTGCTGGCGGCCGCCTCCCTCCTCCGGTTCGACCCGCTGAACCTGCACGGGCCGCGTCCGGCGCGCGGCGACGCGAGCGCACCGGACGACGCGCACCCGGAGGCCGGCATCGCGCTCGACGAACCGGCCACCGCGGGGGCGGGCGAGCACACCGACCGGAGCTCACGGCGCGGCTGAGGCGCCGCGGCCGGGCCGGAGCCGCCCCCGCCCGGGAACGGAGCCGCCCGAGAACTCGCGGCGTGCTGCCGGCCGCGCAGGGAACACGCACGCGCGACGACCGCGCCCCGCAGGGGACGCGGTCCTCGCGCGCCGCTGCTCGGTCGGATCAGTTCCGCAGCATCTCCGCCACGAGGAACGCCAGCTCCAGCGACTGCTGGGTGTTCAGCCGCGGGTCGCAGGCGGTCTCGTACCGACCGCCGAGGTCGGTGTCGGAGATGTCCTGCGCCCCGCCGAGGCACTCGGTGACGTCCTCGCCGGTCAGCTCGATGTGCACGCCACCGGGATGGGTGCCCAGCTTGTGGTGCACCTCGAAGAAGCCCTGCACCTCGTCGACGACCCGGTCGAAGTGCCGCGTCTTGTAGCCGGTGCTGGACTCGTGGGTGTTGCCGTGCATCGGGTCGCACTGCCAGATCACGTCGTGCCCGGAGGCGCTGACCTTCTCCACGATGGCCGGGAGCACGTCGCGGACCTTGTCGTTGCCCATGCGGGTGACCAGCGTCAGCCGGCCCGCCTCGTGGTGCGGGTCGAGCCGCTCGACGTACTCCACGGCCTGCTCGGGCGTCGTGTCCGGGCCGATCTTCACGCCGATCGGGTTGGCCAGCAGCTCGGCGAAGGCGATGTGCGCGCCGTCGAGCTGCCGCGTCCGCTCCCCGACCCACAGGAAGTGGCCGGACAGGTCGTACAGCCGGGGCGTGCCGTCGCGGTTCTCCAGCCGCAGCATCGCCCGCTCGTAGTCGAGGACGAGCGCCTCGTGGCTGGCGTAGAACTCGACGGAGTGCAGGCTCGAGTCGTCGACGCCGCAAGCGGACATGAACCGCAGGGCGCGGTCGATCTCGGCGGCCACCGACTCGTAGCGCTCCCCCGCCGGGGAGTTGAGCACGAAGTCCTTGTTCCAGTCGTGCACCTTGGCCAGCGCGGCCATCCCGGCCCCGGTCAGCGCGCGGGAGAGGTTCATCGTCGCGCTCGCGTTGGCGTAGGCGCGGATGAGCCGGGACGGGTCGTGCTCGCGCGCCTTCTCGTCCGCGGCGAGCGAGTTGACCATGTCGCCGCGGTAGGCGGGCAGGCCGAGGGCGTCGGTGTCCTTAGACCGCGGCTTGGCGTACTGCCCGGCGAGCCGGCCGACCTTGACCACGGGCATGCTCGCGCCGTAGGTCAGCACCACGGCCATCTGCAGCAGCGTGCGAATGTTGCCGCGGATGTGCGGCTCCGTGTTGTCGGCGAAGGTCTCGGCGCAGTCACCCCCCTGCAGCAGGAACGCCTCACCGCGGGCCACGGCGGCGAGGTTGTCGCGCAGGCGGTCGACCTCGGATGCCACGGTGACCGGCGGTACGCTCTCCAACACCCGCCGGACCTGCTGGGCCTGCTCCGGGTCCGGCCATCGCGGCTGCTGCGCTGCGGGCCGGGCGAGCGCGTCGTCGAGACGCGCCCGCAGCTCCGGCGGCAGCGGCGGGAGGTCGGGGAGCTCGTCAACGGGTACGTCTACGGTCCAGTTCACGCACCCCAGAATAGGCGGCTCCGCCACGGATTTTTCACCCGGGAGAAGCGCGTCACACGTGGTGCGCTAACCGAACAGCACTTCGGCCTCGGCGTAGCGCTCCAGCGGCACGGTCTTGAGCGCAGCAGTCGCCTCGCGCAACGGGACGCGCACGACATCGGTGCCGCGCAGCGCGACCATGCTGCCGAACTCGCCGGCGGTGACCGCTTCGATCGCGTGCAGCCCGAACCGGGTGGCCAGCACGCGGTCGTAGGCCGTGGGCGGTCCGCCGCGCTGGGTGTGCCCGAGCACCACCGCGCGGGACTCGTGCCCGGTGGCCTCGGCGATCTCGTCGGCCAGCCACGTGCCCACGCCGCCGAGGCGGACGTGCCCGAACGCGTCCCGCTCGCCGGTCGCGAGCAGCTCCGCACCGCCTTCGGGGACCGCTCCCTCGGCCACGACGATGATCGGCGCGTACTCGCGCTCGAACCGCATCCGCACCCAGTCGCAGACCTTGGGCACGCTGAACGGCTGCTCGGGCACGAGGATCACGTTCGCACCGCCGGCGAGCCCGGAGTGCAGCGCGATCCAACCGGCGTGGCGGCCCATGACCTCGACGACGAGCGCGCGGTGGTGCGATTCGGCCGTGGTGCGCAGCCGGTCGATGGATTCGGTGGCGATGTGCACCGCCGTGTCGAAGCCGAAGGTGTAGTCGGTGGCGGCGAGGTCGTTGTCGATCGTCTTCGGCACGCCGACCACGGGCACTCCCTCGCGGCCGAGCCGCTCGGCCACGCCCAGCGTGTCCTCGCCGCCGATCGCCACCAGCGCGTCGATGCGTTCCCGCTCGAGCGTGCGCTGGAGGCGGGCGACCCCGTCGTCGAGCGCGTACGGGTTCGTGCGCGAGGAACCGAGGACGGTGCCGCCGCGGTCGAGGATGTGCTCGACGTCGTCGAGACCGAGGGGCTGCACCGCCCCCTCGAGCGTGCCCTGCCACCCGTTGCGGAATCCCACGATTTCGTGGCCGTACTCGGACACGCCGCGCCGCGTGACCGCGCGCAGCACGGCGTTCAACCCCGGGCAGTCACCGCCACCGGTGAGCACGCCCACCCGCATCCCAGTCGGCATCCGCGCCACCTCCTCCTGTCGAGCGATCCGAAAGCGGTGATGCAGATCTCACCGCGGAGGCGCCAGAGTGGCACGGCCTGGATCGGTGCAGCAAGCACTGTCGATCACTTGGGGTACCCGAGGAGCCGCCCCGTCTCCTCGATCACCTTCCAGCGGCGCAGGTTGTGCCGCGCGTCGGCCAGGGCGTCGTGCGCGTTGTCCGGCGGAGCGGGCAGCCGCGGCTTGCCGACGTCCTCCCAGCGCTGCCGCAGGTCGCGGGTGAACTTCGGGATCTGGGCCGGCAGCGCGGGCATCGGCCCCCACAACTGGGCCAGCGCGACGTGGTCGTAGGCGGCGTACCAGGCCCACAGCTCGACGTCGCCGGAACCGCCCCCGGTCACGAACCGGAAGAGGTCCTCGCGGATGCGGGCCCGCGAACACCACGCGGAGTCCGAGGGCGGCGGCAGCTGCGGCAGCACGTACCGCCGCACCCACGGGCCCGCGCGCCCCTCGTCGAACTCGGTGGACACCGCGTAGAACTCGCGTCCGGACTCGTCGACCACGCCGATCGACACCAGGTCGATGGTGTTCCCGTCCTCGATGAACTCGCAGTCGTAGAAAAACCTTCTAGCCAACGCTGATGGCCTGCACTTTCTCTCCGCTCCTCCCGGGAGTCGCCGGTGCGGCAGCACCGCTGCGGTGCCCGTCCCGGTCCTTCATGGTGAACCAGGCGCTCGGCGGACTGCGCAGCGCGTCCCGTCCAGCCCCCGCGGGACCCGAACCGCAGCGGCACCGGGGCGCACGCCCGGCCCGCTCCACCGGAGGACCCGACCGCCAGCAGACCCGGGCCACCCGGCGGCCCGGACCACCGAGCTCCGGACCACCGAGCTCCGGAACAGCAGCAGCCCCGGACAGCAGCCCCCGGAGCGCGGCGGCGTGCCGCTCAGCCGGCCTTGCGCTCCGGTCCGCTCCAGCCGGCGACCTCGCGCCCGCTGGCGGCCATCTCGTCCTTGACCTTGGCGGCGTAGACGTCGACGTAGCGCTGCCCGGACAGCTCCATCAGCGCGTACATGAGCTCATCGGTGATCGCCCGCTCGACGAAGCGGTCGCCGGCCATCCCGGCGTAGCGGGAGAAGTCCAGCGGCTCTCCCACGTGCACCCGCACCTTGCGCGGGTGCCACATCCGCGATCCCGGCGGGTTCACCCGGTCCGTGCCGTCCATGGCGACCGGGACGACCGGCACACCTGCTTCCAGCGCCATCCGGGCCACACCGGTCTTGCCCTTGTACAACCGGCCGTCCGGGGAGCGCGTGCCCTCCGGGTACACCCCGAGCAGGTGCCCCTCGCGCAGCAGCCGCACCCCGGTGTCCAGGGCGGCGCGCGCGGCTGCCCCGCTGGTCCGGTCGATGGGGACCTGGCCGACACCGGCGAAGAAGAACTTCTGCAGCTTGCCCTTCAGACCGCTTCCCGTGAAGTACTCGCGCTTGGCCAGGAACGTCACGCGCCGCGGCATCATCAGCGGCATGAAGAACGAGTCGGCGACCGCGAGGTGGTTGCTGACGAGGATCGCACCCCCCTGGGAGGGCACGTTCTCCGCACCTTCGACCGAAGGGCGGAACACGGTTCTGAGCAACGGACCCAGCAGGACGTGCTTCATCAACCAGTACAGCACCGTGCTGCCTTTCTAGCGCCGACGTACCCGGATCGTACCCGACGAAGCCCGCTGCACAGGAACGACGACGGGCCTCGGCCCGGAACCGACCGCTCCGCGCGCGACGGGACACGTGCGACCATTGCGGCGTGTCCGGCACGCCCGTGGAGGTGGTGATCCCGTGTCCGAGTCGATCCCCGGCGCGCACACCTTACTTCCCGGAGCCGATCCGTTCACATGGGACGGCGCGCGGGAGATCGGCGTCGTGCTCTGCCACGGCTTCACCAGCACGCCGCAGAGCATGCGGCCGTGGGGCGAGCACCTGCACGCCGCGGGATACACCGTCACCTGCCCGCTGCTGCCGGGCCACGGCACGCGGTGGCAGGAGCTCAACCGCACGCGCTGGACG
This sequence comes from Salinifilum ghardaiensis, assembly GCF_054491345.1. NCBI lineage: Bacteria > Bacillati > Actinomycetota > Actinomycetes > Pseudonocardiales > Pseudonocardiaceae > Salinifilum > Salinifilum ghardaiensis. The sequence continues at coordinate 1,478,769 of NZ_CM137101.1, read as the reverse complement.
GACTGGTACGGCGCCGTGGAGGACGCGCTGCTGCAGTTGCGCACGCGGTGCTCCGCGGTCGCCGTCGCGGGGCAGTCGATGGGCGGTGCCCTCGCCCTCCGGCTGGCCCAGCAGCACCCCGACGTCGCAGGAGTGCTCCTGGTGAACCCGTCGGTGGCCACGTGGCAGCGGGGGAACCGGCTGCTCCCCGTCGTCTCGCGCGTCGTACCGGCGCTGCGGGGGATCAGCGGGGACATCGCGAAACCGGGCGCGCACGAGATCGCCTACGACCGGCTGCCGCTGCGGGCGGCGAACAGCCTGCGCGGCCTGTGGCGGCAGGTGCGCGCGGATCTGCCCACCGTCCACCAGCCGGTGGTCGTGTACCGCTCGACGATCGACCACGTCGTGGAGCCGGCCAACGCCCGGATTGTGCTGAACGGCGTGGGCAGTCAGGATCGCAGCGAAGCCGTGCTGCCGAACAGCCACCACGTCGCCACCCTGGACCACGACGCACCGACGGTGTTCAGCGGTAGCGTCGAATTCCTGCACCGCATCCACCGCGACCGCGCCGAGGAATCCTCATGAGCACGCGCCAGAACGATCCCGACGGACCGGAAGACATCGACGCGGCGTTCGCGGAGATCGTCGCCGGGCTGGAAGACGACCCCCAGTTCGACCGCTGGTCCTCCCCACCGTCCGGGGACGCGAGCGGTGGGGACGCGAGCGGTGGGGACGCGAGCGGTGCGGAGGACTCCACCGCGGGGTCCGCGGACGCGCCGCCGAGCGCGGAGACCGCGTCTCCCGGTAGCGGGCCGCGCGACTGGACTCCCGCCGAGGACCCGGAGGACGAGCACTTCGTCCCGCCGGAGCCGCCCCCGCTGAAAGCTCCCAGCGGCGGCGCGATCGGCGGGGTCGCCGTCATCGCCTTCGGGGTGCTGATGCTGCTCGTGCCCGGGCTGGCCGGACTGGCCTCGCCGGTCACGATGCCGCTGGGGCTGGTGCTCGTCAGCGCCGGGATCGGCTGGCTGCTGTTCCGGCTGCGCCGCGGCCCCTCCGATCACGACGACGACGGCGCGCGGGTGTGAGGGCCACCCGGCTGCAGGCGCGGGGCCCCGCCGGGAACGGTCACCGGGAAGGTCGTGAGGGGAGGTCACGAGCAGGCGCGGGTGGTGGCCGGCTCCCCCAACCGGGACGGCTCCCCCCACCGGGACGGCGCGCGGGAGCGGGCGAGCGCGGCGGCGCCGATCAGCGCCGCCCGGTCGCCGCAGCGGGCCACCCGGAGGTCCGCCAGCGGCCGGTGCCCCGCACCGGTGACCACGTCGGCGTAGTGCTGGCGGGCGGTCTCCAGGAACAGCGGCGCCGAGTCCGAGACCCCGCCGGTGATCACCACGACCTCGGGGTCGTACACGTCGGCGACGAGGGCGAGCCCCTCGCCGAGCCAGCGCCCCAGCTCGTCCGCGGCGCGGCGCGCGGCCGGGTCGCCCGCCTCCGCCGCGCGCGCGACGGACACTCCGGTGAGCTCCTCCCCGGAGGCACCGCCCGCCGCGGGCACGCCGAGTTCGACCGCGGTGTCCACCAGCGCCGTGCCGCTGCAGTACCGCTCCCAGCAGCCCTGCTTGCCGCACGAGCACGGGCGGCCGTTCGGCACGAGGCGCAGGTGCCCGAACTCCGGGGCCACCCCGTGGGCCCCCCGGAAGAGCTCGCCGTCGACGACCAGCGCGCCGCCGATGCCCGTGCCCAGCGCGATGAGCACGCTCACCCGGGAGTCCGTGGCGGCCCCGAAGCGCTGTTCCGCCACGGCGGCCGCGTTCGCGTCGTGCTCGAGAACCACCGGCAGGCCCAGCCGCTCGTGCAACTCGTCGGCCACCGCCACCTGCCGCCAGGGCAGGTGCGGGGCGAAGCGCACGACGCGCTGGTCCGCGCTCACGAAACCCGCCACGGCGAGCCCCACGGCGGAGACCGGGTGCTCCGCGGCGAGCGCCCCCACCGTCTCCGCGAGGCCCGTGGTGAGCCCTTCGTGGGTGTCCGCGGTGGGCACGCGCCGCGTCGCGTGGATCGCGCCGTCCGCGTCGACGACGCTCGCGCGCAGGCTCGTGCCTCCGATGTCAACGCCGATGGTCAGCAACGGAACTCGTCCCCCCTCCGGGTGCCGAGCCCTCCGCCGCGGTGACCGGCCCGTCGACCCGTCGCACGGTGATCCGCTCGGCCTTGCTCGTGGGTTCCGCACCGGCGGGGTCCGCCCGGTGCGCATCGGCGGCCTCGGCGGTGGCCGCCTCGGTCGCGCTCGTCGCGCCCGCGTCCTCCGGGAACCGGGCGGCCACCGCGGTCCGCAGCGCGCGCAGCGCCTCGGCGAGCTGGGTCAGCAGCTCCGGGTGCCGCTGCCGCACCAGTCCCGCGAGCGCGCACAGCGGGCACCAGCTGCACTCCCCGGGGCGGTCGTGCCCGCCGTCGCCCTGCGCCTCCCGGGGGCCGGTCCAGGCGCCGAGGTCCTCGAGCAGCGCGCGCAGCTCGGCGGACAGCTGCTCCCCGCCCACGGGGCCACCGGAATGGACGCGCCCTCCGGAGGCCGTGTCGTGATCGTGCGGGGTGCCGGGATCGTGCGGGGTGCCGTGCGGGGCTTCGCCGCGCGGGTTCCCGCTCTCCGGACCGTGCGTCATGTTCTCACCGCATCCACAGGTTCGGGTCGGGGTGGAAGTCCACGACCAGCCCGTCGTCGCCGGCCACGGCCGCGCCGACCGTGCACCGGCGCAGCACCGAGGGCAGCGCGATCAGGCGGCGCCGCCCGTCGATCGTCACCGCCAGTTCGTCCCCGATCCGCGCGAGCTCCACCTCGGCCCGCGCGGGCAGCGGCAAGGGCAGGCACAGCGCGTAGCGGGCGTCGAGCCCGGTCCCCGAGCGCTCGACGCGCATCCCCGGTGCGCTCGCCTCGACGTGCAGCGGGTCGCCCGCCCAGACGGAGTCGGCGGTGTAGAGCTGCTCGCCGAGCTCGCCGAGCGGGTCGGCCCCCACTGGGCCGTCCGGGTGGTGCGGCACGGTCACCACGGGCACGTCGGTGCCGGCGCGCAGCTCGGCGACGACGCGCTCCTGCTCGCGGCGCCGCGCCCGCAGCCACGCCGCCGCTTCGCCGCGCGCGGAGCCCGGGTCGGGCACCACGCGGTTGACCAGCACCGCGTCCACGCGCAACCGGTGCAGCGCCAGCGCCGTGAGGGTGCGGCGGGTTTCGGCGGCGACGACGGGTTCGGCTGTGGCGACCACGCGCACGCCGGTGCCGGGCGCGGTGAGCATCCCGCGCAGCTCGGTGAGGCGCTCGGCGAGGCGGCCCACCGCGTCGGCCACCTCGTTCCAGCGCTGCACCTGGTCGCTGCCCGCGATGCCGGCGAGCACTCCGCGCACCGCCCGGCGGTGCTCGGGGAACAGGCGCGCCAAGTAGCCGTGCAGCGCTTCGGGCAGGCTGAGCAGGCGCAGCGTCTCGGCGGTCGGTCCGCAGTCGACGACGACCGCGTCCCACACGTCGCCCGCGGCGAACCGGTGCACTTCGGCGAGCGCGAGCAGGTCCTCCACACCGGGCAGCGCGCTCAGTTCGGCCGCCTCGATCTCGTCGACCCCGGCTCCCCGCAGCACGGTGCGCAGGTGGTGGCGCAGGTCCTCCCAGGACTCGTCCACCAGGCGGCGCCCGTCGATCTCCGCCGCCCAGACCGCGGCGCCGCTGCGCAGGGGAACTTCCGCGGGGTCCGCGGAGAGCTCGGTGCCGAGCGCGTCGCCGAGGGAGTGGGCCTGGTCGGTCGACACGACGAGGACTTTGCCGCCGTCGTCGGCCGCCTTCGCGGCGCTCGCGGCGGCCAGGGTGGTCTTGCCGACTCCCCCCTTGCCGGTGAACAGCAGGATTCGCAACGGCGGCCTTTCGTGGACGACTGCAGGATCACGCACGTCCCGGCCGGGACGGTCACGCGTCTTCGACGCGCCGCTTGAGCTCCTTCAGGGCCGTGTCCATGATCATCTTCTCGGCTTTGCGCTTGAACAGGCCGATCATGGGCACGGACAGGTCCACGGCGAGGCTGTAGGTCACCTCGGTGCGGTCGTCGTCGAGCGGTCGGAGCCGGTAGGTGCCGTGCTGCGCCTTCTGCACCTGGCCCTCGACGAGGGTCCAGCTCACCGACAGCCCGTCCGCGGCCCACTCGTAGGAGTTGACGTAGGTGTCGCGCACCACGCCCGCGTCCAGGACGAAGCGGACCTGCTCGGCGGCGCCGTCCCCGGTCCGGGACAGCACCTCGGTCTCCTTCACCGCCTCGGCCCACTCGGGATAGGCCGGGAAATCCGCGATGACCGCCATGATCCGCGACGCCGATGCCTCGATCACGATGGACTGGGTGGACTGATCGACCATAGTCGCAGGCTACCGGGTCGCGTCGTGCCGCCGGTCCGCGCCCGAGGTGTGTCCTGCGGCCGGTTCGGAGCTCGCGCCGGGAACCACCGCTCGGTCCCGGATCACCACTCGAGCACGTACGGCCGCTCGCTCTGCTTGAAGTGGCCGACGTTGACGCACTCGGTGCGGCCGACGCGCATGCGCTGCGCCAGCGGCTGGTGCACGTGGCCGAACAGCGACCACCGCGGGCTGTCGCCGCGGATGCGGTCGACGAGCGCGGACGAGCCGACCTCCAGCCGGCGGGCGTAGACGTCGTAGGTGAGCTCCGGCAGCGCGGGCGGGACGTGGGTGCACAGCACGTCGGTCTCCGGCAACTGCGCCAGCGCCGCGTCGTACTCCTCCCGGGGGCGGATGTAGGGCACCCAGGCGGCGTGGCGCCGCAGCGTCGCCCCGGGCGGCAGCACGGTGCCACCCACGAACCCGAAGCGCAGCCCGCCGATCACGGCGCTGTCGCCGTCGAGCACGTGCACCCCCTCGCCCGCGAACTCGGGCCACAGGCGGGGCGCGTCCACGTTGCCCGGCGTGGCGTACGTGGGCGCCGGCAGCGCGGCGAACAGCTCGCCGTACTGCTCGCGGACCGCTTCGTCGACGACGCGGGCGGGGTCGGACAGGCTCTCCCACAGCGAGCGCGCGTAGGCGCCGAGCTCGGAGCCGCGCCGGTTGCGCCGCAGTTCGGCGAAGCGCGCCACCTTCTCCGGGCCGAAGATCCGGCCGAGGATCCCCCCGCGGTGGTCGTGGTAGTCCACGAAGTCGATGAGATCGCCGAGCACGACGAGGACGTCCGCCCCGTCCCCGGCCCTCTTGAGCGCCTCGACGTTGCCGTGCACGTCGGACACGACGTGGACCCGCACCGCACAAACCCCTTCCGGACTCCTCGCGTACCGTGCGGTCCACCGTATCCGTCCCGGAGCCGTCGACCGAGCCAGCGACCCGGAACGGCGGCATCCGCGCAGTGATCGTCACGGTGCGAACAGGCGGGACTACCCTGAAGGCGGGTTCCGCGGCGGGCGGCGCCTCGACGACGGGACGGAACCCGCCCAACTCTCCGGGCCCAACTCGCCGGGGGCGCCAGTCCTCCGGGGGCGGTGTCACTCCGAGCGACATCGCTCGTTCGGTTGTTGACCAGTGGAGGCAAATCTGGGACTACCGCTGAGTAACTATCAGCGTTAGGTTTGTGCGCACGACGGCGTGTTTTCGGAGGTTTCGAGGTGCGAGAGTTCAACGCCCCCGCCACGGTCACAGTGGCCGATGACGAGAACCTCACCGGGATGGTGTGGGACAACGCGGAGCAGCACGGCGACAACGTGAGCTTCCGTCGCCAGGTCGACGGCACGTGGATCGACGTCACCGCCGCCGAGTTCGCCGAGCAGGTCCTCGCCGTCGCCAAGGGGTTCATCGCCGCCGGGCTGAACCCGGGGGACCGCATCGGGCTGATGGCCCGGACCCGGTACGAGTGGAGCCTGTTCGACTTCGCCATCTGGACCAGCGGGTGCGTCACCGTCCCCATCTACGAGACCTCGGCCGCCGACCAGGCCGAGTGGATCATGAGCGACTCCGGGGCGCGCGCGGTGGTCGTGGAAAGCCAGCAGCACCGCGCCGAACTCGCCAGCGTGTGGGACTCGCTGCCCGAGGCCGCCCACCTGTGGCAGATCGACCCCGGTGAGGGCGGCTCCGGCGCCGTCGCCGAGCTCACCGCCCTCGGCGCCGACATCGCCGACGAGGACGTGCACCAGCGCCGCCGCGCCGTGGCAGCGGACGACCCGGCCACGCTGATCTACACCTCCGGCACCACCGGCCGCCCCAAGGGGTGCGTGCTCACGCACCGCAACCTGCTGGCCGAGATCCGCGCGGACTCCACGGCGTTCCCGCAGCTGATGCAGCCGGGCAACTCGATGCTGATGTTCCTGCCCATGGCGCACGTGCTCGCCCGCGCGATCACGATCACCTGCGTGTACACGCGGATCACCCTCGGCCACACCGGCGACATCAAGAACCTCGTCGAGGACCTCGGATCCTTCCGCCCCACCTTCGTGCTGGCGGTTCCGCGGGTGTTCGAGAAGGTCTACAACTCCGCCAAGCAGAAGGCGCACTCCGAGGGCAAGGGGCGCGTGTTCGACACCGCCGAGGCCACCGCCGTCGAGTACAGCAAGGCCAAGGTGCAGGGGCGCATCGGCCTGGGCCTGCGCCTCAAGCACGCCGTCTTCGACAAGCTCGTCTACACCAAGCTCCGCGCGGCCCTCGGCGGCAACTGCATCGCCGCCGTCTCCGGCGGAGCTCCGCTCGGGGAGCGCCTCACCCACTTCTTCCACGGCGTCGGCGTTCCGGTGCTCGAGGGCTACGGGCTCACCGAGACCACGGCCGCGGCCACGGTCAACGTCGAAGACGCCTACCGCATCGGCAGCGTCGGCCGGCCGATCCCCGGCACGTCGGTGCGCATCGCCGAGGACGGCGAGGTGCTCATCAAGGGCGACATCGTCTTCGACCGCTACTGGAACAACTCCGCCGCCACCGCGGAGTCCCTCGAGGACGGCTGGTTCCACACCGGCGACCTCGGCAGCCTCGACGAGGACGGCTTCCTGCACATCACCGGCCGCAAGAAGGAGATCATCGTGACCGCGGGCGGCAAGAACGTCGCCCCCACCACGCTGGAGGACCGGATGCGGGCGCACCCGCTGATCAGCCAGTGCATGGTCGTCGGTGACCAGCGGCCGTTCATCGGCGCGCTCATCACGCTCGACCCCGAGTTCCTGCCCACCTGGCTGACCAACCACGGCCGCTCCGCGGACACGCCCGCCGAGCAGATCGCCGAGGACCCGGATCTGCGGGTCGAGGTGCAGAAGGCCGTCGACGACGCCAACCAGCTCGTCTCGCACGCCGAGCAGATCAAGCAGTTCCGCATCCTCCCGCAGGACTTCACCGAGTCCACCGGGGAGCTCACGCCGAGCTTGAAGGTCAAGCGCGGCAAGGTCGCCGAGAACCGCGCAACCGAGATCGAAGCCCTGTACTCCTGAGCTGCTGGGCTCCTGAGCTGCGCTGCGCGCGACTGCGGGCCGCCTCCTCGGAGGAGGCGGCCCGCAGTGCGTTCCGCGCCCCGCCCCACCGGAGTCGGCCCCGATCGGGACCGACCGGTGTGCCGGGCGGGATCAGCCCGCGATGCGCCGCATCTCCGTCACCGGGCCGATGTCGTCGTAGTCGTCGACCTTGACCACGTCGCCCTGGGTGGGCGCGTGCACGGCCTTGCCGTTGCCGATGTACATGGACACGTGGCTGACCGGGCTGTAGTAGAAGATGAGGTCGCCCGGCTTGAGCTCGCTGGAGCTGACGCTCTCGCCGTCGGAGATCTGCGTCTTCGTCGAACCCCCGATGCTCACTCCGGCCTGCTCGTAGGCCCAGTAGGTCAGGCCCGAGCAGTCGAAGCTGTCCGGCCCCTTCGCGCCCCAGACGTAGGGCGAACCCTGCTTGCCGAGCGCGGCGTTGACGGCCGTCACCGCCGCACCGGAGCCGGCGACCGCACCCACGTCCGTGGAGCCATCGGTGACCAGCGACTCCTGCTCCTGCTGGCTGAGCTCGTCGTAGCGCTGCTGGACCTCGGCGACGCGCTGCTCCATCTCGGCGCGCTTGCGCTCCATGTCCTGGGCGATCCGCGCGGCCTCGCGTTCGGCCTTCGCCGCGCGGTCCCGCGCCTGCTGCGAGCGCGTCTCGGCCTTCTCCGCGCGGTCGGTCGCCGCGGCGAGCCTGTGGATGACCTCATTGTTGTCCTGGGCGAGCACGTCCAGAGTGGCGGCCCGGTCCAGGAAATCGTTCGGGGACTCGCTGGCCAGCAGCGCGGAGAGCTTGTTCAGCCGCGCACCCTGGTAGGACGCGCTCGTGAGCTCGTCGACCCTGCCGCGGAACCGCTGCTCCTCGGTCCGCGCCTGGTCGGCGACCCGCTCGGCCCGCGCCGCCTCGGCACTGGCCCGGTCGAGCTCCTCCTCCTTCGCTCGGTGATCGTCCGCCGCCTTCTTCGCCTCTTCGGTGACCTGCTCGGTCTTGTGCGACAGCTCGCGGACTTCGCGGGCGGCGTCCGTCGCATTGTCGGGAAGGGGCGGATCCGCCAGCGCGGGCGCTGAACTCATCCCCACGGCGGTGACCACCGCCGTCGCTGCGAGAGCACCCCGCATGGAACGCTTCGATCGGTGCGACGCCACGTCGCGCACTGCTCCTTCGCTCTCCTCGAACCACTGCGCGGGCGCGGACGAGGGCACGTCCTCGCCCGACCGGATCGGCGCACCTGCCCGGGACCGTCCGGTCCGGCTCCCCGACCAGCCGGTTCAGCGGCGACGCGCGGGCCGTCCCAGGTGGACGACGATCGCCGCGCGGTCTCGCGCAAGGTTACGAAAAGTGAACGTAGGCGTCCATACGTGGGGCGCAAAATGTGGGCACACCGGCACAGTTTCACAAAAAGAGCAGATCTGAACACTGATCGTGATGAAGCATCCGGGAAAACCGCTGATGCGGTGACAGTGCCGCGGCTTGCTCCCACCCGCCGCCACGCAGGGCGAGGAGCACGTCGCACGCGCCACCCCACCCGGTGATCCCGCTGCGCGCGGGGCCGCTCAGATGCGCCCGATGTGCTCCAGCAGAGCCGTCGAGGACACCACGTAGGAGCGGTGCCCCACGACCGAGTCGACGATCTCGCGATCCGAGGTGGCCACCACCACCTGACGCCCCCACGGCTCCGCCGCGACGACCTCCCTGATCACGTCATCGGCCTGCACACCGGGGTCGCTGAACAGCACGCGCACCCCGCGCGGCGCGGCCGTCGGCACCGCGAGGACATCGGCCCCGTCGAAGACCGCCGTCACCTCCGCGCCCGTGCGCGCAGCAAGCGCCGCCAGCTGGTGCGTCAGCCGTTCGCGCTGATCGGCCAGCGGAAGCTCGGGATAGCCCGTCTTGGTCACGTTGTAGCCGTCCACGACCAGGTGCACCTCGGGCAACCGCAGGATGCGGTCGAGCATCGGCCCTTCGGACAGCGCCATCGAACCGCCGGCGGTGCGGTGGGTGCGCTCCACCAGGTCCGCCGGGCGCGGCCCCGTGCCACCCGGCGCCAACTCCCGCCGCAGCCCCGCGGTCACACCGTCCAACGTGTCCAGCAGCAGAGCGAGCCGCATCTCGTCGCCCTGGCGCGCCTCCCGCGCGGACTGGCGCGCCACCTCGGTCTCGGCGGCGGCGTGCTCGGCGCGCCGGCGCTGCTCCTGCTCGCGCGAGCGCGCGCGTTCCACTTCGGCGTGCAGCCGCTCCTGCTCGTCCTGCTGCTCCTGCCGGAGCTGCTCGAGCTCCTGCCGCGCACGCGCCGCGTCGTCCTTCGCCTCCTTGAGCCGCACCCCCTGCTCGCGCAGGCGCTTGCGCATGCGCTGCGCCTCACCCCCGTCGTTCTTGGCCCGCTCGGCCTCCTGCCGCGCCCGATCGAGCTCGGCACGCAGCTCGTGGGCCTCCGTCTCCAGGCGTTCGCAGCGGCGGCGTTCGGTGTCCAGCTCGTGCCGCAGCCGCCCCTGCTCGGTGCGGAAGGAGACGAGCTCGACGCAGCGGTCCGCCGCCGGGGAATCGCGCAGCAGCCCCGCTGCCGCGGCCACGACCGGATCGGGGTCCTCGAGGCTCACCGCCTCCGGGCGGTTCCGGCGGCACCACTCCACCACGGCGGCGCGGAACACCGCGGAATCGCGCAGACCCGCCAGCAGCGCCTCCTCGCCGAGACGCGCGCGTTTGGCCGGGGCGAAGCGCATCACCGGCCGCAGCGGGACGGGCACGTCCGCCGGACGCATCGCGTCCAGGGCAGCGGCGGCGAGCTCGGCGAGCCGACGGCGGATCGGTGTGGGCGCCGCCGACCAGTCGACATCCGCACCTGCGGCCCGCCCCTCCGCGGAGGCGGACTCGTCCGGAGCGGGCGCCTCGTCCGCTGCACCTCCCCCCGGGCCGCCGTCCTCCGGGCCGCCGTCCTCCGGGCCGCCCGCTGAACTGCTGCCCCGTGCGCTCGAGCCTTCCACTCCCACAGGCTAAACCGTCCCCGCGCACCTCATGAGGACCGCCACCAGCCCTTCCGCTGCCCCTGCCGCGCCCCGGGAACGTCGGAGCCCCGCAGTACCGTGTCCACCGATGCCCACCCGTCCTCCCGCCCCGACCCAGCTGCGGATCGACGACCCCGCTGACGCGGACACCCCGCTGCACGCGACCACGTTCGTCGTCGTCGACCTGGAAACGACCGGAGCCGACCGCGAGGACGACCGCATCACCGAGATCGGCGCGGTGAAGACCCGGGGCGGCCGCACCCTCGGCGAGTTCAGCACGCTCGTCGACCCGGAACGCCCGATCCCTCCTGCGGTCACCTCCATCACCGGCATCACCGACGCGCTCGTCGCGGACGCTCCGCGCATCGACACCGCGCTGCCCGCCTTCCTCGAGTTCTGCCGCGGCTGCGTGCTCGTCGCGCACAACGCACCATTCGACGTCGGCTTCCTGAAAGCCCAGTGCGCGCGGCTGAACATCACCTGGCCGAAACCCGTGTCGATCTGCACCCTCCGGCTCTCCCGGCGCGCCCTCCTGCGCGAGGAGGCCCCGAACCACAAGCTGGCCACCCTGGCACGCGTGCTGCGCGCGGAGAACCAGCCGAGCCACCGCGCCCTCGACGACGCCCGCACCACCGTCGACGTGCTGCACGCCCTGCTCGAACGCGTCGGCACGCGCGGGGTGGGCACGCTGGAGGAGCTGCGCTCGTTCCTGCCCTCAGTCACCCCGCAGCAGCGGCGGCAGCGCACGCTCGCCGACGAGCTGCCGCACGCCCCCGGCGTGTACCTGTTCCGCGGCCCCAACGACGAGGTGCTCTACATCGGCACCGCGAGCGACCTGAAAAAACGCGTGCGGCAGTACTTCACCGCAGCCGAACGTCGCTCCCGCGTCCGGGAGATGGTCGGGCTCGCCCACCGCGTCGAACACGTCCGCTGCGCCCACCCGCTGGAAGCGGAAGTGCGCGAACTCCGGCTGCTGGCCGCGCACCAGCCCCGCTACAACCGCCGCTCGCGGTTCCCGGAGCGGGCCTGGTGGGTGGTGCTCACCGAGGAGCCGTTCCCGCGGTTGTCCGTGGTGCGCAAACCCCGCGCGGAGGCGCTCGGCCCCTTCTCCTCGCGCGGTCGCGCGCAGGAGGCCGCCGACACGCTGCACGACGGCACGATGCTGCGACGCTGCACCCAGCGCATCCCGCGCACCCCGACGGGCTCGCCGTGCGCGCTGCACGAGCTCGGCCGCTGCCGCGCTCCGTGCGCCGGGTTGCAGAGCACCGCTGACTACGGGGCCGACGTCGCGGCGGTGCGCGCACTCATGCGCGGTACCGGCGACGCGCCGCTGCACCGGCTGCACGACGAACTCCTCCGCCTCGGCCAGGAGCAGCGCTTCGAGGACGCCGCCGCGCACCGCGACCGGATGGCCGCGCTCATCCGCGCACTCGACCAGGGACACCGGCACGCGAACCTGTGCGCCGTCCCGGAACTCGTCGCCGCCCACCCCGACGGCACGGGCGGCTGGCAGCTCGCCGTCGTCCGCCACGGGCTGCTCGCCGCCGCCGGACACGCGCGGCGCGGTGTGCCGCCGATGCCCGTCGTCGATCAACTGCAGGCGGCGGCGCAGACCGTGCGGCCCGAAACCGGCCCGCTCCGCGGCGCCCCCGCCGACGAGGTGCGCATCGTCCACCGGTGGCTCATCGCGGACGGGACCCGGCTGGTGCGCTGCGCGGTGCCGTGGAGCGAACCGGTGCGCGCCGCGGGAACCTGGCGGCACTGGGCCGAGCGGGCCGACGCCGGCCGCACGCCCTACGGCGCGGCCGACTGAGCGCTTCCGGAGCACGGCTTCCTCAGGCGACCATGTCGAACACAGCGTTGATCTTGCTCGGGGTCAACCGCACCACGAGCTCACCGGGAACCCCGTTGCGCCGCCCGAACTCCTCCGCGCGCTCGTCGCCGACGTAGCGGCGGGCGATCTCCGTCGCGGTGCGCAGCAGCTCCGCCGGGTCCTCCGACGTGCGCACCCGCCCCTGCACCTGCACGAACGCGTACGGCCACCGCGCGTCGTCCACGCACAGGGTCACGCGCGGATCCCGGGCGATCGACCTCCCCTTGGCCGTGTCCGCGCCGGTGTTGAACACGAGCTCGGAGCCGTCCACGAGGAACCACACCGGGGCGACGAGAGGACGTCCGTCGGAGGCGGTGAATCCGAGCATCGCCGTCCGGGTCCCGGCGCCGAGGAACTCCCGCACCTGCTCGTCCTGGAGAGAAGGCATGGCACCACGGTAGGTCGGCGCTCGCGCGGACGGTCCCGCCGACACGCCCACCGCACCCGGACGAACCGCGCAGCACCGTCCGACCGCGCGCAGCGAGGCCCGGCCCCTTCCGGGGACCGGGCCTCGCTGCTGACCGGCCTCGCTGCTGACCGGGCGGCCTCGCGCGTGCGAGGGCCCTTACTCGTGCGAGCTCGACGAGCCCCGGGAGGTCACCTCGCGCTCGGTGCCTTCTGCGCGCTCGGCGCCTTCGGGCTGCTCGTGCTGCTCCGCGTGCGCGCGCTCCAGCGCTTCGGTCTCCTCCGGCGGGTCCGGCCGCAGCAGACTGCCCGGCCGCGGCTTGCCCGCGGCGCCGAGCTTGTTCATGCGCTTGGGCACCGGAGCGCCCTGGTACGGCAGCGGCTCGGGGTGACCGTGCTCGTCGGTCGGCCCCAGCGGCTGGTGCACCTCGATGAACTCGCCGTGCGGCAGCCGCTTGATGATGCCGGTCTCGATGCCGTGCTCGAGGACCTCGCGGTCGGACCGCTGCAGGCCCAGGCAGATCCGGTAGGTGACGTAGTAGGCGATCGGGGGCACGATGAGCACCCCGATGCGGCCGGCCCACGTCGTCGCGTTCAACGAGATGTCCAGCTGGAACGCGATGATGTCGTTGATACCGGACAGCAGCAGCAGGACGAAGAACGAGACCGCCATCGCGCCCAGGCTCGTCCGCACCGGAGCATCGCGCGGGCGCTGCAGCAGGTTGTGGTGCGCGTCGTCCTTGGTCAGCTTCCGCTCGAGGGCCGGGTAGGCCGCGGCGACCCCGAAGATCAGCCCCATGAACAGCGCGGTCGGGAAGAACGCCGCCGGGATGGTGAACGGACCGAGGTAGACCTCCCAGGCGGGCCACAACCGGCTCGAGCCCTCCGTCCAGAGGATGTACCAGTCGGGCTGGGAAGCGGCCGAGACCTGCGAGGCGAGGTACGGCCCGAGGTTCCACACGCCGTTGATCTGGAAGACGCCGGCCATGATGGCGCAGACACCGGTCACGATCGCGAAGAAACCGCCGGCCTTGACCGCGAACACCGGCATGATCCGCACGCCGACCACGTTGCTCTCGGTCCGCCGCACGCCCGGGAACTGGGTGTGCTTCTGGTACCACACCAGCGCCAGGTGCACCGCGATCAGCAGCAGGATGATGCCGGGCAGCACGAACACGTGTATCAGGTAGAACCGCGGGACGAACTCGGTTCCGGGGAACTCCGAGCCGAAGAGGATCCAGTGCATCCAGGTACCGACCACCGGCACCGACATCGTGATGCCCGAGGCGATCCGGACACCGGTGCCGGAGAGCAGGTCGTCCGGCAGCGAGTAGCCGGTGAAGCCCTCGAACATGCTGGTGATGAACAGCAGGATGCCGATGATCCAGTTCGTCTCGCGCGGGCGGCGGAACGCTCCGGTGAAGAAGATCCGGAACATGTGCACCACCATCGACGCGAGGAACAGCAGCGCCGCCCAGTGGTGCAGCTGCCGCGCGAAGAGCCCGCCGCGCACCTCGAAGGAGATGTCCAACGTGCTCTCGAACGCCCGGGACATCTCCACGCCGCGCAGGTTCGTGAACACGCCCTGGTACTCCACTTCGGCCATCGACGGGTCGAAGAAGAACGCCAGGTAGGTGCCCGTGATCAGCAGCAGGATGAAGGTGTAGAGGGCGATCTCGCCGAGCAGGAACGACCAGTGGTTCGGAAAGACCTTGTTGAGCTGCCTGCGCATACCGGGCGCGAGCTGGAACCGGCTGTCCAGCTCGTCGGAGGCCTGGGCGGCTTTCCGGTAGGCAGCGCTCTCCGGCTTCGTGGGCGTGGTGATCGAACTCATGAATTGCGCTCCCAATATGCCGGACCCACGGGCTCGGTGAAGTCGCCCCGCGCCACGAAGTACCCGTCCTCGTCGACCGTGATCGGCAACTGCGGCAGCGCGCGCGTCGCCGGTCCGAACACGGGCTTGGCGTAGGTGTGCACCACGTCGAACTGCGACTGGTGGCACGGGCACAGCAGGCGCCCGGACTGCTGCTCGAACAACGAGGTCGGGCAGCCCAGGTGGGTGCAGATCTTCGAGTAGGCGTAGTAGTCGCCGTAGTTGAAGTCCTCGTGGCCCTTGCGCTTGACCGGTGCCGACCCGGGGCGCAGCCGGATCAGCATGACCGGCGCGTCACCCTTGTGCATCGCCTCGGCGAGCTCTTCCTCGTTGTGCCGCATCGACTCGCGGAACGGGAAGACCGTCTCGAAACCGCCCGCGTCGATGTCCTCGGGGCGGACCAGCGAGATCTCGTGCGAATCACCGGTGTCGCGCCGCAGGTAGGTCTTCTCGCCGTGCGGCGAGGCCCAGCCGGTGTGCTCCAGCGTGCCGGCCGCTTCCCCGCTCCACGGGTTGCGGACGAGACCGCCGAGGGCGTAGACGCCGGCGCCGATGCCGAAGGCGCCGACGCCGAAGCCGGCGGAGCGCTTGATCATCGACCGGCGGGCGATCCCGCTGCGGCTGCCGGCGTCGGCGAGCAGCGCCGCGGTGGTCTGCCGGTCCGTCTCGCTGGAAGCGTGGCCGTCGTGCCGCTGCTGCACCGCCGTCTCGTGCGGGATGAACTTCTTCTGGTACAGCACCACGCCGATGCCGACCGCCAGGATCGACAGCCCGAGGAAGAAGCCGATCAGCGGGTTGTACATCGAGTAGATGAAGTGCCCGCGCTCGTCCTCCAGCGGATTGACGTACTCCCACGGCCAGAACAGGAACACCGCGATGAACGCCAGGGCGGACAGGCCCGCGATGGAGAACCACAGCGCGACCCACCGCTCGGCCCGCCGTTCGGCGCGGGTCCCCTGCACCGGCCAGGGGTCCGGGTAGTCCACGAGCTCGACGTCGTCGAGCGCCAAACCGAGCCGCACCTTCTCGTCGCGGCTCATCTCGGCCAGCTCGGCCTCGGTGTATTCCCTCTTCTGCTCACTCATGCCCTGGCTCCGATCCACAGGGTGATGCCGATCAGCGCGCCGAGGCCGACGACCCACGCCACGATCATCTCCGGGCCGGGGCCGTAGCCGCCGAGGCTGTTACCACCCGGGTTGTTCGGGCCGTTGGTGACCGACTTCACGTAGGCGATGATGTCCTGCTTCTCCTCCGGGGTCAGCTGCCGGTCGGAGAACTTCGGCATGTTCTGCGGACCGGTCTTCATCGCCTCGTAGATCTCGCGTTCGCTGGCCTCGTCGAGGCTCGGGGCGTACTTGCCTTCGGACATGGCGATGCCCCGGCCCGTGAAGTTGTGACACGACGCGCAGTTCAACCGGAACAGCTCGCCACCGCGGGCGGGGTCGTCACCGCGCAGGGCCTCGCCGCTCTCCTCCGGGGACTTCGGTCCGCCGCCGTGCCGCTGCACGTAGGCGGCGATGGCGTCGATCTCCTCCGGCGAGAACTTCGGCGGCTTGCGGCTGGCCTGCGCTTCCTGGCGCACCATCGGCATCCGGCCGGTGGCCACCTGGAAGTGCACGGCGGCCTCGCCGACCCCGACGAGGCTCGGGCCGCGGTCCTCGACACCTTCCAGGTTCGAGCCGTGGCACGTGATGCACGCGTTGTTGTAGAGCTGCTCCCCCTCGCGCACCAGAGCCGGCTCCGCCTGGGCATGGGCGGTCTCCGGCTCGGGAGTCACGACGGTGTAGAGCCCACCGGCGCCCACCAGGGCGATGCCCAACGCCAGTACACCGGAAAGCCGCCGCCGGAGCTTTGAGCCCGTGCGGTTCCGTTTCTTCTTGGTGGTCATGAGTGCGGCAACCCTTGCTGTCCGGTTCGGGTGGTTCGAGTACTTCCGCTGCCTACGGCACGAGGTAGATCACGGCGAACAGGCCGATCCACACGATGTCGACGAAGTGCCAGTAGTACGACACCACGATCGCGGAGATCGCCTGGGCCGGCGTGAACTTGCTGAGCTTCGTCCGGATGATCAGGAAGACGAACGCGAGCAAACCACCGATCACGTGGAGACCGTGGAAGCCGGTCGTCATGTAGAAGACCGTGCCGTAGGCCGACGAGGCGATCGTCGTGTGGTGCTCCGCGATCAGCGTGTAGTACTCACCGGCCTGGCCGAGCACGAAGATCGTTCCCATGATCAACGTGATCACGTACCAGCGGCGAAGGCCGTAGACGTCGCCGCGCTCCGCCGCGAACACACCCCACTGGCAGGTCAGCGACGACGCCACCAGGATGATCGTGAACGGGAGGGCGTAGGCGAGGTTCAGTTCCGCGGGCGGTGGGGGCCACTCGCCCTCGTTCTGCGCCTTCACCGTGAAGAACATGGCGAAGAGCCCAGCGAAGAACATCAACTCGCTCGCCAGCCACACGATGGTCCCGACGCTGACCATGTTCGGCCGGTTCAGCGAGTGCACGCGTTGACTGATTGAGGGCGCTGCCGTTGTCACGCGACGCATTATGTCTTGCACGTTTTCCGCGCGCGCTCTCGGGTCCACCCAGTGGCCGCAGCGTGATCGGGCAGCACCGTCGAGGTGACGCACGGTGCACACGGCCGCGCACGAACCCCTTGCCTGCGCAACACCGGGCGCCATGACGATCACCGCACGTGACGGCGGCGGGGGCGCGCACCACCGCCGCGGACATCCGGGGGCTCCGACCGGGTGCGCGCCCCGCCGCTGCGCCGGCCGATCCCGCCCGGAGTGTGATCTTTTGCGGATGTGATCTGCGCCGCCGCTATGATCTGGACAACCGGTCGGCTACTGTCGGTACGCAGCCGGCCACTCCCGACCCGCGTGGTGCCGAGCAGAGCGTCGAGCAGAGGAGCGCCCGATGAGCACCCCGACCACCGTTGTCGTGTTCAGCCACCGTCCCGAGGTCCGCGAGGCGATCATCTCGGCGATCGGCCGCCGCCCCGCTCCCGACCTGGCGCGCCTGACCTACGTGGAGGCCTCGGGCGTGGCCGACGTGGTCGCCGAGGCCGACGCCGGGCGGGCGGACCTGCTCGTCCTCGACGGGGAGGCGCAGCCCACCGGCGGCATGGGGGTGGCGCGCCAGTTGAAGAACGAGCTGACCCGCTGCCCCCCGATGCTGGTCACGGTGCGGCGCAGGGACGACCGCTGGCTGGCCACGTGGTCGCAGGCGGACGCCGTGCTGGTGCACCCGCTCGACCCGCTGTCGGCGGCGGAGACGGTCGCCGACGTGCTCCGCGGGCACACCGCCGCGGCCCGCACCTGACGGCACCGCGGCGAGCAGGACGGGGCTCCGCCCGCGGGCAGCACACCGCGGCAGCTGCAGGATCGGGCTCCGCCCGGACGCTGCGCCCCTACCGCTGCCAGCCCGCGGGCAGCCGCGATCGGTCACCCGCCCGTCCCGGCCGGGGCGTGTTCCCGCAGGTCCGCGGGCGCGAGCGCGCCCGCCGGGCAGCAGTGCTCCCGCCGCGTTCCGGTACCGTTCGGGTATACGCGACCCCGGAAGGAAGCGACGGCTGTGGCGACGATGGCGGGAAGTTGGGCGGAGCTGCTGAACAGCCTGGTCTCGGGCCGTGATCTGTCCGTCGAGGACACCGCCTGGGCGATGGACCTGATCATGTCCGGGGAGGCCTCACCGGAGCGGATCGCCGCCTTCGCCGTCGCGCTGCGCGCCAAGGGGGAGACGGCAGCGGAGATCCGCGGGATGGCCGATGCGATGCTCGACCACGCCCGCCCCCTGCCGATCGAGCGGGAAGCGGTCGACATCGTCGGCACCGGCGGCGACCGCAGCGGCAGCGTGAACATCTCCACCATGGCCGCGCTCGTCGCCTCCGCGACGGGAACACCGGTGGTCAAGCACGGCAACCGCGCCGCCTCCTCCAGCTGCGGCACCGCCGACGTGCTGGAAGAGCTCGGGGTGGACATCGAGCTGCCGCCGGAGGCCGTCCGGCGGTGCATCGACGAGCTGGGGATCGGCTTCTGCTTCGCACCCGTGTTCCACCCGGCGATGAAGCACGCGGCCGGCCCCCGCCGGGAGCTCGGCATCCCGACCGCGTTCAACGCGCTCGGACCGCTGACCAATCCCGCACGTCCCTCCGCCGGGCTGATCGGGTGCGCGGACGTTCGGCTCGCTCCCGTGCTGGCGGACGTGTTCGCCGCGCGGAACAACTCGGTGCTGCTCGTGCGCGGCGACGACGGCATGGACGAGATCACCACCACCGCCCCCAGCACGATCTGGGTGGTCCGCGACGCCGCCGTGCGGCAGCACCGCCTCGATCCGCGCGAGCTGGACGTGCCGCTGACCGGATCGGAGCAGCTCCGCGGTGGTACCCCCGCGGTGAACGCGGAATCGGTCCGCGCGCTCCTCGCGGGCCGCACGGGCTCCGTGCGCGACGCGGTGCTGCTCAACGCCGCCGGGGCCGTGGTGGCCCGCGAAGGCCCGGGCGAGGACCTGCACGCCCAGCTGCGCGCGGCCCTGGAACGAGCAGCAGCCGCGGTCGACTCGGGAGCCGCGGGGGAACTGCTGGAGCGCTGGGTGGCGCGCACGGCGCAGCTGCGCGCGGAGCAGGGGCAGCGCAGCTCGCCCTGACCGCCCCCGACGCTTCCGAGCCGCTCCCCGCACGCGCGGGAAGGCCCGACCCGGGCGTGGCGGGACCTGCACTCACCTGGCGCGACCAGGCCGGCGCCCCGCTACGACCCGCCCCGGCAGCGGTGCGGAGCGCTCACCCCTCCTCCATGCCGAGGGAGAACGTCGCCTCGGTGTCGCGGCGGGAGTACGAGCGGAACGCGATGTGCGTCGTCGTGTACCGCACGCCCGGGACCTTGTTGATCCGCCCGGGGACGATCTCGGCCAGGTCCTCGTGCTGCGGGACCCGCAGGAGCGCGATGAGGTCCACGTCCCCCGCGCAGGAGTAGACCTCGTTGACCGCGTCCAGGTCCGCGATGGCCTCCGCGGCCTCGCTCACCTGGTCCGCTGCCGTGTGAATCAGCACGATCGCGGTGATCATGGCAACCCTCCTGTCTCGTCCGCCGCACGGGGCTCTCGTCCGCCGCGCGAGCGTGTCACCTCGCGCGCGGCGGTGCGGGTGGTCCGCACCCATGGTCCGCGTCCCATACGAACGCGCGGTCCCGAACCCCCGGTTCGGGACCGCGCGCCATCGGAGCAGACGTCAGTCGTGGCTCGGGCCGGCGTGGTACTCGAAGACGAGCCCCGCGACCGTGATCAGCACGAACGCCGTGGCGAACACGATCATCCACACGTGGAAGAACGCGATGGCCACACCGACGAACGCGCAGGACAGACCCAGCGCGAAGGGCCAGTAGCTGCCCGGGCTGAAAAAGCCCAGCTCGCCGGAGCCGTCGCTGATCTCGGCTTCGGGGTCGTCCTCGGGACGCGCCGCGATGCGCCGGGCGACGAACTGGAAGTAGGTCCCGATGAGCAGCGCCAAGCAGCCCACCAGGATCAACGCCACGGTCCCGACCGGTTCCCTCGACCAGAAGCCGTAGACGATCGCCGACAGGAAGAAGAAAGCCGTGATGTAGTTGAAGATCTTCGCTTCGACCTTCATGGAGTCCTCGCTCTCACGCCGTCCGCCCTACCGGGCGCCCTCGATAGCCGTTCAGCTCGCCGCGCCGGAAGCGCTCGCCTCGTTGAACGGGACACCGGTGGTCGCCTGCGGACTGCACAGCTCACCGCAGTTCATCTCATCCAGCGCTTCCGCAGCGGTGTAGGGCTCGTCGGTCTGCGGGTTGACCCGGGTCCGCAGCTGCATGTACTGGTCGAACTTGTCCGGCGACAGCGCGCGGACCTCGAAGTTCATCATCGCGTGGTACGTGCCGCACAGCTCGGCACAGCGACCGACGAAGGCGCCTTCCCGGTCGATGGTGTTCTGGAAGACGTTGTCCTGGTTGTTCTTCTCCGGGTGCGGGAAGGTGTCCCGCTTGAAGTGGAACTCCGGAACGAAGAACGAGTGGATGACGTCGGTGGACCGCAGGCGGTACTCGATGTTCTGCCCCGTCGGCAGCACCAGCAGCGGGATCTCGTCACTGCTGCCCACGGTGCGCACCGGCTCGCCGTTCGGGGTCCGGTAGCCCGGGTACTCGAACTCCCAGTTCCACTGGAAGCTGGTCACGTTCACCGTCTGGTCCGGTTCCTGCTCCTCGGCCAGGACGTAGTTCTGGTTGACCGCGGTGAAGTAGAACAGCACCACGATGGCCACGAACGGGAGCGCGGTGTAGATCATCTCCAGCGGGACGTTGTACTGGAACTGGCGCGGCAGCTCCTCGTCCGTGCTCTTCTTCCGGTGGAAGGCCACCGACCAGAAGATCAAGCCCCAGACGATCACGCCCACCGCGAGTGCCGCGATCACCGACCAGGTCCACAACTGGCGCATCGCCTCGGCCTGCGGGGTGACTGCCTGGGGCCAACCGAACCGCAGGACCTCGTCGGTCGTGCAGCCCGTTGCCGCGACACCTACCAGGCCGATCAGCCCAGCGACCTTGACCAGCCGTGGCACTCGGGTCCCCTCCTTCAGGCCCACTGCGCGACGCCTCCTCAGTGTGAAACTCACCGGTGCAGCCGTGACCGCCCCGCTCGGGCGGGCCGATCGCCGCCGGAATTCTGCGCCAGAGCGTAGCCCAGGTGTAGTCGCCATACTGCTTCGGGGGCCGCCACGCGCGGACGCTTTTCGTCTCCGAAGTCCCCGACGTCGGATCCCCTTCGGGGGATTCTGCGGCGCTGCCCAGCGCCCTTGGGCGCGCACGCACGCGCCGGCGCGGGAGGCGCCTGCGCGCGGGCGCAGGAGGAAACGCGCGCGCACCGCGCTGATCGAGACCGAGATCACTCCTGCGGGTGAGCGCTTCCCGCGCACGGGGACCCCGTCGGTCGGCTCGCCGGTTCCGGAGCGGGCATACTGGCGTGCAGGACGCGCGCCGGGTGGGGGTTCGGCGCACACCCGTCCCGACTCGAGCAAGCTGAACGACACCGCCGACACGAGAGGTGCGCAGACGCGTGTGCGGCCTACTTGGACTGATCTGCCCCAGCGAGCAACACGCTCGGAGCGCGACCGACGCCGTGGCCAGGGCCCTGCCCTGCCAGCGCCACCGGGGACCCGACGAGAGCGACACGTGGCAGGGCGGCGAAGCCGTCTTCGGGTTCAACCGGTTGTCGATCATCGACCTGGAACACTCCCACCAGCCCCTGCACTGGGGCCCGCCGGAGAACCCCGGCCGCTACACGATCCTGTTCAACGGTGAGATCTACAACTACCTCGAGCTGCGGTCCGAGCTCGGCGAGCAGCACGGCGCGCAGTTCAACACCGACGGCGACACCGAGGTCGTCGTGGCCGGCTACCACTACCTCGGCTCCGCGGCGCTGGAGCGCCTGCGCGGGATGTTCGCCTTCCTGATCTGGGACAACGAGCGCCGCGAGATCTTCGGCGCACGGGACCCGTTCGGGATCAAGCCGCTGTTCTACGCCGCCGGTCCGGGCGGGGCGGCCTTCGCCAGCGAGAAGAAGAGCCTGCTGACGCTGACCGGCGCGCTGGGGCTCGACCAGAGCGTGGACCACCGCGCGTTCCAGCACTACCTGCTGCTGCAGTACGTGCCCGAACCGGAGTCGCTGCACCGCTCCGTCCGCCGCATCGAGTCGGGCACCTCCTTCACCGTCACCCCTGGTGGCGAGGTGCGCACGGAGCGCTACTTCCACCCGGCGTTCCAGGCGCGCACCATCAACAGCGAGGTCGAGGAGCGCCGGCTGCACGACGAGATCGTCGACGTGATGCGCGATTCCGTGTCCAAGCACATGCGCGCGGACGTGACCGTCGGCGCCTTCCTCTCCGGCGGGATCGATTCCACCGCGATCGCCGCGCTGGCCAAGGAGCACAACCCGAACCTCGTCACGTTCACCACCGGGTTCGAGCGGCAGGGATACTCCGAAGTGGACGTCGCCGCCGAGTCCGCCGCGGCGATCGGGGTCAAGCACGTGGTGCGCACGGTCTCGGCCGAGGAGATGATGCGCACGCTGCCGCTGATCGTGTGGTACCTGGACGACCCGGTCGCCGATCCGGCGCTGGTGCCGCTGTGGTTCATCGCGAACGAGGCGCGCCAGCACGTGAAGGTCGTGCTCTCCGGGGAGGGCGCGGACGAGCTCTTCGGCGGTTACTCGATCTACCGGGAACCGCTGTCGCTGGCCCCGTTCGAGCGGGTGCCGGGAACGTTGCGCAAGGCGATGGGCAAGGTCTCCACGGCCATTCCGGAGGGCGTGCGCGGCAAGGACCTGCTGCGGCGCGGATCGCTGAACCTGGAGGACCGCTACTACGGCAACGCGCGGATCTTCCGCGACGACCAGCTGCGCGGGCTGATGCGTGCCTTCGACCCGGGGGTGGCCCACCAGGACGTCACCCGCGAGCCCTACCGGCGTTCGGAGGGCTGGGACCCGGTGACCCGCATGCAGCACGTCGACCTGTTCACCTGGCTGCGCGGCGACATCCTGGTCAAGGCCGACAAGATCACCATGTCGAACTCGTTGGAGCTGCGCGTTCCGTTCCTGGACAACGAGGTGTTCCGCGTCGCGCGCACCATCCCGCTGGAGCAGAAGGTCACCAACGAGACGACGAAGTACGCGCTGCGGCAGGCACTGAGCAAGGTCGTCCCGTCGCACGTGCTCAACCGGCGCAAGCTCGGCTTCCCGGTGCCGATCCGGCACTGGCTCAAGGACGAGATGCACGACTGGGCCCGCGACATCGTCCAGCAGTCGCAGACCGACCACCTGCTCGACCGCACGGCCGTGCTGAGCCTGCTGGAGGAGCACCGGTCCGGCGTGCTCGACCACAGCCGCCGGTTGTGGGCGCTGCTGGTGTTCATGATCTGGCACGGGATCTTCGTGGAGGGGCGGATCCGCCCGGCGATCCCGGAGCCGCAGTACCCGGTCCGCCTCTGAGGCGCACCACTCCGGCAGCACCGCCCGGCCCCGCAGCACCCGACCCCGCAGCACCTGAGGCGGTTCGGGACAGCACCGGAGGCGGTGCTGCCGGAGTGTTCCGAACAACTGCTCCGGCCGGGGGGCGTGCGGTACGTTCACGCAGGTGAACGCCGTTTCGCTGGACTCCGACCCCGTCGTGCTCGACGACCCCGTCGTGCTCGACGGCGGGTTGGCCACGGAGCTGGAAACCCGGGGGCACGATCTGCGCGACCCCCTCTGGTCGGCGCGGCTGCTGGCCGACGCCCCCGATGAGATCCACGCCGCCCACCGGGCCTTCTTCGCGGCCGGTGCGCGGGTCGCCACCACCGCCAGTTACCAGGCGAGCTTCGACGGCTTCGCCGAGCGGGGCGTGGGCCGCCGCCAGACGCGTGCCCTGCTGCACCGCAGCGTCGAGCTGGCCGCGAAGGCGGCGGAGGCGGTGGCCGAGCCGTGCTGGGTGGCCGCCTCGGTCGGTCCGTACGGCGCCGTCCTCGCCGACGGATCCGAGTACCGGGGCCGCTACGGACTGACCGTGCGCCAGCTCCGGGACTTCCACCGCCCCCGGGTGGAAGCGCTCGCGGAAGCCGGACCGGATCTGCTCGCGCTGGAGACCGTTCCCGACGTGGACGAGGCCGAGGCGCTGCTCGACGCGGTCGCCGACATCGGCCTGCCGGTGTGGTTGTCCTTCAGCATCGCGGGCGAGCGCACGCGGGCCGGTCAGCCGCTGCACGACGCCTTCTCCGTGGCACGGGGCAACGACACCGTGCTGGCCGCGGGGGTGAACTGCTCGAGCCCTGCCGACGTGACCGGTGCCGTGGCCCTGGCGCACCGAGTCAGCGGCAAACCCGTCATCGCCTACCCCAACAGCGGCGAGGGCTGGGACGCGATGCGCGGGCAGTGGACCGGCCCCGCGCGGTGGGACCCCTCGACGGCCCGGGACTGGTGCGCGGAGGGCGCCCGCCTCATCGGTGGTTGCTGCCGGGTCGGCACCGCCGAGATCGCCGCGCTCAGCCGGGTGCTGCACCCCGGCACGAGCGGCGCGTGGGGTGATCCACACTGAGTGGGCCGAGGACGCGACCCGCGGAGGTCCCCATGACCGAGTCCGAGTTCACCGCCTCCGAGGTGTTCGACGCCGACTACCTCTACTTCTACGAACCGGAGCTGTCGGCGCAGCGCAGCGACCGTGAGGCGGTACTGGTGGAACGGCTGCTGCACATCGACCGCGGCACTCGGGTGCTCGACCTGGCCTGCGGGCACGGGCGCTTGGCGAACCGGATCGCGGAGCGCGGCGCGCACGTGACGGGAGTGGACACCGCGGAGGAGTTCCTCGACCTGGCCCGCGGGGACGCGGCCGAGCGCGGTGTTACCACCGCCTACGTCCGGGGCGACATGCGCAGCCTGCCCTTCCAGCAGGGGTTCGACGCCGTGCTCAGCTGGTTCACCTCGTTCGGCTACTTCTCCGACGAGGAGAACCGCCGCGTCCTCGACGAAGTGGCCCGGGTGCTGCGCCCCGGCGGGCGCTTCGCGCTGGAGCTGATGAACCCGCTCGGCATGATGGGTGCGTTCAGCACGTCCGTGGTGCGCGAGCGCGACGGGGACCTGCTCGTCGACCAGCCGCGGCTCGACCCGCTGACGCAGCAGATCCGCACCGAGAGGACCGTCGTCCGCGACGGCCGGGCGCGGCGCACCGCGTTCACCGTGCGCCTGCTCGGCTTCCCCGAGCTGCGGGACTGGCTGACGGGCGCCGGCTTCCGCGAGGTCCACGGCTGCGGCCCGGACGGTGCAGCGCTGACGGAGCACCACGCGCGCATGGTCGTCGTCGCCGTCCGCTGACCGCGGTTCCAGCCGGCGGCGGGGCCGCGTCAGCACCCGCCCGGGGCTGCAGATCCCACCGGGCCGGCCCTCGTCCGATCGGCGCTGCGGTGACCGCGCGCACGGACCGCTCACCCGCGTCCGCGGGACGTCCGCGCCTGAGGAGAATGGACCTCATGCGGGAGATTCCCATTCGCGACGAGGAGATCCGGTTGGGTCAGCTGCTCAAGCTCGCCGGACTGGTCGAGCACGGCGGCGAGGCGAAGGTGGTGATCGGTGACGGGCTCGTCGCGGTCAACGGGGAGACGGAGACCCGGCGCGGCCGCCCGCTGCGGATCGGCGACGAGGTCACCGTGCACGGCGAGACGGTGCGAGTCGCCGCGGGCTCGTGAGGAGAGGCCCGGCACGTCGGACCACAGGTACGCCCAGGGCCACGAGGTACCAGGCCCCGAGATGCGTCGAGGGCCGGTGACCGGCACCGGCCCTCGTGCTCGGGGAACCGACCTCGTCAGTGGAACGAGTCACCGCAGGCGCAGGAACCGCCCGCGTTGGGGTTGTCGATCGTGAAGCCCTGCTTCTCGATGCTGTCCACGAAGTCGATCACCGCACCCTGCAGGTACGGGGTGCTCATCCGGTCGACGACGACGCCGAGGCCGGCGAAGTCCACGCGCGCGTCCCCGTCCAGCGAGCGCTCGTCGAAGAACAGCTGGTACCGCAGGCCGGCACAACCACCGGGCTGGACCGCGATGCGCAGGTGCATGTCGTCGCGACCCTCTTGCTCCAACAGCGCCTTGGCCTTCTGGGCGGCCGAGTCGGTCAGCGTAACCCCGTGCGCCGGCGCCTCCGTCATGGTGTCCTGGGCGGTCATGGACTCTCCCTAGCGGTCTCGTTCAATCCGAATCCGGCGGCTGCTGCAACCATATCGCCGATCCGGATATTCCCGGGCCCATGGTGACACAGATGCCCGGGCCGCGGCTGCGGTGAACCTGCTGAATCACCCGCAGCAGACCGGCCGCGGCATCAGCACCGGCCGGTGATCGCCCGCTGCGCCCCAGCCGGGCGAGCAGTCGGGCAGCGCGGAACGCGTCCCACGCTACCACCACCGGCCCGATGCCCTGGGGACTTGCTGCTGCCCGAGCTGCTGACGAAGGGGCGGACCGGTCGAATACCCTGGTGGTGTGAGGTTCCTCCGCCGTAACAACACTGCGCAGACCACGCCCGCCACCACCGCGAACGGACGTTCCGACGCCGAGGCTGCCCAGTCCGCCCCGGAGGGCAGCGGCGGGCACACCCCGAAGAAGGGCCGCCCGACGCCGAAGCGTCGCGACTCCCAGGGGCGACGCGGCCCCGTGTCCCCGCCGCCGAAGAACCAGCGGGAAGCGATCAAACGCTCCCGCGGAACGAAGCAGGAGCGCAAAAAGGCAGCGGCCGAACGCCGGGAACGCATGATGCAGGGCGACGACCGCTACCTCATGCCGCGGGACAAGGGCCCGGTCCGGGCGTACGTGCGCGACGTCGTGGACACGCGGCGGCACCTCATGGGCCTGTTCATGCCCCTGGTGCTCGTGGTGTTCGCCATCACCCTCACCCAGAACGTGCTGATCCAGCAGTACGCCACCCTGCTGTGCCTGATCCTGCTGCTGACGATGGTCGTCGAGGGCACGCTGCTCGCGCGGCACGTGAACAAGCGGGTGCGCGCGAAGTACCCCGACTCGAAGGACCGCCCGTTCTCCCTGGGCTGGTACGCGTTCACGCGGGCGATGCAGATCCGGAAGCTGCGCGTGCCGCGGCCGCGGCTCACCCCGAAGGACGCCCACCAGCTCCGGTGAGCCCGCGGTAGCGCTCCTCCGCCCCGGTGCGGCGAACCGGATCACACCGCGGGCCGGGTGCTGCGCTCCCGCCTCCCGGCCCGGGTAGCGTTGCGGGGCACTCGAGACAGGAGGTCTGTGGTGGCGGAACACGCCTTGGTCCTGGGCGGTGCCCGCTCGGGCAAGTCCGCGCACGCCGAGGGCCTGGTCTCCGCCGCCGACCGGGTGGATTACGTCGCGACAGCGCGCCAGGACCCCGCGGACGGCGAGTGGACAGCGCGCATCGAGCAGCACCGCGCCCGCCGCCCGGAGCACTGGCGCACCGTGGAGGCGCCCGACTCCGACGCCCTCGCCCGGGCCCTGCGCACGAGCGCTGCCGACCGGACCGTGCTCGTCGACGACATGGCGACGTGGTTGACCGGGGTGCTGGACGACACCGGGGCGTGGGACCGGGAGGACGCGGCTCTGCGCCGGGTCGAGCGGCACCGCGCTGCGGTGCTCGAAGCGGCCCGGGCGAGCCCGTCGAACCTGGTGTTCGTCTCCGCCGAGGTCGGCCTCGGAGTCGTGCCCGGAACACGTGCGGGCAGGCTGTTCCGCGACGAGCTCGGCGCGTCCAACGCGCAGCTGGCCGAGCTGTGCGCGCGAGTCGAGCTGCTCGTGGCCGGAGTTCCGCTGCGGCTGCGCTGACCACTTCCCCGCACCCGACCCCCGGAGGTATGCCGGTGTCCCCCGAACCCACCGGCGGCGTTGCGCCGCCCGCCTCGTTCCCCGCCGTTCCCGAGCCCGATGAGCAGGCGCGCCGCCAGGCCGTGGCCCGCCAGGAGCAGCTGACGAAACCAGCTGGTGCCCTCGGCCGGCTGGAGGAGCTCGGCGTGTGGGTCAGCGCGCGGCAGGGCGTGTGCCCGCCGCGTCCGTTCTCCCGGCCGCGCGTCGTCGTGTTCGCCGGGGACCACGGCGTGTCCACCGGCGGGGTCTCCGCCTACCCGCGGGACGTCACCGCCCAGATGGTGCACAACATCCTCGCCGGCGGCGCGGCGGTCAACGTGCTCGCGGCGAACGCGGGGGCGAGCGTGCGCGTGGTGGACATGGCGGTGGACGCCGAGACCCCCGCGGCGATCAGCACGCACAAGGTCCGGCGCGGCTCGGGGGAGATCGACCGCGCGGACGCGCTGACCCCCGAGGAGGCCGAAGCGGCCGTGCGGGCGGGGCGCGCGATCGCCGACGAGGAGGTCGACTCCGGTGCGGACCTCCTCGTCGGAGGGGACATGGGCATCGGCAACACGACTCCCGCCTCGGTGCTGATCGCCGCGCTGACCGGCCGCGAACCGGTGGCGGTCGTGGGCCGCGGCACCGGCATCGACGACCGTGCGTGGATGCGCAAGACGGCGACGATCCGGGACGCGTTGCGGCGGGCCCGACCGGTGCTCACCGATCCCCTCGCCCTGCTGCGCACCTCCGCCGGGGCGGACATCGCCGGGCTCGCCGGCTTCCTCGCGCAGGCGGCCGTGCGCCGCACCCCGGTGGTGCTCGACGGCTTCGTCCTCGGAGCAGCGGCGCTCGTCGCCGAGGAGTTCGCGCCGGGCGCGCACCGGTGGTGGCTGGCCGGGCACCGCTCGGCCGAGCCGGGCTCGGCCGCGGTGCTCGAGCACCTCGACCTCGAGCCGCTCGTGGACGCGCGGATGCGGCTCGGCGAGGGCTCCGGGGCCGTCACGGCGCTGCCGGTGCTCACCGCCGCCGTCCGGGTGCTGCGCGAGATGGCGACCTTCGCCGAGGCCGGGGTCGGCGGCCCCGGCGCTGCGGAGGCGTCGGGGCCGAGCCCGCAGGACCAGCAGCTGTGACGTCCGCGGGTGACGGGTTCCGGCTGTCGGTCTCCTGGCTGAGCGTCCTGCCGCTCGGCACCGATCGCGTGGACGCGCGCACCACGCATCAGGCCATCTCCTTCGCCCCCGTGGTGGGTGGGCTGCTGGGCGGGATCACCGCGCTCGCCCTGGCGGTGCTCGGCCTGCTGGGGGCCCCGGGGCTGCTCGCGGGGTTGCTCGGCGTGGCCCTGCTGGCACTGCTGACGCGGGGCATGCACCTCGACGGGCTCGCCGACGCTGTGGACGGGCTCGGCTGCTACGGGCCGCCGGAACGCGCGCTGGACGTGATGCGCGACGGCAGCACCGGCCCGTTCGCGGTGGTGGCGCTGGTGCTGACCGCGGGGATCCAGGCGGTGTCCCTGGCCGCGCTGGCCGGTGCCGGGCAGTGGCTGTTCATCGTCGTCGCCTGCGCTGTCGGGCGCGCCGGGTGCACGCTGTGCTGCCGGCGGGGTGTGCCGGCGGCCCGCCAGGAGGGCATGGGGGCGCTGGTCGCGGGCACGCAGCCGAACTGGGCCGTCGCCGCCTGGTGGGTCGTGCTGACGGGGATCGGCGCGCTGGGCGGATCCCTGTCCGGTGCGCTCGCCGTGGTCCTCGCGGGCGCGGCCCTGTGGGCGTTCGTGCACCACGTGCGCACCCGCTTCGGCGGGATCACAGGGGACATCCTCGGTGCCGCCAGCGAATTGGGCGTCACGATCGCGCTGGCGGTCGGCTCGCTCCCCTTCTGAGGTGAACCCCGGCCGAAGCGGCGAACGCTCGGCCGCTCCCCCGGCAAGGCTGGGGCTCGAGACCTGCGGGGCTCGATGACCTGCACCGAAGCGGCAGGCCCGCCCGAGGCGAGGACCACCTGATGCAGTCGAACACGAGTTTCACACGATGAGATGGCGAGACGCGTTTCCGGTGGCACGCTCCCGAACGCCCGCGGCATGGTGGGCACATGCGTTCGACGAGGAACCTCCGCACGAAGCCGCCTCAACCGTCCACAACGCACGCGGATGCCCCGGCTACGTCGCGCCGTCCCGAGGTCGCGCGCTCGTGCTCCGACTCGCGGCGCACCTCCCGGCCTCTCGGCAGGTGGTGCGGTTCCGCCCACTCGACTCGCTCCGATGAGGACGGAGGCCTGCGGCAGCGACCGCCACCCGTGCGCTGATGCGCGGTGCAGCGCAGCACGTGCTCGCCCCTCCGCACGCCCACGGATCCTTGACAAGTCCACAGTGGATAAACCGCCTTCCCGGCGGAGGCGCCGCACTGCGGTGCCTCGGACGGGTGGGCAGGACCGCACCGCTCCCCTCCCCGGATCCGGTCCTGCCCACCTGCCACCGATCAGGCGGTGATCAGGCCAGCCGGGTCATCCATCCGTGCGCGTCCGCGGTCGCCCCGTGCTGGATCCCGGTCAGGTGCTCCCGCAGCTTCATGGAGATCTCACCCGGGCTGCCGTCGCCGATCGTGAACGCCCCGTCGCGGTGCTTGACGTGCCCGACGGGCGTGATCACGGCGGCGGTCCCGCAGGCGAACACCTCGCTCAGTTCGCCGCTGTTGGCCTTCTTCTCCCACTCGTCCGTGGTGATGCGGCGCTCCTCCACCGGCATTCCCAGGTCCCTGCCCAACTGCAGCAGGGACTCGCGCGTGATGCCGGGCAGCAGGCTCCCGCTCAGCTCCGGCGTCACGAGACGCGCCTCGGAGCCCGAACCGAGCACGAAGAACAGGTTCATGCCGCCCATTTCCTCGACCACCCGCCGCTCGGCAGCGTCGAGCCAGACGACCTGGTCGCAGCCCTGCTCAACGGCGGCCTGCTGCGCCGCGAACGACGCGGCGTAGTTCCCGGCGAACTTCGCGGCGCCCGTTCCACCCGGTGCGGCGCGCACGTACTCGTGGCTGAGCCACACGGTGACCGGCTTGACGCCACCGGCGAAGTACGAGCCTGCCGGGGACGCCAGCAGCACGTAGAGGTAGCTGTTCGACGGGCGGTTGACGCCGAGGCTGACCTCCGTGGAGATCATGAACGGCCGCAGGTAGAGAGCGCTCTCCCCCTCCTCGGGAACCCACTCGCCGTCCACGGCGAGCAGCTCCTGCAGCGAGGCGAGGAACAGTTCCTCCGGCATCTCCGGCATCGCCAGGCGTCGCGCCGAGGACTGGAAACGGCGAGCGTTGGCCTCCGGACGGAACGCCGCGACGGAGCGGTCGGGCTGCCGGTAGGCCTTCAGCCCCTCGAAAATCGCCTGGCCGTAGTGCAGGACCGTCGTCGCCGGATCGAAGGTCAGCGACCCGTACGGCTCGACGCGCGCATCGTGCCAGCCCTTCTCCTGGGACCAGCGGATCGTCACCATGTGGTCGGTGAAGAACTGCCCGAATCCCGGATTCTCGAGTACCTCCGAGCGCCGCTCCGGCGAGGTCGGTTGATCGTTCTGAATCCGGGTAAAAGGCAGTGCTCCACTCATGTGCGTACCGTATCGCGCCCGCTCGTCGCCTGAAAAGCGCAGTACCGGGGCACACGGGCAGGACTGCGCGCTGTGCGCACCGCCGGTGCGCGGTGGCCACGTCCCGGTTCGACCCCGGAGCGCTCCCCTCCCGCGCTCAGGACAGCAGTTCGGCGGGGAGTTCGGCGAGCGGCCAGTCGGGATCGGGGCACTCCGTGCAGTACGTGCCGTCGAACGGGAACTGGCCGGCCTCGGCCAGAGCGATCATCCGGTCGGCTTCGAGGCGGAGCCGATCGAGGTGCGCCCGCCCGAGCCGCCCGGCCGCCAGCGCGGGCGCGAGCTCGTCCTCGTCCTTCCACCGCCAGCTGCGGTCCGGGAAGACCTCGACGTCGAGCACACCGTCGGTCCGATCGACCCCGGCCGCGTCGCGCCCGAGCGGCACCTCGAGGTTGACGTACCAGTTGCGGAAGGACCCGTCCGCGTCGAAGAACCACCACACCGAGGCCCACCGGTGGCTGTAGACGAGCCGCAGCGTCGACGTGCCGGACCACGTCGAGCGCGCGGGAACGCGGGACACGCGGAACCGTTCGTCCACGGGAAGCTGCCGCGGGGTGCGCCCGTCGGGCGAGGTGGTGATGCGGATCGGGGTGCCGGCCACGACCCAGCAGAGCATCCGGTCACCGTCGTCGTCGAGCACGCGCGCCGGGTGCACGGTTCCGAGCGAGCCGTCCAGACGGCGGAACCGGTAGAAGATCTGGCTGCCGTAGTGCCAGGTGACGGTCGCCGCCGTTGCGGCGGTTCCGGCCGGGTGAGCGTTGTCGAGCATGGACCTCAACTCCAGCGGCGTGTGTAGACTCCGGCAACGATCGGCCCCGCCGCCGCGGTCCCCGCCGTCGCCAGCAGCGCGTGCACCGGCATGCTCATGAACAGGACCACCGACAGCCCCATCCCCGCGCAGGTGGTGCGGGCCGCCCACACGCGCGGCGCCGTGCGGTCGTGCAGGCTCAAGCGTGCACTGGCGTTCGTCAGGGCGCAGTGCACGAGCAGGCAGCACGCCGCGAACACCATCGCGCTCACGGGTCCCAGGAGTGCTGCGAGGCACGCCGCGAGCACCCCGCCGGAGAGGTCGAGCAGGTAGGGCCTTCCCGACCCCCCGGTGCGGCCCAGCACACCGGGCAGATCGCGCTCCTCGAGCACCGCCCGCGCGGTACCGCGCACCCCGTCCAGGGCCGCGAGCAACGCGGGCAGGAGTCCCACCGCGGCCAGCGAGCTGACCAGCGGGACGAGATCGGACGCGGCGGCTGCGGTGAGCACGTCGCGCAGCGGATTCTCCGAGAGGGCCAACCGAGCCGACCCGAGCTGGTGCACGCACGCGGCGAGGAAAAGCACGAGCGCGCCCGTCGTCCCCAGCAGCGACAGGGCGGCGACACGACCCCCGACGCCGCCCCCGCCGGCTGCATCCGGCGTGGACGCTCTTCCGCCTGCGAAGAACGCGAAGCAGAGCACCCCGGCTGCTCCGGTGACCCCGAGAGCTCCGGCGGAGCTCGGCGTGGCCGCAGGCGCCTCCGGCGGTGCGATCGCGAATCCGGTGGCCGCTACCAGCACGGGAGTCGCGAGGGTCACCGCGAGCCAGGCCCACGCCACCCCGCCGCGAATGCGCGCTCCGGCCACGGTGGCGACGACGCTTCCGAGGATCACCATCGGCGCCATCGCCGCGGGTGCGGCCGGGAACAGCAGCTCGGCGACGAGCCGACCGAGCACAGCCGTGGCCGCGATCTGCCCCACCAGCGAGGTGCTCGCGCTGATGCGCCCCGGTACCACGCCCAGGCGGGCACGGGTGCAGGCGTAGGACGGTGCCGGCGAGCGGTAGATCGCCCCCTGGTGCGTCGCGGCCACCGCCGTGCAGGCTGCGGTGGCCACCGCGAGCAGCACGCTCAGCGGCAACCACCTCCCCGCCGCCGCCATCGCGGGTGCGGGAGCGAGCAGCACCCCGGCCCCGAGCATCGCGCCGAGCGTGCACGGAAGGGCCCGCGTGGTGCTCGACCGGCCACGGGGAGTCTCAACGGCGCCGGCACAAGGGGACACGCGACCACCCTCGCAGAGCACATCGGGTCTGACAGCCATCCGTCGGTTGATTCTGCACCCGCTGCGCGGCCCCGCGCCGCAGCCGCTCGTTCAGCCTACCGAGCGCCCTTCGGACGGTGGGTCGGCGCGACCGGCGAGGCCGCCGCCCGCACTCGTTCTACAGTGCGGGTGAACACCCGATGCCTCGATGGCGGGAACGCGGCTCACCGCAGCGCTGCGCCTGCGCGGGACCGCGCTCCCCCGACACGCGGGCCGGGAACAGCGCATCTCGTGATCCGGAGGAGCCACGTGAACAACCCGAACCTCACCCTGAGCGACGCACCGCTGGGCAAGCTGGCCGCCGACGTGATCGTGTTCGGCCTCGTCAACGGCGCGGACGGCCCGGAACCGGCGCCCGGAAGCGAGTCCGTCGCGGACTGCTTCCCGGGCTCGCTGGCCGATGTGCTCAGCACCATGGGAGCCACCGGCAACGCCGAGGAGGTCACCCGTCTGCCCGCCAGCTCCCGCTGCCAGGCCGACGTGCTGCTCGGAGTGGGGCTCGGCAAGCCCGGCGAGGACGGTGTGAGCACCGAGACCGTGCGACGCGCCTCCGGTGCCGCCGCACGCGCGCTGGCGGGCACGGAACGCGCGGCCACCACCCTGTCCGCCCTGGACCTGTCGGCGGCGGTGCAGGGAACCGTGATGGGGGCCTACTCGTACCGGGAGTACAAGTCGACCTCCGACGAGGCGCCGGTCGGCTCCGTGGAGTTCGTCGTGCCGGACGTCCAGGAGCAGGAGCGGTCCACGCTCAAGGGCGCCGGCGCGATCGCCGAAGCGGTCAACCTCGCGCGGGACCTGGTCAACACGCCGCCGAACGACCTCTACCCGGCCGCGTTCGCTGAACGCACCGGCGATCTCGCCAAGAGCGCCGGGCTCGAGGTGGACGTGCTGGACGAAGACGACCTCCGCAAGCACGGTTACGGAGGCGTGCTCGGAGTCGGCGCGGGTTCCGTCCGCCCGCCGCGCGTGGTGCGGCTGCGGTACTCGGGGCCGAAGGCCGCCTCGAAGGTCGCGCTCATCGGCAAGGGGATCACGTTCGACACGGGCGGGATCTCGCTCAAGCCCGGCCCCGGCATGCCCGACATGACCTCCGACATGGCGGGCGCGGCGGCCGTGGTGGCGACGATGGTCCTCGCGGCCAAGCTGCACTACCCGCTGGAGATCACCGCCACGGTACCGATGGCGGAGAACATGCCCTCCGGCAGCGCTTACCGTCCGGGCGATGTGCTGCGCATGTACAACGGCACAACGGTCGAGGTGCTCAACACCGACGCCGAGGGACGCCTGATCCTCGCCGACGCGATCAGCCGTGCCTGCGAGGACAGTCCCGACTACCTCGTGGAGACCTCCACCCTCACCGGGGCCCAGGTGGTCTCGCTGGGCAACCGAACTCCGGGAATCATGGGCAGCGAGGAGTTCCGGGACCGGGTGGCCCAGAAGTCGCGCGCCGTCGGGGAGAACGGTTGGCCGATGCCGTTGCCGGAGGAGCTGCGCGGAGAGCTGGACTCGAAGCTGGCGGACATGACGAACGTGACGGGGCAGCGCTGGGGCGGCATGCTCGTGGCCGGTCACTTCCTCGAGGAGTTCGTCGCCGACGGGGTCTCGTGGGCGCACATCGACGTGGCGGGCCCGGCCTACAACACGAACTCGGTGTGGGGCTACACCCCGAAGGGCGGGACGGGTGTGCCGGTGCGCACGCTGGCCGCCGTGCTCGCCGACATCGCCGAGCGGGGCTGAGCCCGGCGGCGGGTCGCTGTCCGGAGCGTGCACCGCGGTCCCGGCGGGAACCACCTGCGCCGGGGCCGCGGGGCGGCGGATCAGTTCCCGGACTGCATCCCGCGTTTGCGCAGGATGCGCTGCCGCGCCTGGTAGTCGCGCATCCGCTGGGGATATCCGACCTTGGTCACTTCGTAGCAGGGCACACCGATCTTGCGGGTAAGTTTGAACCCCGCGCCGGGCCCGTCGACACGCCGACGCGTCCACTCTCCGTCATGGGCTATCAGCATGAGGGTCGTCTCGGTGACCGCGGTGCGCGGCTCGAGGTAGCCCTCGACGCCGTGCCGCTGTCCGGCCCAGGCAACGAGGTGGTCAACGTCCTGCGAGTCCGCCGACCGAACTCCCCTGGACCGGCGTTTCCTCCGCAGGCGATCGAACAGACCCACGCTTACCTCCTGCCCGCACTGCCCTGCCCGCACCGGGCGCGCGTCCGCGTACCCACCGCCACGCAACAGGACACCGCCTCCGCACCGCCAACTGCTGTGCGGCTCGCCACTCCGAGGTGGATGTTCCGGAACAATCCACCGGTCCCGTACGTTGATGATGCCATCGGCGATAGGGCGCTCGAACAGGGTTGTACCCGGGTTTGACCAGATCACCCGATGGCCCGGCCATTGCAAGCGACCACTGGGCATGAGCACCGAGCCCACATCGCACGTCGTTCCGCCGTGGTGACAAGATGTCGTATGGGCCGGTGACCTTCAGGGTCCGGTGGTTGACCCGTGGTCCGCCGGACACCAACAGCGAGTCAACGATGCCTGTCGAGGAGAGCAAAGTGACCGACACGTCCGCCGATCTGGTCATTCTCGGCGGCGGTTCGGGGGGCTACGCCTGCGCGTTCCGCGCGGCCGAGCTCGGCCTGTCCGTCGTCCTCATTGAAAAGGACAAGCTCGGTGGGACTTGTTTGCACCGCGGGTGCATCCCCACCAAAGCACTGCTGCACGCCGCGGAGATCGCGGATTCGTCCCGCGAAGCCGATCAGTTCGGCGTCAAGGCCTCCCTCGAGGGCATCGACATGGCCGGTGTCAACTCCTACAAGGACGGGGTCGTCGGAGGCCTCCACAAGGGCCTGCACGGGTTGGCGAAGGCGCACAACCTGACCTACGTCGAGGGTGAAGGCCGTCTGGTGGACAGCCACACCGTCGAGGTCGGCGGCGAGCGCTACACCGGCAAGAACATCGTTCTCGCCACCGGTTCCTACTCCAAGACGCTGCCGGGCCTGGAGCTGGACGGACGCATCATCGCCAGCGAGCAGGCGCTGAACCTCGACCACGTCCCGAACAAGGTCGTTGTGCTGGGCGGTGGCGTGATCGGCGTGGAGTTCGCCAGCGTCTGGCGTTCCTTCGGCGCCGAGGTCACCGTGGTCGAGGCGCTGCCGAACCTGGTGCCGAACGAGGACGAGTTCCTCTCCAAGCGCCTGGAGCGTTCTTTCCGCAAACGGGGCATCAAGTTCAAGACCGGCGTGAAGTTCACCGGCGCCGAGCAGACCTCCGACGGCGTCACCGTCAGCCTGGAAAACGGTGAGCAGCACGAGGCCGATCTCATGCTCGTGGCGGTCGGCCGCGGGCCGAGCACCACCGGGGTCGGCTTCGAGGAGGCAGGCATCCAGATGGAGCGCGGGTTCGTTCGCACCGACGAACGACTGCGCACGAACGTCTCCGGGGTGTACGCCGTGGGCGACATCGTTCCGGGGCTGCAGCTGGCGCACCGCGGTTTCCAGCAGGGCGTGTTCATCGCCGAGGACATCGCCGGACTCACCCCGCCCGCGATCGACGAGGCCGGGATCCCGCGCGTGACGTACTGCCGGCCCGAGGTCGCCTCGGTGGGCCTGACCGAAGCCGAGGCCCAGGAAAAGCACGGCTCGGTGGAAGCGTTCACCTACGACCTGGCCGGCAACGGCAAGAGCCAGATCCTCAAGACGACGGGTGCGGCCAAGGTGGTGCGGGTCACCGACGGACCGGTGGTCGGCCTGCACCTCATCGGCGACCGCGTGGGCGAACTGATCGGCGAGGGCCAGCTCATCTACAACTGGGAAGCGCTCCCGGAGGACGTTGCTCCGCTGGTGCACGCGCACCCCACCCAGTCCGAAGCTCTGGGTGAGGCGCATCTCGCCCTGGCCGGCAAGCCGCTGCACGTGCACGGCTGACCTCGGCACCGGATTCAGCCCGCACCCCGCCACACCACGAGGAGTCAACAGACGATGGCCTTCTCAATCCAGATGCCCGCGCTCGGTGAGAGCGTCGCCGAGGGCACGATCACGCGGTGGCTCAAGCAGGTCGGCGACACCGTCGAAGTCGACGAACCGCTGCTCGAGGTCTCGACGGACAAGGTCGACACCGAGGTTCCTTCCCCTGCGGCTGGTGTGCTCCAGCAGATCATCGCCCAGGAGGACGACACCGTCGAGGTCGGCGCGGAACTCGCAGTCCTCGCGGACAGCTCGGAAACCGCCGGAGCACAGGCCGAGGCTCCTGCCCAGCAGGAGCAGCCGGCAGCCGAACCGCAGCCCGCCGCCCAGGAACAGCCCCAGCAGCAGGAGCAGCCGGCAGCGCCGGCCCCGGCACCCGCCACGGCCGAAAGCGGTGCGGCCGAAGGAGGTGCGGCCGAAGGCGGTGGGGCCGGAGGTACCGACGTGACCATGCCGGCGCTCGGTGAGAGCGTCGCCGAAGGCACGATCACGCGGTGGCTCAAGCAGGTCGGCGACACCATCGAAGTCGACGAACCGCTGCTCGAGGTCTCGACGGACAAGGTCGACACCGAGGTTCCCTCCCCCGTCGGCGGCACGATCCTGGAGATCGTGGCCGGTGAGGACGACACCGTCGAGGTCGGCTCGAAGCTCGCGGTGGTCGGCACGGGAGCACCCGCGCCGAGCGCTCCGGCCGCTCCGGAACAGCCGTCGCAGCCGGAGCAGCCGCCCG
Source organism: Salinifilum ghardaiensis (assembly GCF_054491345.1). Taxonomy (NCBI): domain Bacteria; kingdom Bacillati; phylum Actinomycetota; class Actinomycetes; order Pseudonocardiales; family Pseudonocardiaceae; genus Salinifilum; species Salinifilum ghardaiensis. Next base: position 1,440,440 of record NZ_CM137101.1, on the reverse strand, counting down.
CCCAACCTGAACCTGCAGCACCTGTCCAGCAACAGCAGGCACCGCAGGAGCAGCAACCGGCTCCGCAGGCGGAGCAGCCTGCCCCAGCTCAGCCGGCTCCGACTCCGCCGGCCCCGGCTCCCGCGGAGTCCTCCGCAGCGCCGGCCACCCCTGCGGCCCCCGCTCAGCAGGAGGCCGCTGCGGCCGCGCCCGCCGGCAGCACCCCGTACGTCACACCGCTGGTTCGCAAGCTCGCCAACGAGCACGGCATCGACCTGTCCGCGATCAGCGGCAGCGGTGTTGGCGGCCGCATCCGCAAGCAGGACGTGCAGGCCGCGATCGATGCGAAGCAGCAAGCCCCAGCCGCGGCTGCTCCGGCGAGCACTACATCCGCCCCCGCCGCGCCGAGCGCCGCCGAGCCGTCACCGGAGGACCAGGCGCTGCGCGGCACCACGCAGAACATGTCCCGCCTGCGGCAGCTGCTGGCGCGACGCATGGTCGAGTCGCTGCAGACGGCGGCGCAGTTGACCACGGTGATCGAGGTGGACGTCACCCGGATCGCTTCGCTGCGCGAGCGGGCGAAGGACGGTTTCGCCACCGCCGAAGGGGTGAAGCTCAGCTTCCTGCCGTTCTTCGAGAAGGCCACGGTCGAGGCGCTCAAGCTGCACCCGAAGCTCAACGCCTCGATCGACGAGGAGAACAAGCAGATCACCTACCACGGTGCGGAGCACCTGTCGGTGGCGGTGGACACGGACCGTGGTCTGGTCTCCCCCGTGATCCACGACGCCGGTGACCTCAACCTCGGCGGCCTCGCGCGCAAGACCGCCGACCTGGCGGAGCGGACCCGGAACAACAAGATCAAACCGGACGAGCTCGCCGGGGGGACGTTCACCATCACGAACACCGGCAGTCGCGGCGCGCTGTTCGACACGCCCATCCTCAACCCTCCGCAGGTGGGCATGCTCGGCACCGGTTCCGTGGTCAAGCGTCCGGTCGTCGTCTCCGACGAGACCGGCGGGGACACCATCGCGATCCGCTCCATGGCCTACCTGGCGCTGTCCTACGACCACCGCCTGGTCGACGGTGCGGACGCGGCCCGCTTCCTCAACACGGTGAAGCACCGCTTGGAGGAGGGGGCGTTCGAGGCCGACCTCGGTCTGTGAGCGGTACTCCCTTCCCAGCACCGCTTCCGGTGCTCAGCCCGCGGCCCGCGGAACGACCGATTCCGCGGGCCGCTCGCTATCGCACGAACGGACGCAGTACGGGACGATTCGAAGCATGCGCGTGGTTGTCGCCGGATCCTCCGGACTGATCGGGACGCGTCTGGTCCCCGCCCTGCGGAGCGGTGGGCACGACGTCCTCCGCCTCGTCCGCCGCACCGCCCACGCCCCGGACGAGCGGGAGTGGGACCCGAACAGGGGCGACGTTCCCTCGGATGCGCTGGACGAGGCGGACGCGGTGGTGAACCTCTGCGGCGCCGGCATCGCAGAACGCCGCTGGAACGCGGCCCGCAAGCGCACCCTGCTGCACTCCCGGCTGCGCCCCACGACGGTGCTGGCCCGCGCGGTGTCGCGCCACGGCGTCCCCGTCCTGGTCAACGCCTCGGCGGTGGGGTTCTACGGCGACACGGGCGCACACCCGGTCACGGAGACGAGCCCGGCCGGGACGGGCTTCATCCCCGACCTCTGCCAGCGGTGGGAGCGGGCGGCCGGGGAAGCCGAGGCCCGCGTGGTCGTGCTGCGCACCGGTCTCGTCCTCGTCGCGGGCGGTGGCCTGCTCGGAAGGCTGCGCCCGCTGTTCGCCTGCGGGCTCGGCGCCCGCTTGGGGGCGGGGACGCAGTTCATGCCGTGGATCTCCCTCGAGGACGAGGTCGCGGCGATCCGGTTCGTGCTGGAGCGACCTGAGATCTCCGGCCCGGTCAACCTGACGGGCCCAGCACCGGTCACCAACGCCGAGTTCACCCGGAACCTCGCCGAGCACATGCACCGGCCCGCCCCGTGGGTGATTCCCGGTTTCGCCCTGCGGGCCGCGCTGGGGGAGCTCTCCGGTGAGCTGCTCGGCGGGCAGCGGGCCTTGCCCACCGAGTTGGAAGGCCGCGGGTTCACCTTCACGCACCCCACGCTCTCCGCCGCGCTGGCCGCGGCACTGGGGGCGCGTTCCACCGCTCAGGCACCGGACTCGGACGGCTAGGTGCTCTGCTTCGCGAGGCCGGCCTGCCGCGTTGCGGTGCGGGCGTAAGCTGACGCCCGTGAGCAACACGGCGAAAACCTGTCGCGCCTCGCAGGAGCCCGTCGAGGTGCGCGAACTCGGCATGATCGACTACCAGTCCGCGTGGGACCTCCAGCGCGAGCTGGTGCGGGGACGCGGGGACGGCGAAACACCGGACACGCTACTACTGCTGGAACACCCCTCGGTGTACACGGCGGGCAAGCGCACCGGGCCCGAGGACCGCCCGGACGACGGCACCCCGGTGATCGACGTCGATCGTGGCGGGAAGATCACCTGGCACGGACCGGGGCAACTGGTGGGCTATCCGATCATCGCGCTGACCGATCCGATCGATGTGGTCGACTACGTCCGCCGCCTGGAGCAGGCGCTGATCTCGGTGTGCGATCAGTACGACCTGCCCTCCGGGCGAGTGGAGGGTCGCAGCGGCGTGTGGCTGCCCGCGGACGGCGCGCGGCCGGAGCGCAAGATCGCGGCGATCGGCATCCGGGTCCAGCAGGGCGTGACGATGCACGGCATCGAACTGAACTGCAACGCGGACCTGAGCGAGTTCGACCGGATCGTCCCGTGCGGCATCAAGGACGCGGGCGTGACGTCCCTGTCCGCGGAGGTGGGCCGCGAGGTGACCACCGAGGAGATCGCTCCGCTGGCGCAGCAGGCCATGCTGGACGCGTTCGACGGCATGTTGCCGGTCACCGATCGGGACATCCAGCGGATCGAGCCGAGCGCAGCCGGCGTGACCCTGAACCTCGATCCACGTCTGCAGTGACGCGCCCACGACCCGTGCGTCCTCTCCCCTGCCCGGCGGTGAGCGGCCGCCGTACTCCTGCGCCGGCTGCCCGCCCACCGCAGGCGCGGGTGCCGACCCGGTGCGGGCACGCCCATCGCCACCCGCGTCGATGGGTCGCCCGCAAGGCGGTGGCCGGGCGGTGGGGCGGGTTCACTGCCGCGGGAGGGCGCGCTGCAGCACCTCGGCGAGGTGCATCCCGCGCCGCTGCGTTCCCTGCGCGATCTGCGTCCGGCAGGAGAACCCGTCGGCGAGCACGAGGTCGCCCGCACCGGCAGCGCGGACCTTGGGGTACAGCTCGAGCTCGGCGCAGCCCTGGGACACCTCCCAGTGCCCCCGCTCGAAACCGAAGTTGCCCGCCAGTCCGCAGCAGCCGGCGGACACGACGTCCGGGTCGATGCCGAGCGCGCTGAGCACCTCCCGATCCGGCCCGTGCGATCCCTTGGCCTCCTGGTGGCAGTGCACCTGGCAGATCGCGTCCGCGTCGATCCGTCCGAACGGCCACGGACCGTCGTGCTCGGCGACGAGCTCGGCGAGGGTCACGGTGTGCTCGGCCAGCTTCCGCGCCCGGGGGTCGTGCGGGAGCAGCTCCTCGGCTTCGGCGCGGAGCGTGATCGTGCAGGAGGGTTCCAGTCCCACCACCGGCCGGCCGACGGCCAGGTGCGGCGCGAGCGCATCCAGCGATCGTTTCAGCACGCGGCGCGCGACGTCGAGCTGTCCGGTGGAGTGCCAGGTCAGCCCGCAGCAGACCTCCCGCTGCGGAAGCACGACGCGGTGGCCGAGCGCCTCGAGCACTTCCACCGCTGCTCGTCCCACGTGCGGTTCGTGGAAGTTGGTGAACGTGTCGGGCCACAGCACGACGCTGCTGCGGCCCCGGGAACCGCGGCGCCGGAGCCACCGCGTGAGCGGCTGGGGGGCGAAGCGGATCATCTCGCGGCGCGATTCGATGCCGCCGAGCTCCTTCACGCGGTTCGCGAGCTGCGGTCGGGACAGCAGCGCGTTGACCAGCCGCGCCGCCCCGGGAACCGCGGTGACCAGCCGCGACCACAGCGGGAGCCAGCCCATGGAGTAGTGCGCCCGCGGGCGCAGGCGCCCGGCGTAGTGGTGGTGCAGGAACTCGGCCTTGTACGTGGCCATGTCCACGTTCACCGGGCAGTCGTTGGCGCAGGCCTTGCACGACAGGCACAGGTCGAGGGCTTCGCGGACCTCCTCCGAGCGCCACCCGTCCTGGATGGTTTCGCCGCGGAGCATCTCGGCGAGCACGCGCGCCCGCCCGCGGGTGGAGTGCACCTCGTCGCGGGTGACCTTGTACGAGGGGCACATGCTGCCGCCGCGCATCGACCGGCACGCACCCACACCGACGCAGCGGTGCACCGCCTCGGGGAACGAGCCGTTGTCGGCCGACAGCGCGTGCACCGGGGTGAGGTCGAAGGTGCGGTCACCGGGGCCGGGACGCACGTCCGCGTCCAGCGGCGCCGGGTCGACGAGCACTCCCGGGTTGAGCAGTCCGGCGGGGTCGAACTGGTGCTTGAACCCGGCGAAGCACGTGAGCATGGCCGGGGAGTACATGGTGCTGAGCAGTTCGGACCGGGCGCGGCCGTCCCCGTGCTCACCGGAGACCGATCCGCCGTAACCGACGAGCACCTCTGCGGCCTCGTTGAGGAAGGAGCGGTAGCGCGCCAGTCCCCCGGCGGTGCCCAGTTCGAAGTCGACGCGCAGGTGCAGGCACCCCTCCCCGAAGTGCCCGTAGGGCACTCCGCGCAGCCCGTGCTCGCCGAGGAGTCGGTACAGGTCGTGCAGGTACTCGGCCAGGTGCTCCGGCGGCACGGCCGAGTCCTCCCAGCCGGGCCAGGCCGCTCCCCCGTCCGGCAGCCGGGTCACGATACCCGCACCCGCCTCGCGGATGTGCCACAGCGCGCGCATCGCCGCCGGGTCGGTGACCACGGTGCTGGTCACCGACCCCGAATGCCCGCGCGCTCGCCGCTGCAGTTGCCGGGCGCGCTGGTGGGCCTCGTCGCGGGTGGCACCTCCGGTTTCGCAGTACAGCCAGGCACCGCCGTCCGGGAGCTCCGCGCCGGCTCCGGCTTTGCCCGGCCGGGTGCGCAGCGCGGCGAGCAGGTCCGCTGCCATGCCTTCGACGGTGCGGGCTCCCGCAGCGGCCAGCTCCGGGGCGGCGGCAGCCGCGGCGTAGACGTCGGGGAAGCCGAGCACGAGCAGGGCACGCGCGGCGGGTACGTCCACGAGCTGCACGGTGGCTTCGGTGAGCAGGCCGCAGGTGCCTTCGCTGCCGACGAGGGCTTTGGCCACGTCGCCGCCGTTCTCCTCGAGCAGGTGGCCCAGTCCGTATCCGGAGACCTGGCGGTTGAACCGGCCCAGTTCGGTGCGCAGCAGCGCGCGGTTGCTGTCGCGGAGCGCGCGCAGGCCTTGGTCGGTGCGCTCGTCACCGGTGCTGCTGCCGCGCACGTCGAGCTGCGAACCATCGGGGCGCAGCATGGTCAGCGCGAGCGTGTTGTCGGCGGTGGTGCCGGTGAGCACCGAGCGCGCACCGCAGGCGTTGTTGCCGATCATGCCGCCGAGGGTGCAGCGCGAGTGGGTCGACGGGTCGGGGCCGAAGGCCAGGCCGTGCCGGCCGGCGGCGGCCTGCAGGTCGTCGAGCACGACTCCCGGTTGCACTCGGGCTGTGCGGGCCTCCGGGTCGATGCCGAGGATCCGGTCGCTGTTGCGGGAGAAGTCGACGACGATACCGGGACCGAGCGCATTGCCCGCGATGGAAGTCCCCCCGCCGCGCGCGGTGACGGGGACCCCGCCCTCGGTCGCCAGGCGCAGCGCCACCCGGGCGTCCTCGCCGTCGCGCGGGTGCACGACGGCGAGGGGGACCTGCCGGTAGACGGACGCGTCCGAGGTGTACGCCGCACGCGTGGTCAGGTCCGTGCTCACCAGGCCCGGCAGCGCGGTGGTCAGCTCCTCCTGCAGCGCCGCGGTCGTTGCCATGCTCGCCGGTTCCCCTCCTCGGATCGCAGCTGGGCGCTCACAGTTGAGGCGCCACCCGCTCGGCCACCAGGTCGAGGTGGTCGAGATCGGTCAGGTCGAGCACCTGCAGGTACAGGCGGGAGAGGCCGGTGCGTTCGCGCCAGGTGCCGATGCGGTCGACGACTTCGTCCGGGGTGCCGCACAGCCCGTTCTGCCGCAGCTCGTCCACGTCGCGCCCGATCGCGTCGGCGCGCCGCGCGATCTCCTCCTCGTCCTGCCCCACGCACAGCACGAGGGCCGCGGAGCGGGTGATCTCGTTCGGATCGCGTCCGAGTTCGGCGCACGCGGCGGCCACCCGCGCGTACTGCGCGGCGGCGGTGTCCACGTCCACGAACGGCAGGTTGAACTCGTCGGCGTGGCGCGCGGCCAGCAGCGGGGTGCGCTTCTTGCCGGTCCCTCCGATGAGCACGGGGGGGCGGGGACGCTGCACCGGTTTCGGCAACGCCGGCGAGTCGGAGATCTGGTAGTAGTCGCCGGTGTACGAGTACGGTCGGTCCGGGTCGGCCTCCCAGAGACCGGTGATGATCTCGAGCTGCTCGGCGTAGCGGTCGAACCGCTCCTGCAAGCTCGGGAAGGGGATGCCGTAGGCCGCGTGCTCCTGCTCGTACCACCCGCTGCCGAGGCCGAGCTCGACGCGGCCCCCGGACATCTGGTCGACCTGAGCCGCGGAGATCGCCAACGGTCCGGGCAGGCGGAACGTCGCGGCGGTCATGAGCGTGCCCAGACGGATGCGTTCGGTTTCGCGGGCGATCCCAGCGAGCGTCAACCAGGCGTCGGTGGGTCCGGGCAGACCGCTGACGTCACCCATCTTCAGGTAGTGGTCGGAGCGGAAGAACGCTCCGTAACCAGCTGCTTCGGCGGTTTTCGCGACCCGCAGCAAGTCGTCGTAGGTCGCGCCTTGCTGCGGCTCGGTGAAGATCCTGAGTTCGACGTTGCCATGCACGGCTCACGAGACTACGTCCGTGGGCGGCGCGCTCGCGATCCGCTCGTGCGGGGCGCGTCGTCCCGGTTCGGGGCCGGGAGGTGCTGTCCCTACCGGCACGCTCCCTACTCTCGGTAGGCTCCGGAGGATGGCGCACTGGACGGAACTCAGCATGCCCGCTCAGCACGGGCGCACCGTGCTCATCACCGGCGCGAACTCCGGGCTCGGCCTGCACAGCGCTCGTGTCCTCGCCAGCGCCGGAGCGCGAGTGCTCATGGCGTGCCGGGACCGCGAACGCGGGCGAAGCGCCCGGGACCAGGTCGCGTGCACCGCGTCCGTGGAGCCCGAACTCGTCGAACTCGACCTCGCCGACCTCACCAACGTGCGCGAGGCCGCCGCCGAGGTGCGGGAACGCACCGGGGACGGTGTGGACGTGCTGCTCAACAACGCCGGGGTGATGGCCACACCCCGGCGGAGCACCGGGGACGGTTTCGAGCTGCAGCTGGGGACGAACCACCTCGGGCACGCGCTGTTGACGTGGCTGCTGCTGCCCGCGTTGCGCCGGAACGCCCGAGTGGTCACCGTGTCGAGCCTGGCGCACCACCGCGGCGGACTCGACCTGAGCGACCCGAACTTCGAGCGGCGCTCCTACTCGCCGGTGCGTGCCTACGGGCAGTCGAAGCTGGCGAACCTGCTGTTCATGCTGGAGCTGTCCCGCCGGGCCGAGCTCGCGGGCCGCGGGCTCACCAGCGCCGCCGCGCATCCGGGGATGAGCGCCACCGAACTCGTGGCGAACACGGCGCGCATGCGCAGACTGCCCGGCCGACTGGACCGCGCGATCGACGCGGGCACGCGCGTGCTCACCCAGCCGGTGGAACTGGGCGTACTGCCCCAGCTGTTCGCCGCGACCGCCCCGAACGTGCAGGGCGGCGACTTCTTCGGCCCGAGCGGGCTCGCGGAGCTCCGCGGGTACCCGAGCCGGGTCCGGATGAGCCGCCGGGCCCGGGACCCGCGGACCGCGCAGCGGCTGTGGGAGCTGACCGCGGAGCTGGTGCAGCACGATCCCGAGGTTCGGTGACGGCTCTCACGGTTTCACGCGGGCGGGGGCGAACGCGTAGCCTGTGCACCGTGAGTGTGGCGCCAGAGGGGCGGAAGCTGCTGCGGCTCGAGGTCCGCAACAGCCAGACGCCTATCGAGAAGAAGCCGTCGTGGATCAAGACGCGCGCGCGGATGGGCCCGGAGTACAAGGAGCTCAAGAGCCTCGTCCAGCGCGAAGGGCTGAACACCGTCTGCGAGGAAGCGGGCTGCCCGAACATCTTCGAGTGCTGGGAGGATCGGGAAGCGACGTTCCTCATCGGCGGGGATCAGTGCACGCGCCGCTGCGACTTCTGCCAGATCGACACCGGAAAACCGGCTGAGCTCGATGTCGAGGAGCCGCGCCGCGTGGCCGAGTCGGTGCAGGCCATGGGGTTGCGTTACTCGACTGTGACGGGTGTGGCGCGGGACGACCTGCCGGACGGCGGCGCCTGGTTGTACGCGGAAACCGTGCGCCGCATCCACGAGTTGAACCCCGGCACCGGGGTGGAGCTGCTCATCCCGGACTTCAACGCGGAGCCGGACCAGCTCGCCGAGGTCTTCGGCTCGCGCCCGGAGGTGCTCGCGCACAACGTGGAGACGGTGCCGCGGGTGTTCAAGCGCATGCGCCCGGCGTTCACCTACGACCGGTCGCTGCACGTGATCACCCAGGCCCGGGAGGCCGGCCTGGTCACCAAGTCGAACCTCATCCTGGGGATGGGTGAAACCCCGGACGAGGTCGGTCCGGCGTTGCGCGACCTCCACGACGCCGGGTGCGACATCATCACGATCACCCAGTACCTGCGGCCGAGCCAGCGCCACCACCCGGTGGACCGGTGGGTGAAGCCGGAGGAGTTCGTCGAGCACACCAAGACCGCCGAGGAGATCGGCTTCCCCGGTGTCATGGCCGGGCCACTGGTGCGTTCCAGTTACCGCGCCGGGCGGCTGTACGCGAAGGCCACGGTGCACCGCGGCATGCCGCTGCCGGAGAACCTGCAGCACCTGGCTCAGGCCGGGTCGGCTGCGCAGGAAGCCTCGCAGCTGGTTCAGTGATCCCCCGTTCCACTACGGGGACTCCGTTCCACCACGGGGACTCCGTTCCGCCGCGGACGGGCGCGCTCGGGTCGCTGCGGCGTGTCGCGGGCGCGTCCGCCCGGGCCGCCCCTCGCCCCCGCCCGCGGCACGCGGGCGGGGGCGCCCCGTGGAATCCACCGGAACTCCCGCCTGCCCGTTTCCGGATCGCATCCGTATCCTGGGGTGTATGGCCAAGCAGGAGAAGGCCGCGAAGGACGCGGCCAAGAAGAAGCGCGGGTCGGGCCGGTTCAGCCAGATCATCCAGGCGTTCAACATGCAGCGCCGGGAGGACAAGCTCCTCGTCCCGCTGATGCTGGCGGTGCTCGTCGGCGTCACCGTCGTGGTCTTCCTGCTGGGCATGATCTGGGGACTGCACTGGGTCTTCCTGCCCATGGGTGTTGCACTGGGGATTCTCGGCGCCGTCGTCCTCTTCGGGCGCCGAGTGCAGGCCACCGTGTACCGCAAGGCCGAGGGTCAGCGCGGCGCCGCGGCCTGGGCGTTGGACAACCTCCGCGGCCAGTGGGTGGTCACGCAGGCGGTCGCGGGGACTTCCCAGTTGGACGCGGTGCACCGGGTGCTCGGCCGTCCCGGCGTGGTGCTGGTCGGTGAAGGCACGCCGCACCGGGTCAGGACGCTGATGAACCAGGAGAAGAAGCGCGTCTCCCGCGTGGTCGGCGACACCCCCATCTACGAGATCGTCGTGGGCGACGAGGAGGACCAGATTCCGCTGCGGAAGCTGCAGCAGCGGATGATGAAGTTGCCGCGCAACATCAACAAGGGACAGGTCGACCAGCTGGAGAACCGCCTTTCGGCGTTGGCCAGCCGTTCCAACGGCGGTCCGAAGGGTCCGATGCCGCAGGGCTCGCGGATGAAGAGCGTGCAGCGCGCCGCCCGCCGGGCGAAGTGAGCGCAGGCCGGCCGTCGCGGACGTCGCTCCCGCCGGAAGCACCTTCGGGCGGCCGGCCGGCTTCACCAGCTCGCCCCGCGACGACTCCCCTCGCGGTTTTCCGAGCTTCTCCGGACCTTCCGGGGCGCTCCGGATCAGCGTTGCAGCACCACGGTGCCGGACAGGCGGTCGTGCCAGGAGCGGTTGTCGTAGTTCCAGATCACCGCGGGAACGATGAGCGCGGTGAGCGCGCAGCGCAACACCGCCCGCAGCGGCCCCACGACGCGGGATCCGTCCACGCGGGCGACCCAGATGCGCAGCACCGTCATTCCCGGTGTCGCCCCGGCGAAGCTCACCGGGACAACGGTGATCAACGCCCAGGCGAGCAGGCTCCAGTCCCGCGGCAGGTCCGGCGCGGTGAAGAGTCCGGCGATCAACGCCGCGAACACGATGTCCAGCAGGAAGGCGAGCGCGCGCCGCCCCGTTCCTGCTGCGGCCCCCGTCCCGCTTTCCGGGAGGCCGAGACGCTGCCCGCGCCATTCGGGCCGTTCGCTCGCTCCCCGCTCACGCGCGTGGGTCAACGCCGCGCGGGGGCCGTCCAGCCATGAACCGAGGATTTCGCGCACGTCACCAGCATACGTGCCCACCGGCGTCGCCCCGGTTCCACCTCGTTCCGCGTATGCTGGGCGAGGAGCCTCCGTTGCGGCCAGCTGCACTGCAGCCCCACCAGCCGGCAACATCCCGCCCTGGAGTTCCGGAACCCCTCGGAGACGTGTTAACGAGCGTGAAACACACGGGTGACGAGTGGGCAACAGCGCCGCACTAGGCTCGTGGTCGAGCCGGCGGACCAGGCCGCGCCATTCCCCGATGGGCGTGCCCGTGCTCCTGGGCAATCCTGCCGCTTCGCAGCGCACGCACGGAGTCAGCGGCAGCGGTGTCCGGTGCTGGCGTCGGTGAGCTGAACGATTCAGAAGGAGCCACCGAAGGTGTTCAAGAATCCAGACGAGGTCCTGCGCTACATCGCAGAGGAGAACGTGCGCTTCATCGACGTCCGCTTCTGCGACCTGCCGGGCGTGATGCAGCACTTCACCATCCCCGCCGACACGTTCGACCAGGACACCTTCACCGAGGGCCTGGCTTTCGACGGTTCTTCGGTCCGCGGCTTCCAGTCGATCCACGAGTCGGACATGCTGCTGCTGCCCGACCCCGTCACCGCACGCATCGACCCGTTCCGCGTGGAGAAGACCCTCATCCTGAACTTCTTCGTCCACGACCCGTTCACGCGCGAGCCCTACAGCCGCGATCCGCGCAACATCGCCCGGAAGGCCGAGCAGTACCTGGGCGAGTCGGGCATCGCTGACACCGCCTTCTTCGGCGCCGAGGCCGAGTTCTACATCTTCGACTCGGTCCGCTTCGGCGAGGACGCGAACAAGAGCTTCGTCGAGGTCGACTCCGTGGAGGGCTGGTGGAACACCGGCCGCGAGGAGAACGGCGCGAACCTCGGTTACAAGAACCGCTACAAGGGCGGCTACTTCCCCGTCCCGCCGTACGATCACTACGCCGACCTGCGCGACGAGATGAGCCGGCGGCTCATGGACGCGGGTTTCAGCATCGAGCGCGCCCACCACGAGGTCGGCACCGGCGGCCAGGCGGAGATCAACTACAAGTTCAACACGATGCTGCACGCCGCTGACGACGTGCAGCTGTTCAAGTACATCGTGAAGAACACCGCCTGGCAGAACGGCAAGAGCGTCACCTTCATGCCGAAGCCGCTGCTCGGCGACAACGGCTCCGGCATGCACAGCCACATGTCGCTGTGGAAGGACGGCTCGCCGCTGTTCCACGACGAGGCCGGCTACGGCGGCCTGTCGGACACCGCCCGGCACTACATCGGCGGCGTCCTGCACCACGCGCCGTCCGTGCTGGCGTTCACCAACCCGACGGTGAACTCGTACCACCGGCTCGTCCCCGGCTTCGAAGCCCCGGTGAACCTCGTGTACTCGCAGCGCAACCGCTCCGCCTGCATGCGCATCCCGATCACCGGCACGAACCCGAAGGCCAAGCGGGTCGAGTTCCGCTGCCCGGACCCCTCCGGCAACCCGTACCTGGGTTTCGCAGCCATGCTGATGGCCGGTCTCGACGGGATCCGGAACAAGATCGAACCGGACGAGCCGATCGACAAGGACCTCTACGAGCTCCCGCCGGAGGAGGCCAAGAACGTTCCGCAGGTGCCGAGCAGCCTCGACAGCGCGGTGAACAGCCTGGAGGAGAACCACGAATTCCTGCTCGAGGGTGGTGTGTTCACCGAGGACCTGATCGAGAACTGGATCACGTTCAAGCGCGAGAACGAGATCGACCCGATCCGGCTGCGCCCGCACCCGTACGAGTTCGCCATGTACTACGACGTGTGATGCTCCTCGGGCGATGAGCCCTCCCGGTGGCGGCCCCCGGTGCTCGCCGCGGAGCACCGGGGGCCGCCACCTCAGGACACGTCCAGCACGAGCTTGCCGCGCACGTGGCCGTCCTCGAGGACGCGGTGCGCCTCGGCGGCCTGCGTCAGCGGGCAGGTCTGCTGCACCTCGACGCGCAGCCGACCGTTCGCCGCCAGTTCGGCCAGCCACGCCAGCTGTTCCGCGTCCGGCCGCACGAACACGTACTGGCCGCCCAGCTGCAGCACGTTGTCCGGCTCGTCGGCCGCGGACGCGAACCGGTGCGGCTCGTGGAGCATCCGCGGCGCGTCCGCCAACGCCTGCCCGCCGACCACGTCGACCACGGCGTCCACCTTGCCGTCATCGCCGGCGAATTCGGCCACGCGTTCCGGCAGCCGCTCGCCGTAGGTGATCGGTTCGGCGCCGAGCTCGGCCAGGAAGTCGTGGTTGGTCTCCGACGCGGTGCCGATGACGCGGGCCGCTCCGAGCTCCTTGGCCAGCTGCACCGCGAAGTGACCGACACCGCCGGCGGCGGCGTGCACGAGCACGGTGTCGCCCTTCCCCGCACCGCAGGCCTGCAGCAGTTGCAGCGCGGTCAACCCGGCCAGCGGGAGCGCCCCGGCGCGGGTGAAGTCGAGGCCTGCGGGTTTGTGCGCGACCCCGCGCAGCGGGGCGCTCACGAGCTCGGCGTAGGCACCGTTCTGCACGTGGTCCTCGCGAACGTAGCCGAGCACCTCGTCACCCGCGCGGAACTCCGTCACCGCCGGGCCGACCGCGCGAACCACACCGGAGACGTCCCAGCCGGGGATCAGCGGCATGTGGTGCGGGATCATGCCGCTGAGGTAGCCCCGGCGGATCTTCCAGTCCACCGGGTTCACCCCAGCCCCGCGCACTTCCACGAGCACCACGTCCGGACCGACCAGCGGTTCCGGCACATCCCGGCTCGCCAGCACGTCCGGTTCGCCGAATTCTGTCAACGCAATCGCCTGCATACCCGCATTCAAACATCGGGAAGTGCTGCGCGCGCGGCTCGGCTGCTGCGGTGCCGCACCGATCACGACTCGTAGAAGACCCGCTCCACCACGGCCCGGGCGCGCCGCGTCACGCGCAGGTAGTCGTCGACCACGGTGCCCAGGTCCGTTCCGGCCGAGTACCCGAGCGCGACGGCGACCATGGACAGCTCCCGCCCCTGCTTCGGGAGCTGATCACCGGGTTTGCCCCGCACCAGGGTCACCGCGTTGCGCACCCGCATCGCCCACGACCACGCGTCCACCAAGCGCTCGGCGTCCGTTTCGGACAGCACTCCCGCCTCGGCCGCGGAGCGCAATCCCGCCACGGTGGAGGGTGTTTGCAGTTCGGGGTGGCGGTGCGCGTGCTGCAGCTGCAACAGCTGCAGGGCCCATTCCACATCGGCCAGTCCCCCGCGGCCGAGCTTGGTGTGCATCGCCGGGTCCGCACCACGCGGCAGGCGTTCCGCGTCGACCCTGGCCTTGATCCGGCGGATCTCGCGGGATTTCGCCGCATCCAACCCGCCTTCCGGGTAGCGGATCGGATCGATCATCGCGCGGAAACGTTCACCGAGTTCACCGTCGCCCGCGATGGGACGGGCGCGCAGCAGCGCCTGCGCCTCCCACACGTGGGCCCACCGCTCGTAGTAGCTGCGGTAGGACTCCACCGTGCGCACCAGCGCTCCCTGCTTGCCCTCGGGGCGCAGGTCGATGTCCACCTCCAGCGCCGGGTCCTGACTGGGAGCTCCGAGCAGCGAGCGGACCCGCTCCACGACCGCGGTCGCGTACCGCACGGCAACGCTCTCGGACGCACCACCGCTCGGTTCGCAGACGAACATCACGTCGGCATCGGAACCGTAGCCCAGCTCCGCACCGCCGAGCCGGCCCATGCCGATGACGGCGATGCGTGCCGGGCGTTCCCCGGTGCGTTCCGCAACGGAGTCGGCAGCCACGGTCAGCGCGGCCTCCAGCACCGCCACCCAGATCGACGACAGCGCCATGCGGACCGATCCCGGCGGCATGAGACCGAGCAGGTCACCGCAGGCGATGCGCAGCAGCTCGTGGCGGCGCAGTGAGCGCGCAGCCGTCACGGCCCTCTCCGGTTCCTGGTGCCGGCCGACCGTGGCGTGCAGCGACTCCGCGATCTCGGCGGGGTCCCGTTCGGTGAAACCCCGGGTGTCGACCAGCAGGCGCAGGACCTCCGGGGCCCGCACGAGCAGTTCCGGCACGAACCGGGAGGTGCCGAGCAGGTAGGCCAGCCGCTGCCCCACCACGCCCTCGTCCCGCAGCAGGCGCAGGTACCACGGGGTTTCGGCCAGGGCCTCGGACACTTTCCGGTATTCGAGCAGCGCGCCGTCCGGGTCCGGGGTGCGTGCGAACAGGTCCAGCAGCATCGGCAGCAACGTGCCCTGGATGCTGGCGCGCCGCGACACCCCCGTGGTGAGCGCGGCGATGTGCCGCAGCGCCCCTTCCGGGGAGGTGTAGCCGAGCGCCGCGAGCCGCTCGCTCGCGGCGCCGGTGGCCAAGCGCAGCGCTTCCGTCGGCACTTGGGCGACCGATTCCAGCAGCGGCCGGTAGAAGATCTTCTCGTGCAGGCGGCGAACCCGCGTGCGGTGCCTGCGGAACTCGGTGACGAGGTCCTCGCTGGCGGTGCTGCGGCGTCCGGACCGCATCCCCGCGGAACGGGCGAGCACGTCGAGCGCGGCTTCGTCGTCGAACGGCGGGAAGACGTGGGTGCGACGCAGCCGGCGCAGCTGCAGCCGGTGCTCGACCACCCGCAGGAACCGGTACGACTCGACGAGATCGGCGACGTCCGCCCGCGCCACGTAGCCGCCCTCCCCGAGCGCGCGCAGCGCGTTCAACGTGGACTTGTCACGCAGCGACTCGTCGGTGCGCCCGTGCACCAGCTGCAGCAGTTGCACGGCGAACTCGACGTCGCGCAGGCCACCGCGACCGACTTTCAGCTCGCGGTCGGCGACGTCCTCGGGAACGTGGTCTTCGACGCGGCGCCGCATCGAACGCACATCGCTGACGAACCCTTCGCGTTCCGCGCTGGTCCACACGAACGGCAGCACCGCGTCCGCGTACTCCTGGCCGAGCTGTTCGTCACCAGCCACTGGCCGCGCTTTCAGCAGTGCTTGGAACTCCCAGGTGCGGGCCCAGCGGCGGTAGTAGGCGACGTGGCCGTCCAGACTCCGCACGAGCGCGCCGTTCTTGCCCTCCGGACGCAACGCGGCGTCGACTTCGAAGCACGCGGCGCCGACCACGCGCATCAGCGTGGTGGCCATCCGCGTCGCTCCGGCCACCTCGGATTCGCTCCCGGCGACGAAGACCACGTCCACATCGCTGACGTAGTTGAGCTCCCGGCCGCCGCACTTGCCCATCGCTATGACGGCCAGGCGCGGTGTCTCCGCGCCTTCGGGGGCGGTCGACCACCACTCGGTTTCGGCCACTGCCCACGCGGCGCGCAGCGCGGCGACGGCGGCGTCGGACAGCAGGGTGACGACGTCCTCGTACTCCACGACCGGCAGCTCCGGTTCAGCCGTGTGGGCGAGGTCCCAGCTCGCGATGTCCAGCAGCACCGCGCGGTACGCCCCGCGCAGCGCGCTGATCGCCTGCTCCGCCGCCAACGTGGCGTTCCCGGCGGTTCCCCGGCGCACCGCGGCGAGCAGTTCGGCCGTGTAAGTCGCCGTGAGCTCGTCCGACGTTTCCCAGGCGCGCAGGCGCCGCCAGTCCTTGGGGTGGGCGACCATGTGGTCGCCGAAGGCGGAGGAGGTGCCGAGCACTCCGATCAGGCGCCCGCGCAGGCACGCACTGTCCGCGAGTTCCGCGGCCAGATCAGCCCATTCCTCCTCGGAGGTGTCGCGCAGGCGATCGAGGGCGTGCAGCGCCAGGTCGGGGTCGGGAGCTCGGGAGAGCGCCGCGACGATGGGTTCGGCCTCACCAGGACCCGTGTCGGTCCACCACCCCGCGGCCCTGAGCCGTTCTTCGGCCCAGTCGGTGTTGCTGAACCCGTACCGGGCGGACGAGACGATGGCAGGACGGCCCGAACCACTGGAGACCATGCCCGAACGGTAATCCTCAGCGCAGCTGAAAACCCATGCGCATCGCTGCGACTCACACGACTGGCAGCAAGCGGTGCTCGCTGCGTTCCTCAGGAGGCAGTGAGGCGATGTGGGCGAAGCGTTCCGCCACAGGGCGCCAGGTTTCGGCGGCGTCCTCGTGGAACCGGTCGAGGACTTCGCGGCTGAGCGGTTGCCCTCGAGTTTCGGCCAGTTCGGGGGAGTCGCCGAGCCACCTCAGGACCGTGTCGGTGGTGGTCCCGATGTGGAACTGCAGGCCGTACGCGAACGGTCCGATGCGGAACAGTTGGTGGTCGCACCCGGGCGAGGAAGCGAGCAGCACAGCACTCGGCGGGAGCGTCGCCACCTCCTCGGTGTGGAAGCACAGCACGTCCGGAGTGAGCGGTACGGAGCCGAACAGCGGATCGTCCGCGGCCGAGTCGCGCTTCGCGATCAGCCCGGGACCGATCTGCGGTCCGTGCGGGACGGTGCGGGTTCTGCCGCCGGTGACGCTGGCGAGGAGGTGTGCGCCCAGGCCCAGCGCCAGCACCGGTGCCTGCTGCGTCACCGCGCTGCTGAGCAGCGCCCGCACGTGGGGGAGCCACGGATGCTCGTCATCGTCGTAGGAACCCATCGGACCGTCGAGCACGACCAGCGCGTCGTGGTCACCGAGCTCCGCAGGAATCGGCGCGGACTCGCAGGTGAGCGTGTCGACCACGGCACCCGCTTCGACCAACCAGTCACCCAGCACTTCGGGCGGATTGTCGGGTCCGGGTTGCACGGCCAGGATGCGCGGACTTCCCATGACCCCGAGCGTACGTCGGAGCACGGTTCGCGCCCAGCGGGCACCCGGGCCGGAACAGGCGGAAAAAAGGGGGGAAGGGTCCCGCCAGGCACGTTGGGGGCGACCCACCCCGCACGGCCCAACACCGGCCCACACACAACGGAAAAAGGGGGCCAGCACACACACATAAAAAGAGGGGTGGAGTCGGAGCCCCCACCCCCGCCCGGGAAAACCCCCTGGTCCTCCCGGCGGGGACGGGCTCAACAACCCCACCCCTCTTTTTCTTTTCGTGTTGTGTCGGCGGCGCCTTACTCTCCCACACCCCACCGAGTGCAGTACCATCAGCGCAGGGAGACTTCGCTACCGGGTTCGGAATGGGACCGGGCCTACCCCTCCCGCCATAGCCACCGACAACCCCACACCCCACCACCACCGTGGTGGGGACGATGCTTGAGAAGCCGATCAGCAGGTGTGAACACCCCACGCATCACCCCACCCAACAGCCCACAAACAGGGGAGTTGGTAAGTCACTCGGCTGATTAGTACTCGTCCACTCACAAACACATTACTGCGCTTCCATGCCAAGCCTATCCACCCAGTCATCTCCTGGGAGCCTTAACCCACATGGGGAGGGAGACCTCATCTTGAAACAGGCTTCCCGCTTAGATGCTTTCAGCGGTTATCCCTTCCGAACATAGCCAACCAGCCCTGCCCCTGGCGGGACAACTGGCACACCAGAGGTCCGTCCGTCCCGGTCCTCTCGTACTAGGGACAGCCTTCCGCAAGTCTCCTCCGCGCGCGGCGGATAGGGACCGAACTGTCTCACGACGTTCTAAACCCAGCTCGCGTGCCGCTTTAATGGGCGAACAGCCCAACCCTTGGGACCAACTCCAGCCCCAGGACGCGACGAGCCGACATCGAGGTGCCAAACCCTGCCGTCGATACGGACTCTCGGGCAAGATCAGCCTGTTATCCCCGGGGTACCTTTTATCCGTTGAGCGACACCCCACCCACACAGAAGTGCCGGATCACTAGTCCCTGCTTTCGCACCTGCTCGACCCGTCAGTCTCACAGTCAAGCCCCCTTCTGCACTTACACGCACCGCCTGATTCCCAACCAAGCTGAGGGGACCTTTGGACGCCTCCGTTACCCTTTAGGAGGCAACCGCCCCAGTTAAACTACCCACCAAGCACTGTCCCCAATCCGGATCACGGACCAAGGTTAGATGCCCAGAACGACCAGAGTGGTATTTCACCAACAACTCCACGAACACTGGCGTGCCCGCATCACAGTCTCCCACCTATCCTACACAAGCCGCACCAAACACCAATACCAAGCTGTAGTAAAGGTCCCGGGGTCTTTCCGTCCTGCCGCGCGAAACGAGCATCTTAACTCGTCATGCAATTTCACCGGGCCTGTGGTCGAGACAGCGGAGAAGTCGTTACGCCATTCGTGCAGGTCGGAACTTACCCGACAAGGAATTTCGCTACCTTAGGATGGTTATAGTTACCACCGCCGTTTACTGGCGCTTCAATTCAACGCCTCACCCCCACCGGGGGTTCACGTCTCCTCTTAACGTTCCAGCACCGGGCAGGCGTCAGTCCACATACCTCGCAACAACGCTTCGCGTGGACCTGTGTTTTTAGTAAACAGTCGCTTCTCCCCAGCCTCTGCGACCACCACCAGCTCCCACCGCACGGGCGTTCACCAGCAGTGGCCCCCCTTCTCCCAAAGTTACGGGGGCAATTTGCCGAATTCCTTAACCACAGTTCACCCGACCGCCTCGGTATCCTCTACCTGACCACCAGTGTCGGTTTCGGGTACGGGCCGTGCACACACATCGCTAGAGGCTTTTCTCGACAGTCCAGGCACACCCACTACACCACACAGGCTCCGCATCACCCCTCACCCACAACATGGCTCGGATTTCCCTGAACCACGGGCTACAGGCTTGCCCCGGGACAACCACCGCCCGGGCTGGGCTACCTCCCTGCGTCACCCCCTCGCTTGCCTACTCCCCCCTCAGGCCCCACGCACCCCACACCCACACTGTTCCAAGAACACTGCAAGGCGGGTGGGTGGTTAGTCTCAGAGGTTTCACCACGGGCGCGCATACACGGGTACGGGAATATCAACCCGTTCTCCATCGACTACGCCTGACGGCCTCGCCTTAGGCCCCGACTCACCCTGGGCGGACGAACCTTCCCCAGGAACCCTTAGTCAATCGGCGGCAGAGATTCTCACTCTGCACTCGCTACTCATGCCTGCATTCTCACTCCCACACCCTCCACAGCCCCTTCCGAGACTGCTTCACCGGCATGCAGGACGCTCCCCTACCCAACCAAGCCCCACAGGACTCAATTGGCATGGCTTCGGCGGTGTGCTTACAAGCCCCGCTACATTATCGGCGCAGAACAACTCGACCAGTGAGCTATTACGCACTCTTTCAAGGATGGCTGCTTCTAAGCCAACCTCCTGGCTGTCACAGCCGTCCCACATCCTTACCCACTCAGCACACACTTCGGGACCTTAGCCGATGCTCAGGGCTGTTTCCCTCTCGACGACGGAGCTTCTCCCCCGCCGACTCACTGCCACGCTGCCACCCAGGCGTATTCACCGTTTAGCTGATCTCAGTACCCCACAGGGCCATCGACCAACCAGCGCACTACCCCACCCAGGAACCACGCGACGCTGCACCTAAATGCATTTCGGGGAGAACCAGCTATCACAGGGTTTGATTGGCCTTTCACCCCTACCCACAACTCATCCCCCCGGTTTTCAACCCAGGTGGGTTCGGGCCTCCACACGGTCTTACCCGCGCTTCACCCTGGCCATGGGTAGCTCACCCCGCTTCGGGCCTACACCACGCGACTCTCCGCCCACTTTCAGACTCGCTTTCGCTCCGGCTCCCCCACACACGGGTTAACCTCGCCACGCAGCGTAACTCGCAGGCTCATTCTTCAAAAGGCACGCCATCACACCCCACAGGTGCTCTGACGGATTATAGGCACACGGTTTCAGGAACTCTTTCACTCCCCTCCCGGGGTACTTTTCACCATTCCCTCACGGTACTGATCCACTATCGGTCACCGAGCGTCGTTCAGGCTTAGCGAGTGGTCCCGCCAGATTCACACGGAGCTCCACGAACACCGCACTACTCGGGGCAACCATCCAAACCCACCATGGCGCCTTCACCTACGGGACTCTCACCCACTCCGGTCGACCCTCCCAGGCCGTTCAGCTAACACCACACCAGGCTCGACAGGCCGGCAGACCCATCCAACAGCACCCCACAACCCCGCACACGCAACCCCTACCGAGTCTCCCACGCATGCGGTTTAGCCAACCTCCGCTTTCGCTCGCCACTACTCACGGAATCACACCAGTGTTTTCTCCGCTACGGGTACTAAGATGTTTCACTTCCCCGCACAACCCCAATCACCCTATACATTCAGATGATGGTGACCCGCCATCACGCGAGCCAGGTTACCCCATTCGGACACCCTCGGATCACAGTTCGGTCGACAACTCCCCGAGGCTTATCGCAGTCACCCACGTCCTTCCTCGCACACTCAGTGCCCAGGCATCCACCGTGCGCCCTTCACAACTTACCAACACCACAACCGTGGTCACATCAGGCCAGGCAACACAACAAGATGCTCACACCCACTATCCACTTCTCAAACACCCACAGAAACACCCAGCCACACCAGCGTGTTCCCTCACAACCCGACAGCGAATGCCTGCCCGCCACCCCCACACAGGAGGCCACGCACGCGTATGCCCAGCTCACACGAAACAACGAAACCCACAACAACCAGCCACAACACCCTGCCGTGGCCCTATTCTCGGGTTTCTCCTTAGAAAGGAGGTGATCCAGCCGCACCTTCCGGTACGGCTACCTTGTTACGACTTCGTCCCAATCGCCAGTCCCACCTTCGACCACTCCCCCCGGACAAACCGGTTGGGCCATGGGCTTCGGGTGTTACCGACTTTCATGACGTGACGGGCGGTGTGTACAAGGCCCGGGAACGTATTCACCGCAGCACTGCTGATCTGCGATTACTAGCGACTCCGCCTTCACGAGGTCGAGTTGCAGACCCCGATCCGAACTACGACCAACTTTCGGGATTCGCTCACCCTCACAGGCTCGCCACCCTCTGTACCGGCCATTGTAGCATGTGTGAAGCCCTGGGCATGAGGGGCATGATGACTTGACGTCGTCCCCACCTTCCTCCGAGTTCACCCCGGCAGTCTCCCGTGAGTCCCCACCCACAGTGCTGGTAACACGGGACAAGGGTTCCGCTCGTTGCGGGACTTAACCCAACATCTCACGACACGAGCTGACGACAGCCATGCACCACCTGTCCACCAACCACAAAGGGAAACCCCATCTCTGAGGCAATCTGATGGATGTCAAACCCAGGTAAGGTTCTTCGCGTTGCATCGAATTAATCCACATGCTCCGCCGCTTGTGCGGGCCCCCGTCAATTCCTTTGAGTTTTAGCCTTGCGGCCGTACTCCCCAGGCGGGGCGCTTAATGCGTTAGCTACGGCACGGACACCACGACAGTCCCCACACCTAGCGCCCAACGTTTACAGCGTGGACTACCAGGGTATCTAATCCTGTTCGCTCCCCACGCTTTCGCTCCTCAGCGTCAGTATCGGCCCAGAGACCCGCCTTCGCCACCGGTGTTCCTCCTGATATCTGCGCATTTCACCGCTACACCAGGAATTCCAGTCTCCCCTACCGAACTCAAGTGTGCCCGTATCGACCGCACGCCCACCGTTAAGCGGCAGGATTTCACGGCCGACGCGACACACCGCCTACGAGCCCTTTACGCCCAATAAATCCGGACAACGCTCGCACCCTACGTATTACCGCGGCTGCTGGCACGTAGTTAGCCGGTGCTTCTTCTGCCCCTACCGTCACCCCACGAACACGCAGAGCTTCGTCAAGGCCGAAAGAGGTTTACAACCCGAAGGCCGTCCTCCCCCACGCGGCGTTGCTGCGTCAGGCTTCCGCCCATTGCGCAAAATTCCCCACTGCTGCCTCCCGTAGGAGTCTGGGCCGTGTCTCAGTCCCAGTGTGGCCGATCACCCTCTCAGGCCGGCTACCCGTCGTCGCCTTGGCAGGCCCTTACCCCACCAACAAGCTGATAGGCCGCGGACTCACCCTGCACCACCGTAAACGCTTTCCACACACCCCCATGCGGAGGCCGTGTGCCCATCCGGTATTAGCCCCGGTTTCCCAAGGTTATCCCCGAGTGCAGGACAGATTACCCACGTGTTACTCACCCGTACGCCACTCATCCACCGGACCGAAGCCCGGCTTCAGCGTTCGACTTGCATGTGTTAAGCACGCCGCCAGCGTTCGTCCTGAGCCAGGATCAAACTCTCCAACAACAAATCCCAGCAAACAAAAAACAAGAACCACGCACACGCGTCATTCAACAAGCATCCGCTGTCGAGTTCTCAAAGAACACACCACCGAACCGGCGGCATTTCGGAACAACCCTAGCACCGCTCAATTCTGCCCGATCACCGGGGTCGGCCACCGGGCGGCACCCAGAAGAATGCCGAAGAGCTGCTTCAGGTTGTCAATATTGCTGCAACCCGGAGGCTGCAACATCGCTCTACCTTACTCGGTGCGTCTCGCGGTGTCAACTCAGTGTTCACCCGCACGCCCCGACTCGGTGTGCGCTCCATCCAGCCTACCGAACCCCACCTCGCCGGTTGCGAAGGGGGTCGCTCAACCGCGGGCGCTCCCGATGTCGTCCGGACCGGGGAAAGTCCCCTCGGCCGACTGCGCAAAGCGACAGCGACCAACATAGCACACCGCGGGTAGTTGTCAAAGCCCCTGATCAGCGGCTTGCTCACCCGAGCGGCGCACCACCCGAGCGGCGCACCACTCGGGGCCGCATCACTCGGGGCCGCATCACTCGGGGCGCAGCCACAGCTTCACCGTGTGCGCTCCCGAACTGCGCACCGCTGCGAGCAGGTCATCGGCGCCCACAGCCACCTCGCGCCCCACGGGCACGAGCTCGTAGCCGTGCTCGGCGATCCCGTGCAACACCGCGACCGGATCGGCGCCATCCCGCGCGACCCCGTCGGGTGCGAAAGAACACACCACCGAGGGACGGTGCTCGGTCAGCAGCTCTGCCATGCCCGCCAGAACCCGGTGCAGTTGCGCGGCCACGTCCACGTGCACCGCGGAGATCCGCAGGTCCCGCGCACCGGCCAGCTCCGGACGCGCCGCCCACGCCGCGTCCAGCGGCAGCGCCCGCACCTGCTCCGCGACGTCGGCCGGGGCCCCGTCCGCTTCCTGCCGCACGTCGAGACCGCCCACGGCCCCCGGCCACCCGATGAGCTCGGCGGGCCCGTCCCAGGCCGCGCCCGCGAGCAGCGCGAACCGCTCCCGCATCCGCTTCGGCACGTTCTCGGCGACGTTGCGGTGCGCCAGATCCGCGGCGCGGGCGCTCGGCTCCACCGCCACAGCGGCGCCGAGCTCGTGCGCGTTGAGCATCCGCACCGTCTGGTAGCCGACGTAGGCCCCGACGTCGAGGAACGCGCTCCCCGGCTCGACCAGCGCGTCGAGCAGCCCCGACACCTCGGTGTCCCAGGTCGCGTGCTGGGACAGCCACGGCAGCAGGAACGTGTCGTCCGCGGGCAGGCGCAGCACACCGGCATCGCACAGCACCGGGGTCGTCCCCGCGCCGTTCGCGGCCTCGTCCTCGGCGGCCCGCTCGTGGTCCCGCAGCACGACGCGCTGCACCATCTCCGCCCGCCGCAGCGCGTTCGCCGCGTCCAGCGAGGCCGCGCGCACCCCCGGTTCCCACTCCTGCTCGCGGGTCTGCCGCTGTTCGAGGGCGTCCACCCGGTCCACCACGCGTTCGAGGGCGCCGGTGAGCCCGTCCAGGCGCTGCGCCACGGCGTCCCACCGCTCGTCCTCGGTGCCCTGCTGCTCCACCGCGCGCAACCGGCGCTGCTGCTCGGCGAGTTCGGTGCGGGTGCGCACCGCCGCGTCGTCGGCGTGCAGCACCTGCTCGGCGAGCTGCTCCTGCTGCCGCGCCAACCGCGCGAGCTCCACCCGCAGGACCTCCGGGTCGGTGCCGTCCGCCCGCTCCTGCCTGCGCAGCAGCTCCGCCGCGGTCCCCTCGACCCCGTCGACGAGGGAGCGCAGCACGTCCCGCAGGTGCTCGTCGTAGTGGCCGAGCACCTTCAGCACCGCTTTCCGCAGCGCCGGTGTCATCGCACCGCGCGCGCCCTCGGCGACGTCCGGTGCGCGGTGCAGCGCGTGGCGCGCGACCAGCAGCGGCCGCAGCGGGTCCTGAGCGGTGCGCTCGCCCGAGCTCCCCTCCGACCACGTGCTGCGCCAGCTGCGGTAGGCCTGCTCCACGCGTTCCCGCAGGCGCGCGCCCACGTCGGCGGGGGCGTGCTGCGAGCGCGCGTGCTCGCGCGCCCGCAGGCCGGACTCGGCGAGCTCCTCCCGGTCCGCTGCCGCGGCGCGCAGCAGCTCAACCACCCGCTCCGGCTCGGGGGCACCGCCCGCCGAGCACGGCACGAGCCAGGCCCCCGCGGAACCGAGCACCGCCCCGAGGCCTCCGGCGTCCGCGGCGATCACCGGAACGCCACGCGCGACGAGGCGCACCAGACCGGGCACGTGCCGGTCCGCTTCGGCCCGCGGCAGGGCGAGGACGCAGTCGGCCGCGGCGAGCGTGGTCTCCGCCTCGTACGGCACCGCGTCCGCCTCGGGGTGTTCGGTGAGCAGCACCCGCGGTTCGGACGCCGTGGCCAGCCGCAGGCGCTCCGCGGCCTCCGGATGGCGGGCGGCGCCGGCGACGAGCAGCAGCAGGCGCGCGTCCGGCTCGTCGTCGAAGGCGGACAGGAACGCGTTCACCAGGCCGAGCGCGTTGTCCGCGTGCTCGGTGGCGTGGTCGACCGCCGCGGCGACGACGAACTCGTCGGAGAGCTCCCACCGCGCGCGCTCGCCCTTGCGCGCGGCCAGGCCGATCGGCTCGCGCAGCGGAACCGGGACCGGCAGCACGCGCGAGGCCGGTCCGCTGGTGCCGCGCGCGGTGATCCGCGCCTGCTCGGAGAGGTACCAGGCCTCGGCGGCTCCGGCGGTCGGGTGCTCGGAGGCCAGCGCCACGTCGACGACGTGCCGGCCGGCGGGCACCGGCGCGTCGGCGCGGCAGCGCAGCACGACCGGGTAGCAGGGCGTGTCGGACGTGGGCAGTCCGGAGGCCCGCGCGGTCTCGGCCAGCAACTCGGCGAGCGGTCCCGCGCCGAGCACGGACACGCCGAGCTGGTCGAGCAGCGTGGCCTGCCGCCCGGCCGGGGCGCGGACGGTCCCGCCGGGCACGCGGCCGGTGGCGCGCCCGGTGCCGAGGCACCACTCGTGGAACGCGGCGGCGTCGGCGCCGAACGGGTCGGGGAAGTCGCGCCGCAGCACCGGGTCCGCCGCCCACACGGCGGCGGTCCAGCGCGAGCCGCCCGCGTCGCGCTGCCGGTCGTCGGCGGGTTCGGCGGCCCAGCGCAGGAATTCCGCGGCGGGCTCCTCCTCCCCGGACGCCGGGGCGAACGGGCTCGGCGGCGGATCGCCCTGCCCGCGCCAGGCGTGCAGGTAGTCGCGCCGCAGCGGTTCCGGCAGCGGGGTGCCGTCCGGCAGGTGGTCGTAGGGGTGCGGGGCGGCGGCGGTGTAACCGTGGCGGACGAGCGCGTTGCGGTAGTGCGCGCACAGCTCCGCCAGCAGCGGGTGCTCGGACAGCAGCACGCGCGGGTTGTCGGCGAACGCCGCGGACAGCAGCCACGGCCGTTCCGGCTGGAACCCGGTGAAGTGCACGCTGCGCAGCGGTGCGCCGTCGACCGTGCAGTTCTCCTCCCCGCGGGCGAGCTGCCGCTGCGCGGCGTTGAAGGCGGACAGCCCGAGCCCGGGGTCGCGGAGCACGGCGTGGTCGGCGAGCACCGCGAGCCCGTCCACGCGGGGCGCGGCGCCCGCCGGATCGCTGTCGAGCTGCGCCTGCCACTCCTCGAGCGCGCGCTCGGCACCCGGGGCGGCGACGAGCAGGTGCGGATCGAACATCCCGGCCTCGGCGAGGTCGTCGGGCCCGGGGCGCAGGCCGTCGGCGACCAGGGGGCGCAGCACTCGCGGCACGAGGCGCACCGGGCGGTCCTCGGCCGCGAGCACGTCGTCGAACGGGTGCAGCACCCGCACCTCGGGTTCGCAGCACACCACGGTCGCGGCCGCGCCGAGCAGCCGGCGCAGCAGGCGGGGGCGCAGCACGGCGCGCAGCTGCTCCGCGGTGCAGGCCGTCGCCAAGCGGGCGAACTCCACCGCCGAGAGGCCCAGCTCGGTCACGTCGACGGCATCCGGTTCGTCCGGGTCGACGAGGTCCGGGCGGTCGACGACCAGCAGCGCGAAGCGCGCTGCCGGGTGGTGCTGCAGGAACGACTCGCGCAGCACGCGGGCGGCCGGCAGCTGGTCGCGGCGGGCGAGGGTGCAGCCGATGAGCTCCCGGGAGGCGCCGCCGGTGTTCCCGCGCGGCGCGCTGCGGTGATCGGGTTGCCCCGCGCCCGGCGCGGACCCGCTCGCGTCGACGGTGGATTCGGCGGCGTGGTCGGCATCGCTCACGCACGCAACGTACCGCCGCCGAGACCGCGTGATCCGCGCGCCCCGCCCCGGAGCACCCCCGCCCCGGAGCGCCCGCGGCACGCGCGGCGGTTCAGAGCACGGGCATGAGCGTCCGCAGCTCGTACGGGGTGACGTGGCTGCGGTAGGCGTCCCACTCCTCGCGCTTGTTCCGCAGGAAGAAGTCGAACACGTGCTCACCGAGGGTCTCGGCGACCAGTTCGGAGGACTCCATGTCGCGCAGCGCCTCGTTGAGGTTCTGCGGCAGGTTGTCGTACCCGGCGGCCTTGCGTTCGCCCTCCGTCAGCGCCCACACGTCGTCCTCGGTGGCCGGGGGGAGCTCGTAGCCCTTCTCCACCCCGTTGAGCCCGGCGGCCAGGGTGACCGCGTAGGCCAGGTAGGGGTTGCAGGCGGAGTCGACGTTGCGGACCTCGACGCGCCGCGAGGAGGACTTGCCGGGCGAGTACATCGGCACCCGCACCAGCGCGGAGCGGTTGGCGTGGCCCCAGCACACGGCGGTGGGTGCTTCGCCTCCGACGACGAGCCGCTTGTACGAGTTCACCCACTGGTTGGTCACGGCGCTGATCTCGCGCGCGTGGTGCAGGATGCCGGCGACGAAGGCGCGGCCCGTGTCGGACAGCTCGTAGGGGTCCTCCGGGTGGTAGAAGGCGTTGCGGTCGCCCTCGAACAGGCTGACGTGCGTGTGCATCCCGGAGCCGGGGCGCTCGCTGAACGGCTTCGGCATGAAGGACGCCCGCACCCCCTGGGTCATGGCGACCTCCTTGACCACGTACCGGAACGTCATCACGTTGTCGGCCATGGTCAGCGCATCGGCGTAGCGCAGGTCGATCTCCTGCTGCCCCGCGGCGGCCTCGTGGTGGCTGAACTCCACGGAGATGCCCATCGCCTCGAGCGTCTCGATGGCGTTGCGGCGGAAGTGCGGCGCCGCGTCGTGGCTGGCCTGCTCGAAGTAGCCGCCGGAGTCGGCCGGGGTGGGTTCGCTGCCGTCCGAGGGCAGGTCCTTGAGCAGGAAGAACTCGATCTCCGGGTGGACGTAGCAGGTGAACCCGGACTCGGTGGCCCGGGCGAGGGTGCGGCGCAGCACGTGCCGCGGGTCCGCCCAGCACGGCGATCCGTCCGGCATGTGGATGTCGCAGAACATCCGGGCCGAGTAGTGCTCCCCCTCCGGGGTCTCCCAGGGCAGCACCTGGAAGGTCGTGGGGTCCGGCTTTGCGACCATGTCCGACTCGAAGATCCGCGCGAACCCTTCGATGGCCGAGCCGTCGAATCCGATGCCCTCGGCGAAGGCGCCCTCGAGCTCGGCCGGCGAGATCGCCACCGACTTGAGGATGCCGAGGACGTCGGTAAACCACAGGCGCACGAAGCGGATGTCGCGTTCCTCCAAGGTGCGGAGCACGAACTCCTGCTGGCGGTTCATGCCCGGCAGCCTACGAGTTCACCGGGGCTGATGCGTAACCGGCGGGTCACCACCGCGCACCGTCCGGTGACCGCGGCGGTGCTTCCGCCCGCTCCGGTGCTCCGCCCGGTCGCGGACGTGCCGGCCGCAGTCGCCCGGCCGCGGTCAGCCGCAGCGCGCGCCTTCCTCCGGCAGTTCGCGGTCGACGAGGTAGCGGACGCCGGCCTCGTCGACGCAGGAATCGCCCTGCAGGAAGGCGGTGTGCTGGGTCCCCTCGTAGGTCAGCAGCCGCCCGTGCAACGCCCGGGCGAGCCGGACGCCGGCCTGGTAGGGCGTGGCCGGGTCGCCGGTGGTGGACACGACCAGCGTCGGCGGCAGGCCGCGCACCTGCGGCTGCTCGGTGTCGCCGCTCGGCGGGACGGGCCAGAACGAGCACATGTCGCGCGCGGGGTTCGCCCCGCGCCCGTCGTCGAGGAACGGCGCGACCTCGCGGTAGCGCCGGTCCGCTTCGCGCGCTTGCTGCCTGGTGCGGAGCCGTTCGTCGTCGACGCAGTGCACCGCGTCGAACGCGTCGATGGTGTTCGAGTAGGACCCGTCCGGGGCACGGCCGTAGTACATGTCCGCCAGCGCCAGCAGCACGCGGCCCTGGCCCCGGCGCAGCTGCGCCAGGCCCTCGTTGAGCCGCTCCCACATGTCCGGCGCGTACAGCGCCTGGATCACCGCGGTGGTCGCGTCGTCGTAGGACAGCGCGCGGTCGCCGACCGGCACCGGCCGGTCCACCAGCGGGCGGGTGAGGCGCTGGAACTCCTCCACGGCCCGGGAGGGGTCGTCACCGAGGGCGCACTCGCCCCGCTCGGCGCACCAGCGCGCGAAGTCCTCGAAGGCGCGCTGGAACCCGTCGCCCTGCCCCACCAGCGACTCGGTGGTGGACTGCTCCGGGTCGATCGCGCCGTCGAGCAGCATCGTGCGCACGTTGCCGGGGAACTGCTCGGCGTACTCGGAGCCGATGCGCGTGCCGTAGGAGAAGCCGAGGTAGTTGAGCTTCTCGTCGCCGAGCGCGGAGCGCAGCACGTCGAGGTCCTTGGCCACGTCGGACGAGCCGATGTTGGCCAGCAGGTCGCGGCCGCTGCGCTCGGCGCACTTGCGGGCGTAGGCGCGCTCCTCCTGCTCGGTCCGGGCCACGCCCCGCGGTGAGGAGTCGGCGTCGGAGTCGAGCCGTTCGGCGTCGCGCTCCTCGTCGGTCAGGCACTGCACCGCGGGCCGGGACGCGCCCACCCCGCGCGGGTCGAACCCGACGAAGTCGAAGCGCTCCCCCAGCTCGGAACCGGACACCGCGCCGGCCATGCCGGCCGTCGCGCTCATCCCGGAAGCCCCGGGACCGCCCGGGTTCATCACGAGCGAGCCGATGCGCTCGTCCTGCCCGCCGGTGGCGGGGCTCCGCAGCAGTCCGAGCTGGACGGTTTCGCCGTCCGGACGGGAGTAGTCGAGCGGGACGGTCAGGCGGGCGCACTCCAGACCCGGCTCGGCGTAGGCCCGCCGGTCCTGGGCCGTGCCGGCGTACTGCGGGCAGGCCTCCCACCGCAGCGACTGGCCGTAGAACCGCTCCAGGCCCTGCGGCACGGGTCCGACCGGACCGTTGCGCTCGGTGCGCGGCAGGTCCGGTTGCCGCGGCGCGCACGCCGCCGTGGTGACCGTGAGCAGCGCCGTCGCGAGAACCGTGAGTACGCGGAGCACCACCGGATCCTGACATGCCGGTGCGGGTGCTCCCACCCCGGGAGTCCGCCCGGCCGCCGGGACGGCGGAGCGCCCGGTGCGCGATGATGTGCCCATGCCGCAGTTGCGTCTCGGACTCGCCCAGATCAACACCACCGTCGGCGACATCGCGGGCAACAGCGCGTCCGTCGTGGACTGGACCCGCAAGGCCGCCGAGGACGGAGCGCACGTCGTCGCCTTCCCGGAGATGACGCTGTGCGGCTACCCGGTGGAGGACCTCGCGCTGCGCCGGTCGTTCGCCGCCGCCAACCTGGCCGAGCTGGAGCACCTGGCCGAGCGGCTGCGCACCGCCGGATGCGGCGACGTGCTCGTCGTGGTGGGGCACCTGGGGCGCGACGACGAAGGGCTGCGGAACTCGGCGTCGTTCCTGCACGGCGGCGAGGTGGTGGCCACCTACAACAAGCACCACTTGCCGAACTACGGGGTGTTCGACGAGGCCCGGTACTTCGCGCCCGGCCTGGACCTGCCGATCGTGCGCGCGCACGGCCTGGACGTCGGGGTCGTGATCTGCGAGGACATCTGGCAGAACAGCGGCCCGGTCAGCGCCCTGGGGCACGTGGGCGCGGACCTCGTGCTGTGCCTGAACGGCTCGCCGTACGAGCGCTCCAAGGACGACCGGCGCGCGCCGCTGGTGCAGGCGCGCTCCGCGGAGGCGGGCGCGCCGATGGCCTACGTCAACATGGTCGGCGCGCAGGACGAGCTCGTGTTCGACGGGGATTCGATGATCGCCGCACCGGACGGGGAGGTGCTCGCCCGCGGTCCGCGGTTCACCGAGGCGCTGCTCGTGGCCGATCTCGACCTGCCGGCCGGGGGGAACACCGCCACGACCGTGCCCGAGGAGGTCCGGACCGAGTCGCGGGGCCTGGCGTTCACCACCCGGCCGCCGGCCTTCGACGTCCAGCGCTACACGCTCGAGCCCGCTCCGGTGCCGCGGTACGAACCGCGGCGGCTGCCGGAGGCGCCCGAACCGCTCGACTTCGCGGAGGAGGTGTGGTCCGCGCTCGTGACCGGGCTGCGCGACTACGTGCACAAGAACGGTTTCCGGTCGGTGGTGTTCGGCTTCTCCGGCGGTATCGACTCGGCGACGAGCGCGGCGCTGGCCGTCGACGCGCTGGGCCCGCACGCGGTGCACGGGGTGTCGATGCCCGCGCACTACTCCTCCGAGCACTCCCGCTCGGACGCTGCCGAGCTGGCGCGGAGGCTGGGCTGCTCGTTCGAGGTGCGCGCGGTGGCCGACGTGGTCGACGCGTACGTGCAGAAGCTGGGGCTGACGGGGCTGGCCGAGGAGAACGTCCAGGCGCGGTGCCGCGGGATGCTGCTCATGGCGCTGTCCAACCAGCACGGCCACCTCGTGCTGGCGCCGGGCAACAAGACGGAGCTGGCCGTGGGCTACTCGACGCTCTACGGCGACGCGGTCGGCGGGTTCGCGCCGATCAAGGACGTGCCGAAGACGCTGGTGTGGCAGCTGGCGCGGTGGCGCAACGCGCAGGCGGAGAAGCACGGCCAGGTGCCGCCGATCCCGGAGAGCTCGATCACCAAGGAACCCTCGGCCGAGCTGCGGCCGGGGCAGACCGACCAGGACTCGCTGCCGCCCTACGACGTGCTCGACGCGGTGCTGGACGGCTACGTGGAGGGCGACCGCGGTTACGCCGACCTCATCGCGGAGGGATTCGACGCGGACCTGGTGGAGCGGGTGCTGCGGATGGTCGACGGGGCCGAGTTCAAGCGGCGCCAGTACCCGCCGGGCACGAAGATCACGTTCAAGGCCTTCGGCCGCGACCGGCGGCTGCCGCTGACGAACCGGTGGCGGGAGGTCCGGCCCGGGTGACCCGTCCCGTGCAGGTCCCGCTCGCGCCGGGACCGGTGTGCGGCTCTCCGGCACCCCGGATGGGCGGAG
This sequence comes from Salinifilum ghardaiensis, assembly GCF_054491345.1. Lineage (NCBI taxonomy): Bacteria > Bacillati > Actinomycetota > Actinomycetes > Pseudonocardiales > Pseudonocardiaceae > Salinifilum > Salinifilum ghardaiensis. Next base: position 1,408,463 of record NZ_CM137101.1, on the reverse strand, counting down.
CACCGCGGCGCCGCGGTGCGGGTGCGCTCACCGGCCCGCGCACCGCGACGCCGTCCTTGTCGCGCGGGCAGCGCTGCTCGGTGTGATGTTGCCCGGAGCCGTGCCCACCGGGGCCCTCGTCGTGCCACGCTGGGGCCGTACCAGACGTCGCATGACCCGGGGACCCGTGCAGGGCCTCGAGGACGAGGGCGGTTCACATGACTGATACAGCGGCTCACGCGGCTCCGACCGGGAACCCGGCGGAAACCGCTCCGCACGGCACCACCCGGACACCGGCGCGGGTGCGCGTGCACCACCTGCAGCAGTTCAAGGAGCGCGGCCAGCCGTGGCCGATGCTCACCTCCTACGACATGTACACCGCGCGGATCTTCGACGAGGCGGGGATCCCCGTGCTGCTCGTGGGCGATTCGGCGGCGAACAACGTCTACGGCTACGAGTCCTCGCTGCCGGTGGACGTGGACGAGATGCTGCCGCTCACGCGCGCGGTCACCCGCTCGGTCGAACGCGCGCTCGTGGTGGCGGACCTGCCGTTCGGCTCCTACCAGGCCTCGCCGGAGCAGGCGCTGCACACGGCCGTGCGGTTCATGAAGGAGGGCCGGGCGCACGCCGTCAAGCTCGAGGGCGGGCAGCGCTACGCCCCGCAGATCGAAGCGCTGACGGCGGCCGGCATCCCGGTGATGGCGCACCTCGGGTTCACCCCGCAGAGCGAGCACGGACTCGGCGGCTACCGGGTGCAGGGACGCGGGGAGGCCGCGGAGGCGCTGCTCGCCGACGCGCGGGCGGTGCAGGAGGCCGGTGCTTTCGCCGTGGTGCTGGAGATGGTTCCCGCGGACACGGCCAAGCGGGTGACCGCCGAGCTGCACGTGCCGACCGTGGGCATCGGCGCCGGTCCGCACTGCGACGGGCAGGTGCTGGTGTGGACCGACATGGCGGGGATGAACACCGGGCGCACGGCGCGGTTCGTCAAGCGCTACGCCGAGCTGGGCCAGGAGCTCTCCCGCGCCGCGCAGGAGTTCGCCTCCGAGGTGCGCGGCCAGGAGTTCCCGGCCGAGGAGCACAGCTTCACCGGCTGAGCGCCCCGCCCCAGCCAGCGGGTACTGCCCTGACCAAGCCCGTGCGCTGGGGTTTGAACATTGCGCGCGCAATGTTCAAACCCCTCGTTCGGGTGAGGCGCTCGGCAGGGCGCGCAGGGCCTCACCCGGCCAGCGGGGTCGTCGGGGCGGGCGGGGTGCCGTCACCGAACGGTCGCCCGCCGAGGCGCTCCCGCCCGTGCTCGGCGTGCCAACCGGACTCCTCCGGTCCGACCGGGACGATGCCGCTCGGGTTCAGCCCCGGGTGGGTGCGGTAGTAGTGCTGCTTGATGTGCGCGAAGTCGACGGTGTCACCGAAACCGGGGGTCTGGAACAGGTCCCGCGCGTACTCCCGCAGCACCGGTATCTCGCTGAGCTTGCTGCGGTTGCACTTGAAGTGGCCGTGGTAGACGGCGTCGAACCGGACGAGCGTGGTGAACAGGCGGACGTCGGCCTCGGTGATCGTGTCCCCGACCAGGTAGCGGCGGTCCCGCAGCCGCTGCGCCAACGCGTCCAGGCGGGTGAACAGGCGCTCGTGGGCGCGTTCGTACGCGCGCTGCGACGTGGCGAACCCGCACCGGTACACCCCGTTGTTGACGTCGGCGTAGACCACGTCGTTGATCGCGTCGATCTCCTCGCGCAGCGCGGCCGGGTACAGCTCCGGCGCGCCCGGCCGGTGGTGCGCGCGCCACTGGGTGCTCAGATCCAACGTCAGCTGCGGGAAGTCGTTGGTGACCACGCGCCCCGAGGCGGTGTCCACCACGGCCGGGACGGTCACGCGCCCCGCGTACTCGGGATCGCCGGCCAGGTACGCCTCGGACAGGAACGCCATCCCCGTCACCGGGTCGCGCCCCTCCGGGTCGAGGGTGAACCGCCAGCCGCGCTCGTCCCGCAGCGGGTCGACGACGCCCAGCGAGAGCACCGGTTCCAACCCGAGCAGGCGGCGCACGATGAGCGAGCGGTGCGCCCACGGGCAGGCCAGGCTCACCACGAGGTGGTAGCGCCCGGGCCGTACCGGCCACCCGGAGGAACCGTCGGCGGTGATGCGGGCGGTGAACCGGTTGCCCTGGCGCACCCACTCGCCACCGGGGGAGATCTCGCGAGCGGATCGCGCACTCATGCGGCCAGGGTAGACCGCGCGGACACCGCGCTGCCCGCGCTCGACCGCCGCTGCGCCCGGTACCCGCGGGCGATGCCGCCGGCACGACCGGTTTAGGCTCGCCGACCATGGATCTCGAACTCGCCGGACGCTGCTACATCGTCACCGGCGCCAGCAAGGGCCTCGGCTTCGCCGCGGCCCGCAGCCTGGTGCGGGAAGGCGCCAACGTCGTCCTCTCCGCCTCCTCGCAGGAGAACACCGATGCCGCCGCGGACCGGCTCGGCGACCGGGCGGCGGGTGTGGCCGCGGACCTCACCGCGGCCGGCACGCCCCGGGAACTGATCGCTGCCGCGCGCGAGCGCTTCGGCCGGCTCGACGGGCTGTTCGTCAGCCACGGCGGCCCCCCGCCGGGCACGCCGAGCGCGCTGGACGACGAGACCCTGCGCGCCGGGCTGGAGATCGCCGCGATCGCACCGATCCGCGCCGCCCGCGCGGTGGCGGCCGAACTCGGCGAGGGCGGCGCGATCGTCGTGCTGACCTCCACCTCCGGCGCGGAACCGCTGCCGGGTCTGGCCAGCTCCAACGTGGCCCGCCCCGCCGCGCAGGGCTTCGTCAAGGACCTCGCCGAGGAGGTGGGCCCGCGCGGGGTGCGGGTGAACGCGGTGCTTCCCGGCCGGTTCGACACCGAGCGGGCCCGCTCGCTGGCCGCGGCCAACCCCCGGTCGCAGACCGACGCGGAGCAGGCCACACCGCTGCGCCGCTCGGGCGCGCCCGAGGAGCTCGGCGACGTCGCAGCGTTCCTGCTCTCGCCGAGGGCGGCGTTCGTGACCGGTGCCGCCTGGACCGTCGACGGGGGTCGCCGCGCCGAGATGTAGCGGTTCAGACGTCGGTGACGCGCACCCCGGCGTGCGCCTTGTAGCGGCGGTTGATCGCGATGATGTTCGCCGTGAACGCCTCCACCTGGTGGGCGTTGCGCAAGCGACCGCCGTAGATGCCGCGCACGCCGGGGATGACGGCGGCGAGTTCGCGGACCACGTCGGTGGCCTCCCGGTCGTCGCCGAGCACGAGCACGTCCAGGTCCACGTGCGGCACGTCCAGGTCCGCCAGCGTCACCGCGGAGACGTGGTGGAACGCGGCGGTCACGCGCGAGTCCGGCAGGAGCTGCTCCGCCTGCTGCGCGGCGCTGCCCTCCGCCACCTCGAGGGCGTACGGGCCCTTCTCGTCGAAGCCGAGCGGGTTGACGCAGTCGACGACGATCTTGCCGGCCAGCTGCGACGCCAGCGCGCTCAGGGTGTCCCGGTGCGCCTCCCACGGCAGCGCGGCCACGACGAGGTCGGACTCCGCGGCGCAGGCAGCGTTGTCCCGGCCGGCGACGCCGTCACCGCTCTGCTCGGCGATGCCCTCGGCGACCTCGGCCGCCCGCTCGGCCTTGCGGGAGCCGATGAGCACCCGCATCCCCGCCTGCGCCCACCGGGTGGCGAGTCCCTTGCCCTGGGGCCCCGTTCCTCCAAGCACCCCGATGGTCATGTCCCGCACGCCAGCCACGCGAACCCCTTTCGACCGGAAGACGACGTCGTTCCCCAACGATCACCGGCCGCTAGGCGTGGCGCCACCGGCACGGGACGTGCCGGTCATCACACGTTCAGCTGACCGGGCGCGGCAGCTGACCGGGCGCACCAGCTGACCGGGGGCGCAGGCGGTGGCCGGCTCAGGCCAGTTCGAAGGCGACGTCGCGCTCCGCGGGGTCCGCCGCCGCCAACCGCACCCGCACGTGCTGCCCCTCGGACAGCCCCGAGCCGGTGCAGCGGGCGATGACCGGCGGATCGGTGACGAACACCTCCCCCGCCTCGCCGTTCGGCACGCGCAGCACCGTCGCCGGGAAGGCGTCGCCCACGCGTCCCGCCAGCGACCAGGCCTGCGCCTGGGCGATGCACGCCCGCTCCACCCGGGTGGCCACGCGGTCCGAACTGCCCATCGCCGAGGGAAGGTCGCCGAGCGCCTCCCGGGCCCACGACGGCACGGGCCTGCCCGCGAGCACCGCCAGGCACACCTCCGCGCTGTAGCGGTCCACGAGGCGCCGCAGCGGGGCGGTGACGTGCGCGTAGGCCGCGCCGATGCCCGCGTGCGTGGCCTTGCGCGGCAGTTCCTCGTCGAACGCGGTGTAACCGGCGCCGCGCAGCAGGCGCGTGGCGGCCACGTGCACGGCCAGCGCTTCGGGCCGCGCGGTGTCCAGTTCGGCCAGTGCGGTCGCCACCGGCACGTGCTCCGGCCAGTCGACGCCGAGCTCCCAGGCCGACCGGCGCAGCGCGGCGACCGTGTCCGCATCGGGCTCCGGCACGGTCCGCAGCACCCCCACCTCGGCGGAGAGCATGAGCTCGGCCGCGCACATCCCGGTGAGCAGGGAGATCTCCGCGTTCCACTCCTCGACCTCGGTGCGCGGCCGCAGCGCCGGGCGCCACCCGCCCGTGCCGTCCGGCTCCACCTGCTGCTCCGGTAGCCCGAGCTCGATGGCCCCGCGCAGCATCGCCTGCCGCCGCCGCAACCGCCCCACCTCGGGCAGCAGCGCCACCGCGGGGTGCGGGCGACCGGCCCGCAGGGAGCGCTGCACACCCCGGTAGTCCAGCATCGCGGTGGAGCGCACCAGGGCGCGCCGCGCGTCGAAGTCCTCGACCGCGCCGTCCTCGGCCAGGTCGATGCGCCACAGCACGGCCGGGCGCACGCGGTTCGGCAGCAGGCTGCCCGCGTCCTCGGACAGCACCCGCGGGTGCAGCGGGATGTTGCCGTCGGGCAGGTACAGCGTCTGCCCGCGGCGGCGCGTCTCCCGGTCGAGCGCGCCGCCGGGACGCACGAACGCGGCCACGTCGGCGATCGCGTAGTGCACGCGGAAACCGCCCCGGCCGCGGCGTTCGAGCAGCACCGCCTGGTCGAGGTCCCGGGCGCCGGGCGGGTCCACGGTGACGAGCGGGAGGTCGGTGGCGTCGCAGCGCCGAGCGCCGCCCGGGGAGGACGCGGCGGCCCGTTCGGCCTCGCCCAGCGCCGGCGCGGGGAACTCCGCGCTCAGTCCGAGTTCGCCGCGGACCGCGGAGAAGTCCCGCGGTGCGCGGGCGCGCGGCGGCACGTACTCCGCCGCGAAGCGCGCGCCCGGCGCGTCAGCAGCGACCCCGGTCCCGTCGAAAGGTCCCCGCGCCGCTGCCACGGGAGCTCACTCCTCCTCGTTCCAGCGCTGGTCGGCCTGGTCGGCGGCTTGCGTCCGCTCCCGGGCGATCTCCAGCGCGCGCGAGGCCGTGTCCGGGTCGGGGTACGGGCCGAGTCTGTCGGATGCGCGACAGCCGGCCTTCGGCTCCACCTGCTCGTGCCGAAGGCAGTAGTACCAGCGCCCGTGCGGCATGGCGCCAGCCTCGCACGCGTCGGCGCACATGTCACGCTTCGGTGTGCGAATCGCTCGAACGCGTGCGCGTGCTCACCAGGCCGGTGGTGCGGCGGCCGGGGTGGGACCTTCCTCGTCCGGCCGGGCCACCGGGTCCAGGCAGGAGACGAGCACCCGGTGGGTCTCCGGGTCCTCGATGCGCTCGCCGTCGCGCATCCGGTACTCGAGCTCGCCGTCGTCGGCGACCTCCACGGTGCACCCGATCTCCGCGAGCTGGTCGTCGTCGAGATCGGCGACGCGCTCGTACCGCGACGGCACCACCCGGTACGCCGGCCACGGGACGTGCCCGTAGGCCTGGTGGAACTCGGCGAGCAGGTTGCGCATCTGCTGCTGCCACGGCAGGGGCATGGACTCCGCCAAGGAGCGGGGCAGGACGGCGTACTCGGCGTCGACGCCCTGCTCGGCCCCGGCCAGGTAGTCCCCGAGCGGTGTGCTCGAAGCGCGCGGGCCGCTGGGCCGCTGGATCGGGTCCGGCGTGAACATGATCGACCTCTCCCGGATGTGCGGCTCAGGCGCGGGTGATCAGGCGCCCCGTCGTCATTCTCACCTGCCCGCGCCCGCCGGGGGCAATCCCGCGCCCTGCTGCGGCGCGCCACCCGCGGGGCGCACCACGTGCGGCAGCAGCTCCCCGCCGTCCCACAGCTGCGTGCGCTCGACGTCCTCCCCCGGCTGCGGGGCGTGCAGCACCTCGTTGTCGCCGAGGTACAGGGCCACGTGGTGGATCCCGCTCGGGGCCCGCTCCTTGCCCCAGAACACGAGGTCGCCGGGGCGCGCCTCGGACAGCGGCACCCGCTTGCCGCCCTCGAAGTACTGCGACTGCGAGTACTTCGGGATGGTCACCCCCGCCGCGCGCCAGGCCTGCTGGGTCAGCCCGGAGCAGTCGAACGCCGCGGGCCCGGCCGCGCCCCACTCGTACGGCTTGCCGAGCTGGTCCTCGGCGTAGCTGATGACCTGCTGGACCATCGCCCCGGAATCGGGCAGGTCCTCGCAGCCGCTGACGCCCTGCACCTCGCCCTCGACGCTGACCAGGTGCGCGGCCAGCGGCTCCCACTCGTGGTAGCGCATCGGGAACGCCGAGCGCTCCACCCGCTGGGCGGCCGCGCCGGGGCGCATCTCCTGCCAGCCGGAGACCTCCTGCAGCACGTCGTAGAACTTGTTGACCTGGTACTCGACGTCGGTGACCTGCTGCACCGTCCCCCAGCCCATGGACGGGCGCATCTGGAAGATCCCCAGCGAGTCGCGGTCGCCGTAGGTCAGGTTCGCCAGGTTGGACTCGGTCTTGCCGGCCTGGATGGCGATCTGCCAGGCCCGCGGCGGGAGGTTGCGCTGCTTGCCGATCTCGATGATCCGCTGGGCGATGCCGCGGGACTCGCGGTCGAGCGCGGCTGCCTGCTGCTCACCGCTCCCGGCGCCGCTGCCCCACGGGCCGAGGGAGCTGTTGCAGCTGGACCACCGGTCCTCCCCGCGACCGCCGCCCAGCCCGCCGGCGAGCAGCGCGGTCAGCGCACCGGCTCCGACGAGCCCGCCGAACCCGACGGCGAGCACCAGGACCAGGGCGAGTTTCCGCATCTCAGCCTTCCCCGGTGTAGTTGGCGACGCGCCAGCCGTCCTGCGTGCGCACCGCGGTGACGCGCAGGACGCCCACGTCCGTGGGCAGGCGCACGACCATCGAGGTGCGCGTCGACTCCATCGGTTCCGGCGCCCCCGTGATCGCGTTGCCCGCGTTGGCCGGGTTCACCGACTCCATGACCGTGATGAACTCGTCGGTGGTGTACGGGCGCAGCCCGTCGAGCCACTGCGCCTGGTCCCCGCCGCGGTAGTCCACCCAGCGCTTCCCCCAGGAGCGCACGGCGTCCACACCCGCCGGGTCCGCCGGGGCCGGGCGCGGGGACCGGGTCGGCACGGACAGGCTCGGCGGGGACTTCGACGCGAGGTCCTCCTCCGGACTCGGCGCGGGCACCTCCGCTCGGCGCTGCGCGGAGCGCTCAGCGCTCGAGCTCGGGCTCGGCGGTGGCTCCGGCAGGAGGAGGCCGACGCCCGTGCCCACCACGGCCACCACGAGCACCGCGATCGCCAGGTGCCGGGGCGAGCGCAGCGGCCAGCCCCACAGCCTGCGGTACACGGCCGCCCGGCCCCGGTGCGTGCGGATCGGCATCACGCGCCTCCTCGAGAGCGGTGGTCGGCACCGTCGGCGACCTCCAAGCCCCGGGACGGCCGGTAGACGACGTTGACCGGGCGTCCCGCGACGACTTCGCGGTCGGCGCTGGTGCGGTCGGAACTCCCGGGTTCACGCGCCGGTGCGGGACGGGCGGTGCGCGACTCCCCGTCCACGCGCGACGGAACCAGTACGGGATCATCGTCGATGTTGTCCCACTGGGCATCCGCCACCGGGACGGTATCGACGATCCGACTGGTCGAACCGGCTTCCGGCAGCGCTCCCGCACCGGGGCGCCGCCCGCCGGCGGTGCTCGTGCCAGCGGGGCCCGTGCCGCCGGACTCGTCCGCGGCGCCCGAGCGGTCCTGGTCCAGCCGCACCGCGGTGGCCGTCACCGAGGGGTGCGAGGCCTCGGGCCGACCGGTGCGGTTGTCGCCCGCAGCGGCCGTCGACGCCCCGTCGCCGCGCAGCTGGTCCCAGAAGTCGCCGCCGCCCTCCTCGGAGCGGTCCCCGCCGCTGCCGCCGCGGCCGCGGAAGCGGGAGAACAGGCTGGGCGGCACGCGCGGCACGGCGTTGCCCATCCCGCCGACGGACAGCTCCACCATCTGGCCCATGCGGCGCACGGGCTTGCACACCATGAGGAACACGAGCGTGACCAGCCCGGCCAGCATGATCTGCGTCAGCGCCGAAAAACTGCGCACCGGCTGGAAGATCCACGTCAGGATCAGCGTGTGCAGCCCGGCCATCGCGGAGATGAGCACGACGTTGAGCACGGCCGCCCCCGCGATCTTGCCGACGCCGCGCAGCACCTGGTGGTACACGATCGACACGAGGCCGATGAGCGGACCGGCCAGGATGAGCACGCGCAGCAGCACCTGCGCGAGCAGGATCGCCGCCTTCGCCAGCAGCTGGAACGCCGCGTAGGCGAAGCTCTGCAGCATCGCCAGGGTCCCGGCGCCCACCCGGCTGCCGTCGACGCCCTGGATGTAGCCGCGCGCGCTGCCGGAGCGGTCCACGACCTGCTCGAACTGCTGCTTCTTCGACTCCGGCGAACCGGAGTCCTCCCCGGCGGCGGCCTCCTGCTTGGTCCAGGTCTGCGCGCGCAGCAGGTCGCGGCCGAGCTCTTCGGCCTGCGGGGAGTCCGGCGAGCCGAACTCCCCGCGCAGCCAGTTGGTGTAGATCACCTGGTCGTGCAGCAGCGTCGGCAGCGCGTGGGTCTGGTCCACCCCGACCTCGCGCAGGAAGCCGGCCTGCACCGTGGAGGTCCCGGTGACCACCACGTCGTCGAGCACGTGCGTGTACACCAGCGGCGTCAGGTACGTCGCCGAGGCGAACCACAGCGCGGCCAGCCCCCACATGGTGCGCCGGCCGATCGTGGCCAGGTCCCCCTGCCAGATGTAGCGGAACAGCACCACCGCCAGCACCACCGCGACGAGGCCGAACCACGGGGAGAACACGCTGTCGTACAGCGCGACGGTGCCGGTCGCGATGAGCTCGTCGAGCGGGTCGAGCAGCTCGCCGTCCAGCAGCGCGTAGTGCAGCCCGTTGGTGGCGCCGACGATGTTCTTGGCGATGTTGAACAGCTCGTTGCCCAGCCACGTGTCGACCACCGCGTGCGGGCTCGTCACGCCCTGCGGCCCGCAGCCCAGGTCGTAGGTGTGCCAGACCAGCCCGGCGTAGCCCACCTCGTCGTAGGGGCTGCCGGGCTCGCCGGTGCCGATCGGCGCGGGGTCGAGAGCACCGACCATGCCCGATCCCGGGCGTTCCGGGTTCGGCGGTTCGGAGCAGTCGAAGCCCTGCGCCGCGGCCGGCACCGCGAACAGCAGCATCCCGCCGAGCACGGCCACGAGCACGGCCAGCGCACCGCGCGGCTGCCGGCCGGCGCGGTGCTCGTGCGCGTTCCCCGTCCGTCGCCGCTGGGTCACCACGTCTCGTCCCCACCCGGCTCGCCGCCCGTCCGGCGGGTCGGGCGGTCGCCGCTGCCGTTGTCGCGGGAAGGCCGCCACGGGGACTCGGCGCCGGCGTCCTGCGCCGCCGCGGCGCCGTCCCCGCCGATCCCCACGGTCTCCAGCTCCAGCTCGTCGAAGGAGTCGAGGTCCTCCTCCGCCTCCTCCTCCGGCACGGGGGCGAGCCCGGCCGCGGGCTCGCCCCCGCCGGTGTCGGCGAGATCGGAGTTGGCCCCGTCGGCCCGGGCGGGTGAGCTCCGTTCCTGCGGCGCGTCGTCGGCGGCCGGTGTGGTGTCCAGCGCGTCGCGCATGTGCTCCAGGTGCTCACCGGAGAAGTCGATGCGGATCTTCTCCACCCCGCCGGCGCCGTCGCCGAAGATGAACTGCCGCGGCGAGCGGTCCCGCTCGGTGCTGTTGCGCGCCGGTCCGGGACGGCGTCCCAGCGCCGAGACCACCTGCTCGTAGCCGGACTCGACCGGCACCTTCAGCAACCGCAGGGCGTCGGACTGCGCCTGCTCGTCGTCGAGGCGTCCGATGAACACCGAGTCCAGCAGCGCGGCGAAACCCTGGATGCGCAGGAAGTCCGCCGGGATCTGGCTGGACAGCAGCACCCGGACGTTCCACTTGCGCGAGTCGCGGGCGAAGCGGTTCATCAGCACCCGGCCGGTGGGCACCTCCGACAGGAAGAACGCCTCGTCGATCCACACGCCCTTGCGCTCGTTCTTCGGGCGTTCGTAGAGGGTGCGCTGGGTCAACCAGGCGGCGAGGTTGAGCAGCTGCACGCCGAGCGCCTCGGCGTCGGTCCACTGGTCGCGGCCGGTGCCGTCCTTGGGCAGGGTCAGCCCCGCCATGGTGAGCACGGTGAGCCGGTCGTCGCGCCCCTCCGAGTACGGGTCCGCGTCCGACTCGGGGATGAGCAGCGACATCCGCTCGCGCATCTCGTCGAGGAAGTCGGCCACGACGACCGCGTGCTCGTGGTGCTCGCTGGCGTCGCGCCGCAGCGCCTCGAACACCATGCCCGGGTGGGCGTCCGCGTGCCCGCCCACCGCGCGCACCGCGCGCAGCAGCACGATCCGCGTCTGCGGCAGGCGTGCGACCTCGTACGGCAGCAGCCCGGTGAGCACGTCGAGCACCAGCCGGCGCCGGGTCGCCGCCGCCAGCGCCCGCTCGCGCCGCCAGCTGCGCTCCGGGTCCTCCTCGTCGACGAAGTGCTCCAGCTCCGGTTCGGCCACCACCCGGTACGGGTTGAGGATGCCGGGCTGGGCGTTGAGCAGGTGGATCGGCCGGGCGTAGGGGCGCAGCTCGGGCAGCGTGCACAGCTCGGCCAGCGGCCCCGACGGGTCGAGCAGCGTCCAGTGCGCCCCCGCCCGCAGCGTCTTGTACACCAGGCCGCCGCCGAGGAAACTTTTGCCCCCGCCCAAACCGGCCACCATGGCCGTCAGGCCGGAGGCGTCGCGGACCTCCTGGGACATCCACGGGTCCCAGGCGACGGGGCGCCGGGTCGCGGTGCACGTCTCGCCGAGCAGGACGCCGCGCCGGTCACCGACCTCGGCGGTGGCCTGCGGAACGGCCGAGGCCGCCCACACGACCGAGCCGCGCCGCAGGTAGGCGCCGTTGGCCAGCGGCTCGCCGGGGACGAACTCCCGGGCCATCGAGTACTGCGCCTCCGGGTGCTCGATGGCGATCTTCGGCTTGTACAGGTCGAGCAGCTGCTGGGCCAGGCGCAGCGCGTCGCGCTCGGTCGGGCCGGACACGGCCATGCGCCACCACGACTTCACCCGCGTGGCCAGCGCGGTGAACCCGGAGGTCATCTCGTCGTCGATCTCGAGCACGCGGCTGGCCTGGCGGGCCAGCGAGGTCGGCGGCTCCAGCCCGTGTTCCTCGGTGTAGTGCCGCACCTGGGAGCGGACCTTGTTCATCTGCCGCTGCAGCTCGCCGGAGACGTCCTCGGGGCGGCGCACGTAGATCCGCGCGGACCACTCGACCGGGGCGGACAACCGGTCGGAGTGCTGCATCCACGGGTCGTCGATCTCCGGGATCTGCAGCCCGTGCGACTGGCCGAGGGTGAGCACGGCGACGTTGCGGGAGACCCCGGCGTTGGAGCCGGTCCGGCCGCGCACGGTCACCGTCGGCGCGTACGGCTCCTGGTGCATGTCGGAGGCGTCGGTGAACGACGCGAGGTCCTCCGGCTCCCACGGAGCGCCGGGCACGGCCGGGAGGTTCCGCGGCGCGGGCAGGCCGAGCGAGCAGGACCGGTGCATCAGCCAGGAGATCTCCTCCGCGGTGACCGGCCGCCCGTCCAGGCCGGCCGAGCCGATGACCTGGTCGAGGTGCTCGATCTCGCTGTCGAGCGCGACGAGCTCGGCGTCGACGGCCTCGGGGAAGACCCTGCGCACCAGCGGCGCCGCGCGCTCCACCGCGCGGTCGACCACGTTGCGGGTCTGCACCTGCACGCCGAGGTAGACCTCCTTCTCGGCCATGGACCGGCCCATGAGCTGCTGCTGCTCGCCGACCATGTAGTCGTCGAAGGAGAGCGCGCCGGACACGTCCGGCGGCGCGTTGCGCGCGTTGTGCACGTGCGCCTCGGCCCACATCCGGATGGGGTACGGCCGGGTGGTCACGCGCAGGTGCATCCACCGCCCCTGCAGCTCGGCGTACTGCCCCGCGATCGCGGCGATGAGGTCCTGGCGCTGCCCGTCGGAGCGGAACGACCACCGCTGCGGCGAGAGCCGGTACCAGGCGAAGACGTCCTGGTTGGTGCGCAGGATGTGCCCGTCGATGGAGCGCGCGGCGATCGAGGGCGTGTAGGTCGGGACGGACTGCTCGCCCCCACCGCTCCCGCCCCGCCGGCGCTTGCTCTTGGGCTTGCGGGCGGATGGACCACGCTGCGCCCCCGGGGCCTGCCCGGGGGCCTGTTGCGCGGCGCGCTCACGGTCTCGCCGACCGAACACCGCGAACCTCCTTGCTACGCGCGCGTCTGCTGCGGGTGGCGTTCCGGGTGCGCGACGAGGCGGGCTGCCGCCGGGCGCGCTGCGCGCGCCCGCTCTGCTGCGCCCGCTCGGCCGGCTGCCTGCGCTGCGCGCGCTGGGCCGATTGGCGCTGGACCTGCTGCCGCTGGGCACGCGCAGCGCGGGAACGCCTCCGCGAGGACTGTTTGGACTGGGGGCGGTGCGAGTTCACCCGGATGCGTGCAGCACTGGCCGCTCCTCCCTGTCCCGACGTCTTCTCCCCGGGGGCGGTGAGCTCGCGCAGCCACATCGTCATCACCGCGCCGAGCGGGCGCTCGTGGCTGATCCGCGAGCAGATCACCCGCGTGAGCAGGATGGTGATGACCACCGCCCAGGCGGTGGAGAAGAAACCGAACCCGATGTTCATCCGACGCTCGATGGCGAGCACCAGCAGAAAGATGACGATGCCCACGCCCCAGGCCACGTACCGGGCCCGCCAGGGGAACGTGGCCTTCGGCGGGCCGAGCCAGACGGCGTCGACGCGGTAGATCTCGTCGTCGGTGCGCACCCGCACTGCCGGTCACCCGCTCGTGCTGAACAGCCCGGCGATGAACGTGCCGAGGTCCACGCCGGCGCCGGTGACCGCCAACCCGATGATCGCCAGGGCGACGAAAACACCGCCGACACGCCGCATGACGCCCGCGTTGTCGCCCTTGCCGCCGCCGAGCCACAGCAGCAGCAGCGCCACGGCCAGCAGCAGCAGGGGAAGCAGGTTGTCCAGGATCCAGCTGCGCAACCCACCCGTGTCGAGCTGCGTCTGCTGGGCGACTATGTCCAGTTGTGCGGCGAGCGACATGGCGGTCATCGGTTACCCCTGCGTGCGCACGACGTCATCGGACCTCCTCCACCGGCCGGAGGTGATCCGGCGGCGACACGAGTAGAACATGACATCGTGATCGGAAATAGTGGTCTGCAGTTCCGGATGTCGGGTGATCCCGGTGATCTTGACACTGATCCAAGAGTAGCGTTCGCCGCGGCCTCCCACCCAGAGGGGCGCGGGGCGATGTGACCCGATCTGCCGCGAGCGAACGGGGATTTCGCCCGAAACGACGCATCGTTCCCGACATCGCACGCTCGGCACCCCGGTTCGGAACCGTTTTCACATTCCCGCTGCGTCATTCGTGCGAGACCAACACCATTCCGCCGGGAGCTCGGCGTGCACCACCCGATGCACCGGGGGTCCGGGGGAGGAACACCGACCGCACCGAGCGGGGTCGGGGACGGGCACCGACACGCCGGAGCGGCGGCCCGGGGGAACGGGCCCGGCCGCGGAGCGCACCGGCAGTGGGGGAACGGGATGAGTCGGCCTGTAAGCCGGATTCTGTGCCCGGTCCGCGCCGCGCGCGAGGACCGGGCGGTGGCCATCCATCTCGGCCTGCCGTTGCCGGCAGGCTCCAGCGGCCTACCCGCGGACATCGGGCGGGCAGCCCTCGAGCGTCCGCGCAGGTGCCTGCGGCACCCTCTTGGCCTTGCTCCGGGTGGGGTTTACCGAGCCACCCCGGTCACCCGGGGTGCTGGTGGTCTCTTACACCACCGTTTCACCCTTACCCGGTCCACGACCGGGCGGTCTGTTTTCTGTGGCACTTTCCCGCGGGTCGCCCCGGGTCGCTGTTGGCGACCACCCTGCCCTGCGGAGTCCGGACTTTCCTCGACGGGTCCGCGTCCGCGGACGCGGCCCGACGCGGCCACCCGGCCGGCTCATCCCGTCCGCCCAGTCTAGCCCGCCCGCCCCGGCCCGCGCCGCGGGCCGGGGCGGGCCCCGCTCAGGACCAGTGCGAGATGTCGTTGACCAACCGCACCGACGCGTTGCCGTCCGGGTAGTGCTCCACGACCGACAGCGAGGCCAGGTCCAGGTGCAGCCGGTAGAACACGCCGGGACCGACGTCCAGCGCCCGGCGCAGCAGGGCCTTGATCGGCGTGACGTGGCTGACCACGACGACCGTGCGGCCCGCGTAGCGCTGCAGCAGGTCGTCGCAGGCGGCCGAGACCCGCTCCGCGACGTGCTCCAGGCTCTCCCCGCCCGGCGGGGCCACCGTCGGGTCGCCGAGCCACCGGCCGTGCAGCTCGGGGTAGCGCTCGCTCGTCTCGGCGAAGGTGAGGCCTTCCCACTCGCCGAAGTCGGTCTCGACCAACCCGTCGCGGAGCTCGCAGGTGCCGCCCGTCGCGGCGGCCACCTCGTCGGCGGTCTGCCGCGTGCGCACCAGCGGCGAGGCCACGATCGGCGCGGGGTCCCCGTCCGGCCCGGCCACCCCGGTCATCTTCGCCAGCCGCTCGGCCGCGGCCCGCGCCTGGCTCCGCCCCAGCTCCGTCAACTCGACGTCCCCGCGCCCCGAGTAGCGCTTGTCCACCGACATCGACGTCTGCCCGTGCCGCAGCAGCAGCAACCGGGTCGGCGCACCGACGGCCCCGAGCCAGTCGCCCGCCCGCTGCTCCGGGGCGGACCGGGCCGCCGCGCCCTCGGAGGCGGGCGCAGCGGTGGCCGGTGCCGCGGGCACCTCCGGGAGCACCGCCTCCCGCTCGGTGATGTCCTCGCCGTCCATGGCGGCGTTGGCCAGCCGGTCGGCGTGCTTGTTCTGCTCCCGCGGCACCCAGACGAACTCCGGCCCCGGCAGTTCGGCGACGAGCTGCTTGGCCTGGGCGGCCAGCGGCTGCAGGTTCTCGTGCTTGACCCGCCAGCGGCCCGCCATCTGCTCGACGACGAGCTTGGAGTCCATGCGCACGGTCAACGACTCCGGATCGCAGTCGCGGGCCGCGCGCAGGCCCTCGATGAGCCCCTGGTACTCGGCCACGTTGTTCGTGGCCACGCCGAGCTGCTCCGCGCGCTCGGCGAGCACCTCACCGGTGTCGGCGTCGCGCACCACGGCCCCGCAGCCGGCCAGCCCCGGGTTGCCGCGCGAACCGCCGTCGGCCTCGACGATCAGCCGCCGCCCCATCAGTCCCCCTTGGCCCGCACCAGGATGGCGCCGCAGTCCTCGTGCCGCACCACGTCGTCGGCCGCGGCCTCGCGCACCTCGGAGAGGGCGGCGCGGTCGAGCTCCAGCCGGCAGGCGCCGCAGCGGCTGCCCTCCAGCCGGCCCACTCCGACACCGCGCTGGCCGCGGATCCGCTCGTAGAGGTTGAGCAGCTGCTCGGGCACCTGCTGGACGATCGACTGGCGCTCCGCGGTGCGCTTGGCCTCCGCGCTGTCCAAATCGGCCACTTCCTCGTCGCGGCGCCGCTGGGCGTCCGCCAGGCGCTCCTCGGCGGCCCGCACCGCTTCGTCCGCTTTGGACACGTTGGTCTCCAGCGCCTCGCGGCGCTCCATCACCTCGAGCAGTTCGTCCTCGAGCACGCCCTGCCGCCGCGCGAGCGACTGCAGTTCGCTCTCCAGGTCCTCGGCCTGCTTGGCCGACGTGCTGGACTCCAGGACCTGGCGGTCCCGGCTCTCCCGGGAGCGGACCTGCTCCACCTCGCTCTCCAACCGCTTGACCTCGCGGTCGATGTCTCCGTGCGAGGTCTGCGCCACGACGAGGTCGTCGCGCTTGGCGCGCAGGTCCCCTTCTGCTTCGCCGATCTCCTCGAGCTCGGGAAGTGTTCGGCGCCGATGGGTGATCCGGTTGAGTTCGGCGTCCACCCCGGCGAGGTCGAGCAGCCGGCGCTGAACGGCGGGATCGGCTTTCACGCGGACGTCCTTCCTGTACTCGCTGTATCGGCGGCGACCGCACCGGCGTGCACCGTCCACGGATCGGTGCGGCGAGCGGAAACCCGGACCTCGACACTATCGGCCAGGGCCGCGCGCAGGTCGTCGGCGGCCCGGCCGCACCAGGGCCACTCGCTTGCCCAGTGGGCCACGTCCACCAGGGCGGGCACCTCGGTGCCCGGGACCTCGGCCTGCGCCAGGTGCTCGGCGGCGGGGTGGTGCCGCAGGTCCGCGGTCACGTACGCGTCCACGCCCGCGCGGTGGGCCGCGGCCAGGTGCGCATCGCCCGAGCCCCCGCAGACGGCCACGGTGCTGATGACGCGCTCGGGGTCACCGCCCCCGCGCACCCCCCACGCGGTCGCCGGCAGGCGCTCGGCGACCCGCTCGACGAACGCGGCGAACGGTTCCGGTTCGGGCAGATGTCCGATGCGGCCGAGCCCCGTCCCGGAGTCCTCGGCGTGCGGCGCCAGCGGCGCGCTCGGCACGACCCCGAGCGCCTCGGCCAGCGCGTCCGACACGCCGCGGCGCGCCGTGTCGGCGTTGGTGTGCGCGCAGTACAGACCCGCGCCCCGGCGGATCAGCCGGTGGACGAGGCGCCCCTTGTGGTCGTCGGCGGGCACGCCGTGCACCCCGCGCAGCAGCAGCGGGTGGTGCGCCACGAGCAGATCGGCGCCGGACTCGACCGCTTCGGCCACCGTGGCCTCGACCGGGTCCACGCAGAACAGCACGCGCCGCACCGGCGCGTCGGGATCGCCGCACACCAGGCCCACGGCGTCCCAGTCCTCCGCCAGGCGCGGCGGGTAGGCGGTCTCCAGCGCCGCCACCACGTCCCGCATCCGTACCGCCATCCGATGTCCTTTCACCGCCCGAGGATGTCCCGCAGCGCGGAGGTCAACAACGCGTTGTCCGCCGCGCCGCGCACCGCGACCCGGAAGTGGTCCTCGTCCAGGCCGGGGAAGGTGTCGGCGCGCCGCACGGCGATGCCGCGCTCGCGCAGCGCCGCCCGCACCTTGGCACCATTCTCCGCCCGGACCAGCAGGAACGACGAGGTGGCCGGTCCGACCACGGAGACACCCGCGATGCCGGCGAGTTCGGCCCGCAGCTGCTCCCGCGCGCCGGCGATCTCCCGCGCGGCCCGGTCGGCCTCGGCGACCGCCCCGCCGGTGCAGCAGGCCTGCACCGCCTCGAGCACGAGCGTGCTGACCGGCCAATGTGGACGGGCGGTGTGCATGCGGGCGAGCACCTCCGGCGCGCCCAGCGCGTAGCCGGCGCGCAACCCCGGGATGCCCCACATCTTGGTGAGGCTGCGCAGCACGAGCAGACCGGAGTCCGCGCAGCCCGCCACCGACTCCGGTTCGCCCGGTACGGTGTCGGCGAACGCCTCGTCGACCACCACGGTCCGCCCCGGCCGCAGCAGGCGGCGGACCTCCTCGGCGGGGTGCAGCACCGAGGTGGGGTTGGTGGGGTTGCCGAGGACGACGAGGTCGGCCTCCTCCGGCACGTGCTCGGCGCGCAGCCGGTAGCCGTCGGCGGCGTCCAGCACCGCGCGGGTGACCGGCACGCCCGCGGTGCGCAGCGCCACCTCGGGCTCGGTGAACGAGGGGTGGACCACCGCGGCCAGCCGCGGCCGCAGCGCCGCCAGCAGGGTGAACCCCTCGGCCGCACCGGCCAGCACGAGCGCCTCGTCCGGGTCCCGGCCGTGCCGGTGCGCCAGGGCCTCGCGCGCCGCGCGGTCCGCGGCGGCGGAGGGGTACTCGCCCAGCCGGCCGATCGCCGCGGCGAGCCGGGTGCGCAGCCACTCGGGCGGCTGCGGCACGCGCACGTTCACCGCGAAGTCGACGAGTCCCGCCGCGGCGTCGACGTCACCGTGGTGCCGCAACAGGTCCAAGTCGTCTCCGCTGGTCATCCACGGCAGTCTACCGGCCGCGCGGGACCACCGGCCCCTCCGGCGGCACCGCGCGGACCGGGCGGGGCGGCTGCGTATCCTCGGCGCCGTGCACATCTCGTTCATCTGCTCGGGCAACATCTGCCGCTCCCCGATGGCCGCCGCGGTGTTCCGCCAGCACCTGCGCGAGGCGGGCCTGGACGGCCTCGTCGAGGTGACCAGCGCGGGCGTCGGACCCTGGCACGCCGGCGAACCCGCCGACCCGCGCGCGGAGGAGGTGCTCGCCGAGCACGGTTACCCGGTGGAGCACACGGCCGCGCAGATGGACGAGCGGCACCTGTCGGCGGACCTGCTGCTGGCCATGGACCACGGCCACCTGCGCGCGGTGCGGCGCGCGGTCGGCGACCCCTCCCGGGTGCACCTGCTGCGCTCGTTCGACCCGGACGCCGGGGAGGACGCCGAGGTGCCCGACCCCTACTACGGTGGCCCGCGCGGTTTCGAGGACGTGCTGAAGATGGTGGAGGCGGCCATGCCCGGCCTGCTCGACCGGGTCCGCGCCTGAGGCGCGGCAGCGCTCGCGGACCCGCGACCACCTGCGGCGCGGAAGGGGGAGCATGCGGCCCGAGGAGACGATCGCCGAACTCACCGGCGTCCCCGCGCGCTCGGCGCGCCCGGTCGGCGGCGGGGACACGGCCGCGGCGTTCACCGCCGAGCTCGACGACGGGCGGACCGTCTTCGCCAAGCACGTGCCGCAGTCGATGCCGAACGCGGCCGCGGCCGAGGCCGCCTCGCTGCGCTGGCTCGCCGAGCCCGGCGCGGTGCCGGTGCCCGGGGTGCTCGGTGCGGACGACGAGTGGCTCGTGCTCGAGCACGTCCCCGCCGAATCCGCCTCGCCGGAGGCCGCCGAGGAGCTCGGCCGGGGGCTCGCCCGGCTGCACGCCGCCGGAGCGCCGGCGCACGGGGCTCCGCCCGCGGGCGGGCCCGCCGACGCGTGGATCGGGCTGGCGCCGATGCGCAACGAGCCGTGCGCCGACTGGCCCACCTTCTACGCCCAGTTCCGCGTCGAGCCCTACCTGCGCCGCGCGGTGGACACGGGTGCGCTCAGCCGCTCCGACGGCGAGACGGTCGAGCGGGTGTGCGCGCAGCTGCCGGAGCTGGCCGGACCGCCCGAACCGCCGTCCCGGCTGCACGGCGACCTGTGGAGCGGCAACGTGCACTGGTCGCGGCAGGCCTGGATCATCGACCCGGCCGCGCACGGCGGGCACCGCGAGACGGACCTGGCGATGCTGCACCTGTTCGGTTGCCCACACCTGGAGCGGATCATCGCCGGCTACGAGCAGGTGAGCCCGCTCGCCGACGGCTGGCGCGAGCGCATCGGCCTGCACCAGCTGTTCCCGTTGCTGGTGCACACGGTCCTCTTCGGCGCCGGCTTCGGCCGGCAGACCGTCGCCGCCGCGCGGTCGGCGCTGCGCAGCTGAACGATCCCCCTTCGCCCGGGTGCGCGGCCGCCGACCGTACTGTGGGGACGTGCGCCTGAAGTTTCTGCTGCGGCCGGGGTGGCTCGGCACGATCGCGCTGGTCGTGGTGTTCGCGACGCTGTGCTTCACGGTCCTCGCCCCCTGGCAGTTCAGCCGCAACGACGAGCGGCAGCAGCGCAACGACGCGATCTCCGAATCGTTCCACTCCCCGCCGGAACCGCTGCGCGAGGTCCTCGCCCCCGGCGAGCGGCCGAGCGCGCGGACCGAGTGGCAGCAGGTCACCGTCCGCGGCCGGTACCTGCCGGAGCACGAGCACCTCGGCTGGCAGCGCACCGTCCACGGGGAGCCGGCGTTCGAAGTGCTCACCCCCTTCCGCACCACCGGCGGAACGGTGCTGCTGATCGACCGCGGCTTCGTGCGCCCCATCAACGGCACGCGCGCGCCGGACTACGCCGCACCCCCGCGGGGCGAGGTCGCGCTGACCGCGCGGGTCCGCGCGAACGAGCACGACAGCGAGAACCGGCCCGCGTTCGAGCACGACGGGCAGCGCTGGGTGTACGCGATCAACTCCGGCACGGTGGCCGCGGACACCGGCCTGCCGCTGCGGCCGGGCTACTTCGTGCTCGGCGAGGGGCAGCCGGGCGTGCTGTCGCCGCTGCCACTGCCGCGCCTGGAGTCCGGGCCGTTCTTCTCCTACGCGCTGCAGTGGATCGCCTTCGGCGCCATGGCGGTCATCGCCATCGGCTACCTCGTCTACACCGAATCGCGCGCCGGTCCGACCGGGGCGTTCGGTTCCAGCGCGCGCGGTGGCGAGCGGAGCGGCTCGGGCGCGGGCGGTTCCCGCGGAGCACCCGCCGGTGCGGGCGGCCGCAAGCGCCCGCGCGGCAAGAAGCACGCCGTGGCCCAGGCCATCGCCGAGGAGGAGAGACGGGAAGCCGAGCAGGTCGAAGCCGAGCGCGGTCGCGGAGGGGTGAACGCCCACCGCGCCGAGCGGTGACGGGCGAAGGCGGCCAGGGCTTGGTCGAGGCCGGGTCGGGATCGCCGGCTACCGGCCAGCCACCCCTCACTGAGATTTTCACCGCACGAGGCATGTGAGACAGCCCTGGTCAGCGCTGCACCAGCACACAGTCGCAGGTCCAGCCCACCCCGGCCGGGTGGGACTGCCTCAGTGAGAGGGCACGTCGCGAGTGCTGTAGCGGTATTGTGGGCAGTTCCCTGCAAGGCGCTCGAGTCCGCGTCGGATGACTGCTTGCCAGCTTGGCTGGTGTGCGGACACGGCACGGCGCAGGTGGGGATGGTTGTTGTTGACCATTGATGCTGGCCACTGCTGGCTCGCCCTTTCCGCGTGGCGTTGCGCTATGACGCACCCGAGCACGAAATCGCTCATTGCATACGAGGTGCTCAGCAACTCCTCGTCGGGCACGCCGCGCTCGGACAGCAGCGCGCACAATCGGTCGGACAGGGCGAGGTAGCCAGGTCCGAGCGGGGGACGTCGCATCACGTGGGTGGTTGCCCAGGGGAACCGGAGCAGATGGGATCGCCAGGCCAGCAACAGCCCGACGAGATCTCCACTGGTGACCCCCTCCGCGACCTCCTGGTCGGAGACGAGTGCTGCATCCAGCGCCAGATCCAGGATGTCGTCGCGGTTGCGGACATGGCGATACAGGCTCGAGGGCACAACCCCCAGCCGTTGCGCGAGCGTGCGCACGCTCAAATGGTCTTCGCCTTCGGAATTCAAGACCACCAGCGCGGCCTCCGCGATCGTCTGCGGGGACAGCGCGCGGTTGCGCTGCGGCATCTGCCGCTGCTGCAGCCAGTACGACATCACTACCTCACCTGCTAGCCTACTAAGTGAACAGTAAACACTTTAGGAGGCTGGGTGGACATCCGGGTTCTG
Organism: Salinifilum ghardaiensis; assembly: GCF_054491345.1. NCBI lineage: Bacteria > Bacillati > Actinomycetota > Actinomycetes > Pseudonocardiales > Pseudonocardiaceae > Salinifilum > Salinifilum ghardaiensis. Next base: position 1,386,819 of record NZ_CM137101.1, on the reverse strand, counting down.
CTGCCCGTCACTCAGGCAGGCGTGAGGATCAGACCGTTAACTCACAACGACGCCGCCGCGTATGCCGCTGGTACGCGGGACACAGACGTGCGTCGGTTCGCCCATCTTCCCGAACCGCACTACACCCCGGACCTGGTCAGCGAGCAGATCGACTCGATCATCACGCCCGGGCTCATCGCGGGCAACCTGGCTGTACTGGCCATCGCCGACAGCACCTCGGACGAGTTCCTCGGCAGCGTCGTGCTCTTCGACATCACCGACGACCGCGCCGAGATCGGGTTCTGGCTCACCGCAGCGGCACGTGGCCGCGGAGCTGCGCACCAGGCTGTGGAGTGCGCGGGCGAACTCGGGACCCGCATGGGACTTCGCGAGCTGCATGCCCGCACCGTCAACGACAACACGACCTCTGTGCGCACGCTGACCAGTGCAGGCTTCACTCCTCACGGGAACGCGGAATTGGGAACCGCACCTTCAGGCGAGCAAGCCCTCCTGCAGCGCTACATGCGCAACCTCTGAGCACACCGACCAGCCAGACTGGCTGATCGTCCCTGCCGTCGGCCATGTCGCTCGACGATCCGCTTGGATACGGCAGAGGTTCGCTTCCGGACGGAGGATCAGCTGTCAGCTGCTTCGGCGATGCGATCGGCCAGTTTCCGTGAGTAGCTGATGAGTTCGGGCGGGGCTTCGATGGTGTAAGGGACACCGACCGGGGCGTTCGGTTCCAGCGCGCGCGGTGGCGAGCGGAGAGGCTCGGGCGCGGGCGGTTCCCGCGGAGCACCCGCCGGTGCGGGCGGCCGCAAGCGCCCGCGCGGCAAGAAGCACGCCGTGGCCCAGGCCATCGCCGAGGAGGAGAGACGGGAAGCCGAGCAGGTCGAAGCCGAGCGGGACGGGTCCGAGCGCGGTGGCGAGGGCGCGGACATCGGCAGCGCCCCGTCCGGCCGCACAGAGCGGTGAGCGGCAGGACCCGGATCGCACCGCGAGCGCACCGCGGCGCTGCAGGACTGGGCCTGGCCAGCGCGGTCTGCACCCGCATTCGACGGGCGCGGGTAGCCGACCATGACGATGACCGATGACGGGTGAGCGGCTGCAGCGGGCGTACGAGTCGATCGTTCCGAGTCGCTACCTCGACAAGGCCCACTGGGCCTGCACGGGCTCGGGCCACAACATCAACGCAGCTTCAAGCAATGCTCCGAAGTGGGCGCATTGGCTCGCTGCGTCGGACGTACAGGAAGCCGTCGATGGCCTCGCGCACCGACGGGCCGGTCACGTAGTGCACCGCATCGGCAGCGGGGTCGTAGTGCGGGCCGACGAGTCGGGTCTGCAGGGGGCCATCGAGCCAGCCCTGGACCGCCTGTGGGCCCTTGACTCCGCGGACCGGGAGCCATCCGGCGTCGATCACCGACAACGGTGCCTCGGTGAACTGCCGAGGAGTCGGAGGGACCGACCCGTCGTCGACTTCCCCGACGGTGGCCGCGACCGCGACGTAGCCGTCGCCGAGCTCGGTGCGGAGGTGCCCGCCGGAACTGCGGTGCGTGCCGCCACTCGGTGCGAGCCCGCGGTACTCCCCGGCGGCGACGTGCGCGATCCCGGCCCAGTGCACGATCCGGTGGCCGGTGTCGCGGTGCCAGGCCAGCGTCCGCTCGGCCATCTCCCGCTCGACCGTCTCGAGCGAGGTCGCCGACGACACCGGACCGTGCACGATCCGGACCGGATCGCTGGGATGCTCGGCGTTGCGGGCGCGCAGCGCGTGCAGCAGGTCGAGGATCTCAGCGGTGCGCAGGAACCCCTGGCTCGCGGCCAGCAGCGCGACCGGGTCACCGACGCCTGTGGTCACGTACTCGTCCAGCGCGGCAGCGGTGGCAAACGGCGGGTCGGTCCCATCCAGCACAACGGCGCGGAAGCCGTGGCGGCCGATCGCGTCGCACAGCATCACCCGCATCAACGTAGCCGTGCCCGCCGCATGCCGAACGGCTGCCCCGAGCCCGAGGACGGTCGTGCCCGTTGTCCACGCAGGCAGGGCCGGCACCACCGCAGCGGTGCGGGCAATCCAGGATCGAATCTCAGAAATGTCCACGACCGCGGACGCTAGGACTTCGACCGCGGTTCAACTCAAGACTGCCTTACCGGCACCCCGACTCCGTGCTCGGCTCGTCAGCCCAGTGCCCGCCCCGGCCGGCCGTGCTGGTGGTGTTTGCGACACCCTGTCGTTGAAGCACTCACCACCGCCTGCGAACCCCCGCGGTCAGCACGTGCCGCGTCGGCGCGCTCCCGTCAGCGCCCGCGGCGGTGTGCTCCTGCCGCCAGCGCCACCCCTGCGGCCAGCGCCGCCGAGGCCGCGCCGACGGCGCGGGAGAGCCGCACCGCGCGGGGGACGTCCGCGGCGCCCGCGGCGCGCCCCTGCCCCATGACCGGCCGCTGCTCGGCCCGCTCGGCCGCTTCGCCGGAGGCTTTGCCGGCCGCTTCCGCAGCACCACCGGCAGCAGCACCGCCGGCAACCCCGCCGTCGGCAGCGCCGCCGGCAGCCGCACCCTCGGCAGCCGGCCCTCCGGCCGGGGCGTCGCGGTAGACGGTGCGCCCGCCGAGGCGCACGCCGAGCGCCCCGGCGAACGAGGCTTCCAGCTGCCCCGCGTTCGGGCTCGGGTGCGCGGCCGCGTCGCGGCGCCGCGTCCGCCGCGCCTCCGCCGCCGACCCGCCGACGAGCGGGGCGCAGGCCGCGGTGAGCACCGCGCCGGCCCGGGAGGGCACCGCGTTCACCGCGTCGTCCAGGCGCGCAGCGGCCCAGCCGAAGTTGCGGTAGTGCGGTGAGACGTGCCCCACCATCGCGTCCAGCGTGTTCACCGCCCGGTAGCCGATCAGCCCGGGCACGCCGGCGACCGCGCCCCACAGCAGCGGGGAGACGACCGCGTCGCCGGTGTTCTCCGCGAGCGATTCGACCGTGGCCCGCGCCAGGCCCTCCTCGTCGAGCAGGGCCGCGTCGCGTCCGCACAGGTGCGCCAGCCGCTCCCGCGCGCCGGGGACGTCCCCGGCGGTGAGCAGGCGCGCCATCGCCGCTCCCTCACCGGCCAGCGAGGAACCGCCGAGCACGGCCCAGGTGGTCGCGGCGGTCAGCGCGGTCTCCGCCACCGCCCGCCGGCGGACCCAGTGCTGCGCCGCGGCGCCGGCTGCGGCACCGCCGCCGGCGAGCACGGCGACGTACCCGGCTCCGACCGCCCGGTGGTCGCGGTGGACGCGCCGCTCCAGCGCGTGCGCCGCGCGTCCGAACAGCGCGACCGGGTGCCCCCGCCGCGGATCCCCGAAGGTGGCGTCGGCCGCTGCCCCCAGCAGCAGCCCGACGGCACGTGCCGTGCTCACCGTGCTGTCCTTCCGTCGGTGGGATCGCCGGCCACCGGGCGCGGTGACCGGCCGCCCACGCTACCCGGCCGGGGGATCGCTCGTGCGCACGCCTGGGCAGGTGCGCAGCGGTGCACCCGGCACCCGTTATCGTGGCGGACCGTGACGGTCCCGGATCACGAAGCGGACGTGCTCCGCGCGGGCGTGGCGGGCACGACCGCACCGGACACCTTCGGCGCCTCCACCGCGCACGCCCCGGAACAGGACGCCGACGGCGCGCGTCGGTTGCACCTGTTCGCCTACCTGCAGGCCCCGGAGCACCGCACGTACCTGGCGATCATGCGGCTGTTCACCTCGACGCTGCTGGCGGACCTCTCGGCCGGTGAAGTGGCCGCGGCGCTGGCGGCGGCCGAGCGGGAGGGGCGCATCGCCCCCGGCGAATCGGGCACCGACACGGTGCTCGACCGCCTGCGGCAGCTCGTGCGCTGGGGCAATCTCGTCGTGGGGCGCCGCGAGACGATCGCGTCGAGCATCTCCGAGTTCCAGCACGGCAGCGTGCGCTACCAGGTGAGCAAGCTGGCCGTGCGGGTGCAGCGCGACGTGGACGCGCTGCTGCGCGTGCCTGAGGGCGCCCGCGAGATCTCCCGCGAGCTGCTGCCCGCGATCGACCGCGGGCTGGGCGCGATCCGCGCGACGCTGGACGAGGCGCTGGACGCCGAGCAGCGCGGGCCGGCGGACGCGGAGCAGGCCACCGAGCGGCTGGCCGAGCAGGTCACCACGGTGTTCCTGCAGCACGCGGAGCTGGCCGCGACCGTCCGGGACTTCTACGCCTACCTCGGGCAGGTGGTCACCCGGCACCAGCTCGCCCCCGAGGAGATCTCCGGGTTCCGCAACCTGCTCGTGGACTACATCCACCGCGTGGTGGAGGACGTGCTGCGGCACACCGAGACGATCGCCGGGGCGCTGACCGCGCTGGCGGACCGGCGCGGCGAGCTGCTGCGGCTGCTGGGCCCGGCGGAGGGGTTCGGCGCCGACACCGAGCGGGCGCGCGGGCGCACCGCGGCCGACTGGCAGGAGCTGACCGACTGGTTCGTCGACGCGCCCGGACGGCCCAGCCAGGTCGCCGCGCTGCGGGAGGCGACCGCCCGGGCCATCGGATCGCTGCTGGCGACGGTCAAGCGCGCCACCTCCGGCGGCGGGATCGTGCCGGGGCGGCGCGCGGAGCTGCTCACCCTGGCGCGGTGGTTCGCCGACTCCGGCACCGAGCAGGCGCACCAGCTGGCCTCCGCGGCGTTCGGCCTGCACTCGGCGCGGCACCTGCTGCCCGCGCCGGACTACGACAGCGACAACGAGTCGGTGCCGTGGCGGGACGGCCCGGTGCTGGACGTGACGGTCAGCGTGCGCGGCCGCGGCGACCGGGGCGCGCGGGGGCGCACCTCGCGGGTGCTGGACGACCCGATGACCGAGCACACCCTGCTGGCCGAGGCTCGCGAGGCCGACCAGCGGCGCGGTGCCGCGGCGGCGGAGCTGGCCGCGGCGGGGCAGGACCTGCAGGCGCACGCGCTGTCGTCCGAGGCGCTGGGCATGCTGTGCGAGCTGCTCACCCTGGCCATGGCCCAGCGGGAGACTCCGGAGGAGACGGGCACCGCCGTCGACCCGGTGCACCGGCTGCGCGTGGTGGTGCGGCCGCGGCCCGGGGCGCGGACGCGGGTCCGCAGCGGGGCGGGCACGCTGACGCTGGCGGACACGGAACTGGACGTGCTCGGCGGGACCGCTGCGGGCGGCGGAACCGGGGGGCAGCAGGAGGCGGTGTCATGAGCGCGGGCGAGACCGACCCGGTGCCCGGCTTCGCCGAGCTGTCCGACATCGACGCGGCGAACGTGGTGCGCTGCGCGCGCGTGCTGCTGCGCCGCCCGCTGGTGCGCTCGGGCGGAGCGGACGGCGAGCTGCTGCCGCTGATGTATCACCACCGGTCGGTGCTGCAGGAGCTCTTCGGCGCGCTGCTCGGCTACCGGCTGGTGGTGGAGCGCCGGTTCGCGCGGCTGGTCAAGGCGGGCGCGGGCGCCGACGGCACCCGCGGCGATCCGTCGCTGACCCCGCGCGGCTACGCCTACGTCGCCCTGGCCCTGGCCGCGCTGACCGGCATCGGCCGCCAGGTGCTGCTGTCGCGGCTGGTCAGCGACATCCGCGCGGCGGCGGCCGAGGCGGGCGTGCCGATCACCGACGACCAGGCCGACCGCCGGGTGCTCACCGCGGCGCTGCGCCACCTCGTCGCGCTGGGCGTGATCACCGAGACCGAGGGGACGGTCTCGGCCGAGTCCTCCTCGGAAGCGCTCATCACGATCGACACGGACCTGCTGGGCCAGATCGCGGTCGGCCCGATCGGCGCGGCCTCCTCGCCGGAGGAGCTGATCGAGACCGCGGCCGCGCCGCCGGCGGACTCCCCGGAGCACGCGGTGCGCCGGCGGCTGGTGGAAGACCCCGCGGTGCTTTACTCCGACCTGCCCGCCGAGCAGGCGCGGTGGCTGCGCAACCGGTTGGGCCGGGAGTCGCACCTGCTGGAGCGGTTCTTCGGGCTCGTCGCCGAGTCCCGCTGGGAAGGCGTCGTGGTCACCGACCCGGAGGACTACCTCACCGACGTCGTCTTCCCCGGCCCGAGCACGGTCGCCCGCATCGCGCTGCTGGCGCTGCCGCGGCTGCTGTCCGGCGAGCCCCGCGGGGACGGCCGCCACCCGGTCACCCGGCGGGAGCTGTCCGAGACCTGCCGCGAACTCGTCGAGGAGCACCCGTCGGCGTGGTCGCGGCAGGCGACGGAGGACCACGAGCGGCTGGTCGACAGCGTGCTGTCCCTGCTGCGGCGCCTCGGCCTGATCACCGCGGGCGGGCAGGACTGGCTGCTGAGCCCCGCCGCGCACCGGTGGCTGCCGCGGGCGGACGCCTCGCCGACCGGGCGCGAGTCCGAACCGCCGCCCGGGCCGGAGCCGGAACCGGCCGATCTTCCCCTGTTCGACGCCACGGAATTGGCCGCGACGAAAGAGGACGCGCAACGTTGAGCCCAGATCCGGTGTCGATCACCCACGAGCGCCCCGACGCGGGGGCACCGGCCGCCGGGGAGGCCGCGCGCGCCCCGGCGGACCGGTGGCGCCTGCACCGGGGCGGGATCGTGAACATCTGGCAGTACGCCGAGACGACGTTCGACCTCTCCGGCGGCCGCGGGGTCTTCCAGGGCACGAACGGCTCGGGCAAGTCGCGCACGCTCGAGCTGCTGCTGCCGCTGTGCCTCGACGGGGACCTGCGCCAGCTCGGGTCGAAGGGCTTCGACACGGTGAGCGTGCGGCGGCTCATGCTCGACGAGTACCCCGGCGGTCCGAACCGGGTCGGCTACGCCTGGGTCGAGCTGCGCCGCGTCACCGAGACCGGCGCGGAGGAGTTCCTCACCTGCGGCGTCGGGGTGAAGGCCTCGAAGACCTCGCAGGCGGTCAGCGATTCGTGGCGGTTCATCACGCCCCTCCGCGTGGGATCGGACCTGCAACTGGTCACCGCCGACCGGGTGCCGTTGAGCGCGGCCCAGCTGCGCGAGGTGATCGGCGCGGACTGCGTGCTCGACGAGCAGGCGTTCCGCGCCCGCGTGGCGGCCGCCGTCTACGGCATGCCCGCCGCCCGCTACGGCGACCTGCTGCACCTGCAGCGCACGCTGCGCAACCCCGACGTGGGGCTGAAGGTGCTGGAGGGCCAGCTGGAGAACATCCTCTCCGACGCCCTGCCGCCGCTGGACCCGGCGCTGGTGGAGCGGCTGGCCACCTCGTTCGACGACCTCGAGTCGATCCGGGAGAACATCCTCGGGCTGACCGAGTCGGACCGGGCGCTGCGCGCGTTCCTGACGACCTACTCCTCCTACGCCCTCGGCGTGCTGCAGGACCGCGCGCAGGGGGTGCGCGACACCCGGGAGAAGCTGCGCAGGCTGCGCGGCGAGATCGCCGAGCTGGAGCGGACGTGCGCCGAGCAGCGCCGCGAGCGGACCGCGGCCGAGGGGACCGTCGCCGAGCTCGAGCAGCGCGACGGCGAGCTGGAGTCGAGCATCGACGCGCTGCAGGCGCACCCCGCCTACCGGGAACTGCAGGGCGTCCGCGACCGGGAGCGCCTCGTCGGCAGCGCGCGGGCGGCGGCGATCACCGCGCTGGACACGGCGAGCAAGCACCGCGCCCAGGAGAACCGGTCGGCCGAGTCGGTGGTGGGCATGCTGCGGCGGCTGGCCACCGACGCCGAGGCCGCGGGTGAGCGCGCCGAGCACGCCGCGCACTGCCTGCGGGCGGCCGGGCTGGGCGGTGAGCTGGTCCCGCGTCCGCCGGCGGTGGCCGCAGCGGAGGCGGAGACCGAACGCGTGGCTGCGCGCACCGCGGTCGAGGCCGAGAGCGAACTGCTGGAGGTGGACCGGCTCCACCCGCCGCGGCCGGACGCGGACGCGCTGGCCGCCTCCTTCCGCACCGTCACCGGTGGCACGCAGCAGGCCGCCGAGGCCGCGCGGGAGCGCGCCGCGCTGGCGCTGAGCCTGCACGAGCGCGCCCGGCGGTTGGACGGCGAGCGGGACGAGGTCGTCGAGCTGCAGCGGCGGGCCCGGCAGGCGCAGCTGACCGCGACGGACGCGGTGGGGCGGCGCAACCAGGTCGAGCAGGACCTGGCCACGGCGGCGGCCGTGTGGGTCGAGCAGGTCCGCAAGTGGATCGCCGAGTGGCCCGACGGCGGGGCCGAGGACGCGCCGGAACCGCCCGCGGTGGACGACGTGCTGGGCGACCGCGCGGTGGCGCGGCAGGCGCGCGACCGCGCCCGCGAGTGGTCCCGCCCGCGGGTGAACCGGCAGCGGCAGCATGTGTCGGGGTTGGAGCAGCACATCGCCGAGCTGTACGTGCAGGCCCGCACGTGGGAGGACGAGCTGGCCGAACTGCGCTCCGGCTCCGAGCGCGTGCCGGAGCGCCCGCGGTGGGCCACGGCCGAGCGGGACCCGCGCGCGGGCAGGGCCTTCTACGAGCTGGTCGATTTCCGCGCGGACCTCGACGCGGCGGCCCGCGCCGGGTTGGAGGGCGCGCTGACCGGCAGCGGGCTGCTGACCGCGTGGGTGACCGCGGACGGCGCCCTGCACGGCGGGCCGGACCTGGTCGCCACCGAGCGGGGCGAGCGCAGCTGGACGGGGCTGGACACCGCGCTCGCACCGGTGTCCGGAGGGGACGGTCCCGTGCCGGCGGAGCGGGTCGCGGAGCTGCTCGCCCGCGTGGGCGTGGCCTCCTCGGCCGGGGACGCCGCGGCGGGCCTCGTGCTCGGCACCGACGGCAGCTGGCGCGCCGGGGTGCTCTCCGGCGCCTGCCCGAAGGGGGCGGCGGAGTTCGTCGGTGCCGGCGCCCGGCAGGACGCGCGCACGCGGCGCATCGCGCAGCTCGAGGAGGACCTGGCCCGGCTGCGCGAGGACATCGGCGCGGCGGAGCGGCAGCACCGCGAGGTCAGCGAGCACGTGACCCGCCTGGAGCAGCACGTCGAGTCCTTCCCGGACGACGACGAGCTGCTGACGGCGCACGCCAAGCTGGACGGAGCGCGGGAGGCGGTGGAGTCGACCGGGACGGCGGCGACCGATCTGCGCCAGGAGCACGAGCAGGCCGAGCGGCGGTGGCAGGCCGAGCACGCCGAGCTGGTGCAGGAGGCCTCGCGGGCGGACCTGCCCTCCGAGACGGGCGCGTTGGAGCAGGCGCACCGCGCGGCCACCGAAGCGGTGTCCGTGATCGAGTCGCTGCGCACCACGGTCGATTCGCGCTGCCTGCACACCGCGGCCGAGCTGCGCGACCTGCTGCTGCGGCACGACGCCGCGGTGGCCGACCGGATGGAGGCCGAGACCCAGGCCGAGCAGCGCTGCGCCGAGCACGCCGAGCAGGAGTCCGGGCTGGCCGAGCTCACCACCGCGCTGGCCGACGAGACGCAGGACATCGGCGGCAAGCTCGCCGAGCTGGAGGCCGAGCGCGGCGAGCTGCGGCGGCGCCTGCCCGAGCAGCGGGAGAAGGTCAGCGCGCTGCGCGAGTCGGCGGCGCGCTGGGAGACCGAGTTGCAGCACAAGCACTCCCAGCTCGAGGGCCGCGAGGAGGCGGCGGAGGAGGCGCTCGAGTCGCTGCGCGCCGCCCTGCGCACCCCGGGGCTGTGGACGGCGGCGTTCACCCCGCAGGACGAGGCGGGGACCGCCGAGCCGCAGGCCGCACCGGAGCCGGAGCAGGCCGTCGAGGCGCTGCTGGCGGCCTCGCGGCGCTCGGCCTCCGAGGCGACGGTGCTCAACCGGGTGCAGGCGCTGCAGCAGTCGCTGAGCGGGGGCTATGACATCGCCGCCGGTGAGCGGGGTGGGGTGCTCACGGTGACGATCACCGGCGACGAGGGGCCGCAGCCGGTGGCGGAGGCGGCGCTGCGCATCGCCGAGCGCCTCGCCGAGCAGCGCGGTTACCTCAACGAGCGCTACCAGTCGATCTTCGCCGACTACCTCATCCGCGATCTCGCCGACCGGCTGCGCGGCCAGATCTCCACGGCGGAGCGGCTGTGCCACCGGATGAACGAGGTCCTGGAGGGCGCCCGCTCCAGCCAGGGCGTGCACGTGCAGCTGGACTGGCGCCCGTCGACGGCGCTGGACGACGATCTCCGCCGGGCCATCGACGCGGTCCGCACCCCGGCCGCGGAGCGCGGGCAGGACGAGGACGCCCTGCTGCGCCGTGTGTTCACCAAGCTCATCGAGTCCGAACGGGACAGTGCCGCGGGCGGCTACGCGGAGGTCCTGGGGCGGGCGCTGGACTACCGGTCGTGGTTCACCTTCACCGTGCGGGTGCGCGACACCGCCCCGGACGGCTCGGCCCGGGTGCGGCGGCTGCGGCAGCTGTCCTCCGGGGAGACGCGGCTGATCTCCTACGTGACGCTGTTCGCCGCGGCGGCCGCGTTCTACGACGCGGTGAGCGTCTCGGCGGCGGACCTGCGGCCGCTGCGGCTGGTGCTGCTGGACGAGGCCTTCGAGCGGCTCGACGAGCCGACCGTGGCGCGGATGCTGGAACTGCTCGTGGACCTGGACATGGACTGGCTGATCACCTGGCCGAGCGGGTGGGGCGTGTCGCCGAAGATCCCGCGGATGCACATCTACGACGTGCTGCGCCCGCGCAGCGGGCACGGCATCGCCTGCACGCACACCACGTGGGACGGGCGGGCGATCGAGCGCTCCGACTGGTGAACGGCTCCTCCCGGGGCAGAAGGCGGGCCCGTCCCGCGCAGACCGGGAGCACGGGCGGGCGATCGAGCGCTCCGACTGGTGAGGCGGGCCCGTACCCTGGGGGCGATGGGCATCGAACAGGACCTGCGGGCCGAATGGGACATCGCACCGCTGCGCGGGTTGTGGCAGCGCGCCCGCGAGGCGCTGGAATCACCCTCCGCACCACCGACGTTCCGGCTGGAGCTGCCGGACGACGAGACGCGCCGAGCGGTGGGCGAGCTCTACGGCCGCCCGCTGTGGGGGGACGGCACCCGCATCAACGTGTCCAAGTTGGACGCAGCGGTGCGGGCGAGCAGGTTCGGCCTGGGGCTGCGCGAGGTCGTGGAGATCCTGCACGACTCGCCGGTGCAGCGGGCCGACTCCGCCGAGGCCCTGGCCGAGAAGCGCCACGCCGCCCAGTACGAGGCGTTCCGCCGGGCCCTGGCCGCGCACGGGCTCGAGCGCACCGCATGGGCCGCGACCTGGTGCACCTGGGTGTGCCAGTTCGGCCGCGTCGCCGAGGACGACCAGGAGGCCGTGGCCCGGCAGGCCGCCGCGGTGCTCGCCGAGACCGCGGGCGATCCGGCGCGGCGGGGCTGGACCTGGCGCGCCGAGCTCGCCGCGCGCGCCGGGGCGGCCGACCTGCTCGACGAGGGAACCACGCTGAGCCGCGTGGTGCTGCGCGGCCTGGCCGAGGCCCACGGGTTGGCGGCACCGTCGAGCGAGCGGGAGCGCCGGGCGGTCTGGGGGCACGCCCGCGTCGCCTCCGACGGGGTGAGCGACACGGTGCTGTGCTGGGCGCTGCCGTGGGAGTCCGCCGAGATGGCGGCGCCGCGCGCCCGCGCAGGCGCGCCGTCGCACGTGACGCTGGCGGACCTGCGGGCCGCGCCGGACCCCCTCGTGGCCCCCGGGACGCCGGTGGCGGTGTGCGAGAACCCGCGGGTGCTCGAAGCCGCGCTCGCCGCCGGGGTGCACCACCCGCTCGTGGCCGTGGACGACGGCAGCTCGCCCGCCGCGCAGGAGCTGCTGCGCCGCCTGTTCACCGCGGGCGCCCGGGTGCGGGTGCACGCCGACTTCGACTGGGCCGGCCTGCGCGTCGCCGCCGCGCTGCACGCCGAGGGGGCGCAGCCGTGGCGGCTCGGGTCCGCCGACTACCGCGCCGCGCTCGACCGGGCCGCGGCCGAGCGCCGCGACCTCGGCGTGCTGTCCGGGCAGCCGGTGGCGACCCCGTGGGATCCGCAGCTGTCCGAGCTGCTGGGCACCGCGGGGCGCACCGCGGCGGAGGAGGCGGTGCTGCCGGAGCTGCTGGAGGACCTGCGCACCGGGCTGGAGTAGAAGATCAGCCGGTGAGGTTCTGCATGAACGTGATCACGGACTCGGCCGAGCCCTGCAGCCACCCGCCGACGCCGCCGACCATGTCCGCGGACCCGACGGGGTTGGTGAACACCGCGTAGCCCACCAGCACGAGCACCACGATTCCTGCGACCTTCTTCGGTTTCACACCGTCCTCCGTGTCCGAGCTGCCGGTTGCCTGCTCCACCGCTGCGGGGTCGGCGCGCGCGTGGCCGCGCATCACCCGCGGGGAGGGTACCTGCCCGCGGAGCGGCGCGGTCCGGCCGCGACGGAGATCACAACTGCCCGGCTCGCGAATCCCGGCGGGTGCCGGGCGCGGTGCGGCGCCGGAGCGGCCGGCGGCCACCGGCCCGGTGCAGCGGCTCGGCCGCGCGGAGCCGGGACCGGGAGCTCAGGTGCGCGGCGCGGGCACGGGCGCGGGGTCGGAGACGGTGACCCCGTCCAGCTCGCGGACGAAGCCGTGCCCGAACGCCGTGGCCGGGGTGTGCGCCCCGGCGGGCGCTGCGCCGGCCAGCAGCCGTTGCAGCAGCCGCACCAGCGAGTCCGCGGTGAAGTCGTACGGATCGGGCCCGCGCAGGGTGGCGGCCACCGCCGTTCCGTCCGCGGCGCTGGCCTCCGCGTAGACCTCGAGGTGGCTGCGGGCCCGGGCCGCGGCGTCCGGGCCGCGCACCAGCGCGCCGAGGGCCGCGCGGCCGAGCCGCTGCACCGGGCCGGTGGCCGCCAGCCGCTGCAGCAGGGCCGCACCGCGCCCGCCGGCACCGGGCAAGCGCGTGTAGGTGGTGATCTCGCCGATGCCCGTACTGCGGTAGGCGGAGCTGACATCGCCCCAGGGCAGCGAGGCCACGCGCACCCTCCCGGAGGGGAAGTCCACGTCGCGCCGCCGCCAGCCCACCGGCACGGTGCGCAGCTCGCCGCCGAGGCGGGCGCGTCCGCCGAGGGCCACGCCCTCCCACGCGCTCTTCAGCGTGCCGGGGCTGAGCCTGCCGCTCGTGCGGATGGCCAGATCCAGCCGGCGCGCCCCGGGCACCTGCTCGGCCACGAGCGCGCCGAGGCAGTCGGTGGGCACCACGTCCATGCCCGCACCGGGCAGCAGCACCACCCCGGCGCGCCGCGCCTCCTCGTCGCGGGCGTAGACCGCTTCGAACACGTCGATCTCACCGGTGATGTCCAGGTAGTGCGCACCCGCCCGCAGGCACCCCCGCACCATCGGCTCGGCGGTGGCCGAGAACGGACCCGCGCAGTGGGCGACCGCGTCCACACCGGACAGCTGCGCGGCGACCGCGTCGGGGTCGCGCAGGTCGAACACCCGGTAGTCGAGCCCGCGCGGCGCGGCCAGCGCGGCGACCGCGGCCGCGTCCCGCCCCGCCAGCACGGGCCGGTGCCCGCGGGCGAGCGCCGCCTCGAGCACGAGCCGGCCGGTGTAGCCGGTCACGCCGTACAGCATCCACGTCATGGCCACCTCCGGGTCGGCAACGAGCGGCGAGCGGTGCCGTTACGCGCCCGCGGCACGCCGCGCTCCGCGGCCGGTGCCGCACCTGCTCACCACTCGGCGAACGAGCCGTCCTCGTGGCGCCACACGGGGTTGCGCCAGCGCGGCGCGCGCTTCTCCGCCTCGGCCACGGCCTCCTCGTCGACCTCGATGCCCAGTCCCGGCCCGGTCGGGCGCGCGACGTGTCCCGCGGAGTAGTCGAACACCGCGGTGTCCACCAGGTAGTCGAGCACGTCCGAACCCTGGTTGTAGTGGATGCCCAGGCTCGTCTCCTGGATCAGCGCGTTCGGGCTGGCGAAGTCCACCTGCAGGCTGGCGGCCAGGGCGATCGGGCCGAGCGGGCAGTGCGGGGCGAGGCCGACGCCGTGGACCTCGGCCTGCGCGGCGATGCGGCGGCACTCGGAGACGCCGCCGGCGTGCGACAGGTCCGGCTGCGCCACGGCGATGCCGGAACGCAGCACGTCGGCGAAGTCCCACCGGGAGTAGAGCCGCTCGCCGGTGGCGATCGGCACGGTGGTGCTGTCGACGACGCGGGGCAGTTCGCCGGACAGCTCGGGCAGCACGGGCTCCTCGACGAACAGCGGCTGCACCGGTTCGAGCTCGCGGCACAGCCGCCGCGCCAGCGGCGGTGAGACGCGGCCGTGGAAGTCGATGGCCACGTCGCCGTGCGGGCCGAGCTCGTCCTTGACGGCGCGGGCGCGTTCCACGGCCGCGCGGATCTCCGCCGTCGTCTCCAGCTGCCGCATCCGCCCGGCGACGTTCATCTTCACCGCGGAGAAGCCCTCGGCCACGCGCTGCGCGGCGTGTTCGACCGCCGCGGAGGGCTCGTCGCCCGCGACCCAGGAGTACACGCGCATCCGGTCGCGCACCGGACCGCCCAGCAGCTCGTGCACGGGCACGCCGAGCGCCTTGCCCTTGATGTCCCACAACGCCTGGTCGATCCCGGCGACCGCGCTGGACAGCACCGGACCGCCGCGGTAGAAACCGCCCTTGGTCAGCACCTGCCAGTGGTCCTCGACGCGTCCCGGGTCGGCGCCGACGAGGTAGTCGGACAGCTCGTCGACGGCCGCCCGGACCGTCCCGGCCCGGCCCTCCACGACGGGCTCGCCCCATCCGACGATCCCCTCGTCCGTGTCGATGCGCAGGAACAGCCAACGCGGCGGCACCTGGTACGTGCGCAGCTGGGTGATCTTCACGGTCTCCTCCTCAGTTCCGGCGGCCGTCGTGCCCGGAGGGGCGGGTTCCCCTAGCGCGGGGACGTGCCGAGCTCGGCGCCGAGCGCCGCCGCGGTCTCGCGCAGCTTGGTGACCAGCGCGTGCTGCTCGGCGGGGTCCGGGCGGGCGCGCACGGTGGTCACGGACACGGCAGCGGCCACCTGACCCGAGTTGGCGGGCACCGCCACGCCGACGCAGTGCACCAGCGGTTCGAACTCGGCGTCGTCGGTGGCGTAGCCGCGTTCCACGACCCCGCGCAGGTGTCCGCGCAGCGCCGCGGCGTCGGCGAGGGTGTTCTCGGTGTGGCGGGTGAAGCTGTGCGCGGCGAGCAGCTCCTCCCGGCGCCGCTCCGGCAGGCGCGCCAGGATGGCCTTGCTGGCCGCGGCGGTGTGCAGCGGCACCGGCCGGCCGATGCGCGACCAGGTGCGGATCGACGCGGAGCTCTCGATCTTGTCCACGTAGACGATCTGCTCGTCGATGAGCTGCGCCAGGTGCACCGTGGCGCGCACGTCCTCGGCGAGGGCCACGAGCCGCGGCCGGGCGGTCGCGCGCAGGTCCATGTCCTCGAGCACCTGCTGGCCCAGGTCGGCCAGGCGCAGCCCCAGCCGGTAGCGGCCGTCGGGCCCGCGCGCGAGCATCCCGGAGTCGACGAGGGGCTGCAGCATGCGCAGCGCGGTGGAGCTGTGCACGTCCAGTTCGCGAGCGAGCTCGGAGATCTTCTTCGGCCCTCCGGCCAGGACCTCCAGCGCGCGCACCGCTTTGTCGACGGTTTTCGACATCGTGCCCCTCACCGCGAACGACCGCTCGTGCAACATAAACATACTCGTTGCAGATGTTGCAGGTCCCGCGGTGCGCCCGGGGAACATCTCTCGGGAAATGTTCCCCGGGGCGGGTGGGCGGGGCGGCTGCGGTGGGCGGGGCTCAGGCGGCGGCCAGGCCGGTGATGCCGCTGACCAGCAACCACGCCCCGGCGAGGACGAACAGCGCGGCGGCGCCGTAGCGCACGGCGCGCTCCGGCAGCTTCCTGCCGAGCACGAGACCGACGCCGACCGCCAGCGCGTCGGCGAGCACCATGCCCGCTGTCGAGCCGAGCCACGTGCCGAACCAGTCGTGCTGCGTGGCCAGCGTGACCGTGGCCAGCATCGTCTTGTCGCCCAGCTCGGCCAGCAGGAACACGGTGGTCACCAGCAGCAGCGCCGACACCGCGGGGCGGTGGGCGCGGCGCTGGTCCTCCGCGGTGAGGTGGTCCCCCCGCAGCGTCCACAGCGCGAAACCGAGGAACGCCACCCCGGCCAGCACCGTCACCCAGTCCCCCGGCACGAGCTGGCCGACGCCGAACCCGAGCACCACCGACAGCGCGTGCACCACCGCGGTGGCCAGCGTGATCCCGAGCAGCACGTGCCACACGCGGTAGCGGGTCGCGAACGTCATCGCCATCAACTGCGACTTGTCGCCGAGTTCTGCGACGAAAATCGCGCCGGCGCTGAGCGCGAAGCTGGCCAACATCGCCCGTGTTTCCCCTCACTCGGACCGCGGCGGAATTCTGCGTTCGCATTCGCGCCCGGCCCTCCGCCGCCGCTGCTCGCAGTTGGCTCGCGGAAATCCGAACCAACTGCGGCGCAGCAGGTTTCCCGAACGGCGAGCGCGGCACCGCCCCTTTCACGAACGAACCGTACAGACAATTGCGAGGAATGCAAAACATCGCACGGCAGCACCCGGAGAAAATGCTTTCCGGGGGCGGCAAAACATTCCTTTCGGGGCGCCGAGAAAAACGCTGCGCCGCGGCCGGAACAGCATTTTCGGAAGAGCTCCGGGAAGGATTTCGGCGGGCCGGCCGCCCCGCGGGGACGCGCCCGCACCGCAGCGGCTCACCGGCAGGGGCGCCCTCCCGCCGCAAACCCGCCCGCCGAACCGGAGCGGCACCCCGGTCCACCCCCCGGGCGGCGAGGGGCTCGCGGAACCGGACGGAGGCGGTCGCCCGGAGCACTGCCGAACGTGGGCGGTGTCACGTGCGCACCGGGATGCCGCGTCCGCCGGCTCCGTGTTGCACTGACTGGCCGGTGCGCCCGTGTCCCCCGGGCCTCACCCATCGCCTTCGCGGAATACCGTTCGGCTGGAGCGGCGTCGCGCCACAACGCCGAGAGGCGACCGGCGCACCGGTCCTTCCCACGTGACGCGGTCCCCCGCTCTTTCTCCTCGGGCAGGGGACCGCGTGCGGGTTCACCCACCTCCCCGGCACTACCGGTGTCCGAGCACTCCGGCGGCCCGGCATGCCGGCGGCCGGGCGCGGCGACGGCGAGCGAAGCCGCGGTCCGACGAGACGTGCCCGAAGCCCCGCGCCAGCGGGCACCCGGTCCGCTCCTCGCCCCGTCCGGTTCCGGCTCCGCACGCCGTCCGCGCTCCTCGCCCCGGCGGGCCTCCCGCACCGCTCACGCCGTGCCGAAGGGCTGCTCGTCGGAGGAGCACGTCTGCCCCGGAGCAGGCCGCCGCAGCTCGATCAGGTAGTCGGCGGCGATCCGGTCGGCGCACGCGCTCTGCCCGAGGATGCAGTGCCCGAAGCTGTTCACGGTGACCAGGTCGGCGTGCCCGAGCTGGTGGGCCATGCGCTCGGCGAACGCGTGCTGCGTGGCGGGGTCGTAGCGGTTGCCGAACACCAGCGCCGGGTTCTCCGCGCTGTTGTGCCACGGCCCCCGGTGGGCGTCGTCGGCGGTGCGCGGCCAGTTCGAGCAGGCGGCCACGTCGCTGAACGCCTGGTAGCGGCCGAACGTCGGCGACTCGTGCTCCCACGCCGCGGCGATGCCGGGCACGAGCTCGGGGATCCGCGGGATCGGTTTGTCCGTGCAGTTCACCCCGAAGTAGGCGTCGTCGACGTAGTCCTCCTCCCGCTGCGGGACGGCGGGCCCGCCGTCGTACGGCGCCCGGTGCGGTGTGCGGTCGAGCACCCGCAGCTGCTGCGCTTGGCCGACCGCGGCGCCGGTGAGGTGCTCGTGCACCAGCTGCAGGTCCGCGGCCAGCGGCGCCAGGTCGCCGATGTCGTACAGCGCGCTGCCGACGCCCGCCGTGAACGTGCTCAGCGTGAGCGTCACCCCGTTCGGCAGGGTGACCGGGCCGGACCGCAGCTCCTCGCGGATGGCGTCGAACTTCGCCCGCGGATCACCCGCGGAGAAGGCGCAGCCCCGCCCGGAGCTGTCGCACTCGCGCAGGAAGGCCTGCAGCGCGATCTCGAACCCGCGCGCCCGCTGCCGGTCGTACTCCACGCCGTTGGTGGTGCGCAGCTGCGGGTCCACGTTGCCGTCGAGCACGACCGCGCGGCTGCGCTCGCCGAACAGCGACAGGTAGGTCGCGCCGAGCAGCGTCCCGTAGGAGAAGCCGACGTAGGTCAGCTTCCGGTCCCCCACCGCGGCCCGCAGCAGGTCGAGGTCGCGCGCCACGTCGGCGGTGCTCATGTGGTCCAGCAGCGCGCCCGCGTTGCGCTCGCAGTGCCGCCCCTGGTCGCGGTAGGCCCCGAGCGTTTCGGCGATGCGCTCGTCCGAGACCGGCACCGGCGTGATCCGCTCGGCGACCTCGCGCGCCTGCTCGGCCGAGGTGAAGCAGCGCAGCCGGGTGCTGCGGTCGATGCCGCGCGGGTCGAAGCCGACGACGTCGAAGCGTTCGAGCACCCGGTCGTCGAGCCACTTCCCCGCCTGGGTGGGCATGGTGTAGCCGGAACCGCCCGGGCCTCCGGGGTTGACGAACAGCGAACCGATCCGGCGCTCGGGGTCGGCGGCCTTCCGCCGCATGAGCGCGAGGTCGACGCTGCCGCGCTCCGGGGCGCTGTGGTCCAGCGGCACCGGGTACCGCGCGCACTCGTACCGGTCGCGCTCGTCCGGCGGCACCGGTTCCAGCTCCTCCGGGGCGCAGGTGTCCCACTGCACCTCGGGCACCGCGCCGGGCTGCGGTGCGGGACCCTCCCGGGCGCCGGCCGAGGCCGTCGCCAGCGTCGTGCCCACCAGTACCGCGCTCGCCGCCGCCACCGCCCGGCGCCACCGCTCCGCTCGCGTGCTCACGCGCACCTCCGCCACTCCTCGTGCTGATCTCGGGGCAGTCAACACGGGACGGAGCGGGCGCACACCACAGATCGGGCGATTCACCCGATCACGGGCACGCGCGGGCTCAGGGCACGAGGAACGCGCTGTCGGCCTCGTCGGTGATCGCCATGTGCCCGGGCGCGTGCGCGATCGCGAAGGACGGCCGCGAGTCCATCACCGCCGCCTGCGGGGTGACGCCGCAGCCCCAGAACACCGGGATCTCGCCCGGGCGCACCTCCACCGGATCACCGAAGTCGGGCCGGTCCAGGTCGGTGATGCCCAGCTGCTGCGGGTCGCCGACGTGTAGCGGGGCGCCGTGCACCGCCGGGTAGCGGGCCGTGACCCGCACCGCGGTGGCCACCTGCTCGGCCGGGACCGGCCGCATCGACATCACCACGGGCCCGGCGAGGCCGCCGGCGGGCCGGCAGCGGCGGTTCGTGCGGTACATCGGCACGTTGCACCCGGCCCGCAGGTGCCGCACCTCGACGCCGGCGGCGAGCAGCGCGGACTCGAAGGTGAAGCTGCACCCGACGAGGAAGGCGACGAGGTCGTCCCGCCACAGCTCGACCACCTCGCCGCGCTCCTCGACCAGCTGCCCGTCGGAGTACACGCGGTAGGCGGGCAGGTCCGTGCGCAGGTCCCCGGCGAAGGACTCCGCCCGGACCGCGCCCGGTTCGGTGACGTCGATGATCGGGCACGACCGCGGGTTGCGCTGCCCGAACAGCAGGAAGTCGTAGGCGTGCTCGCGCGGCACGGCCAGCAGGTTCGCCTGCGCCCGGCCGGCGCTGTAGCCGGCCGTGGGCGCGCGCAGGCCCGCGCGGAACGCCTCCCGCGCCTCCTGCGGTGTCATCGCCTCCGGCGCCGTCATCGCTCCTCCTTCCCCACCGGGGCCGGCCCCGGTGCTCCTCCACCGGCGCGGCGGAACCGCACCGCCTGGCCCGGCCGGGCCTGCGCCGCCCGGTCGACGTCGGCCGCGGGCACGACGGCGATGACCGGGTATCCGCCCGTGACCGGGTGGTCGGCCAGGAACAGCGTGGGCGTGCCGGACGGCGGCACCTGCAGCGCACCGGCGACCATGCCTTCGCTGGGCAGCTCCCCGCCGCAGCTGCGGGTCAGCTGCGGCCCGGACAACCGCATGCCGATCCGGTCGCTGTCGGCGGTGACCGCGTACTCCGCGCCGAACAGCGCGCGCAGCGCGTCCGCGGTGAACCAGTCGGCTCGCGGGCCGGGCACCGCGCGCAGCTCGAGCACCCCGTCCGCGGGTCCGGGCACCGGCGCCTGCTCCACGCACGGGAACGCGGCCGGGGCCGGCCCGACCGGCAGCAGCGCGCCCGCGGCGAGCCGTTCCGGCCCGAGCCCGGCGAGCACGTCGGTGGAGCGCGAGCCGAGCACCGGCTCGACCGCGATCCCGCCGCGCACGGCCAGGTAGGTGCGCAGGCCGCGCTCGGGCCGGCCGAGCCGCAGGGTGCTGCCGGCGTCGAGCCGCAGCACCGCGTGCATCGCGGCGCCGCGCCCGTCGACGCCGAGCGGGCAGGGCGCACCGGTCAGCGCCACCGTGACCGGGCCGCGGGCCAGCAGTTCCAGGCCGCCGAGGGTGACCTCGACGGCCGCCGCGCCCTCCGGGTTCGCCAGCAGCCGGTTGGCCAGGCGCAACGCGCCGCGGTCGGCGGCGCCGGAGGTGCCGACGCCGATGTGGCCCAGCCCGGGCCGTCCGAGGTCCTGCACCGTGGCCAGCGGACCGGTCGAGAGCACTTCCAGCTCGCTCATCGGACCTCCTGGAACCGCACGCGCACGCCCGGCCGCAGCAGCGCGGGCGGGTCCCGGTCGACGCACCAGACCTGGAGGTCGGTGCGGCCGATGAGCTGCCAGCCGCCGGGGGATTCGCGCGGGTAGATGCCGCTGAACTCCCCGGCGAGGCCGACCGCGCCCGCGGGCACGCGGGTGCGGGACTCGGTGCGGCGCGGCACCGCCAGCTGCCAGTCCTGCCCGGCGAGGTAGCCGAACCCGGGGGCGAAGCCGCCGAAGGCGACGGTCCACTCGGTGGCGGTGTGCCGGTCGACGACGTCGCGCTCGGCCAGCCCGGTCAGCCGGGCGACTTCGGCGAGGTCCGCGCCGTCGTAGACCACGGGCACCTGCAGCACGTCCGCGGTGCGCTGCCACCCGCCTGCGGGCCGGGTGGCGCGCACGGCGCGCTCGACGGCGGCCGCGTCCGCGGTGCGCGGGTCGAGGTGCAGCAGCAGCGTGCGCGCGGCGGGCACCAGGTCGGTCACTCCGGCGGGCGGGTCGGCTGCGAGCGCGGTGTAGAGCGCGTGCACCTGGTCGAGGTCGTCGAGCTCCACGAGCAGCCCGGAGTCGGCGCAGGGCAGGAAACGCATCGGCGGCCTCACCGGGATTCCGGTGCGAACGGGCGCAGCGGCACCCCCGCCGCGGCGAGGCGGTCCCGCACCGCGCGGGCGATGGCCACCGCGTCGGGGCTGTCGCCGTGCACGCAGATCGAGTCGGGCTGCGCGGTGATCTCCGTGCCGTCGACGGCTTCGATGGGCTCGCCGCGGGCGAGGCGGACGCACCGGTCGGCGATGCGTCCGGGGTCGTGCAGCACCGCCCCCTCCTCGCGCCGGGGCACCAGCGTGCCTTCGGGGGTGTAGGCGCGGTCGGCGAAGGCCTCGCGGTGCACCCGCAGGCCCGCGCGTTCGGCCTGGTCGAGCCATTCGGACCCGGGCAGGCCGAGCACCGCCAGGCCGGGGTCGAACGCGCGCACGGCGTCGACGAGCGCGGCGGCCTGCTCGGCGTGCCGCACGATCGCGTTGTACAGCGCCCCGTGCGGTTTGACGTAGCGCAGCTCGGTTCCGGCCACGCGGGCGAAGCCGGCGACCGCGCCGAGCTGGTAGAGCACGTCGTCGGTGAGCTCGGCCGGGGGCATGTCGATGAAGCGGCGGCCGAAGCCGGCGAGGTCGCGGTAGCTGACCTGCGCGCCGACGGCGACGCCCCCGGCGGCGGCGCGCTCGACCGCGCGGCGGATGACCGACGGGTCCCCGGCGTGGAAGCCGCAGGCCACGTTGGCGCTGGTGACGATGCCCAGCAGGGCGTCGTCATCGCCCAGTTCCCAGCGGCCGAAGCCTTCGGCGAGATCGGCGTTGAGGTCCATGTCAGCTCCACAGCTCCGCGATTCCGGACAACGAGTTCGCCCCCAGGTACACCGTCAGCAGCCAGGCCAGCACGCCGATCACGAGCAGCCACCGCGGGTAGCGGTAACCGCCGAGCAGGTCGGTGCGCCGCAGCGCGATCCACATGAGCACGCCGAACCCGACGGGCAGGATGAGGCCGTTGACCGCCCCGGCCAGCACGAGCAGCGTTTTCGGGGCCTGGTCGAGCAGCAGGAACACCGCCGCGGACACGGCGATGAACGCGCCGATGAGCCAGTTCCGCGCGGCGGAGAGCTTCGGCGAGAACGTCACGAGGAACGACACGGAGGTGTAGGAGGCGCCGACGACGGAGGTGAGGCTGGCGGCCCAGAGGATGACGCCGAACAGCCGCGCGCCGACCTCGCCCGCGGCGTGCCCGAAGGCCGCGGCGGTGGGGTTTCCGCCGGTCAGCGTGGCCCCGCCGGCGACGACGCCGAGGATGGCGAGGAACAGCACGATCCGCATCACGCCGGTGACCAGCAGCGACACCACGGAGCTGCGGCTGACCTCGGTGACCCGGTCGGGGCCGGTCAGACCGGCGTCGACGATGCGGTGCGCGCCGGCGTAGGTGATGTAGCCGCCGACGGTGCCACCGATGAGCGTGGTGATGGCGAGGAAGTCGACCTGCTCGGGCAGCACCGACTGGTGCAGCGCCTCGCCGACCGGCGGGGCGGAGGAGGCGGTGACGTACAGGGTCAGCAGGATCATCGCGCCGCCGAGGGCCACGACGATGCGGTCCATGGCCACCCCGGCGCGGCGGCTGAGGAAGATGCCGATGGCGATCAGCGCGGAGACCGCGCCGCCGATCTTGACGTTGAGGCCGAACAGCGCGTCGAGCCCGAGGGCGGTGCCGGAGACGTTGCCGATGTTGAACACGAGGCCGCCGAAGACGACGAGCGCGGCCATCGCGTAACCCAGCCCCGGAAGCACCCGGTTGCCGAGGTCCTGCGCGCGCAGTCCCGAGACGCCGATGACGCGCCAGACGTTCAGCTGCACCGCGATGTCGACGAGGATGGACACGAGGACGGCGAAGGCGAACGCCGCGCCGAGCTGCACGGTGAACTCGGTCGTCTGCGTCAGGAATCCGGGGCCGATGGCGCTGGTGGCCATGAGGAAGACCGCGCCGAGCATCGCCCCGCGGCCGCCTGCCCGCCGGGCTGCGCGCGTGGAGAGGTTCTGGCCCATGCCGCTCCGATCACACGGTCCCCACCTGCGGTGGTGAGGAGGTTCGATGGCGTCACCCAGTGCGACGTTGGGCGGCAACCTAATGGATTGTTCAACAATCCTGCAATAGGTCGCAGTGGATAGACTGCACGGGACGAAGATCGCGGAGCGACACGGGGGTCGGCCATGACCGGGAGCGAGACCCGAGACTGGGGCGAGGTGCTCGCCGCCGATCGCGCCCTGCTCGATCGGACGAGCACCGCCGAGCGCGTGGCCGACGTCCTGCGGCAGCGGATCATCGAAGGGGCGCTCGCCCCCGGCACGCGCCTGTCCGAGGAAACCGCCGGGCGGGCGCTGGCCGTCTCCCGCAACACGCTGCGCGAGGCGTTCCGACTGCTGGTGCACGAACGGCTGCTCGTGCACGAGTTCCACCGCGGGGTGTTCGTCCGCGTGCTCAGCGCCGCCGACGTCATCGACCTCTACCGGATGCGGCGCATGCTGGAGACGAGCGCCCTGCGCGCGGCCGACCCCGCGGCCGAGGGGGCGGCCGCGGTGGACGCGGCGGTCTCCGAGGGGCAGCGCGCCGCGTCCGAGCAGCGCTGGTGGGACGTGGGCACGGCGAACATGCGGTTCCACCAAGCCGTCGCCGCGCTCGCCGGCAGCGAGCGCGTGGACGAGACGATGCGGCAGCTGCTGGCGGAACTGCGCCTGGCCTTCCACGTGATGTCCCGGCCGCGGGAGTTCCACGAGCCCTTCCTGGAGCGCAACCGCGCCATCGCCGATCTGCTGCTGGCCGGGCGCCCCGCCGAGGCGACCCGGGCCCTGGAGGAGTACTTCGACCTCGCCGAGGACCAGCTCGTCGCGGCCTACCGCGACGTCGCCCCGTCCTGACGCATCCTCCCCCCTTCGGGTGGTTTGAACCCCCACGAGAAATGTTTCCTCCCAGCGCAGCAGGGCCCTCGCCGCCCCCTTCCTCCCATCGGACTCGCGCGCATCCGCTTCCACCGCACCCCGCCGGCGCTCGGTGACCGCGCGACGACACCGCGTTGACACGGCCTCGGCCCGGACCTACCGTGCTCACGATGCCAACAATCGTCCGATATTTCGGACACCCGCGGGTGCCCGCACGAGCACCGGTGCCGGTGCCTGTGCAGGCACCGGGAGCCCGCTGTCGGACCGCGTGGCATCGCGCAGCACCCGGCCCGCAGTGACCAGCACATCCCACGGGAGCGCCATGTCGACCGCCGCGAGCACGCCCAGCCTCATCCACCTCCGGGACGTCGACGACGTCGCCATCGCGGCCGAGGACCTCTCCCCCGGCGCGCCCGCCGCTGTCGGCCAGGACGTCCTCACCGCGCGCGGCGAGGTCGGCCGCGGCCACAAGATCGCCGTCCGGGACCTGCGGGCCGGCGACCCGGTCCGCCGCTACGGGCAGATCATCGGATTCGCCAGCACCGACATCGCCAGCGGCGAGCACGTCCACGAGCACAACCTCGAATACCGGGAGTTCCGCCGCGACTACGAGTTCGCCGTCGAAGCGCAGCCGGAGCAGCTGCTGCCCGAGGCGCAGCGCGCCACCTTCCAGGGCTACCGCCGCAGCGACGGCACGGTCGGCACGCGCAACTTCCTCGGCGTGCTCACCAGCGTGAACTGCTCCGCCACCGCGGCCAAGAACATCGCCCAGCGCATGCGCTTCTCCGGCGCGCTCGACGACTTCGACGACGTCGACGGCATCGTGGCCCTCACCCACGGGACCGGCTGCGGCATGGCCCCGGACGGCGAGGGCATCGAGGTGCTGCGCCGCGTCTTGCGCGGCTACCTCACGCACCCGAACTTCGCCGGGTTCCTCGTGCTCGGGCTGGGCTGCGAGGACAACCAGATCGTCCGGCTCACCCAGGACGTGCCGATGCGCAGCGACGTGCCCGTGGTGACCAGCACGATCCAGGAGCTCGGCGGTACCGCGAAAACGGTGCGCGAAGGCGTGGCCCGGATGACCGAGATGCTGCCGGAAGCCGACAAGGCCCGGCGCGAGACCGTGCCCGCCTCGGAACTCGTCCTCGGCGCCGAGTGCGGCGGCTCCGACGCGTACTCGGGCATCACCGCCAACCCGGCCCTCGGCTCGGCGGTCGACCGGATCGTCGCCCACGGCGGCACCGGCATCGTCGGGGAAACACCGGAGATCTACGGCGCCGAGCACATGCTGCTGCGCCGCGCCGCCTCCTCCGCCGTGGCGCAGAAACTCGTCGACCGCATCGCCTGGTGGCAGGACTACACCGCGAAGAACGGCGGGTCGATGGACAACAACCCCTCCCCCGGCAACAAGGCGGGCGGGCTGACCACGATCCTGGAGAAATCGCTGGGTGCGGCGGCGAAGGCCGGCACGACCACCATGCGCGACGTCGTCGAGTACGGCGAACCCGTCACCGAGCGGGGTTTCGTGTTCATGGACACCCCGGGCTACGACCCGGTGTCGGTGACCGGCATGGTCGCCGGCGGCGCCAACCTCGTCTGCTTCACCACCGGCCGCGGCTCGGCGTTCGGCTGCGCACCGGTGCCGAGCCTGAAGCTGGCCACGAACACCCCGATGTACGAGCACATGCACGAGGACATGGACGTCAACTGCGGGCGGATCACCGACGGCGCGGCCACCGTCGACGAGGTCGGCGAGGAGCTGTTCGACCACGTGCTGCGCGTGGCCTCCGGTGAGCGGACCAAGAGCGAGGAGCTCGGCTACGGCGAGGAGGAGTTCGTCCCCTGGCACATCGGCACGGTGATGTGACCGCGACCGACGTCGGCCTCAGCCCCGGTTCCCAGGAACGCCCCACGCGCTGCAACCGCGGTTCGACCTCGATGCCCTGCTCGGCGGGTCACCGGCGGGCCGGGTGGTGCCTGGTCCGCGTCCGCGCGAACGGCGAGGCGGTGACGCCGGGCTTCGGCGCGGCCTCGAGGGCGGCTTCTGCGCGGGTCATCCCCGGCCGCGCGAAGCGGCACCCCGAGAAGCCCGGGGTGCCGCCTGGTACGCGCGCGGTTCACGCGAACCGGTCGCTCTTGACCGCCGCGATGAACGCCTGCCACTGGGTACGGTCAGCGGTGAAGTAGCCGAGGCTGCGGTCCTTGGTGTCGCGCACGGCCGCACCGTGGTCAGTACGGCCGACCTCCACGCAGCTGCTGTTGACGCCGGAACGGCTGGACTTCCTCCAGTTGCTCGGGGAAGGCACGTCAGCTCCTCTCAAGTTCCTCTGCGATCTCCGCCATGAGGTCGGCAGACTCATCCGGGCTCATAGCTACCTGCGGGAGGCTATCCGCCGCTTCGCGGTACGCCTGCACGTCCCGATCGTCGTAGAGGAACGCAGGGCCGCGGTAGTGTTCGAGGTGCACGATCGGCGACGCCTTCGGGAACTCGTAGAGCACGAACGCGCCTTCATGCGCCAAAGTCCAGTGCTTCAGCGAAGGAAGCACCCGGATCGTGATGTTCGACTCCTGGGTCAGGCTGTGCAAGTGCCGTACTTGCTCCGCCATGACCTTCTCACCACCGAGCGGTTCCCGGAGGGCTCGTTCGGCGATCGTCACGTCCACCTGCGACGGAATCGTGAGCGCGATGGAGCGAGCCATGCGCAGCTCGACGCGCACATCCCGCTGATCCGGAGGAAGGCTCGACATCATCTCGGCGGCGTAGGCGCGTGTCTGCATCGGGCCGGGAACGAGGATCGGGGCCACGTGCAGCACCCGTTCAGCTGACCGGTCGAACTCAGAGAGCTCGATGAGGTGGCGATGGAGTCCCTTGGACCCGTCGGCGATCATGTTCGGCTCGGTGGCCGTCTCTGCAAAATGAATGATCTCGTCGTACCTGTCTCCGGTGACTCCGAGCGTCCCCAGAACCCTGGCCACGTATTCGGGCTTTGGTGCACGTTCACCGCGTTCGTAGCGGGACACGGTTCCCGGCGCGACGTCCAGCTGAGCAGCCAGGTCGCGCACGGTCATGTCAGCGTCCTCGCGCAACTCTCGCAGCTCAGCGCCGAGAAGGCGTGCTTTGGGCGTCTGCCCGTCGTTGGCTCCGGCCATGAGTCAACCGTAATCGACCCACTCGGATGTGATCGACACTCGATCGAAGTATTGATCATTCGTCTCCGGAGTCAGATGGTTGTTCACGGAAACAACAGATGATCCAGCGTCACGTTCCTGGCACTGGATCCTACGAAGGAGATGATCATGCGGAAACGCTGGGAAGAGTGGCGTCAGCGGAGGCAGCGCGAGCGCCGCCGCAAGCGGGTCAAGCTCGACAAGCACCCCGTTCCGGGGGTGGTCCGGTGACGTCCCGACGGACACGACTCGCCGGGCTCCTGCGCGGGGCCCAATGGGCGCTCGACGACGTCGCGTTCCGGACCCCGCGGGGAGAGGTCGGCGAATCCGAGTGCTCCGAGTTGGCCCAGCAGCTGGAAGAAGTCGCCCGGCAGCTTCGCCTGCACGTGATCCACGAGATCAGGACGACCCGCGAGATCAAGGCCACCGGCGAGATCGAGATGGGAGACCGCACGTGATCGACCGCGCATGCCACAAGACCCCTGGGATGCGGGGTGAGCTCTCCCCCGCCATCGCGTCGGGAAGTCCGCACCCACCGGCGAAGCCGTTCCAGGACCTCGCCCTGCTGCACCGCGCCCTCGACGGTCTGCGGGCCCGCTGATGGCGGCGGGCGGGATCGAATGGTGGGCCTGCGCCGAGGCTTTCGAGCCGGACGACCTCGACGCGAGCACGCGTGACCGGCGCCTGAGCCGCACCCCGGACGCGGTGCGCCGAGTGCGGGCAACCCTGCTGGAAGCACCGGCCCCGGAGGGCGCCGGGACCGGTGCCGCGGTACCAAGTAGCCACTCGTACCGCCGAACAGCATAAATCCCCGCACCGGAGGTGATCGGAGGCGACCGCGGCAGCGGCGGCGCTGCCGCGGTCATCTCGTGCCTCAGCGAAACCACCGGTGTCGGGGAGGGCGGGCACGATCACCGGGGCGAGGACGTGACCGATCGGTTCCGGGGGTGTCGGTGTCCGCAGTCGAGGAGTTGGACGCCGAACTGGCGCGGATCGCCTCCTTGCTCGCTGACGCGCAATCCGCCGTGGTTGGGGCGCAGTCGCAGTGGGAGGGCCGGGAACAAGCTCTTGCCGTGGTGCAAAGCACCTCCGATCCTGAAGTTGCGCCGCTCCTCGCGGAACACCAGCAGGTAGCAGACGCTCTCGTCGCCGCGTGGCAGCGCGTTGCCCAGGCACAGCAGAGCGTCGAAGGTTACCGGAGGCTCGTCGGGGTGGCAGACGCCATCGCCACGAGCGGTCCGAACATCCCGCATCCCTCAACCCGCGGGCGGGTTCCGACGGACGCCGCGTGGGATCGCACCTGGGTGGATCGCGTCCGCGATCGGCTGCCCGAATGGACGGGCGGCCGGACAACCGGGCTCGGGGTCGACCAAGATGGCAATGAAATCGAGGTCACCAGCGGCCGTGATGCGAACGGACTGTCCGACGAAGCACTGCCGAGCCGGTGGAGATTCATGGAAGGGCCAGGCCATGGCAACGATCGAGACCGCCACCGTCGTCACCGCGGTGTTCCACCACGTGTTCCGCTACGCCCGCGGCTCCGACGAGGCCGCCGATCTGGCACGCGCTGTGGTGGAAGACCCGCCGGACCCGGTGTGCGAGCTGTACGTGCGGGATCGCCCGTGCTTGCCGTTCACGGACCCCGAGGGTCCGCTGTTCCCCGGATGCGGACGTCTTCGCGTGTCCTCGTGGCCAAGCCTCGGCTGGGGTGCGCTGAACTACGTCGGCCCGTCGGAGAACGTGCTGGTTGACTCCTTCAACCCGGAGGCCTTCGAGGCCCGGGCAGTGCTGTTCGATCCCGAGGGAGACCTTTGGTTCCCCGCCTCGGCGTCGCTGCCCCCGGCCCGGGTGCGCGATGCGGTCGAGGAGTACGCACGTACCGGACAGCGGCCGACGTGCGTGCAGTGGCAAGAGGGCCACTGGTACTGAGTGGTGCTCGGCGAGCCCTCAGCCTCGCGGCCCCGGTGTCTGAAGGGACGAGCACGACAACGGCGCCCTGGTCATCACCGCCCTGTCCGTTGCGGGAGGACGCCGCAGCACGCCACGCCACCCGCGCGCCACGCCCGCGGCGGGCGGTTCAGTCGAGGACCCCGGTGCTCAGGAACGAGTGCAGGCGCCGCAGCGGCGGTTCGATGTCGATGCCCTCCGCGGCGAGCCATTCGTCCGAGTAGTACTTGTCGAAGTAGCGGTCGCCCGGATCGCAGAGGAACGTGACCACGCTGCCGGTGCGCCCCGCGGCGAGCATCTCAGCCACGATGCGGAACGCCGCCCACAGCCCGGTGCCGGTGGAGGCGCCGGCGCGGCGGCCGAGCATCTCCTGCAACCGGCGGATCGCCGCGATCGCGGCGGCGTCCGGCACGCGCATCATGCGGTCGATCGCGGTGCCGAGGAAGCTCGGCTCCACCCGCTGGCGGCCGATGCCCTCGATGCGCGAACCCACCTCGGTGGTCACCAGCGGATCGGCCGACTCCCACGCCGGCAGGAACGCCGAGTTCTCCGGATCGGCCACGCAGAGGCCGGTGTGCCGCCCGGTGTAGGTGACGTAGCGGGCCAGGGTGGCCGAGGTTCCGCCGGTGCCCGCGGTGGCCACGATCCAGTCCGGTTCCGGGTGGCGCTCGGCCGACATCTGCGCGAACAGCGACTCGGCGATGTTGTTGTTGCCGCGCCAGTCCGTGGCGCGCTCGGCGTAGGTGAACTGGTCCATGTAGTGGCCGCCGGTTTCGGCGGCCAGCCGCACCGCCGCGTCGTAGACCTCGCTCGCGCGGTCGGTGAAGTGGCACTTCCCGCCGTAGAGCTCGATCAGCTCGATCTTGTTGCGGCTGGTGCCCTTGGCCATGACGGCGATGAACGGCACGCCGATGAGCTGCGCGAAGTACGCCTCGGAGACCGCGGTCGACCCGCTGGAGGCCTCGATGACCGGGCGACCGCGGCGGATCCACCCGTTGCACAGCCCGTACAGGTACAGCGAGCGGGCCAGGCGGTGCTTCAGCGAACCGGTCGGGTGCGTCGACTCGTCCTTGAGGTAGAGGTCCACGCCCCACTCGGCCGGCAGCGGCACGGACAGCAGGTGCGTGTCGGAGGAGCGGTTCTCCTCAGCCTTGATCCTGGCCACCGCGTCGACGACCCACCGCCGGTGCTCGGGGTCCGCGCGGTTGATGTCGACCTCGGCCCCACCGCGATGTCCCCCGATCGTGCCCTCCGCCATGCGTCCTCCAAGGCCGGCTGCGCAACCCCGCCGCCGGCCGGTTCTGCGCGGCGCCCGGAACCGTTCCCGCCGGCGGCAGCCGGACACCGCGGAATTCGCGTCCCGCCCAGTGTCGCAGCCCCGCGGGCGGCACCTGGCCCGGCGGTTCGCCGAACGGCGCTCGAGCGGTGGATGAACTCCCGGCGAACACCGGGCGTACCCGGAGGGGACGCGGACCGCGGCGACCGCGGCATCCGAGGAGCGCACGATCGCACCGCAGCCCCCCGATCACCCCCGTGCACGGCGTCTAGGAGCATCTGCCCGAGACGCACCAGCCGAGGTCGCCACCCCCGACGTGATCAGCGAGGTCGCCCGTGACCGAAACCGTGCCGCGCCCGGCGACGGTCGATCCGAGTTCGCGGGAGCAGCCGCACCGCTCCTCGTCGACGCGCCCGCGGGTGCTCAACACCGTGCTCGAGCTCGGGGCGGGCTCCGTGCTCGCGGTCGTGGTGAGCATGCTGCTGCAGTTCGCCATCGCGCACCTGGGCTTCAGCGAGCCCGGTTACGCACCGGAGGGATTGACGGTGACGGGAGTCGCCGCTGCCCTGGGAGTGCTGGCGCTGCTGGCGGTGTACGGCTACCGGCGTCGACCGCGGTGGTTGCTGCTGGGCGGCACCTGGACCGCTCTGTCCGCTTTCACCACGGTGGCGCTGGCGACACCGCTGCAGAGCACGCGCTACTTCTTCGGCGGTTCGGGAGGCGACAACGCCTTCCGGATGCAGTACATGACCCGGATGGCCGAGACGCTGGGCCTGGCCGACATGAACTACGCCGACGCCGCGCCGTACTACCCGGCCGGCTGGTTCTGGTTGGGCGGTCGTTTCGCCAACCTCCTGGGCTGGCCGGGCTGGGCCGCGTACAAGCCCTACTCCATCGTGTGGATCGCGGTGGCGGCGGTCGTGGCGTTCACGCTGTGGAGCCTGCTGGTGAACCGCCGCCTCGCCCTGCTCGCGGCGTCGGCGACCACGCTGATCGGGATGGCGACCGGCGGGTTCGTGTGGACCCCGATCGGCGTCGGGGAGCCCTACGCCTGGCCGTCGGCGGCCTGGCTGCCCCCGATCGCGGTGCTGACCTGGCGCGCGCTGGGGCACGCCTCCCGCCCGTCGTACTGGACGCTGGTCGGCATCGGGGCCTACCTCGGCTTCGCCGCGGCCACCTACACCCTCTACTTCGGATTCGCCGTGCTGCTCACGGTGACCATGGCCGTCGTGCTCGCGGTGCTGCGGGTGCGCGGCGGCGAGCGGGCGGTGCCCGTGGCGCGCGACCAGTTCCTGCGGCTCGTGCCGATCGGAGCTGTGAGCCTCGCGATCGCGCTGCTGGTGTGGGTCCCGTACCTGCTGGCCACGGACTTCCTGCTGAACGCCCCCTCGAGCGCCGCACCGCGCTACCTGGCCTCGGGGAGCGCGTACCTGCCGGTGCCGATGACGGAGGCCGGTGCCTTCGGGGCGATCTGCCTGGCCGGGCTGGCCTGGCTGGTCCTGCGGTGCCGCCGCCACGACACCGCGGCCGCGCTGCTGTGCGTGGCCATCGCGGTGTACGGGTGGTTCGGCCTGTCCACGCTGGCCCTGTTCGCCGACACCTCGCTGCTGGCCTTCCGGATGCACCCGGTGTTCGAGCTGGTGCTGGCCACGGCCGGGATCTTCGGTGCCGCGGAGCTGCTCGCCCACCTGCGGCGCACGAACGCGGTCCGGAACTCGGCCCTGCCCCTCACCGCCTTCGCCGCCGTCCTCGGCCTGCTGGGTGCGATCAGCCTGGAGCACGAGGCGCTCAAGGGGAACCTGGCCGGGGGCCTGCAGCTCGCCTACGAGGACCACTACCCGTCCGGCGTCAACGCGCAGGGCGCGAGCGATCCCACCACCGACGGCGCGCACAACGACGAGCTCATCGCCGCGATCGACGAGCTCTCCGGGCGGCAACCCGAGGACAACGTCGTGCTCACCACCCACTTCGAGCCGCTGGTGTTCCGGCCGTACTGGGGCTTCCAGCACAAGACCCCGCACTACGCCAGCCCGGTCGCCCACTACGACCAGCGCAACGACGTGATCACCAGGTGGTCGCACGCGCAGGACAGCCGGCAGCTGCTGACCATGCTCGACCGCAGCGACTTCGCCGCGCCGAACGTGTTCGTCCTGCGCAACCCCTCCGCGCAAGGTGGCGCGAACATCGACCCGGCCACCAAGGAGCGGGCCACCCCGCGCACCTCCGACGACTTCACCATGACCATCAGGGAGGACGCCTTCCCCCGCATGCCCGGGCACTACGAGTACCAGGTGCACTTCGACCCCGCGGTGTTCCACTCGCCGGAGTTCAGCCACCGCCAGGCCGGACCGTTCACCGTCATCGCCCGCCGCTGACCCTCCCCGGCGCGGCGCCGCGCGGGCCGCTCCCGCCACTCGTGCTTCCGGGAGCCCGCCGCGGCGGCGCGCCGGGCGCTGCGCCCCCCACCCTCGGCGCACGCCCCGCCACGAGCGGTGTCCGCTGTGGCCGGACACCGCGAGGGCGGGAGCACTCGTTGCGGAAAGCGCTCCTCCGGAAAACGCACCACCGGGGAGAAAACGGAAACCCCGCCCGCAGAATTGTTCCGAACAGCATGAGTGCGCGTTTTCTAGCGATTTTGTTGCGGATGTTGGCCCTGTGTACGCTGCCGCCCCCGAATCGGTCCGCGCGTTCTCGCCCGGACAGCACCCGCACCAGCCACCGGCGTCTCGAGGCCTGCCATGACCTTGCACGTGATCGCACTGCTCCTGCTGGCGCTGATGTTCGCGGCCGCCTCCCTGTGGTCGGTCAACCTGGGCGTCCTCGCGCTGGTCGGCGCGTTCGTCATCGGAGTCGGCGCCGCCGGACTCGACCCGGACGCGGTCCTGGACGGGTTCCCGGGCGACCTGTTCGTCATGCTCGTGGGCGTGACCTACCTGTTCAGCATCGCCCAGCAGAACGGGTCGCTGCAGCGCATCGTGGAGAGCGGGATGCGGGTGGTGGGCAACCGCACCGTCGCGATCCCGTGGCTGATGTTCGCGGTCACCACGGCCGTCGCCGCCGCCGGCGCGCTGAGCGCGGCGGCGGTGGCGATCGTGTCACCTCTGGCGATGCGCATCGCCGAACAGCACCGGTTGAACCCGCTGCTGATGGGCCTGATGGTGGTCCAGGGCGCCACCGCCGGTTCCTTCTCGCCGCTCAGCCCGTTCGGGGCCATCACCAACGACCTGCTCAAGTCGAGTTCCCTGCCGTCCCAGCAGGGCTCGCTGTTCCTCCACTCCTTCCTGTTCAACCTCGCCCTGGCCGTGGTGGTCTTCGTCGTCTTCGGCGGGCTCAAGCTCATCCGCGATCGCGTGCGCACGGCGAACTCGGCAGCGCAGCAACGCGTTCTGGTCGGCGCCGCACCCGGGGGATCGACCACGACCGGCGGATCGGCCGACTCGGCCGACGAGCCGGCCGACGAGGAGGGGACCCCCGAGGCGCCCGCGGGGCGGCTGAACACCGAGCAGGTCATCACCCTGCTCGGCATCGCCTCGTTGATCGTCGGCGCGACCGCGTTCCAGCTCGACGTGGGATTCACCGCGTTGACGATCGGGCTGCTGCTGACCGCGTTCGGGCCGAACCGCTACTCCCAGACCCTCACCAGCCTGCCGTGGTCGGCGATCGTGCTGGTGTGCGGCGTGCTGACCTACGTCACCGCGCTCGAGGAAATCGGGACGATCGAGTTCCTCCAGAAGTCCATCACCGTGTCCGGCAACCCGCTGCTCACCGCGCTGGCCGCCGCCTACATCGGCGGCCTCGTCTCCGCGTTCGCCTCCACCGCCGGGATCCTCGGGGCCTCGATCCCGCTGACCATCCCGCTGCTGGAGGACGGTCTGCTGCCGATCACCGGCACGATCACCGCCGTGGCCATCGCCTCCAGCGTGGTCGACGTCAGTCCCATGTCGACGAACGGAGCGCTGCTGGTGGCCAACCAGCGCGGCATGGAAGCGAAGCTGTTCTTCCGGAAGCTCCTGTCCTGGGCCGTTCCCGTCATCGCGCTGGCGCCCGCCGCGTGCTGGCTCATCTTCGTCGCCATCTGACCGGCGCCGCGCACGGGGAAGCCCCGCCGGCCGGCGGGGCTTCCCCGTGCGCGGCCTGTGTCCGTGCCCGCCCTCGAGCGCGGCGACGCTCCGCTGCCGAGCCCCTGTTGATCACGGAACTCCGCGCAGAGCCGTTTCCCCGGCAGTCCCCCGGCCCTCTTCACTCGATCGAAGAGCCGCGTGCGGAGGTCCCGAGGCGGGAATAGGGTGCTGCGCGCGAAGCTCGGTGGGGCGTGGTTGAACAGGGGCGAACCTAGCAGGAGGCCGATCATGACTTCCGGTGCAGAGCACGCGGATGGCCGACGGGGCTCTCGACGCTCCCGGGCGGACTCCGGGGAGATGCCGGAGAAGCCGGAGGAAGGTCCGGCCGGTGAGGGCGCAGGACGGGGCAGCGACTTCGCAGACCTCGTTCGAACGGTCAAACAACGCGGCTTGCTGGGGCGCCGCCGCCGCTATTACGCGTGGAAGATGGGTCTCAACGGTGCGACGTTGGCGATCGTCGCGTGGGGGTTCGCGTCGCTCGGGGATTCCTGGTGGCAGCTCATCACGGCGGTCGTCCTGGGCGGCGTGTTCACTCAGCTGGCCTTCATCGGACACGACGCCGGGCACCGCCAGATCTTTCGCACTCGTCGGGCGAACGATGTGGTGGGTCATGTCCACGGGTGCCTCACGGGGATCAGCTACGGCTGGTGGGTCGGCAAGCACCGGCGCCACCATGCCAATCCGAACCACGAGGATGCGGACCCGGATATCGACATCCAGGCCCTGGCCTTCACCTCCGAGCAATCCCGGACCAAGCGCGGAGTGCACCGGTGGATGGCGAAGTACCAGGCGTTCCTGTTCCTTCCGCTGCTGACCTTGGAGGGGATCGCCCTCCACGTGCGCAGCGCCCGGGCCGTGCTGGGCCAGCAGGTGAAGGCGCACCGCGTGGAAACCGCTCTGCTCACTGGTCATGTCGCGGGGTACTTGGCGTCGGTGCTCCTCGTGCTGTCACCGATCAAAGCGGTGGCGTTCATCGCGCTGCACCAAGCGGTGTGGGGCGTGTACATGGGGTGTGCATTCGCGCCCAACCACAAGGGAATGCCGGTCCTCTCCCGGACCGAGCAGATGGACTTCCTGCGCAAGCAGGTGCTCACCTCCCGGAACATCCGCGGGAGCCGCTTCGTGGACTTCCTGCTCGGCGGTCTGAACTACCAGATCGAGCACCACCTCTTCCCCAGCATGCCGCGACCGAACCTGCGTCACGCGCAGCGCATCGTGCGCGAACACTGCGCCAGCCGAGGAGTGCTGTACAGCCAGTGCGGCCTGTTCCACTCCTACGCACTGGTCTTGCGGCACCTGCACGCGGTCGGTGAGCCACTGCGGAACCCCTCGCGCGCATGCGCTCCACCGGCATGACGCCTCGCGTGCGCCGGCGTCGTCGACGTGGAACGCGAGTGCGGCGGAGGCGCTCACTCGGGGGCCGGCCACGCCGACGGCCCGCAGAGCAGGCGATGAGCACGTCTCGAAGGATGCGGCGTAACGTTGCGAAGCACTTCCTCCTTCACGGACGGTGTGGACATGACTACGCTGCTGCTTTCGGGTGTTCCGTCGTTGAGCTCGAGGTGAGACGGTGCGCACTCCTCTGCCCGGTGATCAGCTGGCCTGGACCGCCATAGCCCGCAAGTTGTGGCTGCCGGAGGCGGCTGTGCTGGTCAGCGCCCCGGACGGGACGGTGGTGCGTGCCAGCGAGCAGGCAGCTGAGCTCGCCGGGGAGGCCTCACCCGACGGTTTGGTGGGCCGCAGGGTGACCGAGCTGTTGGTGCCTGACGGTGCGGTGTTGCGGCTGCGCGGGCGCGGTCCGGGCCTGAGCCTGGTGCGCACGGTGACCTGGCTGCACGGCGACGACGACCGGTTGCGGGTGACAGCCTTGGTCGACATCTCGGACCTGGCAGAAGTGTCGAGCCGAGTTCCGGTGCATCGGGGGGTCGGACGGGTCGAGCCCACCGCGGGCCTGGCAGGCCCTGCCCTGCGGGACCTGCAACGCGCGGCCCGGATCGGGATGTGGGAATGGGACGCGGTGCACGAGGTCATCCGTCCGTCAGGTGTTCTGCGCGAGCTCACCGGCCGGCAGCGTGACGTCGGAGTGCCCTTCGGGGAATACCTGGCCGCCGTGCACCCCGACGATCAGGCGCGGGTGCGCGAGGCCTGGTCGGTCCTGGTGAACCACCAGCACCCCGTCGAAGTCGAGCATCGCTACGTGCGGCCGGATGCCACGGTGCGGATGTTCCGCGTACGCGGCACGGCGACCCGGGACGACGAGGGCCGCGTGCACCTGAGCGGAACGGTCCAGGACATCACCGACCAGCGGGAAACGGCTCCCGCGACGTTTCCCGGCGCCGGCCGCGATGCCATAACCGGGTTGCCCAACCGCGCAGCTGCCCATGAACTGCTCACCGGTCTGCTCGGTCAGACCGGCGCCGGGAACGTGGCGGTGTTGACCTGCCGGATCGACAACTTCAAGCGGATCGTCACCTCGCTGGGGCACGACGCCGGGGACGAACTGCTCGTCGTCCTGGCTCGCCGCTTGACCGACGGGCTGGGGCAGGAGTGCATCCCCGCGCGCGTCACCGGCGAGGACGAGTTCGCGATCATCTGCTCCGGTCTCGCGACCTCAGGCGAGCTGGATGCGCTGACAGTTCAGGTATCCGGGCTGATGCAAACCCCGGCGCCGATACGAGGCCAGCTGCTGCAGGTTTCGACCTCCATCGGCGCCGCAGTTCACGACGGCCAAGCGGGCGTCGAGGATCTCCTGCGCTTCGCCACCGCGGCGATGGGCGAGGCCAGAGAGCAGGGTCTCGGCCAAGTGCACCAAGCCGGCCCGGCGCTGATGACCTCCGCGGACCAGCAGGTACGCATCGAAGGAGAACTGCGGGAGGCCGTGCACCGCGGCGAACTGGAGGTGCACTACCAGCCGATCGTCGGCGCCGACGGAACCATCCTCGCTGCGGAAGCGCTGGTGCGCTGGTCACACCCGGCCCGCGGACTGCTCACCCCGGGAGCGTTCCTACCGGTGGCCGAACGGGGCGGGCTGTTGCGCGAGCTCGACCACTGGGTCCTGCGCACCGCGCTGCACCACGCGGCTCGCTGGCACCAGCCGCACGGCAGGCACGTCGGTATCGCCGTGAACCTCTCCGGGCTCGTGCCCGCTGACCCGGGGTTCGACGATCTCGTCGAAGCGGCCGTGGTCGATTCCGGTCTCGACTGGCAGCGCCTGATCCTGGAACTGGTGGAGACCGAGCTGGGCAAGCCGCGCGTCCAGACCCGCCAAGGCATGCTGGGCGTCACGCGGCGCGGGGCCCGCTTCGCCATCGACGACTTCGGCACCGGCTACTCGTCCCTGGCGCGGTTCAAGCACTTGCCCACCGCTCTGATCAAGATCGACCGCCAGTTCACCGCCGGCGTCGAAGACGACCCCGCGGACCGGGCCCTGGTCCAGTCGATCATCGACATGACGCATGCCCTGGAACGACGCTGCATCGTCGAGGGCGTGGAAACGGCCGGGCAATTCCATGCGCTCGTCGAGCTCGGCGCGGACGCCTACCAGGGCTGGCTGTTCACCCAGGCGATGCCCGAAGCTGACTTCAGCGCCCTGCTGACCCGCTCACCTCTGTACGTCCCCCCGCGCGAGGCGTGATCGCCTTCAGAAACCCGGGGCAGACAGTCCACGGCAGAAGGGGGAACATGAACCTATGAGCACCCACGGGCGCACGCGGCTGCAAATGCTGCTCGCCTTGACCGATGAGGACCGCACCAGGTCGATGCTGGAGCTCATCGCCGCGCGCACGGTGTCCGCGCTGACCGTGTCCGGCGCGGGAATCACCGTGCTGTCCAGCAACGGGAACGGGTCCCTACCGCGACGTGGGCTGGTGTACGCCACAGACGCGATCAGTCACCAACTCGATCAACTGCAGGTGACCGTCGGCGAAGGCCCGTGCCTCGACGCGTTCGAGTCCGTGGCGCCGGTCCTGATCGAGGACCTGGTCTCCGACGGGGACAGGTGGCCCGGTTTCGCCCCGAGCGCCCACGAACTCGGGGTGGCCGCGGTGTTCTCCTTCCCCTTGCTGGTGGGGGTGGTGCAGCTGGGGTCGCTCGATGCCTACCGCGACGCCACCGGCCCGCTGAACGAGCAGGAATACAGCGACGCCCTCCTGCTCGCCCAGGCCGCCACCCAGGCCCTGCTGGAGGAGATCGGAGGACGCACCGCCGATGACGCGACGTGGCTGACCGACACCCACACACCCGTTCACGAAGCCACGGGCATGGTTGCTGCTCAGCTCGGCGTCACCATGGACGTAGCCCTGCTGCGCCTGCGCGCACATGCCTACACCCACGCTCTGCTGGTCACCGAGGTGGCCAGCCAGGTCACCACCAGGACCCTGCGCTTCAGCCCCGAAGCAACCGAATGAAGCCACCGCGTGGCACCGGTGAGGAAGAGACACAGTGATGAGCGACGAGCGCGAACAACACGTGGCCGAGGCCTTTGTCACCCTGGCCGACACACTCGTCGACGAGTTCGACGTACTCGACTTCCTGAACGCGCTGGCCGAACAGGCCACCGAACTGCTCAACATCTCGGCAGCCGGGGTCGTGCTGTCCGACCAGCGGGGCGGGCTCGCCACCACCGCCGCCTCGTCGCCGCAGGCGCGCGTGCTCGAACTCGTCGCCGTTCAAACCGACGACGGCCCCTGCAGGGACTGCCTCCACACCGGCACCATCGTGACCAGTTCGGAACTGGCCACCGAGACCGACCGCTGGCCCCGGTTCGCCCCCACCGCCGAACAACACGGCTACCGAGCGGCCTCGGCGGTACCGATGCGGCTGCGCGGCCAGATCATCGGAGCACTGACGCTGCTCAACGAGCGCCCCGGGCACGTCGACGAGAACAGCACTCGCCTCGGCCAGGCACTGGCCGACGTGGCCACCATCAGCATCCTGCAACAGCGCGCCATCGACCGCAGCGAAATCCTGTCCGAACAGCTCCAAGCCACCCTCAACAACAACGTCACCCTCGCCCAAGCCCGTGGAGTTCTCGCCGAACACGGCGACTTGTCCCTGCCGCAAGCCCACGCCCTGCTCCGCGCCCACGCGCGCCGAAGCAACCAGCGCCTTTCCGCGCTCGCCCGCAGCATCGCCGACGGAAGCCTCGAGCCGCACGCACTGCTCGACCACGGCGTCCCGGCGACGGACCGGGCATCCGATTAGGGCAGGCTCGGGGACGATCGGCTCGGTTGTGCGATTGGCCGTGGTGCTCATGGTTCAGGGGCGCGCGGTTGCCTACGTGGGCGGCGAACGCCTTGAGAACGACGGCGAAGCCGTCAACGCGAGGGGTCCGGCCCGTCATCGCGGATGAACGTAGCCGTGCGCCGGGTGATCGCGGTGCGAAACCGCGAGTCGTAGTCACCCAGGTAGTGACCCAGGAGCTCAGCGGGGTGCCGCCCGCCGAGAGAGATGCCCCGCTGACCTGGGAAAAGAGGGTGGGCGCAGCTGGGCTCGAACCAGCTGCCCCTTGCTTGCAAGTCAACGCGCCACGCGGGCGACCTCGGGCTGCGCACTCCGTGACCTGCGAGGAGGCCGCACGAGCCCGCAGACGTCCGCGACCCTGGCCACTGGCCACCCGATCGTGTATCCAGTACCGAGTGCGATCAGGAGAGGCTGCGCAGGGGGTACCGATGGACCGCGAGGACGTCCCGAGCACGCACGCGCACCCGGATCACGGCGATCCGGACGGTGCGGCGACCGCACCCGCGGTGGATACCG
Source organism: Salinifilum ghardaiensis (assembly GCF_054491345.1). NCBI lineage: Bacteria > Bacillati > Actinomycetota > Actinomycetes > Pseudonocardiales > Pseudonocardiaceae > Salinifilum > Salinifilum ghardaiensis. Next base: position 1,346,581 of record NZ_CM137101.1, on the reverse strand, counting down.
CCACCCCGAACGTCGCCCGGATGTACGACTACTACCTCGGCGGATCAGCCAACTTCGCCGCCGACCGCGACGCCGCCGAACGGGCCTTGGCCATCACCCCGGAAATCGGACGGTTCGCCCGAACGAACCGCTCCTTCCTCCACCGCGCCGTGACGCACCTGTGCGAGCAGGGCATCGACCAGTTCCTCGACCTCGGCTCCGGGATCCCCACCGCCGGCAACGTCCACGAGATCGCCCACCAGCACGACCCGCACGCCCGCGTGGCCTACGTCGACCACGAAGTCATCGCCGTGACCTACGCCCGGAGGCTGCTGGCAGGTGATCCGCGCGTGAGCGTCACGCACGCCGACGTCCGCGAGCCCGAACAGGTCCTGTCCGCCCCGGGCGTTGCCGAGCTGCTGGACTTCACCCGCCCCGTGGCCGTGCTCGCCGTGGCCATCCTGCACTTCGTGCCCGACAGCGACGACCCCTCAGGCATCCTGCGGTCCTACCGCGCCGCCTGCGCCCCGGGCAGCTACGTGGCGCTGACCCACACCGCCACCACCACCATGGCCGAGCAGGAAGTCGACAACGGCCAACGGGTCTACAGCAGCACCACCACCCCGCTGATCATCCGCGACCGCACCGAAATCGCCGCGTTCCTCGAAGACCGCACACCGGTCGAACCCGGCCTCGTACCCGTGAACCACTGGCCCACCACCGGCGACGAGACCCCCGCCAACGGCTACGCCGCCATCATCCACTTGCCGTGAGCACCTCGAAGAACGCGCTGCGCGCAGCGCCATGACCACGCCAGTCCGGGGGCCTCCCGACGGGGCCGCGTTGACGCACCTCGGCGCCGAGGGGCTCCGCGTGCGGGCGGTCGGGGCCGGGGAGGGGAAGACCCGGCCCGACCGCGTCGGTGATGCCGCTGCGGCCGGCCCGTCGTCGAGCCGCAGAACGGTTCCGGGAACGCAGAGGCCTGCACTCCCCCGCGGACGCACCGCACAGCCCGAACCGCGGTCGATCTCGGCCTGAGGGGCGAGATCGACCCGGGAATTTCCGAATCGACCCGGGATTTTCCGATCGTGGCGACGAGTTGAAGCGAATTCCTGCGGCGCATGCGGGAGAGCTGCCAGCATGGCGGCGAGTTGATCACAATTCAGCACCAGGTCGGCAGCGGGCGTCGGGGGCGTTGAAATGCGAGCAGATGCCGGTACGAACCAAGGGGGAAGCACCCGGAGCCGCGGAACCCCCGCTCTCGGTGCGCTGTGGACGCTGGCTCTGTTCGGTTGGATCGTCCTGCTGGGGATCGAGTGGTACCTCACCGGCTCGACGGCGTGCCCGTTGACTCCCACCTCGTCCGTCTACGGGACTGCCGAGTGGTCGTGGCTCCCACCGGGACGTACGTGCACGTGGCAGCTGCCTGGGGGACGCACACCGATGCGCCGTCACTGGCGCGCGTGGGCATCGCACTGCTCTTCATCTTGTGGGGCGGCAGCCTGCTGGTGCTTCGCCGCAACCGAAAAGGAGCGTAGGCATGGCGGACAACGGAGACCTGGGGGCCGAGAAGCTCCGGGACGCGACCTTACGCGAACGGGATCAAGCAGGAATTCGAGCAAGCGCCCACTACTGCCCGCCGGGGCGGGGCGAGGCGCTGGACTGCGTGTGGGCCGTCGGTCCGTTCGACTGCAACACCGCGCGTGCCGATTCCGAGACCGCTCTGGCCAGTGCGCAGACCGAGTTCCCGAACCTCGCAGGGCACAACGACAAAGCTGACGCGTACCGGCACTGCTACTGGAACGCGCTGATGACCGCGCACATCGGCGCGGACCAGGCCGAGGAAGTCGCTGACCTGCACGAGGACAACAACCCCAACCCGCCCGGCGAACGGACCATGGACCTGCACAACAACGCGGTCGGCCGCAACCTCGGCGCTGCCAACGAGGCCCAGGCCAAATCGATGTCCTTGGCCGCGGCCAACGACGGCCGCTTGCGGCTGGCACCCTGATGCAGTAGCGCTCCTGAGGCCCCAAATGAGTCCCAGGAGCGCTCATCGCTCGTCGTAATCGTGCGCTCGCAAGCTAGCGCACCCCGCGGACGACCTCGGGATTCATACGCCCTGACCTGCGAAGGTAGTTCGTTCGAGTCCGGGGACGTCCGCGGCCCTCTGGCCGCGCTGTCACCCGATGTGTTCCCCGGAGACCGACTGCTGCGCGGGATGGATCGGAGCCGGCGAGGTGATCACCCGAGGTCGTTCCCTCCGAGGTCGTTCCCTCGTGCGCGAGGAGCACCACAGTGACGCTGCTGCGCTGATCTGCACCCGCGGATCACCCCCGCGTGCGCGGGGAACACCCTTGATGACCAGGGACGTCAGCAGACGGAACCCCGCTGCAGGTTCAGTCCGCGCAAGGAGCACGCAGAGCCGAGCGGACTCGGAAGACCGGCCTGCTCGCCGCCCAGCAATTCCGCGCTACCCGGAGGTACAAGCTCAGCTACACGAACCCCCGCGCCCGGCACGGGCGGTTGCGGCACCTCTGCCGCCTGACGACGCGACATCCGAACGCGCCAGCATGCTCACTCCACGCCCAGCAGACACACTGGACCCTGGTGACAGCATCGGCTCTCGATCAGTAGGAAGCGGCGTCGGCTTGATGTGTTGTGGTGGTGTCGCGCCGGATCCATGCTTTGCCTTCGGCGGAGATGCCTTCCAGGACGTGCAGGGCGTGGGTGAAGCCGGTGGAGTCGAGGCTCATTTGGGACAGCCTGGGCTCATCAGGGCCGTCCTGTTCGAAGTTCCGCTTAGGCTCGGTGACGTCGATGGTCCGGGTAGGTCCGTTAGTGAGCGTCAGCTCCAGGGTGTAGTCGTAGCCGCCAGACTCGATCACACGGAGCGATGAGACGGCATCGAAGCGGAAGTGACCGCGTTCGTTCCCGTGAAAGGAGCCGGTTTCGACCTGGAGCTGCTTGGCCAGTTCCCGAACACCTTCTTCCGTGAGTAAGAAGAGGCGTAGCTCGTATTTCGAGTAGCGCCACGGACCACCATCGACGCGTGCTCTCTTGCAGCTCTTCGCGGGGGTTTGCACGATCGTGTGGGCGGTAATGTCGCGCCATGCGAGGTGGTAGTGCCGCAGCGCTTCGTCGATGAGCAGGACCCTGTCGCATCGCAGCCAGCTTTCCATCTCGTCCTCGGTGGGGCAGGTGGATTCCAGCTTGTGTGTCCATCGTCGGTACTCTGCTTCGCGGGCTTCCAGCTCGCGTGCGCGTTCCTGTGTCTCTTCGGCGACTCGCCGGCGTTCGTAGAGGATGCGCCACCACCGGATCGTGGCGACTCGTCCACTTGCCGCTGCGGCGAGCACGCTGGCCAGTGTCAGCAGCGGGGCTGCTCGTACGGTCACATCGACGACGGCACAGGCCGCCAGAGCACTCATCGTGAGCGCCGACAGGCACCAAGCCTGTGTGGACGCCGGCGTCCGGTACTGCTGGCGATATGCGAACAGGCGTTCCTCGCGCCACCGTTGTCGGACATCGCGGATCAGGTGTCGGATCAGCCATCTGACACGGCCGGCCTGGATTCTGCTTTCGCGATAGAGCTCAACGACTTCGTCGCGCAGCGCGGCGCGGGGCCCCTGGGTGTCGCGCAGCCAGACCGAACGGTCCACGTCCTTGGGAGCGTACTTGTGGGCATAGTGCTGGAAATCGCGGTCGACCTGTCTGGCGAATCCGCCTTCGGGGGCCTCGCGGCCGCGGAAGCGGACGGCGTACTCGCGCTCCTTGGTGCGGAGGCGTTGTGTCCGGTACCGCCACTCGAATGCCGATCGGGACGCGACCGCTGCGCCTGCCACCATCACCAGGTAAGCGATTACTGCTAAGGGTGTCGGATGTTGTAGGAGGATCCATCCAAAGACTCCGAGAGTCCCAGTGAGTCCTCCGGTCGCCAAGGCGGCGTACAGGCGGTCTTCGGGGGTGGTTGCGTTCGGCTCAGGGCGTCGGACTCGAGGCTGGATCGGATCGGGCTGGAAGTAGGCCCATACCCGGTTGCCTCGGTCGCCCGCGAGTTGTCCGTGTTTGGCAGTGCGCCGCGTCTCCGCCCAGAGGCTGTCCTTCATCCCGCCGGTCAGCACGAGGTCGCAGTGACGCACGATCTTCTCGCGTTGCAGTGCTGGAAGATCCTGCAGCTTCTTCATTGCCGGCGCGGGATCGCGGTCAGGACTGTCGAGATGCTCGAGCAGCTCGCATAACACTTCGAGTGCCCGCGCCCACTCGCTGTCCGCATACGTGGCGAGGTGGTCAGGCAGCTGTCCGAACTGCCCTCTCTCGTCGGCGGTCAGCTCGCGGTACGAGCGTTTACTCAACAGAGCCAGCGCCAAGTGGAAGCGCACTTCCGCGCCATCATAGTCGCGGGCGATGGCTTCGTGGATCCACTCGCGGGCCCGAAGTGGTACCCCGTTGTCCAGATAGTTGACACCGACCTGGTACTTCACTTCGGGCGGATCGTCGGGGGAGGCCATGTAGACGTTGGAGTTGTGCACCCGTTCGGCCTGGATACCTACGGTGGAACCGGATTCGGCGGTGTTGCTCGTCGTGCTCTCGCTCTCGCTCATGACAGGCCGTTCACCGCCGTGATTAACGTCGCGACCTTGGCAGCCACCTCGGTGGCCTCGTCGATCAGTCCGCGCAGGCGCTTAAGCGCGACCACGAACCTGCTCTTGCCCTCGGGCGTGTTCTCTTCCAGCGCCTCGTCCGCGAGGTTGAGCTCATCCTGCGCCGCCTCGTAGGTGGGGGAATCGAGCTTCCCGGCCGCACGTGCACGTGCGAGTTCGTCACGGACTGAGGCGAGCTCGGCAGCAAGATCAGTAGTCGTCTCGGTCGGTCGTGCCGCACCGATCGTGATGGTGCTGTTGGTGACGTCTCTGGCCTGGATTCCGACTGTGCTTCCGTGCGCGATGTTGGAGACCTCGCCGCTGCTGGACTTGTTCCGAGGCTGCATCAAGCTGCTCTCCTGTTCAGTGATGAGTTCGCCGGCGAGACGCGTGGCGAATGCTGCGGCGTTGTCGGCCGCCCGCGGCTGCCAGGCACCGTCACCGTCGCTGTTCTTGGTTCCATCGGCCTTGTCGCTGATTCCGCGCACGATCGCCACCGGGGAGCCGTTGAGGTGCCCGGCCTGTGCCACACCAGCGGATTCCATCTCAATGGCCAGAGCATCGTTGTAGTGCTGGCGGAGCCACTCCGCTTCGTAGGAGATTCGCGAGTTGTGCACGACCTCCCCGGCAGCGATGGCACCGAAATGGACCCTCGGACGACGATTACCGGTCCTGGATTCGTCCGTCCAGTCATCAATGCGGGCCACGTGCGAGGCGAGCTGGCTGAGCCCGTGTTCGGCCTCCCACACACGGGGTCTGGCCTTGAGCCCGTCGTCCTCGCTGGTGCCGCCGTGGTAGGCGTAGACGTGCGTGGCCACCACGACATCGCCCAGTGGGGTTGCATCCCACATCGCCCCGGCCACGCCGACGAACAGGACGGCCGCCGGCTCGAACTCCTGGATGGCCCGCTCAGCCAGGACAGCCGCCGACTGGTTTCCCTTGTTCGTCAGCGCAAGCGCGATCTGGCAACTCGTACCGCGCAGGGCACCGACCTCGAACCGAGTACCCCGCTCATGCAGCTGTAGCTGCGGATTCACCAGCCTGCGCCGCACGGCGTCGTACTCGAGATTCAGGGCGGTGAGCACCACCACCATGTTTTCCGTCATCACGCTCCCTCACCGTCGAGCGATTGCGGTCTCACCAACGGCGGGTACAACACCGTCGTCGGCCCGGCCCGGAACAGTCGCGCCGGGCGCCCCTTCGTTGCCCTGCGCTCCTGCCCGACAGGCTCGAGAAACCCGGCAATCTTCTGCACCTTCCGGTAGAAGTTCCGCGGATCCAGTCCCACTCCCCACACGACTTCGTAGACCTGCTGCAGCTCCGCAATCGTGAACTCCTCCCGGCAAAACGCGGTCGCCAGCGCCGAATGCTCGAGCTTGCCCCGGGCACGCTCGACACCGTCGGTCACGATCCGGCGATGGTCGAAAGCCAACTCAACCCGGCCGGACAACACGTCCACGGCCGACTCCCACCTGGCATCGACAGCATCTGTCCCTGCCACCGGATCCGGGAGCCCAGGTGCGATCGCCAGGTATGCCACCGAAATGACTCGACCCCGAGGATCCCGATCCGGTGCCCCGTAAGTGCCCAGCTGCTCCAGATGCAACAGAGCTGCGTCCAGGTTTGCCTCTTCCTGAAGCTCCCGGCAGGCGGCATCGAGGATGTCCTCACCAGGGTGGTTCAAAAAGCCACCGGGCAGAGCGCGCGCACCCCGGTACGGGTCGACACCACGCTCGACCAGCAGCACGCGAAGCTCCTGCTCCCGCAGCGTGAGGATCACCAGGTCCACCGTGACGAGAACTTCCGGCGGCGACCACGACTCATCGATCACGACGACGAGAGTATCTTACTGTCACTTAGACAGGAAGGCCGATTTGGCCGCCAGGCCCACTTCGACGATGGTCACCAGGCCACGAGTTGGTACCGGTCAGACCAGCGAGCGCAGGCAAGAGCCGAGCTTCAGCGAGCCAACGAGGCTCTCAAACGGGCCGCAACGCTCATCGGCGATAGAGCCCGATCCACCACTGCGAGCGTCCGCCGAACAGCCCCTCGTGTGCGGCCGAACTCCGTAGATTTCCGGCGATGTTGTCAAAGCAGGGTTGCGAGCCACGCTTCTTCGCTAGCCTGAGCGCGCTTGATCAAACAGGGGGTGTCGGTGCTGATCGCACCGACAGAAGGAGGGAACAACCCCGTGCGAAGTGTTCGCAGGGCACTCGTGACCTTTGTAGTAGCGGCAGTCGGGTTAGGGCTCACTGCTCCGTCCGCTACGGCAACTGGCCTTGACACGCCCGCGCCACCGGGCGCGGCTGGGTCGGATGAGTTCGCCGCTGGCATCGCGGCCGCGCAGGCGGGAACGTCGCCATACGTGAAGGCATCATCGCCCGCGCAAGCCATGAAGATCCTGAACGCATTGGAGTCACCACAGACGGCGAGCCCCTCGGCGAAAGCGGCCGCGGCCAATGTCCGGTACGGCCCGTGCACGCTCAAGCCGGATGTCATTCACCTACGCACGTCACGAGGGAAGAAAGCGGTGGGCATGAAGCCGCTGACGCAATGCAGTGTTCCCGTGACCTCCATCCGCCACGACACCGATCTGCGCTACAAATGGTGGTTGTGGTGGTGGCTGGCCGACAGCTACCCCGGCCCCGGCAACCGCGGCGCGAAGAGGTACGAGCAGAAGAACGTCGAGTACCCGTGCGACGGCACGGACTCGACGACATGGGCCGGTACCACGCTCGGCACCATCGTCTACGGTGGTGACACCTACTACGCTCGGGTTTATCAAACCCCCCAGGACTTGGAGTGCGGTGCGTGAGCCGATCGTGCGGTTGGTGTACGAGCGCACCAGCCCACCAGGAGTCGACGCTGGCATCGAGCCGCTGATCGCGGTGTGTGCCACCGAGGACGAGGCCGAAAGCCTCGAGCAGGTCAGTGCCGCCCGCGGTCGGTATGCTTCCTGGGAACACCACACCCTGCAGGACGCCGCCGGCCGTACCGCCCCGCTGGTCGACGGCGAGATGGTGCACGTGGTGCTGCTCGGCGAGGTGAACGCCGAGCCCCGCGATCCTACCGGCATCGCTGTCTACACCGACCGCACCGCCGCGGAACAGCGCGCCGACGACGAGCTCCAACGCACCGGAGACTCTGACTACCACACCGTGTCGCTACCGATCGGGTGGCGCGCCACCACCTGACCGCGCGGCGTTCCGTGCCAAGACCGTGTCTCACGTGGGGAGTTTCTTGTAGCAGGTAAGGGCGGCTGCGAGGGCGAGGAGTGGTAAGCGTGCTTGTCGGTGTACGTGGCGTGGTCGGCGGGTTCGAGGAGGTCCTCGAGCGTGGCCGCACCTGCGGAGGCGATGCCGGTGCCGACGCTGGCGGTGACGACCAGCTCCCGTTCGGCAAGGTGCATGGGTTCGGCGATGCTGGACGCGACGTCACGGGCGGTCTCGGGGATCTGCTCCCGAAACCGCGCAGCGAGCTTCTAGTACGGGCTCGTCTTGGCCCTCTCCGTGGGGCTGAGCTGCTGCGGACGTTCCGGCACCCGGTTCGCCAAGGCAGCCGATGCTCGCTGGTCGACCTCCGAGACCCACGCCGAGTACACCCGCGAGGTCGTCATGCCGCCGCTACCGTGACCGAGCCGGCCAGCCACCGTGCGCACGTCGACGCCTGAGGAGATGAGCTCGGTGGCCGAGTAGTGCCGCAACTTGTGCAGCGTCGCGTCGATCCCCAGGCGAGTTGCCATGCGCTCGTACCGCTGCGTCACCGAGCTCGGCACCAGCCCCGTCGAGGCATCCGGATTGAGGCTGAGCACGAAGCCATCATCGGATGAGCGGATCACCGAGCGTCTCAGCACGAACCCGACACCGGTCGCGATGCTCGGTCAGGATTTCGACGCTGACCTCGTCGAGGGCCACGCGGCGATGCTGGTGGGTCTTGGTGCCCTTCTCGAACCACCTTCTGCTCGGGGTCGACGGCGATCGCACGCTCCAGCGAGAGCACGGCCGTCCCGAAATCCACGTCGCGCCACCGAAGCGCGCACAGCTCTCCGCGGCGAGCACCGGTGGTCATCGCAATCCACAGCAAGGTGCCCCAGTCCGGGTCCTGCCAGGCCTCGTGCAACAGCTGGACCGCTTCCTCTGCACTCGGCGGCTTCGGACGAGCCGGCGGCGACGCGGGCGGTTCGGCTTGCGGGACCGGGTTCACCGCGACCCACTTCCACCGCACGGCGCGCTTGAACGCCCCGGACAGCAGGTAGTGAATGTGGCGGATCGCTGTCGCACCGAGCGGCGTGCACTCGTGCGAGCCGCACCGGTGGTCGCACTCGTGCTTGCCCCTCGTGCGGTGATCCCTCCGCCGCTTGCCGGTGCAGGTCTCGGCAGCGCCGCAGCTCGGCATGCAGCGAGTCCAACGCATCGACGTCCAGCGAGCCGACCTTGACCTCGCCGATGAACGGAGCGATGTGGTGCTTCAAGTACGAGCGGTACTGCTGTCGCGTGCTCGGCTCTTCGTCGAAGTACTGGTCCAGGTACCGGGTCACGAGCTGATTGACCGTGGCAGCCGTCCGCGGGTTCCGCTGCTCGTCGACCTGGTTCAGCAGACGGGTCTGCACCTTCTCGGCTTCGCGGTGCGCTTGAGGCCCCGCGGGCACCGTCTCCTGCAAGTAGTGCCGGCGCTTGGTCACGGGGTCGAAGCCCGCGTAGACCTTCACTCGCAGGGCCCCACTCGGCAGCTCCTCGACAGTGCCCCGCGGACGTTTGCGGCGTGCTTTGGACCTCGTCATGGATCAAGGACAAGGCCCGTTCGCACCACGTTTGGGGCCACGAACTCCCGATCCGGTTCAAGCGACGCGGCGTTCTCGCAGGTCAAAGGTGGTGGGCGCAGCTGGGCTCGAACCAGCGACCCCTTGCTTGTAAGCTAACGCACCCCGCGGGCAACCTCGGAGCGCATACTCGGTGACCTGCGAAGAGAGGTCGTACGAGTCCGCAGACGTCCGCGGCCTTCTGGCCGCGTTGTCACCCAAGTTGTCACCCAGAAGTCGATTGCGACGAGGGGTGGAGCACAGCCGGCGAGGGTGATCATCCGATGTCGCTCCCTCGTGCGCGAGGAGCACCACCACATCGGCCGGCTCGACCCCGCCCTGCCGGAATCACCTCGCCTGCGGGTCACCCCGTGCACGCGCTCAACGCACCGCTGGAGAGGGCCACCCCGCATGTGACGGGAACTACCGACCGCAAGCAGCGATGCAGCACATCGCCAACGGACCCCCACGTGCGCGGCGAGTGCTCCGGGACGCTGCCGTAGCGTCCGGCCAACCGGGACCACCCCCGCGTGCGCGGGGAGCACTCGGCATTGACCCGGTCGACGACCTCTTCCTGGGGACCACCCCCCGCGTGCGCGGGGACCACCATCGCAGACGGGATTCCCATCGCAGTCCGTCCGGACCACCCCCGCGTGCGCGGGGACTACCACCCCACAAGGAGCAACGCCATGTCGGTGACCGGACCACCCCCGCGTGCGCGGGGACTACCTCAAAGCCGATAACGCCCGCGCGGTCAAAGCCGGACCACCCCCGCGTGCGCGGGGACTACGCAGGCATCATGGTCTCGGACATCGGGAATCCCGGACCACCCCCGCGTGCGCGGGGACTACGGAACCCCCCGCCACCTGCAACCAATCGGCCACGGACCACCCCCGCGTGCGCGGGGACTACTGACTGCTGGACACGATCACCCGACTGTTGGCCGGACCACCCCCGCGTGCGCGGGGACTACCCGAGGGCGACACGTTGATGCACGGTCGGGGCCGGACCACCCCCGCGTGCGCGGGGACTACTCGGCGTTGCGGTTGCGGGACATGTTGGGGGCCGGACCACCCCCGCGTGCGCGGGGACTACCCTTTTTGACCTGGAACGATAGCAGGCCGACACTCGCTGTCGATTCAGTCCGTTCGCAGCGCCCCAGGGGGCGGGACACCGGGAAGTCCGGCAACCCCCGGAACCACTCGGGCGACGAGGATGCCGAGCCCGGCGAGGAGCAACACCACGAGGACGACGCCGCCGAGGCATTCAGCGCCGGCCGGTGCGCGTGCGAACGCCACGCCAGGTGCGCTTACCCGTACGGCTCTACGAAACCCGAATGCGGCGCGTCCCTCCTGTCACGAGCGCCGAGCGCAGTCCGAAGCACGTCCATCAGCGACCAGACCAACTCCCCCGCCCGGCGTCCGAGAGGGCTCGCGGCCGCGTACCGGGCGTCAGCACATCGGCTCGGGCGCTCTCGAACGACTTGAGCCGAGGAAGCCCTGGCGCGGCTGCGGGAGACCCGGTCTGGTGCGAACTTCGCGCGGACCGACCAGTCGGCCGGGCAGCCGTACCTGGACGCAGAACCCGGAGTATCCGGGGGCTCAACACACGAACCGAAACGTAGGGGCACCGGCAGAATCAGCGAGCAGGCGGTCACGCATTGCTGAGCGCCTCCCGCCGGAGCACACCCACGTGCGCACGGGACTACTCCCACTGCACGTTGCCGACTGCTTCCAGGACCGGACCACCCCCGCCTGAGCGGGGACCACTTCGCGCCTGCCACGTCCATCCCGTGCGCGTAGGGATCACCCCCGCGTGCGCGGGGAGCACACGTCGGCCGACGTTGTTGCGGACCAGTCCGACGGATCACCCCCGCGTGCGCGGGGAGCACTGCAATTCCTCGGAGGGCAAATCGGGGTAGAGGGGATCACCCCCGCGTGCGCGGGGAGCACACTGCCTACGGCCTAGTGATCATGGCCGCATCCGGATCACCCCCGCGTGCGCGGGGAGCACGCGCCCTCGTGGATGAGGTGCGCCCCGGTGCTGGGATCACCCCCGCGTGCGCGGGGAGCACTTTCCGGGCCCGTTCTGGCTGCGGGACTGTTCCGGATCACCCCCGCGTGCGCGGGGAGCACGCCCTTCACGTTGTTGGCCGCGTCGATCGCTGCGGATCACCCCCGCGTGCGCGGGGAGCACCCTTTTTGACCAGGAACGATAGCAGACCGAGACCCGCTGTACATTCAGTCCGCTTGGCGGTGCCGCTCGGCCGACGAGATCGATACCGCCCTCCTCCGCAACAACCTCCCCAACCGCACTTCCCGCAACTGCACAGCCCCGCCTGCTCGGCGCACGGACAGCACGCTGCTGGGGAGCCGAGAGTGTCGGACGCTCCTCGTACGCTGCCCCCATGCAGCGAGCGTCGAAAGGCCGAGTGTCGAAAAGCACTGCGCGCCCTCCGATCGGGGATCCCGTTCTGCGTGCTCGGCTGTTCGTGACCTCCTACGCACCCCTGTTCGCGATCTTCGCGGCGCGGTCCACCCCGGAACACTGGTGGCCGTTCAACGGAGGATGGTGGCCCTTCCTCATCTGGACGGTGTTGGCCGTCGTCGGGATCCTCGACGGGTTCCGCCTGGTGCGCGGCACCACGCGCAAGAGCGCGATCCCGGTCACCCTCGTCGAGGTCAAGGAGCACAGTACGGTGGTCGCCGGCTACCTCGCGACGTACCTGCTGCCGTTCGTCGCAGCGCCACCGAAGAACGCCGGGGACTGGGTGGGCTATGCGATCTACTTCCTCGTGCTCCTCACGGTGTTCGTGCGCTCCGATTTCGCCGTCATCAACCCCACCCTCTACCTGGCGGGCCGGCAGGTCGTCAGCGCAACGCGGACTCTCCCGTCCCGTGACGAGCCAGGGCACTCGGCCACCGAAGAAGTGCTCGTCATCTGCCGGCATCCGCCACGTCCAGGCGCTACCGTCCCGCTGGTTCATTTCGTAGGATGCTGGGTGACCAAGATCGACAAGAGATGATTGCCAGCATGACCGGAGACGATGCGCCCGCTTGGGGAGATCTCCCCCTCGACGGTGATCCTCGACTCATCCTGGGGTGGAGGCCGAAGCAGCGCCGCCTGGAGGGCCAACGCCTCAACATCCACGAAGACGCGTTCGCCGACCTGCGGGAGATCGCACGGGGCGCCCTCGATGACCTCGCCGAGCGCACCGCACGTCCTTACGAGCCACACGCCAATTTGGACGGACAGGACGAGTACTTCGCGCTCACCCTGGATGAAATACCCGGGGCGGACCTGAACGAGGTCCTCTCGAGGGATGCGTCCGCGGGAGCCACTGCGGACCGGACCGCCGGCGGCGGAAAGGCGGCTTCCAGCACGCCATCCGAGCCCACGCCCGATGAGGAAGGCAACGCGGCCGACCTGCTGCGCCTGCTGCGCACCGCCGACCAGAACGAGCCGATGCACCCCAAGGCCATCGGGCAGCAGCGCTACCACTTCTACGCGATCTGCTTCGGCACCGGCGACTCCGTCACGGCATTCGTCCAGAAGACCGATCCCCGGCGCTCGCTCAAACGTGGACGCCGGTTCTTCCAGTACCACGACACCCTCCGATCCGCGAAGGCACCGGACCTGGTCCTCGACGAGAAGGTCAGCTTCGTCATCCACGACCGGCAGGTCGCCATCACCCATTCACAGGACTTCACCGACCTCCTCGCCGATGTCGGCATCGCCCTGCGCGACGTCCCCACCAACGTCGACAGGATCGCGACGACGCTGGAGCCCGTCGCGCCCCTCAACGACGACTCCCGAGACGCGCTGCGCACCCTCGCGGGCACCCGGACGTCCTTGGCGGGCAGGCTGCACCGATTGCAGCGCCGCCTGGGGGAACTCGCGCTCGACACGGACCAGGTACTCGCCGCTGCCAAGCGGCACATGGACGACCCGAGCAAGATCATCGAAGACGACGGGACTTTCACCTTCAACGACCTGCCAGGGGTGCACACGTTCCTGGACCTCGCCGAAGGCCGCCTGTTCGAAGACGACTTCACCGGTGAACGGCGTCGCGCCGACCGCTGGTCAACGCGCTCCTAACCACCTCGTCGCCAACGAACAGGACCACACCATCGCCATCACCGGAGATGAGCGTCGTCGCGTCCTCGACGTCGACGGCCTCAACGTCATGAGTTTCCAAGCCGTGCCCGCCCCCTCTTCGAAATGAACAACTGCCCTTCTCAAAGCGCAGGTCATGAAGGGTGCTCTCCACGCACGTGGAGGTGATCCGCCATGGGTGGTTCTCCTGCCCTCGTTGTGTTCGTGCTCTCCACGCACGTGGAGGTGATCCGTCACCGCGGCGATGAACTTCCGCCCGAGGCGGGCGCTCTCCACGCACGTGGAGGTGATCCGCCGAGCGGGACCAGTGGTTGGCCGGTCCGTTCGCGCTCTCCACGCACGTGGAGGTGATCCGGGGCCGATCAGGGCGCCGAGGAGATGACTGGGGTGCTCTCCACGCACGTGGAGGTGTCGGCCGCCTTTCGATGCAAACCAAGGAGTTTCGACGGCTCCATCGGCCCGCGTTCGTACGCCCACACAGCGGCGATCGATCCGGTGCGCGCAACGCCAGCCCCGGGGCTCGCTGCTGAACGGTCGCCATAGACGCTTCACTCGCCTTGACCACGCGTGGTGACCGACCGTATCGACGGGACGCGTCCCTGTGGAGGCGATCCGGAACAATCACCACCAACCCACCGCGGACGACGGTCGAGGACCGGCGTCCGTGCGGATGCCATCACAGGTAGGTCACTCGGTCGGCGCATCAAGGACGTGCCCGGGATTTGGCACGATCGCCGTCGATGGATGCTGAGACGCTGCCACCCGCTGTCGACCCGTCCGTGCCGAGCCCGGCGCGCGTGTACGACTACGCCCTCGGCGGTGCGCAGAACTTCGCCGCCGACCGCGCCGTTCTCGACCAGATCACCGAGATCTTCCCCGCGACCCCGCAACCCGCGCGCGACAACCGGGACTTCCTGCGACGGGCGGTGCGCTTCTGCAGCGAGCACGGCATCCGCCGGTTCCTCGACCTGGGCTCGGGCGTGCCGACCGTCGGCAACGTCCACGAGATCGCCCAGCAGCACGATCCCGACGCCCGCATCGTCTACGTCGACAACGATCCGGTCGCCGCCGCCCACGCCCACCGACTCCTCGACGGAGTGGCCGGCGTGACCATGCTGCAGCAGGACATGCGCGACACCGAGCACCTCCTCCACCAGCCCGAGGTGCAGGCCCTGTTCGACGACCAGGAGCCCGTCGCGGTGCTCATGGTGGCCATGGCCCACTACCTCAAACCCGCCGACGACCCGGTCGGCATCCTGCGCGCCTACCGCGAGGCGATGCCACCCGGCTCGTACCTGGTGTTCTCGCACATGACCGGAGACGACTTCCCCGACCAGCTCGCCCAAACCATCGCCGTCTTCAACGCCGACGTCGCCGAAGACGACCAGATGCTCCTGCGCAGCCACGCGGAACAGCACCAGCTGCTCGAGGCCAGCGGGTTCACCCTCGTCGACCCCGGCCTGACCTACCCGGCGTGCTGGCGACCGGAAACCACCCTCACCCCCGACAACGACCCCCGCAACGCCACCTTCTACGCCGCCGTCGCCCACCCGCGCCGGTAAGCAGGGGCGGCGACGTGACCAGCAGTGAACTACGCAAAGCGTTCGTCCAGCTGGACCAGGCGACAACGCCGACGGACCTCGTGGCGGCAGCGAGGTACGCCCAGCTCCTCGTGCAGCCGTACCGACGACGCGACGCGCCGAGCCTGCAGGCAGCGATCCAGCAGCACGATGTCGCTCTGGATCGCGACGGCGGGATCGAGGATGCCTGGGGCGATCTCGTGGCCGTGCACGCAAACGCCGCCCATGCGCTCGCCGAGGAGCTCCTGAACGATCCTTAGGGGCAGAACTGCCAGGCACACCTGGCAGAGCTGGTGCAGGTCTTGGCCGACTCCGTCGCGGACATCGACGACCGGCTCGGTGAGACCGAGGACGCCGTGCTCAGCGGCATCGTGGAACAACTGCTCGCCGAGCTCTTCCCGGACGATGGGTCCCGGGGAACCGGGAGGAGCCCCCGTTGATCCCCTCTGGGCGCGGTGGGGCGAGCCGGGACCTTCGCTCCCGGGGCCGGAAAAACCAACGGTGAGCTACCGAGGGGACGCCGCGGCGAGGAACGCGTCGATGTCGTGCTGCGACCGTAGGTGCGCGAAGCGCTCCGGCGGGGCCTCGGCGAGCGCGGCGAGTACCCGTGGACGGTGCCGGCGGGGGAACGTCCACACGTAGTGCAGGAACTGCCAGGAGATCCGTTCCGGGCATCCGGGGGCCTGCACCGCCCGGCCACGGTGGCGCAGCGTCCGCTGCAGCACTCGGGCGGTACATACCCACCGCGGCAGGTCGAGCAGCACCACGGTGTCAGCCCGCTGCAGCCGCACCTCGAGCGTGGACCAGTAGTTGCCATCGGCCACCCACGCCGGCCCGGCCAACAACCGCTGCTGCTGCGCGCGCCACCAGTCACGATCCGGCCGCTGCCACCCCGGTTGCCAGTAGTGCGCATCGAGGCTGACCAGCGGAACCTCGAGACGCTGCGCGAGGTCGCGGGCGAACGTGGACTTGCCCGCCCCACCGCTTCCCAACACCGCGACCCGCCGCATCCCGGCCGACGCTACCGTGCAGCCGTGCTCACGCACTCAATCCGAGCACCGCTGCCTGCCACCAGGCAAGATGAGACAGATGCCGTTGCGGAGCGGTTCGTTGCCGAGCCGGAGCTGACCCGTTCCGACAAGGCCCTCGTCACGGCCGGCCACCTCGACGGGCATCCGGTGGTGGCCAAGCAGCTGACCAGCCTCGATGCGTACTGGCGTGGCCGGTTCGCCCACGAGATCGCGGTGCACCGCGCCGTCGCGCAGCCACCCGCGCCCGCGGGCCCGCCGCAGCTGCGCGACACCGACGGGCAGCGCGTGCTCGTCGTCGACGACCTCGGCGGAGCTGCGCTGCATCCGCAGCGCTACCCGCAGCACGTGTGCCTGCCGCAGCTGCGCGCCGCGCTGGCCACCCTGCACCGGCTGCACACCTGGACCCCGCCGGCCGATTCCGAGGTGTGGCGGCCGGCCCGGGACGAGGCTGCCGACCTGGCCCGCGCCGAGGCGCTGGGGAGAACCGCGCGACTGGGCGCGGTTGCAGCACCTGCTCGCCACCACCGTCCCGGCCGAGCCGGCCCACGGCGATGGCGTGCCGCCGAACATCCTGCTGACCGGCGAGGGCATCGCGCGGCTGGTCGATTGGGAGTTCGCCGGGCTGCGCCGAGCGGGGTGGGACCTGGCGCTGCTGCACACCCTGCTCACACGCACCCCGGTGGCCCAACACCTGCTGGCCGAACACGCCACCACGAGCGGGGTGTGGGACGGGTTCCCGCTGCAGCGGTCCCTGGCCATCGCCCGCGAAGTCCGCATCCACACCGCCCTGCCCGACGGTCCACTGAGGAACCAGCGGCTGGCGTTGCTGAGCACCGCCTGGCGGCTGCTGACCGCAGACCTACACCGGGAAGCCACACCCGTGAACGGCGGCAGCGCGAAACCGCGCGCGCACCCCCGGAAAATCGGTCCGCTGAGAGCGTCACAGCGCCTGGGGTGATCGCCCTCGACTTGAGGGGACCTCGAAAGTCGAATCAGCCCATAGTGCCGCCTGTTTGCTTCATACAGGAGAACTACCAGCGCACAGTGCCTACGTCGCTCACTGGGAACGGCCGCACCGTGGCGAACCGCTACACCAACTCCCCGCCCGCCACGCCGCATCGGCATCCGAATCCGGCGGGCCGGCAAGCTCGACGACTGCGACCAGGGCTTCGGTGAGTGCGGCCCTGCTCCGATCAGGTGCGTCTGGGTGCCAGGTGTAGTGCGCTGGTGGATCTTGCCCATACCGTCGCCGGACAGCGCATCCACGGCCACGTTTGGATGCTTAACGAGATCTTGGAGGGATTCTCTATGGGTGCTGCTCAAGGCGATATGAAGGTAGCGGAACAGCCGGAAGGCACGCGACTGACGGCCACCGAGGAGACGCTGGCCGCCGAGTCGGCGACGGCCACGACGAACTCGGCACCCGGGGACGCGTAAACGCGTGCCATCCGAAGGTGAGCTCGACAGCGCTCACCGGTGCGGGTCGGTTGGGGAAACCTCGGTGTTCTCCCCGCCGACCCTCGGTGGTGCTGGCCCGGCGACCACGACTATCGAGCAGGTTGCCCTGAGCGTGGGCCTGCGGCCGCGCTGGCGCTCACGGACCGGTGTGGTGTCTCTGTCGGAATGTGAGCTGATCGATGATGCTGGTGCGCCCGCACCGGGTGCTCACGGTCTCGGCAAGGGGAACAACCCGGCCGAAGCGCGTCTTTATGCGCTGAGCGAGGCACTGGAGCGTTTCCTGACAGGCCCGGCGAGCCTGGACAGTGCGGCCGTGCGTTTCATCCCCGCCGAGGAGCTCGCCGACGGCATACTGGCCGACGAAGCGAGCGGCCCACTGCTCAGGCAACTCACCGGAAGCGAAATCGCGTGCTACCCCTACCAGGCACTTCATGCTGGCCGCGACGACGCGACGCTCCCGCTGTACCTGGGTGCCCCGTGGTACGCGGGTCACGACGGACACGTCTACCGGGATCGCGTCGGCGACCGCGCCGATTACCAGGGGCTTTCCCGGTACTCCGTCCAGTCCGGTTATGGCCTCGCACCTACCCAGGATGAGGCCGCTGTCCATGCCTTGCTGGAGACAGTGGAACGTGACGCGTGCTCACTTCTGACGATTCGCGCCTTCATGTCGGGTCGGGTGCCCACAATCATCGACCCGCGGACCCTGCCGGAAGAGCTCGCCCTGCTCCACGACCAGGCCCAGCGTGAAGTCAGCGCCACGATCTATCTTGTCGACGCCACAACCGACCTGGGCATCCCAACCGTTCTCGCCTACTGCACACCCAGCGATGGACCCCTTTATCGCCGAGGCCAAGCTGCCGCGCTCGCCACACGCGACGCCGTCAGCGGCGCGATCACCGAGCTCCTTCAATCCCAAATGCCTCGTACCGCGCCGCCGCCCGTTGCCCTGACCCTGCTGAAGCCCTATCCAGCACTGCACCGCTGCGCCCGCTTCGACCTCACCGACGCTTTGCAACGGGCGCACACCACAGCGTTCCTCGACCAACCTTCGCCCGAAACCCCTCGTGCACAACTGCGCGAGGTTCTCGCCCGTCTGGACGCAGCCGGGTTCACCGCCTACCAACGGCACTTAGCCGTACTACCGGACGACGTGAGCGCTGTGCACACCCTGGTACCAGGCCTGGAACGCTTTTTTGCCATCGTCAACGGGGCGCTCGTTGTTCCCGGTCCCCGCGGCCGAACGTGCTGACGCTCGGGCGATGACTCGGTTGGACCCGGCCGCACCATCTGCGCAAGTCAGGTACTGCTGGCCGCGTCGTGCTCGACCAGCAGCCGCGCCCGCCTCGGCGAGCGCGTTTCCGGCACCCTCCGCTTGCACACGCTCGGTTGTGCCGACCAGCACGCGCCAGCCGCGATCGCCTCGAAGTCGTTCGACATGTGCTCTTCCATTCGGCCGAGCGGGCAGGGCAGCGCCGCTAGCGGTACGGAGCGGAACCCACTCTTCGATTCCAGTGCCATGCGTCGACGTCGCGGAACCGGCTGGGATACAGGTCGGCCTCGTCAACGTCGGGACGACGGGCAGCATCTACCTGCGCGGCACTGCACAGGTCCTCCTCGTGGGTTCGTGACTGCCGCGCACCTGGAGCAACGGTTCGGGCGCCCAGACATTGCGGCGTACCCCCACGGCCCGGCCCGGGTGACGAACGCCAACACCGCAACCTCATCCTCGCCACGCAGCAGCAACGCGCCGGAAACCTGTGCACGCCGACCACGACAACATCGGTGTGCCAGCTCGCCTCAGCGATCTTCACTTTGTTCCAGATAATGGCGTATTATCTTGATCAGTGTGCTCGGCGAGCAGGGACGACATCCTGCTTCGGCGCCGTCGAGCGCGACGCGTTATCTGGAACAGGAGGGGATCGTGGGCACCGTGATCGCCCTGCACGCCGAGCCGCCGCGCGGCGCACCGTCCACTCAGGAGGTGCTGGCCGCGTTCGCCGAGCACCTGCGGACCACGCGCCAAGCCGGCGGCACGAGCACCGCGGAGCAGACGATCCGCTCCTACACCACCGCGCTCGGCCGGCTCGTCGACGAGCAGGAACCGGTAGACCGGCTCGACGCGCAGGTTGTGCAGCACCGGTTCCGGCAGCAGTGGGGCCAGGCCAGCGCCTCGACGTGGAACGCCCGCCGTGCTGCGCTGCGCGCGTTCTCGGACTTCCTGCGCGAGCAGGGTTGGAGCGCCCGCGATCTGGCCGCGGGGCTCGACCGCGCCAGCCTGCCGCGTGCGCAGGACCGGTCGCGCCGTCGCGGCGACATCGAGCGGCTGCTGTCCGACCAGCGCCACGCACTCCGCGACCGGGTGCTGTGGCGCCTGCTGTATGACACCGCCGCGCGCGCCGAGGAGATCCTGGCGCTGAACGTCGACGACCTCGACCTGCGCAACCGGCAGGCCACGATCACCCGCAAGAGCGACATGATCGACCGCGTGACCTGGTCGCCGAGCACCGCCCGCGCCCTGGCGCGGCTACTCGGCACCCGCCGCCGCGGACCGGTGTTCCTCACCCACCGACGCGCGAAAGGCGCCGCCCACGGCGCCGTCGCCGACCGCGACCTCGACCCGGACACCGAGCGCGGCCGACTCGGCTACGACGCCGCGTTGAAGACCTTCAAAACCGCCACCGGCGGGTGGACGCTGCACGACCTGCGCCACTCCGCACTGACCCACGGCGCCGAAGACGGCCTCGCCGTCACCACCCTCATGGTCAAATCCGGCCACCAGGACGTACGCACCCTCGCCCGCTACGCCCGCCCCTCGACCGAACGGGCCCAACGCCAGTGGGAACACGCCCGCGGCGAGTGAGCACGTGGGGCTACGGAAGATCCAGTCGGGGTTCGGGAACCGGGGAACCCCCGGCGGACGTGCAAGATTCTGCCCAGGAGCAACAACGTCCCTGGAGTTCATCATGATCAGTCCCGAACCTCAGAAGCAGAGGCGACGCTTCCGGAAGAACCGTCTGCATGCCTTCCTGCAGCACTACGTGCAACCGATTCTCATCGGTGTGACCACGATACTGATCAGCACGCCGCTCAGTATCTGGCTCACCAATGGGCACTGACCAGCAGCGCATCAGGAAGCGCACGTCTCGGCTGGCGTAGCACGCGTGCCGCTTCGAGGTACCAACTATTTCGGTACCGTGTATTTCCTCAGGGGCGAAATCACCGTCTTCACACCGCGCGTCGACGTTGTGTGCCGAGACGGGGTCGACGCACGCGCTCCGCGTGATGCCGCCTACCGCCCGCACACCTGTCCGTTCACGGAGAGGTGTGCGGGTTTTCTCAAGTGTTCTCGTGCTCCGCCCGCAGGCGCGCGATGATCGCCTCGACTTCGGGGCGGTGGCCACGGGCGCGCCAGCCCGGTGGTGGGTCGACCGCCGCCCCAGCGAGGTGCTGCTCGCCGGCGGGCTGCGCGACACCGCGGCGCTGGCCGGCCGTGGCAGCCCACCACCGGGCACCACGCACAGGACCCCATGCCGCCCGGCGCAGTCGACGGGCACCGCATCACCCCCGGCCTGGCCGGCACGCTGCACGACCACGTGGTCGTCGACACCGCCGCGGCCCGAGCCGCCTCAGGGTCTGAGTAGCAGAGGTACAGGATCCTCCGCTAAGCGTTGAGGGTGTTGATCGTAGGGCACCTCCGTGCTGGGATACTGATCGGCGATGTCTCTTGACGACGTGCGTGCAACGATCGACCAGCTCGACGACCGCATCGTGGCACTGCTGGCCCAACGGCAAACGCAGGTCCGCGCCGCGGCCGCCTACAAGACCGACGAGGACGCCGTCCGCGCCCCGGACCGGCGGACCCGGATGATGGAACGCCTGCGCACCCGCGCGCTGGAAGAAGGAGTCGACCCCACCCTCATCGAACAGGTGTATACCACAATGATCGACTCATTCATCGAACTCGAACTCCGCGAACACCGCACCACCCAGTAAGCACCACCATAAGCCAACCCCTTGCGTACATTTTGATCTTGACCCGCTGGCGAGCAGTGATCAGGAGAAACGCTGACCAGGAACGTCTCAGATACCTAGTACGGTGAAAATCTCACTGAGTTCGTTCAATCGATCCGGCAACTCTCGCTACTCGCCGCGGCGGTCCTTGCGGCGGACAGCAGCGATGGCCAGCCCCATCACGAGCAGCACGACCAGGACGAGGCCGGCGAAGACCGCCAGCGCGGGACCGAGCAGGCCCGGCTCGAGCAGGTAGATCGCCGCGAACACGACCGCCACGACCAGCAGCAACGTCCACACGGTCCGACGCGGGACCATCGGGCGATCGGCCTGCAGACGCATCGCCTCGAAACCCGGGCGCAACTGCAAGACCCCGGCGGCCACGTTGTTCACCTTCGCCCCGTGAAACGCCGAGTGCAGCATGCCGTTGTACACCAGCGCCCAGAGTTGCCGATTCGCTTCGATATCCGGCATGTAGGTACGTACGCGTCGACCTTCGGAATCGCGCAACCGCAGCATCCACCCGAACCACACGCCACGCAGCTCGATGTTCGTCAGCGAGTACGTATCCACCCACTTGCGGTTGACCCGCAACCAGTCAGAGCCAGCGACGAGCTTGAGCCCCCACTCCCGAAGGAGGGTGAAGAGGAAGAGCCCACCGACCAGGCTCCACCCGAACGGATCCGTAACCCAGTCGCTGTCCTCGAGCGACATGATCACCGCGAGCATGACCGTCAGGAGGGTCGCGGCAAACGGCGCAGACCACCACTCCTTGCCGTGAACAACCAGTGCGGGTCCACGGCCCTCTGGTGGTTGCCCAGCGGACGCGGTCGTCTTGGCCGACTCGCGCTGAACGGCAATGACTCGCGGCGGGTCCGGCGGCCACGGTTCCCCGGTCTGCTGATCCGGACGTGGCGGCAGTTCAGTCTCAGCGCTACTCATCAGTCGGTGAACCAGTTCTTGACGTCGTCGTAGTAGTTGTCCACAGCCCATCCCACGCCGGCCGCCACTGCCGTGCCGACCAGCAACGTGCCGCCGGTAGCTGCCACGCCGCCGATGTATCCGGCCCCCGCGAGAGCGGTCATCCCTGCACCCACGCCAGCGCTCGCAGCCGTGCTGGCCGCTCCCTTGGTGACGGCCTTATCCGCAGGTACGCCACTGTCTATCTCGCTCTTGACGCTCCAGGCTGTAGCGAACGCACCGACAGCACCGACACCCTTGATGGACGTGTTCAGCCCTTCTTTGAGAGCAGGACTTCCCGGGATCTTGCTATCAAGGTGCTGAGCCTGTTGCGCCGCAGTCGACGCGGGCCTGGCTTTGGCTTCCCAGTCCAGGTGGTTTCGCAGGACCTGCTGCCGATCCGCATCCGTGAGCGTCGGATCGTTCAGCACAGCCCTGGCACCCTCCGCGTTCTGCTGCGCGGTCTGAGCGATGCCGTTGAGCTTCTTGGCCATCCCGTAAGCGCCGGAGTACGCACCGTGACGACCGGCGCCCACGCCCAACCCTGCGGGACGAGGGCTTCCGGCAGGCTCTTGGTCATCTTCAGCGCCTTCTGCAGCGCGTCGTGCGCCGAGTCCTCCTTGCGCCGAGCCGCTTGCACGGTGGCGTGCGCTTCGTTGAACGCGCGGATCTTGGCCTGGTAGTCGGCGATGGCCTGCTGTTCGGCCGGAGTGCGCTCGGTGGTGTCCGGGCCCGGAGCCGTGGACGGCATCTTCGGCGGCGCCTGCCCGGGGTGCTCGATCGTGGTGGCGGTGACGTTCAAGCCGTGCTGAGCGGCGACCTCGCGCGCTTGGTTCATCTTGGCCCGGACCGTGTCCAGATCATCCGCGAACGCATCCAGCGCGATCTTGCCCCGGTTGAAGTACTCCGTCAGCTCGTCGGCATCCGTGCCGTTGCCCCGCATCTCCTCGCGGAACGACTCGCCCGCCTCGCCCCGCCAGATGGTCTCCGACTCCGAACGCGCGATGCAGCGCCGTGCCGATCTCGTGGCACCCCGCGCTCATCTTGCCCAGCCACTTCGCCGTCTCGCGGCACGAGCCCGAGTCGCCTTCGACGAACGTGTTGATGGCACCGCCGCCGTCGCCCCCAGACATCAGCGTCCTCCCCCGTGCTCACCTGCGTTCGGCAGGCGGTCTTTGCCGTCCTCGTCCGACTGCCGGTACGTGTCCCCGCTCCGCGCCACGTCGTCCGCGGCCTGCGCCACACCACCGCGCAGTCCCGCAGCAGCTTTGGCGAACTGGCTGATCATCTCCTGGACCTTCGCCGTGGAACGGCCCGCGTCGGCTGCAGGAGGAGAAGCCTCCGTGGCCTCATCGATCGTCTGGGTGGACGACCGCAACGTGCTGGCCAACCGCTGCAGCTCGCCGCTGTCGGTGTGAAAACCGCCACCGGACCCCAACTAGCTTCCCTCCTCCTCGGAACTCGTGTGCTGCATCTGCGCCGGCAGCTCCACGTCCCACAGCACCACCTCGGCCCCGCAGTCCTGCTGCACCTGCGAGACCCGATCAGCCGGCACCGCGATCCACGGCTGCGCCTCACCGGCACCCGTGACGAGCCGCTCGTGGCTGGAGTAGGCCAGCATCACCCACTGGCCGGACTCGTTCTCCCGCAGCTCGACCCGGGCCTCGGCATCCTGCGGACCGACCCGCTGCGTGGCGATGAACGCGGTGGAATCGCCGTCGCCCTCCTCCGCGCCGGCGTACTCGGCGCCGGACCGTCCAGGTCGTCTCCGAACACGTCCGCTCCTGATCGTCGCTGTGGCAGTGCCACCGTAGTGGCGCACGAGCCCGCTGTGAGCCGTTCGCCGAACTCACCCCGTGCCCTTCGGCTCAACCTCGGCTGGACCGTACCGAACGCCGAGAGCCGATCAGAGGGTGTTTTTACTTACGCCCAGCCGCGGATAAGGACGGTTATGTGCGAAATCAGAAAGATCGCTCGATCGGAACCGCGATCTGCCCCGGCGTCGGCACCGTCATCGGCGGTGTCGTCGGCGGCATCGCAGGCGGCATGCTCGCCAGCTCGGGCGCCGATGCTGTCACCGGGGACTGAACCCTGCTCCGCACGGACCCGTCGATGATCTCCAGGAGGAGGTTGGCATGAAGGACGGACTGTTCATGACCACGTCCGAGCTGCCGCCCAAGCCCGACCCGGTCTCGGGCGAACCCCGCCCCCCGCGCGCCCCGGGGTTCAACAAGGGGGACAAACCACCCAAGGACCAGGACCGGGACCGCGACCAGAGCATCCGCCGCATGCCGACCCCGCCGGACGGCGAAGGACGCATGCTGGAGTGGTACCGCCACAGCCAGCGCAACGCCATCCTCGCTGGGCTTGGGTCGTACGTCTTCATCGTCATCGGAGTCACCCTCATGCAGGGCTTCGACCTCACCTGGATGACCTTCTGGTGGATGTGGCCCCTGATCGCCCTATTCGCCCTCGGCGTGTACTCCTCGTTCCGGTCGGTCGAATGCGCGGCCGGGGCCGAGTGGCTCAAAGTCGGCAAGAGCTGGGTCCGGCTGTACGAGCTCACCGAGATCAAGGCACGACACCGCAGCCACTCGATCCACCTGGACTTCAAAGACAGCGCCGGACGTGAGCTCATGGTCAAGTCCGACGACATCCAAGAGGACCGCGACATGTGGGACCTCGTCTACAACGGCATCCTGCACTCCGTCATCGCCACGGCACGGTCCACAGCGCCTTCAAAGTGCCCCGCCCCGAAGGCTGGCAAGGATGACATGACGACGGGCCGACTCTCCGCCCGTCCCGGATGGACGCTCGCCCTGTCGATGCGGTGCGTGGTCGCGCTCCGCGCACAACGCATCCGGCAAAAGCAGGAAAAACGGCGACGCGGGAAGGAACGGTCCGAGACCGGCTCGTGTTCCCATCAGCAGCCGGCACCCGGCTCGACTCGCACAACGTCCGCCGAGCCTTCCGCAAGATGGTCCGCGATGCCGGGCTACCGCCGAAGGAGCGGGCACCCCGCGAGATGCGGCACAGCTTCGCCTCGCTGCTCTCCGACTCCGGGGTTCCGCTCGAGGACATCGCCCGACTGGTCGGCCACAGCGGAACCGGCGCGACCGAAACCGTCTACCGCAAGCAGATCCGCCCCGTCATCACCGAGGGAGCCGTCGCCATGGACCAGATCTTCACGATGCGAAACCGGGAGCAGTAGCCGTGTCGGCAGCCCAGGTGGGTGGGCGCCCGGCGGGCCTGCCCACCGGGCTTGCCGCCCCCGCGTGCGCGGGGAGTACAACCGTGCCGACGCGGACCGCGCCATCCGCCACGGATCACCCCGCGTGCGCGAGGAGCACCACGTCGTCCACTGCAGCCGATCGTGGGTCATCGGATCACCCCCGCGTGCGCGGGGAGCACATCGAACGGCGTGCGTGGCAACGCCTGGCGGTGGGATCACCCCCGCGTGCGCGGGGAGCACCGTCGTAATCGGGTGAGCATCTGGGCAGTGGTCGGATCACCCCCGCGTGCGCGGGGAGCACGGCGTCTCCATGGGCGTCATCACAAGTGGTCCCGGATCACCCCCGCGTGCGCGGGGAGCACGGCGCGCCGGTGCCGTCGGGCAGTATCGGCAGGGGATCACCCCCGCGTGCGCGGGGAGCACGTACACGACCACATGGGAGGCGTTGTAGGTGTCGGATCACCCCCGCGTGCGCGGGGAGCACGCCGGTGACGATGAGCGCGGTCGTCCCGGCCCCGGATCACCCCCGCGTGCGCGGGGAGAACCCTTTTTGACCAGGAACGATATCAGCCTGTATGGCGCATTTGCTTCAGGTCGTCAGCAGCCGGGATTCAGGAAGAGGGCACCGAACTGAGGCACGAGCCCGGGGCCGAAGCGCCGTCCGGTGCCGGCGCCACGGCTGCGTCCTCGGAGCTCCCGGAGCCGCCACGTCACTTCTCCGCTGCGCACGAACGAATTCTGCCGTTCCGGCCCACCACTGTCGGAGGCTCGTGGCACGATCGCGAGTGTTGATCATGAACACGGGCAGTGGTCCACCCGCTGCCGAACGTGCCACAGGTTGCGGAGGACATCGGATGGCTGCTGGGGGAACCGGCCTGCCCGTCACGGCTGCGTGGGCCAAGGCCGGACAGGCCGCCGAACCCGTTCCGCACCCCCTGGTCTGCCACCTCATCGACACCGCGGCCGTCGCGGACGAGCTCTACGACGTGCTGCTCGGTCCGAGCGTGCGGACGGAGCTGGAAGCGTGCCTGCACCCGTTGGGACCGCCCCGCTCCGTCGTCGCGGTGCTGTGCGGGCTGCACGACCTCGGCAAGCTGTCGCCCGCTTTCCAAACCCTCCGACCCGACGTGGCCCATGCGCGCCTGCCCGCGAAGAAGTGGGTGTCACGCCCCCTGCAACTCGCCGAACGAGCGCACCGGGCGATATCCGAGCGCACGGACCTCCCGCACGGAGTCGCGACGGCAGCGCACATGGCCGAGCGCCTGCGGCGGATGGGAGTGGCCACCACGACGGCGAACGAGATCGCTTCGGTGATCGGGGGCCACCACGGCACGCTGCCCGCTGCCGACGAAATCGCCTCCGCGCAACGCAAGGCGCGCGACCTCGGCACCGGCCCGTGGACCGCAGCGCGCGACGAGCTGATCGACGCGCTCGCGGACCTGTGGGACTGCCCGTGGCCCGAAAGCGGATGCACCGACGTCGCCCTGCCGCACCCCGCGGCAATCGGGTTGGCGGGGCTGACGACGATGAGCGACTGGATCGCCTCCAACAGCAACTGGTTCGAGCCCCGCCCCGAGGTGGCGGACCTGGCCGCCTACCGCTCGCACGCGGTGTCCAGCGCCCGGCGGGCCATCGCCGATCTGGGCTGGCAACCCTGGCGCCCCGGCGAAACCTCGTGCTCCGAGCTGTTCCCCGACAAGCCGAACGAGCTGCAGCACACCGTCGAGGACCTCGTCGCGGACCGGAACCAGCCGGGCGTGCTCACCGTGGAAGCCCCGACCGGCGAAGGCAAGACCCGCGCCGCCCTGCAGGCGGCCGCCGCGGTGGTGCAGCGCCAGGGCCTGTCGGGCATCTACGTGGGGATGCCGACGAAGGCCACCAGCCGGCAGGTGCGCAGCGAGGTCGACGGGCTGCTCGAGCGGCAGGGCTCCCCGCTGCGGGCGAACGTCGTGTACTCCGGCACAGCGGCCGAACGCAACCCGAAGCTCCCCGTCCGCTACGACGGAGACGTCGGTCGCGACGAGCCGGCACCCGGAGACGACGACGAATCCCCGGGGGCCAGCGAGGAGCCGCAGGAGGAACGCGGAACCAACGAGGCGCGCGAGTGGTTCACCAAGAAGCGCGGGCTCGCCGCGCCGATCGGCGTGGGCACGATCGACCAGGCGTTGCAGGCGGTGATCCGCTCGCGGCACAACTTCCTCCGACTGGCGTGCCTGAGCGGCAAGGTCCTCATCCTCGACGAGGTGCACTCCTACGAGACGTACACCTCGACCCTGCTGGACCGCCTGCTGTGGTGGTGCGGACGATTGGGGATCACGGTGATCCTCATGTCCGCGACGCTGGCCGCCACGCGTCGCGAAGAGCTGATCGGCCAGTGGCGATCCGGCCGCTGCAACCCCGCCTCGGAACCCGAAGAACCCGCCGTGGCGCAGCCCGGCGGCTGGCGTGCCACGTGGTGCGACGGCGTCGACCGGCCGGCGAAAGCGGAATTCGCGGTCAGCGCCCAGAACCCACTCGTCCTGCACTGGGTGCGCGAGCGCTCGCAGCCCGCCCGCGAGGACGCCGCGGACTTCCTCGCGTGGCTCCACGAACACATCGGCGAGCACGGGTGCGCTGCGATCATCCACAACACGGTGAAACGCGCGAAGGCAACCTTCGAACTGCTGAAAGCCGAACGCGCGCAGTGGCAACACCCGCCCGAGCTGTTCTTCCTGACCGGGCAGCTCGACGCCGGGGAGCGAGTCCGGTGTGAGCGCGAGCTGCAGGAGAAGTTCGGCGCGCACGGCGCCGAGCGCCGCGGAATCGTGGTGGGCACGCAGGTGCTGGAACAGAGCCTGGACCTGGACTTCGACGTCATGCTCACCGATCCGTGCCCGGTGGACCTGATCGTGCAGCGCGCCGGCCGCCTGCACCGGCACCACGGGCGGGACCGCCCCGTCACCGAACGCGTGCTGGGGGTCTTCGACCCCCGTCCCGAGGAGGGGGCGCGGCGCAAGGACAAGCGCAGATATCGGTTCGAGTCCAACGTGTACCGGCAGTACCTCAGCATCTCCACGGTGGAGCTCCTGCGCGCCGAACGCACCTGGAACATGCCGGCGGCGGTGCCGAAGCTCGTGCACAGCGTGTACGTCGACGAACTCCGCCCCGAGGACGAGGCGCAGCACGAGCAGTGGGCGCAGTCCCGGTGGCGGTTCGCACGCACCGACCACGTGGACGCCTTCAACGGCGAGGACGCCGCGCTGCGCACCTCGATCCCGAGCCGGAGCCTCAGCGAGTTCACCGCGCGCACGACCAGTCCCAGCCGCACGCGCAAAGACCGCGGCGACCGGGCGCGACAGGAGCAGCGATGAACCAGGACGAGGACGACGAGGTGCGGGAGCCGCTCGTGCAAGCGGCGGTCACAGTGGTGCCCGCGTGGTCCGGCGAATCTGGCGAGCTCCGCAGTCGCGGCGGCCGCCCGGTGGACCCCGCGGCAGCGGAACTGGACGACGAGCTGGCGGAGCACCTGGCGGAGTCGGCGATCACCCTGTCCGCGCCGGTGGACCTCTCCCCCGGCGCCGTGGCGGCGCTGCGCGAATCCCTGCCGAGACCGCCGGCGTTCGACCGCTCGGGCTTGCTGCGCGGACACCACCTGCTTGAACTGGACGCGCACGGCCGCGCGGTGGTGGACGACGTGACCGTCCACCACGACGCGACGTTCGGCCTGCTCGTCCAGGAGCGGTCGACATGAGCGCGGCGCATCCCGCCGCGTCGACGGGAGGACGCACCGCACTGCACCTGTCTCCAACGCACGAGGAAGGCATGTCGACGTTCGATCTGCTCACCGAGCCGTGGCTGCCGGTCGTCACGTGCGACGGCAAGACCGACGAGGTCAGCCTCCGCGAGGCGTTCACGCGGGCGCACGAGCTGCGTTGGCTGGAAGGCGAGTCCCCGGTGGTGACCGCGGCGCTGCACCGGATGCTGCTGGCCTTCGCGCACCGCTGCTACGGGCCCAAGGACGACGCTGCGTGGGAACGGTTGTGGAAGGCGTCTTCGCTGCACGAAAACGAGCAGGACGAGCAGGCTTTCGAGGAGTACGTGGAACGGTTCTCCGACCGGTTCGACCTGTTCCACCCGGAGCGGCCGTTCATGCAGGCGCCCGGCCTGCGGGAGAAGGCGCCGGGCAGTGTCAGCCAGCTGTTACCGCACCGCGCCACGGGGAACAACGCGACGCTGTTCGACCACACCACCTCCGACGAGCATGTGGCGATCTCGCCCGCCCAAGCCGCGCGGTGGCTGGTGACCCTGCAGGCGTTCGACGCCGGCGGCATGAAAACGCCCTACCGCACCGACAAGTCGTCCGAAGCCGGGCTGGCCAACCGGTTCGCGACGACGCTGGTGGAAGGCTCGACGCTGCACGAGACGCTCGTGCTGAACATGCCCCTCTACCATCCGGACGCGGGGTACCCCGAACCGAGCTTCCCGGAGGACTGCCCGGTGTGGGAGCTCGACGACCCGCCAGGACCGGAGCCGGACCAGCAGGGGCGCGCCCCCTACGGCTGGACGGACGTGCTCACCTGGCCCTCCCGACGCGTGCTGCTGCACCCGACGCGCACCGAGCAGGGCCTGCGAGTCGACGGCGCGGTCATCACCCCGGGGACGCGCCTGCGCACCGAGCTGCCGAAGAGCGAACTCATGGCCGCCTTCCGGTACCGGACCAAGAAGCGCGGCAAGAACATCGTCAAAGAAGGCCCGGCGCAACCCGTGGTTCTCGAGGAGCTGCGCGGGGTGTGGCGCCACGCGCGAGAACTGCTCCTCGGCGACGGGGAGGACGCGCACCGCGAACGCCCGCGCACCCTCGCCCACCTCGCGGAGCGGGCCGGTGATGAGCTCCTCTCCCGGGAAAGCGTGTACACGCTGCGCGTGTTCGGCCAGCAGCTCAACTCGCAGGGCGGGGCGGTGCACGCGTGGCAGCAGGAGACGCTGCCCGCGCCGGTGGCGCTGCTGCGTGCCGATCCCCGCAACGACGCCGTGGGGGAGCTGCTCGGCCTCGCCGTCGGCCTGGCCGATGACGTCGGCGATGCGCTGAAGAGGCTGGAACGCGACTGCACCGCCGCTCTCTCCGGCGAGAACCCCTCGCAGCGCCGGTTGCTGGCGCAGTGGTACTGGCCCCGCCTGTCCGAACCGTTCGCCGATCTCCTCAGGGCCTCGGGGCGCGCGTTGAACCTCGACGACCGCGGCCAGCGGCAACGAGCGCTGTTCGACGCCCTCGACCAGTGGCGGGAGGACGTCCGGCGAACGGCGAAGAAGGCCGCGGACCGGTGGGCCGGGAACGTGCCGCGCGGCGACGCCCGCCACCTGCAGGCCCTGGCGCAGTCGATGAACGACTTCGAGGGCCTGCTCATCTGGCTGTGCAAGCAGTTCGACGCACGCACGGGGCAGTACTACGACCCGAACGACGAGGACGAGGACGAGGATGGCTGAGCAGAGCCACGAGGAGCGGCAGCAGCAGTTCGTCGACGACCTGCAGCGGATGGCCGCGAACCTGGCCTCCCAGGAGAACCACCGCGTCCGCGAGGCGCGGCAACGACTGGCGGAACTGCGCAGGGGCGTGGGCAGACCCTACCCGGCGCCGGCCGCCTACGACCTGGTGATGCAGCACGACCCGCCGCACTGGCAGGAGCACGCGTGGCTGCTGACCGCGGGGCTCTTCGCGCTGCACCCGAGCACCGGCTCCGACGGCGGGTCGCTGGGCACCTCCCTGGGATGGCTCAGCCGCCCGGACTCCACCGAGCAGTCCCCGGCACCGTCCGTGGAAGCACGGCTGCGGCAACTCGTCACCGTCGGGCCGGACCGGCTGCCGCACCACCTGCGGCAGGCCGTGCAGCTCCTGCGCGCGCACGCGATCGAGCTCGACTACCTGCGACTGCTGCGCGATCTCTGCGTCCTCGCGTCGCAGGAGGCGACAGCGCACCAGCACGACGTGCGGCTGCGCTGGACGCGCGAGTACTACCGCACCGTGCACGCCAGCAACGGCAAGTCCTCGACGAAAGGGAGGAACACGTGATCCTCGAACTGCACCTGCTGCAGTCCTTCCCGACGAGCAACCTCAACCGGGACGACGTCGGCCAGCCCAAGTCCGTGACGTTCGGTGGAGCCGTGCGGGGGCGCATCTCCAGCCAAGCGATGAAGCGCTCCGCGCGCGGTCTGTTCCAGCACCACGGCTTGGACGTCGAGGAGACCGGCCTGCGCACCAAGCGGCTCGTCGCCGGCGCCGCAGCCCTCATCGACGGCGCGGAGGAGTCCAGTGCGGACACCCGCTCCGTGGTGCGCGAGGGCATCCGCAAGCTGGGCTTCGACGTCGACAAGAACGACCTGACGCAGTACCTGCTGTTCGTGGGACGCACTGCGCAGCAGGAACTCGCCGACTACTGCCGGCGCAACTGGGACGACCTGGCCAAGGCGGCGGCCGCCCGGGGCGGCTCCGACCAGAAGGGCAAGAACAGCAAGAACGACAAGACCAAACCGACGAAGGACGACCTCGCCGAAGGCCGCCGCATCCTCAACGCCGAGCGCGTCGCCGACGTCGCCCTGTTCGGCAGGATGGTCGCCGACAACACCGACTTCAACGTCGACGCCGCGAGCCAGGTGGCGCACGCGATCTCCACCCACGCCGTGGCCAGCGAGTTCGACTTCTACACCGCCGTCGATGACCTCAAACCGGACGGCGAGGCCGGCGCGGACATGATCGGCACCGTGGACTTCAACGCCGCCTGCTACTACCGCTACGCCAACCTCGACACCGCGCAGCTGACGAGCAACCTCGGCGGCGACGGCGAACTGGCCGCGCGCGCCGCGCGAGCCTGGCTGCGCTCGTTCTTCGCGGCACGCCCCAGCGGCAAGCAGAACTCGATGGCCGCACACACCATGCCGGAAACGCTGCTGACCGTCGTGCGCGAGCACGGCAGCTGGAACCTCGCCAACGCCTTCCTCGAACCCGTGGGCGGCACCGACCTGATGACCGATTCGACCCGGAGGATGCTCGACCACTTCAACACGCTGCGCGGCTTCTACGGCGAGGACGGGATCCGCAGCGTCACGGGCGCGGCGCTGTCCTGCGAGCTGCCGGTGCTGGACGCGGCCGACCAGGCCTGGTCCGTCGAGGACCTCACCGAACGCACCCTCGCCGCGACGACGTTCTGAGCACCATGACGACACGCACGATGGCACTGCGCATCGACGCACCGATGCAGTCCTGGGGCAGCCGCTCGAAGTTCATCATCCGCGACACGGAACGCGAGCCCACCAAGTCGGGCATCGTCGGCCTCCTGGCTGCGGCCCGGGGGATCGCCCGCGACGACGAGGCCATCTCGAAACTCGCCGCCCTGCGGATGGGGGTGCGCGTGGACCGCGAGGGGCTGGTCGAACGCGACTTCCACACGGCGCAGGACGTTCCCAACACCGACGGGAAGGGCCACCGCACGGTGGTCAGCCACCGCTACTACCTCGCCGACGCGCTGTTCCTCGTCGCCCTTGAAGGCGAGGAGGACATGCTCGCCGAGCTCGAACGGGCCGTGCGGGCACCGCGCTGGCCGCTGTTCTTCGGCCGCAAGGCGTTCGTCCCGGCCCGCCCGCTCGTCGCCGCTGCCGACCGGCGGTCGACCGAGGGCACGGGGTGCTTCGCCCGCCCGCTCGAGGACGTGCTGCGGGCGCACCCGTGGTTGGAAACGCGCGCGGACCAGAGGCGGGAAGCCGCCGACGACCCCGACGCGCACCTGCGCACCGTGGTCGACACCGCGGTCACCGACCCCGCGGCCGAACCGCGGCACGACCACCCGGAATCGTTCGACCGCCGCGACCGCCGCTACGCCACGCGGGCCGTGCGCACCGGGGAGGTGCCCGTGCCTTCGGATTCCACGATGGAGCTTGTCGATGTTCCTGAGTAAGCTGCCGGTCAACACCCTCTCCCGGCACTTCCGCCGCGACGTCGCGAACGTGCACGACATGCACCGGACCGTGATGCGGGCGTTCCCGGACACCGAGCAGACCCCCGCGCGCCGCGAGCACGGCGTGCTCTGGCGGCTCGACCGCGCGGCGGAGGGGTACGTGCTGTACGTGCAGAGCCGCACCCGGCCGGATTGGGACGGGCTGCCGGAGAACTACCTCTGCGAACGGGGGAAGGTGCGCGGCCTGCAACCCGTGCTGCAGGCCGTCCGGCCCGGTGCCGCGTTCCGGTTCCGGATCGTCGCGAACCCGACGCGGCGGCTGCACCCGAACAACGACCAGCGCAACGACGGGACCCGCCGGCACAACCGCCGGGTCCCCCTGCAGCGGCCGGAGGAGCAGCTCTCCTGGCTGGCCCGGCAGGCGGAACAGCGCGGGTTCGTCCTCCCTGCGGGCAGGACCGGTGAGCCGGACGTGGCGGCGACCCCGCTGCCCGACCTCAGCGGGCGGCAGCAGGACGACACCGGCGAGGCGAAGGCCCGGCGCAACAAGATCACCGTGGCACCAGTGCGCTTCGACGGGCGCCTGGTCGTGACCGATCCGGACCAGCTCGTCCAGGCGATCATCGACGGGGTCGGGCCGGCGAAGGCCTACGGCTGCGGGCTCCTGAGCCTCGCGCCGGAGGGCAACGGGGCGGCTAGCTGCGGACCGGAGAGCGGCTGAACGAGCAGCGCCCGCCGAGGCCGGCGGGCGCACCCCCGCGTGCGCGGGGAACACGATCTCCTCAGCGATCTGTTCGAAGCGGTCCTGGGATCACCCCCACGTACGCGAGGAACACCTCGACATCGTCGAGCGACCGGACGTCTGCGGCGGATCACCCCCGCGTGCGCGGGGAACACACGCCACCAAGGCCGACGAGCCGATGGCAGTCAGGATCACCCCCGCGTGCGCGGGGAACACCCTTGATGACCAGGGACGTTAGCAGACGGAACCCCGCTGCAGGGTCACTCCGCACCAGAAGCATCCAGCGCCAAGTGGACTCGGAAGACCGGCCTGCTCGCCGCCCAGCAATTCCGCGCTTCCCGGAGGCACCAGTTCCGCTACACGAACCCCCGCGCCCGGCGCGGGGGTCGGTTGCGGCACCTCTGACACCCGACCACCGAGCATCCGCACGCGCCAGCATGCTCACTCCACGCCCAGCAGGCACACGCCCCCGAGCGAGCTCGGGATCCACGTGCCGTAGCTGCGGTGGAAGATCGCACGGATCCGTTGCCGTTCCTGCGACGAGCGGCCAACCGCAGTCCCTCAGCAGGCCCCACCACACCCGCGCGAGACACGAGCGCAGGTGCTGATGAAGCGCACACCGCTCTGGTTTCTGGTGACCGAGTCGATCATCATGGCCCTGGTCTTGACGTCCCTGCTGTCCACGGTCACGTCTGATCGCTCATCGCTGCTACCCGATGCGGTCACGTGGGTGGTCATCGTGCTCACGGCACTCGCGCTGCTGGTGATTCTGGCCGAGATCGGACGGCGGAAGTTCCGCGGTTCCTGATCGCGACAACCACCGGCCGCCCGAACCCCGTGGTGACAGCGCAGGCTGCGAACGCGCCAGTGCTGGCTACGCGTTCACCAGCGACCGCAACAGCTCCTTCGAGCTCGTTGCCTCGCAGGCACGTACGCCGCACACGGTTCGGCCGACCGACGAGCTCCGCGGGTGCGGAATTGCGCCCTCCCCAAGGTCGTTCGCAGCATCGCCCCGTCATCACCGAGCCCGGGCCGTAGACCGGATCTTCACGATGCGAAACCGGGAGCAGGAGTCGGCTCAGCAGTTCGATGAAGCGACCGGTGAGCGGCGCCCCACCGATTTGGCCCCGCGTGCGCGGGGAGCACTTCGCCGGGTCCACCACGAAATGATGGTTGCGGGGATCACCCCCGCCTGCGCGGGGAGCACAGCTGGCGTCGGCGCACGCTCGGGCCTGGTTCCGGAACACCCCCGCGTGCGCGGGGAGCACGACGTGGCCTCATCCGCCCAATCTTCTGCCTGGGGATCACCCCCGCGTGCGCGGGGAGCACCGGACCTCGTCGTAGAAGTTCCACTCGTGCTGCGGATCACCCCCGCGTGCGCGGGGAGCACCATCTCGTCCGGGGTGACTACCGGGGTGCCGTCGGATCACCCCCGCGTGCGCGGGGAGCACCCTTTTTGACCAGGAACGATAGCAGAGGCGATCCCGCTGTTGATTCAGTCCGCACGCGCGGAGCAGCGCGGGTCGAGAGGCCCCGGAAGACTCGCCTTCTTCGGCCTTGCATATTCGCGCCGCGCGGAAATCAGCTCCGCACCGCGAACAGCCGCTCGGCTCCGCACTCGGCCGGGGAGCTGAAGCGACATCCTTGCCACCGACGACCGGGCATCCGAGCTCCGCGCAGGTGGACGCACGACGCGCCGCCCCAGCTCCGAGCAGAGCCGCGGCGGACGCTCGGGCACGACAGCAGCCGGAGCCCCGACCCGTTCAGAACCGGTAGGCCCGATCCGCCTCCGCCGAGCCGACCGCGACGCCGGCTCGGCTCCTCGGCGGGGACCGCGATCCGCAATCACCCAGGTAGTCACCCAGCGCTTCAGCGAACGACATCCCGCGGGAAGAACGACCCGCTGAACTGGGAAAGGAGGGTGGGCGCAGCTGGGCTCGAACCAGCGACCCCTTGCTTGTAAGGCAAGTGCTCTTCCGCTGAGCTATGCGCCCCGGACGTGGCCGACCGGCAGGTCGAACCGTTGATCCCACTCTACCGGTGGGCCACGCGCGGTACTCAGGTGGTTCAGGCCGCCAGCTCCGCCAGGGCCTTCTTCCACCCTTCCTGGTCGCGCGGGTCACCGGGCTGGTTCACCTCGGCGAAGCGCACGACGCCCTCCTTGTCGACCAGGAAGGTCCCGCGCAGCGCCATGCCCGCGTCGGCGTTGAACACGCCGTAGGCCTGCGCGGTCTCACCGTGCGGCCAGAAGTCCGACAGCAGCGGGAAGGTGAAGCCCTCCTGGTCGGACCAGGCCTTCAGCGAGAACGGCGTGTCCACGGAAACACCGAGGATCTGCACGTTCTCGTTCTGGAACGAGCTCAGGTCGTCCCGCACCTGGCACAGCTCGCCCTGGCAGACACCGCTGAACGCGAACGGGTAGAAAACCACGAGCACGTTCTTCTGACCGCGGTAGTCGGACAGCGAGACCTGCTGCTTGTTGTAGTCCGGCAGTGTGAAGTCCGGCGCCTGCGCACCGACCTCAACCGTCATGAGTGCACCCTTCGTTCGACATGAGATTTCCCGATCGAACCTACACCGCGCAGCCCGGTGCAGGCATGACCATCGGACCGGGCGACGGCCCGGTGCGGGGCCGGGGGTGGGCGCCTCGCGCGGAGCGCCCACCGCCGAGCTTCAGCGCTTCCCGGCCTTGGCCCGGCGCCCGCCGAGGCGCGTTCCCAGCCAGTTCTCGCCGATGTTGACGTTGGCCGTCTGCGCCAGGTTCGCGGTGTCGGCGGCCTCGGCGATATCGCTCGGCTCGACGTACCCCTCCCGGCCCGTCTTGGGGGTCAGCACCCAGATGACCCCCTCGTCCGACAGCGGAGTCATCGCATCGAGAAGAGTGTCCGTCAGGTCGCCATCGTCATCACGCCACCACAGCAGCACGACGTCGACCACCTCGTCGGCATCTTCCTCGAGCAGGTCACTCCCGCAACGCTCTTCGATCGCGGCCCGGACGTCGTCATCGACATCCTCGTCCCAGCCGAGTTCCTGGACGATCAGGTCCGGCTCGATCGCAAGCCGGTCGGCGACGTCGACTTCGCCTTTGCCGGCGTCTCCCGCGGCGACCACGGTGCTCTCACTCCTCCAATGCTGTGGTGCGGTTGCCACCGCACGTGGATCTTTCCGATGCGGTCGTCAGCGAACACTGCCAAGTGCCCCCGGCGCAACCGCTCGCGTGCCCGACACGCCGACGGCGTCTCGTGTGATCCGACTCTAGCCCCCGCGCGCCAGCGGGGACACCCGGAGGAGGGCCAAACTCCGCATCCGCTCCCCCTCCCGATCGCGCCGCGAAATGCGACCATGGGCAGTGTCCGACGTCACGCGGACGTCCGCCCCGGCGGCCGTCCGCGCCGCGGCCGCCCTGGACGGCCGCTCCCCGCCACAGTCCACGACGCAGTGGAGGATGTTCCGTTGTCCTCGCCGAACGACAACCCCAACACCGCCCGCACCGAGCGCGTGCGCATCATCCGCGACGGGCAGGCCGCCCACCTGCCGGACATCGACCCGGACGAGACCGCCGAGTGGATGGAGTCGTTCGACGCCGTGCTGGGCAACGCGGGCCAGCAGCGCGCCCGCTACCTCATGCTGCGGCTGCTCGAGCGGGCCCGCGAGGGCGGCGTCGGTGTTCCCTCGCTGACCAGCACCGACTACGTCAACTCGATCCCGACCGAGCAGGAACCGTGGTTCCCCGGCGACGAGGAGACCGAACGCCGGTTCCGCGCGTGGATGCGCTGGAACGCCGCGGTGATGGTGCACCGCGCGCAGCACCCGGACATCGGCGTCGGCGGGCACATCTCCTCGTTCGCCTCCTCCGCCAGCCTGTACGAGATCGGGTTCAACTGGTTCTTCCGCGGCAAGGACCACCCCGGCGGGGGCGACCAGCTCTACATCCAGGGGCACGCCTCCCCCGGCGTGTACGCGCGGGCGTTCCTGGAGGGGCGGTTGGGCACGGAGCAGCTCGACGGGTTCCGCCAGGAGTACTCGCACCGCGGTCCCGGCGGCGGGCTGCCGTCCTACCCGCACCCGCGGCTGATGCCCGACTTCTGGGAGTTCCCCACCGTGTCCATGGGCCTGGGGCCGATGAACGCGATCATGCAGGCGCGGTTCAACCGCTACCTGCACGACCGGGGCATCTCCGACACCAGCCGGCAGCACGTGTGGGCGTTCCTCGGCGACGGCGAGATGAACGAGCCCGAGTCCCGCGGCCTGCTGCAGATCGCGGGCAACGAGGGCCTGGACAACCTGACCTTCGTGATCAACTGCAACCTGCAGCAGCTCGACGGCCCGGTGCGCGGCAACGGCAAGATCATCCAGGAGCTGGAGTCGTTCTTCCGCGGGGCCGGGTGGAACGTCATCAAGGTCATCTGGGGCCGCGAGTGGGACGCGCTGCTGCACGCCGACCGGGACGGCGCGCTGATCAACCTGATGAACACGACCCCGGACGGCGACTACCAGACCTACAAGGCCAACGACGGCGCGTTCGTCCGCGAGCACTTCTTCGGCCGCGACCCCCGCACCAAGGAGCTCGTCAAGAACCTCAGCGACGAGGAGATCTGGGGCCTGCGGCGCGGCGGGCACGACTACCGCAAGGTCTACGCGGCCTACAAGGCGGCGCTGGAGCACCACGGCCAGCCCACGGTCATCCTGGCCAAGACGATCAAGGGCTACGGGCTCGGGCCGAGCTTCGAGGGGCGCAACGCCACGCACCAGATGAAGAAGCTCACCCTCGACGACCTCAAGCTCTTCCGGGACAGCCTGCGCATCCCGGTCACCGACGAGCAGCTGGAGCAGGACCCGTACCGGCCGCCGTACTACCACCCCGGTCAGGACGCCCCGGAGATCCAGTACCTGCTGGACCGCCGCAAGCAGCTCGGCGGGTTCGTCCCGGAGCGCCGGGTGCGCGCCAAACCGCTCGCCCTGCCCGGCGACCAGGTCTACGACGTGGTGCGCCAGGGCTCGGGCAAGCACCAGGTGGCCACCACCATGGCGTTCGTGCGCCTGATCAAGGAGCTGGCCAAGGACGAGGAGGTCGGGCCGCGGCTGGTGCCGATCATCCCGGACGAGGCGCGCACGTTCGGGATGGACTCGATGTTCCCCTCGCAGAAGATCTACAACCCGCTCGGCCAGCACTACACGCCGGTGGACGACCAGCTGATGCTCGCCTACCGGGAGAGCGAGCAGGGCCAGATCATGCACGAGGGCATCAACGAGGCCGGCTCGGTGGGGTCGTTCACCGCCGCGGGCACCAGCTACGCCACGCACGGCGAACCGATGATCCCGGTGTACATCTTCTACTCGATGTTCGGCTTCCAGCGCACCGGCGACTCGCTGTGGGCGATGGCCGACCAGATGTCGCGCGGGTTCCTGCTCGGCGCCACGGCGGGGCGGACCACGCTCACCGGTGAGGGGTTGCAGCACGCCGACGGGCACTCGCAGCTGCTGGCCGCCACCAACCCGGCGGTGGTCTCCTACGACCCGGCGTGGGCGTTCGAGATCGCCCACATCGTGCGGAACGGGCTGCGGCGGATGTACGGCGAGAACGCGGAGAACGTCTGCTACTACCTCACGGTCTACAACGACCCGTACCACCAGCCGCCGGAGCCGGAGGGGCTGGACGTGCCGGGCCTGCTGCAGGGCCTGTACCGCTACCGGCCGGGCGAGCAGGAGCCCGGCCCCCGGGTGCAGCTGCTGACCTCCGGCGTGGCCATGCCGGAGGCGCTGCGGGCGCAGGAGCTGCTCGCCGACGAGTGGGACGTCTACGCCGACGTGTGGTCGGTGACCTCGTGGACGGAG
The DNA here is from genome assembly GCF_054491345.1 of Salinifilum ghardaiensis. Taxonomy (NCBI): domain Bacteria; kingdom Bacillati; phylum Actinomycetota; class Actinomycetes; order Pseudonocardiales; family Pseudonocardiaceae; genus Salinifilum; species Salinifilum ghardaiensis. The sequence continues at coordinate 1,306,268 of NZ_CM137101.1, read as the reverse complement.
CTGCGCCGCGAGGCCGAGGCCGCGGACCGGCACAACCTGCTGCACCCGGAGGACGAGCAGGTGCCCTACGTGACGCGCGCGCTGGCCGACGCGCAGGGCCCGCTCGTGGCCGCCTCGGACTGGATGCGCGCGGTGCCGGACCTCATCCGCCCCTGGGTCGGGCGACCGATGTACAGCCTCGGCGCGGACGGGTTCGGCTTCTCCGACACCCGGCCGGCGGCGCGCCGCGTGTTCCTCGTGGACGCCGAGTCCATGGTGGTGGCCGCGCTGTCCGCGCTGGTCGGCGAGGGTCGGATGGACCGCTCGCAGGTGGCGGAGGCGAGCCGCCGCTACCGGATCGACGATCCGCAGGCGGCCGGCCCGCAGACCTCCGATCCGGGGGCGGCGTGACCGCTCACCGCACGCCGTGCTCGGCGCGCGGATCGAGCAGCAGCGCCACGAGAGCGCGCTGCTGCTGCCGCAGCGGGACGAACCGACCGCCGTCCGGTGCGGCGACGCTGCGCACGCCGTGCAGCCGCAGCGTCGGCGCGAGCGCCGCGTACTCGCCCGCGGAGAGGTGGTAGCCGACCGGCGGGTCGGTGTCCACCTCCTCCGGGGCGGGCCGCTCGTTGTCCGCGCCGCCGAAGTAGACCGGACCCGCGTCGCGCAGGCCGGCGGCGCGGGCCTGCTGCGTCGCGCGGTCGATGTCCGCGCCGCGTTCGCGCAGCATCCGCAGGGTGGCCGTGATCCCGGTCTGCTGGGAGTGCACGCGGCGCCGGTTGTTCACCGCGGGATCGGCCTTCTCCTCCTCGGTCATCGGGTCCTGGCGGGCCTCGACGAGCAGTCCGAGGGCGTGCTTGACCCCGGCGGTGTTGCGCAGGATCCGCTCCTGCCCGTCGCCGGCGACCTGCTTGACGGGTTCGCCCGTCGCCGGGTCGGTCCACATGCCGTAGACGCCGGTGCTGTACCCGGCAGCGGCGGCCTCGGGGAGCACGTGGTCGCGGGCGAGGCCGCGGGCGAGCTCGTGCACCCCGGGGCGGGTGTTCAGGTTGCGCGGCCACAGCGCCAGCAGGTCCGCGGTGTAGTACGGCGGTTCGGCGCCGTACTCGTGCAGGTCGTGCACCACGTCCGGCTGGCGGTCGCGGATCACCCGGGCGAGGGCGCGCGCTTCCGGCGAGGCCAGTTCGAGGTGGTCGCGGTTGATGTCCGTGCCCCGGGCGTTCTCGCGGGTGCGGGCGACGTGGCCGTCCGGGTTGGCGTTGGGCACGAACAGCAGCCGCGTGCTGCGCAGCAGGGCGCGCACGGCCGGGTCCTCGCTGGTGGCGAGGTCGCGGATGCGGCTCAGGCAGGCTTCGCGCCCGGAGGGCTCGTCGCCGTGCTGCGAGCACACGAACAGCGCCGTGGTGCCGGCCGGGTTGCCGAGGCCGACGAGCCGCAGCGGCCGGTTCTGCACGGTGGTGCCGATGCGCCGCACCGACACGTCCGCGTGCTGCCGGTCGACGGCGCGCAGGAAGTCGGCCCCCTCGGCGGGGGTGGTCCAGCGGGCGCCGCCGCTGTCCTCGAAGCCCGTGCGCGGCTGCTCGGGCGCGGCCGGTGCCACCGGCGCCGCCCCGGCCAGTCCGGGCGCGAGCACCGCGCACGCCGCGGCGGCGGCGAGCGCTCTGCGCCGGAGCGCGTTTCGCAGGAAGCGGCCCATCGTCCCGCCCTTCGCTCAGGTGTTGATCACCGGACGAATCCACCACGCGCGCAGCGGCCCCGCAAGGCCGTTGGCGGGAATTCGAACCACCGGGGCCGGACCGCGGGTCCGTCGAACAGGCGTGCGCAAGCGCGGGCGTTCCCTGGTAGAGTGACCCTGCGGAGGGCGGAGCCATGAGCGATTCCATGAACGACACCGACCGCGCCATCCTGGCGTTCGAGAACGAGTGGTGGCAGCGCGCGGGCAACAAGGAACGCGTGATCCAGGAACGCTTCGGCCTCTCGGCGATGCAGTACTACCGGCGGCTGAACCGGCTGCTCGACGAGCCGGAGGCCGTGGCGCACCAGCCCGCGCTCGTGAAGCGGCTGCAGCGGTTACGCGACGCGCCCCGGTGACGCACCGCTCGCCGGCGCGAGGGCGCCATCCCCGCGGAGCACCCGCGTGGGACTCTGGCGGTATGAGCTACGAAACGGCAGGTGAGCGGGCCGGCGCCACGCGCTCGGACCTGAGCGCGGCCACCCTGCACCGCCTGGAGCACGCCTCCGGGGAACTGGCCAGCGCCAGCGTGGCCGAGATGGAGCAGCGCCTGCCCTGGTTCCAGCGGCTCCCCGCGGATCAGCGGGCGAGCGTGCTGCTGGTGACCCAGACCGGCGTGTCCAACTTCGTCGCGTGGCTGCAGGACTCCACCGAGGCGATCCGGCTCACCGCCGAGGCCTTCCGCACGGCGCCGCGGGACCTGTCCCGGTGGGTGAGCCTGCGGCAGACGCTGGAGCTGGTGCGGGTGGCCATCGACGTGTTCGAGCAGCGGCTGCCGGGACTGGCCGCCGACGACACCGAGCACCGGTGGCTGACCGAGTCGATCCTGCGCTACACCCGCGAGATCGCGTTCGCCGCGGCCACCTCGTACGCGGCCGCTGCCGAGTCGCGCGGCGCGTGGGACGCGCGGCTGGAGGCGCTCGTGGTGGACGGCATCGTCCGCGGGGACGCCGAGGAGTCGCTGCTCTCGCGCGCCTCCGCGCTCGGCTGGAACCAGTCCTCCGAGGCCACGGTCCTCGTGGGCACCGCCCCCGAGGACGACCCGCCGTCGATCGTGTACCAGGTGCGCAGCCGGGCCGCTCGGATCGGCTGCCCGGTGCTGCTCGGGGTGCAGGGCAGCCGACTGGTGGTGGTCCACGGCAGCACCCGCGAGGAGCGGGCCGGCCGGGAGGCCGCCGGCAGGCTGGCCGAGGCGTTCGCCGAGGGCCCGGTCGTGGTGGGGCCGACCGTGCCGAGCCTGGCCGAGGCGCACCGCTCGGCCAGCGACGCGATGTCCGGGCTGCGGGCCGTGGCCGGCTGGCCGTCGGCACCGCGCCCGGTGCCGTCGAACGAGCTGCTGCCGGAACGCGCGCTCGCGGGCGATCCCGAGGCCGAGCGGCAGCTGGTCGAAGAGGTGATGATCCCGCTGACGGACGCGGGCAGCGCCCTGCTGGAGACGGTGGACGCCTACCTCGAGGTGGGCGGCGTGCTGGAGAGCTGCGCCCGCCAGCTGTACGTGCACCCGAACACGGTGCGGTACCGGTTGCGCCGGATCGGCGAGCTCACCGGGCACACCCCGTCGAACGCGCGGGACGCGCACGTGCTCCGGGTCGCGCTCGCCGTGGGGCGGCTGGCGAAGTCCCGCGGGCTGTGGTGAGCCTCCGCGCCGGCGCGGGAGCGGTCCTCCACCGGCACCTCCCGAGCAGCGGGCGCGGCGGCGACCGGGCGTGCGCGGCCGCGCAGCTCCGCGGAGGCCCGGATCTGCGGAAGTCCAGCCCCGCGGCCGCGCAGCTTTGTGGAGGCGCACCAGTGGTTGCCGGCGCGCCCCCTCCCCGTGCGCGCGGGGCAGCCGATCACCTCTGCGGCCGCGGTGCGCGGCGCGTTCCGCTCGAGCTGCGGTGACGGCGCGTCCAAGCAAGATCACGCGCAGCAGGCACCGCAGCCCGCATTCTGCGCGGCGCGGCACCGCTCCGCAGGGGATTTGTGGACACTCCACAACAATGCGCCTGCGACTTCGTTCCTGCCGTCATCCCGATCGCCCGGCCGCGAGGTGTTCAGTGGCAGGCGTGATCGCACTGTTGGCACCCGGGCAGGGTGCCCAGACCCCCGGCATGCTCAGCCCGTGGTTGGAGCTCGACGGCGTGACCGAGCAGATCGGCGCCTGGAGCGAGCGCACCGGACTGGACCTGCTGCGCCTGGGCACCACCGCGGACGCGGAGGAAATCAAGGACACCGCCGTCACCCAGCCGCTCGTCGTCGCGGCCACCCTCGTCGCGGCCGACCAGCTGCGCGAGCGGTTCACGCTGCCGGAGACGACCCCGATCGCGGGGCACTCCATCGGTGAACTCGCCGCCGCCGCGCTGGCCGGTGCGCTGACGCCGGACGATGCCGTCGACCTCGCGGCCGTGCGCGGCCGCGAGATGGCCTCGGCCTGCGCGCTGGAACCCACCGGCATGGCAGCGGTGCTCGGCGGGGACGAGGAGGCGGTGCTGTCGCACCTGGACCAGCTCGGCCTCGACCCGGCCAACCGCAACGGCAGCGGGCAGATCGTGGCCGCGGGTCGGACGAGCGCGCTGGAGCAGCTCTCGGAGCAGCCACCGGAGGGGGCGCGGGTGCGCCCGCTGGCGGTGGCCGGGGCCTTCCACACCCGGTTCATGGAACCGGCGCGGGAGAGCCTGGCCCAGCACGCCGACAAGCTCACCGCGGCCGACGCCCGCATGCCGCTGCTGTCGAACGCCGACGGCGCGGTGGTCACCGACGGCTCCGAGGTGCTCCAGCGCCTCGTGTCGCAGGTGACCAACCCGGTGCGCTGGGACCGCTGCATGGCCGCGCTCGGCGAGCAGGGGGTGGACGCCGTGGTGGAGTTCCCGCCGGCGGGCACGCTGTCCGGGCTGGTACGCCGCGACCTGAAAGGCACCACGACCGTGGCCCTGAAGAACCCCGCCGACCTGGACAAGGTCGCCGATCTCCTGGAGGGCGCCGCGTGAGCGCTCGACCGACCATCAACCAGCCCGCCCCCGCTGCCGGTGCGCGCCTGCTCGGTTTCGGCTCCGCCCAGGGCAACCGGGTGGTGACCAACCACGACCTCGCCGAGATCGTCGACACCAACGACGAGTGGATCCAGCAGCGCGTCGGCATCGTGCACCGCCGCCTGGCCGAGGAGCACCAGACCGTGGTGAGCATGGCCGTCGAATCCGGCGCGAAGGCGATCGCGGACGCGGGGTTGAGCCCCTCCGACGTGGACCAGGTGCTCGTCGCCACCTGCACCATGCCGGGGCAGATCCCGAACGCGGCAGCGCAGGTGTCCGAGCAGATCGGCGTCGGCGCCAAGGGCGCCTCCGACGTCAACGCCGCCTGCGCGGGCTTCGTCTACGCGCTCGACGCGGCCACCAACGCGATCCGCGCCGGCACGGCGCGCAACGTGCTCGTCATCGGTTCGGAGCGGTTCCAGGAGTGGCTCGACTGGACCGACCGCGCCAACTGCATCATCTTCGCCGACGGCGCGGGCGCCGCCGTGGTGGGCCCGGCCGAGGAGCCGGGGCTGGCCCCGGGCGTGCTGGGCAGTGCCGGCGACCTGGTGGACACCATCTACCTGCGCGAGGGCAAGTACATCTACCAGGAGGGCCAGTCGGTCTTCCGCTGGGCGAGCACGCAGATCGCTCCGGTGGCCGAGCAGGCCGTGCAGCGCGCGGGGCTCTCGCTGCCCGACGTGGACGTGCTGGTGCCGCACCAGGCGAATCTGCGCATCGTCGAGGCGATCGCCCGCAAGCTGCAGAGCCAGGGTGCGCGTGACGACCTCGTCGTGGCACGTGACATCGTTTACTCGGGCAACACGTCCTCCGCATCGATCCCGCTGTCCATCGACCACATGCGCGCTGCGGGGGAGATCTCCAGCGGGGACGTGATGCTGCTCGTGGGCTTCGGTGCCGGGCTGTCCTACGCCGCGCAGGTCGCCGTGTGCCCGTGAGCCGCCGCGCGTCCCGCGTGGCGGTCCTGCCGTGCTCCAACATCGAACGAGGAAGGGAAAACCCGTGAGCGAGAACGAGATCGTCGACGGCCTGGCTTCGATCGTCGAAGAGGTCGCCGGTGTGGACGCCGCCGACGTCAGCATCGAGAAGTCCTTCGTGGACGACCTGGACATCGACTCCCTGTCCATGGTGGAGATCGCCGTGCAGGCCGAGGACAAGTTCGGCGTGAAGATCCCGGACGACGAACTGGCCAACCTCAAGACCGTGGGTGATGCGGTGAACTACATCACCAAGAACGCATGACCACAGACGTAGCGATCACCGGGTTGGGCGCGACGACGCCGCTGGGCGGCGACGTCGCGTCCACATGGGACGGAGTGCTCAACGCCCGTTCGGGGGTCCGCCGGCTCGAGGCCGACTGGGTGGACACCTACGAGCTGCCCGCCAAGCTCGGCGCTCCGCTGGCGACCGAGCCCGGCGAGGTGCTCCCCCGCGTCCAGCTGCGGCGGATGGACCGGTGCGAGTCCATCGCGCTGATCGCCGCCCGGCAGGCGTGGGAGGACGCCGGCTACGCCCTGCCCACCGACGAGGCCGAGTCGGTCGAGCCGGAGCGGCTGGGCGTGTCGATCGGGACCGGGATCGGCGGCCCGGTCACGCTGCTGCAGCAGGACGACGTCCTGAAGAGCGACGGGCTGCGCAAGGTCTCCCCGCTGACGGTGCCGATGCTCATGCCGAACGGTCCGGCGGCGCACGTCAGCCTCGACCTGCGGGCGCGCGCGGGGGTGCACTCCCCCGCCTCGGCCTGCGCGTCCGGTGCGGAGGGGCTCGCCAAGGGCATGGACCTGATCCGCTCCGGCGCGGCCGACGTGGTCGTCGCCGGCGGGGCGGAGGCCTGCATCGCGCCGATCACGATCGCCGGGTTCGCGCAGGCTCGCACCCTGAGCACGCGCAACGACGACCCGGAGCACGCCTCGCGGCCGTTCGACGCGAACCGCGACGGCTTCGTGATGGGTGAGGCCGCCGGCGTGGTCGTCCTGGAGAGCGCCGAGCACGCCCGGGCGCGCGGCGCGCGGGTGTACGGCTACCTCGCCGGGTACGGCATCACCTCGGACGCCTACCACATCACGGGCAGCCACCCGGACGGCCTGGGCCAGGTCAACGCGATGCAGAAGGCCCTGCGCAGCGGCGACCTCTCGCCCGCGGACATCGGGCACGTCAACGCGCACGCCACCTCCACACCGGTGGGGGACGTGGGCGAGGCCCACTCGGTGCACCAGGCGCTCGGCTCGGACGCGGTGGTCACCGCGCCGAAGGGCGCGCTGGGCCACCTCGTCGGCGGCGCCGGGGCGGTGGAGAGCATCGTGACCGTCCTGTCGCTGCACAGCGGCGTCATCCCCGCGACGGCGAACCTGGAGACCATCGACCCGAAGGTCGAAGTGGACGTGGTCGCGGACAAGCCGCGCGAAGTCGCCCAGACCGCGGCGCTGAACAACGCGTTCGGTTTCGGCGGGCACAACGTGGCGCTCGCCTTCACCCGGGCCTGATCCGCCCGTTCACCCGGAACCCCCGTGCGGCACCGCCCGGTGCCGCACGGGGTCGCTCCCCCGCGTGCGCGGCCGCTGCCGCGCACCGCGACACCCGTCCTTCCCGGTTCTCCCTGTCGGAGGCATTTCGATGACCGCACTGGCCACCCGGCCGGAACACGCACCGGACCAGCGGGATCCCCGCGACCCGGAGCAGCGCCTGGAACAACTGCTGGACGAGGGCTCCATCGAACCGCTGCACCCGCGCGACGACAGCGGGATGTTCGCCGTGCGCGGCCGCATCGGCGGCGCCAGGGTCATCGCCTACTGCAGCGACGCCACGGCCAAGGGCGGTGCGCTGGGTTCGGCGGGCTGCGGTCACATCGTCGACGCCATCGACCAGGCGGTGCGGGAGCGCTGCCCGGTGATCGGCGTGTGGCACTCCGGCGGTGCCCGCATCCCGGAGGGGGTGGAGTCGCTGGACGGCATGGGGCAGATGTTCGCGGCGATGATCCGCGCCTCCGGCCGCGTGCCGCAGATCTCCGTGGTGGTCGGCCCGGCAGCGGGCGGCGCGGCGTACGGGCCGGCGCTGACCGACGTCGTCGTCATGGCCCCGGACGGGCGCGTGTTCGTCACCGGTCCGGACGTGGTCCGCAGCGTCACCGGCGAGGAGATCGACCAGGAGGGGCTCGGCGGCGCCGAGGCGCACGGTTCGAAGTCCGGCGTGGTGCACGTGGTCGCCGACGACGAGCCCGACGCCTACGCGCGGGCCCGCGAGATCACGGGCCTGTTCGCCACTCCCGGCATGTTCGACCTGCCGTCGGTGCAGGCCCCGCGCGACCTCGGCAAGCACCTGCCGGACCGCCCGCAGCGCGCCTACGACGTCAAGCCGCTGGTGCACGACCTGCTGGACTCGCGCGCGGACGGCTCGGCGGAGTTCGCCGAGCTGCAGGCGCGGTGGGCGCCGAACATGGTGACCGGTCTCGGCAGGCTCGGCGGCCGCACCGTGGGCGTGCTGGCGAACAACCCGCTGCGCAAGGGCGGTTGCCTCGACTCGCTGTCAGCGGAGAAGGCCGCGCGGTTCGTGCGGATGTGCGACTCGTTCGGCGTGCCGCTCGTGGTGCTCGTGGACGTGCCCGGCTACCTGCCGGGGGTGGACCAGGAGTGGGGCGGCGTCGTGCGGCGCGGGGCGAAGCTGCTGCACGCGTTCGGCGAGTCGGTCGTGCCGCGGGTGACGCTGGTGACGCGCAAGTCCTACGGCGGTGCCTACATCGCGATGAACGCGGCGGCGCTGGGGGCGACGAACGTGTTCGCCTGGCCGAACGCCGAGGTCGCGGTGATGGGCGCCAAGGCGGCGGTCGACATCGTGCACCGCAAGAAGCTGGCCGCCGCTCCGGAGGAGGAGCGCGAGGCGCTGCGCGAGCAGCTCACCGAGGAGCACCAGCGCGTGGCCGGGGGTGTCGACCGGGCGATGTCGATCGGTGTGGTCGACGAGGTCCTCGAGACCGACGACACGCGCAGGTGCCTCGCCGAGGCGCTGGCCGCCGCCCCCGCCGGCCGCGGTGCGCACGGCAACATCCCCCTCTGAGCCTCGGAGGCCGGGCCGCGGGCCTCGGGCGGACACGTGCCCGGCCAGCCGGCTGGACGTCCGGGTTGACCCCGGGTGCCCAGGAGTGGCGGGGAGGAACCTCGGCACGGCCTGGTCGCTCCCGAGCCGGATACACCTCCCCTCTCCTCCGATCGCGTGGGGACGGATTGTCCTGCACACGTGTGGGGACAACTCACAATTTTCATGAAAATTGTGCTCTCTGGAACGGTTCCAGTGTGGTCCGGTGCGGCGCCACGCCCTCCCCGGAGGGCCCGGCCCCTCTCCTGCCCGGGGGTGTCTCACCCGCCTGGGCAGGAGGGATCTCAGCAGCGGCCGACGAGGGCGCTGCCGGGCAGTCCGGAGGTGGCCAGCCGCGGCCCGTCGTCGCCCACCTCGAGCGGGTAGACGACGCGCCAGCGCACGCAGGGGCGCGGCAGCTGCGGCGGCGCGTCGCCGGGATCCTGGTGGCTGGTGAAGCTCAGGTGCACGCGCAGGTCGCGGCGGGAACCGGACTCGATGCGGTGCACGAGCACGTCGCTGTCGCGCGTGGAGGCGTACTCCTCGTGCCACTTCCCCGGCGGCATCTCGGCCTGCTTCGCCGGGGTGACGGTGGACTGCCACGCGGCGTAGTCCCGCTCGTTGATCGCGCTGAAGTGCGTGCGCAGCAGCTCGCCGACCACGTCCCGGTCGGGGTGCACGTCGGATCCCGGGGTGAACCGCAGCAACCCGCCCGGTTCGGCGACGGGCGGCTGCTGCGCCGACGCGGCGGGCCGGTACAGCTGGCGCGCCACCGCTCCCCCGGCGAGGGACCCCAGCAGCACGACCACCGCGAGGGGAAGGCTCCATTTCCACCAGGCACCCGATCGCACTGCTCCAGCTTCGCACACCGCGGTGCGCGCCCACTCCACCACGGCGGTGATCGGCGACCGCTCCCGGTGACCTGCGAGCGCGGTCGCCGGGCGCGGCACCCGCGGCCGGCGACCACGCCCGGGCCGCAGTTCAGCCGACGCGGTGCAGCGTCGTGACGGGGTCGCCTTCGGCGGCGTGCCGGAACGGTTCCAACTCCGCGTCCCAGGCGGCACCCAGCAGCTGCTGCACGCGGTGGTGCACGGACTCCGGCGCGCCCGGCTCGGCGGTCAGCGCGCGCAGCTGGTCCTCGCCCACGACGATGTCGCCGTTGGCGCTGGTGCACGCGCGCCACAGCCCGAGGCTCGGAACGTGGCAGAAGCGCTGCCCGTCCATGCCCGGACTGGGGTCCTCGGTGACCTCGAACCGCAACATCGGCCACGCGCGCAGCGCCGCGACGAGGCGCGCGCCGGTGCCCGGTTCTCCGGACCACGTGCAGTCGGCGCGGAGCTGACCGGGGGCTGCCGGTTGCGCCGTCCAGCGCAGTTCGGTGCGGACCCCGAGAGCTCCGGACACGGCCCACTCGACGTGCGGACAGACCGCAGACGGCGATGAGTGGACGTAGACCACGCCGCTCGTGGGGCCACGCGTGCTGCCACGGGTGCTCACTGCTGACCTCCGCTTCGACGAGGGACGTCTTCCCCTACGACCTCGACGACGTCGATCAGTCGGCCCCCGGGTGGCTGACCGGGCCGATGACGATCACCTTTCGACGCGTCATTCTGCACAGGGGTTGCGATCACGCGCCACAGCGCAGCACCGGGCCCGCCCCCGGCCGCGGGCGGACACAGCTGGCGAGGGAGTCGAGCACCGCGCGTGATCATCGCAGCTGACAACCGTTCCGACGAAGATCACCCCGAAAGCAGCACGAGCCCGGCCACTGCCCCGCTCTCCGCGAATATCACTCTCCCGAGTGACACAGCTACCGCTGTCGGGTCTTGCGGCCCGGCCGTGCAGCACGCCGCACCCGCGGCTCCGGTCACTCCTCGGACCGCTCCGACCGGGGCTGCGCCGACCGCTCCGAGCGGGGCTCGGGAACCGCTCCGCCCTCCTGCGCCGCCCCCGCGCACCCGCCGCGCGCGGACCGCCCGGGCCGCGGCAGCCGCCGCGGCGGAAGCGTCACGTAGGCCCGGGTCAGCCAGGCTCCGAGCTGCAGCGGCAGCAGCAGCGGCACGACCGCGGTCAGCGCCGCGGCGACCACCCCGGCGCGCAACACGTCGACCGGCACCAGCACCGGACTGCGGTCGACGAAGTTTTCGGTGAGCATCGCGCACCCGCACAGCAGGGCGATCACAGCGGCCAGCGCGACGGCCCCGAGCACGAACGCGGGCCGGTAACCGAGGTGCTCCGAGCCGAGCATCACCGCCACCCACCCGAACAGCGCCGGGCTCTGGTGCCGCTCGGTGGTGGCGGCCCAGAGCAGCCCTCCCACCACGGGCAGCGCCGCGGCACCGGTGGACCACGCCGTGGCGAGCTGCGCGCTCCACGTCTCACCGCCCAGCCCGAGCCGCGCGAGCATCGCCCCGAGCACGTCGAACGCGCTCGGTTCCGCACCGGCCGGCAGCTGCCCGCCGATCCACCCGAACGTCCAGGCCGACACCGCGAGGGCGGCGAGGAGCTGCCCGCGCGGGCGGTCCAGCGCCGTCCGCGCGAGCCGGAGCAGTTCCCCGCGACGATTCCGCGCATCCACCGCGGGGGATTCTCCCCGATGATCGACACCGACCGGGCGTTTCGCGCCGGCCCGGGCATGTCCCGCCGCCCGGCCGGTGCGGGTCGCCGCCTCCCGGTCTAGCCCCACAGCGTCGCGGGCCGCCCGGCGCAGTCCGCGGCGCACTGCGCGGGGACGTCGCGGACCACGGCGCCGTCCACGAGCCACTGCCGCTGCCCCGCGGAGACGAGCACCCGCCCCAACCGGTCGGTGGACAGCTGCGGCCGGCCCGGGCGCAGCTCCCCCGCGGTGAACGGGACGCCGGCGCCGGTGACCGCGCCGGAAGCACCGTCCACTTTCGTCACGCGCACCTCGCCGCTGCCGCACGCGGCGGGCCGCAGCACCGCCACACCGCTCTCGCTGCCGGTCACCGCCAGCGGTCCGCACTCCCCGCTGTCCAGACCGGACACCGCCGGGCCCTCGACCGCGCCCGCGGACGGATCCACCACGCGGAGCTCGGTCGAGCGCCCCTCGCCGAGCAGCACGCCCACGCGTCCGCCCCCGGTCAGCGCCACGTCGCGCACGCTCGAACCCGCGGGCACGTCGAGTTCCCGCCGCCGATCGCCGGCCACGAGCACCACCGCCTCGCCGGCGGCGCGCCGGTCGACGTAGGCGACGCGACCGGAGCGGGCCGCGAGGATCGACGGATCAGCCGTGTCCGGCACGCGCGCCACCGGGCGGCGCTGCCCGTCGGGCGAGACGGCGAAGATTTCCCGCTGCGTCCCGGCGACCAGCACGTACACGTTCTCGGCTGTGCCGGCGAGCGCTTCGGGGCGGCTCCGGTCGAACCGCGCCAGGTCCGGACCGCGCCCCCCGCCGGCGATGTCGTACAGCGCCAGCACACCGGGTTCCGCGGTGGCGACGTAGCTGTTCGGGCGCACGCTCACCGGGTGCGGCTCGCCCTCGGGCTGCGACCCGGCGAGGACGTAGACGAGCAGGCCGCAGGCCGCGGCGACGGTCACCGCGGCCGACAGCACCGGAACCCGGCGGTGGCGGCGCCTGCGCGTGCGGGCGAGCACGCGGGCGAACGCGCCCGGTTCCGGTTCCACGTCCTCGACGGCGCGCTGCAGGTGGGCGCGCAGCCGTTCCGCTGTGGACTCCCGCTCACCGCTCACGCCCGCTCCCCCAGCAACTCGACCAGCCGCGCGGCACCCCGCGAGCAGTACGCCTTCACCGCTCCCGGGCTGCATCCCATCACGCTGGCGGTCCGCGCTTCGCTGAGGTCGGCGTAGTAGCGCAGCACGATGGCCTCCCGCTGCCGCCGCGGCAGCTGCGCCAGCGCAGCGCTGAGCACCGCGCGGTCCACGCCGCGGCCCGTGTCGTCCGGTTGCGCGTCGCGCGTGGCCAGGCGAGGCTGGTACCGCCGGGCGACGCGCCGGCGCCGCAGCACCGAACGGGCCCGGTTCAGCACGGCCTGCCGCAGGAACGCCAGCGCCTTGTCCGGATCGCGCAACCGCGCCCGCGAGTCGTACACCCGCACGAACGCGTCCTGCACGATGTCCTCCGCGCTGCCGCGGTCGTCCACCAGCAGCACGGCGATGCGCAGGAGTTGCCGGTAGTTCTCCTGGTAGAGGTCGGTCAGCTTGTCCGTCAGTTCATCCATGGCCGCCAGCCCGTCGCCCGGCCAGGCGGTCACGGGCACTGCGATCGACACCGTCACATCCCTGCACGACGCCCGAACCCCCCTCTACGGTTGTGGCCGGAATCGGTTGACCCTCGTCCGCGCCGGCGAGCCGCACGCTTCCATGATCATCTCATGTCGGCGCGCCCGTCCGGCGAGGTCTCCGAACACCCCGACCCCGACAGGAGGATCCGATGCGGTTCGGCATCCAGACGTTCATCACCGACGAAGGAATCCCACCGGCCCCGCTCGCCCAGGCCTCGGAGCAGCGCGGTTTCGACTCGCTGTTCATCGCCGAGCACACGCACATCCCCGCCAGCCGGGAGACCCCCTACCCCGGTGGCGGCGATCTGCCCCGGATCTACTACCGCACGTTGGACCCGTTCGTCGCGCTCACCGCAGCGGCGGCGGTCACCGAGCGGCTCGTCGTCGGCACCGGGATCGCACTGATCATCGAACGCGATCCGATCACCACCGCCAAGGAGGTCGCCAGCCTCGACGTGGTCTCGGGCGGGCGGTTCGTGCTCGGCGTCGGTGCGGGCTGGAACCGCGAGGAGATGCGCAACCACGGCACGGACCCGTCCCGCCGGGGCGCTCTCATGGACGAGCGGATCCGCGCCATGCGCGCCGTCTGGACCGAGGAGCGGGCCGAGTTCCACGGCGAGCACGTGGATTTCGACCCGATCTACGCCTGGCCCAAGCCGGTGCAGACCCCGCACCCGCCGATCTACGTGGGCGGGGAGAGCGAGCGCTCGGTGGAGCGGGTGGCCGAGTACGGCGGCGGCTGGCTGCCCCGCGGTGGCACCGAGAACCTCGGGGAGCGGATCGAGAAGGTCCGCGACCGCGCCGGCTGGCGCGTTCCCGTGTCGGTGTACGCCGCACCGGCCGACCGCGCCACGCTCGAGGAGTACGCCGAGTCCGGGGTGGACGAGGCGCTGCTCGCCCTGCCGACCGAACCGCAGGACGCGTCCTTGCGGCGGCTCGACGAGCTCGCGGAGCTGACGAGCGGACTCGCCGACCGGACGTGAGCGGACGGCCGCGGTCGGCGCCGCGTTGACCGGCGTCGGCCGCGACGACCGCCGCACCTCACGCGAGGCAGCACCTCACGGGAAACAGCACCTCACGCGAAGCGGTCCGACTTGACCGCCGCGAGGAACACCTGCCACTGCCGCCGATCAGCGGTGAAGTAACCCGCGGCGCGGTCCTTCGTGTCCCGGACAGCAGCGCCACCGGCGATGCGCCCCACCTCGACGCAGCTGCTGTTCGGGCCGGACCAGCTGGACTTGCGCCAGTTCTGCGGGGATGCCGTCATGTCGTCCCTTCCAGTTTCTCCGCCATCCTGGCCATGAGTTCCTTCGACTGCTCCGCGCTCATGGCCACCTCCGGCAGCGTATCGACAGCGCGTTCGTAACTCGCCACGTCGTCGCGGTCATACAGGAAGGCCGGACCGCGGTAGTGTTCCAGGTGGACGATCGGTGCTGCCTTCGGGAACTTGTACAGCACGAACGCGCCGTCGTGGGCGAGCGTCCACCGCTGCAGACCGTCCGGTATCACCCGGAGGTCGATGTTCGGCCGCGACGCGACCTCGATCAGATGCCGGACCTGTTCGGCCATCACCTCCCGCCCACCGAGGGCATCGCGCAACACGTGCTCGGTCACGTACGCGGTGATCCGCCGGGGCTCGGACAACGCTTCGCGCCGCGCCATACGCAGTTCGATGCGCACATCGCGCTCGTCCGGCGTGAGGCTGGCCATAACTGCGGCCGCGTAATCGCGGGTTTGCAGCGGGCCGGGAACGACGAGCGGCGCGACGTGCACGATGTCGCTCGCATCGCGGTCGAACTCGCTGATTTCGAGCAGGTGGCGGTGGATCCCTGATCTCGTGATCAGGTTCGGCTCGGAGGCCGAGTGCGCGAACTCGATGAGCTCGTCGTAGCGCTGCCCGGTAATGCCGAACAGTCCGAGAACACGCGCTACGTAGTCCACAGGGGCAGTGCGGGCACCTCTCTCATACCGGGACACCGTGGTCTGCGTGATCCCGAGTTCCTCGGCGAGCTGACGACCGTTCAAGCCAGCCTGCTTGCGCAGGTCGCGAAGTTCCGCGCCCAGCAGACGCGCCTTGGGTGTATGCGTCTCGTTGAGTCCGGCCATGACTCAGAACGCTAATCGAAACCGAGAAGCGATCAGTACACCTGATCGAGGCATTGCCCATTTGAAACCGGTTAGCGACAGTGAAACCGGTAATTCGATGATCGACACCAGGAGCCAACGACATGCCTCATCCGTTCTCGTGGGTGCCGGGCCAGGGCGCCCGGCACGCCACGACAGATCCGCGTCCACCGCACAGCGGCCTGGTCTACCCGCCCGATGTGCCCGTGTCCGCGCTGTGCGGACGGGCGGTGACCACGGCCGGCGGAGTGACCGCGTGGCTGTGGGAGACGTGCCCGGAGTGCGACGAGCGCGCCCGCGCGCTGGTGGGCGCCCCGTCGCGGGCGGAAATCCGCGCGCACCAGAACACCGGACCCGAGACCACCGGGCACCGGAGCACTCGGCATCGGGACACCGCGCACCCGGGCACCGCGCACCCGGGCACCGGCGGGCACCGGAACACCGCGGGGAACGCGCGATGAGCCCGGAGTTCCGCCCCCACATGCGCAAGCGCCCCGGGGAGACCCAGCGGCAGTACCGCGAGCGGCTTTCCCGCTCGTGCTACCGGTGCGGCTGGTACTGCACCGACCTGCGCGTGCTGGACGCCCACGAGCAGCGGTGCACCGCCGGAGGCGGTGGTGCTCCGTGACGCCGTTCGCAGTGGTCCTCGGCGTGATCCTGACCGTGGACGCCGCGGGACTGATCGGAGCGTGGTGGTCGCTGCAACGGCCCGCCCGCGCCGGTGGGCGCTCACCCGCGCGCGCAACGCACCGCACGCACGTCACGACGCCATCTGTCCGGTCCTCCGCCCGCGCGTCCGACCCCGCGATCCCCTGGCCCACGGAGGACCCCGACCAGCGCCCGCACCCGCGGGCGGGCCGCTCCCACCCGCGTGCCCGGCGGCCCCACCAGCGCGCAGATGGTCAGGTGACCGGCGCCCGCCCTGCCCCCGGACCCGCGGCGCCCCGCTCGGGGACACCGCCGCCGCGGGCCGGATCAGACCAGCGGCATGCCCACGTAGTTCTCCGCCAGCGTGGTCGCCGCGGCGGTCGAGTTGCGCAGGTAGTCGAACTGCGAGCGCTGCAGCCGCCGGTCGAACGCCGCGTCCGGCCCGTCGAAGCGGTGCGTCAGCGAGGTCATCCACCAGGAGAAGTGCTGCACGCGCCAGACCCGCAGCAGGCAGTCCTGCGAGTACGTGTCCAGCCCGGTGGTGCTGCCGCTGCCGTAGTAGTCGTCCAGCGCCTCGCACAGCCGGTACACGTCGGCGACGGCCAGGTTGAGCCCCTTCGCCCCGGTGGGCGGCACGATGTGCGCCGAGTCGCCGGCGAGGAACAGCGATCCGTAGCGCATCGGCTCGGAGACGAAGCTGCGCATCGCCGTGACGCTCTTGTCGATGATCGGCCCCTGGCGCAGGCTCCAGCCCTCGCTGCCGAGGCGGACGGCGAGCTCGTCCCAGATCTGCTGGTCCGACCAGTCCGCGGCCGACTCCTCCGGCGAGCACTGCAGGTACAGCCGGCTGAGCTCGGCCGAGCGCATGCTGTGCAGCGCGAAGCCGTTGCGGTGGTTGGAGTAGATGAGCTCGTCGGTGGACGGGGGGACCTCGGCGAGGACGCCGAGCCAGCCGAAGGGGTAGACCCGCTCGTAGACGGTGCGCACGTCCTCGGGGATGCTGTCCCGGCACACGCCGTGGAAGCCGTCGCAGCCGACGACGAAGTCGGCCTCCAGCTCGTGCTGCGCGCCCTCGTGGGTGAACCGCACGAACGGGCGGTCGGTGGTCACGTCGTGCACGGAGACGTCGGAGACCCCGTG
Organism: Salinifilum ghardaiensis; assembly: GCF_054491345.1. Classification (NCBI taxonomy): domain Bacteria; kingdom Bacillati; phylum Actinomycetota; class Actinomycetes; order Pseudonocardiales; family Pseudonocardiaceae; genus Salinifilum; species Salinifilum ghardaiensis. The sequence continues at coordinate 1,289,307 of NZ_CM137101.1, read as the reverse complement.
GTGGATCCGACCGCCGTCGGCGGCGCGGCGCTCGGCGAGGTCGCGCACCACGTTGGCCTGGCCGTAGACGGTGATGGCCCGGCCGGTGAGCTCGGTGAACGGGATGTGCACGTGCTCGCCGTCGAACTGCACGTAGACCCCGCGGTGCACGTCGCCCTCGGCGGCCAGCCGCTCGCCCACGCCGACCGAGTGCAGCAGGTCGACGGTGCCCTGCTCGAGGACGCCCGCGCGCACCCGCTGCTGGACGTGTTCCTGGCTGCGCCGTTCCAGCACCACGGAGTCGACGCCCCGCAGGTGCAGCATGTGCGAGAGCAGCAGCCCCGCCGGTCCCCCGCCGATGATGGCGACCTGAGTTCGCATTGTTCGCATTCCTCCCGTGACTCGGACCACCCCAGGGTTTCAGCCGCCTCGTCGGCAGCAGCGACACCGGACTCCCGCTGAGCGGAAAGGTGCCGATCCGTCCGGGTGCGCTCGCGGAAGGCCGCGCGGTTGCCGCGCCGCAGCGGACGACCCGCGGGGCGGTGTCGCCTAGGGTGGCGATCACCGAACCGCGCGAAACGAGGAGCACCGTGCCCGAGGCCGACGAACCGCAGCACGTTGACACCACCCGGCCGAACGCGGCCCGGATGTACGACTACTACCTGGGCGGTTCCGCGAACTTCGCGGTCGACCGGGAAGCCGCCGAGGCCGGTGCGCGCGTCCTCCCGGACGCGGTGCGCTACGCGCGGGCGAACCGGGCGTTCCTCGGCCGCGCCGTGCACCACCTGTGCGAGCGGGGCGTCGACCAGTTCCTCGACCTCGGATCGGGCATCCCGACCAAGGGCAACGTGCACGAGCTGGCGCGGCAGCACTCCGCCGCGGCGCGCATCGCCTACGTCGACATCGAACCGGTGGCCGTCGCGCACGCCCGACGCCTGCTGCACGGCGTGGACGGCGTCACGGTCACGCAGGCCGACGTGCGCGATCCGCAGGCCGTGCTGGCGGATCCGGGCGTGGCCGAGCTGCTCGACTTCACCCGGCCGGTGGCGGTGCTGGCGGTGGCGATCCTGCCGTTCGTGCCCGACGACGCCGAGGCGGTCGCGATGTTCGCCGGTTACCGCGCCGCCTGCGCCGCGGGCAGCTACCTGGCCGTCTCGCACATCTCGCAGCTCGGCGCCAGCGCAGAAGAGGTGGCCAACGCCGAGGAGGTCATGGCGCGCACGCCCACCCCGGTGTCCTGGCGCACCGCCGACCGCATCATGCCGCTGCTGCAGGGCTGCGAACTGGTGCGGCCGGGGCTGGTACCGGTGGCGCAGTGGCGGCCCGACACGCCGCCCTCCCCGGAGGAGGTCGCGCGGGCCAACTCGTTCGGCGCCGTCGGCTACCTGCCCTGACGGAGCCCCTGCGGGAGCGCGCTCGCCCCGCCGCCCACCCGGCACCCCCTTCACTCGGCGGAGTTACGGGACAATAGCCCCATGCGGATCTCGGCCAAGGTGGACTACGCGGTGCGGGCGCTCATCGAGATCGGCCGGTTGCAGCCGGGCGAGGTGGCCCGGGCCGAGGACCTCGCCGCCGCGCAGGGCATCCCCCGCACGTTCCTGCTGAACGTGCTCGCGGACCTGCGCAAAGCCGGCATGGTGGCCAGCAGGCGCGGGCAGACGGGCGGCTGGGTGCTGGCCCGCTCCCCCGGGTTGATCTCCGTCGCCGACGTCATCCGCGCCACCGACGGCCCGCTGGTCAGCATCGCCGGCTCGCGCCCGGAGGACGCCACCTACCAGCCGTCCGAGGCCGTGCTGCAGCGCGTGTGGATCGCGCTGCGCAGCAGCCTGCGCGAGGTCCTGGAGCACGTCACCCTGGCGGACCTGCTGGAGAGCTCGCTGCCGCCGGAGATCGACGCGCGCACGGCCAGCGAGGAGGTCTGGCGCAGCCGGTAACTCCTGCCAGGGCGGCCCCTCAGCGCGCCGCGCCCGGCACGCGCAGCCCCGGGGGCGATTCCCGTCGCGCACCCGGCGTGCGCACCTGCTCCGCCCGACTCCTCCGATTCCTCCGCGCAAGGCGCTGTGACTCTCCGCACAGCCGCAGAGCGTGGGCGGCGTACCCCCGCAGGGACGCAATCGCGCCCCACCCACCACGTGCGCTGCACGTCCACCACCAGCGCCCGGTTCGGCCCCGCCGGAAACACCCGATCCTACTTCGTGGAACGGCTGTAGCTCGGCGGCGAGAAACTGTACCTTTCTTGTCGACTTAGTTGTGAAAACGCGCCGACGGGTGCGGACAACGCGGGAGCATTCGCATGGTGACTTTGGTGCTCGTGGCCCTGGCCGGGTTCGCAGCACAGCTGGTGGACGGATCGCTGGGCATGGCCTTCGGGGTGACTGCCACGACCGGGCTGCTGGCCGTGGGCACGGCACCCGCCGTGGCGTCGGCCTCGGTGCACCTCGCCCAGATCGGCACGGCCGCCGCCTCCGGTGTCTCGCACTGGCGGTTCGGCAACGTGGACTGGCCGGTCATGCTCTGGCTGTCCCTGCCCGGAGCCGCCGGCGGGTTCCTCGGAGCCACCGTGCTCACCAGCCTCTCCACCGAGGCGAGCGAGCCGTGGATGGCCACGCTGCTGCTCCTGCTCGGCTGCTACGTGATCATCCGGTTCGCCCTCGGCACCCGACCGGTCGTCCGCTCCGGCCTCACGGTGCAGAACCGGCGCTGGCTCGCGCCGCTGGGCCTGGCCGCCGGCTTCCTCGACGCCACCGGCGGAGGCGGCTGGGGACCGATCTCCACGTCGACGCTGCTGAGCAGCGGACGCCTCGCCCCGCGCCGCGTCATCGGCTCGGTCGACACCGGTGAGGTCCCGGTGTCCCTGGCCGCCAGCGCCGGCTTCCTGCTGTCCCTCGGCACCAGCGGGCTGTCGCCGGTGATCATCGGCGGGCTGCTCATCGGCGGCGTCGCCGCCGCCCCGTTCGCCGCCTACCTCGTGCGGATCCTGCCGACCCGCATCATCGGCGTCGGCGCGGGCGGCATGATCGTGCTGACGAACCTGCAGCTGCTCCTGTCCCCCATCGGCGTCGAGGGCACCTCGCTCGTGGCGGTCAACGCGGTGCTCCTGGTGCTCTGGATCGGCGCGATCACCTGGGCGGTGCGGCGGACGCTGGCCGAGCGCCGCGCGGCGGCCCCCACCGGAGCGGCGCGGGCGCACGGCCCCGCGGAACCCGCCGAGGACTCCGCGGAACCCGCCGCGGCACCGGAGGCGGCGCGCACCGGGGACCACTACGAGCCCGTGAGCTGACCACGCCGGTCCCGCGAGCACCGACCCGAGGCGGTCACCGGCGGGGGTCGAACGCCGCCAGATCCACCTCGGCGTGCCCGTCGACGAGCAGCTGCGCCACGAGTCGCCCGGTCAGCGGACCGGAGGCGGCGCGCACCGGGGACCACTACGAGCCCGTGAGCTGACCACGCCGGTCCCGCGAGCACCGACCCGAGGCGGTCACCGGCGGGGGTCGAACGCCGCCAGATCCACCTCGGCGTGCCCGTCGACGAGCAGCTGCGCCACGAGTCGCCCGGTCAGCGGGCCGAGCGTGACACCCCACATGCCGTGCCCGCCGGCGGCGTAGACGCCGGGTGTGCGGGTCGGCCCGATCAGCGGCAACCCGTCCCCGGTCAGCGGCCGCGGGCCGACCCACATGTCGGTGGCCGTGCTCCAGTCCGCCTCCGGGAGCACGCGCTCGGCCTGCCGCCGGAACCGCTCGGCGTGCGCGGAGATCACCCCGGCGTCGGGTTTCTCCAGTTCCATCAGGCTGGAGACCCGCACGCCGTCGCGGAACGGCGTGCAGGCGATGCGCGGCCCCGCGAAGTGCACCATCCCGTTCGGCCGGGTGGGCACCTGCACCTGGAAGCTGTAACCGCGGCCGGCGTGCATCGGCATCCGCACACCGTGCTCCCGGCCCAGCGGGGACAGCCACGCCCCGTTGGCCAGCACGACCGCATCGACCTCGGCGGTGTCGTCCGCGGAGTCCACGCGCACCCGCCCGCCGCGTTCGGCCACCCGCTGCACCTGCTGCCCCTCGCGGACCTCCCCGCCGGCGGAGCGGACGCCGTCGGCCAGCACCTCCAGGGTGCGCGGCGGGTCGAGGAAGCGCTGCCCGTTGATGCGCACGCCCACCGCGGCCCGCGAGCCCGCGGTGATCGGTTCCGCCGCGTGCAGCTCGTCCGCGGTGAGCACGTCGTGGTCCACCCGGTAGCCGCCGGCGGCGAGCGCGCTGAGCTCGTGCAGCAGGCCATCGGCCTCGGCCGCGTCCGCCGCCACCGAGGTGAACGGGGCGCGGGTGAACGACACCGGCACGCCCGCGTCCACGAGCTCGTCGTAGGCCGACAGCGCCCGCGCGTTCAGCGGTGCCTGCGCCCGCACCGCGCGCCGCCACGTGCGCGCCGTGGAGCGGGTGAGGAACGTGCGCAGGAAGGCGGCGAGCTCGCGGTCGACGCGGCGCGGCAGCAGCACCGCCGAGTCGCGGTCGACCAGGCTGCGCAGCGCTGCGCGGACGTTGGACGGCTCGGGCAGCGGCACCGCGAGCGAGGGCTCGAGCTGCCCGGCGTTGCCCCACGACGCCCCGGCGCCGACGTGCTGGCGCTCCCACACGGTCACGCCGACACCGCGCTGCAGGAGGTGCCAGGCGCAGGACAGGCCGATGATCCCACCTCCGACGACAGCGACCTCGCGCACCGACTCCTCCCTTCTCCGCGATGGCACAGCTCGTGGTCGAGCGCCCCGGCGACGTGCGGTGCCGGGGCGTCCCGGACGAGTCGGCGAGCATACGTCCGCGCCGCTGCGGCCTCAAGATCGCCGCGGCGAGTCGCGGTGGGCACGAAGACCCTTGCCGCAGGTCTGCGCCCGAGGCCCACTGGTGGGCGCGGTGAAGCGGGGAGGACCGAGGACGGGGGCGAGGGCCGTGGCACACCACCCGATGCGCATCGCTGCCCTGCTCGCGGGATTCGCGCTCGTGCTGGGGGGCTGCTTCGACGAGAGCGGGACTGGAACGGCGCCACCGCCGGAACCGCAACCAGCCCCTCCCGGGCCGGTGCACCGGGCGCCGCCCGCCGAAACCCCGCCCCCGGACAACTGCGGGCTCGACCCCGCGGACATGGACGAGGCCACCAAGGCCCAGTGCGGTCTGACCGGCGCCCCGGAGGGCACCGGTCCTGGCGAGGAGACCGCCCCCGGCGGTTCCGGGAGCCCCTCCGGGGACGAGGAGGGCCGCGTCGACGACGGGGCGGACGAGGTGCCCGCGCCGGAGCAGTACCAGCGGTACCGGGAGGAAACCGGCTACCCGTACGACTACGAGCAGTACGACCAGCTGCCGGGATACCAGCAGTGCGGGACCGCCTGCGGTCAGGAACCGACCAGCGGTGAAGTCCAGCAGCAGTACGGCTGCGAGCAGGGCTGGATACCGGCCGAGCAGTGCTGACCCGCACGACGACCGCGACTCGCCGCGGCGAGTCGCGGTGGGCGGCACCAGCGCCCCTACGCCAGGTCCGCGACGTCCGTGTTCGCCCCGCACAGGACCACGGCGAGCCGTTCGCCCTCCGCCGGCCGGTACGCGCCGGAGAGCAGCGCCGCGAGGGCGGCGGCCGTGCCGTGCTCGACGACGAGGCGGTACTGCTGCCACAGCAGGTCGCGGGCCGCGGTGATGTCCGCGTCGTCGACGAGCACCGGGGCGACACCGGTGCGCGCGGCCACCTCGTGGGCGATCCCTCCCAGGCGGGTGGCGCCGAGCGAGTCGGCCGCGATGCCGGAGACGTCGACGTCGACGGGCTCACCGGCGTCGAGGGCCGCGTGCAGCGTGGGGATGCCGCGCGGTTCCACCCCGACCACGCGGGCCCGCCCCTCGGTGGCGGCGGCGACGCCGGCCATGAGGCCACCGCCGCCGACGGCGAGCAGGATCGTGTCCAGCTCTCCCCCTGTCTGCTCGAGCAGCTCACGACCGAGGGTCCCCTGCCCCGCGCAAATCTCCGGCTGGTCGTAGGCGTGGCAGAACAGCGCGCCCGTCTCGGCGACGTGCTCGACGGCGGCGGCGTGGGCATCGGCGTACTTCGCGCCGGTCCGCACGACGGTGGCGCCGAGCTTCTCCAGCTTCGCCACCTTCACCGCCGGCGCGGTCTCCGGCACGTACACCCGGACCGGCACGCGCTGCTGCGCGGCGGCGTGGGCCGCGGCGAGCCCCGCGTTGCCGCCGGAAGCGGCCACCACCCCGGCGTCGGTGAGCTGCCCGTGCTCGGCGGCGGTGCGGATCCTGTTGAACGCGCCGCGCGCCTTGAACGAGCCGGTGTGCTGGAGCTGCTCGAGCTTGCACCACACCTCCGCCGCGGGGGCGAGCTCCGCGGCGTCGAACGCGGCGGCGTCGAACTGGACGAGCGGCGTGGTGCGGACGTCGCGGCGGATGCGTGCGGCGGCTTCCGCCACCCGGGAGCGAGTGATCATGCCGCCCATCATGACCACCGGGCGGCACCAGCACCACCGATCCCGGCGCCGGGTTCGGTGCTCGCGCTCGCCCGGACGCCGGCGGTTCCCGCTGCCCACGGCTCACGGGACGACCGCGAAGGCCCGCACCGGGAACGTGCCCAACCCCCGCACCGCCGGGGGCACCGCGGTGAACCTGGCTCCGGTCCCCGGCAGCGCGTCCAGGCCGGTGAGGTGCTCGACGACCGGTGCGCCGGCGGCCAGCAGGGCGGTGTGCGCCGGCCGATCGCCGGTGCGGGTGTCGTCGATGTTGACCGAGTCGATCCCGACGAGCGCGGCGCCGCGGTCCACCAGGTGCCGGGCGCCCGCTCCGGTGAGGTGCGGGTGGTCCGGATCGCCGTACCGCTCGGTGCCCCAGTGGCGGTCCCAGCCCGTCCGCAGCAGGACGGCGCACCCCTCGACCTCGACCCCCTCGAGCGCTTCGGGGCCGATGGCGCCGTCGCCGTCGAGCACGACCGCGGGCAGCGCGGCGCAGCGCTCCAGCAGCAGCCGGTGCAGGTCCGCGCCGTCGCGGAAGCGGTGCGCGGGCGTGTCGAGGTACGTGCCGGTGTTGGTGACCATGTCGATGCGCCCGATGGTGAACTCCGTGCCCGCCGAGTAGTGCGCGCGCGAGTCCTCGAAGCTCAGGTGGCTGGAGATGTCCGGGCCCGGCAGCCCCGGGTAGGTGACCGTGCCGGGTTCGATGACGTGGCTGAGGTCGACGAAGCCCATCGCCCCATCCTGCCGCCGCCGCGTAACCGGTCGAACGCGCCCCGGGAAAAATCTCGGGAACGGCCGCCGCCGGGTGTCGATTCCGGCCCCGCCCGTTCGACGCGCACGTGAGGGGCACGGCAACGGCCGCGACGCACCACGGGAGAACGCGATGAAGTACATGATGATCGTCAAGGCCAGCGACGAGTCGGAGGCGGGCGTGCTGCCCACCGAGCGGGAGCTGGCGGACATGACGGCGTACAACGAGGAACTCGTCAAGGCGGGGGTGATGCTCGACGGGAACGGCTTGCAGGAGAGCCGGACCGGCGCGCGGGTGAAGTTCTCCGGCGGGGGCGCCACCGAGGTCGTCGACGGCCCGTTCACCGAGGCCAAGGAGCTCGTGGCCGGGTACTGGATCCTCGACGTGAAGTCCCGCGACGAAGCCGTCGCGTGGGCCAGGCGCCTCCCGTTCGAGAGCGGCGAGGTGGAGATCCGCAAGGTCTTCGAGGAGGACGACTTCGGGGAGAACTTCACCCCCGAGCTGCGCGACTCCGAGCAGCGCATGCGGGAGCGGATCGCCGAGCAGCGCCAGCGGTAGTCCGCCTTGCCGCGCGGCCCGGCGAGTGCTCCCCTGTCCGTTGTGACGGCAGCGGGGGACGCCCACCGCGCGGTCGAGGCGGTTTGGCGGATCGAATCGGCGCGGTTGATCGCGGGTCTCGCGCGGATGACGCGCGATGTCGGCAGCGCCGAGGAGCTCGCGCAGGAAGCCCTGGTCGCCGCGCTCGAGCAGTGGCCCGAGTCGGGTGTGCCGGACAACCCGGGCGCGTGGCTCATGGCGATCGCCAAGCGGCGCGCGGTCGACCAGTTCCGCAGGCAGGAGCGCTTCGAGCGCAAGGTCGCCGAGATCGCCCGCGAGCTCGGGTCAGGGGACGAACCCGGAACCGAGCCCGCCGATCTCGGCGACGACCTGCTGCGCTTGCTGTTCACCGCCTGCCACCCGGTGCTGTCCACCGAGGCCAGGGTCGCGCTCACCCTGCGGCTGCTGGGCGGGCTCACCACCGCCGAAATCGCCCGCGCGTTCCTCGTCGCCGAACCGACCGTCGCCCAGCGGATCGTGCGCGCCAAGAAGGCGCTCGCGAAGAAGCGGGTGCCGTTCGCGGTGCCGCAGGGGGCCGAACTGACCGAACGGTTGTCCTCGGTGCTCCAGGTCGTCTACCTGATCTTCAACGAGGGCTACTCCGCCACGGCGGGCGAGGACTGGGTGCGCCCCGAGCTGTGCGCGGAGGCCCTGCGGCTCGGGCGGGTGCTGGTGCAGCTGATGCCCGAGGAGGCCGAGGCGCACGGCCTCGTGGCGCTCATGGAGATCCAGCAGTCCCGCACGAGGGCGCGCACGACCCCCTCGGGCGAGCCCGTGCTGCTGCTCGACCAGGACCGCGGCCGGTGGGACCAGCTGCTCATCCGGCGCGGGCTGGCCGCGCTCGCGCGCGCCGAGCGGCTGGCCGCCGCACCGGGGCCGTACGCGCTGCAGGCGGCGATCGCCGCCTGCCACGCGCGCGCCCGCACGCCCGGCGAGACCGACTGGAAGCGCATCAGCGAACTCTACGAGCAGCTCGCCGGGATCACCCCCTCGCCGGTGGTCGAGCTCAACCGCGCGGTCGCCGTGGGCATGGCCGACGGCCCGCGGGCCGGTCTGGAGCTGGTCGACGCGCTCACCGACGTGCCCGCGCTGGCGAGCTACCACCACCTGCCCAGCGTGCGCGGCGACCTGCTCGCCAAGCTCGGCAGGCACGCCGAGGCGCGGGAGGAGTTCACCCGCGCGGCCCGGCAGACCGGGAACGAGCGCGAGCGCGCCCTGCTGCTCGACCGGGCGGCGGCCCAGCAGGCCCGCGAGGACGACGACATCACGGCCGACCGTTGATCCGTGCGCTGGTGTGGAGCGAAGAGCGTTCCGGACGCCGGAGCGGCCCGTCGACGCTGAGCAACCCGCTTCTTCGGAGACATCTCGACCAAGGTGCCACGGGACGCCGTCCACCGGGCACGTCCCCGGCAAGCCCGTGCACCCGGAGTCGACGCCCCGGTCCCGCTCGCGGATGCGCGCTCAGGTCCGTTCGCGCACATCGCCCCACGACCACTTCCGCGCGTGCCAGACTGCGATGCCGCGCGGGTAGTCGTAGTCCCCGCGGTCGAAGTCGACGACGGCGCGCTGCAGGGCATTGCAGCTTCGCCGCGCAGCGGCAGCCAGTCCGTCGCTGATCTCGGGGGTTCTGCACCCGCAGCGCCCGACGCCGGCGCGGCGAGCGGGCCGTTGGGACCAGTTGCTCAGCCACTTCGTGGTTCAGGCGGGTGACTCGCAACTGGTGTCGCTGCTGCCGCGGATGCTGTCGAGGACAGCGGCGGGACCTACGCGAGCACCGACGACGAGAGCAGTCAGCGCTTCCAGCGCCTCAACCCACCCGGTGCGTCCGCCCGACCACTCTGCCCAGCGCTCCCGGCTTCGCGCCGAAGAGCCGGTTTCGACCGCACCGACCGGATGCGCAAGAGCGGACCACCGCGCTCATCCCGTGTCGCGGTTTCCCGCGGGCAGACGGCGGGTGCTCGCAGCCACGCCGATGCCCGCGGCAACTCCGATCAGAGTGTCAACGATGCGGTCGGCGAGGAGCGTCACGGGATCGACGGGATCAGCCAGCTGGGTCATCAACATGATCAGCGGGGTGAAGAACCCCAGCGCGATCCCGTAGTGGCGTGCCATGAACAGTTCTGTTGGAAACAGCAGCCCTATGACGAGAGCAGCGAGCACGCTGCTGCTGAAGCCGGGCCAGAGCAGCAGGGCGGTGACGGCGAGCCCCGCCAGCGTACCGAACACACGATGCATCCCGCGGTGGACCACACCGCGGACCTCGCACTGGGTCCGATCACGACCGTCAAGCGCAGCCAACGGCACCGCGGCGGAAATCATGGCCCAGTGGGCGTGGTCGTTCCCCAGAAACAGGCCGCACGTACCGGCAGCCCCGATGGCGAGCGAGTAACGGGCCGCGTGCACCAGCGCGGCGCGCGACCACAGCGTTCGCGATGGCCCGGTGCTGCTGGCGATGACCGTTGAGCAGGAACGGCACCCCAGGGCGCCGGTGAGACTGACGAGGATGCTGAACACCGCCGTCCCGGCGCAGATCACCAGCGCCAACCAGGCGGTGACTCGAACGGCGGGGACCGCTGCTGCGGCACCGAGCGCGAAAATTCCGAGGAAAGGACCCGCCGGTTTCAGTCCGAGCCTGCCCGTCACCAGTGAACCCGCAGCAGCGCACGCGCTCTCAACGGCCAGAAGGATCCACGGACGAGCGTGGATGGTGGACAGGAGTACGCCGATGGCTGCGCACGTCAGCAGGAGGGGGGCTGCTTGCGCTTGCTGCCTGAGACGAAGCGCGTGGGATTCGTCTCGTCCGTACATGCCGGTGAACGAGCCGAATGCAGCGTAGATGATGAGATCGGGTCGGCCTGCTACGAGCAGAGCGATCCCGGGGAAGAACAGCCCGACGGCAACCCGGCGGGCGTGCAGGTGGTCGTTCTCAGCGGGGCCGAGACTGACGAAACGGCGCACCTCCGCCAGTACCACGTGCACGGAGCCTCCGATCCTCGTGCGGACAGCAGTTCGCTGTTGCCCGCACTGGCTCGACGGCCGGCAACAGCGGGGGAACTACGGGCGTCCGCGAGACCGATCAGAACGGCTGCGCACCCGAACAACAGCTCGGCCTCGACAGGCGAAGTTTCGCCCCTGGCAACGTCGCGCCTCGTTCCTTCGGGAATTGCGACCAGTCTGTCCAACGCAAGCGCGAACGGCCAAGCGGAGTCGTCGACGAATCGATGGGGCGCGGCTATCACTCACCTGCGCCCGCCGTTCGAACGAGCGGCTCGCGCCGCAGACGCCCGCGGCCGCGCCGTCCTGCTAGAAGTCGTGGGCGGCGTCGGCGGTTCCGCGCGTCCGCGGGTGGAACCGCGCCAGGTGCACCCGGCGGACGAAGCGGATCGTGGGCCGGATCAGCATCTCGATGCTGCCGAGCACGAACAGCCAGGTTCCGGCGGTCATCAGCGCTTCGGAGAAGAAGAACAAGCTGCCGATGAGAAACCACGTTCCGATCAGCAGATCGTTGGCGATGCTGACGACTTCGTAGCGCTGGCGGACCACCAGCTCGTCGTGGCCGATGTGCAACACCGTGGTGCCGGCTCCGCCCTCGCCGGATGAGGATGGGGTGGACACAGGTATCCCTCCTTTCGCGCAGGCCTGGCAGTCGTCCCCTCCTGCGCTTCGCCGCCCCCGCTGTTCCCTTCCCGGAGCACCTCCGAATCGGGAGCTGCCCCTCCCGGCCGCGGCGTCGCTGCCGACGGTGTCACCGACGGCGTCTGAACGCAGCCCTCGGAACTCGGAGCGACTCGGGTTCCGACGGCGCGGGCGGACCAGTCCGCGAGCGCACTGCGCCGCCCGCGGGCGGCCGGCACGTCACAGCCGGGTGTAGGTGTCGATGTCCTGCTCGAACTCGGCGATGGCCTGCGCGGTCAGCGTCGGGCGGGTACCGGCGATCGCCTGCAAGTAGTCCTCCGTCGTGGCGAGTTCGCCGTCCGCTTCCAGCACGTCGCGCTCGAACGCGCTCTGGGCTCCCTGGCGGGCGGCGAACTCGATGTCCGCGGGCGTGAACATCTCCGTTCGCTCCACCAGCACGTCCAGGTCGACGTTGTCGCGGGCGGGGCCGAGGTAGCGCGACCAGATCGCCCGCCGCGCAGGCGGGTCCGGAGGTCCTACGGGGATGATGTAGTCGAACCGGCCCGGCCGCAGAAACGCCGGATCCAACGAGCGCACGGAGTTGGTGGCGCAGACCAGCAGCCGGTGGTCGTGCTCGCGGAAACCCGGGATCAGCTTGAGCAGCTCGTTGGTGACCCCGTGCTCGGGCCCCACCGCCGGCGTGGAGCGGACTCCGGCGATCTCCTCGACCTCGTCGATGAACAGCACCAGGTCGTCCAGCTCCTCCAGCTCCCCGAAGATCCCGCGCAACGAGGCCGCCAGACCGCCTTCGGAGGAAGCCGCCAACCGCGAGGGGAACAGCTCCACGAACGGCCACCCCAACCAGGAGGCGACCGCCTTGGCGAAGCTGGTCTTGCCGGTGCCGGGCGGGCCGAACAGGATGATGGCCTTCGGCGGCAGCACCCCGTGGCGTTCGGCCTGCTCGGGATGCGAGATCGGCAGCACGACACGACGTTCGATGACGTCCTTCTCCCGCTTCATGCCCGCGAGCGCGTCCCACCGCCCCGGGGGCAGCAGACCCCCGCCGAGACGTTCGAGCACGTCGAAGTCGGCCGGGTCGAGTTCCTCCACCTTCTCGAAATAGGTCAGGTCGGTGCGCGGCCTGTAACCGGAGTTCACCATCGCCCGGAACCCCGCCGCCCCTTCGGGCACGAGGCTGGCGATGCGGTGCACCCCCGAAGCGCGCAGCTTCTTCTCCAGCTCGGCCAGCAGTGCGCTGCCGATCCCCCGGTTGCGCCAGCGGGCGTCGAGGGCGAACAGCGCGAGCCACGCCCGCTCGCCCTCGATCTTGGCCGCCGCCATGCCGACGACTTCCTGCTCCACCACCGCGACCATGGCCGGATGCCCGGCCTGCGCCATCGACACGACCTCCGCGGCGGAGAAGACCGGCTCCGCCCCCTCCCTGCTCTGGTCCCAGACGTGGATCACCTGGTCCAGGTCGTCACCGTGGAAATCACGCACCCGCCACGCCGGCATTCCACAACCCTCCCCGTCTGTGCTGCACGGCCGAACGAACACCGGCCTCGCACCGGTCGCCCGAGGATCCTCCGACGACTGCCCGTCCGGAAGACCGCCGAGCGTTTCACCACAAGTTGTTGCGACGCACCCGCCGCACCCGGGTGCGTGCTCAGCACGCTCCCCGCTCCAGGAGGTTCGGTCAGTCCGGAGAAGGAGCGGTCAACGCCACGCCGGCCTCGGCCCCGTGCACTCGGAACACGGAACTTTCCTCGATGTACAGGTCGATCGACTCCGCGTCGTGGGCACCCCGTTCCACGGCATCAACAGCCTCGCGCGCGACGCGGACCTGGTCTTCCAGAACCCGCCAGGCCACCTCCGAGATCGGGGCCAGATCACGGTGCGAGTTGTTCATGACAGCGATTTCCTTGGACCTCCTCCCGGGGAATCGCATTCGTCACCACCACACCAGCCCCATGAGGTCGCCGCAACGCACTTCGGACATTCGCGGTTCGACAAACTCATCGGAACCGCGGCCACGGCAACGGGATTCGCACCGCACCGAACCGACCAACCGGTTTCACCGGGAACGGTGAAGCAGATCAGAAAATCGCGCCGACGGTGCTCGACCGCGACGCCCCACCCGCCCAGCACGAGACCACGAGGGGTCGGCGCAGCGCTGCGCGGACCGTTTTGGGGAACTACCCGCGACCACTGCCCGGGCTCGCGACATCATCGGCGGTGTAGGACTTCGCTCCGGTACCGGCCAGTTCACCTCCCTCGACGATCAGGTACACCTCGCGAATATCGCGGCCGGCGAAGAAGTCCTCGAGGATTTCCCGAGTGCCTGCGGCGTACCGGGCTTGCGCCGACAGGGTGGTGCCCGACACGTGCGGCGTCATCGCTTCGTGCGGCATGCTCCGCCACGGGTGGTCCGCGCTTGGTGGCTGCGGGTACCACACGTCGCCCGCGTAGCCGGCGAGTTGGCCCGACTCCAAGGCCTTGACCACCTCGTCGCGCACCACGATCTCGGCGCGCGCGGTGTTGACGATGTAGGCCCCTCTCCGCATCGAGCCGATGACCTCGGCGTCGAACAGGTGATAGGTCTGCGGATGCAGCGGGGCGTGGATCGAGACGACGTCGACGGACCTGGCCAGGGAACGCGCATCGGGGTGGTAAGTCAACCCGAGTTCGCGCTCTTGTTCGGCTGGCAAACGCTCCGGTGAGAAGTAGTGCAATCGTACGTCGAAGGGTGCCAGGCGCTGCATCACCGCGCGGCCGATCCGGCCTGCTGCGAGCACACCGACGTCCATGCCTTCCAGATCGTAGGCCCGCGCGACGGCGTCGGCGATGTTCCACCCTCCGTTGGCGACCCATTCGTGCGCTGGTAGGAAGTTGCGCACGAGCGCGAGGATCTGCATGACCGCGTGCTCGGCGACGCTGATGCTGTTGCTCCAGGTCACCTCGGCCACTGTGACGCCGGCCTTGATCGCGGCTTCCAGATCCACGTGATCCGAGCCGATACCGGCCGTCAGGGCCAGTTTGAGCTTCGGTGCTTTGGCGATGCGCTCGGCCGTCAAGTACGCGGGCCAGAACGGCTGGGAGATGACGACGTCCGCCTCGGGCAGCTCCTGCTCGAACACCGAATCCGGGCCGTCCTTGTCCGAGGTCACGACCAGCTCGTGGCCCTGGGATTCGAGGAACTCACGCAGTCCAAGCTCGCCGGAGACGCATCCGAGCAGCTGCCCGGGGGTGAACCCCAGCGCCGCCGGCGTCGGCAGCGGCTGCCCATCCGGGTAATCTCGCACAGTGGGCAGGGAATCCCGCGCGTACGCGGGCGGGTACCCGGTGACCGGGTCGGGGTACAGAACACACAGGATCTTGGACATGTGATCGTTCCTAGCGCAGAGCAGCCTCGAAAGCTTCCGTTGTCCGGAAGCAACTCGCAGTCTGGCGGACCGCGACTCGATGCGTCCAAGACGCAGTTCCGACGATGTGATAAGCAATGTCAATCGAGTCCGGAGCGACCGCCGTCATCTGCCTGCGAGCGTGGCCGGGCGGCGAGCGCATCACCGAAGGAAGCTCGCCGCGCGGTCTGCACCAGCGCGCGCGTCAGCACCGATCCAGGCTCCACGGCACTCGTGACGAGCGCGATCGGAGCGGTGATGGACGGATCGTCCAACTGCAGCTCGCATGCTCCCGCCGGGGAGCACAGCGTTCGCAACCAGGATTGCGGGACGATGCTGGCCCAGCGGCCCGTACCGACGTGCGCGAGCAACGCCACGACGGAGTCGGCCTCCAACTGAGGTGTCAGCGCGAGTCCCCGAGCGGTCAGCGCGTCATCGACGAGCTGGCGTCCGCGCATACCGCCATTCAGCAGGCAGATCGGCAGTTCCAGCGCATCTGACCAGCTGATGGAGTCCGTTCGTCCCGCGAGCAGTGCGCCGCTGGCGATGAGCACGTGCTGTTCTTCGTACAACGGCGTCACCAGGAGATCGCTCGTGCTGTGCCCATCCAGGTAGATGACGCCGGCATCCAGCTCGAACCGATGGATTCGTCCGATGATTTCGTCCGACCGCAGACTCGTCTCAAGCTGCACGTGCACCAGCGGATGCTCGGCGCAGAAGGGGTCGGTGAGCAGGGCTACGGTGCTGGCAGCAGCCGGGATCACCCCGAGGTGGAGCTCGCCGGTGAGGCCTGTCCGCAGCGCTGCTACCTCCTGTCTGAGGGCATTGTGGTCAGCGAGGATGCGCCGCGCCCACAACACGAGCCGTTCGCCTTCCGGAGTGAGGCCTTCGAAGCTGCGTCCTCGCCGGATCAACGGGACCTTCAGCTCGTGCTCCAGCTTGCGGATCGCCTCGGACAGCGCTGGTTGGGACACGTAGCAGGCGCTCGCAGCGCGGGCGAAGTGGCGCTCCCGAGCGAGCGCCACGAAGTACTCCAGCTGACGGAATAGCATGCCCCATTTGAGCACGTTACGGCTTGCTGGGAGCCAGGACGGTCGCAGCCCGACCGGCACTCGAACGAGCCTGGGCCCCGCTGGATTCCAGGCCGAGCCGCGCCCCGAAAGCCCAGATCGCAGAGCTTTCCCGGGCAACCCAGTTGAGACGCTCGCTGCATACTGGCTCCATGATGTTCCGTCGCTACAACTGGTGGTTGGCAAAGGACGTGTGGGACGTGGTGCGCGCGGTGAGCCCGACGCACTTGCACCTGCGGAACCGTCTGGGAAAGGCCCTCCTGGCCACGCTGATCGTGGATATCGCCGGCAGCGGAGCCATGCTCCTCGCGGAAGGCGACGCACCGTCAACGGCGTTGCACAGCTTCGGCGACGCCCTGTACTGGACAACCTCGCAATTGACGACGCTCTCGTCGACGATGCCGAATCCGATCACCGGAGCGGGGCAAGTCATCTGCGTGATCATCAACGTGTACGCGATCACCGTGGTCTCGACGCTGGCCGGCATGTTCGGCGCGTTTTTCCACCGGCGCGGAGAGGAACGCGATCCCCTCCGCGGTCATACTTCCAACTGATCGTTGTGGAATTCCGAGATCGATGCCCTCCGATACCGCAACTGCGCTCAGAGCGAGTAACCTGCAGGCGAACCGGGCTACTCGTTCGTGGAAGCCGATCGCCATCGGCCGCGGCATCGGTGGTCAGCTCTGGAGCCACATGTGCGACACCGCCCGCGGACAGGGTTTCCCCCAGAGCAACATCGAGGCCGACCGCGACGCCGCTCCCTTCTACCGGTCGCGCGGAGCCGAGCTCGTCGGCGCTGTCGCTTTCGGCTCGACACCTGGTCGAAAAATGCCCTGCTCAGGTACTTCCCGCCCGAGCACCCGCAGGGGCCTTGTCAGGTCGTTTACGCAGGAACTTCCGTGGCGGAACCTCCTGCACGGCCCTCGCTCCGGGTGCTCGACCTCGAGCAGCGACGCGGCGAAGTGCAGGACGCTCGGCACCAACAGCGTCCACAGTGGCTGCTCCTCGGCACCGGCGTCCCGGGGGGAGACCGTGCCACCGTCGGTGACCACCACGAGCACCGCACTCGCGGCGAGTGCACCCGCCCCCGACGGGGGCGGCGGTGTCCATGTGGGATGGGACGGGTGCCCCCGCCCGCCGCTGTCCCGCACGTGCTGAACCACCCGAGGAACAGCAGCCGGCTGAGCCGCAGGAGCGTCCGGGACGGGTGCCGAACGCCTGCCAGAGCTGCTGGCCGTGCTGGGCGTGGTTCTCACCGGGAGCTCGTTGAGGATCTCGGGGAGCCCTGCGCTCGGAGGCCCTTCCGCGGGGGTCGTAAGCCCGGTCGGCCCGCTCCTCGCGGAGGTGCGGCTGCGAGACTGAGTCCCGTGCTCGTGCAGTTCCTCGCGGCGGTCGGCGTGCTGGCCGTGCTGACCGTGGTGCCCGGTCCGGACATGGCCCTGGTGACGAAGCGGGCCGTCGGCTCCAGCTGGCAGGACGGCTTGCGGACGGTCGGCGGTATCACCGCCGGGTTGCTGGGCTGGGGAGTGCTGTCCGTGGTGGGGCTGGCCGCGGTCCTGGCCGCGTCCGCGGCGGCCTTCACCGTGGTCAAGGTGGCCGGGGCCGCCTACCTGGTCTTCCTCGGGGTCCAAGCGCTGGTGCACAGCCGCCACGGCCACTCAGCGGCTCCGGCACCGGCCGAGTCCTCCCCGGAGGGCAACCCGTGGCGGACCGGCCTGGTCTGCAATCTCCTCAACCCCAAGATCGCCGTTTTCTACACCGGTCTGCTGCCCACGCTCGCGCCGTCCGGGCTGTCCCCGCACGTCGGGATGTCGGTGCTGGTGCTGCTGCACGCAGCACTCACCCTGGTCTGGCTCAGCGGATACGTGCTGCTGCTGGCCAGGGCCCGCGCGTTCTTCGAACGGCCCGCCGTCCGCAGGGCCATGAACCGGGTCACCGGGGTCGTGCTGATCAGCTTCGGCGTGCAGGTCGCCACCTCCCAGCACTGACGCCCTCCGCGCTCCCCGAGCGGAGCGCTGCGCCCGGTCTCCGGCTCCGAGGCGGATCCGCTGGAAGCCGACCTCCGGGACCGGGGGAGCGAGCTGTCGGAGTTCGCCGACCAGCTCGGCCACTCGAAGGTGTCGACCCCCAGGACGTCCGCACGGGCCGCCGGGGCCGCAGCCACCGGGCGGGCAAAGCGCTGAGCCTCGTGGAGTGCTTCGAGGGGTGATCTCAGGAAAGACCTGGTGGTGATCGTGCCGCTCCCGCTCGGCAATCCTCTCACCTGGATGAGTGGTGGGGCAGGTCGGATTTGAACCGACGACCTGACGGATCGTGCGACATGTTTGCCGCCGTGTGGGGGTCCGCACTCGGCGCCACGTTCGTTTCGGCGTCGCAGATATCGAGGAGTCCTGATTCTGGCGCTGATCGACCTCGAAAGCGGTGTATTTGGTGCTCGCTGACTGGCTGACGGAGTGGATGGACCGGACCGCGGGCTTGCTCTTGATCGCGAGTCTTGCTGCGCTGACCATCGCTGTTGTTCTGGGAGCAACGCACCGGACAGGACCGCGGTCGGTCGTGCGGCGACTCGCAGCAGCGCTGACGTCGACGAACTGGTGGCGGCTCGTCGCGGTCATGCTCTTGAGCGTTTACATGTTCGTGCTGCCGCCCAGCAGCGTGTGGTCGGTGATTGTGCTGTTCGCAAGCGCGCTGGTGCTCATGGGAGCGGGGTTGGTCAGCTGATCATTTCCATGTCAACCAGGACTAACATGGTGCTATGGTGATGTCCGCTCTCTCGATGTATAATTCATTGGACATTTATACCGAAAATGACGCTGGTTTCTCGGATGAAGCTCATCCGCTTCCTTGTGTTTATGTTTATTGCAACCCTAGCGATGAATATCTTGAGGTGGTGGCTAGGGCGGCCCTTTGGGTTAGCGGCTGGTGTTACTTTGATCGCGGTCGCGCTAATTTTTATGACAACTCCATGGCGCAAAATTAGAAAAGCAGGCGCCGAGGAAGGCGAATAAGAAGGATTGCGGTTTCGAGTTTTGCTTTTTCGGTGAGCAGTACATAGTTGGTCATGCTGAATATCCGGGCGAGCCGTAGAAGCAAGCGCGACCGCACCGCCTCCTAGACGCGCTTCGGTGGTCGTACTCCCATGCCGATCATGGCCGTGGTGTCCTAGCGTGACGGGTATGGCCGGGCGTGCGAGGAGCGGACAGTTCCCGAGGGGTCGAGTCTGGGGTGGCGTGCTCGGTGGTGGAGCGGCCTTCGTGCTGTACTTCCTCACCATCCTGCTGCAGGCCCTGGGAGCGGACCGTCCGATGCGCCTCTTTGCGGGTTTGGTGGCGATGGCGCTGCTGAGCCCGATGCTCTTCTACCTGAATCGACGCCTCCGAGCACACAGCGATCAGCCGCAGGCTGAGTCGTAGGAGCCTCGGCATGAATGCCAGACGCCGGGCGGAACTATTGTCTGCACTGGGCATGGCGCTCACCGGTAGCGGGTTGATCATCCCCGCTCTCCCCGTGTTGGGAGGCCCCTCCGAGGGAGCTGTGAGTCCGTTCGTGCGGCTGGTCGTGGGCAGTTTGAGCCTCGTGTGTGCGTTGGGCATCATCCTCTGGAACCTCAAGAAACGGGACTAGGTCCTGCGTTTCCTGCTGCGACGCATCCACAAGCAGGTGAGCCAGCGCTACCCGGAACTCAGACGCCTGGGGCCAGACGTGTTGGACCGGGCCTCGCCAACGTTGACGTCCAGTGACCGCGCTCCCATTCCGATCACGGTTGTGAGGTCCCTAGTCTGCGGGAGTGGTGGCCTGGCAGAGGAGAACGATCAGGAGGTGGCACGCTGCTGCCTGCGGGGTTTTCGGTGGGGCTGTCGTCCTCGTTCAGATTTCCTTCGATCTCCACGGTTTCATCGGAGCATGTGCCCTGGTATGGGTCTTCGCGCTACTGCGTGTCGCCGAGGAGTACGTGCAGCGAAGGTACGGCGAGCGTGACGAGCCGTTGGAGACTGACTAGTACTGGCCTGTGAGCTCGTCTCGCTCTCTGCGCCACGCATCCACAAGCGGGCGAGCCAGCACGCCCGGGACAGCATGGTCGCCCGTCGGTTGTGGCCCTGGGGGACCCAGCTGCGCAGCGCAACCACACGTTCCTTGGACGGCGCGCCCCGGCGGCCACCCGAGCCACGTACGGATCCGGCCGCCCGCCGGGCCACCTACGAGGCTCGACGGCGACCCAGCTGCCAGCCGCAAGCGAGCGTAGTTCAGCTGCACCCAACGGCGGCCTCGGGAGATGCTTGACACCCCGGTCTCACCTGATGCTTGACAGGTGCCTGATCGGTTGGCTGCTGCGTGGCGCCGCTGAGCGCCGCGTAGTGAGAGCTCGGGGTGGCACCGGTCCTCTCGCCCGTAGCCGACCAGGGTTCCTGTCGGTCGCTCACATTATCAGGCGATGGAGCCGACGGTGGCGAGACGCGGAGCAACCGTGCGCGTCCCCTGGTCAGCTCGTACACGGACCGGACGGGTCGTTACGTGCCAGCGGTCGGATCGTTCGGTGCACTTCCGGACTTTCCACGGCGAACCTCTACCCGAGCGATGATTGACTCCTCTGTCGTAGCTGGGTATCGGGGCCGTGCTGCTCCATGCGGTTGATTTTCTTCCGCATCGCCAGGCGTTTGTGGCGCCGGTGTCGGGGGTGGGTTTCGGCTGGCCAGGCCGGTTGGAGTGTCGTGTGTGGACTGATCAGGTCCGTGGGGCACTCGCGGCCGGGTGGCGTTGACGTTTCCGCGGGCAGGACTACGGTCGGTCGTGGGTTCGATGAGCTGCGCAACCGCTCCTCGCTAGGGTGCTGTCACGGTTTTGTGCTGGTGGGAGGCCAGGCACTGCGGTGTCTGACCGGGTGTGTGACAGCCCGCGCTGATCGAACTCTGACGACACTGCGTGTTGCCACGTTCTCGTCGCCACGGGGATACGTGTGTCCTGTGTGCAGCGAGGCCGTGGCCTTGCTGAGGAGGCGACATGACCACGACGACATGTCCGACGGGTGATTCCAGTGCGCAGCGGGCGACCGCGCTGGAGCGCGACCTCGAAAACTTGCGCAGCGAGTGGCAGGCCTGGCAGGCCCAGTTGGGCGAGTGGCAGAGCTACACGCCGCCGTTGGACAGCCTGGGCCAGTCCGGCGACCAGCGCATCCCGGTCAATCTGGGTACCGGCGGCAGTCGGAACGGTTGGTATATCCGGGTGGGTGAGCGGTTGCACCTGCGGGTGGCGTTCGGGTGGGGCCAGCCGCCGTTCGATGCCGGGCCGGGCCGGGTGATCACGGAGTTGCCGCCGGGGCTGAGCACACCCGCCTCTGGTGGGAATCATTACCTGCACACGCACCTGTGGACCACCAGTGGCACCGAGGGGTTCATGGACTGGGCCGGTTCGGCGTTGATCCACCCCGGCGCGCCGACGTGGCTGCAGCCGATGTTTCCGTTCAACAAGGTTGATGCGCGGTTGGGTTTTTACACCATCGCCGGGCCGACGGCCGGCGACAACGCCAACAGCGTGCCCTACATCGCCAGCGGCTTTCCCGAGGGCGGCACCCTGGTCATCCAGGGCACGGTGCAGCTCGAGCCGGAAGCGGCGCAGTCGGCGGGGTGGGTGTGATGAGCCCTGCCACGACCTGCTCCTCCGGCGAGCCCACGAGCCAGCGGCTGACCGCCCTGCGGCGCGAGTACGAGCAGCTGCGGGCCGACTTCGCCGCCTGGCAAGCCCAGCTCGGCCAGTGGCAGACCTACACCCCGCCGCTGTACAGCCTCGGAGCTTCCGGCACCCAGCAGATCCCGGTCAACCTTGGATCCGGTGGGCAACGCCGCGGCTGGTTCCTGCGCATCGGCCAGCGGCTGCACCTGCACTGCGAGTTCCGGTGGGGCAGCCCGCCGTTCGATGCCGGCCCGGGCCAGGTCGTGTCCGAACTCCCGCCGGGGCTGCGCACCCCGCCGGAGCGCAACCACTACCTGCACAACCACCTGTGGACCACCAGCGGTGGCAACGCCGACTGGTGGGGCTCGACCCTGCTGCACCCGGATGCGGTGCGACTGCAACCGATGTTCTCGCTGGCCCGCGGGGATGTGCGGCTGGGCCGCTACACCATCGCCGGGCCCAACGCCGGTGACCGCGCCTGGAGCGTGCCGGCCATCCCCGGCGGCTGGCCCGAAGGCGGGCTGCTGGAACTGTCCGGCACCATCTCCGTCCTCGATTGACGGTGCCGGGAGGCACGGCAACACCGGTGTGACGTCCATCCGCGCACCGCGGTGAGCAGGAAGTGCCCGATTCGAAGCGGCTCCCACAGCATCCGGTACGCGGTCCCGCTTTCCCGACTTTCCGTTGTTACGCGTTGTTTCGCACCTGGGAGGTGTGTGTCGCCATGTCCGCTCCGATCCACACGCAGCAGGCCAGTGGTGGTGAGTTCCTCGGCGTGCGCCCGTGGTATCCGCTGGAGCGCCATCCGATCTCGGATCGCATCGAAGTGCTGGTGCACCTGTCCACGGGCAACCTCGTGGTGCACGTGCGGGACCTGACCATCGAGGGGCGCTGCGATTTCGCGTTGAACCTGAACCACACGTTCAACGCCCAGGCCCCGGCGGTGTTACCGCCGGGGGCGATCGAGCCGAGTTTCGGCACCCATTGGGCCAGCCTGCTCGACACGCATCTGTATGCCGATACTGGCGGGGCGCGCACCCTGGTCGATCCCACCGGCTGGTATGCCTCGTTCTTGCCGGACGGTAGTGGTGGGTGGATCAGCCCGGCCGGCATCAACGCCACCCTGCACACCGAACCCGACACCACGTTCCGCCTGGTCTTCCACGCCAACGACGAAGTCTGGCGTTTCGACAGCTCCGGGTTGTTGACGAGCCAGGCCTGCCGCAACGGGCAGACCATCACCATCGCCCACCGCGGTGACGGGCGGGTGGAGACGATCACCGACACCCGCGGGCGGGTCACCACGCTGCACTACGACGCCCAGGCCCAGCTGCAGGCGATCGAAGACCCCACCGGGCACGTCTTCGGCGCCTATGTGCACGACACCGACGGGCGGCTGCTGCGGTTCGACGACCGCGGTGGCAACACCACGTTCCTCACCTACGACGCCGACGGCAACCTGACCGAGCTCATCGATCCGAACGGGCACACTTGGGCCGCCGAGTACGACACCAGCAACCGGGTCACCGCGTTGCACGAACCCCTGCCCGGCGGGGCCGCGGTGGCCACCTGGGCTTATGTCTACGGCACCGACACCACCGCGGTGACCGACCCGAACAGCAACACCTCGACGTTCACCTTCGACGCGCTGCACCGGCAGATCGCGGCCACCGATGCGCTCGGGCACGCCCGTGGCACGACGTGGACAGCCAACCACGACGTCAACACCACCACCGACCCCACCGGGGCCTCGGTCACGTACGACTACGACGCGACGACGAACAACCTCATCGGCACCGAGTTGCCCACCGGCGCAGCCACGGCCATCGACTACACCGACACGAACCACCCCTACCAGCCCACGTCCGTGATCGACCCGCAGGGCATGCAGGTCGACTTGGACTACGACGATGCGGGCAACCTGCTGTCGGCCTACAACGCCAACCTCGGCATCACCGTCGTGGCCTACACCTACAACCCGGACGGCACGGTGGCCACCCGCACCGACGGCAAAGGCGCGGTGACCAGCTACGACTACGACGCCCTGGGCCAGCTCACCGCGGTGCACCCGCCGGACCCGCGCGGGGTGGAGCACTACACCTACGACGTGCTCTCGCGTCCGGAGACCGTTACTGACGGCACCGGCACCGTCCTCGAGTACTCCTACGACCTGCTCGACCGGCTCATCGAGATTGCCGATGTGACCGGCGGGATCCGGGACGTGCGTGAGGCCCGCAGTTACGACCGCAACGGCAACCTCACCGCCACCCAATCACCGAGTGCGCGGGTCGACTACACCTACACCCCGCGGCGGGGTGCAGTCGCAGCGCAGCACCACCGGTGACGTGCTCGAGACCGTCGGCTACGGCTACGACCCGGCCGGCAACCTCACCTGGCTGCAACAGCCCTGCGCCACCGTGCGCTACGGCTACGACGCGGCGCATCGGTGCACGACGCTGACCCTTCCCGACGGAGCCGTGGTCACCTTCGACTACGACACCGCCAACCGCCGCACCGACGCCCACCACCCCGGCGGATTCCATCAGCACACCGACTACGACGCCGCCGGCCGTGTCACCGCCGTCGAAGCCCGCGATGCCGCCAACGTGCTCCTCGACCGCAGCACCTACCGCTACGCCACCGACACCGGCGACGACTCCACCCTCATCCGCGAGATCACCGGCTGGTTCAGCCCCCATCCCACGGGCCAGCCCACGCTGTGCAGCTACGACGGGCTCAACCGGCTGGCCCAAGCCGGGCCCTATGCCTACACCTTCGACGCGGCCACGAACCTGACCAGCACGAACGAGCACACCTTCACCATCAACGCCGCCGACGAATACACCCACATCGATGCCACCCGCCTCGGCTTCGACCGGGCAGGGCAGCTCACCGCCGACGAGCAGCAGGTCGTCTCCGAGTACAGCCCGACGCACCAGCTCACCGGCACCGCCGGCCCCGAAGGGCGGCTGGCCGAACTGGCCTACGCCACCGCCGATGCCACCCAACTGCTGGAAGGGCTCTACGGCACCGCCAACGGCACGATCCACGACACCTACACCCACACCGCCCTGGGCCTGGGTGCCTACACCCGCGACGGGGTGCGCACCACCATCGTCCGCGACCCCGAGGGCCGGCTCATCACCGTCGACACCCTCGCAGGGGCCCGCCACATCCCCCACACCGACCCGCAAGGCACCGTCCACGCCCTGCTCACCCCCGAGGGCCAAGTCGCCGGCACCTACACTTACACCCCCTACGGCGAGCCCACCCCCACCGGCCAAGCCGCCCTCGACAACCCCCTGCGCTGGCTCGGCATGCTCCAGGACCCCCACGGGCGCTACCACCTCGGCCACCGCTACTACCACCCGCACCACGCCCGCTTCACCCAACCCGACCCCAGCGGGCAAGAACTCAACCCCTACACCTACGCCTTCGGCGACCCCATCAACCGCAGCGATCCGACGGGGTTGGCTCCTCCGATACCCTTCATTGCGGGTTTCGCAGTGGGCACTCTTATCGCTCTAGGTGCATATTGCACTATCGGTGCGGTCGAAAATATAGCTGTAACTTTGGCTGACAAGTTAGCCTTCGAGCAAAGGATCCCAACTCAGGATGAAGTCATATCGGCCGCTAGAAGCGGGTGCATTTTTGCCGGACCGGTTAATTTCCTGTTGAGAAGGGCGCTCGTAGGAATAGGGATTGGCGCAGGGTCATGATTCATGACACCTAGCGGACAAGGGCCCCGATGATGCCGGCAAACTTTACAGGGACGCCTGTTCAAACAGGCGTCCCTGTATTTTGTCTTGTGATCATGTAATCGTGTACGGTAAAGTGTTAAGCTGTTGCGTTGCATAAGTAGCGATGCACCTAAAAAGCACTCAAGGAGTGATCCTATGGCTAGAGGGGGTCGGTTGCTATTTCAGCAAGGAATAACTTCTGCGGTCCACACACTGAAGCCCTCTGTGCATCAGGGTAGCCGAAACATTTCAAGAAAAACTGCGATAGCACTGCAGGTGATAGTACCCTTAGTAGCGCTATTTATTTTCAATCATTTTGGCTATTTCTGGGGAATTCTTTCAGCGGTTGCGATGATACTCTTGGTGACGTTGGCCTGTCGGTTGATCCAGGACACCGAGTACGATGACGAAAAAAATTCATGAGCATGCTCAGCGTGTGCGATGTGTATAGCAATTCCGCGGAGCGCATTTGTCAGAGGCCCTTACCGCACGGCCTCCCGTAGCTGCGCGATGGCGGCGCAGACTTCGCGCACGGTCTCGGGCAGGTGCGAGCCGACCTCGGCGCGCAGGGCCGCGGCGGCCAGACCCAGCACGACCAGGGCTTGTCGGGAGCAATCCTGCTCGCGATGATCGCGGTCGACCTCGGCGAGCCAGTCGCGCACGTCTGCCGAAACTCCGGTGATCTCGCCGGCCGCGGCGAGAAGCCGGCCGCGCAGGGCGTGCAGGTGCTCGGCGGCTGCGGCCAGGCGCTGCTCTTCGGTGGCGACCTGGTGTGCGCGTGCGCGGTCGGCCGCGCGGGCTGCGCGGGTGTCGTGTTCGGTACCCCAGCCC
The DNA here is from genome assembly GCF_054491345.1 of Salinifilum ghardaiensis. Classification (NCBI taxonomy): domain Bacteria; kingdom Bacillati; phylum Actinomycetota; class Actinomycetes; order Pseudonocardiales; family Pseudonocardiaceae; genus Salinifilum; species Salinifilum ghardaiensis. Next base: position 1,263,172 of record NZ_CM137101.1, on the reverse strand, counting down.
TGGCGCAGGAGAGCCTGATTGCGGTCGCGGCGGTCGCGGACGCTCTGGCGGTGCATCCCGCCACGGCTGAGCAGCGCGCCGACCTCGGCGTTGCTCGGTCGGACGTCGGTGGGCAGATCATCCAGGCGCATCAGCTGCGCCTGTTCGTGTTCCAGCAGTTGCCAGCGCAGCTCGGCGAGCAGCAGCAGCGCCGCGCGCCCCTCGGCAGCAGCGTCCTCGGGCCGGCGTGCCGGGTGGCGGCGCAGGTAGGCCAGCACCTCCCACGGTTCGCTGCCCAGCAGTTCGCGACGCTTATCGCCAGTGCGGCGATGGCGCCGCCCGACCGAACCACGCTGACTGCATCGAGTGGCCTTGAGCCCTCAGGTGGACGGGCTTGCCGGCACCGGTGTGCAGGCTTGGGCTACTTCTCGCGGTCTTCGCGGCGCTTTTGCGCGAGCCGGCGCAGCTCTTCGGAGACCACGTCGAGATCGAAGCGGTAGCGGCCGCCCGGGGTGACGAGTGCGATGGAGATGAGTCCTTCATCGGCGTAGCGGCTGATGGAACGACGCGAGAGGCCGAGTTCGTCGGCGAGCTCTCCGGAGGACATCAGCCGCTTGCTCATAGCCGCAGCGTAGGGCGGCATTTGGCCTCGGCAGCCTGCATGACCTGCTATCCCTCTTCGGCCTGTATGTCCAGTTTGTTCTCAACGTCGAGCACGCGCCACTCTCCACGTGTCCTTTCTGTGCTAAGTGTCCGTATCGAGGGGGTGTGGCGAGCGGAGGGAGCTGCACGTGTTCGCGTGGCCGCAGGGGGCGTTCGTGCAGATCTACGGCCTGCCGCACTGGCAACGGCGGCTGGCCGGTGAGACGCGGGACGCGCACCCGGATCGGGTCGTGGCGGTGGCCGGGTGCGCCACCTACGCGGAGTTCTGCGCGTGGTGCCGGAACACGAACCCGTGGTGGTGAGGAATCGCGTATCGCGCACCGCCTGCGCTGGGAACCTCACACCGCTTGAGCAAGGACGACGGCACCGATGCCACGTAGTCTGCGCGAGTGATGGACCGTGGCCGCTTGCAGGGAGAGGCGCTCATCGGCTCTGCCGCCGTGGCGAGCCTGATCGCCGCGCTGCTCCCCTCCAGCTACGTGTGGCTATCGATCTTGTGCTTGGTCGCCGCTGGTGGCCTGCTCGTGGCCGGCGTGGTGCGGTACGTGCGCTCGCGGTAGCGCCGGGGCCGTCGCGCCTACCGGCTGAGCAGGCGCTCCATCTCCTCGGCGGTCACGACGCAACGGAACCCGGTGTCGTCGTCGCACATCGTCTCGGCGGCGTCGTTGAACGAGGACGGCGTGGCCCGCTCGAACGGGCTCGTCCACGCCCCACCGCGCAGCTCCCGCCGGCCCGGGCGCGAGGCGGTGGAAAACCACTCCCACACGTTGCCGCACAGGTCGTAGACCCCGTACGGACTCGCCCCGCTCTGATACCGGTCCACCGGCGTGCTCGCCCCGATGCCGCTCTCGCGCATGTTGCACTTGGCCGGCGTGGGCTGATCACCCCACGGATAGACCGTGCCGCGGGTACCGCGGGCGGCCTTCTCCCACTGCTGCGCACTCGGCAACTCCTTGCCGGCCCACTGGGCATAGGCGGCGGCGTCCTTCCACGTCACGAACACCACCGGGTGCTCGGCCAGCTCGGCCGAATACGTGCCGCCGGTCCAGTGCTGCGGCGAGCTGTGACCGGTCGCGGCGACGAACCGCGCGTACTCGACGTTGCTCACCGGATGCACGTCGATGTAGTACGCCGGCACCCACACCGGCTCATTGCTCGGCCCGGACAGGAATACGCTCGCATCGACCTTGACCATGAGACTGCCATCAGCGGGGTGGCGCACCTGGGTGCTGCCGATGAGCTCGGTCTCCTCGGTCGCGCACCCTCAAGCCGGGGTTGGTGAGCCTGGATTTCCAGCGGTTCGAGCCCTTCGACGCCATCAACCTCGCCGAGCAGTTGCACCTCCTCTTCGCCGGAGCCACCGGCGACGACACCCGCGACATCGACACCGAGCAGGAGATTCCCGAGGACATCGAGGACGGGGACGTGCTGCTCGATCTGGCCGACCTCGAACACATCGAAGTTGACGACGGCGACGACGAAGGCGGAGCGGCAGCTCAAGCAGGATCTTCGGGACCGCCTCACCCCTGTCCAGGCATCGGGTCTTTCGCCTGGCTCCAAGTTCGAGGAAGCGGCAGAGCTGTGGATCTCGGACGTCGAGGCCGGGGTCACCGAGGGCACCCGATCACCGACCACGCTCGACACCTACCGCGGGCGCCTGCGGACGATCGTTCTGCCCGCCATGGCCGAGCTGCGGCTCCGCGAAGTCACGGTGTACCGCGTCGAGCAGGTCTGCCAGACCGTTCGGACGAACTGGAGCGTCGACTCCACCCGGACCGTTCGCAACATCATCTCCGGGATCTGCGCGCTGGCCGTCCGGTACCGGGCGTTGGAGCTCAACCCGGTCCGGCACATGAGCTCGCTCGAAGGCAAGAAGAAGGCAGCGCGGTCGATGACCGCTGAGGAGATGAAGGACCTGCTCCAGAAGCTGGGCAGCAGCGACTTCGCGGCCAAGCACGACCTCCCCGACCTCGTCCGGTGGTACGCGGGCACCGGCTACCGCACCGGCGAGGCCCTGGCGGTGCACTGGCACCACCTCGACCTCGACGGCGGCACGGCCCAGTGGCCCGGCAACGTGATCAGGGCCAAGGGCACCGGACTCATCATCAACGAGGGCAAGACCGAGGTCTCCGAGCGGATCCTGGCACTGCCCTCGTGGCTGGTGACCATGCTCCGGCGGCGCCGCGAACGCCTCGCCGACGAGCTCGGGATCTTGCCCGAACGGGTCGTCGGTCCGGTCTTCCCCAACACCGCCGGCGGGCTCCGCGACAAGGCCAACACCCTCGCCCGATGGCGCGACTTCCGCGCCACGGCCGGCTATCCCTGGGTGACCTTCCGGACCTTCCGCCGCTCGGTGGCCACCGTCCTCGACGAGGCCGGCCTCTCGGCCCGCGAGATCGCTGACCAGCTCGGCCACTCGAAGGTGTCGACCACCCAGGACGTCCGCACGGGCCGCCGGGTCCGCAGCCACCGGGCGGGCGACGCGCTGAGCCGCGTGGAGCGCTTCGAGGGGTAAAGTATGGGAAAAGTGTGGTGATGATCTTGCCGTGCTTTTCCCATGCTTCTGTTCCCTGGGGAAACGTGGGGCAGGTCGGATTTGAACCGACGACCTGACGGGTTATGAGTCCGCTGCTCTGACCTGCTGAGCTACTGCCCCGGCAGGGCCGATCGTAGCGAGATCACCGGGGAAGACGACCGCGGGGTCCGGGCGCACGGGGGCACCGCGGAGACCGCACATCCGGCGCGCACGACCGCCCCCTTTGTCAAGGACCTCACCTGACCGAGGTCGGGAACCCCCCACGAGAAATGTTCGAACCCCTGGGCGCGGACCCGCCGAAGCGCAGCGCGGGATCCGCCGAGGGATGCAACACGCACGGAGCCGGCGCGCCGTGGTGCACGACGCGCCGGCTCCGCTCGGATCGATCCTCAGGCCACGAAGCTCAACACGCTGAACGCACCCGTCAGCTGGCCGATGATGGCGATCGTGGTCAGCAGCGCCCCGATGGCGACCACGGTGCCGACCGACAGCAGCAGCACGTACACGAGTGCCTTGACCGGTTTCGGCAGGTTCTCCACCGTTGACCAGTCCGGCAGGGAAATGTGCGGGTGCTTCCCGATTCCTGGTGCCGACATCTGACTACCCCCGTCCTTCGTCAGTCCCCGAACCCGAATACCGCTGTGCCGGACGAGACGACCCAGCGGCGGTGTGCCGTTGCGCGCAACGCATAACGAATCAGTTTCATTCGCTGATCCGAACGACCGATTCCCGGCGCCCGGTGCCCGAGCACCGGGAGCCGGAGTGCGTGGAACCGGCGCCGACGGCACCGCCCATCTTCCGCCGCGACCCCCGGGGTGCGCGACCCCGTTCACCCGAAACGCGCCTCGTGCGCAGGCGTTCCGGTATGACCGCGAAGACGCGGAGCATCCCCGGCGCCCTGCGCGCGGAAGCGATCTTCGGCGACCCGACCGCCCCGTCTCCGGGTGGTCGACCGGCCACGACCCGGCCGGTTCAGGATGAGCGGAGTTCAGGCTCGGACATTCGGACCTTGCACCGTTGCTGCTCGTGATCTTAGCAGGCGAGCGGCTCCGTCCCGCATGACACCGCGCACTCGGCGTGTTCCCGCAGGCCGCGCGGCGGCGCGGAACGAAAGGGCCCGCGCAATTCGATCATTTCCGCGCAAGTGCGAATTGCCGGCCGAGCGGAATGGAGATCATCTTTCCGCCGAACGCTCATCCGCCGCCCGCGGAGCGGCCGGTGGCGCGGACGCGGCCGCCACCGCGCTGCGGGTGCGGTCGCCCGTCCGCGGGCGCCGCGCCCGCGCTGTCAGCGCGACCGCGGTCAGCACGAGCAGGTTGGCCGCGAGGCCGAGCACCCCGGCGTTGATGCCGAGCGGGGTGATCCCCGCCGCGGTCAGCACGAGCACGACCACTTCCCCGACCGCGATCCCGGCGATGACCGCGGCCGCCCCGACCGGACCGCCGCGCTCCGGAGCACCGCGGCGCAGCCCCAGCAGGTTGGCAGGGGCCAGCTGGGCCAGACCGCCGTAGGTGAGCAGGTACAGGTTCGCCATGAGGTCGGGGCGGCCCAGCGTCAGGGCCAGCACGAGCACCGCGACCACGGCGGCCGCCGCGCGGCTGATCCGCAGCCGCGCCTGCGCCGGGGTCGCCTGCGGCACGAGGTTGCTGGACACGAGCGTGGAGATGGCGATCAGCCCGCCGGCCGCGGGCACCATGGCGCAGGCCGCGCCGCCGATGAGGACCACGGCCAGCAGCCACGGCGGCAGGCTCCGCTGCGCCAGGGCGAGCAGGGCGGCGTCCTCCTGCCCCTCGCCCAGGTTCAGGTGCGCCACGGCGTAGAAGCCGAGCAGCACGGGGATCGCCACGGCCACGGTGTACAGCGGCAGGTAGACGTGGTTCGTGGCCACGGCCCTCGCCGACCTGCCGGACAGCACCGCGGGCCAGCTCACCGGCAGCGTCATGCTGCCGAAGCCGATCGCGCTGATGAGGATGCTCGAGGTGTACCAGAGCCGGCCGTACTCGCCGGTCGGGTGGATCGTGAGCAGGTCGGCACCTCCGGCGAGCACCGCCCCGCGCAGCCCGCCCTCCGGCAGGAAGTGCAGGAACACGCCGACGCCGATGACGACCAGCGCCACCACCATGAGCACGTCCTTGAGGTAGGAGGTGGTGGCCACCCCGTGCAACCCGGCCCAGGCGACGAACAGCAGCACCAGGGCCATCGCGATGACGATGCTGAGCGTGCCCGCCGATCCGTCGCCGGTCATGAACGACACGATGGTTCCCAGCCCGATCAGCTGGACCTGGATGACCGGCAGGAAGAACACGACCGCGAGCACCGCCGTGATCCTGCCGAGCAGCGGGCTGGCGAACCGGTGCCGCAGGTAGTCGGAGTTCGTCGCGTACCCGTGCTCCTTGCCGAGCCGCCACACCACCGGCGCGACGAGGAACATGCCGATGTAGCCGAGCACGAGGTACGACGGCATGTACATCGCGGCGACACCACCGCCGAGCACGAGCCCCGACATGCCGAGGAACGTGAAGGTCGTGAAGATCTCGCCGGCCTGCAGCAGGAACGTGGCGGCCCTGCCGAACCGGCGTCCGCCGACGGTCCACGCGGCGAGGTCGAAACCGCCGCTGCGCCTCCCCAGCAGTCCGACGACGCCGATGAGCAGCACACCGGCCACGGCCGTGGTGATCACCGCGCCTCGCCCCCGTTCGCGCCCGCGTCGGCCGGGGCGGCGTTCTCGGCCGGGGGTGCGTCGCCGCTGCCGTGCTCGCGGCGCAGGACCCACGCCAGCAGGCCGCTGGTGAGCACGCACCACAGGCACACCCACACCACCACGGACGGCAGGCCGAACCACAGCGCGGGCGCGTTCACGAACGGCAGGAAGGGTGTGCCGAGCAGTGCCACGGCCGGGCACACCAACAACAGGTAGAACGGCTGCATGGCTTCATCCCCGGGGTCGCCGCACACGTGCCGGGGAGACGTTAGTACCCGCGGCGCGCGCGCCGAAGGCGCGGCGTGCGCTCTGCGAGATGCATGACGCCAGGGGTGGCGACGGTCACGCGAGCACCGGACCGCGGGGCGAACGCGAAGAAGCCCGGGCCGTGCGGCCCGGGCTCCACCAGAGCTCCTCCGGTTGGATTCGAACCAACAACCTTTCGGTTAACAGCCGAATGCTCTGCCCTTGAGCTACGGAGGAATGCTGTTCTGCTCTTCGTCGCCAGCTCCGTTCCCCGTCGCTGACGTCGTCCACCTTAGCGCACCCGCACCGGAGGATCTCACCCACCCCCTCCCCTCCCGCTACGCACCTGCGAAATCGCAGGTCACATCCGATGAAGCAGGGCGAAGACGCGGCGGAACGGAAACCACGTCACCCCGTCGTCCCGCCGCGGGTACGCCGCCCGCAGGCGCGGGGCGAGCTCCGCGGTGAACCGCGCCCACTCGTCCTCGCCCAGCACCGCCCGCACGGGTCGCAGCCCGGCGCCGCTGATCCAGCGCAGCACGGGGTCGTCCCCGCGCAGCGCGTGCACGTAGGTGGTCTCCCACGCGTCGACCGCGGTGCTCCCGCTCGTGAGCCGGTCGGCGTAGTCGACGGCATCGGAGACGACGTCCTCGCCGGGCACCGCTCCGGCCAGGCGCTCGCGCCACCGCTCCTGCGCCGCCAGCTCGCGGGCGAGCGCGTGCGACGGGGCGCCGAAGTTGCCCGGCACCTGGAAGGCGAAGCAGGACCCGCTCGGCATCCGGTCCAGCCACGTGCGCAGCAGCTCCACGTGCCCGGGAACCCAGTGCAGCACGGCGTTGCAGAACACCACGTCGGTGTCCGGCCCGGGTTCCCACGCGCGCACGTCGCCGACGTGCGCGTCGATCCCGCGCGAGCGCGCCTCGGCCACCATCTCCGGCGAGGAGTCGAACGCCTCGACCGCGGCGTCAGGCCAGCGCCGCGCCAGCTCCCCGGTGAGCGTGCCGGCGCCGCAGCCCAGGTCGACGACCCGCCGCGGCCGCTCCGCCGGCACGCGGGCCAGCAGCTCGCGCGCCGGCCGGTCCCGCTCGTCCTGGAAGGAGAGGTACGTCCCCGGATCCCACATCGCCACCTCGCACTCGAACCGTACGGATGTACGGTATCTGGTGGCGCGGGCCCCGTCGACGCCCGCTCACTCGGCCGCGGTCCCGCCCCGCTCGGGATCGCCCCGCTCGGCGCCCTCCTGCTCGGCGCCCTCCTGCTCGGCACTGCGCACCCGGGTGCTGACCTCGCGCGCCAGCGCGGTCACCAGCTGCTCGTCGGTGCCCGGATCACCGCGGACCTGCAGCACGACGCCGTCCTGGCCGGGCACCCTGCGCTGCACGACCCACGCCCCGCCGCCGGGCAGGTCGCGGCGGTGGCGCGAGCGGATCGAACCGGTGACCCGCTCGTGCACCACCTGCGGCACCCGCCCGGGGGCGGACAGCCGCAGCCGCCGCGGCGGGTGGTCGCGCAGCACCACGGCCTGGTCGGCGGTGGCGATCTCCTCGGCCTCGACGAGGCTGAGGCTGCCCGCGTCCCACGTGGCCTTGCTGATCAGGTGCCAGCCCACGCGCCGCCGCTCCGGTAGCCACAACCCGCGCTGCGTCGCCACGGCCGCGCCCTCCGGGCTCTCGGCCGCGGCGAGCACGCGCTCGTCGTGCTCCAGCGCGCGGCGGACCTCGTCCGGCACGCGCGGACCACCGGTCAACCGGGTCAGCAGCCGCCGCAGGCGGGACATCACACTCCGCCACCCATCGCCTGGTCCAACAACGACTTGCGGTACCCCTCGAGCGCGATGAGATCGCCGAAGAGCTGGTTGTACTCCTCGGGCTCGTCCACGGGGGACATCCGCTGCACCTTCGACTTGATGTCCGCGATCTGCCTGCTCACCAGGGTTTCCTGCAACCTCGCGACGAGCGCGTGCACGTACCGCGGGTCCTCCACCGAGTTGATCTCCAGCGTCTCCACCGCGAGCTCGGTCAGCAGCGACCGGGCCACCTGCGACTCGCAGTGCTGGGACACCGCCTCCACCAGCGCCGAACCGCCCAGCCCGGAACCGCAGCCGCCGGCGGCGAGCATCGCCCGGTGCAGTTCGGCGTAGGCGGGTTCGGTGAACGCCTCGGCCGGCAGCGCGTCGTACGGCGGGCCGGCCAGCGCCGGCACCTGCAGCGCGGCCTTCACCGTCTCCCGCTGCGTCCACCGCGGGTCGTGCCGCGGCGGCTTCGGCGGCAGGTCCGCCTCGAGGCCGAGGCTCTGCTGGTTCTGCTCCCGCTGCCGCCGCCGCGGGGGGCTCTGCTTCTTCGCGGGCGCGCCGGCCTCCTCCCGGACGCGGCGCACCACCTGGTTCTCGTCGCTCCAGCCGGCCCACCAAGCCAGGTTCACCGCGTAGCCGTCGCGGCTGGCCGGGTCCTTGATCCGGGCGACCAGCGGCACGGTGCGGCGCAGCGCCTCCACCCGACCGTCCACCGAGTCGAGGTCGTAGCTGCCGAGCAGGCTGCGGATGGCGAACTCGAACAGCGGCCGGCGGCGCGCCACCAGATCCCGCACGGCGCTGTCGCCCTTGGACTCGCGCAGCTCGCACGGGTCCATCCCGTCCGGGCCGATCGCGATGTAGGTGTGGCTGGCGAGCTCCTGCTCGCCCTCGAACGCCCCCAGCGCGGCCTTCTGCCCGGCCTCGTCGCCGTCGAAGGTGAAGATGACCTCGCCGCGGAAGCTGCGCTCCTTGCCGTAGTCGACGTCCATCATCAGCCGCCGCAGCACCGCGACGTGCTCATCGCCGAACGCCGTGCCGCAGGAGGCGATGGCCGTGGGCACACCGGCCATGTGCATGGCCATCACGTCGGTGTAGCCCTCGACGACCACGACCTGGCGCCGCTTGGCGATCTCCCGCTTGGCCAGGTCGATGCCGAACAGCACCTGCGACTTGTTGAAGATCGGCGTGGCCGAGGTGTTGACGTACTTGGCCTCGATCGGGTCGTCGTCGAAGATGCGGCGCGCGCCGAAGCCGACCACGTCGCCGGAGAGGTCCTTCAGCGGCCACACCAGCCGCCGGTGGAACCGGTCGATCGGACCGCGCCGGCCCTCCCGGCTCAGCCCGCACTTGATCAGCTCCTCGAGCTCGAAGCCCTTGCCCAGCAGCACCTTCGTCAGCCGGTCCCAGCCACTCGGCGCGAAACCGCAGCCGAACTTCGCCGCGGCGGCCTCGTCGAAGCCGCGCTGGGCCAGGTACTCGCGGGCGGGCCGGGCCTCCTTCTCCGAACGCAGCTGCTCGGCGTAGAACTCGGCGGCCAGCCGGTGCGCCTCGACCATGCGGGCGCGGGTGCCGCGGTCGCGCTGGCTCGGCGGCGCCCCGCCCTCGTAGCGCAGCTGCACCCCGGAGCGGTCGGCCAGCCGCTCGACCGACTCGACGAAGCCGAGGTGCTCGATCTTCATGAGGAAGGCGATGACGTCACCGCCCTCGCCGCAGCCGAAGCAGTGGAACGTGCCGTGGCTGGGGCGCACGTTGAACGAGGGGGTCTTCTCGTCGTGGAACGGGCACAGCCCCTTCTGCGCACCACCACCGGCGTTGCGCAGGGCGACGTACTCCGAGACGAGATCGTCGATCCGGTTGCGATCGCGGACCTCGGCGATGTCGCTCTCCCGGATTCGTCCTGCCACGGCTCCAGTCTAGGGAAACGACCAGCGGCCCGCGCGGACCCGGGTCGGTGCGGCAGAATCGTCCCATGACAACCGCTCTGGCCACCGAGTTCGAGCAGCACCGCGCACGGCTGACCGGCGTGGCCTACCGCCTGCTCGGCACGCTCGCCGACGCCGAGGACGCCGTGCAGGAGGCCTGGCTGCGGCTCGCCGGGGCCGACCACGACCGCATCGACGACCTCGGCGCGTGGCTGACCACCGTGGTCAGCCGGCTGTGCCTGGACCGGATGCGCTCGGCCGCGGCGCGCCGGGAGCAGTACCCCGGGTCGTGGCTGCCGGAGCCGGTCGTCACCGACGAGCAGCACCCGGACGCGGTGGTCGGGGAGCGCGACGACCTGCGCATGGCCGCGCTGCGGATCCTGCACGAGCTCAGCGCCGACCAGCGGCTGGCGCTGGTGCTGCACGACGGCTTCGACGTGCCGTTCGGCGAGATCGCCGCGCTGCTCGGGTGCAGCGCGGCCGCGGCCCGCCAGCACGCCTCGCGGGCGCGGCGCGCGATGGCCGAGGGGGACCCGGCTCCGCGGGCGACGCTGTCCGAGCAGCGCGCCGTGCTGGAGCGCTTCCTCGTCGCGGTGAACACCGGGGACGTGGCCGAGATCGCGCGCACCCTGCATCCGCGGGCGGTCGTGCACGGCGACGGCGGCGGCCGGGCGCGCACCGCGCGGCACCCGGTCCGCGGGGCCGACAACGTGGCCCGCTTCACCGCCGGCCTGGTGGCCAAGTACGGCGCCGACATGATCGCCGGGGCCCGGCCGGTGCTGGTCAACGGGGACGCGGGCCTGCTGCTGCCCGGTTCGCCGGAGGGGTCTCCGGTGGCGCCGCGGGTGATGACCCTGAGCGTGCGCGAGGGGCGGGTGGACGAACTGTTCGACGTGGTCAACCCGGACAAGCTCACCCGCGTGCCGTGGTGAGGGCCGGCGAGCTCCCGCAGCGGCGGCCGGCACCGCCGAGGCGGTGGAACGGGCTCCGCGGCCGGGCGAGCCGGCCGGGCAGCCCCGGCCGGCGGCGGTGTCACGGCATCGGTGCGCGGCAGGCCTCGCCCGAGGTGAAGCCCTGCTCGGTGATCCCCAGCGCGTGGTTGAACCGGGCTCGCTGGTTCTCCACCGCGATCGCGTGGGTGAGTTCGACGAGGCCGGCGTGCCCGAGGCGGCGGTCGAGCTCGGCGACCTGCTCGTCGGAAACCCGCATCGGCTGGTCGCACATCGCCTCGGCGTAGGCGATCACGAGCCGTTCGAGCTCGGTGAACTTCCCCGACGTGGCGCTGTCGTCGACCTCCCGCAGCCGGTCGATGTCGAGGCCCTGGTTGCGCTGCAACATCGTGCCGAAGTCGACGCACCACGAGCAGCCGATGCGGGTGGCCGCGCGGTACACCGCGAGCTCGCGCAGACCCGCGGGCAGCACGTGGGCGCCCTTCTCCGCCGCGAGCTCGCTGATGCTGAACGCGAACATCAGCCTGCGGTGGTGCGCCAGCACGCCGAGCGGTTCCGGAACTGCGCCGTACCAGCGCTTGGTCAACCGGTAGGTGAGCCGCGTCAGCCATCCGGCGCGCGCCGCGGGCACCTGCGGGACGCGTGCGGTGGATCCCTGCGGGGTGGATCCCTGCGAGGAACGTGCCATCATCACTCCTTCGCGCGGTGCCCCGCCGTTCGGGGCCGTGCGATGGGAGGACGAGACGGTGCACGCGGATGTGACAGCCCGCGCGGCGAAAGCCCCGGTGAAGCCCCGCTAGGACGCCGGGTCGGTCACCCGGGCCAGGAAGTACGGCACACCGCTGGCGCGGTGGCGCACGAGGAACCAGAACGGGCGGTCCACGGTCACGCGGATCGGCCGGGGGCGGCGCACCGCGGAGGTCAGGCGCATCACCGCAGCCGTGGCCGCGGCGCCTTCCAGCCCGTTCTCGTCGACGCGCAGCACCGACTCGTGCACGGCGGTGGACACGCGCATCGGCCGGTCGGTGAGCGGGGTGAAGTCGGCCGCGGAGGTGAACACGGTGTCCACCCCCAGGGCGCCGAGCGGCCCGCGCAGCTCGGCGTTGCCGCGCACCTCGAACCGGGGCAGCGCCAGTTCCACCCGCTGGGTGCCCGTGCCGCCGAGCAGGTCGGCGAGGGTCTCGGGCGTCAGCGCGCCCTCGGCGGTCTCCAGCGCCTCCACCGGGTCGCGGGCGGCGTCGGGCAGCAGCACGACCGCCTCGACCCCGCCGAGCGCTGGCAGGCCGACGGCCTGCCAGCCGTGCGCGGCGGCGTACGGCAGGTCCCGGCTGACGTGCATCATCGGCACCGACCGATCCCGCCCGGGCGCGTGGAAGACGCGGTCGCGCGTGTCGTTGCCGTCGAAGGCCTCCTGCCACGAGGTCTTCAGGTACAGGGCGTTGATGAGGGCCGCGACCGTGTCGGGGTCGACGGTGCCGGGCTGCAGCAGTTCGGGGATGAGCCCGCGGGTGGTGTCGGCGACGTCGCTGTTGATCTCCTGCCGGGCTCGTTCCGGATCGGCGCGGAACCGGGTGCTGCGCACCGCACCGCCGGGCCACGCGGCGAGTTCGGCCAGGTACGCCTGCTTCGGCGCCAGGTCCCCGTCGGCCCACAGGGTGTTCGACGCGGCGAACTCCGGCTGCTCGCGCGCCCCGCCCGGATCCTCGAGCGCGGAGGCCGCGGCGGCCGCCGCGCGCAGGTTCGCCGGGTCGTCGCCCAGCGCCGCGCGCAGCTGCTCGTGCGCGGGTCCGGTGGTGGCTTCGGCGACGAGCCCGAGGGCGCTGAGCACGGAGCAGGGCGACCAGCAGAACGAGGTCTCCACCGGCGGGGCGAGGGCGCGGTGCAGGCTGCGGCTGAACGCGAGCGGAGCTGGGGCGGGCACGGCGCCTCCCGGTAGCGGGGGTGGGGACCGGCACCGAGTCTGCCAGCTCCGCGGGGCCCGCGGGGCGGCTCCGCGGACTCCTTACTTCAGCGATTCCTCGGCGTCGGCCAGGCCCATCAGCCGCAGCTCCTGGGCGATGTACTGGGCGGCCCGCTTGGCCGCGGAGTCCTGCCAGTCGAGGTCGCCTATCCAGTCGGCGAGGTCGTCGCTGTTGACGTAGGGCTCACCGGCGACGACGAGCTTCTGGATGTAGTGCCGCTGGGGCATCGGGGTCTCCTTGCGGCGTTCGACGCGGACGAGCCGGGGCGGTTCCGGGGACCCCGGCTCGCGGCGTTGTCGGGGAACTCTTCCTCAGGGGGAGCGCGGCCGCGGTGCGCGTGCACCACTGCGCAACACGCTGCGTAACAGCATGCAATACACAGAAGATCAATTCACCCGGTTACGCGAAAAATCACAGAAAACCAACTACTCCAAGTAGTTGCACTTGTGCGCGGGGGAACTCCGGCCCCGCAGGATGCGGCGCACGCGCGGCTCAGGCCGAATCCGCCGCCTCCCCGACCAACTGCCGGTGCCACCGCGCGGCCTGCGCATCGGTCAACGAGGCCACCTGGTCGGCCACCACGCGCCAGCACTCCGCGTCGTCGCGCGCGGCGTCCCACACGTCGCGCAGCACCGGGTCGAGATCGCGCGGCGCGCGGCGCGCCACCTCCCGCGCCAGCTCCGCGAGGAGCTGCCGCTGCTCGGCCTGCATGCGGGCCCGCTCCTGCGTGCGCAGCACGTACCGGAAGGCGAAGGCCTTGAGCACCGCGACCTCGGCCACCACCGGTGCGGGCACCACCAGCTCGGCGGCGTACCGGGTCAACCGCCGCTCGGCGAACCGCTCCCGCGTCGAGCGCACGGCAGCACCCACGAACCGCCCCACGAGCTCGCTGGTGAGCCGCTTCAACGCGGTGTGCTCGGCGAACGCGTCGGAACAGCCGGTGACCGCCCGCACCGCGGGCAGCGCGGCCAGCCGCTCCACCGCCGCGGTCAACGTCCCCTCCCCCACCTGCCCGGACGAGCCCGCGTCGAGGTCGGCGGCGATGCGCACGATCTCCGCGCGCTCCACCGGGCTGCTCAGCGAGCGCAGCGAGATCCGCCCGGCCAGCACGCCGTCCTCGAGGTCGTGCACCGAGTAGGCCACGTCATCGGCCCAGTCCATGATCTGGGCCTCGAGGCAGCGCCTCCCCGGCGGCGCGGGCGCGCGCACCCAGTCGAACACCGCCCGGTCCGCGGTGTACACGCCGAACTTGGCGCGCCGGCGCGCCCCGTCCGGCCGCGGCCAGGGGTACTTCAGCACGGCGTCCAGGCACGCGCGGGTGAGGTTGAGCCCGCTGCCGCCCCGCTCGGAGCCGGCGGCCGACCACTTGGGCTCCAACCGCGCGAGGATCCGCAGCGTCTGCGCGTTGCCCTCGAACCCGTCGGGAACGGGCAGCAGCTCGTCGAGGGCGCGCTCGCCGTTGTGCCCGAACGGCGGGTGCCCGATGTCGTGCGCCAGCCCCGCCATGTCCACCACGTCGGGGTCGGCGCCGAGCGCGTCGGCGATGCCCCGACCGATCTGCGCGACCTCGAGCGAGTGGGTCAGCCGGGTGCGCGGTACGTCGTCCTCCTCCGGGCCCACCACCTGCGTCTTGCCCGCCAGGCGCCGCAGCGCGGCCGAGTGCAGCACGCGCGCGCGATCCCGGGCGAACGGCGTCCGCGCGTCCACCCCGCTGCGGTCCTCGGCCGCGAACCACGCGGCCTTCGGCTCCTCGGAGCCCAGGCGGGCGACGTCGTCGGAGGAGTAGCCGTCAGGGGCGGTCATCGCCACCACGCTACGACGCACCACCGACACCGGCGGCACGACAGGATGACCGCGCGGTGAACACCGCACCGGCGGGCCCGGCCGAGCGGGCCCGCCTCAGCAGCCCCCGCTCAACCCAGCGTGATGCCGAGCGACTTGCCCTCCACCACCGCCGGGGCGTGGGTGAGGCGGTAGTAGATCATCGCCGCGGTCTCCCGGGCGACGTAGCTGGTCCGCGCCTCGGCCGTCTGCCCGGTCGGCCCGCCGCGGGTGGGCGAGGACCAGGCGCGCAGCCCGAAGTCCCGGGCCATCGTCTGCGCCCGCAGCGAGTGCCACGGATCGCTGACGATGAGGCCCGTGCGCCACCCGCGCTCCTCGGCCAGGTCGGTGACCGCGTCCATGCTGCCGAGCGTGTCGCTGCCCTCGTCGACCTCGACGATCCGGTCGGCGGGCACCCCCCGTTCGACGAGCCAGCGCTTGCTCGCCTGGGCCTCGGTGTACTCGTCCCCGGTCTGCCGCCCGCCGACGGTGACCACGTGCCCCGCCAGGCCCTGCCGGTACAGCTCCAGCACCTGGTCAAGCCGGGACTCCAGCACGTCCGAGGGCACGCCGTGGTACTGGGCCGCGCCGAGGACCACGAGGATGTCCACCGGCCGGCGGTCGTCGGCGCGCGCGACGTGCCACACGTGGTAGGCCGTCCCGCCGACGAGCAGCAGCCCGACGAGCACGCTGCCGACCACGGCGCGGCGGACGACGCGCCACAACCGCCCGCGGCCGGCGCCACCTGAGGTCTTCACGCTGGCAACCTCACAGATTCACGTCGCGCGCCTCCGCGGCCCGCCGCACGGCGGATCGCGGCGCGCTCCTCAGCAACCGACGAGGCGGGCCGCCAGGTACTCCTCCAGCTTGTCCATGGCGACCCGCTCCTGCTGCATGGTGTCGCGCTCCCGCACGGTCACGGCGTGGTCGGACAGCGAGTCGAAGTCCACGGTCACGCAGAAGGGGGTGCCCACCTCGTCGTGCCGACGGTACCGGCGCCCGATCGCCCCGGCATCGTCGAAGTCGATGTTCCAGTTCCGGCGCAGCTGGTTGGCCAGGTCGCGGGCCTTCGGCGAGAGGTCGGCGTTGCGGGACAGCGGCAGCACGGCCGCCTTGACCGGGGCCAGGCGGCGGTCCAGCTTGAGCACGACGCGCCGGTCCACACCGCCCTTGGCGTTCAGCGCCTCGTCCTCGCGGTAGGCGTCGGTCAGGAACGCCATCATCGGGCGGCCCACGCCGGCCGCGGGTTCGATCACGTACGGCCGGTAGCGCGAGTCGGTCGCCTGATCGTAGTAGGACAGGTCCACGCCCGAGTGGTTCGAGTGCGTGCCCAGGTCGAAGTCCGTGCGGTTGGCGATGCCCTCGAGCTCGCCCCACTCGTTGCCGGCGAAGGCGAACCGGTACTCGATGTCGACGGTGCGCTTGGCGTAGTGCGAGAGCTTGTCCTGCGGGTGCTCGTAGTGGCGCAGGTTGTCCGGGTCGATGCCCAGGTCCGTGTACCACCGGGTGCGCTCGTCGATCCAGTACTGGTGCCAGTCGGCGTCCTCGCCCGGCTCGACGAAGAACTCCATCTCCATCTGCTCGAACTCGCGGGTGCGGAAGATGAAGTTGCCCGGGGTGATCTCGTTGCGGAAGGACTTCCCGATCTGGCCGATGCCGAACGGCGGCTTCTTCCGCGCGGTGGTCATCACGTTGGCGAAGTTGATGAAGATGCCCTGCGCGGTCTCCGGGCGCAGGTAGTGCAGCCCTTCCTCGCTCTCCACCGGACCGAGGTAGGTCTTGAGCATCATGTTGAACTCGCGCGGCTCGGTGTACTGGCCGCGGTTCCCGCAGTCCGGGCAGGGAACCTGCGAGAGGTCCTCCTCGCTGGCCTCCTTGCCGGTGCGCTCGACGTACTCCTCGGCGAGCTGGTCGGCGCGGAACCGGTGGTGGCAGTTCTGGCACTCCACCAGCGGGTCGTGGAACGCGCCGACGTGGCCGGAGGCCTCCCAGACCTTGCGCGGCAGGATCACCGAGGAGTCCAGGCCGACGACGTCCTCGCGGCCCTGCACCATCGCCTTCCACCACTGCCGCTTGATGTTGTCCTTGAGCTCGACGCCGAGCGGACCGTAGTCCCAGGCCGACCTGGTACCGCCGTAGATCTCGCCAGACGGGTAGACGAATCCGCGGCGCTTGCAAAGATTGACGATCGTGTCGATCTGATCGGCGGGCACGTTCACTCCGGAAATCTCGGCTGACTACGACGGTTCCATTGTTCCAGGTCCGCCCGGGCAGCGGACGGGCCGGTGGCCGCGGCGGCCCGGTGCGCGCGAACCGGGCCCGCGGATCCGCGGGCCGGGGTGGCCGGGCGGGCGCCGCGCGGCCACCCGCCGCCTCCGCCGCGGGCCTTTACGGTGTTGTGCACGTGCCGCACGGTGTTCGTGATGCGCTCCGGCAGCAGCCGGCCGGTCCGTACCATGGACACCGCGGCGCGCACCCGCGTTGCCGCGGCGCGCGGCACGTCTCGGAAAGGATGCCATGCCCGCCCTGAACTCGAACTCCCCGGCGGAACCGCACCACCCGGCCGATGCGGCCCGGTCGACGGCGCCGCGCGGAACGGGTCCGCTGCGGGACGACTCCGTCTGCCAGCACACCGCCTCCGGGGCGTCCCTGGAGAGCGCGGACCTGGACACCGCCGCCCTGGGCGCGGCGGCGGTGGACGCGGCGGCGCAGCACGACGACTACCACCCGGATTCGGAGCGCCCGGCGCCCGCCCCCCGCTGGTCGCCGGACACGCTGACCGAGGCGGGGGACCTGCTGCGCGCGCTGGCCGCACCGGTGCGGATCGCGATCGTGCTGCAGCTGCGCCACGCGGAGAGCTGCGTGCACGACCTCGTCGACGCGCTCGGCGTGGCGCAACCGCTGATCAGCCAGCACCTGCGCGTGCTGAAGTCGGCGGGGGTCGTGCGCGGGGAGCGGCACGGCCGCGAGGTGGTATACCGGCTGGTGGACGAGCACCTGGCGCACATCGTCGTCGACGCCGCCACGCACGCCGAGGAGGTCGCCGGCGCCCGGGGCGAGCGGCGCGCGGCCGAGGCGCGCACGGACATCGCAGACCCCAGCAGCGGACGGGAGACGGAGACGGGTTGACCATCGACGAGCGTTCCACGGCCGGAGTCCCCGGCCTGCGGGCCACCAGGCAGCGCGCGGCGGTGTCGAAGCTGCTCGACGAGGTCGACGAGTTCCGCTCGGCGCAGGAGCTGCACGAACAGCTGCGCAACCGCGGCGAGGGCATCGGCCTGACCACGGTGTACCGCACGCTGCAGAGCCTGGCCGACGCCGGCGAGATCGACGTGCTGCGCGCGGCCAGCGGCGAGGCGGTGTACCGCCGCTGCTCCAACCAGCACCACCACCACCTGGTGTGCCGGCACTGCGGCCGCACCATCGAGGTCTCCGACCCGCCGGTGGAGAACTGGGCCGAGCGGATCGGCCAGGAGCACGGGTTCACCGACGTCAGCCACACCGTGGAGATCATCGGCACCTGCTCGAGCTGCGCGCAGTCCTGATCGGGCTTCGCCGGAGCACCGCGCGCACGGACTTCCGCAGCAGGACCTCCGGCACGAGCTCCCGCTCCGGCTGCTCGACCGCTCCGGCTGCTCGACGTCGAGCAGCCGCGCGGGCGCGGCACCGGCGGGCCCGCGCCCTACCGCAGGAGCTCGTCCCGCACCTGCGAGGCCGTGGACACCACGAGCATGAGCAGCGTGCCCAGCGCGGACGGGTCCATCCCCGCGGCCGGGAACGCGTAGCGCAGGGTCACGTCCACGCCCCGCTCGTTCGGCACGGTGCCGAGGGTGCCGAACAGGCCGCGGCCGGCGCGCTCGGCCACCGCGCGGCCGAGTTCCTCCCCACCGGGCACGTCCCAGGCGACGACGCAGGTCAGGCTCAGCACGGTCAGCCCCTCGGTCAGCCGCATCGCCTGCACCACGCAGGGCACGTCGGCATGCTGGAAGGTCAGCGTGCCGTCGTCGTCGACGTGCACCTCGACGAAGGCCTCCAGGGCCTCGCGCGCCGACGCGAGCAGCCGCGCGGTCACCGCCGCGTCCGCGGCGCTCGCCACGTCCTCGGGCATGCCGGTCACGACGGGACCTCCTGCTGGCCGTCCCCGGTGGAGGGGTCCTGCTCGGCGGCGTCCTGATCACCGGCGTCCTGCTCGGCGGACTGGTCGATCGCCCCGCCGAAGCGCCGGTCCCGGCGCGCGTACTGCTCGCAGGCGCGCCACAGGTGCCTGCGGTCGACGTCGGGGAACAGCGTGTCCTGGAAGACGAACTCGGAGTAGGCCGACTCCCACAGCAGGAAGTTCGAGAGGCGCTGCTCCCCCGAGGGGCGGATGAACAGGTCCACGTCCGGCATCCGCGGCTGGTACAGGTGCTTGGCCAGGGTGCGCTCGTCCACCCGGTTCGGGTTGATCCTGCCCTCGGCCGCCAGCTGCGCGATCTGCCGGGCGGCGTCACCGATCTCGGCGCGGCCGCCGTAGTTGACGCACATCGTCAGGTTGAGCCGGTCGTTGCCCTTCGTGCGCTCCTCGGCCGACTGCAGCTCGTTGATGACGCTGCGCCACAGCTTGGGCTTGCGCCCGGACCAGCGGACCCGCACGCCCAGCTCGTCGAGCTCGTCCACGCGGCGGCGGATCACGTCGCGGTTGAACCCGAGCAGGAACCGCACCTCCTCGGGGCTGCGCTTCCAGTTCTCGGTGGAGAAGGCGTACAGCGACAGCCACTTCACGCCGAGTTCGAGCGCGCCCTTGGCCAGTTCGAGCACCACGGCCTCGCCGCGCTTGTGCCCTTCGACACGCGGCAGCCCGCGCAAGTTGGCCCAGCGCCCGTTGCCATCCATGACCACGGCGACGTGGTTGGGGACGAGCTCCTGCGGCAGTTCCGGCGGCCGGGCGCCGCTCTCATGGGGTTCGGGGGGACGCACCTGCGCCTCGTCCCTGCCCTGCCCACGGCGTCGCAGCATGGATGTGCTCCTTCGACCTGCTGAGGGGACCGCCTCATTGTCCCGAGGGCGCTCGACCGGGTGCCCACCGGTCCGCTCCGGCGCTCTCGGCGGGCTCCTCGTCGAACGGGGTCGCCCGCTGGCGGATGTACTCGGGCGCGGTGCGCTCCACCAGCGGCAGCGAGCGCAGCTGCCGCTCCATGTGCCACTGCAGGTGCGCGGCGACGAGGCCGCTGGCCTCCCGGCGCACGGGCGGGGCCGCCGCCTCGGCGGTGTCCCAGTCGCCGTGCAGCAGTGCCGCCATGAGCGGTGCGGTGCGCTCGGACGGGTGCACCGACCCCGCGGGGCGGCAGGTGGGGCAGACCGTGCCTCCCGCGGCCACGTGGAACGCGGCGTGCGGCCCGGGCAGACCGCAGCGGGCGCACTCGTCCACCGCCGGGGCCCACCCGGCGAAGGCCATGGCGCGCAGCACGAACGCGTCCAGCACCAGCGACGGGTCGCGCCGGCTCTCGGCGAGGGCGCGCAGCGCGCCGACGGCCAGCAGGTACAGCCGCAGCACGGGTTCGCCCTCCTCCGCCGCCAACCTGTCCACGGTCTCCAGCACCGCGCAGCCCGTGGTGTAGCGCTGGTAGTCGGACACGATGCGCACGCCGAACGCGTCGAGGGTCTGCACCTGCGTGATGACGTCGAGGGTGCGCCCCGTGTGGAACTGCACGTCGACGTGGCCGAACGGTTCCACCCGGGCTCCGAAGCGCGAGTTCGTGCGGCGCACGCCCTTGGCCACCGCGCGCACCTTGCCGTGGCGGCGGGTGAGCAGGGTGACGATGCGGTCGGCCTCGCCGAGCTTCTGCACGCGCAGCACGACCCCGGTGTCCCGGTAGAAACTCACACCGCCATCATCGCACCCGCCGCGGGCGGCCCGGTGGCCGCGGCGCCCGGCGTGAACCCGACCGCGCCGCCCCGCGGCAGTGGTGCGCGCGGCGGGTGGTGCGCGCCCGGTGGTCAGGCGACGAGGGAGCCCGCGCGCGCCAGCAGATCGAGCAGATCGCCGCTCTGCAGCCCGTGCGAGAGCGCCAGCACAGCGGTGATCCACCCGAGGGCGATGCCGGCGATCGCCACGCCCCGGTGCTCGTGGGCGCTGTTCCCGCGGCCACCGCGGTGGTGCTTGTCCCGCCGCAGTCCCACGTGGCCGAGGATCGCGCCGACCGGGCCGAGCACGACCGCGCCGTACAGCGAGAGGGCGCCGAGCACGGCCACCGCGAGGCTCGCGGTGGCCAGCCGGTTCGCCTTCCGCCTGTCCTGGCGCACGACGGACGACCGCCCCGGAGAGCGCGCCGCGGAGGGCCGGTAGGCCGAGTCCGGGTGCAGCTGCTGCGAGGCGAAGCGGTGGTTCGCGTGGTACGGAGAGGTCATCGGGCGTCCTTCGACGCTCGCCCGCCGAGCTGCGCACCGGCGGAAGCGGCACGATCAGGCCTCGGGGGCGGGCACGGTGAACGGTGCGGACGGCAGGTTCCGCACCACTGTCCAAAGCAGAACGGCTGCGAGCAACCCCGGGGGCGTCACGATGTGGCCGCGCTCCCACCCCCGTTCGTCCTCCGCGGGCGGAGGGAGCGCGGATCGCCCGCGCTCAGCAGCGTTTCGGGACGAGCGGAGACCGCGAGCACGGGTCAGTACGCCGAACCGCTCGCGCCGAGCCCCAGCCCCAGGAAGGCCAGGACGATGGAGCCGATCGTGAGCAACCACCCGCCGCAGGTGATCCACCCGATGATGATCCCCGTCAACGCCATGCCCTGGCCCTCGTAGAACTGCGGCTGGTTGTTGATCTGCCGCCGGGCGGCGTGCCCGAGGATCGCCCCGACGAGCCCGATGAGCACCGCGCCGTACAACGTCACGATGCTGACGAGGGAGACCACCATGCTGGCGACCGCCAACCCGTTGGTCTTGCGCATGCCGTAACCACCGGGTCCGGGCTGCCCGCCCGGGTACGGCAGGGGCTGGCCCGGCACCGGCGCGCCGTAGCCCGGTTGCTGGGGCGGCATCTCCGGCGTCCCGTACCAGCCGGGCTGCTGACCGCGGGGCTGCTGCGGCTGCGGACCGGACGGCGGCCCGTAAGGATTCGTCACGACACGTCCCCGAATGAGTCGAACTGCACGATCGCGTCCTCGGCCCCGAAGCGCCGCTCAGGGCCGAGGACGGAACATATCAACCACTTGATCGCGGCGGGCGCGTTCCGCGGATCCGCCGCGTCACGTTCAGCCGCCCGAGGAGAGCGCGGTGAACGGTGCGAAGGGCAGGTTGCGCGCCAGCGTCCACAGGAGGAGCGCGACGAGCAGGCCCCGCCCGATCCCCCGACCGAGCCGTCCCGCCGGCCAGGCGCGCACGGCTCGTCCCGACTCGACCCGGGCGAGCCCGACCAGCACCGCAATCGCCGCGGGCGCGCCCACGAGCAAGAGGAAGGCGTTGTGCTGCAGCGCGGCTGCCACATCGCCGCGCAGCAGGGATTCGAGCATCCGCGTGCCACCACAGCCGGGGCAGTCGAATCCGGTGAGCAGGCGGAACGGGCAGGGCCACGTGATGGGACCGCTGACGAGCTGGGCGGCACCCGCCCCGCCCAGCCCCACGAGCGCGCCCGTGCGGCGGAAACGCGCAGCGGCGAGCGCGGTCACCCGGCCGCGCCGTTCGCGTGCACCAACCACGCGATCGCACTGATACCGAGGCCCACCAGCAGCACCCACACCGCGAAGCTGGCCCATCCGATGATGATTCCGGTCAGCGCGATCGCCCCGCCGTCGTGCGCGTCCGGCCGACGTTTGACCTGACGCAGCCCCGCGTGCGCGAGGATCGCCCCCGCGGGGCCGATCAGGAGCGCGCCGCACATCGTCATGAGACCAGCCGGGGAGACGACCAACCCGGCGACGGCCAACCCGTTGTTCCGGCGCACGCAGTGGGGCGGAGGCGGCGCTCCCGGGGGCGTGCCCACGCCCGGGGGCGGTGGTGCCGGGTTCGCCGGCGGCGGGTGCTCGGACGACGCGTACGGCTGGTGCGGATCGCGCGGAGACGTCATCGGGCTCCCCCCGCTGCGCTGTTCACCGGCTTCACCACTGCGGCGGCATGCCCTGCTGCGGTCCGGGCTGGCCCGGCATCTGGCCCGGCACGCCCGGTTGAGGACCCGGCTGGCCCGGCATCGGGCCGTGCTGACCGGGCTGGCCCGGCATCGGGCCGTGCTGACCGGGCTGCCCCGGCATCTGACCGGGCTGGCCCGGCATCTGACCGGGCTGGCCCGGCATCGGGGGGACCTGCGGCCCCTGCGGCGCGTGCACGACGACGGTGCTGACGATCTTGTCCGCCCAGGTCTGGTTCTTGTCGTCCCAGAGGGGCGACAACCACCCGATCGGCAGACCGCAGATCGCCGAGTCCAGGATGTGGCAGAACTGCCGTCCGAGCGCACGACCGAAGCCCAGGTGGGTTCCCGTGGCCTCGTTCACCGTTTTGATCTTGACGACCTGCTGCCCCACGGTCTGGCCCCGCGTCCCGCGCCGGTAGGCCAGGTTCCAGAGGCTGAAGCCGATGAGAGCGGCGTACATGACGATCCCCCCGATGATCGACACGGCCACCACGCCGCTCTGGGACATCGCGCTGCTCGCCCCCATCACGGCCAGGAACTGCAGCAGGAGCAGAACGAGGTACGCGCCGAGAACCATCGCGCCGTCCACGAGGTAGCCGAGCGCGCGCGTTCCCCATTCCACGAGTTGTCCGGCGGGGTGCATGCCGCCCGGGTGCTGGCCGCCCGGGGGCGGGGCGGGCTGGCCCGGCATCGGCGCACCGTAGCCCGGTTGCGGCTGAGCAGGCATTCCCGGCGGTGGCGTGCCGTACCCGCCCGGCTGCTGGCCGTGCGGCTGTTGCGGTTGCGGACCGGACGGCGGCCCGTAGGGATATGTCACGACGAGTCCTCGAATGGGTCGAACTGCAGGATTTCACCATCGGCCCCGATTCGCTGATCGAGCCGACCGCAGAACCTATCAACACCGCTGGCCCGCGAGGGGCCGTTCCACCGAGGAATGCCTTCCACCGCAGCGACGGCGCCGCGCGCGATCACCGGAGAAGCGGGCATCCGCCGCGGGGTCGGTCAAAAGCCCAGCCGGTTCAGCTGCTTGGGGTCGCGCTGCCACTCCTTGGCCACCTTGACGTGCAGGTCCAGGTAGATCTTGCTGCCGAGCAGCCGGCGGATGTGCCGGCGCGCCTGGGAACCGACCTCGCGCAGGCGCTGGCCGCCGCGGCCGATGACGATGGCCTTCTGGCTCTGCCGCTCCACGTAGATCGTGGCGTACACGTCGAGCATGTCGTCCCGGTCCTCGCGCGGCTGCATCTCCTCGATGGTCACCGCCAGCGAGTGCGGCAACTCGTCGCGCACGCCCTCGAGGGCGGCCTCCCGGATCAGCTCGGCCATGACCGTGGTTTCCGGCTCGTCGGTGAGCTCGCCGTCCGGGTACAGCTGCGGCCCCTCCGGCAGCTGCTGCACGAGCAGGTCCGACAGCAGGTCCACCTGCACCGACTGCTGCGCCGACACCGGGACGATCTCGGCGAAGTCCATCAGCTCCTGCACCGCCAGCAGCTGGTCGGCGACCTGCTTGCGGGTCGCCGCGTCGGTCTTGGTGACGATGCCCACCACGGGGGTCTCCGCGGCGACCTTGCGCAGCTGCTCGGCGATGTAGCGGTCGCCCGGTCCGATGGCCTGGTCGGCCGGCATGCAGAACCCGATCACGTCGACCTCGGGCCAGGTCTCGTGGACGAGGTCGTTGAGCCGCTGCCCCAGCAGCGTGCGCGGGCGGTGCAGCCCGGGGGTGTCGACGATGATCAACTGCGCGTCGGGCCGGTGCACGATGCCGCGGATCGCGTGCCGCGTGGTCTGCGGCTTGCTGGAGGTGATGGCCACCTTCGTGCCCACGAGCGCGTTCATCAGCGTGGACTTGCCCGCGTTGGGGCGGCCGACGAAGCACGCGAAGCCGGAGCGGTGTTCGGCGGCGGGCTGGGGCGTCTCGGACTCGTTGCTGCTCACCGCCCCATTGTGCCCAGCGGCCGCGCCCGCCACCACGCCCGGTCCCGGCCGCCGCGGAGGGGCGCGCCGAGCACCGGCACGCCCCTCGCGCGGGAACGCCTCAGGAGCGCACGACGCCCAGCACCTCGCCGCGGGAGTCGGCGCGCAGCACGGGCGCCTCGGCCGAGAGGTCGCGGACCGCGGCGAGGGACTCCGCGGCCACCTCGGTGGCGTCGGTCACCACGGCCGCCGCCTCCAGCCCCGGGGCACCGCTGGAGACGGCGGCGGCCACGGCCGCCTGCAGCGCCGACAGCCGCAGCGAGTCCAGCTCGACCGCGCACGCCGCGTAGGTGCGCCCGTCGAGGTCGCGGACGGCCGCGCCCTCCGCGGATCCGGTCCGGGCCCGCGCCGAGCGGGCCAGGGTCACGATCTTGGCGTCCTCGCCGTCCAGCTCGGCCGGCGCAGCGGTTTCCACCCGTTCAGCCACGTGTATCGCTTCCTTCCTGTTGTGCGTCGGCTCCGTCCCCGGGCCGCTCGGCACCCGCCCGCCCGGAGTCCTCGACCGGTTCGACGCGCCGCACCAGCAGCGCGTTGATCCGGATCCTGCCGCGGTGGTCCTTGCCGCCTTCGGCGCGCAGCCGCAGCCCGGCCACCTCGGTTTCCGCACCGGGCAGCGGCACGCGGCCGAGCCGCTGCGCCAGCAGCCCGCCAACCGTTTCGACGTCGCCGTCGTCGAGTTCCACCCCGAACAGCTCGGCCAGGTCCTGCACGGGCAGGCGGGAACTGACGCGCACGGTGCCGTCGGGGAACTCCTCGACGGGGCGGTGCTCCTCGCGGTCCGACTCGTCGGTGATCTCACCGACGATCTCCTCGAGGATGTCCTCGATCGTCAGCAGCCCCGCCGTGCCCCCGTACTCGTCGACGGCGATGGCGAGGTGGCTGCGCGAGCGCTGCATCTCGTGCAGCAGCCCGTCCAGCCGCTTGGTGTCGGGGACGAAGCTGGCGGGGCGCATGAGCTCGCCCGCCGACGGGGTGCGGTCGCGGTCGGAACGCTCCATCACCGCGCGAGTGAGGTCCTTGAGCGTGACCACGCCGATGACGTCGTCGACGCTGCTGCCGATCACGGGCAGCCGGGAGAACCCGGACCGCAGGCACAGCGCGAGCGCCTGCCGCGCGGACTTGCCGCGCTCGATCCAGACGATCTCGGTGCGCGGGACCATGACCTCCCGGGCGAGCGTGTCGCCGAGGTCGAACACCGAGTGGATCATCTTCCGCTCACCGGCGGCGACGACACCGCTCTCCCCGGCGATGTCGACGAGCTCGCGCAGCTCCACCTCGGTGGAGAACGGCCCTTCGCGGAACCCGCGGCCGGGGGTGATGAGGTTGCCGATGAGGATGAGCAGCCGGGTGAGCGGGTTGAGCACGCGCGCCACGGCGCGCACGGGACCGGCGACCTTCGCGCCCACGCCGTAGGGGTGCTGGCGGCCGATCGTGCGCGGGCCCACGCCGACGAGCACGTACGAGGCCAGCAGCATGATCAGCGCGGCGGCGACGACCGCCCAGGCGTCCGAGTCGGCCAGCCGCAGCGCGAGCACGGTGACGAGCACGGTGGCGCCGAGCTCGCAGGCCAGGCGCAGCAGCAGCAGCAGGTTGACGTGCCGCGGGCGGTCGGCGAGCACGGCGGAGAGCTGCCGCGCCCCGCTGCGTCCCTCGCGCACGAGCTCGTCCACCCGCGCTCGGGAGGCGGCGGTGATCGCCGCTTCCGAGGCCGCGAACAGGCCGGCGGCGAGCACCAGCAGCACCGCCCACCCGAGAAACGCGGTATTACCGGACATCGCCGCCGTTCCCTGGAGGTCGCAACACCACTGCCCTCATCGCACCGCTGCCGGCCGCCCTCCTCCGCTCACCCCTGGGGGCGCTCGTCCTGCCCGCCGTCCAGGCCGACGGTCCCCAGCAGGCGCTCGTCGGCGCTGCGCTGCTGCTCCTGCTGCCGCGCGGTCTCCTGCTCCTCGCGGTAGTCGGCGAGGATGCAGTTCTGCAGGCCGAACATCTCCCGCTCCTCGTCCGGTTCGGCGTGATCGTAGCCGAGCAGGTGCAGCACGCCGTGCACGGTGAGCAGGTGCAGTTCGTCGAACAGCCCGTGCCCGGCCTTGCTCGCCTGGTCCTCGGCGAAGGCGGGGCAGAGCACGATGTCGCCGAGCAGCGCGGGGCCGGAACCGGTCGCGTCCGGGCGGCGCGTCGTGTCGTACTCGTCCATGGGGAACGCCATGACGTCGGTGGGGCCGGGAAGGTCCATCCACCGCTCGTGCAGGTCCGCCATCACGTCCTGCTCGACCATGACGATGGACAGCTCGGCGAGCTGGCTGACGCTCATCTTGTCCAGCGCGAACCGGGCCACGGAGACGATCGAGTCCCCGGGCAGGTCCGCACTCGTCTCGTTGGCGAATTCGATGCTCATCCGCGTCACCGCCGGCCCCGGCCGTTGCCGGAGCGACCGTTCTCCTCGTTGTCCCGCTGCACTTCTTCCGCTGCCTGCCACCGGTCGTAGGCGTCGACGATGTCGGTCACCAGCTGGTGGCGCACCACGTCCTGGCTGTCGAGGTGGGAGAAGTGCACGTCGGAGAGATCGCCGAGGATGTCCTGCACCACCTTCAGGCCGCTGCGCTGGCCGCCCGGCAGGTCGATCTGCGTGATGTCGCCGGTGACCACGATCTGCGAACCGAACCCGAGGCGGGTGAGGAACATCTTCATCTGTTCCAGCGTGGTGTTCTGCGCCTCGTCGAGGATGATGAACGCGTCGTTGAGCGTGCGCCCGCGCATGTAGGCCAGCGGGGCGATCTCGATGGTTCCGGACTGGGTCAGGCGCGGCACCGACTCCGGGTCGATCATGTCGTGCAGCGCGTCGTACAGCGGACGCAGGTACGGGTCGATCTTCTCGTACAGCGAACCGGGCAGGTAGCCCAACCGCTCGCCCGCTTCCACCGCGGGGCGCGTGAGGATGATCCGGTTGACCTCCTTCGCGCGCAGCGCCTGCACCGCCTTGGCCATGGCCATGTAGGTCTTGCCGGTACCGGCCGGGCCGATGCCGAACACGACGGTGTGCTGGTCGATCGCCTCGACGTAGCGCTTCTGGTTGAGCGTCTTCGGGCGGATCGTCCGGCCGCGCCGCGAGAGGATGTCCAGGCTGAGCACTTCGGCCGGCGACTCGTTGTTGCCCTCGGAGAGCATCGACACGCTGCGGCGGACGGCGTCGGGGGTGACGGTGCCCTTGCTCGCCAGGGTGATGAGTTCCGCGATGACGCGTTCGGCGAAGGCCACCTCCGCCGACTCACCCGAAAGAGTGACTTCGTTTCCGCGGACGTGCACGTCCGCCGTGAGGAGCTCCTCCGCGGCGCGGAGGTTCTCGTCCCGCGAACCGAGCAAGGTCAGCACGACCTCGTCCGGGATGGTCACTGTCGACTGCGCGGAGAAGTTCCGCGGCTGTTCTCCGGACTGGGCGGCGGCGCCGCCGGTGGGGATTCCGGCCACGTGGTTTCGGGTCCTGCTTTCTGCGCTCGCTGCGCTGCTCGACGGACAGTTCCTGCGCACCCCGCGAGCGGACCCGCCGCCCGGTGGGGCTTGCACCACCGATGGTAGAACACTCGACAATTCGCGCCCGGGCGCGCGTGCCCCGCGGAGGCGGGCGCGGGCCGCCGCGCGGCCCCGGGCACGCGCTCACCGAACCGCGCAGCGGCCGGACGGCTCGAAGCCGCGGCACTCGCGCGGCCGGCCGCGTCAGCCCTTGATCGGCCCGCCGGTCATCCCGCCGAGGTCCTCCCCGCCGAGCAGGTGCAGGTGCACGTGGAAGATGGTCTGGCCCGCGTCGGCGTTGGTGTTGAACAGCAGCCGGTAGCCGGACTCGGCGATGCCGTCCTCCTCGGCGATGGCGTGGGCGGTGCTGATCAGCTCGGCCAGCAGACCGGGATCGGCGGCCGCGAGCTCGGCGGCGTTGCGGTGGTGGCGCTTGGGGATGACCAGCACGTGGGTCGGCGCCTGCGGGTTGATGTCCCGGATGGCGATGAACCGGTCGTTCTCCCGCACGATGTCGGCCGGGATTTCGCGGTCGATGATCCGCTGGAACAGCGAGTCCGTGTCACTCATGCCCGCAGGCTATCGCCGGCCCCCACCACCCCCGCGCGCCACCACCACCCGTGATCCGCGGGGGTCGTCAAAGCCAGAGCGCACTGCCGGACACGACAAGCCGCGGCCCGCAGCCACCATTTCGACGCGAAGCGTCGAGCACCCAGCAAGCAACGCACCAGCCGCAGGTTCTCCAGTGCGTCTCTCGTGAGGAAGGTCCGACGCTGCGTAGGCGGACTACTCAAGGAGGGCACCCGGAACGAGAGACGTGCTGGAGGTTCTGCCACAGGGGCCTTGCGCAACGGAACCCACCACTGTTTTCGACGCCGTGCCGCAGGAATGGATCTGGGGGTCATCCACCTGCGGCACGGCTCCCGCCGGACCGAGGGGGAGGCGTCCGGCGGGTGGAAGGGTCCGATCGGCAACCCGTTCGGCCCCGACGCTATCGCCCCTCGTACGGGTGACGCCACGGCCGCGGCCGAAACTTGATCTCGATCCCATTCCGCCGCGCGGGCACAACCGATCGGGCGGTGTGATCAGCACCACCGCTCGGTGAGCGCGCCGAGCGCTCCCAGGGCCACGGCCGGCGCGGTGGAGGCGCGCAGCACGCTCGGCCCGAGCCGGACCGAGCGCGCTCCGGCCGCGGTCAGCTGCTCGACCTCCTCGGGGGCGATCCCGCCCTCCGGGCCGACGATCAGCAGCACTTCCCCGGAGCCGGGCAGCTCCACCGAGCGCAGCGCCGTGCTGCCGGTCTCGTGCAGCACGAGCGCGGCGTCGGCTCCGCCGACGAGCCGCGTCAGCTCCCGCGTGCTCACCGGTTCCGCGACCTCGGGCGTCCACGCGCGCCGCGCCTGCTTGGCCGACTCGCGCACCGTTTCCCGCCACTTGGCCAGCGCCTTCGCACCGCGCGGTCCGTCGTCCCACTTCGCCACGCACCGCGCGGCCCGCCACGGCACGACGGCGTCCGCACCCGCTTCGGTGGCGACCTCGACGGGCAGCTGGCTGCGGTCGCCCTTGACGAGGGCCTGGGCCAGCCGCACCCGCAGCCGCGGCCGCGGCACGTGCCAGCTGCCGGTCACCTCGAGCGCGAGCTCGTCCTTGCCGACTTCGGTGACCGCGCACCGCGCCATTCCGCCGCGCCCGTCGGTGAGCAGGAGGTGCTCCCCCGCGCGCAGGCGCCGGACGGTCGCGGCGTGCTTGCCCTCCGGACCGTCCAGCGTGGTGCGCGCGCCGCCGGGGAGCTCGTCGACGTGGAAGACCGGCAGCCCCTCCGGCACGGCTCAGCGGTTCCCGAACGACTTGAACCGGGAGAAGATCCCGTTGCGGTGCCCGTTGCCGTTGGCCGAGACGGTCGGTTCCGGCTGCTCCTCCCCCCGCAGCGCGGCGAGCTGGCGCAGCAGCTCGGCCTGCTGCTCGTCGACCTTCATGGGCACTTCGACGTTGAGGTGCACGTGCAGGTTGCCGTGGCCGCTGACCTTGCCGTTGGAGCGCAGCTTCGGCAGTCCGCGGCCGGTGAACACCTGCTCGGTCCCGGGCTGGGTGCCGGCCTCGACGGCGATCTCCTCTTCCTCACCGTCGAGGGTGCGCAGCGTGAGCACGGTGCCCAGCGCCGCTGCGGTCATGGGCACGTCGACCGTGCAGTGCAGGTCGGCGCCGTCGCGGGTGAACCGCTCGTGCGGCTGCTCCTCGACCTCGACGAACAGGTCGCCCGCCGGACCGCCGCCGGGGCCGACCTCGCCCTCGCCGGCCAACCGCACGCGCATCCCGTCGCCGACGCCGCCGGGGATCTTGACCGTGATCGTGCGCCGCGCGCGGATCCGGCCCTCACCGCCGCACTGCTGGCACGGTTCGGGGATGACCTCGCCGAAGCCGTGGCAGACGGGGCACGGCCGCGAGGTCATGACCTGCCCCAGGAACGAGCGCTGCACCGACTGGATCTCGCCGCGCCCACCGCAGTTGTCGCAGGTGGAGGGGGCCGTTCCGGCCTTGCACCCGCCGCCGTCGCAGGTGTCGCACAGCACCGCGGTGTCCACGGTGATGTCCCGGTCGATGCCGCTGGCGCACTCCTCGAGGGTCATCTCCAAGCGCAGCAGCGCGTCGGAACCGGGCTGCGCCCGGCTCTTGGGCCCGCGGCTGCCACCGCCCATGCCGCCGCCGAAGAAGGCGTCCATGATGTCGCCGAGGCCGCCGAAGCCGGCGAACGGATCGCCGCCTCCGCCCCCGGCACCACCGCCGCTGTCCATGGGGTCGCCGCCCATGTCCACGACCTGGCGCTTCTGCGGGTCGGACAGCACCTCGTAAGCGGTGGTCACTTCCCGGAACCGCTCCTGCGCGTCCTCCTCCGGGTTGACATCCGGGTGCAGCTCCCGCGCGAGCTTGCGGTACGCACGTTTGATCTGCTCCGCGGTCGCGTCCTTGGACACTCCGAGGGTCGCGTAGTAGTCCCTGGCCACCTTGTCCGTACTTCCTCTGGTCGATCAACAGGTTCACGTATCGGTCGCACCGACGCCGCGGCTGTCGCCGACGGCTCGTGCGCAGGCGGGCACGTCGCGCCGGAACGTCACCGGCCCCGCAGGATCTCACCCACGTACGTGGCGACCGCACGCACCGCCGCCATCGTCCCGGGGTAGTCCATGCGCGTGGGGCCGACCACGCCCAGGCCACCGAGCACCGTCCCATCCGCGCCGTACCCGGTGGACACCACCGAGGTGGTCTGCATCTCCTCCGCTTCGTTCTCCGCCCCGATCCGCACGTGCACCGTACGCGAGTCGCGCGCGGCGGCGAGCAGTTTGAGCACCACGACCTGCTCCTCCAGCGCTTCGAGCACCTGGCGCAGCGAGTCGGAGAAGTCCGCGACGTTGCGCGTGAGGTTGGAGGTCCCGCCCAGGACCATACGCTCGTCGGGGTGCTCGACCAGCGATTCGATGAGCACGCTGCTCACGCGCACGAGGATCGGGCGCAGCTCGTCCGGGCCCTTCTCGGGGAGGTCGGCGACCGCCGCGGAGGCGTCGGCGAGCCGCTTCTCGGACATCGCGTTGTTCAGCACGGTGCGCAGCCGCGCCACGTCGTCCTCGGAGACGACGTCGCCGAGGTCCACCATGCGCTGGTCGACCCGGCCGGTGTTGGTGATGAGCACGAGCATCAGCCGGGCGGGGCTGATGGTGACGACCTCGACGTGCCGCACCGTGGAGCGCGTCAACGTGGGGTACTGCACCACGGCGACCTGCTGGGTCAGCTGCGCCAGCAGGCGCACGCTGCGCCGCATGACGTCGTCGAGGTCCACCGCGCCTTCCAGGAAGGTGTAGATCGCGCGGCGCTCGGCGGCGGTCAGAGGCTTCACCTCGTGCAGCCGGTCGACGAACATGCGGTAGCCCTTGTCGGTGGGCACCCGTCCGGCGCTGGTGTGCGGCTGGGCGATGTAGCCGTCCTCCTCGAGGGAGGCCATGTCGTTGCGGACGGTGGCGCTGGACACGCCGAGGCTGTGGCGATCGACGAGCGCCTTCGAACCGATGGGCTCCTGGCTGGAGACGTAGTCGGCGACGATGGCCCGCAGCACCTCGAAGCGGCGGTCGTCGGTGTTCATGCGCCACCTCCCTGGCATCGACCTCCGCGCCCCGGCATCGCCGGGGCGCACGCCCACGGCCTCTCCCCCGGGGCTCCGGGAGCGCGGCCCGTGGACCACGACGGCGCGCCCGCGCGCCGCACCGCGGCGGGTCAGCACGCGGCGCAGTGCCGGGCAGTGCCGGACGCACGTGCAGTACCGGTCACAGGTGCAGGCTCGGCGCCGCTGCTGCCTCCCTCCCAGTTTACTGGTGCAACACCACGGCCGGGCACGTGCGAACGACGATCACCGGTGCGCCCCGCCGCGGGCAATCCCCGCTTCAGCGCGGTGTGGCGCGGAACACCGCAGAACCGGGACGCCTCCGCCCCGGAAGAGGACCGGAGCGGGGACGCCTCACCCGAGCAGCCGGGTCACCACCCCGTCGGCCAGCAGCCGCCCGCGGTCGGTGAGCACGGCGCGCCCCTCCTGCCAGCGGTCGCGCCGCAGCAAGCCGTCCGCGACGGCCCCCTCGGCCTCCCGCAGCCCCTCGTCGTCGAGCACCTCGGGGTCCAGCCCGTCGCTGGTGCGCAGCGCGAGCATGACGCGCTCGATGCGGCGGTCCTCCCCGGTGAGCACCTCGCGCCCGGAGGCGGGCGAGAACCCCTGGGACAAGCTGCGCGCGTACCGGGCCGGGTGCTTGACGTTCCACCAGCGCACGCCGCCGATGTGGCTGTGCGCGCCGGGGCCGGCGCCCCACCAGTCGCCGCCGTGCCAGTAGCCGAGGTTGTGCCGGCAGCGCGCGGCCCCGTCCGCGGCCCAGTTGGACACCTCGTACCAGCCCAGCCCGGCCTCGGACAGCCGCGCGTCGATGAGCTCGTAGCGGTCGGCCAGCACGTCCTCGTCGGGCGCGGGCAGTTCGCCGCGGCGCACCCGGCGGGCCAGGGCGGTGCCGTCCTCGACGATGAGCGAGTACGCCGAGACGTGGTCCACCCCGGCCGACAGCACCGCTTCGAGGGTGGCGCGCAGGTCGTCGTCGCCCTCCCCCGGCGTGCCGTAGATCAGGTCGAGGCTGACGTGGTCGAACCCGGCGGCGCGCGCCTCGCGCGCGGCCTGCACGGCCCGCCCGGGCGTGTGCCTGCGGTCGAGCACGCGCAGGACGTGCTCGGCGGCGGACTGCATGCCGAGCGACACGCGCGTGTAGCCGCGCTCGCGGATGCCGGCGAAGAACTCCGGCGAGGTCGACTCCGGGTTGGACTCGGTGGTGACCTCCGCCTCCTCGGCCAGCCCGAAGGTGCCGCGCACCGCGGCGAGGACGTCGCCGAGGCGCTCGGCCCCGAGCAGCGAGGGGGTGCCGCCGCCGACGAAGACCGTCTCCGCGCGCGGCACCGGCCGCCCCGCGCTCGCGGCCACCCGCGCGCCCAGCTCGAGCTCGGCGCGCAGGGCCTCGAGCCAGCTGTCGAACCCGGCTCCGTCGCCGAGCTCCTCGGCGGTGTAGGTGTTGAAGTCGCAGTAGCCGCAGCGGGTGGCGCAGAACGGCACGTGCACGTACACCCCGAACGGGTGCTCGCCCAGCTCGGCGAGCGCCGCTTCGGGGAGGGCACCGTCCTCGGGGGCCGGTTCGGCGTTCGGCGGTTCCTTGGCCACGCCCCCACTGTCTCACCATGCGGATGCCGCTAGACCGGCAGGTGAGCGGATGGCAGGGTGATCGGCATGGGTATGACCGGGACCGGAACGCTGCTGGTCACCCGCCGCTACGTCGACTTGCGCCGGGTCTCCAGCGCACTGTGCCCCTCGCAGCAGGGGCGGTGAACCGCGTCGCAGGCGCGCAGTCGCGCCGCCCTCGTTCACCACGTGCCGGGACCACCCCGCGCGTGTGATCGCCCACGTCTTTTTCGTCCCTGTCCACGAGGCGTCGGGCGCTCGTGAGCCCGCGGCTCCACTTCGTGTGAGCGCACTCACGTGCCACCGTCGCGTCTCCTCGAACCCGGAGGTCGGACCATGGTCCCCCCGACGGAAACAGCCGGTCGCCCCGCTCGGAAAAGCAAAGCCCGCGGTCAGGGCCAGTGGGCGCTCGGTCACCGCGAACCGCTGAACGGCAACGAACGCACCAAGAAGGAAGACAACCCGCTCAACGTCCGCGAGCGCATCGAGCGCGTCTACGCCTACCGCGGCTACGACTCGATCGACCCGCAGGACCTGCGCGGCCGGTTCCGCTGGCTGGGGCTGTACACGCAGCGCGCCCCGGGGATCCCGGGCGGGCGCACGGCCGCGCTGGAGCCGGAGGAGCTCGACGACGACCACTTCATGCTGCGGGTCCGCGTCGACGGCGGCGCGATGACCACCGAGCAGCTGCGCACCGTCGGTGAGATCGCCCGGACCTACGCCCGCGACACGGCCGACATCACCGACCGGCAGAACATCCAGCTGCACTGGATCCGCATCGAGGACATGCCGACGATCTGGGAGCGGTTGGAGTCGGTCGGCCTGTCCACCACCGAGGCCTGCGGCGACTGCCCGCGCGTGGTGCTGGGCTCGCCGGTGGCGGGCATCGCCGAGGACGAGATCATCGACGGCACCCCGGCGGTGCGGGAGATCACCGAGCGCTACATCGGCGACCAGTCGCTGGCGAACCTGCCGCGCAAGTACAAAACGGCGATCACCGGTTCGCCCCGGTGGGACGCCGTCCCGGAGATCAACGACGTCTCGTTCGTCGGGGTCGAGCACCCCGAGCACGGCCCGGGCTTCGACGTGTGGGTCGGCGGCGGCCTGTCCACCAACCCGAAGTTCGCCCAGCGGCTGGGCGCCTGGGTCCCGCTCTCCGAGGTGGCCGAGGTCTGGCACGCGGTCACCCGCCTGTTCCGCGACTACGGCTACCGGCGGCTGCGGAACCGCGCCCGGATGAAGTTCCTCGTGGACGACTGGGGCGCCGAGGCCGTCCGCAAGGTCGTCGAGGACGAGTACCTGGACCGCCGGCTCCTCGACGGGCCGGCGCCGGAGACCCCGAGCGAGGACCGCGACCACCTGGGCGTGCACCGGCAGCAGGACGGCAACCACTACGTCGGCTTCAAGTCCCCCGCGGGGCGCGTGAGCGGGTCGAAGCTGCTGGAGGCCGCCGCGGCCGCCGAGCGGGCCGGCTCCCACCGGGTGCGCACCACGGTCGAGCAGAACCTCCTCGTGCTGGACGTCCCGGAATCCGAAGTGGACGCCCTGATTTCGGACATGTCCGCGCTCGACCTGCACGCGCACCCCTCGCCGTGGCGGCGCGGAGTCATGGCCTGCACCGGTCTCGAGTTCTGCAAGCTGGCGATCGTGGAGACCAAGCAGCGGGCGATCGACCTCATCGGCGACCTCGACAAGCGCCTGGAGGACGTCCAGAGCGGCCTGGAGAACCAGGTCTCGATCACCCTCAACGGCTGCCCCAACGCCTGCGCCCGCACGCAGGTCGCCGACATCGGGCTGAAGGGCCAGATGGTCACCGACGCCGACGGCAACCAGGTCGAGGGCTTCCAGGTGCACCTGGGCGGCGGCCTGGCGGTGGACACCGGAACCGGCCGCAAGATCCGCGGCCACAAGGTGACCTCGGCCGAGCTGGGGGATTATGTGGAGCGGCTCGTGCGACGCTACATTGCGCAACGCGAGCAGGGCGAGCGGTTCGCCCAGTGGGCGGCTCGTGCCACCGACGAGGAGCTCTCATGACCTCGGCCGGTAACCGCATGGCGCCGCTGCACTGCCCGTACTGTGGCGACGAGGAGCTCGTGCCCCGGGAGGAACCGGCCGGTGCGTGGAAGTGCGCCGCGTGCCTGCGCGTGTTCACCGTGCAGCTGGTCGGGCTGGCGCTGCCCGAGCACGAGCACTTCCGGCAGGAAGGAGCGCAAGGCCCATGAGCCCGACGGAGGAGCAGGCCGTGGACATCGGACACCGACGTGCGGAGGAGGAGCTGCGGGCCCTCGCCGAGCAGGCCTCGGCCGAGCTCGCCGACGCCACCGCCGAGGAGGCGCTGGCGTGGGCGGCCGAGACGTTCGGCCGCAACCTGATCGTCGCGTCGAACATGCAGGACGCCTCGCTGGTCGATCTGGCCGCTCGTGTCCAACCCGGGGTGGATGTCCTCTTCCTGGAGACCGGGTACCACTTCGCTGAGACGATCGGCACACGTGACGCCGTGGCGGCCACCTATGATGTGAACATCGTGGACGCCATGCCCGAGCAGACCGTGGCCGAGCAGGACGAGAGCGAAGGTCCGCGGCTGTACGAGCGTGATCCGAACCGCTGCTGCTTCCTGCGCAAGGTCCTGCCGCTGCGGAACACGCTGGCCCCCTACGAGGCGTGGGTGACCGGCGTGCGCCGCGTGGACGCGCCCACGCGCGCCGACACGCCCATCGTGACCTGGGACGACCGCAACGGGTTGGTGAAGGTCAACCCGATGGCGGCCTGGACGGACGAGGAACTGCAGTCCTACATCGACAGCCGCAACGTGCTGGTGAACCCGCTGGTGCACGCCGGGTACCCGTCGATCGGGTGCGCGCCGTGCACCAGCAAGCCCGCCCCGGGCGCCGATCCGCGCAGCGGCCGCTGGGCGGGCTCGTCCAAGACCGAGTGCGGACTGCACGGTTGACGGCCGCGCTGGACCGCTAGAACACGGAGGACACCGGAGACATGACCACGACCGATCCCGGCATCGACACGGTGGCGGAGTCGACCAACGAGGCGCCCCCGCAGGTGAACAATCTGGACGCCCTGGAATCGGAAGCGATCCACATCTTCCGAGAAGTGGCCGGCGAGTTCGACCGTCCGGTGATCCTCTTCTCCGGCGGGAAGGATTCCACTCTCCTGCTGCACCTGGCGCTGAAGGCCTTCCGACCCGCACCGGTTCCGTTCGGCCTGCTGCACGTGGACACCGGGCACAACTTCCCCGAGGTCATCGACTTCCGCGACCAGTTGTGCGAAAAGCACGGTTTGCGCCTGCACGTCGCCTCCGTGCAGGACTACATCGACGACGGGCGCCTCGAGGAGCGCCCCGACGGCACGCGCAACCCGTTGCAGACGACGCCGCTGCTGGACGCGATCCGCGACAACAAGTTCGACGCGGTGTTCGGCGGCGGGCGGCGCGACGAGGAGCGCTCGCGCGCCAAGGAGCGGATCTTCAGCCTGCGCAACGCGTTCGGCCAGTGGGACCCGCGGCGCCAGCGCCCGGAGCTGTGGAACCTGTACAACGGGCGGCACCGCGCCGGTGAGCACGTCCGCGTCTTCCCGCTGTCCAACTGGACGGAGCTGGACGTGTGGCGCTACATCCAGCGGGAGAAGATCGAGCTGCCCGCGATCTACTACGCCCACCAGCGCGAGGTGTTCCAGCGCGACGGGATGTGGCTGACCTCCGGGCCTTGGGGCGGTCCCCGCGAGGGCGAGGAAGTCCAGCTCAAGACGGTGCGCTACCGCACGGTCGGGGACGGTTCGTGCACCGGCGCGGTGGAATCCGAGGCCTACACGCTCGACGAGGTCATCGCCGAGGTCGGCGCCAGCCACCTGACCGAGCGCGGCGCCACCCGGGCCGACGACCGGATGTCCGAAGCGGCCATGGAGGACCGCAAGCGCGAGGGCTACTTCTAGTCACCTTCCGCCCGGCAACACGAGAATGGGTTGACGCATGACCGAGACCACCCCCGCAACGGCACCGGAGAACGCCGTGCCCCGCGACGTCGCGCCCGAGAACGGTGCGCCCGAGAACGGCGTGCCCGAAAACGGTGTCCTGTCAGATAGTACCGATCTGCTCCGCTTGGCGACAGCGGGGTCGGTGGACGACGGCAAGAGCACGCTCGTCGGCCGGCTGCTGCACGACACCAAGTCCGTGCTGGCCGACCAGCTCGACGCGGTGTACCGGGCCAGCGAGGAGCGCGGACTGTCCAGTCCGGACCTGTCGCTGCTCGTCGACGGGCTGCGCGCCGAGCGCGAGCAGGGCATCACCATCGACGTGGCCTACCGCTACTTCGCCACGCCGCGCCGCAGCTTCGTGCTCGCCGACACCCCGGGGCACGTGCAGTACACCCGGAACACGGTCACCGGCGCCTCCACCGCGCAGCTGGCGGTGCTGCTGGTGGACGCGCGCAAGGGCGTGCTCGAGCAGACGCGGCGGCACGCGGCCGTGCTGGCGCTGCTGGGCGTGCCGCGGCTCGTGCTGGCCGTGAACAAGATCGACATGGTCGACTTCGACGAGGGCACGCACACCCGCATCGCCGAGGAGTTCACCGAGCACGCCGAGGCGCTCGGCTACACCGACGACGCCGTCGTGACGATCCCGGTCTCCGCGCTGCACGGGGACAACGTGGTGGAGCGCTCCGCGCGCACCCCGTGGTACACCGGCCCGGCGCTGCTGGAGCACCTGGAAACCGCGCCGGTGGCGCCGGACCCGCACGACGCGCCGTTCCGGATGGCGGTGCAGTACGTGGTCCGCCCGCGCACCGAGGAGTTCCCCGACTACCGCGGCTACGCCGGCCAGTCCGCCAGCGGCGTGGTCCGCGCGGGCGACGAGGTCGTCGTGCTGCCCGCCGGGCGGCGCACGCGGGTGTCCCAAGTGGACACGCCGGACGGGGAGGTCGCCAGCGCCGCGGCGGGCCGCCCGATCACGCTGCTGCTGGAGGACGACGTCGACATCGCGCGCGGCGACCTGGTGGCACACGCCGACCACCCCCCGCGACTGAGCGACGAGTTGGACGCCACGGTGTGCTGGTTGGCCGAGAAGCCGCTGCGCGGCGGCGACCGCGTGCTGGTCAAGCACGGCGCCCGCACGGTGCAGGCGATGGCCACCGAGCTCACCGGCCGCTTCGACGAGCAGGAGCTGACCACAGTGGACACTCCGGATGCGTTGGAGCTCAACGAGATCGGCCGGGTGCAGCTGCGCACCTCCGAGCAGCTGGCCATCGACGAGTACGCGGAGAACCGCCGCACCGGCGCGTTCCTCATCATCGACCCGACCGACGGCAGCACGCTCGGCGCGGGTCTCGTCGGACACCCCTTGGCCGCCGCGACGGCGTGAGTGGCATGACGGCAGGCGACGTTCCGCTGGTCGCGGTCGCGCACGGCAGCCGGGACCCCCGGTCGGCCGCGACGATCCACGCGCTGATGGACGAGGTCCGCAGGCAGAGCCCGGACCTCGACGTCCGCACCGCGTTCCTGGACCTGTCCGCCCCGCGGGTGGGCGACGTGCTGGCGGGAGTGCACGGCGACGGCCACGAGGAGGCCGTCGTCGTGCCGCTGCTGCTGGGCCACGCCTTCCACGCGCGGGTGGACGTGCCGGGCGCGGTGGCCGACGCGGAACACCGCCACCCCCGCTTCCGGGCGCGGATCGCCGAGGTGCTCGGCCCCGACCCGCGCCTGGAGCGGGCGGCGTGGCGCCGCCTCGCCGCGGCGGGGGCCGAGGCCGGCGACCCGGAGCTGGGGGTGGTGCTGGCCGGCGCCGGCTCCTCGCACCCGCCGGCCAACCGGATCGTCGAGGAGGTGACCGAGCGGTGGTGCACCACCTCGGCGTGGCCGGATGCGGCCGCGGCGTTCGCCGCTGCCGCCGAGCCCACCGTCCCGCAGGCGATCGCCCGGCTGCGGGCCGCGGGCGCGCGGCGCATCGCGGTGGGCGCCTGGTTCCTCGCTCCCGGACTGCTGCCGGACCGCATCCTCGAGCAGGCGCGGGCCGAGGACCCCGAGGCCCTGCTGGCCGCGCCGATGGCCGATGACGCCGAGGTCGCCGCGCTCGTGCTCGCGCGCTACCGCGCCGCGCTCGCCGCGCCGGAGGAGCACGAGTCCGTCCACTTCGCCTGAATGGCCTGGAATCCACCCGTACCGACCGGCAGTGTCTGCGCCGCACCGAAAGCTTCACTCCACGTGGGCATGAGAGAGTGCGGAACGGCAGCGAACCCTGGGAACTGACTGCGCTACGCGTTCGTCCAACAGTCGGAACCACACTGTCAAGCGAACGGGGGTTTGGGGCGTTCCATGCAAGGCCGGCGGAAAAATCGGGGGCGAGGACGCGCGATGGACACTCAGCAGGCCAACCATCCGGTGATCACACCCGCGATGCGGGAGCAGGCCCGCAAGCAGCCGAACACCTGGCTGTACGTCGTCGACCCGATCTTCACCGACCCGAGCGCCGAAGTGCCGCCCTGGGGGTTCATCGGCGGTTACCGCGTCGATGAGCGGGGCGAGATCACCGACGACTTCTCGTCGAACCCGAACTACCGCCCCTCCCCCGTCGCGCTGCGCCTGCCGGCGCCGAGCAACGACGCCGAACGCGCGTGGCAGCTGACCAGCACCGGCTACGCCCCCGGTCAGACGCTGCTGACGGCGCTGCTCGAGGCCTCCCTCGTCCTCTTCGCCCAACCGCAGGGCACCGGCCTGGTCGTGGCCGAGCCCGACACCACCGGCCGGCGGCAGCTGCAGGTGTTCACCTCCGAGCAGTACCTGCCGCGCACCCCGGCGGCCTGGCAGCACCTGACCGGACGGCAGCTCGCCGCGCACCCCCTGGTCGGGGTGGATCTGCACATCAATCCGACGAGCCCGGCCAAGGCCCGCGTGCCGGCCGAGGAGCTCCTCCGCACCGCCGGGACGCACGCCGGTGCTCCCGCCCTCGCCGCGGGAGCACCGCCCCAGCAGGCGCCCGGCGGACCGCAGAGCCCCGCCCGCGGCACGCCGACGGCGGACAGCAGCGGCACGAGCGCGCACCCCGGAGGCGGGAGCGCCGGCCCCGAAGCCACCACCGGCGGGGCCGCGGCGGGCGCCGCGAGCGCGACCCCGGAGCCGGCCAGCACGGCGAGCCCCGCCGGGAACCCCGCCACCGCCTCCGGGGAGGCCGCCGGGAGCCCCGCTGCGGGCGCGCCCGCGCAGCAGGCGGAGCAGGCCCCGGGCCAGGTGGATCCCACCGCCGGGGACTTCGGTCGGCGCGTGCTCGGAGCGCTGCTGGGCGGTGCGATCGGCGACGCGCTCGGCGCGCCCGTCGAGTTCTACCCGGTCGACCAGATCCGCAGCCGGTTCGGACCCGAGGGCGTCACCGACTACGACCGCGACTCCGAGCACCCGGGCGCGTTCACCGACGACACCCAGCTGACCCTGTTCACCCTGGAAGGGCTCGTCCGCGCCCGCGCCGGCCGGCGCAGCGGGCTGGCCGCGGAGCCGCTTCCCGCCGTGCAGCTGGCCTACCAGCGGTGGCTGCACACCCAGGGGTACGGCTGGGCCCGCGCCGCTGGGCCGTTCGCCGACAACCAGCCCGAGCCGACCGGGTGGCTCATCGGCCACCGGGAGCTGTTCTCCGTGCGCGCTCCCAGCAGCACGTGCATCACCGCGCTGCGCGAGTTCGCCGCCGTCGGCGCTCCCGGGACGTTCGACCGGAGCATCAACGAGTCGGAGGACTGCGGCGGCGTGGTCCGCGCTGCGCCGGTGGCCCTGTGGTCGGACGACCCCCGCGAGGTGTTCGAGCTCGCGGCGGCCACCGCGGCGCTGACGTACTCGCACCCGAACGCCTACCTCCCCGCGGCCGTGCACGCCGTGCTGGTGCACCGCCTGGTGCGCGGTGCGGAGCTCGGCACGGCGCTGGTCGAGGCCCGCGCGCTGCTGGCCGACTACCGCGACCACGCCGACACCGAGCGGGCGCTGCGGGCGGCGGTCGAGCTCAGCGAGCAGGCCCCCACCCCGGAGCGGGTCCGCGACGCCCTCGGCTCCGGGTGGGCCGGCCACGAGGCCCTGGCCATCGCGGTGTGCGCGGCGCTGGCCACGGAGACCGTGGCGCAGGCGGTGATGACGGCCGTCAACCACTCCGGGGCGAGCGACACCACCGGTGCGCTGTGCGGCGCGCTCGTCGGCGCCCGCTACGGCTCCACCGCCCTGCCCGGGGTGTGGCTGCGCGACCTGCGCCAGCGCGAGCTCGTCGAGCAGTTGACCGCGGACGCGCTGCGGGAGTTCGGCCCGACTCCGCCCGAGGACGCGGATTGGCGCGAGCGCTACCCCGCCCAACTGGACGCAGTGGACATCGCGTTCACCTCGGAACTGCCCCGCGCGGAGGAGGCGCCGGA
Source organism: Salinifilum ghardaiensis (assembly GCF_054491345.1). Classification (NCBI taxonomy): domain Bacteria; kingdom Bacillati; phylum Actinomycetota; class Actinomycetes; order Pseudonocardiales; family Pseudonocardiaceae; genus Salinifilum; species Salinifilum ghardaiensis. Next base: position 1,220,886 of record NZ_CM137101.1, on the reverse strand, counting down.
CGCTGCGGAGGGCACCGCGGAGGACGCGGCGGCCGGCGGCGCGGCGGAAGGAGCTCCGGGCGGCGTCGACGAAGCCCTGCCCGCCACTGCGGACGCGGCTGCGGAACCCGCCGTCCCCGGGGCGGCGGTGAGCACCGCGCTCACCGCCGCTCGCGGCGGTGAGCGGCCGGCCGCGCCGGAGCTGGTCGAGTCCCGCGTGCTCGGCTTCCTGCTCGGCGGCGCGGTCGGCGATGCGCTCGGCTACCCGGTCGAGGACGACGAGCTGGCCGCCATCCGCCGCAAGCACGGCGAGCCCGGGGTCACCGACTTCACCGAGGCGCACCGCGGTGCGATCAGCGACGAGACCCAGCTGACCGTGTTCACCCTCGAAGGGCTCATCCGGGCGAGCATCCGCCGCCGCCTGTTCGGCGAGGCCGAACCGGGCACCCAGGTGCAGCACGCCTACCAGCGGTGGCTGCACACGCAGGGTTTCGACTGGCGCGACGCCCGCGGTCCGCTCGCGGCCGACGCCCCGGACGGCTGGTTGATCCAGCGCCGGGACCTGTTCATGCGGCGCGCGCCCAAGACCACGTGCGTGCAGGCGCTGCACGGCTACGCCAGCGGCATCCCGCGCGGCACGTTCTCCCACCGGGTCAACGACTCGAAGGGCAGCGGTGGCGTCATGCGCGCGGCCCCCGCGGGACTGTGGTCTGCGGACTCCGGCGAGGTCTGCCAGGTCGGAGCGCTCACCGCCGTGCTCACGCACGGCCACCCGAGCGGCTACTTGCCCGCCGGTGCGCTGGCCGTCGTCGTGCAGCAGCTGCTGGCGGGCCGCTCCCTGCCGGAAGCGGTGGACGGGGCGCTGACCGAACTGTCCACGTGGGACGGGCACGAGGAGACGACGGCGGCGCTGCGGCAGGCCATCGAACTCGCCGCGTCGAACTCCGCCACCCCCGAGCTGATCGAGAAGCAGCTCGGCAGCGGTGAGTACGGGCAGGAAGCGCTGGCCATCGGTGTCTGCGCCGCGCTGAGCCGCCCCGAGTCGTTCTCCGAGGCCGTGCTGCTGGCCGCCAACCACTCCGGTGCCAGCGACTCCACCGCGGCGATCTGCGGCAACATCATGGGTGCGGCGCGCACGGTCTCGGCGATCCCGCAGGAGTGGCGCGAGGCCGTGGAGCTGCGGGACGTGATCGAGGAGATCGCCAGCGACGCGATCCGCGAGTTCGGTGAGGACCCGCCGCAGGACGAGGAGTGGCTGCACCGCTACCCGGTCGGCAGCGGCGCGCCCGCTGGGCCCGCCGCGCAGCAGGCGCCGGCGGAGCCCGCCGCCGCTGCGGAGGCGCCCGCGGAGGAAGCACCCGCGGAGGAGGCACCCGCGGAGGGGGCTGCCGAAACCGCGGCCGCGGAGGACTTGCTCGAAACTCCGGACGAAACACCGGGTGGATCCCCGGACGGGGCCGCGGACGCGCTCCCGGCCGCGGAGGGCACCACCGCGGACGCGGGCGGTGCCGAACCCGGCGCGGAGCCGTCCCCGAACGCGGGAACCACGACGGCGGCTGCGCTTCCCGTGCGCGTTCCGGGCGAGAGCACGCCCGCCCGCAACGGCGAGGACATCGACGTCCCGGACTCCGCCCCCGGAACCGGGACGGCCGGGGACACCGAACCCCCGGCGGAGGACGTCCCGACCGGCGGCGCACCGACCGACGACGTGCCGGCGGACCCCGCGGACGACCCGGCGGACGGATCCTCGGAGGACGCACCGGTCCCCACCGCCTCCGAGGCGCGGGCTCCCGCGGACACCGCGGTGCCCTCGGACCCCGCCGAACAGGCCAGCGCCGAACAGGCCAGCGCCGCCGAGGAGGACGGCGCTCGCCCCGAGACCCCCGAGCGGGCGACGGCCGCTTCCCCGCAGGGCGCGCCCGCACCGCCCGGTGCGGCGGAGCAGCCGGACTCCGCCGAGGACGACCTGCTCTCCGAGGAGGAGCTGCGCCTGCTCGTGGCGTGGCGGAAGTTCCGGGAGACCGGATCCGGCGAATCCGTGGAGCTCACGCACGGGCTGCGCAAACTCCTCGTCGAGGCCTTCGGGCAGGACCGGGCCACCCAGCTGCTCGGCGAGCAGGAATCCCGGGAGGTGCAGGTGCGCCCGAGCGCCCCGGTGGCGCTCGACCGGGACGAGCGGTTGCGCGGCTGCGTGCTCGGGCAGGCCGCGGGCGATGCGCTCGGCGCCCCGTGGATGTTCACCGAGCTGCGCGCGCTGCTGCGGGAGAACCCGGACGGCGTGCGGGAGATGTCCGAGTTCGCCGGGCTCCGCGGGGCGGCGAGCCGGTACGGCCAGCAGGCGGTGTTCCTGCTGGACGGCCTGGTCCGGGCGGAGCTGCACTCCGCCCTGCGCGGGGTCAACACGCACTGGCCGAGCATGGTTCGCCGCACGCTGCAGCACTGGTTGCACACCCAGGGCGTGCGGAGCACGCCGGAGCTGCCGCCGGGCGAACTGGCCAGCACAGGTCTGCTGCACGCGCAGCGGTTCCCGGACGACGCCTCGCTGACCGCGTTGGCCGAGACCGCCGGCGAGGCGGCGCTGCCCAGCCCGGCGAACCCGCCGAACGACGCGCGGACGGGCGCCGCGACCGCCCGGGGCGCGGTGGTGGGGCTCATCGCCCCGACGCCGCGTCAGGCGATCGCGCTGGGCATCGACATCGCGGTGCTCACCCACGGGCACCCGGACGGGTTCCTGCCCGCCGGTGCCGCAGCGGGGCTGGTGCACGCCCTGCACGAGGGCCGCGACCCGCTGGAGGCCGTCGAGGTCGTGCTCGCCGAGCTGGACCAGCGCGAGGGGGCGGAGCGCACCGCGGCGGCGCTGCGCTCGGCCGTGGACCTGGCGCGGCGCGGTGCTGCCACCCCGAGCGGGCTGGCCGAGCTCGGCGGGGGCCGGCAGGCCCCGGAGGCGCTGGCGATCGCGGTGGCCGCGGTGCTGACCCACGCCGACTCGTTCGCCGAGGCGACGTCGCTGGCCGCCACGCACGGCGGCGACAGCGCGGCGTCCGCGGCGATCTGCGGGAGCCTGCTCGGGGCCGCGCGCGGCGCCGCGGACATCCCCGCCGAGTGGTTGTCCACTGTGGAGCTGCACGGTCCGCTGGACCAGCTGGCCACCGATTTCTCCCGCGTGGCGGGCGAAATCCACCCCGAGCGCGACCTTCCCGAGTGGGCGCACCGCTACCCGTCGGTCGACTGACTCCGCTCGGAGAACGAGCACAGTGGACGCATCGGCCCACCCGCTGGACGACACCGAGCGGGCGCTGCTCGCCGCGCGGCGCGGCCGCGGCCACCGCGATCCGGTCGAGCGCGGGCTGCTCGACCGGTGGCGCCGGTGGCGCGAGCACCCCTCCGAACTCCCGCCGTGGGGCGCGGCCCTGCGCCACCGGATCGCCGCCGACGAAACCGCTGCCCTGCCGCCGAGCGGTCTGAGCGGACGCGCGGGCCTGCTGCCGGAGGTGCCCAGCCGCCTGATGGGCATGCTGCTCGGCGGGCTCGTCGGCGAGCAGGTCGCGCTGCGCGGACCACCCGCCGAGGACGCCCCGGCCGCGGACCGGGGCGCTGCCCCCGCGCTCGGCCAGCGCGGCAGCGCGCTCCTGTTCGCGTTGGAAGGGCTCATCCGCGCCCGCACCGCCCAGCGCGGCGAGGACGGCGCCGAGCCGTTCGGCGAAGTCCTCGAAGGACTGCGCCGGTGGATGCGCTCCCGCGGGGTCGCCTGGGCCGACTGCGGCTCCGCCCACCCCGCTCCGGTCGGCTGGCTCATCCGGCACGACGCGCTGTGGTCGCGCTCCGTCGACGAGCCCGGCCTGCTGACCGCGGTCAGCCGCATCGCCGCGGGCAGCGCGCCCGGAACGCCGCAGCACCGGCTGACCGGATCGGACGGCGCGACCGCGGTCCCGCTCGGTGCGCTCGCCCCGCTGTGGTCGGCCGACGCGGGACGCGTGCGCGTGCTCGGCGGCGAGCTCGCCGCGCTCACCCCCGGGCACCCGCGCGGCCACGGGCCGGCCGCGGTGCTGGCGGTCGCGATGGCCCGCCTGCTGCGCGGGCAGGGGTTGGACACCGCGATCGAGCGCGGACTGACCACGTGGGAGGCCGGGCGTGCGCAACTGTCCCGCGCGGTGGAGCTCGGCCGGGCCAGCCCGGCGGGACTGCGGCCGGGCCGGGTGCAGTGGGCCGCGCTCGGACCCGGCCGGGACGGGCTCAGCACCCTGGCCGCGGCCGTGCGCACGGCGCTGGCCTGCCGCCGCGAGGCGGGCACGCCCGCGGGCTTCGCCGCTGCGCTGACCGCGGCGTGCGAGCACGACGGCGACGGGCCCGCGGCAGCCGCGCTGTGCGGGCAGCTGCTCGGCGCGCTGCACGGGCCGACGGCCGTGCCGTGGCGCACCCTCGCCCCGGTGGAGCTCGTGGAGCGGATCGCGACCGACGCGGTCACCGAGTTCGGACCGCACCCGGACGGTTCGGCGGACTGGACCCGCCGCTACGGCACCGCCGCGCCCGCCCCCGCGGAGGGCTCCGCACGACCGCGCGGCGACCGGCCGGCGGGAACGAGCGGCGCGGAGCGCTGCGCCGGGGCGCGCGACCGGTTCCGCGCCGCGGTGGTGGGCTGCGGCGTCGGCGAGGCGCTCGGCCTGCCCGTGGCCCCGGCCACCGCGGAGGACATCCGCGCCCGGCACGGCGAGGACGGCCTGACCGAGTACCTCCCGGCGGGGCACCCGGCCGGTCGCATCGGCAGCGAGACCCAGCTGCTGCTGTTCTCCGTGGAGGGGATGATCCGGGCCGGCGTGGCCCGCCGCCGCGGAGCGGTCACCACGCCGTTCGAGCACGTGCAGCACGCGTACCAGCGCTGGCTGCACACCCAGCACCTCAGCTGGCCGCGGGCGGCCGGGCGCTTCCGCACGACCGCCGCGCAGCCGGACGGCCCGCTGGTGCAGCACCGGGCGCTGTTCCGGACGCGCAACCCGGGGCGGACGATGATGCGGACGCTGATCGCCGTCGCCAAGGGGCAGCGGGAACCGGGCACGCCGGAGGATCCGGTCAACGACTCGCAGGGGCCGAGCGCGGTGGTGCGCGCGGTGCCCGCGGCGCTGTGGTCCGACGATCCGGCGCGCGTGTTCGACACGGCGGTGCGCCTGGCCGCGCTCACGCACGGCCACCCGAGCGCGCACCTGTCCGCGGGCGCGCTCGGGGTGGTCGTGCTCCACCTGCTGGGGGGCGCGGAGCTGCCCGACGCGGTGGCGCGGGCCCGGGAGGAGCTCGCCGGGCACCCGGAGCACGAACCGGTCGCGCGCCGGCTGGACGCGGCGGTGCGCCTGGCCGCCTCCGGTTCGGCGTCCCCGGAGGAGCGCAACCACCACCTCGGCACCGGTTGGCAGGCCGCGGAAGCCCTCGCCCTGGGGGTGCACGCGGCGCTGGCCGCGGTGGAGCGGGAGAGCCCGTTCGAGGCGGGTCTGGCGGTCGCGGTCAACCAGACGGGCAACAGCGCCGCGGTCGGGGCGGTCTGCGGCAGCCTGCTCGGCGCGCTCCTCGGCACCGGCGGGATCGCCGAGCGGTGGACCGACGAACTGGAGCTGCACGCGGTGCTGGAGGGCCTCGGCACCGACGCCGCCACCGAGTTTGGCCCCGCACCACCGGAGTGGGGCGAGCGCTACCCGGCCACCTGAGGTGCCCGGCCACCTGCATCGCGTCCGGAGGAGTCCGGCGATCGTGGCCGCAACGGTTGGACGCGCCTGCGCGAGCCGCTAACGTGCCGCGCATGGCAGAAGAACTCGTGCACCGCGCCGACTCCGGCGGCACCGCGACGATCACGCTGGACTCCCCGCACAACCGCAACGCCCTGTCCGCGCAGCTGCGGCGCGAGCTGCACGGGCACGTGGCGGACGCGTTCGCCGACGAGAGCGTCCGGGTGCTCGTGCTGGACCACACCGGTCCGGTCTTCTGCGCCGGGATGGACCTGAAGGAGTCGCAGTCCGCCTCCGCCGACGACCAGGGCGTGCGGGCGTTTCCGGCGCTGCTGGAGCAGCTGTGGACGAGCCCGAAGCCGGTGATCGCGAAGCTGGCCGGACCGGCCCGCGCGGGCGGTGTGGGACTCGTCGCGGCGGCGGACATCGCCGTGGCCGCCGACGAGGCGACGTTCGCGTTCTCCGAGGTGCGCATCGGGGTGGTGCCGGCTGTCATCTCGATGACCGTGCTGCCCAGGCTCGCGCCGCGGCAGGCGCACGAGCTGTTCCTCACCGGGGAGCGCTTCGACGCGCGCCGGGCGGTGGAGGTCGGCCTGCTCAACAGCGCCGTGCCCGCCGGGGAGCTGGACGCCGAGGTGCGGCGCTACGCCGGGATGCTCGCCCGCGGCGCCCCCGGCGCGCTGGCGGCGGTGAAGCGGCTGCTGCTCGACCCGCCGTCGGCGACGGCGGACCGGGAAGCCTCCTACGAGAAGCTGCTGGCGCTGTCGGCCGAGCACTTCGCCGGTGAGGAGGGCCAGGAGGGGATGCGCGCGTTCGCGGAGAAGCGCGACCCGTCCTGGGTCCCCGGTGACTGAAACACCCGGTCGCGCCTCATGCCTGCGGGCACCGCGGGAACGCATCACTGGGCTGGTGCAGATCAGTGATGCGTGCTGCGCGGTGTGCCTGCTGACCCAACTGCGCGGCGCGAGACCCCCGCGCGCTCACCGAGGCGGACGTCCGGCTCGTCGACAGGCTCATGGACCGGAGCAGTTTCCAGCGCTGGGCGCTGGAATCGCTGGCCGAGGTGGAGCCGGGTTCGTCGAAGTCGGCTGTGCTGCGCGCGGCCTCCGAGGAGGCCGAGCGACCCGCAGCCACGCCGGCGCACCGAGCATCATCCCGGGGTCGCGCCGACGCGGCCCTGCGCGCCGCCCTGACCCTGTGAACAGCAGAAACAAGGTGAACAGCAGAAACAACCCGCCGGGCTGCGCCCCGCCTACTCGCTGGCGAGCACGGGCTGGAAGCGGCGCCCGCACATCGAGTTCTCCGCGGCGTCGCGCAGCACGTCGAGGATGCGCTCGTAGGCGCGCGGGTCGTGCTCGGCCAGCGCCTGGTGCCCGGACCAGACGAGCACGTGCTCACCCTCCGGCAGCCAGGACAGGTCGGTGAGGCAGTCGTAGAGGGCGTCGAGGTTGCGGCCCGCCCACTCGGGGAAGTTCAGCACGGCCGCGATGCCGTCGAGCGTCGTCCGCTTGCTCGTCAAGTCCGCCCCGTCCAGGACGTGGACCTCGGCGCCGCGGCGCTCCGCCTCCTCCACGGCCCGGTGGGCCTCCACGCGGGGCAGCTGCACCTCGCTCACCCCCGTCCTCCCAGCACGCACCCGTGCTCGCTTCAGCACCTTCATCAGCATCCACCGTCGGCGTCGGCACCCGCGCCCCGCGCACCGCGGGCCGCCCCGGCGTGTCCGCGGTGCTCACGAGCGCCGGTGAACTCCGATGGCACTTCGTGCAACGTCCGGTCCGCGCGGACGGATTCCGCCGCGCCGAGCGCGTCGTGCCCGGCCGATCCGTTCCCGCCGCTGACGAACCATCCGACCACGACGAGGAGGATCAGCGCGACCAACGCGAGGGTGATCCGTTTCCGCGGGCTCACGTCGAGGTTCCCCCCGCGTTCCGGCGCGCCGAGCGGCCTCCGGCGCGCAGCCGGGACCACCGGTCTTCGACCAGGTCGGCGACCCGGTCCACCACGCGCGTGGCCGCCCAGCACAGCGGGAGGAGAACGCCCACGACGAGGACGACCTGCACCGGGTAGGGAAGCTGCACGAGCCACAGCTCGATCGCGTCCCACCAGTCGAGGAGCCATGCCATCACGAGCGGACAGCGTACGCCGGTGCCCGGTGATCGCCCCGCCGGGGATTGCGCCGTTCGCGGGAGCGCGTCGTCACTGCTCGGAGCGCTCGCGGATCCACTTGATGATGGCGCCGAAGTCCTGGTCGCCCCCGCCGGTGTCGTTGAACCGCTCGTACAGGTCGAGGGCGAGCTGCCCGATCTCCGCTTCGGTACCGCTCTGCGCGGCGGCGGACTTCGCCAGCTTCAGGTCCTTGGCCATCAGCGAGGCGGCGAATCCCGGTTCGTAGTCGTGCTCGGCGCGGCTGGTGGAGACCATGCCCGGTTCGGGGCAGTTCGTGGTCAGCGCCCAGCACTGGCCGGTGGAGACCGACGCCACGTCGTAGAGCGCCCGCGGCGGCAGGCCGAGCCGCTCGCCCAGCACGAACGCCTCGCTCACGGCGATCATCGACGCGCCGAGGATGAGGTTGTTGCACATCTTCACGACCTGGCCGTTGCCGGACCCGCCGCAGTGGATGAGCTTGCGCGCGATCGGCTGCAGCAGCTGCTCGGCGCGGTGGAAGTCGCTCTCGGAGCCGCCGACCATGAACGTCAGCGTGCCCGCCTCCGCGCCCGCCGTGCCGCCGGACACCGGCGCGTCGAGCGCGCCGAAGCCGGCCTGCTCGGCCCACTCGTGGGTCTGGCGCGCTTCGGCGACGTCGACGGTGGAGGAGTCGACGAGCAGCGTGCCCGGCTGCGCCGCGGCGAGGATCTCCGGGTAGCAGGCGTGCACCTGCTTGCCGCCCGGCAGCATGGTGATCACCGCGTCGGCGCCGGTCGCGGCGGCGGTGACCGAGTCGGCCGGTGTGACGCCGTTCGCCCGGGCCGCCTCCAGGACCTGCGGGTCCAGGTCGAAGCCCTGCACCGCGTTGCCGGCCCCGACGAGGTTGGCCGCCATGGGACCGCCCATGTGGCCCAGTCCGATGAAACCGATGACTGCCATAGTCTCCGTCCCCTTTCGAGTGGTGGGTTGTCGCGGACCGGGCGGGCCGGCCGCCGGGAGGCGGCGGAGCCGGGCGTGGGGAGTCCGCGGATTGGCCGGCGTGCGGGTCGGGGGAACCCCCGGTGGTTCGGTCTGCGTACGTGGAGGAGGAAGCGGCTGCGCCGCTTGCCCGCCGGACCGGTGCGGCCGAGCGAACATCCGCCAATCCGCGGATTCCCTTACAGTTCGAGCTCCCCGTCCGGGTCGGGCTCGAAGAACGACGCGATCCGGTCCTCGCCGACCTCGGCCAGCGCGGGCGGGTTCCACTTCGGGTCGCGGTCCTTGTCCACGAGGGTCGCGCGCACGCCCTCGACGAACTCGCCGCTGCGCACGGCCGACATCGCCACCCGGTACTCCTGGCGCAGGGCCTCCTCGAGCGAGCCGTACCGCTGGCGCACCGCGCGCAGGGTCACGCTGAGGCTGGTGGGCGACTTCTCGGCGATGGCCGCGGCGGCCTCGGCGGCGCGCTGCTCCGGCCGCGCGTGCAGGCGCTCGAGGATCTCGGGCACGGTCGGTGCCGCGTAGGCCTCGTCGATCCACTCCCGGTCGGCCTCGGCCTGCGCAGCCGGCGGTTGCTCGGCGAACTTGCGCAGCGCCTCATCGGCGGGGGCCTCGGCCAGCGCGTCGGCGAGCTCCGGCAGCGCCGAGCGCGGTACGTGGTGGTCGGCGAAGCCGGCGTGGATCGCGTCCGCACCGCTGAACGGCGCCCCGGTGAGCCCGAAGTGCTCCCCCAGGTGCCCCGGGGTGCGCGAGAGCAGGTAGGTCCCGCCGACGTCGGGGACGAAGCCGATCCCGACTTCCGGCATGCCCACCTTGGAGCGCTCGGTGACCACCCGGTGCGAACCGTGCGCGGTGATGCCGACGCCGCCGCCCATGCAGATGCCGTCCATGAACCCGACGACCGGCTTCGGGTAGTTCCCGATCAGCGCGTTCATCCGGTACTCCTCGGCCCAGAAGGTCGCGGCGGCGCTGTAGTCGCCGTCGCGGGCCGCGTCGTGGATGGCGCGCACGTCGCCCCCGGCGCACAGGCCCTTCTCCCCGGCGCCGTCGATGAGCACCGTGCGGATGTGGTCGGCGGACTGCCACCGGCGCAGGGCGGCGGCGATCTCGCGCACCATGTTCAGCGTGAGCGAGTTGATCGCCTTCGGCCGGTTCAGCGTGATCCGCCCCAGGCCGCCCTGCTCGGCGAGCACGATCTCCTGCTCGCTCATGAGACGTTCTCCAGCAGGTCGCGGGCGATGATGAGTCGCATGATCTCGTTGGTCCCTTCCAGGATCTGGTGCACTCGCAGGTCGCGGACGAGTTTCTCCACGCCGTACTCGGCAAGGTATCCGTATCCACCGTGGATCTGAAGGGCCTCGTTGGCCACGGCGAATCCCGCGTCCGTGGCGAAGCGCTTGGCCATCGCGCACCAGCGGGTCGACCTCGGGTCGCCCGCGTCGAGGGCGCTGGCGGCGCGCCACAGCATCAGCCGCGCCGCTTCGAGGTCGGTGGCCATGTCGGCCAGCTTGAAGCGCAGCGCTTGGAACTCGGCCAGGTGCGAGCCGAAAGCAGTGCGCTGCCCGGCGTATTCGAGGCTGCGGCGCAGCGCGCTGTCCGCGCCGCCGACCGAGCAGGAGGAGATGCCCAGCCTGCCCGCGTCGAGCCCGGCCATGGCGATCTTGAAGCCCTCGCCCTCCGCGCCGAGCAGGCGTTCGGCCGGCACGCGGACGCCGTCGAGGACGACCTGGCACGTCGGCTGGGCGTGCCAGCCCATCTTCGCCTCGTTCGGGCCGAACGACAGCCCGGGCGCGTCGCCGTCGACGAGGAACGCGGAGATCCCGCCCGCGCCCGGGTCGCCGGTGCGGGCCATGACCAGGTACAGCTCGGCGGACCCGCTGCCGGAGATGAACTGCTTGACCCCGGTGAGCACGTACTCGTCGCCCTCGCGCACGGCGCGCGTGCTCAGCGCGGCCGCGTCGGACCCCGCGCCCGGTTCGGTCAGGCAGTAGCTGGCGAGCCGCCGCAGGGAGCACAGCTCGGGCAGCCACTCCTGCCGCTGCTGCGCGGTGCCGAACCGGTCGACCACCCCGGCGACCATGTTGTGGATGGACAGGTACGCGGTGACGCAGGGATCGCCGGTGGCCAGCGCCTCGTAGATGACGACCGAGTCGAAGCGGCTCAGCCCGCTGCCGCCGACGTCCTCGGCCACGCAGATCCCGCCCATCCCGAGCGGGCCGGCCGAGCGCAGCGTGTCCACCGGGAAGGTCGTGCTCTGGTCCCACTCCAGGGCGTGCGGGGCGAGCCGTTCGTCGGCGAACTCCTGCGCCGTGTCGCGCAGGGCGCGCTGGTCCGCCGACAGGTCGAAGCGGGAGGTCGGTTCTGCGGTCGGAGCGGACACGGCTCCTCCTTTCGTGGTCATCTCGCCGGTCTGGTCAGACCTGGCGGGAACCGCGCGGCTCCGGGTGCGGTCCGCGTCGGCTCCGGCCGGGCCGGACGGCCCGGCCACCCGCATCCGGCGGATCACCGCCGCGGTGCGGGGTGCTGGAGTTGCCAGCAGCTCTCACTGGTTCCTCGAGGGTCTGCACCCGAGCGGTGCAGAACCGAACGTCCGCTCCAGCCGGTCCTGAGGTTCGGAGCGGTCGGGCTGTTCGGGCGAACAAGCCGAAGGCCGAACGCGAGCAGTGCGAACTGCGCGGGTCACCGCTCGGTGCGGAGCTCCCAACCACCCGGCCCGACGCACCACAACGCAACCGGGGCCTGGATTCAGGTGCAGCTCCTGATGCCTCGCAACCGCACCCACCGCGGGTTCTCCCGTGCTCCTCTCGCGAGGAAAGCGAGACGTTGTGTAGGTCGCTACTCGATGTCGAAGCTCCCGGAGCGAGAGGAGTGCGAGAGTTCCGCTACTGAAGCTACTGCGCAGCGAAAGTCATCACCCATCATCACTACGTCGGGATGGTGAAGCTGGCCCCGTCCTTGATCCCCGACGGCCACCGCTGGGTGACGGTCTTGGTCCGCGTGTAGAAGCGGACGGAGTCGGTACCGTGCTGGTTGAGGTCGCCGAAGCCGGAGCGCTTCCAGCCGCCGAAGCCGTGGTAGGCGATGGGCACCGGGATGGGGACGTTGACGCCGACCATGCCGGTGTCGACGCGGGTGGTGAAGTCGCGTGCGGCATCGCCGTCGCGGGTGAAGATCGCCACGCCGTTGCCGTACTCGTTCTCGCTGGGCAGGCGGGCCGCTTCGGCGTAGTCGCGGGCGCGGACGACCGAGAGCACGGGGCCGAAGATCTCCTCGTGGTAGATCCGCATCTCCGGGGTGACGCGGTCGAACAGGGTCGGGCCGAGGAAGAAGCCGCTCTCGTGGCCGGCCACCGTCTGCCCGCGCCCGTCGACGAGGAGTTCGGCGCCCTCCCGCTCGCCGACGCCGATGAGGTCGGTGACGCGGTCGCGCGCCTGCGGGGTGATCAGCGGGCCGAAGTCGGCGCTCTCGTCGAAGCTGGTGCCGACCCGCAGGTCGCGGACGCGTTCGGTGAGGCGTTCGACGAGGGTGTCGGCGGTGCGCTCCCCGACGGGGACGGCCACGGACACGGCCATGCAGCGCTCCCCTGCGGAGCCGTAGCCGGCGCCGACGAGGGCGTCGACGGCCTGGTCCATGTCGGCGTCGGGCATGACGACGAGGTGGTTCTTCGCCCCGCCGAAGCACTGGGCGCGCTTGCCGTGGGCGGCGGCGGTCGCGTAGACGTGCTGGGCGATCGGCGTGGATCCGACGAAGCCGACGGCTTCGACGGTGTCGTCGGTGAGCAGCGCGTCGACGGCGGTGGCGTCGCCGTGCACGACGTTGCACACCCCCGGTGGCAGGCCGGCTTCGACGAGGAGCTCGGCCAGCCGCACCGGCACGGAGGGGTCGCGCTCGGAGGGCTTGAGGACGAAGGAGTTGCCGCAGGCGATGGCGGGTCCCATCTTCCACAGCGGGATCATCGCGGGGAAGTTGAACGGGGTGATGCCGGCGACGACGCCGAGCGGCTGCCGCATCGAGTAGACGTCGATGCCGGTGCCGACGCCGTCGCTGTACTCGCCCTTGAGCAGGTGCGGGATGCCGGTGGCGAACTCGACGACCTCGAGGCCGCGCTGGATGTCGCCGTGGGCGTCGGGGACGGTCTTGCCGTGCTCGGAGGAGAGCAGCCGGGCCAGTTCGTCCTTCTCCTCCTCGACGAGCCGGAGGAAGCGCATCAGCACGCGGGCGCGCTGCTGCGGGTTGTACTTCGCCCACTCCTGCTGCGCCGCGGCCGCGTCGCGCACGGCGGAGCGGACCTCGTCCGCCGTCGCGAACGGGACGCGGGCCTGCACGGCTCCGGTGTTCGGGTCGAACACCTCGCCCGCGGATCCGGACCGCCCCGCGACCCGCTTGCCGCCGATGAAGTGCTCCAGTTCACGGCTCATGCGCCACCACCGATCCCACGCGATTACTCAAACTTCAAACCATCGGTCTTCCAATATTTCTGGCGGGAGGCGCGAACGCAAGAGCGCGCACCGAACTCGCCCGGAACGAGCAGCACCCGGTCGGGCCACCCCGCCTCGTGCGTGCGCACTCGTCCGCACGCACGCCCGCGCTGATCGCCCGCAGCACGCTTACCCTGCCCGCATGGCACGCGATCCGCAGGACATCCGGGCGATGGCCGACATCATCACGCCGTTCGCCATCCGCACGATCGCGACGCTCGGTGTCCCGGACGTCGTGCGGGACGGCCCGGTGCCGCTGGAGTCGATCGCGCGGCAGTGCCGCGCGCTGCCCGACCCGCTGGGGCGCGTGCTCCGCTACCTCGTGCACCACGGGATGTTCACCGAACCGGAGCCGGACGTCTTCGGCCCGAACGAGACCTCGCACGCGCTGCGCAGCGACCGGCCGGGCAGCCAGCGCGCGTGGCTGGACATGGACGGCGCCGTGGGACGCGCGGACCTCGCCTTCGTCGAGCTGCTCACCCACGTGCGCGGGCAGGAAACGGCCTACACGGCGGTGTTCGGGCGCGGGTTCTGGCAGGAGCTCGCCGACGACGAGCAGCTGTCGGACTCCTTCGACGCCCTCATGGAGAGCAAGACGCACGGGCTGGCGCCGCTGGTGGCGCAGGCCCGCTCGTGGGACGCGTTCAGCAGCATCGCCGACATCGGCGGCGGCAAGGGCCTGCTGCTGGCCGAGATCCTCGCCGAACACCCGGACGTGTCCGGGGTCCTGGTGGAGCTGCCCGGACCGAGCGGCAACGCGGCGGACTACCTGCGGCAGCGCGACGTGGCCGGGCGGGTGGAGATCGTCACCGCCGACTTCCTCGAACCGCTGCCCCGCACGGCGCACGCCCTGCTGCTGTGCGACGTGCTGGGCGACTGGGACGACGCGGAGGCGACCCGGCTCCTGCGCAACTGCGCCGCGGCCGCCGAGGAGGGCGGCCGCGTGTTCGTCGTGGAGGTGCTGCCCGAGCACGACATCGCCGAGCACCCGAGCGCGGCCGACGCGACCACGATGGACGTGTTCACCGAGCTCGACCTGCGCATGATGGTCTACGTGGGCGGGCGGATGCGGGACCTCGCGGCCGTGCGCGGCCTCGCCGACGCCGCGGGGCTCGACCTGGTCGGGGTCACCACGCTGGACAACGGCTACGCGCTCATCGAGTGCCTGCCGCGCGAGCAGCCCGACTGAGGCAGGTGGCTCCTGGCGGCGCTCCGCGGCGGCGGGACATCACGGTACCCCTACCGCGGCGCTCGCGGCCCCCGTTCCGCTTCCGCACCGGAATGTCCGCGTTCCGGCACGGACACGTGTGACGGCCCGGTTCGGCCCCCGTCGTCACAGGCGGTGCAGACCGACGAGGCCGCGTTCCAGCAGCTCGATGCCGAACGGCATCGCGGGGTGCTGTCATGCGGCGATGCGTGCCGCGGACGCTCCCACCAGCGCACCGAACGCGAACGCTTCGACGCACTCCGCAGGTGGTGGGCGCCGGGCGTTCGTCCCCGGCGCCCACCACGGGCAAGAGGGTGCGGAGCGGGTTCCGCGGACTCCACTCCGCACCCGTGCCGATCAGGAGAAGGTGGACGCCTTCTTCGCGGTCTCCTTGATCCCGCCGGGACCGTTGAAGATCCGGTCGCCCCACTCGGTCAGCTGGGCCGGGTCGAAGTCCTGGACCATGTCCAGGTACTCCACGCCGCCGGTGTTGCCGCTCCACGACCACCCGAGGTAGCCGAGCCCGAGGGAGTTCGTCGCCTCGATGATCGCATCCTCGTCCGGGTTGCCGTCGGAGTGCTGGTGCCCGAATTCACCGACCATGATCGGCAACCCGGCATCGACGAACGAGTTCAGGTAGTTGTTGATCTTCTCCGGCGTTTCGTAGACGCCGTACATGTGCACGGAGAACATCGTGTTGCTCGCTGGGTCGCTTTCCAACACCTCAGCGGCGTTGTCCCGCATGGTGGAGGTGTGGTCCTGGCCCCAGTTCGGCGCGTCGGCCACGATGGTGTGCTCGTAACCGGCCTCCCGGAGGGCGTTGATCGCGTTCGAGGTGTCCGTCGCCCACGATTCGTAGCCCTCGTTGCCGAACGGCTCGTTGCCGATGTTCACCAACACGTCGTCCTCGTGCCCGGCCAGCGCTTCCTGGATACCGGTCCAGTACTCGACCGCCTCCGACATCGGGACGGCCGCGTCGTCCTCTCCGTAGCCGGTGGTGTCATGGACTTCCAGCACGCAGACCAGCTGGTTCTCCTCGCACGACTGGACGATCTGAGCGACTTCCTCCTGCGGGGTTTCCCGGAAGGCGTCACCGGTGCCCAGCGCCACGCGCACCGTGTTCGCTCCCATCTCGCTGATGTCCGCGAGCGAACCGAGCTGTTCGGGGTACCACGCGTGCGCGTGGTTGACACCGCGCATGACGAACTCGTTGCCGTTGGCGTCCAGCAACTTCCCGTTCTCCACGTGCATGCCGGCTGCCTCCGGGGCCGCAGCGGTCCCGGACGACCCGGCTGCGGTCGACGGGACCGCGCCGACGAAGGACGCGGTGACCACGGCAACTGCCGTGGATAACGCGACGCTCAATTTCCTGTTCATCAGTTTCCTTCCAACGCGCGAACGGTGATTCGCGTTCCTGATGGGACGATGAAATCCACAGTGTTCATCCTGCGGATGTTGCGCACACCTCCTTTTCCTGCTTGCGCCCGGGCCGCCGGGCACGAGCGGCTCCGCCGCGGATACCTCCCTGAACGGGGCCGCGGGATTCGAACGGGACGTCGGCGGAACCGGCCAGCTGGCTGACCGCCGTTCGGCTAGGGAGAGCTGCGGATGAATCGGATGATGATGGCGGCCATCGCGGCGAAACCAGCGGCACCGAGGTACAGCGCGGCGTAGTTCTCGCCCCCGCCGATCGCCAGCAGGAACGGCGCCATCATCGGCCCCGTCGTCTGCGGGAGGGAGTTGGCGATGTTGAACACGCCCATCCCCTTGGCGGCCTCGGACTCACCGTCGGGAAGGACGTTCGCCATCAACGCGTAGTCCACACCGGCGTAGGCGCCCGCTCCGAGGCCGGCGATCCCGACGCCGACGGCGAATCCCCAGAGCGAGAAGGAACCGGCGAGCACTGTCATCCCGATGCCGAAGACGAACGCCGCACCACCGACGAAAATCCTCCTCCGGCCTATCCGGTCAGACCACCAGCCGCAGATCACACTACCGATGATCGTCCCGGTCGCGTTGATGATCATCGACCAGGCCACGATTCCGGCGGCCTCGGCGTCCGTGTATCCCAGCCGGTCGATCAGGAAGTACACCTTGTACGTGGTCAGCAGGGCTGTCGCCGTGTACATCAAGAACCGGCTGAGAAAGGCCCAACCGAAATCGGCGTGCTTGATGGGGTTGATCCAGAAGCTGTAGAAGAGGTCCGTCCAGGACTTGGCTGGCAGCTCTTCCCGCGACTTCGGCACTTCCCGCAGGAAGAGGACGAAGATCAACACCAGGACGATCGAGACCGCCGCGGGGACGAGGAACATGGCCAGGCCGGCCGTACCGGTGAAAACGACGAGATAGCTCCCGATCGTGTTCGCCACCTGGTTGGTGATGCCCATCAGGCCGGAAGTGGTGCCGCGGCGGTCCTCAGGGATGCGCTCGGGGAGCAAGGAGATCATCGCCGCCAGCGCGGCGTTGAAACAAATCTGGGTCAGGCTCCACCCGATGACTACGACGAGGATGTTCGGCGCCAGTCCGACGATCACGAGCGAGGCGATGCCGAACGCGGTTCCGCCGAGTATGTAGGGGCGTCGCTGACCCCACCGGGACGTGGACAGATCGCTGAAATGCCCGAAGACCGGATTGGCGATGAGCGCGAACACAGCGCCGGTTCCCGTGACCACTGCCAGCGAACTGGCCTTGCCCTCGGGGTCGAGCGCGGCAACGCGCAACGCCAGAGTGATCGACGACGGGGTCAGCAAAGCGACCCACAATCCGATCATGGCGATGATGTAGAGGGCGACGAAACCGGTTCCCACTCGCTGCCCGGTCAGCCGGGCCATCCGTTCGGGCTGGGTTTCTGACATGGCCGAGGCCGGATCGGTCCCCGACGGTTGCGCTGGAGGCGTCGTGGTCACTTCGGATCCTTGTCAACGGGTTCGATCAGCAGTCAATGCCAGCGGCAGGTGCGCAACGCTCATGACGCTTCCGAGTGGACGTGCTGCGCGCCGGCGGCCTTCGGAACGCCGTGCAGCGATGAGATTTCGCTGCGGAAGCGCTCCGGTTCGGACTTCACTGCCCCTCCCCTCGAGCAGTAGTACTTACTCGGTTTTTCTTCTTCCGCTCAAGAGAGAGCACTTACTTCACGTGCGCACAACCTTGGCGGATCGCCCCCGGAGGAGTGGATGCAGTAGATCACTGAAGCGCTTAAGTGTCAAGGGTCACGTCCCCCTGCGAACTGCTCGCACGCCTGGTGGTTCCCGAAAGTCCTGCGCGCCCGAGTGCGCCTCGCGGAGCACGTGCACGCGCGAACGCCGCTTCGGAGCCGTTCGTCGAGCAGCCGCGACGCAGACGCGGCCTGGTGGGCGCGACGCGCAGCTGGGACCGTCGCAGCGAACCGCGCCTACTCGGCGGTGGGGAGCGCGGTCGGTGGATGCAGCGGTAGTGGCGAGGACGCCCGTGCGGTGCAGCCGCGTAGGGTTCGCGGGCCCCGGCGCGTCGGTGAGATCAGCGCGAGAACAGCAGGAGTCGCCAGGTCACCGGTGAGATGCGGGACCCGTCGTCGACCTCGGTACCAGTTCTGGATCTGAGGTCTTCACTTCCCCGGCCGTACCGCCAGCAATGCTCTCCAGCAACAGGTTCACCGCCGCGGCCCCGCGCTCGAGGATCGGTCGGCTGATCGCCGACAGCGCGGGCCTGACCAGCTTGCACAACGCCGAATCGTCCCAGGCGACAACGGACAGCTCCGCGGGCACCGCGATTCCCAGTTCCTGGGCCACGCCCAGTGCCGAAACCGCCATCACGTCGTTGTCGAACACCAGGGCGGTCGGTCGACTACTGCCGGTCAGCACACGCCTGGTCACCCGTGCGGCAGCCTCGTCGGAGTAGTCCGCAGACACGATGCGGGCTTCCTCCAGCCCCAGCTGTCCGGCCACGGACGTGAACGCCTCCGAGCGCACTTGCGTGTGCACGAACTCTTCCGGTCCCGCTACTCGCACGATTCTCCGATGGCCGAGCGCGACGAGGTACTCCAGCACCTCCACGATCGCCACGTGGTCATCGGTCCACACGCAGGGCAGCCCGCCCCCGGAGGAAGGCTCCCCCATGGCCACCGCGGGCATGCCGAGCTCGCGCACGAGGGAAACGCGAGGATCGTTCCTGCGCAGGTCCACCATGAGCACCCCGTCGACCCTGCCTTCGGCCCACCAGCGTCGATACGCGCTCAGTTCGGCATCGCTGTTGTCGGTTACTTGCAGCAGCAGCGCGGTCGGCCCGTCAGCGAGCGCATCCTGGATTCCGGAGATCAATTGCATGAAGTAGGGTTCGATCCCCAGCTCCCGCGCTGGCCGGTCCACCACCATCCCGATGGCATTCGCTCGGCCACCGGTCAACGAGCGCGCGGCGCTGCTGGGAGCCCATCCGAGCCGCTCGGCGATCTCCAAGACCCGTTTGCGGGTCGGGTCCGAGACACCCGGGCGGTTGTTCAGCGCATACGACGCAGCGCCCGTCGACACACCGGCCGCCCGCGCGATGTCCGCAATCGTCGGACGCTTGCCTGCCATCAACAACTTCCCGATCGCTGAAACGTTTCCGACTCCCAGGTTAAGGGGTGGAGCCTTCCCCTCGTGCCCAGGGTCGATGAGGAATCGTTGATCAGGGCGGAGTCAGCGATGTCGGAGGCTCGCTAACGGTCACGGACGGGTGTCGAGACGAGATCATCCAGGTAGGGCGGTTCGGCCCCGGTGCGCGAACAGGTCACCGCAGCAGCCTGTGCGGCGAACATCAACGCTGCACGCCACTGGCCCTCGTCCATCGCTGCCACTGCTGCACGCGACAACGCCCTGTTCCGCTCGAGCCAGGCCACGACCGCTGCCTGGACCGTGTCCCCGGCTCCGATCGTATCCACGACTCCGGAGGTCTGCACCGGCACGTCCACCTGGGTGCCGGTGTTGAGCACGACGGACATACCGGCGGATCCATCCGTCACCAGCACCGCCGAAGGCCCCCTCGCTGCCCACAACCGAGCCGACTTCCACGGGTCGCTGCCGCCGGCCAGCCAGCGGGCGTCTTCGGCGGAGAGTTTCAACAGGTCGATCTCCGGCAGCCAGCGCTCGAAACGGCCTCGGTACGCCTCGGGATCGTCGACCACTGCGCTGCGTATGTTCGGATCGAGTGCGATGAACGTTCCGCGCTGCGACTCCCGGCGCATCACGGTCTCGTACACACCGGCCCCGGGGTCGAGCACGAGCGACAGGGCACCCAGCACCACCGCACGTGTCGACGCCGGCAGCGGCCCCGGATCGACGAGGAACCGGTCCGCGGCACCGTGGGCGTAGAAGGTGTAGGCGACTTCGCGATCACCGGTGGGTTCGGTGACCGCAAGGGCGGTCCGCTCGGCACCGCGCTGCACCAGCGAGGTGTCCACCCCGGACGAAACCAGGTGCTGGAACAGGGCACGGCCGAACGTGTCCGTGGAAATCCGCGACAGCAGACAGGTCCGCACACCAAGACGTCCCAGCGCGACAGCGGTGTTGTACGGGCCACCGCCCAATTTTGGCTGCAGCGCGCAGAGCTCGGATCCCCCGCTCACGCTGTCAGGAACGAGGTCGACCAGCGCCTCGCCTCCTACGACGATCATCTCGTCCCTTTCTTCCGTCGCTGTGGTAGTTCTTCGCGGACGACAGCGGTTTCGGCACCGACGCGCGGAAGGTGCGCGTTGCGCGACGATCATCGAGCGGACCGGCCGGGAACCGTTCCGCCGCCGAGGACCGGTCACTCCTCCAGCACGAACATCCGGATGTCCTGCGGTGCGAGTTCAACGGATTCGACTTCCACCGTTGTCCCGGGGTCGACGAGCCGTCCTTTCGAGGTCCTCGGCGCGACTTCGAGCGGCTGGTCGGTGTGGCTGGACAGGAAGACGAATCGCCGCCCATCACGGTGTCCGAGGACGTCCGTGCTGACCGCCGGATCGTCGACCACCACGGGTCGGCGCACCCCGGCCATTTCAGCGAGGGCTCCGTAGAGGTGAACCGTGTCCTCGGGGTTGGCACCAGGAACGAGGTCGGCCATGTGTTCCAGGGGGTACGTGCACAGCACGATCCACCCCTCGCCGACTCGCCGCCGCAACAGGGCGGGACGGCCGCTCTGGTCGACGGCCACCACCTCGGCGCCGGCTGGTCGGACCGGCAGGTAGGAACGGCTGTGCTCGTTGCCGGCCACCGCGAAACGCAACGTCGCCCCTGCGGGCAGATCGCCGAACTCCGCGGTGAAGGTCATCTCGACTTCGCCGTGCTCGATCGGATCGACGAGACCGTAACGCAACTGGTGTTCGACGCCGAACATCCGGTTCAGGTGAGCAAACCAGGGGCCGCGCTGGAACGAGCTCGTGCCGTGGCAGTACGAGACGTACACGACGGCACCGGACTGCGCCAGCCGTTCCAGCTGGTAGCAGGTGGGGGCGGTGAGCTGCTTGGTGGAAGGCACCAAGTACAGCGAGCAATCCTCGCTGATGCCGTCACGCTCCCGGCTCAGGCCGACGGGCACGTCGGCCAGTTTCGCGCTGACGTAGGCCTGCCTGAGCACGGAGAAGGCGAACTGGTTGTCCTCTCCGTCAGTGATCGGGACCTCGCCTTCGAGGTATTCCGGCACCAAGAACGCGGCCTGCGCGTCCTCGCGCTGGCAGCGGGAAACTTCGATCTCGGAGAGCACGCGCGCGAACCGGGACATCTCTTCCAGCTGCGGTTTCGGTGCTCCGTCCACCGTGGTGAGCCCGAAGTGCAGCTCAAAAGGATGGTGACGATAGGGGTCTTGCTCGAACAAGTTGTCGAAATCGGTGTTGTTCCAGGCGAGCCATCCGGTCGCGCCCCCGAACAGGCTGGCGTGCAGCACGTGGCGGTAGTAGTGGGCCGAGTGCTCGGCGGAGGCGAAGTCCGAGGACAGGCCGAACTCCTCGAGCACAACGGGGTTGCCCAACGTGCTCACCAATTCGCAGATGAACGCGGCCCCGTAGTGCTGGCGGATCTGATCGTTCTCCATCCGGTACACGTGCGGACCGAGGAAGTCGGTCAGTTCCCCGAGATCGCGCACCGAGAAGCCGTTTTCCACACCGGTGACCTCGGCTCCCCACGCGCCATCACCGATGGAGACAGGCTGCCGGGCACCGCCTGCCCGGACCGCCTGCACCATCACGGTCGCCCAGCTCGACACCACCTCGCGGGACGCGGGCTCTCCGTAGACCGGCATCTCGTTGCTGATCAACCACCCGGCCACGGCTGGGTGCTCGGCGAACTTCCGGGTCATCTGCTCCACGAACCACGCCTGGCGCCCCACCATCCACACGTCGGCGTACAGATCCCGCCCGCCTCGCCACGGGGGGTCGAAGTTCTCCCCGGACATGTGCCCGACGAGGAATGTGGGGATGGTGGTCATGCCGACTTCCTCGTGAGCCGCCAAGAAGTCAGCGTAGTTGGCGACGCAGTTCTCGTCGATCCGGTGCGGTTCGGGCATGAAGTCCGGCCAGAAAAAGAACGAACGAGTCACGGTCAGCCCGTGCTCCCGCAACGTCCGCAGCTCAGCACGGACCAGCTCGGCGTCGTACTGGCTCCACATGCGGGGGCCGCCACCCCGCGACCAGAAGTTGGCCCCGAGCCAATTCACCGGCTGGCCGGCCGTGTTGACCATGGCGAAAGAACGGTGCATGAGATCCTCTCCTCGTGGACGAGCCCAGTCCGCTGAGCCGGGGGTAGCGAGCAGGTTCCGCACTGGGCACCCGCACCAGACGGACCGCTACTCCGTCGAACTCCACCATTGAAGCGCTTAAGTGTCAAGCTCGGCCTATCCGGGATGCAGCTTCCGATTGAAGCCGAAGTGCCGACACGGCCACCGAGCCAGCTTTGATGTCCTCACCACTTCAGAGCAGCGAACACGAGCCTCGCGAAACCCGGGGCGGGGCACCCCGGAGGGCTTCCAACGAAGGGGCGCGCAGCGAACGTTGACTATGAAGCGCTTAAGTGCTCTCCTGTAACTGGATGTGGCAGTGGTCACAAACCGTGATCCGCATCGCGGAGCGCGGCTGCCCACCGACGTGGTCGGGCATCTGCCGCATCCACGCCTCGAAGCGAGTCCCGGCTACGTGCCCGGGGAGCCGTCCCGCGCGAGATCGGAGGAGCACTCATGAAACGGAAAACCATCACAGGCGGACTCGCAGCGACCGCCGCGGCGGCAGCTCTCACCCCTGTGCTGATGACGGCACCGGCGACCAGCGGAGCCCGAAGCACCGGAATGCCCCACGGCGGCTGACGGCAGCGTCATGGACTGCGGAACCGAAACGGTCGCCGCGTGCCTCAACCGGAGCCAGGAGCACTACGGCATGGACACGTGGTTCGCCGGGCACCGCAACGGCGAGAGCGGGCTGGAAAACCCCGACACCGCGGACATCCAAAACTTCCGGACCGCCCACGAATGGATACAGCAGCAGCTCGAGTCCCATTCCGACGACCTCAGCAATGACACCCGCTTCTGGGTGGACGTCCCGGCGATCTGACCGGCGAACCCTCCTCAGGGCCGGGCAGGAAACCCCAGGACCTGGCCCCGGGTTCCCGCGGCGGGCCGGGCGACTTCCGGAGACGATCCGGCCGTGCCAGCACCCCGAACGGCGCGCCGGGCGCGAGCGGCGGTGGTCCTGTCATCGCCCCCGACCTCCGACAGGGCCACCGCCTTCCGGCCGCGAGCAAGCGCAATCGTCGGTACTACCGATCAGCGAGGAAGGAGGCCGCGGCATGAACACCCGCATCCTCGCTCTCACCACCGCTGCTGCGACAGCAACAGCAGCGATCACCACCGCCGGCTGGATCGGTGCCTCCCGACGCCTGCGCACCTGCGCGCGGTGCCTCCGAGAAGCTCTTCGCGATCCTGTGACCGGCCTGCTCACCCGCCACGGCTGGGAGCAGGTCGCACGAGACGAACTCCCGCAGGCCACCGCAGTGGCCGTGGTCGATCTGGACGGGTTCAAACAGATCAACGACCGCTACGGCCACGCCGCCGGTGACCGCGTGCTGCTCGTCGTGGCGCAGCGCCTCGTCGCGGGACTCGGAACCACCGCCGTGGTCGGCCGACTCGGCGGGGACGAACTGGGGATCGTCACCCGGGGCCATTGCGGCGCGCGCCTCAACGGGCTCATCGTCGCCGCGACACGGCCGATCCCCCTGAAGGCGATCGGCACGCTGCCGATCAGCGCTTCCCTGGGGGTGGCGCACCTGAGCCGATTCTCCCCGCCGCCCTCCCTGCCGGAAGCGCTGGCAGCTGCTGATGCGGCCATGTACGAGGCCAAAGAGCGCGGCGCCACGTGGCGACTCCACGAACCGAGCCCGCCCCGTACGAGGACACCTGCGCATCTCCCGCAGCCCACGACTGCACGCGGGAGTGCGAGTGGTCACCAATGAGCCTTTTCCGGGCGGGTACAGGGGGTAACCAGTGCAGCCCCGAGGCGGCGTTCGGGACCGCCCCCGAGACGTGAAGAGGCGGGCGGGAATCCGACGCCAGGATTCCCGCCCGCCTGCGCACCACCGCTGTCGACACCCCGCCACAGGGTTACTTTGCTGGTGCGTTCACTCCGGTGCGTTCCCACGGCGCACCGGACCCCCTCCCCCGACCGAGCCGGGTACGGCCGGAGGCGGGATTCGCGCACCGGTCCACCTCGGCGCCCCGCAGCGTCCTGGCGGACCGGTGCCGAAAACCGGGATCAGAACTGGGCCGACTCGGTGGACTCGGCCAGCGCCGTGGTGGACGCGTCCGGGCTCACGGCGGTGCTGATCAGGTCGAAGTAGCCGGTGCCGGCCTCCCGCTGGTGCCGGGTCGCGGTGTAGCCCTCGGCCTCGGCCGCGAACTCCCGCTGCTGCAGGTCGACGTAGGAGACCATGCCGTCGTTGGCGTAGCCCTTGGCCAGGTCGAACATGCTGTAGTTCAGCGCGTGGAAGCCCGCCAGCGTGATGAACTGGAACTTGTAGCCCATCTGGCCGAGCTCGTTCTGGAACTTCGCGATGGTCGCGTCGTCCAGGTTGCGCTTCCAGTTGAACGACGGCGAGCAGTTGTAGGCCAGCATCTGGTCCGGGTACTGCTGCTTGACCGCCTCGGCGAACCGGCGCGCCTCGTCGAGGTCCGGCGTGGAGGTCTCCATCCAGATCAGGTCGGCGTGCGGCGCGAAGGCCAGCGCCCGGGTGATGCACGGCTCGATGCCGTTGCGCACCTTGTAGAAGCCCTCCGAGGTGCGCTCACCGGTCAGGTACTGGGTGTCGCGCTCGTCGACGTCGTTGGTGAGCAGCGTGGCGGCCTGGGCGTCGGTCCGGGCGATGACCAGGCTGGGCACGTCGGCGACGTCGGCGGCCAGCCGGGCCGCGTTCAGCGTCTTGACGTGCTGGCTGGTGGGGATGAGCACCTTGCCGCCGAGGTGGCCGCACTTCTTCTCGGAGGCCAGCTGGTCCTCCCAGTGCACACCGGCCGCGCCCGCGGAGATCATGCCCTTCATCAGCTCGTAGGCGTTGAGCACGCCGCCGAAGCCGGCCTCGGCGTCGGCCACGATCGGCGCCATCCAGTCGACCTGCTCGCCGTTGTCGCTGGTGTCCGGGTCCAGCGCCTCGGAGTAGTTGACCTGGTCCTGGCGCAGCAGGGCGTTGTTGATGCGCCGCACGACCTGCGGGACCGAGTTCGCCGGGTACAGGCTCTGGTCCGGGTAGGTCTCGCCGGCGAGGTTCGCGTCCGCGGCGACCTGCCAGCCGGACAGGTAGATGGCCTTCAGGCCCGCGCGGACCTGCTGCACCGCCTGGTTGCCGGTCAGCGCGCCGAGAGCGTTGATGTAGTCGTGCTCGTGGAGCTGCTTCCACAGGCGCTCGGCGCCGTGACGAGCGAGGGTGTGCTCCTCGGTCACCGAACCGCGCAGCCGGACGACGTCCTCCGCGGAGTAGGTGCGCTCGATCCCCTCCCAGCGGGGGTCGGTGTCCCACTCGTGCTGGAGCTGCTCGGCCGCACGCTTGGCCTGGGCGCGGATCCCTTCCTCGTTCATCCGTTTCACCTTCCGGATCGGTCGCTGCCTGGTGACACCCAGTCTTGGTGCTCGCAAGCGAAAAGACGAGGAGATTTCCCTAGAAACTTTGGCTGATTTTCTGCTAGGGTCAACGCCATGTCGGCATTCGCGTCGGAAGAACACGGGAATTTTTCAACCGAGCACGACCTCCTGGTGTTCGGTCAGCGGTTGCGGCACTTGCGCCGAGCGGCCGGGCTCACCCTGTCCGACCTCGGCGACAAGGTGGGGCGGGCGCCCTCGCAGCTGTCCCTGCTCGAGAACGGCCACCGCGAACCCAAGCTGTCGCTGCTGCGCGCGCTGGCCGACGCGCTCGGCACCACCACCGACGAACTGCTGTCCAACAAGGCCCCCAACCGCCGGGCCGAGCTGGAGATCGCGGTGGAGAAGGCCCAGCAGGACCCGCTGTACCAGCAGCTGAGCGTGCCGCCGCTGAAGGTGAGCAAACGCGTGCCCACCGAAGCGCTCGAACACGTGCTCGCGCTGTACGAGGAGCTCAAGCGGCGGGAGACCAAGCAGGTCGCCACCCCGGAGGAGGCCCGCAAGGCCAACGCCGAGCTGCGCGCCATGATGCGCGAGCACGGCAACTACTTCGCCGGGATCGAGAAGCAGGCCGCGGAGCTGCTCGACGGCGTCGGCTACCACGGCGGCGCGCTGTCCGAGGGGCTCATCCAGTCCATCGCCGCGAACACCGGCTACGGGCTGCGGTTCGTCACCGACCTCCCCCGATCGGTGCGCTCGGTCACCGACCTCAAGCACAACCGCATCTTCCTGCGCCGCGAGTCCCTGGGCATGCACAGCCCCCGCACGATCCTGCTGCAGACGCTCGGCCACCTCACGCTCGGCCACAAGCAACCGCGCGACTTCGCCGACTTCCTGCGCCAGCGCGTCGAGGCCAACTACTTCGCCGCAGCCGTGCTCGTGCCGGAGCAGACCGCCGTGCCCTTCCTGCGCCAGGCCAAGGCCGACCGCGACCTCGCCGTCGAGGACCTGCGCGACGTGTTCTCCGTGTCCTACGAGATGGCCGCGCACCGGTTCACCAACCTCGCCACCCAGTACCTGGACCTGCGCTGCCACTTCGTCCGCAACGACGAGACCGGCATCATCTACAAGGCCTACGAGAACGACGGCCTGGTCTTCCCCTCCGACCCCACCGGCGCGATCGAGGGACAGCGCATGTGCCGCCACTGGGCCGGCCGGCAGGTGTTCAACGCGCCCGATCGGTACTCGACGTACTACCAGTACACCGACAAACCGGGCGCGACCCACTGGTGCGTCGCGCACGTCGACCCCAGCCGGGGGCGGGACTTCGCGATCACCCTCGGCGTGCCGTACGCGGAGTCGCGCTGGTTCCGCGGCCGGGACACCACCAACCACGAGAAGTCCGGCTGCCCCAACGGCGAGTGCTGCCAGCGCCCGCCGGCGGAACTCGCCAACCGGTGGGAGGGCATGGTCTGGCCCTCGGCGCGGGCGCACTCGCACGTGCTCACCGCACTGCCCTCGGACACCTTCCCCGGCGTGGACGAGGCCGACGTCTACGCCTTCGTCGAGTCGCACCAGTACTGAGGCGTCCGAACGAGCTGAGCGGGCCGGCTTCCCCGGCCCGTCAGCCACCACCCGACTCGGCGTGCGCGGTGAGCTTGCCCAGCACCGCGGCGATGTGTTCCAGGCCGATCTGGTTCTGCGCGGCCGCGCAGACCATCTCCTCGGCCACCTCGACGTCCTCGCTCTTGAGCGGGTCGATGAGGGGATGGCCGTTGAGCTCGAGGAAGACCAGCGAGCAGTTCCACGCGGCGCGTTCGGTACCTGTCGTGCGCTGCAAAAACGATTCGACGCAGCCGGCGACGGCCTACTTCTTGCCCTTCTTGTCCTTCTCCTCCTTGCCGCCGTCACCGCCGTCGGTGGACAGCGCGGCCACGAACGCCTCCTGCGGCACCTCGACGCGGCCGATGTTCTTCATCTTCTTCTTGCCTTCCTTCTGCTTCTCCAGCAGCTTGCGCTTCCGGCTGATGTCACCGCCGTAGCACTTGGAAAGCACGTCCTTGCGCAGCGCGCGGATCGTTTCGCGCGCGATGATGCGCGAGCCCACGGCCGCCTGGATCGGCACCTCGAACTGCTGCCGCGGGATGAGCTCCCGCAGCTTGTTCGTCATCTTCGTGCCGTAGGAGTAGGCGAAGTCCTTGTGCACGATCGCGCTGAACGCGTCGACCATCTCGCCCTGCAGCAGGATGTCCACCTTCACCAGGTCCGCGGCCTGCATCCCCGCCTCCTCGTAGTCCATCGAGGCGTAGCCGCGGGTGCGCGACTTGAGCTGGTCGAAGAAGTCGAACACGATCTCGCCCAGCGGCATCGTGTAGCGCAGCTCCACCCGGGTCTCGGACAGGTAGTCCATCCCGTTCATCGTGCCGCGCCGCCCCTGGCACAGCTCCATCACCGCACCGACGTACTCCGAGGGCACGATGATCGTGCACTTGGCGATCGGTTCGCGCACCTCCTGCGGCTTGCCGCCCGGCCAGTCCGAGGGGTTGGTGACCTCGGCCTCGGCGCCGTCCTCGCAGGTCACCTCGTAGACCACGTTCGGCGCGGTGGAGATCAGGTTGAGGTTGAACTCCCGCTCCAGGCGCGCCCGCGTGATCTCCAGGTGCAGCAGGCCGAGGAACCCGCAGCGGAAGCCGAAGCCCAGCGCGCCCGAGGTCTCCGGCTCGTACGTCAGGGCCGCGTCGTTGAGCAGCAGCTTGTCCAGCGCCTCGCGCAGCAGCGGGTAGTCCGAACCGTCGATCGGGTACAGCCCCGAGTAGACCATCGGCTGCGGTTCGCGGTAACCGGGCAGCGGTTCCGCGGCCCCGTCCTTCACCGCGGTGACGGTGTCGCCGACCTTGGACTGGCGGACGTCCTTCACCCCGGTGATCAGGTAGCCGACCTCGCCGACGCCGAGGCCCTCGCTGGCCTTCGGGTCCGGCGAGATGATGCCGACCTCCAGCAGCTCGTGGTTCGCGCCGGTGTACATCATGCGGATGCGCTGCCGCGGCGTGATCTTGCCGTCGACGACGCGGATGTAGGTCACCACGCCGCGGTAGGTGTCGTAGACCGAGTCGAAGATCATCGCCCGCGGCGGCGCGTCGACCTCGCCCTCCGGCGCCGGCATCCGGCCGACCACCGCGTCGAGCACCGAGTCCACGCCGTCGCCGGTCTTGGCCGACACGTGCAGCACGTCCCCCGGGTCGCAGCCGATGATGTGCGCGAGCTCGTTGGCGTACTTCTCCGGTTCGGCGGCCGGCAGGTCGATCTTGTTCAGCACCGGCACGATCTCGAGGTCGTGCTCCATCGCGAGGTACAGGTTCGCCAGCGTCTGCGCCTCGATGCCCTGGGAGGCGTCCACCAGCAGGATCGCGCCCTCGCAGGCGGCCAACGAGCGGCTGACCTCGTAGCTGAAGTCCACGTGCCCCGGGGTGTCGATCAGGTGCAGCACGTGGTCGCGGCCCTGCACGCTCCACGGCAGGCGCACGTTCTGCGCCTTGATGGTGATGCCGCGCTCCCGCTCGAGGTCCATCCGGTCCAGGTACTGGTCCCGGTAGGCGCGCTCCTCCAGCACTCCGGTCAGCTGCAGCATCCGGTCGGCCAGCGTGGACTTGCCGTGGTCGATGTGCGCGATGATGCAGAAGTTCCGGATGCGCTCCGGACTCGTGAACGTCGTGTCTGCGAAGCTGCTCACTCGTGGTTCCTCGCGTGTCGATACCGGGTTGGCCCCATCGTCCCATGCCGGGGGCCGCCTCCGGAGCCCAACTCCGGAAAGCGCGCGAGCTCCCCGGCCCTGCACAGCGACAGTGTTGCTGAGCAGGGAAGACGAGCTCGCAGGGCGCTGCGCGCGGCCAGGGTCACCACCGGGCCGCGGCACCACCGCTCGGAGGCGAGCGCGCGGGCCCGCCGGAGCCGGATCCGGCAATCGGATTCCGCGGCGGACGCTGGCGCCAACCGCGCGCGCTCAGTCTCCGCTCGGCGGGTTCCGCACGTCCACGCGCAGCGGGTGGTCGGCGGGGATCTCGACGAGCACGATCGGCAGCCCGTCCGGATCGGCGATCCACCCCTCGTCCAGGCCCCAGGGCTTGCGCTCGGCCTCGGACAGCACGGTCACCTGCGGGCGCAACCTGCTCATCTCGGCTTCGAGGTCGCGCACCTGCAGCCACAGCGACTGGTCCCCGCTCGGCGGCTGCTCCCCCCGACCGGAGACCTCCAGGTAGCCCTGCCCGAGGAAGAACACCGTGCCGCCCGGGAACTCGCGGGCGATCGCGAGCCCGAGCACGTCGCGGTAGAAGCGGACGGAGCGCTCCGGGTCGAGCGGTCGGAGGAGCATCCGGCTGCTGAGAATCTCCATGCCGCGTTTCTACCGCGCAGCCCGCCGCTATGCGACGCCGAGCAGCACCGCGCCGACCAGCACGACCGCTGCGCCGGTCAACCGCCGGGCCGGCCGGGGCTCGCCGAGCACGCGCCAGGCCAGCAGCCCGGCGATGACGATGCTGAGCTCGCGTCCCGGTGCCACCAGGCTCACCGGTGCCAGCCGCATCGCGAACAGGGCCAGCACGTAGGCCAGCGGCGAGAGCACCGCCACCGCGAGCACCTCGCGCCGGTGCTCGCGCCAGATGGCGCGCACCCGCGCCCGCTGCGTCCCCGCGTACGGACCGAGCAGCGCGGCGCGCACCACCGAGGAGGACCAGTCGAACAGCAGCGGCGACAGCGCCAGACCGGTCACCGCGTGCGCGTCCCACACCGTGTAGGAAGCGATCAGGGCCCCGGTGAGCAGGCCGAACGCCACACCGCCGACGCGGGCTCCCGACCGCGCGGCCCCGCCGGCGAAGCCGATGACGAACACTCCCGCCACGACGAGCAGCCCGCCGAGAACGCCCTGCGCACCGGGTCGCTCCCCGAGCAGCAGCACGGCGGCGAGCACCGCCAGCAGCGGTCCGGTGCCGCGCGCCAGCGGGTAGACCACGGACATGTCGGCCACCCCGTAGCCGTGCTGCAGCAGCAGGTAGTAGCCGAGGTGGAGCACCGCGCTGACGCCGACGCCGAGCGCCCACGCCTCTCCGGCGGGTGCGCCTTCCCGCCACAGCACGAGCAGGCCGAGCGGCAGGTACAGCACCGCGGAACAGGCGGCGGCGAGCCAGACGAACGCCGCGCCGCCGCCGGCGCGCTTGGCGAAGAGGTTCCACCCCGCGTGCGCGAAGGCAGCGGCGAGCAGCAGCAGGCTGGCGGCAAGACCCACGGGCGGGCACCCTCCGACACCTCGTCGACGGATGCCTCCAGGCTTTTGTCCCTTCAGCTGTGCGACCGCCGTACGGCGGTCGTCGGTACCGCTCGGACCGGTCCCCGGCGCTGGCACCCGCGGCCGGGCGGAACCCTAGGCACACCCGGGGGCGCACGGTACCGCGCCGCCACCGCGAGAACCAGGGCATCACCCGCACGCCGCGCACCCGCCCGCCGATCTCGCAGGTCAGCCTTGGTATCGTGATTGCTCGCGCCGTGCGGCGTTCCGCAGGGGAGGAAACCCGCTCCGCGCACCGCCGACCGCGGTGTCGGCGAGCGCGCCGGGGCGGTGCCGTACACAGCGCGGCGCGAGCAGTCGAGCGACGAGGAAGGCGTACCAGTGGCCAACATCAAGTCCCAGGTCAAGCGGATTCGCACCAACGAGCAGAACCGCCGCCGCAACCAGGCAGTGAAGTCCTACGTGAAGACGGCCATCCGCAAGTTCCGGGAGGCCGCTGCCGCCGGCGACAAGAACCGCGCCATCGAGCTGCAGCGCGCCGCCGGGAGTGCGCTGGACCGCGCTGTCACCAAGGGCGTCCTGCACAAGAACCAGGCCTCCAACAAGAAGTCCTCGATGGCCCGGCAGATCAACAAGCTCTGACTTCCGGCCCTCCGGGACCGCCGAGGCCGCCCCTCGCCGCGCACCGCGCGGTGGCGGGCGGCCTTTCGCGTGTCGCGCCGCCCTCCCGCGCTGCGCGGGCGCCGCTCAGCGCCGTCCGTGCAGGGCGACGACGTCGAGCACGGCCCGCTCCAGGGCGTAGTTCGCGTCCGCGGCGCTGCCCTTGACGTCGGCGTTGAGCGCCGCGACCACGCCGAGCGCGTCGGTGATCCCGGTGCTGTTCCACCCGCGCGACTGCGCCAGGGCCTTCTTCACCTTCCACGGCGGCATGCCCAGCTCGCTGGCCAGCCGGAACGGGTCGCCGCCCTTGCCGGCGGAGGCGACCTTGCCGATCGTGCGCACCGCGTCGGCGAGCGCGTCGGCGATGAGCACGTGCGGCACGCCGAGCTGCAGCGCCCACCGCAGCGCCTCGACCGCGCCGCCGCGGTCCCCGGTGACGGCCTTCTCCGCCACGGCGAACCCGGTCACCTCGGCGCGCCCCTGGTGGTAGCGGCGCACGGCCTCGGCGTCGACCGTGCCGCCGGTGTCCGACACGAGCTGGGTGGCGGCGTTGGACAGCTCGCGCAGGTCGGATCCGACGGCCTCGATGAGCGCGCGGACCCCGTCGGCGTCGATCTTGCCGCCGCTGCGGCGGACCTCCTCGCGGACGAACGCCTCGCGGTCGGCGGGTTTGGTGATGCGGGGGCACTCGGTGACCGCCGCGCCGAGCTTCTTCAGCTGGTTGGGCAGGTCCTTGGCGTGCTTGGCGCGGCCACCGCCGCTGTGCACGATCACCAGCACCACGCCGTCGGCGGGTTCGCGGGCGTGGGTCAGCAACGCTTCGGCGATCTCCTTGCCGGCGTCCTGGCAGTCCTCGACGGCGAGGATGCGCCCGTCGGCGAACAGCGACGGGCTGAGCATCTCGTCGAGCTCGCTGGCGGTGAGTTCGGTCACCTTCGCCCGGCGCAGCTCCGCCTCCGGGTCGGCCGCGCGCGCCGCGGCGACCGCCGCGCGCACCGCTCGCTCAACCAGGAGTTCCTCCTCGCCCACCACGAGGTGCAGCGGGGCGGCGACCGTGTTCGGCGAGGTCATACCGCACATCTTCGCACGACCCCGGTGATCTTCCGCACCGTGGACAGCTGTGGCGAGATGCCGGGACGGTCCATTAGCGTGTCCGCCACAACCGGATAGCTAGCTCATCCAGAGGGGCAGAGGGACCGGCCCGACGAAGCCCCGGCAACCGGTGTCGGCATTCCTGTGACGCGGGGCCGCCGACGACAAAGGTGCCAACTCCGACCCGCCCGCGGGAGAGATGAGGAAAGGACCTCGCCATGACCGCTGCCGCCCAGGCACAGACCCCCTCGCGTTCCGCCCTCGACCTCGGACAGGCCGCTGAGCTCGTGTCCAAGGAGGAGGGGCACCGCCAGCCGCTGGCGCCGGAGTTCGTCAGCCTCGAGGACTTCTCCCCGCTCGAAGTCGCCTACGACTTCGGCCGCATCACGCGCGAGGAGATCGAAGCCGGACCGCGCTCGATCTGGCGCTACAAGAAACTCCTGCCGGTCCCGTCCACCGTGGATCAGATCGCGAACACGGAACCCGGCTGTACGAGGCTGCTTCGCGCCGACAACCTGGCGAAGGCCCTGGGCGTGAAGCAGATCTGGATCAAGGACGACACCGGCAACCCGACGCACTCGTTCAAGGACCGCGTGGTCGCGGTCGCGCTGGCCGCCGCCCGCGAGTTCGGGTTCAACGTGCTCGCCTGCCCCTCCACCGGCAACCTCGCGAACGCGGTCGCCGCGGCGGCCTCCCGCGCGGGCTGGGACTCGGTCGTGCTCGTCCCGAAGACCTTGGAACAGGCCAAGATCATGATGAGCGCGGTCTACGACGGCTCGCTGCTGGCCGTGGACGGCAACTACGACGACGTGAACCGCTTGGCGACCGAGCTGGCCGGGGAGCACGAGGACTGGGCGTTCGTCAACGTCAACGTGCGGCCGTACTACTCGGAGGGCTCGAAGACCCTGGCCTTCGAGGTCGCCGAGCAGCTGGGCTGGCGGCTGCCGGAGCAGATCGTCGTGCCGATCGCCTCCGGCTCGCAGCTGACGAAGGTGTACAAGGGCTTCAACGAGCTCGGCGAGGTGGGCCTGGTCGAGCCGAGCCCGGTGCGCATCTTCGGTGCGCAGGCCGCGGGCTGCTCGCCCGTGTCCACCGCGTTCAAGGAGGGCACCGACGTGGTGCAGCCGCAGCGGCCGGAGACGATCGCCCGGTCGCTGGCCATCGGCGCGCCGGCCGACGGCCCGTACGTGCTGGACACGGTGCACAAGACCGGCGGGGCGATCGAGGACGTCACCGACGAGGAGGTCGTCGAGGGCATCCGCCTGCTCGCGCGGACCGAGGGCATCTTCGCCGAGACCGCGGGCGGTGTGACCGTCGCCAACGCCAAGAAGATGTTCGACAGCGGCCAGCTCGACCCGGACCAGGAGACGGTGCTGCTCATCACTGGTGACGGGCTGAAGACCATGGACGCGGTCACCGAGCACGTGGGGCCGAAGGCGACGGTGGCGCCGAACACCGAGGCGGTGGACCAGGCCCTCGGCCTGTGACGCCCGGGTGACCAGCACCGGCTGACTTCCCGGGGCGGGGCGCCGGTCACGGGACCGGCAGCAGCGCGTCCCCGCGCGCCGCGGCGCGCGGGCCGTGCCGGCCGGGCAGCACGGCGACGTCGCCGCTCTCGTCGGTGCGCAGCACCTCCGGCACGCGCGCGAGCATGCCCAGCAGGCGTCCGTGCGGATGCCCGTAGTCGTTGTCCGCGCCGACGCTGATGACCGCCACCCGCGGGTCGACCGCTGCGACGAACCGCGGCAGGGTGGTCCGCGAGCCGTGGTGCGGCACCTTGAGCACGTCGGCCCGCAGGTCCGCGCCCGACCACAGCAGCTGCTGCTGACCGCGGATCTCCACGTCCCCCGTCAGCAGCACGCTGCCCGCCTGGGTGCGTGCGCGGAGCACCACGGAGGCGTCGTTGGCCGCTTCCTCATCGGAGGTCCGCGCGAGCGAGCCGGCCGGCCCGAGCACGTCGAGGGCCACCCCCGGCCACCGCAGCGAGCGCCCCGCCTCCGCGCCGAGCACGGGTGCGCCGTGCCGCCGCGCGTGCCCGCGCACTTCCCGCATCGCCCAGGCCGGTTCGCGCACGGGGCCGACGGCGACGCCACCGACGGGGAATTCCGCCAGCACCCCGCCGACGCCGCCCACGTGGTCGGCGTGCAGGTGGCTGAGCACGAGCAGCGGCACGCGCTCCACCCCGAGACGCCGCAGGCAACCGGTCACCGCGCCCGCGTCCGGCCCCGCGTCCACGAGCACCGCCTCCCCGGGGCGTCCGGTGGCCAGCACGACCGCATCCCCCTGGCCCACGTCGCACACGACGGCGCTCCACCCGCCGACCGGCCACGGCGACACCGCGGCCCGCACCGGGACGAGGCAGGCCGCGAGCACCGCGACCGCGAGGGCGATCCGCCGGAACCGGCGGAAACGCAGCGCGAGCAGCGCCACCAGCGCGGCACCGGCGAGCAGGACCCCGCCGAACACCCCGTCCGGCCAGGGCAGCAGCGCCCCCGGGACTCCTGCCGCGTGCCCGGCCACCCCGATGATCCACTCGAGGGCCGGAGCGGCGAGTCGCACGCACAGCTCAGCTCCTGGCCGCACGGCCGGTGCGGTGACCGTGGCGAGCACGCCGAGCACGGTGGCCGGGGCCACCGCGGGGCCGGCCAGCAAGTTGGCGAGCACCCCGACGAGGCTGATCCCGCCGGAGACGGCGGCGATGAGCGGAGCCGTGGCCAGCTGGGCCGCCGCCGGGACGGTGATCGCCTCGGCCAGGCCCACCGGAACACCGCGGTCGTGCAGCCGGGCCGACCAGGCCGGTGCGAGCACCACCAGCGCGGCCGTGGCCGCCACCGACAGGGCGAACCCGACCTCGCCGGCCAGGCGCGGAACGAGCAGCAGCAGCCCCAGCACGCTCGCCGCGAGCACCGGCAGGGTGGAGCGCTCCCGCCCGAGCGCCAGCGCGAGCAGCGTGATCGCCCCCATCGCGGCGGCCCGCAGCACGCTCGGTTCGGGCCCGCACAGCACCACGAACCCGCACAGCGCCAGCGCGGCGACGCCCGCGCACACCACAGGTCCGCACCCGACCAGGCGTGCCAGCAGCAGCACCGCGCCGCAGACGATGGCGACGTTCGAACCGGACACGGCGACGAGGTGGGTCAGGCCCGCGGTCTCGAAGTCCTGTTCCACCTCCTCGGGCAGTCCTCCGACGTCACCGATCACCAGCCCCGGCAGCAACCCCGCCGCTGCCGGCCCGAGCACCTCCTCCGAGGTGTCACGCAGGCCCTGCCGCAGGTGTTCGGCCACCCGCTGCACCGCGGGAACCGGGCCGGTGCCCCGTGGTGCGGAGTGCGTGCTCACCGCGGCCGCGGTGAGCTCCCCGGGGCGCGGCGGGAGGAGCT
Source organism: Salinifilum ghardaiensis (assembly GCF_054491345.1). NCBI lineage: Bacteria > Bacillati > Actinomycetota > Actinomycetes > Pseudonocardiales > Pseudonocardiaceae > Salinifilum > Salinifilum ghardaiensis. The sequence continues at coordinate 1,184,934 of NZ_CM137101.1, read as the reverse complement.
CACCGCGCAGCACGACCCGCTGGCCCGCCACGAGGTGGCTCCACTCCGCGGTGGGCACGAGCAGCACGACCCGGCCCCGCACCTCCCGCAACCGCCCGTCCACTGCGGCCGCCCGCAGCCGGGCCGGCGCCAGGGCGCGCTCCCCTCGGCGGTGGTTGCCGTAGGAGTCGCCGCGCAGCGCACGGGGAGCGTCGGTGAGGGTGACGTGCAGCTCCGCGCTCGTGCCGAGCTCGGCCTGCAGCGGGTGGTGCTCGACCGCGCTGGCGCGCACGCCGATCGACGCTCCCGCCGCCACCACCAGCAGCGCGGCGGCGAGCACCGCCCTGGCGCCCGGGTGGGCGCGCCGCCGCCACGCGAGGGCGAGCACGGCCACCGCGCAGGCGGTCACCACCGCCGCCGCCACCCAGCCGCCGTGCAACCCGAGCAGGGTCACCGCCCACACGCCGCACGCCGCGGGCACGAGACGCAGGTCGAGGACCTCCCCGATCCCCACCGACCGGCCGTTCCCCGCGGTCCGGTCGGGGTCCGGCACGGCACCTGCCGCGGTCGCGGTCTCCGGGGCGCTCACACCTCGGCCATCTCCCGCAGCCGCTGCACGGTCTTCTCCCCGATGCCGTCGATGTCCTGCAACTGCTCGACGGAGCTGAACTCGCCGTGCTCGCTCCGCCAGCGCACGATCTGCTGCGCGGTCACCTCCCCCACGCCGGGCAGCTGCTGCAGTTCCTCCTCGTCCGCGCTGTTCAGGTTCACCACCGGGTCCTCCTCCGCGGCGGACCCGCCCGGTGGCGGCTCCGGTTCGGGGATGCCGACGTGGAGCTGCTCGCCGTCGTCGAGCTGGCGGGCGAGGTTGAGCGCGGTGACGTCGGTGTCCGGCAGCGGCCCACCCGCCGCGGCCAACGCGTCGGCGACCCGGTCGCCGGGGGCGATGGTGACCAGGCCGGGGTCGTGCACGCGTCCGACGACGCTGACGACGAGTGCCTCCGGCGTCGGCTCGGTGGAAGCGGGGGCGCTCGTCGCCGGGGGAAGCGGTGGGGCGGAGGACGCGGCGCGCTGCTCCCCCGCGGCCTGCTGCCGCCACAGCGCGCTCGCGGCCACGACGAGGCTGACGAGCGTGAGCGCCGCGAGCACGAGCACGCCGCCGCGCCCGGGGTCGAAACGCGCCGCGAGCAGTGTTTCCGGCACCCACCGGCGCAGCCGCTCGTGCCACCGCCCGCGCGGCGCGGAACCCCCTGCCCCGCTCGCGCTCATCCCGGGGACGGCAGGCGGGCCCGCCTCCACCGTCCGTCCACTCCCGGCAGAACTGCTCGCGGGGAACGGGTCACCACCGGAGTCCGGCGGGGGCAGCGCTTCGGAGGTGGCCTCCAGCACCGGGTCCGGCTCATCCGGTGAGGACCCACCTGCCGGAGCGATCGCGTCCGCGGTGCGAGGAGCCGCGGGTCCCGTTGCGGACCGCGCGGCGGAGCCGCCCTGCGCGCCGCGGCCGCGCAGCGCCAGCAACCGCTCCTGCGGGACCGGTTCGGCGCGGCGCGCTCGGAACAGCCGGAAGTCGTCCATGCGGCGAAAATAGAGCGCTGCTGCGGAGTTCCGCCGCCCTGGCAGCAGAATCTGTGGAGAACTCGATCCCCTGTGGACAGCTCACCACGAATGCTCGCCCGCTCGGGCGATGTGGTTCACCCGCCCCAGTGCCCACCTTCCGCGGGAGCGAAGTCCTCCGCGAGTTCGGCCTCCTGGCACCGCACGACGACGCCCAACGCGCCCGGGCCGATGTGCGCGCCGATCACAGCTCCCACCTCGGTGACCGCGCAGTCGACCACCCCCGGGAGCGCCTCCCGCAAGCGCTCCGCCAGCCCCGCGGCCCGCTCCGGTGCCGCCAAGTGGTGCACCGCCACCCGCACGGGCGCGTCGCCGCCGCGCGCGGCCTGCTCGGCGCGCTCCACGAGCCGGGTCACCGCCCGCGACATCGTGCGCACCTTCTCCAGCGGGGCGATCCGGCCGGCCTCGACGTGCAGCACGGGCTTGATGGACAGCGCCGTGCCGAACACCGCGGCGGCGGTGCCGATGCGCCCGCCGCGCCGCAGGTGCTCCAACGTGGGCACGGTGAACAGCGTCGTGGTCCGCGCGGCCGCCAGCGAGGCGGACCGCTCCACCTCGTCCGCGGGCGCGCCGCGCGCCGCCGCCTCGGCGGCCGCCAGCGCGGAAAACCCCACGCCCATCCCCGCCGAAGCCGAGTCGACCACGCGCACGCGATCCGCGCCGACGCGCTCGGCGGCCACGCGCGCCGCGTCCCACGTGCCGGAGAGGTGGCGGGACAGGTGCACTGCCACGACCGCGTCCGCTCCGCCCTCCAGCGCCGCCGCGTAGGCCGCCGCCAGCTCGTCCGGGGTGGCCCCGGAGGTGGTCACCCGCTGGTGCCTGCCCATGGCGCGGGCCAAGTCCGCCGGCACCACCTCCGACTCGGCGATCGGATCGGCACCGGCGATGGACACGTGCAGCGGAACCACGCCGATGCCGAAGCGGGAGGCGGGCTCCGCGGGGAGATACGCCGTCGAATCGGTGACCACCGCGACCGTCACGCGTTCACCCTACGCCGAACGGTGCAGCGCACGTCACCCGTCGGGGTGGTCACTGGGGCAGCGCGCCCGTGTTGTACGCGGCCAGCCGCCACCGCCGCTCCTGACGGCCGATCCGCACGAGCACGGCCCAGTGGCAGTTGGCGATGCCGCCGAGCCCGGGCCACAGGTGCACGGGCAGCTCCAGCAGCTGCGACGTCAGCGCGCCGATCACCCCGCCGTGCGCGCACAGCAGCGCCGTGCCCGAGTGCGCCCGGTCCAGCTCCTGCACCACCCGAGCCGCCCGTTCGGCGACGTGCACCCGCGCCTCCCCGCCGGGCGGCGCCCACCGCGGATCGGTGCGCCAGGTCAGCATCGCTCCTGGCCAGTGGTGCTCCACCTCGGCACCGCTGAGGCCCTGCCACTGCCCGATGTCGGTCTCGCGGAGGCGCTGGTCGATGCTCGCCTCGACCCCGGAGACCTCGGCCAGCGCGGCAGCGGTGACCCGCGCCCTGCGCAGGTCGGAGCTGACGACGACGTCCGGGCAGTACTCGGCGACCACGGTGGCCGCGCGCTTCGCCTGCTCGAGCCCGGTTTCGGTGAGCTCGCTGTCCAGATGTCCCTGAAGCCGGCCGGCACGGTTGTAGTCGGTCTCACCGTGCCGCCACAGCACGAGGCGTTCCAGGCTCACGCGTCGGCGTCCCCGGTCTCACCGTTCTCCACCGTGGCGACGACTCCTTCGAGCTCCACCCGCGGGCAGTCCTTCCACAGGCGTTCCAGCTCGTAGAAGGCGCGCTCCTCGCTGTGCTGGATGTGCACCACGACGTCGTTGAAGTCGAGCAGGACCCAGCGGCCCTCCCGCTCGCCCTCGCGCCGCACCGGCTTGGTGCCCGCGGCGCGCATCTTCTCCTCGACCGCGTCGACGATCGCGCCGACCTGCCGCTCGTTGGACGCGGAGGCGATGAGGAAGCAGTCGGTGATGATCAGCTGCTCGGACACGTCCAACACGACGACGTCGATGGCCTTCTTGTCCGCGGCGGCCTGCGCGGCCACCCTGGCCAGCTCGCGGGACTGTTCGGTCGCTGCCACGTGACTCCTCTCGACGGGGTACCCAGCCCACCAGGGTAGCCCGTTCCGGCACCTCGGCGGGGCGGCGTCCGGTGCGGCGCGCTCCTCCGGCGGGGCCGCACGCGCCCGCACGCCCGGGCGCGTGCTCCGCGCTCGACCCGCGGGCGCGACGCGTGCACCCCCCGGACGCGTGCGGTGCGCGCGACTGCCGTGCAACCACCGCGCACCCGCCCCGGCACCGCCGAGGTGCCGAGCTGGCGCGCAGCAGCGCACCTCGCCTAAGGTGCACGTCCGTGCGCACCGGAGAGCCACTGCCGATGGAGCGGGCCCGGCCGGCCGACGCCCCGCGGCTGCACCGCCTGCGCCGGGACGTCGAGGACTGGCTGGCCGAACGCGGCATCGCCCAGTGGGCGCCCGGCGAGATCAGCGAGCGGACCATCGCCGAGCAGATCGAGCTCGGCCTGTGGCACGTGCTCCGCGAGGACGGGACCGGAGAAGACGATCGGGGCGTCACCGCCGCGCTGCGACTGCTGTGGTCCGACCCCGAGTTCTGGGGAGCGGACCGGACTCCCGCCGCGTACGTGCACGGGCTCATGGTCGACCGCAGCGCGGCCGGCCGCGGCCTGGGCGAAGCCCTGCTGCGCTGGGCCGCCGAGCAGGGCCGGGCCGCGGGGGTCGGACTGCTGCGGCTCGACTGCGTGGAATCGAACACCGCGCTGCTCGCCTACTACCGGCGGCTGGGATTCACCGAGGTCGGACGCCGGGAGTTCGAGCGGTTCCACAGCGTCACCCTGCTGCAGCAGCGGCTCGGCTGAGACCCGCCGGCGCGCACCTCCCGCGAGCCGGGAGCCCCGGGCACTGCTGCCCGCGCGGGACCTCCGCGGCTATGGTCGCCCCGAGGGGCGCCCGACCGGAGCCCCGCGATGCTCCGATCAATGCGAGGTGAGCGATGGCAGAGGGTTTCCACCCCGCCCTCCCCGGAGCCGGCCAGGGCGCCGCGGGACCCGACCGCACCCGGGTGCACCGCGTGCGCAGCGCCGAACTGTCCGCCGACACGGCGCAGTCGACCGGGATGAACCGCATCGAGGCGATCAGCGGCAAAACGGTGGGCTCCGAGCACCTCTGGACGGGGCAAACGCACGTGGCACCGGCCACCGCGTCGTCGAACCACCACCACGGCGAGTCGGAGACCTCGATCTACGTGGTGGCCGGGCACCCGCGCTTCGTCTACCACGACGGTGGCGGGGAGGTCTCGCTGGACACCGAACCCGGCGACTACATCTACGTGCCGCCGTTCGTCCCGCACCGCGAGGAGAACCCCGATCCGGACGACGAGGCCGTGGTCGTCATCTCGCGGACGACGCAGGAGGCGATCGTGGTGAACCTGCCCGCGCTGCACCCGCTCGACGAGGGGTGAGGGGAACGCCCGGCGAGATCAACCGCGACCACGGCGGCCGCGGTCCGCACTTCGACGCTCCCGCGGGACACCACCTCGAGGTCCGCACGCACCGCTACAACTGAAGTCTGCTGAGCAGCGCGGCGCGTCGCGGAACGGACCCGCACCTCCGGCGAACTCCGCCAGCGTGCGCCCGTCGAGCAGACCGATCCCGGACTCGCGGGGCGCGGTGCGAGGATGCGGCCATGAGCGAGCACTCGGACTCGTCGTCCACACCGCTGGCGATCCGCCTCGGCCGCGAAGAGCTGCTGATCCGCAAGCGCTACGAGACGCTCAGCATCGTCAACGACGTCCTCATCGCGCTGTGGTTCCTCATCGGCAGCGTGCTGTTCTTCTGGGACTCCACGAACACAGCGGGGACCTGGCTGTTCGTACTCGGCAGCGCGGAACTCGGCATCCGCCCGCTCATCCGGTTGCGACGGCACGTGCACCTGAAGAGGATCCACGAAACCCCGCACCCGGCCGCCGAATCCGACCAGGACTTCTGACGTCCAACCGCACGTCCACCGCCCCGCTGCGGGCGCAGTGGTCGAGCGCTGCGGGCCCCGTTCGGCAGAACCACCGGCTCGTGCGGTGCCACCGAAAGGTAGCGCAAATGCGAACTTCGGGGCATTGATCGTGCCGCGTCCCGCTCTACCATCGGCGCGATGGGATCACGGGACGGCCGCGGGGCGAAGCCGGTGCGACGACCGGGGTTTGACGCGTTCATCTCCTACAGCCACGCGGTCGACGGCAAGCTCGCCCCCGCTCTGCAACGCGAGGTGGAGCGGTTCGCCACGCCTTGGCACCGGGCGCGTTCCCTGCGGGTTTTCCGCGATGACGCCAACCTGACCGCGAGCCCGGAACTCTGGTCCTCGATCGAGCGCGCCCTGCACTCCTCCCGGTGGTTCGTGCTCATGGCTTCCCCGCAGGCGGCACGATCGCCGTGGGTGGACGCGGAGGTCGCCTGGTGGCTGGCGAACCGCTCCGCGCAGCGGTTGCTGATCGTGCTCACCGACGGCGAGTTCGCCTGGGACGAACGCGCCGGCGGCGTCGACTGGTCGACCACCACCGCGTTGCCTCCCGCGCTGCACGGGGCGTTGCGCGAGGAGCCGCGGTGGGTGGACCTGCGGTGGTTGCGCTCGGCCGAGCAGGTCGATCGGAGCAACCCCAGGATGCGGGACAACATCGCGGACATCGCCGCCGCGATCCGCGAGATGCCGAAGGATTCCCTGGTCGGCGCGCACATCCGGCACCAGCGCCGAACCGTGCGGCTGGCGACCGCGGCCGTGAGCACGCTGTCGTTGTTGCTGGTGGCGACGTTGATCGCTTCGGCGGTGGCGGTCGTGCAGCGCAACGCCGCCGTCGAGGAGGCCGAGACCGCCCGTGCGCGCCAGCTGGCGGGACTCGCCGTGGCGAACCTGGACAGCGACCTCGAAGCGGCGCAGTTGCTGGCCGCCGAGGCGTACCGCACCCGGGCGGACGCGCAGACGCGTTCGGCGCTGTTCCGGTCCGCGGCGGCGAATCCGGAGCTGACCCGGTTCCTGCCCGCCGGGGCCGAGGTCACCACGGCCACCGGGGCGACCGACGCCGGGGTCGTCGTGGCGGGCACCGCCGACGGACGCGTGCTGCGCTGGGACCTCACCCGCGGGAGCCGCGCCACCGGCCGGATCGGCAACGCGCCCATCACGGACCTCGCCACGGACTCCACCGGCGAGGCGGTCCTGGCCACCGACGGCTCCGCGGTGCGGACGTGGAATGCGTCGATGGACCGGGACCGGACCGTCCACTCCGGACCTTCAACGGCCGTGACCGTCACGCCATCGGGACGCCACCTCGCCGTGCTCACGCGCGCCCCGAACGGGCAGGAGGCGGAGTTGATCGCCTACGCCACTTCCTCCCGCCGAGCCGGCTCCGCCTCGGCGCGAGCGGCGGTGCCGGCGACCTTCTCCGAACTCGACGCGCCGGAGGACGACGCGCTCGTCCTGAGCACGAAGTCAGGACAGTGGCAGCGGCGCACGCTCCCGGAACTCGGCGAGGAGGCGACCTCGCGGCAGCCGCTCACTCCCGCGAGCGCGGGGACCACCGGATCTTCGGCCGACGGCACGTACTTCGGCGTGGACATCTACGGGCGCGCCTCGATCTGGGACAGGGAAGATTCCCCGGAGAACCCGCCCTGGAAGCACCCCGATCTGACGACCACCACCGGCACCACGCGAGGGGACAGAGCGGACGACTTCACGATCAGCCACGACGGCAGCCGCACCGCGACGGCGGTCGGCGGGGCGGTCTACGTCTCCTCCACCGCACCGGACGAGCAGAAGTTCGTCCCGGAAGCGCTGACCGGCACGGACACCACCACGCGCGGAACCCTCTCGTTCGTCGGCGAGCACCGGCTGGTCTCGGCCTCCGGCAGCACGCTCGCCGTCCGGAACCTCAACGCACCCGGCCGGATCGGGTCGGACGCCGGGATTCAACTGGACCACGGAGTATCCGCCAACTCCCCGCGCCTGGCCGCAGCCCCCGGCGAGGACGTCGCCGCGTACAGCAGCAGCGACGAGATCATCACCTACCGCACCCGCGGCGCGCCCGAAACCCGGAAGCTGTTCGGCGAGAACGACCTGGCCGGCAGCGACATAATGCTGCCGGTGTGGAGCCCCGACGGCCGACGTCTGGCGCTGCTCGGTGCGGACCACGCAGCACTGGTCGTGCATCCCGACGCACCGGAAAGCACCGGCCGGAACTGGAGTCCGGTGCGCCCCGCACCGGGCAGCACCCCCGTCGCCGCGCGGATCTCCGCGGACGGCGGCACGATCGCCGCACTGGGCTCCAGGGGCGACGGGGTGGTGCGCAGCTTCCCGGACGGGGAGGTCCAACGGACCTTCCCCGGCAACGTTCCGCCGTACGCGTCCCCGAGAATCCTCTCCCCGGAAGAAGCCGCGATCAGCCACGACCTCGCGCGCGCTGCGGTCGCCGAGGAGTCCAACGCCGCAGTCATCGACCTGCGCACGGGGCAGCGGCGGCAACTGCCCGGCGGCCCGGCCGAGGCCGTGACCTTCACCGCGGACCGGTTGCTCGTCCTCCGCGGCGACGGGGCGGTGGAGGTCTGGAACAACGCGGGGACGCAACGCCTCCAGTCGATCCCGGGGACGGAGGGGGACTTCCTGCCAGTCCTCGCGGCCCAGCCGAACGGCAACCTGATCGCGCGGTTGCGCACGGACAACACCATCGTCCTCACCCAGCTCGACTCCGGTGCGCCGCTGGGCTCGTTCACCATGTGGCGCCCCGCTGACACGAACTCCGCCATGACCTTCACCGCGGACGGCGACCATCTCCTGGTGGCCACCCCGAACGCCCGCCTGACCCGGTGGCAGATGACCGAGGGGTCCTGGCTCCGCGAGGTGTGCGCGCGTGCCGGGCGGGACCTGACCGCGGCCGAATGGCACAACTACGTCGGCACGGAACCACCGGAGGACCTCCGGTGCGCGCGCTGATCCCGAGCTCCCGACGACGCCTCGGCGGGGACTCCGCGGAAGGATCCGCGACCCGCAGGCCGGGAAACTGCTCGGGACCGACGTCCGCGGGGATCCGCGCCGCCCTGTTCTGCCCGCGCGCGTTGCGGCACAAGCACCGGCAAGAGGGTTGCCACGGCGCCGCCCGTCGCTGATGATCTCGCGGTGACCGGTGGTGCCGGCCGACTTCGGCATCGTGGACCTCGACTCGTGGAAGAGGGGGCTGCGGGCGAGACATGACCACGTCCGATCCGCACGTCGCGCCGACGCTGCGCCCGGAAGACCACCCGGGTCTGTTCCAAGCCGCTGACCAGGCGTCGCAGACGGGGCAACGCCGCTACCTCCGCGCCGTCCGCACCCGGTTGATCCTCTCGGTCCTGGCGGCGGTGTCAGCGGCGTTCACCATCGAGGCCGATGCGGTGGACTGGGCCGCGGTGGCCACCGCGTTGTGCTTCATCGGCACCCTCGGCGTCGAGGTGCTCGTGCTGCGCGGTCGACCGAGCCAGACCTGGTACCAAGGACGTGCGCTTGCGGAGTCGACGAAATCGCTGACCTGGCGCTACGCCGTCGGCGGCGAGCCGTTCCCGCCGGAGCTCCCCCCGGCCGAGGCCGATCAGCGGTTCACCCGGCGCTTGGAGGCCCTGCGAGGTGATCTGGCCGCCGTGCGGCTGCTGCCCACCCGAGCCCCGGCCATCAGCGATGCGATGCGCGCCCTGCGCAGATCCCCCTTGCCCGACCGGCGAGACGCGTACCTGATCAGTCGGATCGACGACCAGCGGACCTGGTACGCGGGCAAAGCGCTCTTCCACGAAAAACGCGCGAGCAGGTACCAAACGCTCACGATCGCCTGCGAGATCACCGGCATCGCGGGCGCGCTGGCCCGCGCGTTCGGAGTGGTCCCCTTCGACCTCGCCGGCATCGTGGCCGCCGTGGTCGCCGCACTCGCCGCCTGGTCCACCACCCGCCAGCACACCACCACCGCAGAAGCCTACGTCGTCGCCAACCACGAACTCGGGCTGATCCGCGAACGCCTGAACCACCACACCACCGACGACACCTGGGCCGAGGCCGTCACCGACGCGGAAGCCGCCATCAGCCGCGAGCACAGCACTTGGCGCTCTTCCCACAGCGAATAGGCGCCGCGGTGGCGCCGCACGGGCTGCAGCGCACCACGGGGCGCCCCGCCGGGCGGTGGACGGCGCGCGGATACCGGTGCGGGCTCCGGGCGCTCTCCGGTCCACGGTGGACTGCCCGGCGCCGCCGAGTGCCGGAAATGCGCTGAACAGCAGCTCCGCACGATCCGTTTTCGCTCGGATGCGGTAGTGACAGGACCATCTCCGCGGAAGGATGGTGGACGGGAACGCGCTGCGGCGGTGAACAGGTGAAGCGCACGTGAACTCGACCCGGTGTCGCCGAAGCCGTCCCCCGCACGCCCCGTGAACACCGAGGGGAGGCCGCATTCCGGCGTCCCCGAGCGCAGAGTGGGAGTTGCTTGGTGATCAATTCGATGCCGTTCGGCGGGGACGGGGAGCCCGACCGGGGTGGTACCGGGGAACCGGGCGCCCCGACCGGGCGCTACGTGGTGGTGCTCAGCGACGACGTGCAAGGGGACTGGTCGGCGACGAACGACGTGTTCCGCTCGGTGGCCGGGGCGTCCAACATCGCGAGCACGAACGACTTCCCGGACGGCGCGCTGGACGTCGAACAAGCGGCCTCGGCGGACGCGACGGTGTTCGCCGAACTCGGCGTCGGCGTGATCGCGGCGGATCCCGAGCGGGTGGGATCGATCATCGCGGCCGCTGGCGAGGACTCCCGGGTGCTCGCGGTCGAGCCGGAACAGACCATGCACGCGCTGGCGCAGCCGCGGTCGCTGCCGGCGGAGTACCTGCAGGGGTTCCGGGACGCCGCGGTGAACCTGTACGAGCACGTCAACGGAGGAGCGCCACAAGCTCCGGCGCCGCCGGGGGCAGCGGCCGGGCCAGGGGCGGAATTCGCGGACACGCCGGAATTCACGTGGGGACTGCAGGCCACCGAGGTCGCCCGCTCCCAGCAGAGCGGATCGGGCGTGCCGATCACCGTTCTGGACACGGGTTTCGACCTCGAGCACCCGGACTTCAAGAACCGCTCGGTCACCGCGCGATCGTTCGTGTCCGGTCAGCAGCCCCAGGACGGCCACGGCCACGGCACGCACTGCACGGGCACGGCAGCCGGGCCCGAGCAGCCGCCGAACCCGCCCGGCAGCCGCCGGTACGGGGCCGCCCACGCGGCCGACATCCAGATCGGCAAGGTGCTGAGCGACGAGGGCAGCGGCACCGACAGCAACATCCTCGCCGGCATCAACTGGGCGATCGCCACCGGCAGTCGGGTGATCTCGATGTCCCTCGGCGCGAACATCCGCGAGGTGTCGCAGCGCTACGAGCAGGTCGGGCGTCGCGCACTCGAGCGGGGCTCGCTGATCGTGGCCGCGGCCGGGAACAACGCCGACCGGGCCCAGAACGACGTCGGCTTCGTCGGCGTGCCGGCCAACAGCCGCTCGGTCATGGCGGTCGGTGCGGTGGACGACCAGCTGCGCATCGCGAACTTCTCCGCCCGCACCAATCCGGTGCAGGGCGGGCAGGTCGACATCGCGGCGCCCGGTGTTGCGGTGTACTCGTCCTGGATCATGGACCAGCGCTACAACACGATCAGCGGCACGAGCATGGCCACGCCCCACGTGGCCGGCATCGCGGCCATGTGGTCGCAGCACAGCGGTGCGACCGGGACTTCGCTCTGGGCCCTGCTGATGCGCACCGCTCGACGGCTCGAGCTGCCCTCGCTCGACGCGGGCGCGGGTCTGGTGCAGGCACCGCGGTGACCGACCGGTTGCCAGGGGGTCCCGATGCCGGACAGGGTGACCGTGATCGTCGACGAGGACCAGGGGGTCGGGATCGACGAGCTCGCCGACCGGTTGCGCAGCGCGGGCATGCAGGTCGAGCAGGTGCTCGGTGAAATCGGGATGATCACTGGCTCCGTCCCGCGGGAGCATCGCGAGGGGGTGCGGACCACGCCCGGCGTGGCCGGCGTCGAGGACGAGACGACGTTCCACGCCCCTCCGCCGGACGACGACACCCGGTGATCTCCACGGATCACCGCGTTGCGGTTCGGTCTCGAAGAGACCCTCCCGCGGGACCGACCGGTCCGCGAACCGCCAGACTGCTCGGATGGAGCTGGATCAGCGACTCGTGGACGCGGCGGTCGACCAGGCGGAGCGCCGCGGTCGCGCGGCGGCCGCGGCCGTGTACCTGCGCGACGGTCGAATCCTCACCAGCGTGTGCCTCGACAACCTGAATGCCGCGGCCACGTTGTGCGCGGAAACCGGGGCGATCTGCCAGGCCTACACGCTCGGCGTCCCGGTCACCGCTTCGGTGTTCGTCAGCAAGTGGGAAGGCGCCAGCAGTTTCTCGGTCCTCGCGCCCTGCGGGATGTGCCGAGAACGCCTCGCGCTGTGGGGACCGGACGTTCAGGTGGGCGTGGCGGATCCGGAATCCGCGTCCGGCTGGAGCGCACGGACCCTCCAGGAGCTCAACCCGTTCTACTGGGGCGAGCACTTCGCCGACGGCGACGCCTGGCCCTCCTCCGCCGCGCACGCGTCCTGAGCGCCGGGGACCCCGCGGCACGGGAGATCCGGCCGCGGCGGCAACTGATCCGGCACCACCACATGCTCGTCGGACGTACTTCGTCCCGTTCTACTCGCCCGTCAGGAAATTCTCCGCTTCGGTCGCGAGGAAGTCCCCGCCATGCTCCCGACAGCTCCGCCGACCACGGTGCCGACGCCCGGGCAGATCGCGGAGCCGACCGCAGCACCGGCCGCGCCACCGACCGCTGCTCCACCGAGGCTGGCACCGGCATCCATCGCGGCCTCCCCGGCCGTGTCGGTCCCGGTCCCGCAATCAATCGCTTCCGAGGTCAGCGTCATCGCTGTCCCCGCACGAGGCACTCCACGCAGAACAGAGCTCGCCCCTTCGGCGACTTTCGAACCGCCTTTCACGTACTTGCTCGCGTCCGCAGCGGCGATATCACTTCCCCGACCCGGCTTCTCGGCGAGCCGCCCCGTCCTTTTCTCCTCGCGCATCCGCGACTTTGCTCTGGGCACGGGTCTGCACGGCCGCGACCTTGGCCTCGGCGGCGTCACTGCTGTGGTCCGCCGCCTTGGCCATCCTGTCCATCTCCTCGGTCCGGCCGTCCAAAGCGTCAGCCCTCTCGAAGAGCACGGAGGCGCTGTCGCTGGTGGTCTTGATCGCGGTCAACCCACCGGTCACCGCTCGCATCACGTGGGTCTTGACGGTGTTGACGGTCTCGTCGGGATCCTTCAACTGGCCTTCGGGCTTGCGGTGCGCTTCCTCCTGCTTGCTCCGCGCGTCCGCGACCGTGTCGCCGGCGGCCTCGAACGCCTTCTGCTTCTCCTCAGCGAGTTGTTCGGCGCTTCTCCGCCTGATCGCGCTGGGCGGCGATGAACAGCGGCACCAGTCCGGCGAGGACGAGCACGAGGGCCAGGGGAAGGAGCCACCAGGCAACATCGGGTGTCTGTGGGGTGCGCCACTGGATCGCGCACAGCGGGAGGAGCGCCAAGCCCAACGCGGTGTTCAGCGCCAGGACCGCCTTGGCGCACCGCGCTGCCGAAGCCCAGGTGGCGGTGCGTTTGACCATGCCGGGTGGACGATCGCGTGGTAGTTCGCTTTCCGGAGTGGTGCGTGCGATGCCGAAGGCGGTGCCGGTGAACAGCACCGTGGTCGCGAGGTAGAGGAATACCGGGAGGAAGGCGGAACCGACGGTCTTGGCCGTCCACGCATCGACCCCGCTCGGTCCGATGTGCTGGGGAACCTGCTCAGGCAGGTCGGGGTACACCGTCGCTGCCCACGCGGTCATGGTGATCAGGAGCGCGAGGCTCGGCATCAACCACAGCCGTGGAAACCCTGGCCGGGGATCGGTGGACATCGCGCCTCCCGCTGGACGTCTGCCGCGGCATATGCACCCTATCCGGCAGCATCCGCACAGACGGCCCTCACCGGACGCGCAGGCGAGCGAGCAGAGGTGCCCGGCCGGACCTGTCCTCGGTCAAGACCGTGCAGCTGGCGCTCGGACACTCCTCCCCCACGACGACGCTCGAGACCTGCACCCACGAGTGGCCCGAAGCGATCGAGCGCACCCGGTCGTTGGCCGGCGAGTCACCGGAGCCGATGTAGCGGCGTCATCTCGCACGCGAGGTGCTCCCCGCGCTGGAGCCGTCGCTCACTCAGCGCCCGGCCCCCACTCCGGCGCAGGTGAGAGGCCGTCCCCGCGATAGAGCCCGCGCTTGCCGATGTAGCGCACCCCGGGGAGCTATGACCAGCTGAACACCCTGCGAATCGCCTGTGACCAGGAACGATAGTTCTCGTGGCTTGTCCCCGTTGGTGGGGCTTGCTCGCGCTCGTTTGTACCGGATTTGTACCGGGCCCCGGGTGCGAGCACGCCGCGCAGAAGCGCACGTACGCGCACAGCATCTCGCACGCATTCGTCTTGACAGCTTCCCAGCACCTCCGCCGTACGTACCCGCGATGGTTGGATACCGCCAACGGTGACCCGTTTGGCCGATTTTGCCATGATCATCGGGCAGCTACGTTGTTGCCCCGTGAAACAAATGGGGAAGTACTGGGGATTCATCGCAGTCGCCGTCGCGGCCTATGGCTGGTTCAGCGGCTCGCTCGCGCCAGGTGCGCTGCTCATACTGTCCCTTCTCGCGTTCTTCTACTGCTTGTTCCAGGCCCCAGTGTGGTGCTGCGCCGCGACCCGCGAAGGGGGTTTCTGCAGGAGAAATGCGTCCGGAATACTCATGGGGTGCAGCTACCGGCAGCATCGATGGCAAAAGCTCAAGATGTTCATACGCACATCGGCGTGGGGCGCACTCGGCAAGCGATTAATCACAGGATTCCACGGGGCCGCAACGAGTTTGAGCGCCCTGGGAACACTCATTTCTGCCGTGGTTGCGACGGCCGCGCTCTTCGTTGGAAAATAGCTCCCGGAACGAAGCGGTGATCCAGCGCTTCGCGACACGTTGACGTCCCATCCGTGCGACCCGTCCGCAATACCAATTATGTCGTATTCAGCTGCTCCATTTCGGTGAGAGCTGCTGTAGGTGAGTAGGACTTCGCATCCCGCCGGCGCCCGCATTGGATACGGTGCGCGTGATCAACGATGTGAGGAAGCGAGGTCTGCATGCTGTCGGAGGGGTCCGACAACGGCGAGGGCGTGGTGGCACCCGCTGTCCTCGGCGAGCAGCGGGTGCCGGTGTACGTTCCGTCGCAGCCGATGGCGGCCGAGGACCACGAGGCGCAGCTGGAGCTTCGCCGCACCAGCGAAGGCGCGCTGGCTCTGGTGACCTACACCAGCCTGGAGCGGCTGGTGGAAGGTTGCGGAAACCAGCAGGCCTGGATCAGCGTGCCGGAATCGGAACTGCGCCAGCTCGCCGAGCAAGTGGATGCGCAGGTCATCCTGCAGGACGTGCCGCTGCCGGACGAGCAGCATCAGGACGAGGCCGAGTAGCTGGGGGACTGCGGTGGACAGCTTCAAGTGCATCCCGGAAGAACTGGAGACGCTGGCCCGCGGACTTGACGACGCGGCTGACACGCTCGACGAGATGGGGCAGGCTCCGGTGGCCAACGCCGGCGAGTCGATCGCGCTGGTCGCGCAAGCGGTGGCTCGGCTCTCGCAGGCCAGCGTGGGGGTGAGTGGCGGGCTGCACCAGGCGGCCGAAGACCTGCGCGCCACCCGGTACGAGTACCGCCGCATCGACCAGGACGCAGCTGACGGCATGCCCGCTCCGCCGGACCAGTAAAGCGCATCGAAGGAGACACCGTGAGCAGCGTCGATGTTCATGTGAAATCAGAGCCCTCCTCGTGCCGCGAGCTCGCCTCCTGGTTGCGCATGCTCGCGGCCAACGACCGCGCTGCCGCCGACGCGGCGTTCAAGAGTTCCTCGTCCTCGGAAGGCATCTGGGAGGGCCAAGCCGCGGACGCCTTCCGCACGCAGCAGTACAAGGCCGGCCGCGACATCGACGAACTCGTCGAAGGCATCGAGTGGGTGGTCCGCGGCCTGGAGCAGTTCGCCGACGACATCGACACCGTGCGCGCGGGCATGCAGCAGTGCGTGCAGATGGCCCACGATGCCGGCCTCACCGTCACCGGCAGCGTGATCCACGAACCCGAAGACGGCAGCCCCACCACCGGCGCCCCGACAGGCATGGGCGGTGACATGCCCGGACTCGACCCGCACAGCGCCGAGCGCTCCGCACTTGAGGAAAAACACAAGGCCTACCAAGCGATCCTGGCCTCGGTCGACGACAAGCGACGCCTGGAACGCACCGCCCACCGCTCCCTCGCAGACGCCCTCGACGGCGGCAACAGCATCGTCGAAACAGTCACCGCCAACCCGCAAACATGGATCTCCCGCGGCCTCATCTCCGCTGGCACCTTCCGCGCAGCTGAAACCGGTCTCGCCGCGAACGCCGAAAGCATGCGCAACTTCGCCGACGAGTTCGCACGCCTGTCGGCAGACTCGACAATGCCCGCAGAAGCCCGCAACGCCCGAATGCAAACCCTGCTCACCAACACCGGCATGGAAGACCAAGCGGCCACGAGCAACAGGCGAATGCTGCTCGGCGGTTCCCGGACCAAAGCAGGTGCCTACGTGCTGGATCGACTCTCCGCCAACATGGGCGGGCAAAAGAGCACACGTCTGGCAAAAGTCGGCAAACTCTTCAACGTGACCGCCGGTTTGACCGCAGTCGGCTTCACAGCCCAGGACATCATGAATGGCGAACCGATCGGGAAGTCCGTGCGCGTCAACATGGGCGGATACGCCATAGGCACCGCCGGCGGCTCAGCAGCTACATGGGCAGCTACGAGTGGTGGAGCGCTGTCGGTCGCAAGTGCCCCGGTCACGGCACTCGGTCTGGGCGTAGGCTTCGCCACCGCAACCGCCTACACCTACTTCCAAGATCACGATCTGCGCGACCTGGGACGCGACCTCGGCGGCGACCGAGGCGACGGCCCCAACGACAACACCGACGAGTACAGGAAGGCACGGATTGGCCGTTGACGATCCCGCCGCCCACCTTCCACCGCGGCCCGACCCAAACACCGGCGAACCCGCTCCCCCAGCTGCGCCGACACAGCATCCCGGTGGCTACAACGAGAAGCGCTGGTCGAAGCCACCTGCACCACCACCCGACCAAGGTCCTACCCTCGCCTACTTCCGCGAGCGCAAGCTCGTCTCATGGTTCGGCGGACTCATACCACCCGCCGTGGCGATGACCGCCTTCGTCCTCCACGGCGGACTGTCAGCGTTCACCAAATGGCCACTCTGGGTTATCGCAGCGATTCTGTACGGCTGGAGCGTCTACGTCCAGCGCGCGAATCGCGTCGCCGCGGGTGCCGACTGGCTGTCCATCCGCCAGCACTGGGTCAAGACCTACGAACTGACCAAGATCGCGTACAACACCTACGGCACCAACCAACCATGCCTCATGCTCCAGGACGCAGACGACCGCAGCGTGGAGATCCCGATCAGCACCGTCGAAGGTGACCGCACCGTCTGGAACTACGTCTACCTCGGCATGCGCCACTCCGCTGCCAACGGCGCCAAACTCAACCGCAACGCCCGCAACGCCTACCCCGACCTTACCGACACGAACCGCAGAGCCAACTCCGAAAACCAGTGACGCACCGACAACTGCCCCAACCTGCTAATAAACTGGTGTACCCCGGGTTTGGCGGAGCCGGGTTTCTAGATTTCATGCCACGGTGAGCCTGCTGCGTTCGTACTCGACCGGCGTGTGCATGTCGAGTCGGCTGTGGCGCCGCTGGCTGCGGTCACGTTCGGAATCCTGATCCTTCGGCGGTTTCTCGCCCTTGAAGAATCCGGGCGCCCGCGGCGGCCGTGGCTGCCCCGTCCCCCGATCCGGCCGCGGCTGCAACTGATCCGGCACCACCGCGCGCTGCTCCACCGACCCCAGTGCTCTCACTCCGGATCCGGGACTTCCAGCAACGAGTGCGCGGCCCAGTTGGTCTTCGCACCGTTGACGGCCGCCGAGTGCAGCAAGCCGTTGTAGACCAGATCCCACAAATCCCGATCTTCCTGCAACTCGTCCACCCGCACCTGAAGACTGCGGTTGCCGCTGTCCTTGAGATCCAGATGCATCGACATCCCGCGATGACGCACCTTGATCTCGGTGAGCTCGTACAGCAATACCCACATGCGGCCCACCTTCAACCAGTCAGCCCCCGCTGCCGCACCGACCTTGCGGAAGATCCCGTAGAAGCCGAGCCCCCAGAAAGCGAGGATAATCCATACCCACCAAAGTCCGACCCAACTGTAGTCGAGCCCCTGCCGGAAACCGACTCCAATCGCGATGACGACCGTACCGACGGCTGCCATACCGATCGCATAGCGCTGGCTGTGCCGGTACCACTCCAGCACCGGCCCTTGCCCCTCCGGGGGAGCAGGCTTGCGCCGCTGGCTGCGATCACGCTCCGAATCCTGATCCTTCGGCGGCTTGTCCCACTTGATGAACCCCGGCGCCCGCGGCGGCCGCGGCTCACCAGTCCACCGATCCGGCCGCGGCGGCAACTGCCCCGGCATCACCGAACTCTCCTCAGACATTCCGTCCCACCTATTCGCCCGTCAGGGCATCCTCCCCCGTGGTCGCGAGGAAATCGCCGAGCATGCTGCCCGCCGCTCCTCCGATCACGGTACCGAGACCAGGGCAGATGGCCGAGCCGACCGCAGCACCGGCTGCACCACCGACCGCTGCTCCGCCAAGGCTGGCGCCGGCGTCCATCGCCGCCTCACCGGCCGTATCGGTTCCGGTCCCGTAATCAATCGCTTCCGAAGTCAGCGTCATCGCTGTGCCCGCATATGGCAGCCCGCGGAGCACGGAACGCGTTCCTTTCGCGACTTTGGAACCGCCCTCCACATATTTGCTCGCGTCCGCAGCGGCGACATCACTGAAGCGACCAGCCTTCTTCGCGAGCCGGCCCGTCCTCTCTCCTCGCGCATTAGCAACGGTGGCCTGGGCGCGGGTCTGCATGGCCGCGACCTTGGCCTTGGCGGCGTCGCTGCTGTGATCCGCCGTCTTGGCCAATTTGTCCATCTCCACCGCTTGACCTCGCAATGTCCGCGCCTCCTGGAAGAGGGCGGAGGCACTGTCGCTGGAGGTCTTGATCGCGGTCAACCCGCCGGTCACTGAACGCATCACGTGCGTTTTGACCGTGTTGAAGGTCTCGTACGGATTCTTCAACTGCCCTTCGAGCTTGCGGTGCGCTTCCTCCTGCTTGTTCCGCGCGTCCGCGACGGTTTCACCGGCTGCTTCGAATGCCTTCTGCTGCTTCTCCGCCGCCCCGCTCGGGCCGCTGGGTTGTCCGGCAGGATCGCTCGAACCTGGCTTCGGAGGCAGGATCTGCCTACCATTGATGACTAGGCCGGCGTCGCGAGCGGTACTGCGTGCGTCGGCCATGCGCCGCTTGACGGTGTCGATCTCGTCGGCGAAGACCTCCAAGGCCGTTTTGACCTTGTTGATCCCGCCTTCCAGCTCGTCAGCGTTCTTGGCGTGCTTGCCGAGCTCACCGCGCGCCGCGTCCGCTGCGGTGCCCCGCCAGAAGCCCTCGGAGCCGCTGCGCTGCTGGCTCACGGCATCGGCCACCTCGGTGACCCCACCGGCGAGCTTGCCCAACCACTCGGCGGTGCGCCGGCACGTGTCCGGCTTGTCCAGGACCTCGGTATCCAGTTCCCCAGCCACTGTTCTGCTCCCCTCAGTCCGGCCGACCGGCGTACTCGTCGCGGTACTCCTTCTGCAGCCGCTCGGCGTTGCGGTTGTCCACATCGCCGTAGCTCCCGTCGCTGGCATCGATCTTGCCCGCAACCTCGTCGACCGTGGCGAGCAGCCCGGCAGCGGCTTCCGAGAGCTCCCCCAGCGTGTTGCTCATCCACTCGGCCGAACTGCTCACCTCGGGCATGCCGGGTGAAGACTTCGCCGCGCTCTCCAGTTCGTCCGTGCTGCTGCGCAACGCGGACGCCATCTGACGCACCTGTTCATGACCGACCTGGACTTCATCGCCGGACATGCCTCACTCCTCTCCGCCGTGCCGCAGGCGTTGCGGCAGCGGTGTGTCCAGACAGATCGTGTGTGCACCGCACTGGCGCCGGACGTCGCCGAGCAACCCTGCCGGAACCGGTGCTGCGGCCTGATGAGGTCCGCACCCTTCGCGCAACGCGGTCTCCGAGGTGTAGGCCATGATGGCCAGTCGATCCCCCGGCATCGGTTGCAGTTCCAGTTCGACGTTCTCGGGCCGGCCGCTGAACGGACGGGACGCGAGGTGCACCGTCGTCCAGTCGCCGGACTCCGCCTCGTTCCAGTCGGCCTCGTCCTCGGCCCAGCCACCCGCGGTTCCCCGCAACTCAGGAGGAACCGGTGCGTCGAGAAGCACGCTGAACCGGAAGCTCGGCGGTTGCATCGCCGAGCCCTCCGCCAGGCACGCGATCTCCCGAACCTTGGTGGTGGGCAGCAGGATCCACGGCTGATCCGCACCGCATCCGGCGAGGAACCCGTCCAGCGTCGAATACCCCAGCACCACCAGTTGCCCGGAGAGCTCCCTGGTCTCCAGCATCAGCCCGCCGGTGTCCTCGTCCGGACGACAGGCCAGGTACAGCTGCGCAGGCAACAAGTCCTTCTCATCCGGGTCATAAGCCCGGGGCTTCTCGGCCAGTTCGACCATCACGACTCCAGCTCGGTGCGGGCTACGCCGCAAAGATCCTAACGGGCTCGCCTCCGCCACATCCTCGACTTCGCACAACCCGGGCGAAACAACACGAATGACCTTTTTGCCGGCCACGCCCCCATCATGGGCCGTCGACCTGGAGGCAAGCTTCGGAGAGGAGAGCCTGCAGGCCACCATCAGCCAGAGAAACCCCTTCAGATATCTGCACCTGCGAGACCCACTTGAGGAGCAGCGACTTGCTGATGAGTATCAGTGTTTGTCAGTAGCTGCTGTGAGCTGCTCTGATGCCCGCCGCGTCGTACCGGTCATTTGTCAGTAGCAGGCAGCTCTTGCAGTGGTTTTGTAGGGGTTAAGTAGGGGCGCTGGCCGCTGAAGCAAGCCTGCGTGAGCCCCTACGCCCAGAGCGACCGCCCGTTAACCTGCGACGAAGCTAAGGACGTCTCGCCTCGCTTGCCGTTGTCTCCGTTATTTGTCCTCGATTAGTAGCAACGAGGTCGCGTAACCGGCCGCATGCAACCAGATCCATCTCAAGCTCTGAAGGAGTGCACCACTCACGGCAACCCCAGATGACCAGGAAAAATGTCAGTCCTATCCATGAAATCCGTTGCCTCGCAACTAAATCCGAAAAGTGGAGATCTTTCGCATGGCGAGACCCGCTATTATTCCACCGTGTGATGATCACCTACAGCCATCAGTAGTACACTCATTGCACATGATGGCGCCCGCCACGAGCTGCCACTCGTGACGGGCGCATGGATACCTAGATGTTGTTCCTTCATCTGGGTTACCGCACCAACCCGAACTGGCATCCGACTGGTCGCGGTAGTCAGTGTAGTACAGGCCCGACCTGGAAGACTGACATTCGACCGGCGGGTTGCCTCAACACGTGGAGGTAATCGCCATGAGCCGGGCTTGTACCGAACCAGGTTGCCCCCGCACCGCGACCCAGAACAACCAGACCGAGTGTCATCAGCACGGGTCCCGCGCCGCTATGCGCCTCTACGTGGAGGGCCGGGAGCCGGATCGCATCACCTATCCCCGCACTGGGGTAACGACCTTCTACTTCGGCAAGCGTTTGGTCCAAGCACACCGCACAGTGGTCGCACGAGCTATAGGCCGCCCCCTAGAAGAAGGAGAGCAAGTATACCGTCGAGCTGGCCGCAAGGGGAGCCATGAGCTAGCTGATCTTATGCTGCTCTCCCCTGCTGATGAAGGAGTGCAATGTGTCGTCCGCTTCGAGGCCGATGGCACGCCTGCCTACAGCACCGAGAATACCGGCCCAGACCCGAAGGTCTCCAACGACAACGACGAACTCAAACCGACCGAAATGGCCCGAATCTATCTCGTAGCAAAAGAGCAGGGCATGAGTGTTCGGGACTTCCTGGCTCAACAGTTCACTTAGACAATTCAAGAACAGCTAACCCCATAACCCTTATTAGGACGCTGACCTGCGACGGAGACCCTTCGCTGGCCAGCATCCTTATTCGTCGTTGGGTGCTCTGAGCTCAGATGTCCTCACGACTACCTAGTGGGTCGTCCAAGATCGTTGGTCGGTTAATTGATCTGCGTGGTGATGAGTCAGGCTGGTTCTCACGTGTCGAGTGTGGGAGGTGGCGATGGCTCGTCGTCCGGAGGTGTTCGTCCGGTCGCTGTCGATGGCGGAAGGCCATCAGCTGCAGCGGATCAGCCGGAGGGCGAAGGATCCGGTCAAGCTGCGCAGGGCGATCGTGGTGCTGATGTCCGCCCAGGGGCAGGCGGTTGCCGACATCACCTCGTTGATGCAGGTCAGCGACGACTATGTGCGTGATGTGATCCACGCGTTCAACGAGCGGGGGTTTGATGCGTTGCACCCAAAATGGAACGGGGGACGTCCTCGCAAGATCAGTGAGCAGCTTCGTGAGCGGATCTGCTTGATCGCCCGGACGTCCCCGGCTGACTGGGGTATCACGGCGTTTTCGACCTGGTCGCTGTCCAAGCTGCGCGAGCACCTGATCCAGCGGTGCGCAATCGTGGAGCTTTCGACCGAGACGTTGCGGCAGATCTTGCGGGCCGGTGGCGTGTCGTGGCAGGCCACAACCACGTGGAAAACCTCCACTGACCCGGAGTTCCTCACCAAGATGCACCGCATCCTCGCGCTGTATGACCAGCCGCCCGCCGACGGGCGCGTGGTCTGCGTCGACGAGTTCGGGCCGCTGAACCTGCTGCCCCGCAAGGGCAAGGCTTGGCGACCGTGCCAACAACCCCGACGCCAACGCGCGACCTACCACCGCCATGACGGGGTCATGCACATGCTGGCCGCTCTCGATCTGAACAGCGGAAAGATGCACTACCGCATCCGCAACCGCAAACGCCATCGCGAATTCCTCGACCTGCTCACAAGCTTACGAGCCCGATGGCCCGGCGAGAAGCTCTACATCGTCTGCGACAACTTCTCGCCGCATCGTCACCCCGCAGTGCGGACCTGGGCCGCTGCCCACCACGTCGAGCTCGTCTTCCTGCCCACCTACGGATCCTGGCTGAACTGGATCGAGTCCGAGTTCGCAGCCCTGCGCTATTTCACGCTTGATGGCACCGATCACCGCAGTCATGCCGAACAGAACGCTGCCATTCGCGCCTATGTGCGCTGGCGCAACGCCCGCGCTCTGCCCAAGACCGGATTCGCCACCGACTCACCCATCCGCACCTGGACCCATTACCCGGCCAAGGTTGCCTGACGCGCCACTAGTAGGGCTTTGTTAGGTGTTGATCTTCTGTGTGATGATCTTGGGGTGACTCCGGAGGAGATGCGGTCGGTGGCCCCGCGTGTGGAGGCGTTCGCGGCTGAGATGCTGGCGGGGCTGTCGCGGCGGGATCAGCGGGCCAAGGGCCAGTTGTATCTGCGTGGGCTGTTGTTGGATGGCAAGCGCAAGTCGATGCAGCCGATGGCGCAGCGGCTTGAGGTGGATCATCAGCAGTTGCAGCAGTTCGTGTCCTCGTCGACGTGGGATTACGCCGGGGTGCGCCAGCGTCTGGCGGGCTGGGCCCAACGGTTTCTGCAACCGCGGGCGTGGGTGTTGGATGACACCGGCTTTCCCAAGGACGGTCTCGACTCGCCCGGGGTGGCGCGGATGTACTGCGGGGCGCTGGGCAAGACCGGTAACTGCCAGGTCGGGGTCAGCCTGCACGCGGCCACCGACTGGGCCTCGGCCGCGCTGGATTGGCGCCTGTTCCTGCCCGTCAGTTGGGACGATCACACCACCGAGGATGCCGAGGCCGCAGAGCGCATCCAGCGTCGCCGGGCTCGTGCCAAGATCGACGACGAGGTGCGGTATCGGGAGAAGTGGCGCTTGGCGCTGGACATGCTCGACGAGGCGATCAGTGACTGGGGCTTGTCGGCACGGCCGGTGGTGGCCGACGCCGGCTACGGCGGTATCACCGAGTTCCGCCGCGAGCTCGCTGCACGCGGCCTGAGCTACGTCGTGGCGGTCAAGGCCAGCACCAGTGTTCAGCCCGGCGACGCCGAGATCACCACACCACCCTGGCCCGGCACCGGGCGCCCGCCGAAACCCGGCTATCCGCACCAGCCCACTGACCTCCGCACGCTGGCGCTATCCGCCGGGAGGACAGCACTGCGGCAGGTGACCTGGCGCCACGGCACGAAGAAAACCGCCAGCAACCGCACCGGCGCGATGCGCTCGCGCTTTGTGACCCTGCGGGTACGCCCGGCCAACCGCAACAACGCCCGAGACACCAACGGAAACCTGCCCGCCTGCTGGATGATCGCCGAATGGCCCCCAGGCGAGCCCGAACCCACCGACTACTGGCTGTCCAACCTGCCCACCGACACACCGGCGCGTGAGCTGGTGCAACTCGCCAAAATGCGCTGGCGCATCGAACACGACTACCGCGAACTCAAAGACGGCCTCGGCCTCGACCACTTCGAGGGCCGCAGCATGCCCGGCTGGCACCGCCACGTCACCCTCGCCAGCCTCGCCCAAGCCATCTGCACCCAACTGCGCTATGACCCAAAAGCCCCTGCGCCGGCCTGACCCTCTACGCCGTGATCCGCGAACTCCAGACACTACTGGCCGTCTGGACCGGCGCCTGCCACACCTGCCACCAACCCCTCCGAGACAGCGCGAAACCCCCACGCCAGCAACGATTACGCACTTAACAAAGCCCTACTAGTCTATGTGTATAGCTTTCAGCTCGTTATTGAAGGTGCGCATCCACAAGCGGGCGAGCCAGCATGGTCGCCCGTCGGTTGTGGCGCTGGTGACCCAGCTGCGCAGCGCAACCACACTTTCCTTGGACGGCGCGCCCAGGCGGCCACCCGAGCCACGCAGGGAACCGGCCGCCCACCGGGCCACCTACGAGGCTCGACGGCGACCCGGCTGCCAGCCACAAGCGAGCGTGGCCAGTCGACCCGCACGGCGGCCCCTGTCGTGGATGAGTCGCCTGCCTTCCGCTCGCGGCCGGTGACGCCGCCCGCCCACCGTTACGCGCTCGGCCGCCGGGGTCCGCCAGGACCGGCGCGAGCCGCAGCCCGGCGGGCCCCGGCCTGGCCGCAGCGCACAGGCAAGCGGGCGGGCGGCTCTCGCCGGACGCACCAGGCAGCAGGCAGGCGGCCCCTGCCAGGGCCGCACTTGAGCTCGAGCACATCGACTTCGAACGGGGCGAAATGGTGGTCGAGCAGCAGCTCCTGCAGCAACCTCGTCGGGCTCCTCGCCTCGCCCCGGTCAAGACGAAGACGAGCAACCGCACCGTGGAGCTATCGAAGGTGGTCGCCGAAACCTTGCTTCGCCACCTCGAGCGCTACCCGCCTCAGCCCCTCGAGATCGACGACGCGACGAATCCCAAGTCTCCCACCCGGCGGCCGGCTCGGCTGCTGTTCACCACGGTCAGCGGGTTGCCGGTGACCCGGTCCAACTGGTCACCGGTGTGGAAGTCAGCCGTGCAGCGGGCGGGACTCCCGGCGGGGACCGGGCTGCACGCCCTGCGGCACTACTTCGCCACGTTGCTGATCCACTCGGGCGCTTCCGTCAAGACCGTTCAGCTGGCGCTCGGGCACTCCTCCCCCATGACGACGCTGGAGACCTGCGCCCACGAGTGGCCCGAAGCGATCGAGCGCACCCGGTCGTTGGCCGGCGAGTCACCGGAGCCGATGTAGCGGCGTCATCTCGCACGCGAGGTGCTCCCCGCGCTGGAGCCATCGCTCACTCAGCGCCCGGCCCCCACTCCGGTGCAGGTGAGAGGCCGTCCCCGCGATAGAGCCCGCGCTTGCCGATGTACTGCACGATCCCGTCCGGGACGAGGTACCAGACCGGCAGGCCCGCGCGCACGCGATCGCGGCAGCCGGTGGAGGAGATCGCCATGGCGGGTATCTCGACGAGCGAGACCGACCCCTCCGGCAGGTGCGCCCCGTTGAGCGAGTAGCCGGGCCGCGTCACGCCGATGAAGTGCGCCAGTTCGAAGGCTTCCTCGGCGCGGTGCCAGGACAGGATCTGCTCCAGCGCGTCCGCACCTGTGATGAAGTACAGGTCCGCGTCCGGGTACTGGTGGTGCAGGTCCTTGAGCGTGTCGACGGTGTAGGTCGGGCCGGGCCGGTCGATGTCCACCCTGCTGGTGAGGAACCGCGGGTTGGAGGCGGTGGCGATGACCGTCATCAGATAGCGGTCCTCGGCCGCGGACACGCGCTCGTGGCTCTTCTGCCAGGGCTGGCCCGTGGGGACGAACACGACCTGTTCCATCCCGAACTGGGCCTGCACTTCGCTGGCCGCGACAAGGTGACCGTGGTGGATGGGGTCGAAGGTTCCGCCCATGACACCGATGCGACGCCGCTGCGACATGGGTTCCAAGCTTAGGAAGCCGCATCAGCGGAGATCGCGCGGGGGTGCCCGCCGCGTGTTGCGGCGCACGGTCACCGCCGAGCGCGGCGCAGTCCGCGCGGCGCGGGACGCGCGCCCCGGTTGCTCCGCCCTGCCGGGGCGCGGCCGGAGCGGTGCCCCGCGCACCGGAGGTCCGGGCACGCGGGGAGCCCGGCGCCCCGGCCACCACGACATCGGTGGTCGGGGCGGGGAGTCCCGGCACGCGAGGAGCCCGGGCACGCAGGAATCCGGGCACGCGGAGCACCGCACGGCTCCGAGATGCTTCCCCTCACCCCGGAGCCGTGGCGCTTCGGCCACCACCGAGTCTGAACCGCCGGTTCCAAGATCGCCCGCCGACGCGGAACACGCGCCGAGTCAAGCCCGACACGGCCCGCGTTGTGGACAACTCGTCACCCGGTGGCGTGGGGACGGGTTCCAATTTTCATGAAAATTGCGCCAACTGGAACGATTCCAGATAAGAGGGGAGGTTCCACCGGCCCGCTCGCGGACAGACCCGGCCCGCTCGCCGGCAGGCCGGCCCACTGCGGTCAGTTGGCCGAGCGCACGTGCCCGTCGCCGTGCACGAGCCACTTCGTCGAGGTCAGCTCCGGCAGCGCCATCGGCCCGCGCGCGTGCAGCTTCTGCGTGGAGATGCCGATCTCCGCGCCCATGCCGAACTGGCCGCCGTCGGTGAACCCGGTCGAGGCGTTCACGACCACCGCTGCCGCGTCGACCCGCGCGGTGAACGCGTTCGCCGCGCGCAGGTTCTCGGTCAGGATCGCCTCCGTGTGCCCCGTGCCGTGCGCGCGGATGTGCTCCACCGCGCCCTGCAGGGAGTCGACCACGCCCGCGGTGATGTCCATCGACAGGTACTCGGTGTTCCAGTCCTCGTCGGTGGCCGGCACCACCGTCGGCCCGCCGTGGGCGGCGACGCGCTCGTCGGCGTGCACCGTCACCCCCGCCTGCCCCAGCTCGGACAGCGCGCGGGGGAGGAACTCCTCGGCGATGTCGGCGTGCACCAGCAGCGTCTCGGCCGCGTTGCACACGCTGGTGCGCCGCGTCTTCGCGTTGAGCAGCACGCGCAGCGCGGTGTCCACGTCGGCGGCGGAGTCCACGTAGACGTGCACGTTGCCCACGCCGGTCTCGATGGTGGGCACGGTCGCCTGCTGCACCACGGTGGAGATCAGCCCCGCCCCGCCGCGCGGGATGACCACGTCGACCAGGCCGCGCGCGGTGATCAACGCGTGCACCGAGGCGCGGTCGTGGCACGGCAGCAGCTGCACCGCGTCCTCCGGCAACCCGTGCTGCCGCAGCACCTCGCCGAGCACCGACACGAGCACCCGGTTGGACTCCTCCGCCGAGGACGACCCCCGCAGCAGCACGGCGTTGCCCGACTTGAGCGTGAGCCCAGCGGCGTCGACGGTGACGTTCGGTCGCCCCTCGTAGACCATGCCGACGACGCCGAGCGGCACGCGCACCTGCTGCAGCCGCAGGCCGTTCGCCAGCGTGCCGCCCTGCACCACCTCTCCCACCGGGTCCGGCAGGTCCGCGACGGTGCGCAAGCCGGCGGACATGTCCCGGATCCGCTCCGGGGTCAGGCGCAGCCGGTCCACGATGCTGTCCGGCGTGCCGGCGGCGCGGGCCGCGGCGACGTCCTTGTCGTTGGCGGCGCGGATCTCCGCTTCGCTGTCGATGAGCGCCTCGGCCATCGCCTGCAGCAACGCGTCCTTCGCGTCGCGCGTGGCCGCGGCCAGCTCGACCGACGCGGTCCGGGCGCGCTGGGCGGCGGATCGGACCTGCTCCTGCAGCTGGCCCCCGTCGGCCGCCTCCGGGCTGTCTGCGGAATTCGTCGCGGTGGTCACGGTCCCAGCCTAGAGACCGCGCGGGCGCGCGCGCCGCCCGGGTGCGGACGCGCCGTGCCCGCGCGGGCGCGCGACGTGGCCGCCACCGCGCACGGGTTGACCAGCCCCGGCCGGCCCGGCTGACCGGGCCCGACACACCGCGCGTCGTGCGGGCCCACCGCGCCCGGCCCCGCCGGAGCGGTGCGGTAGGAATCGAGGTATGGACGAACACGTCGTGCGCGAGATGGCGGAGGACCGGCTGCGCGCCCTCGCCGGGGAGGACGCGTCGCTGCGCGAGGACCAGTGGGAGGCGATCCGCGCGCTGGTGCTGCACCGCCGTCGCGCCCTGGTGGTGCAGCGCACCGGCTGGGGCAAGTCGGCCGTGTACTTCGTGGCGACGGCGCTGCTGCGCGAGCTCGGCGAGGGGCCCACGCTGATCGTCTCGCCGCTGCTGGCGCTGATGCGCAACCAGGTCGCCGCCGCTGCCGCCGCCGACGTGCACGCGGCGACGATCAACTCGGCCAACGCCGAGGACTGGGCCGGCATCGAGGAGCAGGTCGCCACCGGTGAGGTGGACGTGCTGCTGATCAGCCCGGAACGGCTCAACAGCCCCGAGTTCCGGGAGAACGTGCTGCCCTCGCTGGGTTCCGAGCTCGGCCTGCTCGTCGTCGACGAAGCGCACTGCGTGTCCGACTGGGGCCACGACTTCCGCCCGGACTACCGGCGCCTGCGCGGCCTGCTCGGCGAGCTCGCGCCCGACGTGCCGGTGTTGGCGACCACGGCCACGGCCAACGACCGCGTCGTCGAGGACGTCACCGAGCAGCTCGGCGTCGGCGCGGGCGAGCACGACGCGGGCGAGGCGGAGACCGGCGCGCTGGTGCTGCGCGGCAGCCTCGACCGGGAGAGCCTGCACCTGTCGGTGGTGCGGCTGCCGGACACGCAGACGCGGCTGGCCTGGCTCGGCGACCGGGTGTCGCGGTTCACCGGGTCCGGCATCGTCTACGCGCTGACGGTGGCCACGGCCGAGGAGGTGGCCGCCCACCTGCGCGAGCAGGGCCACGAGGTGGTGTCCTACTCCGGCCGCGACGACGCCGAACAGCGCCAGCGCGTCGAGGACGACCTGCTGAACAACCGGGTCAAGGCGGTGGTGGCGACCTCCGCGCTGGGCATGGGCTTCGACAAGCCCGACCTGGGCTTCGTGGTGCACTTCGGCGCGCCGGCCACCCCGATCGCCTACTACCAGCAGGTGGGCCGCGCCGGGCGCGGCGTGCGGCGCGCCGACGTGGTGCTGCTGCCCGGTTCGGAGGACCAGGACATCTGGCGGTACTTCGCCTCGCTGGCCTTCCCGCCCGAGCCGACCGTGCGCGCGGTGCTGGCGGCGCTGGCGGACGCGGACCAACCGCTGTCCACCGCGGCGCTGGAGCCGCACGTGGAGCTGGGGCGCGCCCGGTTGGAGATGGTGCTCAAGGTGCTCGACGTGGACGGGGCGGTGCGCCGCGTCCGCGGCGGCTGGGAAGCCACCGGGCAGGAGTGGCACTACGACGCGCAGCGCTACACGCGCATCGCCGAGCAGCGCGCCGCCGAGCAGCGGGCGATGCTGGAGTACCTGGACACCGGCGAGTGCCGGATGCGGTTCCTCCGGCGGCAGCTGGACGACCCGGGAGCGGAGGACTGCGGCCGGTGCGACAACTGCACCGGGGCGCACCCCGAGGTCGACGTGCCGGAGGAGCGGGTGCGCCGGGCGCAGGAGCGGCTGCAGCGGCCCGGCGTGGAGATCGCGCCGCGGCGGCAGTGGCCGAGCGGGTTGGACGCCTTCGACATCCCCGCCTCCGGCCGGATCGCCGCTGAGCAGCGCGCCGAACCGGGGCGCGCCATCGCCCGGTTGACCGATCTGTCCTGGGGTTCCCGGCTGCGCGGTCTGCTGGACGGTGCGCAGCCGCCCGGCGACGACCTGGTGCAGGCGTGCGTGCGGGTGCTCGCGGCCTGGGAGTGGGAGCAGCGACCGGTCGGCATCGTGGCCGTGGAGTCGCGGCAACGGCCCAACCTGGTCCGCGGACTGGCCCAGCGCATCGGCTCGATCGGGCGGCTCCCGCTGCTCGGCGAGGTCACCGCCACCACTGGGAGCACCCCGCACGGCACGAACAGCGCCCGCCGGGTGCGGGCGCTGTGGTCGCGGTTCGCGCTGCCGGACGAGCTGGCGCAGCACCTGTCCGGGCTGAGCGGACCGGTGCTGCTCGTGGACGACTACGTCGACACCGGTTGGACGGTGGCGGTGCTCAGCAGCAGGCTCCGGCAGGCCGGTGCTCCCGGGGTGCTGCCGCTGGTCCTGGCCAGCGCGAGCTGACGCGGCGCGGGACACGTTCAGTGCGGACCCTCCCTCGCCCGAGGAGGACCGTTCGTGTCATTGCACGTGCCGATCAGGGCGGAAGAATGGGTGGACCGGCGTCCCGTCCCACGACGCGGACGGCCGCACAACCCGAAAGCGTTGCGACGCACCCGGCAGCGGATCATCACCACCGGGTGCGGCCGCTAGGATGGTCGGGCTGCGGACTCGTCGCAGTCGGGAAGGACGTACTCCGGAGCGGTCCGCGGCCGGCCACGCGATCGCGGGCAGCGCGGTGGCGCGGCGGCCCGCAGCGACCCGACGCGAACAGGCGGTGATTCAGTCATGCCCCACCCGTTTCGCTGGCAACCCGGCGAGGGGAAGCGGCACGCCACGCTGACGCCACGTCCCCGCGGGGGTTTCCCGGACGGAACGGAGGTCGACGCGCTCTGCGGCGCGCGCGTGACGGCCGACAACTCGGACGTCGCCTGGTTGTGGAGCACCTGCACGGAGTGCAACGAACAGGCGCACGCGATGGCCGGAACCCCGGGAGTGCCTCCGAGCGGCCGCTCCTGAGCCGTACCGCCGCGCCGGCACCGCCGCATCGACGCCGAGGCGCGCCGTCCGCCGGGCGCGCCGGCGGTGGGCCGCGTCAGCGCAGCGGCACCAGGTCGTCGGCGTGCACGACCTCGCGGCGCTGCTCCGCGGGGAGGTCGTGGGTGGAACGACCGATCAGCGCGGGCATCTCCGCCGAGTCGTAGGCGACGACGCCGCGCGCGGCCGTCTTCCCGCGCGGCGAGACCAGGTCCACCACGTCCCCGCCGTCGAACACGCCCTCCGCGGCGGTGACGCCGGCGGCCAGCAGCGATTTGCGGCGCCGCACGACGGCGTCGACCGCTCCGGAGTCCAGCCACAGCCGTCCGGAACTCCCGGCGGCGTGCGCCAGCCAGAACCGCCGCGGCGACAGCCGGTCCGCGCTGGCCGCGAAGGCGGTGCCCACGTCGGCCGCGCGCAGCGCGCTCTCCGCCAGGTCGGACGACGTCAGCAGCACCGGGATCCCCGAGGTGCAGGCCACGCGCGCGGCCTGCACCTTCGACGCCATGCCGCCGGTGCCCACGCCGGAAGCACCGGCCTCACCGGCCTCCACGCCGTCCAGATCGGCGACCGAGGACACCTCGCGCACGACGCTGGCACCGCTGCGCCGCGGATCCCCGTCGTAGAGCGCGTCCACATCGGACAGCAGGAGCAGCGCGCCGGCGTCGACGAGGTGCGCCACGAGGGCGGCGAGCCGGTCGTTGTCGCCGAAGCGGATCTCGTGGGTGGCGACCGTGTCGTTCTCGTTGACGACCGGAGCGGCCCCGAGCGACAGCAGCTTGTGCAGCGTGCGCCGCGCGTTGCGGTAGTGCCCGCGGCGCACCACGTCCTCGGCGGTGAGCAGCACCTGGCCGACGATCATCCGGTGCCGCTCGAACGACGCCGCGTAGGCACGGGCCAGCGCTTCCTGCCCGACGCTCGCCGCGGCCTGCTGGGAGGCCAGGTCACGGGGGCGGCTGGGCAGCCCCAGCGGCGCGAGACCCGCGGCGATCGCACCGGAGGACACGACGACCACCTGGGTGCCGGCGACCGCCCGCGCGGCCACCGCGTCCACGATCTTGTCCAGCCGCGACCGGTCGAGCCCGCCCTCGGCGGTGGTCAACGACGAGGACCCGATCTTGACGACGATCCGCTGCGCGGTGGCGATCGCCTCCCGGGTGCCCACCCCCTGGCCGCTCACCGGCTGTCCCCCTCACCGTCCCATCCGTCGACGTCCGCGACGCCCTGCTCGTCATCGTCATCGTCCTCGTCGAGGAAGTCGTCGTCGACGTCGTCTTCGTCACCGATGTACGCCCCGGCCGCGTCGAGGGAGCGGCGGCGCTCCTCCTTGGCCTGCTTGCGCTCCTCGGCCGAGACGCGCTCGGTCCGCTCCAACCGCGCGTCCCCGCCGCGCTGCCCCTGCATCGCGGCCACGCCCGCGGGGGTGGACGGCTCCCAGTCGAAGGTCATGCTGCCGATGGTGACCTGGCTGCCCGATTCCGCTCCTCGGCGCGCGAGCTCCGCCTCCACGCCGAGCCGGGCCAGCCGATCGCCGAGGAAGCCGACGGCCTCGTCGTTGTCGAAGTTCGTCTGCCGCACCCACCGTTCCGGTTTGGCGCCGCGGACGACGAACGCGTCCGCCTCCTCCGGGTCGGGCTCGACGGTGAAGCTGTCGTCGTCGACCGCCTTCGGGTGCACCCGCACCCGTTCGGGCTGCGGCGTCGGCAGCTGCGCGCGGAACCGCTCGACCTCCTCGGCGAGCGCGAACGTCAGCTCCCGCAGTCCTTCGTGCGAAGCGGTGGAGATCTCGAACACGCGCCAGCCGCGCTCCTCGAGCTCCGGACGCACCAGTTCGGCCAGCTCGCGGGCCTCGGGCACGTCGACCTTGTTGAGCACGGCCACCCGTGGCCGGTCGGCCAGGTCCGGCACCCCGTCCACGTCGCTGAGCGCCGGGGTGTACTCGGCGAGCTCGTGCTCGAGCGTGTCGATGTCGGTCAGCGGGTCGCGCCCCGGTTCCAGGGTGGCGCAGTCGACCACGTGCGCCAGCACGGCGCACCGCTCGATGTGCCGCAGGAAGTCGAGCCCGAGACCGCGGCCTTCGCTCGCACCCGGGAGCAGGCCGGGCACGTCGGCAACGGTGAAGACCTTCTCGTCGGCGGTGACCACGCCGAGGTTCGGCGCGAGCGTGGTGAACGGGTACTCGGCGATCTTCGGCCGCGCCGCGGACAGCGCGGAGATCAGCGAGGACTTGCCGGCCGAGGGGAAGCCCAGCAGGCCGACGTCGGCGACGGACTTGACCTCCAGCACGAGGTCGAGCTGGTCACCGGGGTCACCGAGCAGGGCGAAGCCGGGCGCCTTGCGAGCGCGCGAGACCAGCGCCGCGTTGCCGAGGCCGCCGCGTCCACCGCTGCCCGCGGTGAACGTCGTGCCCTCGCCGACGAGGTCGGTGACGACCTCCCCCTCCGAGGTGAGCACGACCGTCCCGTCGGGCACCGGCAGGACGAGGTCCTCGCCCGCGGCGCCGTGCCGGTTGTTGCCCTTGCCGGCCTTGCCGCTGCTGGCCTCGACGTTCGGCCGGTAGTGGAAGTCCAGCAGCGTGTGCACCCCGGGGTCGACGACGAGCCGGACATCGCCACCGCGGCCGCCGTTGCCCCCGTCGGGCCCGGCCAGCGGCTTGTACTTCTCGCGACGCACCGAGGCAACGCCATTACCCCCGTCGCCCGCCTTGATGTGGATGGTCACGCGGTCGACGAACCGCGACACGGACACGGATGCCTCCTGAGCAAAAAAGCGAGGGGCGGGTACCGGGGTGTCCCGGACCCGCCCCTCGGCAGGGTTCGAATCGGCCGAGAGCGGGTCAGCTCTCGGCCGGAACCACGGATACGGCCTTGTCCCGGCCGCGGTACCGCCCGAACTGAACGGTGCCCTCGGACAGCGCGAACAGCGTGTCGTCCTTGCCGCGGCCGACGTTCGCGCCGGGGTGGAAGTGCGTTCCACGCTGCCGCACCAGGATCTCACCAGCCCTGACGACCTGACCGCCGAAGCGCTTCACACCGAGAAACTTCGGGTTCGAGTCGCGGCCGTTCCGGGAGCTCGATACACCCTTTTTCTGTGACATGACTCAGGCCCTCACTTGTTGATGCCGGTGACCTCAACACGGGTCAGCTTCTGCCGGTGACCCTGCCGCTTGTGGTAGCCGGTCTTGTTCTTGAACTTGTGGATGCGGATCTTGGGACCCTTGGTCTGC
This sequence comes from Salinifilum ghardaiensis, assembly GCF_054491345.1. Taxonomy (NCBI): domain Bacteria; kingdom Bacillati; phylum Actinomycetota; class Actinomycetes; order Pseudonocardiales; family Pseudonocardiaceae; genus Salinifilum; species Salinifilum ghardaiensis. The sequence goes on along the minus strand of NZ_CM137101.1, from coordinate 1,150,751 downwards.
TCGACCAGACGGCCGGTCACCGACGTCTCCGCCAGCTTGCCCGGGTCAACCGTGACATCGGAGCCGTCGATGACCATCAGCGGCTGGAGGTTGACCTCGGAACCCGGCTCGCCATCGAGCTTCTCGACCTCGACGACGTCTCCGACAGCCACTTTGTACTGCTTGCCGCCGGCCTTGACGATCGCGTACATCAGTCGGAAGTCTCCTGCTGCTCGGTTTCGCTACTTCACCAGGTACTCGGCGCTACGCCCCGCTCCGGCCCGGAGGCCGGAGGTCGACACGCCGCTGGTGCAGCGTCTCGGTGGTTCCTGTCTCGACAGCCGAGCCACACGGGCGATCGCCGCCGCAACAGGCTTGAGTCTCTCCGCCCGCAATCGGCGGCGAGAAGTTCCCGCCCATCATACAGGCAACGCTCGTCCCACCAGGAGACCGGGGCGGCGACCCGCTCGTGCCGCACCGCGCCGCAGCGTTCCGCAACGACAACGCCGGCGCGCAGAGCTCCGCGGCACGATGCTCCGGATCGGAACACCGCGGCTCGGAGCACCGAGGTCACTGCCAACCCCCGGGACGCGCACCGATCGTACCGGTCACGGGCGCGCGTGTCGTGCCCGGTCATCCGCGGGGCGGACCGGGGAAGGCACTCCTCGGGAGATGTCGACGACGTCGTCGCCGGGCACGCGGGCAGCCGGCCGCCCATCCCGGCGGCGGTACCGCGCGGAGGTGCGAGCACCCCACGTGGCGACAGGACTACGCAGCGGTCCGAGCTGTCGTATGGTTCCCCACGTGCCCCGCCTACCGCACACGTCAGCGCGCCGCGCGGCCGTGCTGTTCGGCCTGCTCGGAACGGTCCTGGCGCTGCTCGTCCCGTTCCTGCCGGTGCGGCACGACACCACCGCGCTCAGCTGGCCCACCCCCGCGAACGGAACGCAGGCCGTCTCGGCCCCGCTCGTGGCCTACGCACCGCTGCGGTTCGACGCGACGATCCCCTGCAGCACCCTGCGCGACGTGGACGCGCGCCCCGACGCGGGCGTCGTGCTGACCACCACCCCGCCCGAGTCGAAGTACGGGCAGCTGACCGGCCTGGCGCTGCGGGCGCACGAGAACCGGGTGGAGCTGTTCAACACCGGCCGCAGCATCGGCTCCCGCGACCTGCCCACCGGCGACTGCACCGTCCGCGTGCACGCCGACGCCGGGGGGCTGCGCGCCGACCTGGACGGCCGGACCTGGGCTGCGGCCCCCGGCGACCAACGGCCCCAGCTCACCGGGGTGTACTCCGACGTCGACGAGGACGTCGACGACACGGCGGGCCTCGCGGTGCGCGCCCGGGTGGACGACCGGTTCGAGACCTCGGCGACCGCGCTCAAGCTCGCCGCCACCGCGCTGGCCGTGGTCTCCTTCGCCGCCGCGATGGCGGCGCTGCGCCGCATGGACGACGCCACCGGCCGGCGCCCGCCCCGGCTGACCGGACCCGGGTGGGCGCGGCTGACCACGCGCGACGCCGCCGTGTTCGCCGCCCTGCTCGCGTGGTGGCTGATCGGCGCCATGACCTCGGACGACGGCTACGTGCTCAGCATGCTCCGCGCGCGGGAGAGCGCCGGGTACGTGAGCAACTACTACCGCTGGTTCGCCAACCCGGAGTCCCCGTTCGGCTGGTTCTACGAGATCTACGCCGGGTGGGTGCACCTGTCCACGGCCACCCCGTGGGTCCGCCTGCCCGCCCTGGCGCTGGCCGTCGGCAGCTGGCTGCTCATCAGCCGGGGAGTGCTGCCCCGCCTGGGCCCGCAGCTGCGGCGCAGCGCGGCCGCGGGCTGGGCCGCCGCCGCGGTGTTCCTGGCGTTCTGGCTGCCGTACAACAACGGCCTGCGCCCCGAACCGGTCGTGGTGTTCTTCGCCCTCGCCTCCTGGTGCGCGGTGGAACGCGCCGTCGCCTCCCAGCGGATCGCCCCGGCCGCCTGGGGACTGCTGGCTGCGGCGCTGTCCACGACCGCGAACCCGCACGGGCTCGTCGCGGTGCTGCCGTTCCTCGCCGCGGTGCGCCCGCTGACACGCCTGGTGCGCCGCTTCGCAGCAGCGCACGGGTGGTGGTCCGGGATCGCTCCGGTGGCCTGCTCCGGATTCCTCGTGCTCGTGCTGGTGTACCTGGACCAGAGCTGGCGCTCGGTGCTCGACGCGATGGCGCTGAAGACGCGGATCGGGCCGAACAGCCACTGGTACGAGGAGCTGGACCGCTACGCGCTGCTGTTCAGCCCCATCCCGGACGGGTCGCTCACCCGCCGGTTCCCCGTGCTGCTCGTGCTGCTGTGCCTCGTCACCTGCGCGCTCGTGATCGCGCGGCGCACCCGGATCAACGGTGCGGCGGCCGGACCGAGCCGCCGGCTCGTCGCCGTGACCGCGCTGTGCTTCGTGGTGCTGGCGCTGACCCCCACCAAGCACACGCACCACTTCGGCATCCTCGCCGCTTTCGGCGGAGGGTTGGCGGCCCTGACCGCGCTGGCCACGAGCAGCACCGTGCTGCGCTCGCGACGCAACCGGGCGGCGTTCCTCTCCGGGCTGATGCTCGTCGTCGCGCTGGCCTCCACCGGGCCGAACGCCTGGTGGTACGTCTCCAACTGGGGCGTGCCCTGGTTCGACAAGGCGCCCTCGCTGGGCGGCCACGAGGCCAGCACGCTGTTCCTGCTGCTGGCCGGGGTCGCCGCGCTCGTCGCCGTGGTCGAACACGTGCGCATCGACCCGCGCGCCGCGCACGGGGGCGCGCGGCAGGACCACCCGGAGCAGCGCAGCCGCGCCCTGCGGCTGGGCACCGCCCCGCTGTCGCTGGTGTGCGCGCTGCTCGTGCTCGGCGAACTGGCCGCCTTCGGCAAGGCCATCGCCGAGCAGGGCCAGCAGTACAGCCTCGGCGCGGACAACGTGCAGCAGCTCGTCGGCGCCAGCTGCGGGCTGTCCGATTCGGTCATGGTGGAACCGCACCCCCGCGAAGGGGTGCTCACGCCGATCGGGCAGCAGCCCGCGGCGGCAGCGCCGGGGACTCCGGCGGCGGAGCGCGGCCCCGGGTACCTGCGCCCCGCGGAACGCGGCTTCGACCGCTCCCGCCTGCCCCGCGGTGACGAGGCCGCACCGGGCGAACCGAACTGGCGTCCCCCGCACGGGTTCGGCGACGACCGGGCCCCGGTGTGGGGCAGCTACGACCCCGACGGGACCAACACCGGGCAGCTGCGCACCCCCTGGTACGGCCTGCCGGAGCAGGCGAGGCGCGGTGACCGTCCGGTGGCGCTGAGCCTGGCCGGGATGGAAACCGGCGCCAACCGGGTGGTGCTCGAGTACGGGCGGCCCACGCCGGAGGGGTTCGAGGTCCTCGGGCGCAGCCCGGTGCTCGAGGGGCCCCCACCGGGGTGGCGGGACTACCGCGGGGACGTCCCGGAGCGGGCCCGGCAGGCGACGATGGTGCGCGTGGTCGCCACCGACGCGGCGCTCGGCCCGGAGGGCTGGGTGGCCGTCAGCGCCCCGCGCGTGCCGCGCGTGGCCACGCTCACCGAGGTCGTCGGCCGGGACCCGGCCTTCGTGGAGTGGCCCGCCGCGCTGGTGCACCCCTGCCTGCGGCAGCCGCGCCTCGGGCACGGGGTGGCGGAGCTGCCGCGTTACCGCGTCTCGGCCGGCAGGGAGTTCCGCGAGACCGGACAGGGGTGGTCGGCGCCGGACGCCGGCGGCCCGTTCGGCTGGCTCAACGTGGCCACCACCGCGCGGGAACTGCCCACGTACCTGCGGGGCGACTACGAACGCGACTGGGGGACGCTGTACCGCGTGCAGCCGTACGTCCGCGCCGCACCGGCCGAGACCGCGCTGCGCACCCGCTCGGAGACGCACTGGGGGACGTGGTCGCCGGGACCGCTGCCGGAGCCGGTGGAGCTGCCCGGGGACATGCCCTCCTCCGACGCCCGCGGCGACGTGCGCGGGTTCTCCGACGAGGACTGATCACCCGGGGCTCAACGAGCACCCCGGGGGGCGCTGCAGCAGCGGTCGGCGCCGACCGGAGCGGACGCGCGGACCGGCGGCCGTGTGCTCGGCTGCACCGGCCAATCCGCGGAGTCCCCCGGTCGGCGCCGACCTGGGTCAGCTCTCCTGCGGCGGTCCGGACTGGCGCGAGGCCGTGCGGCGGCGCCGCCGCACCGGCTGCACCTCGGGCTCCGGTTCCGCGGCCGGGACGGTGCTCCCGGTGTCGGCCGGTTCGGCCGGCTTGGCCACGACCACGGGTTGCCCGCTGGTGCTGGCGCTGGTGCTGCCGCTCGGCCGGGTGGCCTTCCGGCGTCCCCGCCCGCCGGTCGGAACACCGCTCTCGTCCGCCGACCCGTTCTCGCTCGCCGGCCCGTTCGCGCCTGCCGACGTGGTGGCGGCCTCCGCGGAGGCCTCCTGCGCGCCCGCCGCTGTTCCGGCTGCGGTGCTCGGCACGGCCGGGGCCGCGGAGGTCTCCGCGGCAGCAGCGGAGGTGCGCTCGCCCCGTCCCGCCGGGGCCGCGGAACCGTCCGCCGCGGTTCCGGCGCCCGAGACCGGTGCCGCGGCCGCCTCCGCGGAGGCCGGAGCCGACCGCCCGGCGGGAGCGGGTTCCGCGGCGGACTCGGCCGGGGCTTCCTTCGCCACTTCCCGCGCCTGCGCACCGCGCTTGTCGCGGCGGTTGCGCCGGCGACCCGCGGAGCGGGTGGACTGCTCGGACGCCTCCTGCGCGGCCTCCGCGGGCTTGTCCTCGGTCTTGGCCTCACCGCGCTGCGGCTCGGCCTTGCCCGGCTGCTCCTTGCCGCCGCGGGAGTCAGCTCCCTTGTCGCCCTTGTCGGAGGACCCCTTCTCGGATCCCTTGTCGCCCTTGTCGGTTCCCTTGGGCTCGGCGTGCCGGCCGTCGTCCTGGCCCTTGCCGCGGCGGCGTCCCCGCCCGCCGTTCTCGTTGCCGTGGTGCTGGTGGTTCGCCGAATCCGCGGACACGAGCAGGCCGCGGCCCCGGCAGTGCTCGCAGGTCGAGCTGTAGGCCTCGAGCAGGCCGGTGCCGACGCGCTTGCGGGTCATCTGCACCAGGCCCAGCGACGTGACCTCGGCGACCTGGTGGCGCGTGCGGTCGCGGCCCAGGCACTCGGTCAGGCGACGCAGCACGAGATCGCGGTTGGCCTCCAGCACCATGTCGATGAAGTCGATGACGATGATGCCGCCGACGTCGCGCAGCCGCAGCTGCCGCACGATCTCCTCGGCCGCCTCGAGGTTGTTGCGCGTGACCGTCTCCTCCAGGTTGCCCCCGGACCCGGTGAACTTCCCGGTGTTGACGTCGATGACCGTCATCGCCTCGGTGCGGTCGATGACCAGGTAGCCCCCGGACGGCAGCCACACCTTGCGGTCCAGCGCCTTGGAGATCTGCTCGTTGATGCGCCGCTCTGTGAACACGTCGTTCTTGCCGACGTGCTTGGACAACCGCGAGACCAGGTCCGGCGCCACGTGCTGCACGTAGGCCTCGATCGTCTCCCAGGCCTGGTCGCCCTGCACCGTCAGCGCCGAGAAGTCCTCGGTGAACAGGTCGCGGATGACCTTGATCAGCAGGTCCGGCTCCTCGTAGAGCAGCTGCGGCGCGTGCGTGTTCTTGGCCTCGGACTTCTCCTTGATGACCTCCCACTGCGCCTGCAGCCGCCGCACGTCGCGGTCCAGCGCGTCCTCGCTGGTGCCCTCCGAGGCGGTGCGGATGATCACTCCCGAGTCCTCGGGCACGATCCGCTTGAGGATGTCCTTGAGCCGCTTGCGCTCGTTGTCCGGCAGCTTGCGGCTGATGCCGGTGGCGCTGCCGCCGGGCACGTAGACGAGGAACCGCCCGGGCAGGCTGATCTGCGTGGTCAGCCGCGCGCCCTTGTGCCCCATCGGGTCCTTGGTGACCTGCACCAGGACGTTGTCACCGGTCTGCAGTGCCTGCTCGATGCGGCGCGCCTTGCCCGCCAGGCCGGCGGCGTCCCAGTCCACCTCGCCCGCGTAGAGCACCGCGTTGCGCCCGCGGCCGATGTCGACGAACGCCGCTTCCATGCTGGGCAGGACGTTCTGCACGCGGCCGAGGTAGACGTTGCCGACCAGCGAGCCGCTGCCGGAGGAGGTCACGAAGTTCTCGACGAGGACGTCGTCCTCGAGCACGGCGATCTGGGTCTGCTCGCCCTGCTGGCGCACCACCATCTGGCGGTCCACGGACTCGCGGCGGGCGAGGAACTCGGACTCGGACAGCACGGGTGCGCGGCGGCGTCCCGCATCGCGCCCGTCGCGGCGGCGCTGCCGCTTGGCCTCCAGCCGCGTCGACCCCTTGACCGAGCGGACTTCGTCCTCACTGCTGTCCTGCCGGCCCTCCGGGGCGGATTCGCGCACGTGGACCACCGTGTTCGGCGGGTCGTCCTCGCGCGTGGAACCGCTGCCGCCGGAGCCGCTGTCCTCCTCGCCGGAGCCCTTGCGGCGGCGCCGGCGCCGCCTGCGCCGGTTCCCGGCACCGGACTCGCCGTCCTGCTCGGACTCGGCCTGCTCCTCGGCTGCGGCGCCCTGCTCCGAGGAGGACTCCTCGGTGGTGTCACCGCCGGTGCTCCCGCCCTCGGCGGTCTGCTCCTGCTGAGCCTGGTCGCTCTCCCCGCCGCGTCCGCGACCGCGGCCGCGGCGGCCGCGGCGGCGCCGCCTGCGGGCACCGCTCTGGTCCGAGTCGTCACCGGTCTGGTCGGTGGCCTCGTCCTCGGCCTCGCCCTCTTCCTCGGCGGTCTGCGCCCCCGCACCGCTCACCGCGGTAGCGGCGGAGCCGTCCTCGGCCGTCCGCTGCTCGGACGGCGACTCCGCCTCGGTCGAGTCCTTCTCAGCCGTGCGGTTCTGCTGCGGTTCCGGCGCCAGGAACGTGGCGTCCGGCGCGGCGAAGAGCGGGGTCAGCGGCGCCGCTTCCCTGCCGCCCGAGCCGGCGGCCTCCCCGGCGGTCTCCGAAGTGGTCTTCCCGGCGGTCTCAGCGGTGGTCTTCCCGGGGGTGGCTGCGGCACCCTCCGCGGTGCTTCCGCCCTCCGCAGCGGTCCCCTCGGCGGCCTCGGCCGCGGGCTGCTCCGCGGACTTCGGTGCGGCGGCCGGCGCGGCCCCGTTCGTGGACGCGGCGCCGTGCGCAGCGGTGGACACCTCGGCGGAGCCCGCAGCGCCGTCCGCTCCGCCCGTGTCGGCTGGCATCCGCTCCGGGAACAGCGCGCCGATCACGCGCAGCGCGACCTCCCGGGTGATGTTCGACTGCGCGCTGCGCACCGACTCGTCGAGCTCCTGCAGGGTCCGGATGACTTCCCTGCTGCTCGTGCCGAGCTTCTTCGCCAGCGCGTGCACCCGCATCTTGGCCGGCAGTTCGAACGTGTCCTGCCCGGCCTCCTCGCTGACCGCACCGGCTGCGGCGCTCGCGGCGCCCCCCTGCGAATCCTGTTCCCCTCGTGCGGGTGTGGGCGATGACCCGCTGGGTGTCCCAGCGGGTGTGTCCGTGTTCAACATCCAGCTCCTCCGCCCCCGGGCGCGTCCGGAACGACGCGGGCCGCACAGGGGCATGCGTTCTTGTTCGTTTTCCGCCGTCCGAGGACGGCGGCAATCCTTCTCGGTCTGTTCCGCCCCGGCGAGAAGCCGCGCGGCGGAGTCGACGACGACCGCCCGGCGCTCCTCAGCCGCAGCGCCCCGGGTGCAGTTCCTGCTCGCACCCGGGCACGGCTCCCCGTTACCCGTCCGGGCCAACGAGTCCCCGCAAGCCTCCCGTCGGCGAGCCGGCCGGCGCAGCGGCGAGCGGATCTCCTCCGCCCCCGGTCCCGACTGGCGACGACGCGCAGGGCTGTGGCCTCGTCGTCGAACCGTTCGGCGGTGTGCTCTACCGGACGGCCACCACGAGTATCCCATACCGTCTCGGTTCGGTCCGCCGATCGTCCAACCGGACGGGACGGATCGGTTCCGCTCACGGAGCGCGGCAGGCCCCCACCGTCCACGGACCGGACCGACGCGCACGCCGCGGCGCCGCCGATGCGCACGCACCTGCGACGCCGCGCGAACTCGCTCTCGCGTATCGACTCAGGACGACCTCCCGCTCACGTTCGTCGGCGGCGGTCGCACCGCGCGACCGCTTCGCCGACGATGCTTGCTCGCCGAACCGCGCGCTGACAACACCCGCGCGACCGGAGCGCGGAAGCTGCGGCCGTCCGAGCGATCCCGCGAGCCGCACCCGGCGGTCCGGAACCCGTGGTGGCCCGGACCGGCCGGACGGTTCACACCTCCGGGCGGCTCACACCTCGCGGGTCAACCAGATCCCGTCGCGCTCGTCCTCCGGGGAGGCCCTGAACGCACCGGGCCAGCGCCCGCGCTCGACCCAGCCGTGACCGGTGAAGAAGCGCTCCAACTCGTGACCCGAGCGGACGAACACCTGCAGCCTCGCCAGGCCGCTGGCCTGCGCCTGCACGAGGACCGCGTCGAGCAGCTGCCGGCCCCAGCCCTTGCCCTGGAGCAACGGGTCCACCATCAGCCAGGTCAGCTGCCCGGTGTGCGCGTCCACCGGCAGCCGCCCCGGCACGAGCGCGGCCGCGCCGACGAGCACGTGCGACTGGCCGATCGTGATCAGGCTCGCGCGGCGCTGCTGCGCCTCCTCGACCACCGATTCGGCGACCGCGCGGAGCTCGTCGACCTCGCTGGTCGAGCTGAACCCGACGGCGCCGCCGGCGACCGTGACGCGTCCCCACAGGTCGGTCAGCGCGTCCGCGAGACCGGGGTGCGGGGTGTCCACGCGGTGCGGTCCGGTGACGAACCCCTCCGGATCGATAGCGGTTTCAGTCAACTCGCGTCAGAGCTCCGGGAACCACAGCTTGATCTCGCGCTCGGCCGACTCCGGCGAGTCCGAGCCGTGCACCAGGTTGTACTGCACCTCGAGGCCGTAGTCGCCGCGGATGCTGCCGGCGTCGGCCTTCTCCACCGGGTCGGTGCCGCCGGCGATCTGGCGGAACGCGCCGACCGCCTTCGGGCCCTCCACGACGGCCGCCACGACCGGGGCCGAGGTGATGAACTCGACCAGCGACTCGTAGAACGGCTTGCCGTCGTGCTCGGCGTAGTGCTGCCGGGCGAGCTGCTCGTCCACCTGCCGCTGCTCCAGCGCGACCAGCTTCAGCCCCTTGCGCTCGATGCGTCCGATCACCTCACCGATCAGACCGCGCTGAACCCCGTCCGGCTTGACGAGAACCAGTGTGCGCTCGCTCACGAAAGTACTCCTTCGTCGTCCCTCGGGGCCGCTACCCTGGCGGCCCGGTGCAGCGCGCCCGCGCAGCGCGAAGCGCGCGCACCCCGTCCGGCCGCCAGGGTAGCGGCCCGATGGCGCTGGTCACCGGCGAGGGCCGCGCACCGGCGCGTCCGGCGGGGAGATCACCTCCTCCCGCCGGAGCCGCGGTGCGCTCCGGGACCGGCCCCACCCCGGTAACGCCGGCACCGCTCCCCGAGCTGGGGTACTTCCTCGAGGACGTCCCCACCGCCGACCGGCGCGGAACCGGGCGGTGCGGGTGATCGCCACCGCGCACCTCCGGCCCCTGGTGCCGTCGCGATCCACCCACTAGTGTTCAGCACCGCCTCGAACGACGGCGTCGACGGGAGTTGGGATGCGTGCGGCAGTACACACCGCGGTGCACGAACCGATGCGGATCGAGCAGCTGCAGTTCCCGGAACCGCGCACCGGGGAAGTCGCCATCGACGTGCGCTCCTGCGGCGCCTGCCACTCCGACCTGCACGTGCTCAAGGGGGAACTGCCGTTCCCCGCGCCCGGCGTGCTCGGCCACGAGGTCGCCGGCACGGTCTCCGCGCTCGGCCCGGGCGTGAACGGCCTGTCCGTCGGCGACCCGGTGGTCACGAGCTTCATCATGCCCTGCGGCGACTGCGGCCAGTGCTCCCGCGGCAACGAGGAGATCTGCGAGCGCTTCTTCAGCTGCAACCGGGCCCGGGGCCTGCTCTACGACGACGACACCCGCCTGTTCCGCCCGGACGGCGAGCCGGTGGCCATGTACTCGATGGGCGGGCTCGCGGAACGCTGCGTCACCCCCGCCACCTCGGTCTACCGGGTGCCGGACGGGGTGGAGCTGGGTGACGTCGCCTCGGTGGGCTGTTCCACCATGACCGCCTACGGCGCGCTGCGGCACGCCGCCGACGTGCGGGTCGGGGACGCGATCGCCGTCGTCGGCGCGGGCGGTGTGGGGTCGGCGCTGATCCAGCTGGCCTCCGTGTTCGGCGCCTCCGCGATCGTCGCCGTGGACATCGCCGACGACAAGCTCGACGCCGCGCGGCAGCTCGGCGCGACCCACGCGGTCAACGCCACCACCACCGACGCGCCCGCCGCGATCCGGGAGATCACCGGCGGCCGCGGGGTCGACGTGGCCTTCGAGGCGCTCGGTTCGGTGGCCACGTTCGGCACCGCCCGCGACGCGGTCGTCGAAGGCGGGCACGTCGTGGTCGTCGGCATCGCCCCGCGCGGCACCACCGGCGAGTTCGACCTGGCCACCATCGCGCGCCGCAAGCTGCGCATCAGCGGTTCCTACGGGGCCAAGCCCCGGCGCGACATGCCCGTGCTGCTCGACCTGGTCGCGCGGGGGCTGCTGCGCCCGCAGGACGCCATCACCCGGCGCTACGAGTTCGACCAGGTGCAGCAGGCCTACGACGCGCTCGACAAGCGGGAGATCCTCGGCCGCGCGATCATCGACATCCGGTGAGTCCCCGGCACCGCGGGCGGCACGGACGGCACCGGCACCACCGGCCCACCCGCGAGCGGGAAGCCGCGGGACGCCCCGCGGACCGGGAGCCCGCGCCGCTCGTGGCGCTGAGCGCCTCCGCCTTCACTCGGCCTGCTCGGGGTAGCCGGGCGGGTGCCCGAGCTGGTCGTACAGCCGGCCTTCGCGCATCCGGCGGGCGACGTCGCGGCGCAGGTGCAGCATGTAGCCCCACGCCGCGGCGAACAGCACGCCCATGATCCCGATGGCCGGGTGCACGAACGCGCACAGCACGGCGCAGGCCTGCAGCACCAGCGCCAGGCCGAGCCCCCACGGACGCCTCTGCACGAACCCGGCCAGCAGCATGAGCACGGCCAGCGCGGCGACGAGGCCGAAGCCGACGCTGGACACCCCGCCGCCGAACTGCCACACCACGGGCAGGGCCAGACCGAACACGATGAACTCCAGCACGAGCGTGCCGGCCATCACCCCGCGCAACCCCTTCCACGGGTCGCGCACGCCCTCCGGCGGGACCGGAAGGCCGCGTTCGGTGCCGCCCGCCTCGCTCACGCCGGCTCCTTGCCGAACAGGGCCCGTCCCTCACCGGCGGTGACGACCGAACCGGTGATGAGCACACCACCGCCGGAGACGCTCTCGCTCGGGTCGCTGACCTCCTCGGCGAGCTGGATCGCGTGCTCCACGGCGTTGTCCAGCCGCGGTTCGACCACGATCCGGTCCTGGCCGAAGACGTCCTTGGCCATCGCGGCGAGCTCGTCGGGGTCCAGCGCGCGCGGCGAGGAGTTGCGGGTGATCACCAGCTGCTCGGCGACCGGTTCGAGCTCGTTGAGGATGCCGTAGGCGTCCTTCTCCCCGAGCACGCCGACCACCGCGACGAGCGTGCGGAAGGAGAACTCCGCGCTCACCGCCTGCGCCAGCGCCCGCGTGCCGTGCGGGTTGTGCGCCGCGTCGACCAGCACCGCGGGGGCCGCGCGCACGCGTTCCAACCGCCCCGGGGTGAGCACGCTGGCGAAGCCCTCGCGCACCGCGTCGGCCTCCAGCTGCCGCTCGGCGCCGGCGCCGAAGAAGGCCTCCACCGTGGCCAGGGCCACCGCCGCGTTGCGCGCCTGGTGCTCGCCGTGCACCGGCAGGAACACCTCGTCGTACGCACCGCCGAGGCCCTGCAGCCGCACCATCTGCCCGCCGACGGCGACGGTGCGCTCCAGCACCCCGAACTCGTGCCCCTCGCGGGCGACGGTCGAGTCGACCGAGGCGGCGCGCTCCAGGATCACCCGTTCGGCCTCGGCCTGCTGCCCGGCGAGGATCGTGACGGAGCCGGGCTTGATGATGCCGGCCTTCTCCGCCGCGATCGCGGCGATGTCATCGCCGAGGTACTCCGCGTGGTCCTTGGCGACGGGGCAGATCACGTTGATGAGGCCGTCGGCGACGTTGGTGGCGTCCCAGCTGCCGCCGAGCCCCACCTCGAGCACCGCGGCTTCCACCGGGGCGTCGGCGAAGGCGGCGAAGGCCATGCCGGTGAGCACCTCGAACTTGCTCATCGGCACGGGGCTGCGGTTGTCCACCAACGTCACGTACGGCGCCACGTCGCGGTAGGCCTCGACGTAGCCCTCGGGGCTGATCGGCGCGCCGTCGACCGAGATCCGCTCCGTGGCCAGCTGCAGGTGCGGGCTGGTGTAGCGACCGGTGCGCAGGCCCAACCGGGTCAGCAGCGCGTCGACCATGCGGGAGGTCGACGACTTGCCGTTGGTCCCCGCGATGTGCACCACCGGGTAGGTGCGCTGCGGCTCGGCGAGCAGATCGGTCAGCGCCCGGATGCGCTCCAGGGACGGTTCGATCTTGGTCTCCGGCCAGCGCTCGTTGAGCTCGTCCTCGACCAGCCGCAGCTCGCGGAAGGACTGGGACTCGGTGCCGGGCACGTACTCACCTCTCTGCGAGCAACAACGGATCCGTACGCAGTCTACGTGGGCCGAACGGAGGAACCGGAGACGGCCGCTGCGGCGCGCGCTGATCGGTGCGGACCTCCTCGAGGGGGTCCGCACCGCCGCGCCCGGCGGGCAGGAGCGGTTCAGCCCTCCGGCAGCGCGGCCAGTCGGGCGTTGATCCGCTCGATCTCCGCTTCGGCCGCGGTGCGGCGCGTGCGGATCTTGTCCACCACGTCGGCCGGGGCCTTCTCCACGAACGAGGGGTTGTTCAGCTTCTTGTCGGTGCCGTCGAGCTCCTTGCGCGCGGCGTCGAGGTCCTTGTTCAGGCGCTTGCGCTCGGCGGCCACGTCGACGGCACCGGACAGGTCCAGCTCGACGGTGACGCCGCCACCCGGCAGGCCGACCTCCACCGAGGCCGAGGACGTGAACTGCTCACCCGGTTCAGTGACGCGCACCAGCGCGCGCACCCCGTCCGCGTGCTCGGCCAGACCGGCCCCGCCGATCCCGCCGAGCCGCGCGGCGACCTTCTGCCCCGGCTTGAGGCCCTGGTCCGAGCGGAACCGGCGGATCTCGGTGACGAGCTTCTGCACGGCGGCGATGCGCTCGGCCGCACCTTCGTCGGCGGCCGCGCCGGAGGCGGCCGGCCAGTCGGCGACGACCACCGAATCCCGCCCGGTCAGCGCCGTCCACAGCGCCTCGGTGAGGAACGGCATCGTCGGGTGCAGCAGCCGCAGCAGCACGTCGAGCACCTGGCCGAGCACCTCGCGGGTGCGCTCGGCGCACGCCTCGTCCGCGTCGAGCTGCACCTTGGACAGCTCCACGTACCAGTCGCAGAACTCGTCCCAGGTGAAGTGGTACAGCGCCTCGGTGGCCTTGGCGAACTGGTAGTCGTCCAGCAGGACGTCCACGTCGGACACGAGCTGGTCGAGCCGGTCGAGGATCCACCGGTCGGCATCGGTCAGCTCGGCCCGGTCCGCCGGGGCCTCCGGCACCCGCGCGCCCTTCATCAGGGCGAACTTGGTGGCGTTGAACAGCTTCGTGCCGAAGTTCCGCGCGCCCGAGACCCACTCCTCGCTGATGGGGGCGTCCGCCCCCGGGTTCGCCCCGCGGGCGAGGGTGAACCGCAGCGCGTCGGCGCCGTAGGTGTCCATCCACTCGAGCGGGTCGACCGTGTTGCCCGCGGACTTGGACATCTTCTTGCCGAAGCCGTCGCGGACCATGCCGTGCAGCGCGATGACCTTGAACGGCTCCACCCCGTCCATGGCGTAGAGCCCGAACATCATCATCCGGGCCACCCAGAAGAACAGGATGTCGTAGCCGGTGACGAGCACGCTGGTGGGGTAGAACGTGCGCAGGTCGGCGGTGTCCTCCGGCCAGCCCATCGTGGAGAACGGCCACAGGGCCGAGGAGAACCACGTGTCCAGCACGTCCTCGTCCTGGCGCCAGCCCGGTTCGGACGGGGGCCGCTCGTCCGGGCCGGGGCAGACCATCTCCCCGTTCGGCCCGTGCCACACCGGGATGCGGTGGCCCCACCACAGCTGGCGCGAGATGCACCAGTCGTGCATGTTGTCGACCCAGTCGAAGTAGCGCTTGGCCATCTCCGGCGGGTGCACCGCGACCCGGCCGTCGCGCACCGCGTCGCCGGCGGCCCTGGCCAGCGGGCCGACGCTGACGAACCACTGCTGCGACAGCCGCGGTTCGATCGGCTCCTTGGTGCGGGAGCTGTGCCCGACGCTGTGCACGTAGGGGCGCTTCTCGGCGACGATGCGCCCCTCGGCGCGCAGCGCCTCGCGCACCTGCGCGCGGGCCTCGAAGCGGTCCATGCCGTCGAACCGGGTGCCGGTGCCGTCGATCCGGCCGCTCTCGTCCATGATCGTCGGCATCGGCAGGTCGTGCCGCTGGCCGATCTCGAAGTCGTTCGGGTCGTGCGCCGGGGTGATCTTGACCGCGCCGGTGCCGAACTCGGGGTTGACGTGGTCGTCGGCCACCACCGGGATCTTCCTGCCGGTCAGCGGATGCTCGAGCTCGGTGCCGACCAGCGCCCGGTAGCGCTCGTCCTCCGGGTGCACCGCGACGGCGGTGTCCCCGAGCATCGTCTCCACGCGCGTGGTCGCCACGACCACGGACGCGTCGCCCTCGCCGTAGCGCATGGACACGAGCTCGCCCTCGACGTCCTCGTAGTCCACCTCGATGTCGGACAGCGAGGTCTTCAGCTCCGGCGACCAGTTGACCAGGCGCTCGGCGCGGTAGATGAGGCCGTCGTCGTAGAGCTTCTTGAAGATCGTCCGGACCGCGCGCGAGAGGCCGTCGTCCATGGTGAACCGCTCGCGGGTCCAGTCGACGCTGTCACCCAGGCGGCTCATCTGCGACAGGATGGCGCCGCCGTGCTCGCGCTTCCACTCCCAGGCGCGGTCGACGAAGGCCTCGCGGCCGAGCTCGCGGGCGTCCGTGCCCTCCTCGCGCAGCTGGCGCTCCACCAGCGTCTGCACGGCGATGCTCGCGTGGTCCATGCCCGGCAGCCACAGGGCTTCGTAGCCCTGCATCCGGCGGCGCCGCGTGAGCAGGTCCATCAGCGTGTGCTCGTAGGCGTGGCCGATGTGCAGGCTGCCGGTGACGTTCGGCGGCGGGATGACGATCGAGAACGGCGGACGCCCGCTGTGCGGGTCCGCCGTGAAGTAGCCGGCATCTACCCAGCGCTGGTACAGCTCGGCCTCGGCGTCGGCGGGGTTCCAGCTCGACGGGAGTTCACGGGGCTGCTGCGCGCTGTGGGTCTGAGTCACGCCCGGAATTCTACGAGCCCCGGTGAGCACGCCCGTCGGGGAGTGCTTCCTTCCGCGCGCGTGTCGGGGAGCACGCCCGCCGGGCAGGCGCGCCGCCAGGGAGCGCCGCCTTGAAAACTCCGCGGTTCGGCTGGCGCAGCGGGTCCGGCGTCCCGCGCGGGAGGCACCGGAACGCGGGTGCGCAGGCGAGCCCGCCCCGCGCTCCGCTCAGCCCTCCGCCGGCGAGCTCGGCTCCTCGGCGAAGCCGGGCGCGCCGCAGCACTTCTTGTACTTGCGCTGCGAACCGCACCAGCAGGCCGCGTTGCGCTCGGGCGGCCAGGCGAGCCCGCGCCCGGCCTCGTCCCACACCAGCATGTAGCGCTCCAGCAGCAACAGCACGTCACCCGTGCCCGCGCCGCTGCCGAACGCGCCGAACTCCTCGGTGCTCAGCGGCACCACCCGCGGCGTCTCCCCGCGGCGCTCGCCCGCAGCTCCCGCTCCACGGCGCGGCGGTGCTCGGTGTGCGTGCGGGGCGCGTCTTCGTCCTGCCCGTGCGGCGTCACCGGGCGCAGCGTCTCCGGCCAGCGGCGCAGGGCCTCGTCGAACTCGCCCTCGGGCCAGTACGGCACCAGCGGCGGCGTGTCCTGCTGCGGCCGCGGCGCGAGCGATTCGGCGACGTCGCCGCGGGACGCCTCGACGAGCTCGTCCAGTTCGTCGGCGGGCTGCTCGAGAGCACGGCGCTGCCGCCGACGCCCGTCCAGCAGGGTGAACAGCTCCACGTCCTCGCGGAGGTCGGCGAACCCGGGGTCGAACGGCTGCGGACAGCACCGCGCCACGCCCGCGTTGGACCAGGTCAACGCCTCCTGCAGAAAGCCGAGCTCCTCGTGGATCTCGGCCGCCCGCTGGTAGTCCTGCGGATCGGTGGTGCGCTCGTGCCAGAGCTGGCGCAGCATGCCCCACCCGCGGTCCGGGTCCAGCTCCGCCTCGATGAGGAACTCCGCGTACGGCACCCGCGGATCCGGCATGTGCGGATCGTCCTGCTCGGCCAGCAGGCGCTCGTAGCACTGCTCCGCCCGATCGAGGTCACCGGCGCGCTGCCAGGCGTGGGCGGCCTCGCCGAGGATCTCCGCGTGATCCTCCGGGTAGGCGTCGATCTCCGACTCGAGCTCGCGCGCCGTCTGGCGCCACTCCTCCGGGGTCTGCCTCGCCCGAGCGCTCATCTGCGGCATGCCGCTGCTGCGGTCGCGATCCGCGGCGCCCTCGGCCACGTCTGCATCCGCCATTCCTCCAGCCTAGTGGGGGAGCCACCGGGCGGACCGCGCCGGTCCGGCGCGCCACCGCGCACCCGTCCTCGCGGTCGTGCACGGGTGTCCCGGCGCGGCCGCGGTGCGCGCCCGGGTGCCGCGCGACAGGCGTCCCCAGGGCTTACGTCGCGGGGAGCACATGCGGCATGATTCTCGCTATGGCGCGCGAAGCTCCCCGTGAGGATGTGGACGAATCGGCCCTCGACGTTTCCGAGCCCGGCACGGCCGCCGCCGGTCTCACCGGCGTGTGGGTGTCGCTGCGGCGCGGCTGGGAGCAGATGGGGCTGTCGCGCACGGTCCGCACGCTGCCGCTGCTGAACCAGCGCTCCGGCTACGACTGCCCGGGCTGCGCGTGGCCGGACCCGCGCAAGGCCGACGGCGAGGACCGCTCGCTCGCCGAGTTCTGCGAGAACGGCGCGAAGGCGGTGGCCGAGGAGGCCACGACCCGCCGCGTCGACCGGGAGTTCTTCGCCGCCCACCCCGTCTCCGAGCTCGCGGGCAAGACCGACTACTGGCTCGGCCAGCAGGGCCGGCTCACCGAGCCGGTGGTGCTGCGCGAGGGCGACACGCACTACCGCCCGATCAGCTGGGACGAGGCCTTCGACCTCATCGCCGAGCGGCTGCGCGCGCTGGGCTCGCCGGACGAGGCCGCCTTCTACACCTCCGGCCGCACCAGCAACGAGGCCGCGTTCGCCTACCAGCTGCTGGCCCGCTCGTTCGGCACGAACAACCTGCCGGACTGCTCGAACATGTGCCACGAGTCCTCGGGCGCGGCGCTGACGGAGACGATCGGCATCGGCAAGGGGTCGGTCTCCCTGTCCGATGTGGAGAACGCCGACCTCGTGCTCGTCGTGGGGCAGAACCCGGGCACGAACCACCCCCGCATGCTCTCCTCGCTGGAGAAGGTCAAGAACAACGGCGGGCGCATCGTCGCGGTCAACCCGCTGCCGGAGACCGGACTGATGCGGTTCAAGAACCCGCAGACCCCGCGGGGGCTGTTCGGCAAGGGCACCGCGCTGGCCGACGAGTTCGCGCAGATCCGCATCGGCGGCGACCTGATGCTGTTCAAGGCGCTGAACGCGCTGCTGCTGCAGCGCGGCGCGGTCGACCGCGCCTTCGTCGACGAGCACACCGCCGGTTTCGTCGAGTTCGCCGCCGACGTCGAGCAGGTCGACTGGGACCGCGTGGTCGAGGCGACCGGCCTGGACCGGGCGCAGATCGAGCGCATCGCCGACATGCTCGCCGCTTCCGAGCGGACCGTCACCTGCTGGGCGATGGGGCTGACGCAGCACAAGCACGGCGTGGCCACGATCCGCGAGGTCGTCAACACCATGCTGCTGCGCGGCATGATCGGCAAGCCGGGCGCCGGCCTGTGCCCGGTCCGCGGGCACTCCAACGTGCAGGGGGACCGGACCATGGGCATCTGGGAGAAGATGCCCGAGGGGTTCCTGTCCGCTCTGGACGACGAGTTCGGCATCACCTCGCCGCGCGAGCACGGCCGGGACACCGTGGACACCATCCGCGCGATGCAGTCCGGCGACGTGCGGGTCTTCGTCGGCATGGGCGGCAACTTCGTCTCGGCCACACCGGACACCGAGGCGACCGCGCAGGGGCTGCGCGGCTGCGAGCTCACCGTCCAGGTCTCGACGAAGCTCAACCGCTCGCACGCCGTGCCGGGGCGGACGGCGCTGATCCTGCCCACGCTGGGCCGCACGGAACGCGACGTGCAGGAGACCGGCCAGCAGTTCGTCACCGTCGAGGACTCGATGTCGGTGGTGCACGCCTCGCGCGGCCGCCTGGAGCCGGCCGGGGAGCAGCTGCTGTCCGAGGTGGCGATCATCTCCCGCCTGGCGGGTCGGTTGCTGGGCGCGGACCACCCCGTGGCGTGGTCCGAGTTCGAGCGCGACTACGACGTCCTCCGCGAGCACATCAGCCGCGTAGTGCCCGGCTGCGCCGACTACAACCGGCAGGTGCGCCAGGAGGACGGGTTCGTGCTGCCGCACCCGCCGCGGGACGAGCGCGCGTTCCCCACGGCCACCGGCAAGGCGAACTTCACGGTCAACGCGGCCGACCCGATCCGCATCCCGCACGGGCGGCTGCTGCTGCAGACGCTGCGCAGCCACGACCAGTTCAACACCACGATCTACGGCCTGTCCGACCGCTACCGCGGCATCGAGGACGCCCGCCGGGTGGTGCTCGTCAACGCCGAGGACCTGCAGGGGCTCGACGTGGCCGACGGCGACGTGGTGGACCTCGTCTCCGAGTGGGAGGCCGCCGACGGCACGCTCGAGGAGCGCCGCGCCAAGCGGTTCCGCGTGGTCAGCTACCCCACGGCGCGCGGCTGCGCGGCCGCCTACTACCCGGAGACCAACCCGCTGGTCGCGCTCGACTCCGTCGCGGACGGGTCGAACACCCCCGTGTCGAAGGCGATCATCGTCCGCCTCGAAACGGCGTGATCCCGCTCCGGCGGGCACGACCCGGCCGGTCTCCGGGATGCTGGGGCGCGGCACCGGTCCGCGGGCGCGGGCAGCGCGATCCGCACGGGTCCCCGCGGAGGCCGCGGCCCGAGCGCAACGGCGGACCGGCCCGCCAGCCGGCCGCCGGCTCCGCGGCCGGCCCGACGACGCGACGCAGGGAGGCGTCATGGGACGAGTAACGGTGCGCCGCCCGATCCTGCGGGTCAGCCCCGAGCGCACCGACACGCGCCCGGACACGCTGGCCGCCGAGGAACCCCTGGAGCTGCGCCTGGCCGGTGATCCGCTCACGGTGACCATGCGCACCCCGGGCCACGACGTGGAGCTGGCGCACGGTTTCCTGCTCACCGAGGGCGTGGTCTGCGCGCCGGAGGACGTCAGCGGGGCGCGCTACTGCGACAGCCCCGGACCGGACGGGCGCAACACCTACAACGTGCTCGACGTCCTCCTCTCCCCCGGCGTGGCTCCACCGGACACCTCGGTGCAGCGGAACTTCTACACCACCTCCTCGTGCGGGGTGTGCGGCAAGGCGGCGCTCGACGCGGTCCGCGTGCGCACCCGCTTCTCCCCCGCGGCCGACCCGGTGTCCCTCTCCGCCGACACGCTGGCCACGTTCGGCGACACGCTGCGCGCCTCGCAGCGGGTGTTCGCCAGCACCGGCGGGCTGCACGCCGCCGGGCTGTTCACCCCCGACGGCACGCTGCTGGCCGTGCGGGAGGACGTGGGGCGGCACAACGCGGTGGACAAGGTGCTCGGCTGGGCGCTGCTGTCCCAGCGCGTCCCGCTGCGCAGCTGCGCGCTGATGGTCTCCGGGCGCGCGTCGTTCGAGCTGGTGCAGAAGGCGGCGATGGCCGGGATCCCGGTGCTCGCCGCGGTGTCGGCCCCGTCCTCGCTCGCGGTGGAACTGGCCGCGGAGCAGGGGATGACGCTGGTCGGGTTCCTGCGCGGCGAGACGATGAACGTCTACACCCAGGCCGCGCGCGTGCTCACCGGTTCGGGCACCGAGTGACGGGACGCACTGCGGCGGCCCCGCGGCGCTCGTCGACGGCCGCGCCGCTGCGCTGACACGATCGGAGGTGTGGACGGGGGACGCGTCCCCTCGTCGCGCGGGGCACCGCGGCGGACCGGTGCTTCCGCAGTTCCACCACTCGGTCGAGGGAGAGGTTCGCATGTCGCGAGAGGGCCGCACCGGACTGGTGCTGCCGGTTCCGGAAGCGGATCCGGTGCTGACGACCGTCCGCCAGGGATTTCCCGGTGCGCTGCTGCGGGAGAACCCGGCGCACATCTCGCTGCTCTACCCCTTCCTGGACGCCGCGGCGGTCGACGAGCGGACCGTCGACGCGCTGGACGGCATCGTCCGGGCGCAGGGCACCGCGTCCCTGACGCTGGCCGAGTGCCGCAGGGAGGAGGACGGCTTCGTCTACCTGCCCGCTGACAGCACCGAGGTCGCGGCGCTGGCCGACGCGGTGCGGACCCGGTGGCCCGACGTCGCCCCGTACGAGGGGCGCGGCGGCGTAACCGCGCCGCACGTGACGGTCGCCAGCGGCGTCGCCGAGGAGACCGCGACGCAGATCCAGACCACCGTGACGGGAGTGCTGCCGGTGCTCGCGGTGCTGGAGGAGGTCTGGCTGGTGGTGTTCACCGGCGGGCAATGGCAGGTGCGGGAACGCTTCCTCTTCGCCGACGACGAGGTGACGGGCGCGGCCACCTCCTGACGCGGCCACCGCGCACCGATGGCGCCGCACGCGGCACTCGCCGCGCGGCGGCCGGTGGCCGCCTGGCCGCGCACCCGACCGGTGCCGCCGCGCACCCGCGGTGCACCTCTCCGCCGCGCCGCCCGGTCGCCGTGTCAGACGAGCTCGCCGCGGGCGAGTTCCGCCTCGTAGCGGTCCACCAGCGGGGCGGTGCCGTGCAGCACCCAGCGCAGCATCGCTGGCCACGGGCCGTAGCCGGCCTCGGTGGTGAGGTGCTCCCCGCCGAGGATGACGTCGAGGTCCACGCCCAGGCGGTCGGCCAGCGTGTGCGCCCGCAGCATGGGCAGCTGCTCGTCCCCGGTGCCCACGACCAGGCGCGTCATCCCGGCGGCGCGCCGCGTGGCGCTCACGTCCACGTCGGGCGGGGGGCCTTCGGCGGGCGCGCACAGCAGCACGCGGTCGGCCCGCCGGAGCGCCGGGTCGAAGCGCGCCACGTGCTGCAGCCACAGCGCGGCGCCGCGGGAGTAGCCCACGACGACGAGCTCCTCCGTCTCGGGCACGGCGTCGAGCGCGCCCTGCAGCTCCGCGAGCAGCAGCGGGAGGGCGGGTCTGTCGGTGGCGGGCAGGCGCAGCGCGTTGAGCGCGACACCGTGCTCGGCCAGGCGGTTGGTGAGCCACTGCTGCCAGTGCCACGGTCCAGTGGCGGCGTCGCGGAGCAACAGCACCCGCAATTCGCTCATCGTCTCTCCCCCGAACGTCCGTCACGGTCCCCACACATGATCGACGATGTTCGAGCGTTCCGCAGCGGGAATCGCGATGCCGCGGCCGCGTGCAGATCCGCGCGGGGGTGTCTGTAGATCCGCGCCGGGGGTCGCAGCGCCCGAACACGCGCGCGGGCGCCCCCAGCTGGGGGCGCCCGCGCGATGCGGATGGGCCGAGATCAGGCGGACTTGTCGCGCCGCTCCCGGCGCGCCGCCTGTCGGGCCACGATCGTGGGGTTGACGTTCTCCCGCACCGTCTGCTCGGTGATGACGACCTTGGCGACGTCGGAGCGGCTCGGGATGTCGTACATGACCGGGAGCAGCACCTCTTCGAGGATCGCCCGCAGGCCGCGGGCACCGGTTCCGCGCAGGATCGACTGGTCGGCCACCGCCTCCAGTGCGGCCTTGGTGAACTCGAGCTCGACGTTGTCCAGCTCGAACAGGCGCTTGTACTGCTTGACCAGGGCGTTGCGCGGCTCCGTCAGGATCCGGATGAGCGCTTCCCGGTCCAGGTTCGAAACGCTGGCGACGGTGGGCAGCCGGCCGATGAACTCCGGGATGAGCCCGTACTTGATCAGGTCCTCGGGCATGACGTCGCCGAAGTGGTCGGTCGTGTCGATCTCCGACTTCGCCCGCAGGTCCGCCCCGAACCCGATGCTGTGCTTGCCGACGCGCTCCTCGACGATCTGATCCAGGCCGCCGAAGGCCCCGGCGACGATGAACAGCACGTTCGTCGTGTCGATCTGGATGAACTCCTGGTGCGGGTGCTTGCGCCCGCCCTGCGGCGGCACGCTCGCCTGCGTGCCCTCCAGGATCTTCAGCAGCGCCTGCTGCACGCCCTCACCGGAGACGTCCCGGGTGATCGACGGGTTCTCGCTCTTGCGGGCCACCTTGTCGATCTCGTCGATGTAGATGATGCCCGTCTCGGCGCGCTTGACGTCGTAGTCCGCGGCCTGGATCAGCTTGAGCAGGATGTTCTCGACGTCCTCGCCCACGTAGCCGGCCTCGGTCAACGCCGTGGCGTCGGCGATGGCGAACGGGACGTTGAGCATCTTCGCCAGGGTCTGGGCGAGGTAGGTCTTGCCGCAGCCGGTCGGGCCGAGCATGAGGATGTTCGACTTGGCGAGGTCGACCTGCTCCTCGCTGCGGCTCTCCCGCTTCTCCGCGGCCTGGATGCGCTTGTAGTGGTTGTAGACGGCGACCGAGAGGTTGCGCTTCGCGCCGTCCTGGCCGATGACGTACTGGTCGAGGAAGTCGTGGATCTCGCCCGGCTTGGGGAGCTCGTCGAGCTTCGCCTCGCCCGTCTCGGCGAGCTCTTCCTCGATGATCTCGTTGCAGAGATCGATGCACTCGTCGCAGATATACACGCCGGGGCCGGCGATGAGCTTCTTCACCTGCTTCTGGCTCTTCCCGCAGAAGGAGCACTTCAGCAGGTCGCCGCCGTCACCGATACGTGCCATGACCGCTGACCCCGTCCCCTCCGGCGCGTCCTCCGATGACGCACCTGACCGTGTTCGTGCCTTCGACAGTACCCGGCGTTCCCCGGTTTCGGGGAGACGCTGCGATGCCGCGATCCTGGCATGCGCTTCTGCGGCCGCGGCCACGCACGCGCCACGCGGCGGGACGGCCGGGCGTGTCGTGCCCCGGCCGTGTCGCCCGGCTCCGCTCAGTCACCGGGCGACACCCCAGGAAACCATCCGCGGACGGCGGAACGCCCGCGCATGTCCGGCTCGGTGCCGGTGGCATCACTCACGAACGCGACAACTTGCGGTAGGGCAGCACCTCGTCGACGAGTCCGTAGTCCACGGCGTCGTTCGCCGTGAGGATCTTGTCCCGATCGATGTCCTCGTGGATCTCCTCGGACGTCTTGCCGGTGTGCGTCGCGAGCGTGCCCTCCATGAGCTTCCGCATCCGCTCCACCTCGGCGGCCTGGATCTCCAGGTCGGAGACCTGGCCGTAGAGGCCCTCCACCGAGGGCTGGTGGATGAGCACGCGGGAGTTCGGCAGGGCGAGCCGCTTGCCCTTCGTGCCCGCGGAGAGGATCACCGCGGCCGCCGAGGCGGCCTGGCCCAGGCAGATCGTGCTCACGTCCGGCCGCACGTACTGGATCGTGTCGTAGATCGCCATCAGCGCCGTGAACGAACCGCCCGGCGAGTTGATGTAGATCTTGATCTCCCGGTCCGGGTCGTCGGACTCGAGGAAGAGCAGCTGGGCCATGACGTCGTTGGCCGAGGCGTCATCGATCTGCACCCCGAGGAACACGATGCGTTCCTCGAACAGCTTGTTGTACGGGTTGGATTCCTTGACCCCGTAAGGCGTGCGCTCGACGAAGGACGGCAGCACGTAACGGGACTGCGGTAGCTGGAACGAGCTCACGAGAGGTGACTCCTTGTCGCTGGAGTGGTTCACGAAGAGGCTGCACTGGTTGCACGCCGCCGCTGTCCGCAGCGGTTGCGCACCCGCGACCGCGACCGGACGCGGCACGTCGAGGAGGCTCAGCTCTGCGGCAGGTTCGCCGCCGACGCGATGTGGTCGACGAAGCCGTACTCCTGGGCCTCCCGCGCGGTGAACCAGCGGTCGCGGTCGGAGTCCTGGAGGATCTTCTCCGGCGTCTGGCCCGTCTGCTCCGCGATCAGCTCGGCCATCTCCCGCTTGTGCTTGGAGAACACGTCCGCCTGGATCGCGATGTCCGAGGCCGTGCCGCCCAGCCCGGCCGAGGGCTGGTGCATCATGATCCGCGCGTGCGGCAGCGAGAACCGCTTGCCCTGGGCGCCCGCCGACAGCAGGAACTGTCCCATCGACGCGGCGAAGCCCATCGCCACGGTGGCGACGTCCGGCTTGACCAGCTGCATCGTGTCGTAGATGGCCATGCCCGCGGTCACCGAGCCACCCGGCGAGTTGATGTACAGCGCGATGTCCCGCTCCGGATCCTCCGCGGCCAGCAGCAGCAGCTGCGAGCAGATCTGGTTGGCCATCGTGTCCTCGACCTGCGTGCCGAGGACGATGATGCGCTCCTGCAACAGCCGCTCGTACACCGAGTCGGTCAACGAGAGCCCGTTGGACGTGGTGGTTCGCATCTGCGGCGACCCGTCGGACGCCGGTTGAGTCAGGTGCTGCGTCACGATTCCCTGCCTTACTCCCACAACTGGGCTTTCCCGCCGAGGGCGAGGGTCTACAGTGGACCGCGCAAGACGCCGAGCGGCTTTCGCGGTTGCGGGCTCACCCCCGGTGTGATCCGCTGACGTCGACCCTAACGAACGTGGGCGGCACCAGCTTCCCAGTACCGCCCACGTTCGCTCAGAGCATGTTCCTGTGATGTGCCGGCGCGTCAGCCGTCCTTCTGCTCCGACTCCCGGTCCGCCGAGTCCCGGTCCTGCGACTCGGCGGAGGCCTCGGCGGAATCCTCCGCTGACGCGACCTCGCCCTCGACCTCCGTGATGGACGGCGCGGACTCCTCGTCCTGGTCACCGCCCTCGTTCTCGGTGCCGAACAGCTCGTCCATGTCCAGCTCGTTGCCGGAGGCGTCGGTGATCGTCGCCTGCCGCACGACGTTGAACAGCGCCTTGCTGCGGCGGACGTCGGCGTAGATCGCGCCCAGTTGACCGGACTGCTGCACCTGCTGCACGAACTGGTCGGGGCTCATGCCCGACTGCTGCGCCTGGTACATGATCCGCTCGGTGAGCTCGTTGTCCGAGACGGACACGTCCTCGGCGTCGGCGATGGTGTCCAGGATCAGCTGGGTCCGGACGGCCTTCTCCGCTTCCTGGCGGGTCTCGGCGTCCCAGTCCTCGCGGGTCCGGCCCTGCTGCCGCAGCGACTCGTTGAACTGCTCGTCGTCGTGGTCGAACGGGTGCACCGCGTCGTGGTGCCGCGTCTCGATCTCGGACTCGACCGCCTGCTCCGGCACCGGCACCTCGGTGCTGTCCAGCAGGGCCTGCAGGACCTGGTCCCGGGCCTCCATGCCCTGCTGCATCCGCTTGACGCGCCCCATGCGCTCGCGCAGGTCGGCCATGAGCTCGTCGATCGAGTCGAACTCGCTCGCCATCTGCGCGAACTCGTCGTCGGCCGCGGGCAGGTGCCGCTCCTTGACCGAGCCGACCGTGGCGGTCACCTCCGCCTCGCGCTCGGCGTGCTCGCCCGCGACCAGCGTCGTCGTGAACGTCGTGGTCTCACCCGCGCTCAAACCGGTGATCGCGTCGTCGAGGCCCTCGATCAGGTTGTTCGAGCCGACCTCGTGGGACAGGCCGCTGGTGCTGGCGTCCTCGACCTCCTCGCCGTCGACCGTGGCCGACAGGTCGAGGGTGACGAAATCGCCCTGCTGGGCGGCGCGGTCCACCCCGGTGAGGGTCCCGAAGCGGGCCCGCAGGGTGTCGAGCTGCTCGTTGATCTCCTCGTCCGTGAGCTCGACGTCGTCCACGGTCACCGACAGCTCGCCGAAGGCGGGCAGGGTGACCTCCGGGCGGACGTCGACGTCGGCGGTGAACTCGATCTGCTCGCCGTCGGCGATGTTGGTCACCTCGATGTCCGGGCGGCCGAGGGGGCTCACCTCGGTGCTGTTGACCGCCTCGAGGTACTTCGACGGGACTGCCTCATTGACGACCTCGTCGAGCACTGGGGCACGACCGATGCGGCTTTCCAACACCCGGGCCGGCACCTTCCCCGGCCGGAAACCGGGGATGCGGACCTGCTGGGCGAGTGCCTTGTACGCGCGGTCGAAGTTCGGCTTGAGCTCGTCGAACGGCACCTCGACATTGATCCGGACGCGCGTCGGGCTCAGGTGCTCGACGGTGCTCTTCACGTGGTCTCCTAGTCGAACGTGCTTGCTCCCGGCGCTTTGCCTGTCGGGGTGACCGGACGAACCGCCGTCGGCCGAATCGCCGCTGTCACGCCCGCCGATGCCGGGCTGACCACTGAGTCTATTGCTTCGCGCGGCGGGTGCGCGCTCCGGGGTCAGCTGCTGCGGAGCACATCGGCACCACCCGTGACGGGCGGGCACGAACGCCACAGCGCACACCACCGCCACCGGCGGCGCCCGCTCAGCGACGCGGAGGCGGCACGGCGGTGCCGACCTGCGACGGGCCGACCTGGGCGGGGATGTCCGGCTCGGGGCCGTCGACCCCGAGGGACACGCCGACGAGCACCGCGACCGCGAGCATCAACCCGGCGCACACGAGCACCGCGGACCAGCGGGGCGGCGAGGGGAATCTGTCCACGCCGTGGGGATCGCCCGATTCGCCGTGATCGTTACCCGTTCGGCGGGATCGCTCGCTGCGCTCCGTGACCGGCACCCGCGATGACCCCCGGTGACCGGCGCCCTCCGTTCTCGGCCGGGGCCGCCCGGAGGCGCCGACCCCGCGGGGCACCCGGACCCGCCCCCAAAAAAGCACTAAGCCCGAACCCACATCTGCGGGTTCGGGCTATGCCGATGTCCTGAGACATCACACGGTCGGGGTGGCGGGATTTGAACCCACGGCCCCTCGCACCCAAAGCGAGTGCGCTACCAAACTGCGCCACACCCCGGTCGCGTCCGCCCTGCGGACACCCTGCCGGGAGCCTATCGCGCACGGGCCGGTTCGAACACGCGTGGTCGACTCCGCACGGCCCGCGGACGCGGCGGGGGCGGGTGGGAACGGGACGGGTCGACCTGCAGGCCTGGGCGGGTGGAGTCCAGGACGGGGCGGATGACACCGCTGCCGCGGGCTGGGTTACGATCTCACCAGGCGGTCGCAACGGCCTCCAGTTGGTGGGTCCAGTTGGTGGGTCCAGTTGGTGGGTCCAGTTGGCGGATCCCGCCGGTGGCACCGGCGAACCGCGGAATCCGGTGCGGATTCCGACAACGGAACACGCGGGCGTAGCTCAATGGCAGAGCCCCAGCCTTCCAAGCTGGTTATGCGGGTTCGATTCCCGTCGCCCGCTCTGCACGGGGTGCGTCGGCGCGATGCCGGCGCACCCCTTCCTCGTCGCGGGGTCCTCGTCGCGAGCACGTTGCCCGCGTTCCTCCTCCGTTCCCGGCCGCCCGTCCGCCGGGCCCGCTTGCTGGACCCGCTTGCTGGGGGCGCTTGCTGGGGCCCGGCACCGCTCCCGCCGCGGACCGCCCCTCCACCATCGCGCGCCGCGACCCCTACGCTGGGCGCGCTCGGCGGTGCGCCCCGGGACGGCTTTGACACGACCGGCGTGAGATAGCTCAATCTGACGCCACAGGCGAAAGGAACCGTGCAGTATGTGTGGTGTGATCGACATGCCACACGCCGATCAGGTCCGGAACTACGCCCGCTGGCGCCCCGGGTGGCACGCCGGGCGCACGAGCTACGCCTGGCTGCTGTCACTGGGCGGCCAGCCTGGTCTGCGTGACCTCGTCAACCAGTACCAGTACGCACTGCGCGACCTCCCCGGTTTCGACCCCGTTCCCCTGGAGTGGATGCACATCCTGGTCCAGGAGATCGGCTTCTCCGACGAGGTGGACCGGTCGGAGCTGGACTCGCTCGTCCCGGCGGTGCGCGAACGCATCACCGGCACGGCCCCGCTGTCGCTGGTGTTCCAGCGCGCGGTCGTGCTGCCGGAGTCGCTGGCGCTTCCCGCGGAACCGCAGTCCACCGTGCGGGAGCTGCGCAGCTCGGTGCGCTCCGGGCTCGCCGACGTGCTCGGCGAGGACCGGCTCCCGGGCGAGCCGGAGGACATCGACCAGCACATCAGCCTGGCGCACTCGAGCCAGGACGGTCCCGCGATCTTCGCCGTGGCCACCCTCGGTGCCACCACCGTCGACCCGGCTTCGGTCCGCGTGCCCTCGCTGTCGCTGGTCGAGCTCAACCGCGACCACTCCTGCTCCGAGTGGGAGACGATCGCCGAGCTCCCCTTCGACGGTTCACCCGAGTGACGCGGGCTCCCGGCGGACGCGGCCCCGCGGGTGACGCGGGCACCGGGGGACCGCCCGGCGGGCGGAGCGGGGCGCGGTGCTGCCGCCCTCGCCG
Source organism: Salinifilum ghardaiensis (assembly GCF_054491345.1). Classification (NCBI taxonomy): domain Bacteria; kingdom Bacillati; phylum Actinomycetota; class Actinomycetes; order Pseudonocardiales; family Pseudonocardiaceae; genus Salinifilum; species Salinifilum ghardaiensis. The sequence continues at coordinate 1,122,127 of NZ_CM137101.1, read as the reverse complement.
CCCGCGCCGCAGCACCGCGGCGTCCCGTCCCGGAGCCGCCCGCCGAAACCGGCCGCTCGGGTTCCGCGCAGGAGTAGGCTCGACGACGAACGGTCGTGTGCGGGAGGCAACGCGTGGAAGCGCTCATCATCATCGTGCTCGCAACGGCGGTCCTCCTGGCCGCCGTCTGGTGGTCGCGCCAGAAGGCCGAGGCCGCGCGCCAGCGGGAACTCGACGACGCCAAGGCGGAGGCGCGCCGCTGGGTCGAGCGGCTCGGCGGCCAGGTGCTGCACCTCGTGGGGACCAACGACGCCGCGAAGCAGGCCCTCGCCGATGCGTCGGAGCGGCACACCGCGGCCACCTCCCAGCTGGAGCAGGCGACGAGCACCCAACAGGCCCGGTTGACCACGGACACCGCTCTGGAAGGGCTGTACTACGCGCGCGCCGCGCGCACCGCCATGGACATGGACCCGGGACCGGAGCTGCCGGACACCTCGGGACGCGCCCGGGCCGGCCGGGTCACCGAGTACCGCGAGGTGGAGGTCGAGGGCCAGCAGCAGGTCGCCTCGCCCTCGCCGACCGAGCAGACCCCGCACTACTACCCCGGCGGCACCGTGGCCGGGCGCCCCGTGCCCGAGGGCTGGTACAGCCAGCCGTGGTGGAAGCCGGCGCTCGTGGCCGGCGCTTGGGGCGCGGGTTCGTTCCTGCTGATGAGCACGCTGTTCACCGGTATGGCCGGGGTACCCGCGGCCGCCATGGCCGCCGACGGCGCCGGCGACATGGGCGGCGACGGCGGTGACATGGGTGGCGACGGCGGTGACGCCGGTGACATGGGCGGTGACATGGGCGGCGACGGCGGCGGGCTCTTCGACGGCTTCGACTTCGACTTCTGACGAGCCGCGGATTCCCCCGAAGCCCTACCGCGGGTCCTTCTGGCAGGCGGGGCACCAGTAGAGGTGCCTGCCGGCCAGCTTCTCGGTGAGCACTTCGCTGCCGCAGACGAGGCAGGGCATGCCGGCGCGGCGGTAGACGTGCACCTCGCCGCCGTGCCGGTCGCGCCGGGGTTCGCGGCCCGTGGCGACGGGATCGTGCTCGGGGCGGACCGTGTCGATGCGCCCGGACCGCACGCCGTCGTGCATGAGGGCGACGAGGTCGGCCCAGACGCCCTCCCACTGCTGCGGCGTGAGGTCGCGCCCGGGGGTGTGCGGCGGGACGCCGCGGCGGAACAGCACTTCGGCGCGGTAGACGTTGCCGACCCCCGCGAGCACCGCCTGGTCCATGAGCAGCGCGGCGATCGTGGTGCGGCTGCGGGAGACGCGGCGCCAGGCGCGCTCCGGGTCGGCGTCCGAGCGCAGCGGGTCCGGGCCGAGCCGTTCGCGGACGGCGGCCGCTTCGCCGGGGGTGAGCAGTTCGCAGGCCGCGGGCCCGCGCAGGTCCGTGCCGTGCGTACCGCCGAGCAGGCGCATGCGCACCTGGCCGCGGGGTTCGGGCGCGGGCAGCTCGAACTCGGTGAACGTGCCGTACAGCCCGAGGTGGACGTGCACGGTCCGATCACCGTCGTAGGTGTGGAACAGGTGCTTGCCGTGGGCTTCCGCGGAGCGCAGCACGGCGCCGTCGATCCCGGCCGCGCCCGCGGCGAACCGCCCCTGCGGGCTGGACGCGCGCACGGGGCTTCCGGCGTAGCGCTGCTCGTGCAACCGCGCGAGCCGGTGCAGGGTGTGACCTTCGGGCATGGCTGATCGCAGACCGCGCAGATCGGTCCCGGCCCGCGGGGCGGGCCGGGACGCGGTGGTCAACGGTGGGGCCGCCGGGGCGGTCAGTTCGGCAGCGCGGGCGGCTGACCGGTCTTCTCGTAGTCGCCCAGCATGTCGATGCGCCGCTGGTGCCGGCCGCCCTCGAACTCGGTGGTCAGGAAGGCGCGGAGGATGCCCTCGATCTCCTCGGTGCTGTGCATCCGCGCACCGATGCCGGCGACGAGCGCGTTGTTGTGCTTGCGGGAGAGCTCGGCGGTCTCCGCGTTCCACGTCAGCGCGGCCCGCACCCCGGGGACCTTGTTCGCGGCGATCTGCTCGCCGTTGCCGGAGCCGCCGATGACGACCCCGAGGCTGCCCTCGTCCGCGGCGACCCGGCGGGCCGCTTCGACGCAGAACGGCGGGTAGTCGTCCTCGGCGTCGTAGACCTCCGGGCCCACGTCGACCGGTTCGTACCCGTTCTCGCGCAGCCACGCGAGCAGGTGCTTCTTCAGTTCGAAACCTGCGTGATCAGAGCCTAGGTAGACGCGCACGCCGCGCAGTCTGCCAAACGCGTCACGCCGCTCGGCAGCCCGGTAGGCTCTCCGCCGGGTGCCCGGTCGGATCCGCGCCGCGGCCGGTCCGCCCGCTCGTCCCGTTCCCCGCGCCCGACCGCACCGGAGGTGGCCGCCGTGCCGTGGCACACGCTCGCCGCCGGGGTGCGCATCCGCACCCACTCCGATCTGGACCTGACGGTCGGGCTCGTCACGGGAACGCGCGCGGCGCTGGTGGTCGACTCCCGGGGTGATGCGGAGCAGGGCGCGGAGCTGGCCCGCGAGGTGCGCGAGCTGACCGCGCTGCCGGTGCAGCTGGTGGTCACGCACGGCCACTTCGACCACTGCTTCGGCGGCGGGGCGCTGCGCGCCGAGAGCGTGTGGGCCCACCGCGACTACACCGCGTTCCTCGCCGCGACCGCCGAGCAGCAGCGGCAGCACTGGGCGGAGCACTTCGCCGAGGGCGGGGACGCGGCGCGGGCCGCCGCGCTGCGCCGCGCGGTTCCCGTGGCCGCGGACCGCACCGTGGCGGAGCGGGCGCACCTCGACCTCGGCGGGCGCACCGCGCGGTTCGTCCACTTCGGACGCGGGCACACCGACCACGACCTGCTCGTGCTCGTCGAGGACGCCGGTGTCGTGTTCACCGGCGACCTCGTCGAGCAGGCCGGACCGCCGGACTTCGAGCACGCCCACCCGGCGCAGTGGCCGTCCGCGCTGGACGCGCTGCTCGCCGACCGCAGCTGGAGCACGGCCGTCCCGGGCCACGGCGAACCCGTGGACCGCGCGTTCGTGCGGCGCCAGCGCGACGACCTCGCCGCGCTGGCCGGGCTGTGCCGCGCCGCCGCGGACGGGGAGATCGGCGAGGGCGAAGCGCTGTCCCGCTCCCCGTTCCCCGCCGAAACCACCGCCGCGGCCCTGCACCGCTGCGGCCTGCGCTGACCCCGGTTCCCACCCCGAAGCGTCGACCGGAGCCCGGGGAGTCCGCGGATGGGCTGTTGAGGGCGGGGGTGGGGGCAGCTGGGAGGAACCTCCGTCAAGACCTCGCTGCGGGATCCCCGACACCGGGTAGCCACCTGCTCCCAGCTGCCCCCGACCACAGCTCGATCACACCTGCGGGTCCTCGGTCCGCGTCCTCTTCAGCTCGAAGAAGTACGGGTACCGCGCCAGCGACACGGCACCGTCGAACATGGCCGCGGCCTCCTCCCCGGTGGGGACCCGCGTGATGACCGGACCGAAGAACGCCACGCCGTCCACGTGCAGCGTCGGCGTGCCGACGTCGTCGCCGACCGGGTCCATCCCGGCGTGGTGGCTGCTGCGCAGCGCCTCGTCGTACTCGGTGCTGTCCGCGGCCGCGGCGAGCTCGGCGGGCAGGCCGGCTTCCTGCAGGGACTCGGCGATGACCCCGTCGAAGTCCGAGCGGCCCTGCCCGTGCAGCCGGTCGCCCATGGCGGTGTACAGCGGTTCGAGGACCTCGTTGCCGTGCTGCTGCTCCGCGGCGATCGCCACGCGCACCGGGCCCCACGCCTTGCTCATGAGCTCTTGGTACTCCGCGGGCAGGTCGCGCCCCTCGTTGAGCACGGCCAGGCTCATCACGCGGAAGCTCAGGTCCACGTCGCGGACCCGGGCCACTTCGAGGATCCAGCGCGAGGAGATCCACGCGAACGGGCAGGCCGGGTCGAAGTAGAAGTCCACCTTCGGGCGGGACGTCGTCATCGCATCTCCTTGCATCCGTCGTGCGGTGCCCGGTCGGCGCACCGCCCCACCGGAACAACCCGCGCGGCCCGCCGCGTCATCCCGCACTCGCATGACACGCGCGTGCGCACCCGCCCGCGATGTCCGGACCCGCCGTCGTGATTGGATGCGGCTGTCGACGCATTCGCGCCGGTGAAAACCGATCCAACGAGCAACGAGGTGATCCGTGGCACCGCCGAACCTCACCCGCGAACAGGCCCAGGAGCGCGCGGCCCTGCTGCGCGTGCAGTCCTACGTCGTCGAACTGGATCTGTCCGACGGCGCGGGCGGCTCCGAGGTCGCGACGTTCTCCTCGACCACCACGGTGCGGTTCACCAGCGACCAGGTCGGCGCGGAGACCTGGATCGACCTGATCGCCACCCGCGTCCACCGCGCCGCGCTCAACGGTGTCGAGCTCGACCTGTCCGACTACGACGAGTCCACGGGGATCCGGCTGCCGGAGCTGGCCGCGGACAACGAGCTCGTCGTCCACGCGGACTGCTACTACACCAACACCGGCGAGGGGCTGCACCGCTTCGTCGACCCCGTGGACGGGGCCGTCTACCTGTACAGCCAGTTCGAGACCGCTGATGCGAAGCGCATGTTCGCCTGCTTCGACCAGCCGGACCTGAAGGCCGCGTACCAGCTGACGGTGCACGCCCCGGAGTCGTGGAAGGTCATCTCGAACGCCGCGGCCGAGGTGGTCGAGGCGAACCCGAACGGCTCGCTGCGGCACGTGTTCGCGACGACGCCGCCCATGTCGACCTACCTGGTCGCGCTCGTCGCCGGCCCCTACGCCGAGTGGCGCGACGTCTTCCGCGGCGAGGAGGGGGACATCCCGCTGGGGCTGTACTGCCGCGCCTCGCTGGCCGAGCACTTCGACCCGGAGCGCCTGTTCACCGAGACCAAGCAGGGTTTCGCGTTCTACCACCGGGCGTTCGGCGTGCCCTACCCGTTCGGCAAGTACGACCAGTGCTTCGTGCCCGAGTTCAACGCCGGGGCGATGGAGAACGCGGGCTGCGTCACCTTCCGCGAGGACTACGTGTTCCGGTCCAAGGTGACCGGTTACTTCTACGAGCGCCGCGCCGAGACCGTGCTGCACGAGATGGCGCACATGTGGTTCGGCGACCTGGTGACGATGCGCTGGTGGGACGACCTGTGGCTCAACGAGTCGTTCGCCACCTGGGCGAGCGTGCTGTGCCAGGTCGACGCCACGCAGTACGAGCACGCCTGGACCACGTTCGCGAATGTGGAGAAGTCCTGGGCCTACCGGCAGGACCAGCTGCCGTCCACGCACCCCATCGCCGCCGACATGACGGATCTGCAGGCGGTCGAGGTCAACTTCGACGGCATCACCTACGCCAAGGGCGCGTCGGTGCTCAAGCAGCTGGTCGCCTACGTCGGCCTGGAGAACTTCCTGGCCGGGCTGCGCGTCTACTTCGACCGGCACGCGTGGGGCAACGCCACGCTGGGCGACCTGCTGCAGGCCCTGGAGGAGTCCTCCGGCCGGGACCTGTCCTGGTGGAGCGCGCAGTGGTTGGAGACCACCGGGCTGAACACGCTGCGGCCCGAGTTCGAGACGGACGCCGCGGGGCGGTTCACCTCGTTCGCCGTGCTGCAGGAGGGGGCGCAGCCGGGCGAGGGCGAGCTGCGCACGCACCGGTTGGCCATCGGCGTCTACGACGACCAGGACGGCCGGCTCGTCCGGCGGCACCGCGCGGAGACCGACGTCTCCGGCGAGCGCACCGAGGTGTCGGACCTCGTCGGCGTGCACCGCGGTCAGCTCGTGCTCGTCAACGACGACGACCTGACCTACTGCTCGCTGCGACTGGATCCGGATTCGCTGCGCACCGTGGTGGAGCGGATCGGTGATCTGGAGGGGTCGCTGCCGCGCGCGCTGTGCTGGTCGACCGCGTGGGAGATGACGCGGAACGCGGAGATGCGCGCCCGCGACTTCGTCGACCTCGTCGTCGGCTCCTCGGCGGCGGCCGGCATCGGCGCGGAGACCGAAGTCGGCGTGGTGCAGCGGGTTCTCATGCAGGCCCAGACCGCGCTGGCGTCCTATGTGGATCCCTCCTGGCAGGACGCGGGCTGGCGGCGGTTCACCGGCAGGTTGTTCGAGCTCGCGCGCCGGGCCGAGCCGGGTTCGGACCACCAGCTGGCCTTCGTCACCGCGCTGGTCGGGTGCGTCCTGGACGACGAGCAGCTCGGGGTGCTGCGCGGCTGGCTGGACGGTTCCGCCCCGCTGGAGGGGCTGCACGTCGACACGGATCTGCGGTGGCAGCTGCTGCAGGCGCTCGTGGCGCACGGCGCCGCCGAGGAGTCCGAGATCGACGCGCAGCTCGAGCAGGACTCCACCGCCACGGGCCAGCGGCGCGCCGAGCGGGCGCGGGCGCTCATCCCCACCGCGGAGAACAAGCGGCGCGCCTGGCAGCGCGCGGTGCACGACGACGAGCTGCCGAACGCGATCAACGAGGCGATCATCGGCGGGTTCAGCCACCCGAACCAGAAGGAGCTGCTCGCCGACTACGTGCACACCTACTTCGCCGAGGTCGACGACGTCTGGCAGCGGCGGTCGAGCGAGCGGGCCCAGCCGACGGTGATCGGCCTGTTCCCCTCGTGGGCCGTTTCCGAGGACACGGTCGCCGCCGCGGACGCGTGGTTGGCCGACGAGCACCCGCCGGCGCTGCGGCGGCTCGTCTCGGAGGGCCGCGCCGGGGTGGTCCGCGCGCTGGCGGCGCGGGCGTTCGACCGCGGCGAGCAGCCCACCGGGTGACCCTGCGGTGGGATGACCACCGGGCGCGGCCGGGGCGGGCAGCGCGCCCGCCCCGGCCGGAGTCCGGGTGCTCCCGGCCGGAGTCCGGGTGCTCCCGGCCGGAGTCCGGGTGCGGTCGGCCGGAGTCCGGGTGCGGTCGCTGCACGCCGACCGCAGGCGCCGCTCGGGCCCTCGCGTTCCCCCGGCCTGCCCGGCGGGGCGTTCGCGGCTGCGTCGTCGACCCGCGGAGCGGTCACCCGCTTCGAGCGGTTCGGCCTGCTCCGGACGCGACCGGGCGGCGCCGCCCGGGTTCGCCCGACCGCAGGCGTCACTCGGGGTGGTCGGACCGCTGACCGGCCGCGTCGGCCAGCATGCGCAGCCCGCTCACCAGCCCTTCGGTGAGCTCGCCCTCCTGGAACGAGGCCATCATGCTCATGGCGGCCAGCTGGCAGCTGCGGTCGGTGATGCGCCGGTGCGCCTCCTCGCCGGTGACGATCTCGAACGTGCGCTGCCCGGGCGAGACGGCGATGAGCACGCCGGGCGAGGCGTACTCGCCGAGACCGGCGTGCAGCTCCTCGGCGCGCGCACGGCTGTCCTCGCCGAGGCCGCCGAGGTAGATGGCGAACTCGAGGCCGGTGCTGCGGCTGGACAGCACGAGGGCCTCGTCGATCCGCTCCAGCTGGGTGGGGCTGAACGGCAAGCGGTACGCGTCCGGCTCGACGCGGCGGGCGATGGACAGCCTGCCGGCGTCCATCACGGCCTCACCGGAGCCCGGTTCAGCATCGGACTGCGCGGGACCTCCCGCGACCTCACCAGTTGCCACGTGCGCCTCCCCGAGCCGTATCGGGACGTGTGCCCCCGGCCGCACCGGTGTCGGTGTCGACGGGCACCGCCCTGCTCACCTCGACCGGGTCCGCGACCCAGAGCACCGGAGAGAAGTTCCAATCCTGACCTGCGCGGTAGCGCGGGCGGGCGAGCCGCGGCCACATCACCATGAGCGTGATCAACGCGTAGATGGCCGCCGGGATCACCGCCAAGACGAGCACAGCCTCAACGACAGTCACGGGTCGTACGGTATCCGATGAGTCCCCTTCGACGCGCCACTGCCGCCTCCCCGATTCGACATCGCCGCGCTGCCGCCGCGGCCGCTCCGGGAGGGGCGCCGCACTGCCCAGCCGGAATCACCCGAAATCACCTGGACGCGCAGAAAACCGTAGCGGAGTGTGACGCAGTTCACCTACTATGGCTCAAACGGAGCACAGCCGGAACCCGTCCGAGCCCATCCAGCGGTATACGCAGCGGGGCAACTTGGAGGCTTGTACCGAGAACGAGGCGGTTCTAAATTTCACCTGTATGGATCTTGCGTGACCGTCCACGCACGTTCCAGGAGCCAGCGAACCGCGGAGGAAGCACCCATGGCAACCACCAGGACCCCGAGTGGATCGCAATCTGTCGCCCGCACGGGTGGGAGGCGAACACGCAACGCGCGCGGCGTGCGGATCAGCGGCCGGCACGCCGGCTCGCGCGGGGCCGCGCGGTGCGGCGTGCGGATCAGCGGCCACCGCGGCGTGCGCATCAGCTGACCGCGCGAGCCGGCGGATCCAGCCACGCTCCGACGCTCCGGGGACGACGGCGGGACGAGGACGCGGGAACGCCCGGGGGCAGGACCACCGGTAGCTCACCGACCGCTCACGCGGTCGGCTCACCGGCCGCTCACGCGGCGACCTCGCCGAGGTACGGCAGCCACGTCGGGTCGGTCTCCACGCCCATCAACCGCCAGTGCCGCCCGTGCGGCGCGCGCGGCGCCACCGACAGCCGCCAGCCCAGCTCGGCCAGCGTCCGGTCGGCCTTGCGGTGGTTGCACTTGCGGCAGGAGGCCACGCAGTTCTCCCAGGTGTGCTGCCCGCCGCGGCTGCGCGGGATCACGTGGTCGACCGTCTCGGCCTTCGCGCCGCAGTAGGCGCACCGGTGGTCGTCCCGCGCCAGCAGCGCCGCGCGGCTGAGCGGCACCCGACCGCGGTAGGGCACGCGCACGAACGTGCGCAGCCGGATGACCGAGGGCACGGCCACCGCGTGGTTGGCCGAGCGCAGCACCACGCCGGCCTCGTCGCCGTGCACGAGCTCGGCCTTGCCGCACACGAGCAGCACCACCGCGCGCCGCAGCGGCAGCGCCGTCAGCGGCTCGAACGTGGCGTTCAGCAGCAGCACCCGCCGCCGCGCGGCTCGCGCGGGATCCCCGCGCGCCGGTGCGCGGCTCCCCGCCACGCAGCGCGCGGAAACCGCCGCCGGCTCGACGGCGGCTCCGCGCGCGGAGCCGCCGTCCGGCGTGTTCGTCGGAGTCCGTTGCAGGTCGGGCACGCGACCACCTCCACGGGCTGTCCGGCAACAGTCGACCACACACGCCGACCCGAACGCACGTGTGATTCGTCACGCCAGCTTCCACCGGACCGCACGACCATTCTCCGCCACTTCCGGAGCTCTCCCCGGGCGCCTTCCCCGACAGCGTGATCACCTGGTCGAGCGAGAGCTCCGCGCTCCGAGGGGATTCCGTATCGTCAGTGCCGTGAGCGAGCCGCCATTCCAGTCCTCCCCGAACTCCCCGACTCCGCTGCCCGCCTACCCCGAGGCGGAGCGCGAAGACCGGGTCGACGTCCTGCACGGCCGCCCCGTCAGCGACCCGTACCGCTGGCTGGAGGACCCGCAGGACCCCCGCACGGTGAAGTGGAGCGAAGCTCAGGACGAGCTCGCCCGCGCGCACCTCGACGCGCTGCCCGACCGCGAGGCGATCACCGAGCGCATGTCCGAACTGCTCGCCGCGGGATCGGTGGGCACGCCGACCTGGCGCGCCGGTCGCGCCTTCTTCACGCGCCGGGCTCCCGGCGAGGAGTTCGCCGTGCTGCACGTGCGCGAACCGGACGGCACCGAGCGCGCGCTGCTGGACGTCATGCAGCTCGACCCGAGCGGCCTGACGACGCTCGACCGGTGGTCGCCGAGCCGCGAGGGCGACCGGCTCGCCTACCAGATCTCGGTCGGCGGCGACGAGGAGTCGCTGCTGCACGTGCTCGACGTGAGCACCGGCGAACTGCTCGAGGGACCCATCGACCGGTGCCGCTACTCCCCCGTGTCCTGGCTGCCCGGCGGCGAGGAGTTCTGCTACGTGCGGCGCCTGCCGCCGGAGGAGGTCCCGGAGGACGAGCGGCAGTTCCACCGCCGCGTGTGGCGGCACCGCGTCGGCAGTTCCCCGGAGGAGGACGTCCTGCTGCACGGGGACGGCCTCGACCCGACCTACTTCTTCGGCACGAGCGTCTCCCGCGACGGGCGCTGGCTGGTGATCAACGGCAGCCCCGGCACCGCGCGCAAGGACTCGGTGTGGCTGGTCGACCTCGACCCCGCGGCCGCGCGGCCGAAGCGGCAGATCGTCGACACCACCGAGGGGTTCCGCGCGCACGCCTGGGTCGAACCGGACGGGCGGCTGCACGTGCTGACCACGCGCGACGCGCCCCGCTGGGAGCTGTTCACGGCGGACCCGCACCGGCCCGAGCAGCAGCACTGGAGCAGGCTGCTCGGCGCGGACCCCGAGGCGGTGCTCGAGGCCGTGCGCTGGTTCGACCCGGGGGACGGGCGACCGCTGCTCGCGGCGCTGCGCACGCGGCACGCCGTCTCCGAGATCACCCTGCACGACCCGGGCAGCGGTGCGGCCGTGCGCGAGCTCCCGCTGCCGGGCACCGGCCAGGTCACCGGGCTCAGCACCGTCGACGAGCACACCGGGGGCGGCGCCGAGCACCTGTGGTTCGGCTGGACCGACTTCGCCACCCCGCCGTGCGTGCACCGCTACACGCACACCACCGGCGAGGTCGTGCTCGACCAGCGGGCCCCCGGGGCGAACCGGTTGCCCGAGGTGCGCACCCACCAGGTGACCTACCGCTCCGCCGACGGCACACCGGTGCGGATGTTCCTGCTCACCCCGACCGAGCGGCCCGACGGGCCGCGTCCGGCGCTGATGACCGGCTACGGCGGTTTCTCGCTGTCCCGCGAACCCGGCTACGCACCGACCGCCCTGGCCTGGGTGGCCGCCGGCGGCGTGTGGGCGCTGCCCTCGCTGCGCGGCGGCGGCGAGGAGGGCGAGCAGTGGCACCGCGCGGGCATGCGGGAGAACAAGCAGAACACCTTCGACGACTTCCACGCCGCGGCGGAGCACCTGATCGCCGAGGGGTGGACCGACGGCGAGCGGCTGGCGATCTCCGGCGGCTCCAACGGCGGGCTGCTCGTCGGCGCGGCGCTGACCCAGCGGCCCGAGCTCTACCGCGCGGTGGTGTGCTCGGCTCCGCTGCTGGACATGGTGCGGTTCGAGCACTTCCTGCTCGGACGCCTGTGGACCGAGGAGTACGGCTCCAGCGAGCACCCCGAGGAGCTGGAGTGGCTGCTGTCGTACTCCCCGTACCACCACGTGCACCCCGGCGCGGCGTACCCGTCGGTGCTGTTCAGCGTGTTCGAGTCGGACACGCGGGTGGATCCGCTGCACGCCCGGAAGATGTGCGCCGCGCTGCAGCGCGCGACCGAGCCCCCGCGCGCGACCGAGCCCCCGCGCGCGGCCCAGTCCCCGAGCGCGGCCCAGTCCCCGAGCGCGGGGGGCGCCGACCGGCCGCGGCCCGTGCTGCTGCGCCGGGAGACGGAGGTGGGGCACGCCGCCCGTTCGGTCTCGCGCACGGTGGGCCTCGTCGCCGACCAGCTCGCGTTCCTGTCCGCGGCCACCGGTCTGCACTGGGTGACGGAATCGCCCGAATCTCCTGATCACACGGCGTGAGACGCTGCACAAAAATCGGCGATCCAGGTAACGAACGAGCATCGTCGTTCGACTACCCGAGTGATGCGCGCCGTCCCGTCCACCCCGGACGGCGGCGACCCCCGACGCCGCGCACGGCGCGCATCCCCCCGTCATCCCCCGATGGAGACCGCCGAGCATGGAACTACCCGATCTCTCGCAGCCGAAGTGCGTGGAGGACGTGGGCAGCTGGTGCCACGGCGTGTTCCGCATGACCGGCAACGAGTGGCTCGCCGCGTCGGCCGACTTCTTCCTGGCCAAGCCGTTCAAGATCCTGCTCATCCTCGTGGTGGCCTACACGGTCCGCTGGGCCGTGCACCGGGTGATCACGCGGATGACCCAGCCGAACGGGCACACCCCGAAGCTGCTGCAGCCGCTCAAGGAGCGCTCGGACGTGCGCACCAGCGCCGCGCTGTCCGAGCGGCGCCTGCAGCGGGCCCGCACCATCGGCTCGGTGATGAAGTCCGTCGCCTCGCTGCTCATCCTCGGCCTGGCGGTGATGTACATCCTGCAGGTGCTGAGCGTGCCGATCGGGCCGCTGCTCACCTCCGCAGGAGTGCTCGGCATCGCCGTGTCCTTCGGCGCGCAGAACCTCGTCCGGGACTTCCTGTCCGGCATGTTCATGCTCGTCGAGGACCAGTACGGCGTGGGCGACTGGGTCGACGTCGGCGAGGCGACCGGCACGGTCGAGGCGGTGGGCCTGCGCGTGACCACGCTGCGCGACGTGGACGGCACGGTCTGGTACGTGCGCAACGGGGAGATCCTGCGCGTCGGCAACTCCAGCCAGGGATGGGCCGTCGCCGTGCTGGACCTGCCGATCTCGCACTCCAGCGACGTGCAGAAGGCCATCGAGGTGGCCGCCGGGGTCGCCGAGGAGGCCACCCAGAGCGATCCGCTCGCCACCGACTGCCTGGAACCGCCGCAGATGCTCGGCGTGAACCAGATCACCGCGGACACGATCACCCTGCGGTTGACGATTAAAGTGCGCCCCGGCAAGCAGTGGACGGTGCAGCGCCAGTTGCACCGCGAGATCAAGCGGGCCTACGACCACGAGGACATCAAGCCGCCGTACCCGAACGGGCTGCCGCTGGGGCCCGGCAACAGGGCGCACCGCGACTCGACGCAGCCGTGACGGTGCCATCGGGGTGCTGACAGGATGGGGACGTGACTTCGCAGACCTTCTACGACCAGGTGGGCGGCGAGGCGACCTTCGACAAGATCGTGGCGCGCTTCTACCAGGAAGTCGCCTCCGACGAGTTGCTGCGGCCGCTCTACCCGGAGGAGGACCTGGGGCCGGCGCAGGAGCGCCTCAAGCTGTTCCTCATGCAGTACTGGGGCGGCCCGCGCACCTACTCGGACCAGCGCGGACACCCGCGCCTGCGGATGCGGCACGCCCCGTTCAAGATCGGGCTCGCGGAGCGCGACGCGTGGCTGCGGTGCATGCGCATCGCCCTGGACGAGGCGGAGCTGAGCTCCGAGCACCGCCAGCAGCTCTGGGAGTACTTCGAGATGGCCGCGCACAGCATGGTGAATTCGTGGTTCTGACTCGGGTGGCGCGGTGATTGGCAACCAGGAGACGACCGGCCGGCCGTGGTGGCGCGACGCGCTGTTCTACCGCGTGGACGTGCGCACGTTCGCCGATGCCGACGGCGACGGCGCGGGGGATCTCGAGGGCCTGCGGGCCCGGCTCGGCTACACGGAGCTGTTCGGCGCGGACGCGCTCGTCCTCACCGGAGTGCCCTCCCCGGACGGTGATTCGTTCACGGCCCTGGTGGACGAGGTGCACCAGAGCGGCATGCGCGTGCTCATCGCGGCCGACTTCGACCCGCACGAGCAGGACGCGCGGGCGGTGCTGGAACCGTGGCTGCGGCACGGCGTCGACGGCGTGCACCTCGCGCCGCGCGACGACCCGGACGGGGTGGTGCGCGGCATCGTCGACGAGTTCCCCGACCGCATCGTGCTCGGCACCGGCACGGGGCCGTGGCACCTGGCGTTCAACCTGGAGCTCGCCGTCACCGGCTTCGACCCGGCGGGGCTGCCGGCGGTGATCGACCGCATCCTCGACGGCCCGAACGGCGCGCCCACGCGGCAGGCCTGGGCGATGGCCAGCCGGGACACCGAGAGCAGCCGCACCGAGGCGGCGCTGCGACCGGTGCGGGCGATGGCGCTGGTGCAGCTGGCGCTGCCGGGCGCGGTGTGCCTGCGGCACGGCGAGGAGCTCGGCCTCCCCGGCACCCGGCCGGTGCCGATGCCCTGGGAGGGCGACGCGGCCCCGTTCGGCTTCTCCCCGCTGCCCGGCGAGTGGGAGCAGATCCCGCAGGCGTGGTCCGAGTTCACCGTGGAACGCCAGCTGGAGGACGCCGAGTCCACGCTGTCGCTGTACCGCAAGGCGGTGCAGCTGCGCAACGAGCACTCGGCGTTCATCGGCGACGGCGTCGAGTGGTTCGGCGCCCCGGAGGGGTGCTTCGCGTTCCGGCGCACCGGTCACGGGATCACGTGCGCGCTGAACGTCTCGGCCGGGCCGGTGCCCGCCCCGCCGGGGGAGCTGCTGCTGTCCAGCAGCCCGCTGCGCGACGGCGAGCTGGAACCGGGCACCGCCGCCTGGATCGCGGGCTGAACGAGCCGCGGACTCCCCTACATGAGCAGCGGCAGCAGCGCGTGCCGCCGCCGCACCACGGCGCCGAACCGCGAGTCGATGCGCACCCAGGAATCGGTCGCGCTGACCCGGACGACCTCCTCCTCGGAGGGCTCGGAGACGAGGAAGCCCATGCCGGACAGGGCGAACAGGCACCGCAGCGGCACCTTCACCTCCATCCCCGCGCCGTGCACGGTGAAGACCTCCTGGTCCATCAGCGACGCGGGCGGGGTGCCCTTCGGACCGACGTTCTCGCGGGCGAGGTGAACCCCCTGGTCGGCGACCTCGCCGACGACCTTCGCGGGAAGGTCGTCGACGCGCCGCCAGCCCTCGGGCGGTGGCAGCTCGGAACGCCACATGAGGTCCCGCTCCGGGCCGGGGTCCATCCGCGGCCCGCTGGCCACGGTCAGCGCGGCGAGCAGCTCGCTGCCCTGCACGCTCACGTCGGCCGGTTCGGCCTCCCCCTGCACCACCCGGGTGCACAGCGCGTCGAAGGGGGTGGCGGTCCACACATCCAGCAGGCCGGTTCCGGTGCGGTTGCGCAGCCGCACGACGGCCTGCTGCTCCAGGCGCACGGCGCGCGCGACGAACGCGCCGAGGTCCTCGCGCTGCGTCGCCTCCGGCATCCGCAGTTCAGGCACTGGAGTGCTCCACCCCCTCCGGTCGCGCCGCCTCCGGGTGGTCCGGCCCCGGGGCCCGCCAGCGGCCGAGGAACGCGCGCTCCTCGGCCGTCAACCGCCGCGGCCGGCCGGACCCGAGGTCGTACGGGACCATGAGCGTTTCCGCGCTGGCCACCGTTTCCTCGGACAGCGCGGTGTAGTCCACGACGAACGAAGCGGCCTTGACCTCCCGCACGGACATGCGCACCCGCAGCACGCGGTCCGCGTAGAACAGCGGGCTGTGGTAGTCGATCACCACGCGTGCCACCACCATGCCCGCGGACATGCCGTGCAGCCCGTGGCGCTCCGCCTCGGCGAAGAGCATCTCGGCCCGCGCCTGCTCCAGCAGCGTGACCATCGTCGCGTGGTTCACGTGGCCGAACGCGTCCACGTCCGCCCAGCGCAGCGGGACTTCGGCCGCAAAGGCGCCCACCGAACGCTCCTTTCCGCAACAACCTCTAACGCACCATGCCGCGCAGTTCGCGGGCCGCCACGGACAGGGTAGCCAAGTCCAGTCTGCCCGAACCCATGATCTGGGTCAGCACCGAGCGGGCCCGCTGCAGCCGGAAGGAGTTGGCCGACTCCCACCGCGCGATCTTGTCCGCCGCGCTCTGCCCGGGCTCGCTCGTGCGCAGCACGTCCACCGCGATGTCCCGCAGCGTGGCGTAGAAGTCGTCGCGCAGCGCCAACCGCGCCAGCGCGTGCCACCGGTTGCCGCGCTCCAACTGGTTGACCGCCTGGAGCATGCGCTCCGCGTCCAGGTGCTCCCAGAGCGCGTAGTACAGCTCCGCGCTCTCGGCCGGACTGCGCTCGGGCGAGACCCCGGCGTCGCGTTCGGCCAGTTCCGCGACCTCGGTGATGTCCAGCAGCGCGAACGAGTCGACCAGAACGGCCACGCGCTCGGCCAGCTGCTCGGGCACGCCCTGCTCGACCCAGGCGCGGATCTTCTCCTCCGCGGCCTCCAGGGCCTGGCCGCTCAGCAAGCTGCGGACGGATCCGGTGAGTTCGCGCACGACCGACTGGAACCGGTTGATCTCGGCGTTGATCGCCAGCGGCTGCGGCCGGTTGGACAGCATCCAGCGCGAGGCGCGGTCGAGCAGCCGGCGGCTCTCCAGCACGAGGTGATCGGTCACCGAGCTGGGCACGCTGCCCGTCAGCCCGTCGATCTCGCGCCACACCTCGTGCAGGTCGTAGATGCCGGTGACCGCGGCGAACGCGCGCACCGCGTCGGTGGCCGTGGCGCTGATCTCCTCGGAGAGCCGGAAGGCGTAGGAGATCCCCGCGTTGTCCACCATCTCGTTGACCAGCAGCGTGGTGATGATCTGCCGCCGCAGCGGGTGGGCGTCGATCGCGTCGGCGTACTGCGAGCGCAGCGGCTCCGGGAAGTACTCGGGCAGGCGCCGGGTGAACGCCTCCTCGTCCGGCAGGTCGCTGGAGAGCACCTCCTCCTTGAGGGAGAGCTTCACGTGCGCCATCAGCGTGGCCAGTTCCGGCGAGGTCAGCCCGTCGCCGGCGCGCTCCCGCCCCTGCACCTCCTCCTGCGAGGGCAGGGCTTCCAGCTCCCGGTCGAGGGAACCGGTGCGCTCCAGCGCGGTGATCTGCCGGGCGTGCACGGAGAGCATCTCCGGCGCGTGCGAGCGCGCCACGCCGAGCAGGCGGTTCTGGCTGCGGTTGTCGGCCAGCACCAGCTCGGCGACCTCCTCGGTCATGTCGCCGAGCAGTTCGTTGCGCTGCTGCCGCGTGAGCTTGCCCGCCGAGACCAGCCGGTCCAGCGCGATCTTGATGTTGACCTCGTGGTCCGAGCAGTCCACGCCGGCCGAGTTGTCCAGCGCGTCGCTGTTGACCTTCCCGCCGGTGCGGGCGAACTCGATGCGGCCGAGCTCGGTCAGGCCGAGGTTGCCGCCTTCGCCGACCACTTTCGCGCGCAGCTGCTCGCCGTCGACGCGCACCGAGTCGTTGGCCTTGTCGCCGACCTCGGCGTGCGTCTCGGTCGACGCCTTGACGTAGGTGCCGATCCCGCCGTTCCACAGCAGGTCGACGGGGGCGTGCAGGATCTCCCTGATCAGCTCCGGCGGGGACAGCCGCTCCACCGACTCGTCGATGCCCAGCGCGGTGCGGATCTGCGGGTTCAACGGGATCGACTTGAGCGAACGCGACCACACACCGCCGCCCTGGCTGATCGCCGAGCGGTCGTAGTCGTCCCACGTGGACCGGGGCGTGGCGAACAGGCGCTGCCGCTCGGCGAACGACGCCGCCGGGTCGGGGTCCGGGTCGATGAAGACGTGCATGTGGTTGAACGCCGCGACGAGCTTGAGGTGCTCGGAGGAGAGCATCCCGTTGCCGAACACGTCGCCGCCCATGTCGCCGATGCCGACGACGGTGAACTCCTCGCGCTGCGTGTCCACGCCGAGCTCGCGGAAGTGCCGCTTGACGCTCTCCCACGCGCCGCGGGCGGTGATGCCCATCTCCTTGTGGTCGTAGCCGACCGATCCGCCGGAGGCGAAGGCGTCGCCGAGCCAGAACCCGTAGGAGCCGGCGACCTCGTTGGCGATGTCGGAGAAGCTCGCGGTGCCCTTGTCCGCTGCGACGACGAGGTAGTGGTCGTCGCCGTCGTGGCGCACCACCCCCCGCGGCGGGGCGATCCTGCCGTCGACGAGGTTGTCGGTGAGGTCGAGCATGCCGGAGATGAACATGCGGTAGCAGGCGATGCCCTCGGCCTGCTGCGCCTCGCGGTCGGCCGCCGCGTCGCCCGTCGCCGCCGGCGGGCGCTTGACCACGAACCCGCCCTTGGCGCCGAGCGGCACGATCACCGCGTTCTTGACCGCCTGGGCCTTGACCAGGCCGAGGACCTCGGTGCGGAAGTCCTGCCTGCGGTCGGACCAGCGCAGTCCGCCGCGCGCGACCGAACCGAACCGCAGGTGCACGCCCTCGGTCCGCGGCGAGTACACGAAGATCTCGTAGCGCGGCCGCGGCTCCGGCAGTCCGGCGATCGCCGTGGGCTCCAGCTTCAGCGCCAGGTAGGATCGCTGTCCGTCCTCATCGGACACGAAGTAGTTCGTGCGCAGCGTGGCGGTGACCAGGTTCAGGTAGCTGCGCAGGATCCGGTCGGTGTCCAGTCCGGACACCTCGTCGAGCAGCGCGCCGATCTCCTCCTGCAGCCGCTCCTGCTGCTCCGCACGCTCCGCTGTGGACAGTGCCGGGTCGAACCGCGCTTCGAAGAGCCGCACGAGCGCGAGCGCGACCTCCCGGTGGTCGAGGACGACGTTCTCGATGTAGTCCTGCGTGTAGGCGGTGCCTACCTGGCGCAGGTACTTGGCGTAGGCGCGCAGCACGACCACCTGCCGCCAGTCGAGCCCGGCGCGCAGCACCAGCGCGTTGAACCGGTCCACTTCGGCGTCGCCCAGCCACGCGGCCCGGAAGGTCTGCTCGAAGCGCTCCTGCAGCGTGTCCAGCGGCTGCGTGCCGTCGTCGACGAGCAGGTCCTTCTCCACGCGCAGGCCGAAGTCGCAGATCCAGTAGCGCTCGCCGTCGAACACGACCTCGTAGGGGCGCTCGTCGACGACCTCCACACCCATGGCCTGCAGCACCGGCAGCACGCGGGAGAGGCTGATCCGCCCGCCGCGCACGAAGATCTTGAACCGCCGCTCGTCCGGCGTCGAGCCCTGCGGGGCGTAGAAGTACATGTCGAGGTCCCGGTGGCCCGACAGCTCCCGCAGCCGGGTGAGGTCGCGCAGCCCTTCCTCCGCCGGGAAGTCCTCCTTGTACGCCTCCGGGAAACCGCTGGCCCACCGCTGGGCGAGCTGGTGGATGGCCTCCGAGCCGGCGGAGGGCCAGTCCGGGTGCGGACGGGTGCGCTGCTCGGCGCGCAGCGCGTCGATCATCGCGTCGTCCCAGCTCCGCACGGCCTCGTTGAGCCGCTGCTGGATGCGGTCGAGGTCCGGCTGCACCTGGCTCCGCGGGTCGGTGTGCACGGTGAAGTGCACCCGCGCCAGCGCCGACTCGCCGACCCGCGTGCTGTACTCCAGCCCGGTGCCGCCGAGCTCGTCGAGCAGCACCTCCTGCATCGCCAGCCGCGAACTCGTCGTGTACCGGTCGCGCGGCAGGTACACCAGGCAGGAGTAGAACCGCCCGTAGGGATCGCGCCGCAGGAACGGTTTGAGCTTGCGGCGGCCGGCCAGCGCGAGCACACCGGTGATGATCTCGCGCAGCGTCGCCTCGTCGGTGGCGAACAGCTCCGTGCGCGGGTAGTCCTGGATCTCCTCCAGCATCTGCTGGCCGGAGTACGACTCGAGCGGGAAGCCGGCGCGGTGGATGACCGTGCGCACGCGGCGTTCGATCACCGGGATGTCGAGCACGTTCTCGTGCAGCGCGGTCGTGGTGAACAGCCCGAGGAACCGGTGCTCACCCGTCACGCGGCCGCTCTCGTCGAAGGTCTTCACACCGACGTAGAACGGGTGCACCGGACGGTGCACAGTGGACGAAGCGCTGGCCTGGGTGAGCACCATCAGCTGCGGGGCCAGCGCTGTGGACAGCGCGTCCGGCCCCGCGGTGAGCCGGCGGGCCTCGACGCTGTCGTGGCGCAGCACGCCGAGCCCGGAGGCCAGCACCGCGCGCAGCGCCGGATTCGCCCCCGCCTCGCCGTCACCGCCGCTGACGGCGGTCCCCTCGCCGGAGTCGGCGTCCTCGAGCGCGTAGTGCCGGTAGCCGAGGAAGGTGAAGTGCCCGTCGGCCAGCCACCGCAGCAGCTGCGCACCGTCGTGCACGTCCTCGGCGGGCAGCGGCGGCGGGTTCTGCTCGAGCTCCTCGGCGAGCGTGCGCGCCGTGGTGTGCATCCGGTCCACGTCCTCGACGACCTCGCGGACGTCGTTGAGGACGTCGAGCAACCGGCCCTCGAGCTCCGCCAACCGCTCGGGGTCGACGATCTTGTCGACCTCCACGCACATCCAGGACTCGGTGATCGCGCTGGAAGGCGGGGCCGCGGGGTCGGCACTCGGCAGCACCTCGCGCAGCTGCCCGGTCACGTCCCTGTCGGCGGCGATGATCGGGTGGATGATGCGCCGCACTTCGGCACCGCTGCGGCCGAGCTCGGCGGTGACCGAGTCCACCAGGTACGGCATGTCGTCGGTGACGATCTGCACGATCGTCGCCGAGCTCTCCCAGCCGTCGGTGTCCGGGTCGGGGTTGAACACCCGCACCACGGCGCGCCCGGACACGCGCTCCGCGGCGAGAGCGCGGTGCGCGCGCACCGTCGCGGCGAGGTAGGCGGGCTCGTCCTGCGCGAACTCCTCGCCGGGCACGTGCCGGTAGTAGGTACCGAGCAGCTCGGCGAGATCAGGAGCCGACTCGGCGGCGCGGCTCAGCAACCGGTTCCTCATCCCGTCGGAGCTCTCGCCCCGTTCGTCCGTCACGTCTCCCCCAGCTCCGCGTGCTGTCGCGTCGACGTCCAGCTGTCCAGCTCTCGAAATCATGCTCAGCTCCTGCTCCAAGGCACCTCGTTGTGCCCGCACCGTCCACCCTAAGCCTGCCAGTCCGCACTGTTGAGAGGCGTCCCACAGCCGACATCCGGCGCGAAATCACACCCGGCGGGCGCGATCCGGTTGCACGGCGCACCGATCAGGGCGCTGCGCGGGCGGCATCGCACGCAGCGTGACGAAAGCGGCGAGAAGCCCCGGTTCGCGGGGGAGCAGCACATCACCCGCCCGCACGACGGCGCCGGGCCGGACCTCGTCCGGCCTCCCCGTCCAGCACGGCATAGCCCGCTTCCCCGCCGCGGCGCAGGTTCTCCGCCGCACGCAAGTCCGAAATGGACACCGGGGCGCCCTGCGCGGGCAGGCCGGCCGGATCGGTGTCGTCGAACCGGTCACCCCGCGTGTTCTCGAAGGCCGCGAGCGCCCCGGCGAGCAGGTCCGCGAGCCCCGCGCTGCTCGGGTCGACCTCCTCGGCTGGTCCGGGGCCGCCGGCCGGGGTCGCGCCCGGCTCGGACTCCTGCTCGGGGGTCTCCGGCGCCGGGGTCTCCTGCTCCGGGAACCCCGGCACCGCGGGGACCTGCGCGGCGGATTCCTGCGCGTGACGGGTTGGAGGAGCGTCCCTCCCGGGGGACGGCGCGACACCTGCCTGATCCGCGAGCGCTTCCGGCGGTGGCGGCTCGGCGGCGGAGCGCGGCTCCCCGCTCGGGCCCGTTCCGGCGGCGGGCGGGGCGGCTCCGGCCTGGTCGGCGAGCGCGGCGAGCTCCTCGGTGGCCGGCCACACGCGCTCCACCGGGGGCTCGGCGGGGGCCGTGCCCGGGTCCACGTCGGTGACGGGGATGACGGTGTCCAGGTCCACGGCCCGCGGCCACCGCGGCGCCTCCTCGGACGGCGAGGCCCGGCCCCGGGCACCGGGCCCCTCCGCCGGCTCGGGCGCCGGGGGTTCCGGTTCGGCGTGGCGGCCCCCGCGCGGCACGTCGGCGGCGCCGCTCTCCGCCGCCCGCGCGGAGAGGATGATGTCGAGCGCCGAGATCCCGGCGGCGGACTCCGCGTGCGCACCGCGCTCGCGGACGCCGGTTGCCGGGTGCTCCGGCACCTCCGCCCGATCAGCGGCCCGATCAGCGGTGGGCGCACCGGCTGCCGCGGTTTCCGCGGGCGCTTCCGGTGCAGCCGCCTTCCAGGCAGCCGCTTCCAGCGCGCTCATCTCCCGGGCAGCCGGCCCCCGCGCGGTGCGGCCCTCGGCCTCGCTGCCGAGCGTCCCGGGCCCGGCGGGGTGGTCGGCGGTCCCGGCGGGTTCCGCGGCCGCAGCAGGGGCGGGCTCGGCAGCGGGGCCGGCTTCGGCAGCGGGGCCGGATTCGGCAGCCGCGGCGGGCTCGGCCGCCCGGTGCCCACCGCCGGTTCCACCGTTCCGCCCCGCGGGGAGGTAGCGGGCCAGCACCTCCGCTGCGGGCGTGCTCGACCGGCGGGAGCCCCGCGCGCCCGCCGGTGCCGGGGCTCCGGCGGGCGCGGAGCGCGGGTGGTGCGCGTGCCCGTCCCGTTCGGCCGCGTGCGCGGCCGCGCGGCGCCCGCGCGGGCGCCGCCCGGTCTCCGGCAGGTCCCCAGCAGGAGGCAGGTCCCCCGCCGCCGGGGACTCCCCCGCAGCGGGGAAGCCCCCAGCCGCGGGGTGGTCACCGGCACCCGGGAGGTCACCGACCGGAGGGAGGTCTGCGGACGGTGCGTCCCCGGTCACCGCGTCGCCTCCGGGGGACTCGGCCCCCGGGGACCGGTGCTGGTCACTCCGGCCGGACCACCTCCCCGGCTCCGCGGCGGAGCGCTCCTGCCCGCGCTGCGCGGGCACCGCCTCCCACCGGGGATCCGCGGATGCGGCCGGAGCGGGCCCCGCCGAAACGGGCTCGTCCGGCACCGGCCCCGCCGGGGCGGCCACCTCCGGGGCAGGCACCTCCGGGGCAGGCACCTCCGGAGCGGGCGCCGCCGGACGCGCCGCGACCGACCCGGCGGCCGCGGTCCCGGTCCGCGCAGCTCGCACTGCCGACGCCGGTGTCGGCAGTGCCGCGGGGACCTCGGTGCACAGCCGCATCCGGGCGACGTGCACGGCGGAGCGCCACCGCCGGTCGACGGCGTAGGCGGTGCGCAGCGCGCGCAGGGCGGCGTGCGGGTGGTCGGCGCGCTCGTGCAGGTGCGACAGGGCCCGCTGCACGTGGACACCGATCGCGTCGAGCCCGTACCGCTCGGCCAGCGCCGCGGCGTCGTGCAGCACGCGGACGGCGGAGTCGAGGTCGCCGCGCGGGGCCTGCACGCGCGTGGCGAGCACGAGCCCGAGCCAGGCCAGGTGGGGGGCGGCCGCGGCGCGGGCGGGCTGGCGCACGGTGTGCGCGGCGATGGCTTCGGCCTGCTCCCGCGCGCCGAGCTCGAGCAGGGCCTGCACCCGTTCCAGGACGAGCAAGCCCCGGGCCGCACCGCTGTCGGCCGCGGGGTCGTCGAGCTGCTCCACCCGCGTCAGACCGCTCTCGGCGGCCTCGGCCGCGGCGCGGAAGTCCCCGCTGCGGCGCCAGTGCACCGCGCGCTCGGCGGCGACGCGCGCCAGTGCGGGCAGCGCGGCCCGCTCGGGCAGGGCGGAGCAGAGCCGCTCGGACTCGTCGAGCGCTGCGACGCGCTCGGCGGGCGGCTGCGGCAGGGCCGCTGCCGCCAGCAGGGCGTGCGCGCGCAGACCGTCGGTGACCTCGGAGTCGAGCACCGAGCGCAGCACGCGCCGGGCGGTGCCGGGCGCGCCGCACGCGCCCGAGCACCAGGCGAGCTCCACGTACAGCTCGCCGAGGATCCGGTCGGCGGCGGGACCGGCGGTGTGGCGGGCGGGCAGTTCCCGCACCACCGGCACCGCGCGTCCCGCCGCGGTGACGGGTCGACCGAGCCGATTGGCGGCGAAGGCGGCGAGCGTCTCGGTTTCGAGGCGGGCGACCCAGTCGCCGTCCTCCGGTGCGCCCGCGCGGGCGCACCACGCCCAGGCCAGTTCGGGGGCCCGCCACCGCACGTCGCGTGCGGCGGCGAGCGCTGCCCGAACCGGACCGCCGGCGTGGGGACCGGGTTCGTCCGCCAC
This sequence comes from Salinifilum ghardaiensis, assembly GCF_054491345.1. Lineage (NCBI taxonomy): Bacteria > Bacillati > Actinomycetota > Actinomycetes > Pseudonocardiales > Pseudonocardiaceae > Salinifilum > Salinifilum ghardaiensis. The sequence goes on along the minus strand of NZ_CM137101.1, from coordinate 1,098,703 downwards.
AGCGCCTCCCGTGTGCTCCGGACCTCCCGCGTGCTCCGGGCGGTTCAGTCCCGGGTGAGCTTGCGGTGCGTGACCCGGTGCGGCCGGGCCGCTTCCGCGCCCAACCGCTCGACCTTGTTCTTCTCGTAGCCCTCGAAGTTGCCCTCGAACCAGAACCACTTGGCGGGGTTCTCCTCGTCGCCCTCCCAGGCGAGGATGTGGGTGGCGACGCGGTCGAGGAACCAGCGGTCGTGCGAGGTGACCACCGCGCAACCGGGGAACTGCAGCAGGGCGTTCTCCAACGAGCTCAGCGTCTCCACGTCGAGGTCGTTGGTGGGCTCGTCCAGCAGCAGCAGGTTGCCGCCCTTCTTCAGGGTCAGCGCGAGGTTGAGCCGGTTGCGCTCACCGCCGGACAGCACGCCCGCGGGCTTCTGCTGGTCCGGTCCCTTGAACCCGAAGGCGCTCACGTAGGCCCGGGACGGCATCTCGACCTGGCCGACGTGGATGTAGTCCAGACCGTCGGAGACGACCTGCCACACGGTCTTGTCCGGGTCGATGTGCTCCCGGTTCTGGTCCACGTACGACAGCTTCACGGTGTCGCCGACGCGGACCGTGCCCTCGTCCGGCTCCTCCAACCCGACGATGGTCTTGAACAGCGTGGTCTTGCCGACGCCGTTCGGACCGATCACGCCGACGATGCCGTTGCGCGGCAGGTTGAACGAGAGGTCGTCGATGAGCAGGTTGCCGTCGAAGCCCTTCTTCAGGTTCTCCACTTCGACGACCTGGTTGCCCAGGCGCGGACCCGGCGGGATCTGGATCTCCTCGAAGTCCAGCTTGCGGGTCTTCTCCGCCTCGGCGGCCATCTCCTCGTAGCGCTGCAACCGGGCACGCGACTTGTTCTGCCGCGCCTTGGTGTTGGACCGGACCCATTCGAGCTCGTCCTTGAGGCGCTTCTGCAACTTCGCGTCCCGACGCCCCTGCACTTCCAGGCGTTCCTGCTTCTTCTGCAGGTACGTCGAGTAGTTGCCCTCGTAGGGGTAGGTGTTGCCCCGGTCCAGCTCCAGGATCCAACCGGCCACGTTGTCCAGGAAGTAGCGGTCGTGGGTGACGGCCAGCACGGCGCCGTGGTAGTCGGACAGGAACTGCTCGAGCCACAGCACGCTCTCGGCGTCGAGGTGGTTGGTGGGCTCGTCCAGCAACAGCAGGTCGGGCTTGCTCAGCAGCAGTTTGCACAGGGCGACCCGACGCCGCTCACCACCGGAGAGCTGCTGCACGGGAGCTTCCGGCGGCGGGCAGCGCAGCGCGTCCATCGCCTGCTCCAGCTGGGAGTCCAGCTCCCAGGCATCCGCGTGGTCGAGCTCCTCCTGGAGCTTGCCCATCTCGGCCATGAGGTCGTCGGAGTAGTCGGTGGCGAGCTTCTCGGCGATCTCGTTGAAGCGGTCGAGCTTGCCCTTGATCTCACCGACGCCCTCCTGGACGTTGCCCAGGACCGTCTTCTCCTCGTTCAGCGGGGGTTCCTGCTGGAGGATGCCCACGCTGTAGCCGGGCGAGAGGAACGCCTCCCCGTTGTTCGGCTGGTCGAGTCCCGCCATGATGCGCAGCACGGTCGACTTGCCAGCGCCGTTCGGCCCGACGACGCCGATCTTGGCGCCTGGATAGAACTGGATGGTCGCATTCTCGAGGATGACCTTGTCCCCGTGCGTCTTGCGCACGCTCTTCATGGTGTAGATGAACTCGGCCATACCGGGAATCGTAGTGGTGCTTCGCCACCCCGTCCGCATCCGGTGCGGCTATTCACGGCGCAGCGCCCGCACCTCCCGCCCGCGGGGCGGCGTCGCAGGTCACTCGGATCAGCGATGCGGGCGCTCCTGCTCGGCGAGCTGGCGCAGCATCTCGTTGTAGGCGGCGAGCTCGGCGTCGCCGTCGGCGTCAGCCTTGCGGTCGATGCGGCGCGCGCTGCGCAGGTCCGAACGCGACCACTGGATCAGCAGCGCCAGGGCGACCACGATCGTGGGAGCCTCGCCACCGGCCCAGGCGATGGCCCCGGCGACGTTCTGATCGGCCAGCAGGTCGCCCATCCACGGCAGGTCCAGGCTGCGGTAGAAGTTCCCGCCGATCACGTCGTGCGACATCATCAGGATGACGCCGAAGAACGCGTGGAAGGGCATCGACGCGAACACCAGCCCGAGCTTGCCGAGGTGGGGCAGCTCGCGCGGCGCCGGGTCCACCCCGATCGCGGGCCAGTAGTAGACGTAGCCGACGAGCAGGAAGTGCGCGTTCATCGCCAGGTGCGCCCAGTGCTCGGACACGGCCAGGTCGTACAGCGGGGTGAAGTACAGCACCCAGAACGAGCCGACGAACAGCGCCAGCGCCGGCAACGGGTGCGTGAGCGCCCGCGAGACCGGCGAGTGCACCGCGGCCAGCAGCCACTCCCGCGCGCCCGGCGGTTCGCCCTTGCGGGCTGGTTTCAGCGCGCGCAGCGCCAGCGACGCGGGTCCGCCGAGCACGAGGAACGCCGGCGCCAGCATGTTCAGCAGCATGTGCTGACCCATGTGCGCGCTGAACATCGCCATGGCGTACTTGCCGAGTCCGGTGGACGTGGCCAGCAGGATCGTGGCGCAACCCGCCAGCCACGCCACCGTGCGACCGACCGGCCAGTGGTCGCCGCGCCGCCGCAGCCGCCGCACGCCCGCCAGGTACAGCCCGGCCAGCACGAGCGACAGCGTGCCGAAGACGAGGTCGAAGCGGAAGTCCACCAGCAGCGTCCACACCGACGGCGGCTGCGGCAGCGGGAAGCCGATGAGCAGTTCGACCCGCCCGGGCGGCGGTCCCAGCTGCGCGGGCGGCGGGGTGCGTCCGAGCGCGACGGCCACGCCGACCGTGGCCAGCATCACCAGCACCTCCACCGCGCCGAGGCGCAGCAGCTCGCTCCCGCCCGCGCCCTCGTCGAGCCGCCGGACCGAGCGCCGGCGCTGCAGGTGGCCGAACACGCCGAGCACGACCAGCGCGGCGGTCTTGACCAGCAGCAGCGCGCCGTAACCGGTGGTGAGCACCTCGCCCGGCGACGCGCGCACGAGCGCGTTGACCGCTCCGGAGGCGGCCATCGCGACCCAGCACCACAGGGCGATCGCGGAGAACCGGCGCGTCACCAGCGGCAGGTGCGCCCCGCCGCGGGCGGCGTGCGCCAGCAGTGCGACGAGCCCGCCGACCCAGAGCACCGCGCCGAACAGGTGCAGCAGCAGGCTGTTCATGGCCAGGTCGTGCGCCCCGCCGCTGGCCGAGTGGCCGGTGGCGACGACCGGGAGGACGCCCAGCAGCGCCAGCCCGAACAGGCCCGCCGACCAGCCCCAGGACAGCACGAGGCGGCAGCCGACCGCGGTCAGCAGCGCCAGCGCCGCGGTCAGGGTCCAGGCCTTGGCCTCGGCCAGCGCGCCGAACAACCCGAACAGCACCTGCGGGTCCAGCATCCGCGACACGGGCACACCGCTGGCGTCGGCGGCGGTGAACGGCACCACCAGTGCCGCACCGAGGCACCACACCGCTGCTGACCAGCTCGCGGCGCGCACCGCGGCCCAGCCGTCGGCGGTGAGCTCGCCCGAGCGGCGGGCCGGGATGCCGAACACCGCCAGCAGCAGCGAACCGATGGTCACCAGCGCCCCGACCTCGGCGAGCACGCGCACCGCGGGCAGGCCGTAGCGCGTCGCGGCACCGGGGTCGGGCAGCCCGAGCAGCGCGTGGGAACCGCCGGCGAAAGCGGCGGTCAGCGCGGCGGCGACGAGCGCGGCGAGGGCGGTTCCGGTGACCACGAGGATGCCGAGGGTGCGGGACGCGGCGCGGACGTCCCGCCGCGCCCGGGACCGCTCGGTCGGGGGCGCGGCATCGCTTCCGGAGGACACGGGTCGAGCTTAACGAGCTCGTGATCCGCGCTCCCCCGCGGTGCGGTCGACGTTCGTGCGCGCGCGGCCCGGCCGCTACGGTGATCGCCGTGACTCCCGCCCGCCGTCGCCTCCGGTTCGCGCTGCCGTGCGGCGCGGCGGCGCTGCTGCTCGGGTGCGCGGCGCAGGTCCCCGGTGAGCCGATCCCGGCCGCCGGGTTCACCGACCCGCCGCCGCAGGACACGCCGGGTGCGGCGAGGCCGGTGCAGATCCCGCGCCCGCTGCGCACCGCGGGCGATCCGTGCGCGCTGCTGGGCCCGCGCGACCTCGAACCGGTGGGCGGGCTCCGCGGGCGTCCGCACCCGGGGAACCCGTTCCCGGAGACGTGCACGTTCCCGCTGGGCGCGCCGGGGAACGGCGGGGGGCGCGCCGACCGGGCGCGCAACACGGCCGCGGCCGGGTTCCACCGCTCGTACGAGAAGACCGCGCGGCAGCAGCCGGAGGGGGTCAGGACCGCGGTGCGGGGCTACTCCAGCTGGTTGTACTGCGAGGTGGTGCGGGGCTTCCAGACGTGCACGGCGACCACCGCGGTGACCGAGGAGCGCTCGCTGGTGACGATGCTCTCGCTGCGCGGCGCCGCGGCGGCCGACACGACCGCGCGCCTGCACGGGTTGACCGAGGCGGCGCTGAAGCGCCTGCGGCCGCGGTGAGGCGGCGGCAGCCGCGAGCCGGTCCGGTGGGGGGCGACCCGCCCGGGCCGCCCCGGTGCGGTCCGGCTGCGCGCGGAGCCGCTCACCGCACCGCCACGGCGTCCGCACCGAGCAGCAGCCGACCACCGATCACGGTGGCCGTGACGGCGGTGTCCCTGATCCGGGTCGGATCGATGGCGAGCACGTCCTCGGACAGGGCGACGAAGTCCGCGAGCTTGCCCGGCTCGAGGGTGCCGACCTCGTCCTCGCGCCCCGCCGCGTGCGCCGAGCCGTGCGTGTAGGCCCGGAGCGCCTCGGCGATGCCGACTCTCTCCGCCGGGGCGAAATCAGCCCCCGCGGAGGTCCGGCGGTTGACGAGGTCGTGGATCGACACGAGCGGGTTGGCGTCGGAGACCGGGGAGTCGGTCGACCCGGGCACCACCATCCCCGCGTCGAGGAGGGAGCGCATCCGGTAGGTCCCCCGCACCCGATCCGCTCCGATCGCGTCGATGATGCCGTCGCCGAACTCGGAGATGAAAGCGCCCTGGGGCACGGGGGTCACCCCCAGTTCGGCGCAGCGCCGCACCTGGGCGTCCGTGGCGATGGCGAAGTGCTCGATCCGGTGCCTGACCTGCTTCGGCGCGGCTTGCTGGGCTGCGGCGACGGCGTCGAGGGCGTGGTCGATCGCGCGATCGCCGATCGCGTGCGTCGCCACCGCCCACCCGGCCCGGTGGTACGCCGGAACGAGCTCGCGGAGTTCCGCCGGCTCGACGACCATCACCCCGCGGTTGTCCGGCTCACCGCAGAAGCAGTCGTGGACCGCGGCCGACCGCCCGATGAGGGATCCGTCGGAGATGACCTTCACGGGTCCGAACCGCAGGTGCTCGTCGCCGAAGCCCGTCCGCACGCCCAGGTCGAGCGTCCGCATCCCCTCCGCGTTGAGCTCGAGGTCGTGGAGGGTCCGGTGGAAGGGCATGACCGTCATCCGCGGGCGCAACACCCCGGTTTCGACCGCCGTCTGGTAGAGCCCCAGCACCGGGGCGTCGGCCCCGAGGACGCCGCCGAGGAGGACACCCGGTTCGGTGAGGCTGGTGAGCCCGTAGGACAGGGCCTGGTCCGAGGCCAACCGCAGGTACCCGAGCGACTCCTCCTCGGTGACCTTCGCCGCCTCGAGCGCGATGCGGTCTCCCGCGTTCTCCTGCAGCAGGCCTTCGGCGCGCCCCTGCTCGTCGCGGATCACCCGCCCGCCGGGAACGTCCGAGTACCCCGCACGACCGGGGGCACCGACGAGTTCGAAGGCCCGGGTGTTGGCGACGATCATGTGGTGGGACACGTGCTCGACGATCGCCGGGCGACCACCGGTGACCCGGTCGAGCGCCTCGGCGGTGGGGTGCCCGCCGAGGCGGTTCTGGTCGTAGCCGCTGCCGCGCACCCAGGAATCCGGGGGGAGTTGCGCGGCGCGTTCGGCGAGCGCGGCGCAGAGCTCGTCGAGATCGCGCACGGCCGGGTAGCGCAGGTCGACGGTCGCCAGCTGCTCACCCGTCCCCATCGTGTGGTGGTGGGCGTCGTGGAATCCGGGCACCGCGCGGGCGTCGCCGAGGTCGAACTCGCTGTCCGGCTCGAGCCCGGAGACCTCGTCGACGGCGAGGATCCGGCCGCGGTGGACGGCGAGGGTGCGCGCCTCGGGGTGGGAGGGGTTCCCGGTCCAGAACCGCCCGTGCCAGAACGAATCGATCTTCATGCCGTGTGCTCCTCCTCCGTCATCGCGTGTTCGACCTCGGAGGCGCTGCGTCGCGACAGCCCGATCACTCCGAGGACCGAGAGGGCGACGGTGACGACGTAGAACGACATCACCGCCCACGGGCTGCCACCGGTCGAGTTGAGCAGCCACTGGGCGACGATCGGGGTGGTTCCGCCGAAGACCGTCGCGCACAGCTGGTAGGCCAGCGTGACTCCCGTGTAGCGGATCCTGGCGGGGAACGCCTCCGACAGGGCGGTGGCGAGCATCGCGTAGTACGCGGTGGCCCCGATGGTGTTGACCACGAGCATCACGCCGAGGAACACCGCGTCCGCCGACTGGATCGCCAGGAAGAAGGGCGGGGTGGCCACGCCGGTGATGACCAGCCCCCAGATGAGGACGGCGCGCAGACCGATCTTCTCGGCGATCTTCGCGGCCACCGGTTGCCAGAAGAACTGGACGACCGCCGAGAGGAGGATGAGGTTGAGGATCACGGACCGATCCATGCCGAGCAGATCCGTGGTCCAGGAGAGCATGAAGGTGTTGTTGAAGTACGCCGAGGAGATGCCCACCACCGAGGCGAGCACGCCGAGGACGACGAGCAGCGGGACCGTGGTGACCGCTTCCGCGGCGGGGATCCGCGACACCTGGCTGCGCTCCTTGAGCTCGCTGAACTGGGAGGTCTCCTCGACCTTCAGCCGGATGAAGAAGGCGAGGAGGACGAGGACGGCGGAGAGCAGGAAGGGCACGCGCCATCCCCAGCTCATGAAGGCCTCGTCGGGCAGGAGGCCGACGAGCGTGAAGGCGACGATCGAGAGGATCGATCCTGCCGGCGAGCCCTGCTGCACCCACGCCCCGGCGAGCCCGTTCTTGCCGGGAGCGGCGTTCTCCGTGGCGAGCACGACGGCTCCGCCCCATTCGCCGCCGACGGCCAGCCCCTGGGTGGTGCGCAGGACGACGAGGAGGATCGGAGCGAGCACGCCGATCTGCTCGTAGCTCGGCAGCAGACCGATGCCGGTGGTCGACACCCCCATGAGGAGGAGGGTGACGATGACGGTGTTCTTCCTCCCGAACCGATCACCGAAGTGGCTGAAGACCACCCCTCCGATCGGGCACGCGAGGAACCCGACCCAGAAGGTCGCGAACGAGGCGAGCAACCCGGCCCCCGGAGCGAGGTCGGGGTAGAACGCGGTGCCGAAGACGAGCGCGGCGGCCGTGCCGAAGAGGAAGAAGTCGTACCACTCGATGGCGGTACCGACGAAGGCACCCATCATCGATCGGCGCTGCTTCTGCGCAGCTGCCTGAGACGTCGTTGCCATGGTGGGCTCCCGGAGGTCAGCGGGCGGGGGAGGTCCGGCCGGCGAGAAGCGCGAGCGGACCGCTCAGGACCGCCCGGAACGCCGCTGCCGAAACACCTGCGGACCGAGGTGGTTCGAAAAGCGCGCGCAAGCTCTCAGGCAATCTAAGGTCCGGGGAGGTATGCGCACCAATACTGATTCAGGAGGGTTGTGATAACTTCCGCGCATGGAACTCGCGGCCCTCGAGAGCTTCCTCGCCGTGCTCGAGACCGGCACGGTCACCGAGGCCGCGCGCCGTAGGTTCACCTCCCAGCCGGCGCTGTCCCGCCAGATCAGGACGCTCGAGGACACCTGCGGCACGCAGCTGTTCACCCGCGCGAAGACCGGGATGGTCCCGACCCGGGCCGGCCGTCAGCTCGAGCCGGTCGCCCGCGACCTGCTCGCGCGCAGTCGTTCCGCCGAACGCATGATGTCGACGCTCGCCCAGCAGGAAGTCCCGCTCACCGTGGCCTGCCCGACGATGGTCGCCGAACACCTCGTCCTGCCCTTCGTCGCCGAACGCTGCGCCGCGGTCGCCAACGTCCTGGAACGCCCCACCCTCGAGATCTTCGACCTCGTCACCGACCTCTCCGCGGACCTCGGGATCGCTCCGATCACCCCGCCGCCGGGGATCGAATCCCGGTTGATCTGCCACATCCCGTTCTCCGTGCAGGTCACGCCCGATTCACCGCTCGCCGGGCGGGCGGCGGTCGACATCACCGAACTGCCGGGGCTGCCGCTGCTCGTCCCGGACGCGCTCAGCGGGACCCGGCGCGCCTTCGACGCGCACCTCGCCCGCGCGGACGTCACGCTGCACCCGCGCACGGAAGTCACGCGCACGCACATCGCGCAGGCGATGGCGACGGCCGGGCAGGGGGTCGTCGTCGCGATCGATCCACCGCAGTACGACCTCGTCGCCGTCCCCCTGCTGTCCGGAGGGCGGCAGCTCTTCGTCGAGGAGTGGGCCGGGTGGCCGAGCGGCCACTACGCAGCGGGGACGATCCGCACCTTCCTCGACGCGTACGTCGCCTGGCTGAGGCGGTCGCCGCGGGCGGAGTCCCTCGTCCACGCCGAGGACGGAGCTGCCGCCGGAACACCCGGGCGCGGTGAGCGCGCGGGACCCGGGGCGGAGGCATAGGTGGCGCCCGCGGCGGGTACGCGCGTGGCACGCCCGGTGCCGGAGGTTCGGAGGGACCGGCCGCGCAGCACCGGTGCGCAGCAGGCGACGAGGAGGAACTGTGGCCGACGAGCAACTGCCGATCGCGGGATTCGACGAGCTCCCGCTGAACACGCTGCAGCACCGCATCCGCTCGCTGACCTCGGACCAGCTGGAGCTCCTGCTCGCGCACGAGCAGGAGCACGCCGACCGGGTCCAGGTCGTGGAGCTGCTGAACAACCGCCTGGAGGAGCTGGCAGCGGGAGCGGAGCCCACACCCGGCGAGGGGGAGCCGATCGACGTGCCCGGGCGGACGGCGCACGGCTCACCGGTCGGGCCGCAGGGACCGCGCGAGAAGGGGCGTCCGGGCGTGCACGGCACGCGCAGCTCCACCGGCAAGGGCGCCGAGCACAAGTCGAAGTGAGCCCGCACGTCGCACCGGGGTGCAGCACCTCGGCGAGGAGGAGCCGATGACCACCGCCCACCAGCAGCACACCGGGCACGAGCACGTGCACGGCGAGGGGTGCGGCCACGTCGCCGTGCCGCACCAGGACCACGTGGACTACGTGCACGACGGGCACCTGCACGCCGCCCACGACGACCACTACGACGAGTGCGAACCGGCCGAGCACCAGGCGCACGGCGACCACGGCGAGCACGTGCACGGGCCGGACTGCGGGCACGTCGCGGTGCCGCACGGCGACCACGTCGACTACGTGCACGACGGCCACCGGCACGCCGCCCACGGCGACCACTACGACGAGCACTGACGAACACCGGCGGGCGCTGAGGCGGCGCAGCTCCAGGTGCTGATTCGCCCGAACGACCCCTCTCCCCTGGCCGGCCGCTTACGATCTCGGTGTGTCCGAGCGATCACGGGTCGAGCAGGAGCTGGCGAATGCCGCAGCGAGCGGACAGGTGTGGACCTGTCCGAGCGGGAGGAGTGCGAGGTCCGCGCCGCGGCGATCCGGAACCTGCTGTGCGGCAAGGACTCCGCGGAGGTCGACCCGCGCGGCGTGCGGCTGCGCGGCGCGCGGGTGATTGGTGACCTTGACCTGACCGACGTGCGCGCCGAGGCGCCTCTGGTGCTGCACGAGTGCGAGCATGACGAGGAGATCACGCTCGACCGCGCGCACCTGCCGCACCTGGACCTCGGCGGCAGCCGGTTCCTGCGGCTGTCCGCCGACGGGCTGGTCTGCGAGCACGACCTGCTGATGCGCAGCATCCGTGCGGAGGGCCTCGTGCTCGAATCGGCGGACATCACCGGTGTGCTCAGCCTCGGCGGTTCCGAGCTGAGCGCCAGTGATGACCCAGCGCTCCACGCGGACAGGATCACCGTCCACGGCTCCGTCCACTGCCGCGACGGCTTCACCGCCAGCTCCGACAGTCCCGACGGCACGATCCGAGCTCACAACGCCACCATCACCGGAAAGCTCAATCTTGACAGCGCCCAGCTGACCGCCACCAACGGACCCGCACTGATGGCGGACGGAATCTCCCTTGGAGATAGTCTTTTCTGCGACGGTCTCACCGCGACCTCGGACGGCGAGCACGGAACCGTGTGCTTGCGCGATGCCGCCATCACCGGGCAGGTCAGCCTCAACGGTGCAGAACTCGCGGCTACCAACGGAGCTGCGCTCGATGCCGACAGGGCCACGATCGGCCACGGCTTCTTCTGCCGGAAAACGTTCACCGCCAGCTCCGACAGTGAAGACGGCATCATCCGTCTACCCGGGGGCTCCATCACCGGACAACTCGTCCTCAGCGACGCTCGGCTCACCGCCACCAAGGGACCCGCGCTGAACGTCGACGGAGCCACCATCACCGGTGATCTGCTCTGCAACGACGGAGTCACTGCCAGCTCCGGCAGGCCCGACGGCACGATCCGAGCCCACAACGCCACCATCACCGGAAGCCTCGATCTCAACACTGCCCAGCTCACCGCCACCAACGGACCCGCGTTGTCAGCGGATGGCCTCACTGTTCAGGGAAGTTTGAACTGTCGCGATGGTTTCACCGCCAGTTCAGCGGGTGACTGCAACACGCTCCGGCTGAACGGCGCGTTCGTCGGCAAGCGATTCAGCCTCGACGGCGCCCAACTCACCGCCACGGACGGCTCCGCGCTGTGCGCGGACGGCATCACCGTGCAGGGCGATCTGCACTGCACGGCGGGCTTCACCGCCAGCTCGGACAGCGATGACGAGACGATCCGCTTGCTCGGTGCCACCATCGCCGGGCAACTCGGGTTTCGGGACGCCTCGGTGCGCAACACCGGTGCGGGTTCGGCCCTGGACCTCAACGGTGCCCGCCTCGACAGCGACCTCCTCCCGCTGGACACCTTCGCGGACTCCGATTTCCGCGTCGAGGTTGCCGGTCTGCGGTATCCGTTCCTCCCGCGCGACGTGACGTGGCGGGAGTGGCTGGGGCTGCTGGCGCGGCACACACCCTCGTACGCGGCGCAGCCGTACCAGCAGTTGGCGGCGGTGCACCGCGAGGCGGGCCACGAGCGGGAGGCCCGGCAGATTCTCATCGCCCAGCAGCGCGACCTGCGCAGGCGCGGCAATCCGGGCCACCGGGGCCAGCGGTTGCTGCACGCGGCGAGCGGGCTGTTCATCGGCTACGGGCACCGGCCGTGGCGCGCTCTCGGGTTCCTCGCGGGCGTGTGCGCGCTCGCGGTGGGGATGCTGTGCACCGCGCACGTCCTCGGCCTCGCCGTGCGCCCCGGACCGGGGAACGTTCCGTGCGCGCCCGCGGAGACCCTCGGTGCGGCGATCGACACCGCGGTGCCGATCCTGAAGACGGGTGGCGGCGGCCGCTGCGAGATCGCCGCGAACACGGGCATCGTGCAGGTGCTCTACCTCGGCGGTTACGTGCTGCAGGCGATGGGCTGGGCCTTCGCGACCCTGTTCGTCGCCGGATACACCGGCCTCATCCGCCAGAGCACCTGAGCAGCGCGGGGAAGAGCACCGCGGCTCACCTGCCCCCACCGCTCGCGGCCGGGGCTGCACCGCCGTGCACCCGCTTGTCCGGGAGCACGAGCCGGCCGCGAGGCTGCGTGCGGTGCCAGCGCCGGCACCACTGCTCGAAATCGTCCAGCGTGGCGAAGCGACCCGCCGTCACCGTGCGGAACGGGAACGCCTCGCGCGAGACGCTCGGTGCCGTGGAAGAGCAGTGCTCGCGCCATCCCGCACGCGTCCAGCAGTTCACCACCTCTGCCACCGGCCCCGCGACCGTGTACACCACGTCTTCGACAGCTACCGCCCATGCACCGGGTGAGGACATGCTCTTCAGCATATGACGCGGTATAGAGCGGTAAAGAGCTCCACACCGCGATCCACACTTTTGGGGCGCTCACTACCTCCATACGGTGATGGTCATGAACGGCGTACCCGAATTCGATCCGGACGCAGGCGAACCCGACTACGTGTACGCGAAGGTCGCCGACCACATCGCAGCCCGCATCGAGGTCGGCGAACTCGTGTCCGGGCAACGGCTTCCCGGGGAGCGCGAGTTGGCGCAGGACTACCGCATCGCACTCGGAACCGCCCGGCGCGCGCTCGTGGAGCTGCGCGAACGCGGCCTCGTCGTGACGCTGCACGCGAAGGGAACCTTCGTCAGCAAGTCATCGACCGACAGCTGAGGCAGGGGCTCTTCCACGCGGACGCGGCACCCACATCGCCGAGACCACGCAGAACCGCTGATCGGAAGTCCGCTTTCCGTTTTCCGCGTTCTTCCGCGCATTCCCGCCCCGAATCGCAGCGCGCGATCGGGCGTGGATCTGCTGCGAAAACACCGCGCGGTTGCCGCTCCCCAGCGCACCGGGGCAGCGCTGCCGCCACAACAAGGCCGATGACCTGCGGATTCCTCGAGGGGCCGCACCTCCGGGCGCAACCCGACCCGGCGGCACCCGCGAAATGTGGTGCCCCCAGCTGGACTCGAACCAGCGACCTAAGGATTAGAAGTCCTTCGCTCTGTCCTGCTGAGCTATGGGGGCCGAACGGTTTCCCGTCAACCGCAGATAGCAGGGTAGCGCTCCGTGTTTGATCTCGTGACGACGATGCCGGGCTGTTGCCGACTCGGTATCGAACAGCAGCCCGTTCGGCGACAACGAACCCGGCACCCGACCGCGCGGAATCGGGTGGCACCGCCGTCCACTCCGCCGGAAACAGCCCAGCTGCGCTGGGGAGGAGAGGGATCGGCGCACATCCGGTGCACGCCGGGTCACGATACGCGCACCGGCGGCGCGCGGAACCGCCCGGCACTGAACGCCCCCCCGGAAGAGCCAGCGAGCGGGTGCTCAGCGCAGCCGGTCGATCACGTGCGGCGACTGGCGCAGCAGGCGGGTGACCCCGCCGACGGTGAACTCGGTCAGCAGCTCGAGCAGCGCCTCGCGGTCGGGACCGCCGTCGGTGCGGGACAGGCGCACCATGGACTCGGTCATCGCGAAGTACAGGGCCACGAGTGCGTCGTCGGCGCCGCCCGAGCTGACGCCCTCGGCCTCCCAGCGGCGCCGGCTCGCCGCGGCGTAGACGGGCGCGAGCCGGCTGCACAGCTCCGTCAGGCCGGGCCTGCCGGTCTGCTCCGCCACGTGCAGCACGTCGTAGACCTCGGGTTGCCGCTCGACGAACTCGAACATCCGCGCGTAGCTGCGCCGCGCCACGAGCTCGAGCTCCTCGTCCTCGGGTTCGAGCACCTCCGCGGACAGCGCCGCGACCGCGCGGTCCAACGCGCGCTGCGCCGCTGCGTCGAACAGCTCCGCGCGCCCGCCGAACAGCTCGTACACCGACTGCCGGGTGAGCCCCGCCGTGCGGGCGACCTCCTCGATGGTGGCCGACTCGCCGCTGCGCGCGAACGCGCGCACGGCGGCGTCGACGACGAGCTCCCGCTGGCGCTCGACCGGGATCTTGCGCGGACGGCCCCGACCGGACCCGGCCCTGCCCGTTGACACGTAACGCACCTCACAGCATCATTTTCGACAATCTTGTCGGATATTCCCCTCCGGCCCGGTCTCGACCTCGAAGGAGAGGCGATGTCACTGCTCCGCCGATTATCCCGACTCGCGACCCTCACCGCGGCCACGGCGCTCGGCCTCGCCCTCACCACGGCGAGCAGCACCGCCGCACCCTCCTTCTACGACCCGCCCCGACCGCTGCCCGCCGGCGAGAACGGCGACGTGATCAGGCACGAACCGAGCAGCTTCCACCTCGACCCGCTGCGCGGCGTCGAAGCCCCCGCCGACGTCGAGCGGATCATGTACCGCAGCACCGACGCCCGCGGCGAGCCCACCGCCGTCACCGGCACCGTGCTCACCCCGCAGCGCTCCTGGGACGGGCCCGGTCAGCGCCCGCTCATCGCCTTCGCCCCGGGCACCCAGGGCATCGGCGACCAGTGCGCCCCGTCGAAGCGCCTCGCCAGCGGCGAGGAGTACGAAGGCGTCATGCTCGAGGCCCTGCTGAACCAGGGCTACGGCGTCGTCGTCACCGACTACGAGGGGCTCGGCACCCCCGGCGTGCACACCTACGTCACCCGCGAATCCATGGGCCACGCGGTGCTCGACGCGGCGCGCGCCGCGCAGCGGCTGCCCGCGGCCGACCTGCCGGACTCCGGACCGGTGGCGACGTACGGCTACTCGCAGGGAGGCGGTGGATCGGCCGCGGCCGCCGAACTGCAACCGAACTACGCGCCCGAACTCGACCTCCGCGGCTCCTACGCCGGGGCGGTCCCGGCCGACCTGCGGCAGGTGGCCGCAGCGCTCGACGGCAACGTCTCGGCCGGACTGCTTGGGTTCGCCCTCGTCGGCGCCGACTCGGCCTACCCGGAGGCGGGGATCCCGGACATCCTCAACGAGCGCGGGAAGGAGATGGCGCAGCAGATCCGCGAGGACTGCGTCACCGACATCCCGCACTACGCGTTCACGCGCTCCGAGGACCTCACCGCGGACGGCCGCTCAGTACTCGACCACCTCGACGAGGAACCGTTCCGGTCCATCGTGGACGAGCAGACCATCGGCGACCGCGCACCGGAAGTTCCGGTGCTCAGCGTGCACAGCATCGCCGACGACATCGTGCCGTACCAGCAGGGGCGCGAGATGGCGCGGAAGTGGTGCCGGCAGGGCGCCCAGGTGCAGTTCTCCAGCTACGCCGCACCGACCCACGTCGCCCCCGCCGTGCTGGGAATCCCGGAAGCCCTGCACTTCCTCGAGCAGCGCTTCGCCGGGCGGGAAGCGCCGAGCAACTGCGCCGATCTCCTCGGCGAGTCCACGGCGGACGCGGTGGAGCGGCACGCGCAGGAGGAGTCGAACTAGCTGCTCGGACGTCGAGGCCGGGTGGACGGGGCAGCTGGCGGGGAACCCCCAGCTGCCCCGCAATCCCGAGGGACGAGGACGGTCCGGGGAGACTTGAACGCAGCCCCGGAGCCCCACGGCGCCGCGGGCCCCTCCGGGGCCGCTTCCGCCGCACCCGCGGAGCGGCGGCACCTGCTCGTCGCGCGTCCCGCGAGGCTCCCCCGGCTCCAGCGACCCGCCAACGGCCCAGGACGCGTGGCATCCCCGGCGTCGTCACGCGGACCCACCGCTCGTCGCCGGCGCGCTCCCCGTCGGTTCACGGGCATCCCTCCGCCAGCGCGGCGACCACCGACGCCGCCGGCCCGGTCGGCGCGTGCCGGTGGCCGGTGCCCGCCCACAGGTGCACGCGGTCCGCGTCGTGCGCCTTCGCCGCCGCGCCGCGCAGTTCACGGGTGAGGTGGTGGACCGCCGGGTAACCGACCGGCGCGGTGGCGCCGTGGCGGTCGACGAACCCGTTGCGCAGCGCCCGCGCGGGACGACCGGTGAAAGCCCTGGTCACCACCGTCCCGGTGAACGACGGGTCGACCAGCGCGTCGCGGTGCGCCCCGCCGGCCCCGCTCTCCTCCGTGCGCAGCAGCAACGTGCCCACCACGACCGCCTCCGCACCCGCGTCGAGCAGCCGCCGCACGTCCTCCGGCCCCGCGACACCTCCGGCGGCGAGCACGGGCAGGCCGGTGCCGGAACCGACGTCGGCGACGAGCCGCTCCAGCGGCACCTCGGAAGGTTCCCGCGCGGCGGAGTGCACCGCGGAGTGCCCGCCCGCCTGCGGTCCCTGCACGACGATGCCGTCGACGCCGAGTTCCCGCGCCGCCGCGGCCTCCTCGAGGTCGGTGACCGTGACCAGCACGTGCGAACCCGCGCGGCGCAGCGCCGCGACCACGTCCGCACCCGGCAGGCCGAAGGTGAACCCGACGGCGGAAACCGGTTCGCGCAGCAGCAGATCCACCTTCTCCTGCCACCGGTCGTCGTCGTGCACCACGGGCGCACCCGCGAGGTCGAGGCCGTAATCCCGCCCCTCCTCGGCGATCTCCCGCGCGTAACGGCGGAACTCCGCCTCGTCGACGGGTTCCCGCTCGGGCACGAACAAGTTCACGCCGAACGGGAACCCCGCTCGCCGCACACCGTCCATGTCGGACTTCAACGCCGCCGCCGTCTTGTAACCGCCGGCGAGGAAACCGAACCCGCCCGCCGCGGAGACGGCCGACACGAGCGCGGGAGTGCTCGCCCCGCCCGCCATCGGCGCCGCCACCAGGGGGAGACGGCTCGGCACCAGCTGCGAATCCGCGCTGCCCATCACTTCGCCCTTCCCTCGTCTCGTTCCGCAACCGCGTCGCCCCGCTCGCGCCGCCACGACGCGCCGAGCCGCCGAACGGCCTGTTCGCCCAGCGCGCGCACCACCTCGGCGGCCGGGCGCACGCGGTCGACCCGGCCGATCGCCTCGCCGGCGATGATCCCGACCTCGTCGGGATCGTCCCCGTCGACGGCCGCGCGGTACTGCTCCACCACGCGCGGCAGATCGGCCGCGAGCTCGTCCTCCCGGCCGTGCCACCGCTCGACGAAGCCGTTGCGCAGCACGCGGCTGGTGTACTCCCGCGGCCAGGACAGCCGCCGCACGACGTCGTACACACCGGTGCGCACGGTGTCATCACCGCTGCTGCCGAGCACGCGGCGCTGCGCTCCTGCCGGGAGGAGCGCTTCGTCGGTGGCGAGCAGGCGGGTGCCGACGAGGACGCCGTCGGCACCGAGCACCAGGGCGGCCGCCACCGCGCGGCCGTCGACCACGCCTCCGGCCGCGAGCAGCGGTGTGCCCGGAGCCTCCTCGGCGATCAGGTCGGCCACCTCCGGGACGAGGGTGAACGCGGTGCGCTCCGCCCTGCCGTGCCCGCCGGCCTCGGAACCCTGCGCCACGACGACGTCCGCGCCGGCTGCCAGCGCTTCCCGCGCCTGGGCGAGCGTGTGCACCTGGCACAGCACGCGGGCGCCCGCGTCGCGGATCCGGTCCACGAACGGGGCGGGGTCGCCGAAGGACAGCATGACGGCCACCGGTTCGTGCTCCAGGGCCACGTCGAGCAGGGCGGGCCGCTCGGCCAGGCTCCAGGTGATGAAACCGCAGCCCACGCGCGCCCCTTCCGCTCGGGCGAACTCGCGGCGCAACCACTGCTCCTCCCCGTAGCCACCGCCGATGAGGCCGAGGCCGCCGGCGCGGGAGACCTCACCGGCGAGATGCCCGCCCGCCACGACGTCCATCGGCGCCAGCGCGAGCGGGTGCTCCAGGCCGAACATCCCGGTGAAGCTGCTCGTGAGCGGCACGGGTTCCTCCGTTCGGGATCGCGGACGGGACGGCGCGCACCGCCGTGGACGGTAGCCGCGGTGCCTGCAGCACCACCAACGATTCCTCGGGATGGGAGCCATCTCCGCAGCAGAACGCTCACCGCCCGCGGCATGGCGAGCACCACGAGCGATCGCCCGCACCGATCGCGGCTGCGTAGTGTGGGGCGCGACCCGCAAGCCCTCCGCGCGTCCGCGCCGCGGACGCGCTGGCACCGGAGGTGCGCCGTGGAGCTGTACGACCTGCGGATCTTCCGGGCCGCCGCGCGCACCGGCGGCATCACCGCCGCCGCGCGCGAACTGCACACGGTCCAGTCGAACATCAGCAGCCGCATCGCCGCGCTGGAGAAGGAGCTCGGCGCCGACCTGTTCCACCGCCACGCGCGCGGTGTCGTGCTCACCGGTTCCGGGCAGCAGCTGCTCGGCTACGCCGAGCGCATCAGCGAGCTCGCCGAGGAGGCCCGCCGCACCTTGGCCGACCAGGACGACCCCAGCGGCCCGCTGCGGATCGGCGCCCTGGAGACCACCGCCGGACTGCGCCTGCCCGGCGTGATCAGCGCCTTCAGCGCGGACTGCCCGCGCGTCGAGCTGTCGCTGATCACCGGGGCCACCGACGGGCTGATCGCCGACGTGCTCGCGCACCGCCTCGACGGCGCGTTCGTCAGCGGACCGGTGCAGCACGCCGACCTGGAGGCGGCGGAGGTGTTCACCGAGCAGCTCGTGCTCGTCACCGCGCCGACCGTGCCCAGCATCGACGCCGCGCTGCGCGGGGCCGCTCCGAAACTGCTGGTCTTCCGGCGCGGCTGCTCCTACCGCCGCCGGCTGGAAGATCTGCCGCCCCGCCACGACGCACCCGCCCCGCAGGTGCTCGAGTTCGGCACGCTCGAGGGGATCCTGGGCTGCGTGCGCGCGGGCATGGGCTGCACGCTGCTGCCGGAAGCCGTCGTCGACGAGCACGTGCGCCGCGGGCGCGTGCGCACCCACGCCCTCCCTCCCGAGCACGCCCGCACCGACACCGCGTTCGTGCGCCGCCGGGACACCACCGCCGGCCCGGCGCTGCGCCGCTTCGCGGAACTCGCGCAGCAGCACGCCGCCCCCGCGGGCGGCGAACGCGCGCAGGCGTTCCCCGCGTGACGCGTTCGCCCCGCCCGCGCGGCTCACGCCCCGCCGCACTGCCAGCGGTGCCACTCGTGGTCCCAGAACCGGGCCGCGTGCCTGCGTCCCACCACCTGGCACATCCGCGCGGAGAACCAGCAGACCAGCACCGCGAGCACCCACAGCAGCACGCCGGTGAGCGCCGCGACGACCCCTCGCGTGGGGGGTGACATCGGCGGTGTCACCCGGTCACCGGAGCGGTCCACCCACACGCGCACGGTGTCGCCGCGGGAGAGGTCCAGCGGCACGTCCACGGTGCTCGTACTCGTGCTCGCCCCGGTGTGCCACCGCACCGTGGCTTTCGCCGACTGCTGGTAGTAGCCGTTGCCCGCGGGGGACTGCATCCGCGGTTGCGAGGTGAGCACGGCCTGCACCGGCTGCGCGGTGCGCACCGTCGCGGCCGCCTGCCGTTCCAGGTCCCGGTGCACCTCCGCAGCGGCCACCGCGACCGCGGGAGCGGCCAGCAGCGCCGCGGTCGCGAACAGCGCCGTGAGCCAGGCGACGACCCGGTCCACGCGCCGGCACAGGGGGTTGTCGGAACGCAGGGCGTTGCGCAGCCATGCCAGCTCCTCGCGCCACGCGGCAGCCATGCTCACCCCTTTCGCCGAACGCGCACCGAAGAGCGGGCGTGCGACCGGCGGCCACACCGCCCCGCGGCGCACCCGCCTGCGGCCCGTGCCACCAGCCTGCCAGCGGAAAGCCAACCGGGGTGGAAAGCCGACCGCTCGGGTCCGCGCCGTTCCCGCGTGCCGTTCCCACCGGGGCCGTTCCCACCAGCTCGCTCCCGCGGGGTCCGTGCCGAGCACGGCGGCCGAGTGCGACCGCACCGGAGTTCTTGGTAGCACGGAGTGCGCTGCGTCACAGCGAAGGCGGGTTCCTCCGACCCGCCGACCGGGAGCTCCCGCCGGCCCCGGCCTCCGGGGATCACCCGGCGACCGGGGATCAGCCGGCGACCGGGAGTCAGCGGCGGCTGAGGAGGCGGCGGAACCACTCGCGCGGTCGCGGTGCGCGCTGGCTGCGGGGCCTGCGCGACAGCTCGCGCAGCCAGTCCTGCCACGCCCCCGCGGCGTCGCTGTCCACACCGCGCAGCAGGCGGTGGATGCGGATGTAGTCGCCCTGCCGGTGCTCGCTCGCCCACTGCTCCAGGCGCGCGTCCACCGCGCGCCGCACGCCGTCGGGTGCGCTGTCGGACCAGGCCATCGCGAAGGCCAGCGCGATCGCCCGGTCCCGTCGCTGCTCGGGGACGCCGCTGTCCTGCCACACCCCGGGCAGGCGTTCGGCCAGCAGCTGCGCGAACGTCTCCCCGCTGCCGACGGCGATCTGCAGCGCCACCCGCAGCGACACGTCGAGCACGGAGGAGGCGAGCTCGTCGGCCCGGGCCGTCAGGACCGCTTCGGACACCGACTGCGGCGCGTCCGCCCCGGAGGCGGGCAGTTCGCCGGTGCGCTGCAGCGCACCGAGCCAGTGCCGCAGCCGTCCGTCCTCCTCCCACAACTGGCGCAGCTGTTCGTGGTCGGGGCCGGCGTGGTGCACCACCAGCCGCAGCACGTCCAGCAGCCCCGGCGACATGGTCGCCCCGTCGAGCACGCCGAACACGCGCTGCGCCAGCGACTCCTCCACCGCCGAGGACGGCACCACCGCCAGCAGCTCGGCCGTCTCCTCGACGCTCGGCCGCACCTCGTCGAACAGCGCCCGCCACGCCGCTTCCGCGTCGACGTCCGCCTCGGACTTCGCGAGCAGATCGCGGCAGCGGTCGATCGCCTCCCTGCGGGACTCCTCACCGCGGGCCACGGCCGTGCGCAGCACGAGGGCGTCGAGCTCGGAGGCGGGATCGCGCACCAGCGGCAGCAGCAGCGGCCACCAGTGGTTGCGCACCGCCTCGACCGCCCCGTCGCGCTCGGCGGCCCCGGCCGGCTCGGCCGAGTCGCGCCCCACCCGGCGGGCGAGCTCCTGCCGCAGCAGTTCCACCAGCTGCTCGCCGCAGCTCCAGCGCTGCGCGTCGAAGCCGAGCCGGGGCCGTTCGGCCCACCAGCGCGCGAACTGCTCCATGGCCTGCCCGGTGCGCTCCAGGCGCGGCGTCAGGCCGAACCGGGTGGCGGTGCGCAGCACCGCGTCCACGCGTTCCGGGGACGTGCTGTTGACGATCCGCTCGACCAGTTCGGTGGCCTGCTCGGCGTCCCGCTCGGACCAGCCCAGCTCCGCCGGCAGCGGCACCGCGTCCCCGACGCCCTCGGCCGAGTCGCGCGCCGCGGTCAGCTCGGCCCGCAGCACCGCCAGCCACAGCCGCCCGGTGCGGGCGCCCAGGTCCACGTCGACGAGCCGGTGCAGCACGCCGCGGTCGGGGTCCGCGGCCAGCAGGGCGTCGAGCACCGGGGTCCAGGTTTCCGCGTCGAGCACGTAGGCAGCGGTGCGCAGCCAGTCGGCGAGCGCCTCGGTCTCATCGGCCGTCACGGGTTCGTCGAAGGTGAGCACGGCTGCGGCGTACCGGTCGGCGGCCTCCGGGTGGCGCTGCCGCCGCTGCCGCCCGAACTCGTGCGCGCGTTCGACCGCGTCGACCACTCCGAACGGGTCGCCCCCGAGGAACCGCCGCACCCAGAACGCCGCGGCCGAGGTGGGGGTGACGCGGCTGCGGGTGCCCTCCGCCGCGTTGAACACCACCGCCTCGGACACCCCCGAGGGGTCGGCGAACTCGCCCGCGTTGTCCGGCGTCACGGCGACCACCGGGTAGCGGCGGTCGCGCGGGTCGGGGCCGAACACCCGGAAACCCACGCGCAGCGCGCGTTCGCGGGGCAGCAGCAGGGTGGCCGCGGCCAGCCAGCGGACCACGGCGGCGGTGTCCGAGGCGACGAACACCACTCGCGCGGGGCTCGCCCCGTCGAGCTCCTCCAGCGCGGACAGCAGGGCCAGCAGCCAGGACTCGCCCTCCGGTTGCGCGAGCACCCAGTCGCGCACGGTCTGCGCGTCCAGGGGGCCGGCCTCGGCGGCGCCGACCGCCGGGCACTCACCGCCGTCCGCGGGGGTGTCGGCCCAGCAACCCGCGTCCCACAGCTGCGCGGGGCGGGCGGTGCCGTAGGTGGCGGGATCGTCGGCCACGAGCGCGTGGGTGAACCGCCCGGGCTCCTCCCCGTCGCCGTCGCGGCTGACGCAGCGGGCGGTGACGTAGGCGGTGTCGCAGGCGTGCAGCAGCGAGGGCTGCTGCCGCGCCGGGCCGTCCGGATCGGGTTCGGCGGCGACGCACCGCTCGACGAGGGTGCGCGTGTGCGGGTCGGTGTTCGGGGAGGTCGCGTGGAACAGCAGACCGCCCCGGTTCTCGTCCCACACCGGGGTCTCGATGCAGTGCACTGCCTGGAACTCCCGCGCGCTCATGTCCCGTCTCGCTCCGTTCCGCCCGGCGCACCCCGCTGGTGACCGGTTCGCCCGTCGTGTCCACGTGGTCCGGCTGCTCCGGATCAAGTCCACATGATCCGGTTGCTCAGCACCGTAGGACACCGCGAAACAGCGGAACGTGACGTGCCTTCGATCATGCGCGTGTCGGGCACCGACCCTCGATCAGGCGAACTCCCCCGGGGCGACCCCGAGCAACCGACCGACCGGCGGCCCACCTCCCCGGGCCGGGACCACCCCGGCCGGCGACCCCGCCGGTCCGGCGACCCCGCCGGTCCGGCGACCCCACCGGTCCGGGGGATCAGGAGAGCGCGGGCAGGCCGATCGCGGAGTCCACCGCGATGCCCACGAACAGCAGCGCGAGGTACGAGTTCGACAGGTGGAACAGGCGCATCGGGTTGGCCGCGACCCCGCGGCGCACCGCGCCGTGCAGGTGCTGGGCCACGACGAGGAACACCACCCCGGAGGCCACGGCCAGGGCGAGGTAGATCCAGCTGGTCACCGGCACGAGCAGCAGCGTGCACGCCACGGTGGCGTAGCTGTAGGCGAGGATGCGGGCCGAGACCTGGCCGGGCGTCTTCACCACCGGCAGCATCGGCACGCCCGCCCGCGCGTAGTCCTCCCGGTACTTCATCGCCAGCGACCAGAAGTGCGGCGGGGTCCACAGGAACACCACGCCGAACATGACCAGCGCGGGCCACTCGACCCGGCCGGTCACCGCTGCCCAGCCGACCACGACGGGCATGCACCCGGCGGCCCCGCCCCAGACGATGTTCTGCGTGGTGCGCCGCTTGAGCACCAGCGTGTAGATGAAGACGTAGAACAGCAGCGCAGCCGTGGCCAGCACCGCGGCGAGCAGGTTCGCCCCGGCCCACAGCACGGCGAAGGAGGCGGCGCCGAGGACCAGGCCGAACACGAGCGCGTGCCGCCGCGGCACCGTGTAGGTGGCCAGCGGGCGCTTCTTCGTGCGGTCCATGACCTGGTCGATGTCCGAGTCGGCCACGCAGTTCAGCGCGTTCGCGCTGCCCGCGGACATGGCCCCGCCGAGGAAGGTGACCAGCACCAGCCAGAGGTTCGGGACGCCGCGCTCGGCGAGGAACATCGCCGGGATGGTGGTCACCAGCAGCAGTTCGATCACGCGCGGCTTGGTCAGGGCCAGGTAGGCACCGAGCACGCCGCGAACGCCGGGCCCGCGCTCGGGCGGTTCGCCCCCGGAGCGTGCGTTGCCGTCGTGTGCGTGCGCCGAGGTGGTCATGACGTCCGATCTTCCTCCGCGGCCCGTGACTGCTCCTGCGGGGTGATCGGTTCGCCGGCGGCACGCGCGCGGGACCAGTGCGTCACCCTGCGCTCCGCGAAGAACGCTCCGAACGGGATGGTGCCGGCCAGCAGGACCAGCAGCATCCGCCCGAGCGGGATGCGCAGCCGCGTGGTGAGCACGAAGGCCACGAGCAGGTAGACGAAGTACAGCCAGCCGTGCAGGAAACCGATCCGCCCGACCCAGGTGTCGCCGGCCACCTGGGTGGCCGTGCCCTGGTCCCAGCCGTACTTGAACACCATGGCCACGCACAGCGCGATCAGCAGCACTGCGGTGACGTAGGCCATGATCCGGTAGAAGGTCAACAGCCCGGGCTGCACGGCTATCGGCTTCACGACTACCCCTCACATCCCGCGTCGCGCGACACGGTGCCCCGCCGCCGGCCCCTCGCGGGGACGGAACTCGCCGCCGCCGCGGGTCCGCGGAGGGAACACCCGTGTCGACAGACCGTACGGCACGCGCCGATCGCCGGCGTGACCGACCTGACCGCGGAGTGGCCCCGCACACCCTCGGCGGGGTTGCTCACCGGCGGCGGTGCCGACCCGGCGCCTCCCCGCGGCGCGGGCGCTGCCCCGGGGGCCAGGCGGTCTCCGGGGGCCGGGCAGGCCCCGGGCGCTGCCCGGCGGGGACCGGGGCCACCGCGCGGAGGTCCCACCCGATCACGCCGCGCGCGGCGCGGGGGCGCGCGGCTGCGCCTCCTCGCCGGAGGTCTCGGCGCGCTCGTGGTCGGCGCGGCTCAGCGGGCACCCGCACGGGCACGGGCGCGCCCGGTCACCGCCCGGGAGGACAGCAGCGCGTCGCGGATCTCACCGGCGCGCACCGCCCCGTTGGACAGCAACGAGGAGGTGATGCCGTGCGCGTGCTCGGTGCCGCCCTGCAGGTAGATCCCGGCCTCGAGGTCGTCGGTGGTGCGCAGGCGGTAGTCCCGCCCCACAGACGGCCGCCCCAGCTCGTCGCGCAGGCAGTGCGGGCCGACCTCGCCGAGCAGGGCGAAGGGGTCCCGCGGGCTGCAGCCGGTCGCGCAGACGAGGACGTCGCTGTCCAGCACCTGCCGCTCTCCGGTCGGCAGGAACTCGACCTCCGCGCGCACGCCACCGGCGTGCTCCTCCACTCCGCGGAGCTCGCTGGCGTGGTGGACGCGCAGCCGGTGCTCGCCGGTGACCTTCTCCTGGTAGTGGCGGCGGTAGAGCTCCTCGATCAGCCCCAGGTCGACCACGGAGTAGTTCGTGTTGGCGTGGTAGCCGGCCAGCATGCCCTTGACCCCCTCCGGTGCCGCGTAGAAGTCCTGCACGGCCTGCGGGTCGAAGATGCGGTTGGCGAAGGGGCTGTCGTCGGAGGGGCTGTAGCCGTAGCGGCGGAACACCGCGCAGACCTCGGCGCCGGGGAACGCGCGGTGCAGGTACTCCACCGCTTCGGCGGCGCTCTGCCCCGCACCGACGACGGTGAACCGGCGCGGCGAGGGCTCGCCCAGCTGCTCCACCCGCTGCAGCAGGTCGAGGTTGTGCCAGACGCGCCCGCTCTCGACCACTCCCCGCGGCATCGCCGCCTCCAGGCCGAGACCGAGGACGAGGTTGCGGGCCCGGTAGGTGCGGTAGCCGTCGGCGCTGCGGGTGGTGACCGCGAACCGGGTGATGCGCTGCCCGTCGCGGACGGGCGCGACCGAGACGACCTCGCTGCCGTAGCGCACCCGGTGGGCCATCCTGCTCGCCGCCCACTCGAGGTAGTCGTGGTACTCGACTCGGGTGGGGAACAGCGTCTTGTGGTTGATGAAGTCGGCCAACCGCCCCCGCTCGCGCAGGTAGCACAGGAAGGAGAAGTCGCTGGCCGGGTCGCGCGGCGTCACCAGGTCCTTGAGGAAGGAGACCTGCAGCGTGGTGCCGTCGATGAGCATGCCCCGGTGCCAGCCGAAGTCCTCCTGCCGCTCCAGGAAGAGGCCGGACAGCGGCGCTCGCGCGGTCGACCGGTTGTGTTCCTCGATCGCGATGGCCAGGGCCAGGTTGGACGGGCCGAAGCCGACACCGAGCACGTCGTAGTCGCCTTCGCCGGGGTGTTCGCCGTCCCCTCCGCCCATCGGATCCGTCGCCTTCCCCGTCGGGTGCGCTGCGGTGGACACGCGTCCCCCCGTCAATCGCGGTCGTGGTTGTGCTTGTCGTGGTACTCCGGCTCGGGCATGCCGCGCTTCCAGTAGCCGATCGCCAGCACGGAGCCGGCGTCGAGGCCGCGGTCACCGCGCAGGTGCCGGCGCACGTCGCGGACGAGCCCGGACTCGCCGGCCACCCAGGCGGAGACGTCGACGTCGGCGGGGATGTCCGCGGCGCGCACCGCGCCGGGCAGCGCGCGGCTGCACCCGGGGGCGGTGCCGTCGCGGTGCAGCCACGTCCAGGTGACGCCGGGCGGACGCTCGACGGGCTGCTGCTCGGCCTCGCCGGCGATCTCGACGAACACCTGCCCCCGGGCCGTCTCCGGCAGGGATTCGACGAGGGCGGAGATCGCCGGCAGCGCGGTCTCGTCCCCGGCCAGCAGGTACCAGCCGGCGGGGCGGCAGGTCTTGCCGCCGGGGCCCATCACGCCGAGCGCGTCCCCCGGCCGCGCGTCGCGCGCCCAGGTGGCGGCGACGCCGTCGTCGCCGTGCAGCACGAAGTCGATGTCGAGCTCGGCGCGCTCGGCGTCGTAGCGGCGCACGGTGTAGGTGCGCATGGTCGGCCGCTGCGCGGGGTCGGGCCAGACGTAGCGCCCGGTCCCGCTGTCGATCCGCGGCAGCACCGGCCGCTGCTGATCCTCGCGGGGGACGAAGACCTTGACGTTCGGGCCGCTGCGGCCCTCCTGGAACCCGGCCAGCTCCTCGCCGCCGAGGGTCACGCGACGCATCCCGGGGCTGATCTGCGCCGCGCGCAGCACCTCGAGCGCGCGGGCCGGCGGACGGGGGTGCTGCGCCCGGCGCGGGCGGCGGACGTCCGCGGTGCTCATCGGCTGGTCTCCTCCCCGCGAGATCGCCCTGTTCAGGGCGAGATCACCGTACTTAGGCAAGGCTAACCACACACCTTCGTCCTGTCCTGGGCGGAGTGATCCGGATCTCCTTCGTCCGGTTCACCCGCGCTGTCCGCCGAACGACGTCCGGGGCTGCCGCCCCGCCCGGAGCGCCCGGTCCGGAACCGCAGCGCCAGCGCGGCCCCGGCCAGGGCGCAGACGGCGGAGACGCCCATCGCCGCGTGGTAGGCCGCGGGGTGCGCCGGCGCGCCGGCGGAACCGACCCCCGCCACCGCGAGCACGCCCGCCGTGAGGGCCACCCCCACGGCCGAGCCGATCTGCCGCTGCACGGTGAACAGCGTCGACGCCGAGCCCGTGGCGGCACCGGAGATCGTCGCGAACGCCACCACCTGCAGCTCCGTGCTCGCCAGCCCCACGAAGAACCCCGAGGCGAACTGCACCAGCGCCGCGTACCAGAGCCCGGCCGCGCCCACGGTCGACATCGCCGCGAACGACACCGCCGCCCCGGCCATCGACGCGCTGACCAGCACGCGCGGACCGAGCGCGCGATCGGCCCAGGCGAGCACCTGCGAGGCCAGCACCAACCCGAGCGCCTTCGGCGTGGTCACCAGGCCGGTCTCCCAGGCCGAAGCCCCCAGCTCCGACTGGTACAGCAGCGTGAACCCGTACAACGTGCCCAGGAACCCGGCCACGCACGTCACCAGCACCAGGCTCGCCAGCCGGAACGACCGGTCGCGGAACAGCCGCACGTCCAGCAGCGGCGCGGCGCGCCGCACCTGGCCGCGCACCAGCACCGCCAGCAGCACCGCGCCGGCCCCGCCGGCCAACCACGGCACCGGGGAGGACGCGCCGGTCCGCGGCAGCGCCTCCAACGCGTAGATCACCGCGCCCACGCCCGGGACCGCCAGCGCGAAACCGGTCACGTCGAACCGGCGCCCCGCCGACTCCACGTGCTCGACCAGGTACCGCGCGCCGAAGGCCAACCCCAGCAACCCGACCGGCAGGTTCACGAAGAAGCCCCACCGCCAGTCGAGGTGGTCCACGAAGAAGCCGCCGAGCAGCGGCCCCAGCGCCGGCGCCACCGCGGTCGGCAGCACGAGCAGCCGCGAGAGCCCGACCCGCTGCTCGGGCGGGTAGGCCCGGAACAGCATCGTCAGCGCGACCGGGCTGACCACGCCCGCCCCCGCGCCCTGCGCGAGGCGCGCCGCGGTCAGCTCGCCCAGTCCGCCGGCCAACCCGCACCACAGCGACGCGGCCACGAACACGCCGAACGCGCCGAGGAACACCCGCTTGGTGCCGAACCGGTCGCCGAGCCACCCCGAGGCCGGGACGCACATGGCGAGGCTGACCAGGTAGGCCACGTTCACCGGCGCGGTGGCGTGCTCCGGGACCGCGTGCTCCTCGGCGATCGCGGGCAGCGCGACGTTGACGATCGTCGCGTCCATGCCGCTGGTGAACATGGCCACGACGTAGACGACGCACACCGCTGTCCGCGGATCGACGCGCCGCCCCCCTCCCCCGGCCGGCGATGCCGCCATCAGCGGCCCCGCGAGGGATCGTCGGCCACCGACCGCGCCGGGCGGATGTCCGTCCACTGCGCCTCGATGTGCTCCAGGCACGCCTCCCGCCCGGCGGGGCCGAACGCGACCGACCACCCGGCCGGCACCTCCAGGGCGGCCGGCCACAACGAGTACTGGTCCTGCTCGTTGAGCAGCGCGCAGTACTCCGCCTGCGGATCCTCGAACGGGTTCGTCACCGTTGTCTCCTCCTCTCGCGGGGGCTGGTTCCCGCTGCGCCGCTTCCCACCGGGCCGCTCCCCGCCGGGCCGTTGCTCGCTGCACCGGTGCCCGCCGGAGCGGTCACGGCGCGTCGGCCAGGCGCCGGTCCACCACCCGGGCGATCTCGGCGATCGGCCCGGGTTCGGTCATGTCCTTGTGCTCGCAGGCGATGTCGTGGTTCTGCACCCGCCCGCGCACGTACGGCTCCCACATCCGCGGCGTCAGCGAGGGTTTGGCCTGGTTCTCCGCGGCCGTGAAGAACAGCACGTCGCCGTCGAACGGGTCGTGCTCGGAAGTGTTCTCCAGCACCGCGCAGGTGACGAAGTTGTCGATGATCGCGTCGATCGTGTGCTCGGCCAGGTTCGCCAGCGCGCTGCCGTCCGCGGAGAGGATCCCGGCCACCGCTTCCCGGGTGAACTCCGCCTCCGCCATGCCGGAGGTGTCGTGCCCGGCCATGTGCAGCAGCGCCTCGAGCGCGTCGACCTCGCCGGGCAGCTCGTCCCAGACGTCCTTCGGGTAGGCGTCGAGCATGCACAGCAGGTCGACCTCCTCCCCCTGCGCCTGCAGCCGCGTGCTCATCTCGTGCGCCACGACGCCGCCGAAGGACCACCCGAGCAGCTGGTACGGCCCGTGCGGCTGCACCGCGCGCACGTGCTGCAGGTACTCCTCGGCCATCTCGGCCAGCGTCTCCGGCACCGGCCGCGGTTCGGCCAGCCCGCGCGCCTGCAGCCCGTACACCGGGCGTTCGGGGTCGATGTGCTTGAGCAGCCCGGAGAACGGCCAGGACAGCCCGGCCGCCGGGTGCACGCAGAACAGCGGGTTGCGCTCGCCGCGGGTGCGCAGCGGCAGCAGGACCTCCAACGCGTCCCGCCCGGTGTCGCCGTGCAGCCGGTCGGCCAGCTCGGCCACCGTGGGCGCGGAGAACAGCGTGCCGACGTTGATCCGCACGCCCAGCTCGTCGCGCACCAGTCCCATCAGCTTCGCCGCCAGCAGCGAGTGCCCGCCGAGGTCGAAGAAGTCGTCGTGCACCCCCACGCGGGTCACCCCGAGCGCCCGCGCGAACAGGCGGCACAGCGCCTCCTCCGCGGGAGTGCGCGGCGTGGTGATCTCCGCGGGCTCGTCGTCGCGGTCCGGTGCGGGCAGCGCGGCGCGGTCGAGCTTGCCGCTCGGCAGCAGCGGCAGCGTCTCGAGCAGCACCACGCTCGGCACCATGTGGCCCGGCAGCCGCTCGGCCACGTGCCGCCGCAGCTGGGCGGGCGTGACCTCCCCGGCGGCCCCGGTCCGCGGCACCACGTACCCCGCGGGCCGCCGGTCGCCCGACTCGTCGGTGCGCACCGCGACCGCCGTGCCGGCCACGGCCGGGTGCTCGCCGAGGGCGGCCTCGATCTCGCCGAGCTCGATGCGGAACCCGCGGATCTTGACCTGCTCGTCGACCCGCTCGACGAACTCGAGCACGCCGTCGCGGCGCCACCGCACCACGTCGCCGGTGCGGTACATGCGCGAACCGGGCGGGCCGCAGGGGTCGGCGACGAACCGCTCCGCCGTGCGCCCCGGCCGCCCCAGGTAGCCGTGCGCCAGCCCGGTCCCGGCGATGTGCAGCTCGCCCTCGACCCCGGGCGGCACCGGCCGCAGCGCCGCGTCCAGCACGTACAGCCGCACTCCCGGGTCGGGCGAACCGATCGGCACCGAGCTGCCCAGCTCCTCGGCGGTGCACTCCCACAGCGTGGCGTTCACCGTGGCCTCGGTCGGGCCGTAGCAGTTGAACATGCGGCGGCCCCGCCCGAAGCGGCGCACCACCTCCGGCGGCACCTTCTCCGCACCGCACAGCAGTGTCGCCCCCTCCGGGAGCTCGGCCTCGGCGTCGAACGTGCTCAGCACCGACGGCCCCAGCGCCAGGTGGGTGACCGCGTGTCGGCGGGCGTAGGCGGCCAGCGGTTCGGCCGGCACGCGCAGCTCGCTCGGCACGACGACGAGCGCCGCCCCGCTCAGCAGGCCCATGCAGATTTCCCAGAACGCCACGTCGAAGCTCGGGGAGGCGAACTGCAGCACCCTGCTGGCGGCGGTGACGCCGATGCGCTCGCGCTGCGTGGCCAGCAGCTTCCCGATCCCCCGGTGCGGCACGAGCACGCCCTTCGGCTTGCCCGTCGACCCTGAGGTGTAGATCAGGTAGGCCGGGTCGTCCAGTCGCGGCGCCCGCGGCTCGACCTCCCCCCGCGGTCGCGCGTGCGGAGCCACCACCGGCAGGTCGAAGTCCGCATCGGACGCCTCGGGCGTGCTGATCACGCACCGCGGCCGGGCGTCGCCGACCATCGTGCGCAGGCGCTCGTCCGGGTACTCCGGGTCCAGCGCCAGGTACGCGGCCCCCGTGGACATGGCCGCGAGCAGGCCGATGAACAGCTCCGGCGACCGCGGCAGCAGCACGCCCACGACGTCGCCGCGGCCCACGCCCCGCTCGGCGAGCGCGCGGGCGAGGCCGTCGACCCGCTCGTGCAGCTCGCGGTAGGTCAGCTCCTCCTCGCCGAAGACGAGCGCGGTCGCCTCCGGGGTGCGGGCGGCCTGCGCGGCGAACAGCTCCGGGAACGTGCCGCGGTCGGACTCGCGCACCTCGCCCTCGGCGCTGCCCCAGGTGGACAACTGCTCCCGCTCGTCCGCCGAGAGCAGCTCCAGCCGCCGCAGCGGCGTCGCAGGATCGGCCGCGGCCGCCCGCAGCAGCCCGCAGAACCGGTCCGCGAGCCGCTGCACGGTGGGCTCGTCGAACAGGTCGCGGCTGAACTGGACGATCCCGTCCGCGCCGCCCGCGGCGTTGTCGGTGAGGTTGACCGCGAGGTCGAACTTGGCCGTCCCGAGGTCCACTTCGGACAGGTCGTCCAGCCGCACGCGCAGCCCGGGCAGCTGCGGCGGTTCGCGCTCCGGCTCGCCCCAGTAGGTGAGCATGACCTGGAACAGCGGGTTGCGCGCTGGCGAGCGGTGCGGACGCAGCAGCTCCGCGAGCCGCTCGAACGGCATGTCCGCGTGCTCGTAGGCCGCCAGCGCCCGGTCGCGGGTGCGTTCGACGAGCTCGGCGAACGTGGGATCGCCGGCGGTGTCCACCCGCACCACGAGGGTGTTCACGAAGAACCCGACGAGGTCGTCGAGCGCGGTGTCGTCCCGCCCGGCCACCGGCGTGCCCAGCGGGACGTCCGCGCCCGCACCGAGCCGGGTGAGCAGCGCGGCGAAACCGGCCTGCAGCACCATCAGCGGACTGGCCCGGTGCGCCGCGGCGAGTTCGCCGATCCGCGCCCGCAGCTCATCGTCCACGGTGAACCGCACTGTCCCGCCCCGCCGGCTCGGCTCGGCCGGACGCGGCCGGTCCGCCGGCAGGTCGAGCTCCTCGGGAACGCCGTCGAGCTCGCGCATCCAGAACGCGCGGGAACCGTCCTCGGTGGACTCGGCCTCCTCGACCGCGGCGCGCTGGCACAACGCGTGGTCGATGTACTGCACCGGCAACTCCGCCCACCGCGGGGGCCGCCCGGCCCACCGCGCGCGGTAGGCGGTGGCCAAGTCCGCCAGCAGCGGCCGCAGCGACCACTCGTCCACGGCGATGTGGTGCAGCAGCAGCAACAGCACGTGCGCCTGCGGGCCGGTGCGCAGCAACACCGCGCGCAGCGGCAGCTCGCGGGCGAGGTCGAAGCCGGTGCGGGCGTGCTTGGCGAGCTCCGCGCGCAGGTGCTGCTCGTCGGTGTCGACCACGCGCAGCTCGGGCACCTCGTCGAGGACCCGCTGCTCCGGTTCCCCCTCGGTCTCCGGGAACGCGGTCCGCAAGCTCTCGTGCCGGACGGCCACGTCCGCGACGGCACGGCGCAGGGCGTCCTCGTCGAGGTCGCCGTCCAGGCGCAGCGTCAGCGGCATGTTGTACGTCGGGTCCGGTCCCCACAACCGGTTGAGGAACCACAAGCGCTGCTGGGCGTAGGACAGGGGAACGCGCGCGGGGCGCTGCACGCGCCGCACGCCCGCGGCGCGGGTGTCCACATCGGTCAGCGCAGCCAGACCGGCCACCGTGGGGTTGTCGAACAGGGCGCGCACGGGCACGTCGCGGCCCAGCCGCGCCCGCATCAGCGAGAGCAGCCGCGTGGCCAGCAGCGAATGGCCGCCGAGCTCGAAGAAGTCGGCGTCGATGTGCACCTCGGGCACACCCAGCACCTCGGCGAACAGCTCGCACAGCGCGCGTTCCCGCTCGTCCCGCGGGGCGCGCCCCCGCCCGGCCGCGCCGAACTGCGGCTGCGGCAGCGCGCGCACGTCGCGCTTGCCGTTGGCGGTGACCGGGATCCGCTCCACCGGTGCGACCACGGCGGGCACCATGTGCTCGGGCACGCGCGCGAGCAGGTGCTCGCGCAGCTCATCGGGGTCGGCGGTGCCGGCCGCGTAGCCGACGAGGCGTCGCTCGCCGGCGCCGTCGGTGGTCACGACCACCGCGGCGTCGCGCACCGCGGGGTGCTCGAGCAGGCGCGCCTCGACCTCGCCCGGTTCGATGCGGAACCCGCGCACCTTGATCTGCTCGTCGGCCCGGCCGCGGTACTCGAGCTCGTCGAAGGCCCCGGTGCGCCAGCGGGCCAGGTCGCCGGTGCGGTACATCCTGCTGCCCGGAGGTCCGAACGGGTCGGCGACGAACCGCTCCGCCGTCAGCGCGCGCTTGCCCAGGTAGCCGAGCGCCAGGCCGGCACCGGCGACGTAGAGCTCACCGGTCACCCCGGGCGGCACGGGGCGCAGCCACTCGTCGAGCACGTACGCCCGCAGGTCGGGGATCGGGCGGCCGATGGCGCTTCCCCGCTCGGTGGACGCCCGCTCGGCGTCGAGCGGGTGGTGGGTGACGTGCACCGTGGTCTCGGTGATGCCGTACATGTTCACCAGCCCCGGCCCGCGCGGGTGCCGGGAGAACCAGTCGCCGAGCCGCGCCGGTTCCAGCGCCTCACCGCCGAAGACCACCCACCGCAGGGCGAGTTCGCCCGCTTCGCCCGCGGCGGCGAGTTCGGCGTCGGCCCGGTCGAGCTCGTGGAACGCCGACGGGGTCTGGTTGAGCACGGTGACCCGTTCCCGCTGCAGCAGCCGGTGGAACTCCACCGCCGAGCGCGCCGTGTCGCGGTCGACGACGACGATCCGCCCCCCGTGCAGCAGCGCGCCCCACAGCTCCCAGACGGAGAAGTCGAACGCGTACGAGTGGAACAGCGTCCACACGTCGTCGGCTCCGAAGTGGAACCGGGGCGCGGTGGCGGTGAACAACCGGACCACGGTGGCGTGCGGCACGACCACGCCCTTGGGCTCGCCGGTCGAACCGGAGGTGTGGATGACGTAGGCGCTGTGCTCCGGCCGCAGGCGGCCCCGCGCACCGGGACGGGGGTCGCGCTCCGGCAGCTGCGCGAGCGCGCGCCGCGCCTGCGGGCCGTCGAGGACGACGCGGACCGGCCCGCCGGCTGCGTCCTCATCGGACTCCGCGGCGCCGGTCCGCTCCACCGAAGCGGTGTCGGTGAGCACCAGCGCCGGACGCGCGTCGGCGAGGACGTGCTCGCGGCGGCGCCGCGGCTGCTCCGGGTCCAGCGGGAGGTAGGCGGCACCGGACTTCAACGTGCCCAGCACCGCCACGACGAGTTCCGCCGAGCGCTGGAACGTCAGCGCGACCAGCTGGTCCGGCCCCACCCCGCGGTCGATGAGGTACTGGGCGAGGCGGTTGGCGCGCGCGTTCAGCTCGCCGTAGGTGATGCTGTCCGCTCCGTCGCGCACGGCGACGGCCTCGGGGGTGAGCTGCACCTGCTGCTCGAACAGCTCCGGCAGGGTGCGCCCCTCCGGCGCCGCTTCCGCTGCGGTGCGCTGCACCGGTGCCGCGTCGAGCCCGAGCGCCCGCCGCCGCTCCGCCCCGTCGAGCAGCGGCAGCTCCCGCAGCCGCGCCGAACCGTCCGCGGCGGCGAAGGTGCGCAGGAAGCGCAGGAAGCGCTGCCGGTGCCCGGTGAGCTCCTCCTCGGAGTAGCGCGCGGGGTCCGCGTCGAACTCCACGCGCCCGTCCTGGGTGAACAGCGCAACGGTGAGGTCGTCGACGGGTCCGGCGACGACGTTGTGCACCTCGGCGGGGCTGCCGGCGAAGCTCAGCTCGCAGTCGAACGGCTTGATGTTCACCTGCGGGCCGAACAGCCGGCGCTGTCCGCTGAGCAGCCCGAGGTCGCGGCGCAGGTCCTCGGCGCGGTAGCGCTGGTGCCGGCGCAGCCGGCCGCCCTCGGCGGCGACGCGGCGCACCAGCTCGTCGCGGGTGTCCGCGCCGTCGAGCGCCAACCGCAGCGGCAGCACGTTGACCGCCGGGGCGGGCACGCGCGCGGCTCCCGAACCGAGCCGCGCCGTCACCGGCGCGCCGAGCACCACCTCGGGGTTTCCGGTTAGCGCGCGGACGTAGGCGGCGAAGGCCGCCTGGAACGCGTCGGGCCAGAGGGTTCCGGCCGATTCGGCCACGGTGGACAGTTGCGCGCGCAGGTCCGCGGGAATCCGGTCGGTCTGGCGCCGGAACTCGGCGGCCGCGGAGCTCGGCCCCTCGCCGAGGGAGGCGATCTCGGGCCAGTCCGCGCACCGCCGCGCCCAGTGCGCGGCATCGGTGCCGAACCGCTCGAAGGCCCGGTACTCCCGCTCCGCCCCGACCAGGGTGGACAGCGGGCGGAAGGGGGACGCGCCGGGGTCGCGCTGCTCGGACAGCGCGGTGTAGATCTCGGCGGTGCGGCGCAGCAGCAGGGAGAATCCGTACCCGTCGACGGCCACGTGGTGGATGCGCTGGTACCACCACCAGCGCTCGGTGCCCAGGCGCAGCAGCGCCCCCGTGGTCAGCCCGTTGACGGGCCGGCCGGCGCCGGCGCGGCCGGTGAGGTCGACCGGCGTGCGCAGGTCCGCCCGGATCCACTCCGCGGCGCGGGACTCCGGCTCGTCCGCGGCGGCGAGGTCGACGACCGCGAGCTCGGCTGTACCGGCGGGGTCGACGTTCTGCCGCGGGACATCGCCCTCGGTGCGCACCCGGATGCGCAGGCTGTCGGTCTCGGCGACGACCCGCCGCCAGGCCGCGCGGAACCGTTCGGGGTCGATCGGCCCGCGGATCTCCACCCGCTCGGCGGTGTTGTAGTGCGAACCGCACGTCCGCCCGGTGTCCCCGGAGATCTGGTCGGCGACGAGCACACCGGCCTGCGCGCTGGTCAGCGGCATGCACGCGGTCCCGTCATCCGGGAGGTCCCGGTCCGGTCCCGGTTGTTCGCCGATGTGCGCTTCCCGGAGCTCCCGCGCGGACCGGTCGGCAGACTCCCGCGGCATGACCTCCCCCTCCCAGAACGAAGTTAGCCTTACCTTAGTTCATCGCGAAGAAGGGCGAACAGATCGAGTGGGGCGACTCACCTGCGCCGCACCGATCGGTCAGGCGCGCTCGAACACCATCAGCGCCGAGTTCTTCGTCGGCAGCCCCACCTCGCGCAGCTGCACGTA
Source organism: Salinifilum ghardaiensis (assembly GCF_054491345.1). NCBI lineage: Bacteria > Bacillati > Actinomycetota > Actinomycetes > Pseudonocardiales > Pseudonocardiaceae > Salinifilum > Salinifilum ghardaiensis. The sequence goes on along the minus strand of NZ_CM137101.1, from coordinate 1,063,159 downwards.
GCCCGCCTTGCCGAACGCCGCCACCGAGGCCGCGTTGCGCACGTCCGGTTCGGCCACGACCCGGCGCACCCGCGGATCCGCCGCCAGCACGCCTTCGGCGACCTGGCGCAGCAGCGCCGCGCCGATCCCGCGGCCGGTGCTGGCGGGATCACCGATGGCGATGTGCACCCCGACGTCGTGGTCGTCGAAGGAGTAGCAGGCGGCGAGCCGGTCCCGCACCACGCGGTAGACCTCGACGTAGGCGAACTCCCGCCCGTCGCGACCCACGAGGCACGGAACGGAGTGCCGCCCGGACAGCTGGGTGGACAGCTCCGCGCGCCACTCCTGCCAGCTCCAGGCCTGCTCCCAGTTCACCGCGACGTGCTCGGTGTTCATCCACCGGTGCACAGCGGTGACGTCCGGGTCGCCGTCGCCCGCGCCCAGGCGCACCGGGCGGAGCGCGAAGTCGGGCAGCTCGGGCAGCACGACCCCCGGGACCGCGGCGACGTCGCGGTGCGGTTCCGCGTGGGCGCGCAGCGGGTTCGGCACCCGGTGCGGCACCCCCAGCACCCCGTCCTCGCCGAGGCCCGAACCGTTGAGCACGGCCAGATCGGCCAGGGTCGCCTCCCGCGCCCACGAGCGGAGCAGCGCACCGGTCGCCTCGTCGGTCTCCGCCCCGGCCGCGGCGGAGATGCGCCCGGCGAGTTCGGCGAGCAGGTCGTGCTCGGCGGCCACACCGCGCCGCCCGAGGTCCCCGATCGCGGGCAGGATCCCCCGCGTGAGCAGCTCGACCGTCGCCCGCTCCGGGTTCGCGGCGCCGCGCGCAGCCGGCAGCACGCGCCGGTCGACGTGCTCGGCCAGGGCGGAGCGCGCCTGCTGCGCATCGGTCACCTGCGCGGACCAGGGGGGCGCGGCGGCGCCGAGATCCGGCGGCCCGGCCACGGCCGCGCGCACGACGCCCTCCAGCAGCCGGCTCCCGCCGAGCGCGTTGATCGGCGCGTCGGCGAGGGCGCGGCGGCGGGCCTCGATCGAGCAGGCCGTCGCCAGCAGCGCCGGTTCGGCCGCGGCGACCGGTTCTTCCGCTTCGTCCAGCACGTGGATCGGACCGAACCCGTGCTGCCCCGTCGGCGAGCAGTGGACGACGTCGGTGCCGATGCGCAGGGGACCGGCGGAGAGCCGCAGCGCCCCCTCCGCCACCGGGGTGTGCGTCTCCGCCAACCAGCACCGCAGCAGGGACGCCGCCCGCTCGTGCGCGGCGCCGGCGAGCTCCGCATCGTTGATCACAGCAACCTCCTCGAGAAGGAAGGCTAACCTAACTCCCCCGATTTGTTAACTCCGCGGCCCCGGGCCCCGCGAAACCGCCCCGATCATGCACAGTGCGTACACAGTGGACGAAACCGGAGTCGATCACTACCTGATCAGGTGGCGGTCAGCGTTTCTCGATGGGCGAAGCTGCGCGAACGCTCCTACCCTCCACCCAGCGAGGTTGTGCACACGTCCGGAGGGAGTTTCCACCATGGAAGACGCCGCCGATGCCGTCGTCCCGCTCCGTCCGGGTTTCGACATCCAGATCCGCGGGTTCAACCGCAACCAGGTCATCGAACACATCGAGCACCTGGAAGACCAGCTCAAGCTCATCACGCTGGACCGCAACGAGGCCGTCCGCCTCAACGGCGACCTGCGCAAGCTCTGCGACGAAACCCGCAGCGCCCTCGACGAGACGGAACGGCGCCTGAAGACCCTCGAGGCCTCCGACACGGGATTGCCCGCCGCCTCCCAGCGCGTGCACAACATGCTCGCCAACGCCGAGGAGGAAGTGCAGACCCTCCGCTCCGACGCGCAGCGGCAGGCCGAGATTATCCGCGGCACCGCGGAGAACGAAGCGCGCGAGCTGATCACGCAGGCCGAGGAGAACGCCCGGCAGCTGCGCGACGAGTGCAGCTCGCTGATCGCCGAGGTCGAGGCCCGGCGCGACCTGCAGCGCCGCGAGCACGACCAGAACCTCAGCGAGCTCCGCACCCGCGAACAGCGCCTGCGCCAGGAGGTCCGCAACGAGTACAAGCGGATCATCGACGCCGCGCAGGAAGAGGCCGATGCCGCGCTCGGCGAGGCGCGGCGCCGCTGCGGCGAGTGGGACGCCGAAACCGAGCGCATGCGCCTGGAAGCGCTCGAGGAGATCCACGCCAAGCACGCGCAGCTGGAGCAGCTGCGCCACGGCGTTCTGGCCACAATGGAGAACGCGCGCAGCCTGCTGGACAACTCGGCGGACACGCTGCGCTACCACGACTGGCAGACGTTGAGCACACCGGTGCAGGTCACCGCCACCGACTCCACCGCCGGGAGCACCACCGACGGGGAGGACCTGGCGGAGACCGCGGTGAACCTGCCGGAGCAGCGGGAAATCCAGCAGCAGGACTTCTCCCCGGCGCTCAACGACGTGGCGCACCGGTCCAACGGCTCCGACTCCCACGACACCGGCGCACTGCAGAACTGACGCGAACGGAGCGGAGAGGCGCAGTGGACATCCTGCTCGTGACCTTCATCGGCGGTTTCATCCTGGCCACGCTGATCTTCTGGCCGCTGCTGCGCCGCTCGCAGCGGCGCAGCAGAGCCGTGCAGCGGCGCAACCGCGCGCTGCTCGTGCAGCAGTCCGCGGCCGGCGACTCCACCGCAGCACGCGGCCGGCACGCCGCCTCGGAACCGGACTCGTCCGGGAACGACGGCACCGCACCGGAACCGGCTACCGCGCCGGCGGCGGAATCGCACGCGGCGGCCACCGAAGCGGCCGCACCACCGCAGGTCCGCGGCAAGCACGAAGCGCACACCCCGGACTCCCCGGAACCGCGGGGCGGAACCGCAGCCACCGGGGCGCAGCTGGCGGGCAAGCGCACCAGCCCGGAGTACGCGGGGTCGGTCAGCCTCGGCGGCGACCTGGGCGGTGCCCTCGGCAACGAGTCCGCCCCGGAGGCGGCCGCCGGCACGGCTCCCGAGCCGCGGCACGGCGCACGCGCGGACACCTCGGTCGTGCCCACCGATCTCTACGAGCGGAAGTACGCCTGGCGCTTCGCGCGCTCGCGCAAGCGGCTGGAACGCCTCCGCACCGAACTCGGCGAGACGAGGAAAACCGCATAGCGCGCACGACACGGGCGGACCGGGCGCCTCACCACCAGGTGGCGTCCGGTCCGTCGCGTTCGGCCCGCCGCGTCCCCCTCCGCGGCGGGCAAACCGGACCGCCGCACCCGTCGAGAACACCCGGTGCTCGCGGGGTTGCTAGTTTCAGAGCCTGTTCCTTGACCTCCCCGACTTCGTGAACCCCGACACGTTGGAGCAGCCGTGAACAGCAGTGGCGCAGCACCCCCGGAAACCGTCTACCTGGTCGCCACCACGGGGAACCCGAACTACGGCGACGAGCTGATCGCCGCGACCTGGCTCCGCCACCTCGCGCGCATCGCCCCGGACAGCGACGTGTGGGTGGACTGCCCCAACCCGGGCCCCAGCGCGACCCTGCTCGACGGGCTGCACCCGCGCGTGCGCTTCACCGACACCTTCTGGCGGCTCTGTTGGGAAGCCCCCTCCGACGAACCGTGGGAGGTGTCCGCGTTCGTGCAGAGCGCCATCAACGACCCGGGCATCGCTCCCCGCTGGATCTCCGGGATCGAGCTCGCCGCGCGCGCCGACATCGTCCACGTCATCGGCGGCGGTTACATCAACGAGATCTGGCCGCGCCACTACGGCCTGCTGGCCGCCTCCGTCGCCGCCACCCGGCGCTCCGGCGGGCGCGCCGTGCTCACCGGCCAAGGGCTGTGGCCCGCTCCCGAGGAGAGCCGCCCGCTGCTGCGCAACCTCGCCGGCCAGTTCTCCCTCGTCGACGTGCGCGACACCCCCTCCGCCGAGATGCTCGGCGAGGGGGTGCTCACCTCCGACAGCGGCGACGACATGTTCTTCGGCGTCCAGCCGGACCGCTACCGCGACGACGACCTGTGCGAGTTCATGCTCTGCCTGCAGTCGGACCTGCTGACGACCTCGCTGCCGAACCTCGCCGGGTTCGTGCTCGACACGCTGCGCTCCTGGGGCGTGCACCCGAGCCAGGTCGGCGTGGTCGAGGGCATCCCCCGCGTGGACCGCGAGCTCTACCGCCTCGTCGAGCACGACCTGACGGGAGCGCGGTTCTACCCGTTCTCCGAGGTCATGGACCGGGGACTGCCCGCGGCCGAGGGGCAGTACTGGTTGTCCACCCGCTTCCACACGCACCTCATGGCCGCGGCCGTCGGTGCCAACGGCGTCGCCGTGTCGGTCAACCCGGAGTACTACGCCAACAAGCACCGCTCGCTGATCGAACGCGGGTCCAGCTGGACCCTCAGCGAAGCCACCGACATCCCGGACCTGCCCCGCGGCGGCGGGTTCCCGCCCGACCGCTTGCGGGCGCTGCAGGAGGACAAGGCCAAGCTCGCCTGGTCCATCTACGGCGGCTGAACACCGGCGCGAGCCGATCGGCGCGACGGCCGCCGCGACCCCGAGCGCGCCCCGCGGCCGCTCGAAGGACCCCCTCCGCCGCGCCGCGGAGCCCGGGCGGACCGGGCACCGGGAGTTGCCCCGCGAGCTCACGTCCCCGACGGGGCCGCACGACTCCAGCGCGACCTCACGACTCCGCCGTGGCGGGGTCCGGACGCCACTGGGCGGTGGGCCACTGCTCCCGCTCCCAGGCGCTGTTCCAGAACAGCCACTCGTACTCGGTGGCGCGGGTGAACGCGTCGAACATGCGGCGCCGCGTGTCCGCGTCGGCCCGCTCGGCCAGGCGGTCGGTCAGCTCCCGCGCGGTGAGGACGGCATCGGCGAACGCCTCGTCGGCGTAGGTCTCGATCCACGCCCGGTACGGGTGCGCGGAGACGTCGCCCACGGAGTCGAGGATCGTGCTGCCCACGTGCTGGTACACCCAGAAGCACGGGAGGATCGCCGCCACCAGGACCGGGTAGGGCTCGCTTCCCGCGCACGCCCGCAGGTACGAGGTGTAGGCGTCGCAGGACGGCGACGTCCGCACCGCCTCGACGTCCTCATCGGACAGTCCGAGCTCGTTGATGTAGCCGGCGTGCAACCGGCGCTCCTCCACGACCGCTTCCCGCGCGGCCCCGGCGAGGAACGCCGCGTCGCCCGACTCGTCCGCGCGGCTGGCGGCCGCCGCCAGCGCCTGGGCGAAGGCGACGAGGTAGCGCCCGTCCTGGACGATGTAGAACGCGAACCGGTCCCGCGGCAGGCTCCCGTCGGCGAGCGCCGCGTTGAACGGGTGCTGCACGATCGCGTCCTGCAGCGCGGCGGTGCGGTCCCAGGCGCGGGCGCAGAACCCGCCCGGCGTCGGAGGGGGCAGGTTGCTCATGAGTGGGTCCTCCTCGCATCGGTGGTGAAACGATCCGGCGCGCGGCCGGTGGCGATCCGGTGCGCCGCGAGCGGCGGTGGGCTCACCACCACTGGTGGAAGTGGTGCACCGGCCCGTGCCCGTGACCGACGTCGAGGCGCTCGGAGTGCCGGAGCGCCTCGGTGAGGTAGTGCTTCGCGTCGCGCACCGCGCCCGCCCAGTCCGCGCGCTGGGGGCGCAGCGCCGCGATCGCCGAGGACAGGGTGCAGCCGGTGCCGTGATCGTTCTCCGTGCGCACGCGTTCGCTGCGGACGGTCCGCACATCACCGCCCGCGAGCAGCACGTCCACACTGGACTCCCCGCTGAGGTGCCCGCCCTTGAGCAGCACGTTCTTCGCCCCCAACCCGGCCAGGCGCTGCGCCTGCGCGGGCATGCCCGCCTCGGCGCCGAGCTCCGGCTCGGCGAGCAGGTCGGCGGCCTCCGGCAGGTTCGGCGTGATCAGGTCCACCCGCGGGACCAGGTCGTCGCGCAGCCCGCGGACCGCCTCCGGGGCCAGCAGCCGGTCGCCGCTCTTGGCGACCATGACGGGGTCGAGCACCACGTGCGGCGGGTGGTAGCGGTCCAGCACGTCCACCACCGCGCGGATCACCTCGGCGTTGGCGAGCATGCCGATCTTGACCGCGTCCACGCGCACGTCGTCGAACAACGTCACGAGCTGCGCGGTGACGAACTCCGGCGGGATCTCCTGCACTTCGGCGACCCCCGTGGTCGTCTGCGCGACCAGGGCGGTGACCACCGACATGCCGTAGGTGCCCTGCGCGGAGAACGCCTTGAGATCGGCCTGGATCCCCGCTCCCCCGCTGGGGTCGGTTCCGGCGATGCTGACGACATTGGCGACCATGACGTCCCTCCGCTAGTGCGAGCTAGGTCAGGTTCGACGGGTCTGCTCTCAGCCCGGGCCACCGGGCACCCCGCGTCACTGGGCTCCAACCTAGCAACTGCCCGCCGGCGGGAACACAGCCGAGCCGCTCACGGCGGTCGCGGACCGGGCCGCCCCGCGCGAGCGCGCAGCGCTGCTGCAGCGGAAGGGTTTGAGCAACGTCACAGCGATGTGGATCACACTGCGCCGGGAACGCGGTGAAACACCGGGTGTAGGCCCACTACAGTGGGAAAGATGGAGACGACAACCGATGCCGTGAGCTCCACGCGCGTGCGCTCGGACAAGCCGGCGGAGGACCCCGCCCCGGTCTGGGAGCCGCTGCCCAGGCTGACCGAGGCCGCCGCCGCGGTCGCCGGTTCGACGGCGAGCGTGGCCATCACGCGCGGCTTCGACCGCACCAACCGCGAACGCGCCAAGGCGCTGCGCTCGCTGCTGCAGGAGCGGAACGTCCCCGCCATCGAGATCACACCGGCACCCGGCAGCGAGCGGCTGCTCGCCGACGCCGACATCGCCGCCGTGGTCAACCTGATCGGCGCCGGGAGCTGGCAGCCCTACCGGATCGCCGCCGAGCTGGGAGCGCCGGTGCTGACCCCGAACCCGACGGAGCAGTCGGCCGAGGAGGTCCAGCGGCACGTGATCGCGCTGGAAGCCGACGACGGCAAGCGCGACATCGCGCTGTCGCACGTCGCGATCCGCGCGGACAGCGCCGACGGCAAGCTGACCGTCGCGCACGACACCGACGAGGTGTCCACCAGCGGCGGCTGGCTCAGCGTCACCGCGCAGGACGGTGCGCTGCAGCTGGAACTCGGCGGCCAGGACGTGTCCGCCCAGCAGCTGTCCACCACGAGCCTGCGCGTGCAGGTCGAGGACACCCCGCACCGGCTGGTGCGGGACGAGCTGCCGATCGCCGACTACGAGGGCACGCTGACCCTCACCGCCGAGGCGAACGGGCTCACCGTCCGCCCGGTCTGATACCGGTCGCACCGCGAAGCGCACGATGGCCCGGCCGCGCGCCGGGCCTTTTCGCGTACCGGCCCCCTTCGCTCCTCGGGCAGCGGCCCCGGTGTCGCCGCACTACCCCTCGAACCGGGTATTTCCGACTTTCGCCTCCTTCCGGAGACAACCCTTCCGCTCTCCTCGGCGTCTCTGTGGCGTGGACCATTCGCGCACCTGCGTGCGGTCCACAGCACGAACCACGGCGCGCGGCTGCCTCCCGCCGCTGCGGCGCGCCGAACTACCGACCGAGGAGGTTCGATGTCACCCGCGAAGCCCCGCACGGGACGTCCGCTCCGAGCCGCGGCCGCGACCACCGGCGCCACCGCCCTGGCGATGGGCGCGATCTTCGCCGGCCAGGCCGCCGCCCAGGAGAACCAGGACGACTTCGAGCGCATGGAACGGGCGTGCCAAGAGGGGTACCTGTGCATCTGGGAAGGCGCCAACGGCGGCGGTAACCGCATGGACCTGTACTACTGCGGCGAGCGCGTCAACGTCCGTGAGGACTACGGGCAGCAGCCCGGCATCGCGGGCGTCGGTTCCTTCGTGAACAACCAGTACGACGGCACGACCGCCAGCTTCTACGGACCGCTGCCGGACGACCCGGACGGCCCGCCGCAGCACCAGTACGACTCGGTCGCCTTCGAGATCCGCGGCGACACGACGGACCTCAACACCTTCCTGGTCGAGGCCTGCCCTGCGGGCATGAACAAGCCGGCCCCCTGAGGGCGCACCGGCGCGGCGAGCTCCTGAGGAGCAGTACCGGAGCCCCCGCGCTGCACCCTTGGTGCACCGCGGGTCCGCCGCGGATGATGCACCGCCCCTCGGACGAATCGGTGAGCGGTGCGTTTTTCCACCCGCCCGTGTGGGGACTATTTGCAATTTTCATGAAAATTGCGAGCTGTCCCCACACGATTGCGGGAGGAGTGATCAACACGTGATCGCGGGTCGCTCGAGGGGAGGGCGAGGGCCGGTGCTCGGCGGGGCGGTCGTCGACCGCCTGTTCGCCACCCGTGGCCACCGCGCCCCCGGCGCCACCCGTGGCCACCGCGTGCCCCGTCGTCAGTCCCCGGGACCGCGGAGCGGGAGGCGGCACCTGCTCCGCGCCCGATCTCCTGCTCCGAATGATGTGCACACCTTTTCGCGACTCCACTGCCACGGCATCATCTACTCCGAGTAGACAGCCGGCGAAAGGTGGAACGTGCACTCGCGAGCGACCTCGGCCCTGCTGCGCCACCTGGTCAACGGAGCGGCCCGCGCCGCCCCGGGACTGCGCACCGCGTACGTCCTCGCGCGGCAGGGAGTGCTGCGCCCCCTGCGCCCGGACAAGCTCACCCGCATCGCCGCCGCGTACCGCCGCTGGGGCGTCACCCCGCCGCTGGGCTTCGCCATCGGCGCCGTGCGCCACCCCGACCGGCCCGCGGTGATCGACGAACGCGGCGTGCTCAGCTACTCCGAAGTGGAGCACCGCACCACCCGGCTGGCGCACGGGCTGCGGGACCGGCTGCACCCGGGCGAACGCATCGGGGTGTTGTGCCGCAACCACCACGGAACCGCCGAGACGATCATCGCCGCCGGCAAGCTCGGCGTCGACGTGGTGCTGCTCAACACCGGCCTGAGCAGCACGCAGGTCGCCGACGTCGTCGAGCAGCAGCGGGTCGGCGTGCTCGTCCTCGACGAGGAGTTCGCCGGGCACCGCGACGAGCTCCCCAGCGGGCTGGAGACCGTGCTGGCCTGGACCGACGGGACGACGCGGCGCGCCACCCTCGAGCACCTCATCGCCCGCGGCCCCAACCGCGCGCTGCCGCGGCCGACGCGGCACTCCCGGATGGTCGTGCTCACCTCCGGCACCACGGGCTCGCCGAAGGGAGCCCGACGCCCGGACCCGCCGAGCCTGGAGCCCGCCGCGACGATCTTCTCCCGCATGCCGCTGCGCCACGGCGAGCGCCTCCTCATCAGCGCACCGCTGTTCCACACCTGGGGCGTGGCCGGGTTCCAGCTGGGGGCCGTGCTCGGGGCGACGCTGGTGCTGCAGCGCAAGTTCGACCCCGAACGGGCCCTGGACGTGCTGCGGCGGCAACGCTGCACCGCGCTGTTCGCCGTGCCCGTCATGCTGCAGCGCATCCTCGACCTGCCGGAGGGCGTGCTGGCGCGCTCGGCTCCGTCCGCGCTGCGCACGGTCGCCAGCAGCGGCTCGGCCCTGCCGGCGGACCTCGCCGCGCGCTTCCAGCGGCGGTTCGGCCGCGTGCTGTACAACTTCTACGGCTCGACGGAGGTCTCGTGGGTGAGCATCGCGACGCCGAACGAGCTGCACTCCGCGCCCGGCACGGCGGGGCGCCCTCCCCGGGGGACGACGGTCCGCCTCCTCGACGACGCGGGGAAGCCGGTGAGCACGGGCTCGGTCGGACGCATCTTCGTGCGCAACGACATGCTCTTCGAGGGCTACACCGGCGGCGGTGACCGGGATCGGCACGACGGGATGATGGCCACCGGGGACCTCGGCAAGTTCGACGGCAAGGGCCGCCTGTTCGTCGTCGGCCGGGAGGACGACATGATCGTCTCCGGCGGGGAGAACGTGTACCCGAAGGAGACCGAGGACGCCGTGGCCGCCCTGGAGGAGGTCGCGGAAGCCGCCGTCATCGGAGTGCCGGACGCGGAGTTCGGCCAGCGGCTCGCGGCCTTCGTGGTGCTGCGCGAGGCGGGGGCGCTCACCTCCGACGGGATCCGCGAGCACGTCCGCGCACGCCTGTCCCGCCAGGCCGTGCCGCGTGACGTGGTCTTCCTCGACGAGCTGCCGCGCAACGCCACCGGCAAGGTCGTCCCCGCGGAACTGCAGGCGCACCTGCGGGCCTGACCACCGGCACTGATCCGCCCCCGCCGCGTTAGGCTCAGCTGCGTGAACGACCGTCTGGTGTGGATCGACTGCGAAATGACCGGACTCGATCTCCGCTCGGATGCGCTGGTGGAGATCGCGGTGCTGGTGACCGATGCCGAGCTCAACATCCTCGGCGAGGGCGTGGACCTCGTGGTGCACGCCGACGACGACACGTTGGCGCGGATGCAACCGGTGGTGCGGGACATGCACGAGCGCTCCGGGCTCACCGAGGAGATCCGCCGGTCGGCGGTGACGCTCGCGGAGGCCGAGCAGCGCGTTCTGGAGTACGTGCGCGAGCACGTCCCGGACGGTCGCTCGGCGCCGCTGGCCGGCAACTCCATCGCGACCGACCGCGGGTTCATCGCCCGGGACATGCCCGAGCTGGACGCGCACCTGCACTACCGCATGGTCGACGTCTCCTCCGTCAAGGAGCTCGTCCGGCGCTGGTACCCGCGGGTGTACTACGCCCAGCCCGAGAAGGGCCTCGCGCACCGCGCCCTCAACGACATCCGGGAGTCCATCCGCGAGCTGGTCTACTACCGGCAAACCGTGTTCGTCCCCCAGCCGGGTCCGAGCACCGAGCAGGCCCAGCGGTCCGCTGCGGCGCTGCTCGACGGGGAGCAAGCAGAATGACCTGCACGAACAGCGGATCGGCAACCCGTTTCACGGGCGCGGACGAAGGCACGCTAGGATAGACGTGCCGCTGCGGCGGCCGCGGACGGCGCGGCCGGGATTCCGCGGGTGACCACGGTGGGTGTAGCTCAGGCGGTAGAGCACTGGGTTGTGGTCCCAGGTGTCGCGGGTTCGAATCCCGTCACTCACCCCACGCGAAAGGGCCCCGTTCTCCGGAACGGGGCCCTTTCGCTGCGCCGGAGCCTTTTCACCTCACCGCGCCGGGTCAGCGGTTGCCGCTGACCCACTCGTCCCAGGGCACCTGCCAGTCGCCGAAGCCGTCCCACGACTCCAGCTGCGGCCCGCCCGAGTTGGTGATCTCGACGACGTCGCCCTTCTTCAGCAGGTCGTACACCCACTTCGCGTCCGCCTCGCTGAGGTTGATGCACCCGTGACTGGTGTTGGTGTTGCCCTGCTGCGGCACCGACCACGGGGCCGCGTGGAGGAACTCGCCCCCGTTGGAGATCCGCACTGCCCAGTCGACCTCGGTCTCGTAGCCACCCGGTGCGTCCACCGGCACGCCGAACGTCGCCGAGTTCATGACGTACGAGTCGTGCTTCTGCGTGACCACGTGCGTGCCGTTGCTGGAGGGGAACTCCGGCTTGCCGAGCGACACCGGCAGGGTGCGCAGGAGTTCGCCGTTGCGCTTGACGGTCATCTGGTGGCTGCTGCCGTCGGCGTGCAGCTCGACCCTGTCCCCGATGGTGATCTGCGCGCTCCGGTCCTCGTCGCCCCAGACACCGTCGCCGAGCTGCCGGCCGTAGACGTCGATGCCGATGTCGATGCGGGTTCCCGGCTTCCAGTACTCCTTCGGCCGCCAGTGCACCTCGCGGTCGTCGAACCAGTAGAAGGCGCCCTCCACCTCCGGTTCGGTCCGGATCTTGATCGCTTCTTCAGCGCGCTCCTTGTCCGGCGCCGGGGCGTCTTCGCTGAAGTAGAACGCCAGCGGCTGCCCGACGCCCACGGTCTGCCCGTCGAGCGGGTTCATCGAGACGTACGTCCGGGCCTTCGGGTTCGCCGTGTGGAACGTCGAGCGGTGCTGCACCGGATCGCCGGAACCGCGAACGGTGACGGTCAGCGTGTAGTCCCGGTCGTAGCCGAGCTTGCCGTCGGCGGACCAGCGCGTTCCTCCCCCGCTGATCGTGCCCGGGATCTTCTCGCCCTCCCCGTTGGTGAGCTCCGCGCGCACGATCTCGCCACCACTGGCCTCAGCGGTCACCGGATCGGCCGGGCTCACGTCTTCGGCCCCGTCCTGCGGCGCGAACCGCACCTTCGGCGGGGACGCGGCCGTGTCACCGATCTGCCCCGTGCTGGTTCCCGCGCAGCCGGAGACGAGCGCGACGAGCACCCCGAAGAGCACGACGAGCATCGGCCGACGTCCCGCCGCGGGAACACGTGACACCTGCATTCGTGACAGTCCGTTCTCCGTTGTGGTCTCCCCGCCCGCTCTGGCAGCGGTGCACACCCGAGTGAGCGACTGCACCCGCGCGAGCGGGCGGACGTTGTTTCCCCCCTGAAGACACAACGCCCCCCGTTCAGGTTGCGTTCCCGGGGAAACGAAATTGAGACCAGGAGCTCACCAGGGGTTCGGGCAGCACAACGCCCGCGAGCGCTCCCCTCCTCCCTCCGGAGGACCCCCCGGTGAACACCCCCTCCGGAGGGGTGCTAAAGTATTTCTCGTCAGGCAGCGAGGGAACGCCACCTCGGAGAAACACCGAGACACCGGAAACCTCGCTGAAGACGAGCGCCAATAGCTCAACAGGCAGAGCAGCAGACTCTTAATCTGCGGGTTCGGGGTTCGAGTCCCTGTTGGCGCACCGAAAGCCCAGGCCGAGCGGTCTGGGCTTTTTCTCGTGCGGGATCCACCTCAGCGCACCCCGCATTCCCGCGCGAAACCAGCGCGAATCAGTGGCGGAGACCACGCACCGCGAATCACCGAGATCTCCGCACCGCTCCCGCCGCTTTCCGCCCGCGGACCCCGGCGCTCGGACCCGGCGAACCGGAACACCCCCTTGCGGAGCCGCCCAGGCGCCCACCCGAGGGGCCGCCCCGCACATCTCCGCAACACCGCGTTCACCCACCGGAACGTGATCTCCCCCTCTTGGCCGCGCTGCTCCGATGAGGTTAGGTTTACCTCTGCTACCGACAGCGGCAGCGGCGAGGCTCCACCCGCAACTGCTCGTTCCCTCCAGCGAGCACCATCCCCCAACACTCCGGGCGTCCTCCCCTGCCGAACAACCCCGAACCGGAAACGGCCGACGAACATGCACAGACATTTCCGCCTTGCCAGCACGATCGTCATCGCCCTGGTCCTCGCTCTCGTGGCGGGCTGCGGCTCCTCCGGCAACACCGAGCAGCAGGCCAGCGCGGACGGTCCCGCCGTCAAGCACGCGATGGGCGAGACGCAGGTCCCGAAGGACCCGAAGCGCGTCGTCGTCCTCGACACCGGTGAACTCGACACCGCGCTCGCGCTGGGCGTGCAGCCGGTCGGCACCGTCCTCGCCGACACGCAGGAAGGCCTCCCCTCCTACTTGGACAAGGCCAGCAAGGGCAACATCCAAACCGTGGGCACGATCGGTTCCCCGAACCTGGAAAAGATCGCCTCGTTGAACCCCGATCTGATCCTGTCCAGCAAGGTCCGCGACGAGGAGCGCTACGGCGCGCTCAGCAAGATCGCACCCACCGTGTTCAGCGAAACCACGGGAAAGCCGTGGAAGGAGAACCTCCGCCTGTACGCGAAGGCGCTGGGCAAGGAGCAGAAGGCCGACCAGCTCATGCGCGACTACGAGAAGCGGACCCAGCAGATCCGCAAGCTCGTGGGCGGTGAGCAGAACGCTCCGACGGTCAGCGCGCTGCGCGCCACCGGCGAGCAGCTCCGCCTGTACGGCACCGGGTCGTTCATCGGCACGATCCTGGAGGACTCGGGGCTCAAGCGCCCGAAGCACCAGCAGAGCGACGAGACCTTCACCGAGATCAGCCGCGAGCAGATCGGCGCTGCCGACGCCGACTACCTGTTCCACTCGGCCTACGGCGATCAGGGGCGCCAGCAGCTCGACGACATCCGCGGCTCGGCGCAGTGGACCGCGCTGAAGGCGGTGCAGAACAAGCACGCCGAATCGGTCCCGGACGACACGTGGTTCCTCGGCATCGGACCGCTCGCGGCCAACCGCGTGCTCGACGACCTGCACCGCGTGTTCAGCAAGTAACAGCGGGCACGCCCCGGGAGTCCGCTCGGTGCGGCGGAGTCCCGGGGCGCAGCTTCGCCCGCAACCGGGCCAGCGCTCCCCAGCCCCGCGGAGCCCCTCACCAGCGCCGTTCGCGCGCCGTCGGACTGCCGCTGCGGCTGCTTCAGCGGACGGTCAACCGCAGATCGCCCACGGACCGGCCCGCGGCCAGGCCGTGCTCGCCCTCGTCCAGCTCGTCCAGTTCCACCAGCACCTCGACCTCGGCACCCCGCTCCACGTGCACCTTGGCGAACCCCACCAGGCGAGGTGGTCGGTCCTCGGCCGTGGCGTAGAGCTGCACGACCTCGCTGCCCGCGCGCGGACCGACGTTGCGGATCCGCACCCGGACGCTGTCGCCGTCGTCGACGGCCTCCTCGTAGTCCCACTCGGTGTAACCGAGCCCTTCCCCGAAGTGGAAAGCCGGCATCGTTCCGGAACGGGCGTAGGCGCGATAGCCGAACGCGTCGCCCTCCTCGTAGCGGAGATGACCGTCCTGCGGTTGGATCGCCGGCAGCGGGACCGGCACGTCGGCGAGCTCCGCCGGCACGGTGGTGGGCATGCGCCCGCTCGGCTCCCGCTTCCCGGCCAGCACGTCGGCCAGCGCACCGCCGAACTCCTGGCTGCCGAACCACGTCCACAGCACGGCCGGCACCGAGCCTGCCCAGGGCAGCAGCACCGGCGCCCCGGCGTTGACCACCGCGACCGTGCGCGGGTTGACCTCGGCGACCCGGCGGACCAGCTCGTCCTGCCCACCCGGCAGGCTCAGGTCGGACCGGTCGGAGCCCTCGGTCTCCACCTCGGAGCTCGTCCCGACCACCACCACCGCCGCGTCCGCGTCCCGCGCTGCCTCCACCGCGGCGGTGAGCTCGCGCTGCTCGTCCCACTGCTGCGGACGCCAGCCGACCCCCACCGAGGCGATGCCGTCGAGATCCGCGGGTTCGAAGTCCACGGCGAGCGGCACGGTGCCGTCAGCGGCGAAGTCGGTGTCCAACAGCACCGCGGCCACGCGCCGCTCCGGTGGGGCGACGAGCTCCACCGCTGGATCGGCGGTGTCGCCCTCCCGGGCCACGTGCTCGTCGAAGAGCTCGCGCCCAGCGATGCGCAGCGCCGCTCGGCCGGTCCCGCTCACGCCGAACAGGTTCTCGCCCGCCTCCGCCCGCACGTTCGTGCTCAGGCGCAGGCGGCTGGTTCCCGCCGGCATGCCTTCGCGCCCCGTCCACAGCAGGCGCTGCACCCCGCGGATCTCACTGCTCAGCACGTTCTCCCGCGCGTCGAGGTACTCCACCAGCACCCCGCGGGAACGCTCACCGCCCTCGCCCGCGTCCGGAGGGGCCAGCACGGCCTCGGGAGCCAGCGGCTCCAGAAGACGCTGGTGCCGCACTCCGCGCTGCGCCACCACGGTCGCGTCCGGGAAAGCCTCCCGCAGCCCGTCCACCGGGCCGACCACGTGCGCCGGCACCACCTGGGACGAGCCACCGCCCTGGACGACCGGGGCGAACGCGTTCTCCCCGAGCACCGCGATCGTGCGCGTCCCCCGGGGCAGCGGCAGGAGCGGCGAGCCGTCGTCGACGGGGTCGTTGCGCAGCAGCACGAACGTCCGCGCCGCCATGTCCCGGATCGTCTCCGCAGTCTCGGCCGGTTCGGGGCCCGCGGCCGCCGCGGGCGGCGCGGCCTTGGCCGTGACGTCCAGCGCACCGGTGCGCCACGCCAGCCGGAGCAGGCGCAGCACCTTGTCGTCGAGGACGTCCTCCGGAACTCTCCCCTTCTTGACCGCCTGCGCCAGCTCACCTCCCGCCCACGGGCTGCCGGTGCCGGGCATCGTCAGGTCGAGCCCGGCCAGGGCGGAGGCGTCGACCGAGGAGGTGGCGAACCAGTCCGACACGAGCACGCCGTCCCAGTCCCACTCGCTCTTGAGCACGTCGCTGATCAGCGTGCGGTTCTCGGTCATCGTGCGCCCGTTGACGCTGTTGTACGCGGCCATGAGCATCCAGGGGCCCGCCCGGCGCACGATCCTGCGGAACGGCTTGAGGTGCACGTCCCGCAGCGTATCCGCATCGACGACCACGTCGTAGCTGTTCCGACCGCTCTCGGTGTCGTTGGCCGCGAAGTGCTTCGGCGCCGCCGCCACCCCGTGCCCCTGGAGGCCCGCGGCGATTTCGGCGCCGAGCTCGGCGACGAGCAGCGGATCCTCCGCGAGGTTCTCGAAGTTCCGACCGCCGTACGGGCTCCGGTGCAGATTGACCGTGGGCGCGAGCACCGCGTGCACACCGCGGCGCCGTGCCTCCGCTCCGAGCACCGAGCCCGCGGTCCGGGCGACGTCCCGGTCCCAACTCGCGCCGATCGCCGCCCCCACCGGTATCAGCGCCGAGGGGTCGCGCTCGTCCCAGCGCAGTCCGCGCACCCCGTTCGGGCCGTCCGACAGGACGAGCTCGGAGAGTCCGATCTTCGGCAGGGGCGCGGTCGTCCAGAAACCGCCGCCGGCAACGAGCGCTGCCTTCTCCACGACGGAGAGTTCCGAGAGCAGCGCGTGCAGCGACGCGTCGTCCGGCGCGTCCCGCTGAGCCGTGGTCGTCATCCAGACACCCCTCTCCAGCAGCGACCGTTGTGGGCGCCGAGGGTGCGCGGCCTCGCACCGCGCACAGCCCCTGGTCACAATCCAGTCTCGAACGGCGGGGAGGGGATGTCGAGGAGGCCGGAGGCCCGGTCGCTCGACGAGCGAGCAAGAAGACGGGTGTGCTGCGACAACGGTTCAGGGACCGACGTGTTCCGGCGTGTCGGGAATGGTGGTGCTCGTCGTGGGTGGGCGCCGCAAACGCGGGGACCGGCACACGCGGCAAGGGGCCCGCCAGGCACGTGGGGGGCACCCCACCCCGCACGGCCGGCACCCCCACCACACACAAAAGGGGGTGCGGGCGCGACCCCGACCCGGAGTCACACCCACACCCCACACGGCCCCACACGACGCGGACACAAAGACACAACACGGCGGGAAAGGGTCCCGCCATGCACGTGTGGAGGTGGCCGAGCCACCCCGCACGGCCCCACACAGGCCCCCACACACAAAAAAAGGGGGTGGGGTCGGGGAGCCCGCCCGCAGGAGAAAACCACCCCCTGCAGGGGCTCACCACAACCCCACCCCCCTTTTTCTTTTCGTGTTGTGTCGGCGGCGCCTTACTCTCCCACACCCCACCGAGTGCAGTACCATCAGCGCAGGGAGACTTCGCTACCGGGTTCGGAATGGGACCGGGCCTACCCCTCCCGCCATAGCCACCGACAACCCCACACCCCACCACCACCGTGGTGGGGACGATGCTTGAGAAGCCGATCAGCAGGTGTGAACACCCCACGCACCACCCAACCCAACAGAGGAGTTGGTAAGTCACTCGGCTGATTAGTACTCGTCCACTCACAAACACATTACTGCGCTTCCATGCCAAGCCTATCCACCCAGTCATCTCCTGGGAGCCTTAACCCACATGGGGAGGGAGACCTCATCTTGAAACAGGCTTCCCGCTTAGATGCTTTCAGCGGTTATCCCTTCCGAACATAGCCAACCAGCCCTGCCCCTGGCGGGACAACTGGCACACCAGAGGTCCGTCCGTCCCGGTCCTCTCGTACTAGGGACAGCCTTCCGCAAGTCTCCTCCGCGCGCGGCGGATAGGGACCGAACTGTCTCACGACGTTCTAAACCCAGCTCGCGTGCCGCTTTAATGGGCGAACAGCCCAACCCTTGGGACCAACTCCAGCCCCAGGACGCGACGAGCCGACATCGAGGTGCCAAACCCTGCCGTCGATACGGACTCTCGGGCAAGATCAGCCTGTTATCCCCGGGGTACCTTTTATCCGTTGAGCGACACCCCACCCACACAGAAGTGCCGGATCACTAGTCCCTGCTTTCGCACCTGCTCGACCCGTCAGTCTCACAGTCAAGCCCCCTTCTGCACTTACACGCACCGCCTGATTCCCAACCAAGCTGAGGGGACCTTTGGACGCCTCCGTTACCCTTTAGGAGGCAACCGCCCCAGTTAAACTACCCACCAAGCACTGTCCCCAATCCGGATCACGGACCAAGGTTAGATGCCCAGAACGACCAGAGTGGTATTTCACCAACAACTCCACGAACACTGGCGTGCCCGCATCACAGTCTCCCACCTATCCTACACAAGCCGCACCAAACACCAATACCAAGCTGTAGTAAAGGTCCCGGGGTCTTTCCGTCCTGCCGCGCGAAACGAGCATCTTAACTCGTCATGCAATTTCACCGGGCCTGTGGTCGAGACAGCGGAGAAGTCGTTACGCCATTCGTGCAGGTCGGAACTTACCCGACAAGGAATTTCGCTACCTTAGGATGGTTATAGTTACCACCGCCGTTTACTGGCGCTTCAATTCAACGCCTCACCCCCACCGGGGGTTCACGTCTCCTCTTAACGTTCCAGCACCGGGCAGGCGTCAGTCCACATACCTCGCAACAACGCTTCGCGTGGACCTGTGTTTTTAGTAAACAGTCGCTTCTCCCCAGCCTCTGCGACCACCACCAGCTCCCACCGCACGGGCGTTCACCAGCAGTGGCCCCCCTTCTCCCAAAGTTACGGGGGCAATTTGCCGAATTCCTTAACCACAGTTCACCCGACCGCCTCGGTATCCTCTACCTGACCACCAGTGTCGGTTTCGGGTACGGGCCGTGCACACACATCGCTAGAGGCTTTTCTCGACAGTCCAGGCACACCCACTACACCACACAGGCTCCGCATCACCCCTCACCCACAACATGGCTCGGATTTCCCTGAACCACGGGCTACAGGCTTGCCCCGGGACAACCACCGCCCGGGCTGGGCTACCTCCCTGCGTCACCCCCTCGCTTGCCTACTCCCCCCTCAGGCCCCACGCACCCCACACCCACACTGTTCCAAGAACACTGCAAGGCAGGGCGGGTGGTTAGTCTCAGAGGTTTCACCACGGGCGCGCATACACGGGTACGGGAATATCAACCCGTTCTCCATCGACTACGCCTGACGGCCTCGCCTTAGGCCCCGACTCACCCTGGGCGGACGAACCTTCCCCAGGAACCCTTAGTCAATCGGCGGCAGAGATTCTCACTCTGCACTCGCTACTCATGCCTGCATTCTCACTCCCACACCCTCCACAGCCCCTTCCGAGACTGCTTCACCGGCATGCAGGACGCTCCCCTACCCAACCAAGCCCCACAGGACTCAATTGGCATGGCTTCGGCGGTGTGCTTACAAGCCCCGCTACATTATCGGCGCAGAACAACTCGACCAGTGAGCTATTACGCACTCTTTCAAGGATGGCTGCTTCTAAGCCAACCTCCTGGCTGTCACAGCCGTCCCACATCCTTACCCACTCAGCACACACTTCGGGACCTTAGCCGATGCTCAGGGCTGTTTCCCTCTCGACGACGGAGCTTCTCCCCCGCCGACTCACTGCCACGCTGCCACCCAGGCGTATTCACCGTTTAGCTGATCTCAGTACCCCACAGGGCCATCGACCAACCAGCGCACTACCCCACCCAGGAACCACGCGACGCTGCACCTAAATGCATTTCGGGGAGAACCAGCTATCACAGGGTTTGATTGGCCTTTCACCCCTACCCACAACTCATCCCCCCGGTTTTCAACCCAGGTGGGTTCGGGCCTCCACACGGTCTTACCCGCGCTTCACCCTGGCCATGGGTAGCTCACCCCGCTTCGGGCCTACACCACGCGACTCTCCGCCCACTTTCAGACTCGCTTTCGCTCCGGCTCCCCCACACACGGGTTAACCTCGCCACGCAGCGTAACTCGCAGGCTCATTCTTCAAAAGGCACGCCATCACACCCCACAGGTGCTCTGACGGATTATAGGCACACGGTTTCAGGAACTCTTTCACTCCCCTCCCGGGGTACTTTTCACCATTCCCTCACGGTACTGATCCACTATCGGTCACCGAGCGTCGTTCAGGCTTAGCGAGTGGTCCCGCCAGATTCACACGGAGCTCCACGAACACCGCACTACTCGGGGCAACCATCCAAACCCACCATGGCGCCTTCACCTACGGGACTCTCACCCACTCCGGTCGACCCTCCCAGGCCGTTCAGCTAACACCACACCAGGCTCGACAGGCCGGCAGACCCATCCAACAGCACCCCACAACCCCGCACACGCAACCCCTACCGAGTCTCCCACGCATGCGGTTTAGCCAACCTCCGCTTTCGCTCGCCACTACTCACGGAATCACACCAGTGTTTTCTCCGCTACGGGTACTAAGATGTTTCACTTCCCCGCACAACCCCAATCACCCTATACATTCAGATGATGGTGACCCGCCATCACGCGAGCCAGGTTACCCCATTCGGACACCCTCGGATCACAGTTCGGTCGACAACTCCCCGAGGCTTATCGCAGTCACCCACGTCCTTCCTCGCACACTCAGTGCCCAGGCATCCACCGTGCGCCCTTCACAACTTACCAACACCACAACCGTGGTCACATCAGGCCAGGCAACACAACAAGATGCTCACACCCACTATCCACTTCTCAAACACCCACAGAAACACCCAGCCACACCAGCGTGTTCCCTCACAACCCGACAGCGAATGCCTGCCCGCCACCCCCACACAGGAGGCCACGCACGCGTATGCCCAGCTCACACGAAACAACGAAACCCACAACAACCAGCCACAACACCCTGCCGTGGCCCTATTCTCGGGTTTCTCCTTAGAAAGGAGGTGATCCAGCCGCACCTTCCGGTACGGCTACCTTGTTACGACTTCGTCCCAATCGCCAGTCCCACCTTCGACCACTCCCCCCGGACAAACCGGTTGGGCCATGGGCTTCGGGTGTTACCGACTTTCATGACGTGACGGGCGGTGTGTACAAGGCCCGGGAACGTATTCACCGCAGCACTGCTGATCTGCGATTACTAGCGACTCCGCCTTCACGAGGTCGAGTTGCAGACCCCGATCCGAACTACGACCAACTTTCGGGATTCGCTCACCCTCACAGGCTCGCCACCCTCTGTACCGGCCATTGTAGCATGTGTGAAGCCCTGGGCATGAGGGGCATGATGACTTGACGTCGTCCCCACCTTCCTCCGAGTTCACCCCGGCAGTCTCCCGTGAGTCCCCACCCACAGTGCTGGTAACACGGGACAAGGGTTCCGCTCGTTGCGGGACTTAACCCAACATCTCACGACACGAGCTGACGACAGCCATGCACCACCTGTCCACCAACCACAAAGGGAAACCCCATCTCTGAGGCAATCTGATGGATGTCAAACCCAGGTAAGGTTCTTCGCGTTGCATCGAATTAATCCACATGCTCCGCCGCTTGTGCGGGCCCCCGTCAATTCCTTTGAGTTTTAGCCTTGCGGCCGTACTCCCCAGGCGGGGCGCTTAATGCGTTAGCTACGGCACGGACACCACGACAGTCCCCACACCTAGCGCCCAACGTTTACAGCGTGGACTACCAGGGTATCTAATCCTGTTCGCTCCCCACGCTTTCGCTCCTCAGCGTCAGTATCGGCCCAGAGACCCGCCTTCGCCACCGGTGTTCCTCCTGATATCTGCGCATTTCACCGCTACACCAGGAATTCCAGTCTCCCCTACCGAACTCAAGTGTGCCCGTATCGACCGCACGCCCACCGTTAAGCGGCAGGATTTCACGGCCGACGCGACACACCGCCTACGAGCCCTTTACGCCCAATAAATCCGGACAACGCTCGCACCCTACGTATTACCGCGGCTGCTGGCACGTAGTTAGCCGGTGCTTCTTCTGCCCCTACCGTCACCCCACGAACACGCAGAGCTTCGTCAAGGCCGAAAGAGGTTTACAACCCGAAGGCCGTCCTCCCCCACGCGGCGTTGCTGCGTCAGGCTTCCGCCCATTGCGCAAAATTCCCCACTGCTGCCTCCCGTAGGAGTCTGGGCCGTGTCTCAGTCCCAGTGTGGCCGATCACCCTCTCAGGCCGGCTACCCGTCGTCGCCTTGGCAGGCCCTTACCCCACCAACAAGCTGATAGGCCGCGGACTCACCCTGCACCACCGTAAACGCTTTCCACACACCCCCATGCGGAGGCCGTGTGCCCATCCGGTATTAGCCCCGGTTTCCCAAGGTTATCCCCGAGTGCAGGACAGATTACCCACGTGTTACTCACCCGTACGCCACTCATCCACCCGACCGAAGCCCGGCTTCAGCGTTCGACTTGCATGTGTTAAGCACGCCGCCAGCGTTCGTCCTGAGCCAGGATCAAACTCTCCAACAACAAATCCCAGCAAACAAAAAACAAGAACCACGCACACGCGTCATTCAACAAGCATCCGCTGTCGAGTTCTCAAAGAACACACCACCGAACCGGCGGCATCTCCCGAGCAAAAACCCTAGCACCCGCCAACCACCCCCCACACCCGGGGGGTCGCCCGCACCAGCAGACCCCACAACCCCACCAGCACCAGCACCACACGCACTACCACCAGCAGAACCACGGGCCCACCACACACGACGGCCACGCCACGATTTTCGCCCATCTCAAAGACCACCCGACAACCCCGGACCAACCCCACAAGCCCCCCTCGAAAACCGAAGGAAACTCCCGAAATCAGCCCGCTCCGTCGCCGGCACAAAACAATTTACACCTCCACCGCGCCCCCACCGACACCCACCCCCCACCAAAAAAGAAACCCCAGGTCACCCCCGGTGCGCGCGACCTGCCCCGGGAACGGGCCGACCTCCGCACGCGAACCACGGTCGGGTGATCTGCACGTCTCGTCCTACAGTTGCGGTCGCTCAGTGCCGATACCCTGCCCGAGAGTCTCGCCGGAGTTCGCTTCCGGCGATGGGCGATGCAGGAGCACGAGGCCCGCGTCAGGACGGGGGACGATGAACGCGACGCCGATCTACGCCGAACTGCAGCAGACGGTCATGGACCCGGAGGCGACCGACTGGGACGTGAGCTCGCCTCCCGCCTTCGCCGCGGAGCTCACCGAAGCGGCCAAACGGCACGTCGCTGCGGAGACTCCCGCCGAGGAGGCCGACTCGGCGGCCCGCGCGGCGCGCACCGGCAGCAAGCGGAGCGGGAACTCGGCGAACGGGCGTGCGCGCGGCGAGGACCAGCAGGGCGGCCCCACCTCCGCGCAGGGCCCCACCTCCGCGCAGGGCCCCACCTCCGCGCAGGGCACCGCCTCGTCCGGGTCCCGCGGCCGCAGCAACCGGCGGCACCGCGCCGGCGAATGACCGAATGACCAGTGCGCCCCGCGCGATTCCGGCGCGTCGGGGAGTCCGCGGATCGGCTGGTGCAGCGGGTCGGGCGGGGGAACCTCCGGCGAGGCCGCGCCGCGGGCTCCCCGACATCGGGTAGCCACCCACCGCGGCACCTGGGCCTCAGCCCACCGGCACTCGCCGCGCCCGCTGCTCGTCCGGGTCCGCGACCGGGGCCGCCGCCAGCAGTTCCCGCGTGTAGGCGTGCGCGGGCCGCCCGAGCACCTGCTCCCTCCCGGCGCACTCCACGACTTCACCCGCCTGCAGGACCGCCACGCGATCGGCCAACCGGTTGATCACGGCCAGGTCATGGCTGATGAACAGGCACCCGAACCCCTGCTCCCGCTGCAGCCGCTGGAGCAGGTCCAGCACCGCGTCCTGCACGGAGACGTCCAGCGCGCTGGTGGGTTCGTCGGCGATCAGCAGTTCCGGTTCCAGCGCCAGCGCACGGGCGATGCTCACGCGCTGCCGCTGCCCGCCGGAAAGTTCGCGCGGATACCGCTGCCCGGTGCTCCCGCCGAGCTCGACCGCGTCCAACAGCTCGGCCACGCGCCGCGCCCGTGCTCCGCGATCGCCGCTGCGGTGCAGTCGCAGCGGTTCCGCGATGCTGTCGTCGACGGTGCGCGCGGGGTCCAGCGAGGAACCGGGGTCCTGAAACACCACACCGATGTGCCGCCGCCACCGCCGCAACGCGCGCTGCGACAGACGAGTGATGTCCTGCCCGAGCAGCTCCACCGCTCCCTCCGACGGACGCATCAACCGCGCCGCGCACCGCCCGATCGTGGACTTGCCCGAACCGGACTCGCCCACGAGCCCGAGCACCTCCCCGCGGTCGATGCGCAGCGACACCCGGTCGACGGCGCGGCGGGCACCGTAGTCGACGCTCAGCTCGGCGATCCGCAGCAACGGACGGGCCCGCCCCTCGCCGTCCGCGCCGGTGCCGTCCACTCGCAGGCTGGGCACGGCAGCGAGCAGTCGGGCGGTGTACTCGTGCCGCGGCTCGCGGAACAGCTCGTGCACGGGGGCACGTTCCACGATCTCCCCCTCCCGCATCACGAGGACCCGGTCGGCCAGGTCCGCGACCACGCCCATGTCGTGCGTGATGAGCAGCACCGACATGCCGAACCGGTCGCGCAGGTCCCGCAGCAGCGCCAGGATCTCGGCCTGCGCGGTCACGTCCAGCGCGGTGGTGGGCTCGTCGGCGATGAGCACCTGCGGTCTGCACGCGAGCGCCAGCGCGATCAGGACGCGCTGCCGCTGCCCGCCGGAGAGCTGGTGCGGGTAGTACCGCAACCTCGTCCGCGGCTCCGGAACGCCGACGAGGTCCAGCAGCTCCGCGGCGCGCTCGCGCGCCCGCCCGGCACCGTCCTCGTCATGCAGCCGCACGGTCTCGGCGAGCTGCCAGCCGATGGTGAAAACCGGATTCAGCGATGTCATCGGCTCCTGGAAGACCATCGCGATCCGGCATCCGCGGATGCGGCGCAGTTCGACCTCGCCCTGCCCGACCAGCTCGGTGCCGGCCACGGTGAGACTGCCGCGCACGTCCGCGTTCTGCGGGAGAAGACCGAGAGCGGACAGGGCCGTGACGCTCTTGCCCGAGCCGGACTCACCGACGACCGCGAGGACCTCGCCCTCGTCCAGCCGGAACCCGATTCCGCTGACCGCCTCCACGTCGCCATCGCCGGTGCGGAAACGCACGCGGAGGTCCGCGCACTGCAGCAACGGGCTGTCGCTCATCGACGTTCCTGCCGCGCGATCATTCGGCCGAGGAGAACTGCGGCATCACCACGGCCGGAACACGCGAGTCCGATTCGGATTCGTCCGGTTCCGCGTCGGTGCCCGCGTCGTCCGCAACGGCCGCTTCCTCCGCCGAGGAGTCCTCGGCCTGCGCGGAGGACGCGGAGGGCGCGGAGCTCCCGCTGAGGTTCAGCAAGCCCTCCACCGCGGTCTCGCCCTGCTCGGGGGAGTCGGCTCCAGCGGCGTCGTCGCCGGGCTCGGCTTCCTGGCTGAGGCGCTCCTTCGTGCGCCGGGCAGCACCGCGGATCTGCTCGGTGAGGTCGCGGTTGACCTTGCGGGAGCGGCGATCTTCCTGCTCTTTCTGCCGCGACTTCGCGGTCTGCGGAATTCGCGCCCGCCGGACGTAGTGATCGAGCAGCGCTCTCAGCTCGCGGGCATGGCGTTCGTTCAGGTCAATTTCGTAAGTGACACCGTCCAGCGCGAACGTGACGGTGTACTGCGCTGGCGAGCCGTCGAGGTCGTCGACGAGTTCGACCTGAATGCGTTCGGCCATGATCACCTGTCTTGTGC
Organism: Salinifilum ghardaiensis; assembly: GCF_054491345.1. Lineage (NCBI taxonomy): Bacteria > Bacillati > Actinomycetota > Actinomycetes > Pseudonocardiales > Pseudonocardiaceae > Salinifilum > Salinifilum ghardaiensis. Next base: position 1,037,569 of record NZ_CM137101.1, on the reverse strand, counting down.
ACGGAGCCCGCCGACGCTCGCGTCGAGGCGGGACTGCTGCGAACCCTCGCCACGTTGTAGCACGCGGCCGATACCGTTGTCTCTTTCCTCCGCGGAGATTCCGCGCACCGGGGCCGTGCCCTCCGAAGCCGGGCCCTTCGAGGTCGGGGACGCGACGACGCCGCCCCAGCACTCCGAAAACGCCCCACCGGACCGACCGGCGACCATCACCACACCAGTTTCCAGAACAGACCCACGTCACAATGTGCGCTCGTCGCCCTCAGCATACACAATACCGGTGTGGCCGACGACAGGAGTTTCCCGCGGCCGGCGGCGCGGAAACTCACGTGAGGCGCGCGCCCTCTCCTGCGCGGAGAGGCGCCCGAAAACGGCCCGCCGCGCGGGCCGCCACCCACCACTGCGGCGGGCACCGCGGAAACGCCCCCGGTGAAACGGCGGCATTGTGCGCCGCCGCCGAATTCGGCGAATGTGCGCGAATCCACGAAATCCCGGCGTGCCACCTCCCCATTCTGCTGCAGCGGGCCGGGCGAATCCGCGGGAGTGCCCCGCGGCACCACCCCGACACCCGGCAACCTACCGCGCCAGCACCGGCGACGGAAGCGCCGCGCTCCGCGATGCGGCCCGCACCCGCCCGGCGGGCGGCAATCACCCACGGACGGAGCAGCGCCCGCCTACTCGCCGAGGAACTCGATGATCTCCTCCCGGTCGGGCATGGAACTGCTCGCCCCGCGCCGCCCGACCGACACGGCAGCACCGGCGGAAGCCCAGCGCAGCGACTCCTCCACCGAGCGGCCCTCGCCCAGCGCCGAGCACAGCACGCCGAGGAACGTGTCCCCGGCGGCGGTGGTGTCCACCGCCTCGACCGGGAAGCTCGGGACGTGCACCTGCTCACCGGTGCGGCTGCCGTACAGCGCGCCTTCCGACCCCAGGGTGATGACGACCTCCGGCACCTGCTCCAGCAGGGCGGACAGGGCCTCCCGCGGCTCCTCGCGCCCGGTGAGCACGGCCGCCTCGTGCTCGTTCGGCACGAGCAGGTCGACGTCCGCGAGGAGCTCGGCGGGCAGCTCCGCCGCGGGCGCCGGCGTGAGCACCACGCGCACCCCGTTGCGCCGCCCCGCGCGCGCCGCCGCCACCACCCCGGCCAGCGGGATCTCCAGCTGCAGCAGCAGGCTGTCGGAAGCGGCGATGCGCTCCTCGTCCCCCGCGGCGAGGCCGTCGACCGAGTCGTTGGCGCCGCCGATGACGACGATGGAGTTGCCGCCCTCGTCGTCGACGACGATGTGCGCGGTGCCGCTGCGCCCGGGGACGGTGCGCAGCCCGTCCGCGTCCACCCCGGAGGTGCGCAGCGTCCGGCGCAGTTCCTCGCCGAACTCGTCCCGGCCGACCGCGCCGATCATCCGCGCCCGCGCCCCCGCCTTGGCCGCGGCGAGGGCCTGGTTGGCTCCCTTGCCGCCGGGAACTGTGGTGAACTCGTACCCGTGTACCGTCTCGCCCCGGTGCGGGGCCCGCGGCACGGAGGCCACCAGGTCCATGTTGCAACTGCCGAAGACCACGAGATCCGTCACGGGCCTCATCATCGCGGACGGCGCCGCGGCCGCGCCGCCCGGGCCGGGACCCCGGCTCGGGCACCCCGCGCGCACGTGCCCGCGGACGTGCGCGGATGATCGGCACGACGCGCCGGTCGGCCCGGAGCGGTCCGGCCCGTCGGCGCCAGGAGACGTACCATTCCCGCAACCCGTACGGAGAGGCGTGACACGGTGGATTACGCGGTGACCGCGGAGCTCAAGTCCCCTGCGGAGGCCGAGCTCGACGCGCTGCAGCAGGAAGGCGTCGCGGCGGTGCTGGACCGCCAGCTGGCGCTGATCGAGGGCATCGCCGGCGAGGACGAGGGCGAGATCGATGTGCTGGACTATCGCATCGCCGTGCACGCGAGCGGGGCGAGCGTGGTCCTGGCCCTGGACGCGCCGTCGCTGACGGACGCCGAGCAGGCCGCCGCCGCTGTGCTGGACCAGTTGCTGCAGGAGAGCGAACTGCTCACGGCGTGGACCGTGGACCACTCCGAAGTGCAGATCACCGAGGACGAGTTCAACCTCAGCCTGGCGGCCGCCGACGGCGCCGAGGGCGAGGACGGCGCGCTGGAGGTCTCCGACGAGCAGGCCGACGAGCAGCTGCTCGCCGCGCTCGAGCAGGCGCTCTCCGGGGCGGAGGACGAGACCGAGCTGGACAGCGAGGAGTGGCGCGAGGTGCTCGGCGCCCAGGCGGACCAGCTGCGCGCCTTCGACCTGACCGCGTTCGTGGCCGCGCCGGAGGACGACGAGGCCGAGCAGCGCGCGCGCCTCGCGGCCGGGGCGCTGGTGCACGCGGCCACGTTCGTCACCGAGGCGCTGTACCAGGACGAGCTGACCCTGGCGCTGCAGGGCGCGACGGTCGCGGACGTGGACGACCTGCTCATCCTGACCGACCTGCCGCCGTGCTACGACTTCCGCTACACGACGACGTTCGCCCGTGCGCTGCTGCTGTCCACCGCCGCGGTGGCCTCGCGGCTGACCACGCGCGAGTGGGTCCCGCCGCGCACCGTGGCCGAGTGCTGGGGGATGCGGCTGATGGTCAACGCCGCGCGGGAGACCCTCGAGGCCGCCGAACTGCTCACCGCGGAGACCACGGCACAGCTGTTCGACACGTTCCTGGGGCAGGCGCTGCCGGACCGCTCGTTCGAGGAGCTCTACGAGATCGACCGCTCGCTCGACTCCGCCGAGGACACCGGTGCGCCGGGCGAACGCCCGGCCGAGGAGATCGAGGACGAGCTGCGCGGTCGCGGACTGGCCATCGACCAGTGGTTCGTGCCGGACGACACCGAGGGGCTGCACCCGTACCTGCTGCTGGCCTGAGCCGGCACCGGCGCAGCTGCACGCGGGGCCGGGCGGTCACGGATGACCGCCCGGCCCCGCTGCGTCCGGCGTGCTGCGCGCTCCCGAGGTCCGCGCGGTCACTCCTGCTGGTTGCGCACCGAGTACGGCGGCACGGTGCACCCGATGAGGCTGGCGTCGTCGACCGTGCGCGGGCGGTAAGCGGACGTCGGGAAGTTGTCCAGCATCAGGTTGGTCGGGTCGTCCACCTGCTCGCCGCGGCCGAACAGGAACGACCACTCGTGCTCGTCGGAGCCGAAGTACACGGTGGTGTCGAACACGGACTGGAAGCGGTTGTAGGCCCGGATGAGCGTGGTGTTGCGCCACACGGTCGGCGAGCCGGCCTGGAACGCGGCGACGCCCCCGGGCGACAGGACCGCGTGGCACCGCCGCACGAAGTCCTCCCCGTACAGCCGGTTGTGCTGCTGCTCGCCGGCGTCGGCGCGCTCGTCCGGCAGGTCCAGCACGACGACGTCGTAGCCCTCCGGGGGAGCCTGCTCCAGGAAGCTCTCGCCGTCCTGGTAGTGCACGGCGATCGGGCCGTCACCGCTCTCCGCGCCGGAGAGCTCCGCAGGGGAGTAGCCGTACGGCAGCGTCTCGGCGCACAGCCGCACGCACTCCTGGTCGATGTCGACGTGGTCGACCTGCGAGGCCCCGGCCTGCACCGCCATCCGGCTCGCCACGCCCTCGCTGGATCCGATGATGAGCACGCGTTCGATCTTCTCGGCGAGCAAGAACGCCGGCACCATCATCGCCTCGTGGTAGACGAGCTGCGAGAACTCCGTGCTCTGCCGATCGTCGTCGCAGAACAGCGAGATCCCTTGCCCCGTGCGCGCGATCACGACGTTCTGGTACGCCGTGTCCCGTTCGGCCAGCACCTCGTCGACCCGCCAGAGGCGCCGCATGTCGGCGCCCATCGGTTCCTGGATCCACCGGTGCCCGTCGAGTTCGATCAACGGTGCTCCTCCTAGCACTCTGCGCCCGGCAGGGCGGCTCACGACAGATCGGCGAAGTCTCGGCCGCGGCGTATGGTTTGCGTGTTCGTCGAGGCGGGGCGCAACGCATCCGCGAGCAGCTGCACGGCACGCTCAGGCTGCGCGGTGTTTCCGCAGGTGAAGACGTCGATGAAAATCGACCCGTCCTCGGGGTACGTGTGCAGCGAAGCGTGCGATTCCGACAGCAGCGCCAGGATGGTGACGCCCTGCGGATCGAACTTCTTGGCGATCACCTGGCACACCGTGGCGTCCGAGCGATCGAGCGCGGACTCCAAGGTGTCCCGCAGGAACTGTTCGTCGTCGAGCAGTTCCGGCGTGACGCCTTCCAGTTCAGCGAGAACGTGCTGGCCGGCGAAGAGGCCGACCGGCGGCGTGGCGGTGTCCACGGACATTGAAGACCTCCCGACGAAGCGGCGGTTTTCCCTCCCCACTGGAGGCGATATCGCGTGCGGATTTCTCCTGGTTACTTCCCCGGGCCGCGGGTGCGGACACGTGGGGAAGACTCATCGGGCGAGACTGTCGAAGCAGTGCGTGGGCAGCGGCGCGAAGCCGTTGAAGCCCACGGACGAGTAGCTCGCCGTATAAGCACCGGCGCTGAGCAGGTCCACCCAGTCACCGGAACGCAGCGTCACCGGCAGTTCGTACCGCGTGCGCTGGTACAGCACATCGTCCCCGTCGCAGGTGGGCCCCGCCAGCACGACGGGCCCGCGCGGGTCGTCGTCGCGCGCGGTGCGGAGCCGGTAGGTGATGGCTTCCCCCTCTGCTTCGGCCAGCCCGTTGTACCGGCCGATGTCCAGGTACAGCCATCGCGCGGGGTCCGTTCCCGAGCGTTCGCCCTCGTCGGCGACGAGGACGACTTCCGAGCGCAGCACGCCCGCGTCGCCCACGAGGAACCGGCCGGGCTCCACGAGCAGCTCCGGGCGCGCCGCGCCGAAGGCCTGGTCGAGCGCGTGCTCGATCCGCGTCACGTAGTCGGAGACCTCGGGTGCCGACTCGGTGTAGGTGGCGGGCAGGCCGCCACCGAGGTTGACCGTCCGCAGCGCCAGGCCGTTGTCCGCGCAGTTCCGGAAGACCCGCTGTGCGGCCGCAATTCCCTGCTCGAAGGCAGCGGGGTCGTGCTGCTGCGATCCACTGTGGAATGAAACGCCGCAGGGGTCGAGGCCGAGCTCGGCCGCGCGCAGCAGCAGCGTCGCGGCGTGCTCCGGTGGGCAGCCGAACTTCGTGCCGAACGGGGTGCGCGAGCCGCTGTCGTCCACCAGCACCCGGCAGAACACGCTGGCACCGGGCGCCGACTCGGCGATCGCGGCGAGGTCGGCGGCGCTGTCGGTGGCGAACAGCCGTACGCCGCGCCGGTGGGCGGCGGCGATGTCCGCGGGCTTCTTGATGGTGTTGCCGTAGGAGAGCGACTCGACCGCGGCGCCCGCGGTCAGGCACAGGTCGATCTCGCCGATGCTGGCGACGTCGAAGGCGCTGCCGAGCCGGACGAGTTCCGCGACGACCTCGCGGGCGGGATTGGCCTTGACCGCATAGCAGATGCGCGCGTCCGGCAGCGCGGCGCGCAGTTGCTCGAAGCGACTGCGCACCTGCGCCAAATCGACGACGAGGCACGGCGTTTCGGGAGAATACTGGTCGAAGTACTCCCGGATCGCTTCCGGCGCGGGAGCGTCAGCTGCTTGTGCGGTGCCGCTGGGGCGGTCCGTCACACCGAAGGTGGCGGACAGGTTGGTCAATCCCGGTACCTCCGTCTCGCATGAAGGTGGAATGACGGGATGGCGAGCGCCCCCCGCTGAACACGACGCGACCCGACACGATACCGCGCCGGGATGTGGATTTCGAACCGCCCACCGACGTACCGCGCGCCGGTCAGCGGGCCTGTGACCGCCCCCACCCGGACCCTGCGGCGGGGACGTTCCCATCGTACAAATCCCGTTCCGCGCTGTGGCAACCGGCCTGCGATCTCACCCCCTCAGGACGCCGTCCGCTCCAGCCGCAGCGCCAGGTAGAAGTCCACGCGCGTGGCGAACGCGCCGAGGTCGCGGCCGGTGAGCTGCTCGATGCGCCGCAGGCGATAACGCAGCGTGTTGACGTGCACGTGCAGCCGTTGCGCGCAGCGCGCCCACGAACCGGAGCACGCCAGGAACTCGTCCAGCGTGCGCACGAGCTCGGAGTGGTGCGCGGCGTCGTAGTCGTGCAGCTGGCCGAGCAGCCGCGCGCGGTACGAGCGGCGCAGGTCCTCCGGCACGGAGGCCAGCAGCACGTCGTGGGTGCGCAGCTCCTCGGCCGTGGCCACTCGCGTGTCCGCACCGCTCGCCGCCGCCTCGCGGCTCTCGACGAGGCGGCGCGCGTGCGCGGCCTCCTCCACCGCGGCCCGCAGCTCGGTGGCGGCCTGCACCCCGCTGATCCCGACGGCGATGTCCGCGTGCCACCGCGCCGCCGCGGCGTCGACGAGCCCGCGCAGCCGCACGTCCAAGTCGGACAGATCGCCCCCGTCCGCGGAGAACAGCGTCACGGCCGCCTCGTCGAGCGGCGCGGTCACGGACAGCGTGCCCGCGGCCGCGGCCAGCTCGCGCAGCAGTGCCGCGCTGCGCGCGGAGTCGCCCGCGGTGAGCGAGACCGCCCGCACCGGATCGCCTGCGGACATGCCGATGCTCTCCAGCCGCGCGGTCGCCTCGGCCGCCCCGGCCGTGCCGTCGAGCAGCCCGGGCAGCACCGCCTGCACGGCGCGCCCGGCGATGCGCCGCGCCTGGTCGACGCGGCTGCGCACGAGGGCCACGACCGTGGCCACGTCGGCCGCGACGGCTTCCCGCCCCTCCGCGTCGTCACCGCGGCGCACCACGACCCACCAGCGGGCCGCCTCCACCGCGTCGCCGGTGTCCACCGGCCACAGCAGGAACGCCTCGCCGGAGGGCCCACCGCCGCGGGGGCTGCCCGCAGCCGCGGGCACGCGCACCGTGCACGGCACGGGGTGCCGCCGCGGGAGCTCCGCCGCCAGCCGCGCGCACACCTCCTCGGACAGCGCGGCGCTGCCCGCCACCTGCGCGCCGACCGCCGAGAGCACCCAGCAGTCCGTGCCCGTGTCACCGCCGGCCAGGGCGAGCACGTGGTTGAGGTCGGCCCCGGCGGCGACCGCGGCCATCAGCTCCCGGCGCGGCGCCGCGTGCGGCTGGACCCGCTCGGCGAGGGTGTTGAAGCTGACCGACAGCGGCACCTGCACCGCCGGAACGCCGTGCCGCTCGCAGGCGGTGACCAGATCCGGCGGAGTATCACCCAACCGGGCGGTTCCGCAGGCGACCGCGGCGACGCCCGCCTCGGCCAGCGCGGAGACGAACCGCTCGGAGGACTCCTCGCCGGTCCACCACATGAGCCCGCTGAGCACGAGCTCCCCGCCGTGCAGGTAGCGGCGCGGGTCCAGCAGGTCGGTGACGTACACACCCCGGATCGGGCGGTCTTCCCCCGGAGGGGTGAGCCAGCGCAGCCCCAGGTCGGCGTCCGCCACCAGGTCGCCCAGCAGCATCTCGCACCTCCTCGCCCGGTCACCGCGCTCGCCGCGGGGGTTCCGCGGTGATTGGAGAAACATACAAACCACCCCGCATCACCGGGAAGGCTTTTCGGTGGATCCACCGCTAGTCACCAGGCGGACACGGGCGGTGTACTCATCGGCAAGTCGAACGTCGTTGGGAGGACACCGTGGAATTCCTGCAGCCGACTTCGTGGGAGCAGGCCCTCGAAGTCAAGGCCGAGCACCCCGATGCGGTGCCCCTGTGCGGCGGCACGGACGTCATGGTGGAGCTCAACTTCGACCGCGCCCGCCCCCAGGCACTGCTGGACCTCACCCACGTGCCCGGGATGAACACGTGGTCGGAACACGACGGCGTGCTGCGCCTCGGCGCGGGGCTGACCTACGCGCGGCTGGTCACCGAGCTCGCCGACCGGCTGCCCGCCCTGGCCATGGCCGCGCGCACCGTGGGCTCCCCGCAGATCCGCAACCGCGGCACGCTCGGCGGCAACCTCGGATCGGCCTCCCCCGCCGGGGACTCGCACCCGCCGCTGCTGGCCGGCGCCGCGGAGGTGGAACTCGCCTCCACCCGCGGGACGCGGCGCGTCCCCGCCGCGGAGTTCTACACCGGTCCGAAGCGCTCCGCGCTGGCCGCCGACGAGCTCATCGCCGCCGTGCACGCCCCCGCCGCCCGCGGCCCGCAGCAGTTCAGCAAGATCGGCCCGCGCAACGCCATGGTCATCGCGGTGTGCGCCTTCTCCGTCGCGCTCGAACCGGAGACCGGCCGCGTCGGCACCGGCATCGGCTCGGCGGGCCCGACCCCGCTGCGCGCCCCGGAGGCGGAGGAGTTCCTCGCCTCCGCGCTGACCGAGCGCTGGGGGAGCACCAGCCCCCTGCCGGAGGAGCTCACCCGCGCCTTCGGCGAGCGGGTGGCCGCCGCGGCGCAACCGATCGACGACGTGCGCGGCACCGCCGACTACCGCCAACACGCCCTGTCCGTGCTGGCCCGCCGAACGCTCACGTGGGCCTGGGACGAATTCCGCACCGGGAGGCAACGATGCGCCTGAACCTCACCCTCAACGGCCGGTCCGCGCAGGTCGACAACGTCGCCGCGGACGAGAGCCTGCTGCGCACGCTGCGCGAGCGGCTCGGCCTCGCCGGGTCGAAGAACGCCTGCGAGCAGGGCGAGTGCGGCTCGTGCACCGTCTACCTCGACGAGGTGCCCGTGTGCTCCTGCATGGTCGCCGCCGGGCAGGCGCAGGGGCGGACCGTGCGCACCGTCGAAGGGCTCGCCTCCGGCGAGCGGCTGGACCGCGTGCAGGAGGCCTTCGTCGAGACGGGGGCGGTGCAGTGCGGCTTCTGCACCCCCGGGCTGGTCGTGCAGGCCCACGACCTGCTCGACCGCGTGCCCGAGCCCTCCGATGCGGAGATCCGGGAGGCCCTGGCGGGCAACCTGTGCCGCTGCACCGGCTACGAGAAGATCATGAGCGCCGTCCGGCTGGCCGCGCACCGCGAGGCGGAGGAGGCGGGATGACCCGCACCGTGCTCGAAGGCGGCGCCGTCGTCACCGTGGACGACGCGGGTGCGGAGCACCGCGAGGGCCACGTGGTCGTCGACGGCGGGCGCATCACCGCGGTCGGGCCCGGCCCGGCTCCCCCGCAGGACGTGCCCGCCACGCGGGTCGACCTGCGCGGGTGCCTGGTCACCCCCGGCCTGGTGAACACGCACCACCACCTCTACCAGTGGGCCACGCGCGGGCTGGCAGCCGACGAGGGCCTGTACGAGTGGCTCACCGCGCTGTACCCGGCCTGGGCGCGCATGGACGAGTGGTCGGTGCACGCCGCCGCGAGCGCGGGACTGGCGCGGCTGGCCCGCAGCGGCTGCACGACGGTGGCCGACCACCACTACCTGTTCCCCCGTTCGGGCGGCGACGTGTTCGGCGCGGTGGTGCGGGCCGCCGAGCGGATCGGGCTGCGGCTGCACGCGGTGCGCGGCTCGATGGACCGGGGGCGGCGGCACGGCGGTCTCCCGCCGGACGAGGTGGTGGAGGACCACGACGAGGCGCTGGCGGCCACGGCCGAGGCGATCGACCGGTGGCACGACCCGTCCGCGGACTCCGCGGTGCGCGTGGCGGTCGGACCGTGCTCCCCGTTCACCGTCACCTCCGGGCTCATGCGGCAGGCCGCGGAGCTGGCGCGGCAGCGCGGGGTGCGGCTGCACACGCACCTGGCCGAGACCGTGGACGAGCACCGCCAGTGCGCCCGCGAACACGGCTGCACCCCCGCGGAGTACGCCGCCGGGCTCGGCTGGCTCGGCCCGGACACGTGGGTGGCGCACGGGGTGCACCTGGCCTCCGGCGGGGTGGAGAAGCTCGCCGGCGCGGGCACGGGCGTGGCGCACTGCCCCTCGTCGAACGCCCGGCTGGGCGCGGGCAGCGCACCCGTGCGCGAGCTGCTGCGGGCGGGTGCGCCCGTGGGGCTGGGCGTGGACGGGGCGGCGTCCAACGAGGACGGCGGCCTGGTCCGCGAACTCCCGCAGGCCCTGTTCACCGCACGCGCGCGCGCAGGACCCCGTGCTCTGGGGGTGCGCGAGGTGCTGCGGATGGCCACGCGCGGTGGTGCGCGCTGCCTCGGGCGGGAGGCGGAGCTGGGCGCGCTGGCCCCGGGGATGCTCGCCGATCTCGCGGTGTGGCGGCTGGACGGGCTCGAGCACGCCGGGATCTCCGACCCGGTCGCGGCGCTCGTCCTCGGCCCGCCACCTGCGGTGGAGCTGCTGCTGCGCGGCGGCGAGACCGTCGTGCAGCGCGGTACGACCAGCGCGGTGGGCGAACACGAACTGGCACATGACCTCACCCGGGCGTGCGCCCGGACGACGGACTGAGAGGTGGGACATGACCGGCAGGGCTCCCGCTGACGCGACGGGCACGCTCGTGTCCGAAGTCGCCGGCGGCATCGGTGAATCGGCGGCGCGTTCGGACGGTCCGGCGAAGGTGCGCGGCGACTTCGCCTACGCCTCCGACCTGTGGGTGGAGAACATGGTGTGGGGCGCGACCCTGCGCAGCCCGCACCCCTACGCGCGGATCCGCGGCATCGACATCGGACCGGCGCTGCGGATGCGCGGGGTGCACGCGGTGCTCACCGCCGAGGACGTGCCGGGGGTGAACCGCTACGGCCTGAAGCACGCCGACCAGCCCGCGCTGGCCGAGGACGTGGTGCGCTTCCGGGGCGAGGCGGTGGCGCTGGTCGCCGCCGAGGACCAGGACACCGCGCGGCGGGCGACGGAGAGCATCGTCGTCGACTACGAGGTGCTCGAACCGGTGACCGACCCGCAGCGGGCGGCGCACGACGCCGAGCTGCCCGCGCTGCACCCGGACGGCAACGTGGTGCGGCACCAGGTGATCCAGCACGGCGACCCCGCCGCGCATGCCGACGTGGTGGTGTCCGAGGTGTACACCGTGGGCATGCAGGACCAGGCGTTCCTCGGTCCGGAGGCGGGGCTGGCACTGCCCGCCGAGGACGGCGGCGTGGACCTGTTCCTGGCCACGCAGGACCTGCACACCGACCGCGCGCAGACGGCGCGGTGCCTGGGGCTCGATCCGGAGCAGGTGCGCATGACCCTGTCCGGGGTCGGCGGCGCGTTCGGCGGCCGCGAGGACCTGTCCATCCAGGTGCACGCGTCGATGCTGGCGCTGCGCACCGGGCGGCCGGTGAAGATGGTCTACGACCGGGAGGAGTCGTTCTTCGGCCACGTGCACCGGCACCCGGCAACGCTGCGCTACGAGCACGGCGCCACCCGCGACGGCGAGCTGGTCTACGTCAGGGCGGTGCAGTACTTCGACGGCGGCGCGTACGCGTCGAAGACCCCGGTGGTCGTGGGGAACGGCTCCACGCTCGGCGCCGGTCCCTACCGGGTGCCGAACGTGCACATCGACAGCTGGGGCGTGTACACGAACAACCCGCCGTGCGGGGCGATGCGCGGGCTGGGCGCGGTGCAGCCGACGTTCGCCTACGAGTCCCAGATGGACAAGCTCGCGGCCGCCCTGGGGATGGACCCGGTGGAGCTGCGGCGGAAGAACGCCATCGACAAGGGCGACGTGACACCGACCGGGCAGGTGCTCGACTACCCCACGTCGGTCGACGAGATGCTCCGCCGCGTGCGCGAGATGCCCATGCCCGCCGCGTCGCCCTCCGGGGCCGGGGCGGACATCCGCGACCTGCCGGGCGGCGCGGCGAACACCACGCACGGCGAGGGGGTGGTGCGCGGCGTCGGGTACGGCACGACGATCAAGAACGTCTGCTACGCCGAGGGCGCGGACGACTTCTCCACCGCCCGCGTGCGGCTGGAGCTGCTGGGCGGGCAGCCGGCGGCGGTCGTGCACACCGCAGCCGCCGAGGTCGGCCAGGGCCTGCTGACGGTGCAGCAGCAGATCGTGCGCACCGAGCTCGGCGTCTCGCGGGTGACGGTGCACCCCAACGACACCGATGTCGGCCCGTCCGGGTCCAGTTCGGCCTCCCGCCAGACCTACGTCACCGGTGGCGCGGTGCGCGAGGCCGCCACCGCGGTGCGCGAGGAGCTGCTGCAGCGCGCCGGGCAGGAACACGGCGTGGACGCGCACCGGTTGTCGCTGATGGACGGCGCGATCATCGACGCGGACTCCGGGGAGATCGCGGATCTGTCCACCGTGCTCGGTGCGGGCCCCGTCGAGTCCACCCGCGAGTTCCACCACCGGGAAACCTTCCCGATGGACGAGAACGGCACGAGCGAGCGCGTCCACGTGCAGCACGCCTTCTCCGCGCACCGGGCGGTCGTGGACGTCGACGTGGAGCTCGGTCTGGTCAAAGTGGTGCAGCTGGCCTGCTCCCAGGACGTGGGCAAGGCGATGAACCCGGATGCGGTGCGCGGCCAGATCCAGGGCGGTTCGGCCCAGGGCCTGGGACTGGCCGTCATGGAGGAGATCCACGTCTCCGACGGGGCGATCCGCAACCCGTCGTTCACCGACTACCTCATCCCGACGATCGCGGACATGCCGCCGATGGAGATCGACGTGCTGGAAAGCGCCGACCCCAACGCCCCGTACGGGGTGCGCGGCGTGGGCGAGCCGCCGACGATCTCGACGACACCGGCGGTCGTGGCGGCGATCCGCGACGCCACCGGCAAGGCGCTCGCGCACACCCCCGTCACCGCCGAGCACATCACCGTAGACGAGAGCACCGCAGAGGAGTGAGCATGCGATCGAGGAACACCGCCGTCGCCGGCACCGAGCACCGGTGGATGAACCGGGCGGTCGAGCTGGCCACCGAGAACGTCGGCGACGGCGGCGGGCCGTTCGGGGCGCTCGTCGTGCGCGGCGAGGAACTGGTGGCCACCGGGACGAACCGGGTCACCGCGGAGCTCGACCCGACCGCGCACGCCGAGGTCAGCGCGATCCGCACGGCCTGCCGCACGCTGGGCGCGTTCAGCCTGAGCGGCTGCGTGCTCGTCAGCTCCTGCGAGCCGTGCCCGATGTGCCTGGCCAGCGCGCTGTGGGCGCGCCTGGACGCGGTGCTCTACGCCGCGGACCGCCAGGACGCGGCCGAAGCGGGCTTCGACGACCGCGCTTTCTACCGCCTGTTCGAGGACTCCGACGCGGTGTGGCCGACGGAGGTCCGCCGCCTGGACGTGGAGGACCGCAACGCGGCGTTCGACGCCTGGCGCGCCAAACCCGACCGCGTCGACTACTGACGCGGGCTGACACCCCGCTTCCGGCAGGAACAGCGGCCGGAAAACGGTGACCGGACCGAATCCGCGCGCGGAACCGCGGTTCCGCGCGCTCTTCCGAATTCCTCTGCGGAGCGTGCCACCGGCATTCGCCCCGGCAATCCGCGTGTGCTCCGCACGTTTCGCCCAGCCGCCGCACGGCGGCGAAAGAGCAGAGGACCCACCGGCAAGGGAGAAGACATGGGCGAACGCACCGCGACCAGAGAATCGACGGCGAGACCGGGAATCCTCGACACCTATTTCCGGATATCGCCGCGCGGGTCCACAGTGGGCCGCGAATTGCGCGGGGGCGTGACGACGTTCGTCGCGATGGCCTACATCGTCATGCTCAACCCGCTGATCCTCGGCTCCTCCAGCGACGCGACGGGAGCCGTGCTCACCACCGAACAGCTCACCACCGCCACCGCCGCCACGGCGGGCGTGGTCACGATCCTCATGGGGCTGGTCGGCAACGCACCGCTGGCGCTCGCCTCGGGGCTCGGGGTGAACGCGGTGGTGGCGTTCACCATCGCGCCGGCCATGACGTGGGCGGAGGCCTTCGGCCTGGTCGTGCTCGAGGGGTTCGTCATCATCGCGATGGCGCTCAGCGGGGTGCGCGAGCGGATCATCAACGCCATCCCCGGACCGCTGAAAACCGCCCTGGCGGTGGGCATCGGCCTGTACATCGCGCTGATCGGGTTCGTCAGCGCCGGTTTCGTCACCCGCAAACCGGACTCGGCCGACACGGACGTGCCCGTCCAGCTCGGGCAGGGACCGGAAGGGCACCTCGTCGGCGTGCCGATCGCGATCTTCTGCTTCAGCCTGCTGCTCATGCTCGTGCTCGTGGTGCGCCGCGTGCCGGGGGCGATGCTCATCGGCATCGCGGTGAGCACGGCCGCGGCCGTCGGCGCCAACGCGCTGCTGGACATCTCCGGGCAGGAGTGGGGCACGGTGACGCCGCAGCTGCCGGAGCAGGTGGTCGGCCACCCGGACTTCAGCCTGTTCGGCACCGTCGACCTGTTCGGCGGGTTCAGCTCCGCGGGCGCGCTGGCCGCGACCGTGTTCCTGTTCACCCTGGTGCTGTCCGGCTTCTTCGACGCCATGGGCACGATCACCAGCGTCGGCAACGAGGCCGGGCTCGTGCGCGACGGACGCGTCGAGGGCATGGGGCGCATCCTCGCCGTCGACGGCCTGGCCGCCACCGCCGGCGGGTTGAGCGGTTCCTCGCCGAACACGGTGTTCCTGGAGTCCGCCACGGGCGTGGCCGAGGGCGCGCGCACGGGGCTGGCCAGCGTCATCACCGGCGGGCTGTTCTGCCTGACGCTGCTGTTCACCCCGCTGGCGGCGATCGTGCCCGCGCAGGCCGCGGCGCCGGCCCTGGTGCTCGTCGGCGGCATGATGATGTCCCAGGTCCGGCACATCCCGTGGGACGATCCGGACTACGTGGTGCCGTCGTTCCTGACGATCGCCGTCATCCCGTTCACCTACATGATCACCAACGGCATCGGCGCGGGCATCATCGCCTTCACCGCGATCAAGCTCGCGCGCGGCAAGGCGCGCGAGATCGGCTGGCTGGTGGGCGCCCTCGCCGTCGTGTTCGCGCTGTACTTCGGCGTGGAGGCCATCGAGGCGCTGTTCGGCTAGCCGGCGGGAGCTGACCTCGCGGGAGCCGGACGGCTGCGCCGGTGCCGCACCGCGAACGGAGGAACCGCATGCCCGCGGGAGTCGTGCTGGCTGCCGGGGCGGGACGCCGCTTCGGCCGCCCCAAGGCCCTCGTCGAGCACGACGGGGAGCTGCTGGTGGAACGCGCCTGCCGAGTGCTGCGGGAGGGCGGCTGCTCGCCCGTGTTCGCGGTGCTCGGCGCCGCCGCGGAGCAGGTGCGCGCGACGGCTCGGCTGCCGCGGGTGCGGCCGGTGGACAACCCCGGCTGGGACACCGGCATGGGGTCCTCGCTGCGCGCGGGCCTGGCGGCGGCGGAGGCCTCGTCCGCGGAGGCGGTGGTCGTGCTCCCGGTGGACATGCCGGGCATCACCGCCGAAGCGGTCCGCCGGGTGGCCGCGCACTCCGCCCCGGAGGCGCTCGCAGCGGCCTCGTTCGCCGGTGCCCGGGGGCACCCGGTGCTGCTCGGCCGGCAGCACTGGTGCGGGATCCGCGAGGCGGCCGCCGGGGACGCGGGGGCGCGGGAGTACCTGCGGACCCGCCACGTCACCCTCGTCGACTGCGCGGACTGCTCCGACGGCCGTGACGTGGATCGCCCCGAGGACCTCCCGGAGGCGCCGCGTCGTAGGCTCGACGGTGCCCCGCGAGGCTGCCGCGACTCCGGGTGAACCGCTGCTCACCCGCGCGGCACGGGCCGTCGGGACGCGGTCGCCCCGTGCACTGCGATCCCCCGCCCGTGTCGGTCGGACGGCCTCGTACAGTCGAGTGCCACGCGGGTCGCTCCCGTCCGCGTCCGTTCCGGGACGCGCTTCCCGCGCGCCGACGAACTGGGCGTGACCAGGCCGACGACGAGCAGGCCGGAGGCTTCGACAACAGCATGGCTAGCGGACACATCACAGCCGACTACACCCTGGACGGCGCGGACTGGTTGGTCACCGTCACCGCGGGATCCGATCAGCAGACCGTCCGCGCGCCCGGGCTGGTCGCCGCGCGCGACAAGGCGGAGCAGCTCATCGAGCAGCTCGCCGGCAGCCCGAGCGGACGCGTGGTCATCCACCTGCTCGACGGGGACGGCTTCGCGTTCACCACCGCTTACCTGCAGGCCCGCACCGGACTGTCCGACGAGGCGACGCAGCAGGCCGCGGCCGCGGCGAACGCGGGCACCGCGCAGCACCCGCTCGCCCAGTGATCCCCCGCGGGGCCCGCGCCCCGCGTCCCGTGCGCGAACCCCCGCGAGCGCGGCGCGACCGCTGGTGCGCACCGCCCGGCGCCGCACCACCGCGGGGCGGGCCCGCGCGTGCGCGCGCTCCGACGGCCCGCTCCGCTTAGGATGTTCCCAGCGCCCACTGCCCGGAATGCGAGGAGGAACCAGCCGTGACCAGCGTCGAACCCACGCGGCCCGGCACGGGGCGGGGACGCCCCCGGGACTCCAGCCGGGACGCGGCGCTGCGCGAAGCGGCGATGGAGGTCCTCGCCAACGTCGGCTACCGCGCGCTGACCATGGACGCGGTCGCCGCGCAGGCCCGCGCGGGCAAGGCCACGATCTACCGCCGCTGGGAGTCGAAGCTCGACCTGGTCATCGACACCTGCAACCAGCTGGTGCGGCGGAACATCCCGGAGCCCGACTCGGGCTCGGTCGAGGCGGACCTGCGCGAGTTCCTCCGCGCCTTCGGCAGCTTCCTCACCGGCCCTGTCGGCAAAGCCGCCCAAGCCCTGGTGGGCGAGCTGCCCCACGAGCCCGAGCTGGCCGCCGCGTTCCGCCAGTCGTTCCTGCACCCGCAGCGCGGCATCCTGTGGCGCATCATCCAGCGCGGCATCGAACGCGGCGAGATCCGCGAGGACGTGCCGGTGGACACCGTGGTCGAGCTCGCGGGGGCGGCGCTGCTGTACCGCTTGATGCTCACCGACGAGCCGCTGGACGCCGATTTCGTCGACCGGCTCATCGACGAAGGCCTGCTGCGGCTGCTGCAGTGACCGCCGGTGCGCTCCGCTGACGCGCGGGCTCGCTGCTGGACCCCCGCCGGCGGGGTGAGCGTGAGCGCGGGACGGCGCGGACGGCCCCGCGGCGAGCAGGGACGACGCCGGCGGGATCGACGTCGGGTGCTGCGCAGCCCCCGCGCGCGGTACGCGGGTGTCGGGGGGCGGGACCTAAGGTCGCGCTCGGTGAATCAGCGACCCGAGGGAGGATCGGTGGAGCAGAACCAGGCGCAGGACGTCCCCGCGGGAGCTGCCGGTTCGGTGGCGCAGCTGCACCGCTGGCCGGTGAAGTCCCTGCGCGGCGAGGCCGTCGACGCCGCCCGGTTCGACGGCACGGGCATGACCGGCGACCGCGCCTACGCGCTGCTCGACGGTCGGGAGAAGCGCTCGGGCAAGGTGCTCACCGTGCGGCAGAACGCGGCGATGCTGCGGTGGGGGGCCGGGTACGGCGACCCGGTGGCACCCGCCGAACCGCCCGTGCTCGTCTCCCCCGCCGGTGAGCGGTGGTCCTGGTCCGATCCGGGGCTCGGCGAGGAGCTGAGCACCGCCCTGGGCGTCCCGGCGCGCCCGCACGCGGCCCCCGGCCAGCAGGACCGCGGGCCGTCGGTGCTGGTGACGTTCGCGGCGTCGCTGGCGGCGCTGGCCGAGGAGCTCGGCACCGAGGTGGACCTGCTGCGGTTCCGGCCGAACCTGCACGTCGACGCGGACCTGCCGGCGTTCGCCGAGGCCGCGTGGCAGCCGGGGACGACCCTGACCACCGGGGAGGTCGTGCTGCGCACCAGCACCGAGCACACCGGGCCGTGCGTGCGCTGCGCGGTGCCCAGCTGGGACCGCACGGGCGGCGAGCGGTGGCCGCAGCTGCAGAGCCACCTGATCGCGCGGCACGACAACCTGTTCGGCGTGATCATGGACGTGGTGGAGCACGGCGTGGTGCGCCGCGGCGATGCCGTGCACGTGGCCGAACCGGCGGCCAGCGACGCGGTGCGGGCCTGAGCGCCCGCGCACCTGCTGCCCGCGGTACCGCCGCAGCGCTCCCGTCCGCCGGCGCGGCCGCGCAGCGCTGCCCGCCGAGTGCGGTGGCCCGCCAGCTCTCGCCGCGCCCCGCGATCCCGCCAGGTCTCGCCGCGCGAGGAGTCGCGCCGGACCTCGATCACGGCGGGGCGGCACCGGGCTCCGCGGGTGCGGGCGG
The DNA here is from genome assembly GCF_054491345.1 of Salinifilum ghardaiensis. Classification (NCBI taxonomy): domain Bacteria; kingdom Bacillati; phylum Actinomycetota; class Actinomycetes; order Pseudonocardiales; family Pseudonocardiaceae; genus Salinifilum; species Salinifilum ghardaiensis. Next base: position 1,019,611 of record NZ_CM137101.1, on the reverse strand, counting down.
ACCCGGGTGACGCTGGTCAGCCGGGTCCGCCGCGCGGTCAGCGCAGGATCTTGCGCACGACGACGAGCGCCGCCAGCGCCCCCACGCCGATGAGGGCGTAGCGCACCCGGGGATCGTTGAGCTTGTCCTGGGCCACGGACTTGCCGTAGTCCACCGCCCGCTTCGGGTGCGCGCGCTCACTGAGCTGGTTCAGCGAATCGGCAAGCGCGTCCCGCGCCTGCTCGATGTCGCGCTCGATAGCATCGGGGTCACGAGCCACGTGTCTTCCTCCTGTTCACCCGCCTGCGCCCACGGTAGATCACCCGGCCTCCGCGGAGGCACCGGTGGTTGGCCGTGTCGCGGTCGCGACCGCACGGACAGGTGATCCGGCGGCCGCCTGCGGACGCGCGTCGCCGGGCTCTGCGGCCGGTGCGCTGCTCGCCCGCCGCTCCGGGCGGTGCGCCGGCTCGAGGTCCGGTGCGCTGCTCGCGGTGGTGGTCGCGCCGCCTCCGCAGCGGCCTCCGCCCGCCTGCCGCGTCGATCACGCCCCGGATAGGCTGGGGACCGCGGGGCCGTAGCCCAACAGGCAGAGGCACTAGGTTTAGGTCCTAGGCAGTGTGAGTTCGAATCTCATCGGCCCCACCGAGCGGGGACAACGGGGAGCGGCAAGTGCCCTGCGGGCGCCGCCCGGGACGAACGCAGGGCAAACGCAGGGCACGGGAACACTCCAAGAACAAGCTGGCAGGCATGACCGCCCCCGCTCCCGCCACGGGACGGGCACTGCTGCGCACTCTGACGAACGACCGACCACGTCCGCGCCGGTGCTACCGGCGGAAGCGGCTGCGCCCACCGCACGAGGAGATCGCGCCAGCGACCGATACCGGCTGACCACGCTCGGTGCCGTGTACACGTGCGCGCCGAGCGACACGTGATCGTCCCGGTAGGTCGACACGAGCACGCGCTCGTCGTCGACGAGCCAGCAGTCCCAATCGGGCAGTCCGAGCACGAGGGCGGTGCCCTCGCCCACAGCAGCGACCGTCAGCTCCACAAGGACGCTGCGCTCCTCGCGACCGAAAGAGCAGCACTTGGTGAGGTGGTGGATGTACGCACTGCCGGCGTGGCCACCCCAGCCACTGGGTGCCGTGCTCAGGGGGCGGCCCGCCACCCGATGGTCAGCGAGATCGCGTGGTACCCGGGATCTCCCGAGCGCAGCCGCTCCTCGGCTGCCCGCCGTTCGGCTGCTTCCCCGTCGGTGCAGACGGCGACGCCGATCGGGTCCCGCTCGGGATCGTCCGGTTCGTTCCCCCCGCCGAGCAGCACCACGTGGACGATCTCGCCGTCGGCCAGCGGTGTCGTCCTGCCCGCTGCTCCTCGCAGGGGATGCGTCTCCCAGGACGCGTACCGGTCGCGCGCGGCGCTTTCCGCCTTGATCCGCTCGGCCTCCTCCTCGGTGGCGCACACCGCGATCAACGGTTCGACTCCGGCGTCCACTCCCGGCGGAGCGGTGCGTTCGTAGACCAGGCGCACGATGGGTTCAGTCACCGCAGGGCTTCTCCACAGCATCCTGGTACGCGCGAGCGCAGAAGGTGTCGCCACCGTACTCGATGGTGCCGAGCGTCGTTCCGGCCCAAGTGGTCTCGTCCGAACTGGTGCAATTCCGCTGGACGTTCTTCTGCTCCAGCTCGCTCTGGCCATCGTTGCCGGCGGTGTGGGTATCCGCCAGCCACCACCACGCGATCCACCGAGATCGCAGGTCGGTCTCGTGGTCGATCGATGTCACGGATACCGGCTGATCGGAGGCGTCCTGGCACCTGGTTACCGGCTTCGCTCCCGATCCACCGGATGTACGCGTGCAGATGCGGGTCGGGGAGAGCTTGCACGGGCCGTATTCGACTGCGGCCGCTGCCGCTCGGGCAGAGGGGTTTGCTGTCCCCGGCGACTGCAAGGCGTCGAGCGGAGCACGCGACCAGGCACGTCTGACGACCGCCGGGTCCGCCCTCCTCAGCGCCTCAGGTCGGCGAGGACCTCCTCGGCGGCCCGCTTCCCCGAGCTCGCGGCCCCGTTCATGAACCCCTGGTGCTCGACCGAGGTGTGCTCACCGGCGAAGTGGATGTCGCCCTGCCGCACGGCTTCATATCCGGCGTAGCGGTGGCAGTAGTCGAGCGGCCAGTACGAGTAGGCACCGCGGGAGAGCGGGTTGACGTGCCACGCCGCCAGCGCGGACTTGCCGATCCACGCGTCCCGCACCCCGGGGAGGACCTCGTCGATCGAGCCGAGCGTGCTCTCCGTCGCGACGCGCACGTACGGGTCGGATTCGGTCAGGAACGGGGCCGGCGGCCGCAGCCGCTCCGCCCGCTCGCCGCTCCCGTACTGGATCAGGATGTCGGGGTCGCCGCCCTGCCCGCGGGTGGCGTCCCACACCTGCTGGAAACCGGTGTCGCTGAAGCACTCTCCGCTGGAAACACCGGGCCAGGGGCCCTCTCCCAGGTACACGCGCGCGGAGAGCTGCATGTTCAGCTTGGTGCACACCCCCATCCCCATGGCGGCGATCGACCCGCGCTTGCGCCGGTCGAATCCCGCCGCCGACAGGTCGAGGCGCTGCAGCACGCCGAGCGGCACGGCCAGGACCGTGTGGGCGGCGCGCACGTCCTGCGTCCTCCCGCCGACGTCGAAGGTCAGCCTCTGCGTCCCGTCGTGGTCGCGGGCCACGGCGAGCAGGTCCCACCCGCGCCGGAGCGTGCCGCTCGGCAGCGTTCCGGCGATGGCCTCCGGCAGCTGCTCGTTGCCGCCCGCGATGTGGTAGCGCTCGTCGGACTGCCCCCACACGTTGAAGTGCCCCGGGTTCTGCTGGTACCCCATGAGGTAGACGAGGTTCAGCGCCGTTTGCTCCGCGGTTTCGGCTCCGTACTCGACGGTGTAGGCCACGTCGATGAACTTCCCCATCCTGGAGCGGTGACCACCGGGAACGCGCGTCTCGATCCACTCGTGGATGCTCATCCGGCTCAGCTCGACGCCGGCAGGGGTGGACCTCTGCCAGTCGGTCCTGCGCCCGGCCGCCGCGAGATCCGCCTGCAGCGCCTCGTGCACCGGCTTGAAGTCCTCGTCGGCCTCCGATCGCGGGTAGTACTCGCCGAAGAAGTGGAACACCTCGTCGCTCCCCTTCGGCTCCGCCTTGCGGACGTCGACGACGTCCAGGCCGAACCTGCGGCACAGCTGGTGCATCGCGTGGTGCTCGCGGTCGATCAGCTCACCGCCCCACTCCGCGGTCTGCCCCCCGTCCCAGTGCGCGCGTTCGCTGAAAACCCTTCCGCCGACGCGGTTCCCGGCCTCGTAAACCGTGCAGGCAACACCGGCGTCGTGCAGCACCAGGGCGGTGTTGAGTCCCGCGAGCCCGGCACCGACCACGGCGATGCGCGGAGCCGGGTCGGTGGCGGCGACCGAGCGCGCCGGCCCCGCCGCGCTCGGTGCTCCTGCGGCCAGCGCCACGCCACCGGCCGCTCCGAACCGGAGCAGGTCCCGGCGGGAGACCTCGCCGCGCTGCGCGGCGGCCCGGGCGTCCCGGAAGGCGTCGACGGGAACTCCGGCCCGCTCGGCGGCGGTGTGCTCGGCGGCCAATCGCGTCAACGCGCGCAGCGGCGCGAACCGTGCCATCGGAAACGTCCTCTCGGAGGGGAAGTGCGGACACCCGTTCACCGGTGCGGGCTCAGGGGCCGTGGCGGAGATCACGCATGAGGGCTCATTGAAGGCGCCGCGCCCCGAAGCGTCAAGAGGTGATCAACGAAAAGCGAAAGTTTGACTGCTTTCCGCCATCGAAACAGTTGAACCTGGATGCATGGACAACCGTTTCCTGCTCCCACCTCGAACGCGGTGACGCACCGGACGGCGGAGCGCTCGCCCGCGGCCTCCGCCGGGTCCACCCTGGGACGCACGAGCGACCCGACACGCGCGCGGCACCGCCGGGCGGCAGGGCGGTGCGGTGCGCCGGAGGCAGCGATGACGAATCCGATCCTGGTGACGGGCGCCACGGGCACCCTCGGCAGCGCCCTGGTGGACCGGCTCCTCGCCGCCGGGCACGTGGTCCGCGTGCTGAGTCGCACCCCCGTGTCGGCCGGGAGCAGGCAGTACGAGTGGGCCCAGGGCGACCTGCGCACCGACACCGGACTGGACGCTGCGGTCGGGGGCACCGGCGTGATCGTGCACTGCGCGACCGCCAACGGGCGCGGGGACGTGCTGGCGACGCGCAATCTCATCCGCGCGGCCCGCGGTGGCGGTCTGCCGCACTTCGTGTACGTGTCGATCGTCGGGTGCGACCGGATCCCGCTGCCCTACTACCGGGCGAAGGTCGAATGCGAACAGCTGGTGGAGAGCTCCGAGTTGCCGTTCACGATCCTGCGCGCCACCCAGTTCCACGACCTGCTCGCCACGTTCTTCGCGGCGCAGCGACACCTCCCGTGCGTGCTGGTGCCGGCGGGCATGGACTTCCAACCGGTCGACGTGCGCGACGTGGCCGAGCACCTCACCGGGATCGCCGAGCGCCCGCCCGCCGGCCGGGTGCCCGACATCGGCGGTCCGGAGGTGCGTGCGCTGGCCGAGCTCGCCCGCGCGTACCGCGCGGCGACCGGGCGCCGCCGCATCGTGCTCCGGATCCCGCTGCCCGGCAAGATCGCCCGCGGTTACCGGCGGGGTGAGCACCTCGCCCCCGAACGGGCACCGGGGAGCACCACGTTCGACGAGTTCCTCGCCGACCCGCCGGGCGGCCGCAGCTTGCGCTGAGGCGCGGGCGGCGGGGCGTCTCGCCGGGCCGCGGCGGTCCTGGCCGCACCGGCCCGGGCCGGGCCGTCCGTCCTCCCGGGAATCCCTCCGCCGACCCCGGGACCCGCGGTCACTGGCGCTGGCCGACGCCGGTGCAGAGCTCGCCCCACCGTCCACCCGGCACGCGCGGGCGCAGCGGCGGCGTGGGGACGCCCTGGCCGCGCCGCAGCCCCTCCAGGAACGCGAGCACCGCGTCCCGGGCGGTGTGCCGGGGCGACCACCCGAGTTCCTCGTGCGCCCGGGTGATGTCCATGAGCGGGAGCCGCAGCACCGCGTCGAACAGGTGCGGCGAGGCCGGCACGAGCCGCGCCGACCACGCAAGGGCCAGCGCCGAACGCGCCACCTCCGCGGGCACCGGCACGGTGCGCGCGCCGAACGTCCCGGCCAGGGCGGCGGCGTCGAGGACCGGCTCGGCGGCGATGTTGAACGCCCCGCCGACCCGCTGGTGCACCGCGAGGCGGTAGGCCTCGGCCAGGTCCTCGCTGTGCACGGTCTGCACCCGCAGCCCGGGCAGGTCGGGCAGCACCGGCAGCGCTTCGGGACGCGCGAGCGAGCCGGGCAGCAGCGGCCCGGCGAAGAGCCTGCGCTGCTGCGCGGCCGAGCCGGCTTGGAACGCGAAGCCGGGGCGCAGCCGCACGACGCGGGTGCGCTCGTGGCGCCGCTCGAACGCGTCGAGGCACCGCTCCAGGTAGGCCTTCTCCCGGGAGTAAGCAGCACCGGGCCAGCCGTGCGTGGGCCAGGACTCGTCCACCCTCCTGTCCTTCGGCCCGGGGGAGTACGCGCCGACCGAGGAGGCGTAGATCAGCGCGGGCACGCCGGCCTCGGCCACGGCGTCGAAGACCCGCAGAGTCCCCAGGACGTTGTTGCGCCACGTGGTCGCGGGGTCGCGCGTGGGCTGGAAGATCCAGGCCAGCTGGATCACCGCGTCCGCTCCCCGCAGGTGCTCGCCGAGATCGGCGCGCGCCACGTCCGCGGCCAGGAACACGGTCTTGCTGCCGAAACCGGCCGCCTCGCCCGGTGCGCGCCGGGCGATCGCGGTGATCCCGGCGACGTCGGGGTCGGCCTCCAGCGCGTGCAGCACGCTCGTGCCCACGTTGCCCGTGGCGCCGACAACGACGACGTGCTTGCCCGTCGGCGTGGTCATCTCCCCTCCCGGTGCCCGCGGCTGTGGTTCGCTCGGCGGTGGAGCCCGCACGGGAGTACCCGCACCGGCGGTCGCGAACGCGTCCGCGCCGGAGCGGACCGCACCGGACGCCCGACCGGGGGCACACGGGTAGGTGAGTCAGCGGCGTGCGACGCGGTGCTCCGGTCCGTCCTCGAGGGACGCGCGCTCCCAGCCCGCGTTGTCCGCGGCGGCCTCGTAGGTGGTCTGCAGGAACTCCAGCAGCGCCCCGTCCGGGTCCTCGGCGGTGCGCACGTCCGGAGAACCGGGTGACGGCGAGGTCCACGGCACCCCAGAAGAAGCGCACCGGGCTGGTCTTGCCGAGGAACCGCGAGCGGAACCGGCCCATCACCCGGGGCGCGGCGAGCAGCCGGCCCCAGAACCGGCGGACGTGGTCGGGGTCGTAGCTGGCGTGCTCGGTGCCCTCGGCGAACGGGATCGCCTGCGCGACCTCACGCCCTCTCGGCGGCCACGGCGGTCTCCTCGCCGGCGCGGTGCGCCCACCAGCGCAGCGCCGCGACCGCGAGGGCCAGCAGCACGAGCACCGCCAGCAGCCCCGCCACCCCGCTGCCGGTCATGCCCAGCACGAGGTAGCCGACCGCGGCGACGGCCGCGATGAGCAGCGCGTACGGCAGCTGCGTGACGACGTGGTCGATGTGGTTCACCTGCGCGCCCGCCGAGGACATGATCGTGGTGTCCGAGATCGGCGAGCAGTGGTCGCCGAAGATCGCCCCGGCCAGCACAGCACCGAGCAGCGGGAACAGCAGCGCGGGATCGACGGTCACGGCGATCTGCCCGGCGATCGGCAACATGATGCCGAACGTGCCCCACGAGGTGCCCGTGGACACGGCCATGAACCCGCAGACGAGGAACGTCAGCACCGGCATCAGCGCCAGGCTCAGCTGACCGCTGACCAGCCCGGCCAGGTACTCGCCCGTGCCCAGGTCGTCGATGACCTCGATGATCGTCCAGGCGAACAGCAGGATCCAGATCGCCGGCATCATCGATCGCACACCGGTTCCCAGCCCGCGCAGGAACAGCGGGCGGGACACGGAGCGCCGCGCGGCGAACACCACCGACACCAGCCAGCCGAGGACGCTGCCGATGAGCAGCGAGGTCGGCACGTCGGTGTTCTCGAAGACCACCAGGGGATCGGCGCTGCCGCCGGCCCGCGCACCGGTGGCGACCATGGCCGCGACCGTGCCGACCACGAGCACGGCGATCGGCAGCACCAGGTCGCGGATCTTGCCGTCCGGGGCCGCGCCGTCCTCCAGCGCGCTCGCGTCGCGTTCGAGCTCGCCGAGCCCCTCGCCGCGGACGGCGCGCCGCTCGTGCCGGCGCATCGGCCCGAAGTCGATGCGGAACGCCACGGCGCACAGCACCATCACGAGCGCGCCCACGGCGTAGTAGTTCAGCGGGACCGTGCGCACGAACCCCTCGAGGGCGCCCACGTTGAGCTCGTGCGCGGCGAACACGCCCGCCAGCACGGACACGATGTAGGCGCCCCAGCTGGACACGGGCATGCTCACGCACACCGGCGCCGAGGTGGAGTCGACCGCGTAGGCCAGCTTCGCGCGCGAAACGCGGAACCGGTCGGTGACCGGGCGGCTGACGTTGCCCACCACCAGCGCGTTGAAGTAGTCGTCGATGAACACGACGACGCCCGCCACCGCGGGCAGGAACAGCGCGCCGCGGCGGGTGCGGATGCGGCGCCGCGCCCACTCGCCGAAGGCGCGGCTGCCGCCGCACACCGAGACCAGCGCGGCCATCATCCCGAGGAACAGCAGGAACGCCAGGTTGAACACCTTCTCGGTGTTCACCCCGCCGTCGGCGACGAAGATCCCCGCGACGATCCCGAACAGCCGCTGCCCGCCGGCGACGGGGTCGAAGTCGTGCACCAGCGCGATGCCCGCGAGGATCCCGACCCCCAACGACAGCAGCACCTTCCGCGTGAGGACGACGAGCGCGATCGCCAGCACGGGCGGGACGAGGGACAAGAACGAGTCGGCCATCAGCACGCTCCCCGGGGGTCTGCAGCACGCGGCTCGGAATCGCGCGGAACCGCCGCACGGGCGGCCCGGAATCGACGGCGAGCAACCGTACCGGTCGCCCGCGCGCCGCCGTCACACCGCCGGGGCATGGCGGCGGCCTGCACGCTCCGCCCCTCCCGCGCGCCCAGCGCGCACCCCGCCGCTCACCGGAAGGGGACCCGCCGGCCGCCGGCGGGGCGCGGGAATCACCTCCCCCGGTGGGAGCGGAACTCGACCACCTGCTGGTACGTCGGCCTGTTCTGCCAGCTGATCGGTTCGTGGCCGATGCCCCCGAGCTCGGAGTGCACCAGCGCGTCCGCGCACCACTGGTCGCCGGCCTCGCAGGTGTCGTCGCCCGGGTAGGTCTGCTCGGGCGGGGTTCGCTCGGCCCGGCGCAGCGCGTCGAGCAGCACCGCGCGGCACTGCTCCAGTTCACCGCCGCCGCACTTCGCCCGGGCAGGTCCGCCCGGCACGTCCTCGCCGAGGACGGTGCGCAGGTCGTCGAACACCTGGCCGTACCAGCCGCTCTGGAAGGCGGACCCCTGGTGGCCCTGCCCCACCTGCCGGTCCGGGTCGGCGTTCTGCCACCCGGAGGGCGACTGGTTGACCCCCGTGGTGGCGGTGAGCGCGGTGAACGCTTCCTCGCCCACGGCCGGCTGGAACACGCCGCGCACGAGCCGCGGCCACCAGGCGTCCATGAGCCGGATCGCCTCGGCGTGCGCGTACTCGCGGCCGCCCGGTTCGCTCTCCGCCCGCTTTCCGCCGGATTCCCGCCAGTCCCGCAGCTCCTCGACGAGCGCGGCGGTGCGCGGATCGTCGACCGGGGCGCTGTCGATGATCCGCAGCAGCGCGGGCAGCAGGCGCTCGGCCCGCAGGTCGGTCAGCCCGGCGTCCATCATCGCCCCGACCACGTCGGCCCGGTCGACGCCGCCGCGTTCGACGAGCGCGCGCACCCGGCGGTCCAGCAGGTCCACGCGCTGCACCGAGCCCTTGTTCGGCTGCGCGGCCGCGGTGCCCGCGGCCTGCTTGTTGTTCCAGTCGACGAAGTAGTCCTGGTTGCGCGCCTGCGGGTGCTGCTCGGCGGGGGTGCGCTCGGCGGTGTTGTCCGCCGGGTTCCACCCGCGCCACTCGTTGGCCGGGGCGGAGGCGATCGGCAGGCTCGGATCGACGTGCGGCGGGCGGACCACGTTGGCACCCGAGTTGTAGTGGGCCGTGTCCCGGTCGTCGGCGTAGAACCAGTTGAAGGTGAAGTTCACGTCCGCGGCCGCGCGCTGGAAGTCCGCGGCGGAGCGGATCGCCGAGGGGTCGTTGAACTTCTGGAACCCGGTGATCGAGTCCACCTCGTGCAGGAAGGTCGACCGCGCGGCCGCGTAGGCCACCGGATGTCCGTCTACTGTGGCCCTGTGCGTCACCGGACCGTGGGCGGTGCGGTAGGAGCGCAGCGTGTAGGAGCCCGGTCCGGTGCTGTCCCCGAGCGTGGGCTCCCACGAGTTCTCGCGCTCCACGGTGCGCATCGGCACGCACTCGCCGCGGAACTCGTAGTGGTCGGAGGACCGGCTGGGCGCGCTGCCGTCCGGCTCGCACAGCCGCACCGCGTAGGTGTCCACGATGTCCTGCTGCGCGCTCGTCGCGCTCCAGGCGTAGTCCTGGCCGCGCCCCAGCAGGGTGTAGAAGCTCAGCCCGGCGAACGACGCACCGCGCGAGGAGATCCCCGGGCCGCGCAGTTCCTGCAGCGTCAGCAGCTGCGGGGCGAAGTACCCGGTCTGCGGCCCGAACACGGCGATCGGGTGCCCGCTTTCGGTGTGCTCGCCGGAGACGACGAGCGCGTTCGACATCCCGCGCTGGCGCGCCAACCCCTCCGGCACGACACCGTCGGAGAACATGCCGCGCAGCGCCTCGCGCGGGTGTTCGCGGGGATCGCCGCGCGGCTGCGGCGGGGCCGTGGAGCCCTCCCCGGACTCGGCGGCGGTTCCCCGCTCGTCGACGGTGATGTCCTGCTCGACGACCGAGCCCGGATCGGGCAGCGCCATCCCCTCCGGGTCCTCCGGGGACTGCCCGTACGGGAAGCGCGCACCGCGCACCGTCGTGGTCGCGCCGGGGTGCTCCTGCGCCTGGAAGGTGCGCCAGGCGCGGTCACCGCGCTCCGGACCGAAGCGCTCCTGCAGCTCCATCCGGGCGACGGCGTTCTCCACCTCCCCGCCGCCACCGCTGCCGAACTGGGCGCCGACGAGCGCGGCGAGCACGACCAGGTCGGTCAGGCGGAACGGTTCGATCTCGCCCTCGTCGGTGATCGGGTCGACGTGCCCGGTCGCCGCGTACTCCCCCGGGAAGTCGCGGTTCTCCCGCGCGTGCTCGACGTAGGCGTTGATTCCCTCCACGTAGGACTTCGCGTCGCGCAGCGCCTGCTCGCCGCGCTCGCCCTGCTCGGCCACGCGCGCGATCTGCGCGCGCAGCTCGTGCTCGGTGTACGGGGCGGTGGCGAAGAACCGCTGCTCCAGCTCGCGGTTCTGCTCCGCTCCCCCGGCGAACGAGCTGACCTGGCCGCGCCCGGCGTGCCGCAGCACGTCCATGAGGAACAGCTTGTCCTCCGCCGTGGCGTAGCCAGCGCCGAAGGACGTGCCCGCCCGGGTCTCGCCGTAGATGTGCGGAACCCCCAGCTGCTCGTCGCGGACCACGGTGACGTCCTGCCGCGGCTGGTACTCCCGGGCGACGTCCTGCTCCTCAACGCCGAAGGAGTTGTCCCGGAAGAACCGGTCGATGGTCGCGGTGTCCAGCTCCCGGTACCCGTCGGCCAGCCGCGCGTACGGTTCGAGCTGGTCGTCGCTGTGCGGTGGTTTCGCGCCGAGCAGGATGTGGCCGACCAGGTCGCCGAACGTGGCGTTGCCGTTCTGCCCGGGCGGCAGGATGTGGTCGCACCGGTCCCCGCAGTAGTCGGTGGGCCCGTCCGGCGGCGCGCCGGCGCCCTCCTGCGCCCCCGCGGCGGGGGCGGCGAGCCCCCCGGTCAGCACCGCCGCGAGCGCCAGGGCCGTCGCCCTGCCCCAGCGGCCGGCGCCGCTCCGGCTGCCCGCACCGCCCCAGCGCCCCCAGCGGAGCCGTGCAGGCCGGACCCGTGCGGCCAGCTCGCGCCCCGTCCTGCGCGCGCTCCGACGTCGTGCCATGCGCATCGGCCCTCCCGTCGTTCACCCCCACGCGCAACGATCTCGACGAGCCCGGCGAAACGAACACGGCGCTGAAATGATCCGAACGGAGTAGCTCCGCGCGCTCTGCGCGAGAATGGGCGCGAGCGCACCGACCGCAGCGGAGGACGTCGTGTCCACACCGGAAGACCTGCCGCCACCGCCGAGCGGTGCCGCGGCTCCCCCGCCCCGCGCACCGCGGCACCGCGTGCACCGGAGGGCGATCACGTGGTGGGCGGTGCGATCCGCCGCCGGATTCGTCGTCCTGCTCGCAGCCCTGGCCGTGCCGGCGCTGCTCCTGCCCGCCGCGCGCGGGTGGCTCGTGGCGGCCCTGGTGGTGGTCGCCGTCGCGGGCCTGGTCCACGCCGCGGTCATGCCGCAGTGGCGCTACCGCGTGCACCGGTGGGAGGTCGCCGCCGAAGCCGTCTACACCCGCTCCGGCTGGATCAACCAGGAGTGGCGCATCGCGCCGATGTCGCGGATCCAGACCGTGGACATGGCCCGCGGACCGCTGCAGCGGGCGCTGCGGCTGGCCAGCGTCACGGTCACGACGGCCTCCGCTGCCGGGCCGATCACCGTCGAAGGGCTCGACCAGGAGGTCGCCGAGCGGCTCGTCGCGCAGCTGACCGAAACCACGCAGGCCACACCCGGGGACGCGACGTGAGCGCACCGCACGAGTCCAGCGGCCCGCACGAGTCCAGCAGCGCGGGAACCCCCGCCCCCTGGCGGCGGTTGGACGCGCGCGTGCTGCTGGCCACCGCCGCTCTCGTCCTCGCCCCGCTCGTGCCGACCGCGCTGGTGATGTTGCTCGGCTCGGCCCGGGCCAGCACCGTGGCCCTCACCGCGGCGGCCTGGATCGCCTTCGCCGTCCTGGCCACCGCCTCCAACGCGGTCGAGTGGTCCGTCACCCGCTACCGCGTCACGTCCGAGCGGTTCGAACTGCGCCGCGGCGTGCTCACGCGCAGCCACCGGTCGATCCCGCGGGACCGCATCCGCAGCGTCGACCTCACCGCCAACCCGGCGCAGCGCCTCCTCGGGATCGCCGCGGTCAGCATCGGCACCGCCGAGCAGGGCGAGCAGGAAGCGCAGCTCAAGCTCGACGCGCTCGCCCGCTCCGAGGCCGAGGCGCTGCGCGGTGCGCTGCTCGACCACCTCCAGGACGCCGAGCGGCCCGCCGACACCGGCGTCGCGCTCGCCCGCATGCGGGTGCGGTGGTTCGGCTACGCCGCGCTGACCGCGTCGCTGATCCTGACCGTGTGGGGCGCGGTGCTCTCGGCGCTCAGTTCGCTGCGCGACCTGCTCGTGGCCTGGGGCGCGGCCGAGGAGGCCGAGCGGGTCGCCGGCAGCCTCCCGCTGTGGCTGGCCGTCGGGGCCGCGGTCGCCTTCGGACTGCTCCTCGGCGCCGCCGGTTCGCTGGCCATCTCGGTGGAGCAGTGGTGGCGGTTCCGCCTCAGCAGGAGCTCGGACGGCACGCTGCTGGTCCGCCGCGGACTGCTCACCACGCGCGCGGTGTCGCTGGAGGAACGCCGCCTGCGCGGCGCGGAGCTCGCCGAACCGGTGCTGCTGCGGCTGTTCCGGGGTGCCCGGCTCGCCGCGGTGACGACGGGGCTCGGCGGGGAAGCGGGACGCGGCGGCGCGGAGAAATCGGCCCTGCTGCCGCCGGCGCCGCGGTCCGCGGCCGAACGCGTCGCCGCGGCCGTGCTGCGGCGCCCGTGGCCCGCCGGCCCGCTCGCGGCCCATCCGCGCGCCGCGCTGCGCCGGCGCCTGCTGCGCGCGGGGGTGGCGGTGGTGCCGCTGCTCGCCGCGCTCGCCGCGGTCGCGTGGTGGGGGTGGCTGCCCGTGCCGGTGGTCGCGGCGCTCGGTGCGGCCCTCCTCGCGGTGGCAGCGGCGTTCGCCGTCGACGCCTACCGCAACTTGGGGCACCTGCTGGACGCGGAAGTGCTGCTGGCGCGCTCGGGCACCGCGGTGCGCCGCACCGCGGTGCTCCACCGCAGCGGGATCATCGGCTGGCGGGTGCGGCAGACGTGGTTCCAGCGGCGCGCCGGGGTGCTCACGCTCGGAGCCACGACCGCCGCCGGCAGCGGTCACTACGCCGTGCGGGACGTCGGGGCCGAGGAGGGGTGGGCGCTGGCCGACCGGGCGGTGCCGGGGCTTCTCGCGCCGTTCCGCGGGGAGGGCGCTCCCGCGGGGACCGAGGAGTAGTCGGCCGCAGCAGTTTCCGAGCGCGGCCGGGCGTCGAGGAGCGCGGGAGCGGCCGTGGTCACCGCCCGGTGCGGTCGAGCCGCTCCCCGCGTCGGGGGCGGCGGTCAGGCGTCGAAGCCGCCCCGCTTGATCTGCTCGGTGAACAGCTGCCACTGCCGCTGGGTGCACGTGACGTGCCCGGCAGCGCGGTTTTTCGAATCGCGTACGCCGATGCGGTCCGATCCGAAGCCGACTTCGACGCACTGCCCCTGCCCCTGCGTGCGAGTGCTCGTGCGCCAGTCGGTGATGTATCCCATCACAACTCCTCTATGCGTTCGTGAATCAATTGCACGGAGCCCTGCGGACTCATCGCGTGCGCACGTAAATGCTCCATCATCATCATGTAGTTCGACAGCTCAGCTTCCCGCTCCAGGTACAAACCGCCCACCTGGGTTTCCAGGTAGACCACGTCCGGGTCAATGTGGTTGGAGTACCGCAGGATCACGAACGGTCCCGCCTGCGCCGGGTGCGCACCCGCCTCCAGCGGCATGACCTGAACGGTGACGTTCGGCAGTTCCCCCAGCTTGAGCACGTACTCCAACTGGCGGCGCAGCACGGTGGATCCGCCGACCGACCGGCGCAGGGCCGTTTCCCCGATCACCGTCCACAGTTCCAGCGGGTTGTCGCCGTGGACGCGCGCCTGCCGCTGCATCCGCAGCTCCACGCGGCGCGCGATCTCCGCCTCGTCGGCGCGGATGAGCGTGGCCTGCGTGATCGCGTGCGCGTACTCGCGGGTCTGCAGCAGGCCGGGGATCGCCTCGGCCTCGTAGGTGTGGATCGACGAGGCCTCGGCCTCCAGCCCGACGTACGTCTCGTACCACTCCGGCAGGACATCGTTGTAGGAGTGCCACCACCCGCGTTTGCGCGCGTCCCGCGCCAGGTTGACCAGCTGCTCGCGCTCGTCCCCGCGCACCCCGTAGAAGTCGAGCAGACCGGAGACGTCACCCACGGAGGGCGAGCGCTTCGCCGTCTCGAACCGGCCGATCTTGGCCTGGGTGCACCCGAGGTGCGCAGCGGCCTGGTTCTGGGTGACCTCCGCCCGGCCGCGGAGCCTGCGCAGCTCCGCGGCCAGTCTGCGGCGGCGCACGGTGGGGCTGACTGTCATGATCTCCAGTCTCCACGCGCGCGCACCGCGCGTCACGCTCTCGTCACCCGGACGGCAGCCCTCCCCCTCACGGGCGGGGGACGTTGCGGAGGTTGGACCTCGCCAACTGCACCATCTTCCCCACCCCTCCGGAGAGGACGGTGCGGCTGACGGCGAGCGCGAAACCCTTGACCTGCTCACCGGTGATCTTCGGCGGCAGCGACAGCGCGTTCGGATCGGTGACGACGTCCACCAGGGCGGGCCCCGGGCGGTTGAGCGCCTCCTGCAGCGCGCCGTCCACCTCACCGGGCTTCTCCACGCGCACCGCGGGGATTCCCGCGGCCGTGGCGATGGCGGCGAAGTCCGCACCGGCGTCGTCGGTGCCGAAGTCCGGCAGGCCGTCCACGAGCATCTCCAGCTTCACCATGCCCAGGGACGCGTTGTTGAACAGCACGACCTTGACCGGCAGCTGGTGCATCCGCAGCGTCAGCAGGTCACCGAGCAGCATGGACAGACCTCCGTCGCCGGACATGGCGATCACCTGCCGGTCCGGGGCGGCCTGCTGCGCGCCGATGGCCTGCGGCAGCGCGTTGGCCATCGAGCCGTGCACGAAGGAGCCGAGCACGCGCCGCCGCCCGTTGGGGGTGACGTAGCGCGCCGCCCACACGTTGCACATCCCGGTGTCCACTGTGAACACCGCGTCGCCGGCCGCGGCCGTGTCGAGCTTGTCGGCGACGTACTCGGGGTGGATCGGCACGTGGCTTTCCACGTTGCGCGTGTACGCGTCCACCACGCGCTCCAGCGTCTGCGCGTGCTCGGACAGCATCCGGTCCAGGAACGAGCGGTCCCGCTTCTGCTCCAGCTGCGGCAGCACGGCGCGGATCGTCTCGGCCACGTCCCCCTGGACGGCCACGTCGAGCACGGTGCGGCGGCCGAGGTGCGCCGGTTCGATGTCCACCTGCACCGTGTTGGCCTGCGGCAGGAAGTTGTCGTACGGGAAGTCGGTGCCCAGCAGCACCACCAGGTCGGCGCGGTGCATCGCCTCGTGGCACGCGCCGTAGCCGAGCAGTCCGCTCATCCCGACGTCGTACGGGTTGTCGTACTGGATCCACTCCTTGCCGCGAAGCGCGTGGCCGACCGGCGCGTTGACGCGCTCGGCCAGCTGCATGACCTCGCCGTGCGCGCCGCGGGCGCCCATGCCGCAGAAGAGCATCACCCGCTCCGCCTCGTTGATCTCGGTGGCGAGCTCGCGCACCTGCTCCGCGGAGGGGACCACGGTGGGCGGTTCGCTGTGCACCAGGGCGTGGTCCGCGGAGTTCACCGCGCTGCGCTCCGCGACATCACCCGGAAGCACCAGCACGGACACCCCGCGGCGTCCGATCGCGTTCTGGATGGCCGTGCGCAGCAACCGCGGCATCTGCTCGGGCTGGGACAGCAGCTCGCAGAACTGGCTGCACTCGGCGAACACCGACTGGGGGTGGGTCTCCTGGAAGAACCCGGTCCCGATCTGCTCGGACGGGATGTGCGAGGCCAGCGCCAACACCGGCGCCCCGCTGCGGTGCGCGTCGTAGAGGCCGTTGATCAGGTGCAGGTTGCCGGGGCCGCAGCTGCCGGCGCACACCGCGAGCTTGCCCGTGACCTGGGCTTCCGCACCCGCCGCGAACGCCGCCGTCTCCTCGTGCCGCACGGGCGCCCACTCGATGCCCTCCGTGCGCCGGACCGCGTCCACCACGGGGTTGAGGCTGTCGCCGACGATGCCGTAGATCCGCTCGACCCCAACCTGCTTCAGCACCTCGATGAACTGATCGGCGATCGTGGCCATCGTCCCCGCCTTTCGGAATCGGTCCACCGCCCGCCGGAGCAGTCCTCGCGCGCCCGCGCAGGTGCTCCGGTGCACCCGCGCGGGCCCGTCCCGCGGGCCCGTCCCCGGCCTACGCGTGCGCGCGGGCACGTGCAACTCGGGCGCGTCCGGCAGCCCTGCCTGTTCGGATCTCCCGGCGGCGGATAACGTCACGAGCATGAGTGAACAGAAGCAGTTGCAGGTGGGTGATCCCGCCCCCGATTTCACGCTGACCGACGCGGACGGCAACAAGGTCTCGCTGGCCGACTACCGGGGCCGTTCCGTCGTGGTGTACTTCTACCCGGCCGCGAGCACCCCCGGGTGCACGCGCGAGGCCTGCGATTTCCGCGACAACCTCGGCGAGCTGAACGACGCCGGTTTCACCGTGCTCGGCGTCTCGCCGGACGAGCCGGCCAAGCTCGCGGAGTTCCGCGACGGCGAGGGGCTGACGTTCCCGCTGCTGTCCGACCCGGACAAGGACGTCATGTCCACCTGGGGCGCGTTCGGTGAGAAGCAGAACTACGGCCGCACCGTGCAGGGCGTGATCCGCTCGACGTTCGTGGTCGGACCGGACGGCACGATCGCGCAGGCGATGTACAACGTGCAGGCCACCGGCCACGTCGACCGGCTGCGCCGCGCGATCGGGGTCTGAAGCTCCCGGAGACCCCTCCACTGCCTTCCCGGCGGGCAGTGGGGGGACACCACGACCGCGGCCCGCCGCGCCCCGTCCGCTGCGCCCGCAGTCCGCTACACCCGGTCGAGGAACAGCCAGACCGCCACGACGACCGTGATGCCGACGACGACGTAGCGCAGCAGCGTGCCCGGAAGCCGCTGGGCGAGCTTGCCCCCCAGGAACCCGCCGACGAGCGTGGTCGGCACCAGCGTCGCCACCGCGATCCAGTCGACCGGGGCGACGAGCGAGTACACCGCGAGCGTGACCGCGCTGCCGAGCAGGCCCAGCCAGCTCTTCAGCGCGTTGAGGCCGCGCATCGCGCCCGAGGCGCCGAGCATGAGCAGCGCGATCAGCACGACGCTGCGGGCCCCGCCGAAGTACCCGCCGTACACCGAGGCCAGCAGGATCCCCACGAACAGCAGCACCGTCCGGTCGCCCTGCGCACTGCCCGGGTCGGACGTGCCGAGCCACCGGCGGAGCTGCTTCTGGAACGCCATGAGCACGGCCGACAGCGCCACCAGCACCGGCACCACCGCGTCGAAGACCGAGCTCGGCAGCACCAGCAGCAGGGCGCACCCGCCTGCGGAACCGACCACGGCCGCGATCGACGTGAGCGCGAGGCGCCGCGGGGCTCCTCCCAGGTCGGCGCGCTGGCCGTAGGCCGCGCCGACGAAGCCGGGTCCCTGCGCCACGGAGTTCGTCACGTTCGCGACCAGCGGCGGCATGCCGGTGGCCAGCAGCGCGGGGAACACCAGCAGTGATCCGCCCCCGGCGACCGCGTTGATCGCGCCGGAGAAAAACCCGACGAGCGCCAGCAGGGCGGGTTCCAACCAGTCGGTGAGCACGGGCGTCGAAACTAGTCCCTCCGCCGCGCGCGGTCAGAGCTGGGCGAGATCGATCACATCCGCGCGCCGGGCGGCGCGGTGACCGCCCGGCGCGGACTCCCCTATCCGGCGAGTTCCCGCAGGCTCGGCAGCAGCGCCCGCAGCGCCCGCCCGCGGTGCGACTCGGCGTCCTTCTCCTCCGGCGAGAGCTCCGCGCTGGTGCGGGTCTCCCCGTCCGGCACGAACACCGGGTCGTATCCGAAGCCGTTCTCCCCGCGGGGTTCCCGGATGATGCGCCCGCGCCACTCGCCGCGCACGACGGTGTGCGAACCGTCGGGGCGGGCCAGCGCCGCCGCGGCGACGAACGCGCCCCCGCGCCGCTCGTCCGGGACGTCGCGCATCTGACCCAGCAGCAGCTCCAGGTTCGCCCGGTCGTCGCCGTGCCCGCCGGACCAGCGCGCGGAGAGCACACCGGGCATCCCGCCCAGGGCGTCCACGGCGATGCCGGAGTCGTCGGCCACCGCCGGGCAGCCGGTCGCGCGCATCGCGTCGACCGCCTTGGCCACCGCGTTGTCCTCGAACGTCGCACCGGTCTCCGGGGCTTCCGGGAACGCGGCCACGTCGTCGAGCCCGATGACCTCGAGCCCGGTCACGCCCGCCTCGTCGAGGATGCGGCGGAGCTCGGCGAGCTTGGCCGCGTTGCGCGTGGCCAGCAGCAGGCGACTCATGCCGCGCCCCCCGGCAGGGTGCCCGGGTACGGCGCGGCCAGCGCCTCCGCCTGGAGCTCGGCCAGCCGGGAGCAGCCGGCCTGGGCGGAGTCCAGCATCTGGTCCATCGTGGACCGCGGGAACGTGGCGCCCTCGCCCGTGCCCTGCACCTCCACGAGGGTCCCGTGGTCGGTCGCGACGACGTTCATGTCCACCTCCGCGCGGGAGTCCTCCTCGTAGGGCAGGTCCAGCCGCACGCGGCCGTCCACCACGCCGACGCTGATCGCCGACACGGCGCAGGACAGCGGCTTCGGATCGGACAGCCTGCCCGCTGCTCCCAGGTAGGTCACCGCGTCCGCCAGCGCCACGTACGCCCCGGTGATCGCGGCGGTGCGCGTGCCCCCGTCGGCCTGGATCACGTCGCAGTCGAGGGTGATGGTGTTCTCGCCGAGGGCGGACATGTCGATGCACGCCCGCAGCGACCGCCCCACCAGCCTGCTGATCTCGTGCGTGCGCCCGCCGATGCGTCCCTTCACGGACTCGCGCACGCCCCGCGTGTTCGTCGCCGAGGGCAGCATCGCGTACTCCGCCGTGACCCAGCCGAGGCCGGACCCGGCGCGCCACCGCGGCACTCCCTCCTGCACGCTCGCCGCGCACAACACGCGCGTCCGGCCGAATTCCACGAGTACCGACCCGGCCGGCCAGTCCTGGTACCCGCGCGTCAACCGCACCTCTCGGAGCTCGCCATCGCTCCGTCCGTCAGCTCGTGCCACACCTCCACCTTAGGAACCCGCTCGGCACCGCCACGCGCCGCCTCTCCTCAACAGGACGTCGTCAGGTCGTTTGCTCGCAGACCGCGGACTCCCCGACCCGCGGCCTCAGAACTCGTACCGCTCGCCCGCGGCGACGAGATCCACCGGTCCCGCGTACTCGGCGGCGGCCTCGCGCCGGACCTGCTCGGCGTCCGTCCACGGCTGCACGTGCGTGAGCAGCAACCGGCCGACCCCGGCGGCCTCGGCCAACCGCCCGGCCTGCGTGCCGGAGAGGTGCAGGCCGTCCGGCACGTCCGGGGAGTGCGGCCAGGACGCCTCCGCCAGCAGCGCGCTGCCGTCCGCGGCGAGGGCGGTCAGCCCCGGGAACGCTCCGGTGTCCCCCGTGTAGGCCAGCAGGCCGCGTCCGTCCGAGATGCGGAACCCCCACGTCGGGCAGACGTGGTGCACCGGCACCGGCTGCACCTCGAACGCGCCGATGCGCAGCGGCGCCTCGGACAGCGGGCGGAAGTCGAACACGTCGCCGAGGTCGGTCTCGGCCCACTCGGACGGGCTCGTGGCGTACAGCGCGGCCAGCCGCTGCGCAGCGCCTTCCGGTGCGTGCACCGGCAGGCGCCGGCCGCGCGGGTCGTGCGGTGGCCGCGGGTGGTACCGGCGCAGCACCGTCATCATCGCCACGTCCGCGCAGTGGTCGGCGTGCAGGTGGCTCAGCAGCAGCGCGTCCAGGTCGAACGGGTCGACGTGCCGCTGCAGCGGGCCGAGCGTGCCGCTGCCGAGCTCGACCGCGATCCGCGTGCCCGCGGATTCGAGCAGGTACCCCGAGCAGGGCGAGTCCGGCGCGGCGATGCTCCCGGAACACCCCAGAACCGTCAGTTTCACGCGCTCGAGCGTGACACGTCGTGCGGCTGGACGGCATCGGCCACCAGGCCGGGACCGACGAACCGCGTGGCCAGCCGGCTGAACCGCTCGGGCGAACCGGTGCACCGGAACTCGTGGTGGGCCACGCGATCGGGCTCGGCCAGGAGGTCCTGCTCGGTGAGCACGCGGAGCACGTCCTTGGCGGTCTCCTCGGCGCTGGACACCAGCGTCACGTGCTCGCCCATCGCCAGCTGCACCACCCCGGTCAGCAGCGGGTAGTGCGTGCAGCCGAGGACGAGCGTGTCCACGCCGGCCTGCTGCAGGGGGTCGAGGTAGCTCTGCGCGAGGCCGAGGATCTGCCGGCCGCTGGTGTTGCCGCGCTCGACGAACTCGGCGAACCGCGGGCAGGCGCTCGTGCTCAGCGCGATGTCCGGCGCCGCGGTGAACGCGTCCTCGTAGGCCCGGGACGAGATCGTGGCGCGGGTGCCGATCACGCCGACGCGCCGGTTGCGCGTCGTGGACGCGGCGCGGCGCACCGCGGGCAGCACCACTTCGACCACGGGGATGTCGTAGCGCTCCCGGGCGTCGCGCAGGCAGGCCGACGAAGCGGTGTTGCAGGCGATGACCAGCGCCTTGACGCCCTCGTCGACGAGCGCGTCGGTCTGCGCCAGGGTCCGCGCCCGGATGTCGGAGAGCGCCCGCGGCCCGTACGGCGCGTTCGCGGTGTCCCCCACGTAGCGCAGGGATTCCGCGGGCAGCTGGTCCATGATCGCGCGGGCGACGGTCAGGCCGCCCACGCCCGAGTCGAAGATGCCGATCGGCGCGTTGCTCACCTCCTCAGTGTGCCACCGGGCGCGGGGCCGGACGGGCGGCGCGTGCTGCGCGCCACCAGCCACGCGGCCAGCGCACCGCCGAGCGCACCGAACAGGTGCCCCTCCCAGGACACGCCCGGCTGCCCGGGCAGCACGCCCCACAGCATCGAGCCCCAGAAGAAGAACAGCACGATCGCCACCGCGATCTGCCCCGTGTTGCGCTGCAGGAACCCGCGCAGCAGCAGGAACACCATCCAACCGAACACGAGGCTCGAGGCGCCGATGTGCGGCGCGGGCGCGCCGATCAGCCAGGTGCCCACGCCGGCGGTGATCCACACGGTCGCGGTGACCGCGAGGAACTGCCGCACGCCTCCGGACAGGGCGAGCCAGCCGAGCACGAAGAACGGCACCGTGTTCGAGATGAGGTGCGGCCAGCCGCCGTGCAGCAGCGGGGCCCAGAGGATCCCGTCGAGGCCGTCCACCTCCCGCGGGACGATGCCGTACTCGCGGATCAGGCGCACCCCGTTGACCGCGCCCATGGCGAGGTAGCCCTGCACGGCGTACAGCACGACGAGGAACAGCAGCATGCCCACCGCCGACCGGGCCGGGTTGGCCGGGAGCACGCGCGCGTTGGGGCGTTGCGGCAGCCTGTTCACACTCCCGAGGCTACTGGTCGAAACGTCCGTTGACGTCGGGGCTGCGCGGAATTCACGCGCCCACCGGTACGCTGATCGGCGTTCGCCCTCGTCGGACCCCGCAACGCACCCGGAGAGGTCTGGATTGGCCGAGTTCGACGTCGCCGTGCGCACCCCGGTGCGGCACGGCCGGTCACCCGTGTGGGACTCCCGGACCGACACCGTGCTGTGGGTCGACCGCCCGGCCGCGAGCGCGCACCGCTACTCCCCCGGCCGCGGGACCGACGCGGCCATGCCGACGCCGCAGCCGGTGGGCGCGGCGCTGCCGCGGGCGCGCGGCGGGCTGCTGCTGCACCTCGACGAGGGGCTCGCGCTGTTCGAGGCGGACGGCGCCACGCGCACGTGGCTGGCGTACTGGGCGCGGGACGGGTTCTGCGCCGTCACCACCGCCGTCGACCTGCACGGACGCGCCTGGGCGGCGAGCGCGCCGCTGGCCGCGCCCGCGCGGTTCCGCGGCGGTCTCCCCGCCGCGGAGGGGAGGGACTCCGAGGAGGCCCGGTCCGGCGGGCACGAGCAGCTCGGCGGGCACCGGCAAGCAGCCGGGCACGGGCAGGCCGCGGGCGGTGGCGGGTGGCTGGTGCGCGTGGCGGCGTCCGGCCCGGTGCGCACCGGCCCGCGGGCGTTGCCGGATCCGCGGGGGCTGGCCTTCGCACCGGACGGCGCGCGGCTGTACCTGGCCGACGGCTCCACCGGCCGCCTCGAGGTGCTCGCGCTCGACCCGGAGGGCGGCGAGCTCGGCGAGCGCCGACCGCTGGTCGAACCCGGCGCGCCGGTGGGCGGTCTCTGCGTGGACGCGGCCGGATGCCCGTGGGTGGCGCTGCCCGGTGCGGGCGCGGTGCACCGCTACACCCCGGAGGGGGTGCTCGACCGCGAGGTCGTGCTCGCCGGTCACCGGCCGACGGACTGCTGCTTCGGCGGGACGCGGCTGACCGACCTGTACGTCACCACCGGCGGCGGCGATGCGGGCGCCGAGGATCCGGCGGCGCTGCTCGTCGTCCCGGAGGCCGGCGAGGGCGTGCGCACCCCCGCCTTCGCCGGTTGAGCGCCGTCCGCTCCGAGCACCGGCCTGCCCGGGTGCACATGTCGCGAGGGATGCGCACCCCCGCGGAGACCTCCGGGGTGGAGCCCGCGCATCAGGCCCAGAGCTGGCCGTCCAGCCGCTCCGCCGCTTCGTCGAGCGTGCCGCTGTAGGCGCCGGTGGACAGGTACTTCCACCCCGCGTCGGCGACGGGGAACACGATGTCGGCGGACTCCCCGGCGGCGGCCGAGCGCTCCGCCATGGTCATGGCCGCGTGCAGCACGCCACCGGTGGAGATCCCGGCGAAGATGCCCTCGGTCTCCAGCAGTTGGCGGGTGCGCCGCAGCGCGTCGTAGGAGCCGACGGAGAACCGCCGGCTGAGCACGTCCTCGTCGTAGAGCTCGGGCACGAAGCCCTCGTCCAGGTTCCGCAGCCCGTACACGAGCTCGCCGTAGCGCGGCTCGGCGGCGATGATCTGCACACCGGGCCGCTGCTCCCGCAGGTACCGGCCCACGCCGACGAGGGTCCCGGTGGTGCCCAGCCCGGCCACGAAGTGCGTGACGCCGGGCAGGTCGCGCAGGATTTCCGGTCCGGTGCCGCGGTAGTGCGCGTCCGCGTTGGCCTGGTTGCCGTACTGGTACAGCATGACCCAGTCGGGGTTCTGCTCGGCCAGCTGCTTGGCCACCGCGACGGCCTGGTTCGAGCCCCCGGCTGCGGGCGAGGAGACGATCCGGGCGCCGAACGCCTGCAGCAGCTGGCGGCGCTCCTCCGAAGTGTTCTCGGGCATCACGCACACCAGGCCGTAGCCCTTGAGCTTGGCGGCCATGGCCAGCGAGATGCCGGTGTTGCCGGACGTGGGTTCCAGGATGGTGCACCCGGGGGTGAGGCGGCCTTCCTTCTCGGCCGCCTCGATCATGCCCAGCGCGGGGCGGTCCTTGATCGAGCCGGTGGGGTTGCGGTCCTCGAGCTTCGCCCACAACCGGACGTCCGGGGAGGGGGACAACCCCGGAAGTCCCACCATCGGAGTGTCGCCGAGGGCGTCCAGCAGCGAGTCGTAGCGGGCCACGTTCTGCCTCCAAGATCAGGGCTGTGCGATCGAAGGACCGCCCGCGCGCGGCCGTCACACCGCTGCTCGTACCGGCGGGAACGGCCCTGGCAGCGGTGCGTCAGCGCATACCGCCGGCGACGGCGGGCAGGATCGTGACGCTGTCCCCGTCCGACACCGGGGCTTCCAGACCACCGGTGAAGCGCACGTCCTCGTCGTTGACGTACACGTTCACGAACCGGTGCAGGCCGTCCTCCCGGACGAGCCGGTCCTTGAGCCCGTTGTAGTTGCCGTCGAGGTCGTTGATGACCTCGCCCAGCGTGCTACCGGCGGCCTCGACCGACTTCTCGCCGCTGGTGTACGAGCGCAGGATCGTCGGGATGGACACCTTGACTGCCATGGATATACCTCCTGATCAGGAATACGCGGGACGGGACAGCGGCGCGAGGCCGCGCCGGCGACCGGCGCGGCATCGTGCTGCGCGGACTCAGCCCTGGTCGGGCACCTCGTCGGCACCGGTGTGCGCGAACATGTAGGACTCCACGACCTCGACCGGCTCCTCGGTGACGGCTCCGTCCACGATGCGGTAGGAGCGCAGCTCGTAGGTCTCCGGGTCCCGAGTGGACACGAGCACGTAGTGCGCGTTCGGCTCCGAGGCGTACGAGACGTCCGTGCGGGAGGGGTACGCCTCCGTCGAGGTGTGCGAGTGGTAGACCACCACCGGCTCCTCGTCGTTGGCGTCCATCTCCTTCCACACCCGCAACTGCTCCTGCGAGTCGAAGCGGTAGAAGGTGGGCGAACGCTCGGCGTTGATCATCTCGATGAAGCGCTCCGGGCGCTCCGACCCCTCCGGGCCGGCGATGACACCGCAGGCTTCGTCCGGGTGGTCCCGTCGGGCATGCGCGACCACCGCGTCGACGAGGTCGCGTCGGATCACCAGCACAGACACCATCCTAATGAATGCGGCACCGGCCTCCCACCATGTGGAAGCACGCTTTCCTCCGGTGCGGTTTCCCGGTCCAACGTCACCTCCACCATGATTCATTCCCGCGTCGACGGGTACCGAGCCGTGTAGCAGCTCACCTCGCCGACCGGGTCCGCGGCGAGCACACCGCGCACGATCGCCCGCGCGGTCACCTCGGCCGCGGCGGCGCACAGCGCGTCCAGCGCCGCCGCCCACCCCGCCGAGCCGACCTCCGGCCACCCGGAGCTCCGCCCCGTGGCCAGGGCGAAGGCCGTGTCCCCGTCGGTGAGCCCGTGCGCCGGGCGCACCGCCCGGGCGATGCCGTCGTGCGCGGCCACGGCCAGGCGCCGCGCCTGCGCCTTGTCGAGGGCGGCGTCCGTGGCCACCGCGCCGATGGTCGTGTTCAGCGGTCGACCTGCGGGGCCGTGCCGTCCCGGGCGCGCGCCCGCGCGCCCGCGCGCGGCGGCCACCTCGGCCGGGTCGGGCGCGCGCAGCTCGGGCGGGCGGTGCCAGGGCAGCCCCGTGGTGGCGTCGACGACCGGGCCGGCGGAGTTCACCGCCCACAGCGCGCCCACGGTGGTGCCCGCGGCGGCCGTGTCCCCGCCCACGGTGGTCGCGGCGGTGCCGAGCCCGCCCTTGAGGTCGCCCGCCACCGCGCCGGTTCCCGCGCCGACGTTGCCCTGGGCCGGTTCCTCGTCCGCGGCCGCGGCGCAGGCCCGGTGGCCGAACTCGGCGTCCGGGTGGTGGCGGTACTCGTTCAGCGGCAGGTCGAACAGCACGGCGGCGGGCACGACGGGCACGACGTGCGCCGGGTCCGGGCCCACCGGCACGCCGCGGCCGCGCTCGGCCAGCCAGCGCATCACCCCGTCCGCGGCGGCCAGGCCGAACGCGCTGCCGCCGGCGAGCAGCACCGCGTGCACGCGCTGGACGAGGTGGTCCGGGGCGAGCACGTCGGTCTCCCGCGTCCCCGGCCCGCCGCCGCGCACGTCGACGGCCGCGGCGGCGCCGTCCGGGGCGAGGAGCACGCTGGCGCCGGTGGCCCGCTCGTCGTCGAGCCGCTGGTCGTGCCCCACCTGCAGGCCGGGCACGTCGGTGATCGCGTCGCGCGCCGCCACGACCGCGGATCACTCCACCAGCGCGGTCACGAGGCTGTCCTGCACCCAGGTCAACCAGTGGTAGACGCCGAGGTGCTCGCGGCGGAGCTCGTCGGTCTCCGCGTCGTCGACGAGGTCGTCCTCGCCGTCCTCACCGATCTCGAGGGCGGTGCCCAGGGCCAGCCGCACGTCGTTGAGGGCGGTCAGCCACTGGTCGGCCTGCTCGCCGGTCAGCTGCACGTTCCCGCCGTCGACGGGGCACGTGTTCAGCACGAGGTCGGCCACTTCGGTCTTGGCCTCCACGACCTCCGGTTCGTGCAGCGAGCGCAGCGCGGCGGCCGCGTTCTCGTCGGCCTCGCCGGGCCCGGCGGCCGCGTCGGCGACGTCGGTGCGGAAGAAGTCCGGCAGCAGCCGCTCCAGCACCTTGTCCTCGGGGGGTTCGGCGGGACCGGTGCGGATCCCGGTCAACTCGGCCAGCTCGTCCTGCGGCACCTCCGCCGCCCGCGCGGTGAGCATGTCCTTGATCTGCCCCACGAGGCCGCGGATGACGGCGGCCTCCTGCTGGGACAGCCGGGTCACCACGTGACCGTTCCGCCGGGTCCAGCCTTCCACGTGACGTCCTCACTCCTCGTCTCGGCGTGCGGCCCCGCCGCCGTCGCGGTGCGGGCGGTCAGGAGTCCTTCTGCATCGTCGCCCACAGGCCCGCGGCGTGGAGCTTGGCCACGTCGCCCTCCACCTTCTCCTTGGAACCGGAGGACACCGCCGCGCGGCCCTTGTGGTGGACGTCCAGCATCAGCTTCGTCGCATGGTCCTTGCTGTAGCCGAAGACCTTCTGGAAGACGTACGTCACGTACGACATGAGGTTGACCGGGTCGTTCCACACCACGGTCACCCACGGCCGGTCTTCGGTGCCGAGCTCGGCCGACTCGAGCTGCGCACGCTCAGCTTCAGCGGGCGAGGTCATGGCCCCAGTCTCGCACGGGCCTCCGGGCGCGGGTCGGCCGCGGGCTCGCCGGAACGGCCCGTGCTCCGCCCGGCGGGCACCCGGTTTCACCCGACCGGCGGAAGGTCGCCGGTCGTGGCGGAGCGGACGCGGACACCGGGTCCTGGCGCGGGCGGCGCAGCCCGGACCCGTAGCCTCTGCGGCATGACCGCTGCGAGCACTCCGACCACAGCGCTGCGCACCGACCACTACGAACTGACCATGCTCGCCAGCTCGCTGCGCGACGGGACGGCGCAGCGGGAGTGCGTGTTCGAGGTGTTCACCCGGCGCCTGCCGAACGGTCGCCGCTACGGCGTGTTCGCGGGCATGCCCCGGGTCCTCGAGGCGATCGAGAACTTCCGCTTCGACGAGGAGACCCTGCGGCACCTCAGCGAGAACGGGGTCGTGGACGAGCGGACCCGGCAGTGGCTGGCCGAGTACCGCTTCCGCGGCGACGTCGACGGCTACTCCGAGGGCGAGCTGTACTTCCCGGGTTCGCCGGTGCTGACGGTGCGCGGCACGTTCGCCGAGTGCGTGCTGCTGGAGACCCTGGTGCTGTCGATCACCAACCACGACAGCGCGATCGCCGCGGCTGCGGCGCGCATGGCCTCGGCCGCGAACGGGCGGCGCATCATGGAGATGGGATCGCGCCGCACGCACGAGCACTCGGCGGTGGCCGCCGCCCGCGCGGCCTACCTGGCCGGGTTCACCGCGACGTCCAACCTCCAGGCCGGGGTGGACTACGGCATCCCCACGGCGGGCACGGCGGCGCACGCCTTCACCCTGCTGCACGACTCGGAGCGCTCCGCGTTCGAGGCGCAGGTGGCCGAGCTCGGCCCGAGCACGACGCTGCTCGTGGACACCTACGACATCACCCGGGGCATCGAACTGGCCGTGGACGTGGCCGGCACCGACCTGGGAGCCGTGCGCATCGACTCCGGCGACGTCGGCGTGCTGGCGCGGCAGGCGCGGCAGCAGCTGGACGAGCTGGGGGCGACGGCCACGCGGGTGGTCGTCTCCGGCGACCTCGACGAGTACGCGATCGCCTCGCTGCGGGCCGAGCCCGTCGACGCCTACGGCGTGGGCACCTCGCTGGTGACCGGGTCCGGGGCGCCGACCGCCGGGATGGTCTACAAGCTCGCCGAGGTGGAGGGCCGGCCGGTGGCCAAGCGCAGCTCGCACAAGGAGTCGCGCGGCGGGCGCAAGGCGGCGATCCGGCGGCACAAGGACACCGGCACGGCCGTGGAGGAGGTCGTCTACCGCGTGGCCCCGGACGTGGCGGAGCCGCCGGTGGGTCCGCACGACCGGCACCTGCAGCGCCCGCTGATGCGCGGCGGGCAGCGGGTGGGCGATCTGCCCGCGTTGGACGAGGACCGCGAACGGCTGCGGCACGCGCTGGTGAGCCTGCCGTGGGAGGGTCTGAAGCTCTCGCACGGCGAGC
This sequence comes from Salinifilum ghardaiensis, assembly GCF_054491345.1. NCBI lineage: Bacteria > Bacillati > Actinomycetota > Actinomycetes > Pseudonocardiales > Pseudonocardiaceae > Salinifilum > Salinifilum ghardaiensis. Next base: position 991,404 of record NZ_CM137101.1, on the reverse strand, counting down.
CGGCCGTCCCGACGGTCTTCCCCCGCCCCTGACCAGGTGCCGGGGCCCCGGCGGTCGTCGCGGGGCCCGCGGACCTGTTCACCGCCGCCGGGGCACCGGCGCATACTGGGAGCGCGGCTCCCGCGCATCGGGAGCGAACCCTCCGCCGCACGCGCGCGGCAGGAAGACAGGTCGCAATGCCCAGGGCACTGATCATCGTGGACGTGCAGAACGACTTCTGCGAGGGCGGGGCGCTGGCCGTGGCCGGAGGCGCGCGGGTGGCCTCCGCGATCACCGCGCAGCTCGGCGCGGACGACCACGACGTCGTCGTGGCCACCCGCGACTACCACGTCGACCCGGGGGCGCACTTCAGCGACGAGCCGGACTTCGCGCGGTCGTGGCCGCGCCACTGCGTCGCCGGCACCCCGGGGGCGGCGTTCCACCCGGAACTGGACGTCGGCCCGATCACCGCGGTGTTCGACAAGGGCCAGTACGACGACGGCTACTCCGGGTTCACCGGCGTCGATCCGCAGGGGTGGAGGCTGCCGGACTGGCTGGCCCGGCGCGGCGTGGACCACGTCGACCTCGTCGGGCTGGCCACCGACCACTGCGTGCGGGCCACGGCGCTGGACGCCGCGCGCTCCGGGTTGAGCACCGCGGTGCGGCTCGACCTGACCGCGGGCGTGGCGGCCGCGACGGTGGACGCGGCGATGCGCGAGATGGACGAGGCCGGTGTGGGGCTCACCGGCGATCCCGTCGTGGCCTGATGGAGGACTTCGTGAGCGGGTCCGCGGATCGGCTGACGCGCCGAAGCGAGGGAGCTCGCGGCAGCCCCTGAAACGACCGGCCTGCAGCGGGCGAACAGAGCACTGCTGAACGAACCGGAGAAGGTTCTGCGGAGGTTCTGCCGAGCAACCACGCACGCACCGCGCAGCGCGGTTCCGATAGCGTCGGAGCGTGGCCCGTTCCGTTCCCCGCTGGTCGAACCCCGATGCGTTCGCCCACGATGACGACGACACGCCGCCTCCGGAGATCGCCGCGGCGCTGCCCTCCCCCGGGAGTTCCGGACCGGTGGCGGACCTGCCGACGCTGCTGAGCACCGCCGTCGAAGCCGTCGGCGGCGCGGAGCGCACCGGTCAGACGCGCATGGCCGAGGCGGTGGAGCACGCCGTCGACACCGGCGAGCACCTGGCCGTGCAGGCGGGCACCGGCACGGGCAAGTCGCTGGCCTACCTGGTCCCGGCGCTGCGGCACGCGGTGCGGAACGGCAGGACGGTGGTCGTGTCGACCTCGACGATCGCGCTGCAGCGGCAGCTCGTCGACCGCGACCTGCCCCGCCTGGCCGAGGCGCTGACCGGCGCGCTGGGCCGCCGCCCCACCTTCGCGATCCTCAAGGGACGGCGGAACTACCTGTGCCTCAACCGGGTCCACGGCAACGCCCCGGCCGACCCGGAGGAGGGGCTGTTCGACCCGTTCGCCGCCTCCTCCCTGGAGCGCCAGGTCAGCCGCCTGCAGGAGTGGGCGCAGGAGACGGAGACCGGGGACCGCGACGAGCTCGTCCCGGGCGTGAGCGACCGCGCGTGGCGCCAGGTCTCGGTGACGGCGAAGGAGTGCCTCGGCGCGCACCGCTGCCCCGCGGGCGACGAGTGCTTCGCCGAACTGGCCCGCGCGGCCACCGCGCAGGTCGACGTGGTGGTGACGAACCACTCGCTGCTGGCCATCGACGCGCTCGACGACCGGTCGATCCTGCCGGAGGCCGACGTGGTCGTCGTCGACGAGGCGCACGACCTCGTCGACCGCGTCACCTCCGCCTCCACGGGCGAGCTGACCGCGCCGCTGGTGACCAACGCGGCGCGGCGCTGCGGCCGCGCGGTGGACGAGCGCCTCGCCGATGCGCTCGCCGAGGCCGCCGACGGGGTGGAGACCGTCCTCGCCGACGCGCCGGTCGGCCGGGTGGACGAGCTGCCGGAGGACCTGGCGGTGCTGCTGCGCTCGGTGCGCGACGCGGCCTGGGCCTGCGTCACCGCGCTGCGGCCGGAGCGCGGCGAGGACGCGGGCAGCGACAGCGTCCGCGCGCTCGCGCACGCGGCGACCGAGGAGGTGCACGACACCGCCGTGCGCCTGCTGGACGCGTTCGACTCCGGCGAGACGCGCGACGTCGTGTGGGTCGCGGAGGAGCCGAACCGGCCGCGGGCGCTGCGCGTGGCGCCGCTCGGCGTGGGCGGGCTGCTGCGCGAGCGGCTGTTCGGCAAGCGCACCACCGTGCTCACCTCCGCGACGCTGGCGCTGGGCGGGTCGTTCGACACGCTGGCCCGGCAGTGGGGGCTGCCGCCGCGCGAGTCGGCGCGGCTGGCGGCGGAGGCGGCCACCGACCGCGACGTCCCCGCGGACGATTCGGGTCCGAAGTGGACGGGGCTGGACGTCGGCTCGCCGTTCGACTACCCGCGCAGCGGCATCCTCTACATCGCGCGGAAGCTCCCGTCACCCGGGCGGGACGGCCTGCCGGACGAGTACCTGGACGAGCTCAGCGAGCTGGTCACCGCCGCGGGCGGGCGCACCCTGGGGCTGTTCTCCTCGATGCGCGCCGCGCGGCAGGCCGCCGAGGAGCTGCGCGACCGGCTGGACCTGCCGGTGCTGTGCCAGGGCGAGGAGTCCACGTCCCAGCTGGTCTCCCGGTTCGCCGAGGACGAGTCGGCCTCGCTGTTCGGCACGCTCTCGCTCTGGCAGGGCGTGGACGTGCCCGGGGCCTCGCTGAGCCTGGTGGTCATGGACCGTATCCCGTTCCCGCGGCCGGACGACCCGCTGGCCTCGGCGCGGCAGAAGGCGTTGAACGAGCGCGGTGGCAACGGGTTCCTCGCGATCGCGGGCACGCACGCGGCGCTGCTGCTCGCCCAGGGCGCCGGCCGGTTGCTGCGCACGGCCGCCGACCGCGGCGTCGTCGCCGTGCTGGACCCGCGGTTGGCGACGGCGCGCTACGGCGGTTTCCTGCGCGCCTCGCTGCCGCCGTTCTGGACGACGCACGACCCGCAGGTGGTGCGCGGCGCGCTGCACCGGCTCACCGCGGCGGTGTGAGAGCCCGCCCCGACCCGGCGTGATCCTGCGCACGCCCGCCGTTGTGGACCGTCCACAACGCGGACCGCTTCTTTCTGTACCGCCGGGGACGCCGGGTACGTTGTGCGCGTTCGCCCCGCGGATCACCCGGAACGGCGAACATCAGGACCGTTGCTCAGGCTCCGCGGAGCACGACCGAGGGGAGACCGTTGTCCGCAGGACGCGACGCACTGCCCGCAACCGACCTCGCGCGCACCGTCGTCTTCGCGGCGTTCATCGCCGTGCTGGGGCTGTTCCCCGGGCTGCAGTTCGCCGCCGTGCCGATCGTGCTGCAGAACATGGGGCCGCTGCTGGCCGGCAGCGTGCTGGGAGCGCGGCGCGGCGGTGCCGCGGTGCTGCTGTTCCTCGTGCTCGTGGCGATCGGCCTGCCGCTGCTGTCCGGCGGCCGCGGCGGGCTGGCCCAGCTGTTCTCGCCGAGCGGCGGCTTCATCCTCGGCTGGGTCCTCTCGGCGGTGGTGACCGGTTGGATCGCCACCCGCTCGTCCGGACCGCCGCGGATCCCGCTGCTGCTGGTCGCCAACCTCGCCGGGGTCGCGGTGGACTACCTCGTCGGCATCCCCTACTGGGGCGCGGTCGTCGGCGACCTCCCCGCGGCCGCCGTGCAGTCGGTGATCTTCCTGCCCGGGGACGCGGCGAAGATCGTGCTCGTGTCGCTGGTGGCGGCGGCCGTGCACCGCGCCGCCCCGGCGACCCCGGCCGCCGCGGCGACCCGGCGGGGGTGAGCCGTGCGCCTGCCGATCCTGGACCGCGTCCCGGCCTCCCGGATCACGCACCTGCCCGCCGACGGCGGGCGGGCGACCGAGCACGCCCCCGCCGACTGGTCCGCCCGCGTGCGCACCGGGGCGACGCGCCTGCCGGCGGGCGTGCGGGTGGGGCTCACCGGCACCGACGCGCACGCGCGGCTGTGCTGGTTCCTCGCGGCCGACCTCGCCGGCTGCGCCACGCTGGTCACCGACGCGTCGTGGAGCCGCGGCGAGCTCGACGCGGTGTGCGCCGACGCGCGCCCGGCGGTGTTCGTGCCCGGCGACTCCCCGCCGCCCGCGGAGCAGGACGCGCCGCCGCGCGGGCCGGTCGGTGACGCGGACACGCCGTTCTACCTGCCCACGACCTCGGGCAGCAGCGGTCGGCCCCGGGTGCTGGCGCGCACCCGGGAGTCCTGGCTGCGCAGCTACGACGCCTTCGACGTGGGGATCGGCGGCGAGGACCGCGTGCTCGTGCCCGGGCCGCTGAGCTCCTCGCTGTTCCTGTTCGCCGCCCTGCACGCGCTGCACGCGGGCGCCGACCTGTGGCTGCTGGACCGGTGGAGCGCCGCCGAGGCCGCGGCCGCCTGCCGCCACGTCACCGCGGCGCACCTGGTGCCGGCGATGCTCGCGGCGCTGCTGGACCGCTGGGAACGGGACCCCGAGGAGGCCGCGGCGCTGCCCCTGCGCCGCGTGGTGCTCGGCGGCGCCCACGTGGACGAGCGGCTCGCGCAGCGGTTGCACCGGGTGCTGCCCGGCTGCGAGCTCGTCGAGTACTACGGGGCCGCGGAGACCTCGGTGATCGCGGTGGGCCGCCGCGGCGTCCTGCACCCGGTGGTGGACGTGCACGTCGACGAGGGCTCCGGCGCGCTGCGGACGCGCTCACCGCTGCTGTGCGCCGGCCGCCTGCGGGCTGGGGAGCTCGAACCGCTGACAACCGAGCGGGGGTGGTTCGACGTGGGCGACCGGGCGGCCCGGCGCGCCGACGGCTCGCTGCGGATCCTGGGCCGGCAGGGCTCCACGATCAACACCGGCGGCGCGCTCGTCTCGGCCGAGGAGGTCGAGGCCGTCCTCCGCGCGGTGCCCGGCGTGCGCGACGCGGTCGTCGCGGGCACGCCGCACCCCCGGTTCGGCGAGCTCGTCACCGCGGTGGTGGAGGGCGCGGGCGAGGCCGAGCTGGCCGCGGCGCGGCAGCGCGCGCAGCAGGAGCTGAAACCCGACAAGCGACCGCGCCGCTGGCTGCCGGTCCGGAAGTTGCCGCGCACCGCCTCGGGGAAACCGGCCCGCGCCCGGGTGGCCGAACTCCTCGGCCGCGACCTGCCGCCGGAGGCCGACGGCGCCCCCGGCAGCACCGGGGCCGAGGCCGACACCGCCCCCAGCAGCACCGGCGCCGGCAGCACCGGGAGCGGCGATGGCTGACCGCACCCCGGTGGTCGTCGCCGCCCGCCGCTCCCCCGTCACCACGGCCGGGCACGGCCTGCGCGACGTGCCCGTCGACCAGCTGGCAGCGCCCGTGCTGCGCGCCGCGCTCGCCGACGGCGGGCGCGACGCGGTCGACGAGGTGGTGCTCGGCAACGTGCTCGGCCCCGGCGGCAACCCGGCGCGCGTGGCGGCGCTGCGCGCCGGGCTCGGCTGCGACGTGCCGGGGATGACGGTGGACCGGCAGTGCGCCAGCGGGCTCAGCGCCATCACCACGGCCGCGGCGCTGGTGCGCTCCGGGCAGGCCGAGTGGGTGCTGGCCGGCGGGGCGGAGAGCCCGTCGACCATGCCGTGGCGGGCGTGGCGCTCGTCCTCGGCGACCGAACCGCCCCGCTTCTACTCGCGCGCCCCGTTCGCACCCGCCGAGGTCGGCGACCCGGAGATGGGCCCCGCGGCGGACCTCGTCGCCGCCGAGGCCGGCATCGACCGGGCGCGGCAGGACGCCTTCGCCGCGCGCAGCCACGCCCGCGCCGTGGCGGCCCGGCGCGCCGGACGTCTGGACGCGGAGCTGGTGGAGATCGCCGGGGTCGGGGCCGACGACCGGCCGCGCGCCGGGTTCACCGCGCAGCGGCTCGCCCGGTTCCGCCCCGCGTTCACCGCCGGGGGCACGGCGACCGCGGCGAACTCCTGCGGGCTGAGCGACGGCGCCGCCGCGGTGCTGCTGACCACCGAGGAGAATCGGGAGCGCCGCGGGCTCGCGGGGATGCGCCTGCTCCGCGCCGAGCACTCGGGGGTCGACCCGAACCGGCTGGGGCTCGGCGCGGTCGGTGCGATGCGCGCCGCCCGGCGGGCGTGCGAGCCGGAGGTCGTCGAGTTCAACGAGGCGTTCGCAGGCCAGGCGCTGGCGTGCCTGGACGCGTGCGGGCTCAACGAGCGGCGCGTCAGCCCGGACGGGGGCGCGATCGCCTTCGGCCACCCGTGGGGCGCCTCCGGCGCGGTGCTCGCGGTGCGGTTGTTCAGCCGCCTCGTGCGGCAGGAGGCGGAGCGCACCGGGATGGCGGCGCTGTCCTCCGGCGGCGGTCTCGGCGCGGCGACGGTCTGGGAGCGAGTGTGATCGAGTTCGACGACGTGGGCCACTCCTACGACGCGCGGACGGTGCTGACGGGTGTGCAACTGCGCCTGGCCGAGCAGCGCGTCGCGTTCGTCGGGGCCAACGGCTCCGGCAAGTCCACGCTGGCCCGCATGATCAACGGCCTGGTCAACCCGTCGCGGGGCCGCGTGCTCGTCGACGGCGCCGATCCGGCGCGCGACGGCCGCCGGGTGCGGCGCCGGGTCGGGTTCCTGTTCACCCACCCGGACGGCCAGATCGTCATGCCCACCGCCGCCGAGGACGTGTCCTTCTCGCTGCGCCGCACGGGTCTGGCGAAGTCCGAGCGCCGGGAGCGGGCGGTGGAGATCCTCGCCCGCCACGGCCTGGGCGAGCACGTGGACCACCCGGCGCACCAGCTCTCCGGTGGCCAGAAGCAGCTGCTCGCGCTGTGCGCGGTGCTCGCCGTCGAACCGGACGTGCTCGTCTGCGACGAGCCGACGACCCTGCTGGACCTGCGCAACAAGCGCCACTTCCGGGACGTGCTCGCCGGCCTGCCGCAGCAGGTCGTGCTCGTCACCCACGACCTGGAACTGGTGGAGGACTTCGACCGCGTCGTCGTGCTCGACGAGGGCCGCGTGGTCGCCGACGACGAGCCGCGTCCGGCGCTGGCGCAGTACCGGGAGCTGATCGGGTGACTCCGCTCGGCTTGTACGAACCGGGCAACAGCCCCCTGCACCGGGCGCCGGCCGGGCCGAAGTTCCTCGGGTTGCTCGCGCTCGCGGTGGTCGTGCTCGTCTTCGACGGGACGGCGGCGCTCGCGGTGTGCGCGGCGCTCGCGGCCGCGGCCTACGCGCTCGCGCGCGTCCCGCTGCGGCGGTGCCTGCGGATGCTGCGGCTGATCGTTCCGCTGCTCGTCGTCGTGTTCCTCGTGCAGTGGTGGTTGATCGGCTGGGACGCGGCCTGGACGGTGGGCCTGCGGCTGGCCGCCGCGCTCGGTGCGGCCAACCTGCTGACGATCACCACCCGGGTCGAGGACGTGGTCACCGCGGTGGAGCGCGGCCTCGGCCCGCTGCGCCGGTTCGGGGTGCGGCCGGAGCGGTTCGGACTGCTCGTCGGGCTGACGATGCAGGCGGTGGCGGCGGTGTCCGCGATCGCCACGCAGACCCGCGAGGCCCAGTGGGCGCGGCACGCGGAAGGTTCCGTGCTCGCCTTCGCCGTGCCGTTCCTGGTCCGCACCCTGCGGCACGCCGACCAGCTCGGCGAGGCGCTGGCCGCCCGCGGCGTCGGCGACGAGGAGTGACCGGGCCTCGCGCGGGCGCGCGCGGCGCGGGCGTGCGCGGCCGTCGCCCGTGGCCGGGGCGTGCGGGGTGCGAGGCGTGCGGCGCCCCTGCCGTCCCGTCCACCCCCGGAACCGCGAATCCTCGCCCGTTCAGGACTTTCGTCCCTGTTGTGCGTTCCGCCGCGTTTTGGCATCGTGTGAGTTACCGGGGTAATGCCCGGGGATCGACCCGAGGAGCGCAGTGGCCTGGACGACCAGGGCCGCCCGACCTAGTGGCCTGGACGACCAAGGGCCGCCCGAGACCTAGCGATCGCGAGATCGCGAAACGCTTCTCGGGTCCGATCTGTGCCTGGGGGCCGGCAGCGGTTCGGCCGGGCCGGCGGTGCGCGGTTGCTGAGCGCCCGCGGACTGCTCCGCTGCGGCCCGACCTCCCCCTCCTGCGCGCACGGGCCGACGAACGCCCGGCGCCGGGCGGGCCGTGCGTCGGGGCGGTGGTGAACCGGGCCTCCGCACGGGGAAGCCCGGCCCGTCGCACGGGCCGGACCCCTCAAGCGGGGGCGCGCGGTTCACGCCCTCCGGTGCGCGATGCGCGCCGCGTTCGACGCGGAGGTGGCCTCCCGGCCGGGTCGCCATCCCGGTCAGGTCCTGGCGGACTCCGTCCGCTCCTCCGAGGATCGAGGTGCGGGCACCGCTCCGAGCTGGTTCAGCACGCTGGCGTTGTCGAAGAAGTCGTACTCGCGGCGGATCTTGCCGTCCTCGACTTCGAGGATGTTGCACATGTGAACGTGGACCTCGCGTCCGGTCGCCGCGATCCCCTCCAGCTCGTTCTGATGGGTTCCGCTGACTTCGAGCACGCGAACGGACGCGGTGTCGCCGCACTCGTACGCCGCTGCCACCTCGAACGCGCTGTCGGGGAAGGCCGTCATGTACTTCTCGGCGACGGCCACACCGGCTTCCGCTCCCGCGGAGCGTTCCCCGTCAGGGCTGATGTATTCGTAGTCCGGGTGGCACAGTTCCCTGATCCCGTCGAAGTCGTGCTGCCGCACGCACTCGAACATCCGCTGCTGGATTTCACCGGCCTGGTTCATGATCGCTCCCCCCTTCGAGGACACGCCGAGCGTGCTCCGCCCGGAGGGGACGCACCAGGGTCTTTCGTCGATGCTCCACGCGAACGGCCCGGTTCCCCTGCTGGCCGCGGCCGGCCCGCCGGGACGGAGCACCTGCGGACGGGGCGGACCGCCGCACCCGACGGCGCCGGTTCCACGCGGCGCCGGCCTCACGCGGCGCCGGGGCGCCACTGGGCGGCGACGGTGACGGTGCCGGGGTCGATCTCGGTGAACCCCGCGTCGCGGACGAGGGCCACCCCGTGCTCGAACCACGCCTCGCGGGCGCTGCCGGCGGCGAACCGCCGCCAGATGGCCGCGTCGGCGACCCGCACCGAGCACGGCAGCCCGGCGTCGAGCCACGCCTGCAGCTCGTCGTGCCTGTCCGCACCGCGCAGCAGCGCGGCCAGGAACATCGTGGCGTGCCCCACTTGCGCTGCGATTTTGCCGGCGCTCATGGGCACGTCCGGGTTGAGCTGCAGCACGGGCGCGTCCGGGCGGGGCGGCCCGGGGTCGTCGGCGTCGAGCTCGCTGCCGGAGATCTGCAGCCGGGTGAGCTCCTTCGGCATGTCCGCGACGCGGCCGGGCGGGAAGGCGCGCACCTGCGCCTGGCCGACCCGCACCGTGCGCCCGGGCAGCTCCTCGACCGCCCGCCAGTGCGAGCCGCGAGCGCGCCGCGCCACCTTGCGGATGCGCCCGGAGGTCCAGCCGAGGACCGCGTCGTGCCACGTCCCGCCGGGTTCGGCGCGTTCGTCGAGGCACACCGCCAGGGCGGCCGCGGCCGCCGCCTCCAGCAGCTCCGAGCGCGCCGGCGGGGCGTCGCGCTCCAGGCGCAGCACGAGCGGCATGAGCACCACGGCGTCCGGATCCTCGTCGGAGGTGTCGGCCGTGGCCTCGCTCGGCAGCTGCATCCAGGTGGCGTAGCGGGCGAGCAGGGGGTCGAGAACGGCGGCTGCGTCCGGCACGCCGCCCATTGTCCGCACCCCGCCCGGCGCGCGGCCGCCGCACCCGCGCCGGGGTGGCACCGCTCACTCCGCCACCCGCCCCGCACCCGCCCGGGTTTGCACGAACCCCAGCGCGCGGGGCTGCTGCAGGTGGCGGTCAGGCCAGCGTCTCCTCCAGCGGCACGCGGCGCAGCACGCCGTCCTCGGCGTCGGCGGCCTCGATCTCGGCGCGCGTGACGCCCAGCACGAACAGCACCGTGTCCAGGAACGGGTAGGACAGCGAGGTGTCGGCGATCTCGCGCAGCGCGGGCTTGGCGTTGAACGCCACGCCGAGGCCGGCGGTGGAGAGCATGTCCATGTCGTTGGCCCCGTCGCCGACGGCGACGGACTGCTCCAGCGGCACGGAGAACGACTCGGCGAAGCGGCGCAGCGCCTTGGCCTTGCCCGGGCGGTCGACGATCTCGCCGATCACGCGGCCGGTGAGCTTGCCGTCGACGACCTCCAGGTCGTTGGCGGCGCTGAAGTCGAGGCCGAGGTCGTCGACCAGCGAGTCGATGATCTGCGTGAATCCGCCGGACACGACGCCGGTGTGGAAGCCGAGGCGGCGCAGCGTGCGGATCGTGGTGCGCGCGCCCGGCGTGAGCTCGAGGTCCGCGGCCACCTCGTCGAGCACCGAGGCGGGCAGCCCCTCCAGCACGGCCACGCGCTCCCGCAGCGACTGGGCGAAGTCGAGCTCGCCCCGCATGGCCCGTTCGGTGACCGCGCGCACTTCCTGCTCGCGGCCGGCCTTGGCGGCGAGCATCTCGATGACCTCGCCCTGGATGAGCGTGGAGTCGACGTCGAAGACGACGAGCCGCTTGGCGCGCCGCGCCAGGCCGATGCGCTCCACCGCGATGTCCAGCTTGGAGCGGGCGGCCAGGTCCGCCATCGTCGAGGTGAGCTGGTCCTCGGGCTCGCCCTCCTGCTCGGGGGCGCTCACCTGCAGCTCCAGGCCGGTCACCGGGTAGTCGGCCACGCGGTTGATCGAGTCGATGTTCACGTCGACGTCGGCCAGGGCCCGGGCCACGTCGCTGAAGCTGCGCGCGGTGACCGGCTGGCCCATGACGACGACCGCGTGCGTGGAGCGCAGCGTGTCCGCGTCACCGTCCTCGACGCCGATCTCGACCTCCACGGACATGCCGACGGTGGCCATGGCCTGCTCCACCGCTTCCTGGAGGGTTTCGGGGTCGTCGGGCGTGGACACCAGGACGCCGAGCGTCAGCCGGTCGCGGATCACCACCTGCTCCACGTCCACGATGTCGACGCCGTGCGCGGTCAGCGCGGCGAACAGCACCGAGGTGACGCCTGGTTTGTCCTTCCCGGTGACGGTGATGAGGACCGTGCTGGGGTTGGTTGTGCTCACGGCTGACGACGTCCTTTCTCTCGAAACACCGCGAGCCCCGGCAAGGCGTGCTTGCCGGGGCTCGTCGTCGAGCTGGACGTCCAGCCTGGCACACCGCGGTGCGCCGGTACTAGCGCTCAGATCACTCCTCGCGCTCCTTGACCGCGGTACCACCACCGTGCGAATTGCCCGATCCGTGCTGGCCGCCCAGGCTCTTGCCGGTCAGGCCCACGTGCGATTCGAGGTGCATGCGCTCGGCCACGTGGGGGTAGTGCAGCTCGAACGCCGGGCGCTCGGAGCGGATCCGCGGCAGCTCGGTGAAGTTGTGCCGCGGCGGCGGGCAGGAGGTGGCCCACTCCAGCGAGTTGCCGTAGCCCCACGGGTCGTCGACCGTGGCCACCTCGCCGTAGCGGTAGCTCTTGAACACGTTGTACAGGAACGGGAGCATCGAGGCGCCCAGGATGAACGCGCCGATCGTCGAGATCATGTTCAGCGTGGTGAACCCGTCCGAGGGCAGGTAGTCGGCGTAGCGCCGCGGCATGCCCTCGTTGCCCAGCCAGTGCTGCACCAGGAACGTGGCGTGGAAGCCGAGGAAGGTCAGCCAGAAGTGCAGCTTGGCCAACCGCTCGTCCATCATCCGGCCGGTCATCTTCGGGAACCAGAAGTAGATGCCGGCGAAGGTGGCGAACACGATCGTGCCGTAGAGCACGTAGTGGAAGTGCGCCACGACGAAGTACGTGTCCGAGACGTGGAAGTCCACCGGCGGCATCGCCAGCAGCACGCCGGTCAGACCGCCGAAGAGGAAGGTCACCAGGAAGCCGACGGAGAACAGCATCGGCGACTCGAACGTCAGCTGCCCCTTCCACATCGTGCCGATCCAGTTGAAGAACTTGATGCCCGTGGGGATGGCGATGAGGAACGTGGTGAACGCGAAGAACGGCAGCAGCACCGCGCCGGTGGCGTACATGTGGTGCGCCCACACGACCACCGACAGGATCGCGATGCCCAGGGTCGCGTAGACGAGGCCGGTGTAGCCGAACAGCGGCTTGCGGCTGAACACCGGGAAGATCTCGGAGACGATGCCGAAGAACGGCAGCGCGACGATGTAGACCTCGGGGTGGCCGAAGAACCAGAACAGGTGCTGCCACAGGATCACGCCGCCGTTGGCCGGGTCGAACACGTGCGAACCCAGGTGCCGGTCCGCGGCCAGGCCGACCAGCGCGGCGGTGAGGATCGGGAACGCCATGAGCACCAGCACGCTGGTGATCAGGATGTTCCACGTGAAGATCGGCATGCGCCACATGGTCATGCCCGGCGCGCGCAGGCAGACCACGGTCGTGATCATGTTGACCGCACCGAGGATGGTGCCGAGACCGGAGACGAGCAGGCCGGCGACCCACATGTCCGGGCCGGTCCCCGGGGAGTGGATCGCGTCCGACAGCGGCGTGTAGGCGAACCAGCCGAAGTCCGCGGCACCGCCCGGCATGAGGAAGCCGGCGATGACGATCATGCCGCCGAAGGAGAACAGCCAGTAGGAGAAGGCGTTCAACCGCGGGAACGCCACGTCCGGCGAGCCGATCTGCAGCGGCATGATGTAGTTCGCGAAGCCGAACAGGATCGGCGTCGCGTACAGCAGCAGCATGATCGTGCCGTGCATGGTGAACAGCTGGTTGTACTGCTCCTGCGACAGGAACTGCATCCCCGGCGCGGCGAGCTCACCGCGGATCAGCATGGCCAGCAGCCCGCCGATCAGGAAGAACGCCATCGACGTGGTGAGGTAGAGGATGCCGATCTGCTTGTGGTCGGTGGTGCTGAACATCCGCAGCAAGAACGAGCCCTTGCTGGGCCTGTGCCCCTGTTGGGGCCGCGTGGCGATCGGCTGTGGCGCGACGGCCGTCACGATGCCTCCTGCACTGATCCCTCGATGCGTCGGGGAACTCGCCCGAGTTCCCCCCGACCCCGGTGGGCCGACGGTTCGGCAGCGCGCGTGCACTCCGGTGCCGGACGCCCGCGGCGCTGCCTGTCTCCCGCGGAATACTAGTCGCCGCCCATGCGCACACGAGCAGCGGGCTGTAGCCAACCTAGTCATGAGGCCACCGCTGATCACCCCCGGTGAGACGGAGGCGACACGGCGGATCCCGCTGTGATCCGCATCGCGCAACACCGCGGTGGATCTCGCCGGCGCGCCCCCGCTCCGGTGACCTCGCCCGGACGGACCGATCCGGCGCCGGTTAACCTACGGCCGAGAGGTTCCGGCAGCCCACGCACCGGCGAGCCGCGATCGCGGACCGCGGGAGCACCGAGGGACCGGGTGATCCGCCGGGCGGGTCTCGCCGGCTCGTCGGACCGGAGCGCACCGGTCGGGCCGCGCTGGGACGACCAACGCACACTTGGAGGGGAAGCACGTGCGGAGGAGCACGATCATCGGCGCCGTGCTGGCCGGCGGGCTCGCACTCGCGGGTTGCTCGCCGTCGGAGGAACCGAGCGATATGCCCCCGGCGCCGGGCACGCCGCCGCCTCACGCCCAGGAGAGCGCCCAGGGCGCCGGCAACGCCGAGGGCGGCGAGGGCGAGCAGGCTTCCGGGCGCGAGTTCCAGCAGCAGTTGGTCGCCAGCCAGCAGCGCGTCGTGGAACTCGCCGAGATCGGCCGGCAGAGCCAGGACCAGCAGATCAGCGAGCTGGCCGACCGCCTCGGGCAGCAGGCGCAGTCCCGCCTGGACGCGCTGCCGCAGGAGGTGCGCAGCAACGTCGAGGACGCCGTGCTCGAGGAGACCGAGGGGCTGCCGACCAGCGCGGAGCTCGACGAGCTCTCCTCGCTCAGCGGCGAGCAGTTCCGCGAGAGGTGGACGTCGACGACGCTCGAGCTCGAGCAGTTCGTGCTGCAGCTGGCCGACAACGCGGTCTCCCGGGGTCAGCAGCCCCCGGAGGTCCAGCAGCTGGCCGAGCAGGTCTCCTCCCAGGCGGAGAGCGAGATCGCGGACCTGCGGGCGCTGAACTGATCCCGCGGGCGCGGTGCCGGCACCGCGCCCGCGCAGCCGGCGTCCCGCACACCCGGGCCGACGCGAAACGGTGCGCCGTTCGCGTCGGCCCGTTTTCGTGGTGCCGGGCCTCGCGGTGCCCGTTCTCGTGGCGCCGGGCTTCGTGCCGACGGGCCGCGCCGGGCCGCTCTCCGCCGCGCCGGGCGCTGCCGCAGCCGACTCGCCGCAGCCCCTTCCGCCGCCGGGCGAGAAAACCTACTATCAGTAACCTACTGATCGGTAAGAGCCTGTCCCGGCTCCCTCCGCGGGGACGCAGGGGCGCGGAACGGGCTCCAGGTCGCACTCAGCAGGGAGGCCCTCATGGCGAAGTCGTCCGGTCCCGTCCTTTCCGGCAAAGTCGTGCTGATCACCGGCGCCGCCCGGGGCATCGGCGCGGAGACCGCGCGGCAGCTCGCCCGCCGCGGCGCGCGCCTGGCCCTGGTGGGCCTCGAACCCGAGGAGCTGGCCCGCGTGGCCGACGAGCTCGGGCCCGACCACTTCTGGACCGAAGCGGACGTCACCGACGGCGAGTCGATCGGCAACGCGGTGAGCGCCGCGGTCGAGCACTTCGGCGGGCTCGACGCGGTGATCGCCAACGCCGGCCTGGCGCCCCTGTCCACGGTCCGCACGAGCTCCCCGGAAGCGTTCCGCAAGACCGTCGACGTCAACCTCAACGGCGTCTTCGAGACGGTGCACGCCGCCCTGCCGCACATCATCGAGCGCCGCGGCTACGTCCTCGTCGTCTCCTCCCTGTCCGCGTTCGCCCCCGTCGCGGGCATGGCCGCCTACACCGCGAGCAAGGCGGGCGCCGAGGCGCTGGCGAGCGCGCTGCACTCCGAGGTCTCCTACCTCGGCGTGTCGGTCGGCTCGGCGCACCCGTCGTGGGTCGACACCGACCTGGTGCGCGACGCCTCGCAGGACCTGCCGACGTTCCGCGAGATGCGCTCCAAGCTGCCGTGGCCGATGCGGACGACGACCACGGTGGAGGACTGCGCGCGGGCGATGGCCGACGGCGTGGAGCGCCGCGCGCGGCGGATCTACGTCCCGCGGGCGATCATGCTCATGCACTGGCTGCGCAACCTGCCCGCCTCGAAGCTCGTGAGCCGCTTCATGCTCGCCACCGAGCGCCGGCTCGTGCCGAAGATGGAGCGCGAGGTCACCGAGCTCGGCCGGCAGCTCAGCGCGCGCAACACCCGCATCCAGCGCTGAGGGCCCGCAGCGTCCCCGCGGCCCGGCGCCCGCGGGGAGACCGGCGGGCGCCCGGGTGCAGCTGACCTGCTCCGCGCACCCGGGCGCCCGCCCTCCGCGCGGGAGGTGCAGCACCGCGCGTCCGCCCGGTCAGGCGCGCGCGGACTGCGCGGCCAACTCCTTGGCCATCTCCTCCAGCTGGGACACGAGCTTGCGGTTGTCCGCCGGTGCGATGGTGCACCACTCGCGCCCGTCACCACCGGTCTTGCGGCGGAGGAAGTAGGTCCCCTCGGTGGTGGTGAAGAACTGCAGGTTGCTGCCGAGCTTGCGGACCCGCCGCAACGTCCGGTCGTAGGCCCGCGCGGTGAACACGCCGTCCATGGTGCGCTCACCGGTCAGCGCCTTGACGAGCACCTGCGCATCGCTGCCCGAGATCCCGGCCGAGCGCAGCGCGGGCAGGAGCCCGCCGCTGCCGCGCCCGCTGCCGACCCGGTCGAGCTGTTCGGTGGGCAGCGACACCGAGCCGCCGCTGGCCGCGCCGACCCCGCCGAGCAGGTCGACCGCGTTGCGCGCGGGCCCGCCGAACTCGTGCCGGCTGAGCCGGATCTCCCGCACCTGCTCGGCGTTCTCCCCGTCGGGCTGGTAGGCCTGGATCGTGTCCCGCCCGTGCTCGACGAGGACCGCGTTGAAGTCCTCGCCGCCGGGCACGCGCGCGGCCAGCGCGACCGCCAGCGGCGGTTTGGCCAGCAGGTGCAGGGCGTCGTCGACGAACGGGTGCGGATCGCCCTCGTCGAGCAGACCCTGCCGGGCGAGCTCGTCGTGCCCGCGCCGGGCCAGTTCGCGCTGGTCGTCCTCCGTGGCCCCCACCGGGAGCCACCCCACGCGCAGCATGGGGTGCAGGCGCAGGTCGAACCGCTCGCACAGGTAGTGCACGGCTTCCGGGGACAAGCTGAGCTGCCGTTGCGCCCGGGTGCTCATCAGCGCCCTTCGCCCGAGTCGCCGAGCACCGGCGGCGCGACCCGCTGCATGTCGTTGGTGAACACGTCCTCGTTCTCCACCAGCCAGCTGGGACGCTCGTGCTCGTCCTCCTCGCCCTGGCCGCCCCCTTGGGCACCGCGCCCGCCCATCGGGCCGCCGCGCGCGTTCTGCGAGCCGTTCGACGCGGCGTTGGCGCCCGCGTTCGGACCGCCGGAGGAGGCGGGATTGCCGACGCCCGAGCGCCCGCCCGGACCGACCTGGCTGCCCTGCGCACCGGGTGTCCCTGCACGCGCACCGGGAGCGCCGGCCGAACGGGGGGCTCCCGCGGCTCGCGGGCCACCTCCGGTTCCGGGGCCGCCGGGGCCGTAGGGCGCCGCCGCCCACCGGCCGTTGTGCGGGTTCTGCCGCTCCCACGCGCCGGTCTGCGGGTTCTGCCGGTACAGCATGCCGCCGTGCCCGGGAACGCCCGCGGAGTTCGCCCAGGACGAGCTCGTCGGCGCGGGTCCGGACGGCGAAGGGGTCGTGGTGGACGCCGCGCTCGGCGCGGCGGCCGGGGCCGCCGAGGCGGAGGAGGTCGCGGTCGGGGTCGCCGTTCCCACGCCGGTGCCGGAGAAGTCCGCGCTCGCGCTGCGGGTGCTGCTCGGCGGCGGGGAGGCCGGTTCGTCCTGCTGCGGCTGGTCGAACCGCGGTGTGCCGTCGACGACGCCCTCGGTCTCCGAGCGGTACCGCCGCATCGCGCTCTCGGCCTTCTCGCTGGTGGCGGCGAAGTCCTCCTGCCGCTCCTCGTAGTCGCTCATCCAGCCGGTGATCACGTTGTCGTCGAGCCCCGCGTTCTCGACCCAGCCCTTCTCCGGCGGGTCGAGCTGCACCGGCCGGCCGTTCTCCAGCTTCTGCCCCGGGGCGGGCAGGTCGTTGAACGCCGTGTGCTGGTACTGCACCTGCTGCTCGAGCGAGCCCTTCACCCCGCGGGCGGTGCCCGCCGCCTGCTCCGCGAGCGGCTTGATCTCGGCGATCGAGGCGTTCGCCGCGTCGGCGGCGCGGCCCTGGTGCGCCGCCTCGGCCTTCCGCAGCGCATCGGCGACGTCCTCCATGATGCCGTCGAATTCCTCGCCGACCCGCTCCCAGGCCCGGATGCCCTCCTGCGTGGGGCTCGGCAGGCTCGTCGCCTCCACCGAGCCGCCCATCTGCTTGCGGTACTCCTTCGCCGGGCTCTGGTAGCAGAGCGACACGATTTCCGTACTCACGAAACCCCCACCATCACGCTGTTTCCGACCGAGTCACTTCGCCGGGATGTTCGACACGGCTTCCTCCGCACCCTGGCGAGAAATTTGGCACGGATCATCGACGCCTGGATTCGTCGCCGTGGCTTGCGAGGCCAACACCTGGTTCTCGTTGAGCGCCACGAAGAAGTCGCAGAACCGGCCGCCCTCCTGCGGCGGAGTCCCCTTGTTCGCCCGCACCGCGGGATGCCCCGCGATCTCCACCTGCTCGAAGTCCGCGTACTGGTCGCGGTTGTCGAGGTAGCTCTGCAGGGAGCGGTCGCCGATCGCCGAGAAGTTCAATCCGCCACCCTCGTCGAAATTGCTCCAACTGCACTCGTCTTCACCGGTTGTGATCGAGCTATCTGGCTTACCTTCAGGAGCAAAGCCGAACTCCTTTGCCGACTGCGGCGAGAGCAGACCGCACAGATCCACCTGCGACGCGTCCTTCGGGGTGTCGATCTGCACCCCCGACTGCTGCTCCGGCGAGGGCTCCCCCTGCGCCTCATCCGAGGTCCCCTTGCCCTCATCACCACCGCCGCTCGCGCAACCAGCCAGCGCACCGGCGCACACGAGCGCCACCGCGGCCATCGCTCCACGCCTCAACGAACTACCTCCGAACACCTTCCTGCGCACCAGCCGCGCCCGCTCACACCCGACCGGAAAGGGCGTCGCGATCCCGCTGCTCGTACTCCCGCATGGTTTCTTCGTACGCCTGGATCTTCGCGTCGAGCTTCTCGACCAAACTTTCCACGTGGGAGGACAGAGAGCCCTCCTGGCCCACCGCCCGCTTTTTCATCGCGTCGTAGGCGACCTGCGTGGCGTTGTCCTTCGCGGTCAACTCCCCAGGCTCCAGCTGTTGAGACTCCTCTCGAAGCGACCTCAGGCGCTCCCGCGTCTGCTTCAGCTTGTTGATGGCGCCGCGCAGCGCCTCCGGGTCCACGCCGTAACCCGTCACCTCTACGCCTCCTCCCCTGGGACGCACTCGCCTGCAGCGAGCCATCTTCTCGAACGCCCCTCACCGGACGCAGCGGAATCGCACAACGAGACGTGTGGTGATGATCACTCCACCGCTGGGTCCATCCGCACGCAGACCCCCCGAAAAGAGCAGTCGCGAAGACGCGCGCAGCCGCACAGCGCCGAAGACCGGCCTCACCCCTCGAAGCGCCCCGCGCGCACCGCGGCGAGAAAACGCGCCCAACCGGACGAATCCTGCCACAACCGCGGCCCCGCGCGATCCTTCGAATCACGGATCGCCACGTGCCTCTCGCGCACGCACACCTCGATGCAGTTGTCGCTGTTGTTGGAGCTGTAGCTGCTCTTGAACCAGTTCCGCACCGGTAACGCATCCTTCAACGCGCCCACTCCTTGCGTTTCTCGGCGATCGCGTCAGCAGTATCGCGCACGTCCAGGGCCAGGTGCTCGAGTCGTTGCAGGGTTCGGAACATCGCCTCGGTGTCCTCCGCGGTGTCGAAGTACGCGGAGGGCCCGTGCACAACCGAGGCGAACCCGACTCGCGGCACGGCGTCACCGAACTCCAACAGCGTGAGCCCGCCGCCCAGCGCCGGGTTGTTCGGCACCGAACACGGCAACACCTGCACCGTCACCCCCTCGGCAGCACCGGTGGCGAGCAGCCGGTCCATCTGGGCGGTCATCACCGAGCGGTCCCCGACGAGTTCGTCCAGCGCGGCTTCACCGAGCACGAAGTGCACGCTCTGCACAGTCCCGCTGTCCCACATGGCCTCCTGCCGCCGTGCCCGGAACCGGGCGCGCGACTGCCGGTTGCTGCCCGCAGGCTGCCACCACACCCCTTCGGCCGCCTGGAACAGCGCATCCATGTAATCCGGCGTCTGCAACAGCCCCGGCACGACGCCGGCCTCGTACGCGAAGAGGCCCGTCGCGGCCGCCTCCAAATCGGAAAGCCGCTGGTAAGCACCCGGCAACGAGTCGACGTACGGTCGGCGCGGCTGCCGCTGGCGCGACTGCACGCCGAGGGTCTGCACGGCCTCGCGATCAGCGCCCCCGACCCCGTAGAGATCCAGCAGCGCGGTCAGTTCCCCGGGACCCAGTGTGGCCAGGCCCTCTTCGACGCGGCTGACCCTGGCGTCGCTGCGCCCGATCCGCTGGGCCGCCTCGAGCTGCGAGCAGCCGACCTCCTCGCGGAAACGGCGCAGCGCGAGGCCGAGCTGCCGACGTTCGACAGTGGGGCGCGCGTTGACCACGACAAACCCTCCGACGTTGTCCACTCGTTCGAGTTAGTGATCATGGGCAAGTCGCCCTTTAACCTAGGGGTAAGTTGCCCCTTGTTCCGGTCATCATGCGGAGTCTAGAACGTCCGCGATCTCGCCAGGGGTAGCGGTGAACCCGCACGCCAACGAAGAGAGCTCCCATGAGCGGGCTGGAAGTCACGGCGGCCGCGTACGTGGACCGGTGCAGCATCGACTACGCGATCTGCACCGACGAGGTCGAATTTCGCCTCGCCGACCGGCACGAGATCTTCCACCTGACCGCCACCGAAACCGGCCTGGAAGCGCTCGCCCGGTCGAGCAACGCCGCGCTGCTGGAGCTGCGGCTGCGCGCACGGCAGGAGCAGGAACCGCACGAACCGCGGAGTCCGCGCGAACGGCAGGAGAGCTGCCGCGCCGACTGCGGCGGGCACGACCGGTGCGCGCCCCGCGCTCCGAGGTGAGCCGCGCACCGACTCCCCGGCGAAGCAGCACGGGAACGCGCACCGCTGGGGCCTTCCCGCACGGCAGCCCCCGCACCGCGGAGCGCTTCCCCCGGCGGGCAGCCGCGGCCGGCGCCGACCCGGGCATCCGCCCGCGAGCGCTCACGGGACGCGGGGCCAGGCGCGCCCGTGCGCGCGCTCCCGCGCGGCGCCGGCCCGGCCACCGCGCACCGGAGGGGCGCGGACGTCGAGCCGCACCGGAACCGCCGCCCCGGCTCACCCTCCGTGGACCTGGCCGCCCAGCCCCTCGTCGTCGACGTGCTGCCACAGGGACGGGTCGTGGGCGGCCTCCGGGATGAACACCGTCCTCTCCTCCCGGGCTCCACCGCCCGGGGCAGCCCCGCCCGGACCGGCGACGCCGGGCCGGGCGCCCGCCCCCGCTGAGGGCCGCTGCTGCGGCAGCTGCCCGAGGAGACCGCCCAGCGCGGCGATATCGGCCTCCAGCCGCTCCACGTCCTCGTCCACGCTGCTCAGCTGCGGGTGCTCGCCGTGCCGCACCCGCAGGGTGTTGACCGTGCTCCGCAGCTGGCCGACGAGCCGCCGCAGATCGGCCAGCTCCCCCGTCACCGCCATCGCGCCACCTCGCTGCACACCGGGACCCTCACCTCCAGGATGCCCGCAACGGGCGGGTGTGACACGCATCGCGCCCGGAAAGCGTGGCGGCGCCGCCGCGCGGGACCCCTCCCCGCATCGCCGAGCACCGCCGGCCGAAGCGGGAGCCCGCCGCTCCGCGTTCGATCCACCGGACATCGAGCGGTGTATTGCACGCCACAACCGCCCTGGCTTAGGGTCGCGGCAGCGAGGCAGCGCCGATCACGTGCGCACCGCGCTCGCCGTTCACGACAGGAGGCGCTGGATGACCTTCGCGCCCGCGCACGCCGACGCCCTCGGCGCGCGGTGTCCACCCCTCCCCGCGCGAATCCGCGCGACGCGCCGCGCGCACGCACCGCCCCCAGGAAGTCCACAGTGGACTCGCGAAGGCGCGCGGCCGCAGCACCGGACGACTCCCCGCTCCCGCTGACCTCCCGCGGCACGCCCCGGCTCCGGTCAGCCGCGGGAAGCTCCGGGCAGCCGAGGGAAGCCGCGGGCAGCAGCGGGAAACCGGCAGCTCCGCGCGGTCGGGAGCAGCTCCGCAAGATCCGCTACACCCGCGGGCCAGTTCCCGCGCAGCAGAGGAGGATCCGTGGCCAGGATCGCGTGTCTCGCCCCGTTCTCCGCCGAACACGTGCGAGGCCTCGCCGGTGACAACGACATCGACGTCCACGTGGCGGACGGGGCGGATCCGGCGGAGACGGCGGCGGCGCTGGCCGAGGCGGACGTCGTCATCGGCGACAACCGCCAGCACCACCGGCTCGACCGCGCGCAGCTGGCGAGCATGCGGCGCTGCCGGCTCGTCCAGCAGCCGGCCGTCGGCCACAACGTCATCGACCACCGCGCCGCCGCCGAACTCGGCATCCCCGTCGCCAACGTGACCTCCTACAACCGGGAGGGCGTGGCCGACCTCGTCGTGCTCGGGCTGCTCAACCTGCTGCGGCAGGTGCCGGTGTGCGACCGCGAGATGCACGCCGGCCGGTGGCAGCGCCGCACCGGGCGCGAGCTCGGTTCGCTGACCGTCGGCATCCTCGGCATGGGCAACACGGGCACGGCCGTGCTCACGCGCCTGCGCGCCTTCGGCTGCCGGGTGCTCTACCACGACATCGCCGTGCGCGGCGTGTCCGGCGCCGAGGCCGTGCCGCTGGAGGAGCTGCTGGCGCGCTCCGACGCGGTGACCGCGCACGTGCCCCTGGACGAGGACACGCACCACCTGCTCGGCGCGCCCGAACTGGCCCGCATGCCCGAGCACGCGCTGCTGGTCAACACCAGCCGCGGCTGCGTCGTCGACGAGGCCGCGCTCGCCGCGGCGCTGCGCGCCGGACGCCTGGGCGGGGCGGCGATCGACGTGTTCGAGCAGGAGCCGCCCGGGGAGGGCTCACCGCTGCGCGGACTGGACAACGTCCTGCTCACGCCGCACATCGGCGGGGTCACGGTGGAGGCCCGCGAACGCCTGCAGCAGGGCGTGGCCACCAACGTCCGGCGGGTGCTCGCCGGGCGGCCGCCGCTCAACGTCGTCAACCACGTCAGCACCGGTGTTCTCGCATGATCCGGCCGACCAACGGAGGAGCACGATGACCGCGCTGCGCGAAACCCTGCGGACGGAACCGGCGAGCGTCGGCGGGTGGTGCTCCATCCCCAGCCCGTTCGCCGCCGAGCTCGTGGGCAGGTGCGGCTTCGACTGGGTGTGCGTGGACACCCAGCACGGGCTGATCGGCTACGACGCGCTGGTACCGATGCTGCAGGCGCTGCACGCCACCGGAACCCCGACCCTGGTGCGCGTGCCGTGGAACGAACCCGAGCACGTCATGAAAGCCCTCGACTCCGGCGCGCAGGGCGTCATCGTGCCCATGGTGGACAACGCCGAGCAGGCGCGCGCGGCCGTGGCCGCGGCGAAGTACCCGCCGCTGGGCACGCGCAGCTGGGGTCCGATCCGCGCCTCGTTCGACGTGCCCGACTACTCGCCGGAGACAGCGAACCACCGCACCGTCGTGGCCGCGATGATCGAAACCCCCGACGGGGTGCGCAACATGGACGACATCCTGTCCACGCCCGGTGTGGACGCGGCCTACGTCGGCCCGTCCGACCTCGCGCTGGGGCACGGGATCGCACCGCGCCTCGACGTGGTCGAGCCCGAGCACGAGCAGCTCGTCCGGTCCGTCCTGGCCAGCTGCGAGCGCAACGACGCCGTCGCCGGGATCCACTGCGCCGACGCGCCCACCGCCCAGCGGTGGCAGGACATGGGGTTCCGGATGCTGACCCTCGCCACCGACGCCACCCTCATGCGCCGGGCGGCCACCGAGGGGATCCGGCACATCCGCGGAACGGAAGGGCAGGTGACGCCCCGCTCCACGACGTACGCCTGAGAGTCGATGACCCGCCGCGGAGCGGTGCCCCGGCGCGCCCGGCCCGGTCGGCGTTCCCGAACCGACCGCCACCGCTCCCTTCCCACCACGAAGCTTGCGAGGAAGCATTGAGCATTCTCGGCACCCGGGTCGAACGCCGCGAAGACCCGCGTTTGCTCACCGAGGGCGGCACCTACGTGGACGACCTCGACGAACCCGAACTGGCCGGCGCCGTCCACGTGACGTTCGTCCGCAGCCCCGTGGCGCACGCCCGGATCACGGCGATCGACACCGCCGAAGCGCTCGCCCGGCCCGGCGTGGTCGCGGTGTTCACCGGCGCGGACCTGGACCTCCCGCCGCTCGGGCCGGGCGGGCAGCTCGGCGGCCCCGCCCCGGAGGCCATGAGCAGACCCCACCTGGCCCGCGGCACGGTGCGCTACGCCGGCGAACCCGTCGCCGCCGTGCTCACCGAGACCCGCGCGCAGGGCAAGGACGCGGCCGAACTCGTCGAAGTGGACTACGACCCGCTCGACGCGGTCATCGACGCCCGCGAGGCCGCCCGCGACGAGCTGGTGCTGTTCGACGAGGCGGGCACGAACACCGTCGGGACCGCCGGCGAGGCCGACGAGGACATCTTCGCCGACTGCGAGGTCGTCGTCACCCGCGAGATCGAGAACCAGCGCGTCGCCGCCGTGCCGCTGGAGGGCCGCGCCGCGGCCTGCGCCTGGGACGGCGACAAGGTCACGCTGTGGCTGTCCAACCAGAACGCGCAGTCCTGCCGCGACGTGGTGCAGGAGAACCTGGGGCTGTCGGCCGAGCAGATCCGCGTTGTCACGCCCGACGTGGGCGGCGGTTTCGGCGCGAAGATCGGCATCGACCAGGAATCCGTGCTGCTGCCGTGGCTGGCCCGGCGCAGCGGCCGGGCGGTGCGGTGGGGCGAGGACCGCGGCGACAACATGCTCGGCATGACGCACGGCCGCGGGCAGTGGCACACGATCACGATCGGCGGCCGCCGCGACGGCACCATCGAGGCCTACCGGCTGGACATCACGCAGGACACCGGCGCCTACCCGCGGTTGGGCGCGTTCCTGCCCACGTTCACCCGCATGATGGTCTCCGGCGTGTACGACATCCCGCGGGTGCGGTCCACCGCGCGTGCGGTGGTCACCAACACCACGCCGGTCGGCGCCTACCGCGGCGCGGGGCGCCCGGAGGCCACCGCCGCGGTCGAACGCGCCGTGGACCTGTTCGCCGCCGAGATCGGCGCCGACCCGGCCGAGGTGCGGCGCAGGAACTTCATCCGTCCCGAGCAGTTCCCGTACACCACGTCGGGCGGCCCGGTCTACGACACCGGCGAGTACGAGAAGGCGCTGGACGCGGTCCTCGCCGCCGCGGACTACGGCGGGCTGCGCGAGCAGCAGCGGCGCCGGCGCGAGCGCGGCGACGTGCACCAGCTCGGCATCGGCGTGTCGGCCTACGTGGAGATCACCGCGCCCGACGCGACCGCGGGCGAGACCGGCCACGTCGAGATCCGGCCCGACGGCAGCGCGCTGGTGCTCACCGGCAGCTCCCCGCACGGGCAGGGCCACTGGACCTCCTACGCCATGCTCGTGTCCGACCAGCTGGGCATCGACCTCGACCGCATCGAGGTCGTGCACGGCGACACCGACCGCATCCCGCGGGGCGTGGGCACCATGGGGTCGCGGTCGCTGCAGCTCGGCGGCACCGCGGTGCACCGGGCGACCGAGCAGGTGCTGGAGAAGGGCCGGGCGCTGGCGGCCGAACTCGTCGAGATCGACGAGCAGGACCTGGAGCTGGACCTGCGGAGCGGGTCCTGGCGGGTCCGCGGCTCGCCGAACGTGTCGGTGTCCTGGGCGGAACTGGCCTCGCGCAGCGAGGGGCAGCTGGCCGCCGACGAGCACTTCACCGAGGACCGGCCCACGTTCCCGTTCGGCGCGCACGTGGCCGTGGTCGAGGTGGACACCGAGACCGGCAAGGTGGAGCACCGGCGGCACATCACGGTCGACGACGCGGGCACGGTGCTCAACCCGGTGCTCACCGAGGGGCAGCGGCACGGCGGCATCGCCCAGGGCGCGGCGCAGGCGCTGCTGGAGCACATGTCCTACGACGAGGAGGGCAACCCGCAGACCGGCACCCTCGCCGACTACGCCGTCGTCACCGCGCCCGACCTGCCGAGCTTCGAGCTGCTCGAGCAGGAGACCCCGACGACGCTGAACCCGCTGGGAGCCAAGGGCATCGGGGAGGCCGGCACGATCGGCTCGACCCCCGCGGTGCACAGCGCGGTCATCGACGCCGTGGCGCACCTGGGGGTGCGGCACTTCGACATGCCCGCCACGCCGGAGCGGGTCTGGCGGGCGATCCGGCAGGCGAACGACCGGCGCTGAACGACCTTCGAGGAGCTTTCGTGCACGTTTCCATCAACGTCAACGGCGAGCCGCGCGAGCACGACGTGGAGGACCGGACCCTGCTGGTCCACCACCTCCGCGAGGCCTGCGGGCTCACCGGCACCAACACCGGGTGCGAGACCACCTCCTGCGGCGCGTGCACCGTGCTGCTGGACGGCGAGTCCGTCAAGTCCTGCACGGTGCTCGCCGCGCAGGCCGACGGCCGGGAGGTGACCACCATCGAGGGCCTCGCCGACGGCGACCAGCTGCACCCGGTGCAGCGGGCCTTCCAGGAGGAGCACGGCCTGCAGTGCGGCTTCTGCACCCCCGGCATGGTCATGGCCGGGGTCTCGCTGCTGCGGGAGAACGGCGAGCCCACCGAGCAGGACGTGCGCTCGGGGCTGGAGGGCAACCTGTGCCGCTGCACCGGCTACCACAACATCGTGCGGGCCCTGCTCAGCGCGGCCCGGGACGGCGCCGCCACCAGCGCGGGCCCGCACGGCTCCGCCGAGCGCACGGGAGGTGGCGCATGATCCCCGCCGGATTCACCTACCGCCGGGCGAGCTCGGTGGACGAGGCGCTGAACCTGCTGTCCGAGCACGGCGAGGACGCGAAGCTGCTCGCGGGCGGGCATTCGCTGCTGCCGCTGATGAAGCTGCGGCTGGCCGCGCCCGAGGTGCTCGTCGACGTCGGCGGCCTCCGCGAGCTGTCCTACGTCCGCGGCGAGAGCGGCCTGATCCGCATCGGGGCGCTCACCCGCCACCACGACCTGGCCACGTCGGACGTGCTGCGCGCCGAGGCGCCGCTGCTGGCGCACGCCGCGGGCACGATCGGCGATCCGCAGGTGCGCCACCGCGGCACGATCGGCGGCGCGGTGGTGCACGGCGACCCCGCCTCGGACCTGCCCGCGGTGCTGCTGGCGCTGGAGGCCGTGTTCGTCGCGCAGGGGCCGAGCGGCACCCGCGAGGTCCCCGCGGCCGAGTTCTTCGCCGACTTCTTCGAAACGGCCGTCGGCGAGGACGAGGTGCTCACCGAGGTGCGGGTGCCGAGCACCGCGGGCCTGGGCTGGGACTTCCAGAAGTTCACCCGCCGCGCGATCGACTGGGCCGTGGTCGGGGTGGCCGTGTGCGGCCACCGCGTCGGGCTGGTGAACATGGGCCCGACCCCGCTGCGCGCCGCGGGCGTGGAGCAGGCCCTGGAGTCGGGGGCGGGCCGCGCGGACGCGGCCGAGCGCGCCGCCGAGGGCACCTCCCCCGCGGACGAGGCCGGTGCCAGCTCCGAGTACCGCGAGCACCTGGCGCGCGTGCTGGTGCGGCGCGCGTTGGACAACGCCGCGCGCTGACCACCGGAGGCCGCCCGGGCCGGGGTGTCCCGGTCCGGGCGGTCCGGGTGCCCTCCGGTCGGGCGCTGGACGTGTCGGGGTGGGCCTGGCTCGCTACGGTGGGGGCGTTATGGCCTCCGCGAAGCATCCGATCCGCATCGGCACGTCCGGCTGGGTCTACGACGCCTGGCGC
This sequence comes from Salinifilum ghardaiensis, assembly GCF_054491345.1. Lineage (NCBI taxonomy): Bacteria > Bacillati > Actinomycetota > Actinomycetes > Pseudonocardiales > Pseudonocardiaceae > Salinifilum > Salinifilum ghardaiensis. The sequence goes on along the minus strand of NZ_CM137101.1, from coordinate 964,333 downwards.
GGGCCGTTCTACCCGCACGACCTGAAGCGCGGCGGGGAACTGGCCCACCTGTCGCAGCGTCTCGGCTCGGCGGAGATCAACGCGTCGTTCTACTCGCTGCAGAAGCCCGAGACCTACCGCAAGTGGGCCGAGCAGACCCCGGACGACTTCGTGTTCTCGGTCAAGGGCAGCCGGTTCCTCACGCACATGAAGAAGCTGCGCAACGCCGAGACGCCGCTGGCGAACTTCCTCGCTTCCGGCGTGCTGGCGCTGGGCGGCAAGCTCGGCCCTGTCCTGTGGCAGCTGCCGCCGTCGCTGCCGTTCGAGGCCGAGCGGCTGGCCGGGTTCTTCGCCCTGCTGCCGCGGACGATGGGCGAGGCCGCCGAACTGGCCGCCCGCCACGACGAGCGGCTGCAGGACCGCGCGCTGACCGAGGTCGACGACGCCGAGCAGCCGCTGCGGCACGCCGTGGAGGTGCGGCACAGCAGCTTCGCCGCTGCCGAGGCGGTGCAGCTGCTGCGGGAGCACGACATCGGCCTGGTCATCGCCGACGCCGCCGGGGAGTGGCCCTACCTGGAGGACGTCACCAGCGACTTCGTCTACGTGCGGCTGCACGGGGCGCAGGAGCGCTACGCCAGCGACTACGGGGCGGAGGAACTGGACGCGTGGGCGCGGCGCATCCGCGGCTGGCGCGCCGGGGACAACGGCGGCACCGAGCACGCGCTGGCGCCGGCGATGAAGCGCACGGCCCGCGACGTGTACGTCTACTTCGACAACGACATGCACGCGCACGCCCCGCTCAACGCGGTCGACCTGGTCGAGCGCTGCGGTGCCGTCCGCAGCTGAGGCCGAGACCCCCGTCCCGCGCGGGAGCGGGTAGACTCGCTTTCAGTCAATTGACTGAAGGGCTTCGCGGATCGGCCGGGGTCGTGGACCCTGGAAGGCGGCGGAGCGAGCTCCCGTGGAAAGGACGTGCGTTGGACGGCGACGTGACCGTGATCATCGGAGCGGGCGGGATGGGGCTCGCCATCGCGCGCCGCTGCGGAAGCGGACGCACCATCCTGCTCGCCGACGCGAGCGAGGCGGTCCTCGACGCGAACTCGGCAGCTCTGCGGAACGAGGGCCACCAGGTGCGGAGCCAACCGGTCGACGTCTCCGCGCGCGACTCGGTGGCCGCGCTGGCCGAGGCGGCAGCGGCACTGGGACCGGTGGCGCAAGTCGTGCACACCGCGGGCCTGTCCCCCGCGCAGGCTCCGGTGCGGACCGTCCTCGACGTGAACCTGCTCGGCACGGCCCTGGTCCTGGAGGAGTTCGCCGCGGTCATCGCTGCCGGTGGCGCGGGAGTGGCGATCGCCAGCATGGCAGCGCACGGCCGTCCGCCCTTCTCCCCGGAGGTCTCGCGGCAGTTGGCCACCGCCCCGGCCGACCAGCTGCTGTCCCTGCCGGTCGCCGACGCGGCCGGCTTCACCGACCCGGGCAGCGCCTACGCCTTCGCGAAGCGGGCCAACGTCCTGCGCGTGCAGGCCGCCAGCACCCCCTGGGGCGCCCGGGGAGCGAGGATCAACTCGATCAGCCCCGGCGTCATCGCCACCCCCATGAGCCGGTCCGAACTCGACGGCGAACGCGGCGCAGTCGTGCAGCGGATGATCGAGTCCTCCAACGCCGGGCGCGCGGGCACGTCCGCCGACATCGCCGAAGCCGCCGCTTTCCTGCTCGGCCCGGGTGCGAGCTTCGTCTCCGGCGCCGACCTGCTCGTCGACGGCGGCACCACCGCGGCGGGGCACCACCAGCAGCCCGGCTGAGCGGCGCGGGCGAACGGCGACGCCGCACGGCCCCGGCCCGCGAGGTGCCGGCCGCAGCACACCGGTAGCCCGGCGGCGCTCGCCCCGCCGGGCGGTCGCGCGCGTTGCGCGGTCCGATACGTTCGACCCGTGATCGCAGCGACGGAGTCGTCGGGACGGGCTGGGTCGTGGGTGCAGGGCAGCCTGCTGGCGCTCGACTTCGAGACCACCGGCACGGACACGGCCACCGACCGGATCGTCACCGGCACGGTCGTCTCCATCGTTCCCGGCCAGGAGCCCGAGATCCGCACGTGGCTGGCCGCGCCCGGGGTGGACATCCCGGAGGAGGCCGCGGCGGTGCACGGCATCAGCACCGAGCACGCCGCCGAGCACGGCCGGGATCCCGCCGCGGTGCTGACCGAGGTCGCCGGGGCGCTGGCGCCGTGGTCGGAATCGGTGCCGCTGCTGGTGTTCAACGCGCCGTTCGACCTGTCGCTGCTGCACGCGGAGCTGCGGCGGCACCACGACCGCGGCCTGGAGCAGGCGGGCCCGGTCGTCGACCCGCTGTGCCTGGGGCGGGCGATGCTGGGGCCGAAGGGCAAGCGCACGCTCACCGCGCTGTGCGAGCACTACGGCGTCAAGCAGGAGGAGGCGCACAGCTCCGCCGGCGATGCGCTGTCCACGGCGCGGCTGGCGTGGCGGATGGCCAAGGCGCACCCGGACGAGATCGGCTACGCCGCGCTGTCCACCCTGCACGAGCAGCAGGCGGCGTGGTACCGCGAGCAGCAGCGCGGTTTCGCGGACTTCCTCCAGCGCAAGGCCACACCCGGCAATCCCGAGGCGGAGCAGCTGCGCCAGCGCGCCGCGCAGGTGCGCGCCGAAGCGGACGGGTGGCCGCTGCTGACCGAGAAGCCGGCCGTGCCGGTGGAGACCGAGCAGCCGCAGCACGTGTGGCTGGACGTGCCGTTCGCGGAGAAGGACGAGGCCAAGGCCGCGGGCGCGCGGTGGGACCGGCACGAGAAGCGCTGGTACGCGCCGCGACCGGGCATGGCGGAACTGTCCAGGTGGGAGGCGCTCGAGGACGTTCCCGACCTGCTGCCCGGCGAGGACCGCTCGTTCGGCTCCGGGCTGTTCGTCGACCTCGTGCCGTCGACCTGCTGGTTCACCAACGTGCGCTCCTGCGTCAGCGGCAAGGACTGGGAGCGGCTGCGGCGGATGATCACCCGCCGCACCGGGCACAGCTGCGAGGTGTGCGGTCGCGGTCAGGACCGCGACAGCGGGCGGTGGCTGGAGGCGCACGAGCGCTGGGCCTACGACGAGGAGGCGCGCACGCAGGCGCTGCGGCGGCTGATCTGCCTGTGCACCGACTGCCACGCGGTCACGCACTTCGGCTACGCGCAGGTGCGCGGGCGCGACGAGGAGGCGCTGCGGCACCTGTGCTCGGTGACGGGCCTGTCCGAGCAGGACGCGACCGAGCACGTGGAGGCCGCGTTCGAGCTGTGGAGCAAGCGCTCGGCGGTCACCTGGGAGCTGGACCTGAGCATCCTCACCGACGTCGGCGTGACCATCACACCGCCGCCGGAGGCCGAGGACCGCGCCGGGATCGCCCACGAGGAGCTCGACCGGCGGAGCTGACCCGGTCGCCCACCCCGGTACGTCGACCCCGCACGCCGAGCCTGGGTGGACATTTCTCGCGACATGTTCACCCCGGGACGCGTCGTGCGGCGCGCCGAACCCCCTGCGGTCCTACGATCGGCACGGCGGCCACCGGTGCTGCGGGTGCTGCGGGTGCTGCGGTGCTGGAGCACTGGGGTGCCGCGGCGTGCGGTGCTGGGGTGGACGAGACCACCGCGTCCCCGGGAGCCGAGGCGGAGAGGACGGCGAGCAGACGATGACGCGACTGCAGGGCAGGACAGCGCTGGTCACGGGCGCGGCCAGCGGGATCGGACGGGCCACCGCGCTGCGGTTGGCCGACGAGGGCGCCGCGGTGGCGGTCTCCGACATCGCCGAGGTCGCCGGAACCCGGACGGTCGAGGAGATCCGCGAGCGCGGGGGCCGGGCCGAGCTCGTGCAGCACGACGTGCGCGACGAACGCCAGTGGCAGGCCGCGGTGGCGGCGGCCGCGGACGAGTCCGGCGCGCTGGACGTCCTCGTCAACAACGCGGGCCTCGCCGACCAGGGCGGGGTCGAGGACGTCTCGCTGGAGGAGTACAACCGGGTCGTCGCCGTCCTGCAGACGGGCATGTACCTGGGCATGCGCACCGCGGCGCGGGCCCTGCACGCCTCGCGGCACGCGGCGGTGATCAACGTCAGCTCGATCTTCGGCACCAGCGGCGGGTTCGGGACCAACCCCGCCTACCACTCGGCCAAGGGCGCGGTGCGCACGCTCACCAAGAACATCGCCCTGGAGTGGGCCCCCTCCGGGATCCGGGTGAACTCGATCCACCCGGGATTCGTCGAAACCCCGCTCCTGTCCGGGGAGAACGGCGACAAGCGGGCCATGGTGGACAGCACGCCGATGGGTCGTCTCGGCCGCCCCGAGGAGATCGCCGCGGGGGTCGCGTTCCTCGCCAGCGACGACGCCTCGTTCATGACCGGGTCCGAGCTCTACGTCGACGGCGGGTTCATCGCCCGCTGACGCGCAGCTGCTCGGTGATCTCGTCGACGGCCCCGCGCGCGTGCCGACCGGCGCCGATGAGCGTCGCCGAGGCAGGGCCGGTCCAGTCGCCGTAGCCGAGCAGGTGCAGCCGCGGGTCGTCGACCGAGCGGGTCCCCTCGGTCTTGACGACGCCGTCCTGCCAGGTCAGGCCCAACGGCTCCAGGTGGTCCAGGTTCGGGGAGAACCCGGTGCACCACAGCACCGCATCGGCCGGCCACTCGGTGCCGTCGTCCCAGGCGAGGCCGTCGCGGGTGAGCCGGTCGAACATGCCGTGCGCCCGCAGCGCACCGCGGTCCCGGGCGGCGCGCACGCTCGGCACCATCACGATGTCGCCGAGGTCGCCCACTGCCGGCGGGTCGGACTGCCCGGCCCCCCGGGCGCGCTGCCGCCGGGTGGCCACGTCGAACAGCACGCGGCCGTCCACGTCGTCCGGCATGAACCGGGGCGGACGCCGCGTGAGCCACAGCGCCTCGGCTACCTCGGAGAGCTCGGCGAGGATCTGCGCGGCCGAGTTGCCGCCGCCGACGACGGCGACCCGCAGGCCGCGGAACTCCTCCGGGGAGCGGTAGTCCGCGGTGTGCAGCTCGCGCCCGGTGAAGAGCTCCCGCCCGGGGCAGGCGGGCACGCGCGGCCGGTCCCACGTGCCGGTGGCGCTGAGCACGAACCGCGCGTGCCACGCGCCGCGGTCGGTGTCGACGCGCAGCGGACCGCCCGCGTCCCGCACGGACGCGGCCCGCACCGGCCGGTGCACCGGGAGCTCGTAGCGCTGCTCGTAGCGCTCGAGGTAGCGCACCACGTGGGCCGCATCGGGGTACTCCCGACCGTCCTGCCGCGGCATCCACCACCCGGGCAGCGGGCTGTGCTCGGCCGGTGAGAACAGGTGCAGCGAGTCCCACATGTCGCGCCAGGCGCCGCCGGGGGCGGAGCGCGCGTCGAGGACCGCGAAGTCCAGCCCCGCCCGGCGCAGGAAGTACCCCGCGGCCAGGCCGGCCTGCCCGCCACCGATGACGACGGCGTCGCGCGTGCGCGGCGCCCCCGCCCGGGGCTGCTGCTCGTCCGTCACGTCGACGTCCTCCCGCTCGATCGTCCGGAGGCCGGGGCCGCCGCCTCCCCGGCGGCCCCGGCCCGGGGGACACCGGACCGGGGCCGCCGGCCTGCGCGGCGGCGCGGTGCCGCGCCTCGGAATGCTTAGACGAACGTCTATTTTGACATTCGTCGACGAACGACCGCGAGCCGTGCGCGCGTTGCTCCGCTCACTGCGGGACCCCGAGCCCCCGGCTCCGGGCCCCGCAGCGCCGGCTCCCGCGCCGCGGCGATCACGCACCGGTGCCCGCGAATGCCATGATGCGTGCGGATCACGTTCACCGGAGCGGGCGCCCGGTCCGGTGGACGCATCCGGTCGGAGCGGACGCGAGGAGTGATCATGCTCAGCGAGGACCAGAAGACCAGACTGCGCGTGCTGTCCACCGGCGCCGCGCTCGTGTGGATCGTCTTAGGCCTGATCAGCGGCTGGCCCACGTGGGTGTGGATCGTGCTCGCGGTGGTCAGCGTGCTCGCGCCGACGATCCTCGCCTACGTGCAGGCCGAACGCGTGCTGCGCCGCAGCGGGCGCGGCGCGCGCCGCACCCGGCGCGGCGGTGCGCGGCGGCCCGGCGCGACCGACGACTCCGACGACTCCGGTGACGATTCCGGCGGCACGCTCAACGCGCGCGAGTCCGCCCCGACCACTGGGTCCGCTCCCCGCCGGGACACCACCGCGAGCGACCACGCGCTCGCGCTCGTCGCCTCCCTCCCCCCGTCCCAGCGGCACCGCTTCGCCCGCGACCTCGCCAGCCTGCTCGACGACAACGAGCTGCGCACCGCGGCCCGCGCCGTGCGCCAGGAGCGCGCCGAAGCCGTCTCCCACGAGGACACGCGTCCCCTGCGCAGCGGAACTTCCCGGGCGCGCAGCACCGCCGTCGGCCGCAACAGCGGCAGCTCCCCCGGAACCGGGGCCCGCAGCAGCGAAGTCAGCGGGGCCGGCAGCGGCGGGTCGAGCATCGCCGACAACGCCGATCCGGACGACGTCGTGATCGCGGGGAGTTCACCGGAGAACCGTTCGGGGATGGAGAGCTTCCTCGACTCGCGCCCGCGCATCCACATGCCCGAGCCCCCGGCCGAGCGCGTGCCCGCCCGGGGCGCGCACGACGAGGACGAGGACGACGAGGAGGACGACGGCGACGGCGGCTGAGCGCGGCGAGGCGATCAGCGTGACGCGGAGCGGGCAGCGGGTGGTCACGACCAGCCCCGCGCCCCGGGCCAGCGGGACCGCCCGCCCCCAGCAGCCGATCCGGCGAAGTCCCCCTACCGCGCAGCGGCGGTTTCGCTCCTCACCTGCGCGTTCACGTTCAACCGCGAGGCCACGAGGCAGCCGACGGCCAGCAGCGCCGCGGAGACGACGAACGGCACGACCCAGCTGCCCGTCCGGTCGACCAGCAGCCCGAAGATCGCCGGCGAGAGCATGCCCGCCAGGCCGAAGCCGGTGTTCATCAGGCCGCCGGCGGTTCCGGCGTGCTCCGGGGCCATGTCCATGGCCGTGGCCCACAGCACGGGGTTGCAGATCTCCAGGAAGAAGAACGCCACCGCCAGGCACAGCGTGACCAGCACGAGGTCGTGCACGAGCAGCGTCGGGATGACGAACACGAACGAGCCGGCCAGCCCGCCGACGAGGATGCGGCGCCGGGCGATGCGCGCGTCGCCGGTGCGGGCCAGCAACCAGTCGGACAGCAGCCCGCCGACGGTGTCGCCGATGACGCCCGCCACCAGCACCAGCGAGGTGAACAGGGTGAACTTCTCGAGTTCGAGGTCGAAGCTGCCGGAGAAGAACGACGGGATCCACGTCAGGTAGATCCACAGCATCCAGCCGTAGCAGAAGTCCACGAACGTCAGCGGCAGCACGGTCGGCAGCAGGCGCCGCCACGGGGTCTTCGGCTTGTCGCCGCGCTCCCGCTCGGCGGGCAGTTCGGCCAGTTCCTCCTGCGTGACATCGGGGTGCGCAGCGGGGCTGTCCCGGTAGAACCACCACCAGACGGCGACCCAGACGAGGCTGGCCGCGCCGAGGATCCAGAACGCGGCGCGCCAGTCCCACATGGCGATGATCGCACCGACCATCACCGGGGTGATGGCGTTGCCGATGCGGGAGAACGCGTGCGTGATGCCCTGCCCCCAGGAGCGGCGCTCGGGCGGCAGCCAGCGGGCCATGGCCTGCGTGGCCGAGGGGAACGAGGCGCCCTCGCCGAAGCCCAGCGCCAGCCGGGCGGCGAACAGGCTGATGATGCCGCCGGCGAACCCGGTGAGCACCGTGGACAGCGCCCAGATGAGCCCGAAGAGCCCGAGGATGCGGCGCGGCCCGAACTTGTCGGCCAGGATGCCGCCGAACGCCTGGAAGAAGGCGTACGGCACGGCGAACGCGGACAGCGCCAGCCCGAACTCGGTGTTGTTCAGGCCGAGGTCCTCGCGGATCGCCGGGCCCGCGGCGGAGATGTTCACCCGGTCCACGTAGGTGATGAAGTACATGGCGCACAGCAGCACGAGCAGCCTGCTGCGCACCTTCACCCGCGGTAACAGCGACCGCCGGGCACCGTTGGCTTGCGAAGGTGATCCCATGGCGCTTCTTCGTCCTCGATCGTTGGAATGGCCGTCCGCGTCACCGCAGGAAGCGTCCCCAGGGGACGCGGGGACGTCCGGTCAGGACCTTGCTTCCGGGCAGACGCCGCAGCACGTCCGCGAGCACCACGGTTCCGAGGACCGTGGCCAGGTACAGCAGCGCGGTTGCGGGGACCACGCCGATGACGCCCGCCAGCGCGCGCGCCGGGAAGACCAGGACGACCAGCACGAGCGGGTGCGCGAGGAAGATCCCGAAGGAGCGGTCGGAGGCGTAGTCGACCACGCGCGAGGCGGCACCGCCGGGCCTGCGCCGCGCCGCCCACCACGCGCCGACCGCGTACAGCGCGGCGATGACCGCCACGAAGTACGGGATCGCGAAGGGCTGGAACACGTTGCTGGCCAGCACCGGTGACTCGCCCCGCGCGACGACGGCGGAGTACGAGCCGATCGCCCAGGCCAGCGCCGCGAGGAACGCCACGCCGAACCAGAGGCCGTGGCGGCGCACCCACGCGTGCCACGCGTCGAAGTGCATCGCGGCGACCGCGCCGAGCACGGTGTAGAACTGGTAGCCGAGGACCGTGACGTCCACGTTCTCCCACAACCAGCGGGCGAACGGCGCGGCGATGACGCACCACGCCACGCCGACCTGCGCGGCGAGGCTGATCAGCAGCACCCACCTGTGCCCGCCGGCGGTCGCGCGCAGCAGGCCCACCAGCGCGGGGAACACGAGGTACACCTGCAGGGTGACCAGCAGGAAGTACAGGTGGTACCAACCGCTGCCGGTGACCACGCCGGGCAGCAGCCCGCCGAAAACGGCCTCGCCGAAGGTCACCTCGTCGCGCACGGGCCAGGTGGCGACGAACCAGTACACCACTGTCCACACCACGTACGGCCCGGCGACCAGCGGGAACCGCTTGCGCCAGAACGCCGCTGCCGGCAGCGGGCGCCGCAGCGCCTGGTAGGTGAGCACGAACCCGGTGAGCGCGAAGAACGCCTCGCGGGTGAAGTGCAGCAGCGTCTGCGCCAGCTGCCCCGGCCACAGCGGCAGCATCGCCACGGCGCTGAGCGTGTGCACCAGGATCACGGCGGCGAAGGTCAGCAGCCGGAACAGGTCGATCTGGTACAGGTACCCGTGCCCGCCCGACTTGCCGGATCCCGCGCTCGCGGCCCCCGCGGAACCGGATCCGGTGGAAGCGGAGTCCGCGGGGCCGCCCCCAGCGGGATCGGCCCCCGCACCCGCGGAGGTCGCTGCGCCGGAACCGGCCGCGGCGGGGGGCTCCGCGGCCGCTGCGGTCTGCTCGGTGCTGCGCGCGGTCATACCGGAACGGAGCTCTGCTCGTGCAGGCGGTGGCGCTGCACCTTGCCGGTGGAGGCGCGGGGGAAGTCCGAGACGATCCGGATCTCCTCCGGTTGCTTGAAGCGGCTCAACCGCTCGGCGCACCGCGCGCTCAGCTGCTCCGCGAGCGCATCGCACCCGGCTCGCCCCTCGGGCATCTCGGTCGGGATGACGTGGGCGACCGGCACGGACCCCAGCACCTCGTGGCCCCTGCCGACCACGGCGACCTCGTGCACCTGCGGGTCGGCCAGCACGACCTCCTCGATCTCGCGCGGGTAGATGTTCTCCCCGCCGCGGTTGATCACGTCGTCGGCGCGGCCGACGAGGTAGACGAAGCCGTCGGTGTCGGTGTAGCCCACGTCGCGGGTGTCGAGCCAGCCGTCGGCGTCGAAGCGCTCGGCGGCGCGCCCGCCGACGTAGCCGGTGATCACGCCGGCGCCGCGGATCCACACCTCGCCGACCTCACCGGCGGGCAGGGCCTCGCGCTCGGCTCCGCGGACCTCCAGCTCGACGCCCACCGGCCGACCGCAGGAGCCCTCGGGGGCGCTGCCGTCCAGCGGGGTGGCGGTGATCTGGCTGGCCGCTTCGGTCATCCCGTAGCTCTCCACCACGGGGGCCTCGATGCGCTGGCTGATCCGGTGGCGCACGGCGGTCGGCAGCGGCGCCGAGGCGGAGCGGACGAACCGCAGGCGCGGCGGCCGCGCGGGCACGGGCTCCTCGGACAGGATCGTCAGGATCGCGGGGACCGCGTTGATCCAGGTGACGTCCAGCTCGGTCATCCGCTCCCAGAAGCCGTGCCGCTGGAACCGCTCGTCGAGCACGAGGCAGGCCCCGGCGTGCAGGCTGGCCAGCAGGGCGACGACCTCGGCGTTGATGTGGAACAGCGGCAGCGAGTTGTACCCGCGGTCGGCTTCGGTCAGCCCGTTGTGCGCGGCGATGGACGCGGCCACGTGCAGCAGCCGGTGCTCGGACAGCTCCACCGCCTTCGGCGCGCTCGTGGAGCCGGAGGTCACCAGCAGCGCCGAGCCGTCGGCCCGGCCCGCCCCGGCGGAGCCGGCGGGTTCGAGGTGCTCGGCGGAGCCGGCGTCGTCGTGCCCGCCCGCGGGCCCGTCGACGTCCACGACCAGCGCGGGCAGGCCGTACTCCTCGAAGCGCTCCTGGCGGTCGGTGATCGCCAGGCACGGCTCGGCGGCCGCGGTGTCGCGGTGCACCTCGGCGATGGGGCCCTTCGGGTTGACCGGCACGGCGCAGCGGCCGGAGGCGATCAGCCCGAGGTAGGCACCGGCGAAGGCGACCGGGTTCACCACGTCCACGAGGACGCGGCCGCCACCGGGCACACCGGCGCCGGCCAGCGCGCGGTCGTAGCGCCGCACCACCTCGTCGATATCGGTGTAGCTCAACCGACGTCCGCTGCGCGCGTCCTGCAGGAACGCCGCGTCCGCGCGTGTGCGCGCCCGTTCGGTGAGGAGTCGGGCGAGCGGGCGGCGGAGGTCCTCGTCGCCGCTCTCCACTGGATGCTGGTCAGTCACTGTGTCGATCCTGTTTCGTCACTCGGTCAGCACGGACGAACGGGAGCACGTCCCGAAACGAGCACACGCCAACCTCGATTTCGCACACTTGGTAACCGGCACGACCACGAATCGCGTGACAGCACTGCACCGTTCGAAGGACGAGCCGACCTCGACGCCCGCAAAACGTTAACAGGCCACCCCGCGACCGCGGACAACCCTTCCGGATGCGGCGCCTTTCCGCCGAACGGAACGACCTCCCCGATTTCCGCCGCGTTCCCGCCTTTCGGCACCGGAAGGACATTCCGCCCGCCCGGAATGCGTGATTCCTCCTTCGGCGTGCGAACCGCCAGAATTCCCGCGAACACCACCGGGAACGACTCGCGCGATTTCCCGATTTCGCCGAGCGTATCGAAGCGATCACAGGGCGCGGCACCACCATCGGTGCCCCACGCCCACCACTACCCGAAGATCCGCCGGAACGCATCGGCGCGGGAGCGCGCCCGCGGGGCAGCGGGAGCGCGGTCGGGGTCGCGAGAACGCGGCAGCGCGGCCGCGGGACCGCGCGGTTGCGGGACCGCGGGGTCGCGGCCGCCACACACCGGTGGTCATCTCGGAATGCGGGCGCGTAGTCTCACCCAGTCGGACGAGATGGGTATCGGGAGGGCCGCTGTGCAACAGCTCAGAGCAGTGAGCGACTTCGTGGGCCGCTGGTTCGCGCCGATCGTGCTCGTGGCCGGGGCGATCGCACTCGCCGCGCCCGGGGTGTTCGACTTCCTCGAGCCCGCCGTCCCCTGGCTGCTCGCGCTGATCATGTTCGGCATGGGCATGACGCTGCGCGCCGCCGACTTCGGCTACGTCGCCCGCAGGCCCGGCGCCTTCCTCATCGGGCTGACCGCGCAGTTCCTCGTCATGCCCGCCATCGGGTGGGTCGTCGTCACCGCCCTGCAGCTGGGGCCGGAACTGGCCACCGGCGTGCTGCTCGTCGCCTGCGCCCCCGGCGGCACGGCGTCGAACGTCATGGTCTACCTCTCCCGCGGCGACACCGCCCTGTCCGTCGCGATGACCTCGGTGTCCACGATCGCCGCGCCGCTGGTCACCCCGCTGCTGGTGCTCGGGCTGGCGGGGCGCTACCTCGAGGTCGGTTTCACCGACCTGTTCGTCTCGATCCTGCAGGTGGTGCTGCTGCCGGTGCTGCTCGGCGTGCTCGTGCGCCGTTTCGCGACCCCCGCCGTCGACCGGGCGCAGCCGGCCCTGCCGCTGGTCAGCGTCCTCGGCATCACGCTCGTGGTGATGGCCGTGGTCGCCGGCAGCGCCGCGGACCTCGTCTCGGTGGGGCTCGCCGCGCTCATCGCCGTGGTGCTGCACAACTGCCTCGGCCTCGTCGTCGGCTACGCCGCCGCTCGGATGTGCGGGCTGGACGAACCGGCCCGCCGCGCGGTGAGCATCGAGGTCGGCATGCAGAACTCGGGGCTGGCGGCGAGCCTGGCGACCACGCACTTCAACCCGGTCGCCGCACTGCCCGCCGCGATCTTCTCGGTGTGGCACAACGTCTCGGGCTCGCTCGTGGCCGGGCACTGGGCGCGCCGCGCGAAGGAGGCCGAGCAGCAGCCCGCGAGCTGAGCACGGGGCAACTGCAACGCCACGAGTCCAGGTCATGGCCGCTGGTCGTTTCGCCGGCGGTGTCCGCGAGGGGTTCCCTTGCGTGCACGTGTCGGCGGGTTCCAGCTATGTGTTCGCGCTCTGTGCCGTGAAGTTACGGTGCCACCGGCATATGACCGCGCGACCTGGCCACGAGCAAGATCATCGGCTGGTGCCCTCGTGCCGACGGGACAGAACACCCGCGATCGGTGATCGGGTAATCTGGCGGGCTCCGCCCCGCAGGACAACAGGACCCAGGAGTGCACCAGCGATGACCGACGCCCTGTCTCTGACGCAGCTTCGCGATGCGGTCGACCGGACAGTCGCTGCTGGTGCGGCACGCGTCACCCTGCATCTGGACTTCGCGCAGAACCGGGCGAAATTCGACGCCGCAGTACCGCGACGCCGCGGGATCCTGCCCGCCCTCACCAGGGCGATCATCCGTCGTCTGCCCAAGGGCCTGGATGCCGAAGGATTCCTCGATCTCGCAGGACGCCGCGCCATGTTCGACGAGGGCCGCCTCGCGCTGCTGCAACTCGAAGACCGGGTGTGGACTGGTCGCCCTGGACGCACGCTCGATTCCCTCGACGCCGAAGCACCGCCGCAGTTCGTCACCCCGCTGTGGCTGTTCGACACGCTCACCGATGTCACGGCGCTGGAGGACCACGGGGTCGATGACGACCCGACGCGGCCATGGCGACACATCACCGCCCGGACAACCGCGCAGGGCAACGACGAAACGGTCGAGGTGTGGCTCGACGACACGCACATCCGACGGCTCCGGCTCGGAAGGGACACGACGACCATGACGCTGGACGAGTTCGGCGTCGATGCCGACGAGCTGGATTGGACGCGTCTGCCGAGCTACCAAGCAAACGCCGGCACGTCCTGATCTGACACGACCACCCCGCAGGTGTTCTCGCCGAATCCGGGCAGGGCCGCTCAGCGCAGCCGGGCGAGCATCACGAGCTCGGGACCCGAGCGCCCGTGCACCCGCTGGCCGGTCGGCTCGAAACCGCACTTGCCGTAGGCCCGCTGCCCCGCCGCGTTGTCGATGTGCACCGTCAGCACGAGCGCGGCCGCGGTGGGGAACCGCGAGCGCGCCAGCTCGACCGCCGCCCGGGTCGCCGCCGTGCCGACTCCCCGCCCCTGCCACCGCGCGTCGACGACGAAGCCCCGCAGCAGCACGTGCGGCTCCCGGCAGACCGCGGGGCTGGCGGCTCCCGGGTGCAGCGCTCCGATGCCCACCACGACGGCTTCCGCGCAGGCCCGCTGCTCGACGAGGATCGCGAAGGTGTGCCGCGCCGGGTTGTCCTCGCCCTTGCGCAGGACGAGGTCCGGGGGCAGGCAGAACCGCTCCTGCTCCGGCGCCAGCTGCAGCGCCCCGAGCGCGTCGACCAGCCGCGGCCGCTGCGCGGGCCCGACCTCGTCGAGCAGCACCGTCTTGACCTCGTCAGTGCGCATCGGACGAAGATAGCGCCGAACCGGCCCGCTCCCCACCCCGGGACCTCACCGCCCGCCCCGGGACCTCACGGGGGAGCCGCGCCACCTCCGCACCGGCCCGGGCGCTGCTCGTCCACCTCGGCCGGCTCCTCCGCGGTGGAGTCCTGCTCCGGCGGGCGCAGCGGGCGCCGCCCGAGCCAGAGCAGGAACAGCGCACCGACGACGAGCATCGACGCCCCGGTCCACAGGTTGATGTTGATGCCCTGGGCCTTGGCCAGGTCGGCGGGACCGGCGAAGACCCCGGCGCCGCCGATGAGCACGCCGTAGACCAGGAACAGCCCGCCGACGACCATGCGCACGTCGAACAGCTGCTGCGCCGAACCGGAACGCCGCTTCAGCTCGGCCACGTCGGTCGTGTCGGGTCCTTGCGCGGTCGTGGGATCGGACATGGGGATTCCTTTCCGTCGCGGTGGGGCGCCGGAGCGGCGGACCCGGCTCCGGCACCCCGGCGGTCGATGCGGCTAGAAGGAGAACGGGACATAGCACAGCGCTGCCAGCGCGATCGCGCCCCAGCCGAGCAGCGCGGGCCTGCGGTACCAGGCGTCGTCGCCGAGCTGGTGCTCGCCGCGGTCGCGCAGCGCCTCCGGGCGGTAGACGAGGCCGACGAGCTCGGCGGCGGGTTTCGGCCGGGTCGCCAGGGCCACCGGAACGCTGACCGCGACGTCGACGACGAAGGCGATGATCGCCGAGGTCATGTTGGCCGCCTGGTCGCTGCCCATCGGCACGAGGCCGGCCTGGTAGCTCATGTAGAAGCAGACCGGGGCGACCGTGCCGAGCAGCATGCCCCAGAACCCGGCGGCCGCGGTCATCCGCTTCCAGAACAGCGCGAGGATGAACGTGGCGAACAGCGGCACGTTGAAGAACGAGAACAGCGTCTGCAGGTAGTTCATGAGGTTGCTGAACGTCGAGGCGATGAACGCCGTTCCGATCCCCATGATCACGCCGATCACGGTGATCACGCGCCCCACCGTCACGTAGTGCCCGTCGGGCATGCGCGGCTTGATGTAGGCCTGCCAGATGTCGGTGGTGAACACCGTGTTGAAGCTGGACACGTTGGCGGCCATGCCGGCCATGAACGAGGCCATCAGACCGGTCACGGCCAGGCCCAGCACGCCGTTGGGCAGCAGGTCGCGCATGAGCAGCGGGATCGCGTCGTTGTACGTGTACGGGCTGCCGGGCTGCCCGAGTCCCGGTTCCACGATGAGCGCGATGATGCCGGGCAGCACCACGATCAGCGGGATGAGCATCTTGGGGAACGCGGCGATCAGCGGCGTGCGGCGGGCCGCGGAGAGGTTCTTCGCCGAGAGGCTGCGCTGCACCTCGGCGAAGTTCGTCGTCCAGTAGCCGAACGAGATCGCGAAGCCCAGCCCCAGGGTGATGGTCAGCCAGTTCGCGCCGAGCGGGTTGTCCTGGCCGAACCCGGTGCCGCCCCAGGCGGTGAGGAACTGGGCGCCCTGCCCCGCGGTGACCTTCTCGACGAGGCCGTCGACGCCGCCCACGCGGGCGAGGCCGAGCGCGGTCAGCGGCACGAGCGCGGCGACGATGACGAAGAACTGCACGACCTCGTTGTAGATCGCCGAGGTCAGCCCGCCGATGACGATGTAGGCGAGCACGAACAGCCCGGCCAGCACGATCGACGCGGTCAGCGGCCAGCCCAGCAGTGCCCGCAGCACGATGCCCAGGGCGAACAGGTTGACCCCGGCGATGAGCACCGAGGCGATGCTGAACAGCACGGCGCTGAGCAGGTGCGAGGCAGGACCGAAGCGGCGCAGCAGGAACTCGGGGACGCTGCGCACCTTCGAGTTGTAGTAGAACGGCATCATCACCAGGCCGAGGAACACCATGGCCGGGATGGCGCCGATGAGGTACCAGTGCACGGTGTAGGCCCCGTACTGCGCGCCGTTGGCGGCCATGCCCAGGATCTCGATCGCGCCGAGGTTCGCGGACACGAACGCCAGACCGGTCACCCACGCCGGCAGCGAGCGCCCGGACAGGAAGAAGTCGAGGCTGTTGCGGACGCTGCGCTTGGCGGCCAGCGCCACCCCCAGCACCACTGCGAAGTAGATGAGCAGGATGAGGTTGTCCATCCAGTTCATGGACAACCTCAGTTGCTCGGCGGCTAACACCATGTCGGAATGTCCCCGTTCTCGCCGCGGTTTTCGGTTCCGGCACCGCGGGGTCGCTTGCGCTTTCGGTTCGGCGGGACCGGCCGGGGCGCGTCGGGCGCCCCGGCTGCACCCGCTCAGCGTTCGTAGATCCGGAGGAATGTCACCGAGTGCGGTTCGAAGGTGTGCTCGAACGATGCACCCACTCCGTCCACTGTGAACTTATCCGGTCGGACCGGACGATCGGTTTCGGTGTTCTCGGCCTCGGGCGCGGCCTGCAGGACCGTGCCGCGGGCCACCGGATCGACCTCCGCACCGCCGAGGTCGATCCGCGTTCGGGCGGCGGAGTCCTGGGCGTTGACCACCTTGACGATCAGGTCCCCGCTGCGGGTGTCGCGCGTGACCACCTGCCGGAACGGTTCGGCCGCGGGTTCCCCGGGCGAGCGGTCGGCGGTGCTGGGCACCACGTGGTCGCCGATGTTGTTCATGAACAACCGCTGCACCTCGTAGTTCGCCGAACCCCACCAGTCGCGGTCGTTGAACCAGATCATGTCCGGTTCCCACTGCGCGGCGCCCTGCTTGGCCAGCAGGGGTGCGTAGGAGGCCATGCGGACCACGTCGCCGTTGCGTTCCAGGCCGGTCATGTACGCCGCTTCGGCCAGGGCGTTGCGGAAGGCGTTGCCCTGCGAGGCGTACTCGCCGAGGAAGACGTCGGGGCCCGAGCGGTCGTAGGAGTCGTAGCGGTCGTTGTTGCGCAGGAACCAGTCCGGCTCGTTGTAGTAGTGCTCGTCGACGACGTCCACATCGGCCTGCCGGTTGCGCTCCCACGCGCGGTCGAAGACGGGACCGCTGTCGTCCGGCCCCGAGTTGCTGATCACGGTGATCTCCGGGTGGCGCTGTTCGATCGCCTCGCGGAACTGCGCGAAGTGCTCGAAGAATCCGTCCACCTGGGTTTCCTCGTTGCCGACGGCGATGCGTTCCATCCCGAACGGTTCGGGGTGCCCCATGGCGGCGCGCTTGGCGCCCCACTCGGAGTCCACCGGGCCGTTGGCGAACTCGATGAGGTCGAGGGTGTCCTGGACGTGCCTGCGCAGCAGGGCGGGGTCGTCGGTGGCGGAGTCCTCGCCGCAGCCGTTGACGAGCGCGGGCACCACGGGGATCGGTTCGGCGCCGATGTCCTCGGCGAACTGGAAGTACTCGTAGTAACCGAGCCCGTAGGACTGGTTGTACCCCCAGAAGTTGGCGTTGGTGGCGCGCTGCTCGACCGGCCCGATGGTGTCCTTCCACTGGTACGAGCGCTTCCGCGCCTGGTCCGGCCCCTCGTGGCTGCCGGTGTTGACCAGGCATCCGCCGGGGAACCGCAGGAACGACGGGTTCAGCTGGGCGATCGCGCCCGCCAGGTCGGGGCGCAGGCCGTTGGGCCGGTCGCGGAACGTCTCCTGCGGGAACAGCGAGACCACGTCCAGGGCCACGGATCCTTCGCCGGCGGTGACGGTCAGCTGCCCGTTGCCGGTGGTCCGGCGCGCGGTGATGGTGGCTGTGTACTTGCTCCAGCCGTCCCCGCGCACCGCCAGCCGCACCGGTTCGGCCACCGCTGTCCCGTCCGGGGTGTGCACCCGCGCCGTGAGCGGCGTGTCCCCCGCACCGCCGGTGCGCGCCCAGACGGAGACGTCGTAGCGCTCGCCCCGTTCGAGCCGCATGCCGGAGTGGTAGCCGGCGTTGGTGACGCCGTACTCGCCGCCACCGGCGTTGTCGATGCGCAGGTACTGGCGGTTGCGCTCGTTGAGGCGCCCGTCGTCGTCGACCACCTCGGCCCTCCCGTCGCCGCCGCGGGACACCGCGGTCCAGCCGGTCATGGGATCGAAGTCCGCGTTGTCGGCGGGCCCGTACTCGAAGGAGCGGTTGCGGACGCGTTCGGGGTAGAGCCCGCCGTCGGCCGCGTGGTTGATGTCCTCGAAGAACACCCCGTACATGTTCTCGGAGAGCGCGGCTCCGCTTTCACCGCCGCGCACCTGGATCGCGTAGTCGGTCGTTTCCGCCGCGGTGGCGGACGGGATCGCCAACGTGGGCAGGAGGGCAGCCGCTGCGGCCGCCCCGAGCGCCCCGCGGCCGGGACGTCCGGACCGTCGGTGCACCACGAACACCTCCATGTTCGATATACCGGACATCGAACGAGATTCCGGTAAAGGAAGCTACTGAAGGCGCGGAGTGCGGTCAATCACTTCCGAGGTTGCGAATCGGTCACCGACGCATCGACCCGGCACCGGCGCCCGACCCCCGCGGCTCGGCGAGCGCGTCCACGATCTCGTCCGCCGCCGGCGGCGCGTCCCGGCGCAGAACGCCCACCAGGACGAACACCGCGAAGGAAACGAGCACCGGTGAGACGACGGTGACCGCTTCCGGCGCGCCCCAGCCGTACTTCGCCACCCCGAACGTGAGCAGCCCCGCCGCCCAGGAGGCGATCGCCGCGGTCGGCCCGATCCGGCGGAACGGGCGCAGCATGCCGAGCATGAGCGGGATCGAGATCGGCCCGATCAGCGCGCCCACCCAGGCCAGGATGATCCCGAGAACACCGCCGAGCCGCTCCGCGTTGAGCGCGATGAGCACGCTCAACGCGACGAAGGAAACTGTCAGCACGCGCCCGAGGCCGAGCTCGCGTCGCGCGTCGAGTGCGCGCACGCGCGCGGACAGCTTCGGCAGCACGTCGCGCGTGAGCACAGCGGAGATCGCGTTGGCGTCCGAGGCGACCATGGACATGGTGTGCGAGAAGAACCCGACGAGGATGAGCCCGACCAGGCCCGCGGGCAGGAACTGCAACGCCATCGCGGCGTAGGCGTCCTCCGGGTCGGCCACGTCGACCAGCAGCGGCGCGGCGAACATCGGCAGCATGAGCACCAGCGGCCACAGCAGGTACAGCGCGCTGGACAGCAGGGCGGTGCGCCGCGCCTCGGCCGTGCTGCGCGTGGCGATGTAGCGCTGCGCGAGGTTCCACATCCCGCCGTTGTACTCGAAGGTCTTGACCAGCATGTAGACCGCGACGAAGTACCCCGGGTAAGTGCTCGTGGTGAGATCGGTGTGCCCCTGCGGCAGGGCGCCCCAGAAGGTCACGTAGTCGAGCCCCCGGTCGGACAGCGCCATGCCGACCACCACGATCATCGCCACCGCGCCGGCCGCCTGGATGGTGAACTGGCCGAGTTCGGTCAGCGCGTCCGCCCAGATGCCGCCCGCGGTGCAGTACACCAGCGTCACCGCGGCCGTGCCGAGGATGCCCCAGGTCAGCGACACCCCGGCGAAGGTGTTCAGCAGCAGCGCGATCGCCGACCACTTGGCCGCCACGTCGAAGACCTTCAGCAGCGTCCCGCTCCACGCCAGCACCTGCTGGGTGGGGACGTCGAACCTGCGGGCGAGGTACTCCAGCGGCGAGGCGATCGCGTACTCACGCCGCAACCTGTTCCACTTCGGGGCGAACAGGAACGCACCGATGCCCGTGGCCACCGACAAGGGGAACAGGAACACCACGTACGACACGACGCCCTCGTCGTAGGCCACGCCCGCGTAGGCGACGAAGATGACCGCGCTGTAGCCGGACATGTGGTGCGAGATCCCGGCCAGCCACCACGGCATGCGCCCGCCAGCGGCGAAGAAGTCGCCGGCGTCGGACACCTGTCGCCGCGCCCACGTTCCGATGAGGACGATGAGGACGAGATAACCCGCTATGACGATCCAGTCGAGCGCGTGCATGCTCCACTCCTCACAGGCGGAAAGCCTCTCGCGGTTGCCGGTGGACCTGATCGCGCAGCACCGCGGCGGCCTCGTCCTCGTCGAGGACGTGCTCGGCCACCAGACCCGCCAGGTGCGCCGCGTCGACGCGGCGCGCGGTGTCGTGGCGCGCGGGGATCGAGCAGAACGCGCGGGTGTCGTCGATGAATCCGGCCGTGCGGGTGAATCCGGCGGTTTCGGTGACGGCGTCGCGGAACCGGCGCATCGCCCGCGGCGCGTCGAGGAACCACCACGGCGCCCCGAGGTAGACCGACGGGTAGAAGCCGGCCAGCGGAGCGAGCTCGCGCGAGAACACCGCCTCGTCCAACGTGCACACGACGGTGCGGAAGTTCGGGTGCGTGCCGAACCGGTCCAGCACGCTGCGCAGCGATTCGGTGTACTCGGCCCGAAGCGGGATGTCGTGGCCCGTGTCGGGACCGAAGCGGCGGCGGGTCTCGGTGTGGTGACCGCGGAAGCTGCCGGTGTGCAGCGTCATCACCATTCCGTCCTCACTGGACATCCGGGCCATCTCGCCGAGCAGCTGCCGGGACAGCGCGCGCCGCTCGGCTTCGCCGGCGGTGCCGTCCCTGGCCGCGGCGAACAGCCGCTGGGCCTGCCCCGCGTCGAGGAACTCCATCCGGGCGTCCGGTGCGCCGTGGTCGGTCGCGGTGGCCCCGTGGGCCCGGAAGCGCTCCCGCCGGTCCTCCAGGGCCCGGATGAGCGAGCGGTAGTCACCGATCTCGAAACCCGCGGCCGCGCCGAGCTCGTCGAGCGCCTCGAGCCAGCCTGGAGCGGTGGCGTCGAGGTGGCGGTCGGGGCGGAACGTCGGCACGACGCGCCCCGACCACGTCGGGTCCTCCGCCAGCGCGCGGTGGTGCCGCAGGTCGTCGGCCGGATCGTCCGTCGTCGCCAGCACCTCGATGCGGAACCGGTCGAACAGGGCGCGCGGCCGCATCTCCGGTCGGGCCAGCGCTGCGCCGATCTCGTCGAAGAGGGCGTCGGCCGTCTCCGGCGAGGGGTGCGCGCGGACGCCGAGCACGTCGTGCAGCTCGCACTCCAGCCACTGCCGCGTCGCCGTGCCGGCGAAGGCGTACCACTCGGAGCAGAACCTGCGCCACACCTGTCGGGGCGGGGCCGGTTCGGTCTCCGCGCTCCGGTCCGGCAACCCGAGCTGCGACAGCTCCGCGCCGCGGGAGTGCAGCAGCCGGGTGACGTAGTGGTCAGGCGTCACCAGCAGCGACGCGGCGTCCCCGAACGGCCGGTCCGTCGCCAGCAGCTCCGGGTCGACGTGCCCGTGCGGGCTGATGATCGGCGCGTCGCGCACGTGCTCGTACAGCCGGCGGGCGATCGCGCGCTGCGCCGTATCGCTCGGCAGGAGCCGGTCCGGGTGGGGGCGCAGCGGCTTCGCGCCGCCGCGTCGCGCGCTCGCCGCGCGCTCGGCCCCCTCCGGGGGCGTGCCGGTCGGTTCGTTCGCCGCGGTGTTCGTCGATTCGTCGTCCCGTTGGAACATGGCAGCATGCTCGTGCGCGACCCCCGCGCGGCCAATGAGTTGCCATCAGTTGCCGTGATCCGGGGCGGGACCGGTCGAGGCGCGCACGACGAGCTCGGCGGTGAAGGTCGTGCAGCGCGGTTGCGCTGCGCGCGAGGCGGCCCACGCGTGCAGCACGTCCACGGCGGCGGCGCCCATCTCCGCCGCCGGGCCGTGCAACGTGGTCAGCCCGGGCTCCACGAGATCGGCACCGAAGATGTCGTCGCAGCCGACGACGCTCATCTCCTCGGGCACGCGCACCCCCGCTGCGAGCAGGCGGCGCACCGCGCCGATGGCGATGAGGTCGTTGTAGGCGAGCACGGCCGTGACCGCGGCGCGTTCCAGCCGCGCGGCGGCCTCGTAACCCGCGCGGCGCGTGGGCGCGCACGGTCCGAGCGGGGAGGCCCGCAGTCCCAGACGCGCGGACTCCTCCCGCACGGCCCGCCACCGCTCGCTGTTCATCCAGGAGTTGCGCGGTCCGGCGAGGTAGGCGACGTCGCGGTGGCCGAGTTCGGCCAGGTGCTGCACCGCCCGGCGCATGCCGCCGGCCGTGTCCCAGACGAGCGTGGGCACGCGCGCGGACGCCCGGTTGAGCATGACCAGGGGGACGGTGCGCGCGAGCCCGTCGACGACGTCGTCGGACAACCGCGAGGTCGCGAGGATCGCCCCGCCGGAGGCGGCGAGCAGGCTCTTGGCGTTGCTCGCCTCGACGCGCGGGGATTCGTCGCTGTCCGCCAGCGCGAGGGTGTAGCCGCGTTCGAGCGCGCGCCGCTGGACCGCCTTGACCAGCGGTCCGTAGTACGGGTTGGCGATGTCGGAGACGACGAGCGTCACGGTCCGCCCGCGGGCACCCGCGTCCACCCAGGTGCGTTCGGACGGCACGTAGCCGAGCGCGTGCGCTGCGGCGCGAACGCGTTCGCGCGTGCCAGCGCTGACCCGCGCGGGCCGCGCGAAGGCGCGGGAGACCGTCGAGGCCGCCACGCCGCAGTGCCGGGCCACGTCGTAGATGGTCACCCGGTTCCGCGCCCCGGTGCCACCGCTGCCCTCCGCCGCGCGGGTCGGGCGGCCGTGGCGGGTGCGCCCCTCCTCACCGGCCACGTCGCACATGGCACCACCTCTCCGCGGTAGGGGTCGGGGGAACGACCGTCCTCGGGACCGGCGGGGCCGGCCCCGAGGACGGATGCGGGTACGCCGAGTGCGGGCGGGGCGGTTCGGCGGTGGGCTCACGCCCCGTTGCCGACGTGCACGGCGAAGGACGTCCGCTGCGTCTGACCGCGGTGTTCGACGGTCGCGGTCACCGTGGCCACCCCGGCCGAGCGGGCGCGCACACCGTTGTCGTCGACCTGCACCACGTCGGGGCGGTTGGACTCGTAGCTGATGCGCATCCCCGGAGGCAGCTGCGCGGCGGTGCCTTCGGCGTCGTAGCCGCGGCGGGTGCCGTCCGACATCGCCACCGTCGGGCGCGGGTCGATGTCGGTGCCCGGCGCGTACATCACGCGGGAGGCGTTGCTGCCCTCCGGGTCACCGGCGGCCTGCGGTGTCACCGACACCGACTCCGGCTGCGGCGCGAGCTCGCCGGTGACGTCCACGCGCTGCTGGTCGGCCACGTCCGCGCTGGAGCGGCCGAGCTGCAGCTCGTAGGCGTCGTCGACGGTGTAGCGGTTCTGCTGCTCGTCGAAGAAGGCCAGCTCGCGCACGGGCACGCGGAAGGCGACCTCGGTGCTCTCGCCCGGTTTCAGCCGCACCTTCTGGAAATCGGCCAGGCGCTTGTCCGGCCGCGGGTCGTCCCCGCCCCGCTGCTGCGAGCTCCCGCCCCGCTGCTGCGAGCTCGAGTACAGCTGCACGACGTCGGAGCCGGCGGTGTCCGAGCGGTTGGTGATCGTGGTCCGCGCGGTCACGGCCCCGTTGGCGTCGACGCTGCCGCGGTCGACGCGCAGCTCGCCGTAGTCGAAGTCGCCGTAGCTCAGGCCGTGGCCGAAGGAGTAGGAGGGCTCGCCCTGGAAGTACCGGTAGGTGCGCCCGGGATCGCCCTCGTGCGGCCGGATGTCGTAGTCGCCGAGTTCGCCCAGCTGCTCGTCGCCGCGGTACCAGGTGAACGGCAGGTGCCCGCTCGGGTTGTGCTCACCGGTGAGCACGTCGGCGAGGGCCTGGCCCTTGCGCTGCCCGTTGTAGGAGCTCCACAGGATGGCGGGCACGTCGTCGGCGAAGCGCGTCACGTCGACCGCGCCGACGGTTTCCAGGTACACCGCGGTGTTCGGGTTGCTGTGCGCGACGCCTTCGATCAGGTCGGTCTGCGGTTCGGGCAGTTGCAGCGTCCCGCGGTCCTTCTCCTCCTCGGCGTGGTCGTCGTCGGTGCCCGCGTAGACCAGGGCCGTGTCGTAGTTCGCGGCCTTGCGGATCGATTCGGCGTTGGCCTTGGTGGGATCCTGCGGATCCGTACCGGGCAGGTAGTCCACGGTGGCCTGCGGGTTGATCCGCTTGATCGCCCGCTTGACCCCTTCGAAGCCGTTGACGTTGTTGGCCCGGCCCGACGGCCCCTGCTCACTGGAGTAACCGCCCAGGTACATCTGCTCCGGGTTGGCGTAGTCGCCGACGACCGCGACGCGGAAGGGGCCGCTGCGCGGCACGTCGAGCGGCAGGACCTTCTCGCCGTCGGCCGCGGGGTCGTTCTGCAGCAGCACGAGGGATTCGCTGCCGGCGCGCCGGGCGAGGTCGAGCCGCTCGTCGGTCTGCGTGACGGCCTCGTTCGCCTCGGAGTTCTCCCAGCTGCCGCGCGGGACGCGTTCCCGCGCCCGCTGCACCCACGGGTTGTTCGCGTCGGAGTCGAACTCGCCCAGCCGGATGCGGGTGGTGAACATCCGCACGAGCGAGGCGTCCAGGAAGTGCTCGGTGTAGGCACCGTTCGAGGTTCGCGTGCCCCGCTCCGCGGCAGTGGGCAGCGTGTTGCCGTAGTGGTGCTCGTCGTGCAGGCCCTGGTTGCAGTTCAGGTCCACCCCGGCCGCGTTGGCGTAGGCGTTGCGCTCCACCGGCCCGACGGGCTCGTCACGACCCGGCGGCTGCCAGTGGTGCCCGTGCTGCATCTCGCGGGCCGAGTCGCAGTCGGTCGTGAAGAACCCGCGGAACCCGAACGTCTTGCGCGCGAGCGTGTCGACCAGGTGCGTGCTGGCCGTGGCCGGCACGCCGTTGACCCGGTTGTAGGCGGTCATGATCGACCCCGGTTGGGTGCGGTCGAGGACCTCCTCGAAGGGCTTGGCGTAGTACTGCCGCAGCGTGCTCTCGTCCATGTCGGACGATCCGGTGGTGCGGTTGTACTCGCTGTTGTTCGCGGCGAAGTGCTTGATGGTGGTGCTGGTCTTGAGGTACCCGCCGCTGTCCGGCCGCAGCTCGCCGTTGCGGTCCTTGCCCTCCATCCCGTTGACGTACTGCGCGGCCAGTTCCGCGGTGAGTTTCGGGTCCTCGCCGTAGGTCTCGTCGTTGCGACCCCACCGCGGGTCGCGGCCGAGGTTGACCGTCGGCGAGTAGAAGTTGAGGTCGAGGCGGTTGTCCCGCACCACTTCCCGGGCCTCG
The DNA here is from genome assembly GCF_054491345.1 of Salinifilum ghardaiensis. Classification (NCBI taxonomy): domain Bacteria; kingdom Bacillati; phylum Actinomycetota; class Actinomycetes; order Pseudonocardiales; family Pseudonocardiaceae; genus Salinifilum; species Salinifilum ghardaiensis. Next base: position 939,322 of record NZ_CM137101.1, on the reverse strand, counting down.
CTGGAGACCTGGTCGGCCACCTCGTGCACGAGCTCCGGGTCCCAGGTCGCGCCCATGGACAGGCTCGTCGGGTAGGACGTGGTGTTGACCAGGTCCGGCGGGTCGTCGCCGTCGTTGGTCTGCTCCCGCGAGACCCCGTGGATGGCCTCGTTCCACCACCCGTAGGCCTTGACGCCCAGGCGCGGGATCGCCGGGGCCTGGCTGGAGGTGAGCTGCTGGGCCTTCTCCTCGACGGTCATGCGGGAGACGAGGTCGGCCGCGCGTTCGGCCGGGGCGTAGGACGAGTCGCGGTAGACGGGTGGTTCGGCCGCCGCGGTCGAGGCGGTCGTTCCGAGGCAGGCAGCGGACAGGCTCAGCGCCGTGGCGAGCAGGAACGGTCGTTTCCGAGTCATCGCATCGACCTCCGTCAAATATGATTTTAAAGAGGAAAAAACAAAATGCCCGCTCCGTCAACCCCGCTCCATCGGCGATACTGGTCGGGGATCCTGCCGAAACGAGGAACCAGTGACTGCTTCGACCACGCCCGGTCGCGCCCCGGCCGGCCTGCGCCGCCACAACCTGCGCACGATCCTGCAGCAGCTCCACCTGCACGGGCCCACGAGCCGCGCGGACCTGTGCGAGGTCACCGGACTGACCCGCAGCGCCGTGGCCGACCTCGTCGCCGAACTCGCCGAGCGCGGCCTGGCCGCAGAAGGCGAAGCGGCGGGTCCGCAGGGCGGCCGCGGCCGCCCGCCGCGGATCGTCTCCCCGCGCGACGACAGCGCCCAGGTGCTGGCCGTGGCGATCGAGGTGGACACGATCCGCATCAGCCGCGTCGGATTCGGCGGCGCGCTGCTCGACGAGGAGCACGTGCCGCACGATCGGGACCCCGGCGCGCCCGCGCGCAGCCTCACCCAGATCACCGAGCTCATCGCCGACCGCACGCGCCGGGCCGACGATGAGCCGATCGCACTCGGCGTCGCCGTGCCCGGACTCGTGCGCAGTGCCGACGGTCAGGTCATGCACGCGCCCAACCTGGACTGGCACGACCTGAGCCTCGGCGCGGAGCTGCGCCGGTCCGCCGCGCTGCCACTGCCGATCGTCATCGGCAACGAAGCCCGGTTGGCCGCGCTGGCCGAACAGCGCCGCGGCGCGGGGCGCGACTGCGGCGAACTCGTCTACGTCTCCGCCGAAGTCGGCGTCGGCGGCGGCATCATCACCCGCGACCGGGTGTTGACCGGGCACACCGGCTACGCCGGCGAGATCGGGCACATGATCACCGACCCCGGCGGGCGGCGGTGCCGCTGCGGCGGGCGCGGGTGCTGGGAAACCGAGATCGGCGCGGACGCGCTGCTGCGCCACGCCGGCGTGCACGACCCGCAGGACCGGCACGCGGCGCTGAACGACCTGCTCGCCCGCGCCGCCACCGACACCGACGCCGTCGAGGCGCTGCGCGCGCTGTGCACGCCCACCGCCAAGGGACTGGCCAACCTGGCCAACATCCTCAACCCGGAGCGCGTCATCCTCGGCGGACTGCTCTCCCCGCTGCTGCAGCACGCCCGCGCGGACCTGGAAACCGCACTGGCCGAGTTCCGCGGCCCGGACGTGCCGCTGCAGCTGTGCCCGGCAGAATTGGGCGAGCACGGCGGCCTGCTGGGCGCGGCCGAAGCTGCCGTCAACCAGTACCTGACCCAGTTCGACTGATCACCGCGCGGATGGCCGCACCGCGCCCTAGCCCGGCAGAATGACCCCGCCGCTCGACCCGGGACGCGCCGCGGCATGCGCGCGCGGCGCACAACCGGTGTACTCGCCCGGAACGGCACGTCTCGTCGACACGACCGAAGGTGAGCTGATGGGTTCCCCCTCGAACGCGGAGCAGGCGCAGATCGGCGTGACCGGTCTCGCGGTGATGGGCCGCAACCTCGCCCGCAACTTCGCCCGCAACGGCTACGCGGTGGCCCTGCACAACCGCACCTCCGCGCGCACCCGCGCGCTGGTGGACGAATTCGGCCACGAGGGGCGGTTCGTGCCCAGCGAATCCCCCGAGGAGTGCGTGGCCGCGCTGCAGCGCCCGCGGCGGCTCGTCACCATGGTCCAGGCAGGCCCCGCCACGGACGCGGTGATCACCGAGTTCGCCTCGCACATGGACGAAGGCGACATCATCATCGACGCGGGCAACGCGCACTTCGCCGACACGATCCGCCGCGAACGGGCGCTGCGGGAGCGCGGCATCCACTTCGTCGGCACCGGGGTGTCCGGCGGTGAGGAGGGGGCGCTGCACGGCCCGAGCATCATGCCGGGCGGCTCCGCCGAGGCCTGGCAGGCGCTCGGCCCGATGCTGGAGGCGATCGCCGCGCGCGCACCCGACGGCAGCCCGTGCGTCACGCACGTCGGCCCGGACGCGGCGGGGCACTTCGCCAAGATGGTGCACAACGGCATCGAGTACGCCGACATGCAGCTCATCGCCGAGGCCTACGACCTGCTGCGCCGCGGCGCGGGGATGTCCTGCGAGCAGATCGCCGAGGTCTTCCGCGGGTGGAACCGGGGCCGGTTGGACTCGTTCCTCGTCGACATCACCGCCGAGGTGCTCGCCCACCGCGATCCCGGCACCGGGGCGCCGTTCGTGGACGTGGTGCTCGACCAGGCCGAGCAGAAGGGCACCGGCCGCTGGACGGTGCGCCAGGCCCTCGACCTCGGCGTGCCGGTGAACAGCATCGCCGAGGCCGTGTTCGCCCGTTCCCTGTCCGGGCACGCGGAGCAGCGCGATGCGGCCCGCGACCTCCCGGGCCCGCAGGCCGCGATGGACGCGGAGACGGCGCGGAACATGGCCGAGGACGTCGAAAAGGCGCTGTACGCGTCGAAGATCGTCGCCTACGCGCAGGGCTTCCACCAGATCGCGGCCGGCAGCACCGAGAACGACTGGAACATCGACCGCGGCCGCATCGCGGCGATCTGGCGCGCCGGCTGCATCATCCGCGCCCGGTTCCTCGACGACATCCGGGCCGCCTTCGACGCCCGGCCGGACCTGCCGAGCCTGCTGGCCGACCCCTCCTTCGCCGCCGCGCTGTCCGACGCGCAGCAGGCCTGGCGCCGCGTGGTGTCCACAGCGGTCACGATCGGCGTTCCCACGCCGGGATTCTCGGCCGCGCTGTCCTACTTCGACAGTCTCCGCTCGAGTGCGCTGCCGGCGGCGCTCACCCAGGCGCAGCGCGACTTCTTCGGTGCGCACACCTACCGCCGCACCGACCGCGACGGCGTCTTCCACACCCGCTGGGCCGAGCAGGGCCGCCCCGAGGAGCGCGTGGACTGAGGCGACCGCACCCGGTGCTCGGACGTCACAGCGGGACCGGCCCGTCGGGCACCGGCACGCCGAAGTCCGGCGTTCCGTCCGCGTGGTAGCGCAGCTGCTGCACCCGGGTGTGCCGGTTCGGGTCGTACAGCGGGTCGCCGTCGATGTGCTCGTACGGCCGCGCGTGGTAGACGAGGACGTCGGTGGTGCCGTCCTCGCTGACGGTGAACGAGTTGTGCCCGGGGCCGTACTGGCTGTTCTCCGGGCTGCTGCGCAGCACCGGTTCCGGGTCCTTGCGCCACGCCCCCGGATCGAGCAGGTCCGCCCCGCCATCGGCGGTCAGCAGCCCGACGCAGTAGTTCGCGTCGGTGGCGCTGGCCGAGTACGACAGGAACACCCGACCGTTCCGGGACAGCGCCGCGGGCCCCTCGTTCACGCTGAAACCGCGCCGCTCCCAGTCGTGCTCGGGCGCGGAGATGCGCACCGGATCCGTGGCCAGCGCCACCGGGGAGGCCATCTCGGCGAGGAAGAGGTCGCTCTTGGTGCCGGCGTCCGGATCGGTCTGCGCCCAGCACAGGTACCGCTTCCCGCGGTGCTCGAACGTGGTGGCGTCGAGGGCGAACGTGTCCAGCGGCGTGGTGATGCGCCCGAGCACCCGCCACCGGTCGGCCCGCGGGTCGGCCGCCGCGCACTCCAGCACGTACATCCGCATGCGGAACGGGTCCGCGGAATCCCCGGCGGCGACGTAGACGTACCAGCGGCCGTCGACGAAGTGCAGCTCGGGGGCCCAGATGTTGCCCGCCATCGCCCCTTCCGCCGGACGGCGCCACACCACGACCTCCCGGGCCTCGGCCAGGCCGGCCAGCGTCGGCGCGGCGCGCACGACGACCCGGTCGTACTCCGGCACGGACGCGGTGAAGTAGTACATCCCGTCGTCGTGCCGCACGACGAACGGGTCGGCGCGCTGGTGGATGAGCGGGTTGGTGGCACCCCGCCGGCCGCGCGCGTGCGCCACCGGAAGCCCACCCAGGGCCAACCCGGCGCCCACCGCGGTACCGGCGCCGAGCCACTGCCGGCGGGTCCAGAGCGGTCCTCGCGACATGACACCTCCGTGTGCGAAATATCGGCCTTAGTTCGGCATTACGTCCAGTGTGTCGCGGAGCGCGCGCGGCGCACATCCGCTGAACGCGGGAACCGCCCTGCGGCGATCAGCTGGCCAACACCTCCTCCTCGGCCGTGCGCAGCACGTCGTCCACCGCCACGCGGGTCTGCTCCACGGCCGAGGCGATGGCCGCGTGCACCATGGCCAAGCTGCGCAGGTTGTCGTGGCACTCGCCCATCGGCGGCCGTCCGGTGCGCAGCGCGCGCACGAACAACGCCAACGAGCCCGCGATCCCGTCGCCCGGGTACTCCTCACCCGCACCGATGTCGGCGAGCTGCTCACCGAACTCGGCCAGCTCCGCCCGCGGCAGGCCGTCACCGTCCCACCGCGCCGCGCCGTGCTCGGCGCTGACCCGCCACCGGCTGTTCCACGACGTCTCCAACCCGGGGCTGCACCACGATCCCGTGTAGACGAACCGCGCGCCCGAGGACATCTCGAAGACCGCCGTGGTCGCGGCGTCCCCGCGGTACCAGCTCCACGACGGGTTGTACTCCTCGCAGTAGACCGCCACCGCGTCGGCGTCCAGCAGGAACCGCGCCGCGTCGCTCGGGGTGTCCACCGTGGTCGGCTTCACGGGTTCGTCGATCTGGCACACCGTGGCGATGTTCCCGCCGGTGCCGCCGGAGATGGTCGAACGCGGCTACGCCGACTTCGCCGCCCGCTGGAACCCGATCCTCGACGTCTTCGACGAGGTCGGCGTGCGGTTCGCCCACGAGGTGCACCCCAGCGAGATCGCCTACGACTACTGGACGACCCGGCGCGCCCTCGAGGCCGTGGGGCACCGCGAGGCCTTCCGGCTGAACTTCGACCCCAGCCACTTCGTCTGGCAGGACCTCGACCCGCTGATGTTCCTGTGGGACTTCCGGGACCGGATCCAGCACGTGGACTGCAAGGAGGCGGTCAAGCAGCTCAACGGGCGCAACGGGCGGCTGGGCTCGCACCTGCCGTGGGCCGATCCGCGGCGCGGGTGGGACTTCGTCTCCACCGGCCACGGTGATGTGCCGTGGGAGGGCATCTTCCGGATGCTCAACTCCATCGGCTACGACGGACCCGTCTCGGTCGAGTGGGAGGACGCCGGCATGGACCGCATGCTCGGCGCGCCGGAAGCGTTGCAGCTGGTCCGCAGGCTCGCGGCGATCGACCCGCCGGCCGCCGCGTTCGACGCCGCGTTCTCGTCGTCCGACTAGCCGGCGGACCAGCGAGGGTGGATCAAGCGCGGGTGGCTCCCGCCGGTCGCGCGTGCGCGGCGGGAGCAGGACATCACCGGCGGCAGCGGGGCGCAGGTGGCGGGCGAACCGGTCGTTCACACCGGCACCGCGCGCCTGGGCGCGCGGGTGGTTCCGGGCATGTTCGCGCAAACGCACGAACACCCGGAGTTCCGCGGGACGGAGCTGTTGGAGCTGCTCATCGGCGGTGGTCCGCACCGGTCCGGGATGGCGCGAGAGGAAGCCCATCGGGTGCTGGCCCGCTACGACCTCGTGCAGGCGGCGCGGCGACCGTTCGACGCGCTCTCCGGCGGTCAGCAGGCTCGCCTGCAGATCCTGCTGCTCGAGTTGGAAGGGGCCAACCTGCTGCTGCTCGACGAACCCACCGACAACCTCGACCTGCTCTCGGCCGAGGCGCTGCAGGCGGATCTCGAGCAGTTCGCGGGCACGGTGCTCGCCGTGACGCACGACCGCTGGTTCGCCCGGTCGTTCGACCGGTTCCTCGTATTCCACGGCAACGGACGGGTGCGCGAGAGCCCCCAGCCCGTCTGGCGCGATCCGACCGGCTGAACCGGGGCGGGTCACGATCCGGACGCGGTGCGCGGCGACGGGGTTTCCGCCCGAAAGGCGCAATGCCATGCTGCGTGCCCGCCAGGAGAAGTTGATGGTTCAACGAGGACGCTGGAGGCACGCATGGCCGTCGGCTTTCTGGAGCGCAGCCGGATCGTGGCGCCCCTGGACTGGAACCGATGGCTCATCCCGCCCGCCGCGCTGTCGGTGCACCTGGCGATCGGCCAGGTCTACGCGTGGAGCGTGTTCAAACCTCCGCTGGAAGGATCGCTCGGGCTGAGCGGTACGCAGAGCGCGCTGCCGTTCCAGCTCGCCATCGTCATGCTCGGGCTGTCGGCCGCCTTCGGCGGGACCGTGGTGGAGCGCAGGGGCCCGCGCTGGGCGATGTTCGTGTCCCTGGTGTGCTTCTCCAGCGGCTTCCTCGTCTCCGCCCTCGGCGCGCTGACCGGGCAGTACTGGCTCGTGGTGCTCGGCTACGGCGCGATCGGCGGCATCGGGCTCGGCATCGGCTACATCTCCCCGGTGTCCACGCTGATGAAGTGGTTCCCGGACCGGCCGGGCATGGCCACCGGCATCGCCATCATGGGCTTCGGCGGCGGCGCGCTGATCGCCTCCCCGTGGTCCAACCAGATGCTGTCGTCCTTCGGCGAGTCCGCGGGCGGGATCGCCGCGAGCTTCGCGGTGCACGGCGTGGTCTACGCGGTGTTCATGGGACTCGGCGTGCTGCTCGTCCGCCTGCCCGCGGAGGGCTGGCGGCCCCGCGGGTGGCACCCGGAGAACTCCGCCGGCGGGGTGCTCGGGAACGCCAGCGTCGCGGCGAACACCGCCCTGCGCACACCGCAGTTCTGGCTCGTGTGGGTGGTGCTGTGCTTCAACGTCACCGCGGGCATCGGCATCCTGGAGAAGGCCTCGCCGATGATCACGGACTTCTTCGCGAACACCTCGGCGCCGGTCTCGGCGGCGGCCGCCTCCGGGTTCGTCGCGATGCTGTCGCTGACGAACATGCTCGGCCGGTTCGCCTGGTCGTCCGCCTCCGACGTCGTGGGCCGCAAGAACATCTACCGCCTCTACCTCGGCGGTGGTGCGCTGCTCTACCTGGCGATCGTGCTCAGCGGGGACAGCTCGAAGGCCGTGTTCGTCCTCGCCGCGCTGGTGATCCTGTCCTTCTACGGAGCGGGTTTCTCCACGGTCCCCGCGTACCTGAAGGACCTGTTCGGCACCTACCAGGTCGGCGCGATCCACGGCCGCCTGCTCACCGCGTGGTCGGCGGCCGGGGTGCTCGGGCCGCTGATCGTCAACGCGGTGGCCGACAGCCAGGCAGCGGCCGGCAAGTCCGGTCCGGCGCTGTACGGCACGTCGCTGTCCATCATGATCGGCCTGCTCGTGGTGGGCTTCCTCGCCAACGAGCTGATCCGCCCGGTCCACCCGAAGCACCACCTGCCCGGCGACGAGCGCGCGGAGACCGCGCAGGAGGCCCGCCATGGCTGAGCAGCCCCCGACGAAACCCCGCCCCGCCCTGCTGGCGCTCACCTGGCTGTGGGTCGGCCTGCCCTTCGCCTACGGTTTCGCCGAACTCGTGCGCCAGATCGCGCAGCTGTTCACCGGGTGAGGCCGAGGGCGACCGCGTGGCCGCGCACGACGGTGCCGCGGTGACCACTTCTCGGGAAAAGCCCCCGCGGCCGGGGTGCGGCGCGCTCAGCGGTCGTCGGTGCCCGGCTCACCGCCGAAGTCGCCGTCGAGGTCGCCGCTGCGGGTCCCGCCGACTTCGCCGTCGCGGGGGCGCCGCCACACCGGGACCACGGCGTCGCGGACCTCGGCGAGCAGTTCCCGCATCGCGTTCTCGGCGTCGTCGGAGCGCGCGTCGGCGACCGCCTCCGCCACCTGCTCGTGCAGCGCCAGCGCCTGCGACACCGGTTGGTGCGGCATCAGCCCGAGCTGCGTGCGCCCCCGCAGCACCACGGCGACCACGTCGGCCAGCGCCTCGAACATCTCGTTGCCGCTGGCCCGCAACAGCGCGGTGTGGAACTCGACGTCGACCTCGAGGAACTCGTCGAGCTCGCCGGCTTCGCCCCGGGCGCGCATCGCCGCCGACAGCTCCACCACCCGCGACCGCACCTCGCCGGAGGCGTTGCGCGCGGCGGAGGCCGCGGCCAGCGGCTCCACCGCGATGCGCAGCTCGGTCAGCGAACGCAGCTGGGCGTCGCGCCCCTCGCCCGCGAGCCGCCACCAGATCACGCGCGGGTCGAACACGTTCCAGGACTCCCGGGGCTGCACGGTGATCCCGACCCGCCGCCGCGACGTGACCAGCCCCATCGACTGCAGGATCCGCATGCTCTCCCGCGCCACCGTGCGCGAGACCCCGAAGCGCTCCTCGAGCACGTCGAGCGTCAGCACGTGCCCGGTGGGCAACTGGCCGCCGGTGATCTCCCGGCCGATCGTGTCCAGCACGTCGCTGTGCAGCGCCCCGGGCTTCGCCTCCCCCGCGCCGTTGCCGGCCCCGGCGCTCCGCGGTCCGGCGCTGCTCGCCGATCCGGCCCGCTGCCCGCTCTCCCCGCGTCCGGACCTCGTCACGCTGCTCCCCCGCTCGACGCCTGCTGGTGTCACCTACGCAGATTACCCAGTCCCGCGTGTCTTCCCCGTCACACACTTTGGTGATACCTTTCACCGCCAAAGGTAATACTTTTAACGGCGCGGGTGCTCGGCACGACGAGCGGGGCAGCGCGGAGGAGGCGGTATGACATCCACGTGCCTGGTGGTGATGGGCGTTTCGGGGTCGGGGAAGAGCACCGTCGCCCAGCTGCTCGCCCACCGCCTCGGATGGCCCCTGGCCGAGGCCGACGAGTTCCACCCCGAGGCCAACATCGACAAGATGGCGGCGGGCCTCCCGCTCACCGACGAGGACCGGATGCCGTGGCTGCGGAGCCTCCGCGACTGGATCGCGCGGCACTCGGCCGAGGCGGTGAGCACGATCGTGACCTGCTCCGCGCTGAAGCGGAGCTACCGCGACGTCCTGCGGCGATCCCGGGCCGACGTCCGGTTCGTGCACCTCGCCGGCTCCGCCGAAACCGTCGGGCGGCGACTCGCGGACCGCTCCGGGCACTTCATGCCCTCCTCGCTGCTGCGCTCGCAGTTCGGCGATCTCGAACCGCTGCACCCGGACGAGGAGGGGGTGACCGTCGACACCGCCCGCACCCCGGAGGACGTCGTGCGCCGGACCCTCGCGGCGACCGAGCTCGACCTCCGCCCCGCCGCGCGCTGAGCGGCGCACCGGAACCCCCGCCGCCCCGGAAACCCGCCAGCACGGAACACAGCAACGGAGCTCGTGAATGAACATCGATGGCTGGACCCAGACCATGGGGCCGGGACCGCTGCTCGGCATCGCCGCGGCCGCGGTCGCCGTGCTCCTGGTCCTGATCATCAAGCTGCGCGTGCACGCCTTCCTCGCGCTCGTCGCGGTCAGCCTCGGCACCGCGTTCGCCGCCGGGATCCCGGCCGGGCAGATCATCGACACCCTCACCGAGAGCTTCGGGTCCACCCTGGCCAGCGTGGCGCTGCTGGTCGGCCTCGGCGCGATGTTCGGCCGGCTGCTCGAAGTCAGCGGAGGTGCGCAGTCGCTGACCGACGCGCTGCTGAGCAGGTTCGGCGAGCGGCGCGCTCCCCTGGCGCTGGGGATCGCATCGCTGATCTTCGGGTTCCCGATCTTCTTCGACGCGGGCCTGGTCGTGATGCTGCCGATCGTGTTCGCGGTGGCACGCCGGCTCGGCGGCGGCGTGCTGCGCTACGCCCTGCCCACCGCGGGCGCGTTCTCCGTGATGCACGTCTTCGTCCCCCCGCACCCCGGACCGGTCGCCGCCAGCGGCCTGCTGGGCGCCGACGTCGGACTGGTCCTCGCCCTCGCCCTCGTGGTCGTGCTGCCCACCTGGTACGTGACCAGCTACCTCTACGGCGTCTGGGCGGGCAGGCGCATCGTGCTGCCGGTTCCGGAACTGCTCAGCGGCGGCAGCCCGGTGCAGCGCGACGAGACCCCTCCCCCGGCGCGGACCGTGGTCTCGCTGCTGCTGCTCCCGCTGCTGCTGATCTTCGCCAACACGGGGCTGAACACCGCCGGCGAAGCGGGCTGGCTCAACTCCGACGCCGGTTGGTTCCAGGTCGCCCGCGCCCTGGGCGACACCTCGGTCGCGCTGCTGATCACCGTCTTCGTCGCGACCTACGTGCTGGGCACCCGCCGGGGACGCAGCCAGGAGATCGTCGAGAAGCTGCTGGACTCCGCGCTCGGACCGGTCTGCGCGATCATCCTGATCACCGGGGCCGGCGGCATGTTCGGCGGTGTGCTGCAGGCCAGCGGCATCGGCGACGCGCTCTCGGACGTCATGTCGAACATCGGCATGCCGGTGATCGTCGCCGCCTACGCGATCGCCGCCGTGCTCCGGATCGCGCAGGGCTCGGCCACCGTGGCGCTGACAACGGCCGCGGGTCTGGTCCAGCCGGTGGTGCTCGCGCACGAGTTCAGCTCGGTGCAGCAGGCCGCGCTGGTGCTGGCGCTGGCGGCCGGGTCGGTCACCGCGGGCCACGTCAACGACTCCGGATTCTGGCTGGTGGGCCGCTTCTTCGAGATGGACGTGAAGACGACGCTGAAGACCTGGACCGTCATGCAGACCACCATCGGTCTGCTGGGCTTCGGCCTCTCCTCCCTGCTGTTCGTCCTCGCCTGACGGGAACCGGACCCGAGCCGTCCCAGCCAGTTCCACGCCGCGAGAACGTCCGCTCGCTGCGCCGCACCGCTCGCGAGCGGTGCGGCGCACCGGAGGGACCGCTCCCCCGACCACGGTTGATGCCACCCGTCGACGTCAAAACGGGCCGCCGGAGCACTCCGGCGGCCCGTTTTCGCTGGTGGAGGTTGTGGGAGCTTACTCGAACACAAAGGCCCAGGTCAGCGTCCTGGAAACACTGCGGACGAAGCTGCCTAACCTGGCTACACCGCCCCAACCGTCACCGAAGCGGGCAAAGCCCGGCCGCACCCGGCGCCTCCCCGACGACCGAGTGCAGCAACTGATCGAGGGCTACCAGTCCGGCGCCACAGTCTACGAGCTGGGCGACCAGTTCGGCATCGAGCGCCGCACCGTGTCCACGATCCTGCACCGCCACGGTGTCCCGATGCGCCGCCGCGGCCTGTCCGCCGAGCAGATCGACGACGCCGTCCGGCTCTACAACCAGAGGTGGTCGCTGGCCCGGATCGCCGCACGCATGGATGTCGCCGCGGGCACCGTGCGCTAGCGCCTGCACGAGCGCGGCGTCCCGACCCGCGATAAGGGTCACCCCCGGGCAGGTGACACCTGATGTCCACGCGGTGGCGGCGCCTGGAGGCGGGCCAGCAAGCGTTGCTGGTGGTGGCCTACCTGCGCAAAGGCGAGACCTACACCGACCTCGCGATCGGCTTCGACATTGGCGTGACCACGGTCCTCCGCGACATCCACGAAGCCCTGCAGGTCCTGGCCGCCCGCTCCCGGCTGGACCAGGCGATCGCGATCGCGGTTCGGAAGGCGTTTGTCCTCCTTGACGGCACCCTGTTGCAGATCGACCGGGTCGGCCTGGCTACGGGCCGGGATCGCCTCTTACAAGAGCCACGGAATGAATGTCCAGTTCATCGCGGACCCGGCCGGACGCCTGATCTAAACCTCGCCCGCGCTACCGAGTCCTCGGTACGACATGGGCGAGGCACGTGAACACGCCGCATCGACGCCCTGGGCCGCCAGGATCCGGTCGTGGCCAACAGCGCCTACCGCGGCGCCGGAGTGAACGTCGAAGTCCCTCAACGCCGCCGAGCACGCAACGACGATCTCGACGAGCGTCCTCGCCTGTCGGCGAATCAGAAGGCCGTCAAAGCCCCGCACGCACGGCTACGCGGACCCGGCGAGCGCCAACGCCAAGCTCACAAGCCGGAGAATCCTGCACCGGATCCGAGCATCCCCGCAGCACGCGACCCAGCTCATCAACGCAGTCCGCAGCGCCATCCACGCAGGCGACCCGGACGCAAAAAGAACAACTGTACGTATCCGGTTGCAGCCCTCGCCGCAACCGTTAGTAACTCTAACGGACTAATTATTTCATCGAATTATTACCCTGTGTAACAATCACTCTGGAGATCGGGTGAAGTATTAACCGATCTGGTTTACTAACCTCCGGTTGCCTTATAACCTGAGCTTACTCATCTGATCGGTATGTCAACTGGGGAGCTCGATACTGGGGGATTCCTTAGAGCTCCTAACGCATTGGTTGTGGGAGTCGGCGCCAGCAGATGAGGCTGGTGGCCAGGGTGAGGAAGCCGTTGTGGATGTCGGTGCGGCGCTCCCAGCGGGTGGCCAGGCGTCGGAACTGGTGCAGTAGTGCGAGGGTTTGTTCGATCACCCAGCGCACGGGTTGGTTGTTGTCCCGGGTACCACGGCGGCTGATCAGCGGTCGGATTCCCCGCTGTCGCAACAGAATCCGGTGATGATCATAGTCGTAGCCACGGTCAGCGACCAGAACGTCGGGCTTGCGTCGCGGTCGGCCAGGTCGGCCGCGCACGGGCGGGATGGCTTCGACCAGTGGGAGGAGTTGGGTGATGTCGTTGCGGTTGCCGCCGGTGAGGATGGCCGCGAGCGGCAGCCCGCGGCCCTCGGTGATGAGGTGGTGCTTGGAGCCGGTCTTGCCGCGGTCTACCGGGCTGGGGCCGGTCGCTGACCCCCTTTTTTCGCCTGCACATGGGACGAATCCACGATCGCTCGTGACCAGTCGATCTGACCGGCTGCGTGTAGCTCGGCGAGCAGCACTTCGTGGAGTTCAGCGAAGACGCCCGCCTCGTGCCAGTCCCGTAACCGGCGCCAGCAGGTCATCCCCGAACCGAACCCCAGCTCCTGGGGAAGGTCTTCCCACCCAATGCCCGTGATGAGCACGAACAAGATGCCTTGGAGCACCTGCCGGTCCGGCAACGGCTTCGGACCGGTCTTACCGGCCGGGCGTACCGGCAGCAACGGCTCGATGCGCTCCCACAACGCGTCCGAGACGATCCATGGCGCAGTCACACCAAGATCATCTCACATCAAGATCATCAATGTGTTAGGGCCTCTTAATCCTCTTCTTTGATGATGCGCACGGGACATCCGTGGTCGGGACACATGGAGAGGGCCCCGTTCTCGACAGAATGGATTCCATTAACGACCGCACTGTGGTGGTCACGTCGTTAAACAAAGGATTCGGCGCGTCCGGCGGAGCAATCTTGTTCGGGCCGCGGGGCAAGACGAAAATGCGACACCACCTGCTTCGGAGCGGCGGCCCCTTCATGTGGTCGCAGCGTTTGAACACCGCAGCTCTCGGTGCCATCGAAGCCTCCATCGACATCCACCGATCACCTGAATTGCCCATTTTGCAGGAGCGTCTGGTCAAGAACGTGCAGGAGTTCGATGCCTCCGGATTGGTCGAGGGCTCGGATAACACCTGGCCCGTCAGGTTTATCCCGCTCGGTGACGAGAAGAGGACCATCGACGCCTCGAAAAAGTTGCTAGAACGGGGATTCTACGTCGAACCGGACTTCTTTCCCGTGGTTGCGCGAGGTCATGGGGGTCTGCGAGTGCGAATCAGGGCGAACATGGAAACGGAGGACATCGTACGATTCACCGAAGTGGTGCGTGAGGTATTGGAGGATCCGGCTCTGTAGTGCCGGAGAGCCCAATTAAGAAGGGAAGAACGAAGTGATCGACAAGCCGCTGGATTGGTTAGACGGTGCGTGTCACTGCGAGAATGTCCGGTTCCAAGTAGCTCTGACGAAGCGGTTGACGGTGACAGTCTGCAACTGTGGCATCTGCCACAAGTCCGGTCACCAAGAGCTGCTAGTTCCCGATTCGAGATTCGAGCTAGTAGCGGGTTCGGAGCACCTCAAGGAATACCGATTCGGTGATCGCATTGCGGACCATACTTTCTGCGTCGTCTGTGGCGTGATGCCGTTCTACCGGCCGAAGTCTCGTCCGGTCGGGTACCGGAGCGTCAATGCTCGATGCATCAGTCTGGACTTTGCCGACTACATAGAGTGGGTTGAATTCGACGGCGAAAACTGGCAAACCAGCATGGATGCTGGAACGTACCAAGTCACCGAATAGTGCGGAATTCTTGGGGTGTCATGACTCGTGAAGCGGAAGTACACGTGGGCAAACCTCGGATGAGCACGGTGGCGCTGCTCGTTCTCTGCCTGTGCGTGCTCGTCGTTAACATGGACATTACGATCATCAACGTCGCTATCGGCACGATGACAGAAGCTCTGCACGCAACCACGTCAGACATGCAGTGGGTGACGGCGATCTACACACTCGCGGGCGCTGCGGCGATCACGGTTACGGGGAGCCTGGCGGACAAGTTCGGCACGCGAAACGTCCTGGCAAGTGGGATCGCGCTATTCGGCGCGGCATCCGCTCTGGGAGCGTGGTCACCCTCAGTCGGCTGGGTCATCCTGGCCAGAACGATGATGGGGTTCGGAAGTGCGGCGATTCTGACCGCCAGTCTCGCGTGCATCACGAAGCTTGGGTCGGAAAGCGAGGCGAAACGGGCGCTCGGCTACTGGTCGGCCGCTGCGGCTCTGGGGCTCCCCCTCGGGCCGATTGTCGGCGGGATCCTGCTCGACCGGTACTGGTGGGGATCGATCTTCCTCGTCAACCTCATCGTTTGCGCTGTCGGTTTTGCAGTGGTGATGCTGGCATTGCCCAATGTCCGCGCAACCGCGGTGCGGGTCATCGACTGGATCAGCGTCGTCTTGCTGGCAAGCGGTGTGGCTCTGCTCATTTTCGGTCTGATCTACGTCGGGGTGCCCGGCAGCACGATGTATGCGATTATCGGGATCTGCGGCAGCTTGGTGCTTGGTGTTGCGTTCGGTGTTCGCCAGAAGACGAGCGGCGCACCGTTGGTCATGACGGAGAGGATCAAGAACTGGTCGTTCGCCGGATCAATCGTCACGCTGACGATCCTGTTCCTCGTCATGGCCGTGGTTCTGTTTACGGTGCCCATTTTCCTGCAGTTCGGTCGAGGCCTGAGTGTGCTGGGCACGGGCGTCAGGATCTTGCCGCTCGCGGCCTGCCTCGCGTTGGCAGCGAGCAGTGTGGGGCGCATCTCCAAATGGTTCAAGGCGGAGACGATCACTGCGTGTGGCTTGGGGTTCGTCCTGCTGGGAGTATGCGGCCTGGTCGTCTTTCGGGTGGATATGCCGCAGTATGGCTTGCTGGCCGCTTTGGCGGCTATCGGAGTGGGCGTCGGGTTGGCCCAACCGACGACGCTGAACGGCGCGATGCACGCTTTCCCGGAGGACGAGAGGGGGGGTGGCTGCTGGGGTCATCAATGCCGCTCGACTCTCCTTCAACGCGATCGGTGTCGCGTTGGTCGGTGTCCTCACCGCAGTCGGGATGTCGTGGAATCCCGCTGGGAGATCGGTAACCGTCGGCGACGGTGCTACCCAGAACTCCTGGGTGGAGCACGGAAGTCGTGCCTGTGGTTCAGTCGGCAACGTTGACCTGTGTTCGGCGTACACGGGTAGTTTGTCCCTGTTGTACGGGGTTTGCGGAGTCCTTTTGTTGCTGGCGCTCGGAACTCTGGCCATATCGATGCGTTCGGGACACTCCCAGACGGGATGAGGCAGTAAGAGCTGTGCCTGCCCCCTGTGGGTAAAGGGGGCAGGCATCTCAAGCGCTCTGGTGCATAACAGGGAAGAGACTCACCGCCGCAACGGCCGTTGTGACGCAGTGGTCAGTCGACTCGGTACCCCATGATCGCGCCGTGCGGTCGGACTCCGGGATCAACGCGGGTGTCGCGGACCGTAACGGCGAAACCGGCCTCCTCGATCGTGCGGCTGAGGCGGTCGATCGGCCAGAAGTACGCGGTGGTGATTGCATGGTCGAAGGGTTCGATCTCTGGCCCTTCGAAGAAACCGACGAGGAGTCCGCCACCGGGTTTGATGGTCCGGGCAAACTCGGCAAACGCGCCGGTTATGCGGTCCGGCTGCATGTGGATCAGTGAGTACCAGGCGAGGATACCAGCCAGACTCGAATCGGCGACATCGAGTTGTTCAGCGATGCCTTCCCGAAACCGGATGTCCGGGAAGCGTTTCTGGGCATCGCCGACGAATTCCGGTGTCGGATCGACGCCCTCGATGTCTACCCCCCGTTCGCGCAGCCAGTTCGTCCAGTGTCCCGGCCCGCATCCTACGTCGAGGATCGGTCCCTCGGGTTGCTTACGCGCCCAGGTGCCGATCAGATCGCGATCAGGAGGTGCGGTCGCGTTGATATTGCCGAGGAGGCTGATGTAATCTTCAGCCCGCTGTCCGTAGGCCTGGCTCGTGCGTTCGTTGGTCACCCAGCGTATCTTCGCAGATACCATTGAATGGTCGTGATTCGGGTCGCGCAACGGAGAGTGCTACGACTTCGGATCCAGCCATCTGGCCGCGGCACTCAGACTATTCGGCTACGAGGCCCTAACACATTGATGATCTTGATGTGAGATGATCTTGGTGTGACTGCGCCATGGATCGTCTCGGACGCGTTGTGGGAGCGCATCGAGCCGTTGCTGCCGGTACGCCCGGCCGGTAAGACCGGTCCGAAGCCGTTGCCGGACCGGCAGGTGCTCCAAGGCATCTTGTTCGTGCTCATCACGGGCATTGGGTGGGAAGACCTTCCCCAGGAGCTGGGGTTCGGTTCGGGGATGACCTGCTGGCGCCGGTTACGGGACTGGCACGAGGCGGGCGTCTTCGCTGAACTCCACGAAGTGCTGCTCGCCGAGCTACACGCAGCCGGTCAGATCGACTGGTCACGAGCGATCGTGGATTCGTCCCATGTGCAGGCGAAAAAAGGGGGTCAGCGACCGGCCCCAGCCCGGTAGACCGCGGCAAGACCGGCTCCAAGCACCACCTCATCACCGAGGGCCGCGGGCTGCCGCTCGCGGCCATCCTCACCGGCGGCAACCGCAACGACATCACCCAACTCCTCCCACTGGTCGAAGCCATCCCGCCCGTGCGCGGCCGACCTGGCCGACCGCGACGCAAGCCCGACGTTCTGGTCGCTGACCGTGGCTACGACTATGATCATCACCGGATTCTGTTGCGACAGCGGGGAATCCGACCGCTGATCAGCCGCCGTGGTACCCGGGACAACAACCAACCCGTGCGCTGGGTGATCGAACAAACCCTCGCACTACTGCACCAGTTCCGACGCCTGGCCACCCGCTGGGAGCGCCGCACCGACATCCACAACGGCTTCCTCACCCTGGCCACCAGCCTCATCTGCTGGCGCCGACTCCCACAACCAATGCGTTAGGAGCTCTACGGGCGTAGTTGCACGCTCATGGTGGCCGTGCGCGCAACATACGTCTCCTAGTAGGGCTTTGTTAGGTGTTGATCTTCTGTGTGATGATCTTGGGGTGACTCCGGAGGAGATGCGGTCGGTGGCCCCGCGTGTGGAGGCGTTCGCGGCCCAGATGCTGGGCGGTCTGTCGCGGCGGGATCAGCGGGCCAAGGGCCAGTTGTATCTGCGTGGGCTGTTGTTGGATGGCAAGCGCAAGTCGATGCAGCCGATGGCGCAGCGGCTTGAGGTGGATCATCAGCAGTTGCAGCAGTTCGTGTCCTCGTCGACGTGGGATTACGCCGGGGTGCGCCAGCGTCTGGCGGGCTGGGCCCAACGGTTTCTGCAACCGCGGGCGTGGGTGTTGGATGACACCGGCTTTCCCAAGGACGGTCTCGATTCGCCCGGGGTGGCGCGGATGTACTGCGGGGCGCTGGGCAAGACCGGTAACTGCCAGGTCGGGGTCAGCCTGCACGCGGCCACCGACTGGGCCTCGGCCGCGCTGGATTGGCGCCTGTTCCTGCCCGTCAGTTGGGACGATCACACCACCGAGGATGCCGAGGCCGCAGAGCGCATCCAGCGTCGCCGGGCTCGTGCCAAGATCGACGACGAGGTGCGGTATCGGGAGAAGTGGCGCTTGGCGCTGGACATGCTCGACGAGGCGATCAGTGACTGGGGCCTGTCGGCACGGCCGGTGGTGGCCGACGCCGGCTACGGCGGTATCACCGAGTTCCGCCGCGAGCTCGCTGCACGCGGCCTGAGCTACGTCGTGGCGGTCAAGGCCAGCACCAGTGTTCAGCCCGGCGACGCCGAGATCACCACACCACCCTGGCCCGGCACCGGGCGCCCGCCGAAACCCGGCTATCCGCACCAGCCCACTGACCTCCGCACGCTGGCGCTATCCGCCGGGAGGACAGCACTGCGGCAGGTGACCTGGCGCCACGGCACGAAGAAAACCGCCAGCAACCGCACCGGCGCGATGCGCTCGCGCTTTGTGACCCTGCGGGTACGCCCGGCCAACCGCAACAACGCCCGAGACACCAACGGAAACCTGCCCGCCTGCTGGATGATCGCCGAATGGCCCCCAGGCGAGCCCGAACCCACCGACTACTGGCTGTCCAACCTGCCCACCGACACACCGGCGCGTGAGCTGGTGCAACTCGCCAAAATGCGCTGGCGCATCGAACACGACTACCGCGAACTCAAAGACGGCCTCGGCCTTGAGTCGCCCCGGTGTGTCCGGAGGCTTTGGTGTGCCCCGGGTTGCCCGGAGTTGCGTTGTTGGATTTCATGCCACTTGATCTTGAACGGAGAGTGGTATGGGACGACGTGGGTATCCGCCGGAGTTCCGGCGCAAGGTCCTGGACCTGGTCGAGGCCGGGAGGCCGGTCGCGGAGATCGCTCATGACCTGGGGATCAGCGATCAATCGATCTACACCTGGCGACGCCAAGACCGTATCGATCGCGGTCTCGAGCTGGGCCTGACCAGCGGTGAGAAGGCTGAACTCGCGCAAGCCAAGCGCAGGATTGCGGAGCTGGAGACCGAGCTGCGCGCGACCCAGCGGGCGATCGAGCTCACGCGAGAGGTGGTGTCCCCAAAAGGAAGTACGAGGCCGTCAAAGTGATGGCCGCCGAAAACATCCCCGTTGAGGTGTCCTGCCGGGTTCTCGACGTCTCCGTGTCGGGCTATGACGAGTGGCTTGTTCGAACACCGTCGGCCCGATCCGTGCGGCATGCCTGGCTGACTGACCTGATCACCGAGATACACCAGCACTCCCACGGCACCTACGGGTCTCGTCGTGTGCATGCCGAGCTGCGCCTGGGCCGTGGAATCCAGGTTGGGCACGGGGCGGTAGAAATGCTCATGCGACGGGCCGGACTGGCCGGTGTGTCCGGCCGGCGAGGATGGCGCCGGCCCAAGCCTGATCAGATCGCCACCGATTTGGTCGATCGCGAGTTCACCCGCGCTGGACCCGATCAGCTGTGGCTGACCGACATCACCGAGCATCGCACCCGCGAAGGCAAGGTGTACTGCGCGGTCGTGCTCGACGCTTATTCACGCCGTGTTGTGGGGTGGTCGATCGACTCCTCGCCTACCTCTGCACTGGTCACGAACGCGCTGGGCATGGACATCGACAACCGGCAGCCCACCGGCGGGGGCATCATTCATTCCGACCAGGGAGTTCAGTTCGCTTCCTGGGCTTTCACCCAGCGTGCCAAGGACTCCAGGCTCGTTCCCTCGATAGGCAGCATCGGGGACTACTACGACAACGCGATGATGGAGTCCTTCTGGTCACGCATGCAGGTCGAGCTGCTCGACCGGCAACGCTGGCGCACGCGTCTGGAGCTGGCCAACGCCATCTTCGAGTACCTCGAGATCTGGCACAACCGCCAGCGGCGCCACAGCCGACTCGACATGCACACGCCGGTCGAGTACGAACGCAGCAGGCTCACCGTGGCATGAAATCCAGAAACCCGGCTCCGCCAAACCCGAGGTACACCACTTCAGTCCTTGGGAAGGATGAGGTCTCATGTCAGGGAACACGTCGCGGAGGTACCCGCCGGAGCTGCGTGAACGTGCGGTTCGCATGTTCGGCGAGGTGCGGGGTCAGCACGAGTCGGAGTGGGCGGCGATGGCCGCGGTGGCCGAGCTGCTGGGAGTGGGCACGCCGGAGACGGTCCGTAAGTGGGTGCGCCAGGCTGAGATCGACGATGGTGCTCGGCCGGGTGTGAGCACCGAGGAGTCGACTGAGCTCAAGCGGCTGCGGCGCGAGAACGCCGAGCTCAAGCGCGCCAACGGGATCTTGAAGGCGGCCTCGGCTTTCTTTGCGGCCGAACTCGACCGGCCGTCTCGGTGATCGTGGCGTTCATCCGCGAGCATCAGGGTCATCGCGACGGTGATGGCCTGCGATGGGGTGCCCGTGTCGATCTGCGCCGTGCTGTCCGAGCACGGGTGTGCGATCGCCGGCTCGACCTACTATGACCACCTGACCCGTACGCCCTCGGCTCGGGATCGCCGTGACGAGGCGCTCAAAACCGAGATCACCCGAGTGCACGAGGCCCACTTCGGCGTCTACGGGGCCAGAAAGGTGTGGCTGCAACTCAACCGGGAGGGCATCACGGTGGCCCGTTGCACGGTGGAGCGGCTCATGCGCGAGCTCGGCCTACACGGTGTGGTGCGCGGGAAGGTCAAGCGCACCACGATCAGCGACCCCGCTGCCGAGCGGGCGGCTGACCTGGTGCAGCGCCGGTTCAACCCGCCCGCACCCAACGTGTTGTGGGTAGCCGACTTCACCTACGTCTCGACCTGGTCGGGGTGGGTCTACGTCGCGTTCGTCATCGACGCCTACGCTCGCCGCATCCTCGGTTGGCGCACGAGTACGAGCATGACCACAGATCGTGTGCTGGATGCGATCGAGCAGGCCATCTGGACCAGAAACCGGGACGGCCAGGCGGATTTGGCTGGCCTCGTGCAACACACCGACGCGGGCAGTCAGTACACATCGCTCACCTACACCGAGCGACTCGCCGCCGCCGGCATCGACGCGTCGATCGGCACCGTCGGTGACAGCTACGACAACGCGCTCGCCGAGACGATCAACGGCCTCTACAAGACCGAGGTGATCAAACCCCGCAAGCCGTGGCGCACTGTCGAGCAGGTCGAGCTCGCGACCGCCGAATGGGTCGACTGGTTCAATCACCGACGTCTCTACGAGTACTGCGGTGACATCCCACCAGCCGAGCTCGAAGCCACCCACTACGCTCACCACCGAGCCCAGCCCGCCGCTGAGCTCACACACCGATAAGTCTCCGGACACCCCGGGGCGGTTCAGGAGGAGAACTTGATCGACCTCGCAGCCGACGGCACCTTGCCGCAGACCAAGGTCAAAGCCAAGCTCCGCGACATCGAACGCCAGAGACGGCACCTCAACCAGCGCCTCGACACCGCCTCCGCCGACCTCACCGATGCCGCCCGCTTGATCGACGTGAGCCTGAAGCTGCTCGAACGCCCCGAACAGTTGTACCGGCGGTGCAACGACGAGCAGCGGCGCCTGCTCAACCAGGCGGTCTTCCACAACATCTACATCGAGGACGAGGAAGTCACCGACCACGATCTCCAGCAACCGTTCAGTCAGCTCCATGCCATCCAGCAGACGCAACGATCAACGCGAGACACACAGCACAGCATGCCCACCGTTCCGGTGCCCCGAGACAGCAAAAGAGCCACCCGCCAAGCGGGTGGCCCGTCCTCGCCTTCCGGCGTCGCGGTACTACTCCAGGGCCTTCAATCAGGCACGTGTTCTAGTAGTACCTCTAAGGTGGAGCTGAGGGGATTCGAACCCCTGACCCTCTGACTGCCAGTCAGATGCGCTACCACTGCGCCACAGCCCCGTGTTCTCCTGTTGGCAACCTCGGGATTTCCCGGGCTTTCCGCCCCGGCCCCTCCGTTGCCTGCGGTGAACACTCTACACGACCTTCACGGCCCACTTCACGGGGGGCCGCGCAGCGCGTCTCCCCTGGAAACGGCCCTGAAACGGTGTTCATTCCCCGAAAGTCCGAACACCACGCCGATCCGCCCCGCAGACCGCTCACCCGGACCTACCGCGCGGCGCCGCGAGCTGCTACACCATGAAGCGTGTCCGTGACTCAACGCGTTCCTCCCCAGCTGGTCGCGCCCGAGGTGGAGGGGGCGGACCCGGAAAGACGGCGAGCCAACCAGCAACGCCGCCTGCGCCGGCTCATCGACCGGCTGCTGCACGCGGACGGCGTGCAGGGCCGGCGGCTGCGGGAGGCGGGCGTGTCCGCGGGGGCGGACGTGACGCTCGACGACCTGCCCCGGCTGCCCTTCACCACCAAGCAGGACTTCGCCGACCACTACCCGTTCGGGCTCCGCACGGCGGAGGAGGACGAGATCGTGTGCGTGCACGGTTCCTCCGGCACCACCGGTCGCCCCACGCTCGTGCCGTACACCACGCACGACATCGACGTGTGGGCCGAGGTCATGGCCCGCGCGCTCGGCGGAGCCGGGGCCACCCGCCGCAGCCTGGTGCACTGCGCCTACGGCTACGGCCTGTTCACCGGCGGTCTCGGGGTGCACCACGGCGTGGTGCGGCTCGGCGGCACCGTGCTGCCGGCCTCCAGCGGGGCGACCGACCGGCAGCTGCGGCTGCTGCTGGACCTCGCCCCGGACGTGCTGTGCTGCACCCCGTCGTACGCCATCTACCTCGGGGAGGCGTTCCGCTCGACCGGCATCACGCCCGACCAGCTCTCGCTGCGCTGCGGCGTGTTCGGCGCGGAGCTGTGGACCGAGGAGATGCGCGCGGAGATCGAGGAGCTGCTCGGGCTGCGGGCGCTGAACATCTACGGCCTCACCGAGGTCATCGGCCCGGGGGTGGCCTGCGAATCCCTCGACTCGGAGGGCATGCTCAACATCGCCGAGGACCACTTCTACCCCGAGGTGGTCGACGCCGCCGGCACTCCCCTGCCGGATGGCATGCCCGGCGAGCTCGTATTCACCACGCTCACCAAGACCGGCACCCCGCTGCTGCGCTACCGCACCGGGGACACCGCCTCGCTGCACCCCCCGGCACCGGACTCGCCGCGCACGCTGCGGCGCATGGGGCGCGTGCTCGGGCGCACCGACGACATGCTCATCATCCGCGGGGTCAACGTCTACCCCGTGGAGATCGAGCAGGTGCTGCTGGCCGACCCGCGCGTGGCCCCGCACTACCTGCTCGTGGAGGACCGGCGCGACCGCTCGCGGCCGGAGCTGCGCATCGGGGTCGAGGTGCACCACGCGGGGCAGGACACCGAGCACCTGGAGCAGGAGCTGGTCACCGCGCTGCGCGGCCGGCTCGGCTTCAGCTGCGTGGTGCGGGCCTTCCCGCCCCACCACATCCCCCGCACCGAAGCGGGCACGACGGTCAGGTTGGTGCGGTGGCACCACGGCCCTCCCCCGCTGCCGGGCCTGGAGTGACGCGGCCTACCGCCGACCTGCGCCGGGCGGCCACCGGCCTGCCGCCTGGTGGCACCGGCCTGCACCGGCTGCCGGCCCGCGGCGGGGGCTCCCGCTCCGACCTGCGACCGGGCCCTCCGGAACGCCGCTCCTGCGTCGGGGTGAACCGACGAGGGGAGCGGCACTTCCGCGATCCCCTTCCCGAGCCCGTGACCAGCGTTTTGCGCATTCCTCGCGAAACGTGCAAACCTCGTCCGGGTGAGGTCGTTGCCAGCGCGGCTCCCTACCCGGCCTGCTCCTTGGGCTTGGGCAGGCCGCGGGTGTTCGCCGCCTTGACGAACTCGGCGCGCGGGTGGTGCAGCTCGCCGAGCGCCACCACCTGCCGCCGCAGCGGCAGCTCCATCAGCCAGTCGCCGAGGATGCGGCCCTTCAACGACCACGTGGGCATCTTGGCCAGGTGGTAGACCCGGTGCAGCAGCCACGCGGGCAGCCCCTTGAGCTTCACGCCGTAGACCTCGGCCGCGCCCTGGTACAGCCCCAACCCGGCCACGGAGCCGGCGTGCTTGTGCTTGTACACCTGCATCGGCTCGTCGCGCAGCGCGGCCAGCAGGTTGTCCGCGAGCACGCGTGCCTCCCGCACGGCGTGCTGCGCCGAGGGCCCCAGCGTGGCGTCCGGATCCTTGCTGGTCAGGTCGGGCACGGCGGCGCAGTCGCCGGCGGCGAACACGTTGTCGGTGCCGCGCACCTGCAGCGTCGGCAGGCACTGCACGCGCCCCGCGCCGTCCCGCGGCAGGTCGCTGTCCTCGAGCATCGGGTGCGCCTTCACGCCCGCGGTCCACACGATCGTGTCGGTCTCGAACTCGTCGCCATCGGAGAGCTGGGCGTGGCCGTCGGTGAAGGACTTCGCCGTGGTCCCCAGCTTCACCTCGATGCCGCGCTCTTCGAGCCGGCGGCGGGTGTAGTCGCCCATGGCGCGGCTGACCTCGGGCATGATGCGGTCCATCGCCTCGATGAGCACCCAGCGCATGTCCCGCTGCCGCAGCTGCGGGTAGTACTCGATCGCGTGGCGGGCCATGCATTCCAGTTCGGCCATGGCCTCGATGCCCGCGTACCCGCCGCCGACGAAGGTGAAGGTCAGCAGTCGGCGCCGCAGCTTCTCGTCGGCGGTGCTCGCCGCGATGTCCAGCCGCGACAGCACGTGGTTGCGCAGGTAGATCGCCTCGCCGATGGTCTTGAAGCCCACGCCCTGCTCGGCCAGTCCGGGGATCGGCAGCGCGCGGGAGATCGAACCGGGCACGACGACGAGGTAGTCGTAGCCGATCTGCTCCTCCGTGCCGTCGGCCAGCGTCGCGCTGATGCGCCGGTGCTCCTGGTCGATGCCGCCGACCTGCGCGGTGAGCACCTCACACCGGGGCAGGGCCGCGCGCAGCGGGACGACGACGTGCCGCGGTTCGAGCGAGCCCGCCGCCGCCTCGGGCAGGAACGGCTGGTACGTCATGTGCGGCTGCGTGTCGACCACGGTCACGCGCGCCTCCTGCGGCCGGATCCTCTCCTGCAGCCGCAGGGCGAGGGTCAATCCGACGTGCCCACCGCCGATGACGACGATGCGCGGTTCAGACATGGTGCGCCTCCCTCGCGCCGGTACGGGTACGTCGCGGATCGACATCCCGGTCCGGGTGCCGCCGCAGGTACTCCTGCTCCAGCTCGAACGTGCGGGCGGTGTGCTCCCGCAGCGCGTCGTCGGAGCCGTGCAGGAACGTGTCGTTGCGCGTGTGGTGCAGGTGCCGCAGCTCGCGCAGCAGTTCGCCCTCGTCGAGTGCGTGACCGGGCACTCCGCTGTTCGTGGTCATGTCGTCCTCCAGCGCTGGCCGGCCTGGCTGGTGTGGCGACGCCGGGTCCGCGCGACCCCGGCGCTGCAGCAGGACTACCCGGAGATCGCGGTGCGGGAAACCCGTGATCTCGGCTTTTCGGTCGCGGCGCGCGGGCGGCGGTCAGCCCGCCTGCTTCTCGCGGGTCTCGGGAGCGCCCACCCACGCGGCGAAGGCCAGCACGGCGGCGAGACCGGTGGCGGCGAACGCCAGCTGGAACGACAGGGCCTCGGCGATCGCGCCGGCCACGAGCGGTCCGAGGATCGCCCCGAGGTCGGCCGACATCTGGAAGCCCGCCAGCACCGGCCCGCCCCTGCTCCTGTTCCCGACGACGTCGGCCACGGCGGCGTTCTGCGCCGGGTTGAGCAGACCGGCGCCGATGCCGGCGACCAGCGAGGCGAGCATGAACCACGCGATCGTGCCGCTGAGCCCCAGCGCCACGCTGCCCGCGGCGGACACGGCCAGCCCGAGCAGCACGAGGGGCTTGCGCCCGCAGGAGTCGGACAGCCGGCCGGACACGAGCAGCACCGCCGCGTTGCCCGCGGCGAACACGGAGAGCGCCACCCCGGACAGCGAGCGGTCGACGTGCAGCACTTCGACGACGAACAGCGGGATGAGCGACATGCGCACGCCGAAGACGGCCCAGCCGTTGCTGAAGTTGGACAGCAGCGCGGCGCGGTAGCTGCGGCGGCGCAGGGCGCTGCGCACGCTCATGGTGGTTTCCTCGCCGCCGGTGTCGGGGGCGGCGAGCTGGGAGCGGCGCAGCATCAGCCAGCCGATGAGGGTGGCCAGCGCCAGCGCGACCGCGTAGGAGACGAACGGGAGCCGCAGCGAGAACCCGACGAGCGCACCACCGACGATCGGACCGCTGATGTTGCCGAGCAGGAAGCTCGTCGCCCACATGCCGGAGGCGCGGCCGCGCAGGTGCGGCGGGGCCAGCCGCACGAGCAGGGCGACGCCGGAGACGGTGAACATCGTCGAGCCGATGCCGCCGAGACCGCGGAACAGCAGCAGCTGCCAGTACGCCCCGGCGACGGCGCAGGCCGCCGTGCTCAGGCCGACGATGCCGATGCCCCACAGGTAGACGGGGCGTTCGCCGAAGAGGCCCACGAGCCGGCCGCTGGCCGGGGCGAAGGCCAGTCGCATGAAGGCGAAACCGCTGATGACCACGGACGCGGCGGTGACGCCGACGTTGAAGCTGGTGGCGAAGGCGGGCAGGGCGGGGGCGATGATGCCGGTGCCGACGGCGATGATGAAGTTGCCGAGGACGAGGATCCAGATCTCCCGGGGCATCCGCTCCGCGGCGGGGTTCGCCGGCTCGGTCCCGGTGTCGTCGCCGGAGTGCGCCGGTGCACCTGCGGACCCGCCCACGCTGACCTCCTTCGCTCGGGAGCGGTTCAGGCAAGCACGCCGGCGGCCAACGCCCCAAGACGCGCGTGCCGATGTTCACAACACCGCCGCGCGCCGGCGGATTCCATCCGGTGCCGGATTCCCGCGCAGCGGCCGACCCGCGGACTCCCTACAGCAGTTCGTCGATGCCGCGGGCGTAGGTCGTCACCGGGTAGACGGCTTCGAAGCCGCACTTCTCGGCGAAGCGCTCGGCCGCCCCGCCCTCCTCGCTGTGCGCGGCGACGAGCAGGGCACCGCGATCGCGCAGCGCCTGCACCGCCTCCCGCGCCAGGGCCTGCCCGAACCCGCGGCGCCGGCGTCCCGGGCGCACGTGCAGCTGCTCGACGAGCCCCACCCCGCGGTGGACGAAGCCCTGGGCGAACCCCGCGACCCGCTGCTCGCCGGTGTCGGTGGTCTCGGCGATGACGCGCAGCACGCAGTTCCCGTCGTCCACCCGGTGGCCGAGGTTGCGCTGCAGGCGCTGCTCGGCGGTGGCCGACAGCCCCTCCTCGTCGGCGAGGAGTTCGACCACTCCGGGCAGGTCGTCACCGGTGCAGGCGCGGGTGTGCTCGGTACCTGCCTGCTCGACGCGGTGCAGCAGCGCCATGCCCTCCTCGACCGCCCGCCATCCCGTGTCGTCGGCGATGCCGTCGATCTCGGCGACCGTCGTCGGCGAGGCGTAGACGACGGCCTCGGCGCGCCCCGCCTCGGCGAAGACCTGCTCCAGCTCCAGCAGCGTGTTGCCGACCTCGGCGAGGGTGCCCCACAGCCCGCAGGCGTGGTTGGCCTGCGGCAGCGGGTTGTCCTGGTTGAGCACGACCGCCGCCGCCCCCACCCGGGTCCGCGCGCCGTAGCGCACCACGGCCGAGGCCATCCGGGTGTTCTCCACCAGGCCCGCCAGGTCGCGCGCTTGCCGCGGGCTCAGCAGCGCCTCGTCGTCCGGATCGTGCAATGGGTCCACCCGACCATTCTGAGGGCACGATCGGCGGCCGGTGCACTCGCCCGGTCGGGCCTTTCCGCGAGCACGGGGGGTGATCCACCGCACGTGTCCATCCACATCGGACGGTTTCACTCGGATGCCGCGCCGTTCCTGCGACGTCCGGGTGATCCACCCGGCGACCCCTCGAAAAAGCTCCGCACAGCAGTAAAGTCGGCACCGCGCGTGCCCGCGACGCTACAGGGAGGCGCCGTGTCCGGACGTTCCCGCGAACACCGGCGAGACAGGCACTCCACCGGACCGCCGCTGCCGAGCTGGCAACGCCCCGTCGCCGAGCGCTTCCGCCTGGCGCACGCCGAGGGCTGGTACGCGCTGCTGCACGCGCTCGCCCCGGACACCCCGCCCCACCGGCCGGACGCGGTGCTCGTCGGCCCGCGCGGCGTCCTCGTCGTCCTGCTGCGCGCCGAGCCCCCCGCGGCGGAGCACGCCCGCGGCGCGTTCCGGTGGACCGCGGAACTGCTCGCCAACGCGCGCACCGCCACCGGGCCGGTGGCCGACACCGCCCTGCGGACCACCGCCGTGCACCCCGGCGACCACCCGGTGCCCGCCCCCGCCGACTTCCAGCTGCTCGACGCCCGCGCCGCCGGTGACCTCCTCCACCGCGGCGACGTCGTGCTCACCCCGGACGACGCGCGTGCGCTCGCGCACCACCTCGCCGGCCACACCCTCGACCTCGAACCGCACGGCTGGACCGCGCGCACCCTCCCGCAGCAGCGCAACCGCACCGATCCCGCCGGCACCGCGGCACCGGCCGAACACCCCGGTGACGACGCGGGCCGGGACTGGCGGCTCTTCCCCGACGAGGAGCAGGCCGGCATCGTGCGGCGGCGCTACGCGGGACCGGCGCGGCTCGCCGGCCCGCCCGGCACCGGCAAGACGGTGCTCGCGCTGCACCGTCTTGCGCACTACGCGCGCCGCGTCGACGGCGCGCTGCTGTTCACCGCGCACACCTCCACCGCGTCGCGGGCGGCGCGGGACCGCTTCCGCCGCCTGGCACCGCAGGTGGAGCACCGCGTCGAGTTCGCCCACCTGCACGGCTGGGCCAAGCACCTCCTGCACGCGCGCGGCGAGCCCGCGGAGGTGGACGAGGACGCGGTGCGCCGGGCGCTGCAGGCCGCCTGGCGCGATCCCCGCACCGAACCGCTGCGGCGGTTCCGGCCGCGCCAGGCGTACTGGCGCGACGAGATCGACCGGGTCATCAAGGGCCGCGGGATCGCGGACGCCACCGCCTACCGCCACGTCCCCCGCACCGGCCCGGGCCGGCTCCCGGCCCGGCTGCACGACGCGGTCTGGCACTTCTACCAGGCCTACGAGCGGGAACTGGCCGCACGCGGTGCGCTCGACCACAACGACGTCCTCGCCCGCGCGCTCGCACAGCTGCAGCGGCACCCGCTGTCGCGCCCGTACGCGATGGCCGTGGTCGACGACGTGCAGGACCTGACCCCGCTGGGGCTGCGCCTGGTGCACGCGATCAGCGGCGACGGGCCGAACCAGCTGCTGCTCGTCGGCGACGGGCAGCAGCAGATCCACTCCGGCGGCTGGTGCCTGGCCGACGCGGGCGTTCCGCTGCGCGGCCGCCACGAGGTGCTGCGGTGGAACTACCGCAACCGCGAAGCCCTCGCCGCCGACGCCCGGAGGATCGACGCGGGCAACCGCTTCGACGACGTGCACACCGCGTCCGCAGCTCCGGCCGTCCCGCTCTCCGGGGGCGGGCAGGTCGTCGAGTGGTCCGGGGGCGCCGAGCACCAGCAGCAGGCGCTGCTCGACGGGCTGGCCGAACTCACCGCACGAGCGCACTCGGGCGCGCGGCCGGCGTGGGCGAACGCGGCGGTGCTCACGCGGACCAACGCGACCGCGCGCCGGTGGAAGGACGCGCTGCGCGCCGCGGGCTACCCCGTGGCCTGGGTGGACGAGTGGCGCGGCGACCGCGCGGCGCAGGTGTTCGTCGGCACGGTGCACCGGGCGGCGCACGCCGAGTTCCGCGCGGTGTTCCTCCCGGACGATCCGGAGGTCCCGCCGCCCGAGCACCCGGAGGAGCACGACCAGGAGCGGCGGCTCCGCCTCGTCGCCCGCAGCAGAGCGGCCGACTTCCTCTGGGCGGGGACGATCACCGACGCGGCGTCCGGCTGAGGGGCTCCGCGGAACGGCTGGTGCCGCGGGCCGGCTCGGGGTTCCGCGGGCTCCCAGCCGACCCCGGCCCGCTCGCCCGGACAGCGGACGTCGGGCAACCAGCCGGTGCGCTCACCGGCGCGGGCGCTGCGGCGAACGCGGCGGCCGGTTCTGCGTCCCGCGCTGCGCCGTGCCCGGGGAAGAAGTGCTCCGCGTCCGGTCCGAGCCGGGGCGCGCGCCCGCACCGCCGCGGGGGCGCTCCCGCGAGCCGCCGGGCGGGGGTGGCGTGCCCTCGCGCCGGGACGGGCGCTCCTCCGGGAACGGCCGGTTCGCCCAGGAGTCGAACAGCAGCAGCAGCGCGACCATGACGAGGGCCACGAAGCCGAGCACCCACGTGCCCAGCATGGCCAGCACGATCGCGATGATCACCCCGGGAACGGCCGCCAGCCAGCAGAACGGGTCGATGCGCCCGAACGTCTTGAGCGGCCTCACCCCGCCACGCGGCATCGACGAGCTCCTTCCCCTCCGTCGGGGGCCGGTGCCGGCCACCCCGACCCGCGATCCGCCAGCATGCCACACGCGCGCGCCGCCACCGCCAACGAGGGGCGCGTGCCCTGGAAAATCACCGAAAGCGGGCAGATTCCCGGGAGCACTGCCCGGGGGCGCTCGGCCTCGGCGGCCGCCGGAGCGGGGCTCACCCCTGCCGCGCGCCGGGCACGCGGTCCGCCACGAGCACCGAGGCGCGGTGCAGCACCCGTTCGAGCGGCCCGCGCCCGAGCCACCACCGCCACAGGCCGCACAGCAGCAGCGTCGCGGCGGTGAACGCGCCGAGCAGCAACCACGGCTGCCGCGCCGGCGATCCCGCGCCGGCCTCGCCCAGCACGGGGATGAGCACCAGCGCCTGCGCGGTGTAGGTGGTCAGCGCGAGCGCTCCGGTCGCGGCCAGCGGCGACAGCACCGCACCGCCGCGCGCGTCGCCGAGGAGCAGGCAGACGGCGAGCGCGACCAGGGCGCACCCGCCGGAGCCGAGGATCTCGAACGGGGTGCCGGAGTGCGGCCCGGCCAGCAGCAGGACCGCGGGACCGCCCGTGGTGGGCGCGGCGCCGAAGGAAGTCGTCGCCAGCAGCTCCAGCGGATCCTCGCCCAGCCGCTCGCCCAGCGGGCGCAGCACGGACAGCAGCGGTTCCAGGGCGCGGATCCCGCCGAAGACGTGCAGTCCGAGCCACGAGCCGCCGTAGCCGAGCGCGGCCAGGCACGCCCCGGTCGCGAGCACGCGCAGGCGCACGGCCCGCGCGCGCAGGTCGAGCCGCCCGAGCGCCATGCCGGCGAGGACGAACGGCATCCACGTCAGCACCGGGTAGGTCCCGGTGAGCAGCAGCCGCAGCGCGGCCTGCCCCGCGCCGGAGGGGGAGGTCAGGTCGGAGAAGGCGACGGCACCGCCGGCCGTGCTCTGCTCGATGCCGCTGCGCAGGGCGAACGAGACCACCGGGCCGAGCAGGGCCCAGACGGCGGCGGTGGCGGCGAGCGCCGCGGGCCGCACCCGCAGCAGCGGCAGCGCCAGCAGGAAGTACGCACCGTAGGACGACAGGATCACCATGATCGGCGCGCCGAGTTCGGTCAGCACCATGCCCAGCAGGAGCAGGAGCACCGCGCGCACGGTGATGCGCACCCGGTCCCGCCGCGGCCCCGCTGCGGCGCGCGGGGCGTGCCCACCGCTGAGCAGGGCCAGCGACACCCCGGCCAGGACGGCGAAGAGCACCGAGGCGTGGCCAGCGGACAGCGCGTCGAGGACCTCGGCGGCCCCGCCCGCGTCCGGGGTGAACCGGCTCGGGCCGACGTGCGCGACGAACATGCCGAGCACGGCCAGTCCGCGGGCGATGTCCACGCCGATCACGCGTGCCCGGGCGGGCCTCGCCCGGTCCTGGCTCGCCCGGTCCTGGCTCGCTGGGCCCTGGCTCGCTGGGTCCTGGCTCGCTGGTGGTTCCGCGGGGGTGCGCGCGGCTCCGGGTGCCGCGCCGGGGGGATTCGCATCGGTCACGTGATCAGCCTGCACCGCGCGTGCCTGCTCGCGCGTCGGGCGCGGGTCGCGGCTCGGCCTGCCACCGCGGGCTGAGGGTCCTCGACCCGCGGGGTGATCGCACCTGCCTCACTCGGCCGAGCCCACCGCGGTGCCCCTGGTGGCCGCGGCGTCCTCAGCGGCCGCGGCGCTGCGGGCCTCGGCGGCATCGCGTTCGGCGAACCCGCCGAACTTCCAGACCGCCGCGGCGACCAGCCAGGTGACGAGGAACAGGCCGACGATGACGTACCCCGCGTTCTCCAGCTCGATCCCGCCGATCCAGGCCAGCGGACCCGTCTCGATGCCGAAGCGCTCGACGAGCAGCTCGGCCAGGACGACGCCCCCGATCCCGAAGGCGACCACGACCGAGAGCACCGTCACCGTGAGGTTGTAGAAGATCTTGCGCACGGGGCGCAGGAAGGCCCACCCGTAGGCCCACGTCATGAGCACGCCGTCGGCGGTGTCGAAGATCGACATGCCCGCGGCGAACAGCACGGGAAGCACGAGGATCGCGTACCAGGGCAGGGTCAGCGCCGCCGAGCTGGAGGCCAGCGCGAGCAGGGCGATCTGGGTGGCGGTGTCGAAGCCGAGCCCCATGAGCAGCCCCACCGGGTACATGTGCCACGGCTTGCTGACGTGCCGCATCACGCGGCTGAGCAGGCGGGCGAGGAACCCCCGGCTGTGCAGGTGCCGCTCCAGCTCGACCTCGTCCAGCCCCGCGGAGCGCATGCGCCGGAGCACGCGCAGCACGCCGCCGAGCGCGAACAGGTTCATCAACCCGATGAGCAGGAGGAACACGCCGGCCACGAGCGTGCCGACGAGCCCGAGGGTGGACTGCAGCTGCGAGTTCTCGTTCTGCACCGGGGAGATGAGCGCGCCGATCCCGGCGGCCAGCAGCAGCGCCAGGCCGAAGACCACGCTGGAGTGGCCGAGGGAGAACCAGAAGCCGGTGCCGGCGGCGGGCTTGCCCTCGCCGACGAGCTTGCGCGTGGTGTTGTCGATGGCGGCGATGTGGTCGGCGTCGAACGCGTGCCGCACGCCGAGCAGGAACGCGGTCACGCCGACGCCGAAGGCGCCCGCACCGCCCATGACGTTCTGCGGGGCGACGACGAGGCCGAACACGCCCCAGCCCACCACGTTGAGCAGCACCACGAAGGCGCCCATGCCCGCCAGGGAGCGCAGCACGCGAGGGGTCCACTGCGGCGCGGCACTCGCCGCACCGGTCGTCCGGGTCGCTGACGCGTTCATGGCGCGCCATTATTGTGCAACTGATCGCTGTTGCAAACAGTGTGCGACAGTGCCGACACAACCTTGACGCGACCGCCGCCGACTCACCCTCCCGGGCGCGGAACTCACCCGGGAGGCGGTTCCTCCGCACCCGACCGCCCCGCACGTGGTGAGTCCCCACGAGAAACGTTCACCACGCCCCGGAAGTGGCAGGCGGGAGGAGGGAAGGCTCCCCGCTCAGGCCACCTCGAAACCGTGGTAGTTCGCGACCGCCACTCCGTCGGCGATCAGCTTGTACGTGCCGACCCCGCCGACGAACGGCATGAAGACGCGCTGCTTGCCCGGGACGTTGGCGCCCACGTACCACGACGCCGCCCGCGGCATCACCGTCAGCGCCGCGACGTCGTTCGTCGTGTTCACCCAGTTGTCCTCCGCGTCGAGCTCCGGCTCGATGCGGCGCGCGCCCCGCTCGCGCAGATGCGCCAGCGCACCGCTGATCCAGTCCACGTGGTACTCGATGGACGTCATCATGTTCGACAGCACCGACGGGCTCTGCGGCCCGGTGATCATGAACAGGTTGGGGAACCCCGCCGACATCAACCCCAGGTACGTGCGCGGACCCGCCGCCCACTTCTCCCGCAGCGTCCGCTCGCCGTTGCGGATCTCCACGGCGTCCAGCGCACCGGTCATCGCGTCGAACCCCGTGGCGAGGACGATCACGTCGAACCCGTGCTCGCGCTCCCCGGCGAGGACCCCGCGCTCGGTGACGCGGTGGATCGGCTCCTCGTTGACGTCGACGAGCGAGACGTTGTCCTGGTTGTACACCTCGAAGTACCCCGTGTCGACGCACATCCGCTTCGCACCGAGCGGATACGACCGCGGCGAGAGCTTCTCGGCGAGCTCCGGGTCGTCGACCTTGCTGCGGATCCGGGAGCGGACGTACTCGGCCGCCGCCTCGTTGGCCTCCGCGTCGGAGAGGATGTCCGGGAAGGCCTGCATGAAGCACAGGCCGCCGTCGGCCCAGCGCCGGTCGAGCTCGCGGGCGACCTCCCCGGCGCCGGTCTCGGTGAGGGCCCGGGTGCCCGCACCGCACTGGAACCCGGCCGTGGTCGTCCGGCTGACCTCGCGGAACTCGCGGTAGCGCGTGCGGACCTCGGCCAGCCGCTCCCCGATCGGCCCGTTGTGGGCGGGCACGGCATAGGGCGGGGTGCGCTGGAAGACCGTCAGCTGCCCGACGACCGGGGCGATCGCGGTGATCGTCTGCAGCCCGGACGAACCGGTGCCGATGACGGCGACCCGCTTGCCCGCCAGGTCGACCTCCTCGTGCGGCCAGTGCGACGTCCAGTGCACCTCGCCGGTGAAACCGTCCAACCCGTCGAACTGCGGCCGCGAGGGCACCGACAGGCACCCCGTCGCCGCGATCACGAAGCGCGCGGTGGCCCGCGCGCCGTCGCCGGTGGTCACCGTCCACTCGCACGCGGACTCGTCCCAGTCCAGCATCTCCACGCGCGTGTTGAAGGTGATGCCGGTGCGCAGGTCGTGACGCTGCGCGACGTGCCGGGCGTACGCGAGGATCTCCGGCTGCGCCGCGTAGCGCTCGCTCCAGTCCCACTCCTGCTCGAGCTCCGGGTCGAAGGTGTAGGAGTACTCGATCGTCTCGATGTCGCAGCGCGCGCCCGGGTACCGGTTCCAGTACCACGTCCCGCCGACATCGCCGGCCTCGTCGAAGACCCGCGCGTCGAAGCCCAGCAGGCGCAGCCGGTGCAGCTGGTACAGGCCGGAGAACCCGGCCCCGATGATGATCACGTCGTGGTCGGACATCGGTCAGCCCGCCCTCCCCTCCCGGCGACGAACGCGTCGATGTGCTCGGCGACGAGCCGCATGCCCTCCTCGTGCCCGGGCAGGAGGCCGGCCATCTGGAAGTAGCCGTGCATCTGCCCCGCGGCTTCGTGGAGCACCACCGGCACCCCGGCGGCCTCCAGGGCCCGCGCGTAGGCGACGCCCTCGTCGCGCAGCGGGTCGCACTCGGCGACGGAGACCAGCGCGGGCGGCAGCCCGGCGTGCGTCGCGGCGCGCAGCGGGGAGGCGTCGGGATGCGTGCGCGCCCGCTCGTCCGGCAGGTAGTGGCCCCAGAACCAGCGCATCGTCTCCCGGTCGAGCAGCAACTGGTTCTCCGGCGCCAGGTAGGAGCCCCGGTCGAGGTCGCAGTCCGTCACCGGGTAGATCAGCACCTGGTGGTCGATCCGCGGCCCCGCCGCGTCGCGCGCCCGCAGCGTCATCACCGCGCCGATGTTGCCGCCGGCGCTGTCGCCGGCGACGATCAGCGGGACTCCCTCCGGCGCGAGCTCCGCGGCGTGCTCGGCCGCCCAGGTCAACCCGGCCCAGCTGTCCTCGACCGCCGTCGGGAAGGGGTGCTCGGGGGCCTTGCGGTAGTTGACGAGGACCACGGTGGAGCGCGTGGTGTTCGCCAGCCGACGCCCCACGTGGTCGTGCTGCAGGTCGATGTCGCCGAGGACCCAGCCACCGCCGTGGAAGTACACGACGATCGCCCGCGGGGTGCCCGCAGGGGTGAGCACCCGGGTGCGGAACCGCCCCTCCGCGCCGTCCAGCTTGAGGTCGCGCACCGCCGCGACCTCCGGTCCGGGACCGCTCATGCCCGCGAAGATCGGGCCGCTCATCCGGGCGATCGCGGGAGTCGACTCGTGGATCGGCGGCGTGCCGGACTCCGCGAGCCGGGCCAAGAACGCCTCGGAGGTCGGTTCCAACGGCATCGCACGTGCTCCCTCGACGTCGCCGACGACGGACCGCCGCGTTCGCCAGCCGCCGTCGCCCTCCCGGGGGCTCGTCCACGCCACCGGTGCGCAGCCCCAGGCGGCATCCCCGGCCAGCAGCTCCCGGACAGCAGCCCCGGAGCCCGGCAACTCCGCAGCCCCGAGCGGTGATGCGCATCATGTGCTCGTGATGTTCCACGGTACGGAGCGAGTTGCCGCGGGGCACGAGCCGAACCGGGTGATCCCCGCTCCCGGCCGCCGCCGCACGTCCCCGACCTCGGCGCCGAACCGGGGCGCGGTTCCGCCGGCCCGCGGCTGCGCGCCAGGGGGCCTCCCGAACGGCCCCGGGGCGGCCGCCGGCGGGCGCGGAACGCGAAAAGGGGCCACCCGCCGTGCGGGTGGCCCCTCGTCGTGCTGTGGAGGTGCCGGGATTCGAACCCGGGTCCTTCGCAGCCTCACCGAGACTTCTCCGTGCGCAGTCCGCTACGCCTCTACTCGGCTCCACCGGTCACGCGGACGAGCCGGTGTGACGAGCCCAGTCGCTGTGCGGTGTCCCACGAGGCCCCGCGACCAGGCCACGTGGTGAGCCTCCTCGCTGATGCCGGATTTCGGGACGGAGGCTTACCCGATCCGACAGAGTCGCTCCTCGCTCAGGCGGCGAGGGCGAACTCGCGCTGACTCTTGTTGTCGGCGCTTATTAGTTGACGGCGACGCTTCACGGTGGTCTCCCGCCTGCACCGGCACGCTTCCCTCGGATCAACCTACGAAGTCGAAACCAGTCACCCCCTCATCGCCCGTTCGCGCGGGCACGCTGTTCGAGCTGCACCCCCAGCATAACGCCCGCAGGCGCGCCGATCATTCCCGGTGCACCTGATTCATTCCACCGGAGTGCGCGATCGGCCCCACCGCGCTCAGCGGCGCCCCTTCCGGGCCAGGCCGATGGCGCGCTGCATCTCCCGCTCGGCATCGCGCTTGGCCATGTCGCGGCGCTTGTCGTGCTTCTGCTTGCCGCGGGCGAGCGCCAGCTCGACCTTGGCCTTGCCATCCGAGAAGTACAACGACAGCGGCACCAGGCTCATTCCGCTCTCCTGGACCCTGCCCAGCAGCTTGGCGATCTCCTCGCCGTGCAGCAGCAGCTTGCGGGAGCGCCGCGGCTCGTGGTTGGTCCAGGTGCCCTCGGTGTACTCCGGGATGTGCACGTGCCGCAGCCACACCTCGCCGCCGTCGACGGTGGCGAACCCGTCCACCAGGGACGCCTTGCCCTGGCGCAGGCTCTTCACCTCGGTGCCGGTCAGCACGATCCCGGCCTCGTAGGTGTCCACCACGGACCAGTCGTGCCGCGCGCGCCGGTTCTGCGCGATCAGCTTGCGACCGCTCTCCTTGCCCATGCCGACCAGCCTACAGCCGGACGTACAGGCGCAGCGTCACATATCCGGTGACCGCCGAGATGCCCGCGGCCACCAGCAGCAGGACCGGTGCGACCACGGCGATGTCGCCCATGCCGATCGGTGGGACGACCCCGGAGGAGGCGATCGGCGCGATCACGCCGTCCAGGAAGCTGAACTTCGCGACCACGAGCCCGCCGACCGCGAGCAGCGCGCCGATCAACCCGGACACGACCGCTTCCAGCAGGAACGGCAGTTGCGTGTACCAGCGGCTCGCGCCCACCAGGCGCATGATGCCGGTTTCCGTCCTCCGGGTGAACGCGGAGAGCTGGATCGTGTTGGAGATCAGCAGCAGGGCCGCCAGGGCCTGCACCAGCGCCACCGAGAACGTGGCGTTGCGCACTCCGTTGAGCATGTCGAACAGGCGGTTGAGGTACTCGGCCTGGTCGGTGACCGTGTCGACGCCGGGGCGCCCGGTGAACTGCTGCACCAGCGCCTGCGAACGCGACTCGTCCGAGAGCTTCACGCGCAGCGAGGCCGGCAGCGCCTCCTTGCGGACCACGTCGCGCAGCTCGGGCTGCGACTCGAAGACCCGGTTGAAGTTCTGGAAGGCCTCGTCCCGGTTCTCGTAGTCCACCGACTCCACCCCGGGCAGCTGCTGCAGCTCCGAGCGGAGGCCCGAGCACGGCTGCTGCCCGCAGGAGGGGTCGTTGGCGCTGACGTCGTCGGTCATGAACACGACGACCTCGACCCGGTCCTGGTAGGTGGCCTGCATCTTGTCGATCATGCGCACGACGAGCAGACCACCGCCGAGCAGGCCCACCGAGATCGCGGTCGTCAGGATCATGGCGATGGTCATCGTCACGTTCCGGCGCAGGCCGTTGACGACCTCGCTGAGTACGAAGCTTGCGCGCATCTGAGCTTCCTGGCTGGGTTCGGGGGTTCGGGGTGGGCGGGGAGTTACCGACCCGCGCCGTAGACACCGCGGGCGTCGTCCCGGATCACCCGGCCGAGACTGAGCTCGACGACGCGGCGGCGCATCGAGTCGACGATCGAGTGGTCGTGCGTGGCCATCAGGACCGTGGTACCGGTGCGGTTGATGCGCTCCAGCAGCAGCATGATGTCCTGACTGGTGTCCGGGTCGAGGTTCCCGGTCGGCTCGTCGCACATCAGCACCAGCGGCCGGTTCACGAACGCGCGGGCGATCGCGACCCGCTGCTGCTCACCGCCGGAGAGCTCGTGCGGCATCCGGTCGGCGTTGCCGTCCAACCCGACCAGCTGCAGCACCTCGGGGACGACGCGCCGGATGGTGTGCCGCGGCTTGCCGATGACCTCGAGCGCGAACGCCACGTTCTCGGCGACGGTCTTGTTGTTCAGCAGCCGGAAGTCCTGGAACACGCAGCCGACGCGCTGACGCAGCCGGGGGACGCGCCGCCGCGGCAGCTTGGCCACGTTCCAGTCACCCACGAGGACCCGGCCCTGGGACGGCACTTCCTCGCGCAGCAGCAGCCGCAGGGCCGTCGACTTCCCCGACCCCGACGGGCCGATGAGGAACACGAACTCGCCCTTGTCGACATGCATCGAAACGTCGTCGAGGGCGGGCCTGGACGACGTCTTGTACGTCTTGGACACGTGCTCGAGGCGGATCACGCCAGCGGAGTCTAGTCACGGGCCGTGCCCGCTCCGCCGCCCGGCCCAGGATGAGCGGCTCACCAGTGGTTTCGCCGCAAGTGCGACACGCCGCGCATCCGGGTGACCACGCAGGAGAGGCACCACGTAACGGAGTGATCACACCGCGGCGCGTGCGGCTGCGCGAGCGCCGCGCACCACGCGGCAGCGCGCAGCAGTGCGCTGTGCGCAGCAATTCGCGCGGAACGCCGGGGCGATCACGCCGCGGGCGGTTCGCCGGGAAGACCCGAATCCGCTCGCGGCGCGGCGCTGCCGCCGGGGGCGAACCCCGCGGCCGCCGCCAGCGGAGGCGGGGCGGGCCACGCCGCGGCGCGGGGTCAGGCCGCTTCCTGCTCCTGCTGGCGGCGCCAGCGGATGCCCGCTTCGAGCAGCCCGTCGATCTCCCCCTCCAGCACGGCCTCCGGGTTGCCCACCTCGTAGTTCGTGCGCAGGTCCTTGACCATCTGGTACGGGTGCAGCACGTAGGAGCGCATCTGGTTGCCCCAGCTGGAACCGGAGCCCTTCAGCGCGTCCAGCTCGGCCTGCTCCTCCTCGCGCTTGCGCGCCAGCAGCTTGGCCTGCAGCACGCGCATCGCCGCTTCCCGGTTCTGCAGCTGCGACTTCTCGTTCTGGCAGGACACGACGATGCCGCTCGGCAGGTGGGTCAGGCGCACCGCCGAGTCGGTGGTGTTGACGCTCTGCCCGCCGGGCCCCGAGGAGCGGAAGACGTCCATCCGCAGGTCCTTCTCGTTGACCTCGACGTGGTCGGTCTCCTCCACGACGGGCAGCACCTCGACACCGGCGAAGGAGGTCTGCCGGCGGCCCTGGTTGTCGAACGGCGAGATGCGCACCAGCCGGTGGGTGCCCTGCTCGACCGACAGCGTCCCGTAGGCGTAGGGCGCGTTCACCCGGAAGGTCGCCGACTTGACCCCGGCCTCCTCGGCGTAGGAGGTGTCGTAGATCTGCGTGGGGTATTCGTGGCGCTCGGCCCAGCGCAGGTACATGCGCATGAGCATCTCGGCGAAGTCGGCCGCGTCCACGCCGCCGGCCTCCGCGCGGACGGTGACCATGGCCTCGCGCTCGTCGTACTCGCCGGAGAGCAGCGTGCGGACCTCGAGGGCCTCGAGGTCCTCCTTCAGCTGCGCCCGCTCCTGCTCGGCCCGCTGCAGCTCGGCGGTGTCGCCCTCGTCCTCGCCGAGCTCGTAGAGGACCTGCAGGTCCTCCAGGCGCTGCCGGAGCGCGGTGACCCTCCGCAGGTCGCCCTGCCGGTACACGAGCTGGCTGTTGACCCGCTGGGCGTACTCGATGTCGTCCCAGAGGTCGGGCTTGGCCGCTTCGGCCTCCAGCTCGGAGATCTTCGCGCGCAACGACTCCACGTCCAGCACGCTCTCGATGCTCTCCAGCGTGTTGGACAGTTCCTTGAGTTCAGCGGCGACGTCGGAGTTCACAGTTCCAGCGTACTGGACGGGCGCGGCTCACCGACATGCGGACGCGCCCCGCCGCGGGCGGCGACGAGGCGCGCGAGTTCGTGCGGGCCCCGGGAGGGCGTCCGCACCCGCGGAGCTCACCCGACGGGGTTCACCCGACGGGGCTCATCCGGTGGGGCCCACCCGGCTGGGCTCGCCCGGGGCCAGCCCGGCCGGACCATCCCGCGGGAGCCGCCCGGCAGGTCTCACCCGGCGGGGCTCACCGGCGTGGTTCATCCGTTGGAGTGAAAACAGGCCGCTCCGGCCGTGGCGCCCCGCGACCGGGGCGCCACGGCACCGCACGACTCCGAGGGCCTCAGTCCGGGATGGCGTCGATGAGCTTGATGAGCGCCCGGTTGTAGGCCACGGTGAAGTCCGCCGCCGCCTTCTCGTACGGGTCGCTCACGGCCTTCGCCGCGGCCTTGGACTCGTCGAGTTTCTCCTGGTATTGCACGCGCGCCGAGGACTTGAGGTTGGCCCGCTGCTTCGGAGTCAGCGATCCGGAGTAGACCAACCGCAGGATCAGCGGGCTGCGCACGTTGTCCGGTCCCGGCTCGGTGTTCAACCAGGACTTGAACGCGCGCTTGCCGGCCGCGGTGATCACGTACTGCTGGCTCGACCGCGGCCCCTGCTTGCCCAGCCGCAGGTAGCCGGCATCGGTCAACGCGGGCAGCTCGCGGTACACCTGGCTGCGCGTCACGCTGAAGAAACCGCCGAAGCGCTCGGTGGCGGCGGCAACGAGCTCACCACCGGTCTTCGGCCCGTCGTGCAGTAGCCCCAGAAGGGCGGCGGATGTCGCATTCAGCTCGCTCACACCCTCACGGTGCCACGCCCGAGCCTTGCTGTCCACAATGGTCCTGGTATCTGTCCACAGTGGTTGCAGCGGACTGGTCCAAGTGGACGAACGGTTGCGCCGGTCGCGCGTTCCGGAGGGGCGTCGCACGCGAGCGCGGAGCACGATCGTGCGCGGCGCGCACGCTGCGCAGTCATCCGCCCCTCCCGACTCCCCTGAACGGGCGGTTCCCGGCCCCGACACGGTTCCCAGCGGCCACCGGGTCTGTCCAACCGGGCCCCGCGAGGAGCACCCTGCGGGCACGGCGACCTGCGGGCGAACGGAACGGGAGGTCGGCCATGCACGGGCGTTGGAACCGCACCAGGGTCATCCGCGGCCGCACGCGGGCCGCGAGCCGCCTCGGCGAGCACGGTGCCGCGGCACCGCCGCAGCACGCGCACGACCCGTGCGTGGTGTGCGGGCGCCTCCTCCCCGACCTCGGGGCCGCGCAGGCGGGGGAACGCGTGTGCTCGGCCGAGTGCGCCCGGGCCTGGGCCGCGCGGCGCTGATCCCGCGGGAGCGCACCGGCCCGTCCGCCCCTCCGGCGTCGGGCGGATCGGATCCGGCCCGCCCGGCGCACGCCGCCGCACGCCCCGGGCACGAAGAACCGGGAGGGGCGTTGCCCCTCCCGGTCACCAGTAGCGGGGGCAGGATTCGAACCTGCGACCTCTGGGTTATGAGCCCAGCGAGCTACCGAGCTGCTCCACCCCGCGCCGTATGCGGACTGTCCGTCCTTGTGCTGACCACTCTACACCCGCTCCGGGCGGCCCTCGCACGGGGGTCCCCGCGCCGCAGCCGGCGGAATCCCACGTGCCCCGGCCGGGCCCGGAGCGGCCCGGGCGCCCCGCTGCGGAAGACGAAAAATCGGGAGGGGTGCGCGACCCCTCCCGATCCAGTAGCGGGGGCAGGATTCGAACCTGCGACCTCTGGGTTATGAGCCCAGCGAGCTACCGAGCTGCTCCACCCCGCGCCGCCACGGCTGCGATGTCCGCGAAACCACCCCGGTCAACACCGCATCGATCCAGTGCATTCCCGATCCGCTCCGCGGGAGCGCCGTGTTCCGTTGTGCGCACAGCTTAGCAACCGCCGCTGCTGGGCCCGCACAGGGGGTGCGCACGGGCGGATTTCACCCGAACGGGGCGGTGGGCACTTCGCGGGAAGCGCCCACCGCCCAACCGGAAAGGCCAGGTCAGCCGCCCTGCGCCTGCTTGTACCTCTCGATCGCGGCGCCCAGCTCCTGGTAGGCGGTGCCGATCTCGCCGTAGTTGCCGGACGACTGGGCGCTGCGCAGGTGCTCCAGCGCCGCGTTGATCTCCTCGACCGCCTGCGCGGTCTCCTGGTCCGCCTGCGGCTGCTGGCCGTCCTGCGGAGGCCGCTGCTGCTGGCCGTCCTCCTGGCCCTGGCCGGTCTCGGTGCCGCTGGCGGCGCCCGCGCCGAAGACCTGCTCCAGCGCTCCGTCCAGGGTTTCGTGGAACCCGACGCGGCCGCCGAAGGAGACCAGCACCCGCGCCAGCTGCGGGTACGACTCCTCCTCGTTGCGCTGGATGTAGATCGGCTCGACGTAGAGCAGACCACCCGCCACCGGCAGCGTCAGCAGGTTGCCGAAGATCGCCGAGACGTTCGGGTTGTTGAACAACGTCCGGTTCTCGGTGACCTCCGGGGTGGACTCCATCTGGTTCTGCACCTGGTTGGGGCCCGGCGTCTGCGTGTTCGTCGGCAGCCGCAGCACGTTGATCTCACCGTAGTTCTGCGGGTCCGAGGAGGCCGACATCCACGCCGCCAGGTTCTGCCGCCGCAGCTGCGTCACCGGGCTCATCAGCTGGAACGTCGGCTGCTCCTGGCCGCGCGTCTGGGCCACCACGTAGTACGGCGGCTGCGGGCCGGACTCGCCCTCGCCCTTCTTCGTCGGATCCGGCGGGACCTCCCAGAACGTCTGGGTCGCGTAGAACT
Source organism: Salinifilum ghardaiensis (assembly GCF_054491345.1). NCBI lineage: Bacteria > Bacillati > Actinomycetota > Actinomycetes > Pseudonocardiales > Pseudonocardiaceae > Salinifilum > Salinifilum ghardaiensis. Next base: position 896,095 of record NZ_CM137101.1, on the reverse strand, counting down.
TCCCCGGGTCGTCGACGTGGTACTTCGTGAGGATCTCCCGCTGCGTCTTGAACAGGTCCTCCGGGTACCGAAAGTGCTTCCGCAGCTCGGGGCTGATCTCGCTGGCCGGCTTGATCAGCCCCGGGAAGACGCCCTTCCACGCCTTGAGCACGGGGTCCTGCTGGTCCGTGGTGTAGAGGTCCACCGAACCGTCGTAGGCGTCGACGGTGGCCTTCACCGAGTTGCGGATGTAGTTGACCTGCTCGTTCGGCTGGCCCGCGACACCGCTGCCCGTCTGCGTGTCCTGGGTGGCCTGGCCGAACTCCGTGCGCTGCGAGTACGGGTAGTTGTTCAGCGTCGTGTAGCCGTCGACGATCCACTTGATCCGCCCGTTGACCACGGCCGGGTACGGGTCGCCGTCCAGCTTGAGGAACGGCGCCACCTTCTGCACGCGGTCGCGCGGGTTGCGCTCGTAGAGGATCTTCGAGTTCGACCCGATGGCCTGGTTGAACAGGATGTTGCGCTCGCCGTGCTGGGCGGCGAACACGAGCCGCTTGAACGGGTTGTCCAGCGGCACACCGCCCTCGCCCGTGTAGGTGTAGCGCTGGGTGTCGGTGTCGTACTCCCGCGGCGGATCGCCCGGGTCACCGCCGGTGATCGCGTAGTCGCCGCGGTTGCCGACGAGCTCGCCGTAGTAGATCCGCGGCTGCTCCACCGGGATCTTGCCCTGGCCGTTGTTGGCCACGTCGCTGATGGAGAAGACCGGGTAGCCGCCCTCGGAGCCGCCTTCCTGCAGCGTCGTGTTGACCCGGTCGGCCGGCGCGGCCACGAGCCCGTTGCCGTGGGTGTAGACCATGTGGCGGTTGATCCACGTGCGCTGGTTCGCCGCCAGGCCCTGGGTGTCGATCTCGCGCAGCCCGACCAGGTAGTCCTGCAGCTCGCCCTGGTCGTTGCGGTAGCGGACCACGTCGAGCTTCTCGGTGAAGCCGTAGAAGTTGTACTGCTGCGTGAGCTGCGTGAACGTCGGCTCCAGCACGGCCGGGTCGAGCAGCCGGATGTTCGGGATCGTGCCCTTGTCCTGCGCGACCTCCTGCGGCTGCAGCTGCGTCCGCCCCGGGTAGTCCTTGAAGTTCACGTGCTCGTCGTCGACCCGGTAGGCGTCCTTGGTCGCCGCCAGGTTGCGCTCGATCGACTGCGCCTCGCGCTGGTTCGCGTTCGGGCGCACCGAGAACTGCTCCATCAGCGCCGGCCAGATCGCCCCGAGGACCACGCTGGACAGCACCAGCAGCACCGTGGCCAGCGCGGGGATCTGCAGGTTCCGCAGGAAGACCACGGCGAAGAACGCCACCGCGCAGAACAGCGCGATGAACATGAGGATGAGCTTCGCCGGCAGCACCGCGTGCAGGTCGGTGTAACTGGCACCGGTGAACAGGTCGTTGCGCGAGGACAGCAGCAGGTCGTAGCGGGCCAGGAAGTAGTCGACGGCCTTGAGCAGCACGAAGATGCCGGCCCAGATCGCCAGCTGCACCCGCGCGGCCACGGAGAACTGCCCCGAGCGCCCGGCGAGCCGGATGCCGCCGAAGACGTAGTGCGTCACCAGCGCGGCGAAGAACGCCAGCGCCACGGCGACGAACGCCCACGTCAGCACCATCCGCCAGAACGGCAGCTCGAACGTGTAGAAGCTGATGTCGTTGCCGAACTCGGGGTCGGTCTTGCCGAACGGCACGCTGTTGAAGAACAGCTGCGCGACCTGCCACTGGGCCTGCGCCGCGAGACCGCTGAAGACCGCCACCAGGACCGGAATGCCCAGCCCGAACAGGCGGGAGCGCTCGGTGAGGACGGTGCGGTACCGCGCCAGCGGGTCGTCCGGGCCGCTCGCGGGCACGAACACCGGCCGGCTGCGGTAGGCCAACCACAGCGACAGCAGCACGACGGCGCCGAGGAGCACCGCCACGCTCAGCCCCAGCCCGAGCCTGGTCAGCAGCTGGGTGGTCATGACCTGGCGGTAGCCGATCTCGCCGAACCACAACCAGTTCACATACGTCCCGAGCAGCCGTGATCCGGCGATCAGGGCGACGAGCACCACGCCGCCGAGGATCAGCAGGATCCGGGCTCGCCTGGACAACTTGGGCATCCCTGCCGGGGGCCGCATGGCCACAGCGCACGCTCCTGGTCACGATCGTCGGGCCCGGGCGGCGGAACGATCCGCCCTCGTGAGTTTTCACTCTACGATGCGGGAGAAGCACGCGCGGAAGCCCCTTCACGAACTGGACGTACTGGGCAGCCCGTGCGATTCATCCCCCGGCCCGGTGACCTCCGGGGCAGTCGTGTGCTCAGCCGGTGAGCGTCTCGTGCAGCGCGCGCAGCAGGTTCGGCGCCAGCGAGGCGTCCTGGACCACCTCGCCGTCCGCGGGGGCCTCCTGCTGGTCCCCCCGGGCCTCCTCGGCCTCCGGCTCCTGCGGGCGCAGCCGCAGCACGCACGTCTCCGACTGGTCGCGGAGCACCGCGGCCACCAGACGCGCCTCGTGCCGCTCGGGGTGCTCGGCGGCGGCCTGCCGGGCGGCCTCGTCCTCACCGGGCAGCTCCGCCTCGGCCTCCGGCGGCAGGACGACGATCTCCTGCACGACGGCGCACCCCGCCACCTGCTCGGGCCAGACGATGCGCGACAGCGCCTCGCCGAGGTCCTCGCTCGGCAGCGACTCCTGGGCGATCGGCGTGAGCGCGGCCTCGGGGTCCAGCTGGTCGGCCAGCCCCGGTTCGGCCGAGAGCAGCTGCCCGGTGGGCACCAGGGCGAACAGCTGCACCGGCTGGTTCCAGCCGTGGGCGTGCACGAACTCTTCGATCTCGCGGGTGGCCGCGGGCAACGCCGCCGCCACGTCCTCGGGGATCTGCGCGGACATGACCCCATAGTCCCCGGCGGTCGGCGGAGCGCCGCACCGGGTCCGGCGGAGCGGTCCGCGAACCCGCCGGGGATGCCCTCAGCAGGTCCGGGGCTGCTTTCCCGCGCGCACGGCGTCGAGGGCGCGGACCGCGTCGTCGAGCGTGCCGACCTTGGCCAGCTGCATCCCCTCGGGGGCCTGCGCGGCCGCTTCGGAGCAGTTGCCCGCCGGCACGAGGAAGGTCGTGGCACCCGCCTCGCGCGCCTTGGTCATCTTGAACCGGATCCCGCCGATCGGCCCGACCTCGCCGGCCGGGGTGATCTCCCCGGTGCCGGCGACGAACTCGCCGCCGGCCAGCTGGCCCGGCGTGAGCTTGTCGATGATCGCCAGCGAGAACATCAGCCCGGCCGAGGGGCCGCCGACGTCGGCCAGGCTGATGTCCACCGCGAAGTCGACGTCGGCCTGCTTCTGCGCCTGCACGCCGAGGAAGCCCTGCCGGTTCTGCCCGTCCTGGCCGTGCGGCCGCTCGGCCAGCCGGACCGTGGCGTTGCGCTCCGGCTGCCCCTCGCGCTGGTAGCGGATGTCGACCCGGTCGCCGGGGTTGGTGTCGCTGAGCGCCTCGTGCAGCGACCGCGCGTTGCGCACCGGGTCGCCGTCGGCGCGGAGGATCGCGTCGCCGGGTTTCAGCACGCCCTCGGCGGGGCTGCCGCCGACGACCTGGCCGACGACCACCTCGGTGGGGTAGCCGAGGTAGCCCAGCGCGGCGGTTTCGGCGGTGGTGCGCGAGGCGTTGAACGCCGCGGTGTTCTCCTTCTCGACCTCGCGCTCGCTCTTGCCCGGCGGGAAGTACACCTCGCGCGGGGTCAGCGCGTAGCGCCCGCTCGCCCACATGCTCAGCGCGCTGAACAGGGACAACCGGTCCGTGACGGAGACGGTGGTCATGTTCAGGTGCCCCTCGGTGGGGTAGGTGCGCTCGCCCTTGATCCGGATCACCGGCGCGTCCCCGTCGGTGCCGAGCGTGTCGTAGGTGGGGCCGGGCCCCAACGCCACGTACGGCACCGGAGCGACCGCACCGAGCAGCCCGAACACGATGACCAGTCCGACGCTGAGCACCAGCGTCCACGTGCGGCGACTCACGAGCGGCCAGGATACGTGTTCGCTCTGCGCGATGCCGCAACCGCCCGGTGCGGTCGCCGCGCCCGTCCCGATCGCCCGGCCTGCCCGGATTCCCGCGGGTCAGGCGGCCGCTCCGCCGGAAAGGCCCTGCGCTGCGGGGCGCGCGGAGCCCGCCTGCCTGTTCTGTGCACCGAGTCCGGCCGCGTACCGTGGGGACTATGAGCAACTTGCCGTTCGGGTTCAACCCGCAGGATCCCGACGACCCGGACCAGCCCAACGAGCCCGGCCGAGGCGGGTCCTCGGAGGGCGGCGGGGACTCCGGCGACTCCTCGGGCTTCGGCTTCTCCGGCATGCCCGGTCCCGGCGGCATGCCCAACTTCGACATCGGCCAGCTCGGCCAGATGCTGACCCAGCTCGGGCAGGCGATGAGCCAGTCCGGCAGCAGCAGCTCGTCCGGGCCGGTCAACTACGACATGGCCAAGCAGCTGGCGGTGCAGCAGCTGCAGAACACCGGGCGCACCGAACGCCCGAAGCAGGAGCAGGTCAAGGCGGTCGAGGACGCGGTGCACCTGGCCGAGCTGTGGCTCGACCCGAACACCGCCCTGCCCGCGGGGGTCCGCGCGGTGCGCACCTGGTCGTCGGTGGACTGGGTGGAGAACACCCTGCCCACGTGGCGCCAGCTGTGCGACCCGGTCGCGCAGCGCATGTCCAACGCCTGGCTGGAGGCGCTGCCGGAGGAGGCCAAGCAGGCCGCGGGACCGCTGCTGTCCATGCTCGGCCAGATGGGCGGCATGACCTTCGGCACGCAGCTCGGCAACGGGCTCGCCCAGCTCGGCGGCGAGGTGCTCACCTCCACCGACGTGGGCCTGCCGCTGGGGCCGAGCGGAACGGCAGCGCTGCTGCCGGCGAACATCGAGCGCTTCGTCGAGGGGCTCGACCGCGATGCCGGCGAGGCGACCGTGTTCCTGGCCGCGCGGGAGGCCGCGCACCACCGGCTGTTCGGGCACGTGCCGTGGCTGGGGCAACGGCTGCTGTCCACGGTCGAGGAGTTCGCCCGCGGCATCCACATCGACACCTCCTCGCTGGAGGACATGGCCAGCAAGATCGACCCGTCGGACCCGAGCTCGATGCAGGAGATGATGAACTCCGGCATGCTCGAGCCGCAGAACACGCCGGAGCAGCAGGCGGCGCTGAGCCGGTTGGAGACGCTGCTGGCGCTGGTCGAGGGCTGGGTCGACGTGGTCGTGGCCGACGCGCTCGCCGACCGCCTGCCCGGTGCGGAGGCGCTCGGCGAGATGGTGCGGCGGCGCCGCGCCACCGGCGGTCCGGCCGAGCAGACCTTCGCCACGCTCATCGGGCTGGAGCTGCGGCCGCGGCGGATGCGCGACGCGGCGAACCTGTGGCGGATCATGACCGAGCGGCACGGCACCGCCGGTCGCGACCAGGTCTGGGACCACCCGGACCTGCTGCCGACCGCCGAGGACCTGGACGAGCCGCTGGACTTCGCCGACCGGTGGGGCCGCTCCGGCGACCTGGACGACCCGATCGCGGCGATCAAGCGCGCCGAGGAGCGCGAGTCCGCCGCGAAGGAGTCCGAGGAGCCCGGCGGGTCCGGGAGCTCCGACGGCGGCGGGTCCGGGGGCGGATCCGAGCGCGGTGACGACTCCGCCGGGGACTCCGAGGACGAGGGCGGTTCGGACCGCAGCTGACGCGGCCCGGTCCCGCGGCCTCCGCGGCAGCGGTGACCGGCCGCAGCGGCCGGTCAGTCGTCGTTGTCCGCGTCGCCGCCGAGCTCGAGGTGCGCGGCAGCGGAGATCCCCTCCAGGTAGCCGATGGCCCGGTCGGTCTTCTCGTAGCGCCGCACCCAAGCCCAGAAGTCCGCCCCGTGGCCGGGCACGAGCAGGTGCGCCAGTTCGTGCACGAGCACGTAGTCCAGCACCCAGGCGGGCACTTCGCGCAGGCGCCGGCTCACGCGGATCGACCGGTCGGCGGGGGTGCACGAGGCCCAGCGGGTGCGCATCGGGGGCACCCAGCGCGCGACGTCCGGACGGGCCCGCCCGTCCAGGTACGTGCGGGACAGCTCGCGGCAGCGGCGCAGCAGTTCCCCGTCGGACTCGCGCGCCGGCGAGCGCCGGCGCGTCTCGCTGCGCTCGAGCCGGCTGAGCATGTCCGCGACCCATCGTTCTTCTTCCGCAGCGCTCATGCGAGCCGGGAGCAGCACCACGACCGTGTCGCCGTCGCGGTAGGCGCTCACGCTCTTCTTGCGGCGAGCACTGCGGCGTACCTCCACCCGCGGTTCAGCCACGCCACGAGAGCTTAGTCGGTGCCGCCACCGGCGGTAGGCCCCTGTGATCCGTACCGCACCCGGCGATCCCCGGTGATCACGGATCACTGCTCCGTTCGGACGAACACGCGGTGCTGCAGATGCATGCACACCGGGGGCGCCGCCTGTACCTTCCTGAGCAACACGCCGCCCCGCGCGGGACGCCCGCGCGGAGCGGACCGATGCCGGAGACGAAGGAGGGCGGCCCCGTGGCCGAGACGTACAACGGCTACTGCGTCAAGTGCCGTGAGAAGCGGGACTTCAGCGGCGAGGTCGAGGAAACCAACGGACGCCGCATGGCCAAGGGCACCTGCCCTGTCTGCGGCACGAAGATGACGCGAATTCTCGGCAAATCGTCCTGAGAGGGGCCCGGCGCGGCAGCACCGGAACGATCGACGGGCCCACACCGCGGCGTGCAGCCTCTAGCATGGCGTCGGGATGCCCGCATCCGCATCCCTGTTCGTCCTGGAGGTTCCCGCCGCACCCGAGGAGAACCCGTGTCCGACATTCCCCGCCGCGCGGCACGCCGGACCGCCAAGCTCGCCGGCCTCCCCCTCGGGGTGGCCGGCCGCTGGGCGACAGGGTGGGGGAAGCGGCTGACCGGGTACGACGCCGAGGAGGTCAGCAACGAGGTCTCCGCCAAGACCGCGGAGCAGCTGTTCGCGGTGCTCGGGCAGCTCAAGGGCGGTGCGATGAAGTTCGGCCAGGCCCTGAGCGTGTTCGAGGCGGCCGTGCCGGAGGACCTCGCCGGGCCGTACCGGGAGGCGCTCAACCGGCTGCAGTCGGACGCGCCGCCGATGTCGGCGGCCGGTGTGCACCGGGTGCTCGACGAGCAGCTCGGCACGGCCTGGCGCCAGCGGTTCGCCGAGTTCGACGACACCCCGGCGGCCTCGGCCAGCATCGGGCAGGTGCACCGGGCCACCTGGCACGACGGCCGCACCGTGGCGGTGAAGGTCCAGTACCCGGGTGCCGGTGAGGCGCTGCGGTCCGACCTGCGGCAGCTGTCCCGGTTCTCCCGCCTGTTCCAGTCGCTGGCGCCGGGGGCCGAGGTGAAGCCGCTGCTGGCGGAGCTGCAGGAACGCATGGTCGAGGAGCTCGACTACCGCGCGGAGGCGGACTACCAGCGGGCGTTCGCGGCCGCTTTCGACGGCGATCCCGCGGTGCACGTGCCGCGGGTGGTGGCCAGCTCCCCGCGGGTGCTCGTGTCGGAGTGGGTGGACGGCCGCCCGTTCGGCGAGCTGATCACCTCCGGCGAGCGCGCCGAACGCGACCGGGCGGGGGTGGCGCTGGCCGGGTTCCACTTCTCCGCGCCCGCGCGGGTGGGACTGCTGCACGGGGACCCGCACCCGGGCAACTTCCGGCTGCTGCCCGACGGCCGGCTCGCGGTGATCGACTTCGGCGCGGTGGCCAACCTGCCGCGCGGCCTGCCGGACACGCTCGGCCGGATGATGCGGCTGTCGCTGCAGGAGCGCTCGGACGAGCTGCTGGAGCTGCTGCGCGCCGAGCGGTTCGTGCCGCCGGAGCAGGACATCACCGCCGCGGACGTGCACGCCTACCTCAACCCGTTCACCGAGCCGGCGCGCACGGAGACGTTCCACTTCACCCGCGCGTGGCTGCAGCGGCAGGCCGAGCGGGTGGGCGACCTGCGCAGCCCGGACTTCCACACCGGTCGCCTGCTCAACCTGCCGCCGGACTACCTGGTGATCCACCGGGTGACCCTGGGCACCACGGGCATCCTGTGCCAGCTCGACGCGGAGGTGCCCGCCCGGGAGATCATGAACCGCTGGCTGCCCGGGTTCACCGCCGACGAGCAGCCGCAGGGTGCGTGAGCATCACCTCCGGAGAGGTGGTCTGCTGGGCGGCCGCTGAAGCGCGTGGCCGAGTTGCTCGGGAGGCACGACGTCCAGTACGTACCGATGGTCACCGCGGGGACGGCTTGATCGGAGCGTTCGATCCCCGCTGTCTCATTCCGGCACGGCAGCTCCCGAACGCTCTCCACCGCACCCCAACAACGCAACCGGGCCACCGCAGGTTCTCAGGTGCGGCCCGTGCGAGGAAGGCTCGACGTTGTGCAGGTGGCTACTCGATGTCGAGCACCCCGGGCATGGGCCGTGCCTGAGGTTCCGCTGCGGAAAGCCCGCACGCAGACCGATCCGAAGTCTTCTCAGGAACGGTGCCGAGGATGACGGAGTGCGCGGCGAGGTAGTACAGGTCCTCCCGGTTGCCGGCGTAGTGCGGGTCGTCCGGGTCGAGCAGCCGCTCCAGCACCGCGGCGTCCTCGGCTCCGACGCGTTCCGCGGCGTGCCGCTGCAGGTGCGCGAGCCGGCCGAGCACGGCGCCGCGGACGTTCTCGTCGAGCGGGGCCGGCCGGTCGACGAGGTAGCTCCAGGTTTCCACGTCCTGCAGACCGGCCTCGCGCATGGCGCTGCCCCACCCGACGGGCAGGCGCACCGCGCCTTCCATCTCGGCGCGCATGCGACGGAACCACTCGTCGTCGGTGGCGGTCAGCCGCTCCTCCAGGCCGGGTTCGCCGAGGCCCACGTCCCACGGCAGCACGCGGGGCGGCAGCCCGGTTTCGACGATGGCCACCCGCCCGCCGGGACGGGCCAGCCCGGCCAGCCGCCGCAGCCCGGCCACCTGGTCGGGCAGGTGGTGCACGGCGAACGCGGCGTGCACCAGGTCGACCTGCTCCCCGACCGCCTCGGCGAGTTCCGGCCCGGCCGCGTCGGCGCGCACACCGCGCACTTCCACGTCGGCGCTGACGGAGCACCGCGCGCGGCGGGTGGCCTCGGCCAGCAGCTGCGGCGCCGAGTCCACGACGACGACCCCCGCACCGCCCGGATCGCGCCGCCCCAGCTCCGCGGCGAAGGCCGCGGCCGTCCCGCCGGCCCCCGCGCCGATCTCGACGACCCGGCGGTCCTCGGCGCGCAGCAGCGAGGCCACCAGCTGCCGCGTTTCCGGTGCGACGAGCTCGTCGACCTGCCGCAGGTCCGCCAGCCGCGCGTCCCAGTCGATGTTGTCGTGCGAGTGCGCGTGTTCGACCATGCACAGCACTGTACGCGGGGGAACCGGGCCGTCGCCGCGATCACCGCCGGGCCCGCCGCGCCGCACCGGCCGGCTCCCCCGACCGGCTGGTGCGGCGCGGTTCACGCGGCGCGCGCGTCCCGGCCGCGCGGTTGCGGGGCGGCGGCCTCCTCGGGGGCGGGGTGCTTCCGCGGCCGGCCGCGGGGCCGTTTGCGCTGGATCACCGCGCCCTGGTCGAGGATCTCGCCTCCCCACACGCCCCAGGGCTCGCCGCGGGCGAGCGCCCCGGCCAGGCATTCGGCCTTGATCGGGCACTCGGCGCACAGCGTCTTGGCCTTCTCCAACTCGCGCGGGGTCTCCGCGAACCACAGGTCCGGGTCGGCGCGGCAGGGCAACCGCAGCGCCCGGCCGCGGTCGGCGACCGCAGGCCGCCCACCCCCAGCGGCTCCGTCCGGCCCGGCTCCGTCCGGGCCGGGCGGGGTTTCCGCGGAGGTGGGTGCTCCTCCCCCCTCCGTCGAGTTCTCCGCCACGCGGGTCCGTTGTCGGACACTCGCGGTAGCCATGCGATGACCTCCTGCTGTTCTCGTGAACGCTGTCGTGCTGCGGGAACTGGTCCTGGTGATCGCCGCGCGGCGGCCCCTGAGCGCACGAAAAAGGCCGCGGACCCGGCTGGCGGGTCCGCGGCCTGAGCTGCGCGTGCGGAGTTAGCTCAGTGAACGCGTGCGGCGTTCAGCGGCGGACCGGCGCCGGGTGGGAAACCAGCCGATGACGCGGGCGCGGTCGAAGAACGGATACGGGCGCACCGCGCGGAACGGCGCGTCGAACGCGACGAGGCCGGCCGGCGTTCCGATCGCGTCGATCAGCATGGTCGCCACCTCCGGCAGTGCGTTCGGGCCGCGTCGAGCCCCTCTCGACGGGCGTGCGGTGCCGGCCTCGCGGCATCCGCTGCTCGCGCACTCTACGAGCCGCCGCTGCGAGCTCGCAACGAATTTTTGACCTGCGAGTTCAGCGACACACGACCGGGGCTGCGGCTAGTTCTGCTCACCGCGCACGAGTGCGAGCACGTCGGAACCGAACTTCTCCAGCTTGCTCGCCCCGATGCCGGAGATCCCCACGAGCCCGCTCTCGTCGGCGGGCCGCTGCTCGGCGATCGCGATGAGCGTGGCGTCGGTGAACACCACGTAGGCCGGCACGCTGAGCTGCTTGGCCCGCTGGCTGCGCCACGACTTCAACCGGCCCAGCAGTTCCTCGTCCACGTCGGAGGGGCAGTCGGCGCAGCGGCCGATCTTGATGTGCAGCGTCTCGGTGAGCTTCTGCCCGCACAGGCGGCACCGCGCGGTCTTGCCCTTCGACTTCGCCGCGTCGGCCTGCTGGGCGTCCGAGCGGGCCTTCGCGGGCAGCGCGGCAGGGTGCCGGTCCGGGATGAGCCCGTGCAGGAACCGGCTGCGGCGCCGGTTGCGCCGGCCGCCGGCCTGCCGCGCCAGCGACCAGGACAGCCGCAGGTGCTGCCGGGCGCGGGTGACGCCCACGTACAGCAGCCGCCGCTCCTCCTCGACGGCCGCGGTGGTGTCGGCCCGCTGGATCGGCAGCGTGCCGTCGACGCAGCCGACGAGGAACACCGCGTCCCATTCGAGGCCCTTGGCCGCGTGCAGCGAGGCCAGGGTGACGCCTTCCACGGTCGGCGGGTGCTGCGCCTCGGCGCGCGCGTCGAGCTCCCGCACGTAGCGGCCCAGGTCGGCGTCGGGTTCGGTCCGCGCGAGCTCCTCGGCGAGCTCGACGAGCGCGTTGAGCGACTCCCAGCGCTCGCGCGCCGATCCGCCCGCGGGGGCTTGCGCGGTCAGGCCGAGCTCGGCCAGCGCGGCGCGGACCTGCTCGGGCAGCGGGGTCGGCTCGGCGCGGGCGACCGCGGTGCGCAGCGCGGCCATGGCCTTCCGGACCTCGTCGCGGGCGAAGAACCGCTCCCCGCCGCGCACCTGGTACGGGATCTCCGCCTCGGACAGCGCCTTCTCGTAGACCTCCGACTGGGCGTTGACGCGGAACAGCACGGCGATCTCGGACAGCGGCACGCCCCGGCCGACGAGCTTGGCGATCTCGCGGGCGACGGACTCGGCCTCCGCGGGTTCGTCGTCGTGCTCGCTGAAGTCCGGCCGCGGGCCGTCGGGGCGCTGGCCGACGAGCTGCAGCCGCGCCCCGGCGGGTCGTTCCCGCGCGGCGCCGATGACCTGGTTGGCCAGCTCCACGATCTGCGGGGTGGAACGGTAGTCGCGCTCCAGCTTGATCACCGCGGCCTCGGCGAAGCGGCGGGAGAACCCGATGAGCCACTTGGGCGTGGCCCCGGCGAAGGAGTAGATGGTCTGGTTGGCGTCGCCGACGACGGTCAGGTCGTCGCGACCGCCGAGCCACGCGTCGAGCACGCGCTGCTGCAGCGGGTTCACGTCCTGGTACTCGTCGACGACGAACGAGCGGTACTGGGCGCGGAACTGCTCGGCCACCGCCTGTTCGTCCTCCAGGATCGCGGCGATGTGCAGCAGCAGGTCCTCGAAGTCGAGCACCTCGGCGCGGTTCTTCGCCTCCTCGTAGGCGGTGAACAGCTGGGCCAGCTGGCCGGGCGGGATGCTCGTCTCCCGGCCGGCGCGGGTGGCGGCCGCCTCGTACTGCTCGGGGCCGACGAGGCTGGACTTGGCCCACTCGACCTCCGAGGCGAAGTCGCGCACGTCCTCCTTCTCGGTGGACGCGCCGATGCGGTTGGCCGCCTGCACCACCAGTCGGAACTTGTTATCCACCAACGTCCACAGCGGCGTGTCGTGCACGCGGGGCCAGAAGTAGCGCAGCTGGCGGAACGCCGCCGCGTGGAAGGTCTGCGCCTGCACCCCGGGGGCGCCGAGGGCGCGCAGCCGGGTGCGCATCTCCCCGGCGGCGCGGGCGGTGAAGGTCACCGCCAGCACGTGCTGCGGCACGACGAGGCCGCGCTGCACGAGGTGCGCGATGCGGTGCGTGATCGTGCGGGTCTTGCCGGTCCCCGCGCCGGCCAGCACGCACACGGGTCCGCGCGGGGCCAGCACCGCCTGCCGCTGCTCCGGATCGAGCCCTTCCAGCAGTCGCGGTTGATCGGCCATGCGGCCGATCCTCGCAGACCCGCGCCCGCACGCGGGCGCGCACCCCGGCGCGGTGTGCGCCACGAGACCGCGTTCCACCCGGGTGCGGTGGATTTTCGCGTGGCCCATCGCTCCGCCGGGCAAGCGGCGAAGCCCCTTCCTGCCCCGGCACGCAGACCGACCCACCGGACTCGCTGCGCGAGCCGATCCGCAGGCCCTCCCAACGTCACCCGTCCAGTGCCCACCCGCGGAGCATGCGGTAGGCGATGGACACGCCCGGGGGCAGCAGCAGGCCGTCGACCGCGCCGGTCTCGGAGTCGAGCGCGGCGCGCACCGTGTCGCGGTGCACCCACCGCGCTTCCTCGATCTCGCCGAGCGCGGGTCGCAGCGGCACCGACGGGTCGGCGACGGCGGCGAAGCCGAGCATCAGCGAGCGCGGGAACGGCCACGGCTGGCTGCCGAGGTAGCGCACGCGGTCGACGCGCACGCCGACCTCCTCCTCGATCTCGCGGCGCACGCAGGCTTCCAGCGATTCGCCGACCTCGACGAACCCGGCGAGCACGGAGTACCGCTGCGGCGGCCACACCGGCTGCCGCGCCAGCAGCACCTGGTCGGCGCCGTCGTGCACGAGGCAGATCACCGCCGGGTCGGTGCGGGGGTACTCCTCGCGGTCGCAGCCGCTGCACACGCGCACCCACCCGGCCCGGTCCGGCCGGGTGGACGCCCCGCACACGGAGCAGTAGCCGGCGCGCTGGTGCCAGCCCAGCAGGCCGACGGCCGTGGTCAGCAGCCCGGCCTCGGTGTCGCTGAGCAGGGCCCCCGCGGTGCGCAGGTCCCGCCACTCGGCCTGCGGGGCCTGCGCGCCGGGCCGCACGGCCCAGTATCCGGTGCCGTCCTCGGCGCCGAGCAGCACCGCCCCGGGCGCGGGTTCGGCACCGAGTTCCTCGGTGCGGTCGTAGCGCAGGCGGACGCCGCCGTCGGCGCACGCGGTCACGGGTGCGCGCCCGCGCCGGTCCACCTGCAGCAGCCTCCCCCCGCGCCACAGCTCCGCCGCGCCCGCGGCGGAGTCGCGCAGCTCTTCTCTGCGATCCACTGTGGACCGAGAAAGGAGCGGTGCGGTGTCCAGTTCGAACTCCGCACCGACATCGGTTCCGCTCATCACGGCAGCTCGACCCCTCCCAGGCACCGGAGCTGATCGGCGAGCTGGTCCGCGTCGCCGACGACCACCCCGGTGAACCTCGCGGGGCCGAACAACTTCGCCGCCTCGGCCACATCGTCGCGCGTCACCGCGCGCAGCCGGTCCGGATGCCCCGTCAACCACTCCACGCCCAGACCGCCTGCGGCCATTGTGGACAGCATCGAAGCGAGACCGGACTGCGAGGAGGTCGATGTGGACAGCGCTCCGATGGCGTACTGCCGAGCCGAGTCCACTTCGGACTCAGTCGGCGGTTGCACCGCCATCTTCCCGAACTCGTAGCGGGCCTCCAGCAGCGCCGCCGCGGTGACCTCGCTGGCGGTGTCCGCGTCGACGAGCAGCGTCGCACCGCTCGGGGTGAACTCGAACGTGGAGTGCGCGCCGTAGGTGTAGCCCTTGTCCTCGCGGATGTTCTCCACCAGCCGGGAGGAGAAGTAGCCGCCGAAGACGAGGTTGGCGATCTGCACCGCCGGGTAGCTCGGGTCGGTGCGCGGCACGGCCTCGGCGGAGAACCGCAGCTGCGACTGCACCGCACCCGGCCGGTGCACCAGCCGCAGGTCACCGCCCTGCACCGCGGGCAGGTCCGGCATCTCGCGCGCGGCCTCCGCGGAGCTCCACCCGGCGAACGCCCGCTGCACGCGGGAGACCGCCTCCTCCGGATCGAGGTCGCCGACGAGCACCAGGGTGGAACCGCGCGGCAGCACCGACCGCCGGTGCAGCTGGCGCACCGCCTCCGGCGTGACCTGGGAGACGTCCTCGACCTGCGGCACTTCCCGCACGAACGGGTGGTCGCCGTAGCGGCGGCGCTGCAGCTCCTCGCGCGCGATCACCCGCGGCTGCGAACGAGCAACGGTGATCCGCTCCACCAGCCGCGTCTGCTCGGCGGCGACCTCGTCCTCCCGGTAGGCCGGGGCGGTCAGCGCGTCGGCCACCACCTCCAGCAGCGTGTCCGTCCCGTCGGACAGGGCGCTGCCGGACAGCGTCAGCCGCTCCGGGTCGACCCCGGCCTGCAGGTCACCGCCGACCGCGGCGAGGTCGGTGTCCATGCGCACGCGGTCGCGCTCACCCGCACCGGTCAGCAGCGAGTCGGCCAGCACCTCCGCCCGGGCCGGGTGCAGCGCGTCGTCGGAGGCGAAGGGGATGCGCAGCCGCAGCTCCACCATCGGCACCGATCCGTGCCGGGCGGCGATGACGCGCAGCCCGCTGTCCAGCACCGTGTCCACTGTGGCCGGAGCGTCGTGCGCGCGCGGCTGTTCCAGCGGCGGCAGCGGGCGCGGGCCTTCCGGCGTCCGGCCGATCTCCTCGGCGCTGCGGTGCGTTGCGCTCATGCCGCACCTCCTGCGGTGCTCTCGTCGGGTCGGATTTCCAGCACGGCCCGGGTGTCCCCGCGCAGCGACTTCGCCGCCGCGGCCACCGCCCCCGGGGTGATGTCGGCGACCCGGCCGGGCAGTTCGGACACCAGCTCGGCGCGCCCGTGCAGCAGCTCCGTGCTGCCGAGGTCGAGCGTGCGGGACATGACGCGGTCGTGCTCCCGGTGCAGGCTCGCCGACCAGCGCGCGGTGACCCGGTGCAGCTCCTCGGCGCTGGGACCGTCCACGGACAACCGGTCCAGCTCCTCGTCGATCGCCCCGACCACGCGGTCCACCTCCACCTGCGGGGTGTGGATCGCGGTGAACGTGAACGTGTCCGGGTCGCGCGCGTCCAGCGGCGCGCCCATCAGCCCGGCGCCGGCGTGCACGTCGACGACGAGCTCGTCGCGGTGCACCAGCCGCTGCTGCAGCCGCGAGGCGTCGCCCTCGGACAGCACGGCGGCCAGCACCACGTGCGCCAGGTAGCCGTCCGGGTCCGCCACCGGGTCGGGCAGCCGGTAGCCGAGCGCCACCGCGGGCAGCGGGGCGTGCGGGTCGGTGCGCTGCTCGCGCGCGTCCGCGGCCAGGTGCGGCTCGCCGAACGAGGGCCGAGGCGGCACCTCGCGGGCGGGCACGTCACCGAAGTGCTCGTGCACCAGCTCCACCGCGTGGTCGACGTCGAACTCGCCGGCGATGGTCAGCACCGCGTTGCTCGGCGCGTAGTAGCTGTCGAAGAACGCGGCGCAGTCGTCCACCGTGGCCCGTTCCAGGTCGGTGAAGTCGCCGTAGCCGTTGTGCGCGTTGGCGAACGTGGAGTACAGCACCGGCGGCAGCAGGATCCAGGGGAACCCGCCGTAGGGCCGGTTGAGCACGTTCAGCCGGATCTCCTCCTTGACGACGTCGATCTGGTTGCGGAGGTTCTCCTCCGTCAGCCGCGGCGCGCGCATCCGGTCGGCCTCCAGGAACAGCGCCCGCTCCAGGGCCTGCGTCGGCAGCACCTGGAAGTAGTCGGTGTAGTCCTGGTGGGTCGAGCCGTTGAAGATCCCGCCGGAGCCTTGCACGTGGCGGAAGTGCGCGAGCTTCTCCAGGCTCTCGCTGCCCTGGAACATGAGGTGCTCGAAGAGGTGGGCGAAACCGGTGCGCCCTTCGGGCTCGGAGCGGAAACCCACGTCGTAGTGCACGCTGACGCCCACCACGGGAGCCGTCCCCGGGGTGGTGTCCGGCGCGAGCACCACGCGCAGCCCGTTGGGCAGCGTGACGCGATGCAGTTGGGGGTCGACCATGCCCGCAGCCTACGTCCGAACGCGGGGGTTTCGTACAACCCCCGGACGATCCACCCGGGTGAACGAGCCCGGGCGGAGGAACGCTGCGCGCCCGCTCCCGCCGGAGCACCCGCGGTGTTGTGGCACACCTCACTCTCCAGGAGGTCTGCGCTGCGCAGGGAGCACGCGCTCAGCCGAGCTGCTTGAGCATGCTCTCCACCTGGTTGCCGATCTCCCGCGCGTCGGCGGGCACGAACGCGGCGAGCTCCTCGCCGGTGCTGCCGCGCTCGGCGCGGTTGAGGTAGCGCCCGTCGGGCTCGGGGGTGTCGAACCACGCCGCGATCGACGAGCGCTGCCGCTTGCCGAGCTGGTCGCGCTTGTTCACCGCGAACTGGCCGACGCGCACGCGCGGCAGCCCGGCGATCTGCTTCGCCAGCTGCACCTGGCGGTCCCCGCTGCGCATCCGGTTGCCGGACGCGGCGGGCCGCATGAAGCCGTCGGGCTCCTCGCCCTCATCCGGCCCCCGGCGGGGTTCCAGCTCGGCCGGCGGCACGCGCACCGCGGGGTGCTGCCCCTTCGGCGCGGGCGGCAGCGTCGGCAGCAGCACTTCCGCCGCGGTGACGCGCTCGTGCACCTCCACGGTGAGCGGCCCGCCGCGCTGGGGGTCCTCGTCGGGGGGCTGCACGCCGAGCACGACGCGGGTTCCCCGCTCGCCCTCGGTGATCGCCGCGACGGTGCGCCAGCAGTGCGGCTGCCCCGCGTCCGGGTACCAGATCGAATCGGCCCACAGGTACGGCTTGGCCAGCGCGCGCAGCGCGGCGGCCAGGTTCGGCTCCACCTCGTCGTCGACGAGGACGCCGCTCGCGGTCATGTTGCCGATCTCGTTCTGCACGGTCCGCGCCCACTGCTCGACTGTGTGGCCGTGGGAGCGGGTGGTCAGCGGGAGGGTGAGGTCCTCGACGCCGAGGTAGGTCAGCACGGCGTCGAGGTGCACGGGCGGCAGCTGCCAGCGTCCCAGCTGGGTCACGGTGTCTGCTTCCTCTCTCCTGATCGCGCGGCGGCCCGGGCGGCGCCGCGCGGGCGTCGACCGGGGCTTTCGACTCCCGCTTCCCGCATCGGCGCGGCAGCCGGGAGGGACGTGGTGCAGGTCGCCGCTCGATGCTCCACCGCCTCGGGAGGGCGGCGGGGAAGCCGGGACGTGCGGGAGGTCCCTCCCCACTACCCGCCCGCAACGGGCGCACCGCTCTGAAAACGGTTCACCCCGGTGCGCCGGCCGCTGGGGCGCGGCCTGCGCACCGGGCGCGTTCCTGCACCGGGAACGGCGCGGACGCGGTCACTCGCCGAGGACGGGCGGGGCGGTCTTCGGCATGTCGTTGAACCACACGTCCTCGTTCTCCTCGAGCCACGAGGGGCGCTCGTGCTCGTCGTCCTCGCCCTGCCCCTGGCCGCCGCGGCCGCCCATGCCGCCCATGGCTCCGCGGCCGGCCGCCCCGCGGCCCGCCGCGGTTCCCGCACCGCCGGGCGCGCCGGTCTTGGCTCCGCCGTTGCCGACGCCGGAGCGCCCGCCCGGGCCGGTGCCGGCGCCGGACTTGCCGCCGGGTGCACCGCCGGGCGTGCCGACCACGCCGCCGGCGGCGCCGCCACCGCCGGGCGTGCCGCCTCCGCCCGGGGTGGCCGCACCGCCGGGACCGCCCGGGGCACCGGGCATCGCCGTCGAGGCGGGTGCCGAGGTGCTGGGGGTGGTCGACCCCGGTGCACCCGGGTAGTTCGTCGAGGGCGCGTTGCTCCCGGGACCGCCAGTTCCGGGCGTGCCCGGGTAGGAGCCGCCGCCGGGGACGCTGGACGTGCCGCCGGGGCCGCCGGGCGTCGCGTTGGCCGGGGTGGTGGCGCCGCCACCACCGCCCCAGTTCGTGGAGTCCTGCGGCTGCGCCGGGGGTGGTTCGACCGCGGTGCCGTCCGGCTTGCGGTAGGTGGGCATCTGCTGGTCCACCTGGGTGACCGTGGGGCTGTAGACGTTGCCCATGGTCTGGCGCGCGGCCTTCTCCTCCTCCTGGCGCCGCTCCATCTGGCCGAGCGCGTCGGCACCGCCCATCACGGGACTCACCGCGGTTTTCAGGCCCGATTCCCAGGCGTTGTGACCTTCCGGCTCACCGACCATGTTCTTGGCCTCACCGGCGCCGTCGCCGGTGGTCTGCATGTTGTTGCCGGTCATGTGGACGGCGTTGCCGGTGCCGGTCATCCAGTCGGAGACGGGCTTGGACGCGCTCTTGGCCTTCTCGCCCGCTTCGCCCTCCCAGCTGCCGCCGAGGATCTTGTCCATGTCCTGGGAGAACTGCGGACCCCGGTCGGCCACACCCTTGCCGAGCTTCTTCCACGCGTCCGCGATCTGACCGACCTTGCCGGCCTCGATCGAGTCCTGGTTCGTCTGGTAGATCTGGGCGTGGCTGTAGCCCTCCCAGTTGACGCGCTGCGTCACCGCGGGCGAGTCGTAACCCTCCACGCCCTCCTGCAGACCGCGGTTGCGCTGCTGCAGCTGGTTCATGTTCTGCTGGTGCGCCTGTTCGGCCTGCTGCGCCTGCTCCTTGCGGTCGGCCTCCGCGAAGCTCTCGTAGCCGAAGAGCCTGGCTCCGCCGTCGTGGATGTTCCGGCCCGTATCGCTGAAGAACTCGGTGACCCCCACGGCCTGACCCCCTCGTCGTTCCCGGCGACCACCCCAGCGGCCGCACGCACCGTCCGAACCTGATGCCGCCCGACAGGCCGGCCCCGGTGCACCACCTCCTGGCCGAGCGCGTGCAACACCTTACGATCCCGGCTGATCCCCTGTCACACGAATCCACCGATTCGTCAGGATTCCGCCACGGCGGCGGCAAGAGCGGACCACAGCGTTGTGCGCAGCGGACCCGACTCGCACCCGTCCCGGTGCGGATCCCCTTCCGCTGAACGGGAAGGAAGCTCGGTGCTGGGGTCGACCCGCATCACCCGACGAGCGGTACCGGTACCGCACCGGCCGCGCTGCAGAATCCCGGCACCCGCACCCCGGTCACTCCGGCAACCGCGCCGCCGTGGCTTCAGCGATCTTCTTCAGCTCCTGGCACGGATCCGCAGAAGAAGTAGTTTTGAGGGTGACCTGATAAATCGCAACGCCACCACCAGCATCGACGAGGATGTTGCAGCCACCGTCACCAGCACCAGGAACCTGTGCGACCGCGGCCGAACGTCCCGCGATCTGCTGCTTCTCGTACGATTCCCAGTTACCGCTCTGCTTGTACGAATCCACCGTCTCTTCGACGTTCTTGCTGAAGTCGATGATTTTCTCGTCACCGGACCAACGGCAGGACGGCTCCCAGGAGACCTGCGTCGAATCCTTCCCCTTCCCGAGCGGAAGCCCCCACGAGTTCAGCTCATCCGAGTTGAAGAATGTGCACGGATCGAAGCGCTCCAGCGCCTTCGACTGCTGCGCAGTCCCCGACGGCCGCTCAGACTCCGACCCGCCAGGCGGCGTCGCACACGCCGATACCCCGGCCAGCACCACACCGGCCGACATACCCAGCACCGAACGAGCGATCCTGTTCACTGTCGCAACCCACCTTGCATATCTCCAGCGGCCTGTTCGTCAGTAGCACGGTAATCCTTCGCCGCGCCTTCGAACGCCTCGGCCAGCTTGCGAAGCTCGTCCTCCATCTGCTCCAGCAATGGAAGCGCCCCGGCCTCGGGATCCGTCGCCTTCTGCACGAAGCGCTCTTGCAACGCCTTGCCGTCCGGATAGTTCCCCAGACCTTCGACACGTGCAATCATCTGGTTGTTACCGCGTAGCTCAGCCAGCGCATCCGCCTCGTCCCGGCACCGCTTCGCCGCCTTCTCGGCGGCCTCGGGATCGAGCCGGAGCTTGCCGGCCCCGACCTGCTCGTTGATCCAGCCGGTCTGCTTGCTGACCTCCCCCAGAGCCTGCTTCGACCCCTCGAAGCCACCACCTTCGCTCATGGCAACCCCCTTCACAGTGCCCCCGCGCCTGGCAAGTCGGGCACACTCTAACGGGACGCGTGCAGCCGCGGGGACGGTTCCCGGCATTTTCAACGGATCAAACCTCACCCGAACGGCCGCACATCGGCCGCAGATCCGGCCTCAGTCCACGTCGAACCTGCCCGTGCGCAGCGCATCCACGAAGCCGCGCCACGACCGCTGCTCCACCGCCAACCGCGCACCGGCCCGGTCCTTCGAATCCCGCACCCGCACACCGCCGCCGACGAAGGCCACCTCGACGCACTTGGTCGCCGAACCGCTCCTGCTGCTCTTGCGCCACCGCACCTCGGTCATGCCCGCCTCTCCATGAGCTCCGCGATCAACTCGCGCGTGCCCTCCTCGTCCAGGGCTTGCCGCCACAACTCGTCCCGCGCCCGCACGTAGTTCCGCGCGACGCAGGAGTCGGTCAGGAATATCCCACCTTGGCGGTTCTCCAGGTAGACGTAGGTGTTGAGCGCGGCGAACTCGTACAGCGCGAACGGCCCGTCCAATCCGGCGTGCGCTCCAGCGGAACTCGGGATGACGCGCACGTGCACGTTCGGCAGCTCGCTGCCGTCCAGCACGGTGCGCAGTTGCCGCTGCATGACGGAAGGGCCACCGATCCTCCGGTGCAGCACGAACTCGTCGAGCAGGAAGCACAACTGTGGCCCGTTCGGCCGGGTCAGCAACGATTGCCTGCTCAACCGCGTCGTCGCGCGCCGCTCCAGCTCGGCTTCGGAACGCTCCACCGTCGCGAAAACGGCACGCGCATAACCCGCTGTCTGCAGCAGACCCGGCACCAGCGCGAGTTCGAACTCGGTGACGGTGCGCGCCTGCGTCTCCAGCAGCATGATGTTGGCGAGCTGATCGGTGTACTCGTCACCGGAGGGCAGGTCCATGGACGCGCTGTCCTCCCCGCGGGCCTTGTCGACGAGCTCCTGGCACGCCTGCTCCGAGGCACCGTAGAGCGCGCACAACGCACGCACTTCGTCCTCGCCCGGGATACGTGAGCTGTTCTCAGTTCTGGACACCCACGCGGCGCTCGTTCCCAACTGCTCACCCACCGATCGGGTGGTCATTTCCTGCGCCTTCCGGAGATTCCGGAGCTCCGCACCCACCCGCACGTGAAACAGCGGACGACTCTCCCGCACGACTGACCTCCTGCTCCCTCGTCCGCACTCCGCGGTGTTTCAGCTTGTTTCAGGACGTTTCACCACATGCGCAACGTTTCGCTCGTGGATGAATCACCGAAACAGCTCTAACTTCCTTTCAGCGCAACAGGATTGAGAGAACTACAGAAGGACCCGAACGAATGACCTTCGACGTGTTTCGCGATGACTTCAGCGATGTGTTCTGGATCGTCGGCGCCGGCGCGCGCATCCGGCACGCGATGCGGACGCTGCCCGGCGCGGTGTTCGCCGGGGAGTCGGTGACGACGCTGTGCGGCAGCAGCGTCAAGGTGCCGATGAGCACGCCGGCCGGGCGCACTCCGGCGAGCGCGCACGTCACCGACCGCTGCCCGCCCTGCGCGGCGACCGCCGAGGCCGAACGCCTCGTCGGCCACGTCTGGGACTACTGACGCCGCCCCGACGCCCCTCCCCACCCGTCCGCGGCCGACGCACCCGCCCCGGTGTCCGCCGCGCCCCGGACGCGGAACTCACCCGGGAGGTGGTTCCTCCTCACTCGATCGCCCCGCGCGGGTGGGCATTTCCGGGAAATGCCCACCCGATACGGGCGGAAAGTCCGCATTTCGGGGCGGGTTGCACCAACCGGTGACGCATCCGACACCGCGCGGACCAGCGGCGGCGCGGCAGAACGGCGCGAATCGGCCCGCACGGGGCCACCGCGCGGGCCGATCACGGTACGCTCCCCACCGCGATACGACAGTTCAGCGACGTGGCCGGTCGAGGCGCACCGCCGTCCGCCGGTGTTCGGGGAGCCCACGCATGAACCAGCCGCCCTGGCCGCCGGACCGCCACCCGGATCGGCACGCCGCACCGCCCCCGCCGCAAGGCACACATCCGCAGGGCGCACCTCCCCAACAGGCCACACCGCAGCAGGGCGCACCGCAACAGGGCACCCCGCCGCGCAGGACTCCGCCCCACGGCGGACCCCAGCGCTCCAGCACGCGCGGTCCCGTCGTCGCCCTGCTCGCCGCCACGGCCATGCTGCTGTTCGCCGGCACCCTCGGTGCCGTCGCCACCACCGTCATCCGCAGCGGCTCCGCCACCGCAGGCGGCCCGGACACCCCGGCCCTCCCGGAAGCCAGCACCTCCCCCGGCAGCAACCCGCTGCTCGAGGAGAGCGAGCTCGAGTCCCGTTCGGACACGCCGAACGCCGAACCCCCGAGGAACGCGGAAAACCGGACCACCGGTCCGACCACCGCGCGGGCACCGGCCGCACCCGTGCCCGCGCTCGGCGACAACCCGCTGAACATCGCGGGCAACGGCGCGGTCAACACCCCGTGCGACCTCCCGCCGTTCGACACCGACCCCGCGAGCCAGGACGCCTTCTACCAGGCCGCGGTCCCCTGCCTGCAGCGGATGTGGGCACCGGCGCTGCGGGAGGCGGGACTCCCCACCGACGCGGCCACCGTCGTCACCACGGCCAGCAGCGTCGAGACCCCCTGCGGTCAGCGGGAGTGGAACGAGACCGCGATGTACTGCTCGCACAACCACACCATCTACATGACCGCCCGGTACTACCCGGAGATCGAGGGCCAGCAGGAACCCGGTGTCTACTTGGGACAGCTGGCGCACGAGTACGGCCACGCGGTGCAGGGGATGGCCGGGATCAGCGAGGCCTACAACAAGGCCGTGGCCGACGCCGGCGGCTACGACACGGCCGAGGGCCAAGCGCTCAGCCGCCGTTCCGAGCTGCAGGCCACCTGCTTCGGCGGCATGGCGCTGGCCGCGCTGCAGAACGGCGGGCTCAGCAACGACCACGTCTTCCCGGCGCTGCGCGACGCCAGCAACCGCGGCGACGAGCAGGGCAACGAGGGACGCACGCACGGTTCGCTGGCGAGCAACGAGAAGTGGGCCGAGCGCGGCTTCCACGCCAACCGCATCACCGAGTGCAACACGTGGAACGCCGCGGAGGCCGCCGTGCGATGAGCCACCGCCGGAGCGGGTTCCGCGCACGGCGCGCCGGTTCAACGCTCCAGGGTGGTCCAGCGGGTGCGGCAGTCAGCCGCCGACGACCGGCGCCACCGGTTCGCACGGCACCGGTACGGGGTGCTCCGGGTCCAGCGCGTTGAGCACGAAGGCCGCGCTCCGCGGGGAGAACGGCGACGCCAGGTGGTCGGAGCGGTCGGCGGGGCAACCGTCCTGCAGCAGGACGTTGCGCGCGTTCGGCCCCTCCAGGAACGCCGAGGTGTGCGGGGTGACGACCTCGTCGTACCGGGTCTGGATCACCGTGTAATCCACACCGGGCACCGTGTCCCCGCCCGCGTTCAGCCGCTCGAGGAAGTCGGATCCGGCGATCTGCTGCCGGAACGCGGGGCCCAGCCCGGCGCCGAGCACCGCGTCGACCCCGGGCAGCCGACCGATTCCGAACACGGTGGTGCCGTGGTTCGAGGGCGACAGGCCGACAAGCTTGCCCACTTCCACCGCACCGCCCAACTCACGCAGGTAATACCGGGGCATCATCCCGCCCTGGGAGTGCCCGACGATGTCGACCTGATCGGCGCCGGTGGAGGCGCGGACGCGGCCGACGAACGCGGACAGCTCCGCCGCCGACCGCTCGACGGGACCGGTGCCGCCGGGCGGGTGGGCGCCTGGGAAGCCGACGCGCGGCGCGCCCTCCTCCTGCCCGTAGTTGAGGGCGTAGACGCAGTAGCCCTCGTTGCGCAGCAGCGGTGCGAGCGCGTACCAGTTCTGCGCCATGTTCTCGATCGAACCGTGCACCAGCACCACAGGATTCGGGTGTTCCGGCGCGGGGCGACAGGCCCAGTCGTTCGCACCGGGCGGGGGCCCGTTCGGGTGCGCGGCCGCGTACGCGAGCGCGTTCGCGTAGTTGTGGTCGACGGGCAGCTCCTCGTCGGGGGCGGAGGGGCCGCCCCCGGAGGGGGTGGACGCCGCCGCCGGTGCGGCGAGTCCGACCAGCAGCGCGGAGGCGAGCAGCGCGAGCAGCCGACGCATCGGCGTCCTCCTCGGGGCGTTCGGTCCGCGCGAGAGTAGTGGCCGATGATCGGCGCCACAAGAGCGGGGGGACCGGCGTTGCTGCGGCGGCGTCCCCGGGAGCGACGGCTCGGCACCAGCGGCACGGCGCAACGTCCAGGAGCGTCAGCGGCGCGCGTACCCCAGCAGCACCGCGAAACCGGAACCGGCGGCCGCGGCGAGGCTCAGCAGCACCCAGGTCAGGCGCCTGGCCAGGTCTTCCTCGGCGGAACCCGCCGCACCGGCGGGCACCGCGGTGACCTGCCCGGACGGGCCGCCGCCCGCGCGGGCCGCCCGCTCCGCGTCCGGCGGGACGAGCACGGACAGCGCGGTCCCCTCCGCGTGCCCGCAGCCGTCGAAGCGCGCCGTGCGGGTCCGCCCGGCCAGGTCGTAGGCGACCACGTCGCCCCGGCTCGCCTGCTGCGCGCAGGGGGCGGTGCGCACGACCCTGGCCTCGACGCGCTGCCACTCCGCGAAGTTCCGCGAGGGGGCGAGGACGGTCGGCGCCACCACCGCTCCGAGCACGGCGAAACCGATCAGGCCCAGCAGGAGCAGGATCGACGCGAACGGAGCCGAACCCGAGTGCCTCACCCGATCGATACTCCCAGAACCCGCGCGGGCACGGGAGAGCCGCGTCCCGCGCCCCCGCCGGAGGCGGACACGCCGCGAGGAACGGGGCCATCCGCGGCTTTCCACGCAGGGCCGGCACCCCCGCGGCAACGGGCGGTGCCTCGGCGCGCAGCCGCGCCGGAGGTTCCCGGCAGCGACCCGCACGACCGGCGGTCACTCCTCCCGCCGCTCCTCCGCCTGCTGGGCGGGCGTCTCGTGCGGCTCGCCGCGCCAGACGTACAGCAGGCGGTCGCCGCGCTGCAGCTCGGCCACCTCGGAGGCATCCACGCGGTGCAGCTGCCCGCGCCGCACCACGCCGAGCACGATCTCGCTCACCCGCGTGGGCGAGGCACCGACCTCCTCGCGCCGCACCGGCCGCTCCGCCAGGGTGAACCCGCGCTCCGGGGTGAGCAGGTCGGCGAACATGTCCACCACCGCCGGCGTCGTCGTGGCCACCCCGAGCAGCCGCCCCGCGGTCTCGCTGGTGACGACCACCGAGTCCGCCCCGGACTGGCGCACCAGGTGCACGTTCTCCGTCTCCCGCACCGCGGCGACCAGCTGCGCCTTCGGTGCCAGCTCCCGCGCGGTCAGCGTCACCAGCACCGCCGTGTCGTCGCGTTCGGTGGCGACGACGACGGCGCGCGCGTGCTGCACCCCGGCGAGGCGCAGCACGTCGCCGCGCGTGCCCGAACCGGTCACCGTGACCAGCCCGAGCGTGACCGCGGATTCCAGCGCGGCGTTGTCGGTGTCCACCACCACGATGTCCGCGGTGGAGATGTCCTCGCCGAGCAGCGCGTTCACCGCGGAACGGCCCTTGGTCCCGTACCCGACGACCACGATGTGGTCCCGCACCTTCGACCTCCAGCGCTGGATCCGGAAAGCTTGCCGCGAGCGCTCGGTGAGCACTTCCAGCGTGGTGCCGACGAGCACCACGATGAACAGCACCCGCATCGGTGTGATGAACAGCGCGTTGACCAGGCGCGCCTGCGGTGAGACCGGGACGATGTCGCCGTAGCCGGTCGTGGACAGCGATGCGGTGCAGTAGTAGAAGGCGTCCAGCAGGCTCAGCGGCCCGCCGGTGCCGCCGTCGGAGTACCCGTCGCGCTCCAGGTAGACGACGACCACGCAGAAGGCCAGCGCCACCAGGGCGCCGAGCACGCGGCGCAGGATCGCCCGCAGCGGGCCGGCGCGGTGGTGCGCCGGGATGCGGACCGTGCCGACGAGCGCGTAGTCGGGGCGGGCGGTGAGCTGGTCGGCGGCCTGACCGGCGCCGCGCAGGAGGACGCCCGGCACGCGCCGCGAGCGCCGTCTGGCCATGACCACCCCTCCCGACCACGTCCGGGGACCGGCATGCCGCGCGAACCGCGGCGATCATACCGCGCCAAACCTGTTCCAGCCCGAGGACGGCGAGGGGCGGAGTGGACGCCCTCCTACCACTACGCCGCGGTGACGGCATACGATGCCCCGGTGCAGGAGCTGGAACACGCTGCCCGTGCCCTCGGTTGGGACGGCCACCTCGTCGCGAACCTGGAAGTGTTCGGAGCGCGTTTCGCCGCTGTCGCCGGGATCTGCCCGGAGGTGCACCGGTGGCGCCGCGCGCACGGGTGGGGCCCCGAGCTCGACCCGTCCTCGTTCCGCTCGGGCTCCGAGTCCGGCCGCATCCCCGTCGCCGCCGTCGAACTGGTCGGGATCCTCGTGCCGGCCGCGCGGGTCGAGAACGCGTTGAGCGCGTGCGGAACGCTGCTCACCCTCGCCCCGTGCGCCGTGGTGCTGCCCTGGGCGCACCCGTACGTGGCCTGGCAGATGATGGAACTGGACTACTACGGCGTGGGCGTGCTGCACGCGACCGGCAGCGGCCCGGCCGAGCTCGCCCTCGAACCGCAGGACCGCACCGCCGAGTTCGGCACCTCGCTGTTCGGCCGGTGGATGCTGGAAGTGCTGTACTCGAAGCTGCTCGAGCAGCAGCCGCAGCTCGCCGAGAACGTCTGAGCGAGGCAGTCCGCGGATCGGCCGGCGCAGCGAGCCCGGCGGCGAGCCCCCGGGAGCCCGGCCGCCTGCCCGGACCAGCGGCCCCCGGGCAGCCACCCACAGCGAACGAGCGCCCACCGGCCGCGGTGGGCGCTCGCCGTGCTGCGCTCCGCCGCGTCACGTGCCGCGGCGCCCGCGGCGGACGAGCTCGACCACGTTCACCGCGCACCCCAGCGCCCCGAGGGCGATCACGACCCACCGCACCGCGTCCGGCAGCAGCGACGGCCGGCCAGCGACGGCGTCCGGCACCACCGCCGCCAGCACCAGCGCGAGGGACACCGCCTGCAGCACCAGCAGCTCGGACGGGAAGTTCGTCATCAGCCGGAGGACAGGGCACGCGGCGCTCCGCCGGGTCCGGAACGCGGCAGCGCGCGGGCCCGGTCAATAGGCCAGGCGGTACTCGCGCCAGTTGAGCTCGTCGAAGTTCCACCGCATGCCGCGCAGCTCCTGCAGCATCCGCAGCGCCTGCACGGTGTGCGGCCAGCGCCGGACCACGTTCGCCATCGCCACCGGGGACATGAGGTCCACGGTGCGCCGGTGGTCGCCCTCGCCGATCAGCGCGATCCCGCCCTGCGTGTGCAGGATGTCCACCAGCGGCGTCTGCCCCGTCAGCGCCACGTTCTCCACGCTGACGACCGTGTCCGGCTGCAGGTTCTCCGGCCAGGCCGTGCGGTCGACGTCCGTGGCCACCGGCCGCGGGCACTCGCCGCAGGTGCAGCCGTCCTCATCGGCCCAGCCCATCTCGGGCCACGACCACACCACGCTGCCGCCGGGTTCCATGTTGGACAGCGCGGCGATGTGCGGCCACGCGGTCACCACCGCCGAGAGCGTGGTCCGCTGCCACGACGCCTCGTCCGCGTCGGGCCCGGCGCAGGTCCACGTGCCGCTCTCCTCGCACCGCACCCGAACCAGCGGTACCCGCATGGCGAGCACGTTCGCGTCCAGGTCCACCGGCGTGCCCGGCGGCGACTGGAGCTTCCACGGGTAGTCGGATGCCGTGCCTGTCTGGGTCCCCATCGCGGTGCTCATCGCGATGCATACTCGTCACCGCCCCACCGCCGGTTCAAGCTCGTCCACTCCAACGAGTGAGAGGAGATTCGTCCGGCGGTTCCGGTTCCGCGGTGTTCCAGCCCGCAGCCCCCTCGCCCGCAGCGCTCCCGTCCGCAGCGCTCTCGTCCGGCACGTCCCGCACGAGCTCGGCCAGCCCCTCGGCGTCGAGCAGCTCCTCCGGACGCACCGTGCGCTCCGCGCGCACGTAGTGGAACGCGGCCCGCACCCGCTCCAGCGGCGTGCCGGACAGCTCCGACCACGCCACGCGGTACGCGGACAGCTGCACCGCCGACTGCCGGGCTTCCTCGCCCTCCGGCAGCCGACCCGTCTTCCAGTCGACCACGGTCCAGCCGCCGTCGGCATCGGCGAAGACCGCGTCCATGCGCCCGCGCACGAGCACACCGGCCAACCGCGTCTCGAACGGCACCTCCACGCGGTGCGGCGTGCGGTCGGCCCACCCGCTGCGTTCGAAAGCTCGCCGCAGCTCGGTGAACTCCACGTCCTCGCCGCCCTCCTCGGCGGCGTCGTCGGCCGCGCCCGGCAGCTCGCCCAGGTCCAGCAGCGCGTTCGAGCCGAACCGGTTCTCCAGCCACTCGTGGAACTCGGTGCCCCGGCGCGCCACCCGGTTCGGCGGGAACGGCAGCGGCCGGCGCAGCCGCTCGGCCAGCCGGTCCGGGTCCCGCGCCAGCTCCACGAGCTGGCTGACCGACAACCGCTCCGGCAGCCGCACCCGCTCCCGGCGCCGACCGCGGGAGCGCTCCGCCAGCAGCACGTCCACGTCGTGCGCCCAGCCCTCGGGATCGTCCGCGTCCCCGCCCGGACCGACCGGTTCCGGCGGTTCGGCCGGCGCACCGCCCTCCGCGGGCGGTTCGGGTGGTTCCGGCGGCGCGTCGAGCTCCGCGTCGTGCGGGGCACCGCCGGGCGCGGCCGGTTCCGCCTGCGGCTCCACCAGCGGGGGTTCCTCCTCCGGCGGCGGCTCGTCCAGCGGCGGTTCCTCCTCCGGCGGGGGCGGCTCCTCCGGCAGGGGCCGTTCGCCCGGCACGGCCTCCTCCCCGGCGTCGAGCCGCGCCATCGCCCGGCGCACCCGCTCGGCGCCCTCGGCGACGGCGGCGCGCCGGTGCTCCAGCGGGTCGGCGGGCCACCGCGCGCTGCGCACCTCCGCGGTCAGCGGGTTCTCCGCCTCCTCCCCCGGAGCCGGAACCCACTGCTGCACCTCGCCGGAGGGGCCGCACAACTCGGCCAGCTCGGTGAGGAACTCCGACGGCCCCTTGGGCCTCTCCCCGGTCTCGGCCCACCAGTGGCCGGACAGCAGCAGCACCCGCTCCGAACGGGTCAGCGCCACGTACAGCAGCCGCCGTTCCTCGGCGAGCCGCCGGTCCTCGAACTCCTCGTCGTGCTCGGACAGCCGCGCCTGCAGCTCCTTGCGGTCCAAACCGGACAGCTGCGCCGTGTCCAGCCGCGGCAGGTCCACCGCATCGCCGCGCAGCTGGGCCGGCAGTTCCGTGACCGAGCGCAGCCAGCACGAGCCCTTCCGCCGCGCGGGGAACACGTCGCGCACCAGGTGCGGCAGCGCCACCACCTCCCACTCGAGGCCCTTGGCGGCGTGCATCGTCAGCACCTGCACCCGGTCGGCGGCCACCTCGACCTCGCCCGGCTCCAACCCGTCCTCGGCGCGTTCGGCCGCGTCCAGGTAGTGCAGCAGGTCCGACAACCCCGCAGCGGGGCTGGCGGTGGCGAACTCGGTGACCACGTCGGCGAACGCGTCCAGCTGCACCCGGCCCGCCGTCCCGGGGCGCGCGGTGCTCTCGATGTCCAGGCGCAGCTCCCGCTCCACGTCGGCGACCAACTCCGGCAGCGGCCGGTCGAGCCGTCCGCGCAGCCGCTCCAGCTCCCGGCCGAGCTCGCGGACGCGCCGGTAGCCCGCCGCGGAGTAGCGCTCCGGCTCGCCCGGGTCGTCCAGCGCGTCGACCAGCCCGCTCTGCTCGGCGTTCTCCCCGGGCAGCGCGGCCGTCACCGCCGCGGAGGCGTCCGCGTCCGCCGGCGGGTCCACCCGCGTGCCCAGCTCCCGCGCGCGGTCGTGCAGCGCGACGAGATCGGCCGCGCCGAGGCGCCAGCGCGAACCGGTGAGCACTCGCATCGCCGCGGTGCCCGCCAGCGGGTCCACGAGCATCCGCAGCACGGAGACGAGGTCGCGCACCTCGGGCTCGTCGAGCAGACCGCCGAGCCCGACGACCTCCACCGGCAGCCCCTGCGCGCGCAGCGCCGCAGCCATGTCGGCCATGTCCGCGCGGCGGCGCACCAGCACCGCCGTGGTCGGCGGGGCGCCCTGCTCGTCGGTGACCGTCTTCCACCGGGCGGCGACCTGCTCGGCCACCCACTCGCGCTCCTGCCGCACGTCCTCGGCCAGCGCCAGCTGCACGTCGCCCGCGTCCGCGTCCGGGCGCGCCCGCAGGTCGGGGACGTCCACACCGGACTCGCGCAGCGGCTGGGAGACGGCGTTGGCCAGCCGCAGCACCTCCGGCGGGTTGCGGAAGCTCGTCACCAGCCCGTACCGGGGTGCGGGCGGGCGCTGCCCCTGCCGCAGGTGCGGGAAGTCCGTGCTGAACCGGGGAAGGTTGGCCGCGCTCGCCCCGCGCCAGCCGTAGATCGCCTGCACCGGGTCGCCCACCGACGTCACCGGCAGCGGATCGCCCCGCCCGTAGAGCGCGCGCAGCAGTTCCCGCTGGGCGTGCCCGGTGTCCTGGTACTCGTCCAGCAGCACCGCACCGAACCGCGCGCGCTCGCCGGCCACGACCTCCGGGTGCTGCAGGGCCAGGCGCGCGGCGAAGGACATCTGGTCGGCGAAGTCCATCGCGCCCTCGCGGCGCTTGGTGCGGGCGTACTCCTCCACCAGCGGCAGCAGCGCGGCGCGCAGCCGCTGCGCGGACGTGACCCTGCGCAGCTCCTGCGGCAGGTCGGCGCGCTGGCCCTTGGCCCGGGGCGCGCTCTCCACGACCCGGCACAGCTCCTCGGCGTGCGCGCGCACCTGCTGCGGTTCGACGAGGTGCTCGGCCAGCTCGCCCGCCAGCGACAGCACGTACTGGGTCACCGTCGCCGGGATGCGGTCCGTGTCGAGGTCCTCGGTCCAGGTGGCGACCACGCGGTGCGCCAGCTGCCACGCGGCGGTGCCGGTGAGCAGCCGCGCACCCGGTTCGACCGGGATGCGCAGGCCGTGCTCGGCGACGAGGCGCCCGGCGTAGGCGTGGTAGGTCAGCACCGTCGGCTCGGCGGCCAGCACCGCGGTGGACAGCTGCCGGCTCGGGTCGACCTCGTCGAGCAGGCCCGACCCGGCGAGCCGCCGCAGCCGGGCCCGCACCCGGTCGGCGAGCTGCCGCGCGGCCTTGCGGGTGAACGTCAGGCCGAGCACGCGTTCCGGTTCGACGTGCTGGTTGGCGACGAGCCACACCACGCGGGCGGCCATGGTCTCGGTCTTGCCGGCGCCCGCGCCGGCGACGACCAGCGCCGGCTGCGGTTCGGCGGCGACCACCGCGGCCTGCTCCTCGGTCGGTGCGGGCAGCCCGAGGGCCTGGGCGATGCGCTGGGGGCTGACCTGCTGGCTCACTCCGCGACCTGCCTTCCCTGCAGCGGACAACTCGTGCGCACCGGGCACCGCGAGCAGTCGGAGCTCTCGTAGGCGACGTAGCCGGGGCCGGTGCTGGACTCGGCGGCCGCGTGCACCTCGTCGAGCCACCGGTGCACCTGCTCGTCGTCCAGCCCGGACTGCACGCGCTCGGTGGCGACCCCCGCCCGGTCGGGTTTGGCGACGTAGAGCAGCCGCGCCCCGCCGGGCGCGGCGCCGCCCTCCTCCGCGCGGAACGCGCCGAGCGCGGCCGCCAACTGGTACACGGCCAGCTGCGGGTGCTGTTCGGCGTCGTTCTTGCTGATCGGGGACTTGCCGGTCTTGATGTCGACGATGACCTCCTGGCCGGAGGCGTCGGTCTCCAGCCGGTCCACCCGGCCGCGCAGCTGCAGCCACGGCCCGCCGTCCGAGCGGGGCGGCAGCTGCAGGTCCAGGTCGTGTTCCACGCCCCGCTGGGTGAGTTCACCGCGGGTTTCGGCCATCCACCGCAGGAACGCCTCGACCATCCCGGCGACGCGTTCGCGCTCCTTGCGGGAGAACCACGGCGCGCCCGCGTCCACCGACTTCCACGCCTCGTCGAGGGCGCGCCGCAGCTCCTCGGGGTCCCTGCCCTCGGCGGCCAGCCGGGCCACCTCGTGCACGAGCGTGCCGGTGACCGCGGCCAGTTCCGCGCCGTCCTGGCCGCCGTGCCGCTCCAGCAGCCAGCGCAGCGGGCACTGCCGCAGCAGCTCCACCGTGGACGGTGACACGCGCACCGGCTCGTCCTCGCCGACCGGGGCGTCGTGGCTGGACACCTCGGCCAGGCCGTACCAGCTGCCCGGATCCGCCCCGGGAACGCCGGCGCGGGCCAGGCGGGCCAGCTGGGTGGCGGCGCGTTCCCGCCGGTCCGGATCGGACTCGGGGTCGCAGACGGCGCGGCGCAGCTCGCCGACCAGCTCGCCCGCGGACAACCCGCGCTGCGGCGGGGTCACCGGCCGGGGCTCGACCTCGCCCTCGGCATCGGTGCCGTCGAGCTCGTCGAGGAACCGCGACGGCTGCTCCTCCTCCCCGCGGACCGCGCTGACCAACAACCGGGAACGGGCGCGGCTGGCCGCGACGAACAGCAGCCGCCGCTCCTCCGCCAGCAGCGGCGCCGTCATCGACACCGCGCCCTCGTCGCCGCGGAAGGTGTCCAGCAGCCGCTCGATGCCCAGCAGCGAACCGCGCTGCCGCAGGTTCGGCCACACGCCCTCCTGCACCCCGGGGACGGCCACGACCGTCCACTCGCGACCGGCGGCGCGGTGGGCGGTGAGCACCTGCACCGCGTCGTCGCGCGGCGCGGCTGGCGCGCGCGAGTCGCGGGCGATGTGCTGCGCGTCCAGCTCGTCGGCGAAGGCCGCCGCGTCCTGGCCGGACCAGCGCTCGTCGAAGCCGCGGGCCTCGTCGAACAGCTCCACCACCGCGTCCAGGTCCCGGTTGGCCTGCGCGCCGGCCACCCCGCCGCGCTCGGTGTCCTCCAGCCACGCGTCCTGCAGGCCGCTGGCGCGCCACGCGCGCCAGAGCACCTCCTCCACCCGCGCGCCCGCGGTGACCGACTCGCGGGCCTCGTGCAGCAACCGCGCGAGTCGGCGGGCCGGCGCCGCGGCCGCGTCGGGCAGCCCGACGAGGCGGTCGGTGTCCTGCAGCACCTCGACGAGCAGCTCCCCGCTGGGGCGGCTGCCCCCCGCGGCCAGCTCCAGCCGCCGCAGGCCGCGGCGCAGCCGGCGCAGCGCCAGCGGATCGGCCCCGCCGAGCACCGAGGACAGCAGCTCCTCGGCGGTGTCGGCGTCCAGCGCGTCCGGCCGCGCGGCGCAGCGCAGCAGCCGCAGGAACGGGCGCACCGCGCCGCGCTGCGACAGCGGCACGTCGTCGCTGGGCACGTTCACCGGCACGCCGGCGGCCAGCAGGGCGCGGCGCAGCACCGGCAGGGTGTGCCCGAGCGAGCGCACCACCACCGCCATCTCGGACCACGGCACGCCCCGCTGCAGGTGCGCGCGGCGCAGCTGGTCGGCCACCCACGCGGCCTGCTGTGCCTCGGTGGCCAGCAACCGCACCCGCACCGCGCCGGAGTCGGCGGTCTCCTGCGCGGCCGTCTCCGGCTCAGGGGTCTCCTGCGGGGCGGTCAGCTGCCGCTGCGGGCCGCTGCCGGGCATGCGGGCGGCGAGACGACCCACCGCGGTGCGCACGGCCGGGGCCATACGGTGGTCGGCCGCGAGCACCTCGGTGGGGGCCTCGTCGGACTTGATCAGCTCCGGCTCGGCGCCGCGGAAGGAGTACACCGCCTGGTCGGGGTCGCCGAACAGCAGCGTCTCGGCGGCGGTCTCGCGCAGCCTGCGGACGAGCTCGTACTGCTGCTCGTCGAGGTGCTGGGCGTCGTCGACGACGACGTACCGCACGCGGCGCCGCTCCTCGGCGAGCAGCTCGGGGTCCTGGTCGAACGCGGCCAGCGCGGCGCCGATGAGCTCGGCCGCGTCGTACTCCGGTGGCTGGTTGCCGGTGCGCTCCCGCAGCCGGGCGATCTCGCGGTACTCGGCGCCGAACCTCCCCACTGCTGTCCACTCGGGACAGCCGAGCTGCTCGCCGAGCTCGACGAGGCGGTGCTCGCCGATGCCGCGCTCGGTGGCGCGCAGCAGGAAGTCCCGCAGCTCCACGGCGAACCCGGGAACGCCCAGCGCCGGGCGCAGCGACTCCGGCCAGACCGCGGCGCCCTGGTCGATGTGCTCGCGCAGCAGTTCGCGGATGCGGTGGTCCTCCTCCGCGCCGGTCAGCAGCTTCGGCGGTGCCTGCTCCGCGCGCACCGCCCGGTTGCGCAGCACGGCGAAGGCGTAGGAGTGCACGCTGCGGGCCAGCGGCTCCGGCGTGGTGCGCGGCCGGGTGCCCGCCTCGGTGAGCACGCGGGTGATCTCACCGCGCATCCACTCGGAGGACGAGCGGCTGGCCGTGAGCACGAGCACGTTCTCCGGCGAGACCCCGGCGCGGGTGACGCGGTCGGCCGCGGCCCGCGCGGCCAGCGTGCTCTTGCCGGTGCCGGGCCCGCCGAGCACGCGCAGCGGCCCCTCCGCGTGGTCGAGGACGCGGCGCGCGGCCGGTTCCCGCGCGGCGGCACCACCCGGCCCCGCGGCGCGCGCGTGCGGCGTGCGTACGAGCAGAGGTGCGGTCCGGCGCATGCCTCCGATGGAATCACGGCCCGCCCCCGCCCCCGCGGACGTGCCACGCCGATCAGTCCCGGCTCACACCGCCCCCAGGCGGGACGTTTCTCCGCGGTCTTCCCGCACCCCTCGCGGACGAGGTGCGCTCGCTCCACTTGCCGCAGCCCGCTCGGCGCAGACTGGAACCGTTCCAGAGAGCGCAATTTTCATGAAAATTGGAAGCCGTCCCCACACGTTTGGCCCACAAATGATCCACACCCCCGCAACTGATCCCCACTCCAACGTGGATGTATCGCACCGGAAGCCCGGACCCGGTGAGGGCGTGGAAACAGGCTTCGGACCGGTAGGGTCGCAGACGTGGACGAGCGGAGGCTGGAACAGGTGCGGTCGGTGGTCGCCTCGATCCCTCCCGGGGCCGTGCTCTCCTACGGCGACGTCGCCGAGCTCGCCGGACTGCCCACCCCTCGCCTCGTCGGCCGCATCCTCGCCGAGGACGGCGGCGACCTGCCGTGGCACCGCGTGCTGCGCGCCGACGGCACCCCTGCCGAGCACCTGCGCAGCCACCAGCTGGCCCTGCTGCGCGAAGAAGGGGTGACCACCGGGCGGCGGCGCATCGACATGCGCCGCTACCGCTGGGGCGCGGACTGACCGCAGCGGCCGAGGACCCCGATCGAGAACCCCGGTCGGGGAGAGCCGCGGGTGGTGAGATCCGGAAGAGCTCGGACGGTGCGGGCGCAGCCGACCGCTTTCCAGCTTAGAATGCCGCCGTGTCGGACGACGTGTGGGCGAGCCTCGCGGACCCCTTCCTCGGCGCGTACGGGACGGTGAAAGGTCGGGTGCGCACGTACGTGCTGCACCAGCACCTGGTGGACCACCTGCCGCTGCCGCCCGCGGCCGTGCTCGACGTGGGCGGAGGTGCAGGACACCAGTCGTTCCCGCTGGCTCGTCTGGGGTACGAGGTGGTTCTGCTCGACCCCTCCGAGGAAATGCTCGCCAAGGCCGAGCAGCGCCTGGCCGCCGAACCGGAGGACGTCCGGGACCGCGTCCGGCTGGTGCTCGGGGAGGGTGCGGACGCGCCCTCGGTGACCGGCGGTCAGCGGTTCGAAGCAGTGCTGTGCCACGGCGTGCTGCTGTACCTGGCCGACCCGGCCCCGGTGATCGAGGCGCTGTGCGCATGCGCTGCCCCGAACGGCGTGGTATCGGTGCTCGCGCTCAACGCCGCAACGCTGGCCGTCCGGCCCGCTCTGGAACGCCGGTGGCAGGACGCGCGGGCAGCCTTCGACGCGCGCGGCGAACGCGGTGTGCTCGGGCTGGACACGCGCGGCGACACCGTCGAGGAACTCTCCCGGATGCTCACCGAGCGCGGAGCCGAACCGCTGGAGTGGTACGGCGTCCTCCTGTTCACCGACTGGATGTCCCTCGACGCGGACGACGACGAGCTGCCGCGGATCGCCGAGGTGGAACTCGAAGCGAGCCGCCGCGACCCCTACCGGCGCCTCAGCCGGGCGTTCCACCTCCTCGCACGCACGTAGCCCGGTGCAGTTCCCAGCCCTCGAAAGGGCGCGGAGGTGACGACCGCCCGTGCAGCTCGGTCGACCAGTCGGAGCACGCGGAGCGGACCCGCCCGGCGTTCCGCCCGCACCTGCCGAAACCATCGGGAACGCCACCGAGCACTGCCGCAGCGCCTGCACCAGCGCAACCACCACCGCGGACGCCACCGCCCGGGAGGACACCCGGCCGTCAGCTGCGCACCCGAGCTCGCAGGTCAGTACAGCTAGTGATCCGCCGCGAGCCGCTCGGTCACGAGCTTCACCAGCGCCGCGGTGCGCGAACGCTCGGGCGTGACGTGCGGCAGCCCCGCCTCGGCGATCGGCGCGGCGGTGACCGGGCCGACGCAGGCCAGCAGCACCCGCTCGCGCAGAGCCGCGTCGAGCTCCGCGCGCCGGCCGATCCGCTCGGCCCTGCGCAGCAGGTTGGCCGCGGCCGGGGCGCTGGTGAACGGCAGCGCGTCGATCCCGCCGGCGATCACCTCGTCGATGAGCCGGTCCAGCGCGTCCAGGTCGACCGGGTCGGTCCAGCGGTACACGGGCACGGCGACGACCTCGGCCCCGGCCTCGGCCAGCCGCTCGCGGAACGTCCACATCGGATCGCCGTGCACCTGCACCACCACCCGCCTGCCCGCGACCCCGGAGCGCAGCAGGTGCTCCAGCACCTCGCCGGACTCCTCGCGCGGGGACGTCCAGCTCTCCCGCAAGCCCGCCGCGCGCACCGCGCCGCAGGCCTTCGCCCCGCGCGCCAGCACCTCCGCACCGGCCAGGTGCGCGGCGAGCCGCTCGCGCAGCCCGCGGTGCTCGGCGGCCTCGAACCAGCCGCGGAACCCCGTGCCGGTGATCGCCACGACGTGGTCCACCGGCCGGGCGAGCACCGCCTCGGTCGCCTCGGCCAGCTCGCCGTCCTCCGGCAGCGGGACCGTGCGCATCGCGGCGCCGTAGTGCACCCGCGCGCCGCGCCGCTCGAACGCGGCCCCGATCTCGGCGGCCTTGCGCTCGGCGGTGATGCCGATGGTGCGTCCCCGCAGCGTCGTCTCCTGCGGTTGCGTCGTGGTGGATTCGGTCACGGGGCGATCGTCGTCCACCGAGCCCGCGGCGCGCCAGCGAATGTGGCGGAAACCAGCGGATGCGGCGAAGCGGTCACAGCACGTCGAGCACCATCTGCGAGGAGCGCTCCAGCCCGCTCAGCGAGCGCAGCGTGGAGCGGGGGTGCAGCGCGTGCACCGCGAGGCGGAACAGCAGCGCCCGCAGCAGCACCTGCGGCCACTCGGACAGGTGCGACCAGCGCTCCACGATCGCAGGATCGGCCCCGCCCCAGGCGAGCGCGTCGATCACGGTGACCGCGGCGGCCCACTCGACGGGGCGCCAGTACGGGTGGAAGTCGATGATCCCCGGCGCGGCGTCGTGGTGGAACAGCACGTTGCCGAACAGGTCGCCGTGCACCACCTGCGCGGGCAGCCGCACCTCGCGCCGCGCGCCGACGAGCACGTCGTACAGCCGGCCGCCCTTGTCCTCGGGCAACCGGTACTCCTCCTCGCCCCAGGACATGCGGTCGGCCAGCGCGTAGATGTCCTGCCGGGCGTGCAGGAACCGCGGAACCTCCAGCTGGCGGCTCGCGGAGTGCAGCCGCAGCGACATGGCGACGACGTCGTCGTGCCGCGGTTCCGGTTGCCCGGCGATGTCCCGGCTGGCCGACCAGCCCGAGACCACCCAGCGGCCGTCGGTGGAGCGCAGCGGCCGCGACACCCGCACGTCCTCGGGGGAGAGGGTGTCCAGCGCCTGCGCGACCCACGCTGCTTCGGCGTTGTGCGCGGCGGGTTTGAGCAGGATGTCCCCGCAGCGCCAGGCAGCGGCGCTGGCGAGCAGTTCCGGCTCCTCCGCACGCGCACCGAACGCCGCGCGCACGTGCGGCGGTGGCGGCTCCGGCGTAGCGTTCACGGCCCCAGACGCTACCTGGCGCGCGGCCGAATCCCCAGCAGGCGCACCGCGTGCCGCGCGCAGCACTTCGCCGGGGCTCCCCGCTCGCCGGCCCCGAACAGCGACCGGGGCCGGTGCGCGCGGCACCGGCCCCGGTGGCAGCTGCTCGGCAGTGCGGTGATCAGTACGTGGGCAGGCTCGGGTCGACCTGGTTGGCCCAGCCGAGCACACCCCCGCCGACGTGCACCGCGTCCCCGAAACCGGCCTTGTGCAGCGCCGCCAGCGCCTCGGCGGAGCGCCCGCCGGACTTGCAGTGCAGCACGATCTGCCGGTCCTGCGGCAGTTCGGCGAGCGCATCGCCGGACAGGATGCGGTCCTTCGGGATGAGGCGGGAGCCGTCGATCTTGACGATCTCGTACTCGTGCGGCTCGCGGACGTCGACGAGCTCGAACTTCTCGCCGTTGTCGAACTTCTCCTTGAGCTCCTGCGGCGTGATGGTGCTCCCGGCCGTGGCCTGCTGCGCGTCGTCGGAGACCACACCGCAGAACGTCTCGTAGTCGATCAGCCCGGTGATCGGCTCCGCGTTCGGGTCCTTGCGGATCTTGACGGTGCGGTAGCTCATCTCGAGCGCGTCGTAGATCATCAGGCGGCCGAGCAGCGTCTCACCGATGCCGGCGATCAGCTTGATCGCCTCGTTGACCATGATCGACCCGATCGAGGCGCACAGCACGCCGAGCACACCGCCCTCGGCGCAGGACGGCACCATCCCCGGCGGCGGCGGCTCCGGGTAGAGGTCGCGGTAGTTCGGGCCGTGCTCGTCCCAGAAGACGCTGACCTGGCCCTCGAACCGGAAGATCGATCCCCACACGTACGGCTTGCCCTGCAGCACCGCCGTGTCGTTGACGAGGTACCGGGTGGCGAAGTTGTCGGTGCCGTCGACGACCAGGTCGTAGTCGGCGAAGATGCCCAGGGAGTTGTCCGAGGTCAGGTGCGTCTCGTGCAGGTTGACCTGCACGAACGGGTTGACCTCGTGGATCGACTCCTTCGCGGACTCCGCCTTGGACTTGCCCAGGTCGGACTGGCCGTGGATGACCTGGCGGTGCAGGTTGGACTCGTCGACCTCGTCGAACTCGACGATCCCGAGCGTGCCCACCCCGGCGGCGGCGAGGTACAGCAACGCGGGGCTGCCCAAGCCGCCGGCACCGATCACCAGCACCTTGGCGTTCTTCAGCCGCTTCTGACCCTCGACGCCGACATCCGGGATGATCAGGTGGCGGCTGTACCGCGCCACCTCTTCCTTGGTCAGCTCCGCCGCGGGTTCCACCAGCGGCGGCAGTGACGTTGCGCCGGACATTCCCAGCTCCTCCTCGATGGTCGGTGCCGGCCACCCTCTCGTGCCGGACCGCGCGGAGAGGACTCCGCTCGCGGTGGCGGCGGGACCGGCCCGGGGCTTTCGCACGAAGGCCGGTACCCGGCCCTCACCACACGTTCAACACCAGCGTGGCCCGCTGACTTCCCGCAGCCCAAGTCCTCCCACGATGCGGGAGCGGTGGGGCGCGCCCGCGCGGCCGGGGCGGGGCACGTCACTTCGCATCGGCCCGCGGGAACGGCCAGGCGTTGTACTCGCACGTCTTGCCGTCCGCCGGGATGTTGCTCCCTCCCTGGTCGGCGAGGTCGTTCAGCTGGTGCAGCTCGTTGTTGTCGGTGCTGAAGGTCTGCTGCATCATGATCGGCGCCAGCGCCCCGTCCTCCGAGCAGCCGACGTGGTCGTTGCCGAAGACGTGCCCCACCTCGTGGTTGATGAGGTAGCGCCGGTAGTTGCCGATGTCACCGTGGAAGTCCTTCGCGCCGCGCACCCAGCGCGCCGCGTTGAGCAGCACCTTGTCCCCGATGCGGCAGGAGGTGTCGTAGGGCAGCCCTTCGGAGTAGCCGCACATCTCCCGCGCCGTCTGCTGGCTGATGAGGATCACGCGGAAGTCGGGGCTCGGTCCGTCCGGGCCGACGCGCTGCACGGAGAGCCCTCCGCCCCGCGGGTTGGTCCAGCTGCGCGGG
Organism: Salinifilum ghardaiensis; assembly: GCF_054491345.1. Taxonomy (NCBI): domain Bacteria; kingdom Bacillati; phylum Actinomycetota; class Actinomycetes; order Pseudonocardiales; family Pseudonocardiaceae; genus Salinifilum; species Salinifilum ghardaiensis. The sequence continues at coordinate 855,725 of NZ_CM137101.1, read as the reverse complement.
TCGGCCAGCGTGGCCTGCACGAGGCGTGCGTAGGACTCGTCGCCCTCCACCAGGTCCACCCCGACCTCGGTTTCCACGGTGTAGCGGTGGAGCTCGCCGCTGCCGGTCTTCGGCGATTCGCCTGGCAGCACCTCGAACGTGCGCGCACCGGTGGTGGGGAACGGCGGCCCGGCCGGCAGCTCCGCCGAGGAGCCCTCGTCCTCGGGCGGGTTCGGCTGCGGGGGCGGCGCGGTGACCACCGGCTCCTTCGGAGCGGCCGGCGCGGGGGCCTGCTCGGTCGCCCGGGTGTCGGAGCTCGCCGAGGACGGCAGCACCGACGGCGCGAAGCTCTGCACGAGGGCGAACCCGGTCAGCAGCGCCAGCAGCGGCACCGCGTAGATCCGCCACCCGTAGCGGGCGAGCAGCTGCCGGGGCCGCGAGCGCCGCACCGGCCCGCCGCCCGCGGCCTCGGGGATCTCGTCCTCCGGTCGCCACGACGCGGCCAGCGGGTCCGCGTCGTCGACGCGGGCTGAGCCCTCGTCCCGCGTCGCGGTGTTCCCCGCGCCGGCGGGGCTCCCTGCACGGGTGGGGCTCCTCCCGCGCGCGGGGGAGTCTGCTCGACCAGGCACGGCGACAAGACTGCCACAGCGTTCGCACAGCTCTTCGCCTCGGGAGCGCCCGACACGACCGATCTTGCCCGACCGGGTTAACCGGTGATCCCCTCCTCGGCGCGCCGGCGCGGGGGCGTCGTCGCGCGCACAACCTCCCGTTGCCGCTAGCGTTGTACTACCGGCGAGTAAAGTCCCGTACCCTGCACGGTCGGAATGCCGTGCCGGGGGGTGTGGTGACCCCGCACCCGTGCTCGACGATGGAGCGGGCGTCCCGACCAAACGGGTGAACCGCGCGACGCCGCGCAACCACCGGCGCCGCTCCTCCGGGAGCTGCCGGTGGCTGCGACGCGGTTCCCGAACGGAGTGGAGGCGAGGATGACCGAGACCGCGCAGCCGAACCGTGGCGTTCGGCTGCCCCGCGACGAGCGGCGGGCGCAGCTGCTGGAAGCCGCGAAGTACGTGTTCGTGCACAACGGCTACCACGCAGCCGCCATGGACGACATCGCCGAGCGCGCGGGGGTCAGCAAGCCGGTCCTCTACCAGCACTTCCCCGGCAAGCTCGAGCTCTACCTCGCGCTGCTGGAAACCCACGGCAACGAACTGGTCGACAGGGTGCGCGGCGCCATCGAGTCCACCCCGGACAACAAGCAGCGGGTGCGCGCCGCCGTCGGCGCGCTCTACGAGTTCGTCGCCGGCGAGGGCGGGGCCTTCCGCCTCGTCTTCGAGTCCGACATGCGCGGCGAACCGGCCGTGGAGCAGGCCGTGGAGACCGCCCTGTCCGGCTGCATCGACGCGGTCACCGAGGCCGTCACCGCCGATGCCGGCCTCGACGCCGAGCGCGCCCGCCTGCTGGCCGTCGGACTCGTCGGGCTGAGCCAGGTGACCGCGCGCTACTGGCTCGACGAGCAGCACGCCATCGGCCGCGAGGAGGCCGTGGGCCTGATGTCCACCCTCGCCTGGAAGGGCCTGTCCGGCTTCCCCCTGCAACCCGGGCAGTCCGCCTGAGCGGCGGGTTCCCGCCGAAGACCGCCGACCGTCGAAGACCACCGACCCGGGAGGCCACCGCCCGGGAAGCCACCGGCCGGGAAGCCACCGGCCGGGGAGATCACCGCCCGGGGACGGCGCCGCCCGCCGCGCCCGATCCGGGAGCGGGCCGACCGGTCGAGGCGGAGCGGCGAAGATTGGACTCGTTCCAGAGAGCGCAATTTTCATGAAAATTGGAAGTTGTCCCCACACGGGTGGAGCACAAACGATCACCACACCATCGGAGTGACCGCGCCCGGATTCCGCTCGTTCGGATGGGGATGCTCGCACGTGCGTCAGTCCCCACCCCGCGGTGACGGGGCGGTGACTAGCCCGCGGTGACTAGCCCGCGGCGGACTGCCCCGCGGTGGGCTGCCCCGCGGTGGGCTGCCGGGAACCGCGATCACCGGTGTCCGCGAGCACCGGCCTGATCAGCTCCGCCAGCCGCGCGGTGACCTCCTCGGTGCGCTCCAGCGGCAGCATGTGCCCGGCACCGCCGTAGCCGATCAGCCGCGCGTCCGGCAGCTCCTCGGCGATGCGCTGCGCCTGCCGGTACGGCGTGAGCCGATCGGCGAAGCCGCCGAGCACCACGCACGGCAGCGAGCGCAGCGGCTCCAGGCTCCCCGCGCGCTCGTGCTCGGCCAGCGACCAGCGGAACTCGGCGAACGCGCGCGGTTCGCACGCCGCGACGGCCTCGGCCGCGGCGGCGATGTCGGCGCGGCGCGGTCGGCGCCCGAACAGCAGCCACCGCAGCCCGGGTCGCAGCGGTGCCGAGCGGCGGACGGCGCGGCGCCCCGGCAGGCGCCCCATCCCGCGGGCGAGCGCCTGCTCACCGAGGTAGGCCACCTCGGACAGCGGGTGGGGCAGCCCGAGCGCCACCTTGGCCAGCCCGCCCGCGGCGGAGGCCACGAACGCCACCCCGCGCACGCGCTGCCGCACGAGCTCCGGGTGGCGCTCGGCCAGCGCCATCAGGCTCATCCCGCCCATGGAGTGCCCGGCCAGCACGACCGGACCGTCCGGGACGCGCTCGGCGATGAGCTCGGCGAGGTCGTCGGCGCAGCGCTCGATCGTGCCGGAACCGGCGGGAGCGCCGTCGCTGCCCCCGTGACCCCGCAGGTCGAACCGCAGGATCCGCAGCGAGCTGCCCGCCGCGGCCGGGAGCCCCGCGGCCACGCGGTCCCAGGTGCGCATGCTCAACGTCCACCCGTGCACGAGCACCACCGCGACGGGGGCGTCGGCCGGCCCCTCGTCCGCCACGTTCAGCCGCACACCGTCACGGGTGCGGAACTCGGAGGGTCGGGGGTCTGCTGTCGTCACTGGCCTTCCTCACCTGTCGATCGTTCCAGTTCGGGGCGCGGCGGCCGCGCGAACGGGCTCTCAGTCCCGGATGAGGCACGCCTTCTTCCAGAACCACATCCCGGGCTTTCCGACGAGCCCCGCCTCGTCGAGGAAGGACATGATCTTCTCGCCGGCCCAGTGCAGCGTGCTCTGCCAGTTCGGGTTCTGCCAGGCGGCTTCGAAACCGTCGCGCGGGCGGATGCCGACGGCCTTGTACACGTGCGGGTTGATGAGGCTGTAGCAGATCGCGTAGCCGACGGCGGCGGTGGCGAACTGGTGGTAGGCGCGCTCGGCCTTGCCGCAATCCGCCATGCGCCGCACGACCTCCTCGCGCGCGAACGTGACGTGCCGGGCCTCCTCGAGCACGTGGATGCGGTTGACCATGCGCACCAGGGGTTGGACGTTCTCGTCCCACATCTGGTCGCGCTGGATGCGGTCCAGGATCTCCTCGGCGATGAGGATCGAGGCGTACGCCGAGGGCCCCCGCAGCGTGGCGGGCAGGAAGCGGCCGCCGTTCTTGAGCAGCGGCACGGGCCCGTACGCGGGGGCCCCGATCCGCTCGACGGCCTTGCCGAACATGGTGGAGTGCCGGCACTCGTCGGCGATCTCGGTCAGCGCGTACTGCGCGTGCCCGGTGCGCGGGTCGGCGTCGTAGTACTCCTTGAGCAGCATCTGCATGAGCAGGACCTCGAACCAGAGGCCGTTGGAGGCGACGCTGGCGAACTCGTGCTTGGTCAGCTCGATGCGCTGCTCGTCGGTGAGCCCGTCCCAGAGCCCGGTGCCGTACAGCGAGGAGCGGTGCAGCGGGAGGAACGCCTTGCCGTCCTCGAGCGGGGCGTCCCAGTCGATGTCGACCTCGGGGTCGTAGCTGTTCTTCGCGGAGGACTTCAGCAACCGGTCCGCCGTCTTCTCGCGGTCGTTGACCTGCAGCATCCGGGACATTTGCGAGGACACCTTTCGCCGTGCTCCACAGGATTGCGTGTTACCTCAAGTAACAGCTACCTTCGGTAGCGTGAGCCAGATCTCCCTCCCTGTCAAGACTGCGGCCGGGGCCGCGGACTCCCCGCCCACCGCCCGATCCGGTTCACGTACAACGGAGTCGGTGAGCAGCACAGGGAACACGGAGCCGACGGAGATGCCCACGCCGAAGACCGGGAAGCGGCCGGACGCCCGCCGCGAGCGCTGGCGCGAGCACCGCAAGGCGCGGCGCGCCGAGTTCGTCGAAGCCGCCGTGCGCGCCATCGGCGAGCACGGGCACGAAGTGGGGATGGAGGAGATCGCCGCGGAGGCCGGCGTCAGCAAACCCGTGCTGTACCGGCACTTCAGCGACAAGAGCGACCTCTACGTGGCCGTGGGCCAGTGGGGCACGGAGCTGCTCATGCAGCGGATGCGCCCGCTGTTCGCGGAGCACGGCAGCCCGAACCAGCGGATCCGCAGGCTGGTCGACGCCTACCTCGGCGTGATCGACGAGCACCCCGAGCTGTACCGCTTCGTCGTGCGCCGGAACTTCGCCGACCGCCCGGTGCGGACCGACCCGGTCAGCACCGAGAAGACGGTCATCGCGAACTCGCTGGCGCGCCTGCTCGGCAACTACATGCGCGTGCTCGGGCTCGACTCCGGCGGCGTGGAGGCGTGGAGCCACGGGATCGTCGGAATGGTGCAGGCCAGCGGCGACTGGTGGCTGGAACGCCAGTCGATGAACCGCGCCGACCTCGTGGACTACCTGGCGCAGATCATCTGGTACGGCATCGACGGCGTGCTCCGCAACGCCGGCATCGCCCTCGACCCGGACGAGCCGCTGGACATCGAGGCGCTCAGCTCCGACCCCGCACCGGGGCCCGACGACCCCGCACCCGGTCCCGACGGCGCACCGGGTTCCGCGGCGGAGCCCGAGACCCCCTAGCGCGGAATCCCGCGCCCCGGGGAACGTCCCCGTTCCCGACCACACCGGATGGACACGATGCAGCACGAGCACGCGCAGGACCACGAGCACGACGAGAACGACTACAACGGCCCCGCCCTGGTGTTCACCGCGGACCGCGAGATCACCGTGGACGTGGTGCTGCGGGGGAACTTCCAGCCGATCGACGGCCGGTTCCGCTGGTACGGGCGCACGCGGCCCAGCGCCGAGCTCGACGAGCTCACCGGTGGGAAGAAGGCCCGCGTCGTGCTGCGCACCGAGCAGGGCGAAGCCGCCGCCGACCTGTCCGAACCGGACCCGTGGGGGCGCTACCGCATCACCGGCACGGGCGCCCCGCCGTTCCACGTGCCCGACGAGCACGACCTCGATCTCGACGCGGCGGGCGAGCGCGGCTGAGCCCGCTCCCGACCCGCCCCGCGCGCCGGGGAAACCGGAAAGCCCGGAAGGCGCAGAACCCCGGGAGGCGCGGGTCCCGGAAACACGGCCCGGAAAACGCGCAGGGGGCTGGCTCCCCCGCGGGAAACCAGCCCCCTGCGCGCTGCGCCGACCCGCGCGGGTCGGCACGTCGCGTCGTCAGCTCACGCCGAAGCCCACTCGGGGCGCGTCGGCCGGTCCCAGCTCGACATACGCGATCTTGGCGGCCGGCACGATGTACTGGCGGCCCTTCGTGTCGCTGAGCTTCAGCACGCCGTCGGTGTTCTTCAGCGCGTCGGCGACCAGCGACTCGATCTCTTCGGGGGACTGTCCGCTGGCGAGTGTCAGCTCCCGCGGGCTGTCCACGACGCCGATCTTGACCTCCACGCCGACCTCCGTACTCGTCGTCTCCACTGCCGCGGCCAGGTTATCCCAGACCGCGCGCCCGCCGCCCGAACCCGGCCCGGTCGTCCCGGGGCGGTCATCCCAGGCCGAGGCGCCCCATCCTCTTGGTGTGGTTGTTCTGCAGCTTGCGGAACATCGCAGCCACCCCGGAGACGTCACCGGAGCCGGTGATGATCAGCTCCGCGAGCGAGTCGCGCTCGGCCACGACCCACTGCGCCTGCGTGATCGCCTCGCCGAGCAGGCGCCGGCCCCACAGGGTCAGCTTGTCGCGCAGCGCGTCGTCCTGCTCGCAGGCGGCGGAGACCTCGCGCTCGGCGAACGCCGAGTAGCCCGTGTCGTCGAGCACCGTCAGCACCAGGCCGCGCGTGGGCTCGTCGAGCCACCCGGCCACCAGCCGGTAGAAGTCCGCGGCCAGCCCGTCCCCCACGTAGGCCTTGACCAGTGATTCCAGCCACGAGTGCGGCGCGGTGGAGGAGTTGAACTGCTCGAAGGCGGACACGAACGGGCTCATCACCTCCTCGGCGGAGTAACCGCGCTCGGCGAGGTGGTCCTCCAGCATCCGGTAGTGGCCGATCTCCGCGGAGGCCATCCGCGCCAGCGCCGCGTGGCCGCTGAGCGTCGGTGCGCTGCGCGCGTCCTCGGCGAGCCTGTCGAAAGCGGACAGCTCCCCGTAGGCGAGCGCGCCGAGCAGGTCGATGACGCCGTCGGCGTAGCGCTCACCCAGGGTCAGCGACGCGTTCGCGTCGGAGGCAACGTCCTCGTCGGACAACTCCCACCCTCCTGGAGGTGTGCTCGTGGCGGCGGAGCACTGGCGTTCCGCCCCGGTCGTGCCCGAGACTCTAACTCCATGGTGCGCGAGTGTGGCCCGCATGACAGACCGACCGGCCGCGGACGGGTACCGTGGGCGGCGGTGTCGTCGTGCGTACCCGCAACGGGAACCCACGGTGGCGGGTGTGCGGCCGACGACGGGCGGGCGCCCTCCGGAACGGAGGTCGGCGCCTGCTGGTGGCGCCCCTCGAGCAGCGAACTCGAGCGGCAGCGCTCCGGCCGGTGAGATCGAGCTCACCGCGGAAGTCGTGCGCGGACCCGAGGTGACGAGGACCTGCGCCGCGCACGGGGACACCGCGCACCGGGGCCACCGGAACACCGGATGCCCCGCAACACCGGGGTCACCGGAACACCGGATCCCGCGGCACCGGCCACCGGGCGACCGGTGGAGCCCCGAGCGGGAGGAAGCCCCGCACGTGGACCGCCGCGGCGCCGCCCGGCGCACGTGGCGAACAACACAGTCGCGGCGCGACCGCCGAGTCGCCTCGACAGCCGGAGACCCGAGCGGTACCGGATGGGGGTGGCCGCTCAGCGGAGCAGCCGCGGGGAGGGAACACCGGTCGCGGCGAACGGCGCCAGCTGACCGGCGACAACACGCCGACGGAAACGTGCGGCGACCAAGAGAGGCGATCATTCTGACGTTCACCGACTACGAGGCCGGCGAAAGCCTCGCGGATCAGGACAGCGAGACGCACGCACCGGCCACGTCCGCCGATTCCGCGCCCGCCGCGGAGACGCAGCAGGACGTGACGCCGGACACACCGACCTTCGCCGAGCTGGACGTGCACCCGGAGATCGTGCGCGCGCTCGGCGAGTCCGACATCGAGCACACCTTCGCCATCCAGGAGCTCACCCTGCCCCTGGCGCTGCGCGGCGAGGACATCATCGGCCAGGCCCGCACCGGCACGGGCAAGACCCTCGGCTTCGGCGTTCCGCTGCTGCACCGGCTCGAGCTGCCGGGCGACGGGACGCCGCAGGCGCTGGTGGTGGTGCCCACGCGCGAACTGTGCATGCAGGTCACCCGCGACCTGGAGCACGCGGGCAAGCACCTGGGCGTGCGCACGCTCTCCATCTACGGCGGCCGCCCCTACGAGGAGCAGATCAGCGCGCTGCGCGAGGGCGTCGACGTGGTCGTCGGCACCCCGGGCCGCCTGCTCGACCTGGCCGAGAAGCGCCACCTGGTGCTCGGCAAGGTGCGCGGGCTGGTGCTCGACGAGGCCGACGAGATGCTCGACCTCGGCTTCCTGCCCGACGTGGAGCGCATCCTGCGCATGGTGCCCGAGCAGCGGCAGACGATGCTGTTCTCCGCGACCATGCCGGGGCCGGTGCTCACGCTGGCGCGCACGTTCATGCCGCACCCCACGCACATCCGCGCCGAGCAGGCCGACGAGGGCGCGATCCACGAGCGCACCAAGCAGCTGGTGTACCGGGCGCACGCGATGGACAAGGACGAGCTCATCGCGCGAGCGCTGCAGGCCCGCTCCCGGGGGCTGGCGATGATCTTCGCGCGCACCAAGCGCTCCGCGCAGAAGCTCGCCGACGAGCTCGCCGAGCGCGGGTTCGCCGCCTCCGCGGTGCACGGCGACCTCGGGCAGGAGGCCCGGGAGAAGGCGCTGCGGGCCTTCCGCAGCGGCAAGTCCGACGTGCTCGTGGCCACCGACGTGGCCGCGCGGGGCATCGACGTCTCCGGCGTCACCCACGTGATCAACCTGCAGTGCCCGGAGGACGAGAAGACCTACGTGCACCGCATCGGCCGCACCGGCCGCGCGGGCCGCGAAGGCGTGGCGATCACGCTGGTCGACTGGGACGAGGAATCGCGCTGGAAGCTCATCAACGACTCGCTCGGCCTCGACCAGCCGACCCCGGTGGAGACCTACTCGACGTCGGCGCACCTCTTCGAGGACCTGGACATCCCCGCGGGCACGCTCGGTCGCCTGCCGGCGTCCCAGCGGCCGAAGCTCTCCGAGCCCGGCTCCGGCGCGGCGAAGCGGGACAAGTCGCGCCAGCGCTCCCGCCGGCGCACCCGCGGCGGGGTCGAGCAGCGCTCGACCGAGACCGAGGCCGGGTCCCGCCCGGACGGCGGTGAGGGCCGCGGTTCCGACGAGAGCCGCCCGAGCGGCCGCCGCAGGCGGCGCACCCGCGGGGGCGCGCCCGCGTCGGCGTCGACCGGCGGCGAGTCCACCGCGGAGACGGCCTCCGCGGACGAGTCCGAGCAGAGCGGCACGCGCACCCGCACGCGCCGCAGGCGCCGCCGCGGGTCCGGCAACCGCTCACCCCGGGAAGGCGCCGCCTGAGCGCTCCCGGCTGCGGACGGCCCCGCTGCGGACGGCCCCGCTGCGGACGGCCCCGCTGCGGGCGACTGCGCCGCGCACACACCCACGGACCCGCGACGCCGGCCGAGCCGCGGACTCCCTAAGCTGGCCCGGGCAATGCGCGACGCACCCGGCTGGCTGGAGGAACCGTGGTCCGTCCGGAACGACGCACGAAGGGCGACATCGCGGCGGCGGTGTCGCTCGTGCTCGCCGTGCTCGTCGGGGCCGCGGTGCTGTGGTGGCACAGCGATGCGCGTGCCACCCGCTCCGAACCCGCCGCCGCGCCGATCCCGGAGCGCACCGCCGCCGGGACGGTGCCGCAGCAGTTCGCGGAGCTGTGGCGGGCCCCGTCGCCGGCGACCGAACGCCCGGCCGTCGCCGGTCCCGCCGCCGTCACCGGCCGGGGCTCCGAGGTCACCGGCCGCGACCCGGTCACCGGGCGAGCCGCCTGGCGCTACGCGCGGGACCTGCCGCTGTGCACGGTCGGCGCCGAGTGGGACCGCGCGCTGGCGGTCTACCGCAAGGAGCACAACTGCAGCGAGGTCACCTCGCTGCGCGGTCCCGACGGCGTGCGCGGCCCGCAGCGCAACACCGACGCCGAGTTCGGCACGCAGCTGCTCTCCGACGGCACCTACGTCACCGCGACCGGTCGGAACATCGTGGAGTCGTGGCGCTCGGATCTCGTGCGCACCCAGCAGTTCGGCGTGCCCGTGGCGGTGAAGAACCCGGACAACAACATCCCCCGGCCGGACTGCACCTACTCCTCGACGGCCGCCGGGGACGAGCGGGTGGCGCTGATCGAGGAGTGCCCCCGCGAGGCGACCGACCGCGTCACCGTCCTCAAGGCCCACCCCGAGGACAGCGAGGAGCCCGAGGAGGTCGTGACCACGCTGGCCGGCAGCTCCTCCGCCGAGGTCGTCGCCGTGTCCGAGCAGCGCGTGGCCGTGCTGCTGGCCGACCGCGGGCGCTTGCAGGTGTTCAGCAACTCCTCGGGCAGCCTCGTCGGCGAGTACCCGGTGCGCGTCGGCGCCGACCGCCCGGCGGACGGCCCGGTGCGCACGCCGGAGACCGCGCACGGGCAGTACCTGTACTGGAACACCGGGGAGGACACGGTCGCGCTCGACCCGCACCGGCTGACCCCGGTGTGGACGCTGCCCGGTGCGCTCGGCCCGGGAGCGCACTTCGGCGGGCGACTGCTGGTGCCGGTCGACGGGGGTCTGGCCGTCCTCTCGCCCGGCACGGGTGAGCGGGTGCGCACCGTCCCCGTCGACCGCGGCGACTACACCGGACCGGTCCGGGTGAGCACCACCGGCCCCGTGGTGCTGGAGCAGCGCGGGGACACCGTGGTGGCCCTCGGCGCCCCGCGGGCGCGCGGCTGACGGAGCCGGCCGGGGACCTCCCGTCCCGGGAGCGCGCAGCGGCGGAACACCCCGGCGGGCGGGAACAGCGCAGCGGCGGGCGGGATCACCGCTCCAGGGTCGTCACCACCACCACAGCGCGAGCGCGCCGAGGACGACGACGTGCACGCCGAGGCAGGCCAGGCCACCGCGCGGACCCCCGCGGTGTTCGGCGATCCGCTGCAGCACGAGCGCCAGCAGCGCCGCGACCAGCTGCCCCGCGACGGCACCGAAACCCGGGCCCTGCTGCTCGTGCCCCGTCATCCAGATCTGCACCCCGAGCACGGTCAGCGCGAGCACGCACAGCCCCGCGGCGAGGGTCCCGCTGAGCCCGCGCACCGCCCGCCCGGCGCGCCCGGGCCGCCGCGGTGCCCGCCGCCCCGGTTCCACCGGATCGACGGGAGCGCGGGGCGAGGAGGCCACCGGCTGCGCCAGGCGCGCCGTTCCGCGCGGCGCAGGAGGCTTCGGGGATGTACGCATGGACGGTTCCTCAGTCGGTCAGGTCGTTGGGCGCGGCGACGAGCGCCCCCAGTGCCGGCGCGCCGCCCTCACCGAGGCATCACCGCGCGGCTGCCGCTGCACGCACCCCAGACTACGCAGGACGCGGGCACCGCGCGCCGCAGCCTCGAGCGCCGCGGTCTCATCCGACGATCGAGCTGCCGGTGGCCAGCTCGACGAGCCGCTCCAGCGACGCCGGCGGCGTCTGCTCCTGGCCGATGTGCAGCGTCTTGTTCGTCCCGTGGTAGTCGCTGCTGCCGGTGGGCACGAGCCCCAGCTCACCGGCGAGCGCGCGCAGCTGCTCCCGCTGGTGCTGGCCGTGGTCCGGGTGGTCCACCTCGACGCCGGTCAGGCCGCAGCCGGCGAGTTCGCGGATGACGTCGGCGGTGACCCGCGAACCGCGGGGGGCGAAGGGGTGCGCCAGCACGGTCACGCCGCCCGCCTCGGTGATCATCTCGATCGCCCTGCGCACCGGCGTGTCGGCGCGCGGGAGGTAGTACGGCCCCGCGGAGTGCAGGTACCGGTCGAAGGCCTCGTCCACCGAGGCGACCGCTCCACCGCGCACGAGGGCGCGCGCCAGGTGCGGCCGTCCGCCCGGTGAGTCCGCGGGCAACCGGTCCATCACGTCGTCCGGGTCGACGGGGAAACCCGCCTCGGCCATGGCACCGGCCATCTTCCGGAGCCGCTCGCGCCGCTCGGCGCGCAGCCGGGACTGCTCGGCCGCGAGCGTCGGGGACGTGGCGTCGAAGAGGTAGGCCAGCAGGTGCACGGTCGCCGTGCCGCCGCGCCCGTTCGGGCAGGCGCAGGACAACTCGGCGCCCGGGACGAGGCGCAGCTGGCCGGGACGGGCGCGCACCGCCTCCGCAGCGGCCTGCCAGCCGGCCGTGGTGTCGTGGTCGGTCAGGGCGATGACGTCCAGGCCCGCTCCGATCGCCACGTCGACGAGCCGGGCCGGCGTGTCGGTTCCGTCCGATTCCGCGGAATGCGTGTGCAGGTCGATTCGCACCCCGCCAGTGTCCCCCACGCCCGATCGGAGCCGGACACCGCTCGGCCGCGCCGCCGGTGCGGGGCGGGTCGGGCTCCGGTGCCGTCACAGCTTCGTGGCGCGGCGCTTGCCGTGCGCGGCGCGCCGCGCCTTGAGCATCGAGAACCGGTCCTGCTGGGCCTTCTTGTCACCGAAGACGAGACCGGAGATGGCGTCCTCCACCTCGTCCGGGTTGGGCACGTAGCCGACGCGGTTGAGCGCCTGGATCTGGCCCGCCGACTCGACGATCAGCGTGCCGTAGCCGAGCAGCCGGCCGGGCACGCTGCGGTGGAAGGTCAGGTCGGTGACCTTGGTGACCGGCATCATCGCCACGTTGGTCGTGAAGATCCCGCTGGTGAGCAGGAACCGCTTGTCGGTGACGACGATGCGCTCGACGTACCAGTCGAGCACCTGGTAGGCGAACCGCAGCAGCACGACCAGCCCGAGGTACCAGAGGACGTTCTGCGCCAGCGACGCCCCCGGGGGGATCAGGTGGGACACCATGACGAGGCCGATGAGCAGCCCCACGGCCTCGAACAAGTCCCACATGAGACAGGCCCAGTGCCGCCGGACGCGGATGACCCGGCGTTCCGTGTCGAGCAGGTACTCGTCGGGGTCTCTAGGGGAGAACACGGTGTCCCACCTTCCCAGCCCGCGGGCTACACGAACAGATTCTCCATGAAGGTGATGACGGATTGAGCGGCCGACCGGAGGCTGCCGAGTATGCCGGTGACCAGGTCGCTGGCCTGTGTCGGTGAGCTGAACAGGAAGAACAACAGGAACGCGACAACGGTCCAGGTCAGAATTTTCTTGATGTTCACTGTGACGCACCCCGTCCAAATGCCCGTGATGTAGCGCAGGCGCTTGCCGATCCGTTGTACCGCACCGAGCCGCCGAACGGGAGCACTGTCCCGCACTTGGGTCAGTCTCCCAGCGGCACCCGACTTCCAACTACCCTCCGTGTCGGTGATCTTACCCGACGACAACGCCGACTGCCGGGCGGGCACGTCGAACGTGCTCCGCACGGGTGAGGACTACAGGTCAGACGGCGGAATTTCGCGCGCTGCCCGGCGCGCTCGCAGCAGTCGCGTTTCCGTCCACAGAGGACGGAACTGCGCCGGGTGGAGCAGCGGTGGCCGCCCGCCCGGGACCGCCGCGGGGCGGCCGGCGGCGGGCACCGGGTGCCGGAATGCCCCCGCCCTCCAGCGCACCCGGGAATCGCGGAATCCGCGCCGGCGGCGCGGCGGAATCGCGGAAAACCGAACCCGCGCCGCGCGGCAGCCCCGCGCGGCGGGAATTCCGGAAGGGGCGGGCCGGGCGCCGCGAAATCCCGGCGGCGGAAAACGCAATCCGTCCGGACGAATCGAGCTCCCGCATTCCGGGATGCACTCCGGTGGGATCGACGGAGCGCGCGGACACCTCCCCCGCCCACCGCGGCCGGGGAGCGCGCACCGCTCTCCCCCGAGCGGAGCAGCGGGGCGTCAGGACGTGGACGGCGGCGGGCGCATCGCCAGCCGCGCCAGCATGTTCCGCCCCTGCTCGGCGTGCTTCGGCTGGGACAGCACGTCGTAGCGGCCCGCGACGAGCTGGCTGGCCGAGGAGAAGTCGCGCCGCCCGCGGGCCGAGGCGTAGGTCACCGCGGCGAAGACGAGGCCGAAGAGCACACCGACGCCCAGCCCGACGAGCACCGGCCCGAACCAGCTGCTCTCCGGCGGCGTGAACAGACCCATGAGGATGCCCACGAACAGACCGAACCACGCGCCCGACGCGGCCCCGCCGCCGAGCACGCGGCCCCACGTCAGGCGCCCCGTGACGCGCTCCACGAGCATGAGGTCCACACCGACGATGGTGACCTCCTGCACCGGGAACTCGTTGTCGGCCAGGTAGTCGACGGCGCGCTGGGCCTCCTCGTACGTGCTGTAGGAACCGATGGGCCATCCGGTCGGCGGCGTGGGCAGGTTCGGCGTGCCCGGCGTCGGCCGGCCGCCACCGGTGAACGGGTTGGACACCGTTGACACCTCCGAGAAGCGTGCTGCCACGAGCTGGGGCCGACCGGGCTCCCCGTCCCGAGGAGCACTTCCTGCGCGAACGTCCTCTTCGCCACCAGGGTACCGCGTTCGACCCGCCCCAGATCGTCTCATCACACCTGATCGGCGCGCCGACGCGGCGGCAGCACGTCCACCAGGCCGACGAACAGCGCCTGCACCGCGGCCGCGAACACCGCGCCGGTGAACACCCACCCGCCGGACACGACGCCGAGGCCGGCCAGCTCCCAGGCCAGCGGTACGAGGACGAAGCACGCCGCGCTGAGCACGCTCGCCTCAGCCCGCGCCTCGCGGTGGTAGGCGAACGCGGCGAACCACGTCAGCACCCCCAGCACCGCGGCGAGTCCGAGCGGGGTCAGGCGCACCCCGGTGGTGAACACAGCACCGGCCGCCACCACCAGCACGGCACCGAGCGCGATCGCGGCGGCCCACCGCCGCGCACCGCCGCCGAGGGCCCGCGTGCCGAGCGCCCCCGCGCAGCCGGCCGCCACCACCGCCAGCACCCCGGCCAGCAGCACGCCCGGCCCGAAGGACGCCCCCGAGACGTCGAACAGCAACCGCGGCAGCCCCCCGCCGGAGCCGAGCACGGCGTCCAGCGACGAACCGCTGCGGATGCCCTCGCCCGGGGCCACCGCTGCCGTCGGCGCCAGCGGCCCCGTGCACAGCACCGCGGTCGCCGCGGCGAAGCCCAGCGCCGCCGCCCGCAGCGGCACGGCGCAGGCGAGCACGGCCAGCAGGGCGACCGGCTTGCCCAGGGTCAGCGCGGCCCGGCCGAACCAGGCGGCCACCCCGCCGCCCCGGGGCCGGACGGCCCCGTAGGCCACCAGCCCGAGCCGCAGCGCCACGCGAGCCCGGTGGCGCGCGGGCAGGTCGCCGAGGCGCTCGCGCCCCACCTCGTACTCGGCGACCCGCCGCGCGATCCCGTCCGGCCCCGCCACCGCGGAGTCGTCCGGCGCCGTCCGGGCAGCCGGCTCGGCTGGCTCGGCCTGCTCGGACCCGCCGGCCTGCTCGGACCCGCCGGCCTGCTCGGACCCGCCGGCCTGCTCGGAACCACCGGCCGACTCGGAACCGCCGGCCGGCCCGGAACCGCCGGCGCCGGTCTCCCCGCCCGGGCGCGCACCGACCGGAACCGAGCCGTCGGTGCCGGTCGCCCCGGCCCTCTCCACGTGCGGCAGTTCCTCGGCCGCGATCATCCAGTGCACCCGCTCGACGAGCACCCGCCGCGTCGCGACCAGCTCGTGCGCCTCCTCCGGCCGGGCGAACAGATCCGCCAGCTCCTTGCCCACGTCCTCGGAGCAGCGCTCCCACAGCTCGCCGAGGAACTCCCGCCACCGCTCCTGCTCGCCCCGCTGCGCACCGAGCTCCGCAGCGGACGGGGTGCTCACGATCCGGCGCAGCGCGCCGGTGAGCTCCTCGGCGCCGTCGGCGCGCCGCACCCAGCGGTCCGGGTCGACCAGCAGCCGCACGAGGCTCGCGGCGGCGTCCATCCGGCCCCACATCCAGTCGTTGGCCCGCCAGCTCGCGGACAGGAACGCGGCGAAGTTGCCGAGATCACCGCCGCGGACCTTGTCCGCCGCGGCCGTCCGCTCCGCACCGCGCCGCAGCGCGGTGAACGGCAGCGGAGTGGGTTCGTCGCTGGCCACGCGCAGCAGGTTGATCGTCGTGCCCGGGTCCCGCCCGAGGTCCAGCCCGGCGGTGAGCACGACGAGCTGCTGCAGCACCGCCGCCGGATCGGCCGCCCGCTCCAGCAGGTCGTAGCCCAGCTGCGCGGCCGTCTCCGGCTCCGAGCGCGCAGCGGCGGAGCCGGCGAGCCGCTGCACGACCTCGTCCAGCACGGCGCGGGCCTCGGCCACCGCGTCGACCGGCTCGGACTCCTCCGCGACCGCGTCCCCGCCCGAGGAGTCCACGACGGATTCGAGCTCGCGGGCGAAGTCCGCCAGGTGCGCGGCGAACGCGTCGGCCTCGGTGATCGCCCGCAGCGTCGCTGCCAGCAGCGGGCGCACCGGGGAGGGCAGCCGGCGCTGCAGCCGCTCGCGGCGCTGCCACACGCGCCGCACCCACGCGTCGATCTCGCCGCGTTCGACGATCGGCTCCCAGCGCGCGCCGTGCAGCCAGTACCGGTCGGCGCAACCGGCGAGGACCTCGGTGAACGTCCACAGGCGGTAGAGCACGTCCTTGCACCCGCCCACGTCGGCGCCCTGCACCGCCTCCAGGTCCCGGGCCCAGCCGAGGCACTCGCGCACGGCCGCGCGCAGGCCGGTGACGTCGTGCAGCGCCTCCGGACCGACGAGCTCGGGCAGCACGGCCGACAGCCGCGGGCGCAGGTCGGCCACCGCCTCCGCCGACCACTCCTCCAGCGGCTCCCGCGTCGTCGGCGTCAGCGGGCGCTCCGGCTCCACCTCGTGCGGTGCGGTGAGCAGCCGGTACGTGGCCTGCGCGTCGAGTTCCGCCCGCAGGGAGGTGCTGCGGGTGCGCAGGACCTCCGCGTGCCGCTCGAGCTCGTCCGGGCGGCGCTCCGGTTCGGCCCGGCGCACCGGTGCGAGCAGTTCCGCGCGGCGGGCCTCCCGGCGCCGCACCGCGTCGTTGTGCTCCCACAGCACCTCGAGGTCCGAGCGCAGCGACTCCTGGCTGAGCCGGGCCTTGAGCGCGGTGGAGGTCACCGGCAGCGGCAGGCCGTCGGGGCGTCCCGCGGGTTCGGCCGCCTCCGGGTTGAGGTAGAGCAGCCAGCGGCTCGTGGGGCGGTTCGCGGGGGCGCGGGCGATCGCGCGGATGGCCGCGGCCACGGGGATGTTGTCCACCACCCCGCCGTCGATCACGCGGAACGGCGCGTCGGTCCGGTCGGTGGCCTCGGTGAACACGCCGAACAGGTTCGGCTCCCCGGCCGGCGGCCGGTGCGGCGAGCTGTGCACGCGGGAGGGTTCGAAGGCGAACGGGTAGCTGGCGGAAGTGCGCGCGGCGTGCGCCAGCCGCCCCGCCGTCGTCGTGACGTCCGCCCCGGTGCCGAAGTCCGAGAGCGGATCACCGGGCACGCCGTGCTGCTGGAACCGCAGGCCCGCTTCGCGCCGCCGCAGGTGCAGCGAGGCACCGCGGTCGTCGTGCTGGTGGTCGGGGCGCGGGTCGAGCAGCGTGGCGGTCAGCAGCAGGTCCAGCCGCGCGGGCAGCCCGCCGGGTTCGGTGGCGTGGTCGAGGATCGCCCGCGCCAGGTGGGGGCGCAGGTACCCGTCGGCGTCCAGCAGCGACCGGGGCGCGGGCTGCCCGAAGCGCGGCGTCTCGTGCGCCATGGCCTCGATGTCGGCCAGGCGCACCCACAGGTCCCGCATCCGGTCGAACGGCACGCCGTAGACGAGGCCCGCGGCGAGCAGGCTGCCGTTGAGCCCGCCGGCCGAGGCGCCCGCCAGGACGTCGACGCCGACCGAGTCGTAGCCGGCCAGGCGGACGAGCTCGGCCCACGGGTGCGCGGCCGCGTCCTCCTCCTCGGCCAGCGCGCGGCGCAGCCGGTCGATCTCCGCGACCGCTCCGCCGATCCACACCCCCAAGCTCGCACCGCCCCGCATGGCCAGTGCCAACCGGAGCTCTCCCCGGTCCTCCGAGCCCGCCGTGCTGCCCACCTGGACGCTTCCACCTCTCGTTCGCTGCACCCGTCCGCGGAGAACCTACCGCGTGCGCGGGCGCGGCGGGGCGGAGATCGCGGGGAACGGGCGGTGCTACTCCTCCGGCGGCACCCACCGGTCGCTGCGCTGCAGACCGGCCGCGCGCCCCTTGCCCGCGACGACCAGCGCCATCTTGCGGGAGGCCTCGTCGATCATCTCGTCGCCGAGCATCGCCGCCCCCCGGGCTCCGCCGGAGGCGGAGGTGTACCACGCGTAGGCGTCGAGGATGTTCTCCGCGTGGTCGTAGTCCTCCTGCCGCGGGGAGAACAGCTCGTTGACGACGTCCACCTGCTCCGGGTGCAGCACCCACTTGCCGTCGAAGCCGAGCGCGGCGGTGCGGCCGCCGACCCGCCGCAGCCCGTCGGCGTCCTTGATCTGCAGGTACGGCCCGTCGACCGCCTGCACGCCGTGGGCGCGGGCGGTGGTGAGCAACCGCATGAGCACGTAGTGGTAGGCGTCGCCGACGTCGTAGCCGGGCGGCTGGTGGCCGACGGCCAGCGAGCGCATGTTGATCGAGGCCATGAAGTCGGCCGGCCCGTAGACGAGCGCTTCCACGCGCGGCGAGGCGGCGGCGATCGCGTCGACGGCCGCGAGGCCCGCGGCGCTCTCGATCTGCGGCTCGACGCCGATCGCGCCCGCGGGCAGCCCGCAGGCCCGCTCGATCTGCGTCAGCATCAGGTCCAGCCAGCGCACGTGCTCGGCGGCGTCGGCCTTGGGCAGGATGATCGTGTCGACGTGCGCGCCCGCGCGCTCCACCACGCTCACGACGTCCTGGTAGGTCCACGCGGTGTCGAGGGCGTTGACGCGCACCGAGCGGGTCCTGCCTCCCCAACCGCCGGCCTCGAGCGCCTCGACCACCCGGTCCCGGGCCTCGGCCTTGGCCAGCGGAGCCACCGCGTCCTCCAGGTCGAGGAAGAACTGGTCCACCTCCAGCCCGCGCGCCTTGTCGATCATCTTGGCGCTCGAGCCGGGGACGGCCAGGCAGCTGCGCCGGGCCCGATGGCGGTCGACCATGGTGCCTCCAACCGGTGCGGGTGCGGTCCGAGCCGCCTGTCTATCACGCGGGCGGCGGCCGGGAGCCCGTGCCGAACACCACTCCGCTGCGCTCCGCGCGCCCCTCAGGGAGGCCGCTCGGCCCACATGGCCAGCACGGCCGGGGCCGGTTCGGCGGTGGCCCGGTACTCCGCGCGGGTCATCCAGGCGAGCTCGGCGATCTCCGCGGCCGGCCGCGGCTCGCCGCGGAGCTGCCCGGTGTAGCAGCTGAGCTCGACCTGCACGCCCGCGCCCTGACCCACGGCGTCGG
Organism: Salinifilum ghardaiensis; assembly: GCF_054491345.1. Classification (NCBI taxonomy): domain Bacteria; kingdom Bacillati; phylum Actinomycetota; class Actinomycetes; order Pseudonocardiales; family Pseudonocardiaceae; genus Salinifilum; species Salinifilum ghardaiensis. Next base: position 836,977 of record NZ_CM137101.1, on the reverse strand, counting down.
CGCGGTAGCGGCCGAGCAGCCGGGGCGCGCGCACCTCGCCGCCGAGTTCCTCGCGCACCTCGCGCCGCAGGGCCTCCAGCTCGGTCTCACCGGGGTCGATCTTGCCACCGGGCAGGTAGAAGGAGCGCTGGCGCGCCGCGCGGACGAGCAGCAGTCGCCCGGCGGCGAAGTGGACGAGGCCGACCGCGCGGATGACGGCCCGCCGGCGGCCCGCGACGTCCTCGTCGCCCGCGGGGTCCGGGCGGGGTGCGGGGTCGTGTTCGCGTTCGTGCACCCGTTCAGGCTTGCGCACGGTTCCCGGGCGGTGCGGGCACCCCTCCCTCGGACAGCCGCAGGCAGATCCGGTGCAGCGCGTCGAGGTCGCCGGCGGCCGCGTGCACGAAGTAGTCGGCGACGCCGGAGCGGTGCGTGCTCACCGCGCCCCGCAGGCGCTGCTCCCCCCGCTCCGTGATCACCGCCTGGATGCCGCGCCCGTCGGAGCGCACGCGCACGCGGTCCACCAGTCCGAGGCGCTCCAACCGGTCGACCAGGCGCGTCACGCCGGAGCGGGACAGCAGCACCGCGTCGGCGAGCTCGGTCATGCGCAGCCGCTGCCCGGGCGCGTCGACGAGCGCCTCGAGGACCTCGAACGCGGCCAGCGACAGCTTCTGCTCGTCGATGAGGTCGCTTTCCAGGCAGCGCGTCACCCGGGCGTACGCGCGCAGAAAGCTGCGGTACGCCAGGACCTCGTCGTGGGTCGGTAATCGGTCGAGCTCCGCGTGAGCCACGCCCGCGATATTACGAAACGCGATCGCGTGACTTCGCACAGCCCCGGTCGACCCTCCCGACACGCGGACTCGCGACCCCCTGCCGTTGAGTTCGACAGGGCCTCGGCCGGACAATCGAGACGATCCCTCCGACGGAGGGCGATCTCACGCCGCCGCGCACAGCGGTATTACCCGTCCGTAGCATGGTGGGTGAGCGCACACGCAGGAAAGGTCGGTGTCAGGCAGTCGTGACTACGCAGTCCACCCCCGCCGAGAAGGACATCCGCAGTGCTCTCGGCGAGGTCCACGACCCGGAGATCCACAAGCCGATCACCGAGCTGGGCATGGTCAAGTCCGTCTCGATCGGCGACGACGGGGACGTGACCGTCGAGGTGTACCTGACGGTCGCGGGCTGCCCCATGCGGGAGACCATCACGCAGCGGGTGGACACCGCGGTCTCCGCGGTGGGAGGCGTCCGCTCCGTGCACGTCGAGCTCGACGTGATGAGCGACGAGCAGCGCACCCAGCTGCGCCAGCAGCTCCGCGGCGACTCCGAGGAACCCCGCATCCCGTTCGCGGAACCGGGGTCGATGACCCGGGTGTACTGCGTGGCCTCCGGCAAGGGGGGCGTGGGCAAGTCCAGCGTCACCGTGAACCTGGCGGCCTCGATGGCCGAGCGCGGCCTGTCCGTCGGCGTCGTCGACGCGGACATCTACGGCCACTCGGTGCCGCGCATGCTCGGCACGGAGGGCAAACCCACCCAGGTCGAGAAGATGATCATGCCGCCGCAGGCGCACGGCGTGAAGCTCATCTCCATCGGCATGTTCACCCCGGGCAACACCCCGGTCGTCTGGCGCGGCCCCATGCTGCACCGCGCGCTGCAGCAGTTCCTCTCGGACGTGTTCTGGGGCGACCTGGACGTGCTGCTGCTCGACCTGCCCCCGGGCACCGGCGACGTCGCGCTGTCCACGGCGCAGCTGATCCCCAACGCCGAGATCCTCGTCGTGACCACGCCGCAGCAGGCCGCCGCGGAGGTGGCCGAGCGCGCCGGCGCCATCGCGATGCAGACCCGCCAGCGGCTGGCCGGCGTGGTGGAGAACATGTCGTGGATGGAGATGCCCGACGGCACCCGCATGGAGCCGTTCGGCTCCGGCGGCGGGCAGCTCGTGGCGGACTCGCTGAGCCGCTCGGTCGGCACCGACATCCCGCTGCTCGGCCAGGTCCCCCTGGACACGCGGCTGCGCGAGTCGGGTGACCGCGGCTCCCCGCTCGTGCTGGAGGACCCGGACGCGAGCGCGTCCGTGGTGCTGGCCGACGTGGCCAAGCAGTTGTCGACCCGCGCGCGGGGGCTCTCCGGCAAGCTGCTGTCCGTCTCCCCGGCCTAGTGGCCGCGCGGATTGGCTGACGTAGTGGGGCCGGTAGCGGAACCTCAGCGCTTCCCCGGACTGCGGGTGCCCCTCCTCATGTAGCGCCCCTACACAGCGTCGGGACCGTCCTCGCCAGGAAAGCGCTGAGAACCCGCGTCGGGTCGGTCTGCGTGCGTGGGGAGGAAGCGGCTGCGCCGCTTGCCTGACGAGCGGTGCAGCCCGAGCACACAACTGCTCATCCGCGGGCGCCCTCAGAGCAGAGTCCGCGGGTTGGCTGTTGCGGGCGCGCGGACGGGGTAGCTGGGAGGAACCTCCGCGGGGCCTCGCTGCGGGATCCCCGAGTTCCGGCGGCCGCGCTCAGGCGCTCCTCGCGACGGCGAGCATCCCCGTGCCCACGGGCAGCGCCAGCGGCACGAGTTCCTCCTGCGCGCGAACCGCGCCGAGCAGTTCGCGCGCACCGGCGGTGAGCCGCGCCCCGTCCGCCCCGTCCGCGCGGACGCCGTCGAAGGCGACGACACCGCCGGGCCGCAGCAGCCGCAGGCCCAGGTCCAGGTACGCGGCGGGCTCGGTCGTCGCGGTCCGCACGGTCACGAGGTCGTAGCCGCCTTCGGTCAGCCGCGGCAGCACCTCGCGGGCGGCACCGCTGATCAGGCGCACGCGGCTGTGCGGGATGCCGGCCTGGTCCAGGGCCAGCCGCGCCTTCCGCTGCGCCTGCGGGTCGACGTCGATGGAGGTCAGCACGCCGTCCTCGGCCATCCCGCGCACGGTGGCGCAGGTTCCCTCGGCCGCCGTGCCGATCTCCACGGCCGCCTTCGCGCGCAGCACCGCCGCGAGGAAGCGCAGCACCTGCCGCGGCGACGGCGCGGTATCCTCACCGGGGACGTTCGCCGGCGACCGGTCGTCCCGCCGCGCGGGGCCGGCGCCGACCGAGGTCTCGGGTCTCACGCGAGGTAGGCTATTGCACCGCTCCCGCGCGCGGGACGGGGTTGCGCACATCGTTAGGGCTTGGTTGTTTTCCCGGCGTGACCCGATCGCCGCCGAGGTGTTGTGAGTTCCACCACCGCTGCGGCATTCTCAGATTCCTCTCAGTTGCCTATCACCCGGGTTTCACCTGCGTAGACGAGGCTTACCCGCACGTCGCGGCAGTGCCGGAGCCGTTTGCGCACCGGGCGCTGCCGGGAACACGCGAGTCCACCCGGACGTTTCCCGTACGTACCTGCCGCAGGAGGTGGCATTCCGGCCCATGGCAACTCAGCCGATCACTCCCGGCCCGAAGACCGAGGAACTGCCGACCGTGCAGACCCCGGTCTCGCAGCCTGCGGCCACCGGTGAGTCGACCTGGACTCCGCCCACCTGGGACGAAGTCGTGCGCCAGCACGCGGACCGGGTGTACCGGCTGGCCTACCGGCTGAGCGGGAACAAGCACGACGCCGAGGACCTCACCCAGGACACGTTCATCCGGGTGTTCCGCTCCTTGGCCTCCTACAAGCCCGGCACCTTCGAGGGCTGGCTGCACCGCATCACCACGAACCTCTTCCTGGACATGGCCCGCCGCCGCTCGCGGTTGCGCATGGAGGGCCTGCCCGAGGACAGCGAGCGGTTGCCCGGTGGTGATCCGAGCCCGGAGCAGGTCTACCACTCCACCCGGCTCGACCCCGATCTGCAGGCAGCGCTCGACGAGCTCGCCCCCGAGTTCCGCGCCGCGGTCGTGCTCTGCGACGTCGAAGGACTGTCGTACGAGGAGATCGGCGCCACCTTGGGCGTCAAGCTGGGCACCGTCCGCAGCCGGATCCACCGCGGCCGGCAGCTGATGAAGACGACTCTGGAAAAACGCCGTGCGCAGACTCAGGAGGGTTGTTCCGCATGACCGGTGTGCGCGGATGGGGGTTTTCCGAGCAGCACCTCGCACTGGACGCGATCGTCGCGTTCGTCGACGGTGAGCTCAGCGCGAACGCCCGCGACCGCGCGGCGTCCCACCTGGCGCACTGCTCCGCGTGTGCCGCCGAAGCGAGCACGCAGCGGCAGGCCCGCAGCGCCGTCCAGGAGGCCGACTCGCCGGCCATCTCTTCGGACCTGGTGCGCAACCTGCTGTCCATCCCGCACCACACCGAACTGCCCGCGCAGCCGGAAGAGCTGGCGCTGTCCGAGGACGGGCAGCTGCTCACCTCGCAGCGCCTCGGTTCCGGCGCAGCACTGGGCAGCAGCGCTGCCCTGGGCGGCCGCCCTTTTGCCTGCGGCGCACCGCTCGGCTCGGACGCGTCGAACGCGCCCGAGCAGGGTGACGACCGCTCCGCGCAGCCACCGCGGCACGACGGCAAGCGCCGCAGCCGGCACGGCGCCGGCGTGGTGTTCTCCGGGCTGATGCTCGGAGCACTGGCCCTGGTCAACCCGCCCAGCGACGAGCAGGAGACCGTGCCGCAGCGGGCCTCGCTGCCGGACGGCGACAGTCGCCTGCCCGCGACGGCCCGCACGGACCTCGCCCCCGCGAGCACCTCCGCGTCCACGTCCTCGGCACCACAACCGGCACCGCAGCACGAACCCGCTCCCGGCGGCGCAGCGCCCTCCGACGACGCCGGCCGCGTCTCCGCCACCGCCGGCTCCTGACCACCGCCCTCCCGCCCGCTCCGGCGACCGCGCGGTCGCACCGGTAGCGCGCGCACCCCTCCGATGTGGTGAACTCGTGGGCGGCCACGTGTTTCGAACGCATTCCCCGGGGAGCGATGAGCGAGCAGCCGCCAGCATCCGCGCACGGGCCGGGTCGTGGGCGCGACGAGGACGACGCCGACCGGCCGGGCTCGCCGCGCGCGGACCGCGCCTCCCCCGCGTCCGACGAACGACCGGCTGCCGAGGACCCCGCCGCCGCGGCCGCACCGGACCGCCCGCGCCTCCAGCCGCGCCCGCTCGAACGCCCGGCGGTCTCCGACGAGCAGGAAGCGGTCTTCGGCCGGCCCTCCGATGTCCGCGGAAGCTTCGACCGCCGCGAGGACGCCCCGGCCCCGCCGCACGGCCTGCAGCAGCAGCCGCCGACGTCCGAAACCCTCGCCGAGGCGTTCGGCCGCCCGCCGCACAGCGGTGCGACGCTGCAGCGCCCCCCTGGTGAGCAGCCGGGAACCGAGCCCGCGGAGGAACCGGTGAGCTGGGACTCGCCGGAGCAGGAGCCGTGGCGGGACCCGGCCTGCCCGGTCGCGCTCGGACCGCCCGCCGCCCAGGAGGACACCGGCGACGGCGAGCCGGCGCAGCGGGGGCCGCTGCTGAGCGCGCGCGACGTGCTGTTCGGCGGCCGCGTCCGCCCCCGCTCGCTGCTCGCCCTGGGGGCGCTGGCGCTGGTGATCGGCCTGTGCGGGGCGCTGCTGGGCACCTTCGCCGGGCGGGACGGCGGCTCGCTGACGAGCCCGGAGGCGACGCTGGCCGAGGTGGCCCCGGGCGAGGACCGGCCCGCCGGGTCCAGCTCCTCGGTCGCGCAGCGCATCGTCCCCGCCGTGGTCTCCGTCGAGGTGCAGCTGGGCGCGCAGGGCGGCACCGGTTCGGGCGTGGTCATCGACGGCGAGGGCTACGTGCTCACCAACAACCACGTGGTCTCCATGGCCGCCGACTCGCCGAACGCCGAGCTGACCACCGTTTTCCACGACGGCACGCGCGTTCCGGCGCAGCTGGTGGGGCGCGACCCGAAGACCGATCTGGCGGTGCTCAAGGTCGACGTGGCCAACCCGACCGTGGCGCAGCTCGGCAACTCCGACCGGTTGTCCGTCGGCGACGAGGTGCTGGCGGTCGGCTCGCCGCTGGGCCTGTCCGGCACGGTGACCAACGGCATCGTCAGCTCCGTGCACCGGCCGGTGCGCCTGGCCGGGGAGGGCACCGACACCAACGCGGTCATCGACGCGATCCAGACGGACGCGGCGATCAACCCGGGCAACTCGGGAGGCGCCCTGGTGGACGGCAGCGGCGCCGTGGTGGGCATCAACAGCGCCATCCGCACGGCGGACAGCAGCGGCGGCGAAGGCGGATCGATCGGTCTGGGCTTCGCCATCCCGATCGAGGACGCCCGCCGCATCGCCCAGGAGATCATCCGCACCGGGCACGCCCAGCACGCCGACCTCGGGGTGAACGCGAAGTCCGTCACGGACGGGCTGCAGGACGGCGCGCAGGTGCAGAACGTGCGCAACGGCGGTCCGGCCGCCGCAGCGGGGATCGCCGAGGGCGACGTGATCACCCGCGTCGGCGACCGCCCGGTGGGCAGCGCCGACGAGCTGGTCGTCGCGGTGGACGGCCACCGGATCGGCGAGCAGGTCCCGGTGACCGTCGTCCGCCAGGGCCGGGAGCTCGTCTTCGACGTGACCCTCTGAGCAAGAGGTCGAGGGCGGGAGGCCGGCACGCCCCGCCGGAACCCGAGGTGAGGACGGGGTGATGCCGCGGCAACACCCGCGGGAACGCGCGCGAGGCCCGGCGGCGCGGGGTTCCGTCCGCTCCGCGGACCGGTACCCTGGCCGCGGTGGCGCACTCGGACGACCGGGTGGCGGCAACCCCGGAGCACCGGAGGTCCGCGCGGGCCGCGTGTGCGTCGGCGAGAACGACCCGCGCCCTGACGTGCCCGGCCGGGTGCGGCGGGAGACCAGATCCGAAAGGTAGGGCAGGTGTTCGGTTCCATCGGGTGGGGCGAGATCCTGGTCCTGGTCCTCGTCGGCTTGTTCGTGCTCGGCCCCGAACGCCTCCCCGAGGGCGCGGCGTGGTTGGGCCGCACGGTGCGCCAGGTCAAGGACTACGCGACCGGCGCCCGCGATCAGATCCGCTCGGAGCTCGGTCCCGAGTTCGACGAGCTGCGCAAGCCGCTGGAGGACCTCCGCAGCGTCCGCGACCTCAACCCGCGCACCGCCGTGCGCCGGCAGTTGTTCGACTCGGACGGCGACCTGCTCCGCGACTCGACCAGCGGCAACGGCCACGGGAACGGCCACCGTCCCAGCACCGGTCCTTCCAGCACCGGTCCGGACGCCGCTCCGCGGCAGCGCCCGCTCGACTCCGGCGAACGCCCGCCCTACGACAGCGACGCCACCTGACCGGCTCCCCGGGCGCCCCGCCGGACCGGACTCACCGGACACCTGAGCGGGCTCACCTGGCCGGACAGCTGACAGCCCCTCCCCTTCACCCGACCAGGTGGAATCGGTGGACATTTCTCGGGCGGGCTCAGGAGGCGGAGGACGCGGGGGACTCGACGCGCTCGGCCGCGGCGCCGCCCGACCTGCCGCTGTCCGGTTCACCGCTGTCCGGTCGGCGCCTCGAAGCCAGCACCACGCCGAGGGCGGCGAGCACGAACCAGCTGGCCAGCAGCGCGCTCATGCCCGCCCAGCCCCACACGCCGTAGGCGACGCCGCCGAGCACACCGCCGACGCTGCTGCCGCCGTAGTAGGCGAACTGGTAGATCGCGGAGGCCTGCCCGCGCACCCGGCTGCTCGCCCGCGCGCTGACCCACCCGTTGGCGACCGCGTGCGCGGCGAAGAACCCGCCGGTGAACACGACCAGACCGAGCAGCAGCACCGGCAGCCGGTCGGAGAGCATGAGCCCGAGGCCGAGCACGGCGGCCCCCAGTCCGCTGAGCAGGGCCACCGCACGTCCCCACCGGTCGGCGGCGCGCCCGGCCAGCGCCGAGGTCACCGTGCCCGCCGCGTAGGCGAGGAACGCCAGCGCCGCCAGCGCCGGCGGCACGTTCAGCGGTGGCGCGCTGAGCCGGAAGCTCAGCACGTTGTAGACGGCGACGAAGGCGCCCATGCCCAGCGCGGCCACGAAGTACGGCGCGTACAGCACGGGGTCGCGCAGCGCGGCGCTCAGCCCCTCCAGCAGCGGCCGCCAGCGCAGCGGTTCCCGCCGGTGGTGCTGCTCGGCGGGCAGGAGCACGACGAAGGCGGCGGTGCACGCGGCGGCCACCACCGCGACGGTGAACATGCCGCCGTGCCAGCCGAGGAAGTCACCGGCGATGCCGCCGAGCAGCCGCCCGGACATGCCGCCGATGGTGGTGCCCGCGACGTACAGCCCCATGGTCACGCCGAGCTGCCGCCCGCCGGTCTCCTCGGCCAGGTAGGCCGCGGCGATCGCGGCCAGACCGGCGATGGCCGCGCCCTGGACGAGCCGCAGCCCCACCATGAGCGGGAAGTTCCCGACCCACGGCAGGAGCAGCCCGAGCACTTCGGCCGTGACCAGCGAGACGATCATCAGCGTGCGCCTGCTCATCGCCTGCGACAGCGTGCCCAGCGGGACCGCGGCGACGGCGAGGCCGAGGGTCGCGGCGGAGACGAGCAGGGCCGCGGTCCCCGGGGACAGGCCGAACTCCGCCGACAGCTGCGGCAGCACCGGCTGCGGCGTGTACAGCAGCGCGAACAGGGCCAACGCCCCCAGCAGCAGGCTCACGCGGATGCGGCGGACTCGCTCGGGATCGACTGCGCTCACGCCGCCAGGATCGAGCGGCGGTCATTGATGCGTCCAATACGGCGATGTCGGATGATCGGTACAATGACGCATGAATCCACGCTGTCCGAGGAATCTTCGCAGCTCGCGGGGCGCCTCGCTCCCGCGCTGGCGGTGCTGCGCGCGGTCGCCGCTGAGGGGCATCTCACGAGGGCGGGCGAACGGCTGGGCATGCCGCAGCCGACGGTGAGCCGGACGCTCGCGCGGCTGGCCGAGCACGTCGGGCACCCCCTGCTGGTCCACCGCGGGCGCGGGGTGGAGCTCACCCGGGCCGGCGAGCAGCTCGCCGCGTCCGCCGAGGAGGCGCTGCGCACGCTGGAGAACGGCTGCCGCCGCGTGGTCGAGGACCTCGACCCGGAGCGCGGCCGGGTGGCGCTCGGGTTCCAGCACACCATGGGCAGCAGCCTCGTGCCGCCGCTGCTGCGGGACTTCCGCGACCGCCACCCGCAGGTGCGGTTCGACCTCTCCCAGGGGCCGCGGGACGAGCTGGTGGAGCGCACCGCCACCGGCGACCTCGACCTGTGCCTCGTCGCGCCGCTGCCGAACTCGGACCACTGGAACACCGCGCCGCTGCGCACCGAACCGCTGGTCCTCGTGCTGCACGCGGAGCACCGACTGCACCGGAGGAAGCGGCTGCGGCTGGCCGACGCGGCCGAGGAGGAGTTCATCATGATCCGCCACGGCTACGGGATGCGCCGCATCATCACCACCCTGGCCGAACGCGCCGGGGTCGCACCGCGCATCGCTTTCGAGGTCGACGACGTGGACACCGTGCGCGGGCTCGTCGCCGCCGGGCTCGGCATCGCGCTGCTGCCGGAGGCCGAGACCGCGCCCCTGCCCGGCACGGTGGAGGTCCCGCTGCACCCGCCCGCGCACCGCACGATCGGACTCGCCTGGCCGAGGGGGACGAGCCTGCCGCCCGCCGGGGCGCGCTTCCGCGACTTCGCCGCCGAGCAGGCGCGGACCCCGGGGTGCTGAGGGGTCCGCGGATCGGCTGTTGCGGGCGGGTGGATGGGGTAGCTGGGGAGAACCCCCGGCGAGTCCCAGCTGCCCCGACCACCCGCCCCGGACAGCGGACGTCGGGTGGCCACCCGGAACCGAGCACCGGCGAACGCGCCCCGGAGGTGACGGAGAACACCGAACCGGGCGGCGGATGCCGGTGTCCGATTCACGGATTCTGCTCCCGCGGCTCGGAGCGAAGTTGTACAGTGCTCTCCGGATCAAGCACTGATCGCTCGAACTCCAGCAGGGGGACTCCGGACGATGGCTGACAGCAACGCCGACCCGAGCGCGGCGCCGCCACCGCTGCCGCTGCCGAGCACGGACACCACCGCGGGCGCGGGAGCACCGCCGCTCATGGGACTCGGCCTGCTGCAGGGCAGCACGGCACTCGTGAACACCCACGTCAACGACGGCAGCGGCGGCGTGCAGCAGGCCACGTTCAGCGTCGACGTCGAGCAGATCCCCGACCTCGTCGCCAAGTACAAAGAGGCGCGGGAGAAGTTGCACGGGATCCGGCAGAAGGCCAACGATCTACAGCGCCCCGCCGAACCAGCAGCGGACGAGGTCAGCCAGAAGATCAAGCAGTCACTGGGGAACATGGCCGGCGAGGAGCCCGGCCAGCTCTCCTGGGTCGTGGACAAGACCATCGAGCGGCTGAACAACCAGATCGAGCAGCTCGAGGCCGCCCAGCGCGACTACCGCGCCACCGACGACGAAGCCACGCCCCGGCAACTGTGAGGACCACGACCGTGCTCCGCCGCACCACCCTCGGCACCACCGCGCTGCTCGCCGCGCTCGGCCTCGCCGGCTGCGCCCTGCCCGCCGACAGCGGCTCGCAGTCCGAGCAGCCCAGCAGCCAGGCCCAGTCGACACCGGGCCAGCAGCAGGACGCCGCACCGCGGATCGACCAGCCCAAGAACCTGCAGGCCGTCGGCAGTGCGTGCGAGCTGCTGAAACCGGAGCAGCTCCAGCAGCTCGGACTGGGTACCGAACCGAAACCCGACGAATCCCTCTGGGGCGATTCCTCCTGCACCTGGGAGAACGACAACGCCATCGTCTCGCTGACCCAGCAGAACAGGATCGGCGCACAGGGGATGTACAAGAACGCCAAGTCGTTCGACGAGTACCACCCGGCCGAGGTGCAGGGGTATCCCGCCAACCACACGGACCGGCAGAGCCTCCTCTGCACCACGGACGTCGGCGTCTCCGACAGCGCGTCGTTCCGGGTCGACTTCACCCGCACCGGCGGCAAGGCACCCGAGATGCAGGACCCCTGCGGCTTCGCCGACACGATCGCCACCCGAGTGCTGAAGAACATTCCCAACGCCTGACCGACCCGCACGTGTGAGGGGGACACGTCCATGCTTCCAGCCATCGCCGCCGGTGGTGTCGCCATCCTCAGCGCACCCGTCGACAGCGGCAGCAGCGACGACATCACGAACTCGGTGGGGTTCCACCACGAGCAGAAGTACAACCAGATCCACAGCGGTCCCGGCAACCCCGCCATCGAGAAGGCGATCACCGCCTGGCGCAACTCCATCGTCGAGGACTTCGAGGAAGTCTCCGCGCTGCTCGACGAGGCGAACCGCAAGGCCGGTGTCATGTGGCAGGGCCAGGCGGCCGAGCAGCACGGCGACTCGCTGCGCCCGATGACCCAGTTCATCCGGGACGCGCAGGACGTCTCCCGCTCCGTCGGTGACGCCGCCACCGAGCAGGGCGACGCCTTCGGCAAGGTCAAGGGCATGCCCGAGCCGGTGAAGGTCGACGCCACCGACAGCATGCTGGAGAAGGGCGGCGCCTTCCTGTTCGGCACGGAAACGGACCTGCAGAAGCAGGAGCAGCAGGCCACCGAGAAGGCCCAGGAAGCCAAGCGCATCTACGACAACTACGACCAGGCCGTCCAGACGTCGTCCAGCCGGATGCCGGCCTTCCCCACCCCGCCGGAGATGGCCTACGAGCAGAACGCGGGCCCGCGCGGTGGCGGCACCGGCGTCAGCACGTCGACCGGCGCGCCCGGCAGCACCGGAACCTCCCAGCCCGTCGGCGGCGGCATGAGCACCGTGAACGCCACCGGCGGCGGCAGCCAGCTGCCGTCCACCCCGGGCGCGACGGGCACCCCCGCCGGCACCGGCTCGTCCTGGGCGACGCCGCCGGGGACGACCCCGGGTGGTGCGAGCCCGGGCGTGCCGGGGACCCCGGGAACCCCGGGCGCGACGCCCGGTGGTCCCGGTGCGGGCGGCGGAGTCGCCGCTCCCGGCGTGGCCCCGGGCGCTCCGCGCGGCGGCGCGTCCACCGGTGGTCGCACGGGGGCACCCGGGTCCCGCGGCGGCACGGGCTCCCGCGGCGGCACCGGCGCCCGCACCGGCACCGGCGCTCCGGGAGCGCGCGGTGGCGCCGGCAACGGCCTCGGCCCCGGCGGGCGCTCCGGCGTCGGCGCCCCCGGTGCGAACGGCACCGCGAGCGGCACCACCCCGGGCTCCTCGGCCCCGGGGCGCGGGGGCATGGCCGGCGCGCCGGCCCGCGGCGGCCGTCCCGGGGAGGACGAGGAGAACGAGCGCTCCACCTGGCTGGAGGAGAACGACGACGTGTGGTTCAACGACATGCCGCGGACCGCACCGGCCGTCCTCGGCGACTGGGACGCCGAGGAGCGGTAACCCCGGCCGAACCCGCGCGGGCCGGTGGCTCCGTCCGGCGCCACCGGCCCGCGGCCGCATCTGCCGAGGACCGGAAACGCGATCGCGCACCGCCGGCTGCTCGATGTCGGGCACCGGGAGCGGGAGCCGCGCTCGAGGTTCCGCTGCGCCACCACCCCCGGCGGTACCGGCGTCCTCCCGGTGCGGCCGTCAGCGCTGCACGGTCAGCCCCGCCTGGACCACCTTGACCACGAGCTGCGCCCGGTCCCGCGCGCCGAGCTTCACCATCGCCCTGCTGACGTGCGTGCGCACCGTGGCGGGGCTGATCACGAGCTCCTCGGCGATCTCGGTGTTGGACCGCCCGGTGGCCACCCAGGCGGCCATCTCCCGCTCCCGCTCGGTGAGCTCGTCCACGCCCGGCACCGCGTCCTGCGGGGCCGCGGCGCTCCTGCCGAACATGTCGATCACGCGGCGGGTCACCGAGGGCGACAGCAGCGCCTCCCCCGCGGCGACGACGCGGATGCCCGACACCAGGTCGCTCGGCGCCGTGTCCTTGAGGACGAACCCGCTGGCCCCCGCGCGCAGCGCCTCGTAGACGTAGCGGTCGATCTCGAAGGTGGTCACGACGATCACCCGCGTGTGCGCCAGCTCCGGGTCGCAGGTGATGGCGCGCAGCGCGGCGAGCCCGTCCACGCCGGGCATGCGGATGTCGAGCAGCAGCACGTCCGCGCCGGTCTCCCGCACCCGCGCGAGCGTCTGCTCGCCGTCGGCGGCTTCGGCGACCACGGCCATGTCGGACTCCCGGTCGACGAGCACGCGCAAGCCCATGCGCACGAGCTCCTGGTCGTCCGCCACCACGACTCGGATCATCACGCCTCCCCGGCGGGTATCCGCGCGGTCACCCGGAATCCTCCTCCCGCGCCGCTGCCGGTGACCAGTGTTCCGCCGGCGGCCTCCACGCGCTCGCGCATGCCGGAGAGGCCGCGTCCTTCCCGCGCGGTGCCGGTCGCCGAACCGTGGTCGCGCACGTCGACGACGACCTCCGCGCCCTCCCGCCGCACCAGCACCTCGGCGCGCGGGCTGTCAGCGTGCCGCAGCACGTTCGTCAGCGCCTCCCGCACGACCCGGTGGACGAGGCGGCCGAGATCGGCGGGCAGCGGCCGGTCCAGCCCCGCGCTGTCCACGTCCACCCGCAGCCCGCCGGCGCGGACCGCGTCGACGAGCTCGGCGAGCCCGGCGGGGTCCTGCGCGGAGGGTTCCGGCGCGCGCGGCCGGTCGGACGGGTCCGGGTGGAACGTGTCCAGCATGGTGCGCAGCTCGCCGAGCGCGGTGGTGCTGGTGGACTGGATCGCTTCGAGGCTGCGCCGCACCTGGGCGGGGTCCTCGTCGAGCACGAGCAGCGCCACCCCGGCCTGCATGGCCACGGCGGAGAAGCCGTGCCCGGCGATGTCGTGCACCTCCCCGGCCACGCGCATCCGCTCGGCCGTCCTGGCCCGCTCGGCCAGTTCGCGGCGGTCGCGCTCGGCGGCCTTGGCGCGCACCCGCGCCAGCGCCCCGAGGGTCCACGGGATGATCAGCCAGCCGGCCCCGGCGAACGCGGTGAACAGCCACGAGCTGTCCCCGTGCGCTTCGCGCAGCGCGATCACCGCGACGACGGCCGCGGCGGCGGCGGCGCAGGCGGGCAGGGATACCCGGCGGTCGGTGTTCCGGGCGGTTTCGAACAGGGCGAGGAGCACGCACAGCAGCACCGGGCCGAACGCGTACCCGGCGGCCAGGTAGCCCGCCGCCACGAGCACCACGCCGATGAGCGCGAGCAGCGGGGCGCTGCGGCGCCAGGCGAGCAGACCGCCGGCGAGGGCCCCGCTGACGAGCATGCCCGCGTCGGGACCGGTGGCCACGTCCTGGCCGATGTTCGCGCCGATGGTGCCGATCGCGGCGATGACGGCCGCGGCGGCGCCCAGCACCAGGTCACCGGCCGGGGGGCGTTTCGGGAGCAGCGCGATGCGCACGACCGCCACCTCTCGCGGGTAGGGAACGGAGCGCCTCCGGCGGGCGGAGGCGGGGCTCCTCGGCAGGATCTCCCGACCGCGGTCCGGCCGCGCGGGCGCCACCCGCCCGTCGCGGGTGCCCGCTGCCCGCCGTCCCGCGCGGGCGCGGCCGCCCGGGCGCACGACCCGGGCGGCCGCCGGTGCTCCTACTTCTCACCGAGCACCCCGCGCCGGCGGCGGTACTCGTCGGCGTCGATCTCCCCGCGCGCGTACAGCTCCGCGAGCACGGCCTGTCCCGCGCGGGGTCCCGAGCGGCGCTCGGCGCGGCGCCGCAGCAGGACGACCGCGGTCACCACCGCCGCCAGGATCACCAGCCACACCAGGGGGAAGACGAATCCCGGTGGCCCGTGTCCGGCGTGCGGTCCCCACGCCAGCAGCACGTCGTGCATGGTGGTTCACCCCCGTTTCCGATTCCGTCCGGTCGTGCTGGTCACCAGCTTCGCCGGAGCGCGGGGGTCGCGTCGTCAGCGCGCGAGCGGATCCGCGCCTACGCGGATCCGCGTAGGCGCGGATCCGCCACCGCGGACTGGCTACGTGGCCGCGGACTCCTCCGGGTCGGCCGCGTAGGCGGCGGCGAGCTCGACGAGGCTGCGCGCAGCGAATCCGGAGGCGCCCGCGGTGACCTCGTCGCGCTCCGATTCGGCCCGCGCCGGCCCGGCGATGTCCAGGTGCGCCCACGGCAGGTCGCCGTTGAACTCGCGCAGGAACAGCGCCGCGGTCACCGCGCCCGGTCCAGCGGGGGCCTGCTTGAGGTCGGCGCGCTCGCCCCGGACCGCGTCGGCGTGGTCGTCGAGCAGCGGCATCGGCCACCAGGCCTCCCCGGTGCGCCGGCCCGCGTCGCGCAGGCGCCCGGCGAGCTCGTCGTCGGTGGCGAACACGCCACCGGTGCGCAGTCCCAGCGCGACCTTCACCGCACCGGTCAGCGTGGCCACGTCGACGACCAGGTCGGGCCGGTGCTGCTGCACGCCGTAGGCCATGGCGTCGGCGAGGACGAGCCGCCCCTCCGCGTCGGTGTTGTCGATCTCGCTGGTGGTGCCGTTGTAGTGGCGCACCACGTCACCGGGCCGGTAGGCGCTGCCCGAGACGTGGTTCTCCGCGGCGGGCACGAGCGCGGTCACCCGCACCGGCAGGGCGAGCTCGGCGATGGCCGACAGCGCTCCGACGACGGCGCCACCACCGGCCATGTCGGTGCGCATCCAGTGCATCCCGTCGGCGGGCTTCAGCGACACCCCGCCGGTGTCGAAGGTGATGCCCTTGCCGACGAGCAGCAGGTGCGGCGCGTCGGAGGCGCCGTCCGGGCGGTAGGTCAGCTCCAGCAGCCGCGGCGGCCGCGCCGAACCGCCGCCGACGGCGAGGACACCGCCGAAACCGCGCTCGGCGAGCCACTTCTCGTCGCGGACGGTGGCGGTGACGGCGTCGTGCTCACCGGCGATCTCGGCGGCCGTGCTCACCAGCCACGCCGGGTCCTTGACGTTGGACGGGGCGTTGGCCAGGTCGCGGGCGACGGACGTCGCGCGCGCCCACTGCCGCGCCCGCTGCGCGGCCTCGCGCAGCGCGGCGGTGTCCTCGCCCGGCGCCGCGACGAGCCAGACGCGGCGCAGCCTGATCGGGTCGGGGCGTTCGGTGACGCGGAAGCGGTAACCGCCGAGGGCCAGGCCGAGCACGAGCGCGGCGACGGCCTCGGCGGTGATGCCGGCGGGCAGTCGCACCTGGAGGTACTCGGCTTCGGCGGCGTCGCCGAGATCTTCGGGATCGCCCTCGTCCGGGGTGGACGCGGCGAGCCGCTCGCGCACCGCGCGGCCGAGGGCTCCGCCGGCGCGGCGCCACTGGTCGGGTTCGCCGTCGGCGGCGCCGACGGCCCACCCGGAGCGCCCGTCGGTGAACGGCAGCGGGTGCAGCGAACCGGCGTCGGCCCGCGCACCGATCGCGGTGAGCACGGCGCCGTCCACGTCGGCTGCCGCGGCGGGCACCGGTTCGGAGGCGGATTCACCGGTGAACAGCGGAACGGCACCCGGCACGCCGTCCCGCCACGTCCCGGTCACGTCCACTTCGACCAGTGGGGTCGGAACGGCGGGCAGGTTCGGCTCGACTGCGCGGTGCGACCGCGACGTACGAAACACAGCGGCGGACAACAGCAGACCTTTCGTGCGCGGCAACGTGTTCGGGCCACCGGCGCCGCGGCGGCACCGCCACCGGCACGTGTTCCGGCGCGCGCCGGAGCCGTGCCGGTCCGGCGCCCCCGCCGTCCGAGCGAACCGGGTGGTCGCCGACGCCGCGGCCGGCGTCGGCGGCCGCCCGGTCGTTCGTCACCGTCGATCGGCGGCCCGAGAAGTGAATGCGATCGAATCGCGTCGGACTGTCCACACCGGCGGGCGCGCTGGCCGGCAGAACAGCCCCGCTCGCCGCGTGCCCTGCTGCCTGCGCACCGGCACCTGCGGGGTGTCCGCTGCCTTCCAGCGTCCGGTCCGGAGGGCGCCCGGCCGAGGCGGCTCCCCCAGGCGGGGTCTGGTCCGCGCGATCCATCCGTGCGAACCTAGCCCGTGGTCGACTCCAGAGCGTCGCCCAGGTTCTTCGCCTCCTCAACCGACATCTCGACGACGAGACGCCCACCACCCTCGAGCGGAACGCGCATCACGATGCCGCGTCCCTCCTTGGTCACCTCGAGGGGACCGTCTCCGGTCCGGGGCTTCATGGCCGCCATAGCGTGCTCCCTCCGTGAACTCCAACACCCCGCGGCTTCGCGCACGGCTAGCTCGGGTCTGCCCCATTGTCCCCCATGCAGAGCGCAGGATGAAAGCGAACCGATCAACTCGGGTCCGCCCTGCGCTGGTCGAATCCGCCGGACCACGGGCACTTCCGGGGCTTGTGCGGCGTTCATCCGGATCACGCGCACGCGCCCCCGGGCGCGATCCGGGGCACGCGTCCCGGCGTGTCGCCCCGCGGAGGAGCGCAACGCGGTCGGTGCCAACTCGCCGCTGTCGAACGGGAAACCACCCGCCCCGACAATCCACTGTGCACACTCCGGTGAGGGTGAAAACGACTGACACGCCTGACGATCGTTCCAGCGGCGCCACTCGCCGTTCACCTCGCGCAGCGTGTCCGAGGGTTCACGCGCCGCGCCGTGTGCTTCTGGTCACACTCGCGCGCCGGGGTGATCACGCAGCGCGATGCCGCGGGCCGGGAGGTGCCGATCATCCCGCGCGCCAGCAGTCCGCCAGGTGATCGTCGACCATGCCCGTGGCCTGCATCAGCGCGTAGCACGTGGTCGGACCGACGAAGGAGAAGCCGCGTCCCTTCAGCGCCCGGGCCATCGCCGCGGACTCGGGCGTGCGCGCGGGCACCTCAGCAGCCGTGCGCGCCCGGGAGCCGCGCCCGGCCGGCGCGAAGGACCACAGCAGCTCGTCGAGGGACTCACCGGAGCCCACCAGCACGCGCGCGTTGGAGATCGCCGCGTCCACCTTCGCACGGTTGCGCACGATGCCGGGGTCGGCGAGCAGCGCGGCGCGCTCGTCCTCGCCGAAGGCGGCCACCCGGTGCGGATCGAAACCGGCGAAGGCGCGGCGGAAGGCGGGGCGCTTGCGCAGGATCGTCAACCAGGCCAGCCCCGACTGGAACGCCTCCAGGGTGAGCCGCTCGAACAGGGCCCGGTCCCCGTGCAGCGGGCGCCCCCACTCGTGGTCGTGGTACTCGGCGTAGTCCGGCGGGTGCGCACCCCAGGGGCACCGCGCGTACCCGTCGTCACCGCGGATCGCGCCGGTCATTCCCGCTCCCCGGCGTCCGGACGCGGGTGCTCCCCCTCCGCGGTGCCCGCAGCTCCGCTCCCGGCGGCCGCGGAGCCCTCGGCGGTGCCCGCCCCTCCCCCGGCCTCCGCTGCGCCGAGCTCCGCTGCACTGGCCTCCGCTGCGCCGGTTTCCGCGCGCTCGGGCACCTCTCCGGTGCCGGTCGCGGCCTCCTGCGCCGTCGCTGAGCGCCCGTCCGCGGGGTCACCGGCCGGGCCGGGCTCCCCGCCGCGCGCGCGGTGCAGCTGCTCCTCGGCCGCCGCGAGCTGGCGCTGCAGCACCGCCACCCGGCCGCGCAGCTCGTCGAGCTCACCGGCGACGCGTTCCAGCGCCCAGTCGACCTCGACCGCCTTGTAGCCGCGCAGCACCTGCTGGAACCGCAGCGCGCGCACATCGGAACCGTCGACCTCGGAGGACGGCAGGCGGGTCGGCGTCGCCCCGGGCGGCAACGACTCGAGCTGCTCGCCGCGGCCGAACACCACCGAGGCCAGCAGGAACACCACGGCCCCGACGACCAGGGCCGCGAACAGGTAGAGGAGCGCACTAGCCACGGTGGCCCATCGTGACACGGTGCGCCCCGGCCGCGGTCCGGGACCTGCGCACCCGCACGCCCGGGAGGAAGGGACCCGCCGAGGGCGTCCGCGGGCGGTGGCGCGCACGGGACCGCCCGGGGCGGACGAGACCCCGGCGGTGCGCGCGCGAGCGCCGCACCGGAGCGGCCGTCACACCGGCGCGGCCGTCCGGCCGCCCAGCACGCCCTCGATCGCGGAGGTGAACTCGCGCCAGGCCCGGCGCTCGGCGTTCAACGTCTGCTGCCCGACGTCGGTGAGCTGGTAGGTCCGCCGCCGGCGGCCGCCCACCGTGCTCCACGTGCTGCGCACGTAGCCTGCGCTTTCCAGCCGCCGCAGCGCCGGGTAGACGGTCCCGGTCGGCAGGTCGACCGCACCACCGCTGCGTTGCTGCAGGACCTCGATGATCGCGTATCCGTGCAGTGCCTTGCCGTCGAGCGTGGCGAGTAACAGAGCATCCAGGTGACCGCGTAGCGCATCTGCCTTCACAAGTAGCGACTCTACGGATGTTCGGGCGCACTGTCACCGTCTTCCGGCAAGGGACCTTGGTCCCGGAAATGCGCGCGCTCGAATGATTTGCCTCACGCCTCGCCGCGTGCCCGCGCCCCGGGGCGCCCCGACACGCGAACCCCGCGCGCCGCCCCGCAATCTGGACTCGTTCCAGGGAGCGCAATTTTCATGAAAATTGTAAGTTGTCCCCACACGAATGGAGCACAATCCATCCACAGGGGGTGGAGTTGTCCCCGGGCGCGGGGGCCGAGGGACGACTGCGGGGCGCTTCCTAGGCCAGGGCGCGCAGCACGGCGTCGGGCGGGCGGGTCCCGGCGATCGACGCGACCATCTCCACCACCCGCCGCGTCTGCGCCACCTGGTGCGCGCGGAAGACCCGCGCGCCCTGCCAGGCGGCGACCGCCGTGGCCGCCAACGTGCCCTCGACGCGCTCGTCCACACCCGTCCCGAGCGTTTCGCCGATGAAGTCCTTGTTGGACAGGGCCATGAGCACCGGCCACCCGGTGGCCGCGAAACGGTCGGCGTGCCGCAGCAGCGCCAGCCCGTGCCAGGTGTTCTTGCCGAAGTCGTGGGTCGGGTCGATGAGCACGCCCTCCGCGGGCACACCGGTGGCGACCATCCGCTCGGCCCGCTGCACCAGCTCCTCGGCGACCTCGGCGACCACGTCGGTGTAGCGGGGGCGGAACGGGTCGGTGCGCGGCGGCAGCCCTCCCGTGTGCGAGCAGACCACGCCCGCGCCGAACTCCGCGGCCACCTCGGCCAGCAGCGGGTCAGCCCCCGCCCAGGTGTCGTTGAGCAGGTCCGCGCCCTCCGCGCAGACCTGGCGGGCCACCTCGTGCCGCCACGTGTCCACGCTGAGCACCAGCTCCGGGTGCCGGCGGCGGACCTCCCGCACGAACGGGACGACGCGGTGCGCCTCCTCCTCCGCGTCGACCGGCTCGCCCTGGGCCCCGGCGCGCACCCCGCCGATGTCGATGATGTCCGCGCCCTCCTCGGCCGCGCGGTCCACCGCCTGCACCGCGGCGTCGGCCGCGAACGTGCTGCCGCGGTCGTAGAAGGAGTCGCGCGTGCGGTTGACGATCGCCATCACCAGCGGGCGCTGCCCGGGCACGACCTTGTCCCGGAAGCGCAGCCCGGCCCGCCCCGGCATCACGCCGAGCTCGCGGCGCAGGCGTCCAGCGCCTGCTCCACGTCGGTGGCCACGGTCAGCACGTCCAGCGAGGACTGCGCGGCGAAACCGGACCGCACCATGCCGCGCAGCCAGCTGAGCAGGCCGTCGAAGTGCCCGTCCGGGTCGAGCAGCACCACCGGTTTGGCGTGCAGGCCGATGTAGCGGGAGGTCCACACCTCGAACAGCTCCTCGCAGGTGCCGATGCCGCCCGGCATGGCGAGGAACGCCGAGGCGTGGCTGTCCATGAGGCCCTTGCGCTCGCGCATGTTGTCCACGATCAGCAGCTCGTCGGCCTCGTCGTCGGCGATCTCGTGCTCCACGAGCGCCTGCGGGATGACCCCGATCGTGCGGCCACCGCCCGCCCGTGCGGCCCGGGCGACCTCGCCCATCATCGACACCCGGCCGCCGCCGGAGACGAGCGTCCAGTCGCGCTTGGCGACGCCGCTGCCCACCTCGGCGGCCAGGTCCATGTAGCGCTGCGGCACGGCGCGGGACGCGCAGTACACGCACACGGCCGTGGCCCCGGTGGACTCGTTCGTGCTCACCTTCGAACCTCCTGCTGCATCGTCCCACCCCTGCGGCGCCCGCCGGGATCATCGTAGCGGCGCGGCGGCGCGCGGAACCCGCGGCCGCGTCCCCCCGCCAACCAGAAATACCAGTTCACCGGGGATTCACATGTCGTCTCGGCGGCGTACGATGAGCACACACGAAGCAGTCACGCACCGTGGACGCCGGCGCACCTCGCGTGCGCGACGACAAGGATCGTTCCCGGCGGGCACCGATCCCGCGCCGGACGGCCCCGCCGGCGGACCGGCTTCGCGCCCCGAGGGGGCTGTCATGTTCACCGAAATCGCGGTCATCATCCTGGTGGTGCTGGTGCTCGGGCTCGCCACCAGCATCAAGGTCATCCGGCAGTACGAGCGCGGCGTCGTCTTCCGGTTCGGCCGCCTGCTGGAGCACACCCGCAGCCCCGGCCTGACCATGATCGTCCCGGCGATCGACCGCATGCACAAAGTCAGCCTGCAGATCGTCACCATGCCCATCCCCGCGCAGGAGGGCATCACGCGGGACAACGTGACCGTCCGCGTGGACGCGGTGGTGTACTTCCGCGTCGAGGACCCGCCGCGGGCGATCATCAACGTCGAGGACTACCAGTTCGCCATGGGGCAGGTCGCCCAGACCTCGCTGCGCTCCATCATCGGCAAGAGCGACCTCGACGACCTGCTGTCCAACCGGGAGAAGCTCAACCAGGGCCTGGAGCTGATGATCGACAACCCCGCCCTGGGGTGGGGTGTGCACATCGACCGGGTGGAGATCAAGGACGTCTCGCTGCCGGACACGATGAAGCGCTCCATCGCGCGGCAGGCCGAGGCGGAGCGGGAGCGCCGCTCGCGCATCATCTCCGCCGACGGCGAGTACCAGGCCTCCCGGAAGCTCTCGGACGCGGCCAACGTCATGTCCGACACGCCCGCCGCGCTGCAGCTGCGCCTGCTGGAAACGGTCGTCGAGGTCGCCGCGGAGCGGAACTCGACGCTCGTGCTGCCCTTCCCGGTGGAGCTGCTGCGGTTCGTCGACCAGACGGCGGGGATGGCGACCGGTGCGGGCGAGCAGTCCGCGGAGAGCACCACCTCCGCCGCGAGCACCCCGGCGGACACGAAGAACACCGAGCCGGAGGAGCCGGGCACGCCGTCGACCGCGGCGCTGGCCGCCCTGGCCGACCCGGAGATCCCCGCCGCCGAGGTGCCGCCGGCTCCGCGCTCGAGCGAGGAGGACTCCCCCGCCGAGGAGGACTCCCCCGCCGAGGCGTCTGCTGCCGAGGCGGCCCCGGCTGCCGAGGCCGCCGAGGAAGTCGCTCCCGAGGGCGCCGAGGAGGGCACTACCGGGGCGAGCGGGTACTCCGACCGGCCCGGGGCTGCGGACGCCGCGGACTCCGCGCGGGCTTCCGCGGACGAGGACGGCCGCGCGGCCGCGCACAACGGCCTCCCCGGCCAGCGCGGGACCGAGGAGCGCGAGTTCTCCGGCTACTCCGGCCTCTCCTGAGCGGCCCCAGCCCCGAGCGGCCCTGCCCCGAGCTGCCGGGCGGAGCTGCGCCCGGGCACCGCCGTGCACCCCTGAGCGGGGTGCACGGCGGTCGGCGCGTCCGGGGGTTCTGACCCGGCCCGCAGGCCGACCACGACCGCGAGGTCGCCGAGGACCGGCTCGGAGCTGCGCTCGACGCGCTCCGCCCGGCTGAGCGCCCGGCCCGGCGGGAAGCGCCCGGTCAGCCGAGGAAGCTGCGCAGCACCTCGGTGCAGTGGCGCACGTGCGCGGCGTGCACGTGCTCCTGCCGGGTGTGCGCCAGCGCGGGGTCGCCCGGCCCGAAGTTCACCGCCGGCTGCCCGCGCGCGGCGAACCGGGACACGTCGGTCCAGCCGAGCTTGGCCACCGGTTCGGCCCCCGAGGCGGCCACCAGCTCCGTCGCGGGCGCCCGGTCCACACCCGGGCGCGCGGGCGCGGCCGCGTCCTCCACCGCCACCTCGAAGCCCTCGAACACCTCGCGCAGGTGCGCTTCCGCCTCGGTCACGGTGCGGTCCGGGGCGAAGCGGTGGTTGACCGTCACCACGCAGGAATCGGGCACCACGTTGCCGGCGACCCCGCCCTCGACGCGCACCGCCTGCAGTCCCTCGTGGAAGGCGAGCCCGTCGACCTCCGGCCGCCGCGGGGTGTACTCGGCCAGGCGCCGCAGCACCGGTTCGGCGGCGTGGATCGCGTTGCTGCCCATCCACGCGCGCGCGGAGTGCGCCCGCACGCCGGTGGTGCGCACGCGCACCCGCATCGTGCCCTGGCAGCCGGCCTCGACGACCGCGTTGGACGGTTCGCCCACCACGGCCAGGTCCCCGTCCAACCACTCCGGCAGCTCGCGCTCGATGCGGTTGAGCCCGTTGCGCTCGGCCTCGACCTCCTCGCAGTCGTAGAACACGAACGTCAGGTCGTAGCGCGGCGCGGTCAGCTCGGCGGCCAGCCGCAGCAGCACCGCGTCGCCGCTCTTCATGTCCGTGGTGCCGCAGCCGTGCACGACCTCCTCCTCGCCCGCGCCGGTGCGGTGCGACGGCAGGTTGTCGTTGACCGGGACGGTGTCCAGGTGCCCGGCGAGCACGACCCGCCCGGACCGGCCGAGGTCCGTCCGCGCCAGCACCGCGTGCCCGCTGCGCACGACCTCGAGGTGCGGTGCCTGGCGGCGCAGCGCCGACTCCACCGCGTCGGCGATCTCCCCCTCCTCGCCGGAGACGCTGGCGACGTCCACCAGCGCGGCGGTGAGATCGACGGGGTCGGCGGCCAGATCCAGCGCATCGCTCATGACCCGGCAGGTTACCGTTTTAGCCATGAGCACAGGTACTCCCGACCAGCAGAGCACGGGCGCCCAGGGCGTGGGCGTGGCCACGGTCACCGATGACGGCACGGTGCTGGACACGTGGTTCCCCAGCGTCAAGCTCACCGACCCCGGTGAGGCCACCGAGCCCGGCAGCACCCGGCTGACCCCGGAGCAGGCCGCCGAGTACCTCGGCGCCGCCGGCGCGGAGCTGCTCGGCCGGGACGACGCGCGCAACGTGGAGATCGTCGCCGTGCGGACCGCAGTCGACCGGCTCGACACGCCGCCCGCCGACACGCACGACGTGTACCTGCGGCTGCACCTGCTGTCGCACCGGCTGGTGCGCCCGCACGGCCAGAGCCTGGAAGGCATCTTCGGCCTGCTGTCGAACGTCGTGTGGACCAACCACGGGCCGTGCGCGGTGGAAGGCTTCGAGGCCACGCGGATGCGGCTGCGCGCCCGCGGCGCGGTCACCGTCTACAGCGTCGACAAGTTCCCCCGGATGATCGACTACGTCGTGCCCTCCGGGGTGCGCATCGGGGACGCCGACCGCGTACGGCTCGGTGCCCACCTGGCCAGCGGCACGACGGTGATGCACGAGGGCTTCGTCAACTTCAACGCGGGCACGCTCGGCGCGTCCATGGTGGAGGGCCGCATCTCCGCCGGGGTCGTCGTCGGCGACGGCTCCGACGTCGGCGGCGGCGCGTCGATCATGGGCACGCTCTCCGGTGGCGGCAAGGAGGTCATCTCCGTCGGCGAGCGCTGCCTCATCGGTGCCAACGGCGGTGTCGGCATCTCGCTCGGCGACGACTGCGTCGTCGAAGCCGGCCTGTACGTCACCGCAGGCACCAAGATCACCCTGCCGGACGGCACGATCACCCGCGCCCGCGACCTGTCCAGCTCCAACGGGCTGCTGCTGCGCCGCGACTCCACCACCGGCGTCGTCCAGGCCAGCGCCCGCAGCGGCGGTCCCGTCGAGCTGAACGCCGCGCTGCACGCCAACGACTGACAGGACTCCGGGAATCCGCGGAGCGGCCGTTGAGGGCGGGGGATGGGGGTAGCTGGGAGGAACCTCCGGCGGGGCCTCGCTGCGGGACCCCCGACATCGGGTAGCCACCCGCAGGCCGCCTGGCGGACCAGCTGCGCCCCAGCGCACATCCACCGGTCCGCGCCCGCGGACACCGGTGGCAGTTGCCGGGGCGGTCGGCACGCCCGCCCGCCCCGGCAACTCACCGTTCGGAGCAACCGCCAGTGCCGCGTGCGCTCCTAGAATCGGGTGATGGCTGTTGAGCAGCGCGGCGCCTCCTCGTCCCCGGACGGCGCGCACCCCGCCGCGGGGAGTTCGGACGCGCCGGGAGCGACGGGCCGCACCGCTCGCGGCGAGCTCGCCGCGAGCATCGGCCTGACCGCCGCACCCGTGACCCCGGCCGACGACAGCGATCCGGCCGAGCAGGTGCGCGCCGGGCTGGACCACCGCCTGCGGGTGCTCGTCGACCGCGACCCGGGCACGCGCAGCGGCGAGGACCCGGAAGACCTGCACCAGATGCGCGTGTCCGTGCGGCGCATGCGCGCCATGCTCAAAACGGCGCGCGACTTCCTCGACCGCGGCCGCTCGGACCCGTTGCGCGCCGAGCTCGGCTGGCTCGGCCGCTCCCTCGGCCCCGTGCGCGACCTCGACGTGCAGCTCGGGCACCTCGCCGAGCAGGTCGCCGCGCTGCCGGAGATCGACCGCGCCGGCGGTGAGTCGCTGCTGCGGGAACTGCGCCGGCGGCGCGAGCGGGAGCGGGAGGCGATGCTGTCCGCGCTGGACAGCGCCCGCTACGACCACCTGCTGCGCCGGCTCGTCGAGTACACCTCCGCCCCGGTCGGCGCAGCCGTCCCGACCGGCCGGACCGCCACGACCGGGGCGGCCGAGCAGCTGCTGCGGCTGACCGGGCGGCAGTACCGCAAGCTGCGCAAGGCGGTGCGCGAGCTGCCGGACGAGCCGAGCGACGAGCAGCTGCACGACCTGCGCATCCGCGGCAAGTCGCTGCGCTACACCGCCGAGTTCGCCGAACCGCTGTGCGGCGAACCGGTGCGCGGGGTGCGGAAGGCGGCGAAGGCGCTGCAGGACGTGCTCGGCGAGCACCAGGACGCCTGCGTGGCCCTGGAGCAGCTCCGCGAACTCGGCGGGCAGCTGGGCTCGCGCGGTGACGCCCCGGCGGGGTTCACCGCCGGCCGCCTCGCCGAGCAGGAGAACCGGCGGCGCCTGCAGCGCCGCGAGCAGTGGCCGCGGACCTGGCAGGAGCTCCGCTCAGCGGCCGGCGAGCTGAGCTGAGGGCCCGCGGACCGGCCGTCGCGGGCTGGCCCGGTGCGGCGGGGATCACCGGCGTGCAGCGGGGATCACCGGCGCGCCGCCCCGCCTCGCGAGGCGCCCGCGCCGAACCCCGCTCGCAGCGGAGAAGGTCGCGGAACGAGCTCAGGTCAGGCGCTGCACGGCCGCGGCGATCCGCTCGTCGGTGGCGGTCAGCCCGATCCGCACGTGCTGCTGCCCCGCGGGCCCGTAGAACGTGCCGGGCGCGGCGAGGACGCCGCGGCGGGCCAGCCGGTCGATCGTGCTCCACGCGTCCTCACCGCACGTGGCCCACAGGTACAGCCCGGCGCGCGAGTGCTCGACGGTGAACCCGGCGGACTCCAGCGCGGGCAGCAGCGCGGCGCGCCGCTCGGCGTAGCGCTTGCGCTGCTGCTGCACGTGGGTGTCGTCCTGCAGCGCCGCGGTCACGGCTTCCTGCACCGGGCGCGGCATGATCATGCCGGCGTGCTTGCGCACCTCCAGCAGCCGCCGCACCAGGTCCGGGTCGCCGGTGACGAAGCCGGCGCGGTACCCGGCGAGGTTCGACGACTTCGACAGCGAGTGCACCGCCAGCACGCCGGTCGGCTCCAGGCCCACGGACGGGTGCAGCACGGACACGGGATCGGTCTCCCAGCCGAGCGCGAGGTAGCACTCGTCCGAGGCGACCACCGCCCCCACGTCCTGCGCCGCGCGCGCGGTGCGCCGCAGCTCGCCGGCGTCGGCCACCCGGCCGGTGGGGTTCGACGGCGAGTTCAGCCAGACCAGCGCCGTCCCCGCCGGGGGTTCCTCGCCGGGCGCGAGGCGCACGACGTCGGCGCCCGCCAGCCGCGCCCCCACCTCGTAGGTCGGGTAGGCCAGCTCGGGGATCGCGACCAGCTCACCCGGCCGCACCCCGACGAGCGTCGGCAACCACGCGACGAGTTCCTTCGACCCGACCGTCGGCAGCACCGCCTCCGGATCGGGCGCGGTCACGCCGTGCCGCCGGTGCAGCGCCCCGGCGGCGGCCTCGCGCAGCGCGCGGGTGCCGTGCGTGGCGGGGTAGCCCGGCTGGTCCGCGGCCGCGTTCAACGCGGTGCGCAGGACCTCCGGGACCGGGTCCACGGGGGTGCCGACGGACAGGTCGACGATGCCGTCGGGGTGCGCCCGCGCGGTCGCCGCGTGCTCCGCCAACGAGTCCCACGGGAACTCGGGCAGCCGCGGACCGCGCGGCGCACCACTGCTCGCGGTGCTCATTCGGCCTGCGGAGGCAGGCTCACGACCGGCTCGACGTCCTTGTTGACCTTGCCGACCTTGGCGGCGCCGCCCGGCGAACCCAGGTCGTCGAAGAAGTCCGCGTTGGCCTGGGTGTACGCCGTCCACTCGTCCGGGACGTCGTCCTCGTAGTAGATGGCCTCGACGGGGCACACCGGCTCGCACGCGCCGCAGTCGACGCATTCGTCCGGGTGGATGTAGAGCATCCGACCGCCCTCGTAGATGCAGTCGACAGGGCACTCCTCGATGCAGCCCTTGTCGAGCACGTCGACGCAGGGTTCGGCGATCACGTAGGTCACGGTTGCTCTCCTGCTTGCAGCGTAGTTCCGACGCGCAGGAATCTCCTGGCGCGACGCGTCGAGAATATCGCTCCGCGGGCCCGCGAGCTCGCAGCAGTCCCAGAGTGCGGAACGACATCGACTTCACCGGGCGACTCTATGCGGAGCGGGAAAACAGCGTAAACGATCGGGATCACAGCCCGGCGGCGCCCATGCCGCCCGCCCGCCGCACGTACCCGCCCGGCGGCGTGCGGCAAACCCGAGGTGCACCCCGGCGACGTGGGGATTCGCCGGCCGGCGGGCGCACGCACCGCCGCGCCCGCAGCCGCGGCGACATCCCGCGCAACCCGGACATGCCGTTCGCCACACCCGGTGTGCCCCGTTCGGCGGTCGCCCCGCCGCGCTCCACGGCGACGGCGCCTCCGCAGACGCACCCATCCGGGTGGTGGGAACTTTTCCCGGGCGCGGTCAGGGACGGGGGCCGAACCGCACGCCGCGCTGGCCCCCGCCCCCGCGGGCGTTGGCCCGGGCGCCCTGCTCGCCCAGCGCCACGCCGAGCATCAACGCGCCGGACAGCGCGCCACCGCCGAGCAGCAGCAGCGTGCGCCAGTCCTGCAGCAGCACCGCGTCCCCGCCGGGACCGACCATGCCGAGCACGAACACCGCGGCGAACCACGCCACGAGCGGTGCCGCGGACACCGCGCGGTGGTCCGACGTGCGGGAGGCGAGGCGCACCAGCAGCGGCGTGGTCACCACGGCCACCGCCGCGGTGATCGGGAACTGCACCGGACCGAGGTACAGCGGCAGGTACATCACCTCGAGCACGCCCAGCAGCACCGCGTCCAGCACGAGCAGCCCGGACAGCGCGCGGTCGGAGCGGCTCACCGCTCGCTCACCACCCCGAGGTCCAACCCGCCGAACAGGTCCGCCCCGCAGCCGGCGCCCTCCCCCGCGGCCAGCGCGAAGTGCTCGCGCCGCAGGACCGGCAGGCCGATGTCGTTCGACAGCGCGTAGGCGCGGGCGGCCGAACCGGCGGGGCCGTCCGGCCACACCTGCACCTGGGTGCGGTGGGCCCGCAGCGCTTCGGTCTTCGCCGCCAGCTGGTCGGAGACGTCCACGACCGTGGTGATCTCCTCGTCCGGCACGTGCGGCACCTCCTCCAGGTGCGGCAGCCGCCACGGCAACCCGTCCGCCCCGGCCAACGCGCTCAGCTCGGCGGCGAGCTCGTCCCGGGAGGTGACCGCGTGGAACACGCGCCGCACCTCCGGCACCCGGGCGGCCGCGGCCGTGGTCACGTGGTGCGCCCGCACGTGGTCGGGATGCCCGTAGCCGCCGTCGTCGGCGTAGGTCACGACCACCTGCGGTCGCACCTCGCGCAGCACGTCTTCCAACTCGGCCACCTGCTCCTCCTGGTCACCGGTGGCGAACGCCCGCGGGTGCGCGCTCGGCAGCGCCGCGGCCCGGCCCGGGCCCTCCCAGCGCATCCCCGAGTCCCGCCAGCGGCCGGTGCCGCCGAGGAACCGGTGGTCGTGCACCCCCAGCGCCGAGCAGGCCGCCCGCAGCTCCCCCACCCGGTAACCGCCGAGCTGGTCGGCCCGGTCCGCCGCGAGGGTCCGCAGGCCCGCCGGGATGACCTCGCCCTCCTCGCCGAGCGTGCAGGTCACCAGCGTCACGTGCACCCCGCGCGCGGCGCAGCGGGCGATCGCGCCCCCGGTCATCAGCGTCTCGTCGTCGGGGTGGGCGTGGACCAGCAGCAGGCGCGGAACATCTGCGAACGTCACCCGCCCAGGGTAGGTGAGTCCGCGGATCGGCCGGTTCAGGGAGTCCGCGGATCGGCTGTTGAGGGCGGGGGGATGGGGGTAGCTGGGAGGGGCCTCCGGCGAGGCCTCGCTGCGGGACCCCCGACATCGGGTAACCGCCCGCCCGGTCGCACCGGAGCTCACCAGCCGTCGTGGTCCATCGGGCTGCCGCGCCACTCGCCGGCGGTGGAGAACGGGCCGGCGAAGCCGTTGCCCGGGCCGACGCCCTCGGTGTCCCGGCGCACGGCCACCACCTGCGCGTCCTGGTACAGCGGCAGCGACACCGCCTCGGCCCACACCTCGCCCTCGACCGCGCGCGAGGCCCGCCAGGGGTCGACCCGGCCCGCCAGCGCGGCGTCGATCCGCGGCTGCAGCAGCGGATCGCAGAAGCCCGTCGGGTTGAACGGCACCGGCTGGTCCGAACCGGGCACGGTGCCCGCGCAGCCGAACGAGGAGGCCAGCATGGCCGCGGGATCGCCTCCCGCGGCGCGCGGCGCCACCGCCATGTCCACGGCCGACTCGCCGGAGGACTCCTGCTGCAGCGGGTTCGCCGAGAGCATCGACCCGTACAGCTCATCACCGGTGGGGGTGACCACGGTGGCCCCGATGCCGAGCTCGCGCAGCTGCCGGGCGGCCTCCTCGGCCACGTCGCGGTAGCTCTGCCGCTCGAACGGGGCGGCGATGGTCAGCGTCAGCCGCTCGCCGCCGCGGGTCCACCGCCCCCCGGACTCGGTGTAGCCGGCCTCGCGCAGCAGCTGGCGGACGCGCTGCGGATCCGGCTTCGAGCGGACCGCGGGCGGTTCGGTGGGCCGGTAGCTCGGCTCGGAGGGCGCACGCACCTGGGCGTGCGCGGTCAGGCCCTGCGCGGGGCCGCCGCCGGTGCCCGCGGTGACGAGCCGCTGCCGGTCCAGCCCGGCGAGCACGGCGCGGCGCACCGGCGTGTCGGCCAGGGCCGGGCTGTCCGGCCGCAGCAGCATCTGCAGCGTCTGCGGCCGCGGCACCGTGCGCACGTCCACCTTGTCCCCGAGGGAGCGCAGCGTGTCCAGCGTGCGCTTGTCGCTGTCGAACACGGCCAGGTGCGAATCACCGCTGCGCAGGGCTTCCACCTGCAGGGGGGTGTCCACGGCGCGCAGCGTCAGGCGGTCGGCGCGCGCCGGCGGTCCCCAGTAGCGGTCGTTGCGCTCCAGCGAGACCTCGCCGCGGTCCAGGTCGACCTGCCGGATGGCGAACGGTCCCCCGGAAGCGGGGTATCCGTTGTCGAGGACCGTGTTCCAGCCGCGCGGTGCGTCCCGCATCAGGTGCGCGGGCAGCAGGTGGTCGAACAGGGAGCGCCAGCCCTGGAACGGCTGGGTGAACGTCACGTCGACGACCTTGCCCCCGTGCGAGGAGGACACGTCGTCGATGAGCTGGTACCCGGCGGGGTTGGCCACGCCGGCCTGGGTGCTCATCTGCTCGGCGAGGTAGACGAAGTCCTCGGCGGCGATCGGCGCGCCGTCGGACCAGCTGGCCTCCCGCTTGATCCGGTAGCGCACGGTGAACTTCTCCGCGCCCGGGACCGGCTCGGCCGACTCCATCAGCGTCGTGTTCAGCGCGGGCGCGCCGTCCTTCCCCGGCACGAACACCGAGGGCAGCATGAGGTTGGCCAGCGCCGAGGTGGACGGGGACATGTCGGCGAGGGTGTGCGGGTTGAAACCGCCCTCGAAGTCGTCCACCCCGACGACGACCTCGGTCGGCATGGGCTGCGTGGTCGGCACGTCCGAGGAGGGCGGCGGCGGGGTGGTCTCGTTCGGGTCCGCCAGCGGCGGCGGTGGCGCGTTGGTGCAGGCTGCCACCAGTCCGACCGCGCTCACCAGCACCGGGAGCGCGACGCGTCGGCGGCGGTGCCCCTGCTGCACGCCGAACCTCCCCTCGGTCGACACCCGCGGCGGAACCCCGCGAGGCTCCTATCGTTACGTGCCGGCCCGCGCGCCCGGACATCGGGGCCCCGGCACCGGGCCTGCCCGGGGACCGGGCAGACCGGAACCGGCGGCCGCACCGGACGGGCGGGGCGTCCGCACACGGGTCCCGAGCCGGTGCGCGCCCCCGCACACCGGGTGGCAGGCGGGGCCGCGCTCGCGGCAGGACGGGGCAGTCCGCGGACGGCCGGCGCGGCGAGTCGGGCGGGGACGTCCGACTCACCCGCAGCCCCCGGCCGCCCACCCCGGACAGCGGAGACCGGGCGGCCACGCGCGGCGGGCCGTCAGCCGCGGGACTTGGCGCGGGAGCGCTCGCGGGCGCGGGCACCCCCCTCGAGAGTGTTCTTGCGCACCCGGACGGCCTTCGGTCCCGCTTCCACGCACTCGTCGCCGCCGCAGAACTCGAGGGCCTCCTCCAGGCTCAGCGTGCGCGGCCGCGCGAGCCGCTCCAGCTCCTCGGCTCCGGCCGAGCGCATGTTGGTGAGCTTCTTCTCCTTGGTGACGTTGAGGTCGAGGTCCTCGTTGCGCGGGCTCTCGCCCACGACCATGCCCTCGTAGACCTCGTCACCCGGGGAGACGAAGAACGTGCCGCGGTCGGCCAGCTGCATCAGCGCGTACGTCGTGACCGGCCCGGACCGGTCGGCCACCAGCGAACCGGAGTGGCGCGTGTGCAGATCCCCCGCCCACGGGAAGTAGCCCTCGAAGACCTGGTTGGCGATACCGCCGCCGCGGGTCTCGGTGAGGAAGTCGGTGCGGAAGCCGATGAGCCCGCGGGAGGGCACCAGGTAGTCGAGCTTGATGCGCCCGGTGCCGTGGCCGGACATGGTCTCCATCTTGCCCTTGCGCCCGGCCAGCAGCTGGGTGACGTTGCCGAGGTGTTCCTCGGGCACGTCGACGCTGAGCCGCTCGAAGGGCTCGTGCAGCTTGCCGTCGACGTGCTTGGTGACCACGTCCGGCTTGCCGATGGTGAGCTCGAAGCCCTCGCGGCGCATCGTCTCCACCAGCACGGCCAGGGCGAGCTCGCCGCGGCCCTGCACCTCCCACACGTCGGGGCGCTCGGTGTCCTCGACGCGCATGCTCACGTTGCCGATGAGCTCCTGGTCGAGCCGGGACTTCACCTGGCGCGCGGTGAGCTTGGTGCCGCCGTTGCGGCCGGCCATCGGCGAGGTGTTCACACC
The DNA here is from genome assembly GCF_054491345.1 of Salinifilum ghardaiensis. NCBI lineage: Bacteria > Bacillati > Actinomycetota > Actinomycetes > Pseudonocardiales > Pseudonocardiaceae > Salinifilum > Salinifilum ghardaiensis. The sequence goes on along the minus strand of NZ_CM137101.1, from coordinate 804,557 downwards.
GAAGGTCATGGAGATGGCGGGCTCGTCGACGGTGATCCGCGGCAGCGGCTGCGGGTCCTCCGGATCGGCGAGCGTGTCACCGATGGTGATCTCCGGGATGCCCGCGATGGCGACGAGATCGCCCGCGGAGGCCTCCTCGGCGGGGACGCGCTCCAGCCCGTCGTTCTTCAGCAGCTCGGTCAGGCGGACCCGCTGGGCGCTGCCGTCGGCGCGGCACCAGGCCACGTTCTGCCCCTTGCGGAGCGTGCCCGCGTGGATCCGGCACAGCGCGATCCGGCCGAGGAACGGCGAGGCGTCCAGGTTGGTCACCAGCGCCCGCGTGGGGGCGTCGAGGTCGACCGTCGGCGCGGGGACGTTCCGCAGCAGCAGGTCGAACAGCACGTCGAGGTTCTCGTCCTCGGGCACCTCCCCGTCGGTGGGGCGGGTGAGGCTGGCGCGGCCGGCGCGGGCGGAGGCGTAGACGACGGGCATGTCGAGGACGGCCTCCTCGTCGATCCCGCCGTCCTCCATCTCGGCGGCCAGTTCGGTGGCCAGCTCGAGCAGCAGGTCGTGGACCTCCTCGACGACCTCGGCGCTGCGGGCCTCGGCGCGGTCGACCTTGTTCACGACCAGCTGCACCGGCAGCTTCGCCGCCAGTGCTTTGCGCAGCACGAACCGGGTCTGCGGCAGCGGCCCCTCGCTGGCGTCCACCAGCAGCAGCACGCCGTCCACCATGCTCAGGGCGCGTTCCACCTCGCCGCCGAAGTCGGCGTGGCCGGGGGTGTCGACGACGTTGATCGTCACCGGCCCGCCCTCGGTCTGCCGGTGGATGGCCGTGTTCTTCGCCAGGATCGTGATGCCCTTTTCCCGCTCCAGATCGTTCGAGTCCATGATCCGGTCGACGGGCTCGGTGCGCTCGGAGAACACACCGGATTGACGCAGCATCGCGTCCACCAGAGTGGTCTTGCCGTGGTCAACGTGCGCCACGAGGGCGACGTTGCGCAGGTCGGGGCGCGCGGTCACCGACCTGGTTGGGGCGCTGAGGCTGCTGGACACGCGGTTACTCCTGCTCCTTCTACGCGGAAAGCTGCCGACCGGGAGTTCGTTTCCGTGCCACGAGGTCGGCATGCGCTCTACCCAGGGTAGTCCAGCAGCTGCGGCCAGCGGCGCGCACGTGCCCGGTGCAACACCGGTGGCGCCGGCAGGCGCTCCTCGCCCCGGCTCCTGCCCGCGCGCAGGAGCCCGCGCGGGGTCGTGCTGCTGGGGGCTCGGCGCGCTCACCGCGGCCCGCGCGCGGGAACCGGAGGGAATTCTTCGCCGCCCGCGCAGTTCCGCGGCCGCGCCGGAATCGCACCGCTCGGGGAATTCGCGTTCCGGAAAACCGCTTCCGGAACGCGGTGCCGGATGATCCGACCTCGGCGCCGCCGGGGCGGATACCTCGACGTCACCGGGACCTCGGCGTCACCGGGGTCGGATCATGCGGACCCGGTCGGTCACTGGCTCGACGAACGCACCGAATCAGCGTAATTGGCGAGTTCGGGGATGGTGTGCCGGACCTCGAACGGGATGACCTCGTAGCGGGCCAGCTTGTGCAGGACGAACGGGTCCGTCGCCAGGAGCGCGTCCAACCTCCCGCGGGACATCGCGCGCGCGATGATCACCACGCCGTCCTCCGACTCGCGGGTTCCGGCGCAGATGAAATCCCCCGCCTCGTAATGCTGGTTGACCCATTCGTGGTGCTCGACCAACCGCTCGTCGACGCGGGTTTTCGGTGCGGTGAAATGCAGCAAGACCACGTACATTCTCCCAATGTAACGCCGCCCGCCCGGTGCCGCCGATCACCTGCGCGCAGGAACGGCTGGTGCGCACCCGCTGGAGCGCCCGCAGCACGGCCGAACCCGATGCCGGCCGGGCCTGGCGCACGACCATCCCATCAATGTGCGTTTTGCACGTGACCGGTGAGATGCCCGCGAGCGAGGCTCGCGCAGAGCTGGGGCCGGTGACCGCACGCGCGGAGCCCGCCGGCGAGACCACGTACCTGACCAAGCACGGACACCGCTCCGCTGCCGTGGTCCCGGCCGAGGACGCGGAACTGCTCGAGGCCCTCGAGGAGCTCGTCGACACCGAAGCCGTGCACCAAGCCCCGGAAGCGCACGAGGCCGGGGACAACGAGCGGGTGCCGTTCGTACGCCGGACGGCGCGGTCATCGACCGCGGGGTATCAGGTCGAACTGCTCGAACAGGCGGAGAAGTTCCTCGACGAGCTCTCCACGCAACAACCGCGCGATGCACGAGCGCTCGAAGGCGCCATCGAAACCCTGGCCGCTTCGCCGACTCGGCCGCTGAACACGAGGAACGCCGATCACCGACGTGTAGGATCACCGACGTGCGCGCACTTCAGCACGGATCCTGGTGGGCCGCCGCGGGGCGGCCCCGAGTGCGCGTGCGCTGACGCACCTGATCACCGGCCGCCACCGGGCGGCCGGTCGCAGCGACGTCGTTCCCGGTGGTGGAAAGGCCACCGAGGAGGAACGATGCACTCCACCGCGCGCACCGCGGACCTCGAGCACCCCGAACCGTCGGTTGAGCACCCACCGGCGGGGCACCCATCGGCAGGGCACCCATCGGCGGGGCGCCCGGACGGCGACCGCTCCCCGCGCACGCTCCTGTCCGCGATCACCCCCTCCGGGCACGTCCAGCTCGGCAACCACCTCGGCGCCGTGCGCCGCTGGGTCGCCGACCAGCAGGCCGGCCGCGAGCGGAGCTCGGGGGGAGCGGCGCAGCAGGACGCGCACCTGTACTTCGTCTCCGACCTGCACGCCATGACCACCCCGCACAGCCCGGAGCGGTTGCGCACCCTCACCCGGGAGCAGCTCGCCGTGCTGCTCGCGGCCGGGCTCGCCCCGGAAACCGTGTTCGTGCAGTCCGACCTGGCCTGCGAGCTCGGCGCGCTGAACTGGGTGCTCGAATGCGCGTGCACCCACGGCGAGGCCGCGCGCATGGTGCAGTTCAAGGAGAAGAGCACCGGTGCCGAGGCGGTGCGCCTCGGGCTGCTCACCTATCCCGTGCTCATGGCCGCCGACATCCTCGCGCAGGGGGCCACGCACGTACCGGTGGGCGCCGACCAGCAGCAGCACGTCGAACTGGCGCGCACCCTGGCCCGCCGGTTCAACCACGCCCACGGGGCCGCCTTCGCCGTGCCCGAGCCGGTGACGCCGCTCGTGGGAGCCCGGGTGCGCGATCTCGCCGACCCCGAGCGCAAGATGGCCAAGTCGACGCAGCAGTCAGCCGGGGTGGTGTTCGTGCTCGACGAGCCGGACGCGATCCGGCGGAAGTTCCGCCGCGCCGTCACCGACGACCGCGGCGCGGTGCGCTACGCGCCGGAGCAGCAGCCCGGGGTCGCGAACCTGCTGGAGGTCCTCGGGGCCTGCCAGGACCGCAGCCCGTACGCGGCGGCCTCCGGGATCGATTCGTACGCGCAGCTCAAGGAGGCCGCCGCCGAGGCGGTCGTGGAGACCCTGCGACCGGTGCGCTCGCGGGCCCGCGAGCTGCTGGACGACCCCGGCGAGCTGGCGCGCGTCCGCGCCCGCGGGGCCGAGCGGGCGCGGGAGCGGATGCGCCCGCGCCTGGACGCGGCGCTGCGGCTGGCCGGGCTGGGCGGGCTGGACTGAAGGGAGCCCGCCCCGGGCGGCACCGGTGCGCACCGAGCTGGCCGGGGTCCGCACTGGCCGGCGAGCGGCCCCGGCGGCGCTGCGCGGTCCCTACCGGGTGCTGTCCGCGCCGAGCAGTCCCGCGAGCGCGGGCAGCACCAGCCGGTCGGCCTCCAGCCAGTCCACGCTCGACAGCTCCGGTGCTGGCAGCCACCGCAGTGCGCGGTGCTCCACGGGGCGCGGGTCGGCGCCGTCCTCGACGAGCTCCGCGGCGTGCATCCGCAGCAGCATCCCGTTCGGCAGCGGGACGTCGGTACCCACCCGCGCGACGGGGCGCACGGTGACGTCGAGCTCCTCGGAGCACTCGCGCACCACCGCGTCGTGCTCGCTCTCGCCCGGTTCGACGCGCCCGCCGGGGAGTTCCCAGCGCCCGGCGTGCCGTGCCGGACGGCGGCGCTGCTGCGCCAGCAGGAGTCCACTGCGGACGATGGCCGCGCCCACCACCACCGGACGTCCCGCCCAGGTCTCGGCGAGGTCGCGCACCACCGCCAGCCGCGCTTCGAGCACGCGGCGCACGAAGCGGCGCACCACCGCATCCGCCGGCCCCCTCTCCAGCGCACGCGCGGCCGCGCCGCCGAGCAGCTGCCAGGACGCGGTTTCGGTGAGCACCGCGTCCCCGGCCCCCTCGCTCACGGTCGAGTCGTGCCGCAGCTCGCGCGGCCGCGGACCGAGCCCCGCGGAGCGGACCCCGCCTGCGCCGGCCTCGGTGATCCGGGTGCTCATCGGCACGCGCACGCCGCACGCGTGCACGCGGAAGTCGAGCACGTCCCCCGGCAGCAGCAGTTCGCCCGCTCCGGTGCGCGCCCGGCCGCGCACGCCCACCCCGGCGAGGGCCCGCTCGGCCGTGCGCGTGTGGCGCAGCGCCGCGGCCACCGTCGTGGCGGGCGCGTCGATCACCCCGGTCATCCGCTGTTCCGGCACGGGCACCCATGGTGCCCCGCCGCACCCGCGCCACCGCGGCGGCCTCTCCCGACCTCGCGCTGAATCGGTCAACGCAATTTTCATGAAAATTGGAAAATCTGGAACCGTTCCAGAGTGGCTCCCGGGTCCTCAGCGCGCCCGGCCGCGTCGGCTCGCATCGCACGGGGCCGCTGCGCGAGGATGGCGCACATGGTCGAATTGCTGAGCGAGGAGCGGATCACCGAATCCCTCGAACACCTCCCGGAGTGGAAGCGCGAAGGCGAAAGCATCTCGCGCACCGTCGAGTTCCCGTCCTTCACCCAGGCCATCCAGGCGGTCAACCGGATCGCGGAGATCGCCGAGTCCGAGGACCACCACCCTGACGTGGACATCCGCCACACGGTCGTCCGCTTCGCGTGCACCACGCACTTCCTCGGTGGCCTCACGGAGAACGACTTCTCGCTGGCGCGGGAGATCAACGGAGTCGTGGAGCAGCTGCTCGGCTGAGCCTCACCGCCCGACCAGCTCCGCGGCGGCGTGGGCGCACCCCCAGGAGAGGGCGACGCCGGAGCCGCCGTGGCCGTAGTTGTGCACGATCCGCGCCCCCGCGTAGTCCTCGGCCTCCACGCGCACCCGCGGGCGCGCGGGGCGCAGTCCCACCCGCTCCTCGAGCCGGCGCGCGCGGCTCAACCGCGGCTCCACCCGGGCGCACCGGGCCATGATCCGCTCGCTGAGCTCGTGGTCGGGCGCGGTCGACCACTCGTGCTCGGCGGCGATCCCGCCGAGCACGACGCGGTCCGCGTGCGGCATGATCGAGACGAACTCGGTCTCCCGGGCGATCTCGAGCAGGAACTCCTCGACGCCCGGGTTCTCCACGACCACCTGCTGCCCCCAGACGGGCACGACCGAGGGATCGCCGAACATGCGAGCGCCGATGCCGGCGCAGTTGACCACCCGGTCCGACTCGGCGGCCGCGTCCGCGAGCACCGGCACTTCCGAGCGCAGCAGTTCACCCCCGGCGCCGCGGAAGCGGCGCACCAGGTAGTCGAGGTAGCGCAGCATGTCCACCAGCGGGAACGTGCCGTGGTAACCGCTGAGGAACGGCGCGGGCAGCTCGTTCGCGGTGCAGCGGCGCAGGTTGGGCACGAGTTCCGCTTCCCGCGGCAGCCCCACGCTCAGGTCGAAGCGGGCGGCGATGCGCCCGCCGGCCAGGTGCACCCCGGTCTCGGGGTCCTCGGCGAGGCGGACCAGTTCGGCGTGCGTGCGGGAGACCCACTCGACGACGCGCTCGCGCGGTTCCAGCATCGCCGGCGCCCACATCGCCGCGGCGGCGGCCGAGGCCGTCTCGGCGGGCGGCTCCGAGGTGCGGATGCGCACCGGCCATCCGGCTTCGGCGAGCACGATGCCGGTGGTCAGCCCCATGACCCCGGCTCCGATCACGAGCACCGGCGCGCGCACCTCAGCCACGCTCCGCACCGTATCAGGCGGGCGGACCGCGTTCCCGCTCTCGAGCGGGCGAGCCGCATTCCCGCGTTCGAGAAGGCGGACCGCGTTCCCGCGTACGAGCGGGCGCAGCAGTCACGTGTCGGGCGCGCTCCCGTCACCCCGGGGCAGCGGCAGGGTTTCACCCGGAGTGCGCGGCGCGCACCGATCCGAACCGCGTTTCCCCTTCCTGACCAGGGGTTGGAATATTTCTCGCGGAACGCCCAAACCCTCCTTTCGGGTGAGATCCGCGGCAGATCTGCTTGCGCTGAGCACGGATCACCGCCCATGCCGCCGATCCCGCGCACCGCAGAAGTTCCGGCCACGGGCGGGAGGGGCCAGGACGCCCGGCGAACGCGCAGCGGGCGTTGACTTCGAGTTCACTCGAACCTCTAGGTTGCGCGCACGCGTTTCCGACGACGAGGAGTTCAGCTGCTGTGCGTGCGATCCAGATGCGGGAGTTCGGCGGCCCCGACGTCATGGCGGTCGAGGAGGTCCCCGACCCCGCGGCGGGTCCGGGCCAGGTGGTTCTGCGAACGGCGGCCGCGGACGTCATCTACCTCGACACGCTGCTGCGGTCGGGCTGGGGAGGTGAGCACTTCCCGCTCGAACCGCCCTACGTTCCCGGTGGTGGCGGTGGCGGCAGGGTGCTGGCCACCGGCGAGGGCGTGGATCCTGACTGGCGCGGCCGCCGCGCGCTGGCCCGCGCCGCGACCGGTTACGCCGAGCGGATCGTCGCCGATGTCGACGACTGCGTCGCGGTTCCGGACGCGGTGACCGATGCGGACGCGGCCGCAGCGCTGCACGACGGCGTCACCGCGCTGAACCTGTCGACCACCGCCGAGCTCGGCGCGGGCCGGTCGGTCCTCGTGGCGGCTGCGACCGGGGGCGCGGGCACCTGGTTGGTGCAGCTCGCGCGCGCCGCGGGCGCGCACGTCATCGCGGCGGCCCGCGGTGAGCGCAAGCTCGCGCTGGCGCGGGAGCTGGGTGCGCACCGCGCGGTGGACCACTCCGCGGAAGGCTGGACCGAACGCGTGCGGGAAGCGGCCGGCGGTTCCGGTGTCGACCTGGCCTTCGACGGGGCGGACGGCCGCCTCGGACGCGTCCGACCGGACTCCGCGAAGCGTCCTACCCCTCGTGCTCGACCGGGATCCACAGCTCGCAGCTCATCCGGGACCCGTCCTCGGACAGTTCGGTCGACAGCACCGCCGGTCCCGGTGCGCTGCGGTACGGGTTCGACGGGAACCACTCGGTGTAGATGTCGCGCCACAGGTACTGCGCGGCCTCGGGCGCCTCTCCCGAAGCCGTGAACACCGCCCAGGTTCCCGCGGGGACCTCCCACGTGTCGGTGCCGCGCGGTGCTTCGGCGGTGGAGGCGACGCCGTGCAGGTAGTGCACCCGAGCGCCCTCCTCGCGGGACTCGTCGAGCGCTTCCACCGCGGCCACGACGCCGCGCGGTTCCTGATCGGACAGTTTCACCAGCCGCTCGACCTCATCGGACCCGATGCTCCGGACGAACTCGTCGATCGATTCGTTCGGTCCCACGTGGATGATCGGAACGACGGTGCTGTGGCCGATGATCCGGAAATCCCCTCGTTCTGCGATGCGGTAGTCCATCGACGCGCTCCCTTCGACGGTGAGGTGGAACACCATGCGCGGTTGGGAGCGGAGAACCGCACCGGTCCGCCTCGCCTCGGCCGGTCCGACGCCGTGCATCGCGCGGAACGCCCGGGCGAACGCCTCGCCGGAGGTGTAGCCGCAGCTGATCGCGATGTCGAGCAGCGGCTCGACGCCGGCGAGCACGCGTCCGGCGGCCAGCGTCAGCCGCCGCCTGCGCACGTACTCCGACAGCGGAATCCCCGCGAGCGCCGAGAACATCCGGCGGAAGTGGTATTCCGAGGTGCGCGCGGTGCGCGCCAGCCGTCCCACGTCGAGCTCCTCGCCGAGGTGCTGTTCGATCTGGGCCATCGCCTCGTTGAAGCGGTCGAGCATGCCGGATCTCCCTCCCGACTTCGAACGTAGGGCAGCGCCCCGCCCGCGCACCCGACGATCCGTGCCCGGACGAGTCGGGTGACGCGTGCCACGGGGTGCGTGCGCCGCGCCGCTGCGGGCTGCCGTCGATTCTGCCCGGCACGCGGTCGGGCGGTCGTCGGCGCCGGGCGGGGAGTCCGGACTCGGCGCGGGTGCTCGTGCGCTGCGGCAGCGGTCCGGTGTGCGGAGGGATGAGCGCGGCGGAACGCGGGGGAGGAACCGATCGCGGCCGTCGAGCGGAGTTCGCCGCCCTCGGCGCGAGAGTGCGCGCTGCGACTTGGAGCGGTCCTGCTGACCGGGCGGACGCGGCCGTCCCGCACGCGGTCGGAGTGTTGCTGTTCACCGGCGCGCGGGAACGAGCTCCTGCGCGGTGCGCTCGTCAGCGCTCGTCGGCGAGTTCGCCGTCAGCGGGAGCGGGGATGAAGGGCGAACGGAGGTGGTGCGTGGAAGCAGCGCTGTCCCCGGTCGACGGCGGGGTGGGCGCCGGCTGTTCGCTGGTGCCCGTCTCGGGTGCGACGAAGTGCACCGGCGGTGCCGTGTCGACCGCGCGCGTCCGGTCGTGGTGCCGGTGCGACGTCTCGGGCGCGGCAGGGCCGCTCTGCCGGTGACCGGCGGGCGGACCGCGGTGGCGGAATGTCGAAGTACTCATGCAACTCCTTTCGAGGGCACGCTCCTGCGGTCAGCGGACGTGCCGAATGCGGGAGCACCCCGTGGCTTCCGCTCGAACGAGTCGCGTTCGAACGGGCACCACGGGGTGCGAGCGCGGACCGGAGTCCCGATCAGACGCGCACGGTGGAGGCCTGCGGGCCCTTGGGCCCTTCGGTGACCTCGTAGCTCACGGCCTGGTTCTCGCTCAGCTCGCGGAAGCCCGAGGCGTCGATGGCGGAGTAGTGGACGAACACGTCCGGACCGCCGTCGTCGGGGGCGATGAAGCCGAAGCCCTTTTCCGCGCTGAACCACTTCACGGTTCCTTGGATCATGACTGTCTCCTTCGGGGAGCTGGGGTATGACGGACGACCACACGGCGTGGCAGCCCGGGCCGGAGGGATCTCAGACGGCAGCCAGCTCCAGTTTCACCAAAGACAGCAGCTCGCCCGCATCGACATCCTGCGAGCGTGCGCGAAACACGAACCAGAACTAACAACGACCACCACGAACGGTACACCCCGCGCGCTCGTCCGACAAACACGCGGTGCCGCGCGCCGGGGTCTCCCCGCGCACCGCGGCGCGCGGACCGGTGGTGGACGCCGCCGGCCCGCCCGGACAGCACGTGCCACGACCGCGCCGGGACGACCGCGCCCGCCGGTGCTCGCCGACCCGGCAGGACCGGCGGTCGAACGTCCTCGAACCCGTTCCGGTCGGAAGGTGATCCCGCCGGCGGCGCCGCGAGCACCGAGGTCGTCTTGATCCCACGGCTCCCGTGGATGAGGCTGGCGGAATGCCCAACCGCATCGCAGTTCTCGCCATCGACGCCGCTGATCCCCGCGCCGTCGCCGACTTCTGGTGCCAAGTGCTCGATTGGCGGATCGTTGAGGAGTCCGCCGAAGGAGTTATCGGGGTCGCACCGCTGAACGGTGCGTGGCCGCACATCGACGTTGCTCCGGTCCCTGAGCACGAGGCAGGCAAGAACCGCCTCCGCTTCGACCTGCGTGCTGATGGCGTCGCCACGGCGGATGAGCTCGAGCGCCTGATCGGGCTGGGAGCTCAGCATGCGCACCGACTTCGTTGGTGAGTTCCTTCCCACCGTCCTCCGTGGAGTTCGGGGGTGAGGGTGGCGGAGCGCGGCGAGTGCGGCATTCGAGCGGACGCGGCGATCAGGAGGTCCCGGCCTCACGTGTCCACTCCGCACCCGAAGGGCCGTGCACGGTGGCCGGTGGGCCGGCCTCCCCTGCAGCACGGAGTTTCCGGCCCGCTCGTGCCGCGCGCACCGGCCGGTGCAACTGCTCAGCTCCGAGCGCTCCTCCGAGAACCGCGGACCTGCTAGACCAGTTCGGCGAGCAGTCCGGTGACCCGGCGGTCGATGTCGTTCCTGATGCCGCGCACTTCTTCGATCGGCTTTCCGGCCGGGTCCTCGACCTCCCAGTCGAGGTAACGCTTTCCGGGGTAGAGCGGGAGGGTGTCGCCACGGCCCGTCGTGACGACCACGTCGGCCGCCGCGGCCGCCCGAGGCCCCAGTGGTTCCGGCCCCTCCTGCTGCAGCTCCACGCCGAATTCCGCCATCGCTTCTCGAGTTGCTGGACCGATCGTCCCAGCAGGCGCGGAGCCGGCCAAGCGCACGTTCACGCGGCTTCGTGCGCGATGTTGCAACATCTCAGCAGCCATCTGGGAACGCCCGGCGTCGCGCACGCAGACGAACAGCACTTCGGGAGGTGAGGACAAGGGGTCTTTCGCGCACTCGACGACCGAGGAGAGGTACTCGTGCGCGGAGCGCGTCGCGAGCGCGACGAGGTGGGTGTGCACCCGGGTGGTCTCGCGGAGATCGGCGTGGGCCGCGGAGAGGACGGCACGAATCGTTTCCCGGGCGAAAAATCCCTGGAATTCGAAGTGCAGATCGTCGGCGGCCCGGTCGAGGAGTTCGGGAACGTCCGCGGTGGACGGCGGGCACCGCCCGGCGTCGTGGTGGGAGTGCGTGGACATGGCATCCGCCTGTGGATCGGTACGTGGTGGTTGCTCGATCGGGACTGGGGCGCTCATGCGCGGTGCGGCGAGCGAGCGCGGGCGGCGGGCCACCTGCCGTGCGCAGGGGTGGTGCGTGGAACGTGCGAATGCCCTTCTGCTGAGCACCCCTCGCGCAGAATCCGCGGTGATGGGTGCCCGCGCCCGCGGGGGCGAGCAATTGCGACTCCCGGCAGGTGGTCGCCGGAAATCCCTCTCCGCGGAAAAGCGGAAATCGTCCTTCCACGTGGAAGGAAATGCTCCGCTGTTCCTCGGGTTCCGGTTGATTGTTCGATCAACAACATGCGTTGATGCAAGCACTGGCACGCACGATGGTCAACCTGGGGGAAACGTGGTCTGAGCTACCCCTGCTCCGGAGCCGCGCACGGCCTGGAGCGGAGCGGAGTGCCGCAATTGGCGTTACCAGCGAAGAGCTGATTACAGTGTGCTTTCCGGCGGCTTGCTGTGCTCTAGCGGGGTGACGCGTGGTCGAAAGCAGGATCTCGGTCGAGGACTGGCCTGCCGAGTGCGATGCGCTGTTCCAGGCCCTGCCGGTCGCGGTGGCCATCATCGACAACCACGGGCGCGTGCGACGAGCCAACGACGCCCTGTGCAGCCTGCTGGAGTACTCGCACGAGCAGATCACGAATCTGCGCGTGCCCGAGCTGCTCCACGCGGGGGAGTCCTCCGAGGACCTCGCCACCCGGGCCGCGGACCCCGCCCTCGCGCCCGGGGGCCTTTTCCGCGACCAGCGGCGCTTCGTCGACGCCACCGGGACCAGCGTGTTCTGCGACGTCTTCAGCACCATCCGGACCGACAGCGAGGGCCACCGGGTGTGGGTGACCTCGTTCGTCAACGTCGGCCAGCGCCGGTCCCTCGTCCAAGCGCTGCGCCACGAGGCCACCCACGACGAACTCACCGGGCTGCTCAACCGCAAGGGCACCCGGGAACTGCTGGAACAACTCCTGGCCGACGAGTCCGACGACGATCGGCAACTGGGAGTGCTGCTTTGCGACATCGACAACTTCAAACGCGTCAACGACGCGTTGGGCCACGAGGTCGGCGACGAGTTGCTGGTGACCGTCGCCGAGCGGTTGCAGCAGGGCATGCCCTCCGGGTGCACCCCGGCGCGGCATTCCGGCGACGAGTTCTTCATCGTCTGCTCGGACCTGAGGGCGGCCGGCGGGCTGGACGCCCTTTCCGAGCACGTCCTCGCCTTGCTGCGCACCACCGTGGTCGCCCGGGGGTGTTCCATCGGGGTGTCGGTCTCGGTCGGAGCGGCCACCGTGCCCCACGCGGGCAACACCGCTGCCGATCTCCTGCGGTTCGCCGATGCGGCTCTGTTCCAGGCCAAGGACCAGGGCCGGGACCGCGTCATCTGCGCCGATGCCGGCTTGCTCACCTCCATCGAACAGGACGTGGCGCTGGAAGGCCAGTTGCGCCTGGCCCTCGAGCGCGACGAGCTGTCCCTGCACTACCAACCCGTCGTCGACCGGCGCGGTCGTGTGGTCGCCGCCGAGGCGCTGCTGCGTTGGCCGCACCCCGAGCGCGGATTGCTGCACCCGGACGTGATCCTGCCCGTGGCCCGCCGCGCCGGCCTGCTGGGCGAACTCGACCGGTGGGTGCTGCGCACCGCAGTGCACCAGGCGGCGAACTGGCCCGCGCCCGGTGCACGCCCGATCGACGTGGCGATCAACCTCGGCAGCCAGCTGCTGCACGATCCCGCGTTCCTCGAGACGGTCATCGCCGCTGTCACCGAGGCAGGCCTGGCCTGGCAGCGGCTCGGGCTGGAGATCACCGAAACGGACCTGCTCGACCTCACCGCTGCGACGCAGAAAGCCATGACCGACCTGGTCGACCGCGGGGTGCGGTTCGCCATCGACGACTTCGGCATCGGCTACTCCTCGCTGGCCCGCCTCCAAGAAATCCCCGCCCAGGTGCTCAAACTCGACCGCACCTTCACCGCCGGCCTCGAACACGCCCCCATCGCGACCGCCGTCGCCCGCTCCGCCCAGACCCTCGCCCACGCGATGGGGGGCTTCTGCGTGGCCGAAGGAGTGGAAACCCGCACCCAACTGCACCGACTGGCCGGTCTCGGCTACGACACCTTCCAGGGGTTCCTCTTTTCCGGCGCCGTTCCGAACTCCGAACTGTACACACTCATCACCCGTCCACCCACCCCGTGATCCTGCCCGGGCAGCGGCGAGCGCGGCACCACCAACCCCGCCGCGGAACCCGTCCGAACGAGATGCCCACGCATCCGCAGGCGGGCGAGCCAGCACGCCCGGACCGGCGTCTACGGGGCTCGATGACGGTGGTCGTTGCCCGCTTGCCGGGTGGTCCACCGGGCCTCAGTGGTCTCCTCCACCCACGAGGCGGCTACGAATCCGTCGTCGAAGAGCTGTACCGCGATGTGCTCGGCGGTGTGCCGCTCGGGGATGGCGGTGACGAACACGCCCGGCTCTGCACCGCCGCCGTTGGTTCGATACAAGACGGCGTGCACAGCGCTCAGCCTCCGGTCCGTGCGCGGGGTGTTCCGAGACTACCGCTGTCGCCGGTATTGCGGCGGCATGTTGAGCCCCAGGAAGTCCCTCGCCATCTTGTTGGTCTCCGCCCCGTGCACGTGGACGGAGTGCAGAATCCCGTTGTACACGAGGTCCCACAGCTCCCTGTTGAGTTGGAGGTCGTTGAGCTGAACCGAAAGCGCGTTCCCATGGCGGTCCTTCAGCTCGATCGGGCTGCTCCGCCCACCGTGGCTTTCACCTGAACCAGTCGTAGGTTTTGACGAACGACCTTTTGCCCCCGCAAACCCAGTCCGCGCCAGCGGACACGCCGGTGTTCCGTTCAGTCAGCACAAGCACGAAGGGCCAAGGGACGATGAACAGCCACAACCACCACACAGCCATCCAACTGAACCCGGTGTCCTTGATCGTAAGGAAGACGATGACGATGGCTGAAAGGATCGCCCCTGAAATGGACGAATTCTTGCTCTTCGGATAGAACCACTCAAGTGTCGGACCTTCGCCCGCCGGCGGGCGAGGAACCTTGCTCTCTCCGTTCTTGTGCTTTTCGTCGCGCCCTGATGAGTCCTGTTCCACTGGTGCACGGGGGCGGGCGCGGTTCGCCGGTCTGCGGGTCCGGCTTGGGCGGCAGGTCGTTTGCACGCATGGTTGTCACTCGTCCTAGAACAGATCACTCGCCCAGTCGCCGACCGCGCTAGCGGTGTCCCCAGCCCAGTTGGCGACGTCGTCGCCCCATTCCTCGACGGCGAACCCGACTCCAACGGACGCGACGGCTCCGATTCCCACGGCCCAACCAACGGGACCACCGGCGGCAAGTACGGCAGCGGAGGCTCCGGCGCCTGCAAGCTACCCTCCGAAGTTTGATGCGGCGCTGGTGGCCGCGTCCTTTCCTTGTGACACGTCATAACCGACGCCAGCGCCAGCGATGAGGAAGCCAACCCCGGAAGCTTGCTCCCGACCTTCAAGGAACCCCGGAGGGCCTTGTTCCCCACTGATTCCGGCCTGATCCCAAAGTTGAGGTTACGCTGAAGAATGGTTTTGATTCGCGGGTTCAACTTGTCGACGAGCCGTGCGGTTTTGGTCGCCGTTGCCTTGTTTTCTGCTGCGGCCTTGTTGACCGAGTTCTGGGCGTGGATGGCCGCTGCCCGCGCTTGTTGCTGCAGGCTGAGGTTCGGGCTGTGCATGAGACGCGCAGCTCGTTCCAGCTTGCCGCTGTTGGCGATGCTCGTGGCCGTCGCCCGGAAGGCGCTGGTCCGGGTCGCGACCGTTCCGGCGAGGCCGCTCATGACGTCGGTGACGGTGAACGGGCTCTTCTCCACGAGCCCGCTGACGAACCGGTTCAACACGCCCAGCGAGCTGTTCTCCAGGTTCCGGGCATCCGTGATGGTTTGCGAGCACTCCTGGTACGCCTTGACCTTGCGGGCGTAGGCAACTTGTGCCTCGGTCCCGGCGGCGTGGGCTCGCTTCTGCTCGGGCGTGGCCGGTTCGTCCGACGGCAGCGGCGCGGGCGGCGTCGGCTCGGGGCCGGGCTCCATGATCTGGTCCCCGTGCACCGCCAGTCCGGCTTCCCGGGCGTGGTGGCGGGCTTGTTCCACCCGCTTCTTGACCGTGTCGAGGTTGTCCGCGTGCTTGTTCAGCTCGCGGCACATCCCTGCGTGGTCCGCACCCACCTCGTCGATCTTCGGAGCCATGCGGGACATCCCGCTTCGGAACGACCCCCCGGCCTCGCTGGGCCAGGCCGCTTCGGAAGCACTGCGCGCTCGGTGCGCGTGCGTCCCGGCGGTCTCGATCCGCTGTTCCACCTGGCCCAGCCACTGAGCCGTGATTCACATGCTCGCGGAGTCGCCTTCGACTTTGGTGTTCAACGGCATCTTCTACCCCAGTCGTGGTTCACCGCGGGCCGGTGTTGTTCAGGTCCTCGGCATTGGACTGATCGGTCTCCTGGTAAAGATCACGACCGGACTGCACCGCGTCCCCCACGGCGCCCAGCCCCTCGGAGATCCCGGCGCTCGAGGACGTCAGCATGGCCAGTGCTGCGGCCACGGCCTGCGTCGACATCCCGACATCCGGTGCCGGCGGTGCTGAGGCTCCGTCTTCGAGCTGGTTACCGCCGCTGCGCAGTTTGCTCGCGATCCCGTCCAGCTCGCCGAGGTCCGCGTTCGCACGGCACGTACACCAGCTCGGCTGGCTCGTCGTTGATCTCCGCCACGTAGTCGGCGCCGATCACCGATGGCGCAGTGTTGTCCCGCTCCTGCACAGCCTCCCCTGAACCGGCAAGCGAGATCACGTCCGTAGATCAGGGGTCACCCTATCGAACATCCGAGCGTCCGGGGGCAGTGTTCTACTCATTCCCGCCCCGTGATCACTCGGGCAAATCAGCCGCTGCCGTTCTGATCACTGGAAGACACTGAGAGCGCACGAAACTGCCTGGCGCGTGGTAGTCCCCCTGTATTTTCTACCCAAGAAGGAGACGTCATCGCGTGAGTGCCCGCTGGGCGGGCATGTGGCGGTTCTGGGCTGTGTGGCCCGTTCTCGACATGAGAGAGGCCCCCCGGCCGTAACCGGGAGGCCCCGAGCGTGGTTTAATCGCTCTTGCTACGGATCGAAAAAACCACGGGCTGAGTGTACGCCAGGAAGTCGCTCCCTCGATAGTCGCCCCGGCAGGCTGTCGGCAGGTATAAGTCCGGGCCGCGAGTCACCCTCGCGAGATGCGGCCGTTAGAGGGTCCCCGTCCCGGAGTGTCCGCACGCGTCGTTTTCGGAGCACCCCCGCGACCGACCGTAGGGGCGGCGGACACGAGCTGTCCTGATCATGCCCACCATCGCAGTCCCGGCGGTAACCCCGGCGCTGGACAGGTGTAACAACCTGCCCGGGTGACGGCACGTCACCTTCCTCTGTTCTCGGTTGACCTGCACGAATGTGCTCGTCGACCGAGACGGGGGATCAAGCTCCCCCGGCTCCAGCAGGTGCAA
Organism: Salinifilum ghardaiensis; assembly: GCF_054491345.1. Lineage (NCBI taxonomy): Bacteria > Bacillati > Actinomycetota > Actinomycetes > Pseudonocardiales > Pseudonocardiaceae > Salinifilum > Salinifilum ghardaiensis. Next base: position 788,307 of record NZ_CM137101.1, on the reverse strand, counting down.
CGCTCCGGGTCTCGGATGATTCGAGCTGGTCCGGCGCTTCCAGGAGCTCAGCCGGGCGGGCCAGCACGCCCGGCGCAGACCTTCTCGCCGTTGATGCTGGCCCTGCCGTTGGAGTGCTCGGGTGAGCGCACATCGGTGGAACCTGCCAACGTCACCAGCGGCACCCGGGCACCGATGGGCACCCGGGGCGTTCGACGCGGTGCCCAGCGACGGTGCAGGGGCTCCATCCCCGCCTAGACGTTGAACCTGAACTCGACCACGTCGCCGTCCTGCATGACGTAGTCCTTGCCCTCCATGCGCATCTTCCCGGACGACCGGGCGGCCTGCGTGGAGCCCGCTTCGACGAGCTCGTCGTAGGAGATGATCTCGGCCTTGATGAACCCGCGCTCGAAGTCGGTGTGGATGACGCCGGCGGCCTGCGGCGCGGTCCAGCCCTTGCGGATCGTCCACGCGCGGGCCTCCTTCGGCCCGGCCGTCAGGTAGGTCTGCAGCCCGAGGGTGTGGAACCCGGCGCGGGCCATCGCGTTCAGACCCGGCTCGTTCTGCCCCACCGACTCGAGCAGTTCGCGCGCCGACTCCTCGTCGAGCTCCTTGAGCTCCTCCTCGACCTTCGCGTCCAGGAACACCGCGTCGGCCGGCGCCACGAGATCGCGCAGCTCCTGCTTCTTGGCCTCGTCCGCGAGCACGCCCTCGTCCGCGTTGAACACGTACAGGAACGGCTTCGTCGTCAGCAGGTTCAGCTCGCGCAGGTCCGCGGAATCCTCCATGCCGGCGGCGAACAACGTCCGACCGGAGTCGAGGATCTCCTTGGCCTGCTTGGCCACGTCCAGCGCGGGGCGCTTCTCCTTGTGCGTGCGCGCTTCCTTCTCCAGCCGCGGCAGCGCCTTCTCCAGCGTCTGGATGTCGGCGATGATCAACTCGGTGTTGATCGTCTCCATGTCGCTGGACGGGTCGAGCTCGCCGTCGACGTGCACCACGTCCGGATCGTCGAAGACGCGGATGACCTGGCAGATCGCATCGGCCTCGCGGACGTTCGCGAGGAACTGGTTGCCCAGCCCCTGCCCCTCGGACGCGCCCTTGACCAGACCGGCGATGTCCACGAACGACACCGTGGCGGGCAACGTGCGCGCCGAGTCGAACATCTCCGCGAGCTTGTCCAGGCGCGGGTCGGGCAGCGGGACCACGCCCACGTTCGGCTCGATGGTCGCGAACGGGTAGTTCGCCGAGACGACCTCGTTGTTGGTCAGCGCGTTGAACAGGGTGGACTTGCCCACGTTGGGCAGGCCGACGATTCCAAGGGTGAGGCTCACGCCCGCCAGTCTAGGAGCCCGTGCGCGCGTCGACGGCCCCCGGTCCGCGGCGGTGTGCGGCATCTCGCCCACGCTGCGCCGCCGGTTGGGCGGTCAACCGCGCCCTCGGAGGGCACCGCGGCACCGGGCCGAGCGCACCAGGTCAGCCGTCCTCCCGCTCCCGCTGGTCGTCCTGGTCGCCCTGCTGGTCGCCGTCCTGCTGCTGACCGTCGCCCTGGCCGTCCTGGCCGCCCTCCTGGTCCTGCTGGCCGTCGTCCTGGTCCTGCTGGCCGCCCTCCTGGTCCTGCTGCTGCTCGCCCGGCCGCTCCTGGTAGCGCGTATCCTGATCGCCGTCCTGACCGGGCATCGTGTCGTCGCAGGCCGCAGCCCCGAACGCGCACACCCCCGCCAGAGCCAGCCCGGCCGCTTTGACCAGGCGCGATCCCTTCCGTCGCGTCGTCGCCATGGGGCGAGACTAGTCCTCACCGCGACGGTCGCGCAGTCCCTCGCCCGGACGGAACCGCCCGCGCGGACCCCGCGGACGGAGCACCGCGATGTCCGATTCCCGCTGGTGGAGGCCGCTGCGGCGGTGGCAGGATCGAGCTGTGCTGGTGGGAACGGAGCAGGCGTACCGGGCAGTCGCCGCCCGCGACACCCGTTTCGACGGGTGCTTCGTGCACGCCGTGCGCTCGACCGGCATCTACTGCCGCCCCTCCTGCCCCGCGCGCACCCCGCACCGCGACAACAGCGTCTTCTTCCCCACTTCCGCCGCAGCGCACGCGGCCGGATACCGCGCGTGCCGCCGCTGCCTGCCCGACGCCGTGCCCGGCTCGCCCGAGTGGGACGTGCGGTCGGACCTGGCAGGGCGCGCGATGCGGCTGATCAACGACGGGGTGCTCGACCGCGTCGGCGTGCGCGGACTGGCGGCGGAGCTGGGCTACTCCACCCGCCACCTCACCCGCGTGCTCACCGCGGAACTCGGCGCCGGACCGCTGGGGCTCGCCCGCGCCCACCGGGCGCACGCGGCGCGCCTGCTCATCGAAACCACCGAGCTCGCGTTCAGCGACATCGCCTTCGCCGCCGGCTTCTCCAGCCTGCGCCAGTTCAACGCCACCGTGCGGGAGGTCTTCGCGGCCGCGCCGACTGAGCTGCGCCACCGCGCTCGGCACGCGAGCGCTCCGGCGGGCACCGGGCGGATCCGGCTGCGGTTGCCGTTCCGCGAGCCGTGCGACCTGGACGGGGTGCTGCTGTTCCTGCGCGGGCAGGCCGTTCCCGGCCTCGAGCACGCCGGCACCGGCGGCTACGCCCGCACGCTGCGCCTGCCGCACGGCGCGGGCGTCGCCGAGGTGCGCCCGGAGGAGGCGCACCTGGCGTGCACGCTGCGGTTGACCGACCTGCGGGACCTGGGCAGCGCGGTCAACCGCGTGCGCAGGTTGTTCGACCTCGACGCGGACGCGGCCGCGGTCGCCGAGGTGCTCGGGGACGACCCGGCGCTGGCACCGCTGGTGCGGCAGCGCCCCGGTGCGCGCGTGCCGGGCAGCGTGGACGGGGCGGAAACGCTGCTGCGCGCCGCGCTGCACACCCCCGGCGCGGAGTCCGCTGCGCAACGGCTCGTCGCCGCGTTGGGTGCACCTCTGGACCTCGACGGCTGGCCCGGGGACGAGGACTGGCCCGGGGACGAGGAGCCGCGCCTGTTCCCCGAACCGGCACTGGTCGCCGACCGCGGTGCCGAAGTGCTGGGCCGACCTCCGGCGGTGGCGGGCCCGGGGGTGGAGGCGCTGCGGGCGGTGGCGTCCGCGCTGGCCGCGGACGACCTGCGGGTGCACCCGGGGTGCGCGGCCGGGACGCTGCGCGCGCGGTTGCGCGAGCTGCGCGGCCTCACCGCGGAGACCGCGGACGCCGTGGCGGTGCGGGTGCTGGGCCTGCCCGACGTGCTGGTCCCCGACCGCGCACTGCTGCGCGGCGCCGAACTCGCCGGGCTGCCGAACGATCCCGCGGAGCTGCTGGAGCACGCGCGGCGCTGGCGGCCCTGGCGTTCCTACGCGGGTGCGCTGCTGCGGCAGAGCGCCCGGATCGCAGCGGAAAGGACACCGACATGTACTGGTCCACAGTAGACACCCCCACGGGGCCGTTCAGCGCGGTCGTGGACTCCGAGGGCGCCGTGCTCGCCTCCGGTTGGACCGCCGAGCTCGACGACCTCCTCCCGCTGATCTCCCCCGCGCTGCGCGCGGGAACCCCGCGGTGGACGGCCGACCTCGGCGCCATCGGCGAGGCCGTGCGCGCCTACCACGACGGGGACCTCGCCGCCGTGGAGGACATCGCGGTGCGGCAGCGCTCCGGCCCGTACTTCCAGCACGCCTGGGAAGTGCTGCGCAGCGTGCCCGCCGGCAGCCCGATCACCTACACCCGCTACGCGGACCTGACCGGACGGCCGCGGGCCGCGCGGGGCGCGGCGTCGGCCTGCGCGAACAACGCCGCAGCGCTGTTCGTGCCGTGCCACCGCGTGCTGCGCAGCGACGGCTCGCTCGGCGGGTTCCGCTGGGGCCTGGAGGTCAAGCGCTGGCTGCTCGAGCACGAGCGCTCCGCCGCCGGCTGCGGGGACGAAGACGCGGAAACCGGAGCGACCGCCGCCGTGCCGTGAGCCGGGTTCTGCGAGGTAGCTCGTGCGGGGGCGCCGCCCCGCAACGCCCACCCGAGAAACCAACACCACGACGCAACAAGGCTCACTGCGCTCCAACCGCCTTGGCCACTCCCGCAACCGGTCCCACCGCGGGTTCTCATGTGCCCCTCTCGCGAGGAAGGCTCGACAATGCTGCTCCTGTCCGCTGTCCGGGGCGGGTGGTCGGGGGCAGCTGGGAGCAGGTGGCTACTCGATGTCGAAGCTCCCGGAGCGAGAGGGGCAGGAGGTTCCGCCGAATGAGCACCCCAGCAACGTCACCGCACGACGACCTGCTCAGCAGACGTGTTCGACGCTGGACCCGGCGCGCGCCTTCCGCACCCGCAACCGCACCGGGATGCGCTGGCGCATCTCCTCCACGTGCGACACCAGCCCGACCACGCGGCCACCCGCGCGCAGTTCGTCCAGCGTGTCCATGACCATGTCCAGCGCGTCCGGGTCGAGGCTGCCGAAGCCCTCGTCGATGAACAGCGTGTCGAGCATCGCCCCGCCCGATTCGGCGGCGACCACGTCGGCCAGTCCGAGCGCCAGCGACAGCGAGGCCAGGAAGGACTCGCCCCCGGAGAGCGTGGCGGTGGGCCGCACCTGCCCGGAGTAGTCGTCGAGGACCTCCAGGCCGAGCCCGCCGCGCTTGCCGCGCTCACCCGCGGCGTCGGAGTGCACGAAGGAGTAGCGCCCGTCACTCATCCGCTGCAGCCTGCGGGTGGCGGCGACGGCGACTTCCTCCAGCCGGGCGGCCAGCACGAACGAGCGCAGCGACATCCTGCGTGCGTTCTGCCCCTGCCCGTTGACCACGTCGGTCAGCGCGTCGAGCTCGGCGAACTCGGCGCGCAGCGGGTCGAGCTCCGCCCACGCCGCGCGCAGCTGCTCGGCGACCTCGCCCAGCTGGCGCTCGCGCTCCTCGGCCTGCTGCGCCGCCGCGGCGGCCCGCTCGGCGCGCCCCTGCTCCGCGGCGTACTCCCGCTCGGCGGACTCGACGTCGACCTCGGCCCCGGCATCCACGTCGGCCAGTTCCGGTTCGGCCAGTGTGGACCGCGCACCGGCTGCCTGTTCATCCACTCGGGACAGTTCCTGCTCGAGCTGCGCCTGCCGCTGCTCGTCCCGGTGCGCGTCGAGCGCTTCGGACACCCCGCCGAACCCGGCGCGCACCGCGGCATCGGCCAGCGCGCGCTGCTGCTCGGCGAGGTGCTCGGCGGCGTCGTCGCGCGCGGTGCGGGCCGCGACGAGCGTTTCGAAACGCTCCGCCCGGTCCTGCAGGAACTCCCGCCGCTGCTCGATACCGGCGAACTCGCCCCGCGCCTCGCGCAGCCTTTCCGCGCGTTCGGACACAGTGGACTGGAGGTTGCCGCGTTCGGTGCGGCAGGCGGCCAGGTCCGAACCCGTCCGCGACAGCCGCGCACCCAGGTCCTCGGCCGCGGTCTCGAGCTCGGCGACCGCTCCCGCGCGGGCCTCGTGCTCGCCGGCGGTGGCCGCGAGCCCCTCGGCCTCCTCGGTGAGCGCGGCGACCTCGGCCGCGAGCCCGTCCTCGGTGCGCTCGCCGAGGCGTTCCCGCAACCGCTCGACCTCCCCGCGAGCGGCCTGCTCGGCCTGCTCGGCCGTGCTGCGCCGCTGCGCGGCCCGCTGCTCCGCGGACCAGGCGCGCTCCTCGTCGTCCGGGCCGACCTGCTCGGCCACCTGCCGGGCCGGTGCGGGGTGCTCAACCCCGCCGCACACGGCGCACGGCCGGCCGTCGACCAGCCCGTCGGCCAGCTCCGCGGCCATGCCGGCCAGGCGGGCCTCGCGCAGCCGCTGCAGTTCGTCGCGCGCCTGCTGGTGGGCGTCCACCGCGGCGCCGCGCTCCCGCTCGACCCCTGCCAGCTCGCGCTGCGCGGCGGGCAGCGCACGCGCCTGCTGGTGCAGCTCGGTGCGCTCGGCCAGGCGCTCGCGGACCACCTCCAGCCGGTGCCCGGCGCGGGCCGCCTCGTCGAGCTGCTGCCGCGCGGTCCGCAGCCGCTCCGGCAGCGCGGTCTGCTGCGCGTGCAGGTCCTCCTCGGCGGCGACGAGCTCCGCGATGCGCCCGTCCAGCTCGGCCACTCCGCGCTCGTCGGCGTGCTGCTGTTCCGCCTCGGCGGCGAGCTCCCGCAGGCCACCGGCCTGCTCCCGGTCCGCGCCCGCGCGGCGGCGCAGCTCGGCGAGCTCGGTCTCCGCCTCCGCGCCGGCGCTCTCGGCAGCCCGCCGCACCTGCTCGCGCGCCTCGGCCAACGACCTCTCGGCGCGCTGCACCGCCTCCCGCGCGGCCACGGCGGGGACAGCGCTGCGCGCCGCGGACAGCTCCGCCCGCCACCGGTCGTGCTCGTCGCGCCGCCGCTGGAGCTCGTCCAGCACCTGCCGCGCCTGCCGCACCCGGCGCACCCGCTCGGCCGACGCGCGGCGCTCGGCCAGGCGCTGCTCCGCGGCGTCGCGCGCGCGGCGGGCACGCACCCGCTCGGACTGCTCCTGCTCGCGCTCGCGCGTGGCGGTCTTCTCCGCCTGCTCCAGCCAGGACCGCTCGTCGGCGACCTCCGCGGTCCCACCGGTGCGCGCCCCGGCCGGACTCGTCTCCCCGGGGCCGGTCTCCCCCGAGGCGGTGCCGGCGGAGCTCACCTCGTCCGGACCGTGCCCGACGACCTGCACCGCGCGGGCGAGCAGCTGCCGCACCTGCTGCTCGGCCCGCTCGGCCGCGCGGGAGCGCTGCGCGCGGTGCTCGCGGAACCACGTCTCCACCCGGGCGAAGCGCTCGGTGCCGAACAACCGCTCCAGCAGCTTCTCCCGCTCGGCCGTGTCCGCGCGGAGGAACTTGGCGAACTCCCCCTGCGGCAGCAGCACGACCTGGAAGAACTGCTCCGCGGTCATCCCCAGCAGCCGCTGCACCGTGCGGGCGACCTCGTCGATGCGGGTCGCGCCTTCGGCCGCCTCGCCCTCCGGGGGTGCGCCCAGCCAGGTCAGCGAGGCCGTGGCCTGCTTCTTCGTGTAGCCGGAACCGCGCTTCTTCAACCGCCGGTGCTCGGGGCTGCGCTCGACGCGCATCCGGTGGCCCTGCACGGTCAGCTCCAGCACGACGCTGGTGTGCGCGTCCGCGGCGGCCGTGTCGCAGCGCAGGCGGCGCCCCTGATCGCGCGCCCCCGGCACGCGGCCGTACAGCGCGAAGGCCACCGCGTCCAGCACCGTCGTCTTGCCCGCGCCCGTGTCACCGTGCAGCAGGAACAGGCCGTCGGCGGAGAGCGCGTCGAAGTCCACCACCTGATGAGTCGGGTAGGGGCCGAACGCGGAGAGCTCCAGCCGGTGCAGCTGCATCAGTCCACCTCCGCCCGCACCGCGCGCAGCGCCTCGTCCAGCAGGGTCCGCTCCGACCCGGTGGGGCCGCTGCCGCGGCAGTCGGCCAGGAACTGCTCGGCCAGCTCGACGTCGTCGCGCCCGCGCACCGCCTCGGAGTAGCGCAGTTGCCCGGTGGCGCGGCCCTGCTCCGGTTCCCACTCGAGGTGCACCGCGTGCGGAAACCGCTGCTGCAGCCGCCGCATCGGCTCGAGCGGGCGCACCTCGTCGGTGAGCACGGCCGAGACGTAGCAGTCGGTCGCCTCGGCGTGCTCCGGGGCGCTGAGCAGCTCCTCCAGCGGTCCGCGCAGCGCGGCCAGGCGGCGCGGCACCGGCAGGTCCCGGCGCCGCACCTCGCCGAGCCCGCCCGCGTCCAGCTCGGCGATCCAGACGCACTTGCGGTGCTCGCGCTCGGCGAAGGAGTAGGCCAGCGGGCTGCCCGAGTAGCGCAGCCCGTCGCGCAGCACCTGCGGTCCGTGCAGGTGGCCGAGGGCGACGTAGTCCACCCCGTCGAACGCGGAGGCGGGCACCTGCTCCGCGCCGCCGACGGCGACGGTGCGTTCCGAGCCGGCCCCCTCGCCGCCGGTGACGAAGGCGTGCGCGAGCACGACCGAACGGGTGCCCGCGCTGCGTCCCGCCAGATCCGCCCGCACGCGGTGCATCGCCTCGCCCAGCACCGCGGCGTGGCCGCGCTGCTCGGGCGCGGAACCGCCCACCGCCTCCGCGGTGTCGCGCAGCACCTGCCGCGCCGGGTCCGGTTCGAGGTAGGGCAGGCCGTAGACGGCGACCGGCCCGTGCTCGTCGTGCAGCAGCACCGGTTCGTGCAGCTCGGCGATGCGGGTGCGCAGGTGCAGCCCGCCTGCGGCGGCGAAGTCGGCGAACGCGCCGACCCGCGCGGCCGAGTCGTGGTTGCCCGGCGTGATCACCAGGCGGGCCCCGGTGTCGGCGATGCGGCGCAGCACCCGCATGCACGTGCGCACCGCCTCCTGCGACGGCACGGCGCGGTCGTACAGGTCACCGGCGACGACCACGACGTCGACGCGCTCCTCGGCCGCGATCCCGGCGATCTCGGTGAGCACGGACTCCTGGTCGGCCAGCAGGTCGCGGCCGTGGAAGGTGCGGCCCACGTGCCAGTCGGAGGTGTGCAGTACCCGCATGCGGACCAACCTAACGGGGCGGGCCGGCGGGATCGGCCGACCGGTGCGTCCGTGTCGGGAGGGCCCCGACGCGCCCGCGGCGATCCGGGCGTCGCGCACCGCGCCGGGGCGGGGCATGATCGAGCGGACGCACCCGCCGCGAAGGAGGTCCGTTGACCGGCATCCTGCTCACCGTCGTCGTCGTGCTGGCGCTGCTGTTCGCGGGCGCGCTGGCGCTGCTGTGGCGGTTGTACAGCGACAGCGCGCGGCGTGCCGACGAAGCGCTGCGCATGGTCGAAGCCGAACGCGCCCGCACCACCGAGCAGCAGCACGCGCTGCGCCGCTACGAGGTGGCCTTCGCCTCCAGCACCGGCCGCGGCGAACTCGGGGAACAGGTGCTGACGGAGACGGCCCGCTCGCTCGGGCTGCGCGAGGACGTGCACTTCAGCCTGCAGACCGACCTCGCCGGGGGCGGTGCGGCGCGCCCGGACATGGTGCTGACCGTCGGCGGCGGGCGGCGGGTGCCGGTGGACGCCAAGGCGAGCCTGGCGGTGTGGGCCGAGGCGATGGAGACCGACGACCCCGCCGAGCGGGCGGAGGCCCTGCGGGTGCACGCGCGCAACCTGCGCGCCCGCGCCGGCGAGCTGGCCGGCAAGAACTACCACAAGTGGGCGGACGCGATCTACGGCACGATCATGTTCGTGCCCTCGGACGCGGCCCTGGTGGCCGCGCTGGACACCGATCCGCAGCTGCTGTCGTGGATGCTGGAGCGGCGCGTCTTCCCGTGCGGGCCGACGGGTTTCGCGGTGCTCGCCTCGGCGGCGCTGTTCGCCGCGACCGAGCGGACGCTGACCGAGGACATCGAGCACATCCGGGAGCAGGCCGTGCGGGCGCAGCGCTCGGCGCACCAGGCGGTGGAGGCGGTGAACCTCTCCAGCACGCACCTGCAGCGCTTCGCCTCCGCGCGGCGGCGCGAGCTCGACGCGCTCGAGGCGTTCCGCACCACCGTTCGGCCGCTGGCCGAATCGGCCGGGTCCGGTGAGATCACCGCGGTGCGCCGCGACGAGGACGGCATCGCCACGGAGCTCGACCCCGGTGAGACCGAGCGGTCGCAGAACTGAACGGAGTCGCGCCCTACAACCCGGCGATGCGCTGCTGCTCGGCGAGGAAGTGGGCGGTGTCCCGCGTCGAGCCGTACAGGCCCCGGTAGTGCCGGTAGAACGCGTCGTAGCGCTCGGTGCTGTCCGGGTCCGGTTTGACGACGTCCACGATCGGGTTCCACTCCTCCGGCCCCACGGCGGTGTTCGTGGCGATGCCCGCCAGCAGCGCGTCACCGTAGGAGGCGCCCACCGTCTCCGCCGGGACCTGCTGCTCCATCCCGGTGATGTCGGAGACGATGCGGGTCCACAACCCGCCCTGGGTGCCGCCGCCGACGGCGACGAGCCGCCGCGCCCCGGCGCCCACCTCGCGCATGGCCTCGAGGTTGTGCCGCACGCCGTAGCCGGTGCCCTCCAACGCGGCCCGGTACAGCTCGGCGCGCCCGTGCGTGGTGGTCAGCCCGGCGACGACCCCGCGCGCGTCCGGATCCATGATCGGCGTGCGCTCGCCGGCGAAGTACGGCAGCACCAGCAGCCCGCGGCTGCCCGCGGGCACCTGCCCGGCCTCCTCGACGAGGTCGGAGAACTCCCCGGCGACCAGCCCCCGCAGCCAGTCCGTCACCGCTCCCGAGGTGGCCATGCCCGCGGCGAGCGTGTACGTGCCCGGGAAGGCCCCGCAGGTCCCCCACAGCACCGGGTGCGGGCACGGCTCCGAGAGCACCTGCACGAAGAACATCGTCGTGCCGTACATGAGCATCACGTCACCCGGCTCGCGCACACCCGCGCTCGCGGCCTCGGACCACGCGTCGACGGTGCCGGCGGTGACCGGAAGCCCTTCCGGCAGGCCGGTTTCCGCGGCGGCCTGCGCCGTCACCCGCCCGGCCACCTCGGTCGGCCAGACCAGCTCGGGCAGCCGCATCCCGCCGACGATCCGCTGCGCCCGGTCCGCGGCCCACTCGCGGCGGGCCAGGTCGTACAGCGGGTCGCACTGGCTGGCCGAGTGGTGGTCGAGCACGTACTCCCCGGTCAGCCGGTGCACCAGGTAGGAGCTGCACATGAGCAGCTTCTCCGCGCGGGCGAACGTCTCCGGTTCGTGGTTGGCCAGCCAGCGGACCTTCGGCCCCACCGCCTGGCTGGACAGCGCGGACCCGCCGCGCGCGAGGACGTCCTCGGCGCCGAACTCGGCGTTGAGCTCGTCGATCTCCGCGGTCGCGCGAGTGTCCACACCGTACAGGATGGCCGGGCGCAGCGGGTTGCCACCGGCATCGGCGGGCAGGAACACGGGGCCGATGCCGCTGAGCCCGAGCCCGACGAGGTGCTTGCCCTCCGCGACCGGCAGCAGCTCGGCGAGCAGCGCGCGGAAATCGCTCCACCACACCGCTTCCGCGTCGTGCTCGACCCAACCGGGGTGCGGGTAGGACGTCTCGTGCCGGCAACTGGCCCGCGCGAGCACCTGCCCCCGCGTGGTGACCAGGGCCCCCTTGGCACTGCCGGTCCCGATGTCCACGCCCAGCAGCACTTCCTCAGCCACGGCCGCACTCCCTCCTCTCGCACCGGGCGCGCCCGCCCCGGCGCGTCCCGTCGGACTCCGGTCATTCTCGCAGCGCGGGGAACCCGCCGGGCCGCGTCACGACCCGCCGAACACGAGCGGGGCCAGGTGCACGCCGCCCTGCCCCCAACCGGCGGAGCTGACCCACCAGCGCCCGCCGGCGCGGAGCACCTCGGCCGCGTGCGAGGGGACGTGGCCCACCCGCTGCGAGAGGTCGAAGTGCAGCGGGTCGACGCCGGCGAACACGTCGGTGCCCACGTAGCCGCCGCGCGGGCCGATGAACAGGTACCAGCTCCCGCCGCGCTCGAGGACGAACGGCGACTCGGTGGGCCCGCCCCACGTCCCCCGCTCCTCGTCGCGGAAGACGACGAACCGCTCGCTCCACCGCAGCAGGTCCGCGCTGGTGCGGCAGGCCACGACGTGGTTCCCGCCAGCCGGTTCGCTCGTGGCGGTGTAGAACAGCAACCACCGCCCGCCGCGCCGCACCAGCGCGGGATCGCGGGCGTCGTAGCCGTCGCGGAACAGCGGACCGGTGGGCAGGCGGCGCCACCGCCACAGGTCCGCGGACACCGCCGCGCTGATGGCGAAGCGCGTGCGGTCGTGCCCGCCGCCGCAGTAGAACATCCAGTACAGCCCGCGGTGCTCGACCACGTGCGGCGCCCACAGGACGGTTTCGCCGAAGTAGTCGGGATCGGCGGTCAGCGCCGGCGCGTGCTTCGTCCACGGCCCCAGCGGGTGCGGCGCGGTGGCGTGGGCGAAGGTGCGCTCGTCCATCGGATCGGCCGGTTCGGGGTGCGTGATGCCGAACAGGTGCCACAGCCCGTCGCGGCCGCGGACGAAGCAGTGGTCGTTGATGTACCACGGGCGGTCCTCGCCGGCGCTCGGGTCGTAGACGCGGCGGTACTCGCCCGCGCTCACCTCCTCCGGCACGGCGCTCCCCTCCGCACCGGCCCGCGCCCCGCGGCCGCCGGCGAGCAGCGGGGCCGCGGCCAGCACGCCGAGCAGCGCGCGGCGCCCGGTCCGCGCCGGCCCCGGCGCCGCCGGCGTCAACCCCGGGTCCATTCGTCCACGCGGACGCCGAGCTGCTCGGCCGCGGCGCGCAGCGCGGCGCGGTGGTCGCCGGGCACGGCGTGGATGTGGTTCGCGCCGAACCGGGAGAGGAACACCTCCCCGGGAACGTCCAGCCGGGTGAAGGCGTGCGGCCACTCCGGCGTGGACTGGTGCATCAGCGCCTTGTTCGTGTCGTCGTCGTAGCTCTCGAACGCGCCGAGCATCAGCTGCAGCCGGTACTGGCCGTCCTCGCGGGTGAGCCGGCCGAGCGTCATGTCCCCGGGTGCGGCGACGTGCTGCACCGAGGCCCCGCCCGCGGGGAAGAAGAACACCTCGGGGTACAGGTGCACGTTGGCCAGGTTCACCGCTGGGTCCTCGCTGCGGGCGGCGAACCAGGTGGCGTGCTGGCCCGAGTTGCACAGGTCCCAGATGTCGCGGTCGGCGTGGTAGTGCCGCACGTCGGCGAACAGCACCGGGGTGCCGGACACCGCCTTGAACAGCTGCATCGTCAGCGCGCCGTCCATGTCCGCTTCGGTGGCGCACACGTGCGGCTGCTTCGGCCCGTTCCAGTCGTACGGGTCGTTGAGGAAGGCCTCGGTGACGTCCATCGTCGCGAAGTTCTCCGTCAGCTCCGGCTGGGCCTTGATGCCGGAGAAGTCGATGCGGCGCTCGGCGATGATCTCGCGGATCGCCAGATAGGAGCGGATCTGCCGCTCCAGCAGTTCCGGGGTGAGCTTGTCGCCGTCGTAGTGCACCCCGGCCGCGTGCCGCTCGAGCCACTCCCGCGCGCCGCGGGCTTCGGCGGCGTCGGCGCGTTCGGCGCGCAGCACCAGTTCGTACTGGTCGATCTCCTCCACGTCGATGCCGAACTGCCGCTGCCACTGGTCGGTGTTGGCCACGGCGGTGTTCATGCCCATCGGGCGTCCGCCGAACCGGCCGAACGTGCAGCCGTGCAGCGATTTCACCGCGGCCGCGGCGGCCGCGCGCACGCCGATCGCCTCGAGGAGCGCGGGCTCGTCCGGTGCGCCCCAGGCGCGCGCGTGGGTGCGGCCGATCTGGTCGAGCGCACCGCCCGCGGCGAGCATCCCGACCAGGCCGGGTTCGGTCGGATCGGTGCTGGCCGCGAGCAGCAGCGGGCTGCTGGTGGCATCGGCGACGAGCATCGTGAAGTGCGGGAAGGACCAGACGGTGTAGTACAGCACCGTGAGGTCCACGTCGGCGGCGGCGACCTGCCGGGCGACGGCGTTCGCGGTGACGTTGGCGGCGACGAGGTCCTCGCCGACGACCACCTCGTGCCCGGCGCGCCGCAGCGAGGCCACGAGGGCGTCCTGTTTGGACCTGATGAAGTCGCTGTTGCGCTCGTGGACGTGCCCACGACCGTCCGAGATGCTGATGACGCCGATTCGAGCCACGATTCCTCCCACACGCAGACGGGCGCGGTGATGGCGCGGTGCCCGGGCCCGCCGCTGCGCCGGAGCGCGCCGCAGCAGCGGGCCGCCACCGCGGACGTGCCGGCCGATTCCGGTTGGCGCACTTCCACGAATCCGGCCACCGAAGGACGGTCGAGCGGTCGTGGTCGGCAAGCTAAGCACGCCCCGTGCGGGTGTCAAGAATATCGCCGCGCGATCACGCGGGCAGCGGATCGGCGGCGTGCGGCCGCGATTGTGACCCGGTCCGGCGACACCCGGGCCGGTGGGCGCACGTCCTCCGCGGCCGGTGCGCGGCACCGGGCCGGCCGTGCTGCGGCCGGTCCGGTGCCGCGCTCGTCGACCACCGGGGGTCACCGGGAGAACGCGGTGTAGCTCGCGGCCGACCACCCGGGCGCCCCGTCGACGGGGGCCAGCTCGACGCGCACGTGGTCCTTGCCCGCGGTCAGCCGCGCCGGCACGTCGAAGTGGTCCTGCAGCCAGCGGTGGTGCTCGTTGCCGCGCGGCTGCATCCACGTCCCCGCCGGTTCGCCGTCGACGCGCACCCGCACTTGCTGGTAGGCCTGCTGCTGGTCGCTCATCCGCCGCAGCCGCAGCCCCCGGTTGTCCGGGTCGAGCGCCACGCGGAAGGAGACCGGCCCGGTGGCGGTGGTCGCCGTCCGCGTCCGCGGCTCCGGGGCCCGCCCGCCCTCGAAGCGCGCGGTCAGCGGCGCGCTGCGCTCGCCTTCGGCGGTGTAGTCGTGCAGCGCCCGGCTCACCGGGTCGCCGAGGTCGATCGCATCGGTGCGGTGCTGCTCGGCGGGTCGTCCGCCGTACCAGTACGCGGTGGAGCTGTACTCGCCCGGTTCGTCGTTGGCCGGGCCGTGCTCGATGCCGAACAGGCCGCCGTCGGAGAACGGCACCGCGTCGTTGTTCAACAGTCGGTACGCGTCGGTGCAGTCGTAGCGGCAGCCGTCGGCGGAGCGCTCGTGCGACGGATTGCCCGCCAGCGGCATGGAGAAGGTCGTCCCCTCGCGGAAGTACCAGCCGCCCTCGTACAGGTCCTCGGTGCCGGTGCCGTGCCAGGCGGGCGTGGACGAGCCGTCGACGTAGAAGCGCTCGTCGCCCTCCAGGTAGTTGCGCTGGTTCGCCTGCGGGGTGTCCAACGAGTGCGGACGCTGCTGCTGACCCGCGCCGCCCGGCGGGATCAGCCCGCGCATGCTGTGCGTGACCCCGTAGAAGGTGCCCGCCCCCTGCGCGTCGAGGAACGTCCAGTCCTGGCCCTGCGCGGTGCGCCCGCGGTGGTGCGTGGCGTGGAAGTAGCCGGCGTCGGCCGGCATCTCCGCGGGAGCGCTGGTGACTTCGCCGGTGGCCTCCGCGACGGGCACGTCGCTGTTGTTGACCAGCTCGACCTCGGCGCGCTCGCGGAACGGCATCGGCCACCAGGCCGTGAACCAGCCCCGGGCGGGGTCGATCGAGCTCATCATCGTGCGCACGTCGTAGGCGCCGAGGCCGGAGCCGAAGAACTCGCCGAGCGGGGCGTCCACTGTGGTGCGCCCGTCGAAGGTGATCCGCACCCGCGTGCTCTCCAGCAACCGCTTCGTCGCGAGCACGTCCTCCTGGGCGGCGGGGTAGCGCGCCACGCGCTTGCCGTCCTGCGAGCTCTGCCGCTCGATGCGGTAGTCGTGCGCCTGCTCCTCACCCGGGTGGTTCGGGCCCAGGTCGAGCACGTCGGTGCGGTGCCAGTCGCCGCCGAGCTTGCTCCGCACGTCGTAGCGGTACTCGGTGACGCCGCGCTGCTCGTCCCCGGAGGCACCGGCGAAGCGGGTGCTGACGCGGACGCTGCTCTTGCCCGCGGTCAGCTCGGGCGGCACGTCGATCTCCTGCACGCCCCACTCGCCGCTGCGCGCCGCTCCGCCGTCCCACAGGCCCACGCGCTGCCCGTCGACGAACACCTCGGCGCGCTGCCCGGCGGTGCTCGGGTCGTAGCGGCGGCTCAGGCGGATGCCGTCGTTGCCCGGGTCGATCCGCGCGGTGAAGCTGCTGCCGCCCCCCGGGCCGTACGCGCGGCCGTCGTCGACCACCCGCGGGCTGGCGGTGATCTGCGGGATCCGCACGCGCAACCGGTCGATCCGGCCCGGCCCGCCGAGCTCGGCGATCGTCCGCGTCTCGCCGGGCGCCAGCCGGAAGTCCTCCCGCGTCGAGCGGGCCTCGCGCGCGGGCGGTTTCGGGTCGGCGACGCCGAACCGCCGCAGCCGTTCGAGCACGTCGGTGGCCGGGTCGGACGGGTCGAAGGTCCGCACCCCGGACGCGTCGGGGAAGGCGCGGTAGTCCACGTGGTAGAAGCGGGGGTTGTTGTCCACGGTGACCCGCATCGATTCGCGGTAGGGCATGGGAACTTTGATCACCGCCCCGCCGGAGGCGTCGGCGGCGTTGGCCACCAGCGGCCAGGAGAAGGGGTCGCCGAGCTTGCCGTCGACGACGTCGCGCAGCGGGGCGTCGAGCACCACCTCGCCGTCGAGCTCCACGGTGATGTCGCCGGTGCCGGTGACGTCGCCCATCGGTTCCCGGGTGAACCACATCGTGGAGATCTCCCCGGCTCCGGCGTGTTCGGCGATCACGCAGCCCTGGGAGCTCTGCCGCAGGCACGAGTAGGTTCCCTCGAACCCGTCGTCGTTGCCGCCGCTGCGGTCGAAGCTGGAGAACTGGAGGCTCTGCTCGTCCCCGCGGGACCGGGCCAACGCGTCGAGGTCCCGGTAGGCCTCCCAGCCGACCGGGCCGATCCGGTTCGGGGGCGCTGCCCCGGCGGGTGGGCCGCCGGTGCCCGCGTCGACCGCGAGCGCGGTCGCCGCGAGGAGCGCAGCGCCGAGGAGCGCACCGCGCCGGTGCCTCCTGCGCCGCCGACGGTGGTGCTGCGGTGCTGTCGCGTTGCCCATCGGACTCGCCCCTCCCCGCACTGCTGTCCACTGCGGACAGCAGTGCTCGCCAACGGTGACGCACGGCGTGAACGGATCCCCGCTCGCGCGGCCGCCCCCGGAGCGCGGGAACGGTCCTCACCGCCGAGGACCGCGTCCCCGCGGCCGGTTCGCGGAGATCAACTGAAGACGCCGACGATCGTCCCCGCTGATCGCGGTGCTCTCAGCGCGAGACCCGGGCCCGGGACCGCGAATCACACGAAGTGATGGTTGCCGCGCGCACCGGCAGCGGCAACCTCCAACCGAGTGTCATCTCCGGTATTTCCGGCACGTTCCCGCCGCGGCATTTTTGTCCACTATCGACATTCCCGGGACGGTCGTCGCGATCGCGGACCCGCCGCGGCCGGCGTCGCGGCACGTGGCGGCACCGCGACGAACCGGAACGAGCGCAGGCGGGCGCTTTCCCGCCGCGAGAGGGCGGCGGGACCGGCGCGAGTATGCGGCGCCTCACAGCGGCCGTTCCGCGAGAACCCCAGCGCAGGCGGAACCGGACATCGAACAGCGGGAACGGGTGAGCAATCTCCGCAGCGCACGCCCACCGATCGGGGAAGATGCCCGGACACGTCCCGCACATGGGCGCTGGACCGTTACGGTTGGAAACCGTGACCGCCACCCGCGAGAGTCAGCGCGAAACCCGCCGACGCGGTAACGGCCCCGTGCAATGGTGGGAACGAAGCGTCGTACCCAGCGTACGGGGCATCCCGCTGTGGGGGGCGTTGCTGCTCGCCGCGCTTCCCACCGCGCTCGGAGCCGCACTGGACGTCCTCGTCTGGTCGCGGCCCTCCCTGATCGTCTCGGCGGCGTTCTTCACCGGCAGCGTCCTCGCGGTCGGGCTGACCCGGCGCAAGAGCGTGTTCGGACCGATGGTGCAGCCTCCCCTCGTCCTCGCGGTGGTCGTGCCCGCGGTCGTGCTGCTGACCAGCGGCGGTGGGGGCGGCGGCGTCATCGGTGCCGCGCTGAGCCTGCTGCAGCCGCTCATCAGCAGCTTCCCCGTCATGGCGGCCACCACGACCGCCACGCTCGGCATCGGACTGGTCCGCATCTTCGTGACGCAGCGCGACCCGCGGCGCCGGCGCGCCTCGACCGAGGCCGCCATCGCGCACGGCGACGACAAACCGACGAAGAAGCGTAAACCCGTCGATCCCGAGGCCGGCGGTGACAAGGACCGGCCGGCCGGCGGCCGGCAACGAGGCCGGGGCGGGCGAGGTCGGTCCCAGCGGAAGTCCCCCGCGGACGCACCCGCGCGGAAGAAGGAGGGGTCCGCTCGCGAGGAAGGCCCCGCGCGGAAGGAGAGCGCCGCGCAGCAGGGGTCTCCCCCGCGCAAGCGCGGATCGTCCCCGCGCGGACGCGACGCCCCGCCGAAGAAGGACTCCCGGGCGAAGCGGGAAGCTCCGCCGAAGAAGGACGCCCCGGCGCGCAAGAGGAAGGACCCCGCCGAGGAACCCGAACCGCGGGCTCAGGCCGACCCGCAGCGCGCGGCGCGCCCGCCCGCTCGGCGACCGCAGAAGCAGCCCCCGCCGAGCGGCCAGCAGCCGCCCCGCCGCGGGGAGCAGCGCGCCGCGCCGGAGGGGCGGCGCCCGTCGCAGGGCAACACGCCGGGCAGGCCGGCACCGGGGCGGGGCCGCCCTCCCGAACCACCGCCGGGGCGGGGTCAGCAGCCGCCGCGGCGCCCGCGCCCCCCGCACGAGCGCTGAGAGCCCGCCCGGGGCGACCCGGCCCCGGGCGGGCGGAGGTCCCTCGACGTCAGCGGACGCTGGAAGGCTGGTCGGGGTTGTTGTCCAGGTCCTTGCGCAGCTCCCGGGGCAGGGCGAAGGAGACCTTCTCGTTGGCCGTGGTCACCTCGTCCACGTCGTCCCAGCCCTGCTCGGCCAGGTAGTCCAGCAGCTGCATCACCAGCACGTCCGGCACCGAGGCCCCGCTGGTCACACCGACCGTGCGCACGCCGTTCAGCCACTCCGGCTGCACCTGGCGCGGAAAGTCGATGAGCCGCGCGTCCGAAGCGCCGGCGTCGAGGGAGACCTCCACCAGCCGCTTCGAGTTCGACGAGTTCTGCGAGCCCACGACCAGCACCAGGTCGCACTCGGCCGCCATCGCCTTCACCGCGTGCTGCCGGTTCGACGTGGCGTAGCAGATGTCGTCGCTCGGCGGCGCCTGCAGGTCGGGGAACCGGCCCTGCAGCTGGTCGACGCGCTCCATCGTCTCGTCGACGCTGAGGGTCGTCTGCGACAGCCACACGACCTTGTTCGGATCGCGGACCTGGACCTGGTCCACGTCCTCGGGCTTGTCCACGAGCTGGACCCGCTCGGGCGCCTCACCCGCGGTGCCCTCGACCTCCTCGTGGCCCTCGTGCCCGATCAGCAGGATGTCGTAGTCGTCCCGGGCGAACCGGTTGACCTCCTTGTGCACCTTCGTGACCAGCGGGCACGTGGCGTCGATGGTCTGCAGGTTGCGCTCGGCGGCCTGCTGGCGCACCGCCGGGGAGATGCCGTGCGCGGAGAACACCAGCAGGGAGCCCTCCGGCACTTCCTCGACCTCGTCGACGAAGATCACGCCCCGTTCGGTGAGCGTGTCGACCACGTGCCGGTTGTGCACGATCTCCTTGCGGACGTACACCGGCGGACCGTAGTTCTCCAGGGCTTTCTCCACCGTGATGACGGCGCGGTCGACGCCGGCGCAGTAACCGCGCGGCCGGGCGAGGAGGACGCGTTTGCCGTTGCCCGTCGCCCCGTCCGCGGACGAGGGGGCGGCTCCGGCTGTGTCGTCGGCTGTGTCGTCGGCGGCTTGGGGGGCCTGCGGCGAGCTCGTCATGCCACCAAGGGTACGGATCGCCGCGGAAAGCAGTCAGCCGCAGCCGCCTCCTCCCCGCCCCGCCGTGGGACACGGAACACCCGGGTGGCCGCCCGACGCGTCCCGCCCCATGGATTCGCGCGCCCGCCTGGGGCAGGCTGGGCACATGCGATCGTTCCCCCTCCCCGTGCGGGTCGCCGCCGGCGCCGCCGTGACCGCCGCGGAATGCGCGCGGCGGGCCCCCGGCGCGCTCGCAGGACTGCCGATCACCGCGCTGAGCTGGACGCTGCAGACGTCGATGCGGCTGCAGCAGCAGGTCACCGAGCTCGCGCTGAAGGGCGACACCGCACTGGCCGGGCTGGGGCGCCCGGAGGAGCACCCGGCGTGGGCGACCTTCGACGAGGACGACGAGGACGACGAGGACGAGGTGGGGTCGACCACCCCGGCGGGGGACGATCTCGGTCCCGCCGGTCCGGTGGAGGATAATGGGCCGGGTCCAGCGGCCGCGAGCGCTCCGCCGGGCCGCGCCCGGGACGACGCGCCACCGGCGTGCCTGCCCGAGTACACCTCGCTGTCGCTGGCGCAGCTGCGCGGCAAGCTCCGCGCGCTGTCCGAGGACGACCTGGTCGAACTCGTGCGCCACGAGCGCGAGCACGCGGCCAGACCGGAGTTCGAGCGGATGCTCAGCAACCGGCTCGACCGGATCCGCACCGGCCGCTAGCCCGCCCACCAGCACACCGCCGAAACCGCACGCACCGACGACCCCGGGAGCAGCACTGAGTTCCGCCACCAGCGCCGACCAGCCGTGGCCGGTCCGCACCGTCGCCCGCAAAGTGGCCGAGTGGATCCACCGGCTCGGCGCCGTCTGGGTGGAGGGGCAGATCACGCAGATCTCGCTGCGGCCGGGCGCGAAGACCGCGTTCGTCACCCTGCGCGACCCGAGCGCCGACGTCTCGCTGACGCTGACCTGCGCCGCCTCCCTGCTGCGGGGGATGGACCCGGCGCCGGTGGAGGGCACGCGCGTCGTCGTGCACGGCAAGTTCGACTTCTACGTCGCCCGCGGCACGCTGAGCCTGCGCGTGGACGACATGCGCCAGGTCGGCATCGGCGAGCTGCTCGCCCGGATCGAGCGGCTGCGGCAGCTGCTCAAGGCCGAAGGCCTGTTCGACCCGGCGCGCAAGCGGGAACTGCCGTTCCTGCCGAACCGCGTCGGCCTCATCACCGGGCGAGCCTCGGCCGCCGAGCACGACGTGCTCAGCAACGCCCGCCTGCGCTGGCCCGCGGTGAGCTTCGAGGTGCGCAACGTCGCCGTGCAGGGGGCCAGCGCGGTCAGCCAGGTCCTCGACGCGCTCGACGAGCTCGACCGGGACCCGGCGGTGGAGGTGGTCGTGCTCGCGCGCGGCGGCGGCAGCGTGGAGGACCTGCTGCCGTTCTCGGACGAGACGCTGTGCCGGGCCGTGGCGAACTGCCGCACCCCGGTCGTCAGCGCGATCGGGCACGAGCCGGACTCGCCGCTGGTCGACCACGTCGCCGACGTGCGCTGCTCCACCCCCACGGCCGCGGGCAAGCGCGTCGCCCCGGACGTGGCCGAGGAGACCCGGCAGGTGGGGCAGCTGCGCGACCGCGCCCGCCGCGCCCTGCAGGGCTGGGTCGAGCGGGAGCGGCGCACCGTGGAGGCGCTGCGCAGCCGCCCCGCGCTGGCCGACCCGCGCGGACCGCTGCGGCAGCGCGCCGAGCAGGTCGAGCAGATGCGGCAGCGGAGCCGGCGCGCGGTGACCACCCTGCTCGGCACCGAGCAGCGCGCCCTGGCCGCGATGCGGTCGCGGCTGACGACGCTCGGTCCGGCGGCGACCCTTGCGCGCGGCTACGCGATCGTGCAGCGTGTCGACTTCCACGGTGTGGACGGAGTCGTGCGCTCGGTCGACGAAGCTCCCCCTGGCACCCGCCTGCGCGTGCGGGTCGCCGACGGGGTGCTGCACGCCGTGGTCGGCGAGCACGGTGCGGACTGATCGGTGAGGAACACGACGTGCACACTTCCCCGCGACACACACCCGCCGGCGACACCGCCCGCGGTGCCGGGCACCGGCAACCGGTGTTCCTGCCGCTGACGGTGCAGGTCGCGCGTTCGGCCGCCACCGCGGAGCCGAAGCGCGCCGAGGCGCCGCGCCGCGCCGCGCCCGCCGGTGCGGCGGGCGCCCCCTCCCCCGGTGCGCGAGGCGGCCCGCGCGGTGCCCAGGGGTCCGGTTCGCAGGGGCCCGGTGCCCAGGGGTCCGGAGCACGGGGTTCCGCCCAGGAGGTGCGCCGCTGCGCCGAGGCGGCGGAGTTCACCGCGGACGGCTGCTGGAACGCGCTGCGCGGCGGTTGCCGCTCGGCGGAGCGCGCCCTGCTGCCGGCGCGGCTGGACGACCTCGTGCAGGCCGCCTCCGACTACGTCGACCCCCGGTGGTGGTACGGCAGGGGGTCACCGCACCGGCGTAAGGTCGCGGAGGCGCAGCAGCGCATCGACGAGGCCGTGCACGAGGGGGACGGCGCCGAGTTCGCCGAGGCGTTCGTCGGCTACGACCAGGCGCTGGCCACCGCGATGGTTTCCGCACGCACCACAGTGGAGAGTTCGACCCGTTGAGCGACACGCACGACACCCCCGAGGACCCCGCGGAAGCCGCGGAGGGCGGCCCGCGGGCCCAGGCCGCGGAGGCCGAGGCGGCCGAGCAGGCGTCGACCGCGGAGTCCGAGCCCTTCGACCCGGTCGCAGCGCACCCCGAGGTCGCCGAGCTCGGCTACGAGCAGGCCCGCGACGAGCTCGCCGACGTGGTCAAGCGGCTCGAAGCCGGCGGGCTGTCGTTGGAGGACTCGCTGGCCCTGTGGGAACGCGGCGAAGCCCTCGCCACCGTGTGCGAGCGGCACCTCGCCGGGGCGCAGGAGCGGGTCGACCAGGCGCTCCAGTCCGTCCAGGAGGACGGATCCGAGTAGAGCCACCTGTTCGCGCGCGGGGTTCAGCAGCAGAACCCCGCGGCGGGCCCGGATGCTCGAGCTCCGCTCGACGCTGACGCATCGAAGAACAGTTCGGTTCGTGCTCGTCGCCCCGCGTCCTGCGAAACCGACACGGGGCTTCGGTTCGCGCACCTCGCCAGCGCAGCGGCCCCGGCTCCGCCAGCGGCCGCGCGAACCCGCCCCGGGCTCCGCGGGAGCAGGTCCTTCAGCCGGCGTCGCGGAGGGCGGCCCGGGCGAGCTCGCGGAACTCCGACCGCTGCCCGTCGCCGGTGATCAGCAGGTGCGCGCCCCCGCGCTCGGTGATCCAGGCCCGCTCATCGCGGATGCTGTCGTAGATCACCCACCGCTGGCCGCCGACCTCGGTGGTGCCCCGCGCCCGCGGCCGCTGCTGCCGGGTCTCGGCGGCGACGAACTCCTCCTCCGCGGCCGCGGACTGGGCCAGCCGGAGGTAGTGCCGCGCGCCGGTGACCCATCCGACGCGCACGACCTCGTCGTGGGAGGGCAGCGTGGTCACGTTGGCCGAGTTCGCCTGCCAGCCGTCCGGCACCCGCGGGTGCGCGAGCGGGAAGTCCACCCGCTCCTCCGCCTCGTCGAGCTCGCGGGCGGCGTTCACGCTCGGCGCGGCGGAGCCGTCCACCTCGGGCCCGCCGGGGGTGAACGAGCAGCGGCCCATCAGAGCGGTCACACCGCCGACCACGAGCGCCAGCGCGAGCACGGCCATGACCATCCCGGTCATGGTGCGCTGCTGACCGGAGTTCGGCTGCTGGTTGCGGGACTGGGCCACGACCCGCATGCTCTCACCCGTCCGCAGAAGCGCCCCCGCCCACCGGGCACCGACGTGTCGTGTCCCACCACACAGCGGTGCGCGGCCCGATCATCTGCCAGGATCCGGCGCACCGAGGCGCCACACACGTCGGGGACGGCACCTCGGCGGCATGCAACGACGCATCACGGGGAGGGCCCATGAGCACTGCCGGCGCGCAGGGCACCAACGAGGCTGCGCAGGGCATCAACGATGCCCCCGACCGCAACCTGGCCATGGAACTGGTCCGGGTGACCGAGGCCGCGGCGATGTCCGCGGGGCGCTGGGTCGGACGCGGCGACAAGAACTCGGGGGACGGCGCGGCCGTCGACGCCATGCGCAAGCTCATCAGCACGGTGTCCATGCGCGGTGTCGTGGTCATCGGCGAGGGCGAGAAGGACGAGGCGCCGATGCTGTACAACGGCGAGCACGTCGGCACCGGGCAGGGACCCGAGTGCGACGTCGCCGTGGACCCGATCGACGGCACCACGCTGCTGTCCAAGGGGATGCCGAACTCGTTGTCGGTGCTGGCGGTGGCCGAGCGCGGCGCCATGTTCGACCCCTCAGCCGTGTTCTACATGGAGAAGATCGCCGTCGGCCCGGAGGCCGCCGGCACGATCGACCTGAACGCTCCGGTGGCGGACAACATCCGCCGGGTCGCCAAGGCGAAGTCGCTGGACGTCTCGGACGTGACGGTGTGCGTGCTGGACCGCTCGCGGCACGAGGACCTCGTCGCCCAGGTGCGGCAGGCCGGCGCCCGGGTCCGGTTCATCAGCGACGGGGACGTGGCCGGTGCGATCGCGGCGGCCCGGCCGAACAGCGGTGTGGACATGCTGCTGGGCATCGGCGGCACGCCCGAGGGCATCCTCACCGCCTGCGCGCTCAAGTGCATGGACGGCGAGATCCAGGGGCGGCTGTGGCCGAAGGACGACGCCGAGCGCGCCCGCGTGTCCGAGCTGGGCTACGACCCGAACCAGGTGCTGGGCACCTCGGACCTGGTCGGCGGGGAGAACTCGTTCTTCTGCGCCACCGGCATCACCGACGGCGCCCTGCTCGACGGCGTGCACTTCCGGGCGAACCGGGCGACGACGCAGTCGATCGTGATGCGCTCCAAGTCCGGCACCGTGCGCGTGGTCGACGCCTCGCACAAGCTGGCGAAGCTGCGCGAGTACGCCAACGTCGACCTCGGCAGCCCCGAGGACGGCTGACCGGGCCCGGCTGGGGAGTCCGCGGACCGCACCGGGGCGGCTCGGCGGCCGACGTTCCGGGGGCGGCTGCGGGCCCGCTCGTCCCGGCGCTTCCAGCCGCCCCGGCACATCCGTCCCCGCCGCTCAGGTGTCCATGTCCGAGGAGTGCCCGGGGAACAGGTGAGCTCCCGGGTCGAGCTCGACCGCGATGTTGTTCACGGCCGTGGCCGCCTCGCCGAACCCGGTGGCGATGAGCTTCACCTTCCCCGGGTAGGTGGCCACGTCCCCCGCGGCGTACACCCGCTGCCGGGCGGTGCGCATGTGCGTGTCCACGTGGATCGACCGCTTGTCGATCTCCAGCCCCCAGGACTCGATCGGCCCGAGCGAGGCGGTGAACCCGAGGGCGGCGACGACCGTCTGCGCGGGCAGCACGCTGCGGGCGCCCTCCCGGTCGACCAGCTCGACCTCCGCCACCCAGCCGTCACCGCGGACGGCGGCGATCTCGGTGTCGGTCAGCACCGGCAGGCCCAGATCCGTGACCTTCTGCATCAGCCCCGGGTGGGCGCGGAAGCGCTTGCGGCGGTGCACCAGCGTCACGCTGCGCGCGACGGGCTGCAGCGCCAGCGCCCAGTCGAACGCGGAGTCCCCACCGCCGACGACGACCACGTCGTGTCCACTGTGAGCGTCGATCTCGGGGACGAAGTGGACGACGCCGCGGTCGAACCACCCCTCGGCCGCGGGCAGCGGCCGCGGGGTGAACTCGCCGATCCCCGCGGTGATGAGCATGGCTCGTCCGCGCACGGAATCACCGCCGGACAGCTCCAGGACCAGCCCTTCTTCCACATCGGACAGCTGCTGCGCGGCCCTGCCGAGCAGGTAGTGCGGATCGTACTGCGCGGCCTGCTGCACCAGCCTGTCCACGAGTTCGCGGCCGCGCACCTCCGGGAAGCCCGCCACGTCGAAGATCAGCTTCTCCGGGTACATCGCGGTGACCTGCCCGCCCGGTTCCGGCAGCGCGTCGACGAGCGCCGCGCTCAGACCGCGGAACCCCGCGTAGTAGGCGGCGAACAACCCCGCGGGTCCCGCGCCCACCACGATGAGGTCGACCTCGTGGGTCTCCGCCATGTCCACCACCTCGCGCTCCGCCGCGACGGACACCCCCAGCGTATCCGCTCCGCCACCCGCACGTCGCCCGCCACGCGGCGGAGCCGTGCGATCGCCCCGCCGGTCCCGGCGGACACCCCGGCCGCGCGGAAACCCCGCGCCAGCGGCGCAGCGCGGACGAGGAGCAGGTCACCGGCGCCGCCGCAGCACGCCGCCCCGGTAGCGCGGCGCACGTCACACCCGGGCCGACGCACGCCCGGGACAACGCGCGAACGCGGCCGAGGTTGTTGGTCCGAATTCCGCAATCGCCACCCCGCAGCCGGCGGTACTCAGCAGTAACCGGGAGGCCTACCTTCACGTCGAAACGACGTCGGCACGGGAGGAACCCCGATGCGAAAGTCCACATTGCTCGGCGGGATCGCCGCAGCGGTACTGGGAATGGGGTTGCTGCCCACCGCAGCGAACGCCACACCCGAAACCGGCGACACATCGCAAAAGTCCGCTTCGGAGTCCTCCGCGGGGTCCCCGGACCAGCTCATCGTCGGTGGCCACGAATCCACCGAGCAGTACGACTGGATGGCCTCGCTGAAGTACCAGGGCGAGCACAGCTGCGGTGCTTCGCTCATCGACGAGCAGTGGGTGCTGACGGCGGCGCACTGCGTCGAGGAGCGGCAACCGGCCGATCTGAGCCTGCGCATCGGCAGCCCGAACCGCAGCTCGGGCGGCACCGAAGCCGGCGTCGCCGAGATCGTCGCGCACCCCGACTACGCGGAGAAGTCCCCCAACGGCGACATCGCGCTGATCAAACTGGACCGCGCGGTGCAGCAGGAACCCATCAGCATCGCCGAGAACGCCGGCCCGCCGGGAACGCCCTCCCGGATCCTCGGTTGGGGCGTCACCTGCCCGCTGCGGGGCTGCGGTCAACCGCCCGAACAGCTGCGGGAGCTCGAGACCCACGTGACCGACCCGCAGCAGTGCTCGCTGAGCTCCATCGACGAGCAGACCGAGATCTGCACCGGCAGCGAGGAACTGCTCGCCAACGCCTGCTTCGGCGACTCCGGCGGCCCGCAGCTGGAAGGCCGGCCCGGTGACTGGCAACTCACCGGGGTGACCAGCCGCCTGGGCAGTCCGGCACCGGTGTGCGGCACCTCTCCCTCGGTCTACACCGACGCGACCGCCTACACCGACTGGATCAACGCGACCACCGCCTGACAGGGCTTCGCCAGGTCCTCGTGCTCGTCGCGGGGCGGGCGGTTCGGGACCGCTGGGAGGGACCTCCTGCACGTCCCGACCACCGACCACCCGCCCCGGCCAGCGGGCATCGAGCAGCCACCAGCGGTTTCGGCGCGGGGCGCTGCTGACGGCACGCCCCGCGCCGAACCGCGTCCGCGGACCGCCCGGCCGGCGCGCCGCACCCGAACCGCGCGGGCCCGGCACCCGCGCATCAGCGCCTCCCCGCGGCCCCGCGCCGAGCGGGCGGGCGCGGGGGTGGCAGCGCCGGCGGCCGTGTGACCGACCGCATCGGAATCGATCGGGAACCGGACTCCGCCGCATTGCCGACGTGCCCGGCGGCGATGCCGGGAGGCCGTTACCAACCCCACAGGCGACCCGCGCTGACCGGGCCGCGGCTGAAGCGGGAGACTTCAGCCATGGCTGAACAGGAATACCGGATCGAACACGACACCATGGGCGAGGTGCGGGTCCCCGCCGACGCCCTGTACCGCGCGCAGACCCAGCGCGCCGTGGAGAACTTCCCCATCTCCGGCCGGGGTCTCGAACGAGCCCAGATCCGGGCGCTCGGACTGCTGAAGGCGGCCACGGCCCGGGTGAACGCCAAGCTCGGCGTGCTGGAGGCGGACCTCGCCGAGGCGATCGCCCGGGCCGCCGACGAGGTGGCCGAGGGCGAGCACGACGACCACTTCCCCATCGACGTGTTCCAGACCGGCTCCGGCACCTCGTCGAACATGAACGCCAACGAGGTCATCGCCACGCTGGCGACCCGCTCCCTCGGCCGCGACGTGCACCCGAACGACCACGTCAACGCCTCGCAGTCGTCGAACGACACCTTCCCGACCACCATCCACGTGGCCGCCACCGAAGCCGTGCTCACCGACGTGATCCCGGCCCTGGAGCACCTGGCGAGCACGATCGAGCAGCGCGCCGCGGAGTGGAGCGAGGTCGTCAAGTCCGGCCGCACCCACCTCATGGACGCCGTGCCCGTCACCCTCGGCCAGGAGGCCGGGGCGTGGGCCGCGCAGATCCGCTACGGCGTCGAGCGCCTCCGCGCCGGGCTCCCGCGCCTCGGCGAGCTGCCCATCGGCGGCACCGCCGTCGGCTCCGGCCTCAACGCGCCGCAGGGCTTCGGCGACGCGGTCTCCCGGGAACTGGCCGAGGTGACCGGCCTGCCGCTGAGCGAGGCCGCCGACCACTTCGAGGCCCAGGCCGCGCAGGACGCCGTGGTGGAGACCTCCGGCAGCATGCGCACCGTCGCCGTGAGCCTCACCAAGATCGCCAACGACCTGCGCTGGCTCGGGTCCGGCCCGCGCACCGGCCTGGCCGAGCTGGCCCTGCCCGACCTGCAGCCCGGCTCGTCGATCATGCCGGGCAAGGTCAACCCGGTCATCCCGGAGGCCACGCTGCAGGTCGTCGCCCAGGTCGTCGGCAACGACCAGACCGTGTCCTTCGCCGGTTCGCAGGGCAACTTCCAGCTCAACGTGATGCTGCCGGTCATCGCCCGCAACGTGCTCGAATCGGCCCGCCTGCTCGCCGCCGCGTCCCACCAGCTGGCCGACCGGGTCTTCGCCGGGATCACCGTCAACGCCGAGCACGCCCGCGAGTACGCCGAGGGCTCCCCCTCGATCGTCACGCCGCTCAACCGCTACATCGGCTACGAGGAAGCCGCCGCGGTGGCCAAGCAGGCCCTCAAGGAGCGGCGCACGATCCGCGAGGTCGTGCTCGACCGCGGCTACGTCGAGGCCGGCAAGCTCACCGTCGAGCAGCTCGACGAGGCGCTGGACGTGCTGACCATGGCCCGGGGCGAGCGCTGAGCACCCGTCCGGGCGCGGACAGGCCCGCGCCCGGACGTCCCCGCGCGGAGGACGCGGTCGCTCGCGAGCCCGCCGGCCCCGCACGCCCGGACGTCCCCGCGCGGGGCGGGCGCAGCCGCGCTCCCGGGGGCCTGCCCGCCCCGCCGGGGAGCGGTGGAATCCTGGGGGTATGCAGCACGGCGAGCAGTTCGACCCCGAGGAGCGCGCCTCCGCCCACGAGCCCGACGTCGAGGGAGCCGAGGACTGGGAGGACGAGGACGCCGAGGCCGAGGCGGAATCGGTCGGCTCCATCGACATCGGCCCCGGGACCATCGATCCCAGCGAGTTCCAGGTGCCGCGGCGCCCGGTCTCGCCGGACTACTACGTGGCCGTGCTCCTGCTGCGCACCACCTCCGAGGAGGAGGGCCACCGGCCGCTGTACGAGGAGTCGTTCGTGCTGCTCAAGGCCGAGTCCGCCGAGGAGGCCGAGACCAAGGCGGGGGACCTGGCCAAGCAGCAGCAGACCACCTACCGCGACGAGAACCACACGCTGGTGACCTGGAAGCTCGAGCGCGTCCTCGAGGTCAAGCCGCTCGAGGACTCCTCGTTCGACGACGGGACCGAGCTGTACAGCCGGTTGTTCCGCGACTACCGGGCCTACCGCGCCTTCGAACCGCACCTGGACGGGGAGCTCTGAGAGCTCCGGTTCCGCGGACGCCGGCGCCGGAGGACGCCGGTGGCCGCGGCAGCGGGCCGCCCGGCACCGGCGCGGTGACGCCCACCAGCCGCAGCTCGCCCCGCCGCGGTCCGCGCGCACTGCGGTGAGCAGTACGTGTCGTCGCCCGGGCGCCGAGCCCGTATGCTGACGAGATGTGCAGTTCTTGAACGGGCAGCAGCCCACCACCGACCTGACCTACGACGACGTGTTCCTGGCGCCCCGCCGCTCCGGCGTCGAGTCGCGGTTCGACGTCGACCTCGCGGCCAGCGACGGCACCGGCACCACGCTGCCGCTGGTCGTGGCGAACATGACGGCCGTCGCGGGGCGGCGGATGGCCGAGACGATCGCCCGCCGGGGCGGGATCGCCGTGCTCCCCCAGGACGTCGACCCCTCGGCGGTCGCCGAGATCGTCTCCTGGGTGAAGCAGCGCCACCCGGTGTGGGACACACCGATCGTGCTGCACGCCGACGCCGCCGTGGCCGACGCGCTGAACCTGTTGCCGAAGCGCGCGCACGACGCGGTCGTGGTCGTCGACGACGAGGACCGGCCCACCGGCGTGTTCCGCGAGGCCTCCAGCGCCGGGGTCGACCGGTTCTCCCGGCTCAGCGAGGTGGCCGACCCCGACCCGGTCGTGCTTCCGCTGGACACGAAGCCGCGCGAGGTCTTCGAGCACCTCGACCGGCAGGCGCGGGACGTGGCCCTGGCCGTCGACGACGACGGGCGGCTGGCCGGCATCATGACCGGCCGGGCCGCCCTGCGCTCGGAGATCTACACCCCCGCGCTGGACGAGCGGGGGCGGCTGCGCATCGGCGCGGCGATCGGCGTGAACGGCGACGTGGCCGCCAAGGCCTCGGCGCTGCTGGAGGCCGGGGTGGACGCGCTCGTCGTGGACACCGCCCACGGCCACCAGGAGAAGATGATCAGCGCGCTGGAGGCCGTCCGCACCGTCTCGCCGAGCGTGCCCGTGGTCGCCGGCAACGTGGTCACCGCCGAAGGCGTGCGGGACCTGGCCGTGGCCGGCGCCGACGTGATCAAGGTGGGCGTCGGGCCGGGCGCGATGTGCACCACCAGGATGATGACCGGCGTGGGGCGGCCGCAGTTCTCCGCGCTCGTCGAGTGCGCCGAGCAGGCCCGCGCGCTGGGCAAGCGCGTCTGGGCCGACGGCGGCGTGCGGCACCCCCGGGACGTGGCGCTGGCGCTGGCGGCCGGCGCGTCCTCGGTGATGGTGGGCTCCTGGTTCGCCGGGACCTACGAGTCCCCCGGCGACCTGCAGCGCGACGAGCACGGCAACGCCTACAAGGAGTCGTTCGGCATGGCGTCCAAGCGCGCCGTGAGCGCGCGCACGCGCAGCGACAACTCCTTCGACCGGGCGCGCAAGGCGCTGTTCGAGGAGGGCATCTCCAGCTCCAAGATGCGGGTGGACCCGCAGCGGCCGAGCGTGGAGGACCTGCTCGACGAGATCACCTCGGGCCTGCGCTCGGCGTGCACCTACGCGGGCGCGCGCGACCTGGAGGAGTTCCACGGGCGCGCCGTCGTCGGCATCCAGTCCGCGGCGGGGTTCGCCGAGGGCAGGCCCCTGCCCAAGGGCTGGTGACGGCGGAGCGGGAGGCGGCGCGCGCCGGCTGCGCCGACCGGGCGCACCTGATCCGGGAGGCCCGGGGCTCGGCCGGCGCGAGCTTCGCGGAGCTGGTCAGCCCGTGAGCTCCGCGAACAGGTCCACGGGATTGCCGTCGGGGTCGAGCACGGTCGCGTAGCGCTGGCCCCAGGGGGCGTCCCGCGGTTCGTGGTGCCCGTCGTAGCCGGCAGCGGTGATCTCGGCGTACGCGCCGTCCACCGCCGAGGGCGAACCGCAGTCGAAGGCCAGCGCCGCCCGGTGCCCGCCGGACGGCGGTGCCCAGGAGGGGTCGATCGAGCGCACCGTCTCAGCGGTGTCCCACATCAACCGCACCCCGCTCGGCAGGAGCACGTCCACGTGACGCTGGTCGTCGGCCCCCGCGGGGATGTCGAGTCCGAGCAGGCGGTAGAACGCCAGCGTCTTCGCCATGTCGTCGGCGACCAGGCCCAGGGCGCTGAATTGCATCGTCATGGGTGAAGCGTAGGGGTCGCGCGGACGGCGGGCATCGAGCGGATCGGACGTCAGGAGGAGGGTCCCCCCACCACTCGCTCCGGAGGTCGTGCACGCGTCGTGCTGGCGGGGGAACCAGCACGACGCCTGCACCGCGGCCGCGTCAGGACAGGTACTCCTCCTCCAACATCTCGGTCACCAGCGCCGCCACGGGCGAGCGCTCGGACCGGGACAGGGTCAGGTGGGCGAACAGCGGGTGCCCCTTGAGCTTCTCCACCACCGCACCGACGCCGTCGTGCCGGCCCACGCGCAGGTTGTCGCGCTGGGCGACGTCGTGCGTGAGCACGACCCGGGAGTTGGAGCCGAGCCGGGACAGCACCGTGAGCAGCACGTTGCGCTCCAACGACTGCGCCTCGTCGACGATGACGAACGAGTCGTGCAGGGAGCGCCCGCGGATGTGCGTCAGCGGCAGCACTTCCAGCATCCCGCGGTCGAGCACCTCGTCGATGACGTTCTGCCCGGCCACGGCGCTGAGCGTGTCGAAAACCGCCTGGCCCCAGGGCTGCATCTTCTCGCCCTCGCTGCCGGGCAGGTAGCCGAGCTCCTGCCCGCCGACCGCGTACACCGGGCGGAAGACCACGACCTTGCGGTGCTGCTGCCGTTCCAGGACCGCTTCCAGACCGGCGCACAGCGCCAGCGCTGACTTGCCCGTGCCGGCCCGCCCGCCGAGCGAGAGGATGCCGACGCCCTCGTCGGCGAGCAGGTCCAGCGCGATGCGCTGCTCCGCGGACCGACCGTGGATCCCGAACGCCTCCCGGTCACCGCGGACGAGCTTGACGCGCTTGTCCGCCGTGACCCGCCCGAGCGCGCTCTGCGAACCGGACAGCAGCCGCACCCCCGTGTTCGCGGGCAGTTCGGCGGCCTCGGCGAGGTCGGCGGAGCCCTCCTTGAACAGGGTGTTGATCTCCCCCGGCCCGGCGTCCACATCGGCCATTCCGGTCCACCCGGAGGAGATGACGTCCTGGGCGCGGTACTCCTCGGCCTCCAGCGCCACCGAACCGGCCTTCACGCGCAGCGGCATGTCCTTGGTCACCAGGGTCACCGCCGCCCCCTCGGCGCGCAGGTTCAGCGCGCACGCCAGGATGCGCGCGTCGTTGCTGTCGGTGCGGAAACCCGGTGGCAGGACGTCCTGATCGGAGTGGTTGAGCTCCACCCGGACGGTCCCGCCGGACACCCCGACGGGGATCGGTTCGTCCAACCGCCCGCACCGGCAGCGCAGCTCGTCCAGGCCGCGCAGTGCTTCCCGGGCGAACCAGCCCAGTTCGGGGTGGTGTCGCTTGCCTTCCAGTTCACCGACGACGACCAGCGGCAGCACCACGTCGTGCTCGGCGAAGCGGTTGAACGCCCACGGGTCGGACAGCAGCACCGAGGTGTCGAGCACGTAGGTGCGGCCGGCGGCGGCATCGGACCGGGTTCCGGCGGGAACGCCGGGTGTCTCGGCGGTGGCGCGCTCGCCAACACCGGCGGTCCGGGATTCGAACGGGGAACGTCGTGCGGTCACGGCAACTCCCTCGCGGGCGCCGCGAGGACGCCCGCTCGTTGGTGGGCCGGGTCTGCCCTGCCCGCGCCGGATCGCGGCGACCGGACAGCCGCGCGGGCCGGGACCCGCCCCTCGCGACCACGGTGGACGGCGCTGCCGCCCGTCGGCGACCACGAACCATCAGCCACGATCAGGGCCTCCCGGACGGGCCGTACGGACTGAGCTGGCCCGTCACCGCGGACGCTACCGCCGCGAAGCGCGCTCAGCAGGCAGCCACACAGGTGATTCCAGTCCTACACCGACGGCGGTAGCGCGGCGCGGAGCCGCGAGAACCCCCGAACGGCGGTTGCCCGCCGCCGCCCCGGCGTAATCGACTCGCGAGCGCAACCGGCTCGTGAGCGTAATCGACTCGTGACTTTCGGCCCGACACGCCGGGACGTGTCGGGCGACCGCTTGGCCGTGGACTGGCCATCGCGGTCAATCCCCACGGACGGGTGATCGCAGCTTCGGGGCAGATCCACGATCCGCGCTCAACATCCGCCCGGTGATCACACTCCAGTGTGATCGATAGAAGAATTCCAATGGGCGTATTGTGACGACTCTGCATGTGCGGCAACATGAAGCCAGCGCGACACGCCGTGTTCCGTTGTTCGCGCAAGTGGATGCGCGTATCCAAGAACCACACAATGGTGGTAACTCGGTACCGTTCACCGGATTTCGTGGATATGTTTTTCCGCGGGTGCTCCCTCGGAGTGAGGTCCGAGGCCGGCCGCCCCGGGCGAACGACCCGCGGGTGCCGGAGAATTCGCACTCACTTCATCAGCGTCCAACAAGGAGCAACGGAAGTGCTGAAGAAAGCAGCGATCGTGTCCGGCGCCGCAGCCGGAATGTTGGCCCTGGCCCCGATGGCCAACGCGGACAGCATGGACAACGACGGTGTCGGCGTGCTGAACGACGACAACATCAGCGCCGTTCCGGTCCAGCTGTGCAACAACAACGTCAGCGCCGCCATCGGCATCACTGCGCCGATCCTGTCGCCGCAGGACGCCAGCTGCACCAACGCGCCGGTGGTCGACCACCCGTCGCAGCAGGG
Organism: Salinifilum ghardaiensis; assembly: GCF_054491345.1. Lineage (NCBI taxonomy): Bacteria > Bacillati > Actinomycetota > Actinomycetes > Pseudonocardiales > Pseudonocardiaceae > Salinifilum > Salinifilum ghardaiensis. Next base: position 754,485 of record NZ_CM137101.1, on the reverse strand, counting down.
CTGACGACCGACGAACGAACCGGTCAACGAGGCGCGGCGGGCAAGGAGGGCCAACGCGCCCGCTCTTCGCCCGCACGCACTCTCGCATTCTTCAACACGCCGCAACGGGTAGCACTGCAGCAGTTGTCGCCACCCGACGAAGTCACACGAACGAGTCGACACGGGTGGGCCCACGGCGTGGCGCCGGTTGTATTTTCCAGGAACTTGGCAGGGTTCACCCCCGCCCCGCGGGAGTCCTTCGTGGACGGGAACGAACCCCAGCACATCAGAGGAGCGTGAATCCAGTGCTGAAGAAGGCAGCGATTGTCGCCGGTGCCGCCGCCGGCATGGTGGCCCTGGCCCCGATGGCCAACGCCGACAGCGTGGACAACGACGGCGTCGGCGTCGCGAACGACACGAACCTGAGCGTTCTGCCGATCAACGCGTGCAACAACAACGTCGCGGTGCTCGGCGTCACCCTGCCGGTGCTGTCGCCGCAGGAAGCCAGCTGCACCAACGCGCCGATCGTCGACCACCCCTCGCAGCAGGGCTGACGATCGCCGCAGGCGAACACACCGCGAGGGCGGGGCCGGATCGTCCGGCCCCGCCCTCGACGTGTTCCGGGCCCGCGCGTGGGCGAACGCCGCGGACAGCAGCCACGGCCGCCCGACTCCTCACCGGGGCCCGCGCACCTTTCGCCGGAGCCTCGCACCGGGACTCTCCGCACCGGAACCACGCCCGGGCCCGCGCGCCGGCACCGGCGCCCGGGCGAGAACCGCGTTCAGCCGCCGAAGCGGCGGTGCCGGGCCGCGTAGGAGCGCAACGCGCGCAGGAAGTCCACCCGGCGGAACGCCGGCCAGTACGCCTCGCAGAACCAGAACTCCGAGTGCACCGACTGCCAGAGCATGAACCCGGACAGCCGCTGCTCCCCCGAGGTGCGGATGAGCAGGTCCGGATCAGGCTGTCCCGAGGTGTACAGGTTCTCGGTGATGTGGTCGACGGTGAGCACCTCCGCCAGCTCCTCGAGCGTGGTGCCCGCCTCGGCGTGCTGCTGCAGCAGCTTGCGCACGGCCTCCGCGATCTCCTGCCGCCCGCCGTAACCGATCGCCACGTTCACCTGCATCCCCGAGCGCCCCTCGGTGCGCTCGGTGGCGGCGGCCAGCCGCTCGGCCGTCTCCTGCGGCAGCAGGTCGAGCGTGCCGACGGTCTGCACCCGCCACGGCATCGACGGCGCCGTGAGCTCCTCGACGACGCTGACGATGATCTCCAGCAGTGCCTGCAGCTCCTCGCTGCTGCGGTTGAGGTTGTCGGTGGACAGCAACCACAGCGTCACCACCTCGACGCGGGCCTCGCGGCACCAGCCGAGCAACTCGGTGATCTTGCGAGCACCTGCCTGGTGGCCGTGCGCGGCCTCCAGGCCCGCTTCCTTCGCCCACCGGCGGTTGCCGTCCAAGACCACGCCGACGTGGCGGGGTCGCTGCATCGTCTCGAGTTGGCGACGCAGTCGCCACTCGTACAGGTCGTAGATCAGATCTTTCAGCCGAACCTTGAGCGCCACGTCCGGTGAGACTACGCCGCGCGCGCGTGCTCGGAACCGCGTGGTGACCCGGTCGGCGTGAGCGCCGACATAACGCCCAGACCTACGCTCGCGTAGCCTCGGGTGCGTGAGCGTAGGCACGAGTCCCGCCGCCCTCCCCCCGAAGCCCAAGCTGCGCGGGTGGATCCACCTGTGGTCGGCCGTGGTGGCGACCGCGGCCGGTGCGACGCTGATCGCACTGGCCGGATCCACCGTGTCCGCCCCTGCCGCCATCGGAACGTCGATCTACGCGGCGACCGTGCTCGGCCTGTTCGGCGTGAGCGCGCTCTACCACCGCAAGACCTGGCGCACGGTCGGCGCGCGCACGTGGATGCGCCGCCTCGACCACTCGATGATCTTCATGTTCATCGCGGGCACGTACACCCCGTTCGCCATGCTGGCGATGCAGCCCACGACCGGCGCGGTGGTCCTCGCCGTCGTGTGGGGCGGCGCGCTCGGCGGCGTGATCCTCAAGCTGTCCTGGCCGAACGCCCCGCGCTGGGTCGGCGTGCCGGTGTACCTGGCGCTGGGGTGGGTCGCCGTGTTCGTGCTGCCGGAACTGCTCATGCACGCCGGAGCGGCGGCGCTCGCGCTGCTCATCGCCGGCGGCGTGCTCTACAGCCTCGGCGGTGTGGCCTACGCCGCCAAGCGCCCCGACCCCTGGCCGCGCACCTTCGGCTACCACGAGGTGTTCCACACCGCGGTCTCCGCCGCGGCGATCTGCCACCACATCGCCATCTGGCTGGCCTTGTACGCCTGAGCAGCCCCGGCGGCAGCTTGTCCCCCACGCCTAAGAGAGTCCGCGGATTGGCTGTTGAGGGCGGGTGGATGGGGGTAGCTGGGAGGAACCTCCGGCGGCACCTCGCTCCGGGATCCCCGACATCGAGTAGCCACCTACACAACGTCGGGGCTGTCCTCGCAAGGCGGCGCCGGAGAACCCGCGGCGGGACGCTCTGCGTACGTGGCGATGAAGCGGCTGCGCCGCTTGCCTGACGGGCCGGTGCGGTCGAGCACATGGCCACCAATCCGCGCGGCCCCTAAGCCCCGCGGCGGCCGCCTCACCCCCGCACGATCCCCCGATCGAGCCTTCCCCGGCCCGCACGCTGGGGACAACTCGCGCCCCTGTGGATGGATCATGCTCCATCCGTGTGGGGACGGCTTCCAATTTTCATGAAAATTGCGCTCCCTGGAACGCTTCCAGATTGGGCGCGGCGGAAGGCGCGGGAAGCACTGCGGGACCGGGCGAACGCGTTGCGGCGGGACCCGGCCTGCTGGGGGTTCCGGGAGCGGAGCCCCCCAGCAGGCCGGCGCGGGGTGCTACGGGAACTCGACGAGCTGCTGCTGGAGGGCATCGGCGGTGGTCACCGGGCGGTCGCAGACGTAACCGCGGCACACGTACGCCGCAGGTGCACCGTCGACCAGCGGGCGGTCGGCCGCCAGCGGCGCCGCGGAGGACTCGGGCTCGGCGGCGAGCACCACCGCCCCGCCCGGCGCGCGGTGGCGCGCCGTCGTCTCCAGCAACTCGCGGTCCGGATCGCCGGTGGCGCCCACGACGGCCACCTGGATCGGCCCGGCCGCGCGCGCCTCGGCGACGGACAGCCAGTGCCCGGCGAAGCGCGGTGCGCGCTGCAGCAGCATGCCCGCGCGGTCGATCGCCTGCTCTGCGGCCTGCCGGTACCTCCCCGCGCTGTCCGGCCCTGTCAGCGCCGAAGCGGCCAGCAGCGCTTCCGCCAGGGACGCCGCCCCGCTCGGGGCGGCGTTGTCCGTCGGGTCCGCCGGACGCCGCACGAGCGCCTCGGCATCGTCGGCGGTGTCGTGGAACTGGCCGGGGTGGTCCGGGTCGGCGAACCGCGCCAGGGCGGTGTCCAGCAGCTCCCGCGCGCGGTCGAGCCAGTGCGCCGCACCGGTCGCCTGGTGCAGCGCCAGCAGTCCCGCGGCGAAGCACCCGTAGTCGTCGAGCACGCCCGCCGCCGCACCGACTTCCCCGGCGCGGGAGGCGCGGCGCAGGCGCCCCTCGACCAGGTGCGTGCTCAGGACCGTCTCGGCGGCCCGCTGCGCCGCCTCGATCCACCGCTGCTCGCCGAACGCCTCGCCCGCTTCCACGAGCGCGGTGATCGCCAGCCCGTTCCAGGCGGTGACGACCTTGTCGTCCCGCGGGGGCTGCGGCCGCTGGTTCCGCTCGGCCAGCAGCGCCGCGCGCACGCGCTCGAAGCGCTCCGCGTCGTCGGGGTCGCGCGGCAGCCGCAGGGTGGAGCTGCCGTGCTCGAACGTGCCCTCGGCGGTCACGCCGAACACCGCGGCGGCCCAGTCGCCGTCCTCCTCGCCGAGCGCGCTGCGCAGCTGCTCCGGCGTCCACACGTAGGTCAGCCCCTCGGCCCCGTCGGTGTCCGCGTCCAGCGAGGCGGCGAAGCCGCCTTCGGGGGTGGCCAGGTCGCGCAGCAGGAACTCGGCGACCCCCCGGGTGACGCGTTCGGCCAGCGGCGCGCGCGCCACGCGCGCGAGGTGCGCGTAGGCGCGCAGCAACAGCGCGTTGTCGTAGAGCATCTTCTCGAAGTGCGGCACGGTCCACGTGGCGTCCACGCTGTAGCGGGCGAACCCGCCCGCCAGCTGGTCGTGGATCCCGCCGCGGGCCATGGCCTCGCAGGTGCGCCCGGCCAGTCGCAGCGCCTCGTCCGAACCGGTGCGTTCGCGGTGCCGCAGCAGGAACTCGAGCACCATCGACGGCGGGAACTTCGGCGCGTCGCCGAAGCCGCCGTTGGCCTCGTCGAACTCGCCGCCGAGCTCGGTGACGGCCGCGTCGAGCACCTGGTCGTCGACGGCGGTCTCGGGCAGCGGACCGCGCTGCTCGTTGAGCTGCTCCACGATGCGCGTGGCCGCCTGGCGCACCTCGTCGCCGCGCTCCTGCCAGGCGCTGGTGACGGCGTCGAGCAGCTGCCGGAACGACGGCATGCCGTGCACCGGGCGCGCCGGGTAGTAGGTGCCGCAGTGGAACGGCTCGCCGTCGGGGGTGAGGAAGCAGGTCAGGGGCCACCCGGCCTGGCCGGTCATGGCCTGCGTGGCCTCGATGTAGACCGAGTCGATGTCCGGGCGCTCCTCCCGGTCCACCTTGATGTTGACGAACCGCTCGTTCATGACTCCCGCGATCTCGGGGTCCTCGAACGACTCGTGCGCCATCACGTGGCACCAGTGGCACGCCGCGTAGCCCACGGACAGCAGCACGGGGACGTCCCTGCGGCGGGCTTCGCGGAACGCCTCCTCGCACCACGGCCACCAGTCGACCGGGTTGTCGGCGTGCTGGAGCAGGTAGGGGCTCGTCGCCTCGGCCAGCCGGTTCACCATGCCCCCACCGTCCCACCGCGCGCGGGCGGTGGCCCACCCGGGAGGCGCGCGGCGATCTCGTGAACCGGGTGCTGCGGCCGTGGTAGGAACGACACCGGTCCGCGGGCGACCCGGCCCGCCGGGCCACCGCGAGGAGGGACTCGAAGAGGAGGAAGTCGTGGACATCCCCGGCACGATGCGCGCTTCGGTGCTCCGCGAGGTGCACGACATCGCGCTCGAACAACGCCCCGTCCCGCAGCCGGGGGAGCACGAGGTGCTCGTGCGCATCACGTCGGTCGGCACCTGCGGTTCGGACGCGCACTACTACGAACACGGTCGGATCGGCGGGTTCGTCGTCGAAGAACCCCTGGTCCTGGGCCACGAAGCGGCGGGCGTGGTCGTCGCCCGCGGTGCGCGCGCCGAGCAGCACGAGGTGGGCCGGCGGGTGGCGCTCGAACCGGGCGTGCCGTGCTTCGTCTGCGCCGAGTGCCGGCTGGGCCGCTACAACCTGTGCCCGCGGATGCGGTTCTTCGCCACGCCGCCGGTGGACGGGGCGTTCTGCGAGTACGTGGCGATCCACGAGGAGTTCGCCCACGCCGTGCCGGACTCGCTCTCGGACGACGCGTCCGGGCTGCTCGAACCGCTGTCCGTGGCGGTGTGGGCCAACCGCAAGGGCCGCGTCAGCCCCGGTGCGCGCGTGCTCATCACCGGGGCAGGGCCGATCGGGTTGATCGCGGTGCAGGCGGCGCGGGCCTTCGGCGCGGCGGAGATCGTGGTCAGCGACGTGCAGGCGAGCAGGCTGGCGGTCGCCGAGGAGCTCGGCGCCACCCGCACCGTCGACGTCAGCGAGACCCCGCTGCCGGAGGTCGGCTACACCCCGGACGTGCTGCTGGAGTGCTCGGGCGTGCCGAAGGCGGCCGCGGAGGCGATCACCACGGTGGGACGCGCCGGGCGCGTCGTGCTGGTCGGCATGGGGGGCAGCGAGCTGCCGCTGCCGCTGGACCACGTGCAGACCCGCGAGATCGAGCTGACCGGCACGTTCCGCTACGCCAACACGTGGCCGACGGCGATCGCGCTGGCCGCCAGCGGGCAGGTCGATCTGGACCGCCTGGTGACGCACCGCTTCGGGCTGGACGCGGTGCCGCAGGCGCTGACGGTCGGTCGGCGCGAGGACGCGATCAAGGCCGTGGTGCACCCCGACCGCTGAACGCGCCGCCGACCGGGTGAGCGCTGAGCGGTGCGGGCCGGCCGGTGCTCGGCACCGGCCCTGCGCGGGGTCAGCACGGCGGCACGTTCCGCGGGCAGCCCGCGCAGTGCCCGGTCCGCCCGGATGCCGGGCCCGCAGTGCCCGGTGCGGACCGGCCGCACGGGTCAGCGCACAGCCGGGTCAGCCCGCGGAACCGCTCGCGCCGCCCGCTCTCCCGTCAGCTGCCCCGCCGTCGGGACCACCGCCGTCGGGATCGCCGCCGTCGGCGTTCCCGTCCGCCGAGCCCGCCGCGGTCGTGGCACCGGACCGCGCCCGCGCGGGCGCTGCGGCCTCGGCCCTCTCCTGGTCGAAGCGCTCCGGCAGCCTGCGCAGGTGCCGGGTCATCGACCACACCAGCAGGCACACGCCGATCAGCAGCACCAGCAGCAACAGCAGGCCCACCGGCGAGGACTTGCCGAAGTCCTCGCCCTGACCGCCGGGGTCGTCCGGCTGCGGGGCCTGGGCCACCACGAAGGTCAGCGCTTCCCGGCTCGTCATGTGCACACCTTCTCACGCACGCCCGCGAACAGGTCCTCCTCCGGCACCGTGGTGTCGACCAGGGAGCGCACCAGCTCGTAGTCCTCGTGCGGCCACAGCTCCTTCTGGAGCTCCAGCGGCACCGCGAACCACCTGCTGCTCGGGTCGATCTGCGTGGCGTGCGCGCGGAGCGCGTCGTCGCGCGCCTCGAAGTGATCGGCGCACTCCACCCGCGTGGTCACCCGTTCGTTCGGATCGGGGCGGGATTCGTCCCACTTGCTCAACCACTCACCGTACGGGGAGTGCATGCCGCGATCCACCAGCGCGTCGTGGAACAGCTGCATGCGGTGCCGGGAGAACCCGTGCGAGTAGTACAGCTTCAGCGGCTGCCACGGCTCCCCGACCTCGGGGAAGCGGTCCGGGTCGCCGGCGGCGTCGAACGCGGCCACCGAGACCTCGTGGCACCGGATGTGGTCCGGATGCGGGTACCCGCCCTTCTCGTCGTAGGTGATCAGCACGTGCGGGCGGAACTCCCGCACCACGCGCACCAGCTCCCGGGTCTCCTCCTCCAGCGGCAGCGTGGCGAAGCACCCCTCCGGCAGCGGCGGTGGCGGGTCCCCCTCGGGCAGCCCGGAGTCCACGTAGCCGAGCCAGCGGTGCTGCACTCCGAGGATCTTGGCCGCGTCCGCCATCTCCTCGCGGCGGACGTCGGTGAGGTTCTCCCGCACACCCGGCCGGTCCATGGCCTCGTTGAGGATGCTTCCGGCTTCCCCTCCGGTACACGTGACGACCATCACCTCGTGCCCGTCACTGACGTAGCGGGCGGTCGTCGCCGCACCTTTGCTGGATTCGTCGTCCGGGTGCGCGTGCACCGTCATGAGACGCAGCTTGTCCGCCATCGCCCGGCTGTCCCCTCCTGCTCGTGAGCACTCTGCACAGACGGCCCCGCCGCGAAGGCCGCGGGCACCCCAGCGATACTCAACGCGGGGGCGGGGGCCTATTGTTCCCCGCGGGGTCGTTCGATCCGTCGGCAACCCCGATCCTCCCCGCGGCACCGGCCGCGACCAGCACGACAGGGAAGGGGGAGCGCGTGAGCGAGACCGGGGTTCGCGAGGACCGGTACGGGTCCCGCGCGCGACGCCGGCCGCGCCCCGTGCTGCGGTGGTTGCTCACCGCGGCGGCCCTCGTCGTGCTGCTGGTGCTGTCGATCGTCGCCTACCGCAACTTCGGCAACGCACCGATCGAGGCCGAGCAGGTCGCCTTCGACGTCCGCGACGACGGTCACGTGCACGTCACCGTCCAGGTCCGGCGCGACGACCCCTCCGAGCGAGCGGAGTGCGTGGTGCGGGCCCGGGCCGAATCCGGCCGGGAAGTCGGCCGCAAGGAGATCGTGGTTCCCCCGGCGGAGGGTGCGGTCGTGCAGGGCACGACGCTGCGCACCTCCGCACGAGCGACCATCGGGGAGGTGTACGGCTGCACATACAACGTTCCTGAATATTTGTCCACCCAGCAGCGGCCGATTGGGTGAAGACCGCTCCCGCACGCCATGAGTTCGGAAAATCCGATCCCTGGACGTGCGATGTCGTGCTAGTGTCGACCGAAGAGGCACGGCCCCACGCGGGGGCCGTGTTTTTCCGTTCCTGGCCACCCTGAGGAACCGCCGGGCGCGGAAGGGTTGTCGGCCCGCGGAAAACGCGGAGCCTCCGTCGACGAGGAGTGGTGACCGTGAGCGAGACCCAGGTGACCTGGCTGACCCAGGATGCTTACGACCGGCTCAAGGCTGAGCTGGACGAGCTCGTGGCCAACCGCCCTGTGATCGCCGCGAAGATCAACGAGGCGCGGGAAGAGGGCGATCTCAAGGAGAACGGCGGCTACCACGCGGCCCGCGAGGAGCAGGCCCAGCTGGAGGGCCGGGTCCGCCAACTGCAGGAGCTGCTGCGCACCGCCAAGGTCGGCGATGTCCCCACCGAGCAGGGCGTGGCCAAGCCCGGATCGGTGCTGACCGTGCGCTTCGAGGACGACGCGGAGACCGAGACGTTCCTGCTGGCCACGCGCGAGGAGGGCGCGCACGGCGACCTCGAGGTGTACTCGCCGAACTCGCCGCTGGGGCAGGCGCTCATCGACGCCAAGGAGGGCGAGACGGTCGAGTACGAGCTCCCCAACGGCGGGACGATGCAGGTCACGCTGGTCAAGGCGGAGCCGTTCACCGGCTGAGCGATCGCTCGCGCGCAGCGGGCGCCTCCGGAGCCGGAGGCGCCCGCCGTCGCTCCCCGCCGCCACGAGCGCGGTCCGGTGGTCCCCGGCACAACGCTGCGCCGGGGACGTTTCTGCACCGGGGCCCAGCGCCTCCCGGTGGCCCAGCGCCTCCCGGTGCCCCAGCACCGCCCGGTCGGGATCACCGCCGCGCGATGACCGCGTACCCGGCGCTCTCCAGGCTGCTCACCACGTGCTCGCGGTGCTGCGGGCCGCGCGTTTCCAGGCTGATCTCCACGTCGACCTCGCCGAGCTCCAACGCGCCGCTGACGCGGGAGTGCTCGATGTCGAGCACGTTGGCCTGCCAGGAGCCGAACCGGGTGAGCAGACCGGCCAGCGCGCCGGGTTCGTCGGGCAACCGCACGCGCAGCGACAGGTACCGCCCGGCCGCGGCCATGCCGTGCCGGATGACCTGCAGCAGGAACAGCGGGTCGATGTTGCCGCCGGAGAGCACGGCCACGGTCGGCGCGGGCAGCCGGTCCGGGTGCTCCAGCACCGCGCCGGCTGCGGCCACCCCGGCCGGTTCGACCACGAGCTTGGCGCGCTCGAGGCACAGCAGCAGCGCCTGCGACAGCGTTTCCTCGCCGACGGTGAGCACGTCGTCGACCAGTTCCGAGACGTGCGCGTAGGTTTCCGCACCCGGTTCGGCCACGGCGATGCCGTCGGCCATGGTGCGGGTGGTCTCCAGCCGCACCGGCGAGCCGGCCGCCAGCGACGGCGGCCACGCCGCCGCCTGCGCCGCCTGCACCCCGATGACGCGCACCTCGGGCCGCTCGGCCTTGATCGCCGCGGCGATCCCGGAGAGCATCCCGCCCCCGCCGGTGGGTACGAGGACGCTGCGCACCTCGGGCAGCTGCGCCAGGACCTCGCGGCCCACGGTGCCCTGCCCGGCGATCACGTCCGGGTGATCGAAGGGGTGGATGAACGTGGCCCCGGTGCGCTCGGCGAACTCCCGGGCGGCGGTGAACGTCTCGCCCAGCGTCGCACCGTGCGACCGCACGTCGGCCCCGTAGGACTGGGTGGCCGCGAGCTTCGGCAGCGGCGCCCGCTCGGGCATGAACACCGTCGAGTGGATTCCCAGCAGCGAGGCCGCCAGCGCCACGCCTTGGGCGTGGTTGCCGGCGCTGGCCGCCACGACCCCGGCGTCGCGCTGCTCCGCCGTGAGCCCCGCCAGCCGCACGTACGCGCCGCGAATCTTGAACGAGCCGGTGCGCTGCAGGTTCTCGCACTTGAGGAAGACCTCGCCACCGCGTGAGCGGCCGAGCACGCGCGAGTGGGTCAGCGGCGTTTCCCGGACCACCTGCCCGAGCTGCTGCGCCGCCTGCCGTATCCGTTCCGCGTCGACCAGCACCATGCGGGCAATCCTGCCACCGCGCCGGCACCGGCGTGCAGCGCGGTCAGCCGAGCGCCTGCAGCAGGTCGGAGACGAGGTCCGCGGGCTCTTCGATGCCGACCGACAACCGCACCAGGTTCTCCGGCACCTGCAGCATCGACCCGGTGGTGCTGGCGTGCGTCATCTTGCCCGGGTGCTCGATGAGCGACTCGACCCCGCCGAGCGATTCGGCCAGGGTGAACAGGCGCGTGCGCGCGCACACGCCGAGCGCGCCGTCCTCGCCGTCGACGTGGGTGAACGAGACCATCCCGCCGAAGGCCGCCATCTGCTGCGCGGCGACGTCGTGGCCGGGGTGTTCGGCCAGGCCCGGGTAGAACACGCGGCGCACCTTCGGGTGGCCGCGCAGGGCCTCGACGACGCGCTCGGCGTTGGTGCTGTGCTGGCGCATCCGCACGGCCAGCGTGCGCGCGCCGCGCAGCGTCAGCCACGCGTCGAACGGCCCCGGCACCGCCCCGGCGCTGTTCTGCAGGAACGCCAGCTTCTCCGCGAGCTCCTCGTCGGAGGTCACCACCGCACCACCGACCACGTCCGAGTGGCCGCCGAGGTACTTCGTGGTGGAGTGCACGACCACGTCCGCGCCGAGCTCCAGCGGCTGCTGCAGGTAGGGCGAGGCGAACGTGTTGTCCACGACCAGCGTGGCCCCCGCCTGGTGGGCCACCTCCGCGATCGCGGCGATGTCGGCGATCGTCAGCAGCGGGTTCGTCGGCGTCTCGATCCAGACCACCGCGGTCTCCGGGCGGATCGCCTGGCGCACCGCGGCCGGATCGGACACCGGCACCGGGGTGTACTGCACCCCCCAGTCCGTGAGGACCTTGTCGACCAGGCGGAACGTGCCGCCGTAGGCGTCGTCCGGGATGACCATGTGGCCGCCGGGGCGCAGCAGTGCCCGCAGCACCGCGTCCGTGGCGGCCATGCCGGAGGCGAACGCGCGGCCGCGGGCGCCGCCCTCCAGCGCGGCGAGGCACTCCTCCAGCGCGGTGCGCGTGGGATTGCCGGTGCGGGAGTACTCGTACCCTGCCCGCTGGCCCCCGACGCCGTCCTGCGCGTAGGTGGACGTGGCGTGGATCGGGGGGATCACCGAACCGGTCGAGGGGTCGGCGTCCTGTCCCGCGTGGATCGCGCGCGTGGCGAAGCCGTCGCTCATGGCCGCACAGCCTAACGCGGCCCGACGGCCGCGCCCGCGCGGGACGCGGTGTGCCGGCGCCGGCGCGGGCGCGCCGGGAACGCCGCCGGCGGGGGCCCGGGAAACGGTCCCCGCACCCGGCGGGGCGCGGGGACCGTCGCGATCACGCAGGTGGCGCCGGGCCCACCTCAGGGACCGCGCAGATTGGCGGCCATGTGCTCGACCGCACCGCCCCGTCAGGCAAGCGGCGCAGCCGCTTCATCGCCACGTACGCAGAGCGCCCCGCCGCGGGTTCTCCGGCGCCTCCTCGCGAGGACAGCCCCGGCGATGCTGCTCCCGTCTGGGGCGGGTGGTCGGGGGCAGCTGGGAGGGTGGTCGGGGGCAGCTGGGAGTAGGTGGCTACCCGATGTCGGGGATCCCGGAGCGAGGTGCCGCCGGAGGTTCCTCCCAGCTACCCCCATCCCCCCGCCCTCAACAGCCAATCCGCGGACTCTCTCAGGGGGCTCACCAGTGCTGTGCTCACCACTGCGGGGGCTGCTGACCGGGGAAGCCGCCCTGCTGCGGCGGCTGGCCGTAGCCCTGGCCGTACTGCGGGGGCTGCTGGCCGGGCTGGGGCTGCCCGTACGGCTGCTGGCCGTACTGCGGCTGCTGGCCGGGGAAGCCGCCCTGCTGGGGCTGACCAGGATGGGGCTGACCAGGATGGGGCTGGCCGTACTGCGGGGGCTGCTGGCCGGGCTGGGGCTGCCCGTACGGCTGCTGGCCGGGGAAACCGCCCTGCTGGGGCTGACCGGGCTGGGGCTGCCCGAACGGCGCCTGCATCCCGCCCTGACCGGCGGCCGCCTTGGCCTGCATGGCCTTCGAGGTGTCCGGCAGCCACCAGAGCACGAGCAGCGCCGCGCCGAAGAGGAGTCCGAAGATCCCCGACAGGGGCACCATAAAGAGGTTGACGAGGCCACCCAGGAGGCTGAGACCGCCGAAGACGGTGATCACGATGCGGCCCCAGTTCTTCCCCTGCCCGGCGTTCCACGCGCACCAGGCCAGGAGACCGGCCATGGCCAAGCCGAGGAGGATCCCGATGACGCCGCCCACCACCGCAGCGCCGTAGCCCGTCGTCATCGCGCGGATGCCGTTGATCAGCGAGAACAGAGCTGCGACGGCGGAGATGCCGATCGTGACCCACATGGCGGCCTGCAGCATCGTGCCGGAGGAACCGCCCTGCTGCCCCGCGCCGTACGCACCGGCGGGCTGGCCGTACGGCGGCTGCTGGCCGTACGGCGGCTGCTGGCCGAAGCCCTGCTGCGGCTGGCCGGGCTGGGGCTGGCCGAAGCCCTGCTGGGGCTGGCCGGGCTGCTGGAAACCCTGCTGCGGCTGGCCCGGCTGCTGCGCCGGGAAGCCCCCCGGCTGGCTGCCGGGACCACCCGGCTGCGCGGGGAAACCACCGGGTTGGCTCTGCGTGCCCGGCTGCTGGTACATGGGCTGCGGCGGCTGCATCGACGGCGGCACCACCGATGTGGAATCACCTCCGCCCGGGTTCTGCTGCCCGGACTGCTGCATCGGCGAGACGACCTGCGTGGAGTCGCCCGCCGACTGCCCCTGCTGCGCGGCCTGCGCCGCCTGGGCCGCCTGCGCGGCCTGGGCCGGGTTGACGACCTGCGTCGAGTCGCCGGCCTGCTCCTGAGCACCAGGGTCCTGGGGAGGCTGTTCCTGCTGGCCGCCGTCCGGCGGCTGCGGAGCGCTCATCGGGTTTCTCCTAACCCCCTCGTAAGGCATGAAAGCTCGTCGTGCGCGGCCTACATTAACGGATCGCCGGTAACGGCCGTGCCTGTCCGCCGCAACTCGTCAACCGCCTGCGACGAACCCGAGCACGTCCTGGCGGGTGACCACCCCGGTGGGCTTGCCGTCGACGAGCACGAGCACGCCGTCGGCGCGGGCCATCGAACTCAGCGCCGCGCTGATCTGCTCCCCGGCGCCGATGCTGGGCAGCGGCGGTGACATGTGCTCCTCGACCCGGTCGGCGAGGTGCGCCCGCCCGGCGAACAGGGCGTCCAGCAGGTCGCTCTCCACGATCGACCCCGCCACCTCGGCGGCCATGATCGGCGGTTCCGCGTTGACCACGGGCATCTGGGACACCCCGAACTCGCGCAGGATGGCGACCGCGTCGGCCACCGTCTCGTTCGGGTGCACGTGCACCAGCTCGGGCATCGTCCCGTCCTTGCGGCGCAGCACGTCGGCGACCGAACCGCCCGAGTGGTCCGGCGGGAGGAAGCCGTAGGAGGCCATCCACGAGTCGTTGAAGACCTTGGTGAGGTAACCGCGCCCGCCGTCGGGCAGGAGCACGACCACCACGTCGTCCGGGTCGGCGTTCTCCGCCACCCGCAGCGCGGCGACCGCGGCCATGCCGCTCGACCCGCCGACGAGCAGCGCTTCCGAGTGCGCCAGCTGCCGGGTCATGTGGAACGAGTCGGCGTCGGAGACCGACACGATCTCGTCGCAGATCTCCCGGTCGTAGGTCTCCGGCCAGAAGTCCTCGCCGACGCCTTCGACGAGGTACGGCCGGCCCTTCCCGCCGGAGTAGACCGAGCCCTCCGGGTCGGCCCCGACGACGCGCACGCGCCCGTCGGAGACCTCCTTGAGGTAGCGGCCCACCCCGGAGATCGTGCCGCCAGTGCCGATGCCCGCGACGAAGTGGGTGATGCGCCCCCCGGTCTGCGCCCAGATCTCGGGGCCGGTCGACTGGTAGTGCGCCTCGGGGTTGGCCGCGTTCGCGTACTGGTCCGGCTTCCACGCCCCCTCGATCTCCGCGACCATCCGGTCGGAGACCTGGTAGTAGGAGTCCGGGTGGTCCGGCGGCACCGCCGTCGGGCACACGACCACTTCCGCGCCGTAGGCCCGCAGCACGTCGCGCTTGTCCTGGCTGACCTTGTCGGGGCAGACGAACACGCAGCGGTAGCCCTTGCGCTGGGCGATCATCGCCAGGCCGACGCCGGTGTTGCCGGAGGTCGGTTCGACGATCGCGCCTCCCGGCCGCAGCGCTCCCGAGCGCTCCGCGGCTTCGACCATGCCGAGCGCGATGCGGTCCTTCACGCTGCCGCCGGGGTTGAGGTACTCGACCTTGGCCAGGACCGGCGTCGACGAGCTCGCCACGGCGTCCAGCCGGACGAGCGGGGTGTTGCCCACCAGATCGATGACATGCTCGGCGTATTCCACGTTGGGTCCCTCGGTGCTGGAACTGGGTTGTCGAACGCAGCGCCGTGCCGTCCGCCACGGGCGGCACGGCGCGTGGCCGGGCGGGACCGGACGCTGGTACCCGGTGGGAACGGTCCTGCTCGCCGACCGACGCCGTCGAGCCTAATCTGACCTCGCCGGCGAACCGGCGCAGCATCGGGCACGACACACCGGGGCGCTTCCGAGCACCCCGGACGTCGATCGTGCCCGCCCCGCGCCCGGTCGCCGAGCGGACGGGCGGCGCGACACGGGAGGGAGGGCGACATTGCTCGCGGCGAAGGCACTGCGGCTCGCGCTCCTGGCCGCGGGGGCGGCCGGTGGGCTGTCCGGCGCGGCCTACGGCCTGCTCAACGGCCAGTCCCGGCACGCCCGGCGCGTGATCGGACTGCCCGGCGACGCCCCGCTGCGCGCCGACGGCGTGTACCACCCGCGGCGGGACCCCAGCCGGGACGACCCCCCGGCGGGGTCCCCCGAACCGCTGGCGCTGGCCGTGCTGGGGGACTCCTCGGCCGCGGGGCTCGGCGTGACCACCCCCGCGGAGCTGCCCGGGGTGCTCATCGCCCACGAGCTGGCCGAAGAGCTGGACCGCCCCGTCGCGCTGACCACGCACGCGATCGTCGGCACCACCTCGCAGGGGCTGGCCCGGCAGGTGACGGCGGCCCGCACCGAGGAGCCCGAGCTGGTGCTGATCATCGTCGGCGCCAACGACGTCACCTCGCGGCTGCCGATCGCGTCCTCCGGGCGCCTGCTGGGCGATGCGGTGCGCTCCTTCCGGGCCGACGGCGTCCCGGTGGTGGCGGGCACCTGCCCGGACCTCGGCGCGATCCGCCCGATCCCGCAACCGCTGCGCGCCGTGGCCAGCCGGTGGAGCCTGGCGCTGGCGCAGTCCCAGCGGCGGGAGGTGGAGGCCGCCGGCGGGTACGCGGTGCCGCTGGCGGACCTGCTCTCGCCGGAGTTCCTCACCCGCCCCGGCGAGTTCTTCAGCCCCGACCGGTTCCACCCCTCCGCGGCCGGTTACGAGGCCGCCGCGACGGTGCTGCTGCCCGCGCTGAGCGCCGCCCTGGGCGCCTGGGACGGCGGGCCGCTGCCCCCCGCTCCGACGCGGTCGACCGCCGCCGAAGCGCGCCGTCCCACCCGCCGCATCGTGCGCCGGCTGAACTGGCGGCTGCACCGCGCCGAGGGGAACGAGCTGGGCTGAGCCCGGGACCCGGCCGCGCACCGCCGCGCGCT
Organism: Salinifilum ghardaiensis; assembly: GCF_054491345.1. Lineage (NCBI taxonomy): Bacteria > Bacillati > Actinomycetota > Actinomycetes > Pseudonocardiales > Pseudonocardiaceae > Salinifilum > Salinifilum ghardaiensis. The sequence continues at coordinate 738,665 of NZ_CM137101.1, read as the reverse complement.
TCCGTCCCGCGACGCGGATCACAGGCGTACCGAATGGTCGGTCTGCGTATTGTCCGCGGAGGCGTCCCGCCGTCAGGATGACGGCGTCACGTCAACACGACCGACCAGCAGGTCGCCAGTCCCGAGGAGCCGTCATGCCAGAGCCAGTCATCGTCGCCACCGCCCGCTCCCCGATCGGCCGCGCCAAGAAGGGCTCGCTGGCCGACTCCCGACCGGACGACCTGACCGCGCAGGTCGTGCGCGCGGCGCTGGAGGAGGTGCCGCAGCTCGACCCGGCCGAGATCGACGACCTGATGCTCGGCTGCGGCCTGCCCGGCGGCGAGCAGGGCTTCAACATGGCCCGCGTGGTCGCCGTGCTCATGGGCCACGACCACCTGCCCGGCACCACGATCACCCGCTACTGCTCCTCCAGCCTGCAGACCACGCGGATGGCGATGCACGCCATCAAGGCCGGCGAGGGCGACGTGTTCATCAGCGCCGGCGTGGAGATGGTCTCCCGCTTCGCGAAGGGCAACTCGGACTCGCTGGAGAACACCCAGAACCCCGAGTTCACCCCCGCGCAGGAGCGCACCGCGCGCGCCGGCGAGCAGGGCGCCGACACGTGGACCGACCCGCGCGAGGAGGGCCTGCTGCCCGACGTCTACATCCCCATGGGGCAGACGGCCGAGAACCTCGCGCGGCGGGAGGGCGTCACCCGCGACGAGATGGACGAGTTCGGGGTGCGCTCGCAGAACCTGGCGGAGAAGGCCATCGCCGACGGGTTCTGGTCCCGCGAGATCACCCCGATCACCACGCCCTCCGGTCAGGTCGTCGACAGCGACGACGGCCCGCGCTCGGGCGTGACCAAGGAGTCCGTCGCGGAGCTGAAGCCGGTCTTCCGGCCCGACGGCCGGATCACCGCGGGCAACGCCTGCCCGCTCAACGACGGCGCCGCGGCCGTGGTCGTCATGAGCGACACGAAGGCCGCGGAACTCGGGCTGACCCCGCTGGCCCGCATCGTCTCCACCGGCGTGTCCGCGCTGTCCCCGGAGATCATGGGGCTCGGCCCGGTCGACGCCTCCCGCCAGGCGCTGCGGCGCGCCGGGATGAGCATCGACGACATCGACCTGGTGGAGATCAACGAGGCCTTCGCCGCCCAGGTCATCCCGTCCTACCAGCAGCTGGGCATCCCGCTGGAGAAGCTCAACGTCAACGGCGGCGCCATCGCCGTGGGCCACCCCTTCGGCATGACCGGCGCGCGCATCACCGGCACGCTGCTGAACTCGCTGGACTGGCACGACCAGCGCTACGGGCTGGAGACGATGTGCGTCGGCGGCGGCCAGGGCATGGCGATGATCGTCGAGCGGCTCAGCTGAGTCCGCTCCCCGGCCGCCGGCCGGGCACGCGCGAACCGGGGCGCCACTGCCGCAGCGACGTCCCGCGGTCGTTCGAGGGGCGGTCGTTCGAGGGACTCGCACGAGAAAGCGGGGGCGGCTCGCGAGCCGCCCCCGCCGCGCAGGACTCCCCGCGCTCACCGACCGCGCGGATCGGCGGTCGTGCGCTCGGCCCGCACCGGGCCCGCTGCGCCGCCGGTCCGCGGGCCCTATTCGCTCTGGAAGTAGCTGAGCAGCCGCAGGATCTCGATGTAGAGCCAGACCAGGGTGACCATCAGGCCGAAGGCGACGTACCAGGAGACCTTGGCGTCCACGCCCTCCTTGATGGCCCGGTCGGCCTGGTCGAAGTCGAGCAGGAAGCTGAACGCCGCCAGCCCGATGCACAGCAGGCTGAAGCCGATCGCCAGCGGACCGCCGTCGCGCAGGCCCAGCCCGCCCGAGATGAAGAAGCTCGCGATCAGGTTGACCAGCATCAGCGCGGCCACGCCGGCGATGCCGCCGATGATGAACTTCGTCAGCTTCGGCGTGACGCGGATCGCGCCGGTCTTGTAGACGACGAGCATGCCGGCGAAGACGCCGACCGTCCCCGCGATGGCCTGCAGGATGATCCCCGGGTTGCCCGCGATGAGGTTCGCGAACAGGTAGCTGATGCCGCCGAGGAACACGCCCTCCACCGCGGCGTAGGCGACCACCAGGGCGGGGCGGATCTTCTTGGTGAAGATGATCACCAGCGAGAGCACGAAGCCCACGATCGCCGCCGGCAGCGCCAGGGCCACCGCCGGCTGCCCGAAGGTGTAGGTGATCGTGCCCGTGATCACCGCGATCGCCAACGTGATCGCCGTCTTGGTGACCACGTCGTCGATGGTCATCGGCCGCGTCGACTGCGGCGGCGCGGTCGGCGCCTGCCCCGGCGGCGCGCCGTGACCACCCGGCTGCGCCTGGCCGTAGTTGAAACTCGCGTATCCCCCGCCGCTGTGCGCAGGCAGGTTCTTGAACGCGGGGTTGCTGCTTGTGCGCAACTCATCCTCCTGAGGGTGCGTGCGCGCCGTCTTCGGCGGAACAACGAACAGGTGCCCCGATCAGTTCCCGGCAGGACAAATCAGACCCTACGCGACGGGGCCGGTGATCAAGCGACGCCGGGCCCGCGCGGAGGTCCGCCGGCCCGGTTCTGCACCGGCCCGGTTCCGCATCGGCCGGTTCCGCGCCGGCGCGGGCCGCACGGGACGAGGAGCGCACCGCGTCCTCCACCGGCCCGCGGATCGAGCACCGGAGGTCGGTGCGCTATCGCCGCTTCTTGCCCTTCTTGGCGCTGGCGGCCTGCTTGCCGGGGCGCTTCTTCGGCTGCGCCTTCTTCTTGCCCGAGTGGGCGCCCTGGCCCTGCGACTTGCCCGGACCCTGCGACTTGACCTGGCCCTGCGATTTGCCCGGGCTCGACTGGTCCGGCTGCCCGTTGGTCTTCGCCTTGGCCTGTCCGTTCTGCGTCCCCGCGGCGGTCGGCTCGGCCCGCTCGCCGGAGTCGTCCGCCGCGCCGTCCGCGTCGTCCGCGCCGCTCGCGCCGTTCTCGGAGGACTTGGAGCGCACCGGCTTCTGCCCCGGCTTCGGACGGGAGATGCTCTGCTTGCGCTCCTCCTCCTTGGCCTTCTCCTTCTCCTTCTCGCGCTGCTGCTCGCGATCCACCTTGTTGGTGAGGAAGTGCTGCTGGCCCAGGGTCCAGACGTTGTTGGCCAGCCAGTACAGCAGCACCGCGATGGGCAGGATCCAGCCGGAGATCAGCGCGCCGATCGGTGCGACGTACATCATGATCTTGCCCATGGCCGCCGTCTGCGGGTTCGCCATGGACATCTCGGTCTGCCGGCGCATGGACATGCGCATCGTGAAGTACGTCGCCACCGAGGCCACGAGCATCAGCGGCACGCCGACGAGGATCATCGACATCCGGTCGGTGCCGAAGTCCTCCAGCACGGCCTGCGGCTGGGTGATCGCGTTGGACAGCTTCGCGCCGAAGATGTGCGCGTTGATGAACGACTCGACGCCGGAGCGGTCGAAGAAGAAGTTGCTGTCCGCGCCCGGCTTGAAGCTCCGCAGCACGTGGAACAGGCTCAGGAAGACCGGGAGCTGCACCAGCACCGGCAGGCAGCCGCCGAGCGGGTTCACCCCGTGCTCGGACTGCAGCTTCTGCATCTCCTGCGCTTGCCGCTGCCGGTCGTTCTTGTGCTTGTCCTTGATCTTCTGGATCTGCGGCGCGAACTTCTGCATCTTGCGCGCGGAGCGCATCTGGCTCAGAGCCGGCTTCAGCAGCAGCACACGCAGCGTGAAGACCAGGAAGAACACCGACAGCGCCCACGCGAAGCCGTTGTCCGGCCCGAGGACGAAGCCGAAGACCTGGTGCCACACCCACAGGATGAACGACACCGGGTACAGGATGAAGCCGAAGAAATCCGCCACTCGTTACTCCCGGTCACGCCTGGAACGCGCCCGCAGCGGGCGCGCCTGCTCGGCCGCGCCCCACAGGGGCCAACCACACCAGGGTGCCATGCGGCCGCCGGGGAACCCGCACCCCCCGGCGACCGCCGTCGCAGCGCAGCGCGCCGCTCACCGGAGGGATCGGGACTGCTTCCGGGATCCGCCCGCGGCCGGTTCGGCCTGTTGCGGCCCCCGTGGTGCGCGGCCGGCGGCCGCACCGCCCGGCGGACCCGACCAGGGGGTGGAACCCGGCCGGGCGGGTTCAGCGGTGCCGTCGACCGCCGCTACTTGAGGGCGCGGCCGACGAGCCGCCCGCCCCACAGGTAGATCAGCGCGGCCAAGCCGTAGTTGACGATGACGCCGAGCGTGGCGTCACCGGGCTGGAAGACGTCGCCCAGCCCGAACACGAACGTCTTGGCCACGGTGTAGGTGAACGACACGAACCCGTGGTCCTGGTTCGCGCCCGCCACCACGAACACGATGTGGAGCACGAACGCCAGGGCGATGAGACCGGTGACCAGTTGGACCGCGCGCCCCACGGCCGAGGCGCTCGGCAGCGGTACACCACCCCCGCCGCCCTCGCGGCGCGACCGCCGCGACTCCGGGCCGTAGCGCTCGTCCTCCTCCTCGTAACGGGAGCGCCGGCGCGAGCGGGGCTCGGGTTCGCGGTACGGCTCCGGTTCGTCGTAGGCGGGATCGTCGTCCCAGTACCCGTAGCGGTCCTCCTCGTGCGAGGGCTCGTACGGGGGGTGCGGCTCGGCGGAGGCGGGCTGCACGCGCGTCGGCTGCGGATGCTGCGGCGGCTGGTAGCCGGGCACTCCCGGCGCCGGGTGCGCCTGCTCCGGCGGAGCGGGAGGCGCTCCCGGCGGCCCGGGCTGGTGGCCGGGCGGCGGGGCGGGGGCACCGGACGGCCCCGGCATCGCCTGCCCGGGGGCGGGGCCTGGCTGCGCGCCCGGCGGCGGCCCACCTGGCTGCCCCGGCGGTGGTCCGCCGGGCTGACCCGGCTGTCCGGGCGGCGCCTGCGGAGGAGGGCCGGGGGGCGCGCCCGGGGGCGGACCCGGCTGCCCGGCCGGGGGTCCCTGCGGCGGATGCCCCGGTCCACCGGGATGGTTCTGCGGGCCGGGCGGTGCTCCGTGCTGCGCCGGGGCCTGCGGTGGTGCCGGGGCCTGCGACCCCGGCGGACCGTGCGGAGGTGCTGCCGGCGGGGCGCCGTGCGGGGGCGCTCCCTGCGGCGCTTGCGGCGGTGCGCCCTGCGCGGGCGCGCCCTGTGGCGAGAAGCCCTGCCCGGGAGCCCCCTGCGCCGCGGGCGGCCCGGGCGGTGCGTCCGGCGGCGGTGGCGCACCCTGCGGGGGAGCCCCCTGCGGCCCTGCGCCCGGCGCGGCGGGGGGAGCTGCCGGGGGCGGCGCACCCCGCGGCCCGGACTGGCCGGCCGGCGCGGGCGGTGGCGCCTGCTGCCCGGGCGGGGGCTGCGCCGGCGCTTCGGCTGCGGATCCCTCCGGGGCGGACGGCTGCCGGGGTGCCTGGTGCGTCTCCGCCCCCTCGGGAGGTCGTGGTGCCGCCGGCCCCGGAGCTCCGGGTCGTTGCGGGCCGTTCGGGGGCTGCGCACGCTCGTTGGGCATCGCGCAGATTGTGGCCACCACAGGCGGGGCGCGAAAGTCCGCCCCCGCGCGGTGGCGCGATGAGCCTGCGCACAGCTCCGCACGTTCCTGCCGCACCGCCCGTTGCCCGCTCGCCCACGACCCCACCAGCGCACATTGGACTCGTTCCAGAAAGCGCAATTTTCATGAAAATTGGAAGCCGTCCCCACACGGATGGAGCACCACTCGTCCACAGGGGTGCGGGTTGTCCACAGGCGGGGAGCCTCGGTGACCTCGAACGGGGAGAGAACGCGGGGTGGGTGCGGGTGGCCGCGAGCGCGGGTGGCCGCGAGCGCGGCGGGCACGGCCCGGGGCGGAATAGGGTGTGGATCAGGCGCGTTGCCCCGGGCATGCGAGCAGTGGGAGTGACCGAATTCGGCGGCCCCGGGGCGCTGCAGGTGCACGACATCGCCGAGCCGAGCGCCGGCCCCGGTGAGATCCGCCTCCGCGTGTGCGCCGCAGCCGTGAACCCGACCGACACCCACGTGCGGAACGGGGCGCGCCGGAAGAGCCTGGAGAAGCACGACCCGCCCTACGTCCCCGGCATGGACGTCGCCGGAGTCGTCGACGCCGTCGGCGCCGGGACGCGGACCGAACTCGCGGTGGGCGACCGCGCCATGGGCATCGTCGTGCCCGTCGGATCGCACGGCGCCTACGCGGAGAAGGTCGTCCTGCCCGCCGAGTCGGTCGCCCCCGCTCCGGCCGGCACCAGCCACGCCGAGGCCGCGACGCTGCCGATGAACGGGCTCACCGCCCGCCTGTCGCTAGACCTGCTGAACCTGAACCCGGGTTCGACGCTGGCGGTCACGGGTGCGGCCGGCGCCTACGGCGGCTACGTCATCCAGCTCGCCAAGGCAGCGGGACTGCGCGTCGTCGCCGATGCGGCGAGCGAGGACGAGCAGCTGGTCCGCGACCTCGGTGCGGACGTGGTGGTACCCCGCGGCGAGCAGGTGGCCGAGGCGATCCGCGACGAGGTCCCGGACGGCGCGGACGGGCTCGCCGACGGTTCCGTGCAGGGGGAACAGCTGCTGCCCGCGGTGCGCGACGGCGGTGTGATCACCAGCGTGCGCGGGTGGCGCGGCCAGTACGACCGCGGAATCGAAGTGCGCCCCACGCTCGTGGTGGACTACGCCCGCGAGCACGCCAAACTGGACGAGCTGCGCGAGCAGGCGGAGCGAGGGGTGCTGAGCCTGCGCGTGGCGCGCACGTTCCCGCCGGAGCGGACCGCCGAGGCGCACCGGGCACTCGAGGGCGGCGGCGTGCGCGGGCGGCTGGTCATCCTGCCGTCGGGCGCCGCGCACGACGACCACCGGCCGGGCGCGTGAGCACGCCGGAGCACCGGTGGCCGCCCCGGAGCGCCGCGCACCACCCTCCACAGCGGACCCACCGGTGCTCGGCACCGCCCACGATGGTCCACAACGGACAGATCACGCGATGAGCTCAGTCCACACCAGGCACTCGATCCGCAGCGGACACCCCCATGGCCGACCGGCACCTCGTCGACGTGCACGTGCTGCTCGTCAGCAGCACCTCGCTGCTGCTGAGCAAGCGGCGTGATCCGCACAGCGAGTTCGACGGGATGTGGCACCTGCCCAGCGGCAAGCTCGAGGCCGGTGAATCGGTGCTCGAGGCGGCCTGCCGCGAGGCCGCCGAGGAGATCGGGGTGCGCCTCGCCGCGCCCGCGCTGCGGCACGTGCACACGGCGCACGTGAGCGCCCCGGGGCTCGAACCGCGGCTCGGGCTGTTCTTCGAGGCCCGCGAGTGGGTGGGCGAACCCGTCAACCGCGAGCCCGCGAAGTGCTCCGAGCTGCGCTGGTTCGAGCTCGACGACCTGCCGGCCGAGCTCATCTCCTACCCCGCCGCCGGCATCCGCGGCTACCGCACCGGCCGAAGCCTCAGCACGCCCGGTTGGCCGGGCACCGGCGCTTCCGGCGCCGCCTCGGGGCAGGGCGCCGACGGGGAGCCCCGCCGGGGATGAGCCGGCGCCGCACCCGCACCTCCGGCGCCGCGCGCCCCTGCTTCAGCCGTCGTTGCGCATGCCCCGCCACAGGAGGTCGGCCAGGTTCGCGGTCTGCGTCCGCCAGTCGCCCTCCGGGTCGAGGTGGATCAGACCGCCCAGCCCGCGCAGGACCGTTTCCGCGTCCAGGTCGGCGCGGACCGTTCCGGCCCGGACGTTGGCCTCCAGCAGCGTGGCGACCGCGCCGACCATGGTCTCGTGGGCGTCGGCGGGCCGCGCCCCGGGTGAGGCGGTGGCGGCGCCGAGGGCCCTGGCCAGGCCGCGCTTGGTCATCATGTAGTGCGCCAGGTGATCGATCACCCAGGCGCGGAACGCCCGCTCCGGGGGGTGCTCGTCGAGCAGGCGCGGGACGACGTCGACGAGGTGCCGCAGCTCGCGTTCGTAGACCGCCAGGATGAGCGCCTCCGGCGTGGGGAAGTGCCGGTACACCGTGCCGACGCCCACCCCGGCCTGCTTGGCGATGGCGTTGAACGAGACGGCCCCCGAACCGGCCAGCGACTCCGCCGCCGCGGTGAGGATGCGTTCGTGGTTGCGCCGGGTGTCCGCGCGCCGCGGGCTGACCGAGCCCGTCGTCATCGTCCCTCCCCGGTCGTTGCATCGGCTTTCCGGGAATGTAATGCAACGACCCGTCCCACCGGCAGCGACCTCCGGAGGAGGCGCCGATTGCGGTGCGGATAGGAATCCGGTAGCGTCGACCCGAGATCAACCGGATGAATATCCGGGTCGATCTCGACGACTCGACTCCCACCACCACGACCCGTGCCGCCACGGGTCTCCCGCGTGGGCGATCTTCTGCGGGGGAGAAAGCAGTGGACATCACACTCGACATCAACGGCAGCACGCAGCAGCTGAGCGTCGACCCCGGCGTGACCCTGCTGGACGCGCTGCGCGAGCACCTCGGCATCACCGGCCCGAAGAAGGGCTGCGACCGCGGCCAGTGCGGCGCCTGCACGGTGCACGTCGACGGCAGGCCCGTGCTCTCGTGCCTGACCCTGGCCGCCACCACGCAGCAACCGGTCACCACCGTGGAAGGACTGTCCGATGAGGACCGGATGCACCCGGTCCAGCAGGCCTTCGTCGACCAGGACGCGCTGCAGTGCGGCTTCTGCACCTCCGGGCAGGTCATGTCGGCGGTCGCCGCCGTGCAGCAGGACGTCGAGGACGTCCGGGAATTCATGTCCGGCAACATCTGCCGCTGCGCGGCCTACCCGAACATCGTCGCCGCAGTCGAACAAGCGAGGCAGGCTGATGCGTCCCTTTGAACTCACGGCACCCGCGTCCGTCGACGACGCGCTGAGCTCGTCCGGCGCGTTCCTCGCCGGTGGAACCACCCTCGTCGACCTGATGAAGCTCGACGTCGTCGCGCCGCAGCACGTCCAGGACATCAACCGGCTGCCGCTGCGCGGCATCGACACCGCTGACGGGCTGCGGATCGGCGCACTGGAGCGGATGAGCGACGTCGCCGCGCACCCCGGGGTATATCCGGCGATCTCGCGCGCGCTGTCGCAGAGCGCCTCGCAGCAGTTGCGGAACATGGCCAGCATCGGCGGGAACCTCATGCAGCGCACCCGCTGCACGTACTTCCGCGACGTGGCGATGCCCTGCAACAAGCGGGAGCCCGGGAGCGGCTGCTCGGCCATCTCCGGGAGCAACCGGATGCACGCCGTGCTGGGCACGAGCGATGCGTGCGTGGCCACGCACGCCAGCGACCTGGCGGTCGCACTGGTCGCGCTCGACGCGCAGGTCCGGCTCGTCAGCGAGAGCGGCACCCGCGACGTCGAGCTGGCCGACTTCTACCACCTGCCCGGGGACGCACCGGACGTGGAAACCGACCTGCGCCCCGGTGAACTGATCAGCGAGGTGCTGGTGCCGCGGCCGGACCCGGCGGCGCGCTCCACCTACGTCAAGGTGCGGGACCGGCAGTCCTACGAGTTCGCGCTGTGCTCGACCGCGGTCGCGCTGGACGTCCGGGACGGGCACGTCGCGGACGTCCGGCTGGCGGCCGGCGGGGTCGCGACCGTGCCGTGGCGGCTGTCCGCCGTCGAGGAGGCGCTGCGCGGTGCGCCCGCGACCGCCGACTCCTTCGAGAACGCCGCCGCTGCGGCTGCCGAGGGCGCCGAACCGCTGTCCGGCAACGGTTTCAAGGTGTCCCTGCTGAAGCGGACCGTGCTCCGCGCACTGCTCGAAGCGACCGAAGGGAGCAGCACGTGACCAGTCGGCTGGACGGCCCGCTCAAAGTCACCGGCCGGGCCGATTACGGAGCGGACCGCACCTACCCCGGTACGGTCCACGGCTACCTCGTGCTCAGCACGATCGCCAACGGCGAGATCGCGGCCATGGACGTCGCAGCGGCCGCGAACTCCCCCGGTGTGCTCGGCGTGTACACCCCGTTCGCACCGCTCGGCCTGCACGCGCCGAGCTCCCCGGTGTTCGGTGCGGGGAGGGCCCCGCTGCAGGACAGCAGGGTCTCCCACTACGGCCAGCCGATCGGGTTCGTGGTGGCCGAGACCTTCGAGCAGGCCCGGGACGCGGCGATGCTCGTCGAGGTCTCCTACCACGAGCGGCCGGCGCTGACCTCGCTGGAGGCCGGCCTGCCCGCCGCGGAACCCGATCCGTCCAATGAGGATCTCGAGGTCCTCGCCGAAGGGACGGAGTCCATTGCGGACGCGCTGGCGGCCAGCGAGCGGGTGGTCGCGGCGACGTACCGCACCGCGCCGCAGAACCACGCCGCGATGGAGCCGCACTCCGCGGTCGCGGTGTGGGACTCCGGCGGCCTGACCATCTACAGTGGAAACCAGGGTTCCGACCTGCAGGCGGCGGAGCTGGCCTCGGCGCTGGGCGTGGACCCCTCGGCGGTCCGCGCGGTGAACCCGTTCGTGGGCGGGGCTTTCGGCGGGAAGGCGCGCACCTCCGCGCCGGCGTTGCTGGCGGCGGCCGCCTCCAGGGAGCTCGGCAGGCCGGTGAAGGCCGCGCTCTCCCGGGAGCAGGTCTTCACCGCCACGGCCGGACGGGCCGGCACGGTGCAGAAGATCTCCCTCGGGGCGGACGCCGACGGGACGCTGAACGCGCTGCGGCACGAGTCGTGCTGCAGCACGGACGCGGACCGCTCGTTCGTCGAGCCCACCTCGCACGGCACCTCGCGCGAGTGGTACGCCACCCGGAACCTGGCGATCAGCCAGCGGGTCGTGCCGCTGAACATCCCGCCGACGACCTTCATGCGGGCCCCGGGCGAGGCCCCCGGTTCGTTCGCGCTGGAGAGCGCGATCGACGAGCTGGCGGTCGCGCTGGACGCGGACCCGATCGAGCTGCGCATGCGGAACAACGCGACCGCTCCCGTCGGCAAGGACCTGCAGTGGTCCGACAAGCACCTGGACGAGTGCTTCCGCATCGGCGCCGAGCGGTTCGGCTGGTCCGGGCGCGCGCCGCGCGGTCGCACCGAGGGCGACTGGCAGGTGGGCACGGGCGTGGCGACCGCGATGTTCCCGGCCATGCGGTTCCCGGCCAGCGTCGAGGTCACCCTGCGCGAGGACGACACGGCGGTGGTCGCGACCAGCGGCGCCGATCCCGGCACCGGGCTGCTGACCGTGCTGTCCACGGTGGGGGCCGAATCGCTGGACATCGCACCGGGGCGGATCGCGCCGCAGCTGGGCGATTCGGCGCTCCCGCCCGGCGGCATGTCCGGCGGCTCCACCGGCACGGCGAGCGCGGGCTCGGCCACCGTCGTGGCCGCGACCGAGGCGATCGACGCGCTGCTGGGTCTGGCCTCGTCGGCGGGTGCGCCGTTCGAGGGCGCGGAGGTCACCTACGAGCGGGGGCGCGTGCTCGCCGACGGCCGCTCGATGACGTTCGGCGAGCTGCTGCGGGCGCTGAACCGCACGTCGCTCTCCGTGACCGGTTCCTCAGCGCCCGGCGAGGAGCGGTCGAAGCACTCGTTCAGCTCGTTCGGCGCCCAGTTCTGCGAGGTCCGCGTGCACCGGTTGACCCGGGAGATCCGGGTCTCCCGCCTGCTCGGCGTGTTCGACGCCGGTCGGATCGTCAACGAGAAGGCGGCGCGCAGCCAGCTCATCGGCGGCATGATCTGGGGCGTGTCCGCTGCGCTGCACGAGGGCCTGGAGGTCGAGGAGAACGGCCGGCTGGCCAACGGCGACTTCGCGGAGTACCTGCTGCCGGTGAACGCGGACATCGGCGATGTCGACGTCGATTTCGTCGAGCACCCGGACACGCTGCACAACGCGATCGGGGCGAAGGGCGTGGGCGAGATCGGCATCGTGGGCGTGGCGGCGGCCGTGGCCAACGCCGTGCACAACGCCACCGGCGTCCGCGTCCGCGACATCCCGATCAGGCTGGAGGACCTGCTGGACGGCTGAGGAGGGAGTCCGCGGCTCGGCCCGCGTCGCAGGCGGGAGCGGAACCGCCCGGAGCGCCGCGTTCCCGCGTGCGGCCGGGCCCGCGCGGGCACCCGCCTCGGACGCGCAGCCGAGGCAGGACACGTGCCCCCGGTCGGGTTCGAACCGACACTTGAACGATTTTAAGTCGTTTGCCTCTGCCAATTGGGCTACGGGGGCCGACTCGCCAGCTACCGACGGTCACAACACCAGGGTCGTGCTTGTGAGACGTATCGGCACCACCGTTGGTTCCATCGCGTCGGAAACTCCGCAGGTGGAGTGACGCCGAACCGGGACGGTGGCACCACGCGCGCGAACGTCAGCGACGTGTCACGCGCACATCCTGGCCCGGTGCGGACGGTGGCACCGGTAAGTCGACTCGCGTGGCGGCACAGGCCATCGCTCGGCTACCCCTCACCCGCACGGGACCCACTCTTTCAGGTGACACGGTAGATCAGTGTTCGAGCGCTGACTACGTGCTGTCAAGCAGGTCCCGGGCAGATCACACTCAACGGGCCGCGCGCGACAAAGCCGCGTGCCTCGGCGGCACGCGGCTGTCACAACACGACCGGACACGGCGGGCCGGGAGCTCAGCTCTCCGCGGCCTGTTCGAACTCGGCGCGCGGTTCCTGGATCTGCCCCAGCGACACGGCTTCCCGGCGGAAGAGGAACGCCAGCGTCCAGTCGATCAGGATGCGCATCTTCCGGTTGAACGTCGGCATCTTGCCCACGTGGTAACCGCGGTGCATGAACCAGGCGACGAAGCCCTTGGCCTTGAAGCCGTAGACGTCGGCCACGCCCTTGTACAGCCCCATCCCGGCCACGGAGCCGGCGTAGGCGTGGCTGTAGGCGTGCGTCTCCTTGCCCCGCAGCGTGGCGAGGATGTTCTTGGCCATCTGCTTCGCCTGGCGCACGGCGTGCTGGGCGTTCGGCACGCACAGGGCGTTCGGGTCCTCGTCGGTCTTCGACAGGTCCGGAACGGCCGAGCAGTCGCCCGCGGCCCACACGTGCGGCTTGCTCTCGACCTGCAGGTGCGAGGTGGCCTTGACCCGGCCGCGCTCGTCGAGCGGCAGGTCGCTGCTCTTCAGCGCCGGGTTGGCCTTCACGCCGGCGTTCCACACGAGCGTGTTGGTGTCGAACTCGCTGCCGTCGGAGAGCACGGCGTGCTGGTTCTCGATGGTCTTGAGGACGGTGTTCAGGTAAACCTCGATACCGCGTTCCTCGAGGGCCTTGACGACGTAGACGCCCATCTTCTCGCTGACCTCGGGCATCACGCGCCCGGCGCCCTCCACGAGGACCCACCGCATGTCCTCGGGGGTGATCGCGGAGTAGTAGCGGCACGCGAACCGCGCCATGTCCTGCAGTTCCGCGAGGGCCTCCACGCCCGCGAAACCGCCACCGACGAAGGTGAACGTCAGCAGCCGCTTGCGGAGCTCCTCGTCGTCGGTGTTGGCCGCGGCGTCCATCATGGCCAACACGTGGTTGCGCAGGTAGGTGGCCTCGCCGACGGTCTTGAGGCCGATGCCGTGCTCCGCGAGACCCGGGATGGGCAGCAGACGGGAGACCGAGCCCAGACCGACCACCAGGTGGTCGTACTCGAGGGTCTGCTTGCCGGACTGCGGGTTCTCGACCGTCACGGTCCGGGTGTCGTCGTTGATCTCCGTCACGGCCGCGGTGACCACATGGCACCGCTTCAACACTCGTCGCAGTGGCGCTACCACGTGGCGGGGCTCGACCGAGCCCGCTGCCGCTTCCGGGAGGAAGGGCTGGTAGGTCATGTGCGGCTGAGGATCGACGACCGTCACGGATGCTTCGCGGCGCCCGAGCTTCTTCTGCAGGTGCAGCGCCACGCCCATGCCGACGGAACCGCCGCCGAGAATGAGAATCCGCGTGGGATCGGATTTACCAGCCATGGCCCCCATGGTCGCACCACCGCCCTTGGGCGCGCTGCGGCGGCCCCCGGGAATGTGACCCCGATCGCGAGTGGCGTCGATCACGGGCCACCGACCGTGGGCGGTCGGCCGCGCGCCGTGCTCGCGAAGCCGGGCGGCCACGCACGGGAGCTTGGGACGTCGGCTGGCTGGTGTCAGCACGACGTCAGCGAGGCGTCATCGGCTGGCTTTGCAGCTACGGTACCGGATCTTGCCCTCCCCGGCCGCCGCTGCGACTGTGAGGTTGTCGACGTTCGGGCATTGCCGACGACGTGCCCGGCACTGGATCGTTTCCGCAGCGCGCTGGCGCCGCGGACGCCCGCAGCACCGGCCCCTCTCCCCTCCTGCCACCCCGCGCCGCCGCGCGGCGCCAGCGGCGGCAGCGGAACACCACCGGCGGGCTCCCTACACCTCTCCGCCCCGCTCCGCCGCCCGGCGGGCGGGAGCACCCCGGCCGGACCGCTCGCCCCGCGCCGCGTGCCGCGAGGCGAGCTCCACGAATTCGCCGGCAGCGGGCGAGAGCGGGCCGGGGCGCCAGAGGAGGCGGCCGCTGCGCACCACGCGCGGGTGCAGCGGCCGGACGACGGCCCCGTCGCGCTCGGCCTCCTCCGCCATCGACTTGGGCAGCAGCGTGGCGCCGGCACCGGCCAGGACGAGCGGGACGATCATCGCCTGGTGCGCGGTCTCCACCGCGACGCGCGGCAGCACGCCCCGGCTGCCGACGGTGTTGTCGATGATCGCCCGCGTCGCCGTGCCCTCGGGCGTGGTGACGAAGTCGAGCGCGGCCAGGTCGGCCAGGCCCATCCGGCTCCGCCCCGAGAGGGTCCACTGCGGGGGGAGCACGGCGCGGATCTCCCTGCCGCGCAGCAGCAGGCTCTCCAGCTCCTTGACGCGAGTGGCCGAGTCGACCATGCCGAGCTCGCACTCACCGCTGCGCACGCTGCTCGCGACGTCCGCGCCGAGTTCCGGGTCGCGCACCTGCACGCGCACTTCCGGGTGCTGCCGGAGGAACCGGCCCACCAGGTCGGCCAGCGGGTCCACGGCCAGCGTCGTCTGCGCGACGATGTCCAACCGCCCCGCGGACAGGCCGACCACGCGCCGCACCGATTCCCCCGCCGTGCGCATGTCCCGCATCACCTGGCGCGCCGGTTCCAGCAGCGCTTCACCCGCCGCCGTGGGGCGCACCCCTTGCGGGAGCCGGTGGAACAGCCGCCCGCCGAGTTCCTGCTCCAACGTGCCGATCGCGTGCGACAGCGAGGGCTGCGCCACCCGCAGCGCCTGCGCCGCGGCGGTGAAGCTGCCGTGCTCGGCGATGGCGACGAAGTACTCGAGCTCGCGGCGTTCCATCGGTCCCTCCGCTCCGTCCGGTGACGGAGCCGGATTATCCGACGTCGTCGACCACGCAGCGGAACCCGACGTTGCCCAGCGACGAGTCCGGCGTCATGCCCTGGCGCCCGGACACCCGGTAGCGGCGGCAGTACGAGGCGTGGCACAGGTACGAACCACCCCGCGCGCAGCGGTGCGTGCCGGAGCTCGGCCCGCGCGGGTCGGTGCGCGCGTCGCGGGTGTGGAACGTCGGGTGGAACCAGTCCTGGCACCACTCCCACACGTTGCCGGTCATGTTGTGCAGGCCGTAGCCGTTCGCCGGGAACGCGTCCACCGGGCACGTGCCGCGCCACCCGTCGGCGGCGGTGTCCCGCCGCGGGAACTCGCCCTGCCAGACGTTCATCCGGTGCTCGCCGCCCGGTTCGAGCTCGTCGCCCCACGGGAAGGCCTGCCCGTGCAGACCGCCGCGCGCGGCGAACTCCCACTCCGCTTCGGTCGGCAACCGCGCCCCGGCCCAGGCGCAGAAGGCCAGGGCGTCGTTGAACGTCACGTGCACGACCGGGTGCTCGAGGCGGTCATCCGCAGTGGACTGCGGTCCTTCGGGGCGGCGCCAGTCCGCCCCCTCCACGACCCGCCACCACGGCGCGGCCGCAACTCCCCGCGTCGGCGGGAACTCGTCCGGGAGCAGCCCGGCGAACACGAACGACCAGCCGAACTCCTCCGCCTCGGTGCGGTACCCGGTGTCGTCGACGAACCGGGCGAACTCCCGGTTGGACACGGCCGTCGGGCTGATTCGGAACGGGCTGACCCGCACGTCGCGGACCGGCCCCTCCCCGTCCTCGGCGTAGGCGCGCTCGTCCTCGGAGCCCATGGTGAACGCACCGCCGGGCAGCGGCACCGTGGACACGGCGCCAGCCGGGCCGGGGGAGCCCGGACCGGGGGCGGCACCGCCCGGTCCGACCTCCGCCGTCGTCCCGCTCGCCGCGCCGGTGGCGCGCTGCGCCGAGGGGGCGCAGCACGCCTTGGGCGCGGAGCCGGCGCCGGGACCGTCCGCCGGCCGTCCCGCTCCCGTCGACGTCCCCGGTGTCCGCGTCGGCTCACTCATGGGCGTTCCGGAACTGCTCGGCGGCTTCCACGTCGCTGCACAGGTCGTCGCCCAGGTCGACGCGCACCGAGTGCAGCGCACCGGTGAACGCGTTGTCCGCGGCCGGGTAGTCCTCGGTCACCGGCGAGGCCCGGTCGACGCCGACGTCGAAGGTCTCGTCGAAGGCGAAGTAGTACGGGATCGTCCCGTCCACGCGCCCCTTGTCCGCGGATTCGCCGTCCACGCGCAGCTCGACGTCACCGCCCTTGCCGACGCCGCCGCCGTCGTAGGCGAAGTCCACCACGACCTCGTGCTCGCCCTCGCCGAGCACGGGGCCGCGCACGGTGTGGGTGCGCAGGCCGAAGTAGTTGTAGGCGTAGCAGGCGCGGCCCTCGTGCAGGTACAGCGACCACCCGCCGAAGCGCCCGCCCTGGGCGACGAGCACGCCGTCCGCGCCCCCGGCGGGGACCGCGAACCGCGCGGTGATCGCGTGCGAGCGGTTCTTCACGTTCGGCGAGGTCTCCTCGGTCAACCGCGGCGTGCCCGCGTGCAGCGTGATGCTGCGCCGGTCGCCGAGCAGGTCCAGCCGGCCCGCCTCGCGCGGGTTCTCCCGCTCGGTCATCCGGTCGTCCAGCGGGAACACCTGGTGCCGGGCCGCCTCGATGAGGAACAGCTGCTGCAGTTCCCGCAGCCTGCCCGGGTGCTCCTCGGAGATGTCGCGCGCCTGCGTCCAGTCGACGTTGGTGTCGTACAGCTCCCACCGGTCGTCGTCGAAGTAGCGCCGCACGCCGTCCTGGACCATCTCCCACGGCGTGCCGTGGCGGGTGACGGCCATCCAGCCGTCCTTGTAGATGCCCCGGTTGCCGACCATCTCGAAGTACTGCACCGTGTGCCGGTCGGGGGCCTGCGGGTCGTTGAGGCTGTACAGCAGGCTGGTCCCCTCGATCGGCTGCTGCGGCACGCCCTCCACGCTGGACGGTTCGGGAATGCCGGCGGCTTCCAGGACCGTGGGCATGACGTCGATGACGTGGTGGAACTGGTGCCGCACGCCGCCGGGTTCCTCGACGCCCCGCGGCCAGTGCACGATCATGCCGTCGCGCGTGCCGCCGAAGTGCGAGGCCACCTGCTTGGTCCACTGGTACGGCGTGTTCATCGCCAGCGCCCAGCCCACCGGGTAGTGCGCGTGGGTGGTGGCATCGCCCAGCGCCTCGTCGTGCTCGAGGATCTGCTCCGGCGCGTCCTCGATGCCGCTGGCCAGCCGGTGCTCGTTGAGCGTGCCGCCCAGGCCGCCCTCGGCGGAACCGCCGTTGTCGCCGAGGACGTAGACGATCATCGTGTTGTCCAGCTCGCCCAGCTCCTCGAGCGCGTCGACGAGGCGCCCGATCTGCACGTCGGTGTGCTCGGCGAAGCCGGCGTAGAGCTCCATCAGCGCGGCGGCGGAGCGCTGCTCGGTCTCCGACAGCTCGTCCCAGTGCGGCACGCCCTCGGCCCACGGGGCGAGTTCGGCGTCCTCGGGCACCACGCCGAGCTCCTTCTGCCGCTGCAGCGTGATCTCGCGCTGCCTGTCCCAGCCGTGGTCGAACGCGCCACGGTACTTCTCCCGGTACTCCTTGGGCACGTGGTACGGGGCGTGCGTCGCGCCGAAGGGGAGGTAGGTGAAGAACGGGCTGTCCGGGTTGAGCGTGCGCTGGGTGCGCACCCAGTCGATCGCCCGGTCCACCAGGTCCTCGGACAGGTGGTAGCCGTCCTCGGGCCTGCGGTTCGGTTCCACCGGGGTGGTGCCGTCGAACAGCACCGGGTACCAGTGGTTCATCTCGGCGCACAGGAAGCCGTAGAACTTCTCGAAGCCCTCGCCGGTGGGCCACCGGTCGAACGGGCCGGCGGCGCTGACGTCGCGCGCCGGGGTCTGGTGCCACTTGCCGAACGCGGCCGTGTTGTAGCCGTTGTCCCGCAGCACCTGCCCCATCGTGGCCGCGCTGCGCGGGCGGATGCCGCTGTAGCCGGGGGCGGCGCTGGCCATCTCCGTGGTCACGCCCATGCCCACCGAGTGGTGGTTGCGCCCGGTCAGCAGCGACTGCCGCGTCGGCGAGCAGACCGCGGTGACGTGGAAGCGGCTGTAGCGCAGGCCTCCCCGCGCCAGCCGGTCCGCGGTGGGCATCTCGCACGGCCCGCCGAAGGCGCTGGGGGCGCCGAAGCCCATGTCGTCGAGCAGCACGACGACGACGTTCGGCGCGCCCTGCGGCGGCCGGGTCGGCTGGGTCGGCTCGAAGGCCGGGACCTGGTCGCGGACGTCGGTGGTGGTGGGCGCGCTCGGCACCGGGTCGTGCAGCGGCAGGTGCTCCCGGTTCGCACCGGAATCTGACATGCGTTTCCTCCTCGCCGAAACGGCGAATCGCTCGGAACAGCGGCGAAGCGATTTCCCTGATGCGCCGCCGGATACTAGCCACCCACTCGCCCGACGCAACCTCCGGCGGCTCCGAATTCGACGCCGAAGAGCACGGGAAATCATTCCCGTAGCTGGTCACGCGGCACGAAAAAGCGCTGCAGACCGGTTTTCGATATTTCCCATAGAAGCTGTCTATGTCGAAACCGCTGCCCGGCCGCGCACCTCGCTGCTCACCGACGCCGGGCCCTTCGGGCTCGTCCGCTGCCCCTTCGGACTCGTCCGCTGCGGAGTGCCCCCGGCAGCTCGATCTCGAGTCGTGGCGCCGGGGGGGAGCACGACGCCGGGCGCACGTGCGACGGCCCCGCCGACGCGGTGGTCGGCGGGGCCGGATCTGCCGCAGGTCGGGCGGCTCACTGCTCGACGCGCGCCATCCCCGCGTCGGGGTAGCGCTGCCCCGCGGCCGCTCCGGGCGGGAACGCGGCGGACAGCTCCGCGATCACCGACTCGTCGACCTGCGCCGCCGCGGCGCGCACGTTCGCCGCCACGTTGGCGATGCGCCGGCTGCCCGGGATCGGCACGACGTCCTCGCCCTGCGCCAGCAACCAGGCCAGCGCCAGCTGCGCCGGGGCGAGGCCGAGCTCCTCGGCGCGCCGGCGCAGCGGCCGGGTGAGCTCGATGTTGCGCCGCAGGCTCTCCTCCTCGAAGCGCGGGTACCGCTGCTGCCGCGCCTCGAGGTTCTCCACCTCGGCCGCGCTGTTGATCCCGGTGAGCACGCCGCGGCCCAGCGGCGAGTAGGCGA
This sequence comes from Salinifilum ghardaiensis, assembly GCF_054491345.1. Lineage (NCBI taxonomy): Bacteria > Bacillati > Actinomycetota > Actinomycetes > Pseudonocardiales > Pseudonocardiaceae > Salinifilum > Salinifilum ghardaiensis. The sequence continues at coordinate 719,264 of NZ_CM137101.1, read as the reverse complement.
CCAGCCCCACGCCGAGCTCGCGCATCGCCGGCAGCAGCTCCCGCTCCGGTTCCCGGGTGAACAGCGAGTACTCCTGCTGCACCGCGGTGATCGGGTGCACCGCGTGCGCGCGCCGCAGCGTCGCCGCGCTCACCTCGGACAGGCCCAGGTGGCGCACCTTGCCGGCGGTGACGAGCTCGCCCATCGCGCCGACGGTGTCTTCGATCGGGGTGGTCGGGTCGACCCGGTGCAGGTAGTACAGGTCCACGTGGTCGGTGCCCAGCCGCGACAGGCTCGCGTCGATCGCCCGCCGCACGTAGTCGGGACGGCCGAGGCCGCTCCCCTGGCCGATGCCGAACTTCGTGGCCAGCACGACCTCCCGGCGGCGCTCGGCGAGCAGGCGGCCGATGAGCTCCTCGTTGTGCCCGCTGCCGTAGACGTCGGCGGTGTCGACGAAGTCGACGCCGAGGTCCACCAGCCGGTGCAGCGTGCGCAGCGAGTCCTCGTCCTCGGCCGCCCCGTACACGCCGGAGAGGCCCATCGCGCCGTAGCCGACGGCGCTCACCTCGAGGCCGCCGAGTTCCCGCCGCGGCACGGCGGGAGCGGTCCCCTCCACGTTCTCCTCCGGGTTCGCAGGCACCACGTGTGCTCCGTTCCGTCATAGGCGAGGTTTGCCGGTGCCCACCCTATGCCGCAGCGGGGACACCGCAGGATCGCGCGATGCAGCCCGTGCAGCGGATTCCGGCTCGTGATCGTCCTCGACGCGCAGAGCCGCCCGCTGGCCGGCGCAGACGAATCCCCGGACGACCGCGTCCACGGAGTGACTGGCGCAGCGATGCTAGCACTGCTAGCATCGCTGGCACGGACAGCGCTCGGGGGTGAAATCATGTCGACCTTGACGATCCGGGGTCTGGACGACGAGACCCACGCACGACTCCGAGTCCAGGCGGCGCAACACGGACGCTCGATGGAGGCTGAGGTCCGAAGCATCCTGCAAGCCTCCGTGGCACCGCCTCCGTCTCCTCGCGGCCTGGGCAGCCGCATCCACGCCCGGTTCGCGGGTCTCGACGAGCCCGAATTCGATCTTCCCGCCCGTGAGGATCCCCCTCGCGCAGCGGAGTTCGAATCGTGATCGTCCTCGACACCAACGTTCTTTCCGAGGTCATCCGCCCGACGCCTGACGCCGACGTACTGGCGTGGCTTGATTCGCTCCCCGCAACAGAAGTGGCGACGACCGCGATCACAGCCGCCGAGCTGCTGCACGGTGCATCCCGCCTTCCCGAAGGACAGCGGAGGAGTTCGCTGACAGCAGCGGTTCATGCCCTGATCAACGACGATTTCCACGGGCGCGTCGAGCCCTTCGACGCATCAGCGGCGGCCCACTACGCCGCCGTGGTCAGCGAGCGCTGCGCGCTCGGACGCCCCATCAGCGCGGCCGATGCTCAGATCGCAGCCATCTGCCGTGCGCGGGCAGCCGTACTGGCCACCCGCAACGTCAAAGATTTCGAGGATACGGGCGTCGAACTCGTGAATCCGTGGGCCGGCCGCTGAGCCACGCAACGTCGCACAGCCGGATCTCCGGAGCGGCCGGGGTCAGATGTCGGCAGCTCGCGCCAAGTTCACGGACATGGCGGCAACCAACGACGATTTCCCGGCCGTCCTCGGCGAACTCGGCGAGCCTCCCGCCACCGCCCGGGGCCCGCGCGAGCTGCTCGTGGGTTACCTCGACGTGGCGCGGGAGCTCATCGACGGCACCACCGGCGAGTGATCAACAAGCGCTGGTGGCACCACCGCACCTTTCCACCGCCCACCACCAGCTCATCCAGCGGTGTGATGCTCCGCAACGTCGTCGCTCGATCGATCGCGTCGAGCTTGCTGCGGAGAACGTCCACGTCCAGGCCGTTGCGCGTCATCGCCCCGCCATCAGCTTGAGGTCGAGGAGGCGGAGGTGCCGAGTCTCCATCTCCGTCGTCAACGCCGCGATCTGCGCCACGGTGAACAGGCTCGGCTCCGCTTCGCACAACGACAGGCTCGCCCAGCCGTCGTCAGGCCGACAGCGGCTGGATGCGCGGCAGCGTGTCGGCGAGGGCGTCCCTCTGACGTTCCAAGTCGTAGCGGGACTGGAGGTTGAGCCAGAACCGCTCGGACGTGCCGAAGAAGCGCGCGAGCCGCAGCGCCGTGTCGGCCGAGACCCCCCGCTTGCCGTGCACGATCTCGTTGATCCGGCGCGGTGGAACGCCGATCGCCACGGCCACACGGTGCTGTGTGACGCCGAGCGGCTCCAAGTACTCCTCGGCCAGGACTTCCCCGGGATGAACCGGGGGCATGACGCACTCGTCAGACATCCTCAGCACCCTTCAGTGGTAGTCCACGATCTCGACGTTCTCGGGTCCGGCTGACGTCCACGCAAAGCAGATCCGCCACTGCTGGTTGATCCTGATGCTGTACTGACCAGCCCGATCACCGCTCAGCTTCTCCAGCCGATTTCCAGGTGGGACCCGCAGATCCTCCAGGGTCTCCGCCGCATCGAGGATGGCGAGCTTACGCAGAGCCGCCCGCTGAACCTTCGGATCGAGCATCCGCGAACGACGTCGGTGCCATACGCGCTCGGCCTCCTTGTCAGCGAAAGATCGCAGCATAATTTTAACGTAGCACGTTAATAACGGCAAGCGTTATGAGCGGGGTGTTGGACCTCACCCGATCCCCGCCAGGACCTTCGCCCGCTCCAGCACCCCGCGCAGCATCTCCGGGGTGAGCCTGCCGGTGAAGGTGTTCTGCTGGCTGACGTGGTAGCAGCCGAGCAGGTGCAGGTCCGCTCCCCCGTCGGTGGCCGGCAGCACCGCTTCGGCCGCGTGGCCGAACTTGGGCCGCGGTCGCGGGATCTGCCAAGCCGCCTGTCCCAGCACGGGCAGCACGGCCTGCCAGCCGAACGCGCCGAGCGCGAGCACCACCCGCAGCGTGGGGCGCAGCAGCTGCAGCTCGCGCGCGAGCCACGGGCGGCAGGTGTCCCGCTCCTGCGGGGTCGGCTTGTTCTGCGGAGGCGCGCAGCGCACCGGGGCGGTGATGCGCGTGCCGAACAGCTCCAGGTCGTCGCCGCGGTGCGCCGACTCCGGGCGGGAGGCCAGCCCCGCGTCGTACAGCGCGCGGTAGAGCACCTCACCCGAGCGGTCGCCGGTGAACATCCGCCCGGTCCGGTTCGCGCCGTGCGCGGCGGGTGCCAGGCCGACGACGGCGATCGCCGCGTCCTCCGCGCCGAAACCGGGCACCGGGCGGCCCCAGTACTCCTCGTCGCGGAACGCGGCCCGCTTGACCCGGGCGACCTCCTCGCGCCACTCCACCAGCCGCGGGCAGGCGCGGCACGAGGTGACCTCCCGGTCGAGTTCGCCCAGTGAAGCGATGTGCGCAACGGCGTCCGCGGACATGGCCCCAGTCTCCCGGACGCCCTCCGCGCGGACCGCCACCGGTGCCCGCGCGCCGTCCTCGCCGATCGGCCACCGGCCCTCCGCACCCCGCAGCGCCGCTACCAGGGGTCCGCATCCCCGCACCACCCGACACACCGGCGGATCGGTGCGAAACGCGATCGCCGCGCGGGGCGCGCACGTAGTGTGGCGGTATGACGCAGCGAGACGGAACCGAGGAGAGCAGGACGGGGAGCAGCAAGGCCGGGGACAGCAAGGCCGGGGAGGAGCAGACCTCCGCCGAGACCCCGGCCGCGGTGGACGATCTCGTCAGCACCCACCACACGATCAGCACGAGGGAGGGCGAGCTCTCCTACACGGCGACCGCGGGGCGGATGGTGCTGCGCGAGGAGGTGCACGAGGAGGGCACGTTCCACGGCCACAAGCCCAAGGCCGAGGTGTTCGTGACCTCGTACGTGGCCGACGTCGCCGACAGCACGCGCCGCCCGGTCACGTTCGCGTTCAACGGTGGCCCGGGCGCGTCGAGCACGTGGCTGCACCTCGGCGTGCTCGGACCGCGCCGGGTGCTCTCCGGCGACGCGGGCGACCTCGCCGCACCGCCGTACGGGCTCACCGACAACGCGGAGACCCTGCTGGCGCACAGCGATCTCGTGTTCATCGACCCGGTCTCCACCGGCTACTCGCGCGCCGTGGAGGGCGGCAAGCCGGACGACTTCCACGGCTACCAGCGCGACATCGAGTCCGTCGGCGAGCTCATCCGGTTGTGGACCACGCGCAACGGGCGCTGGCTGTCGCCGAAGTACCTCGCCGGCGAGTCGTACGGCACGATCCGCGCGGCGGCGCTGGCCGAGCACATGCAGGAGAACTGCGGCTGGTACCCGAACGGGCTGATCCTGCTGTCCTCGGTGCTGGACATGGGAACGATCCGGTTCACCGAGGGCAACGACCTGCCGTACGCGCTGTACCTGCCGACGTACGCGGCGATCGCGCACCACCACGGCAAGCACGGCGACCGCCCGCTGCACGAGGTGCTGGCCGAGGCGGAGGAGTTCGCCTCCCGCGACTACCCGTGGGCGCTGGCGCGGGGCGCGCGGCTGTCCGCGGAGGAGCGCGCGGGGATCGTGCGGCGCACCGCGCAGCTGACCGGGTTGTCCGAGGACTACGTGGACCGCGCGAACCTGCGCATCGAGCACCTGCGGTTCTTCACCGAGCTGCTGCGGGACCGGCGGCTGACGGTCGGCCGGATGGACGGGCGGTTCACCGGCTGGGAACCGGACGCCGCGGGCGAGAAGTTCACCGACGACCCGGCGATCTCCGGCATCCGCGGGGCGTACTCGGCGGCGCTGAACCACTACGTGCGCGAGGAGCTCGGCTACCGCAACGACCTGCCGTACGAGGTGCTCAGCCGCCGGGTGCACCCGTGGTCGTACAAGGAGTTCGAGGGTCAGAGCGTGTCCGTTGTGGACAACCTCGGCGCCGCCATGCGGACCAACCCGCACCTGCGGGTGCACGTGGCCTGCGGGCGCACCGACGGGGCGACGCCGTACTACGCGGCCGAGCACACGCTGGCGCAGCTGAAGATCCCGCAGCAGCTGTACGGCAACATCGACGTCCGCTACTACTCGGCCGGGCACATGATGTACGTGCACGAGCCATCGCGGCTGCAGCAGAGCGCCGACCTGGCCGAGTTCGTCGGCGCCGCGCGCTAGCGCAGCACGCGGGGCGCGCACCCCGCCGAGGCGGCGTTCCGCCGACCGGGCTCGGAACCGCCTCGGCGGTGGACGTGCGCCACCGCCGAGGTGGCCGGTCCGGCGGGGCCCGCCGGACCTGTGCTGCCCGCCGGACCTGTGCTGCGCGGCGGACCCCGGTGCGTGCCGGGCGTTGCCGCGGCACCGGCCGGCGCGGCCGGGGATCCGCTGCGAGCAGCGGGGCCCGTTCACCAGCTGAAGTCCTGCGTCTCACCGGTGCGGGCGTTCCAGGTGATGTAGCCGCCCTGGAAGTTGCTGCGCTTGCCGGTGGGCGTGTCGAACTCGTCCGAGGTGGGGTAGCCCAGGTAGGAGCGTTCCCAGTCCAGGTCCGCCCAGTGCTGCCGGATCTGCCCCTGCACGCCGTGCACGCCGGAGTCCGGCGTCCAGTAGATCGACGCGCCGAGCCCGTCCCCACCGGTGAAGTGCCCGAACAGCCCGGAATCGTCCGGTGTGGACATCGTGTCGGTCGCGGGGTAGCCGTAGGTTCCGGTTTCCCACGCCGCGTTCTCCCAGTGCTCGCGCACCGGTCCGTGGATGAGGTGGGCGCCCAGGTCGGGACGCCAGTAGACCGAGGTGGTCCCGGTCGCGCTGGTGCCCGTGAAGTGGTTGTAGCGGCCGCGGCCGTCCGCCGTGGCGCACTCGTCGGTGATGGGTGCGCCGAACGCCTCGTGACCACCGCGGGCGAGGTACTTCGCCAGGACGTCCCCGTGCGACTCCCGGACTCCCGTCGCCTCCGTCCAGTACAACCTGCCGTTCTCGTACTCGCGGTAGTGCAGCCCGCCGTCGACGACCTCCTCGGCCACCGGCTCGCCGAGCATCTGCCGCAGCCCGACCTCGGATTCGTAGCGGTCGTCGATCGCCGATCCCGCCACCCGTGCCGTGGCGCCGGGCTGGTAGTCGCAGATCGGCGCGGAGGCGCCGGCGGGCCGCGGCTCACCGCTCGCGCCCGCTGCTGCGGCGGGCACTCCCACCGCCAGAGCGCTCGCGCTCGCCACCGAGACCACCCCGCGCAGGTATCGCGTCCGTCGGTTCATGCCCGTCCCCTTCATCCGGTTCGTCCCCACACCCCTGGGACGCGCCCGGGCAGCGGAGGTTGCCCCGCGCCACCTCGGTTTTCCGGGACCGCCGCCAGCGCGGATCCGGGCGGCGTTGCTGCACCGGAGGCGTTCCCTCCGGTAGCGTGGGCGGGCATCCGAGGAGTTCGCCCCGCGGTCGCCACCTGCGACCGCTCCCGTGCGGAGGACCGATGGAACTGGGGAAGACCGCGCAGGTCTCCGCGCAAGCCCCCCGCGCCGAGACCGCGGTCGACGTGCACGACCTGCGCATGCGCTACGGGAGCACCGACGTGCTCACCGGGGTCTCGTTCACCGCGCGGCGCGGTGAGGTGCTCGCGCTGCTCGGCCCGAACGGCGCGGGCAAGACGACGACCGTCGAGGTGCTCGAGGGGTTCCGCGCCCGCTCCGGCGGTGACGCGCAGGTGCTCGGCGCCGACCCGGAGCACGCGGGCGAGCGCTGGCGCGCGCGGCTGGGCATCGTGCTGCAGTCCTGGCGGGACCACGCCAAGTGGAACGTCCGGGAGCTGCTGCAGTACCTGGGGGAGCACTACCGCCCGTTCACCGCCCCCGGGATCGAGCGGCCGTGGGACGTGGACGTGCTGCTGGAGACCGTGGGGCTGGCCGAGCACGGCGCGAAGCGCGTCGGATCGCTCTCGGGCGGGCAGCGCCGCCGGCTGGACGTGGCCATCGGCATCGTCGGGCGTCCCGAGCTGCTGTTCCTCGACGAGCCGACGGTGGGCTTCGACCCGCAGGCCCGCCGCGAGTTCCACGAGCTGGTGCACCAGCTCGCCGCCGACGAGGCCACCACGATCCTGCTGACCACGCACGACCTCGACGAGGCCGAGAAGCTCGCCGACCGGATCCTCGTCCTCGCCGGCGGGCGGATCCTCGCCGGCGGAACGGCCGAGGAGCTCTCGCGCCAGGTCTCCAGCGAGACCGAGGTCCGCTGGACGCTCGACGGGCAGCGGCACGCGCACAGCACCGCCGACCCGACCCCCTTCGTCCGCGACCTGCTCAACCGGCACGAGGCGGTCACCGAGCTGGAGGTGCGCCGCGCCACGCTGGAGGACACCTACATGGCACTGGTCCGCGCCTTCGAGTCGGGGCAGGACATCGACCGGTTCGCCTTCACCACCGGGGAGGAGCAGCCGTGACCGGGCACACCGCGCGCCTCGCGTTCCGCCGCGGGTTCGTCGAGCTGCGGCACACGTTCACCAGCGGCCAGGACCTGTGGGGCTACCTGTTCCCGCCCGTGGTGTTCCTCATCGTGATGAGCACCCAGAGCGATTCCACCGTGGAGGGAACCGGGTTCTCGCTCGCGGCGATGACGCTGCCCAGCGTGCTCGGCATGACCGTGGTGTTCACGGGGATGGTCAACGCCACGCAGGCGCTGACGGTGGACCGCGAGGACGGCACCCTGCTGCGGGCCAAGGCCACCCCGCACGGCATGGTCACCTACCTCGCCGGCAAGATCGTCATGCTCGGCGGGATCACCGCGGTCAGCCTGCTGATCCTGCTCCTCCCCGGGGCCGTGTTCTTCGACGGGCTCGAGCTCGCCTCGCTGAGCTCGTGGGCGACGTTCCTGTGGGTGGCGGCGCTCGGCCTCGTGGCCACGCTGCCCATCGGCGCGGTGTTCGGCTCGCTGTTCTCCAACCCGCGGCAGATGGGCTTCATCATGGTGCCCATCATGGGGCTGGTGGTGATCTCGGGGATCTTCTTCCCGATCACGGTGTTCCCCACGTGGGTGCAGGTGATCGCGCAGGTCTTCCCGCTGTACTGGACGGGGCTGGGGATGCGCTCGGCGCTGCTGCCCGACCAGATGGCCGTCGCCGAGATCGGCGAGTCGTGGCGGCACCTGGAGACCCTCGGCGTCCTCGGCACGTGGGCGGTCGTCGGGATGCTCGTCGCCCCGGTGGTGCTGCGCCGCATGGCGAGCCGCGAATCCGGGTCGACCGTGGCCGCGCGCAAGGAGAAGGCGCTCAACCAGCCGATCTGACCCGCGCGGAGCAGTCCGCGGCCCGCGGGCGGAGGTACCCGTCGGCGGGGGACCGCGCCCGCGCCGGCTCAGCCCCCGCTCCGCAGCCCACCGGTCACGGCCCGGTGCACGGCCCGCGCGAGCGAGGAGCCGATGCGCGAGCGCGGCCCGCCGTAGTCCTCCGCGGGACCGTCGGGCGGGCAGAGCACCGCGGTCGCGTCGGTGACCGTGCCGGTGCCGGCCACGCCGGCCTCGACCAGTGCCTGGGCCTTCGCCTCCGCGACGGTGGAGACCGCGTTGACCAGGGCCGCGTCGCTGAGCCGCACCGGTGAGAAGCACACCGCGTTGATCGTGCCCGGTTCCGGGGCGTGCAGCGCCGGTTCCGGGGCGGCGGCCCACACCGGGTCGGTCACGCCGGTGGTGACGCAGGCCTGCACGCCCGCGTCCGCGGCGGTGACCGCCTCCCGCACGTCGACCGCGGTGAGCAGGCCCGCGCCGGACCCCGGCAGGCCGAGCTCGGCGCGGATCTCGTCGACGTGCGCGGCCGGGTCGGGGCGGACGTAGTCGCGGTGCACCATCGCGTTGAGCACCCACCGGCGGGTGCCGAGCCCACCGCCGCAGGGCCCGGAGGAGATGGCCAGCCACGGGCGGTCGCACCGCCACACGAGCACCGGGCGTCCCCGCACCGAGCGCAGCTCCGGCTCCGGTGCCGCGGTCACGGGGCCAGCGCCCGCACGACGCCCGACGGGCTCGGCTTGCCGAGGTGCTCGGCCATCCACGCGCTCGTGTCCACGAGGGAGCGCAGGTTCACACCGTGCTCGATGCCCAGTCCGGACAGCATCCACACGAGGTCCTCGGTGGCGAGGTTGCCGGTGGCCGAGCGGGCGTAGGGGCAGCCGCCCAGACCACCCGCCGAGGAGTCCACCGTGGTCACCCCGTGGCGGAGCGCCGCGTAGGTGTTGGCCAGGGCCTGGCCGTAGGTGTCGTGGAAGTGCACCGCCAGCCGGTCGGTCCCCGCGCCCGCTGCGGCGAACCCGCGCAGCAGGGCGGCCACGTGGCCCGGGGTGGCCGCGCCGATCGTGTCGCCCAGTGACAGCTGCGCGCACCCCATGTCCAGCAGCCGCTCGCCCACGTCGACGACCTGGTCGACCGCGACCGGACCTTCCCACGGGTCGCCGAAGCACATGGAGACGTACCCGCGGACGGTCATCCCCTCGGACAGCGCCCGCTGCACCACCGGTTCGAACATGGCGAACTGCTCGTCGAGCGCGCGGTTGAGGTTGCGCCGGGCGAAGCTCTCCGTCGCCGCGGCGAAGATCGCCACGTCGCGCACTCCCGCGGACACCGCGCGGTCCAGGCCCTTGTCGTTGGGCACGAGCACCGGGTAGCGCACTCCGGGGGCGGGCCGGAAGGCCTCGAGCAGCTCCGCGGCGTCGGCCAGCTGCGGCACCCACTTCGGGTGGACGAAGCTCGTCGCCTCCACCACCGGCAGCCCGGCCTCGGTCAGCCGCTCCAGGAACTCGCGCTTGACCTCCACCGGCACCGTGCCGCTCTCGTTCTGCAGCCCGTCGCGCGGACCGACCTCCCAGATCGTCACCGCGCTCGGCAGGTCCTCGTCGGGCGTGCGCATCGGCAGGCCGGACTCCCAAGCGTCCATCAACGCTCCTCCACCGCGTCGCGCCGGCCGTGGTCCTCGCCGCCCGGCGCGGGGACCTCCTGGTACAGCCGCGTGTACACCTGCTCGACGTGCGGGATGTCCTCGAACTCCAGCGGGTTCTCGGACGCCGACTCGACCACGAGCGTGCCGCAGCCGAAGATCCGGTCGACGAGGCCGTGCCGGAACTGCACCGAGTTGACCCGCTGCAGCGGGATGTCCACGCCGCTGCGGGTGAACACGCCCTCGCGGACCATGATGCGGTGCGTGGTCACGACGAAGTGCGTGGTCTGCCGCCGCAGCACGGGGGTCAGCGTGGCCGGGACGAGGATGACCGCGGCGAGGACTCCCAGCGCGCCCCAGGCGATCGCGTGCCACGACAGCGGGGCGGCCAGCGCGGCGAGGTAGGAACCGCCGCCGACCACGGCGAACAGCACCAGGACCGGGAGGACGAGCTTCTTCCAGTGGGGGTGCGCGTGCACCACCACGTCCTCGTCCTCCCCGAGCAGGGCGTCAGGGTAGGCCACCGCGTTTCCTCCCGAGGTTCGACGGCTCTCGCGAGCACCGTACCCGCCGGAAGCACCGCACCGGGAGCTGCTGCCGATCTCCCCGGGCGGTCCTCCCGGTGGATCAGCGCGCCTGCGGTCGACCGCCCGGACGCGTCCGCCCGGGCGTGTCGTCGCGGATGCTCCGCGCCCCGAGCACCGTCAGCGGTACTCGCAGCCGGTGGTGCGACTCAGTATTACCAATCCGGCTGCTCCCGCTGATCACGTTCCGCCGGTCACGTCCCCGCGGGGCGCAGGTGCACCACGTCGCCGGCGGAGACCGCCGTGAGCTCGCCGGACTCGGTGCGCAGCAGCAGGCCGCCGGTGTCGTCGACGTCCACCGCGGTGCCGTGCAGCGCGCCGTCGGTGAGATCCACCCGCACCTGCCGTCCGATCGTGCCGCAGTGGCGCCGGTAGCGCTCGAGCAGACCGGCGCGGGCGAGGTCGCCCCCGGCCGCGCGCCACATGCCCTCGAAGCGGGCGAACTCGCGCAGCAGCTGCACCGCGAACTCCTCCCGGTCGACACCGGCCCCCTCGGCGTCCAGGGAGGTCGGCTCGGCGGCGCCGGCCTGCTGCGGCAGGTCCTCGCGCGCGTGGTGCACGTTGATCCCCATGCCGAGCACCGCGGCCGCACCGCCCCCGCCGGTGGTGGTCTCCGCGAGGATGCCCGCGACCTTGCGCCCCGGCTCGCCGATGAGCACGTCGTTGGGCCACTTCAACGACACCGGCAGCAGGTAGCCGGTGCTGATGGTCTCCGCCGCGGCCAGCCCGGCCACGACCGGCAGGCGCGCCAGGGACGCCAGCGGGAGCTCCGGTCGCAGCAGCACGCTGGCGTGCAGGCCGAAACCGCGCGGGGAGATCCAGGAGCGGTCGCGACGTCCCCGCCCGGTGCGCTGCTCCTCGGCGAGGAGCACGGTGCGGTCGACCGCGCCCCGGCCGGCGGCCGCGACGAGATCGGTGTTCGTCGACCCGGTCACGGTCACCACGTCCAGAGCCGCGTACGGGCCGTGCTCCACCAGGCGCGTGCGCAGCGTCTCCGGGTCCAGCAGCGCAGGAGTCGTCATTCGTTCAGCCTAGAACGCCCCCTGTCCGCGACGACCCGGGGCCTGTTCGGGCCACCGCCTCGTTCTCGGCGCGGCAGCGCCGAAGGCGCCCACGACACGACCGCGACCACCGCTGCAATCCGATGCGAAACAGTTCGCATCGTTCGGCCGCGCACCGACTCGTCAGGCAAGCGGCGAAGCCGCTTCCGGCGCATACCCTAAACTCTCCCCCGTGCGTTTCGTGCTGGCTTCCGCTTCCCCCGCCCGCCTCTCCGTCCTCCGCTCCGCGGGGGTCGATCCGGTCGTCCGCGTGTCCGGTGTCGACGAGCAGGCGGTGCTGCGGCGCGCCGGTGACGCGGGCCCGGCCGAGCAGGTGCTCGCGCTCGCGGCCGCCAAGGCCGAGGCGGTGGTCGCCGCGGTCGCGGAGGAGTTCGGCGAGGCGGTGGTCGTGGGTTGCGATTCGATGCTGCGCACGCCCGACGGCGAGCTCGCGGGCAAGCCCGGCACGCCCGCGGCGGCCGAGCAGCGCTGGCTGCGCAACGCGGGTTCCGAGAGCACGCTGCTGACCGGGCACGCGGTGGTGCGGATCAGCGCCGGGCGCCCGGCGGCCCGCGCGCAGGCGCACCGGGCGACGACGGTGCGGTTCGGCACGCCGAGCGGGTCCGAGGTGGACGCCTACGTCAGCACCGGTGAACCGCTGCACGTGGCAGGAGGTTTCACGCTGGAGGGGTTCGGCGGCTGGTTCGTGGAGGGCGTGGACGGCGATCCTTCCAGCGTGCTCGGCATCAGCCTGCCGCTGACGCGGAGCCTGCTCGCCGAGGTCGGGGTGGACGTCGTGACCCTGTGGACGGCGTGACGCCGGCATCCCCCGACACCGGCTTCCCTGACGCCGGCATCCCCGTGACACCGCGGACATCGTCACGTTGCGGGGTCAGCGCAACACGCAGCAGTGACGTCTTCTCGCGAAAATCGGTGCAGCACTGCGACACCCGGATGAACTCGGGCACAAATCCCGCCCCCGGGGAATGCCAGGGCGCCCCGATCGAGTTACAACTGACCGTGATGGGACACCCGCGGCTCCTCCTGCTGACCAGCCGCCTGCACGTCGACCTGCGACTGCAGGCCAGCGCCATCTGTCGCTGACCGGACGCTTCCCAGGCCGGCACCACCCGGCCGGCACCGCACCGGTGCCCGCAGTCACGACGGGAAAGCCCACGGTCCGCTCCCCCCGCCGGCGCGCTCGGAGCGCCCGCGGCGGAGCGGCCGCGTCCAGCGATCTCAGGAGAGCCCCGTGCCCACCTCGGCATCTTCCACCGCGCCGGCGGCGGCGCGCCGCCGCTTCCGGTTCAACCCGAAGATCTTCGCCGTCCTCGTCCTCGCGTCGCTGGTCGCCGGCGCCGGGCTCGGCTGGCTCGCGCGAGCCACCGGAGCCGACTGGTTGACCACCGCGCTGGACACGATCGGCTCGACGTTCACCAACCTGCTCACGTTCACCGTGCTGCCGCTGATCTTCACGGCGATCGTCGTGGGCATCAACAGCCTGCGCAACATCGGCGGCGGGCGCACCGCGGCGCGCCTCGGCGGCAAGACGGCGCTGTGGTTCGCGACCACGTCGTTCATCGCCGTGATCATCGGCCTGGTCATCGGCAGGCTGTTCCAGCCGGGTGACGGCACCTCCCTGGCCCCCGACCCGGAGAACGTGCGCGAGGTCGGGGAGAAATCAGCCGGTTCGTGGCTGGACCTGCTCACCGGTCTCGTGCCGGACAACCTGGTCAGCGCCTTCGCCGACGGCGAGACCCTGCAGGTCGTGTTCATCGCCCTGCTCGTCGGGGCCGCGACCTACGGCCTGGGGGACAAGGCCGCGCCGTTCGTCTCGTTCAACCGCTCCCTGTTCGAGATCATCCAGCGGATCCTGGGCTGGATCATCCGGCTCGCTCCGCTCGGCACCCTCGGGCTGATCGGCAACGCCGTGGCCACCTACGGCAACGAGTTCTTCGCGCCGCTGCTCAAGCTCACCGGCGCCACCTACGTGGCCTGCGCGCTCGTGCTGCTCGTCGTCTACCCCGTGCTGCTGGCGACGGTGGCCCGGGTGAGCCCGCTGCGGTTCTTCAGCAAGGCGTGGACCGTGCTGCAGTTCGCGTTCGTGTCGCGCTCGTCCAGCGCGACCTTGCCGCTGTCCCGGCAGACCGCGGAGAACCTCGGCGTGCAGCCCGCGTACGCGAACTTCGCGGTGCCGCTGGCGACGACCACGAAGATGGACGGCTGCGCCGCGATCTACCCGGCCATCGGGTCGATCTTCATCGCGAACATGTTCGGCATCGAGCTCGGGGCGACCCAGTACGTCATCATCGTGCTCGTCGCCGTGTTCGGCGCGATCGCCACGGCCGGCGTCACCGGCTGGTTCACGATGCTCACGCTCACCGTGTCCGCGCTCGGCTTCCCGCCGCAGGTCGTGGCCACCGGCATCGCCATCGCCTACGCGGTGGACCCGATCCTCGACATGATGCGCACCATGACCAACGTCGCCGGGCAGATCGTCGTGCCGACGGTGGTGGCGCGCACCGAGGGCCTGATCGACGACGAGCGGCTGCACCAGCCCTCGGAGCCGCCGCTGCTCAACCCGGAGGCCGAGGCGGACCCCGCTCCGGCCGGTCAGGAGTCCGAGCGGGGGACCGGGCAGCTCGTGCACAGCTGACCACCCGCGTCGGACGGGTCCGTGGTGCCCGTCCGCCCGGGTGCCGCGCCGGGTCCGGTGCCGCGCACCGGACCCGTCCGCGCGGTCAGGACCGCTCCGGCAGCTTCCCGCTGCTGTTTCCGGCGTGCCCGAAACGCCTAGGATGGCGGTGTGGACCGGGACGTGCGCATCGGCGACTCCGAGCGCCAGCAAGCGATGCGGCTGCTCGGTGAGCACTTCTCCGCCGGCCGGCTGGAACTCGCCGAGTACGACCAGCGCTGCCAGGACGCCGCGGCGGCGCGCTTCCGCTCCGATCTGCTCCCCCTCTTCGCCGACCTGCCCTCCCCGCGTCCCGACGTGCTCGAACCGGCCGCCCCGGCGCAGGCGCGACCACCCGCCCGCTCGGGCGGGAGCGGGTTCCCGCTGCGCCGGGTGGCGCTGATCGCGGGGGTGGCGCTGCTCGGCGTCGCGCTGCTGCTGACGATGAAGCAGCTGGGACTGGTGCTGCTCATCCCGCTGGTGATCGCCCTGTGCAGCGGGGCCTTCCGGCGGTAGCGGAGCGGCCACCACGGGTGGCCGAGCTCCTCCGGCGCGGAGAGCCTCTCCGCTACGGTGATCACATGCCCCGCGCACGGACCAGGACGAGTCGGCGGTTCACCGGCGGAGCGCTCGCCGCCTGCACCGCAGTGCTCTCCGGATGCGCCCTGTCCAGCCCGGACGAGCGCTCCGCCCACACAGCACCGCCACCACCGCCCCCTCCCCCGACGAGCAGCAGCGCCCCGCCGCCGGAACGCCCCGCCGACGTCCCGCTGAACGGGGTCGACCCGTGCGCGCTGCTCACCGACGACCAGCGCGAGCAGCTCGGCTTCGACCGCGCCCCCGTCGCGAACGTCGACGCCGGGTTCTCCGACGCACCGGCGTGCAGCCACCGCAACACCACCGCGCGGGTCGGCGCCCGCATCGCCCTGGTCGCCACCGAGGACATGAGCCTGTGGACCGACGACACGGCGCAGGTGGAAGCCACCCGGACGACGGTGCAGGACTTCCCCGCGCTGGTCATCAAGACACCGGGGCTCAACCTGTCCTGCAACGTCGCCGTGAGCACCGCGCAGGGGCAGCACATCGACGTGCTCTACCGCGACGACGGCGGGCACCCGCCCCCACCGCTCGAGCAGCTGTGCAGCGGGGCCCACCACGTCGCCGAGGAGGCCGTGGCCACCCTCACCTCCGGCGAACCGGGCGCGGAACGGGGCGGGAGCGTCGAACCGAGCCAGTGACGGGCGGACCCGCTGCGCGGAGTGCGGGCGTCCTCCGCGCAGCGCCTCCCGCGCGGCGCGGATCAGTGACTAGAGTGGCCGCGGAATCGTGCGCCGTGCCCGCGACCCACCGCCGCGGTGCGGGAGCGCGGGCTCCGTGTGGGAGGTACACCGTGCCAGCGAGTTCACCGGGCGAAGCCGTCCCCGGACCACGCGGTTCGGACGGATCGGTGCGCATCGAACCGTCGGCCATCCCGAACCTGGTCAGCTCCCTGCAGGGGTCGCTGGACGACGTCGGCGTGCAGATCGAGCACGCGATCACCGAACTGCGCATCCGCCCGTGGGCGGGCGACCCCGTCAGCACGCACGCCGCCGAGCAGTTCAACCAGCGCTCCGTCGAGGGCGGTGACGACGCGCTGACCGCCCTGTGCGACTACCGCGACCAGCTGCAGAACGCGGTCGAATCGTTGAACCGCGCCGACGACCAGTACCGGCGCCTCGACGAGGACAACGCGGCCGATCTCCGCGACAGCGGCTGCTGACCGCGCGCCGACTGCCCCCGAGGGGATGAACATGAGCGACCACCGCTGGCAGGGCTACAGCCATGCCGAGCTCTTCGCGCAGATCAACAGCGGGCCCGGGCCCGACGGCTCCACCGACCCGGCGCGCCGCTGGGGCGAGCTCACCCGGGCGCTCGACGAGATCGACGAGGGGATCGCCACCGCCGTGCGCTCCGCCGCAGCCGACTGGGAAGGCGCGGCCGCCGACAGCGCCCGCGACGGACTCCGCCCCCTCGCGGAGTGGGCCGCACGAGCCCGCCACGCGGCCGCCACCATGCGGGAGCGGGCCGAGCAGCAGGCCGAGTTCATCAGCCGCGCCCGCCGCGACATGCCCCCGCCGGTGCACGTGACCGCCGAAGAACCCGGTCCGGCGACGACGCTGCTGACGCACCTCTTCGGCGGGCAGACCGACTACGAGCACCAGGAAGCCCGCAAGGCGGCCGCCGAACAGCGCGCCCACGACGTGATGCGCAGCTACGAGAGCTCCACCGCGGCGAACACCACCGCGCTGGCCGCGTTCGACCGGCCGCCGCGGCCGGTCGTGGACGCGGGGACCGCGCCCGCACCCGCACCGGGGGGCTCGGCCGAACGCGCGGTCACCCTGAGCTGGACCGCCGCGCCCGGCGCGGGCGGCGCCACCGCGCGCCCCGGTGAGCAGCCGCTCCCCGGCCGGGCGCAGCCGGGGGCCGCCGCGCCCTCCCGCGGCGGCACGATCTCCGGCGCCACCGCACCTTCCCGCACCGGGACGACCTCCCGCACCGGCACGGCCGTCCCCCGCGGCGGAGCCGGCACGTCCCGGGACGGCGCGGACGACGGGGACGAGGCGACCGGGGGAACCGTCACCGAGGACCTCGGCCGCGGGGGAGGCTTCTTCGACGCTCCGCACACCACGGCGGTGCCGGTCATCGGGGGTGATCCGGACCGGTGATCGGCATCGGCGAGAGCGAGCGGCACGCGACCCGTCCCGTCGCCCTGTCCGCCGTGGAGCTCGACGTCCTCGTCGAGCACCTCGACCTGCACCCCGTCCCGCTCGTGCTCACCGTGCCCTCGCCGGGGCGCACGCACACCGAGCGCGCGCGCATCGCCGCGGACGCCTGGCAGGCGCTCATCGGACGCGGGCTCGCCGGTCCCACCGAGCCGGATCCGGAACTGGCAGCGCACCTGGAGGTGCTCACCAGTCCCGCTCGCGAGGTGGACGCCCGCCTGTGGCTCGGGCGCAGCGTGCGGGCGCTGGCCGCCGGGACCGGCGGCCAGCGGGCGGTGCTGGCGGTCAAGGACGGTGACGCGATCACGCTGCACCCGGTCGCGGCCGGGGGGCTGCCGCGGCAGGCCCTGTCCGTGCTGCCGGAAGCGCCCGCCGGCCCGGGGCGTTCGGTGTCGGTGCCCAGCGCCGACCTCGACGCGGCCGCCGCGGAGGCCGGTGACGACGTGCACGGGCTCACCGCGGCGCTGCAATCCCGGGGCGTGCGCCGCGACGACGCGGCGGCGGTCACCGACATGGTGCGCGGCGCGCGCTTCCAGGGGCAGTTCGGCGCAGCGGCCCGGGACCACCGGGGCAACCGCGTCCGCGCCGGGCACGTGGTCGGGTTCTTCGACACCGAGCGCGGCCGCTACCTGCAACTGCGCCGCAGCACGCCGTCCGGGCAGGAGTGGAGCACGCTCGCCCCGGTCGACGCGCGACGGCTGCTCGCCCAGGTGGAGGAGCTGCTCACCGAGTGCGGCTCGGACCCGCCGAGCGCGCGGCGGGGCTGAAGAGCTCGGCGGAGGGCCCGCGGTGCGCGAACGCCGGCCTGCGGCGGGAGGCCGACCTCGACGGGCCGTCCGGATCAGCCCACGTCGAGCGGAGCGAGGTTCTCCCGCGCTTCCGGCGCGGCGGAACGGGTCGCGTCGGCCGCCTCGTCGCTGGGCTGCATCTGCGAGTCCCGCTCGGCCTCGACGCGCTTGGTGTACACCTCCACCTCGCGCGCGATCCGCGCGTCGTCCCAACCGAGGGTCTCGGCCATCAGCCGCGCCACCGGCTCGGCCGAGTCGACACCGCGGTGCGGGTACTCGATCGAGATGCGGGTGCGCCGGGTGAGCACGTCCTCCAGGTGCAGCGCGCCTTCGTGCTCGCAGCCGTAGACGACCTCGACCTGCAGGTAGTCCGCGGCCTCGGGGACCGGTTTGAGCAGCTCCGGCCTGTCGGCGGCGAGCGCGAGCACGTCGTGCACCCGCGAGCCGTACCGGTTGAGCAGGTGGCGCACCCGGTGCGGGTGCAGGCCGTACTCGGAGGCCAGCTGGTCGATCTGGTTGACCAGGGCGTGGTACCCGTCCGCGCCGATCAGCGGTACCTCGTCGGTGATCGACGAGGCCACGCGCCCGCTGATGTCGGCGGCCGCGGCGTCGACCGCGTCGGCGGCCATGACCCGGTAGGTCGTGTACTTGCCGCCGGCGATGGCGACGAGACCGGGCGCCACGCGCGCGACCGCGTGCTCGCGGGAGAGCTTCGACGTGTCGTCGCTCTCCCCGGACAGCAGCGGCCGCAGCCCCGCGTAGACGCCTTCGATGTCCGCGTGCTCGAGCGGCGTGGCCAGCACCTCGTTGACGTGGCCGAGGATGTAGTCGATGTCGCTCTTCGTGGCCGCCGGGTGCGCCAGGTCGAGCTTCCAGTCGGTGTCGGTGGTACCGATGATCCAGTGGTTGTCCCACGGGATGACGAACAGCACCGACTTCTCCGTGCGCAGGATCAGGCCGGTCTCACCGACGATGCGGTCGCGGGGGACGACGATGTGCACGCCCTTGCTGGCCTTCACCCGGAACCGGCCGCGCCCGCCGGAGAGCTTCTGCAGCTCGTCGGTCCACACTCCGGTCGCGTTGACGACGGTCTGCGCCTGCACGTCCGTTTCCGCACCGGTCTCGGTGTCGCGCACGCGCGCCCCCACGACCCGGTCGGCATCGCGCAGGAAGTCGACCACCTGGGTGGAGGTGGTCATCGCCGCGCCGTAGCTGGCCGCGGTGCGGGCGACGGTCATCGTGTGCCGCGCGTCGTCGGCCTGCGCGTCGTAGTAGCGGATGCCGCCGACGAACGCGTCGTTCTTCAGCGCGGGCATCATCCGCAGCGCACCGGCGCGGGTGAGGTGCTTCTGCCCCGGCACGGAACGCGCACCGCCCATCGTGTCGTACAGCGCCAGACCGGCTGCGGTGTACGGGCGTTCCCAGAAGCGGTGGGTCAGCGGGTACAGGAAGCTGACGGGCTTGACCAGGTGCGGCGCGATCTTGGTCAGCATCAGCTCGCGCTCGGTCAGGGCTTCCTTGACGAGGGAGAACTCGAGCTGTTCGAGGTAGCGCAGACCGCCGTGGAAGAGCTTGCTGGACCGGCTCGACGTCCCGGCGGCGAAGTCGCGCGCCTCGACCATCGCCACGCGCAGCCCGCGCGTGGCCGCGTCCAACGCGACCCCGGAACCGGTGACCCCGCCGCCGATGACGAGGACGTCGAACCTCTCGTTTCCGAGCCGGCGCCAGTTGTCGGTCCGTTCAGCGGGTCCGAGCTTGCCGCCGCGGCGAAACGCCTCGCTGCCTGTCGTACCGGTCGTGTGGTTGGACACCAGACGTCCTCCTCGCTCGGATCGCGTCCTGCGTTCGACGCGGACGTGCACCGCCGACGCCGTCCCGGGCGACCATCATGCCGCAGCTGAGCGAACAGCGCCCGACGCGCTCCGCCTCCCCCGGGGGAGCCGCGCGGGTTCGGCGATGCCGCCCGCAGTCTAACGCTCGTCCGCGCGCACTTCCCGCATCTGGGACTTCCCGGCGAGGGCTTGCCGGATGCGGCCGCGCCGGCAGTCCCAGGTGGACTTCGGTGCCGTTCGGCGGGGCGGGGTGGCGGCAACCGTGGACACGTGTTGCGATGCGGCAGTACTGTTCCGACTCGTTCCATGTCGGACATCGGGAGCGCCCTGCTGGAGCGCCCCTGCTGGAGTGCCCTGCCCGGAACGGCCGAGGCGTGAAGGAACGGCGGTATGAGCTACGGCGAAATATTCCTCTGGGAAGCCCTCGGAACCGGTTTGTTGACGCTGCTCGGCTGCGGCGTGGTGGCGAACGTAACCCTCAGCCGCACGCTCGGCCACGGCGGCGGCTTCCTGATGGTGAACGTCGGCTGGGGTTTCGCGGTGTTCACCGGTGCCAGCGTTGCGGCGCCGACGGACGGGCACATCAACCCCGCGGTGACGTTCGGGATGGCGGTCAACGGGCAGACACCGTGGTCCGAGGTCCCCGTCTACGTGGTCGCGCAGGTCGTCGGCGGCTGCATCGGCGCCGTGCTGTGCTGGGCCGCCTACAAGCTGCAGTTCGACACGCACGACGACCCGGCGAACACCCTCGGCATCTTCTCCACCGTCCCGACCGTGCCGAACAAGCCGTGGAACACCGTGACCGAGATCATCGGGACGTTCGTCCTCGTGTTCTGGATCATCCAGTCCCCGCAGGCCACCCCCGGCGACGTACCGGGCATCCCGGAGTTCGGGAACGCAGCGCTCGGCTACGCCGGGGTGGCGTTCGTCGTCATGACCATCGGCAACTCGCTGGGCGGGCCCACGGGCTACGCCATCAACCCGGCCCGCGATCTCGGCCCCCGCATCGCGTACGCGTTCCTGCCGATCCGCGGGAAGGGCACCGCCGGGTGGGACTACTCCTGGGTTCCGATCCTGGGCCCGCTCCTGGGCGGGGGGCTCGCCGGAGCCGTCGCCCTCCTCCTCCCCGCCACCGGAGCGTAGGAGGGCTCCGCTGGGACATTCCGCGTGCCGTTGCTGTTGGGGACCGGGTCCGGCTGGAGCGGTGCGCCGCAGCACCAGCAGGACCCGGCTGGATCGGCACACCGTCGTACACAGGAAGGTGAGCAGCACATGACCTCCTACATCGCCGCCATCGACCAGGGAACGACGTCGACGCGCTGCATGGTCTTCAACCGCGAGGGGCGCGTCGTTTCCTCGGAGCAGGTGGAGCACCGGCAGGTCCTCCCCCGCGCCGGCTGGGTGGAGCACGATCCGGAGGAGATCTGGGCGAACGTCCGGCAGGTGTGCGCCGGGGCGCTCGCGAAGGCGGACCTCGTCACCGGCGACATCGCCGCCTGCGGCATCACGAACCAGCGCGAGACGACGGTGCTGTGGGACAAGAACACCGGCAAGCCCGTGCACAACGCGATCGTCTGGCAGGACACCCGCACCGTCGACCTGGTGAACTACTTCTCCTCCGGTGCGGGTGGGCAGAACCGGTACCACAGCAAGACCGGCCTGACGCTGTCGCCGTACTTCTCCGGAACCAAGATCCGCTGGCTGCTGGACAATGTGGACGGTCTGCGGGAGCGCGCCGAACGCGGCGAGATCCTGTTCGGAACCATGGACACGTGGGTCATCTGGAACTCCACCGGCGGGACCGACGGCGGTCTGCACATCACCGACGCCACCAACGCCTCCCGCACCCTGCTGATGGACCTGGAGACCCTGCAGTGGGACGAGGGCATCTGCGCCGAGTTCGGGATCCCGATGTCCATGCTGCCGGAAATCCGCTCCTCCTCGGAGGTCTACGGGCAGTTCCGGGAGCGCGGCGCCCTCGGCGGGGTCCCGATCGCCGGCATCCTCGGTGACCAGCAGGCGGCGACGTTCGGGCAGGCGTGCCTGTCGCCGGGCGAGGCGAAGAACACCTACGGCACCGGCAACTTCCTGCTGCTCAACACCGGGACCGAGCCGGTGCTCAGCGAGAACGGCCTGCTCACGACCGTCGGGTACAAGCTCGGCGACGAGCACACGGTGTACTGCCTCGAGGGCTCGATCGCCGTGACCGGCTCGCTGGTGCAGTGGCTGCGCGACAACCTCGGCATGATCGCCACCGCCCCCGAGATCGAACAGCTCGCGAGCACGGTCGAGGACAACGGCGACACCTACTTCGTCCCCGCCTTCTCCGGCCTGTTCGCCCCGCACTGGCGCGCGGACGCGCGGGGCGCGATCGTCGGCCTGACCCGCTTCGTCAACCGCGGGCACCTCGCCCGCGCGGTGCTGGAAGCCACGGCGTTCCAGACCCGCGAGGTCATCGAAGCGATGAACGCCGACTCCGGTGTGCCGCTCAAGTCGCTGAAGGTCGACGGCGGCATGGTATTCAACGAGCTGCTCATGCAGTTCCAGTCCGACATCCTCGGCGTGCCCGTGGTGCGACCCGTGGTCAACGAGACCACCGCGCTCGGCGCTGCCTACGCGGCCGGGCTCGCCGTCGGATTCTGGACCAGCACGCACGACGTCCGCTCGAACTGGCAGCTGGACAAGGAGTGGACTCCGCAGATGCCGGCGGACCAGCGCGAGCAGCAGTACCACCAGTGGCAGAAGGCGGTGACGAAGACCTTCGACTGGGTCGAGTGAACGCACCCGCTGAAGCCTCCCGCGCGGCCGGGAGCGGGTCCTGGGGCTGTCCCCTCCCCTGCAGCCCCTCCCCTGCAGCTCCTCCCTACAGCGAGGCGTCCGGGCAGAATTCGGCTGCGGCTTCGGTGACCAGCCGGGTGAGCCCGGGCAGGTCGTGCCCCTGAGCCGTGTCGCGCAGCTCCCGCAAATGCCGTTCCGTCTCGCTCCGTGGTCGACCGAGCCGCGCCCTGCTCTTCACCAGCCCCAGCCGGGCGAGCAGGAGCCCGCGCGGCTCGTGCAGCTCCGCGAAGCGCTGGCAGGCGTCCTCGTAGACCCGTGCGGCCTCCCCGTGCCAGCAGGCACGGAAGAGCACGTTCCCGCGCATCTTGCGGTTGTAGGCCAACGCGCTGTCCAGCCGCATGTCCCGGCAGATCCGCTCGCCCCGCGTCAGCAGCCGCAGCGGCTCCTCGTGCTCGCCGAACAACGAACGCACGTCGGCCATGCCGCGCAGCGCCCACGCGCTCCCCCGGTCGTCACCGCCCTCCTCGGCGACGCGCTGCGCCTCGGAGAAGCGGTCCCACGCAGCGGACAGGTCCCCCTCCTGCCGGTCGATCTGCGCCAGGCCCTCCAAGGACCACACGATGTGCCGGCACTCCCCGCGCTGCCGCGCCTCGGCGAGCAGCTCCTCGTGCAGCGGACGCGCCCGAACGTAATCCCCCTGAATGCGCAGCGTTTCCGCGATCCCGGCGCGCGTGTACCCGTGCGCGAGCAGATCACCCGCTTCCCAGGCGAAATCGCGCCCGCGGACCAGCCACCGCAGCGCCAGCCGCATCCGCCCGCGCTGCCGGGCCAGCGTTCCGCCGCTCCACAGCGCCCAGGCCATGCCGGCGCGGTCCTCGCGGTGCTGCGAGGCGCGGTAGCTCGACCGCCACGCCTCCTCCGCAGCGGTGAGCTCGCCCAACCTGCGGCACGCCTCCGCTTCCGCCAGCCGCGCCTGCGCGAACTCGCCCCCGTTGGCGCTGTGCCGGGAGCGCTCCCGCGCCTGCTGCAGCACGTCCGCGTACGACGCGTTCACGGACAGCTCTCCCAGCGCACCCCGGTATTCGGGCGCGAATGCCTGACCGACCATCGTCCTCCCCCTCGCAGGCCGCACGTGCAGAGTCCACATCGGACCGATGCGAACGCGGGGCCACCGGTGCGGAGCCACCGATGCGGGGCCACCGATGCGGGGCCACCGGCCCGCCGTTTCCGACACCTGCGACGTTACGGAGGGAGAGGACTGCTGCGACTCGGCCGAAAAGACATGCCGAGTCGACCTATCGGCCAGGGTTCGCCCGTGCATTCCTCGAACTTCCGTCCGAGACGCCGGAGCGCCCCGTGGTTCACTCCGGCTGCGTCCCGCGCGGACGCTCGTGCGGGGGGAGCTGGCACGCGGGTGTCGTGCCCGGCAGCCGATGCCGGTGGTCGGCGGTCCACCGGTAGGCGCGCTCGGCCAGGAACCGCACCCCGGGCAGGTCCAGCGCGCGCCCGAGCGCGCGCCACGGCAGCGCCGCCGAGCGCAGCACCCCGGCCACCGCTGCGGCACCGCCGAGCACGCGGCCGTCCGCAGCGACCCACAGCACTTCGCCCCGCGCCCGCTCGGTCGTCGTGCGGTACGCCGCGAGGTCGGCTTCCTGCCAGGGCACGACGCGCATCCGCACCGGAAGGCGCGCAGCGATGCGGACGCAGCGCGTGCAGAAGCCGCAGTCACCGTCGTAGATCAGCACCTGCGAGCGCATCGGCCACCTCCCGCGAGCTCGAGGAACCTCCCGGGCGGAACGTACACCCGAGCGGTCGGCGGCGCCGCCGACCGGCGGCTCGTCAGTCGAGGTCGTCGTGGCGCATCAGCTGCCGGCCGGCCTCGGTGAGCGAGCCGGACAACGAGGGGTAGACCGAGAACGTGCTGGCCAGGTCGTCAACGGTGACCTGGTTCTGCACCGCCATCGCGATCGGCAGGATCAGCTCGCTCGCGTTCGGCGCGACGACGACGCCGCCCACCACGACACCGGTCTGCGGGCGGCAGAAGACCTTGAGGAACCCGCGGCGCAGCCCCTCCATCTTCGCCCGCGGGTTCGTGGCCAGCGGCAACGTGACCGTGCGCGCCGGAACCTCGCCGGAGTCGATGGCCTGCTGGCTGATGCCGACCGTGGCGATCTCCGGGTGGGTGAACACGTTGGCAGCGACGGTCTTCAGCTTGATCGGGGAAACGCCCTCGCCGAGCGCGTGCCACATGGCGATCCGCCCCTGCATCGCGGCGACCGAGGCCAGCGGCAGCACCCCCGTGCAGTCCCCGGCCGCGTACACCCCGGAGACGTTCGTGCGCGAGACGCGGTCGACCGGGGTGTAGCCACCGCGGTCGATTTCGACACCCACCCGCTCCAGGCCGATGCCGTCGGTGTTCGGCACCGAGCCCACGGTCATCAGCGCGTGGCTGGCCTCCACCTGCCGCCCGTCGGCGAGGTGGATCAGCACGCCCGAGTCGGTGCGCTCCACCCGCTCGGCGCGCGCGTGCTTGACGACCTCGGTGCCGCGTTCGGTGAAGACCTCCTCCAGCACGCGCGCCGCGTCGGCGTCCTCGTGCGGCAGCACGCGGTCCCGGCTGGAGATCATCGAGACCTTCACGCCCATCTCGGTGTAGGCGGAGGCGAACTCGACACCGGTCACACCGGAGCCGATGACGGCGAGGTGCTCCGGCAGGTCGGGCAGGTCGTAGAGCTGGCGCCAGGTGAGGATGCGCTCGCCGTCCGGTTCGGCGCCGGGGAGGATGCGGGGGGTCGCACCGGTGGCGATCATGACCTGGTCGGCGATGAGCTCCTCGAACCCGCCGTCGGCGAGGTCGACGCCGATGTGGTGCTGGGCCATGCCCAGCTGGGTGTTGGTGAAGCGGGCCCGCCCGGGGAGGATCTTGACGCCCTCGCGGCGCACGCGGGAGCGGATGTCGGCCGACTGCGCCAGCGCGAGGCCCTTGACCCGACCGTGCACGACCGAGACCTCCACGTCGGCGTCCACGTCACCGGTGCGGATGCCGAGGTCGCGCGCGTCGCGGAAGGAGGACCGGGCACCGGCGGAGGCGATGAACGTCTTCGAGGGCACGCAGTCGTAGAGCACGCACGCCCCACCCAAGCCCTCCGGCTCGACCAGCGTGACGTCCGCCCCGTGCTGCGCGGCGACCAGGGCCGCCTCGTACCCCGCGGGGCCGCCTCCCATGATCACGATGCGGGTCACTTCGCCTCCCGTTCCGCGTGTGGGCACCGGCACTCACGGTACGCGGCGAGCGATTCCGGCAATATGGGTGGTGACACGCGATGGCATGCACCACGGCCAGGGATTTCGCCCTCCGGGCTTCGTTCACGGCGATCGATCGCTACCCTGTGACATGTGCCGCTGTACGCCGCATACGGATCCAACATGGATCCCAACTACATGACAACGCGTGCCCCCCACTCACCGATGGCGGGCACGGGATGGCTGATGGACTGGCGGTTGACCTTCGGCGGGGAGGACTACGGCTGGGAAGGCGCCCTCGCCACGATCGTCGAAGAGTCCGACGCCCAGGTCTTCACCGTCCTGTACGACCTCAGCGAGTTCGACGAGCGGAGGATGAACGGCTGGGAGGGCACGGAGCTCGGCATGTACCGGAAGCTGCGCCTGCGGGTGCAGACCCTCGACGGTCCGGTGCTGGCGTGGCTGCACGTGCTCGAGGCCTACGAGGGCGGTCTGCCGTCGGCGCGCTACCTCGGCTTGATCGCCGATGCCGCCGAGTCCGCCGGCGCTCCCGCGGATTACGTCACCGAACTGCGCACGCGCCCGTGCCGCAACGTCGGCCCGTGAACGCGGCGGTTCACAGCCACCCCCTCCTGCGCAGTTCGGCGGTGAAGCGCCGGTAGTTCTCGTCGAGGCGGTCGACCTCCGCCGGCTCCGGTTCGACGACCTCGCCCGAGCCGACCATGGCAGCGGCAGCTTCGCCCAAGCCGGTGTGCGCGCTGCCGGTGGCGGCCAGCACCGCCGCTCCCAGGGCGGTGCGGGCCCGGAGCATCCGCATCACCGGCCGGTTCAGCACCGAGGCGCGGATCCGGCACCACACGCGGCTGGCGGAGCCGCCTCCGGCGGTGCGGACGGGCCCCACCGCCGGAGCACCCAACTGTTCCAGCCGGCTCAGCGCGAGGCGCTCGGCGAAGGCCACGCCTTCCAGCCGAGCGCGGTAGTCCTCCACGGCATCGGCCGGCTCGCCGAGCGTGAAAGCGGCGGCCTCGTCCGCGCGGAAGGGGAACCGCTCCCCCTCGCCGCGCAGCGGGTAGCTCACCACGCCGGCCGGGCCGCGCCGCTGCGCCGCCTCGTCCCGCTCGGCCAGGCCGTCCGGGTCGAGGTCGGACAGGGCGGACCCGCCGATGTTGGCCGCACCGCCGGGCAACCACAGCCCCTCCGGGTGCAGGTGGCTGTACACCGCTCCGCTCGGGTCGGACACCGGTTGCTCGCTGACCCCTTTGAGCACGAGCGTGGTGCCGAGCACGGTGACGAACTCGCCGGTGCCGACCGCGCCGCAGGCCAGCTGCCCCGCGCACCCGTCGGTCATGCCGGCGCGCACGACGCAGCCGACCGGCAGCCCGGTCTGCTCGGCCGCGTGCGCGCTGACGGTGCCCAGCGGCGTGGTGGGGAGCACGACCTCCGGCAGCAGGTGCTCGGGCACCCCGAGGGCGTCGAACACCTCGCTCGCCCACTCGCCGCGAACGGCGTCGTAGCCGCTCTTGAGGGCGTGACTGGTGTCGGTGGGCACGGCGGTTCCGACGAGCTCCCGGGCGATGACGTCGGGCGTGTGGCACACGCGCGCCGCCGGTTCGCGGCTGCGGCGCACGAGCCAGGCGAGGTGCGCCAGCCCCGACCCCGCGGAGGGCACGATGCCGCTGTGCCGCCACCGCTCGCGGCCGGCGTCCGCGGCGATCCCGGCTTCGCGCACCCCGCGGCGGTCGTCGTACATCACCGCCGGGCCGAGCGGAGCGCCCGTCTCGTCGACGAGCACGACGGTGCCCGAGGTCGCCGACACCGACAGGGCCGAGATCGCGGCGCTCCGCTCGCCCAGGGCGGTGCAGCACTCGCGCAGGCACGCCCGCACGGCGGGCCACCAGGCGGTGGCGTCCTGCTCGGAAGCCCCGCACTCGTCGCGGACCGGTTCCGGCAACGCGCGCGTGGCCGCGGCCCGCACCCGTCCGCGCGGGTCGTGGATCTGCACGCGCACGTTCGCCGTGGCGACGTCGACGCCGGCGAACAGCTCGGTCACGGCCGAACCTCCTTGCCCGTCCTGCTCGTCACGCGGAGGTGAGGCGGCGCAACGCGGTGGGGAGCTCCGCCAGCCCCGGGATCGTCGCGTCCGCTTCCGCCCGCTGCTGCGGCGTCGGCTCGGGCGGGGCCTCGCCCCGCACGACCCACACGGTGCGCAGGCCGAGGCGCCGGGCGCCGCGCACGTCGGTGTCCAGCCGGTTCCCGACGTGCGCGGCGCGCTCGGCGGGCACGCCGGCCTGCTGCAGCGCGTGCTCGAAGATCGCCGGGTCGGGCTTCTCGGCACCCACGGTTTCGGAGATCGCCCAGATGTCGACGTGCTCGGCGACCCCGTCGCGGCGCAGCGCGTCCACGACGAGGGAGCGCTGGTTGGCCACGACCGCGATCGCGTACTGCCCGGAGAGCTCGCGCAGGGCGGGCAGCACGTCCGGGTACAGCGCCTCCGGCGGGTACTCCCAGCGCGCAGCGGCGCGCCGGGAGAGCTCCGGGCGGTCCGCGGCGGTGAGGAAGCGCTCGGCGACGGCAGTGCGCAGCGAGCCCCGCTGCGCCTGCCGGCACTCGTCGTAGACGCGCTGGAACGCCTCGGCGTCGACGTCGGCGCCGCGCTCGCCGGCGAGTTCCCGCGCCGCTCCCAGGAGCGCGTCGCGGTAGACCACGTCGTCGTAGATCGGCCCGCCCACGTCGAGCAGGACGAGGTTGATCTCCGCAGTCGCAGCGGAGTCGCCCGGGTTCGCCGTCACGTCGGTCCTTTCCACCGGGAGCCCCGCGGCCCCGACTCACGCATCACGCAAAAGATAACATGATTCCTGATAAAAATAACAGTATTTGTGCGGTCAGGCCCCGTCCCGCAGCGAATGCGCCTCCTCCGCAGGGGGACACCAGGCCAGCTCCAGCAACCCGGCCGCCTGCCGCGTGCCCCGCCGGTCCCTGCGGCTGGACAGGCGCTCGGCCAAGCGCGTCCGGAAGCGCTCCGCCCGCTCGCCCAGCAGCGCGAAGGCCTGCTCCACGCTCGCCAGCGCCACCCGGTGCGGCCCGGTGCACAACAGCTCCGCCAGCGCCACGTCCAGGGCGAGCACCGGCAGCCCGTCGAGCTCGACGACGTCGGACTCGCGGATCCACGACTGGTGCACCGCCAGCCCGTGGCCTGGTCGCGGGTCGCGGTCGTAGGGAACGGTGACGTGCACGGTGCGCTCCGCAGCGGCCGGACAGCCGTGCAGCGCCACGGCGGTCGGCCCGGACAGCACGGCGCGGTCGCCGGCACGCAGCACGCCGGCCGCGGCGCGCGTCAGCGGATCCCGCATCCGGGAGGAGGGCACGACCACCCCGGTCCACGGCTCCCGCAACGTCCCCTCGCGCACCGCCTCGCCCACGACGGCGGGTCCGAGCAGCTCCTCCGCGGCGCTCCGGGACAGCGCCCCGTGCAGCGTCTCGTCCCAGAACCGGCCCGGCGGGGTGAGGTCCTCGGCGCATCGTTGCCAGCGGTCGTTCCATGCGGTGTTCGACGTCATGCCCTGGAGAGCCGCGCAACCCCGCGATCCGGGCAGCTACCGCACACGTTCACTTCGATCGGGTGACTCCGTGGCGCGGTGCGCGGGCCCGTCCCCGCGCAGACCGGCCCGGCACGCAGGAGGCGCCGCGGCCGCCCTCCCGCGACCGGGCCGGGCAGCTGGCCCCCGGCCAGGGCCCCGCAGCCGCGCCCGACGGCCTCACGCCCCCGGTCCGGCCGGTTCCTGACCGCCGGTGTACTGCCGCAGCACGTGCAGCGCCGTGTGCACCATCGTGCGCACCCCGACGAACAGCGCCCGCTCGTCCAGCGCGAAACCGGCGTGGTGCAGGTCCCCGGTCTGCACGCCCTCGCCCTGCACGCCGAGCCGGGCGAAGGCCCCCGGCACGTTCTCCAGGTACCAGCCGAAGTCCTCGCCGCCGGAGGACTGCGGGGTACCGCTGAGCGCGTGCTCGCCGAGCGCCTCGGCCACCCCGGCGCGCAGCAGGGCCGTGCTCGTGCCGTCGTTGACGACCGGCGGCACCCCGCGCCGGTGGTGCAGGTCGATGCCCACGTCCAGCGGCCCCAGCAGGCTGTGCACGATCTCGGAGACCAGCGGTTCGAGCTTGGCCCAGGTGTCCCGGTCACCGGTGCGCAGCGTGCCGCGCAGGACGCCCTGCTGCGGAACGGCGTTGGGCGCCTCGCCGGCGTGCACCGCGCCCCAGGTCAGCACGGTCCCGGTCCGCGGGTCGACGCGGCGGGACAGCACCGCGGGGACCTCCGTGATCGCCGTGCCCAGCGCGTGCACCAGATCCGCGGTGAGGTGCGGGCGCGAGGTGTGCCCGCCCGGCGAGCTCAGCCGCAGCTCCAGCAGGTCGGCGGCGGAAGTGATGGCGCCCGCGCGGGTTCCGACAGAGCCCACCGGCAGCCGCGGGTCGCAGTGCAGCCCGAAGATCCGGTCGACCCCGTCGAGCCACCCCTCGGCGAGCACGTCCAGCGCCCCGCCGGGCATGACCTCCTCGGCGGGTTGGAAGACCAGCCGGACCCGCCCGGGCAGGTCCGGCACCTGCGCCAGCGCCAGGCCCGCCGCCAGCGTGATCACCGCGTGCGCGTCGTGCCCGCACACGTGCGCCACTCCCTCCTCGGTGGAGGAGTACGGCAGCCCGCTGCTCTCGGTGACCGGAAGCGCGTCGATGTCCGCGCGCAGGGCGATCGTCGGTCCGGCCGGATCGCCGACGTCGCACACGAGTCCGGTCCCGACGTCCAGCGGCCGCGGGTTCAGCCCCTCCTGCTGCAGGAGGTCGCTCAGCAGGGCCGTGGTCCCGTGCTCCGCTCGCGAGAGCTCCGGCCGGCGGTGCAGGTGCCGCCGCCACGACACGATCCGCTCGCCGCGGCGCGCCAGCCAGTCGTCCAACCAGGCCGGACCGCGTCCCGCACCGAGGTCCACCACACCTGATTCCACACTGGACATGGTGCCGCCGCGACCGGTCAGCGGCTCGGCGGCGCTCCCGCCGGGGGAACCGTCGCCTGCCCGTTCCGCGGGCGAACCGTGCGAGTACGTCGCAGTCACGCCATGCCTCCGTTCTCGTGCGGGAACCGCGCCCGATCTCCCGCACCGGCTTCGCTGTGTCCGTTGCACGAACCGCGGCGCGCACCGCTCCGGTGCGCACGCGCAGCGACGACCGCGCCCGAAAAGCCGCGCGACTGCAGCACCGCCGCCCGCGGGAACCGTTCAGCGGTGCGGCGCGTGCAGCTCACCGCGCAGCACGACGCGCGGTCGGGAGCAGCCCGCCCACCGCCGCGAGCGGTCCGGGGCACCGCCCCCGGCTCCGGTGCCGGTCCGGCCCGGTCGAGCCGCGGGAGCGCCCGCACGGCGGGACCGGCGCGCGGCCGTGGTTCGGCCGGCTGCGCGGTCGGGCAGTGCGCGGGCGGTCCTCCCGAGGGGGCGGTGGAACTCGCACGGCAGCGGGCACTCCGCTCGCCAGCTGGCGCGGTCGCCAGCTGGTGCACATCCTGCCGCAGGAGGAGAGCGGACGAGAGCGCAGGCGCCCGCGGAACCGGTCATCGGTCGCCACTCTGCGCTGAACGGGTGAGCGGAGTTCGGCAGAACCGATCGAGAAAGCGGCGCAACCGCTCGAAGAGAGGTGGGCCGGCACCGGTCGGGGGGCTTCCCGGTGCCGGACCACGAACACCCCTCGGTGTCGGCCTGGTGCCGATCACCAACGGGCAGTTGTGAAAATCCCACAGGTTCGGCGCGAGGTCTAGTCCGGTCCCGGAATCAGTCCGGAGAACTTCTCGCCAAAACCGACCACCTGGATGGTTTCACGTGCAGCGGGCACTACTTCTTCCACTTCACGAACAGCACGGGCTTCTTCCGCGCCCGCCGCGAGAGCAGCACCAGCCCGATCAGCGCCACACCGCCGACGCCGATGGCGATGTCCTGCCGGCTGCGCTGCTCGGTCGCGCCGGAGTCCCGGCCCGGCCCCGGGGGCGCCTGAACCGCGGCGGCGGGAGCGCGACCGTGCCCCGCCGGGGCGCTCACCGCCGGGGTGCGCGCAGCCGGGGGCTCGGCGGGCGCAGCGGCCTGGGCCAGACCGGGCAGGCCGAGCAGGGCAACGCTCACGACCAGCCCGGCGAGCACTCGCCGGCACGTGCTGCGCGTGGTGGGACACGTGCTGGGCATGGCAGCTCCCTCCGCTGTGGGCGCACCTGCGGGCGCAACGCCGGCGCGCACCGCCTCCACGGCACGTCCGGCGCCGGCCATTCGATCATAATCACCGCGCCCGCGGACCGTCCCGCGCCGCAGATCCCCCGATCCGACGTGCGGACACCGGGCGGCGCAGGAAGCGCGTCACCGCACCCGCTCCTCGCGGCGCAACCGCTCCCCCAGGTCGTCCACCCGGAGGGTGCTGCGGTCGAGGCTGTCGGCGCGGTAGCCCGCCCGCCCCACCAGCTGGGCCGTGATCGGCGAGATGAGCATCTGGAACAGCCCCACGAGGATCAGCCCGGAGGCGTAGACGAAATCCAGCCGCACCGCCGTGCCCACCAGGATCAGCAGCAAACCCAGGGTCTGCGGCTTCGTCGCGGCCTGCAGCCGCGCGGCCACGTCCGGGAAGCGGACGACGCCGACGGCGCCGAGCAGGCAGGACAGCGCGCCCGACAGCAGGCACACGGCGGAGAGGACGTCGAGCCAGTTCACCGGTACGGCTCCTTTCGCTCGACCAGGCGGGCGGCGGTGACCGTGCCGATGAACCCGAGCAGCGCGACCGCGGCCAGCAGCGCCACGTTGGCCCCGTTCCGCTGGGCGGCCATGCTCGCGCACACGGCGGCCACGACCAGCGTGAGGAACACGTCGACCGCCACGATCCTGTCCATGGTGGACCGACCCAGCAGCAGGCGGGCGAGCACGAGCAGTCCGGCCAGGCACAGCAGGCCGAACGTCGCGACGAACACCCAGAACACGGCTTCAGCCCTCCGTTCCCCGCGCGGCGACCCGCTCGACCTGGTCCCGCGCGCCGACCGCGTTGACCACCAAGCGCTCCAGCTGCAGCACGTCGCGGCGCACGGTCCACGCGGTGGACTCGGTCACCCCGAGCCCGTAGACGTAGCAGATCCGGTTGAGGCGGTCGATCTGCAGCACGAACTTGCCCGGCGCCAGCGAGACCCCGCTGGCCACCATGGCGATGAGGTGGTCGGAGTCCGCCCGCATCGACACCGCCACGATCGACGCGGGCGTTCCCGGCCCGTACCGCAGCGCCTGCCAGGACACCCGCACGGTCGACACGAGCAGGTCCGCGGCGAGGTAGGCCAGCAGGCGCAGCAGCGCCACCGGGCGCACCACGAGCTCGGTGCGGATCGCCGGCACCGGGAACACCAGCGCGACGAGCAGCGCCACGAGCACGCCGTACACCAGGGTGCGCAGGTCGAACGTGCCCCACAGCAGCAGCCACACCAGCGTCAGCCAGAGCACCAGCGGCACCCGCCGCAGCTGGCGGTGCCGCCACGTCACGCGCTCACTCACCGGCAGCACCTCCCTCGGAGGTCGTCACCACGGCGGAGCGGTACCCCTCGGCGTGCATCAGGTCCTCCGCGGCGCGCCGGCTGATCCCGGCCAGCGGCCCCGCCGCGGCGGCGATGACCAGGCTCGCGGTCACCAGCAGCGCCGAGGCCAGCACCATCGGGCGGTTCGTCGTCGCGGTGCCCACGACCAGCTCGTCGGTGGGGTCCGGATCCTCCTCGGGTGCCTTGACCTGGCCCCAGAAGGCGCGGGTCCACACGCGCGCCATGGCGTACAGCGTCAGCAGGCTGGTCAGCACCGCCCCGCCGGTGACCACGTAGGCCGGCCACGTGCCCGCGCCGACACCGGACTGCAGCAGCGCCAGCTTGGCCACGAACCCGGAGAACGGCGGGATCCCGGCCAGGCTCAGCGCGGGCAGGGCGAACAGCACGGCGATGAGCGGCGAGGCGCGCGCCAGCCCGCCCATGCGGGTGAGCGCCACCGTGCCCGTGCGCCGCGCGATCAAGCCCGCGACCAGGAACAGTGTGGCCTGCACGGTGATGTGGTGCACCACGTACAGGATCACCCCGGTCAGCCCGGCCACGTCGTAGACGCCGAGCCCGAACAGCATGTAGCCGATGTGGCTGACCAGCAGGAACGACATGAGGCGGTTGAGGTCGTTCTGCGCCAGCGCGCCGAGCGCTCCGATGATCATGGTGGCCAGCGCGATCACGAGCATGAAGTCCCAGCTCGCCTGGTGGCCGAACACCAGCGTCTGGGTGCGGATCAGCGCGTAGACGCCGACCTTGGTCAGCAGTCCGGCGAACACGGCCGTCACCGGCGCCGGCGCGGTCGGGTAGCTGTCCGGCAGCCAGAAGTGCAGCGGCACCATGGCCGACTTGATGCCGAACACGATGACCACCAGCAGCGCCAGTCCGATGCGGAGCCCCTCGGGCAGCTCCGCGATGCGCGGGCCCAGGTCGGCCATGTTGACCGTGCCCGTGGCCGCGTACACCAGCGCGATCATCGTGATGAACAGCAGCGAGGAGGTGATGCTGACGATCACGTAGGTCATCCCGGCACGGATCCGCCGGGCCGTGGTGCGCCGGGTGATGAGCACGTACGACGAGGTCAGCATGATCTCGAAGGCGACGAACAGGTTGAACAGGTCGCCGGTGAGGTAGGCCAGCGACACCCCCGCCGCGAGCATCATGTACATCGGGTGGAACGTGGTGCTCGGCCGCTCCCGCCCGTAGTCGGTGATGCGCTGCCCGATGGAGAACACGAGCACGCCGAAGGTCACCACCGAGGAGACCACCAGCAGCAGCGACGAGAGCCGGTCGGCCACGAGCGTGATCCCGAACGGCGCCGGCCACGCGCCCACCTGCAGCACCAGCGGCCCGCCGTGGTCGGCGGCGTGCAGCAGCGCGCCCGAGACGGCGATGATGACCGCCAGCACCACCAGCCCGATGATCCGCTGGAGGTCGGCGAACCGGCCCAGCGCCAGCGACAGCCCCGCCGCCATCAGCGGCAGCAGCACGGGCAGGGCCACCAGGACGGTCACCGGATCGCCCCCTCGTCCTCGCGCATCTCGTCTTCGTGCACCTCGGCGTCGGCCATCGAGTCGTCCTCGGTCTCGCCCTCCTCGGACTCGGCCAGCTGCCGCTCGAGCCGGCGGATGCGTCGGTCCTCGAGGTCGTCGCGCACCTCGTCGTCACCCAGCAGCGTCCAGGAGCGGTAGGCCAGGGCGAGCAGGAAGGTCGTCAGCCCGAAGGTGATCACGATGGCGGTCAGCGCCAGCGCCTGCGGCAGCGGATCGGTCATCTCCGCCGGCAGCGCCGAACCGATGAACGGCGCGCGCCCCGGCGGCCCGCCGGCCAGCTGCAGCAGCAGGTTCGAGGCGTGCCCGATGACCACGACGCCGAGCAGGATGCGCACCAGCGACCGCTGCATCAGCAGGTAGAAGCCCACCGAGTACAGCACGGCCAGCAGCACGACCATGGTCAGGTTGACGGTGGCCATGCCGATCACGACTGCCCCCTCTCCGCCGCGGCGGCATCGGCCTCGATCGCCGAGCCGAGCGTGCGCAGCAGGTCGAGCACCACTCCGACGATCAGCAGGTAGACCCCGACGTCGAGCACGAGGCTGGACATCAGCTTGAGCTCGCCCAGCAGCGGCGCGTTCAGCTTGACGATCTCCCCCGTGAGCACGGGGTCGCCGGCGACCAGCGGCAACAGCGCGGTGAGCACGGTCAGGGTGATCCCGCAGCCGATGAGCACCGGCGGGCGCAGCGGGACCACGGCGCTGCCGTCCATGCGACCGCCGGCGAGGTAGCGCAGCACGAACGCCTGCCCGGCCACGAGCCCGCCGCTGAACCCGCCGCCGACGCGGTAGTGCCCGGCGAACAGCAGGTACAGCGACAGCACGAGCACCGTGGGGAACACGGTCCGCGCGGCCAGCTCCAGCAGCACGGTGCGTTCGCGGCTGTCCCGCGGGAACCCGGTGAGCAGCCAGCGCTCGGTCGGGGCGTCCCAGTTGGTCCAGGAGCGGCGCACCTGGCGGGTTTCCAGTTCGGAGGTGCCGCGCTGGCCGGACAGCGCGGATCCGCCGTTGGTCATTGCCGGCCCTCCTCGTGCGTCTCGGTTCCGTTCGCGGTGCTGCTCGGCGCCGGGGTGCCCGCGTCCTCGGTGGGCGGCGAGCCGGTGACGGGACGCGGGGTGACGCCGGCGCTGCGCTTCCGGCGCTCGTGCCGGCCCGCGAGGATGAGGCTGGCCACCCCGGTGGCGGTGATGCCCAGCACCGAGATCTCGCCGACGGTGTCCAGCGCGCGGAAGTCGATGAGGATGGCGTTGACGACGTTGTGCGCGCCGGCGCCCTCCTCGGCGTTGGCGATGAAGTTGCCGCTCACGGCCGAGGGGCTCCGGCGCGCGGCGCTGAACACCAGCGCGGACACGGCGATGAAAGTGCCCACGGCGCCGGCGACGAGCGCGCGCGGCCAGCGCAGCGTGTTGGTGCCGTCCTGGCCGAAGCGCACCGGCAGCCGGCGCAGCACGAAGACGAACACGACCAGGGTCAGCGTCTCGACCATGAACTGGGCCAGCGCCAGGTCGGGTCCGCCGTCCACGATGAACAGCCCGCCGATGCAGTACCCGATGACGCCGACCATGAGCACCGCCGTGAGGCGGCGGCGCGCGCGCAGCGCGGCGAAGGCCGCGACGATGGCCCCGAAGGCCAGCGCGACCTGCAGCGGGTTGTCGTAGGCGCGCAGGTC
This sequence comes from Salinifilum ghardaiensis, assembly GCF_054491345.1. Classification (NCBI taxonomy): domain Bacteria; kingdom Bacillati; phylum Actinomycetota; class Actinomycetes; order Pseudonocardiales; family Pseudonocardiaceae; genus Salinifilum; species Salinifilum ghardaiensis. The sequence goes on along the minus strand of NZ_CM137101.1, from coordinate 682,930 downwards.
CGCGGGCAGGTCCGCGTGGTGGGTGAGCATCACCGCACCCGGCACGCACAGCACCATCAGCAGGATGACGCCCAGGTAGATCGGCAGCGACCCGGCCTGCAGCCGACCGGTGACGCCGACCGCGGTCCGCTCCAGCCCGGCCATGATCGCCTCGTAGCCGCGCTGCGCGTCGGCGATCCGGGGCAACCGGGCGCGGAACGCGCTGACCGGGTCGCGCGCGAGGTGCAGCGCGACACCGCCGATCAGGGCGACCGCCGAGCACAGCAGCGCGAGGTTGAACCCGTGCCACAGCTCGAGGTGGTACGGGTCCGGGCCGACCGCGAAGTTCGACGCGTAGCCGCCGGCGAGCACGTCGGTGACCGGATAGCCGATCCCGAGCACGATGCTGGCGGCCGCGGGCAGCGCGGCCGGCACCCACAGCACCGGGCCCGGTGCGGCCGCCCGGCTCGGGGCCAGGCCCTCCTTCGTGGCGAAAGCGCCCCACAGCAGCCGAGCGGTGTAGCCGACGGTGAGGACGGAGCCGACGAGCAGGCCGATCGTCCCCCAGGTGCTCAACGCGCCCCCACCGGCGATGAACGATGCGAAAGCGGCCTCCTTGCCGAGGAAGCCCAACGTCGGCGGCACCCCGGCCATGGAGAGGCCGGCGACCGACGCCAGCGCGGCCAGCCACGGCATGCGCCGGCCCATCCCGGACAGCTCGCGCGTGTCCCGAGTCCCCGCCTGGTGGTCGATGATGCCGATGACCAGGAACAGCGCTGCCTTGAACATGCCGTGGGCGAGCAGCATCGTGTCGGCGGCGAGCATCGTGGTGTACGTGCCCGGTCCGGCGAGCACCATCAGGAACCCGAGCTGGCTGACCGTTCCGTAGGCGAGCAGCTTCTTCAGGTCGTGCTCGTGCAGCGCGCGCCACCCCGCCACGATCATCGTGGCGAGGCCGAACACCACCGCGAGCACCGTCCACAGCTCGACCCCGGCGAACACCGGGGCCATCCGGGCCACGAGGAACACCCCGGCCTTGACCATCGACGCCGCGTGCAGGTAAGCGCTGATCGGCGTGGGCGCGATCATCGCGGCGGGCAACCAGTTGTGGAAGGGCAGCTGGGCGGACTTGGTGAACGCGCCGACGAGGACGAGCACGGCCGCCACCGCGGTGGCCGCACCGCCGGGCGGGTCGGCGGCGAGCTCGGAGATCCGGTAGGTGCCCGCGGTCTCGCCGAGCACCACGAACCCGAGCAGCATGACCAGCCCGCCGAGGGTGGTGACCATCAGCGCCTGCACCGAGGAGCGCCGCGACTCGCGGCTCACACCGGCCTGCCCGACGAGCAGGAACGAGCAGATCGTGGTGAGTTCCCAGAAGATGTAGACGGTGAGCAGGTCGTCGGCGAGGACGAGCCCGAGCATCACGGCCGCGAAGGTCAGCAGCAGCGGCGCGGAGCGGCGCGCGGCACCGCTGCCGGGTGCGAAGTAACCGGCGGAGTAGACCAGCACCAGGGCGCCGATGCCGGTGACCAGGATCGTCAGCAGCAGTGCGAGGGAGTCGAGGCGGAAGGTGAACTCGAGTCCGAGCAGCGGTGCCCACGCCAAGCTCTCGGTTCGCGGCACCCCGCCGAGCGCGCTGCCGGCGTGCGCCAGGCTCCAGCCGAGCATCGCGGCGGGCGGAACGGCGGCGGCGAAGAAGGCGGCCCGCGTGCTGCGCCGGGCGAGCGCCGGGAGCGCACCCGCCACGAGCAGGTGCACGAGGACGAACGCGAGCAAGGACACCTCCTCGTTGCCGGACGGTCACCGCCACCGGACGCGGACGCGCACCGCGCGTGGCGGCCCGCTGCGACCGCCCGGATCCCCGGGTCGGCGCGCCCACCCGTGGTTGGGACGTGTTCGGCACCCGGGAGGCCAGCAGTCCGACCGGTGCGGACGCGCGCGGCACACCGTCCGGCTCGCCGAGTTCGACGTCGGTGAACTCGCCCGGGATTGTTCGCCACCCGCTGTCCGCACGCACCGCGACACTCCCCGCGTTCGCGAGGTGCGCCGGCAGCTCGCGCATCCGCCGACCGCGCACCGCCGGTGCGCCGAAATCGGTGTCCGCCAATCTAACCGAACAGTACGATGTATGCCCAATAGCGCATATGTCGCGCGCGGCGGGCCCCGACGGCGAAAGTCGTTTTCACGGAGCACGATCGACGCACGTTAACAACTCCCCGCGACCCACTTGGTGGGAAAAATCACTCGCGATCCGGACTTCGCAACCGGACGAGCGAATTCCGCACCACTGCGCCGAGCGCGCGCGGGACAATGATCCGCGTGACCACCGACAGCGACGCCGACGGCGCCGGGCGCCTCATCGGCGGGCGGTACCGCCTGGACACGCGGCTCGGCCGCGGCTCCATGGGCACCGTGTGGGCCGCCACCGACGAACTGCTGTACCGCCCGGTGGCGGTCAAGGAGATGCGCCTGCCCGAGGGCCTCCCCGAGGAGGAGGCCGCCGAGCTGCGCGAGCGCGCCCTCCGCGAAGCCCGCGCGATCGCGGCGCTGACTCACCCGAACGTGGTGACGCTGTACGACGTGGCCCGCGAGGAGGGCCAACCGTTCGTGGTCATGGAGCTCGCCCCCGCCCAGAGCCTCGCGTCCATCCTCGACGACCACGGTCCCCTCGATGACACCCAGCTGGCCCTCGTCGCCGACGGTGTGGCCGCCGGGCTCGACGCGGCGCACCGGGCCGGGATCGTCCACCGCGACGTCAAACCCGGCAACGTGCTCATCGGGGACGAGGAGCGGGTCAAGCTCACCGACTTCGGCATCGCGCGCAGCCTCAACGACAGCACCATCACCCGGACCGGGACGATGCTGGGCACACCCGCCTACATCGCCCCGGAGACCGCCGAGGGGCACGGTGCGGCGGCGGCAGGCGACCTCTGGGGGCTCGGCGCGACGCTGTACGCCGCGGTCCGGGGGGCACCGCCGTACGACGTCGAGGACGACCCGCTGGAGACGGTCGCCAGCGTCGTGCGCGGCCCCGTCCCGGCGCCGCCCCGCGAAGGCCCCGTCGGGGAGGTCATCGCGGGCCTCATGGTCAAAGACCCCGGTGCCCGCATGCCGCTGACCGAGGTGCGCCGCCGCCTGCAGCCGCTGCTGCCGGAACCGGGCGCGCACCCGTTCGCGATGCTGCTCGACCCGGACGCGCCGACGGTCCGCTTGGTCCGCGAGCGCGCGCGGAGCGCCACCGAGGACGCGGAGCGCCCCGAGCGGCCGGAGCCCGGGGGCGGCGCGGCGAGCTCCTCCGCGGCGGACGCCCCTCCCAGCGGCGCTTCCCCCGACGGCGGGGGTGGCGACGCCGCCCCGCTGGCCGCCAGCCCCGGAGCGCCCCCCTTCCCGCTCACCCCGCAGCGCCCGCGCCGCTCCCGGTGGCGCACGGCGGTGCTGGCCTGCTCCGCGGTGCTCGTGTTCGCGGTGGCCGCGGCGGCCGGTTTCGCCGGCACCCGCGCGGTCGCCGGGGTCCCCGTGCTGCCACCGAGCCTGAGCAGCAACACGGTGGACCGACCACCCGCGCTCGGCACGCTCATGCCGTACTCGGACAACGCCAAGCACACCTCGGCGCCCGCCGGCGGCCGCTTCTCGCTGAGCGTGCCCGAGGGCTGGGAGGTGTTCCACTACGAGGGACGCGAATTCGCCCCGAACAAGACCATCTCGTTCGTCTCCCCCGACGGGACGGTCGAGCTGGCGGTCCAGCGGTTCGGCGGGCTCCTCGCGACCGAGCGCTCCACAACGGACTACCTGCGGCGGCTGCCGGAGCTGGCCGGCGGCTCCCCGCAGGAGTTCGAGCTGCTCTCGGACACCGCGGAGCCCGGGGGCAACGCCCACCAGGTGCGCTACACGACGACCGAGCGCGGCGCCGGGGACGAGCGGATGCGGCGCAGCTCGATCGCGGAGGTGCTGCAGCGGGGGGACGACCTGTGGATCGTCCGCGTGACCGCACCGGAGCACTTCGCCAAGACCGGCCGCGAACTGTTCGCCGCCGTGCTGCCCGGCTTCCGCACCGCGCAGTGACCCGCGGCAGGAGTCCGACCGCTCCCCGGCACCTCGTTCCCGGGGAGCTGTTCCCCGGCAGCGCTGCGCACGTGGGCGCTGTCCCCCGGCTCTGCCCCCCGGCTCTGTCCCCCGGGCTCTGTTCCCCCGGGCTGGGCAGCCCGCCCGACGCGCCGGGACGCGTCGGGTGCGGCCAAGCACACGACCGGCAAGCCGCGCGGCCACTAAGCTGCGGGGCGTGACTGCTTCGAACGCTGACACCACCGCCCTCGAGCCCGCGGACGTCGCCCGGCGCGCCGCGGACGCGCTCGCCGAACGCACCGGCACCCCGCAGCACGACATCGCGGTCGTGCTCGGCTCCGGGTGGCAACCGGCCGCCGAGCAGATCGGCACCCCGGCCGCCGAGATCGGCATGGAGGAGCTGCCCGGCTTCGCCGCACCGACCGCGGTCGGGCACAGCGGCAGGGCCTGGTCCGTGCCCGTCGCCGGCAAGCGGGTGCTCGTGCTGCTCGGGCGCACCCACCTGTACGAAGGCCGCGGCGTCGACCCCGTCGCGCACGGCGTGCGCACCGCAGCGGCCGCCGGGTGCCGGACCGTCGTGCTCACCAACGCGGCCGGCGGGCTGCGGGAGGGCTTCGACGTCGGCCAGCCCGTGCTGATCAGCGACCACATCAACCTCACCGCGCGCTCACCGCTGGTGGGGGCGGAGTTCGTCGACCTCACCGACCTGTACTCGCCGCGGTTGCGCGCCCGCGCGACCGAGATCGACCCCTCCCTCGCCGAGGGCGTCTACGCCGGTGTCGTCGGACCGCACTTCGAGACCCCGGCGGAGATCGGCATGTTCCAGCAGCTCGGCATCGACCTCGTCGGCATGTCGACCGTGCTGGAAGCGATCGCCGCCCGCGCTGCGGGACTCGAGGTGTTCGGGCTGTCCCTGGTCACGAACCTCGCCGCGGGGCTCAGCGGTCAGCCGCTGGACCACGAGGAGGTCCTCGAAGCCGGCCGGGCCTCGGCCGCGAGGATGGGGCAGCTCCTGCGCTCCCTCGCGGAAACCGCTTAGGGAGCCCCGGAGCACGGGAACGAACCGGGGTGGGGACATTGGCCATGGACGCAACGATCAGGCAAACTGCGCGGGAGTGGGTCGCCAACGACGTCGATCCACTCTCGCGCGAGCAGCTCGACGACCTGCTCGCGCGGTCCGACGCCGGTTCGGCGGAGGCCGCGCAGGAGCTGGCCGAGCGCATGTCCGGGCTGCCCCGCTTCGGCACCGCGGGGATGCGCGCGCCCGTGCGGGCCGGCGCCAACGGCATGAACCGCTCCGTGGTGATCCGCACCACGGCGGGGCTCGCGGACTGGTTGCGGCGCGCGGAACCGGGCGGGCTGGTCTTCGTCGGGCGCGACGCCCGGCACGGTTCAGAGGCGTTCGCGCGGGAAGCCGCGGCGGTGCTCGCCGCGGCGGGCTTCGACGCGAGACTGCTCGCCGATCCCCTGCCCACCCCGGTGCTGGCCCACGTGACGCGGGCGCGCGGGGCCGCGGCCGGCATCCAGATCACCGCCTCGCACAACCCGCCCGCGGACAACGGGTACAAGCTCTACCTGCGCGGCGGGGTGCAGCCGGTCGCCCCCACCGACGCGGAGATCGAGAACGGGATCGCGGCGTCCGCGCCGGCCGCAGCCGTGCCCCGCGCGGACACGTGGCAGTGGTGCACCGACGCGCTGGAAGGCTACCTCGACCGCGTGATCCACCTGACGCGCCGGACCGACCGGTCCGCAGCGCCGCGGGTCGCGGCGACCGCGCTGCACGGCGTGGGGGCCGGGCCGCTGCGCGAGGCGCTGCGGCGCTGCGGGGTCGGCGACGTGTCGTTCGTGCCCGAGCAGGAGCACCCGGACCCCGAGTTCCCGACCGTGAACTTCCCGAACCCGGAAGAACCGGGAGCGACCGATGCCCTGCTGCGGCACGCGCAGAGCAGCGCGGCGGACCTCGCGATCGCGCTCGATCCGGACGCGGACCGCTGCGCGCTCGGCGTGGCCGACGGCGGGCGGTGGCGGATGCTGCGCGGCGACGAGACCGGTGTCCTGCTCGGCTGGCACGTCCTGTCCACGTTGGGGGGAGGGCGCGCTCCGGTGCCGCTGGTGGCCAGCACGCTCGTGTCCGCCACGATGCTCGGCCGCATGGCCGAGGACTTCGGCCTGCGCCACGCCGAGACCCCCACCGGGTTCAAGTGGCTGGTCCGCGCCGGCGACGGGCGGGGCACCGGCCTCGTCTACGCCTACGAGGAGGCCCTCGGCCACTGCGTCGACCCCGAGCACGTGCGCGACAAGGACGGGATCTCGGCCGCGGTGCTCTGCTGCGACCTCGCCGCGCGGTTGGCCGCGCAGGGCCGCGGCCTGCCGGACCTGCTGGACGAGCTGTTCCTGCGCTACGGCGTGCACAGCACCGACCAGGTCTCGCTGCGCGTGTCCGACAGCGCCGAGCGCGCGGCGCGGCTGCGCGAGCGGCCACCGGCCGAGCTGGCCGGGACGCCGCTGCGGCTGCGCGATCCGCTCTCCGCCACCGACGCGCTCGTGCTCACCGGTGACGGGGGCACCCGCGTGGTCATCCGGCCCTCCGGGACGGAACCGAAGCTGAAGTGCTACCTGCAGGTGGTGGAGCACCCCGCGCCGGATGCGCACGCCGGTGACGCGGCCGCGGCGCTCGCGGCGGCGAAGCAGCGCGCGAGCGACCGGCTCGCGCGGCTGGGCACGGCCGTGGGGGAACTGCTCGCACCGGACGAACCGGCGCCGTGACCAGCGCGTCGGTGAGGACCGTGCGCTGATCCGCGCACGCCCTGGTCCGCGCGCCCCCGCTGATCCACACACTCCCGGTGGGTTGCGCGCTCGCGCGCATCCGCGAGAAGGTCAACAACGTGCCCAGGCTGCTGATCGTGCATCACACCCCGTCGCCGAACCTGCAGTCGATGCTGGAAGCAGTGCTCGACGGGGCGGCCACCGACGAGATCGAGGACGTCGAGGTCGTGCGCAGGGCCGCGTTGGAAGCGACCGCGTCCGACGTGCTCGCCGCCGACGCCTACGTGCTCGGCACACCGGCCAACCTGGGCATGATGAGCGGGGCCCTCAAGGTCTTCTTCGACACCATCTACTACCCGTGCCTGGACTCCACCCGGCAGCGGCCGTACGGCCTGTACGTGCACGGCGGCAGCGACACGACCGGCGCGGTGCGCGGCATCGAATCCATCACCACGGGACTCGACTGGGCGAAGGTCACCGACAACGTGTCCGTCACCGGGGAGCCGGACAAGGACGACGCGGAGGCGTGCTGGAACCTGGGTGCCACGGTCGCCGCCTACGCCGCCGGGCTGATGCCGTGACCGCTCCCCACCGCACCCTCCCCGCCGCGCCCGGCCCGGGCGCCGGCGCAGCGCCGCGTCCCGGTGCGCCCGGCAGTCGCCGCCGCTCGCGCACCGTTCCCGGCGAAGCCCGCGATCCCGGCAGCGCTCGCAAACCCGGCGACACCCGCAACCCCGGTGGCACCGGCTCCGCGCGTGCGCGAAAACCGTGGTCACACGGGCAGATTACCCCAGTTGATCTTGGTCGACGTGGAACGAGTAACCTAATCGTGTCGTCGAGGTTCGCCTTGGCGGCCAGTGGGCGCCCTGAGCAGAGCCCGCCTTCCCTCATCACCGTGCGATGTTCAGGGCGCCCCAGTCCGTGGCCACATCGGCCGCCCTCCCCGCAACGCGCGGCCCTCGCGGGGAAGGTGACCGCCGCACCCCGCGCACGCGCGCAACGGTGCGCCACGGTGGGACCACCATCGTCGCAGCCGGGCCCGGAACTCGCGCGTTCCGGCACGCCGGGGACGCACCGAACAGGTCGTTGACCGCGGGAGCGGTCAGTAGCGCGTGCGGCGTCCCTTCCACGCCGTCTTGCCGCGCACGACGCGCACCACGCCGTCGAGCAGGACGCTGCCGAACAGCGCGCCGGACGCCGGGGCCAGCGGGGCGTACCGCGGGTCCGAGCCCATCAGCCGCGCGGTGCGCGCGTGCGCGGCGCTCTGCACGGCCCAGCCCGCAGCTCCCACCGCGGCCAATCCGCGCCGGCGCGTGCCCAACCCGACCAGCGCGGCCGCGGGAGCGGCCAGCGACGCCGCGATCTGCCCGACGCCGATCGCGGTCAGCGCGGGCACCGAACCGCGCGTGCCCGCCACGAAGCTCTTCCGGAACGAACGCCAGCCCTGGCGGAACGGGTCCATGCCGGTGGTGATCGCGTGCCTGCCCGAATCGACCAGCTGCGTCGTGCCCCCGTGGTCGCGCACCCGCGTCGCGATCGCGATGTCCTCGTTGCGCACGGACGCCAGCGCGGACCACCCGCCGATCTTGTCGTAGTGCGAACGTCGCAGCAGGATGCAGTGACCGATCGCGAAGGCCTTGCGGCCCCGCCCGTCCGGCGCCGCGTTCTCCCCGATCAACTGCAGGCCCGCGGGCATCAGCCAGGGCCAGGTCGCGGAGTGCTGCTCCGGCGGGCTGCCGGGCGTGGACACCAGGTCCGCATCGGCTCCCTCCGCCGTCGACAGCAGGCGGCCGACCAGTTCGGGGCCGAGCTGCATGTCCGCGTCCACGAACATGAGCCACTCGCCGGCCTCCGGCTCGTCCGCGTGCGCGACCCCGGAGTGCATCGCGTGGACCTTGCCGCTCCACCCCTCCGGGAGCTCGTCCAACCGGACCACGCGGACCCGCGGGTCCTCCTCGGCGTGCCGGCGGGCGATCACCGGTGTGTCATCGGTCGAGCTGTCGTCGACGACCACGATGCGCAGCGCGCTCCCCTCGGCACCGGTCCGGCTGCCGTGGGTCTGCTCCCGCAGCGCGCGCACGCACGCGTCCAGCACAGCGGCTTCGTTGCGGGCCGGCACGACAGCGGTGACCTTCGGCGGCAGCGTGCTCGGGGTTCCGGGAGCACCGAGCGGCAGCACCGCACGTACCTGGGACAACGTCCGTGCGTTGCGGTACACCACCCCGGCGGCCGCCGCCCCCAGCAGGCCACGGGCCCCCGCGCGTAAGAAACCGGATTGTCGTGATGTCACCGTGACAGGCTCCCACGAACTCGCCGAGATCTCCGCCCCCCGGGCGTGAATCTCATGCCTCGGGTGCATGACCGCGAGACAACGGCGAACCAACGCAGGCGGCCTCGCGCCGCGAGCGGCCACGCGGATCGGGTGGCCGCGTGCTCGGCCGCAGCGCTCCGCCGGGCGAGGCGGCGCAACCGCTTCCGCGCCACGTGCGCAGACCGCCCCGTCGGGGGTTCCCACCCGAACCACGACGTCAACCGATCCGCGGACGCTCAGGTGACGGCGCCGTACTCGCGATCCCCGGCGTCCCCGAGCCCGGGCACGATGAAGCCCTTCTCGTCGAGCCGGTCGTCCACGCTGGCGGTGACGACCCGCAGCGGCAGCTCCGACTCCTCGAGCCGCCGCAGGCCCTCCGGCGCGGCCAGCGTGCAGATCGCGGTGACGTCGCTGGCGCCCCGCTCGACGAGCATGCGGATCGTGTACGCCATCGACCCGCCGGTGGCCAGCATCGGGTCGAGCACGAAAACCGGGCGTCCGGAGAGGTCCGCCGGCAGCGACTCCAGGTACGGCGTCGGCCGCAGCGTCTCCTCGTCGCGGGAGAGCCCGACGAAGCCCATCTGCGCTTCCGGGATCAGGCGGTGCGCCTGGTCCGCCATCCCGAGCCCCGCCCGCAGCACGGGGACGAACAGCGGCGGCTCGGCCAGCGCGTACCCGCTGGTGCGCGTGATCGGCGTCTCGACGTCGTAAGTGGCCACCTCGGCCTCGCGGGTGGCCTCGTACAGCAGCATGAGCGTCAGTTCCTGCAGCGCCGCGCGGAACGCGGCGCTGTTGGTGCGCACGTCGCGCATCGTGCTCAAGCGCGCCTTGGCGAGGGGGTGGTCGATGACCCGGACATCCATGAATACCTACGGTAACCGGAGGCGCGGCGCGCACGACGGACCGGCGGCGCGGGCGTGGCCTCCGTCGCACCACCGGGCCGCGGGGACACCGCGGGGTGGGCGGGGACACCGCGGGGCGGAGCGCTCGGCTCCGCCCCGCTCCCCTCCCCCGGTCAGCGCGCCTGCCGCACGCACGTGCGCATCGCCGCGACCGCAGCGGAGATCTCCTCCTCCGAGACGGTCAGCGGAGGACGCCACCGCACGGAATCCGGCCCGCTGGGCAGGAAGAGCGTGCGACAGCGCCGCCGGGCCTCGGCGATCACGCGGTCCCGCACGGTGCGGTCGTGAAAGCCGATGGCGCACATGAGACCACGACCGCGCGGGTGCCGCAGCACGGCGGGGAACTCCGCGGCGAGCTCGTGCAGCTCGTTCCGCAGCACCTCCCCCATCCGGGCGGCGTGGTCGAACAACCCCTCGCGTTCGATCGTCCGCAGGATGTGCGTGCCCCGCACCATGTCGACCAGCGAACCGCCCCAGGTCGAGCTGATCCGGCTGGGTTCCCGGAACGCGTTGTCCTCGACCTCCAGCACGCGGCGTCCACCCTGGACACCGCAGACCTGCATGCGCTTGCCGAAGGCGATGAGGTCGGGACGCAGGTCGAGGTCCACCGACACCCAGGGCGCCCCGGCGGCGGCCCCCGTCTGCACCTCGTCGGCGACGGTGAGCACGTCGTACTCCGCGCACAGCCCCCGCACCTCCCGCAGGAACCGGGAGCGCAGGTGCCGGTCGCCGCCCTCGCCCTGGACGGGTTCGTAGACGAAGCAGGCGATCTCCGCACCGTGGCGCTCCAGTTCGGCGCGCGCCTGCTCGAGCGCGGCGGTCTCGGCGGGCAGCAGTCCGGGGGTGTCCCACTCCGCCGCGGACGCGGTCGGGGCGGGGATCCGCGGCCAGTCGAACTTGGGGTAGTCGCGGACCTTCGCCGGTTCGGTGTTGGTCAGCGACATCGTGTACCCGCTGCGGCCGTGGAACGCGTGCTGCAGGTGCAGCACCCGGTGCCCGCGCGCGGCCACGCCGGCGCGCGCGTTGCGCTTCGTCTTCCAGTCGAACGCGATCTTGAGGGCGTTCTCCACCGCGAGCGTGCCGCTGTCGATGAAGAACAGCAGCGGCAGCTCGGGGTCGCCGGCGACGCGGCGGAAGGCCTCGGCGAACTCCGCCTGCTCCACCGTGGCGAAGTCCGGATTGGACGGTTTCGTGCGCGCGGCCCGCAGCAGCGCCCGTTCGCACGAGGCCTCGCGCAGCGCCGGGTGCCCGTGCCCGAGCGGCGCGGAGCTGAAGTACATCGTCATGTCGAGGTACTCGGTGCCGTCGCGGGCGTCGGAGAAGCGGCATCCGCTGCCGGAGTCCAGGTCGACGACGATGTCGAGCAGATCGCCGGTGACGCTGGCGCGCAGGTCCTGCACCGCGTGCGCGGCGGTGACCGCGCCGTCCTCCCGGGGATCCGGCACCGCGGCGCCCGCGCTGCGCGCCTCGGCGCTCGCGCCGGCGCTGCCGGCTCCGGGGTGGTCGTGCCGTGTCGTGGCGTCGCGCGCCGTGTCGTCCCGCAGGGTCATCTCCGGCCTCCCGAGCACGCCGAGGGAACGGTTTTCCCTTCCACACCTACAGTAGCTCAATGATATCCTGCAAAACACAGGTAAACCAGGAAAATTTCCTACTCGGTAGCGCATCAGCCGGAAGGAGGACCCCGGCAGAGCACGGTGGCGGCCCCGCTCCCCTCCGCGGCGGGGTGGAGCCCGCCGACCGCGGCGCCCCCTCCGCGCCGGAGCCGTCCGGCGTCCACAGTGCTCGGACGTGCGACGTCCGCGGTCCGGCGGAAACCCCGCGCTGCTCGTACGATCCGGGCGTGCGTTCTCCAGTTCGGAGCCGGCACCGCCGTCGGAGGGAGCTGCCGTGACGAGTGGCACCGCACGCGAGAGCAACGGCCCCCGGCGCGCCAGCGGAAGCGGCCTCGTCATCGGCGCGTCGATCATCGCGGCGTTCGGCGGGTTGCTGTTCGGCTACGACACCGGCGTCATCTCGGCGGCCATCCTCTACATCCGACCGGAGTTCGGATTCGGCGACTCCACGCAGGAAGTCGTGACCGCCTCGATCCTCGTCGGCGCGGTCATCGGCGTGCTCATCGGCGGCCCCGTGTCCGACCGGGCGGGACGCCGCAACACCCTCATCGCCGTGACCGTGCTGTTCATCCTGGCCACGCTGGCCTGCGCGCTGGCACCGAACGTGGCGTTCCTGGTGGCGTCCCGCGGATTCCTCGGCGTGGCCATCGGGATCTCCTCGCTCGTCGTCCCCGGCTACATCGCCGAGATGGCGCCACCGCACCGGCGGGGCACGCTCGTGTCGCTGCACCAGTTCATGGTCACCGTCGGCATCCTCGTCTCGTACGTCGTCGGCTACGGCCTGTCCCACACCGGCGCGTGGCGGTGGATGCTCGGCGTGGCCGTGCTGCCCGCCGTGGCCATGTTCCTCGGTCTGCTGCGACTACCGGAGAGTCCGCGCTGGCTGATCACGCACGGCCGGCAGGACGAAGCGCGGGCCGTGCTCGCCCGCACCCGGCCGCCCGAGCACGTCGAGTCCGAGCTCACCGAGATCCGCGACACGGTGCGGGCCGAGGGGCGCATCACCTACCGCGAACTGCTCGGGCCGCGCTACCGCCGGTGGGTCTCCGTCGGCGTCGCCGCCGCCGGCGGCAGCCAGGTCGTCGGGGTGAACGCGATCATCTACTACGCGCCCACGATCCTCACCGACGCCGGATTCGGCGATGCGGGCGCGATCCTGGCCTCGGTGGGCATCGGCACGCTCAACGTGCTGTTCACGATCTTCGCGCTGGTGTTCATCGACCGGCTCGGGCGGCGCCCGCTCATCCTCGGCGGCACGGTCGTGATCATCGCCGCCCTGGCCTTCATCGGCCTGCTGTTCACCCAGCCGGTGCAGGGCACGGTCGCCGTGCTGCTCATCGCCGCGCTGATCGTCTACCAGTCGGCGTTCGCCTGCAGCCTCGGCATCGCGATCTGGCTGGTCAACAGCGAGATCTTCCCGAGCAGCGTGCGCGGCAAGGCGGGTTCGTTCGGCATCGTCTCGCACTGGGCGCTGAACTTCGTCGTGTCCGTCTCGGTGCTCACGCTCATCGGCCTGTTCGGCGGACCCGCCGGGGTGTTCTGGCTCTACGGCGTGCTCGGGCTGTTCGTGCTGATCTACCTCTACCGCTGGCTGCCGGAGACGAAGAACCGCACGCTCGAGGACATCGAGACCGATCTCACCAGCCGCACCGGACGCCAGCGGGCCCGCCGCGAGGCGTGACCACCGCAGCGGCCGGGCTGGCGAGCACCGATCCGCACGGCTTCCCCTCAACGCGCCGCGGAAGCCGGCACCGCCGGACGCGGCTCGCTCGGGGCGGCACCGGCCTCCGCCCGGCCCGCGGCGCTGCGGAACCGCCGCAGGCGCAGGCTGTTGCTGACCACGAACACCGAGCTGAAGGCCATCGCCGCCCCGGCGATCATCGGGTTGAGCAGTCCGGCCGCGGCCAGCGGCAGCGCCGCCGTGTTGTAGGCGAACGCCCAGAACAGGTTGCCCTTGATCGTGCCGAGCGTGCGGCGCGACAGCCGGATCGCGTCCACCGCGGCCCGCAGGTCGCCCCGCACCAGCGTGAGGTCGCCGGCCTCGATGGCGACATCGGTGCCCGTGCCCATCGCGAGGCCGAGATCGGCCTGCGCCAGGGCCGCGGCGTCGTTGACCCCGTCGCCGACCACGGCCACCGCGCGCCCCCCGGCCTGCAGCTGCGCGACCGCGTCCACCTTGTCCTGCGGCAGCACTTCGGCGCGCACGTCGTCGATGCCGACGCCTTCGGCGATGGTCCGCGCGGCCGCCTCGTTGTCCCCGGTCAGCAGCACGGGGTGCAGTCCCAGCCCGCGCAGGGAGCGCACGGCCTCGGCCGAGGTCGGCTTGACCGCGTCGGCGACGACGAGCACCCCGCGGGCGAGGCCGTCGGCGGCCACGAGCACCGCGGTGGCGCCGCGCCGCTCGGCGGCCTCCCTGGCCGCGGTGAGCTCCGCGGGCACGGTGATGCTCCACCGCTCCAGCAGGGCCTGCCGACCGACGAGGACGGCGTGCCCGTCGACGATCCCGCGGACGCCGAGGCCCGCCTCGTTGCCGAACTCCTCGACCTCGCCGAGCCGGCCGGTGCGCTCGGCGGCATCGCGCGCGACCGCCTGCGCGACCGGGTGCTCCGAACCGCTCTCGACCGCGCCGGCGAGGGCGAGCACCTCCTCCTCGGAGCTTCCGGCGGTGGTGTGCACGCCGGTCAGCTCCATCCGCCCGCTGGTGACGGTGCCGGTCTTGTCCAGCACGACCGTGTCGACGCGGCGGGTGGACTCGAGCACCTCCGGGCCCTTGATGAGGATGCCGAGCTGGGCGCCCCGACCGGTGCCGACGAGCAGCGCCGTCGGCGTGGCCAGCCCGAGCGCGCACGGGCAGGCGATGATGAGCACGGCCACCGCCGCGGTGAACGCCTGCACCGGCCCGCCGGTGACCAGCCAGAACACGAGCGTGCCGAGCGCCAGGGCCAGCACGATCGGCACGAACACGGCGGAGATGCGGTCGGCGAGCCGCTGCACCTGCGCCTTGCCGCTCTGGGCGTCCTCGACGAGCCGCGCCATCTGGGCCAGGCGCGTGTCCGCGCCGACGCGGGTGGCGCGCACGACCAGCCGCCCGCCCGCGTTCACCGTCGCGCCGACGACCTCATCGCCGGAGCCCACTTCGACGGGCACGGACTCGCCGGTGAGCATGCCCGCGTCCACGGCCGAGGAGCCCTCGGTGACGACGCCGTCGGTGGCGATCTTCTCGCCGGGCCGGACGACGAAGACGTCGTCGACGCGCAGCTGCTCGACGGGCAGGCGGTGCTCCTCGCCGCCGCGCAGCACGGCGACGTCCTTGGCGCCCATGTCCAGCAGTTTGCGCAGCGCCGCACCGGAGCTGCGCTTGGACCTCGCCTCGAAGTACCGGCCGGCGAGCACGAACGCGGTCACGCCCGCGGCGACTTCGAGGTAGATCGCGCCACCGCCCTCGCCGCGCTGCACGGACAGCTCGAACGCGTGGGTCATGCCGATCTCCCCGGCGCTGCCGAACACGAGCGCGTACAGCGACCAGCCGAACGCGGCGAGCGTGCCCATCGAGATGAGCGTGTCCATCGTGACCGCGCCGTGCCGCAGGTTCGTCCACGTGGCGCTGTGGAACGGCAGCGCGCCCCACAGCACGACGGGCGCGGCCAGCACCAGCGAGACCCACTGCCAGGCGGTGAACTGCCACGCGGGGACCATCGCCAGCGCGATGACCGGTACGGACAGGACCGCGGAGACGAGCACGCGGGTGCGCAGCTCGGTCAGGCGCCGCTGCTCGGCCTGCTCGGCCTCCTGCTCCGGCGCGGGCAGGCGGGCGCCGTAGCCCGCGGCTTCGACGGCGCGGATGAGCTCGTCGTCGCCGACCGCGGCGGGGCGCTGCACCTTCGCCTTCTCGGTGGCGTAGTTGACGCTGGCCTCGACGCCGTCGAGCTTGTTCAGCTTGCGCTCCACCCGCGCGGCGCACGAAGCGCAGGTCATCCCTTCGATCGCCAGTTCCACGCCGGTCTGCTCGGAACCGGCTCCTCCGGGGTGCGGCATCGCCCGACTCCCTCCGCAGCGGTTGCGACACACCTGAAGTTATACCCTAGGGGGGTAGGGTGTCAAAGTCGCCGCAGTGCCGTGACCTTGTCGCGCCGCCTCGCCGAGGAGTACGGTTTTCGTGAACGGAAAACCACATTGTTCGCACGGATTCTCCACGAGCACCGCGACCACGCACCCCCGCCAGCCGGCCGCGGCGCCGGCAGGTCCGCTGATCACTCAGCAGGCGGCTCCGCACGAGGGACATGTCCATTCCGCGGGAATGCGCACACCGGGGGCGGGTGGGAGCGGCGGCCGCGGAGCACGCGGGAGGGTCTGGCGCCGGCGGAGCTCGCGCCAGCCCCGGCGAGAAGGCCCCAGCAGAAGCCGCCGGCAAGAAGTCCCCAGCAAGAAGCCCCGGGCAGGAAGTCCCCGGGCAGAGAAAGGCAGGGAGGCGGTATGCCCGCCAAGTTCACCGCGGAGGAGCGCGAACGCGTCACCGCGGAGCTGCTCTCCGCCGGCTACGAGCTGTTCACCACGCAGGGCCTGCGCAAGACCTCCCTGGAGGAACTCGCCGGCCGCGCGGGCATCGCCAAGAGCAGCTTCTACGCGTTCTTCGACTCGAAGGAGCAGCTCTACCTGGAGCTGATGCTCCGCCAGGCACCGCAGGTCGCCGAACGCGCCCTCGGCGACCTGCAGCAGGTCGGCGACGCGCGCACCGGCCTGGTGCGCATCCTCACCGGCAGCCGCGAGACCACCGCGAACGATCCGCTCTACCGGCGGCTGCTCACGCACCCCGACGAGCTCGAAGTCGTGCGCCGGCGCGTCGGCGCCGACGAGGCCGAACGGGTGCGGCCCCACCTCCTGCAGCCCGTCCTCGACTTCATCACCCGCTGGCAGCGGTGCGGGCAGCTGGTCGACGCCGATCCCGAGCTCGTGTTCGGCGTCATCCGCGCCGCCGGGCTCATCGCCGCGCACCGCGAGGAGTTCGGCGAGCACTACGAGGCGGTCGCGCAGCTGCTCACCGACGTGGTCGCCACCGGACTGACCACAGCGCACCGCGAGGACGCCGCGCACCGCGAGGACGCCGAATGACACGGGACACGAGCGACCACGCCCCCGCCGGGAACACCTCCACCGGCCACGCCCCCACCGGGCGCGCCCCCGCCGGGAACACCCCCGCCGGGTACCCCTCCGCCGGGCAGCGGTCCGCGGCGGCGGAGCCGACCGAGGCCGTGTCCGTGCAGGACCTGACCTACACCTACGCGGGTTCGTCCGAGCCCGCCGTGCGCGGCATGGGCTTCACCGTGGGGGCGGGCGAGGTCTTCGGGTTCCTCGGACCGAGCGGGGCCGGGAAGTCCACGACGCAGAAGATCCTCATCGGACTGCTGACGGGGCACGGCGGTCGCGTGTCGGTGCTGGGAGCGGATCCGGCCGCGGCGGGCCAGGACCACTACCGCAACATCGGCGTGTCCTTCGAACTGCCCAACCACTACCAGAAGCTGACCGCGCTGGAGAACCTGGAGCTCTTCGCGCAGCTGCACGACGGCGCCGCCACCGACCCGCGCGAGCTGCTGGACGCCGTCGGGCTGGCCGCGGACGCGCGCACGAAGGTCGGCCGGTTCTCCAAGGGCATGCAGGTGCGGCTGGGGTTCGCCCGCGCCCTGCTGCACGGGCCGGCCCTGCTGTTCCTCGACGAGCCCACCTCCGGGTTGGACCCGCGCAACGCGCGCCGGATCCTCGACCTGGTGCTCGAGCAGAAGGCCCGCGGCACGACGGTCTTCCTCACCACGCACGACATGGCCACCGCCGACGAGCTCTGCGACCGCGTGGCCTTCGTCGTCGACGGCCGCATCGCCGCGCTGGACGCGCCCAAGGAGCTGAAGGTCGCCCGCAGCCAGCGCGCGGTGCGGGTGGAGTACCGCACCGGGTCCGGCGAGCTCGCCGCGGCGGAGTTCGACCTGGACGGGCTCGCCGATGACGCCGCGTTCCGGGAGCTGGTGCGCACGCAGCGCGTGGAAACGCTGCACAGCCAGGAGGCCACCCTCGACGACGTGTTCGTCGAAACGACCGGGAGGAGCCTGCGATGACCACCGCCGCACTCGCGCCCCGCGCAGCTCTCCGCCGGTTCGGCACCGCGCTGCGGCTGGAGCTGCGGCTGCAGTACCGCTACCGGTTCCTGCACGCCGGTGTGTTCTCCGGGCTGCTGTGGTTGGCGATCCTGCTGCCGATGCCGCGGGACCTGCGCTCGCTGGCCGAGCCGTACGTGATCCTCGGCGACCTGTCCATCGTCGGCTTCTTCTTCATCGCCGGTGCGGTGTTCTTCGAGAAGGGCGAACGCACGGTGCACGCCCTGGTCGTCACACCGCTGCGGTTCGGCGAGTACCTGGCGTCCAAAGTGGTCCTGCTGACAGCTCTGTCCACAGTGCTCGCCCTCGTGGTCGCGACGGTCGCGCACGGGACCGGCTACCACCCCGCCCCGCTCGTGGCCGGCGCGGTGCTCGGGACGGTGATCATGCTGCTGGTGAGCTTCGCCAGCTCGATGCCGTTCGCCTCCGTCAGCGACTGGTACCTGCCGTCGATGCTGCCGCTGGCGCTGTGCACCCTGCCGATCTTCCCCTACTCCGGGGTGTGGCAGAGCTGGTGGTTCGCGCTCATCCCGACCTACGGGCCGCTGCACCTGCTCGGCGCGGCGTTCGACCAGGTCGCCCTGCCACCGGGGATGGTCGCCTACGCGCTGCTCTACCCCGTGGTCTGCGCCGCGGTGCTGTGGTGGTTCGCCGGGCGCCTGTTCACCCGCTGCGTCGTCGCGCGCTCGGGAGGTGCGTGATGGCCAGCGCCTTCGCCGTCCTCGGACGCAACGACCTCCGCGGCATCCGGCGGGAACCGCTGCTCATCGCCGTCGTGCTGGCCCCGCTGGGCTGGATCGCGCTGCTCCGCTTCGGCACGCCGCCCGTGGCCGCGGCCGTGCACGCGCGCTACGGCCTGGACCTCGCGCCGTACCACCCGCTGATCCTGACGGCGTTCCTGCTGCTGACCAGCCCGGTCGTGGTCGGCGGCCTCACGGGGATGCTCGTGCTGGACGAGCGCGACTCCGGCACGCTCACCGCGCTGCGCGTCACCCCGGTGCCGCTCCTCCGGGTGGTGGCCTACCGCGCGGTGACGGCGTTGCTGCTGACCGCGCTGTACACGGTCGCGACGATGGCCGCCAGCGGCATGCTGCCCGCGGAGCAGCTGCCCGGGCTCGCCGTCATCGGCCTGGGCAACGGCCTGTGCGGAGTCATGTTCGCACTGCTGGTCCTGGCGCTGGCGCGGAACAAGGTGGAGGGGCTGGCGGTCGTGCGCGGCGTGGCGATCGTGCTCGCGGGTCTGCCGCTGATCGGCTACTTCCTCGACTCGCCGTGGCAGCTCGCGCTCGGGGTCATCCCCACCTACTGGCCGGCCCAGGCGTACTGGACCCTGTCCGAGGGCGGCCAGTGGTGGCCCCACGTCCTCGGCGGCCTCGCGGTCAACGGCGTGCTGGCCCTGCTGCTGTACCGGCGTTTCGCGCGGAGCGTGTGACCCGCCGCGGAGCAGCGCACCGGGGTGCGGAGGGGCGCAGGTGCCGCCGCGCGAGAATGGCGCCGTGACATCCGCACGCAGATCCGCACCGACCTGGCTGCTCGTCGCCGGTCCGGTGCTGGCCGCCGCCGTCGTCGCCGCGATCGCCCTGGCCGCGGGCACCGCGCCCTACGCGGCCGTGGGCAGCGCCGACCCCGGGGCGGTCATCCGCATCGGTACGCCCGTGCTGCGGCTGGTCACCGAACTGGCCGCCGTCGTGTGCCTCGGCGCGCTGGCCTTCGCGACCTGCTGCACGCGCGCCCAGTCCTCCGGCACGGTCACCGCCCCCGCCTACGCGCAGCTCCGCGTGGCCGGGCGCACCGGGATCGCCTGGTGCGCGGGCGCGCTGCTGCTGGTGCCGTTCAGCGCCGCGGAGCAGGCCGGGGTCCCGCTGCGCGAAGCGCTCGTCCCCGAGCAGCTGCTCGGCCTGCTGCCCGCGCTGGAGACCCCGCGGGCGTGGCTGGTCGCCGCGGTGCTCGCCGCGGTCGTCGCGTTCGGCGCGCGGACCGCGCTGGCCTGGCGCTCCGCCGCCGGGCTGCTGGTGCTGGCCGCGCTCGCGCTGCTGCCGCCGCTGGTGACCGCGCACGGCGCCTCCGACGCGGGCCACGACCTGGCCATCGCCGCGCGGGTGATGCACGTCCCGGCCGCGGCCCTGTGGCTCGGCACGCTCATCGCCCTGCTGGCCCACGCGCGCCGCGCGGGCGGCCTCGGCGGTGAGCTGGCGGCGCGGTACTCGCGGCTGGCCGCGGCGTGCCTGCTCGTGCTCATCGCCTCGGGCGTGGCCGACGCGTTCGTGCTCGTTCCGCCGTCCGAACTGCTCACCTCACCGTACGGCCGCGCGCTGCTGGTCAAGACGCTGCTCGTCGCCGCGCTGGCCGCCGGTGGGCTCGCGCTGCGGCGCCGGGTGCTGCGCGGCCTGGACCGACCGGGGCAGGGCTGGTCCGGACCGCTGCGGCTGGCCGGGACCGAGCTGCTCGTGCTGCTGGGCGCGGTGGGGCTGTCGATCGGGCTGACGCACCTGCCGCTGCCGGCGGCGCTGGACCGGGCCGGCGGCACGCAGGACACGCTGCTCGGCTACCACCTGGCCGGGCCGCCCACGCCGTGGCGGCTGCTGACCGACTGGCGGCTCGAGCTCGTGTTCACCGCGCTCGCCGCGGCCCTGGCGGTCGCATACCTGGTGGGGGTGGTGCGCCTGCGGCGGCGCGGCCTGCGGTGGCCGCTGGCCCGCACGCTGGCCTGGCTCGCCGGGTGCCTGCTGCTGCTCGTGGCGACCTCCTCCGGTCTCGGCCGGTACGCGGCGGCGATGTTCAGCATGCACATGGCCAGCCACATGCTCGTGTCCATGGCCGTGCCGGCGCTGCTCGCTCTCGGCGGACCGCTGACGCTGCTGCGCACCTGCGGCCGCGGCGGCAGCGCGCAGCTGCCGGGGGCGTCCGACTGGGCGGACCTGCTGCAGGACTCGCGGGCGGTGCGCTGGCTGACGCACCCGCTCGTGGCGCTGGTGCTGTTCGCCGGATCACCCTTCCTGCTGTACTTCACCGACCTGTTCGACGCCCTCGTGCGCTACCACTGGGGCCACATCCTCATCAACGCGTGGTTCCTCGTGGTCGGCTACCTGTTCGCCTGGCCGCTCATCGGCGCCGACCGGGCGCCGCGGCCGCTGCCGAGCATCGCGCGGCTGGGCATGCTGCTGGCCGCCATGCCCGCCGACATCGTCTTCGGCGCGCTGGTCATCGGCACCGACAGGGAGATCGGCAACGGCCCGGCCGCGTCGAACATGTACGAGGCGCTGGCGCTGCCGTGGGTGCCGGACCTGCTGGCCGACCAGCGGCTGGGGGGCATCCTCGCGCTGGTGATCGGCGAGCTGGTGCTGTTCGGCATGCTGGCCGCGCTGCTCGCCCGGTGGTCGCGCACCGACGAGGTGTTCGCCGCCTCGTCGCCGGAGGACTACCGCGCGGCCACCGGAGCGGGCGCCGCCTCGCGCTGAGCGCCGGCGCCCCGCCGGCCGCCCGCCTCCGCGAAGGTGCGCAGCCGCATGCTGTTGGACACCACCAGCAGCGAGGACAGCGCCATCGCGGCCGCGGCGACGAGCGGGTTGAGCAGGCCGAGGGCCGCCACCGGCAGCGCGGCCACGTTGTAGCCGAACGCCCAGGCCAGGTTGCCGCGGATGGTGCCGAGCGTGGCGCGGGCCAGGCGGACCGCGGTCGGCACCACGTGCAGATCGGTGCGCACGAGGACCAGGTCTGCCGCGCCGATGGCCACGTCGGTACCGGTGACCACGGCCAGCCCGAGGTCGGCGCGCGCCAGCGCCGGGGCGTCGTTGACCCCGTCGCCGACCACCGCCACCGCGCTGCCCCGCTCCTGCAGCCGTTCCACCACGGCGGCCTTGTCCGCGGGCAGCACCTCGGCGATCACCTCGTCGACGGCGATCTCGTCGGCCACCGAGCGCGCGGTGGCCTCGTTGTCCCCGGTGAGCAGCACCGTGCGCAGCCCGAGGGAGCGCAGCTCGGCCACCGCCGCAGCCGCGCTCGCGCGCACCGCGTCGGCCACGGCGAACAGCCCGACCGCGGCTCCGTCGCGCGCCACGCAG
Source organism: Salinifilum ghardaiensis (assembly GCF_054491345.1). Classification (NCBI taxonomy): domain Bacteria; kingdom Bacillati; phylum Actinomycetota; class Actinomycetes; order Pseudonocardiales; family Pseudonocardiaceae; genus Salinifilum; species Salinifilum ghardaiensis. The sequence continues at coordinate 661,093 of NZ_CM137101.1, read as the reverse complement.
ACGGTGGTGCACCCGGAGCCCTCCCACTGCTCGCGCACCTCGTCGAGCTCGGCGGGCAGCTCGACGCCCTCCTCGGACAGCAGCCGCCGCGAGCCGACGAGGACCTCGTGGCCCTCCACCGCGCCGCGGGCACCGAGACCGGAGAGCCCGGCGAAGCGCTCCACCTCCGGCAGCGCGCCGACCGCGTCGGCGGCGTGCGCCGAGATCGCCCGGGCCACCACGTGCTCGGAGGCGTGCTCGACCGCGCCGGCGTGCCGCAGCAGCTCACCGGTGTCACCGGTGGCGCGCACGTCCACCACGGACATCCGGCCGGTGGTGACCGTGCCGGTCTTGTCCAGCACCACCGTGTCCACGGCGCGCGCCGATTCCAGCGCCTGGTGGCCCTTGATGAACACGCCGAGCTGGGCGCCGCGGCCGGAGGCCACCAGCAGCGCCGTCGGCGTGGCCAATCCGAGCGCGCAGGGGCAGGCGATGATGAGCACGGCCAGGGCGGCGCCGAAGGCGGTCTCCACCCCGCCTCCGGCGAGCATCCACCCGGCGAAGGTCAGCGCGGCCAGCGCGAACACCGCGGGGACGAACACGCCCGAGATCCGGTCGGCGAGCCGCTGCACCCCGGCCTTGTCGGTCTGCGCCCGCTCGACGAGGTCGACCAGCTGGGCCAGCTGCGTGTCCGAGCCGACGCGCTCGGCGCGGACGAGGAGGCGCCCGCCGAGCGCCGTGGTGCCGCCGATGACCGCGTCGCCCGCGGTCACCTCGGCCGGCACCGACTCGCCGGTCATCGAGCTGCTGTCCACGGTGGCCGCGCCGGACTCGACGACGCCGTCGGTGGCGACGGTCTCACCGGGGCGCACGAGGAACCGCTCGCCCACGCGCAGCTGCGAGACCGGCACGGTGGACTCGGAACCGTCCGCGGCCACCACGACGACCTCGCTGGCGCCGAGCTCGGCCAGGGCGCGCAGGGCACCGCCCGCGGTGCGCTTGGCCTTGGCCTCGAACATCCGCCCGGCGAGCACGAAGATCGTCACGCCCACGGCCACTTCGATGTACAGCGCCCCGCCGGGTTCGAGCACCAGCCCGAGCACGCCGTCGGCCGAGCGCTGCACGTCGCCGTAGGCGAACGCCGCGTAGAACGACCAGCAGCTGGCCGCGATGATGCCGACGGACACCAGCGTGTCCATCGAGCTCGTGCCGTGCCGCGCCGCGGTGAACGCCTTGTGGTGGAACGGCCAGGCGCACCAGGTGACCACGGGCAGCGTCAGCAGCACCAGGCCCCACTGCCAGCCGGGGAACCGCAGCGACGGCACCAGCGCCAGCGTGATCGAGAAGTCCGCCAGGGGCACGCCGAGCAGCAGGGCGAGCACGAGGCGGCGCCACAGGTAGCGCACGCGGTCCTCGTCCGGGTGCGCGTCCTCCTCGTCGGGGTGGTCGCGCTGCACCGGGCGGGCCGTGTAGCCGGCCTTCTCGACCTGCGCGACGAGCTGGTCGACGTCGACCTCCGCGGGGGCGCGCACCGCGGCGTTCTCGGTGGCGTAGTTCACGCTGGCCGAGACGCCGTCGAGCTTGTTCAGCTTGCGCTCCACCCGCGCGGCGCACGCGGCGCAGGTCATGCCGCCCACGGCCAGTTCGACCGCGCGCTCCTGCCCGACGCCCTGCTCAGGTTCGACGCGGGGCTCCACCGACACGATCAGCTCCCATCGCGGTCCGGCACATCCGGCAGCCACGATACTGCGCAGCCGTGACCGCGCCCGGCGGCGGTGCGCTGCCGGCTCAGCCGACCCGCACCCGGGTGCGCAGCCGCGGGCCGCCGGCGCTGCGCCCGATCTCGGCGGTGCAGTCGCCGGGGACGAGCCGCCAGCCGTGCCGCGAGGTGTCCCAGATCTCCGCGGCCCGCCGCGGAAGCGCGATGCGCACCGGCGGTCCCGCCCGGTCCGGTTCGGCCGGCGCCAGCTCCGGGTCAGGCCGCCCCGCCGGACTCCCGGGCCGCGGCGAAGTCCCGCCGCTCCAGCACGGCGGAGACCGCCACACCGGCGACGAGCCCCCAGAACGCCGAGTTGATGTTCAGCGGCTGCACGTCGGAGACCGTGACGAGCAGCGCCACCAGCGCGCCGAGCGTGCACCCGCCGCGGAACGCGGTGGTGAAGGCGCCCTGCAGCGCGCGCAGCATCGCGAGACCGCCGAGCACGGCGATGAACTCCGGTGGCGCGGCGAGCATGAACCGCACGAAGGCGGGGGCGAACAGGCCGGTGACGATCGCCAGCAGCCCGCAGACCAGCCCCGCGGTGTACTGCCGGTCCCGCTCGCCGGAGGCCGTCAGCAGCGCGTTGGTCGGACCGGTCAGGCAGGTGGACACGGCGCCGACGAACGCCGCGGGCAGCGACCAGAGCCCGCAGAGGACGGCGGACGTGTTCACCGGCGGCTCGTGGCCGGCCTGCCGCAGCACGGCGATGCCCTGGCCGTTCTGCACGACGAGCACCGTCACCGCCAGCGGGACGACGAGCTCGAGGATCGCCGCCCACGACCACTGCGGGGTCTGCAGCAGCGGGCTCGCCAGCCACCCGGCGCTCCGCCCGGAACCACCGGTGAAGCGCCCGCCCGCGAGGAGCACCACCGCGCCCACCACGAGCGCGCCGAGCACCGGTGGGACCTTCGCACCGCTCGCGTGCGCGCTCAGCAGCGCGAACACCGCGACCATCGGCACCGCCAGCACCGGGTCCGCACCGAGCGCGGTGATCAGGTCGAGGCCGAAGCTCAGGAAGACCCCGGCGACCATGGCCATGACGATCGGCACGGGCAGCGCGGCCATGACCGCGCGCACCCATCCGGTCAGCGCCAGCGCGAGGACGAGCAGCCCGGTGACGACGAACGCGCCGAGCACCTCGGGCCAGGCCAGGTGGTTCAGCGATCCGCCGACGACGACCGTGCCGGGGATGGTCCAGAAGAACGCCAGCGGCTGGCGGTACAGCCACGAGGCCAGGACGGTCAGCACGCCGTTGAGCGCGAACACCCCGAACACCCACGAGGCCAGCTGCGCCTGCGACAGGCCGCCGCGCGTCCCGGCCGCGAGGATCACCGCGATCGGCCCGGTCGCGGAGAACACCAGACCGATGAGGCCGTTCGCCGCGGTGGTCGCGGTGAGGTCCGCGATCGCGCGGCGCGGGCCGGCCACCGGGCGCGCTGGGCGCTCGAACCGCGGGGCCGGTGCTGCTCCGGTGCGCGCCTCCTGCCCGGTCGTGCTGGTCACGGGACCTCCCTGCAACGGCGGCGGGGATGCCGCGGTGCGCGGACGCACCGGCCGGCCCGGTGCTGGGCGGGGCGACCCTGCGGAGGTCGCCGGGACCGGTGCGGCGGCCGAGTATTCCGAGCGGATCCCGCGGCGTGAAATATCGACCGCGACCGGGTTCATATCCGGCGCGGATCAATCGGATCGCGACCTCGGCGAGCTGCCGGAACCGCCCGATGCGACCGGGGGCGGGGCGCGGGGCTGCCGCACGGGCACCCGTCGCCTGTTCGGACGGCAGCGCCCCTCGATCACGGCCGGATGCTGACCGCATCCGGGCATATCGATCGACAGCACTCACAACACCACTCGCATGCATAAAAATCGAGGTATCGCAAGTTGCGCGATGAACCATGAAAGCATTTACAATAGATAACTTTGTGCTACAATAGCGCCCTCAAGGGCGCAAATATGAGGTGATGATGATGCGAACAACACTGTCCATCGATGACGACATGTTGCGATCTGCTGCAGAAGAGCTGGGCACCCAAGGTGCAGCCGAGACTCTCAGGGCTGCCCTCGCGCACATCGTGGCCGAACGGAAACGACGGGACGCCCTCTCAGGATTCGACCTCATCAGCACCAGCCTGTCGCAGCCGGAGGCCCTGGACGGAGCTTGGCGTTGAGCTACCTCCTGGACAAGTCCGCCTTCGAACAACGGCATCAATCCGCTGACGCCAAGACACGTCTGGATCACCACCTGCTCGCCGGGGAACTGGCCACCTGCGAAGTCATCGCGTTGGAAATCCTCTACTCGGCGCGTTCGGCCGCTGACTACAGCGCCATGCGCTCCACGCTCGACGCGTTGGAATGGCTTCCCACCACCACCGAAGCACTCCGACGCGCACTCGACGTGCAGCAGCAGCTCGCGCAGCGCGGCAAGCATCGGCGCCCCATACCGGACCTGATCATCGCCGCAACGGCGGAGCTGCACGACGCGACCGTGCTGCACCACGACAAGGATTTCGACCTCATAGCCGAGATCACGGGGCAGCCCGCGGAATGGATCGCGACCCCGACGAGCCGCTGAAACCGCCCGATGCGACCGGGGAGCCCGCCGGCCCCGACGGCGGGTTCCGGGCGCTCCCCGCCCGCGGGTCCACCAGCGGCCCAACAGGAGCGACCAAATGAGTGATTTGCGCCACACGCGCTTGTGTGCGACGTCCCACGCGGTACCCAATAACTGTTACTTCGAGTAACACTTACCGCTTGGTAACGGACAGAGTCGTCACCGTCGCAGGGAGCTCCCATGACCGCGGATCACACGGCCCCGCCGCAGTCCGACCGCCACGAGACGGCGGACCGGCTGCTGCGCTCCTCGGAGACCCTCTCCTACGACCCGGCGCAGGAGGTCGACTGGGAGACGCCGCTGGACACGAACTACCACGGCACCAGCCCGGAGTGGAGCACCCTGTACGGAACCGCCTACTGGCGCGAGATGACGCCGGAGCAGCAGCGCGAACTCACCCGGCAGGAAGCCGCGTCGGTGGCGAGCACCGGCATCTGGTTCGAGATGATCCTGCAGCAGATGATGCTGCGGGACTACTACGCGAAGGACCCGACCAACCCGGACTTCCAGTGGGCGCTGACCGAGATCGCCGACGAGTGCCGGCACTCGATCATGTTCGCCCGCGGGGCCGCCAAGCTCAACGCGCCCGCCTACCGCCCGCGGCGGACGGCCGTCGAGCTCGGCCGCGTGTTCAAGTCCGTCGCCACCGGCGAAGCCGCCTACGCCGCGATCCTCGTCGCCGAGGAAGTCCTCGACGTGATGCAGCGCGACTGGATGCGCGACGAACGCGTCGTGCCGTTCGTGCGCACCGTGAACAACATCCACGTCGTCGAGGAATCGCGGCACATGAAGTTCGCCCGCGAGGAGACCAAGGCCCGCCTGCAGGGAGCGAGCCGGCTGCGGCGGGAGATCAACGCGGTCGTCGTCGCGATCGCCTCCTACTTCATCGTCACCAGCATGGTCAACGACACGGTCTACGAGCGCGCCGGCCTGGACGCGAAGCGCGCCATCCGCGAGGCGAGGACGAACGAGCACCACAAGTCGATGCTGCGCTCCAGCTGCTCCGGGCTGATGGAGTTCCTCAGCTCCGCCGGCCTGCTGACCAAACCGGCGCAGCAGATCTACAAGCGCGCGAACCTGATCTGATCCCATGGCATTCGCGATCACCCAGACCTGCTGCAACGACGCGTCCTGCGTGGCGGTCTGCCCGGTCAACTGCATCCACCCGACGCCGGACGAGCCGGACTTCGGCAAGACCGACATGCTGCACATCGACCCGGCGACCTGCATCGACTGCGGTGCCTGCGCCGATGCGTGCCCGGTCGAGGCGATCTTCCCGGTCGAGAAGCTGACCGAACCGCTCAAGGACTACGCCGACATCAACGCCGCCTACTACGCGGAGCGGGAAGCGGCGCCGGCGAACGCGGACCCGGCGCCGAACTTCCACAGCTGGAACCCGCCGGTGTTCCACCGGAACCTGCCGCCGGACTTCCCGCAGCTGGACGTCGCCGTCGTCGGCACCGGCCCGGCGGGGATGTACGCCGCCGAGGACCTGCTGCTGCACACCAGCGCCCGGGTCACGCTCATCGACCGGCTGCCCACCGCCGGCGGTCTCGTGCGCTACGGCGTGGCACCCGACCACCCGTCGACCAGGAAGATCGGCGAGACGTTCAGCCGCTTCCACGACCACCCGCGGGTGCGGCTGCGGCTCGGCGTCGAAGTCGGCGAGGACGTCACCGCCGCGGAGCTGGCCGAGCAGCACGACGCCGTGATCTACGCAGTCGGCGCTTCCACGGCCAAGCGCATCGGCCTGACCGGCGAGGACCTGCCCGGCAGCATCGCCGCCACCGATCTCGTGGCCTGGTACAACGGGCATCCGGACGTCCCGGCGGGCGGGCTCGACCTCTCCGCCGAGCGGGCGGTCGTGATCGGCAACGGCAACGTGGCGCTCGACGTCGCGCGGATCCTCACCGCCGACCCCGAGCAGTTGGCGGACACGCCGATCTCTCCCGCCGCGCTGGAGCAGCTGCGGTCCAGCAACGTGCGGGAAGTCGTCGTCCTCGGCCGGCGCGGCCCGGAGGCCGCCGCCTACACGGCACCGGAGCTGCGCGCGCTCGACCAGCAGTCCGGTGTGGACCTCGTCGTCGACGGGCACGATCCGCGCACCGCCGCGGGCATCGATGCCGCGGGTGAGGCGGAGAAGGCGGCGCTGCTGCGCGGCGTCCCCCGCGAAACCGTCGACTGGTCCGCGCCTCCGCAGCCGGGGCGGCGCCGCATCGTGCTGCGCTTCCACTCCGCACCGCGGGAGTTCCTCGGCGAGGACGGCGTGCGCGGGCTGCGCGTCACCGGCAGCGGTGCTGGTGGCAGCGGTTCCGGTGGGACCACTGTGGACATCAGCACCGGCAGGGTGGTCACCGCCGTCGGCTACCGCGGCACGGCGCTGCCCGGTCTGCCGTTCGACGAGGCCAGCGCGACGATCCCGCACACCAGCGGGCGCGTGGACGACCGCCCCGGCACCTACGTCGTCGGCTGGGTCAAGCGCGGCCCCTCCGGCGGGATCGGCGCGAACAAGACCTGCGCGCAGGAAACCGTGGGGGCGCTGCTCGAGGACGCCATCGCCGGGCGGTTGCGGCCCGCCCGCGCGCCGCGACTGACCGAGCGGGCCGCGTCCGTGCTGCAGCGCCTGCGCAAGAAGCCCTCCGACGCCCTCGACCACAGCTGAGGCCGGGCACCCCCGGAGGACCGGGCACCGCCCGGAGGATCCGGAACCACCCGAGCAGTCCGGATCACCCCGACAGAGCCCAGATCAACCCGACGAGCCGGAGGACCCGACGAGCCGGACGACCCGGCACCACCCCCGGAGCCTGATCCCCGGCCCCGCGACGCCGGGGATCAGGCGGCCCACCGCGCACCGCTCCCCCACCGCACGCCGTTCCCGCGGCCCACGTCACCCGACAGCGTGGTGATCGTTTGTGCTCCATCCGCGTGGGGACAGTTTCCAATTTTCATGAAAATTGCGCTCTCTGGAACGACTCCAGAAAGTGCCGCGGCGCTGCTCCACGGATGACGTGCGTTCCGCGGGCTGGCGGGCGCCTCCGCGGACGGGAACGAGCGGGGCGGGATGGGGCGGGCGGAATGAGCAGGGCGGGAGGGGGCGGGCGGAACGAGCGGGGCGGGACGCTCAGACGCTGCGCAGGACCGAGGTGACGACGCCGAGGACGACTGCGGCGTCCCCGTCGAGCACCGGGTACTCGGGATTGCGCGGTTCGAGCACGACGTGGCCGCTGCGCCGCCGGTACACCTTGACGGTGGCCTCCTCGTCGATCATCGCCGCGACGATCTGGCCCGAGTGCGCCTCGTGCTGCTGCCGCACCACGACGATGTCGCCGTGGCAGATCGCGGCGTCGACCATCGAGTCGCCGCGCACCCGCAGCCCGAAAACGTTGCCGCGCCCGGTCAGCTCCCGCGGCAGCTTGATCACGTCGTCCACGTGCTCCTCCGCCGTGATCGGGCTGCCGGCGGCGATGTCGCCGACCACGGGAACCGGGACCGAGTCCTCGGTGGACTCCTGCGCCGCGGGTTCCTGCAGGAACATCCGCACGTCGATCGGCCGGGACACGCTGGGACTGCGCCGCAGGAGCCCCTTGTCCTCCAGCGCCGACAGGTGCTTCGACACCGACGACGTCGACCGCAGGCCGACCGCGTCGGCGAGCTGCCGCGTGCTCGGCGGATACCCCCAGCGGACCACCCAGTCCCGGATCGTCAGCAGGATGCGCTGCTGGCGCACCGGCAGGTTCGCGGCGTCCAGGTGCTCGAACGCGGGCAGATCATCGCGGGTGGTCATCCGCAGCATGGTAAGGGCCGCGCCCGCCACCGCCCGCACCGGACCGCCCGCTGCTCGCGCCGGACCGCCGCGGCACCGCTCCGCTGCGCCCGGACACCCGCGTGCCGCAGCAGCCGGTTGCGCCACGACCTCCCGGTCCGCTGTGCTGGAGGCGACGAACGCCGGTGCACCGCGGGAAGACGGCTGCTGCAGGACCCGCCCGAACTCCAACTCCCCCTCCCCCCAGCCGCCCCTCCCGCAACGGAGACCCACGTCGGAAGCAGCGCTCGAGGAGGCCCGCCATGTCGATGCTCGCCCGCCCCGCGGTGGCGGCGCTGGCCGCCCGGACGATGCAGTGGGCGGTGCGGCTGACCCGCACCCCGGGGCGGGAGCGGTACCCGGCGTGCCCGCGCCGCGTCGTCGAGCTCCCGCGCGAGGCCGCGCCGGCGCGCGCCGTGGTGTACCTGCCGGAGCAGCCGACGGGCGCTCCGGTGTACGTCAACTTCCACGGCAGCGGCTTCGTGCTGCCGCTGACCGAGTGGGAGGACCCGCTGTGCCGCTACCTCGCCGCCGAGGCCGGCGTCGTGGTGGTCAACGTCGACTACGCGCTCGCCCCGCAGCACCGCTTCCCCGAGCCGGCGCACCAGGCCTTCGACGTGCTCCGCTGGATCGCCGAGCGCGGCGGCGCCCGCGGCTGGGACGCCGGGCGCCTGTGCGTGGGCGGGCAGAGCGCCGGCGGCAACCTCGCCACCGCGGCGGCCCGCCAGGCCCTCGAGCACGGCGGTCCACCGATCGCGCTGCAGGTGCTGCACTACCCGGTGCTCGACCTGGTCGGCGACCGCCCGTACGAGCCGAGCGGCCCGAACACGCCGGTCCTGCGGCCGTGGATGCGGGACGTCTTCGACCACTCCTACGTCCCCGACCCCGCGCAGCGCACCCATCGCCTGGCATCCCCCGCCCACCCCGGCGACTCCGCGGACCTGAGCGGGATGGCCCCGGCCGTGGTGATCACCGCCGAGCACGACGTCCTGCGCCCGGAGGCCGAGCGCTACGCCGAACGCCTCCGCACCGCGGGTGCGCTGCTCGAGCACCACGTGGTCACCGGCACCGACCACGGTTACGACATGCACGACACCCGACCCGTCCGCGAGACCTACGCGCGCATCGCCGGGCACGTCCGCCGCGCGACCGAACCGGCCCACCACGCCGAGCGTTCCCGCTGAAGGGCCCGCGGCCCGGCCGGCGCCGTGGATCGGGGGATCCGCCGGCTCCCGGCCACCCGCGACCACCAACCCGGGCAGCGGACATCGGGCGACCACGGGCCGGCGCGGTCACCGCCCCGCTTCGCGCTCGCGGAGCTCGCGGCGCAGCAGCTTGCCCGTGAGGGTCTTCGGCAGCTCCTCGAGCACGTCGACCTCCCGCGGGTACTTGTACGCGGCCATGCGCTCCTTGCAGAACGCGACGAGCTCCTCCGGGTCCGCCCGCGCTCCCGGACGCAGGCTGACGAAGGCCTTGGCGGTCTCGCCGCGGTACGGGTCGGGCACGCCGACGACCGCGGCTTCCCGCACCGCCTCGTGCTCGTAGAGCACGTCCTCGACCTCGCGCGGCCAGATCTTGTACCCGCCGGCGTTGATCTGGTCCTTCTTGCGGTCGACGATGTAGAACCAGCCGGCCTCGTCCATGTAGCCGACGTCGCCGGTGAAGAAGCGGCCGCCGCCCATCGCTTCGGCGGTCTCCTCCGGCTTGTTCCAGTACCCGGCGACCACCTGCGGCCCGGAGGTCACGAGCTCGCCGATCTCCCCCGCCGGCAGGTCGGTGCCGTCCTCGCCGAGGATGCGGACCACCGTGCCGTACACGGGAACGCCGACCGACAGCGCGCCCGAGGCGCTGTCCACAGGGGCCTGTGCGCCCAGCGGAACCGCGTGCGACGGCGAGGTCGTCTCGGTCAGCCCGTAGATGTTGTGGATGTAGTGGCCGAACGTCTCCTGGAACGCCGCCACGGTGCTGGGCGGTATCGGCGCCCCGCCGGAGTACACCTTGGTCAGGCTCGCCAGGTCGTCCTCCGCGGCTGCGGGGACGTTCATCAGCGCGATGAACACGGTGATCGAGCCGACCGTGAAGGTGGCCCGGTGCTCCCGGACGGCCTCCAGCACCACCTCCGGGACCAGCCTGTGCACGAGCACCAGCGGCGCACCGGTGAGCAACGACAGGGCCACGTGCCCGATGAGGCCGGTGATGTGGAAGAGCGGTGCCACGCCGAGGATCACGTCCCCGGGTCCGATGCCGATCCAGTCCCGGTAGGTCTGCGCGTTGAACACCACGTTGCGGTGCGTGACCATCGCTCCCTTGGGCGGACCGGTGGTGCCCGAGGTGTAGGTCAGCAGCGCGACGTCGTCCGGCCCGGGGGAAGCCGCCGGGGGCGACTGGCCGCGGAACCGCCGCAGCAGCTCCGCCATGTCAAGCGTGCCCGGGCGCTCCTCGCGCGCGGAACCGGCGAAGACCCGGCTGTCGTCGCGGGTCTGGTACTCCAGTTCCGAAGTGGTGATGACCGCGCGCACCGACGTGCCCGGCACCACCGAGGCGGCGACGTCGCTGTGCAGGGCCTGCAGGCACACCAGGACGCTCGCCCCGGAATCCCGCAGCAGCGCGGCGAGTTCGCGTTCGCGGTTCATCGGGTTGACCGGGACCGCGATGCCGCCGGCCTTCCACGTGCCCAGCTGGGCGATGACGAACTGCGGAACGTTCTGCGCGTAGAGGGCCACGCGCTCGCCGGCGGCGAACCCCGCCTCGGCGGCGAGGCCCGCGGCGAACGCGTCGCTGAGCTCGTCGAGCTCGCGCATCGTCAGCCGGCCGTCGAAGTACCGGATCGCATCGCCGTCCGGGTCGCGCCGCACCGCCGCGGAGAACATGGCGACCGCGCTGTCGTGCTCGATCTCGATTTCGGCCGGTTGGCCCGCGTCGTACCGGGCCAACCACGGCTTGTCGTCGTAGACGCTCACGGCTGCTCCTCAGCGGACGGCGATCGGGTTCACCGGGGAGTGCTGCCGCGTCAGCCCAGCAGCTGTTCGCGCAGGGTCTTCTTGGAGAACTTGCCGGTGCTGGTCTTGGGCACCTCGCCGACGAAGCGGATCTCGTCGGGCAGCCACCACCTGGCGACCCGGCCGCGCAGGTGCTCGAGGATCTCCTCCTCGCCGAGCTGCTCGCCCTCGGCCGTGACGATGCAGGCCAGCGGGCGTTCGGTCCACTTCTCGTCCGGCTTGGCGATGACCGCGGCCTCGGCCACCTTCGGGTGGGCCATGATGTGGTTCTCCAGGTCGACCGAGGAGATCCACTCGCCCCCGGACTTCACCAGGTCCTTGGTGCGGTCGACGATGCGCACGTAGCCCGAGCGGTCGATCGTGGCCACGTCGCCGGTGCGCAGCCAGCCGTCCGCGGTGAACGCGTCGGAGTGCTCCTGGCCGTAGTAGGCCGAGGCGATCCACGGTCCGGCGGCCTGCAGCTCGCCGATGGACTCGCCGTCCCACGGCTGCTCACCGCCGTCGACGGCGTCGACGATGCGCAGGTCCACCAGCGGCACCGCCTGCCCCTGGGTGGCCCGGACCTCCGCCAGGGACTCCGCGTCGAGCCCTTCGTGTTCGCTGTGCAGGTTGGCGACGCTGCCGAGCGGGCTCGTCTCGGTCATGCCCCAGGCCTGCGTGATCGGCAGGCCGATGGCCTCGCGCCACCCCTCGGACAACGACTTCGGCACGGCCGAGCCGCCGCCGACGACCGCCCGCAGGCTGGACACGTCGTACTCGCCGAGCTTGGGCAGCATGCCCATCCAGATCGTGGGCACGCCGGCGGTGAGCGTGACCCGGTGCTGCTCGATCTGCGCGAGCAGCTTGTCCGGCTGCATGGCGGGACCGGGGAGCACGAGGTCCGCCCCGGCCGCCACCGCGGCGTAGGGGATGCCCCACGCGTTGACGTGGAACATCGGCACCACGGGCAGGATCGTGTCGCGCTCGCTGACCCCGAGCGAGTCCGCGGTGAGGCTCATCAGCGAGTGCAGCACCGTCGAGCGGTGCGAGTAGAGCACGCCCTTGGGGTTGCCGGTGGTGCCGGACGTGTAGCACATGGCCGCCGCCGTGTTCTCGTCCGGCACGTCGAAGTCCCCCTCGCGGGGCGCCGACGCGGAGAGCAGCTGCTCGTAGTCGCGGATGCGCGGGTCGTCCGGGATCTCCGCGTCGCTGCCGTCGTCGAGGACGACGAAGTGCTCCACCGTGTGCAGCTTCTCCGCCATCGGCCACAGGACGGGCAGCAGCGAGCGGTCGACGAAGATCGCGCGGTCCTCGGCGTGCTCGACGATGTAGCTGAGCTGGTCGGCGAACAGGCGGATGTTCAGCGTGTGCAGCACCCGGCCGGTGCACGGAACGGCGAAGTACAGCTCCACGTGGCGCTGGGTGTTCCAGCCGAACGTGCCCACCCGGGCCCCGGCGGGCAGCCCCAGGGCGTCCATCGCCGTGGCGAGCCGCCGCACCCGCTCGGCCCACTGCGCGTAGGTGTTCGACACCTCACCGTCGACCCGGGCCGTGACGATCGTCTTCGCGCCGAAGTGCCGCTCGGCGCGGTGGAACAGGTGCGGCAGGTTCAGCGGGCGATCCTGCATCAGACCCTGCATCTGCGTCTCCGTTGTCGCTCGGGGACAGTGGCTCGGCCACCTGTGTGACGTGGTGCACAGATTTCTAGCAGGATAAACGGGTGGAGGCACTATGTCGCAAGCCCACCGTTGCTCCGGTCGCGCTGTGCTCCGAGCACAACGCCCCTGCTCGCGGCGCTCGACCGCGCACCGGACGCGCCGGCGGGGTCCGAGGCGTCAGCTCCGGTCGGTGGACTCCTCCGCGGGGCGGATCCAGCCGAAGGTGAGCTCGACCGCGCGCTGCCAGTTGGTGTACTCGGACTCGCGGTGCCGCGGGTCCATCCGGGGCAGCCACTGCGCGGCGCAGTGCCAGTTGCGGCGCAGGCCCTCGAGGTCCGGCCAGTAGCCGACGGCGAGGCCGGCGGCGTAGGCCGCGCCCAGCGACACGGTCTCGGCGGTGATCGGCCGCATCACCGGCACGTCGAGCACGTCGGAGATGAACTGCATGAGCAGGTGGTCGGGGGTCATGCCACCGTCCACTTTGAGCTCGGTGGCCTGCAGCCCGGAGTCCCCGTTCATCGCGTCCACGACCTCGCGGGTCTGCCAGCCGGTCGCCTCCAGCACCGCCCGCGCCAAGTGGCCCTTGGTGATGTAGGACGTCAGCCCGACGATGAGCCCGCGCGCCTCGCTGCGCCAGTGCGGTGCGAACAACCCGGAGAACGCGGGGACGACGTAGCAGCCGCCGTTGTCGTCGACGGTGCGCGCCAGCGTCTCGATCTCCGGTGCGCTGTTGATCAGGCCCAACCCGTCGCGGACCCACTGCACCAGCGAGCCCGTGACCGCGATCGACCCCTCCAGCGCGTACATCGCGGGCTCGTCGCCGATCTTGAACCCGACCGTGCTCAGCAGCCCGCGCGTCGAGTGCACCGGCGCGGTGCCGGTGTTCATCAGCAGGAAGCTCCCCGTGCCGTACGTGCACTTCGCCTCGCCGGGCGCGAAGCAGGTCTGCCCGAACAGCGCGGCGTGCTGGTCGCCGAGCGCCGCGGTGATCCGGATTCCCGGCACGACCCGGCGCGTGGTGCCGTAGTCCTCGGCGGAGGAGCGGATCTCCGGCAGCATGCGGCGGGGCACGCCGAAGAACGACAGCAGCTCCTCGTCCCAGTCGAGGGCGTGCAGGTCCATCAGCAGCGTGCGGCTGGCGTTGGTCACGTCGGTGACGTGCACGCCGCCGTCGACGCCGCCGGTGAGGTTCCAGATCAGCCAGCTCTCCATCGTGCCGAACAGCACGTCGCCGCGTTCGGCCCGCGCGCGCAGGCCGGGCGTGTTGTCCAGCATCCAGCGCACCTTCGGCGCGGCGAAGTACGTGTTCAGCGGCAGCCCGCAGCGCTGGTGCACCGCGTCGGCGCCCGGCATCCGCCGGAACTCGTCGACGAGCTCGTCCGTGCGGGTGTCCTGCCAGACGATCGCGCGGCCGACGGGGGAACCGGTGTGCCGGTCCCAGAGCACCGTCGTCTCCCGCTGGTTGGCGATCCCGAGCGCGACGACGTCCTCGACCCCGATCCCGGCTTCGCGCAGCGCCTGCCCCGCGATGCGGTCCACGTTGCGCCAGATCTCGACGGGATCGTGCTCGACCCACCCGGGCTTCGGGAAGTGCTGCTGGTGCTCGCGCTGCACCACCGAGACCAGCCGGGCGCGCTGGTCGAACAGGATGCAGCGGGTCGAGGTGGTGCCCTGGTCGATCGACATCACGTAGCGTTGCGGCATTGCGCTCCTCCTGCCCGAGCTCAGGACCGGGACTCGCCGAGGTCGCGGGACACCGCGCGCGCCGCGTCCCGGACGTAGCCCACCAGCGCGGTGTCGGCGCGCCCCTTGACGTCGCAGATCCGTTCCACGGCACCCGAAATGCCGATCGAGCCGACGACCAGCCCGCCGTGGCCGCGGATCGGCGCGGCGATGCTCGCCGCACCCGGCATCGACTCCTCGGTCTCGGCGGCCCACCCGGAGTCGCGCACGCGGCCCAGCGTCCGGGTGAGGGCCTCCGCGTTCGTGGTGGTGCGCCGGGTGAACGACTCCAGCCCCGCGCGCTGCGCCGCGGCCGCCAGGTCGGTGTCGTAGGCGAGCAGGACCTTGCCCAGTGCCGTGGCGTGCAGCGGCAGCAGCGAACCGGCGTCGAGCGACTGCTGCGTGTCGTCGGGCCGGAACACGTGGTGCACGACGAGCACCCGGCCCTCCATCGGCGCGCCGATGCGGACGGCTTCGCCGCTGCGCGCGGCCAGCGAGTCCGCCCAGTTGATCGCGCGGGAGCGCAGCTCGTTGACGTCGAGGTAGCTGGTGTGCAGGTGCAGCAGCCCCTCGCCGAGCCGGTACTTGCCGGTGGCCCGGTCCTGCTCGACGAAACCGACCCGCTGCAGCGTCCGGAGGATGCCGTGCGCGGTCGGCTTCGCCAGTTCCAGCGCACCGGCGATCTCGCCGACCCCGAGACGGCCCGAGCCGCGGGCGAGCAGGCGCAGGATCGCGGCTGCGCGCTCGACTGACTGGACGGATCCCGGCACGGGGGGAACCTATCTGCTCACGTCTGATTCGACAATGTCGAACACAGGCGCGGGCCGCGCAGCCACCCCCCGTGCCGCACGAGCTGGGTCACCGGCCCCGGAGCGCAGTTCTCCCCGGCCGGCGGCACCAGCACCGGCGTTCGACATTGTCGACCAGAACGCGTTGATGCCGCGGAAACCCCCGCTTAACGTTCCGGTCCAACATGCGGGCAGCGCAGCCCGCACCTTTCCGCTGCGGCTGCGCATCCCGCTGCACGCAGGCACGTCCCGATCGTGCGCAGGCATTTGCGGAGGGACCATGGTCGACCGGCTCAGAGCCCGCGGCCTCAGCGGCGAGATGGCCGCCGAGTTCGCGGGAACCTTCATCCTCATCCTGTTCGGCGTCGGCGTGGTGGCGCAGGTCAGCGCCGCCGAAGTCGGTGACCACAACAGCATCGCCTGGGCGTGGGGGCTGGGCGTGACGCTGGGCGTGTTCGTCTCGGCGAAGATCAGCGGCGGGCACATCAACCCGGCGGTCACGGTCGCCTTCGCCGTGTTCCGCGAGTTCCCCTGGCGCAAGGTGCTGCCGTACTCGCTGGCGCAGACCGCCGGCGCGTTCGCGGCCGCGCTGCTCGTGCGCTGGAACTACTCCGAGGCGCTCCGCAGCGCCGACCCCGGGCTGACCACCGAGACCCAGGGCGTGTTCTCCACCCTGCCGGGCAACGGCGAGCTCCCGGTCGGTGACCTCGGCGCGCTGCGCGACCAGATCATCGGCACCGCGATCCTGCTGTTCGTCGTCGTGGCGGTCACCGACGCGCGCAACGCCGCGCTGGCCGCGCACCAGGCGCCGGTCGCCATCGGGCTGACGGTCGTGGGCATCGGCATGGCGTGGGGCGCCAACGCGGGCTACGCGATCAACCCGGCGCGCGACTTCGGACCCCGCCTGGCCTCGTTCATCACCGGGTACGACACCGCGTTCCTGGACCAGTACGGGAACCCGTACTTCTGGGTCCCGATCGCCGGACCGCTGATCGGCGGAATCCTCGGCGTCGCGCTCTACAAGCTCCTCATCACCCGCTTCCTGCCACCGGAGGCCCCGGCACCGGCCAGCACCCGCAGCGCCTCCGCCGCCGAACTCGAGACCACCTGAAGGAGACCCGACATGGCTGACTTCGTGGGAGCGATCGACCAGGGCACCACCAGCACCCGGTTCATGGTCTTCGACCACGGCGGCAACGAGATCACCCGCCACCAGCTGGAGCACGAGCAGATCCTGCCCCGCGCCGGCTGGGTCGAGCACAACCCCACCGAGATCTGGGAGCGCACCCGGGCGGTCATGGAGACCGCGATGACCAAGGCCGGCCTGCAGGCCGCCGACCTGGCAGCGGTGGGCATCACCAACCAGCGCGAGACCGCGGTGGTGTGGAACCGCAGGACGGGCAGGCCGTACTGCAACGCGATCGTCTGGCAGGACACCCGGACCGACAAGATCGCCGCCGAGCTCGACCGCGACGGCCGCGGCGAGATCATCCGGCACCGGGCGGGCCTGCCGCCGGCGACGTACTTCTCGGGCGGCAAGCTCCAGTGGATCCTGGACAACGTCGAGGGCGTGCGGGCCGACGCGGAGTCCGGCGACGCGCTGTTCGGCACCACCGACAGCTGGCTGCTGTGGAACCTCACCGGCGGCGTCGACGGCGGCGTGCACGTCACCGACGTCACCAACGCCAGCCGCACCATGCTGATGGACCTGGAGGCCGGGGACTGGGACGACGAGCTGCTGTCGTTCTTCGGGGTCCCGCGCAGGATGCTGCCGCGCATCCTGCCCTCGTCCGACCCCGAGCTGTACGGGACGACGCGGGTCGGCGGCCCGCTGGGCGGTGGAGTGCCGCTGGCCGGGGACCTCGGCGATCAGCAGGCGGCCACGGTCGGGCAGGTGTGCCTCCGGCCCGGCGAGGCCAAGAACACCTACGGCACCGGCAACTTCCTGCTGCTCAACACCGGCCACGATCTGGTGCGCTCGCAGCACGGCCTGCTGACGACGGTCTGCTACCAGTTCGGCGCGGACAAGCCGGTGTACGCGCTGGAGGGCTCGATCGCGGTCACCGGCTCGGCCGTGCAGTGGCTGCGGGACCAGCTCGGCGTGATCTCCGGAGCCGCCCAGAGCGAGGCGCTGGCGCGCCAGGTCGACGACAACGGCGGTGTCTACTTCGTACCCGCGTTCTCCGGCCTCTTCGCGCCGTACTGGCGCTCGGACGCGCGCGGGGCGCTCGTGGGGCTCTCGCGCTACAGCACCAACGCGCACGTCGCCCGCGCCACGCTGGAGGCGATCTGCTACCAGACCCGCGACGTCGTCGAGGCCATGGCCGCGGATTCCGGCGTCGCGCTGGGCAAGCTGCGCGTCGACGGCGGCGTGACCGCCAACGAGCTGTGCATGCAGCTGCAGTCCGACCTGCTCGGTGTTCCGGTCTCCCGCCCGGTGGTCACCGAGACCACCGCGCTCGGCGCCGCCTACGCCGCCGGGCTGGCCGTCGGTTTCTGGGCGAGCACCGAGGAGCTCGAGCAGAACTGGCAGGAAGGCCGGCGCTGGCACCCGACCTGGACCGACGAGCAGCGCGAGAAGGGATACGCCCGCTGGCGGAAGGCGGTGTCCCGGACTCTCGACTGGATCGACGTCGACGACTGAACAGCCCCGAGCGGCGGCCCCGCCCGGGGCCGCCGCGTTCCCCGACCGGGAGGAGTGGACACGTGACATCCGCAGCCCTGGGACCCGAGCACCGCGCGGACGCGCTGCGCACCGCGCAGGAGACCGAGTTCGACGTGCTGATCGTCGGCGGTGGCGTGACCGGTGCGGGCGCGGCGCTGGACGCCGCCTCGCGTGGTCTGTCCGTCGCGCTGGTGGAGGCCCGCGACTTCGCCTCCGGGACCTCCAGCCGCTCCAGCAAGCTGATCCACGGCGGCCTGCGCTACCTCGAGCAGCGCGACTTCACCCTCGTCCGCGAAGCGCTCAAGGAGCGCTCGCTGCTGCTGAACCACCTCGCGCCGCACCTGGTGCGGCCGGTGAAGTTCCTGATTCCGCTGCGCCACCGGGTGTGGGAGCGCGGCTACATCGGCGCGGGCGTGCTGCTCTACGACACGATCGGCGGGGCGGGCGCGGTGCCCCGCCACCGGCACGTCAGCCGGCGCGCTGCGCTGCGCGCCGGGCCGAGCCTGCGGTCCGACGCGCTGGTCGGCGGGATCCAGTACTACGACGCCCAGGTCGACGACGCCCGCTACACCACGACGCTCGCGCGCACCGCCGCCGAGCAGGGCGCTACCGTGCTCACGCGGGCCGAGGTCACCGGCCTGCTGCGCGAGGGGCGCAGCGTCACCGGCGCGTGGGTGGCCGACCACGAGACCGGCCGGGAGTTCCGGGTGCGGGCGCGGAAGGTCATCAGCGCCACCGGCGTGTGGACCGACGACCTGGTGGCCGAAGCGGGTGCGGAACCCCCGTTCACCGTCCACGCGTCCAAGGGCATCCACATCACGGTGCCGCGCGAGCGGATCGAGCTGGACACCGGTCTGCTGATGCGCACCGAGAAGAGCGTGCTGTTCGTCATCCCCTGGCAGGACCACTGGATCATCGGCACCACGGACACGCCGTGGGAGCTGGACCGCGCGCACCCGGCGGCCAGCAGCGCCGACGTCGACTACGTGCTCGGCCACGTCAACGCGATGCTGCGGAACCCGCTGACCCGCGAGGACATCGACGGTGTTTACGCGGGGCTGCGCCCCCTGCTGGCGGGGCAGTCGGCGGAGACCGCCAAGCTCTCCCGCGAGCACGCCATCGCCGAGCCCGTCCCCGGTCTGCTGGCGATCGCGGGCGGCAAGTACACGACCTACCGCGTGATGGCGAAGGACGTCGTCGACACCGCGGTGCAGGGGCTCGACCGCGCGGTCGGCGAGTCCCGCACCGAGCAGCTGCGCCTGTTCGGCGCCAGCGGGTTCGCGGAGCTGTGGGACGACCGCCGGGAGCTCGCCGCGGGGGCGGGTCTCGCGGTGGCGACGGTCGAGCACCTCCTGCGGCGCTACGGATCGGGGATCCACGACCTGCTGGAGATCATCGCCGAACGGCCCGCGCTGGGCGAGGCGATCCCCGGAGCGCAGGAGTACCTCGGCGCGGAGGCGCACTACGCGGTCACCCACGAGGGAGCGCTGCACCTGGAGGACGTGCTCACCCGGCGCACCCGGATCTCCATCGAGGGGCACGACCGGGGGCTGTCGGCCGCGCCGCGGGTCGCCCGCATCATGGCACCGCTGCTGGGGTGGACCGACGAGCAGTTGGAGCGCGAGGTGCGGCACTACACCGAGCGGGTCCAGGCCGAGCGCGCGGCCCAGAACGCCGCCGACGACACCGCCGCCAACGGCGCCCGCCTCACCGCCCCCGACGTCGCGGCCCTCGCCGACTGATCCGGCACTTCCGCGGCGGTGGGACGCCGAAGCGCGAAACCACCTGCGGTGACGGCGTTCCCGTCCCACCGCCCGCGGACCGGGGCGCTGCTCGGGTGCTGCACCCGGCGGTTCGGGGGCGGGGTCCGACGAGGACCGGGACTCCGCCCTCATCCCTCGCTGACGGCGGGGGAATCTGGTTCGGAGTTCTGAGCCCGCTCGCGCAGCGTTCCCAGGGTGCGCGTCAGCAGGCGCGACACGTGCATCTGGGAGATGTCCATGTCCCGGGCGATCTGCGTCTGCGACATCCCGTACACGAACCGCATGAAGAGTATGCGCTTCTCCCGCTGCGGGACGTTCGCCAACAGCGGGCGCAGCCGCTCCGCGTCCTCGACCCCGACCAGATCGAGGTCGTCGACCCCGAGCGTGTCCCCGAGCGAGATCGACTCGGCGTTGTGGATCACCTCGTCGAGCGAAGAGCTCTGGTAGGCGTTGCCCGCTTCCAAGCCCTGGTGCACCTCCTCGAGCTCGATCCCGAGGTGGTCCGCGAGCTCGCTCGGCGCGGGAGCGCGCCCCAACCGCTGCGAGAGCGCGGAAATGCCCTTCGACACCTCCTGGAGCCTGCGGGGCATCCGCACCGACCAGCCCGCGTCGCGGAAGTGGCGCCGCAGCTCCCCGAGGATCGTGGGCACGGCGTAGGACGCGAAGTTGTTGCCGCGCCCCGGTTCGTAGCGGTCGACGGCGTTGATCAGCCCGAAGCGGGCGACCTGCACCAGGTCTTCGTGGGACTCGTCCCTGCCGCGGTAGCGGCGCGCGAGGTGCTCCGCGATCGGCAGGTGCCCCGTGATCAGTCGTTCGCGCAGTTCCTCGTGGCGTGCGCTCCCCGGCTCCGCGTCGGCGAGCTCGCGGAACAGCGGGAGCAGCTGCTCGTACTCGCGCTCGTGCGTTCCGGGGGGCGCCGTTCCCTCGTTGCTCATGCGGGCACTGCAGACGACTTCGACAGTTCGACGCGGGCCACGTACTCGTCCCCCTCGGTGCGCACGTCCGTCCACAGGGCATCGACCATCGCGCTGAGCACCTGCCAGCTGAACGTGTCCGTTCGGACGCCGTCCGCGGTGGTCGTGCTCGCCTCGGCGGCGAGGACGAACTCGCGGGAATCGAGGACCTGCAGCCGACAACGGATCGACGTGCCGCCGCTCGCGGCATCGGCGAGGCTCGTGCAGACCTCGTCGGTGGCCAACCGGATGTCGGCGATGGTGTCCACGTCGAAGTCCGCGCAGAGGGCGACGTCGCCGGCGAGGAGGCGCAGCATGCGGGATGCTCCTGCTGCGCCGCTGACGCGGACTTCAACGGTGCCGGGGCCGCTCGCGCCGCTCGCGGCTCGAGGAGCGGGGAGGGGGTGTCGCGCTGGCATCGACGCTCCGTTCCACGCAAGTTCGGGGTTCCACGCAAGTTCGGGGTTCCACGCAAGTTCGGGGTTCCACGCAGGTTCGGGAGCTGGTTTCGTACCCGCGGACGGGGCGCTCCAAACCTCGCGCACCGCGGAGCCGCGCCCCCGGAGCGCCGCGCCCCCGGAGCACTGCCGACCGCGGTCGGCGCGGCGCTCCTGTTGGTGGCAACGGTCCGCACGAGCGCTCCTGAGGCGCGAGTGGCAGCGCTGCCCGTTTGCGGCGCGAGTCACCTCGTGAGCACGCAGCGGTCCTCCGGGCACTGCGGACCCCGGGGACCTCCGCTCCGCGGACCGCGCGGGCGACCGGCGCGTCGCCCGCGTTTCGCCCGGTGCGCCGCGGGTACTCCGCGGTGGAGACCGGTTGAGCAGCCAGCTGGCTCGAACATCAGCGATCGAGGAGATGCTGGCTGGCTGCGGGCGGGCCAGCACACAGCCACCGGAGCAGTCGCGATGCTGGAACCCGCCGATGCGAGGACGACGACGTGGAAACCGGCGGCGGAGTGGGAGCAGCTGCTGAGAGCTGCGCACGCCGCCGGGAAGTGGGCTGCCGGGGAACTGGCCCGGCGGTGCTCGTCCCGGCACCTGCTGCTGGGACGCGCGGGCACCGTGTCGGTGCTCATCGGAGCAGCCGAATCGCCCGTGGCCGCCTGGCTGCTCGAGCGCGGGCAGGGGTGGTTGCGGGGAGAGCACGTCGCGGTGCCGATCACCGTCGATCCGCGAGACCTGCACCCAGCGGCCGACGCCGCGGAGAAGGCGTGCTCGCTGCTCGTCGCGCACGCCTACGCGGCTGCCTACTCCACGGTCCTGGTGCAGGAAGCGGGCGTCGACGCGGACGTCGCCGTGGAACCGGTTCCGAACCAGCCGTCCGCGTAGCGCTCCGCGCGCAGCGCCGCTCCGCGGGCCCTCCTGCCCCGCACCCCCGCGGGGGTGCGGGCATCGCGGAACGGCCCCGGTTCACCGGAACAACGCCGCATAGCCGGTCGGCAACTGCGCGCGCAGGTCCTCGATCTCGCCTTCGGAGACGAATCCGGCGATCGTCCCGAGAACGGCCTGCGCGTGGGTGAGGGCCTCCTCGGGGCTGCACCCGCGGCCCTCCCGGTCGGCCACGCGCCGGAGGAAGTCGTCCAGATCATCGCCGGTCTCATCGGCCCCGACGTGCTGCAGCAGCGACTCCTGCAGCTCCTGCGGCAGCTGGCTCGCCAGGTCCCGGGGCTCACGCCCGGCGAGGCGCTGCCCGATCGTGGCCAGCACGATCTTCGTCGCCTGGTCGGCGTGCTCGCGGTCGCTGATCCCGCTCTGGTCGCTGACGACGGACAAGAACTGACCGTACTTCACAGCACTCCCTTCCTCTCGCGCCGGTTACCGTCGTGCGTACCCTGTGCACCCCGCTGCGAAACACCGGGCGGGGCACCGCGGCGGTCCGGATGCGCAACATCACCGCACTGCGCACGTTCCGCGCGGGCCCGCTCCGTGCCATCTTCGCCTGCGGATGCCCGTGCTCGTCCTGCAGGTCGACGAGCACCACGCACCACCCCTGCAACCGAGAGGAGCCCCATGTCCTCGGAAGAACCCGACGAGCTGGGCACCGACTACAAAGGACGCGGCGATCTGCTGCGGGAGGACGAAGTCGAGCGCACCTTCGACACGATGGTCGCCCGCGGACGCCCGCGGTTGTTCCGCACGATCCCCGAACTCGTGGCCAGCGGCATCATCGCCGGCGTGGAAATCGCCCTGGGCGTGCTGGCCTTCCTGGCCGTGGAGCAGGCCACCGGGAGCCAGCTGCTCGCCGGGCTGGCCTTCGGGGTCGGCTTCCTCACCCTCCTGCTGGGCAACAGCGAACTGTTCACCGAGGGATTCCTCGTGCCGCTCGCCGTCGTGCTCGCGAAGGAGGCCGGCTGGTGGCGGCTGCTCCGCTTCTGGGTGCTGACGCTGCTCGGCAACCTCATCGGCGGGTGGGTGTCCATGTGGATGGTCATCACGGCGTTCCCCGAGCTGCGCCACCTCGCCGCCGAGACCGGCGCCAAGTACGCGGAGGCGGGGTTGAGCCTGCAGACGTTCCTGCTGGCGGTCCTCGCGGGCAGCACCATGACGTTGCTGACGCGCATGCGGCTGGGCACCGAGGACGACGTCGCCCGCGTGCTGGCGTCGATCGCGATCGCCTTCCTCGTCGCGGGGATGGGCATGTTCCACTCCGTGCTGGACACGTTGTTCATCTTCGGCGGCCTGCACGCCGGGGGCGACTACAACTACCTGCACTGGCTCGCCTTCTTCGGCTGGTGCGTGCTCGGCAACGCCGTCGGCGGGATCGGGCTCACCGCCTTCCTGCGCCTGGTCCGCAGCCACGTCCGGCTGTTCGAGTGGCGCCGCGCAACTCCCGCCAGCAACCGGCCGTGACCGCGGGCCCCGTTTGGTGTTCCGGCGGTGGTGGGTACCGGATGATCAGGTGCTCGTCTCCCGGGACACGTCGCACCAGGCTCGGTGCTGTTCAGCGCGCAGCGGCAGCAAGCCCGGGGACCTCGGGGCACGGGGGTTCGGTTCCAGCAGCGCCCGTGCCCCGCCCCGCACTCCACCCGCCCCGGTGCGGGGTCCGCATCGACGGGCGGGTGGTGGCCCGGTAGTGTTCGTGGTGCGGTCGGTTGAGCAGACAGCCTGGCCAGCATTCCCAGTCGTTGCTGGGTGTCGCTGCGCCGCAGGAGTGCGTCGCTCCCACCGTGCTCTCCCCACGTGGGTCGCCAGTTCCCCGGGCGGACGACACCCGCGTTCGGAGAGAGGTGTTATGACCGCGGCGCCCCGACGAACCGGAACCGGCGGTTCCGCACCGCAACCGGATTCCCCCGACCCGGCCGAGCGGCCGGGGGCACCTCGCGTGCGGGCGGAGGAGCGCGGGCGGTTGCGGGTGCACTACCCCGCTGCCAGCACGGCTGTGCTCACCGTCAGCGGTGAGGTCGACGACGCCAACGTGGAGCGGCTGTCGAGCCTGGTGCACCAGCGGCTGAGCGGCCTGCTGGGAGCGCTCGTGCTCGACCTGTCCGGCGTGGGGTTCCTGAGCCTGTCCGCGGTGGAGGTGCTCACCCGGGCCGCCCACCGCGCCCGCGCCAACGGTCCCCAGCTGCGGCTGGTGGTCACCACGCCCGCGGTGCGGCGGGCGGTGCAGGCGGCCGAGCTGCAGCAGGTGGCGACCTGCTGCTCGAGCCTGTCGCAGGCGCTGTCCGACCTCCCCCCCGGCCCGCACCGCGCCCGCGCCGCGCGACCAGCACGCCCCCGAGACCGCCTCGGAGGCCCCGCGGGAAGGGGAACAACCGTGACCTCCCGGGACGCGGCCCGCTCCGCCGGGCCCCGCGGGTCCTCGCCGGTCCAGCGGGTGGAGAGCACCACCGACGCGCTGGACCAGCTGCTGGCGCTGCTGGAGCAGCGCCAGCCGTTGCGGACCGTGCTCGCGCAGCTGGTGCGCTCGGCCACGGCCACCATCCCCGACACCGGTAGTGCGACGGTGTCGATCCTGTGCCGCGACGGGAGCGCCCACACCGCCGCGGGCAGCCACGCCTGGGCGGTGGAACTCGACGAGCAGCAGCACCGGGCCGAGGACGGCCCCTGCCTGCACGCGGCCCGCACGGGCCGGATGGTGCGGCTGGAGACCTCCGACGAGCAGCGGTGGCCCGAGTTCTGCCACGCCGCCCGCGACAACGAGGTCGCCGTCACCGTGGGGGTCCCGCTGCCGCTGGACGAGGACCTGGCCGCCACGGCGGCCGCGCTGAACCTCACCACCCCGCATCCGCACGCCTTCGACCCGCTCGACGAGGCCTTGCTGGAGCTGTTCACCAACGCCCTCTCGGCGGCCATCAACCACGCCTACCGCCACGCCCGCGCCCGCGAACTGGCCGAACAGCTCGGTCAGGCGCTGGAGCACCGCGACGTCATCGGCCAGGCCAAGGGCCTCCTCATCGCCCGCCACCGCTGCAGCCCCGAGCAGGCCTTCGACCACCTGCGCCGGGCCTCCCAGCACACCAACACCAAGCTCCACGAGGTCGCCGCGCGGCTGGTCGCGGACGAAAGCGGATAGCGCGGACGAAACCGGATGCGCTGCGCGAGCGCACCGCCGCCGAGGACCGCCCGGCGCGCCAGGCCCTCGGCCCGATCAACTCCCGGTACGATCGCTGCTGCACCTCGACCGCACCCGCGGCACCCGCGTCCGAAGCGAAGGCCCGTGCCCCCCGAGAAATCCCGCCGGTCCGGGGCAGCGCCGCTGTCCTGGTCCCACCGCGCCCGCCGCGCCGCGCTCCGGCTGGTCCGCGAGACCGCCGAGGTGATCACGCGGCACCGGATCGCCGGTCTCGCCGGCGAAGCGGCGTTCTTCACGCTGACCTCGCTGCCGCCGCTGCTGTTCGGCCTGGTCGGCACCCTGGGGTACCTGGCGAACGTGATCGGCGCCGACACCATCCGCGCCGTGCGCACCACGCTGGAGCAGGCCGCCGGCGCGGTCCTGTCCCCCCGGGGCATCGACCAGATCCTGCGGCCCGCACTCGACGAGGTGCTCACCACCGGCCAGGCCGGCGTCGTCTCGATCGGGTTCGTGCTCGTGCTGTGGTCGGGATCGACCGCGCTGCACGTCTTCATCGACGCGATCTCCACGATCTACGCACTCGCCGAGCAGCGCAGCCTCCTCCGGCAACGGCTGCTGTCGCTGCTGCTCTACACCACCGGGCTGCTCAGCGGGCTGGTGCTGCTGCCGCTGCTGGTCGTCGGACCCGGCTGGATCGCCCAGCTCGCACCGGCGGCCTCGGTGCTCATCCACTGGCTGTACTGGCCCGGCATCGCGCTGGGCTCGATCGCCTCGCTGACCGCGCTCTACGCCCTGTCCGTCCCGGTGCGCACCCCCTGGCACGAGCACCTCCCCGGTGCCGTGCTCGCGCTGGCGCTGTGGCTGTTCGGCAGTTTCCTCCTGCGCCTGTACCTCGCCCTCGTCCTCGAGCACTCGGCCGTCTACGGAGCGCTCGCCGCCCCCATCGGCCTGCTGTTCTGGCTCTACATCACCGCCTTCGCGGTGCTGCTCGGCGCGGCCACGAACTCCGAGCTCGACACCGTCATGCCCAACCGCGCCACCGCGCGGGCGCGCGCGGAGCTCGCGACCCGGACGCGGGAAGGCGCCGGGGAAGCCTCGTGAGCGGTGCCGGTCCCGCACCGGTGATGGCCCCTTGAACGGTGTTGGCGGTGTTCCGGTCAGCAGGTTCCGGTCAGCAGCCGGCCGGGTCCGGTGCGACCCGGTGGCGCGGCGGGCCCGCGGGCGCGGTGCTGCGCTGCGCCCGCTGCGCAGGCCTCGGCGCGCAGCGGGTGTTTACGAGTCCGCCGCGTGCGGTAGGCAACGGGCGAGGAGGGTGTGATGACCGAACAGGTTCGACTGCTCCCGCTCGGCGGGCACGAATACGCCGCGGAAGTGCACGAGGCGGGTGAGACCACCGAGCACCGCGTCGTGGGCGCGCAGGAGGTGCGCGACTCGCTCGACCTCCCGGAGGAGGACGAGGAGCGGTTCGTGACCGAGTCGCTGCGGTACTTGCTGCAGGAACGTCCCGTCACGGCGTTGCCGCACGACATCGACCTCAAGCGCGTGCACCAGGACGACCCGGAGTTCCTCCCGGAGATGCGCTCGCGCATCTCCGAATAGGACGGTGCGGGTGCCGGGCGGGCCGCTGGAGGTTTCCGCGGTGGAAGCGCGGCTGATCACCGGGGACCTCTGAGCGCGGGAACCGAGCGCCGTGTGCCCGGTACCAGAGCCGCAGGGATCACCCGCCGCCGCAGAGGCGCTCGACGGCGTCGGCCGCGGCCCCGGTGCCACCGTCGCGGCGAACCCCGCTTTGCAGCACGCGTGCCCGCTCCGCTTTGCCCAACGCGGATTCGACGGCGGCGCGCAAGTTCGCGCCGTCCAACGGTTCGCCGGGTTGCGCTCCGGCGCCGATCTCCACGAGCGTGGCGGCGTTGAAGAACTGGTCGACCGCCTGCGGCAGCACCACGGTGGGGACCCCGAACCACAACGACTCCGCAGCGCTGCCCATCCCGGCGTGCGTGAGGAACACCGACGCGTGCGCCAGCACGTCCAGCTGCGGCTGGGTGCGCGCCGCCCGCACACCGGCCGGCAACGGCCCGAGCGAAGCGGGGTCGACCTTCCCGGTGGCCAGCACGACCCGGTAATCACCGGCCAGTTCGTCGACGCACAGCCGGTAGAGGTCCGGCCGGTCGGTGTAGCTCGTGCCCAGCGACACGTACACCAGCGGCCGGTCGTCGCCGGGTTGCGGCGCCCAGCCCGTGCGGCGGGCGGGATCGATGCACGGGCCCGCGAAGACGTACCGGTCCGCGACCCGGTCGGCGTGCGGTTGCAGCGCCTTCGGGATGAGCACCACGCACGAATCCGGCCTGCCGAGGAACTCGTCGGCGTCGATCTCCATGCCGTTGCGGGACAACCAGGAACGCAGCGTCGTGTAGTAGTGCTGCCCGCTCGGCGAGGCCTTCAGCCGCGCGGTGTGCTCGGCCATCTCGTCTTCCATGCCCTCCCACGCGACGTAGGCGGTGGAGAGCTGGACGGCAGGCACGGCCCAGTGATGCGCCGCCACGCGGCCCGCCAGCCCGCCGATGTCGTAGAGCACCGCGTCCGGTTTGGAGATCCGCCGCAGCATCGGCTCCAGCACGGCCATCGCGTCGTCCAGGAACACCCGCATCGCCGCGCCCGGGTCCTCGGGCCAGTGCTCGTCCGCGTCCGGCATGACCGACTCGTGGGCGATGACCTCGGCGCCGGTCGCGGCCACCAACTCGGCCAGTCGGTGGCCGACGACGTAGCTGACCCGGTGCCCCCGCGAAACCAGCTCGGAGATCACCGCGAGGCCGGGGTAGACGTGGCTGGGCGCGGTGACACCGGCCATCACGAGATGCATAGGATCGTTCCCCACCGACGTTGTGCACTCCCCGACGCGGCAGCACGGCATCGGGGTCGAAACCGACTGCCTGCGACGTGTTCTCGTGATTCCTGCGCGCACCGGCGAGCTGCGAGACCGGTGCGAAGCGGTGCCCCGCGCAGCGCTGCGGGGGCACGACGAGAAAGCCCCGCCGCAGACCGAAATCTGCGGCGGGGCTTCCTGCACGTCCTGCTGTGGAGCTGAGGGGAGTCGAACCCCTGACCTTCTCGATGCGAGCGAGACGCGCTACCTCCTGCGCTACAGCCCCATCCCGCGACCTCGCGGTCACGCACCGCCCAGCCCGGCCGATTGACCCGGCCACCTCACCGGGTGACCCCGCCGAGCGGTATCCACCACCGTAACGAACGCTGGCAGCGGGGTGACAACCCGGGGTCCACCACCGCCGCGCCGGGCTCGTTCCCCCTGCGCAGCAAGGCCCTTCGGGTCTCCGGACCTGCCTCCGGCCGTCCAGCGCGGCCCGGGCGCTCGGCCATCCGCGACCAGAAGCCCGGCCTCCGGCAGCCCGGTCGCCCGGCAGCGCTCCAGCGCTGCCGGGCGACCGGGCGTCGGGCGGACCAACCCGGGCGGACCGGTGTCGAGCGCTACAGCGCGATCACGCCGAGCAGCACCGCCACCAGCAGCATCACGATGCTGAAGGCCCACATCGGCAGGAACGAGTAGCGGATGTGCTTGCCCATGTCGACACCGGCGAGGCCGATGCCCAGCCACAGCGAGGCGTTGAACGGGCTGATGTAGGTGCCGATCACGTTGCCGATGAGCACGGTGTAGACCACGGTGACCGAGCCGATGCCGAGCTGCGTGGACACGTCGTGCACCAGCGGCAGCAGCGCGAAGTAGTGCGCGTCCGTGCTGAGCACGAGCTCGAACGGCATGCCGAGCACGCCGACGATCAGGTGCAGGTAGGGCACGACCGGATCGGGCAGCACGGCGATCATGTCGCTGGCCAGCGAGCGCAGCATGCCCGACTCGGTGAGGATGCCCAGGAAGCACCCGGCCGCCAGGATGATCGCACCGGTGCCGAGCGCACCACCGCCGTGCGCGCGGATCCGCTCCATCTGGTCGGAGACCTTCGGGTAGTTGACCACGAGGGCGGCGCTGAGGCCGAGCATGAACACCAGGCCGGACGGCAGCACGTCGGCGACGAGGACTCCGAGCACCGCCAGCACGAGCAGCCCGTTGAACCAGGGCAGGTAGGGCGGCTGCAGCTTCTCCGGCTCGCCGGACCCCGCGTCGGCACCGCCGGGGCCGAACGCGGAACCCCCGCCGGTGGAACCGCCCGCGGAGCCGGGATCCGCCCCGTCCTCGGCGGGACCGCCCGCACCGCCGCCGGCACCGGCCATGGCGGGCGTCTTCACCGCGGCGCGGCGGGCGATCCTCCGCTGCTCCCGCAAGCCGAGCAGCACGGCCATGCCCGTGAGCAGCACGACGCCGACGACCTGCAGCGGGATCAGCCCGTGCCAGAGCTCGATCGGGTCGTGGCCGGTCGAGGCCGCGGCGCGGCCGACGGGCCCGCCCCAGGGCAGCATGTTGAGGATCGCCATGCTGGTGCTCAGCAGCAGCATCAGCAGGTACGGGCTCATGCCGAGCCGCTTGTACAGCGGGAGGAGCGCGGGGATCGCGATCAGGTACGACGACGCCCCGGAACCGTCCAGGTGGCAGACGACGCCGATGAGCACGGTGACCACGGCGACGCCGACGACGTTGCCCCGGCTCACCCGCACCATCACGTTGATCAGCGGGTTGAACAGGCGGACGTCGTTCATGATGCCGAAGAACAGGATGGCGAACACGAGCATCACGGCGACGCTGAGCACGTCCTCCAGTCCGGTGTTGAAGAACTCACCGATGTCGCTCGGGCTGAATCCGGCGAGGAAGGCGCCGACTGTGGGAATCACGGTCATCCCCACGACCGGGGCTATTCGGCCGAGGATCAGCAGCGTCGCTATCGACGCGATGATCGCGAAGCCGATGATGCTGAGCATGTTCGACTCTCCTGCGCGTGTCGTTCGGGAACTCGCGGATCGACCGCACCGGGAGGCCTGCGTCACCCGGGTGTACGGCGATTTGCGACATCCTGAACCGCACGTGTCCCGGATCACGAGCTTTGTGTGCATTGGACCGGTAATGGTCGTATTGGTCCCGCAGAACCCCTTGCCGCGTACGGTGGTGACCTCATGACGAAGCGCGTTCGCCGCCGCGCACCGCTCCCGCTGACCCGGTACCTGTTCCTCGTGAACGCGGCGCTCCTGGTCGTCACGCTCGTCGCCGCCGGCTCGCTGTGGACGCTCCACGAGTACCGCGACGTGCGCGCCGAGTACACCCGGCGCGCGATGACCCTGGCGCAGTCGGTGGCGGCGCTGCCCCAGGTGCGCGGTTACCTCGCCGATCCGGAGCACCGCGGCGAGATCGCCCCGCTGGCCGCGCGGATCCGCCGCGCCGCCGACGTGCGCTACGTCGTCATCGTCGACTCTGACGGCATCCGGCACTCGCACCCCGACCCGCGCGCCATCGGCGGCCACCCGCACACCGACCCGGCACCGGTGCTGGCCGGCAACACGTGGACGGGCGTGGAGTGGGGCCCGGCCGGGCTCACCCTGCGCGCCCGGGTCCCGGTGCGCGACGAGGCCGAGGAGGTCGTCGGCTACGTCTCCGTCGGCGTGCTGTCCTCGCGGGTGACGCTGGCCGCGCGGAACGCGCTGCCCGTCATCGGCACGACCCTGCTGCTCGCCCTCGCCCTCGGCGCGGGTGGCGCGCTGTGGATCTCCCGCAGGATCCGCGCGAAGACGCACGGCCTGGAACCCGCCGAGATCACCGAGCTGCTGGAGAGCCGCGAAGCCCTGCTCTACGCCATCACCGAGGGCGTGCTCGCCGTCGGCGCGGACGGCACCGTGCTGCTGGCCAACGACTCGGCCCGCGAGGTGCTCGGGCTGCCGCGGGACTGCGTCGGCCGCACCCCGCGCGAGCTGGGACTGGACGAGCAGCTGTGCGACGTGCTGAGCGGTGCCGACACCCGGGAGGACGTGTTCCTCGCCGTCGGCGGGCGGCTGCTCGTGTGCAACCCGAGGCCGGTGCGCATCGGGGAGCAGGGCACGGGACGGCTGGTGACGCTGCGCGACCACACCGAGATCGTGCGGCTCGGCGGTGAGCTGGACGGCGTGCGCACCATGGCCAACGGCCTGCGCGCGCAGACCCACGAGTTCGCCAACCGCATCCACACCGTCACCGGCATGCTCGACCTCGGGGCCGTCGGCGAGGCCCGCGAGTACCTGTCCGAGCTGTCCGCCACGACGACGCGGGCGAGCACGTCCGTGTCCGAGCGCGTCCACGACACCGCGCTGGCGGCGCTCGTGCTGGCGAAGTCGGCGCAGGCCTCCGAGCGGGGCGTGGAGTTCGAGCTCGCCGCGCTCAGCGACGTGCCGCGGGAACTGCCGCCGCAGCTGCGCGACGACGTGCTGCTGATCGTGGGCAACCTGGTGGACAACGCCCTCGAAGCCGTGGGCGGCTCCGGCTGGGTGGAGCTGCTCGTGCGGCTGCACCGGGACGGCGAACCGCTGCTGGAGATCCGCGTCACCGACTCGGGCCCGGGCCCGGCTCCCGCGGTCGCCGAGGAGGTGTTCGCCGCCGGGGTGAGCACCAAGGGGAGCGGCGGCACCGGCCACCGCGGGCTCGGGCTCGCGCTGGTGCGGCAGGCCGCGCAGCGGTGGCACGGGTCGGTGGACGTGGACGCCACCGAGGAGACCGTGTTCAGCGCCTACCTCCCGGTGCGAGAGGATGCGCGCTAGCACGCCGGTAACGTCGCCGGCCGCTGCGCACGTCCGCGCGGTGCCGGTGGCGGCCGCCGTGCCGTCGGAAGCCGCGCCCCTCGGGGGCAGGACCCGTCGGAGGCGGGGACTCCCAGCGGAGGGCCCGCGCGGACGCCGCGCAGGAGGTGGGAGCCGGTGCTGTCGGTGCTCGTCGTCGACGACGACGCGCGCGTGGCGCGCAACCACCGGGATTTCGTCGCCTCGGTGCCGGGGTTCGCGGTGGTCGGCGTCGCCCACAGCGGCGCCGAGGCGCTGCGCGCCGTTGCCGAGCACCAGCCCGACCTCGTCCTGCTCGACCTCTACCTGCCGGACATGTCGGGCATCGACGTGCTGCAGCGGCTGCGGGCGCCGGACGAACCGGGCCCGGGCACGCCCGTGGACGTGCTGGTGATCACCGCGCTGCGCGACATCGACAACGTGCGCGCCGCGCTGCACGGCGGTGCGATGTACTACCTGCTCAAACCCTTCAACCTGGACGCGCTGCGGGAGCAGCTGGACCGCTTCGCAGCGGTGCGCGACAAGCTCACCGGCGTGGAGCAGGCCACCCAGCGGGACGTGGACCGCGTGTTCGGCGTGCGCCGCCCGACCTCGCGGACGAGCCTGCCGAAGGGGCTGACGGCGGAGACGGCGCAGCTCGTGGCGGAGACGCTGCGCGCGGCCGAGTCCGACCTGTCGGCCGTGGAGGTCGCCGAGCGCGCCGGCATCGCGCGGGTGACCGCGCGGCGCTACCTCGAGCACCTGTGCGCCGACGGGCAGGCCGCGCTGCGGATGCGGTACGGGTCGGCGGGGCGGCCCGAGCACCGCTACCGGTGGGTGCGGTGAAACACGAGGAAGTGGCCCCGGAAACGCGGGTGGGTGCGTAGCAGGGCCTCCGGGGAAGCCCCCGCTCCGGGTGCTCGACATCGAGCAGCCGCCGCGACACGGGATCTGGCCCCGTTCGCGATCGCGCATCGCAACATGTAGTGTGCTCGGTGCTGGTGGTTCACGGGGCCGGGAACGGTCCGGTGAGGCGAGAGGGAACCCGGTGGGAATCCGGGACTGCCCCGCAGCGGTGAGCGGGAACGACCGCCGTCACCACCCCCGCGGTGGTGCAGCACTGGACGCACGTCCGGGAAGCGACGGCCAGTAGGGCCGGCCGAGCGCCGGAAGCCCGCGAGTCCGAAGACCTGCCACCGGTGTGCGCGGGAGAACGCGCACGCACGCCGGGCCTCGAGGGCGGGCCCCGGACACGCGGACCACCCCGCCGGGTGGAGAACCCGCCACGCGGAACGCACCGCAGCGGCGCAGCGCGCCGGCGTCCACCACTCCCGCTCGCGAGGTCCCGGATACGGACGGACTCGCGAGAGGAGAGCGTCGTGACCCAAGCGCCCCCTGCAGCACCCGCGCGCACGCCGGAGCTGAGCGTGCGCGAACCCGACGGCCGCCTGCGCCCGCTCGACTGGGACCGCGTGGTGCGCCTCGTGCAGCACGCGACCAGCGGGCTCGCCGACGTGCACGCCGAACCGGTGCTGGCCGAGATCCGCCGCAACCTCTACGACGGCGTGCGCGCCGAGGAGCTCGCGCAGGCGCAGATCATGGCCGCGCGCACCCTCGTCGAGTCCGAACCGAACTACTCGCACGTCTGCGCCCGGCTGCTGCTGCACGCGCTGCGCGGCGAAGCGCTGCAGCACCTCGGCACGACCGCGTCCGAATCGGACACCGGCGAACCGGGAACCGACTGCGCCGAGCACTTCCCCGCCTACGTGCGATTGGGCGTCCACCTCGGACTGCTCGACCCGGAGCTGGAGCGGTTCGACCTGCATCGGCTGGCCGCCGCGCTCGTCGGCGAGCGCGACCTGCAGTTCACCCACCTCGGCCTGCAGACGCTCCACGACCGCTACCTGCTGCACGACGACGGGGTGCGGTTCGAGCTGCCGCAGGCGTTCTTCATGCGCGTGGCCATGGGCCTGGCGCTGCACGAGGACGACCGGGAGCGGCGTGCGATCGAGTTCTACGAGCTGCTGTCGACGTTCACGTTCATGGCCTCGACGCCGACCCTGTTCAACGCGGGAACCCTGCGTCCGCAGCTGTCCTCGTGCTTCCTCACCACTGTGGACGACGACCTCTCGTCGATCTTCCGCTCGTACCGCAGCAACGCGATGCTCGCGAAGTACTCCGGCGGGCTCGGCAACGACTGGACGCCCGTGCGCGGGCTCGGTGCGCGCATCCGCGGCACCAACGGGACCTCGCAGGGCGTCGTGCCGTTCCTGAAGATCGCCAACGACACGACGGTCGCCGTCAACCAGGGCGGCAAGCGCAAGGGCGCGGCGTGCGCCTACCTGGAGACCTGGCACATCGACATCGAGGAATTCCTCGACCTGCGCAAGAACACCGGCGACGACCGGCGCCGCACGCACGACATGAACACGGCGAACTGGATCCCGGACGAGTTCATGCGGCGCGTCGAGGCCGACGCCGAGTGGACGCTGTTCTCGCCCGACGAGGTGCCCGGCCTGCACGACGCCTGCGGCACCGACTTCGCCGAGCGCTACCGGGCCGCCGAAGCGGCCGCCGACCGCGGC
Source organism: Salinifilum ghardaiensis (assembly GCF_054491345.1). Lineage (NCBI taxonomy): Bacteria > Bacillati > Actinomycetota > Actinomycetes > Pseudonocardiales > Pseudonocardiaceae > Salinifilum > Salinifilum ghardaiensis. The sequence goes on along the minus strand of NZ_CM137101.1, from coordinate 626,637 downwards.
GAGATCGCCGTGTTCCGCCGGGTGCGGGCGGTGGAGCTGTGGCGGCGGATGCTCACCGCCCTGTTCGAGACCGGCCACCCGTGGCTGACGTTCAAGGACCCGTGCAACCTGCGCTCGCCGCAGCAGCACGCGGGCGTGGTGCACTCGTCCAACCTGTGCACCGAGATCACGTTGAACACCGGCCCGGACGAGGTGGCCGTGTGCAACCTCGGGTCGGTGAACCTGCGGGCGCACGTCGGCTCCGGCGGCCTCGACCACGCGCGGCTGGAGAGCACGGTCACCACCGCCGTGCGCATGCTGGACAACGTCATCGACCTCAACTTCTACACGCTCGACGAGGCCCGCGACTCCAACTTCCGCCACCGCCCCGTCGGGCTGGGCGTCATGGGGCTGCAGGACGCCCTGTTCGAGCAGGGCGTCCCGTTCGCCTCCGCGGAGGCCGTCGAGTTCGCCGACACGAGCACCGAGGCGGTGAGCTACTACGCGATCGCCGCCTCGGTGCAGCTGGCGGCCGAACGCGGCCGGTACTCCTCCTTCGAGGGGTCGCTGTGGAGCCGCGGCATCCTGCCGGTCGACTCGCTGCGCCTGCTCGAGCAGGCGCGCGACCCCGAGCACGCCGAGCTGGACCACTCCGCGCGCATGGACTGGGACGGGCTGCGCCGGCGGGTGCGGAACACGGGCATGCGCAACTCCAACGTGCTGGCCATCGCCCCGACGGCGACGATCTCGAACATCTGCGGTGTGGGCCAGTCCGTCGAGCCGCTGTTCTCGAACCTGTTCGTCAAGTCCAACATGTCCGGCGACTTCACCGCCATCAACCCGTACCTGGTGCGGGACCTGAAGCGGCGCGGCCTGTGGGACGCGGCGATGGTCGCGGACCTGAAGTACCACGACGGCACCGTCTCGGCCATCGACCGCGTCCCCGCAGACCTCAAGGCGCTGTACGCGAACGCGTTCGAAGTGGACAGCTCCTGGATCGTGGAGGCCGCGGCGCGCCGCCAGAAGTGGCTCGACCAGGCGCAGTCGCTGAACCTCTACATCGCCTCCCCGAGCGGCAAGAAGCTCGACGCGCTGTACCGCGCGGCCTGGCGCAAGGGCCTGAAGACGACCTACTACCTGCGCTCCCGTTCGGCCACCCAGGTGGAGAAGAGCACGCTGCGCGGCACCGACGGCAAGCTCAACGCGGTCCCGGCGACCCCGGCCGCGGAGCGCGGCGCCGAGCCGACCGGCTCCGCCGCGTGCGCCGCCGACGAGCCCGACTGCGAAGCCTGCCAGTAGCTGGACTTCGCCGGGTCGTTTTGCGCACGGGATCCCGCAGCTGAATCCCCTGCACTCCCAGCTGCCCCGACCAGCTGCCCCGACCTCCCGCCCCGGACAGCGGAACAGACGCCTGCCTCGCCGTCCACGCCCCTTGGAGCACTCGAGATGACCACCGCCGCCAACGACACCGATCCCACCGGTCTCGGCGCGATCGACCGGGACGCCGGACGCGTCACCGTCGACGACAAGTCCATGATCAACGCCCGCGCCGACGTGAACCAGCTGCTGCCGCTGAAGTACCACTGGGCCTGGGAGAAGTACCTCGCCGGCTGCCACAACCACTGGATGCCCACCGAGGTCGGCATGCAGGCCGACATCGCGCTGTGGAAGTCCTCCGACGGGCTCACCGAGGACGAACGGCTCATGCTCGTGCGCAACCTCGGGTTCTTCGCCACCGCCGAGTCCCTGGTGGCCAACAACGTCGTCCTGGCCGTGTACCGGCACCTGACCAACCCGGAGTGCCGCCAGTACCTGCTGCGGCAGGCCTTCGAGGAGGCGGTGCACACGCAGACGTTCCAGTACATCTGCGAGAGCCTCGGGCTCGACGAGGGCGAGCTGTTCAACGCCTACCGCGAGGTCCCCTCCATCGCCGACAAGGACGCGTGGGCGCTGCAGTACACGCAGAACCTGGAAGATCCCGGGTTCACCACCGGCACCCCGGAGGCGGACCAGAACTTCCTGCGCGACCTCATCGCCTTCTACGTGATCTTCGAAGGCATGTGGTTCTACACGGGTTTCGCGCAGGTCCTCGCGCTGGGCCGGCGCAACAAGATGGTCGGCATCGCCGAGCAGTACCAGTACATCCTGCGCGACGAGTCGCTGCACATGAACTTCGGCATCGACTGCATCAACCAGATCAAGCTGGAGAACCCGCACCTGTGGACGGCGCAGTTCCAGCGCGAGGTGCGCACCATGCTCGCCGAGGCCTGCGACCTGGAGGTCGCCTACGCGCGGGACACGATGCCGCGCGGGATGCTCGGGCTGACCGCCGAGCTGTGCGAGCAGTACATGCACTTCATCACCGACCGCCGCGCGCAGCAGATCGGCCTGGATCCGCTCTTCGGGGCGCGGGAGAACCCGTTCCCGTGGATGTCGGAGACGATGGACCTGCGCAAGGAGAAGAACTTCTTCGAGACCCGGGTCACCGAGTACCAGAGCGGCGCGGCCCTCGACTGGGACTGACCCCCGATGCGCAGCGGTCACCGGCTCCCACTCCCGTGCAGGGCAACTCGCCCGGTGACCGCTGCCCCCGGCGTGCTCCCGGCTCGTCCCGTCTCCGCCGGGAGCACACCCGGTCCGTCCGGCAGGATCGGCCGTCCCCGCCGGGCGGACCGCGGCCGTCCCGCGGGAAGCGCTGTGGCACCGCTTCCCGCGGGACGAGCCAAAAACTGCACGCGAGGTGAGGTGTTGAGTGGTCACGTCGCGGAACCTCCCGCAGTGGGCCCGGTTGCGATGCGGGCCTTTCGGCTCTGGCGAGCCGAATACCGGTGGAAATCATCCTCGACCTCTGCACGTCCCCGCGGCAGTCACCGCTGCAAGCGAAACAAGCCTTTGCTCAAGCGGGATCGCCGCGCAGCGAGCATCACGGCACGGCGATCCCGGTCGCCGCTGCTACGCCACCGCGTCGCGGGCCGCGCGGGCGGCCTGGTGCATCGACCCGACCAGCAGGTCGCGGTACTCCTCGGCCGTGGCCGCATCGCCCTCGGAGACCGCGTCGTCGATCGCCGGCAGCGGCTGCACCTCGTAGCCGGTGTACGTGCCGGGGGCGTAGACCATGTGCTTGTACCACTCGCGGCCGGGCAGTCCCTTCTCCCGGGTCAGCGCCCGCTCCTGCTGCACCAGGGCTTCGTTGACCCGTTCGGCGTCGGCCGCACCGCCGCGTGCCGCGCCCTCCAGCCGCAGCGTTGCCGCGCGCCACTCGCGCGCCGCCGCGTAGGCCGGTGCCAGGTCCACCACGGGGTCGCCGGACTGCTGCTCGTCCAGCTCCCGCAGGTGGCCGACGACCGCCTCCGCGTAGTCGGAGTAGGCCATCGGCAACACCTCCGCGTCGGCCAACCGCAGCGCGAACGTGCCCGCGTACGCCGCGGACGCCTCGTGGTACCGGTAGCCGGGGTCGAGGAAGTTCCGCATCGCGTGCAGGTCGTCGTAGGCGCTGTGGTACTCGCCGGACGGCGTGGACATGCCCATGTCGGCGGCGGCGATGCCCAGGTGGTCCAGGAACGGCGTGTAGTCGGAACCGCTGCCCAACCGCTCCGGCACCGGCGCGGGCTGGTCGCTGCTGTCCTTCCAGTTCTCGTACAGCGTGCCGTGCTCGGGATCCTTGATGTCCTTGGCGATGTCGGTGAGGACGCCGTCGAGCGCGGGCACGGAACTGGCGGAGAACTCCTTCCCGCCGCCGGCGCCGTCGAGGTTCAGGTAGGCCACCGCGTCGTCCACCAGGTCGGCGCGGTGCTGCTCGGCCCACTCGGTCGCGCCGAGCAACCCGTACTCCTCGCCGTCCCAACCGGCCAGCACGATCGTCCGGTCCGGCTGCCAGCCCTGCTCGCGCAGCTGCGCCAGCGCCCGGGCGGCCTCCATCACCGTGGTCCAGCCGGAGACGTCGTCCTTGGCCCCGTAGGTCCACGAGTCGAAGTGCGCGCCGAGCACGACCTTCTGCTCGGGGTGCTTCGCCCCGGGGATCTCGGTGATCACGTCGCGCACCGGGGTCTGCTCATAGTCGATGTCCAGGTCCACGTTGGCGGTGGTCGGTCCCGGCCCCACGCGGTAGTCCATGTCCAGTCCGCCCTGCCAGTCTTCGGGCGCTCGCGGCCCTTCCAGCGCGGCGAGCAGGTGCTCGGCCTGGCCGTAGGAGATCGGCGTGGTCGGCACGCTGGTCGTGTTCTCCGCCTCGGACGGGTCGAGCCGCGGCACGCCCGGCTTGGACGGAGCGCCCGGGGTGAGCGGGTCACCCGGGTGCTGGAAGATGTACTGCACGCTGCCGCGCTGGATGCCGTCGGCGTTGCGCCAGGGCCCCTCGGGGTAGACCGCGCCCTTGCGGAAGCCGTCGTCGGCGGGGTCGGAGTACAGGATCACGCCCGCGGCGCCTTGCTCCTCGGCCACTTTGGACTTGACGCCGCGGAAGCTCTCGCCGTAGCGGGCGAGCACGATCTTGCCCTCGACGTCGACGCCGAGCCGCTCGAGCTCGGCGTAGTCCTCCGGCAGGCCGTAGTTGACGTAGACGACGTCGGAGGTGACGTCGCCGGCGGGCGAGTACGCGTTGTAGCCGGGGACGACGTCGGCGTAGTTCTCGTGCCACGGGTAGGCGGGCTCGCGGACGTCGAGTTCGCGCCGTTCCGGCGCGGTCATCGTCACCGAGATGTCCTGCGGCGAGGACGCGTGCACGCGGTAGGTCTCCAGCTGCGCGTCCAGGCCCCACCGGCGCAGCTTGTCCACGGAGTACCGCGCGCGGCGCTCGGCTCCCTCCGTGCCGACCAGCCCCGGGTAGCTCGCCATGTCCTCGCTCATGCGCGCGGCGCTGCCCGCATCCACCTCCTGCTGCAGCCGCTCCTCCCACTCCTGCGGGGCCTCGGTCGTGGTGGACGCCGGCGCCGCTGCGCCGAGGACGAGCGCGGTGCTGCACGCGACCGCGCCGAGGACGCGGACGAAGCGGCGGTGTCGTGCGTGCTGGGGCATCCGTCCTCCTGGAACCTGGCATCGAGTCGATCAGCAGGCGAAAAGTACGAAGGGGACGGCGGGCCGCGCAATCGCCACCACCCGTTCGCACGCGAATTTCCCGCGACCGGCGGACCTGCCGGGCGCCGATCCGAGGGGCCGGGCCGGAGCGGCGCAGCAGTCGCCGAACACCGGACCGCCCTGTGAATCGGTGCACACCCCGCGCGGCGCGGCGTGCGGGCGCCCGGCGCCACCACCGGCCGCGGCCAGGAAGATTCGCCGTTCGGAAGATCATCGCCCGCTCGACGCGCCCGGGCGGTCCCTTGCTGCGTACCGGCGACACCGTTATCTTGCAGCAAGGCAAGGCAAACCTAATGCCCGTGCGGTCCTCGTGCCCGCGCGACACCGGCGGGGAACCGCGCGTCGACACGACTCCCGGACCTCCGGGCGAGGACCCGACGGGGCGTCCCCGTGCTCGGCCTGCCAGAACAGCGACGACGGAACAGCCAGCCCACACACAGCGAGAGGTGACCGCGCGTGCGGACCAATGCACGGCTCGGCGGCGGCAGCGACGGCGCCGAGGCGCTCGCTCCGCTGCTGGAGGCCGCGCTCGAAGCCTTCCACAAGGGGACCTCCGACCGCGGTGGACCGCTCCCCGCCGGCGGCGACCCCGCCGTGGCGGAGCGGCTCAGCACCGCCGGACCGTCCCTCCCGGAAACCGGGGTCGGAGCCGAGCAGGCCCTGCACGAGCGGGTGCGGGCGTTCACCGCGAACGCGGCCGAACCGGCCGACCCCCGCTGCGCGGGACACCTGCACGCGCCGCCGCTGGCGGTCGCGCTCGCCGCCGACCTCGTGGCGAGCACCGCGAACTCCTCGCTGGACTCCTGGGACCAGGGGCCCTCCGGCACGGTGGTCGAGCGGGACGTCGTGCGCACCACGGCGGGGCTCGTCGGGTTCGACCCGGACTCCGCGGCCGGCGCGCTCACCTCCGGCGGCACCGAGTCCAACCTCACCGCGCTGCTGCTCGCCCGCGACCGCGCCGCGGCGCACCGCCCGCGCGTGTTCTGCTCCGAGCAGGCCCACTTCTCGATCGCCCGCGCCGCGGGGATCCTCGGCATCGGCGAGGACGCGGTCGTCCCCGTCCCGGTCGACGAGCAGCACCGCATGGCACCGGAGGGGCTGCGCGACGCGCTCGTCCGCGCGCAGGAGGCCGGTGGCACGCCGCTGGCCGTGGTGGCCACGGCCGGCACCACCGACCTCGGCGTGGTCGACCCGATCCCCGAGATCGCCGCACTCGCGGGGGAATTCGGCGCCTGGGTGCACGTCGACGCCGCCTACGGCGGCGGAGCGCTGTTCTCCGAGCGCCTCGCCCCGCTCCTGCGGGGCATCGAGCGGGTGGAATCGGTGGGCCTCGACCTGCACAAGCTCGGCTGGCAACCGGTGGCCACCGGCATGCTGCTCACCCGGCGGGCCGCCCTGTTCGACCCGCTGGACCGGCGGGTGTCCTACCTGAACACCGACGACGACGAGGAGGCCGGTTTCCCCGGGCTCGTGCACCGCTCGCTGCGCACCACCCGCCGGGCCGACGCGTTCAAAGTGGACGTCACCTTCCGGGCGCTGGGCAGGCGCGGCCTCGGTGAGCTGGTGGACCGGTGCCACGACCTCGCCGGCCACGCCGCCGACCGGATCGCCGAGCACCCGCAGCTGCGGCTGCTGCGCCGACCCGAGCTGAGCACCGTCGTGTTCCGCTACGTCCCGGAGCACGGCGAGGCCGACCGCTGCAACGCGCGCCTGCGGCAGCGGCTCCTCGACGAGGGCCGCGCCGTGGTCGGTCGGACCGAACTGGACGGACGGATCCACCTCAAACTGACGTTGCTGAACCCGCACGCCACCGAAGCCGACGTCGACTCGGTGCTCACCGCGGTGGTCGAGGCGGGAGACAAGGAAGCAGTAGCTGTATGACGAGCAGTGTGCATGCGGACGCCCCGGCGATCCGCGCGCAGGACGACGCCGAACGGGTCGCCGGGGACGCGACCACCGAGGGGCTGCTGCGCTGCTGGGTGCGCGAGAACGCGCTGCGGTTGCACGGGGACGCCGCCGCGTTCGACTTCCCCACCAGCGGGGTGCGGGTCACCGCGCCCGTGCTGTACCGCTCGGCGACCGGGCACCACCGGTTCGGCACGCCGCGCCTGCCGTCCGGCGCGGCGGTCAGCGCGGTCACCCTGGCCGCGCTGATCGGCCTCGAGGCCACGGCGGGACGGCAGCACCAGCAGCACGTGACCGACGACCTCGTCGGCCGCGTGGCCGATTCGCAGGCGCGCGTGGCCCAGTACCTGTGGCACCGGGCGCAGCACGAGGACCCGGTGGACGCGCCGCCGTTCCTGGCCGGCGAGCAGGCCCTGGTGCTGGGGCACCCGCTGCACCCCGCACCGAAGAGCCGCCAGGGCATCAGCCCCTCCGAGGGGCGCCGGTTCTCCCCCGAGCTGCGGGGCGGGTTCCCGCTGTTCTGGTTCGCCGCCGACCCGTCGGTGGTCTCCCGCGAGGGCGCTCCGGTCGACGCGCTGGCCGGTTTCGCACCGGAGGTGCCCCCCGGGACCGTGCCCGTGCCCGCGCACCCGTGGCAGGCGCGGGAGGTGCTGGCCAAGCCGGAGATCCGGGACCTGCGCGAGCGGGGGCTGCTCGAACCGCTGGGCGAGCACGGCCCGGAGTGGTACCCGACCGCCTCGGTGCGCACCCTCTACCACCCGGACGCACCGGTGATGCTCAAGTGCTCGCTGAGCATGCCGATCACCAACTCGGTGCGGGAGAACCTGCGCAAGGAGCTCCGCCGCGGGGCCGAGATCGACCGGCTGCTCGGCGGGGGCCTCGCCGAGGAGCTGGCGGCGCAGCACCCCGGCTTCGGCATCGTGCGCGATCCGGCGTGGATCGCGGTGGACGTGCCCGCGGCGGCCGAGAGCGGGCTGGAGACGATCGTGCGGGACAACCCGTTCCGCGGGGGCGAACGCGCCTGCTGCGTGGCCGGTCTGGTGGCCGAACGGCCCGACCGCGGGCCGTCCCGGATCGCCGCCGTGCTCGAGCGGCTCGCCGCCGCGGAGGGCGCCGGCACCGCAGAGATCGCCGAGCGCTGGTGCGCGCACTACTTCGACGCCGTCGTCGCGCCGGTGCTGTGGCTCTACCGCGCGCACGGGCTCGGGCTGGAGGCGCACCAGCAGAACACCCTGGTGGAGCTCGACGAGCAGGGCTGGCCGCGCGGCGGGTGGTACCGGGACAACCAGGGCTACTACATCTCCGAACCGCGCCACGACCTGCACCGGTTCCTGCCGGACATCGGCGACGGCGAGAACCTGTGCCCCGACGAGCTCATCAACGAGCGACTCGGCTACTACATCGGCATCAACAACCTGCTCGGCCTGGTCGGTGCGCTCGGCAACCAGGGCCTGGCCGACGAGCGGCGCCTGCTCGCGGTGCTGCGCGAGCGCCTGCGCGGCTTCGACGACCTGGCGCTGGCGCGCGCGCTGGCCGAGGAGCCGACGCTGCGCTGCAAGGCCAACCTGCTCACCCGCATCGACGGACTGGACGAACTCGTCGGACCGATCGCGAGCCAGTCCGTGTACCGCGACATCCCGAACCCGTTCGTGGAAGCGAGCTCATGAGCCCTGCCTACGACCTGGTCGGCGTCGGCATCGGACCGTTCAACCTGTCCCTCGCCGCTCTGGCCGACTCGCTGCCCGACGTCTCGGTCGCGCTGTTCGACGAGAGCCCGGAGTTCTCCTGGCACCCCGGTCTGCTCATCGAGGGCACGACCCTGCAGGTGCCGTTCCTGGCCGATCTGGTCACGATGGTGGACCCGACGAGCCGGTGGTCCTTCCTGTCCTACCTCAAGGAGCACGACCGGCTGTTCCCGTTCTACTTCGCGGAGAACTTCCACATCCCGCGGCAGGAGTACAGCCACTACTGCCGCTGGGTCGCCGATTCCCTGCCGTCCTGCACGTTCGGCCAGCGCGTCACGGCGGTCGACTGGGACGCCGACAGCGGGCTGTTCACCGTCGAGCGCACCGACCAGCGCACCGCCGAGACGGCGGTGGTCACCGCGCGCAACGTCGTCCTCGGCGTGGGCACGACGCCCTCGGTGCCGGCCGCGTTCACCGGCCTGCTCGGCAAGCAGGTCTTCCACGCGGCGGAGTACCTGGACCGGTACGAGTCGCTGCGCGAGGCCGAGGACATCACCGTGCTCGGCTCGGGCCAGTCCGGTTCCGAGGTGCTGCTGGACCTGCTGCGCGAGCAGCGCAGCACCGGCTGGCGGCTGCGCTGGCTGACCCGCTCGCCCGCGCTGGCGCCGATGGAGTACTCCAAGCTGGGCCTGGAGCACTTCACGCCGGACTACACGCAGTACTTCCGCACGCTGGACCAGTCCACCCGGGACTCCCTGGTCCCGCAGCAGTGGCAGCTGTACAAGGCCAGCAGCGCGGGAACGCTGGCCGAGATCCACGACCTGCTGTACCAGCGCGGCATCGGCGGGCAGGCACCGGACGTCACGATCACGCCGAACATCGCGGTGACCGGCGCGGAGGGCGGCGAGCGCATCTCGCTGCGGTGCCACCACCTCCAGCAGGACCGCACCTTCGACGTCAGCACCGACCGGGTGGTGCTGGCCACGGGGTTCACCGCCGAGCGGCCCGCGTGCCTGGACCCGCTCACCGCGGCGATCAGCTGGGACGAGCGGGGGCGCTACCAGGTCACCGACGACTACCGCGTCGTCACCGACGACGCGGTCTCCGGCGGGCTGTACGTGCAGAACGCCGAGATGCACACGCACGGGGTGGGCGCACCGGACCTGGGCCTCGGGGCGCACCGCGCCGCGACCATCCTCAACTCCGTCGCCGGCAGGCGATTCACCCTTCCCGAACGCACCGCCTACACCACGTTCGGCGTCGAACTCTGAGACTTGCGAGGTAGCACATGACGCTGTCACTTCCCGCCGAGCTGACCGAGGAGAACTGGCGGCGCGCGGGGCGCGCCCTGCTGGCCAAGTCGCTCGGTGAGCTCTCGTACGAGCAGCTGCTGGAACCCGTCCACCTCGACGGGGACCGCTACCGGGTGGACCTGCCGGAGGCGGTGTCCTACGCGTTCACCGCGCGGCGCGGCGCGTTCCAGGACTGGCGGGTGGACCCGGCGACGATCGTGCGCACCGGCCCGGACGGCGAGCACGCGGCCGAGGACCCGCTGCGCTTCTTCCTCGACGCCTACGAGGCGCTGGGCGTCAGCGGCGACACCGCGGGGCACTTCCACCGCGAGCTCACCGCGACGCTCGTCGCGGACGCGCGCCTGCTGGACTCCGGCCTGTCCGCCGCGGAGCTCGCCGGGCTGGACTACGTGAGCCTCGAGGGCCACCAGACCGGGCACCCGTGGCTCATCCCGAACAAGGGCCGGGTCGGTTTCTCCGACTCGGACGCCGAGCACTACGGGCCGGAGGCGCGCCGCACGCACCAGCTCCCCTGGATGGCGGTGCACCGCTCGCTGGCCGACTACCGCGCGGTGGCCGGGCTCGACCAGGACGTGCTGCTGAAGACCGAGCTGGACGCCGCGGACGAGCAGCGGTTCACCGCGGTGCTCGGCGAGCGGGGCCTGGACGCGGCGGAGTACGTGTTCATGCCGGTGCACCCGTGGCAGTGGGACCACGTGGTCATCCCCGACTTCGCCGCGGAGATCGCGCAGCGCCTCATCGTGCCGCTGGGCACCGGCCCGGACCGGTACGTGGCGCAGCAGTCGATCCGCACGTTCGCCAACATCGACAACGAGCAGCGGCACTTCGTCAAACTGCCGCTGTCCATCCTGAACACCCTGGTGTGGCGGGGGTTGCCGACCGAGCGCACCGTCGCGGCCCCGGCGGTGACCTCCTGGATCCACGACCTCGCCTCCTCGGACGAGTACCTGCGGGACACCGGTGCCGTGCTGCTCGGCGAGGTGGCCTCGGTGACGGTGCGGCACCGCGGTCTGGAGCAGATCGCGAACGTGCCGTACCAGTACAAGGAACTGCTCGGGGCGATCTGGCGGGAACCGCTGGCCGGCAAGCTCGACAGCGGGGAGAAGGCGCGGACGCTGGCCTCGCTGCTGCACGTGGACCCGCAGGGCACCGCGTTCGTCAGCGAACTGGTGCGGCGATCCGGCCTGGACGCGCAGGAGTGGCTGCGGCGCCTGTTCCACGCGCTGATGCCGCCGCTGCTGCACTTCCTCTACCGCTACGGCGTGGTGTTCTCGCCGCACGGGGAGAACACCATCTTCGTCTGCGACGAGAACGACGTGCCCACCCGCCTGGCGGTGAAGGACTTCGTCGACGACGTCAACATCAGCGAAACGCCGCTGCCGGAGCTCTCCGAGCTGCCGGAGGACGTGGACGGCGCGCTGCTGCGGGAACCGCCGGAGATGCTGCGGCAGTTCATCCAGAGCGGCCTGTTCGTCGGCCACTTCCGCTACCTCGCGCCGCTGGTGGAGGAGCACCTGGGCGTCGCCGAGAGCACGTTCTGGTCGCTGCTGCGCGAGGAGGTCCTCGCCTACCAGCGCAACTTCCCGGAACTGTCCGAGCGCTTCGCGACGTTCAACCTGTTCACCCCGCGCATCGACCGGTTGTGCCTGAACCGCAACCGGCTGCTGCTCGACGCCTACCGGGACCGCCCGGAGCGCCCGCACGCGGCCGTGCACGGCACGGTGCCGAACCCGCTGGCCGGCGAGGTGAGCTGACCGCCGCGGGGCCGGCGCCCTGCCGGGCACCGGCCCCGCGGCCGGGATGTGGTCTTCAGCGGTCGGGTGCTGACCGGCAGTAGCTTCCGGGGCCGTGCCGGGCGGGCGATCCCCGCTCGGCGCGGCCCGGTCGTCGTGCGCGGTGGGCGTTTTCGGCGGCGGTGGCCGCTCGATGTCGAGCGCCCGGCGGCGAGGGGCGCGAGAGGTGCCGCGGCCGGCGTGCGTGCGCAGCACGGACGAACGCCGCCGCAGGATCCGGAAACGCGCGACGGGCGGGCCCTCGAAGCGGGCCCGCCCGTCGCGCGGCGGAGTTCAGCCGAGCACGTCGGTGACGGCGTCGCGGACGACGCCCAGGCCCTGCTCGAGCTCCTCCTCGGTGACGGTCAGCGGGGGCATCACCTTGACCACCTCGTCCTCCGGGCCGGAGGTCTCCACGAGCAGCTTGCGGTCGAAGGCAGCACGCGCGACCTTCGCAGCGGACGCGGGGTCCTCGAAGCTCAGCCCCCGCGCCAGCCCGCGGCCCTTGGCGGTGCTGCCGGGGTGCTCGGCGGCGATCTTCTCCAGCACCGCGCCGACGCGCTCGCCGTGCCGCTCGGTGCTGCGGCGCAGCTCGTCGTCGTTCCAGTAGTGCCGCAGCGCGGCGGATCCGGTGACGAACGCGGGGTTGTTGCCGCGGAACGTCCCGTTGTGCTCACCCGGTTTCCACACGTCCAGCTCCGGCTTGAACAGGGTGAGCGCCAGCGGCATCCCGTAGCCGCCGATCGACTTGGACAGGCAGACGACGTCCGGTTCGATGCCGGCCTCTTCGAAGCTGAAGAACGGGCCCGTGCGGCCGCAGCCCATCTGCACGTCGTCGACGATCAGCAGGATCCCGTGCTCGCGGCAGATCCCCTGCAGGTGGCGCAGCCACTCGCCGCGCGCGTCGTTGATCCCGCCCTCGCCCTGCAGGGTTTCCACGATCACGGCGGCCGGTGCGTCGAGGCCGCTGCCGGAGTCCTGCAGCATCCGCTCGAAGTGCCGGAAGTCCGGCTCCTCGCCGGCGTGGTCGTCGTAGGGGATCGGCGTGGCGTGCGCCAGCGGAACTCCGGCCCCGCGGCGCTTCCCGGCGCTGCCGGTCACGGCCAGCGCGCCCAGCGTCATGCCGTGGAACGCGTTGGTGAACCCGACGACCTGGTGGCGCCCGGTGACCTTGCGGGCGAGCTTCAGCGCGGCCTCGACCGCGTTGGTCCCGGTCGGACCGGGGAACTGCACCTTGTACGACAGGCCGCGCGGCTGCAGGACGATGTTCTGCAGGTCGTGCAGGAACTCGCGCTTGGCCGCGGTGGCCTGGTCCATGCCGTGCGTCACCCGGTCGTCGTCCAGGTAGTCGATGAGCGCGCGCTTGAGCACCGGGTTGTTGTGGCCGTAGTTGAGCGCCCCCGCGCCGGCGAAGAAGTCCAGGTAGGCTTCCCCGCGCTCGTCGAAGAGCCAACTCCCCCTGGCCCGGTCGAAGACGGTCGGCCAGTTCCTGCTGTAACTGCGCACTTCGGATTCCAGGGTGGCGAAGATGTCGTTCACGGTCCTCCATCCCACTCGGCGCACCGAGCTTCGGGTCGAAAGCGAACCGCCGTTGCGGCGGGCGTGGTGTACGGAATGCACGGAAAACACGCGGGACTGCCACGCGTTGCGCCGAGACGCGAGCGGCGTCGCGACGGCGGTCGCACTTCGCGGAGACGCGGTGGATCGCTCCATCGCCAGTTCGGGATACCTGCAACATAGCAGGGCAGCGCACGGATGTCAGCCGAGGACCGGGGTATTCAACCCCACACAGCACAGCGTGGTGGGGCGATGGCGCAACAGGAGCGCGGGCGGGCGCGGACGCCCGCCCGCGCCCGCGGGATCACTCCACCACGAGCACGAGTTTGCCCGTGGTGCGGCCGGTTTCACCGCGCTCGTGCGCGGCGGCCGCCTCACCGAGCGGGAACGTCTCCGCGATGCTCGGACGCATCCGCTGCGCGGCGAGGAGTTCGGCCACCGCGCTCATCCCCGCGTGGTCGGCCTCGACCAGCAGGACCTTCGCGCGCACGCCCCGTTCGGCGGCTTCGCTGCGCAGCGCCGCGCCGTCCACCGGCAGGATCGACACGAGCATCCCGCCCCGCCGCAGCGTCCGCAGGGAACGGGTGCGGTAGTCGCGGCTGCCGATCGTGTCCAGCACGACGTCGACACCGCTGAGGACCTCGGCGAAGTCCTGCTCGCGGTAGTCGACGAGCTCGTCGGCGCCGAGCTCGCGCAGCACGTCGTGCTTGGCGGCGCTGGCCGTCCCGATCACGTGCGCCCCGCGCGCTTTGGCGATCTGCACGGCGAGGTGGCCCACACCGCCCGCCGCCGCGTGCACGAGCACCCGCTGGCCCGGCTGCACCTCGGCGGTGTCGACGAGCGCCTGCCACGCCGTCAGCGCGGCCAGCGGCACCGCGCCCGCCGCGACGTGGTCGACATTGGACGGTTTGCGGGCGAAGGAGCGGGCGGGCGCGGTGACGTACTCGGCGTGCGAGCCGACCCCGTGCGGGTACGGCAGCATCCCGAGCACCTCGTCGCCCGGTTCGAACAGGGTGACGCCGAGGCCGACCTCCTCGACGACGCCGGAGACGTCCCAGCCGAGGACGAACGGCGGCTCGCCGAGGAACAGGCCGCTGGACCGGTGCTTCCAGTCCGTCGGGTTGACGCCCGCGGCGCGCACCCGGACGAGCACCTCGCTCGGCCCCGGTTCGGGCCGGGGGAGTTCGACCTCCTGCAGCACCTCCGGTCCGCCGAGGACTTCCTGCCTGATCGCGCGCATGCTCGTGGTTGTGCTCATGCACCCAGCCTGCCGCACCGCGGGGGCCGGCGAAAACGCGAGCCCCGCCGCACCAGGAGGTGCGGAGCAGGTGTTCGCGCACCGCGGAGACGTTGCCGCGCTCCGGCGCGCCGGTGCGCTGCGCGAGGAAACCGGTGTTGATGGGCTGTGCCACGCCCCACAAGCGCGCGGCGGCGGTGAACGAGCCGGCGCGGTGCACGGCGAGGAACGTCCGCAGCAGACCGAGGTCAACGGGGCCCCGGACAGGTCGCCCCGGAGGCGTCAGCTCGTCTATCGGCCGTGGTGGTGCCGTTGGCGTTCGAACGGCGGTGTGCCTACCGTCGACGGCGGCAGCGCCGGCGGAGCGACCGCCGGCCCGATGCTCGCGCCTCCCGCGGGGAGGCCGTTCGCGGAAAGTGGGTGGACGATGGCAAAGATCCTGTTCGTCATGACCGGCGCCGACCACTGGACGTTGGCCGACGGGACGCAGCACCCGACCGGTTTCTGGGCCGAGGAGTTCACCGCTCCGCACGAGCGGTTCACCTCGGCCGGGCACGAGATCACCGTGGCCACGCCCGGCGGGGTGCGGCCGGTCGTGGACCAGTCCAGCCTGTCGCCGGAGGTCAACGGCGGCCGCGAAGGCGCCCAGCACGTCGCCGCCGTGCTCGACTCGGCGGTGGAGCTGCGCAACCCGATCGATCTCGCGACCGCCGACGTGGACGACTACGCGGCCGTGTTCTACCCGGGCGGGCACGGGCCGATGGAGGACCTCGCGGTCAACCGCGACTCGGCCGCGCTGCTCACGTCCACCTTGGAGTCCGGCAAACCGCTCGCCGTGGTCTGCCACGCCCCGGCCGCGCTGCTGGCCACCGAGGACGGCGGCACGTCGCCGTTCGCCGGCTACCGCGTCACCGGCTTCACCAACGCCGAGGAGTCGCAGGCCGGCCTCGCCGACAAGGCCCGGTGGCTGCTGCAGGACCGGCTGGTCGAGCTGGGCGTGCAGTTCTCCGAGGCCGAGCCGTGGACGCCGAACGTGGTCGTGGACCGCAACCTCCGCACGGGGCAGAACCCGGCGTCGTCCGGCCCGCTGGCCGACGAGGTGCTCAAGGCGCTCGGCTGAGCGCCGGGCCTGCGCGGAGCCCGGCCGGGCCGCACACCCGCTCGGGCCTCACCCCTGCACGGGGGCGCGCGGTGGGAGGACTCGCGCGCTCTCCGTGCCCAGGCCCGTCGGTCCACCGGTCCAGGGCACCGCCGTCCCGGCGCCGCGCGGTCGCCGCAGCTCCTCCTCGCGGTAGCGGGCGCACTGCCGGTGCCACTCGAGGATCCCGGCCATCCAGTCCCAGTGCCCAGCGACGTAGCGCTCGACGCCCGTCCGCGCGGTGTCGTCGAGCCCGCGCTCGTCGCACAGCGCCGGCAGGTCGTGGGCGAGGATGTGCTCGAACTGCCGCAGCCGCGAGGTGAGCAGGTCGACGACGACGTCGCGGGCCGTCCCCCGGTCGGTCCCGAGGAAGTTCTCCACCACGAGCACGAGGTTGTGCACCTCGCCCTCGAACTCGACCTCCTTCTGGTAGGAGAACAGGTCGTTGACGAGGCAGGCGTAGTCCTGCACCGCCGTGTCCATCTCGTGGAACACGCGCGTGCGGAAGACCTCCGGCGGGACCGCCTGCTCCTGCGCCAGCCGGGCGAGGCTCATCGTCATGTCCGAGCCGAAGGTGCGCCGCCGCATCTCGATGTAGTCGACGGGATCGGGGATGCGGTTGTGCAGCTGGTTCTCCAGCTCCCACAGCCAGCTGGTGGTCATCGCCTCCACCGCCTGCCGCAGGCGTTGCCGACCGGATCGCTCCATCGGTGCCGCGGAGCGCCGCCACAGGTCGGCGAGCCCGCGTTCCAGCGGGTGCACCGGCTCCGGGGTCCCGCCCACGTCCAGCGGCATGAAGGCCGGCAGCCGGTCGGTGAGGTGCTTGGCCGCGGCCAGGTTGCGCGTCGCCCCGAACGCCACCGGGTAGTAGTCGTCGCCGAACGTCCCCCACGTCAGCCAGTCCGAGGACAGGAACAGCTGCTCGGCGTCCGCGTCGGCGTGGATCATCGACGCGCAGTGCGGCAGGTCGATCGCGCGCAGCCGCTCCTCGTCCCAGACCCCGCCGCGGTCCGCCCCGGGCAGTGATTCGAAGAAGCCCATGTCGCGGGCCCATTCGACCTCGCGTTCGCGCGCCGGCTCCAGGTGCGGGCTCACCCGGAAGCGGTGCGGCATGGGGATCTCGGGCAGTTCCAGCGGCCCGGCGGGGGTGAACGGCACGTGGGAACGCTGCCGGATCCTGCCGCGCACGCCCGGTTCCAGCGAGGCGAACGGCAACCGGCTGGCCTCGGTGCCGAAACCGGTCGGTGCCAGGTTCGGGGTCCGGGACCGGGTGTTGCCGTTCATGTAGCGGCTCGACGTCGCGTGCCACTCGTGCCCGCCGGCCTGCCAGTCCTGCAGGCCCTTGACGTAGTTGCCCACGCGCAAGTGCACCTCGGGCGGGGCGCCGTGCTCGGTGAGCAGCGCGGGAACTTCGCCCAGCGCGGTGTCCTCGAACTGCTGCAGCCGCGAGGTGAGCAGGTCGTTCACCCGCTCGGCGGCTTCCTGCGCAGAGCAGTCGAAGAACCGTTCGAACACGAGCACCGCGTTGGAGTTCTCCCCCTCCTCGCGGACTTCGCGCTGGTAGGAGAACAGGTCGTTGCGCAGGTGCACGGCGTCGGCGAACGTGTCCGAGAGCACCTTCACCGGGCGCGTGCCCACCAGGTCCTCCGGGATCTCGGCGCGCGCGGCGCACTCGACGAGGTTCGCCGACCACGGCGCGCCGCCGACCTTCCGCCGCATCTGGACGAACTCGACGGGGTTGGCGATCCGCCCGCGGTCGATGTTGTCGAGCTCCCACAGCGATTCGACCATGAGCTCGTGCGTGCTGGTGCGGAACCGCCGCTGCCACTGCTGCGACATCATCGGCGCGGTGCGCTGCCACAGGTCGTCCAGCCCGGCCTCGGCCGGGTTCTCCGGTTCGGGCCGCTGCTCCTCGCCGACGGGCATGAACAGGTCGAGGCGGTCCAAGTAGGACTTCGCGCCGGCGCGGTCGCGCGTGTGCTTGAAACGCTCGAGGAAGTCGTCGTCGAAGAAGAACACCCACACGTACCAGTCGGTGATCAGGTCGAGCATCGGCCCGTCGCAGTCCGGGTGGGTGTAGGCGCACATCAGCGCGTAGTCCATCTCGGACAGCGCGGCCTCGTCCCACACCCGGCCACCGCCGGGTTTCTCCGCGTCCAGCATGCCCGTCCGCCGGGCCCAGTCGGTGCTGTGCCGCCGGGCGCGCTCGCAGTGCGGATTGATCCGCGCGGGGTGCGGCAAGTAGAAGTCGGGCAGCTCGAAAGCGTCCATGGCGCCTCATCTCTGCAACCGAGGTCCGAAGTGCGGTCGGGAGATGACTCTGGCAACCGCGCGCACCACGCCGATACGCCTGACGGAGCGGTGTTCGTTCCCTCATCGGGTGATCAACCGCTGGGACGACCAGGTGACGCGAGGTTGAGCGGCCGGGCTCAGGGCTTGCGCGCCACCGCGCCGTACATCGCCACGTCCTCGTCGGCGACCTCCCCGGCCGCGCCCGGTTCGGGGCGCCAGTGGTGCACCTGCACCAGGCCGGGCTCGACGAGTTCGAGCCCGTCGAAGAACGCTCCCGCCTCCTCGGCCGTGCGCAGCCGCATCGGCATGTCCCGGGCGGCGTACTCGCGGGCGACGCGGCCCACCTCCTCCGGCGCGAAGTCGGCGGTGCCGATCGACGTGGCCAGGTAGCTGCCCGGCGGCAGCGGGTCGAGCAGCCGCCGCACGATGCCGACGGCGTCGTCGGCGTCCAGCAGGAAGTGCACGATCGCGATGACGCACAGCGCCACGGGCTCGCCCAGGTCCAGCGTGCCGCGCAGCTGCGGGGAGGTGAGCACGGCGTCCGGATCGCGCATGTCGGCTTCCACGTACGCGGTCGCGCCCTGCGGGGTGCTGGCCATCAGCGCGCGCGAGTGCGCGAGCACGATCGGGTCGTTGTCCACGTAGACCACGCGGGCGTCCGGGCGGGCCCGCTGGGCCACCTCGTGCAGGTTCGGGCTCGTCGGGATGCCCGTGCCGATGTCGACGAACTGCCGCACCCCGCACTCCCCGGCCAGGTACCGCGCGGCGCGGTGCATGAACTCCCGGTTGGCGCGCATGTGCACGGCCAGGGCGGGCCACTCCCGCAGCATGGCCTCCGCGGCGTCCCTGTCCGCGGCGTAGTTGTCCTTCCCGCCGAGCACGGCGTCGTAGATCCGCGCCGAGTGCGCCACGTCCGCGCGCAGGTCCATCGACCGCGGCCGCTCCGCCCCGTCCATCACGCTCCCCGGTGTTGCCGCACCACGTCCGCATCCATGATCAACACTCGACCGGGTGTGACACAACCGGGTGGACGATTCCGGCCCGGTCCGCCCCGGGAGCCTGGCCGGCCCCGCCGGACCCACGGCCGCACGAGCACCTCCAGCGCCTCGCGGTCGACCACCGCCCCGCCCCCCTCGGGAACGCCGTCCCGTCCGGCGGTGCGGCCGAACCCGCGTCCGGACCGGATCCCGCCCTCGAGCGCGTCGGACAGCAGCTCCTCGACGCGGGCGCGGGCCGGCACCGCGCCCGGGGCGGCGCCACCTCACGCACCGCCTGCACCTGCGGTAGGAACGGGGCATGCCGAAGGATGCCGCGCGGACGGCGCGGGGGCCGATGGCGGTCGTCGCGATCGACCAGGCCGACCCGCGCCCGCTGCACCGCGACGAACTCGCGCACCGGATGCTGCCGACCGGGCTGCGGCTGCTCGTGCGGCTCGTGCGCCCGCGGCCGCTGCGGCGGTTGATGACCGCCGGGGTCGAACGCGGCATGCCGGGCGGTTGGGCGAGCTTCCTGTGCCGCAAGCGCTACGTCACCGACGCGCTGCTGCGCGCCGCGGACGAGGGGGTCGACGCGTTGGTCCTGCTGGGAGGCGGGTTCGACACGCTCGCCTACCGCCTGCCGCTGCTGGCGGGCACGCCGGTGTTCGAGGTGGACCTGCCGGAGAACATCGCCGCCAAGCGGCGGCGGCTGCTGCGGATCTTCGGTGCGGTGCCCGGCAACGTGCACCTCGTGCCGATCGACTTCGCCACCCAGCACCTGGACGAGGTGCTGGCCGCCTCGCACTTCCGCAGCGGCGGGCGGACGTTCTTCGTCGCCGAGGCGGTGACCCAGTACCTCACCGAGGACGCCGTGCGCAGCACGTTCGAGTTCCTGGAGCACGCGGGTCCCGGCAGCCGGCTGGTGTTCACCCACGTGCTCCGCGACTTCCTCGACGGCACCGCGCTGCACGGCGCGCACGCGCTGCACCGGGACGTGGTCGTCAAGCGCCGGCTGTGGCACTTCGGCCTGGCCCCCGAGCAGGTCGCGGGTTTCCTCGCCGAGTACGGCTGGCGCGAGGTGGAGCAGGCCGGCCCGCGCGAGTTCACCGAGCGCTACCTCCGCCCGTCCGGCCGCGAGATGCCCGTCTCGGAGATCGAGCGCTGCGTCCTCGCCGAGAAGGTGTGAGGCTGCCCACCGGGTGGGGTGGCCGCGCTCGACGCGACCGCACCGCGCGGGCTCACCCCCGGGCCGAGGGGAACTGCGGGGCGCGCTTCTCCCGCAGCGCGGCGACGCCTTCGGTCACGTCCGGCCCCATGAACCCGAGCATCTCGTACGCGGCGGACTGGTCGAAGATCGGTCCGGCGGTCTTGAGCCAGTTGTTCAGCGCGCGCTTGGTCCAGCGCACGGCGGGCTGCGAACCGGTGGCCAGCGTGTCGGCCGTGCTCAGGGCGCGCTCGAGCACGTGCTCGGCGGGCGGTGCAGCGCTCACCAGGCCGATGCGTTCGGCTTCCGCGCCGCTGAGCATCTCACCGGTGAGCAGGTAGTAGCGCGCCTTGGCCATGCCGGCCAGCAGCGGCCAGATGATGGCCGCGTGGTCGCCCGCGGCCACGCCGAGCTGCACGTGGCCGTCGCCGAGCTTGGCCTCCTCGGCGCAGATCGAGATGTCCGCGAGCAGCGCGACGACCAGCCCGGCGCCGACGGCCACCCCGTTGATGGCCGAGACGACCGGCTTCTCGCAGTTGACGATGTTGTAGACGAGGTCGCTCATCTCGGACAGCATGTGCGAGACCCGCTCGTGGTCCCCGGCCATGCGCTCGACCATGTCCAGGTCGCCGCCCGCGGAGAACGCCTTGCCCGCGCCGGTGATCACGGCGACCCGCGTGCCGGGGTCGGCGGAGACGTCGCGCCACACGCGCGCCAGTTCCGAGTGCATCACCTCGTCGGCCGCGTTGTACTTCTCCGGCCGGTTGATCGTGATCACCAGCACGCCGTGCTCGCGCCGTTCGAAGGTCAGCTGCTCGTAGTCGGCGTAGTCCATCGCGTCGGTCCTCCTCAGGCGGTTTCGAACATTCCCCGCGCGTACTCGGTGCCGGCCCGTGCGCGCCGCACCGCTGGGTCGCCAGGTGCAGGTGCGCGAACTCGGGGCCGTTGTGCAGCTGGTGCAGGACGACATCGCCCGGCCGCACGCCGGCGCGGACCAGTCCCGCGACCAGGCCGTCGACGCGTGCGCCCAGTTCAGCGTAGGTCCGGGACGCTGCTCACGTGGGGATGTCAGAGAGCAGGTCGCGGACCTTGGCTGCCATGGGGTGCTGCTCGCCGAACTCCCGGTGCACGTCTTGCTGGAGAGCTTCGAACGTTGCGCGCGCCTCCGCGTGCCGACCTGTGCCGAGCTGCCAAACCCCGATCTGTCGGCGCAGCTCCATCGTGCGCGGATCCCGACGGCCGTACGCCTGGAGTTCGTCGGCAACCAGCTGCTGCGCGCGCTCCAGAGCTGCGGACGTGACGCCCATCGCCGCCTGGCACTGGACGTACTGGGCTCGACAGCGGAACACCAGCTCAGCGGTGGGGCCATCCCGCTCGGCCAGGTCCGCGGCGAGTTCCTCGTAGACCGGCGTGGCCGCGCGGTAGTCCCCACCTTCGAAGAGGACGTTGGCATATTCCACCCGCGCGCTGATCACGTCGGGGTCGAACGCGCTGAAGACGTCTCGGGAGCGTTGCACCACGTCCCACAGCGCGACGGCAGCCTCCTGGTACCGAGCTTGGTCAGCCAGCTCGGCGGCGATCGCCCGGACGTCGTCGATGCGTGTGCGTGTCAGCGGACTGGCTTCGCTCTCCCCCTCGCGGAGATCGCGCGCAGGAACAGCTGGCCCCTTCCCTTCGGCCCCGCCCGCGCGGGTCGGCTCGCTGACGGGATGCTCCCGCACGGAAGCGCCCGCCCGATCTGCTGCGGACACCGCTTCCGGAGCCGCGCTCTCAGCGGCCGGGTGCGGAGCACTCGGAACAGCATCCGGCCTCGAGCGTTCTGGTCCGCCAGAAGCGCCCACGCCGGTGAAGGCCCTGCTGAGCACCTCGGCGTACATCCGCTGCGGGCTCTGCCTCGACGGTTCGTCCACCACCTCGGGCAGCGCACCGAGACCGGCGACGTGGGGAAGCAAGCGGTGATACGTCTCAGTTGCGGATGCGGGACGCTCCTCGGGCTTCTTCCGCAACAGCTCGCCGAGCAACTCCGCTACCTCGGCCGGAACCTCAGGACGCAGATTGCGCACCGGCTCGGGTGTGCTGTCCACGTGCTGCTGCATCACGGCGAAGGCGGTGTTGCCGGTGAACACCTGCGTGCCGGTGAGCATCTCGTGGAGCGTGCACCCCAGCGCGTACAGATCGGTCTGGGGGCTGCCCATGGCCGCGAGGACCTGTTCGGGGGCCATGTAGATGGGGGTCCCGATGTGCTGCCCGGTCCGCGTGATCTGACTGCCCTCGGTCATGCTCAACGCGACGGCCAGACCGAAGTCCAGCACTTTCACGGTGCCGTCGGCTTCCAGCATGAGGTTGGCCGGTTTGAGATCGCGGTGCACGAGCGAGGCGGAGTGCGCTGCGGCCAGCACGGAGCACACCTGCGCCGCGATCGCGCAGGACCAGCCGATCGGCAGGCGATCACGACGGGCGAGCACGTTCCGCAGGCTGACCCCGTGAACGCGTTGCATCACGAGGTACGGCCGCCCGTCCTCGGTCCCGACGTCGAAGATCGCGGGAACCCCGGGATGCTGCAGTCGCGCGGTGATGCGCGACTCCCGGACGAATCGCTTGACCAGCTCGTCCGCAGGAACGCCGTCCTGGAAGCGCACGAACTTGACGGCGACCTCGCGGTCGAGCTTCGCGTCGCGGCCGACCCACACCTCCCCCATCGCGCCCTGCGCGTCGGTCAGAGGCCGCAAGTCGTACCTGTCGTTGATCACTTTGCGCTGCGCCACCGGGGCTCCACACTCACGTCCGCTTCCTGCCAGATCTACCACGATCGGTTCCCCGGAAAATCAACCTCATCACGGATGATCGGGATGATCGCGCACGAGGATCAACAACGATCGCCACTCCTCGTAGTCGGCAGTGACCACCCAGTGCTCCCGCCCACCCGAGGTCGTTAGTCTTGTTCAAGTGACAGGCAAGGACAATAAACCGGACATTCCAGTCGGATCGCAGATCGTGGTGCGCGACGAGGAATGGCTGGTCCGCGCGACGCGCTCACTGGGGAACGGCGATCAGCGGCTCGAGGTCACGGGCACTTCGGAGCTCGTCCGGGACCAGGACGCGGTGTTCTTCACGCACTTGGACCAGGTCCAGGTACTGGACCCGAACGAGACGAGGCTGGTCGGCGACACGAGCTCGCAGTTCCGCAACTCCCGCCTGTGGTTGGAGTCGCTGCTGCGGCAGAGCGTCACGCCGGTCACGGACACGACGATCGTTTCCGGCCACCACGGTTTGGCCAACGAGATGCAGTACCAGCTGCGTCCTGCCCACCAGACGTTGTCGAACCTGCGTCCGCGCATCCTCATCGGCGACGCCGTCGGTCTCGGCAAAACCCTGGAGATCGGCATCACGCTCACCGAGCTGATCCAGCGCGGCCGCGGGGAGCGGATACTCGTGGTCACGCCGCGGGCGGTGCTGGAGCAGTTCCAGCGGGAGATGTGGACGCGCTACGCGATCCCGCTCGTGCGCCTCGATTCGGAGGGCATCCAGAAGGTGCGGCGCACGTTGCCGGCCTCGCGGAACCCGTTCAGCTACTACCGCCGCGCGATCGTCTCGATCGACACGCTGAAGAACCCCGCCCGCTACCGCCACCACCTGGCCGGACAGCACTGGGACGCGGTGGTGATCGACGAGTGCCACAACCTGATCAACCGCGGCACCCAGAACAACCAGCTGGCCCGACTGCTGGCGCAGCAGAGCGACGCGTTGATCCTGGCCAGTGCCACGCCGCACAACGGGGAGCCCGAGTCCTTCGCCGAGTTGATCAACCTGCTGGACCCCACGGCGATCGCCGACCCCAAGGACTACCGGGCCGCAGATATCGAGCACCTCTACGTGCGCCGGCACCGCAACTCCTCGGACGTGGCGCACGCGGTCGAGGCCAACTGGAAACCGCGGGAAGAACCACGGGTCGTCGCGGTGACGCCGACCGCCGAAGAACAGGCGGTCCTCGACGAGCTGCGCGACGTCTGGCTGCGTCCGACCTCCGGCCGTGCGCCTGCCACCGGCCGGGGCAGCACGCTGTTCCCGTGGACGCTGTTCAAAGCTTTCCTCTCCTCTCCCGTGGCGCTGCACTCCAGCATCGAGCGGCGGTTGAGCGCGCTGAGCGGTCGCGCGGAGGGCCAGGAGGAGGTCACCGCCCTGCAACGGCTCGACGCGCTGAACGAGGCCGCGCAGAAACGCGGCCCGGCGAAGCTCGACGCGCTGGTCGAGCACCTCACCGAGATCGGCATCGCGCGGGGGTCGGGCACACGAGTGGTCGTCTTCTCGGAGCGCATCGACACCCTCCGGTGGCTGCGTGCCGAACTGGTCGAGCGGTTGGACCTGCCGCAGGAGGCGGTGGACCTGCTGCACGCGCAGCTGTCGGACGCCGAGGTGCAACGCGTCCAGGAAAGCTTCGAACTGGCCTCGAGCCCGATCCGGGTGCTGCTGGCCAGCGACATGGCCTCCGAGGGCATCAACCTGCACAAGCAGTGCCACCAGCTGGTGCACTACGACCTGCCGTGGAGCTTCATCCGCATCCAGCAGCGCAACGGCCGCATCGACCGCTACATGCAGCAGTTCTCCCCGCAGATCACGGCGCTGGCCCTGACCGCTGAGGACTCGGAGACCGACAGCGATCTGCGGGTGGTCACGAAGCTGCTGGCCAAGGAGCACGCCGCGAACCAGGCCCTGGGCGATGCCGGTGCCCTCCTCAATCTGCGGGACGAGCAGATCGAGGAGGACGCGGTGATGAAGTACCTGCAGGAGGGCAAGGACCTGGGCACCACGGTTCCGGAACCGGAGCCGGAGCAGCTGCACCCGTTCGCCCACCTGTTCGCGAGCGGTGGCGAGCACCGGGACGACCCGGCAGTGCCGACCTCGGAGCGGCGCACCCTCTTCACCGATGCGGACGACTTCCTCACCGCAGCGTTGAACATGATCGCGGCCGAGGACGAGCAGGGCCAGCAACGCTCCGACATGCGCACGCGCGCGCTGGACGTGGAGCGCAACGAGGAGACCGACCGGCTCTCGTTCAACACGCCGCAGGACCTGGCCGAGCGGATGCGCGACCTGCCGGAGGACTACTTGCGCGCCCGGGAGGTGACCGAGCGCATCCGCGTTTCCGGGCAGAAGCACTTCGCCGAGCAGCGGCTGCAGAAGGCGCGTGCCGACGGGGTCACGCTGTGGCCGGACGTCAGCTACCTCGCCCCGGTGCATCCCGTGCTGCAGTGGGCGACCAGCCGCGCGTTGGCGCGCTTCGGACGCGACCAAGCACCGGTCATGGCGGCGAAGGTCGACGTACCGGTGTTCCTCACCCAGGCCAGTTGGGCCAACGAGCTGGGCCAGCCGGTGGTCACGCACTGGGGCGCGATCACCGGACTGCCGGAGCAACCGGTCGTCGGCGACCTCGCCGAGGTGGTGCAGCGAGCCGGCCTGCAGGCGGGGGCGGAGAACCCGGGCGGTGTCGAGCACTGGGTGGAGAAGCTCCAACCCCTGGTGCCGCAGGCGGTGGCCGCGGCGAAAGCGGATCTCCGCGAGCGCCGCGACGAGCTGGAGGACGGTCTGACCGCGCGGCTGCAGGAGCACCGCGACCGGGTGGACGCTTGGAAGCAGCAGGCCCTGTTCGTCGCCGACCGCGCTGCTGATGCGAACAAGCGCAAGGCGACCGTGCATTCCACCACGGAGGAGACGGAGCGGCTCATCGATGCGCTCGCGGCCTCCGGAGAACCGTTCGTGCGGGTCGTGGGGCTGATCGTGCCCGCTGGCCGCACCGCGTAGGCAGAAGGACAACACGATGTACGACTCGATCCGCAACGTCGGCGATTTCCTGTCCCCGCACTGGTTCTCCGAAGCCTTCCCGGGCAAGCTCAAGGAGCTGTCGAAGCGGTGGCGCACGGATGCCGAGCAGGGCAAGTCCACACCGCTGCGCGGCCTGTCGCAGAACACCGGCCGATTCCTCACCGCGAAGGCGAACTTGCCGAAGCCGGGTGACGACGGCTTCGACGAGGCGGTCGCGGGATTGCACGCGGTGCTGCTGGAAGCTCTGGGTTTCCGCGCGGAACCGCAGGAACTGGCCACGGAGCAGTCGGAGACGCCGGTGGTGGTGCCGTTGCTGGCGCGCGGCCAGAGCCCGGACGGCGAGGCGCTGCACGTGCTGCAGGCCGCGCCGGTCGACGACGTCGACGACCTGTTCAGCGCCGACGAGGGGCGGCTGCTCGAACCGCTGCAGGTGCAGAGCGGGCCGGAGAAGGTCGAGGAGGTCCCCTCGGTCGCCAAGGCGGTGCAGCAACTGTTCCTCACCGCGCACGCACCGCGGTTCGTGCTCGTGCTCGCGGGGGGTTGGGCGCTGCTCTCGGACGTGGAGCGCTGGGCCGAAGGGCGCTACCTCGCGTTCGACGTGGATACCGCGCTGTCCCGCAAGGACGACCGGGCCACCGGTGAGCTGGCCTGGCTCGCCGGGCTGCTTTCGGCGGACGTGCTGCTGCCCTCCGAGGACGGCACGAGCCGGTTGGCGGAGTTCACCGAGGATTCGGTCAAGCACGCGGTCGGCGTGAGCGAGGACCTGCGCGAGGGGCTGCGCATCTCGGTCGAGCTCATCGCCAACGAGGTGATCCGCAAGCGCCGGGAGAACGGGGAGGCGGTCGAGGGCGATCCGGACCTGCCGCGCGAGTTGACGACGCAGTCGCTGCGCTTCCTGTACCGGATCCTGTTCCTGCTCTACGCCGAGGCCCGCCCCGAGCTGGGGATCCTGCCGGTGGGAGCCCCGGAGTACGACGCGGGCTACGGCCTGGACCGCCTGCGGGAGCTCATCCAGCGGCCGCTGGTCGGCCGCTCGCGCGACGGCCACCACCTGCACGACTCGCTGCGCCTGCTGTTCTCGCTCGTCAACCGGCCCCAGGAAGATCAGGCCGGCGACCAGGACGAGGGTTTGTCCTTCGAACCGCTGCGGGCGGACCTGTTCGACCGCGACTACGCCCACCACATCGACAAGGTCGACCTGAGCAACACGGTACTGCAGCAGGTGCTGGCGTTGCTGCTGCTGTCCAAGCCCTCGAAGAGCGGTGGTCAGCGCGGGTACGTCTCGTACGCGCAGCTGGGCATCAACCAGCTCGGCGCGGTCTACGAGGGGCTGATGGCCTACAGCGGTTTCATCGCCGAGCGCGAGCTGGTGGAGCTGGCCAAGAACGGGGACCCGAGCAAGGGGACCTGGCTGGTTAAGCGGGAGAAGCTCGGCGAGTACTCGGAGGAGCACGTGGTGAAGCGGGAGGACCCGCTCACCGGGGAGAAGAGCTTCGTCATCCACCCGCGGGGGACGTTCGTCTACCGGCTGTCCGGTCGAGATCGGCAGCGCAGCGCCTCGTACTACACCCCCGAGGTGCTCACCCGGTGCGTGGTGCGGCACTCGCTGGCCGAGTTGCTCTCCGAGGACACCCCGGCGCAGGACCTGCTGGAGTACCGGGTGTGCGAGCCGGCGATGGGCAGCGGTGCGTTCCTCAACGAGGCGCTCAACCAGCTGGCGGCCGAATACCTGCGGCGTCGGCAAGTCGAGCTGAACCAGCAGATCGATCCGGAGGAGTACCGCGGCGAGCTGCAGAAGGTGAAGGCCTACCTGGCGCTGCACCGCTGCTACGGCGTGGACCTCAACGACACGGCCCGGGAGCTGGCCGAAGTCTCGCTGTGGCTGAACGTCATGCACCCGGGGCTGCAGGCCCCGTGGTTCGGCCTGCACCTCAAGCGCGGCAACTCGCTGATCGGTGCGCGGCGGGCGACCTACGACATGGTGGCGTTGGGGCGAGCGAAGAAGAGCTGGCTGCGCACGCCACCAACGGACCGGCCGTTGAGCGGGGGCGACGTCCCGAACGGGGAGATCCACCACTTCCTGCTGCCCGCAGCCGGGTGGGGTTCGATCAAGGACGTCAAGCAGGCCAAGGAGCTCGCCCCGGAGCAGGTGCAGCGGATCAAGGACTGGGCCAAGGACGTCACCCGCAAACCGGGGCAGAAGCAACTCGAGCGGCTGCGGAGTTTGGCGCGGCGCGTGGAGCGGCTGTGGCACCTGACGCTGCGGCGGTTGGAGATCAGCGAGCGCGAAGTCTCCCGAAACATCGACGTGTGGGGCGCGGAGCTCCCGCCGGTGCACGGCGCCGTCGAACGCGAGGAGATCGAGCAGAAGATCACCGACCCGGAGGAGCTGTACCAGCGGCTGCGGCTGGTGATGGACGCGTGGTGCGCGCTGTTCTTCTGGCCGGTGACGACGGAAGTGGAACCGCCGGACCTGGACGAGTGGATCGCCACGCTGGAGGGATTGCTCGGCGTGTGGGGTGATCCCAAGCAGAGCAAAGCCAAGTCGCGGGGCGGGGGCGCCGACCCGAACCAGCTCGACTTCGCCGCGGACGTGGAGGACCTGCGCGAGCTCGCCGCGGTGGACGAGCTGGAGAAGGACTTCTACCGCATGCGCCCCGTGACCGAGCTGCTGTTGGAACACCCGTGGCTCGGCGTGGTCCGCGAGATCGCGCAGCGGGAGGGCTTCTTCCACTGGGAGCTCGATTTCGCGCAGGTCTTTCACCGCGGTGGGTTCGACGTGCAGCTCGGGAACCCGCCGTGGGTGCGTCCCACGTGGAACGACGACGAGATCCTGGCCGAGTTCGAACCGTCCTTCGTGCTGGAGGACAAGATCCCGCAGTCGACGTTTCAGCAGCGACGTGCGGACGTGCTGTCCTCCGCAACGGCGCAGCTGCAGTACCTGGGCGACCTGTGCTCGTGGGCGGGTCTCAACGAGCATCTCGGCTCCGCGGTGGACCATCCGGTGCTGAGCGGTGTGCAGACGAACCTGTACACGAGCTTCATGGAACGCAGCTGGAGGTCCATGGCCGACTCCGGTGTCGTCGGACTGCTCCACCCGGAGAGCCACTTCACCGACCCAAAGGCAGGAAAGCTCCGCGAGGCAACCTACTACCGGCTCCGTCGGCACTGGCAGTTCATCAACGAAGCACAACTCTTCGAAGATGTCGGACACCCTGTTACTTACGGCGTGCACATTTACGGAGTATCCACGACGATCCACTTCCTCCAAATGGGACATCTCCTCGTTCCGGACACCTTGGAAGGTTCTCTAAACCACGACGGATTCGGCGAGGTTCCGGGAATCCAATACCCAGCAGGCGGCTGGGATATCCGTCCACACCGTTCGCGCCTCGTGAACGTTTCCGAGCAGACACTTGCTGATTGGGCCGCCCTGTTTGACCAACCGGATACACCGGCCGCACAGGCACGCTTGCTACGGCCCGTGACGCACGATCATCTCGATGCACTTTCCGCCCTTGCTGCCCAGAGTGAGCGGATGCACGACATCGCCTATTCCTGGTCCTCCGGCTGGCACGAGAAAAGCGCCAAGGACGACGGCTTCATCGAATGGCGCACGGAATACCCGCCCAGCTGGAGTGAGGTCATCCTGCAGGGGCCACACTTCTCGATAGCTACACCCTTTGGCAAGGAACCGAATGAGAACTGCAGAAGCAAAGGCGATTACTCGGATTGGGACATCGAAAAGCTGCCGGAACGAGTGATCCCGCGGACCAACTACCAGCGCGCCACCGATCGCGAGACCTACGATGCCGGGCTCGACCACTGGGGTGGACGACCGCACACCGACTACTATCGAGTCGCGTGGCGCCGGATGACCCAGCCCGGATTGGAACGTTCGCTCACAGGTACACTACTACCACCGGGCCCAGCACATGTCCACACAGTGCACAGTCTTGCCGCAACCACCCAGCGGCAGACCGCGCTGATCAACGTGCTCTGCTCGTCCCTGCCGCTCGACTACCTTGTCAAGGTCAGCGGTAAGTCCGACATCTCCGATGAGCTCATCAACCGCTTCCCCGCCCCGCTGAAGCACCCGGCGGTCCCGTGGTTGCTGCTGCGCACGCTGCGGCTGAACTGCCTCACGCGGGAGTACGCACCGCTGTGGGAGGAGCTCTATGAATCCGGTTTCGCCACCGACTCCTGGACGCCGGCATTCGACGACTGGCCGGAGCTCGGCGTGACGCAGCGCGAGTGGTCCTGGGAAACGCCACTGCGCTCGGAGTTCGAGCGACGCGCTGCGTTGGTGGAGATCGACGCGCTCGTCGCGCTCATGCTCGGGCTCACCGTGGACCAGCTCTGCCTGATGTATCGCGGGCAGTTCGCGGTGCTGCGCAAGTACGAGCACAACATGTACTTCGACAACCTCGGCCGCACGATCGCCAAGGAGCACCACGCCCACGGGGTCAAGCAGCGCAAGGACGACTTCAAGCTGCTGCAGGCCTACCTCGCCGGCGAGGACTGCGGTGACCTGCTGGAGCGCTACGAGCTCCCCGTCGACGAGGAGCGCCCGGCGATCCGCGCCGACCGCGAGGCCGAGATGCGCGCCGCCCACGAGGAGTTCCAACGACGTCTGGAGCAGCTGTGAACTCGCGCACAGGGCGGCGATATGGCTGATCTACCCGGAACCCATCGGAGATGATCATGGACGTGGCCTCCGCACCGGCCGCGTGAGGAAGGAGCCCCGATGTATCCGTCACTGCTGGCGGAGCAGACGAAACACGCCGTCCTCGAGTACCTCTCCACAACCTTCGCCCTCGCCGAGGACGACGTCCGAGCAGCGCTCGAATCCTTCCTCGGCAACGCGAACACCGGCATCTTCCGCGGCCCGTACCTGCGGGTGCGCACGCCGTTCCACACCGCTCCGCGCGACTGGAAGTCACCGCTGGACTGGCAGCCGAGCTGGTTCCACCCGCACCGGCACCAGGCCCAGGCCTTCGAACGTCTCTCCACGCGGGACAGCCCGGCCGAGCCGACGCTGATCACCACCGGCACGGGCTCCGGCAAGACCGAGTCGTTCCTCCACCCCGTGCTCGACCACGCCGCCCGGGCCCGCGCCCGCGGCGAGACCGGGATCAAGGCGGTCATCCTCTACCCGATGAACGCGCTGGTCACCGACCAGGCCCGGCGCCTCGCCGAGCTGCTGCACGACGAACCCGGTCTGTCCGCGGTCACCGCCGGCATGTACATCGGCGGGGAGGGCAAGCACACCGAACCCACGCGGGAGCACCTCGTCGACCACCGTCCGACGATGCGCGAGAACCCGCCGGACATCCTGCTGACCAACTACAAGATGCTGGACCTGCTGCTGCTGCGCTCCGAGGACGCGCCGCTGTGGGCCGAGTCCACCAGCAGCCTGCGCTACCTCGTCCTCGACGAGTTCCACACCTACGACGGGGCGCAGGGCACGGACGTGGCGATGCTGCTGCGCCGCCTCGGCGCCACCCTCAAAGTCGCCGAGCCGGGCCGCCCGCTGGGACGCATCACCCCGGTGGCCACCTCGGCGACGCTCGGTGGTTCCACTCGGTCGACGGAACTGCGGGACTTCGCCCGGACCGTGTTCGGCACCGAGTTCCCCCCGGAATCAGTGATCACCGAGCAGCGGTTGGACGCCGCCGACGTCGTCGGCGACATCGACTTCTCCATGCCGATCCCCGACGTCGACACGATCACGCGGTTGCCCGCGCCACACGCGGACGATCCGCACTCCTGGCAGGCCCTCGCCCACGAGTGCCTCGGCAGCGCGATCCCCGACCAGAAATCCCTGGGACGTCAGCTCAAGCGCAGCTTCCTCACCCGGGCCGTCATCCAGGCGCTGAGCTCGGGGCCGGTCACCGCGCACGAAGCGGTCGACGCGGTGACCAACTCCGGCGTCCTGCAGTGGGGCGTGGCCAAGCAGAACGACCCCGAACAGGTCGAACGAGCGCTGATGTCCTTCCTCGCCTTGCTGTCCGCGAGCGAGGACCCCGAACAGCGAGGCAGACGCCCCCTGGTCAACCTCGAAGTGCAGCTGTGGGTCCGCGAACTCACCCGCATGCTGCGCGCGTTCGACGAGACGCCCGAGTTCGCCTGGTGGCACGACGGCGCCGTGGAAGCCGAGAAGCGCTACCTGCCGGCCGTCTACTGCCGCGTGTGCGGGCGCTCCGGGTGGCAGACCCTGGCCACCGAACTCGGCGACGACCTCGAGGGTTCTGCGGAGGACATCTGGAAGGCCGGACTCAGCAAGCCCCAGTCGGTGCGCACCCTGCTGCCGGTGCGCGGTGAGGAGAGCCGCGACTTCAACATCGCCTACGTCGACCGGCAGACGCTGGCGTTCTGCCGCGAGGTCGACGGCGGGGTGCCGGTGCTCATCACGCCGAACTCCGACGCTGCCGAGGCGCAGCGCTGCCCGTCCTGCGCATCGGACGAGAGCATCGTGTTCCTCGGCTCCTCGGTGGCCACGCTCGTCAGCGTGGCGCTCACCCAGGTCTTCGGTTCGAACCTCATCGAGGAGGACGGCAAGAAGACCCTGGTGTTCACCGACGCGGTGCAGGACGCGGCGCACCGCGCGGCGTTCATCGAAGGTCGCGCCTTCCAGTTCAACCTGCGCTCGGCCGTGCTCCGCGCCGTCGGTGCGCAATCGCGCAGCCTCGAGGAGGTCACCCGCCGCCTCGCCGCCAGCGACACCGCCGAGCTCTACGCGCTCGCCCCGTCGGACTTCGTCCGCCGCCTCGGCCTCACCGGCGAGTGGCTGAAGCGCGACCGGGGTGGCCGCCGGCGGTCCCTGCTCGGCACCCGCCTGACCTTCCAGGCCCAGCTCGAGGTGGGGTTGCGGTCGCGGCTGGGGCGCACGTTGGAACTCACCGGAGCGCTCGGCGTCGACTACGACCTCGACCTCGACCACCACGCGGCTCTGGCTCGCGACACGCACGAGCACCTGCCGGAACGCGGCATGTCCCTGCCGGATCAGTCCGCGTACCGCACGTGGTTGCTCGGGCTGCTCGACCGGCTGCGCGGCCGCGGCGGCATACTCCACCCGTGGCTGGACCCCTACATCACCCGCGACGGGAAGCGCTGGCCCATCTGGGGCGAGAGTCCCGCCGGGATGCAGAAGTTCCCCTACGGCCGGCCCGCGCCGATCTTCTTCACGACATCGACGAAGCCCCCGTTCGACAGCCTCCGCCCCCGCGGTGATTCCTGGCTGACCAACTGGACCAGCCGGTGCCTCGGCGTGTCGCTGCAGGAGGCGAAGGCCTTGCTCGAGCAGGTGGTACGCCAGCTGTCCGGGGGAGAGCGGCCACCGCTGGTGCGCCGCACGTCCGAGTCGGACGCCGTCGTGTACGGGCTCGATCCGGAACGGATCGCGCTGACACCGCTCGGGGATGACGACCTCGAGGCTGCCCAGCTGCGCTGCCCGCAGTGCCAGCACATCCAGCCGACCACTCCGGCGGCCCACCACCTGTGGCACGGGGCGGTGTGTCCGCGGATGGGCTGCAGCGGCCACCTCGAGGCGGCCCGGGTGCGCCGGGACAACTTCTACCGCGAGCTCTACCGTTCCGGGCTGCTGCGCAACCTCGTCACGCACGAGCACACGTCGCTGCTCGAGGACGGCGTGCGCCAACGGGTCGAACGCGACTTCGCCTCCGGTGATTCGCCGGTCGACCCGAACGTACTGACGTGCACGCCCACGCTGGAACTGGGCATCGACATCGGCAACCTGTCCACCGTCGGCTTGGCCTCGCTGCCGCGCAGCCCCGCGAACTACCTGCAGCGGGCCGGTCGCGCCGGCCGCTCCACCGGCAACGCCCTCATCCTCGCCACGGTGCCCAGCAATCCGCGCGACCTGTACTACCTGTCCGAACCCAAGAACCTCATCGACGGCGAGATCACACCGCCTTCGGCGTACCTCTCCGCAACGGAACTGCTGCACCGGCAGTACCTGGCGTTCTGCCTGGACCGCGTGGCCTCCGGCGAACTGCGGATGAGCCGCGAACGGCCGCGCGTGCTCGGCCCGCTCTTCGCGGACGGGCTCGCGCAGGACACCTGGCTGCGGCAGTTCGTCGACGTGGTGACCGAACGGGCCGCGGAGCTGTCCGCCGGCTTCCTCGAGCTGTACGGGGAAGAAGTGGACGAGGCGGCGCGGCAGAGCGTCCGGGAGTTCGCCGCCGAGGGCCTGCGCCGCGCGGTCGCGCGGGCCCGCGAGGAGTGGTCCGCACGCCGGGCGGAACTGCAGCGGCGCATCGGCGAGCTCACCGAAGCGATCAACGAGCTCGACCAGCAGGGCCACCTGCAGGACTCGCAGCAGGAGGACCGCCGCCGCTGGTCCGGGGAGGCGAAGGCGCTCAGCGCCATGCTCGACCAGGACTGGAGCCGCGACACGCTGCTCGGGCTGGGCGAGCTGTCGTTGCTGCCCAGCTACAACCTGCGCGACGACAACACCGAACTGGACGTGTCGTTGTGGTGGACCACCGACGACGAGAACGGCAAACTGCAGGCCAGCAAGGACACCTATCCGCGGGGCAGCAAGAACGCGCTGACCGAGTTCGCTCCCGGCAACGTCTTCTACGCCCAGGGGTACCGGGTGGAGATCGACGCGGTCGAGATCGGACCGGTGGGGCAACCGCACTGGAAGCGCACCCGGCTGTGCCCCGAGTGCGGATGGGGCGCGGAGCAGGTCGAACCGGCACCGGAGTCGTGCCCCCGCTGCCACACCACAGCGGTCGCCGACACGGGTGCGGTGCACAAGGTGCTCGAACTGCGCCGCGTGTCCGCGGTGCACCGGCGCGACGAAGCGATCATCGAAGACGACACCGAAGATCGCACCAGCAGGCAGTACGACACGATCGCCTGCGTCGACGTCGACCCGAAGCACATCCCGGACGCTTGGCGGCACGAGCACCGCGCGTTCGGTGCCGAGTACGCCCGGCAAGCCACGATCCGCACGCTCAACGTGGGGCGCTCCGACCGCCCGGGTGCAGAACTCGCGATCGCCGGCGAGCGCGGGCAGGCACCGCGTTTTCCCGCCTGCGCGCACTGCGGCGTGGTGCGTCAGACCAGCGAGGAGAACGTGCGCCACCGCGGCTGGTGCACCACGCGGCGCGGCGCGAAACCGCAGTGGGAAGAGCTGCTGCTGTCGCACGAGATCACCACGCAGGCGGTCCGGTTGCTGCTGCCGGTCTCCACGTTCCACGTGACTGCCCGCCTCGTCTCGTTCAAGACAGCGCTGCTTCTGGGACTGCGGCGCGACTTCGGCGGCGATCCGCAACACCTCGACGTCGTCACCGCGCGCATGCCCGATGAGCACGGACGCATCCGTCGGTTCCTCGTCCTGCACGACACGGTTCCCGGCGGCACCGGATATCTCGACAGGTTCGGCGATCCCGAACGCATGCGCGCGATCCTGCAGCAGGCGCACGACGCCCTCGTCACGTGCCCGTGTCGCGCGGAAGGGCGGTCGGCGTGCCACCGATGCCTGCTCGGCGTGGCCGAACGCCCCGAGGTGCCGCACGCGTTCCGGCGAACGGCGCTGGACATGCTCGACGAGCTGCTCGCGGACTGGCAGACCCATCCCGTCGACACCGTCACCGACATCGACATCTCCTCGGTGCAGCTCTCCGAACTCGAACTCCGCTTCCGCGAGCAGCTCAAGCGGGCCGTGGACAACGGGGTCGAGTCGTGCACCGGAACGTTCGGCAACCGGGGCGAAGAGCTCGACCTCCGGCTGCGCGGAACCGACGGCACGCCGCGGCGGTGGACCGCGCGGCCGCTGGTGCAGATCTCCGCGGGCCAGGTCACCACCGAACCGGATTTCCTGCTCACCCGGCAGGACGCACAAGAAGCGCAAGTCGCCGTCTACCTCGATGGGAAGGCGTTCCACGCCTCGGCCAAAGCTCCGCGCACGGCCGACGACGCGCGCAAGCGCGCCGCGCTCCGCGAGGACGGCATGCGCGTGTGGTCCCTGACCTGGGAAGACGTCGAAGACTTCGCGCGCGTGCAGGACGGTTACAAGAGCGGACTGCCCGCGCTGGTGGACACGCGCCTGGCGAGCGAAGCGCGGAAGGGGATCCGGGACGACCGCGGGGAGAGCCTCTGGAGCAACCCGATGCAGGCCCTGCTCACATACCTGCGCGATCCGGAAGCGCGGTGCTGGGGTGACACCGCGGCGCACACCTGCATCGGCCTGACGCGCTTCTCCCTCCAGCGCGCAGGGCCGGTGATGACGACACCGGACGAGCTCGCCTCCGCGCTGAATACCTGGGCGACCGGTGGCACCCCGGCGAACCACGCGAAGGGCTCCATCGCGCTGGCCCCCTGCACGGGGAGCTCCGGGCTTCCGCTCGCCGTGGTGACCAACATGCAGGACAACGGCACCGACAGCCTCGGTGCGCTGACGGTGCTCGACGACCGGCCCAGCGCGGTGGGCGGTGCCACGCACGACCAGCAGTGGCGCGACTGGCTCCGGTGGAGCAACCTGCTGCAGTTCCTGCCGCGACCCGTCTTCGGCCACACAATGCCGCTGCGCATGGCTGAATGTTGGACCCGGGAGTCCTTGGATCACTTCCGCGGGCGCGTCCTGCCGCTGGCCCTGCCGAGCGCACCAGAACCTCCGGCCGCGGTGGACATCCAGTACCCCGGTTGGAACGTGGTCCTCAAGTACACCGACGAAAACCTGGCCGGAGTGGGCAGGCGCCTGGCGGAGCTGAACGTTCCGGATCCGGAGGCCGGCGGCGAGGTAGGGGACTCCGCTGACTGGCAGGTCGAGTACTGCTGGCCTTCACAGCACGTCGCCGTGGTGGTCGACGCCGACGAGAGCCGCGACCGGTGGCTCGACGAGAACGGGTGGCACCGGTTCGTCTACACCGGGCAGGAAGACGAGGAACAGCTGGTGCAGCAGATCGCTAAGACGTTTGGGGTGCAGAGCGCATGAGCACGCATGTGGTGATGGACGAGCGGTTCAGGAGTTCGTACTCCGCCTTGGAAGGGTCGACCAAGAACCGCGTGCTGGACTTCCTCATGAAGCTCCAGGAGCGCCCCGGCATGCCCGGGCTCGACCTCAAAACCCCGGAAGGAGTCTCCGACAAACGCATCAAAACGGCCCGGGTCACTGACTTCTGGCGTGCCGTGGTCATCGAACTGCCGGAGTCCAGCGGGTACGTCCTGATCGCGGTCAAACCGCACGACGACGCCTACACCTACGCACAGCGCCTGCGATTCGGCGTGAACGAGGTCACCGGTGCTCTCGAAGCGGTCGATGAGGCCTCTCTCGGGCGGGCGGTCGAACAGGCGGAGACCGCCTCGAGCAGCAAGAGCCCCACGCCCGTGCTGAAGAAGACGCGCGCTCGGGACCTGCGGAGGTTCGGCATCGACGAGGACATCGCGGAGCGCCTCGTCGCGATCACCGACGAATCCCAGCTCCTCAACGTGGCGGAAAACCTGCCTACTGTGCAGGGCAGTGCCGTGCTGGACCTGCTCGCCGGACGGACTCCGGACGAGGTGTGGTCGGACCTCATCGCCACCGAAGAGGAGAACATCGACACGTCCGACGTCGTGCAGGCGCTCCAGCGGCCATCCTCGCGGTTGAGCTTCACCGGCGGCCGCGACGTCGAGGAACTGCGCACCATCCTCGAGGACGACTTCAAGGCGTGGCGCGTGTGGTTGCACCCGCTGCAGCGCAAACTCGCCTACCACGACGGTTGGCGCGGACCACTGCGCATCACCGGTGGAGCTGGCACCGGCAAAACCGTCACGGCGATCCACCGCGCGCGCCACCTGGCCACTCGACTCGAGACCACCGGCAGCGAAGCGAAGGTCCTGTTCACCACGTTCACCAAGAACCTCGCGCAGAACATCGAGTCACAGCTCAGGGAGCTGGCCGGCGCGGAGATCTTCAACCGGGTCGAAGTGCGCAACATCGATGCTCTCGCAACGAGGATTCTCAGCATCGAGGGCGGCACCAACGGTCGTCCTGACCTTCGCGGCGACAGCGACCGCATGATCGCCGAAGCCTGGGAGAACGCGCGGATGCACGCCGAGGGGCAGTGGGATGCCGGTTTCCTCCAGGCCGAATGGAACCAGGTCGTGCTGGCGCAAGGGGTGGAGGAACGTGCCGAGTACCTGCGAGCCTCCCGAAGCGGCCGCGGGACGCGCATATCGCGGCCGCAACGTGCCGACCTGTGGGGAGTTTTCGAGCGGTTCACCCAACTGCTCAACGCCCAGGGGATCATGACGTTCACTCAGGCCGCCTCGCGAGCTGCGCGTGTCGCGCAGCAGTTGAATCCGCACGAACAACCGGTCGAAGACAGCGGCGCCCGACGGGCCATGCTCCCGCTGTACAGGCACGCGATCATCGACGAGTCGCAAGACTTGCATCCCGCGCACTGGCGGCTGCTGAAGGCGCTCATCCCTGACGACACGGACAACATGTTCATCGTGGGGGATGCCCATCAGCGCATCTACGGCAAGCCGCTGGTATTGAGCCGCTACGGCATCGAAACCCGCGGGCGTTCCCGCAGGCTCACGGTGAACTACAGGACATCGCGTCAGATTCTGGACTGGTCGATCCGCGTTGCGTACGGGCAGAACGCTGACGACCTCGAAGGGGATGTCGAAACGCTCGCCGGCGCTCGCTCGGAATTCGACGGCCCCCTGCCCGAGA
This sequence comes from Salinifilum ghardaiensis, assembly GCF_054491345.1. Classification (NCBI taxonomy): domain Bacteria; kingdom Bacillati; phylum Actinomycetota; class Actinomycetes; order Pseudonocardiales; family Pseudonocardiaceae; genus Salinifilum; species Salinifilum ghardaiensis. The sequence goes on along the minus strand of NZ_CM137101.1, from coordinate 587,991 downwards.
CCGCGAAGCACAGCACCACGGCCAAGGAACGCAGCGGCCTCGTCGAGAAGCTCGGGTTCTGGGCGAGTGAAGGGATTCCCTGGGGGGAGATGGCGGTGGTGACTCGCTACCAGCAGAGCGCGGGCGAGCTCGCAGAGCACCTCAACTCGGCCGGAGTCCCCGCGGCGCAGGTCAAGGCGAACGACAACGAGAACACCCTCGGTGAACACGTGCGCGTCATGACCATGCACCGCGCCAAGGGGCTCGAGTACCGGGCCATCGCGCTCTGCGGCGCTGGTGCGAAGGAGCTTCCACCGGCCTCGATCCGACGTCTGGAAGGCGACGAAGGAGAAGCTGCGTGGGCGCGCGAACGGAGCTTGTTGTACGTCGCGGGATCGCGTGCCCGGGAGTACTTGTACATCTCGTGGGTTGGCGAGCCGTCGGAACTGTTGAACACGGGACACCAGCAGACGGGATGAACGCCGTTCGTCGAGGTGAGGCTCGCGGGCCCGGGCGCTCGGGGACACGCCCGGGTCCGCGAGGGCTGGCGCCGGTGCTCACCACGCGCGCTCGGGGCACTCGCGCGTGGTGGTCGGGGCGTCGGCGCCTGGGCTCGGCTCTGCGGGGCTCCGCCGCGTGGGTTCGCGAACGGGGTTTCCGGACCGGGGTTCGGCTCCGCCGGCCCGGCGCCGGAGGTCCCGGTGTGCCGGAAGTCTCGGTGCTCGACCCCGTCACAGGGCGGCGAGCGCGGTGAGGAGTCGCCGCAGCGTCGTCGCGTCGCGGCGCCAGCCGGAGCCACCGAGCGGCTGCGGCATCTCGGGACGGCTCCGCGACCGCTGCCGCGGCGTCTCCGGGGCCAGGTGCGACGTCGACGGCTGCGGCACGGGCAGCGTGCCCGACCAGCTCATCCGCCGCGGGCGCACGCGCCCGGTGGGGAGCAGTTCCGCGGCGCTCATCGCTGGACCTCGCGGTTGTGCTTCCAGGTCATTCGACGACCTCCCCCTCGATCACGGATTCCACCGCGTTCTCCTGCCGCAGTTCGCGCGCGAGGATCTCCAGCGCCTCGGCCATCGCGCGCCGCTGATGCGCGTCCACGCGACCGATCGGCACGTTCTCCGTGGCGTGGTGCAACATCAGCGAGGCTTTCCGCATCTGGCACGCGAGGTGGTGATCGGCGGCGCTCATCCGGATCGCCTCGCCTTCGGCGTTCCGGCCATGTCGTGCGCTGCCGCGTTGCACTCCGCGCAGGTCGGCCAGAGCCACGCGACATCGCTGTGGTCGGCGGTGACGGCCGCGCCGCACAACGCCGTCACATCGGTCCCGCTTTGCGGCCGGTGGCTGGTCGTCGCGTGGCGCGCTCCCCCGCCGGGGCACCACGAGAACGGGTGCGGTCGGTAGGTCATGCCTCGCCCCTCAGTAGATCGCTCGTTGCTTGGTGACGTGGTGACAGAATTTGTCACCAACGGAACCGGCTGATCAACACCCTGAACGGGCGACAAGCTGCCCCGTTTGCGTGCCCTATGCTTTGGTGCATGGCTGTCACCAACAGCAACGGCACCCCGAAATCTCGGGCTCTCGGATCACGCTTGCGCGGGGCACGGAAGGCAGCCGAGTTGACCGTGCGGGAGTTGGCAGCGCAGCTCGGCATATCCCACAGCGCGATCAGCCGATGGGAAAGCGGCAGCCGCTACCCTGCCCCGGAAGACGTGGCCTCCATCCTCACCGCCCTCGGAATATCAGGACAGGAGCGAGCAGCACTCCTGGACATGGCCCGCGGCACCGACGCTCCGCACTGGCTTTCGGTGCAGTCCGGTGACCGCGAGCGGCAAATGGCCGCTCTCCTGGAATTCGAACGCTCAGCCACGGACATCACCGATGTGGCGCCACTGCTCATCCCCGGGCTGCTGCAAACGTCCGACTACGCACGAGCGATCATGGTCGCCGGCAATGTTCCCCAACACGAGATCGAAACCCGGGTTGTGGTGCGCATCGGCCGACGTGAGGTACTCACTCGCCGCCATCCGTCCACCCTGCTCGCCCTCATCGGAGAAGCTGCACTCCGCCAGGAGATCGGCGGGCGCACCGTCGTCATCGAGCAGCTAAAACACCTGCTCGACTACGCCGCGCTGCCCAACGTGACAGTGCGGGTCATACCTGCAAGCGCTGGATGGACGCCCGCCCTCGAAGGGCCGTTCATGCTGATCAACTCCGAAGACGCTCCTCCGATCGTCCACCTGGAGAATCGGCGGGCCGCACTGTTCTTCCACGAACCTGACGACGTCAGTGCGTACCAGGACGCAGTGGAAAGGGTTAAGAAATCGGCGATGAGCCCGACCGAGTCCGAGAAGCTCATCTCCGGTGTCATCAAGGAAATGGAGGCGGCACGATGAACTTACAGCACGTACCACACGGGTGGCGCAAGTCAACCCGCAGCAGCACGCAGACGAACTGCGTCGAGGTCGGCCGGATCGCTGACGGTGCGGCGGTGCGCGATACCAAGGACCGCGACCTCGGGTACTTCACCACCACCCGCCAGCAGTGGAACGCCTTCCTGCACGCGGTGAAGACCGGCAAGTTCAGCAGCTGAACGCCGCCGCTCCACCAGCGCCCTCGACGCGGAACCGACGCGTCGAGGGCGCTTTTCGCTCGGATGGACCACGCGCCGCAGTGCGGAACTTCGTAACCTCGTCGAAAAAGCCCGCATTCCTTGAGCGCGCAAGAAACTGGTGATCGGGCAAGAAGCTGGCGGCCGGGAGCGCCGAACAGCTAGAGAGGACGTCCAGCCGTGACGCGAACAACACCGACGAACTGGCGCAAGTCCAGCCGGAGCGTCAACACGAGCACGTGCGTCGAGGTCGGCCGGATCGACGACGGCGCGGCCGTGCGCGACACCAAGGACCGCGACCTCGGGTACTTCACCACCACCCGCCAGCAGTGGAACGCCTTCCTGCACGCCGTGAAGACCGACCGGTTCACCGGCTGAACCGCCGAAAACGACAGCACCCCGCGAGCTGCCCAACCGTGCTCACCGAACCTTCGGGCTGGTGTCCGTGTGGACGATGCCCATACCGCTCACCCCTGCTGACCAGCGTGTTCGCCGAATCAGACCGCGTCGGTCAGCAACGCTGCCACGAGCAGGACGAAGGCCCCCAGATTGAGTGCGCCCAGCAGGTGCAGCCGCGAGCGGGGAATCCGGTGTTGCCCGCGCACGGCTGCCGCTGCGCCCACTGCTGCGAGCAGCTGCAACAGCGCTGCCACCACCACGAGGACGCTCATCAGCAGATGCACCGGCTCACGAGCGCGGAAACCGCACCAGCACCGGACAGTGCCACCGACAGCTGCCCCGCGGGGACGACCGCGCCCTCCGCGGCCTGCCGGAAGGCCGAGGAGGACTGCTCCTCAACCGGTCCTCGCCGAACGGTCCGCATGGACCCTCCTCCCGTGATCGCGCCTCGTCGCCGACCGTATCGACGAGGCGCGCGCCCGTGGGCGATTCGGGAGGAGCGGAGCACGATCCCCATCGACCTCGGAAGCACCGGCGAGCTCGGCGTCCGCGCCTGGTGCCGCTGGTGACTCGTCGGCCGAACGATCCCGGCTCCCGGTTCACCAGGTCACGGGCAGCGCCGCCAGGCCTCCGGTGACCTTGTCGCGGTTGACCGGCAGCTCCTCGTCGGGGACGGCCAGCTGCAGGGTGGGGAACCGCTGGAACAGCCGGCCGAACACCTCCTGCAGCTCGATCCTGGCGAGGCTGGCGCCGATGCAGAAGTGCGCGCCGTGCCCGAAGGCCATGTGCGGGTTGGGGGACCGGGTGATGTCGAAGGTGTCGGGGTCCTCGAAGACGTCGGCGTCCCGGTTGGCGGCCCCGTTGGCCAGCAGCACGGCCTCGCCGGCCCGGATGGTGATGTCGCCGACGGTGATGTCGTGCGCGGCCCAGCGGGCGACGCCTCCGGTCTTGCCGGGGGTCACGGTCATGCGCAGGACCTCTTCGACGGTGCCCTTCAGCAGTTCCGGGTCGGCGAGCAGTTTGGCGCGCTGCTCGGGGTTGCGGATCAGCAGCAGGGTGCCGAGGTCGATGCGGGTCATGGTGGTCTCGTGCCCGGCGAACAGCAGGCCGGTGGCCAGCCGGGCGACCTCCTCGACCGGCAGGGCGGCGCCCTCGTCGGCGTGCACCAGGTCGGAGATGACGTCCTCGTCCGGCTGCTGGCGCTTGGCCTCCATCAGCTCGGCGGTGTAGGCCTCGAACTCCGCGCGGGCGGCCGCGGAGGCCGCGGCGTCGGTCAGGTCGGCCATCCCCTCCGACCAGGTGCGCAGCCGGTCGTGGTCGGAGAACGGCGCGCCGAGCAGCTCGCAGATCACCATGACCGGCAGCGGCGCGGACAGCACCGCGTGCAGGTCGACCGGCGGGGTCCGCATGTCGTCGAGCACGGCCTCGATCCGCTCGCCGATCCGCGCCCGCAGCTTCTCCATCCGCTTCGCGGAGAACGCCGGCGTCAGCAGCCTGCGCATCCGGCGGTGCTCCTCCTGCTGGGTGTCGAAGCCGCCCTTCGGGCCGCCCTGCAGGGACGAAGGCGAGGTGGTGGGCGCGTTGTCCGGGTCCGGGTGCGACCGGCCGAGCGCCTGCTCGCCGTACAGCTCGCGCAGCGGCTCGTAGCCGCTGACCAACCAGGCGGGGTCGCCGGTGAGGGTGCGCACCCGCGCGACCGGTGCCTCGCGCTGCAGCTCGTGGAACCGCTCGGGCACCTCCAGCACGTCGTCGTCCCGGTGGAACGGCAGCTGATCCATGGCGCGTCCTCCTGAACTGAGGAGTTTATACTTGAGAGTATAGAGTTTCGCGCGGATCGACAAGTACGGTGGCTCCACATGGGTGAGAGCGGGAAGTCCCGGCAGCTGCTGCGCAAGGAGCAGCGGCGTGCGCAGCTGATCCGCACCGCGGCGAGCGCGTTCGTCCGCGGCGGGTTCACCGCGACCAGCCTGGAGGACGTCGCCGCCGAGGCCGGGGTCACCAAGGTGGTCATCTACCACCACTTCGACTCCAAGCGGGACCTCTACCTCGCGGTGCTGCGCGACGCCAGGAACCGGCTGCAGACCGCCGTCGGCGACCCGGACGACCCGGCGGTGGACACCCTCCACCAGTACGCGCTGGCCGCCAGGGACAACCCGGACGGGTTCCGGCTGCTCTACCGGCACGCCCGCCGCGAGCCCGAGTTCACCGACTACGCCGAGGACCTCGGCTTCGACGGCACCGAGCGGACCGAAGAGCGGCTGCACGCGCACTTCCCCGACCCGGAGCACCGCGCCTGGGTGGCCGCGCTGCTGCCCGCGGTCGTGGTGGACACCGCGCTGACCTGGTTGGACGCCGGCCAGCCGGTGCCGCCGGAGCAGCTGGCCGGGACCATGCGCGCGCTGGTGGACTCGCTGCTGGCCGGCCCGCCCGAGGGGTGACGCGGCATTGCGGGCGGCGCCGGCGCGCCGTCAGCGGCGTGCGGTTCGAGCTGGTCCGGCCCGGTCGGTGCTCGCGCGCACCGCCCGCGGAACTGCCGCACCGGCGAACGAGCCCGGCAGATCCGGGCTGCTTCGCGCGTACCGCCGTTCCCGGGATACGTTCACCCGATGACGAACGCTGCGACACCGCTCTCCCGGATGCCACTGCGGGTGCGCTACCACGAATGCGACCCGCAGGGCGTCGTTTTCAACGCGCACTACCTCGCGTACGCGGACATGGCCAGCTTCGAGTGCGTGAAGGAGCTGTTCGGCTCGCACGCCGAGCTGCTCGCGCGGGGCGTCGACCTGGTGGTGGCCGAGTCCAACGTCCGGTACCTGGCGCCGTGCCACTTCGACGAGGAACTCGTCGTGGCGGTCCGCGCCGAACGCGTCGGCACGACGTCGCTGGTGCTGCGCTTCGAGGTGCACCGCGGTGACGACCTGGTGGCCGAGGTCACCAACCGCTACGTCTGGATCGGCACCGGCACCACCACCCCGACGGCGCCCCCGGACACCGTCCGCGACGCCTTCCTCCCCGCTTCCTCCCGCGACGGCGGGTGAAGCCCGCGGGCCGGCGAACTGCGGCAGCGGCGGCTCACACCAGCGGTTTTCCCCTGCGCATCCGCCACCGCAGGTCGGCGAGGAAGGCGTTGAGCGGGAACCGGCGCACCAGCGCGGGCAGGCGCAGCGCCACGGCACCGACGCCGCGCGTGAGGCGGTCGAAGCGGCGCTGGTCCCGCTCGCCCCAGCGCAGCCCCATCTGCTCGCGGAAGGTCGGCGGCAGGAAGCCGGTGGTGACGAAGCGGTTGAACCGCGCGAACGGGATCCGCAGCACCGCGGGCAGGAACTCCAGGTCGGCGACGGCCAGCAGCATGTCGCGCACCGGCGGATCGATGGAGACCTTCTCCAAGCTCTGCTGCCAGTACTGCTCGAACTCCTCCCGGCTGCTCGGCCACATCTGCCGCGGCACCTGCAGCGTCGTGCCGAGCGGTGCGGAGGCGGCGTAGATGGCTTCCCGCTCGACCGCGGCGAGCGGCGCACCGGCCAGGGCCTCGTAGGAGTCCTCGAAGCCCTTGTACAGGCACGCGGCCACCCACAGCTGCAGCTCGGGGTCGAAGGCGTTGTACTCCACCGGGCTGGACTCGCCCGAGCGGACGTGGGCGTGCTGCTGGTCGACCGCCCGGCGGTAGGCCTCCCTCTCCCGGTCACTGCCCATGGTGGACACGGCGAGGTAGGTGAACGTGGTGCGGGCGCGCTTCCACGGGCGGTGGAACAGGTTTCCGCTGTCCACCGTGCTCTCCAGGACGCCGTGGCCGACGCCGGGGCGCCCGAGCTGCATGATGACGTTCGCCGCTCCGGCCATGAGGCCGGCACCGGTGACGAGATCCTCGAACCGGCCCGCCTGCCGTCTCGTCGACGCACCCATGGCACCCCTCCGCGCGAAAACCCCGCGCACAGACGCTAGCAGGCGGCCGCGGCGCGGGCGGGCATCGAGCGCGGGCGGGCGGGCGAGCCCGTCAGATGTTCCGGCGCAGCCGCGCGGACGAGCCCGAACGGGAGCGGCGCGGTTCCGCTCGTGGTGCTCCGCCCTGCCCGCGACGCCCTACCGGACCAAGGGCGGGCCCGCGGGTCAGCCCTGCGCCGGCTCCCGGTCGCGGCGCTGGAGCTCGCGCACGCCGTCGGCGAGCGTGCGGTCGCCGAGCGCGGCGAGCACGGCCCGCTCGGCCTCCGCGGTCAGCTCGGCGAAGTAGGCCTGCACGTTCGCGGCGACGTGGCACTCGCGCTCGTTGCCGGAGCGGCAGTGCCACAGCGGCTTGTCGCCCATCGAGCAGCGGTAGATCTCGGCGAGGGTGATCTCCCCGGCGGGCCGCGCCAGCCGGGCCCCGCCCGCGCGCCCCTTCGCGCAGACGACGAGTCCGGCCTGCCCGAGCGGGAGGATCAGCTTGCGCACGAGGCTCGGGTTGGTGCCCAACCTCTCGGCGAGCTGGGCGGAGCTCAGGGTCGGGGAGCCCTCCTCCTCCGCGACCGCGAGGATCAGCATCGCCATCAGGGCGCTGGAGAAGCGGATGTCCAGCACGCCGGCAACACCTCCCTCCGTCGGCCGCGCCCGGCAGCACTGCCCGGGCCCAGGTTAGCAACGGGCGCGGTGACGCCCTCCGGGCAAGTGGCCGCGCGGATCGCCGGTCGCGCTCGGGCGCACCCGCTCGCCAGGCGAGCGGCGCAGCAGCTTCCCGCCCCGCTCGGTCCTCCCGCTGCGCCGGCCGATCCACCGGCACCCTAAAGTGTATCTTTGTTACGAACATTTTTCCGCGTGCACCAGGAGGACGCCCGCATGTCCGCTCGCGCCGCGCAGGCACTCTCCCGCCCCTTCTCCCTCGGGTCGATGGAGCTGCCGAACCGGCTGGTCATGGCCCCGATGACCCGCGACCAGTCCCCCGGCGGCGTTCCCGACGAGAACGTCGCCGCCTACTACGCCCGGCGCGCCGCCGCCGGCACCGGCCTGATCATCACCGAGGGCACCTACGTCGACGACCCCTCCGCCGGGGACCGGGCGGGCGTGCCGCGCTTCCACGGCGAGGAGCCGCTGGCCGGCTGGGGCGACGTGGTCTCCGCCGTGCACGCGCGGGGCGGGAAGATCATGCCGCAGATCTGGCACGTCGGCATCCAGCGCCGGGCCGGCGAGCCGCCGTTCCCCGAGGCGCCCCCGGTCGGCCCCTCCGGCATCGCGCTGGACGGCACCCCGCGGGCCGGGCAGGACCTCGCGCTGGCCGACGTCGAACGCATCATCGGCGCCTTCGCCGAGGCCGCGCAGCAGGCCGAGCGCACCGGTTTCGACGGCGTCGAGCTGCACGGGGCGCACGGCTACCTGATCGACCAGTTCCTGTGGGAGCGCACCAACCGGCGCACCGACGCCTACGGCGGCTCCTCCGTCGAGCGCACCAAGTTCGCCGCGGACATCGTCGCGGCCGTGCGCGAGCGGGTCTCGCGCGACTTCCCCGTGGTGCTGCGCTTCTCGCAGTGGAAGGCCGACAACTACGGCGCCAAGCTCGCCGAGACCCCGGAGGAGCTGCAGGCGGTGCTCGCCCCGCTGAGCGAGGCCGGGGTGGACGCCTTCCACGCCTCCGGGCGCCGCTACTGGGAACCCGAGTTCCCCGACACCGGTGCGGACCTGAACATCGGCGGCTGGACCCGCAAGCTCACCGGCAAACCGGTCATCACCGTCGGCTCGGTCGGGTTGGACGCGGTGTTCGACCCGGCCAGCCTCGCCAGCGGTGCGGGCACCGACGTGGCCAGCGTCGAAGGCCTGGCCGAGCGGCTGGAGCGCGAGGAGTTCGACCTCGTCGCCGTCGGCCGCGCGCTGCTGGCCGACCCCGAGTGGAGCCGCAAGGTCCTCGATGGCCGCGAGGGCGAACTCGTCCCGTTCACCCGCGAGGCGCTGACCACGCTGCGCTGAGCCGTCCGGGCCGAGCCGCAGCGCCCAACGACTCGAAGCGGCAGGTGCTCGGAACCCCGCCCGGGATCAGCGGGTCGGGGTTCCGCCCTCAGCGTCATCCCGTCAGCGCAGGATTACGTCGTCGTGCCCACCCGGAGCTCAGTCGAGGTCCCATTCCCCGGTGAGCACGCCGAGCAGCTCCTGCTGCCGCTGCTGAAGAAGATCAGGAGTCCAATCGCTGCTGCTGACCACCTGGGAGGTCAGCGCGAACAGCGTGACACCTCCCCTCGTCGTGAAGTACCGCGCCTTCTTCTTCTCGAACTCGTAGTTCTGCGCCTGCGAGTTCTTGTAGCGGTTGAGCAGGACGAGGTTGGCGATGCGGTGCGTCCACAGCTCCCGCTGATCGTCGGTGAAGGCGGCGCACCACGCACTGCCCTCCTCCGGGTTCTGCGGCAGGACGTGCTCCACGGTGATGACCTTGCCGTCGTAGGTGACACCCGCGTCCGGTCCCGCCAACATCTCGTCCAGCCGCAGGAGCACGTACTTGCGCACCTTCTTGCTCAGGTACAGATCGCCGTCGAGGTGCGCGACGGTAGCGTGCTTCTCGTTGGGTTTGAGCTCGAGCGACTCGGCTGCGAGTCCGTGCCCGGCGTCGAGCTCGCGCAACAAGGCTGCGTACCGGTCCACCCGCGGCGAGGTGTACACCCGGCGGATGAACATGCTCGTTGCCAACCGCTCCAACTTCATCAAGAAGGTGTTCAGCCACTCAGGCTCCGAGTCGTGCCAGCGCAACGCCCACAGGGCCGGTGGAACCCAGTCGTTGTTGTCCAACTGCGCGAGTCGCTTGAACCACGCGTTGACCTTCTCCGCCCCGCCCGAGGCGGAGTACGACCTGTCGCGGATGCGCTCGTACGCGGCCGCGTACGGCAGGAGGACGTCGTCGACGAATTCCTCGGCACGTCCCGGCAGGTACCAGCTCAGCACGTGCTCGGGGAACTCCTTGAGCAGAACGCGTTTCGCGCGCTCCTTGGCGAAGAGCATCCTGAGGTGCAGGAACAACCCGGCGAACTCGTCCCGCCCCAGCGACTGCTCCGCGTCCTCCCACTTCACCGCGTACTCCTCGGAGACGCTTTCCGGCAGGGCGCCGATGACGTTGGACTTGAAGATGTCCGCCGGGGAGAGGTCGAGCCCGCGGTCGTTCATGACGCTGAAGATGCGGTGCGCGCTCTCCACGTCCGAGGTCTGCACGACCACGAGGTAGGTGTTGTCGGCCACGAGGGCGCCGAGGCGCTGCCGATCGGCGTCCGACCACCTCAACAGCTTGTCGCGGAACGCCTCGAGATTCGACTGGATGGCGCGCTGCGACTCCGTCTCCAGCGTTTCCGTGCGCAAAGCGAGCAGTTCCGCGCTTCCACCCGGTTCCTGCACGTACTTCCGGAAGAAGTCGGCGTCGCGGGGCCGCAGCTCCAACCGCGGCTTGGATTCGAGCCCCCGCAACGGATTTCCGGGTTCGCGCAACATCTCGTCCAACGTGGCGGCGACCTTCTCATCCTCAGCGAGATCGCGGAGGACGGCCAGCAGAATCGTGAGGGTGGTGAGGCGCTGCTGGCCGTCGATCACGTCCGCCTTCGACGTCTCCGGTGGTTTCACCAGGACGACGGAGCCCAGGAAGTACTGCTCTTCCTGGTCCCGCCCCAAGCTTTCCTCCAGGTCGTCGAACAGCTGCTCCGCCTGCTCCACTTCCCACGCGTAGGGCCGCTGGTAGTCGGGGATGCTGAAGTCGTAGTCGCTGGAAAAGATCTTGTGGAGCGGGACTTCGTTCGCTTCCAACTGCTTCACGTGGGTCAACCCCTGCGGAACCGTGCTCGATCAGTGCGTCGGGCTCGATCCTAACCGCTGTTGATCATGCATTCCCGCAGGTGCGCGCACCGTCGCGGGTGGCCGCAGCGGGTTCGGGGACGCGGCCGTCGACGACCTCGACGAGGGCGTCCGTGCCGGCGAGGTGGGTCCTGTCGTGCGTGACCAGAACCGTGGCCGCGGCCGTCTGGTGCGTCAGGCCGACCAGCAGCTCGATGATGGCCGCACCGCGCTCGTGGTCGAGCGCGCTGGTGGGTTCGTCGACCAGCAGCACGGCGGGGTCGTTGACCAGGGCGCGGGCGATGTTGACGCGCTGGCGCTGCCCGCCGGAGAGCTGGTGCGGGCGCCGGTGCGCATGCTCGGCCAGCCCCACCGCGTCGAGCAGCTCGAGGCAGCGCCGCCGCGCGGTGCGCGGGTGGCGGCCGGCCAGGTGCGCCATGACCTGGAGCTGCTCGAGGGCGGTCAGCGAGTCCAGCAGGTTGGGCTGCTGGAACACCACGCCGATCCGCGCGCGGCGCAGGCTCGCCCGCTCGGCCATGCCCAACCCGCTCGCGGTGGTGCCGTCGATGACCACGTCCCCGGAGTCCGGGGTGATCAGGGTGGCGGCCACGGCCAGCAGGCTCGACTTGCCGGATCCGGACGGGCCGAGCACACCGGTGATGCTGCCGGCGGGGACGTCGAGGTCGACCTGGTCGAGGGCGGTGACCCGGCCGTCACCGTCGGGGTAGGTCAGGGTGATGTCGGACAGCTGCAGACTCATCGTTGCGATCTCCTTGCGACGCGGAGCGGATCTCGGCGGAACGCGCTCAGCGGGAGGCGCCGAGCGCGGCGAGCGGGTCGACGGCGGTGATGCGGCGGACGGACAGCGCCGCGCCGACGAGGCCGAGGACGACCATCACCGCCGCGGGGACGAGCAGGGTGCTCGCGTCGAGCACGAACGGCACGGTGCCGGCGGCCAGCGCGCCGATCCCGGCGGCGAGCGCGGTGCCCGCGGCGGTACCGCCCACGAGCAGCACCAGCGCTTGCCCCAGCGCGTCCCGGAGGAGGTAACCGGTCCTCGCCCCGAGGGCCTTGAGCACGGCGATGTCGCGGCTGCGCTGGATCGTCCAGACCGTGAAGAACGCACCCACCACCAGGGCGGCGATGGCGAACAGGAACCCGCGCATCATCTGCAGGGAGGCGTTCTCCGAGCTGTAGGAGCTGATCGCCGACAGGGACTCCGACCGCGACATCGTCCGGGTGCCCAGCTGCTCGTCCACCTCGCCCAGCGGCACGTCACCGCTGGTGCTCAGCGCGACCACGGTGGCGTGCTCGCCGCTCCGCCCGGGGGACATGTCCTGCCAGTCGGCGAGGCTGGTCCAGATCACCGGCGTGTGGCTGTAGGAGGCGTCCCCGGAGACGGCGGCCACCCGCAGCTCCCGCCCGTTGAGCGTGACCGCCTCCCCCCGGTGCGCGTCCAACTCCTCGGCCGCGCCGGTGGACAGCACGGCCGCTCCCGGCGCGATCCGCTCGGCCCGCGGCGCCAGCGAGGCCCCCGGGGCGGTGCCGAACACCGAGGCCGAGGCGGTGCGCTGGCCGACCGTGGCCTTGCCCCGGCTGATGCCCAGCGGATCGGCGTTCTCCACGCCGGGCGTCCCCGCCCACTGCTGCCACACCGGCTCCTCGACGCTCGATTCGGTGAACGACGGCGTCTGCCCGGATGCGGGCTCGGCGAAGGCGAGGTGATCGGCCGGCAGGCCGGTGATGGCCGACGTGCTGTCGCGGCCCAGGCCGGCGGTCAGCCCCGAGAGCAATCCGACCAGCAGCGTCATCAGCACCACGACGGTGCCCATGAGCGCGAATCGCCCCTTGGCGAAACGCAGGTCCCTCCATGCCACGAACACGGTTCTCCTCCAGCTTCCACGCGGTGGCGTTGCGACGACCAGCCTCACAGCGCGGAGGGGCTGCGCCATCGCACCCGGGATGTGTTCGCGCACGTCACGAGGTGGTCGCGGAACTCAACCTTTCGATCGATGCGAGCGGCTGCGCCAGCGGTACGGTGGTGGGGTTGTGCACCCGGAAAGGTTGACGCGGCCGCTGCGGGTGGTGCGCGCGTGCCTGCACCTGCTCATGGCCGCCCTGCTCGTGCTCGTCGCGCTGCGCGGCGCGCTCACCGACGCGGACCACGCCTGGGCCACCAGCTCCGCGGCGGTCGGCATGGGCGCCGTCTACGCGGCCGGGCCGGCGCTGCCGCGCATCGGCCGATCGCACCGGGCCGCCGCGGCGTGGCTGGCCGTGCTGGGCGCGGCGTGGATCGCGCTGCTGGTGCTGTCGCAGGACGGCGTGTGGATCGCGTTCCCCCTGTTCTTCCTGCAGCTGCACCTGCTGCCGCTGCGGGCCGGGGTGGGCGCCGTCGCCGCGACCACCCTCGCGGCGATCGCCGGATTCGCCTGGCACACCGGCGGGTTCACTCCCGCGGCGGCGATCGGCCCGGTCATCGGCGCCGCCGTGGCGGTGGTCACCGTGCTGGCCTACCAGGCGCTGCACGCCGAGAGCGAGCACCGGCGGCGGTTGCTCGACGAGCTGGACACCGCCCGCAGCGATCTCGCGGAGGCCGAACGCACCGCGGGCGTCCTCGCCGAGCGGGAACGGCTCGCCCGCGAGATCCACGACACCCTCGCCCAGGGGCTGTCCAGCATCCAGCTGCTGCTGCGCGCCGCCGAACGCGCCCTGCCCACCGACGCCGGCACCGCCACCGGGCACGTCCAGCAGGCCCGGCAGACCGCGCAGGACAACCTCGCCGAAGCCCGGCGCTTCGTCCGCGACCTGTCCCCGCCGGACCTCGACGAGGGCTCGCTGCCGGCGGCGCTGCGCCGCCTGTGCAGCACGACCGGCGAGCGGGCCGGCTTGGCCGTGCACTTCCACCTCAGCGGCGCTCCCGCCGAGGTGGCGCGCCCCGTGGAAGTGGCACTGCTGCGGATCGCGCAGTCCGCCCTGGCCAACACCGCCGCGCACGCGCAGGCCACCCGCGCCGAAGTGACGCTGTCCTACATGGACGACGGCGTCACCCTCGACGTCCTCGACGACGGGACCGGTTTCACCCCAGGACCCGCCGGTGCGGACACCGAGGAGTCCGGGTTCGGCCTCGCGGCCATGCGGGCGCGCGCCGCCTCGCTGGGCGGGACGCTCGCGGTCGAATCCGAACCGGGCCGCGGAACCGTCCTCGCCGCGAGCTTCCCCCTGCAGCAGAGCACCGCGGAGTCGCCGTGAACACCTCGATCCGCCTGCTGATCGCCGACGACCACCCCGTCGTCCGGGCCGGGCTGCGCGCCGTGCTGGAAGCCGAGTCCGATTTCCTCGTCGCCGCCGAGGCGGACACCGCCGAACGCGCCGCGGAACTCGCCGGCCGGGGGATCGTCGACGTCGTGCTCATGGACCTGCAGTTCGGCACCGGCATGCACGGGGCCGACGCCACCGCGGCCATCGTCGCCCTGGCCGAAGCTCCCCGCGTGCTCGTGCTCACCACCTACGACACCGACGCGGACGTCCTCGCCGCGATCGAGGCCGGCGCCACCGGCTACCTCCTCAAGGACGCCCCGCCCGAGGAGCTCGCCGCGGCCGTCCGCGCCGCGGCGTCGGGCCGCTCGGCGCTGGCGCCCACCGTCGCCGACCGCCTCGTGCACCGCATGCGCCAGCCGGACACCTCGCTGTCCCGCCGCGAGCTCGACGTGCTCCAGCTCCTCGCGGAAGGCCTGTCCAACGCCGAGATCAGCAGTCGCCTCTACCTCAGCCAGGCGACGGTGAAGACCCACCTCGTCCACATCTACGGCAAGCTCGGCGTGGAGTCCCGCACCGCCGCGCTCGCCACCGCGCGGGCGCGCGGCCTCATCCGCGACTGAGGCGCGTTCCAGGGGATCAGCGGTGTGCTGATCCCGGTGACCAGCCCCTCCGCGGCCGGTGGCAGCGCCGTCCCGCCGCCGCCCCTCCCCCGTGTCACAGACCGCTCGGCCGTCTCGTCCCCGGAGTGAGCCCATCGCGGAACTCGGAGGGCGGGCAGATCCGGGCAGGAGCTCGTCGTGGACAGCGCACCGCACCCGCGGTCGTGGTGCGCCCGGCCGCGCTCGGCGCCGACGGCCCGGCCGAGGGCTCTTCGCCAGCACGAGCCGACCGCGCCCCGGAACTCCGCGAGGCACCACCTGCCAGCTGACCCGCGCAACCACCGGAGCTCCTCGTGTTCACCGCCTACGTCGCCGTCACCGTCCTGGCCATCGCCGCCAACACCTTCTCCGGCATCGCCTCCATGACTCGCAGCGAGCCGGTCATGCAACGCCTCGTCCCCGCGATGGACAAGGCCGGCGTCCCGGAATCGTGGCTGGTCTTCCCGATCGGAACCCTCAAGACCGCCGGCGGGGTGGGGCTGCTGCTGGGCCTGCTCGGCGTGCCGCTCATCGGCGCGGCGGCCGCGATCGGCCTCGTCCTGTTCTTCGTCTGCGCGACCTACACGCACGTGCGGGTGAGCGACTACTCCTCGTCCTTCTTCCTCGCTGCCGGCTTCTTCCTCCCGCTGGCCGCAGCCGCGCTGGCGTTGGACCTGCTCTCGCCCTGAGCCGGAGGGGAAGTCGATCCGGTGCGAGCTCACCAACGGTGGTGACGCGCTCGGCGTCACCGCCACGGTCACCTCGGTCGACGGCAGCGACGTCGAGTTCGACATCCAGGTCGACGAGGCCTGACGACGCCGCTCTTCCGGGAGATCGGCTACTCTGGCGCGCGGCGGCGAAAGCGGCGAACCGCGGTTTCCGTTGCCGCGCAACGAGATGACGAGAGGCCAGACCGCCGACTGGCCGATCCCGCTGATCGACCAGCGGAAGCCTGCGGCGTTCCGCGATCGGCGCAGCTGCCAACACTCCTCGTGCTCGGACACGCATCCTCGCGCGCAACGTACGGCTCGAACGGATGCGGCCGACGGAGGAAACACCCCGCAGCTATCACGTTCCGAGTTTCGCCGAAGCAGCGGTACGACCGCACCTTCCGCGAGCGGAAACATCCGGTGAGGCCACCGTCGAACCTCGCGGGGAGAGGAATTGGCACAGCGGCGCAAGCACCCGAAGAACTGCGCGAAAGCCATCGGGGAAACGTGCCAGTGCGGCCACTGCGCGGGCGCGAAGCACGGCTGGGTGGAAGCCTTCGAACTGGCCAACGGCGAAAGACCCGAAGACCTGCACGAGCTCGAGCGGGATGTGGAGCTGCGCTGGAGCCAGGAGTGCGCCAAGCAGGACGCCAAGCAAGCTCCGCAGAAGCGCAAGCACCCGAAGCCCACTCTCGATCACCAGAGGGCGGCCGTTGATTCAGCTCGCGTCGGCCTGATCAAGCGATTCCTCGAGCGGAGGAGGCGGAGAGCGCGCCCGCGCACCTCCGAAACACGTCTGCAGGAGGGGCCCCAGTACGCCGAAGCACGAGCACCCCGCGATCCTGAGGAATCCCGTGAACCAGACTCGCGCCCCCCGGCGGAAGCGGCGAACCGCTCCACCGAACTCCGCGAAGGGCCCGAGTCCGACCCCGCGAGCACCGACCGCGCACTCGCCACCGCCACCTCGGACCTCCAGCAGGCCGAGGCGGTGGGTCACATGCTCGGGCAGGTTCTCGACGAGGTCGAAAGGACCGCCGGACCGCTGCGCCCCGAGACGCGCAGAGCCATGGCGGAGCACTTCTGGTGCGAGCTGCTCGTCCAGCTGGTGCTCGTGATCGAGGAGTCGAACCACCTGCTCAACGCGGTGCCCCGCACGGTGACGGCGAAAATCACCGAGTCGTACCACGTGCGCATGCTCTCCGTGATCGACAAGAGGGTCATCACCGCCTGCGTGCGACAAGTCTGGAAGCGGCTGACCGACGCGCTCGGGCTGACCGTGATCACCGATGCCAAGCCGCTGCTGCCGGCTTTGCGCGTGCTGGCGCTTCTGACGTGCAAGTCACCGCCCCGGCACCCGGAAGTGGTCCGGCGCTGCGCGGACCCGCTCAGAACCCTCCTGCTCCACGAGACGAAGGAGCGGCTCAAGCGCGCCTTCGGCGAGGAGGTCCCGCACATCAGCTCCGAGCTCAGCGGGGACGGCCCACCCGCTCAGCCGGAGTGACGACTCGCGGGGCGTTGCTGCGCGCACGCAGCCTCCTCCGCAGCGGAGGGCCGGACCTCCGCATCCCGCTCCCCGGACAGTTCTCCGGGTTCGTCCGAAACAGCAGAAGAGCCACCCGCTCGGCGGGTGGCTCTTCGGGGTGGAGCTGAGGGGAGTCGAACCCCTGACCTTCTCGATGCGAGCGAGACGCGCTACCTCCTGCGCTACAGCCCCATTCCGGTTGTGCACTGACAAGCTTAACAAGGGCGCCCGGCGCGCTCGGAGCACCCCCTCCTGTGAGGTCGACTACTCCCCCGCGGCGCGCCGGTACGGCGGCTCCCAGGTGCGTTCGTCCAGCTCGTCGAACAGCGGGTCCTCGTCGTCGAGCTCCACCGGCTCCGCGTGCGACAGGTTCGCCACGGTGCCGGTCCGGCCCCCCGAGCGCCGCTGCTCCGGGACGTCCTCCTCGCTCCAGTCCTCGTCGTAGTCGCCGTACTCCTCGTGCTCGGCCTCGTCCTCGCCGGGCTGCCGGCCACCGCTCATCCGCGCCAGGCGGCGGTTGCGCACGTCCTCCTCGATGCGCACCTGCCGGCGCAGGTAGGTCAGGTAGCCGATGACCGACAGGTCCACCAGGCCGTGCACCCACCACAGCGGCGTCCAGGCGAAGCCGGCGAGCAGGGCGGTGACCAGCGCCGCTGCCAGCAGGACCAGCACCATCCGCTGTCGCCGCGCGTACTTGGCCCGCGCGGCGAGCGCGGCCGCCTCCGGGTCGAAGCCGCCGCGACCCGGCCGGTAGCGCCGCCCGGCGCGCGCGTCCTCGCTGTGCACGCGCCGCGTCTCCGCTTCGTCGTCGTGGTCCCGGTCGGGGTCGCGGTCCCGATCAAACTCGACGACCTCGTCGTCGTGCTCGACGCGCTCGTCGGCGAGCTCGTCGCTGTCGCTGCCCGGCATCCCGTCGGCCTCCTCCACGTAGTCGGGTGGCGCTTGCGCGGTGGCCCCTCCTCGCGTCGTGGACGCGGGCCGCGCACCGCTCCCGCGGCGTACCACGCGTGCTGCCAGCGCGCTGTCGGTGGTTTTGGACACTTCCTGTCGACGGCGAGCGAACATCGGCACCAGCACGACCAACCACGCCACCGCCAGTGCGGCGAAGATCAACGAACTGAGCACGCCTCGCCACCTCCCCCTGGTCGCCGGCCGCACATGCCTCCACTCGTCACACTAGCCACATCCGCCACTCCTGTGTGCGAGCCACGCCGATTCGATGCGCTCGGTGGAACACGGCAACCGGCCCTGCGCTGAACGTAGTCCACCGCGGACGCTCCGCTGCGCGCGCGGACCCGCGTGTCGCACGCGTCCTCCCCGCCGGGGAAACCGCCGGGGAGACCGATCGCGGCGGGGTCGCGGCGGAGGTGGCCACCCGATGTCGGGGATCCCGCAGCGAGGTACCGCCGGAGGTCCCCCCACCCGACCCGCGACGCCAGCCCGTCCGCGGACTCCCTAGCCCGGGCGGTGCGCCCACCCCGCGGCCAGCAGCGCGGCGACCGCGCCCGCCCCGGTCTCCTCCGCGGTCAGCGCGTACACGAAGTGGTCCCGCCACTGGCCCGCCACGTCGAGGTAGCGCTCGAACAGCCCCTCGCGGCGGAACCCGATCTTCTCCAGCACCCGGATGCTCGCCCCGTTCTCCGGGCGCACGGTGGCCTCCAGGCGGTGCAGCCCCACCGGCCCGAAGCAGTGGTCCACGGCCATGCCGAGCGCGCAGGTCGCGATGCCGCCCCCGGCGAGCCGCTCGGTGACCCAGTAGCCGATCCAGGCGGAGCGCAGTGCACCGCGGATGATGTTGCCCACGGTCAGCTGCCCGGCGAACTCCCCGTCGACGGCGATGACGAGCGGCAGCCCCTCGCCGCGCCGCGCGGTGCCGCGCAGCACGGCCCACTGCCCCGGCCAGGCCAGCGCTGCGTGCCGCTCCTGCCAGTTGCCGACGGAGGTCGGTTCCCAGCGCTGCAGGTAGGTCCGGTCGCGCACCCGCGCGCGGCTCCAGGCCCGCGCGTCGCGCAGCTGCGGCGGGCGCAGCCGCACCACGCCGCCGGGCGTGCCCAGCGGGCCGAGCCGGGCGGGCCATCCGGGGTGCCGACCCGGGAAGGGCTCGGGCGTGGCGGGGGGACGCATCGGCTCCTCACGAGCGGACGGACAGGAACCGGACGTCGACCTGCTCGCCCGCGTCGATCTCCGTCACGTCGGGGTCGATGACGATCATGCAGTTCGCCTCGGCCAGCGTGGCCAGCAGGTGCACCCCGGAGGTGCCGACCGGCTGCACGTGGTGGCTGCCGTTGTGCGGATCGCGCAGCAGCTGCCCGCGGACGTAGCCCCGCCGCCCCGCGGGCGAGCTCAGCGGTGACAGCAGCGTGGCCGCGACGGTGCGCCGGTGCGGGTTCGCCTTGCCGAGCGCGGAGCGGATCATCGGCCGCACCATCACCTCGAACACGGCCAGCGCGCTGACCGGGTTGGACGGCAGCACGAACGTCGGCACCCGGTCCGGCCCGAGGCGGCCGAAGCCCTGCACCGAGCCGGGCTGCATCGCCACGCGCGCCAGGTCCAGCTCCCCCAGGTCGGACAGCGCGGTGCGCACCTTCTCGTCGCCCGCGCCGCCCCCTCCGGCGATGACCACGACCTCGGACAGCAGCAGCCGCCCCTCGACCACCTCGCGCAGCCGTCGGGGGTCCCCGCCGAGCGCGCCGACGCGGGTGACGTCGGCGCCGGCGTCGCGGGCCGCGGCCGCCAGCGCGTAGGAGTTGACGTCGTAGACCTGGCCCTGCCCGGGGGTGCGGTCGACGTCGACGAGCTCCTCGCCGAGCGAGATGACCGACACGCGCGGTCGGGGGTGGACGAGCACCTTCTCCCGCCCCACGGCCGCGAGCAGCCCGACCTGGGCGGGACCGATCGGCGCGCCGCGGTGCACCGCGACGTCCCCCGGCTGCACGTCCTCACCCGTCCGGCGGACGTACGCGCGGGACGGGACCGGGTGCAGCACCCCGATCTTGTCCGCGTGCTGCTCGACCTGCTCCAGGGGGACGACCGCGTCGGCCAGGGTCGGCAGCGGAGCTCCGGTCGCCACGGCGGCCGCCTGCCCCGGCTGCAGCCGGTGCGGGTGGGTCGAGCCGGCGGCGATCTCGCCGACGACCGGCAGCACCGGTGGCTCCTCCGCCGCCGCGCGCACGTCGACGCTGCGCAGCGCGTAGCCGTCGACGGCGGCCTGGTCGAAACCGGGCAGCGCGTGCTCGGCGACCACCTCCTCCGCGCACAGCATGCCCTGCGCTTCGCATATCCCGACCCGCACCGGGGCGGGCCGCACGGCCGCAGTGAGTACACGTGCGAGCTGCTCGTCCACTGACCTCATGGGTGTCGACCTCCCGCGTGCCCGGGGTCCGCCGGTACCGCGTGCTTCACCGGGCCAACCGGCGCACCAGCCATTCCCGCAGATCCGCGCCGTACTCCGGATCGTCCAACGCGAAGTCCACCGCGGCCTTGAGGAAACCGCCGGGATTTCCCACGTCGTGTCGCTCACCTCGGTGGACGACGACGTGCACCGGATGCCCCTCTGAGATCAACAACGCTACGGCATCGGTCAGCTGCAGCTCGCCACCGGCACCCGGTTCGATCCGCCGCAGCGCGTCGAAGACCGCCCGGTCCAGCAGGTAGCGGCCCGCGGCGGCGAGCGTGGAGGGCGCGCGCTCCGGGTCGGGCTTCTCCACCATGGCCCGCACCCGCTTCACGTCCTCGGCATCGGTGTCCTCGGCGTCGAACACGCCGTAGGAGGAGACCTGCTGGCGCGGGACCTCGAACGCGCACAGCACGCTGCCGCCGTGGCGCGCGCGGACCTCGGCCATCCGGTCGAGCACCCCGTGCGGGCGGACGAGGTCGTCGGGCAGCAGCACGGCCACCGCGTCGTCCTCGCCGCCGAGGTTGGCCTCGGCGCAGGCCACGGCGTGCCCGAGGCCGAGCGCTTCCTCCTGCACGGCGGCCTCGGCGGTGATGAGCTCGGAGGCGTGCCGGACCCTCTCGGCCAGCTTGTCCTTGCCGCGCTCGCGCAGCGTGCCCTCCAGCTCGGGCTGCGGCTGGAAGTACTCGACGACGGCGCGCTTCTCCGGGGCCGTCACGACCACCAGACGCCGCACTCCCGCGTCGGCGGCCTCGTTCGCGACGAGCTCGATGCCGGGCGTGTCCACGACCGGCAGCAGTTCCTTGGGCACGGACTTCGTGGCTGGGAGGAACCGCGTGCCCAGGCCTGCCGCGGGAACGATTGCGGTTCGAATCGGTGCGGGCATGCTCATATCACCGCAGCCTATCGGCCACCCCTACAGTGGGGCTGTGAGCGCACCGGGAAAATCCGCAACGCCCAAGTCCGCATGGCGGGACCACCTGCTGCAGCGGCGCGGCGAACTCGACACGTCCACCCGATCGGCCGAGGCCGCGGCGTTGACGGGGCACGTGGGGGAGTGGCTGGCTGAGAAGTCGGTCACCACGGTCGCCGCGTACGTCCCCGTCGGCGACGAGCCCGGTTCGACCGAGCTGCTGGAGTCCCTGCTCCGGGAGGGGCACCGCGTGCTCGTGCCGATCGTGGTGCGGGGGCGTCCGCTGGACTGGGCCGAGTACACCGGTCCGGACAGCCTGCGGCCCGCCACCTACGGGCTGCTCGAACCCGCCGGTGAGCGCCTCGGGGCCGAGGCGCTCGGGCAGGCCGGCGCGCTGATCGTCCCGGCGCTGGCCGTGGACCACCGCGGGACGCGGCTGGGCCGCGGGGCCGGGTTCTACGACCGTTCGCTGCCGCTGGCCGCTCCGGGGGCCGAGCTGGTCGCGGTGGTGCGGGACGAGGAGTTCGTGCCGGAGCTGCCGGGCGAGGAGCACGACGTGCGGATGCACGGGGTGCTCACGCCGCGGCGCGGCGTGGTGCGGTTGCCGCTGGGGCGGCGCGAGCCCGCCGACACCGCTGCCGGTGTGTGACGTAGATGCGATTGCACCGCGGAGGAGGGTGACGCATTATCGTGTTGGCACTCCCACGCGGAGAGTGCCAATACGGATGTCGGAGGTAACGCCGTGCCCACCTACCAGTACGCGTGCACCCAGTGCGATCACCACTTCGAGCGGGTGCAGTCGTTCAGCGAGGACTCCCTCACCGAGTGCCCGGAGTGCACCGGCCGCCTGCGCAAGCTGTTCAACTCCGTGGGCGTGGTGTTCAAGGGCAGCGGCTTCTACCGCACCGACAACCGCTCCAACGGCAACAACGGGTCCACCTCGAGCAGCGGCGACTCGGGCTCGTCCGGCTCCTCCGAGTCCGGCTCCGCGGGCTCCGGTTCGGACTCCGGCGGGTCGAGCGGCTCGAACGGGTCGAGCGGTTCGAACTCCTCCTCGAAGGCGGCCGCGTCCTCGTCCTCCTCGGCGTCCTCCCCGTCCTGACACCGGTCCCGGTGCCGCCTGCTCCTCGACGCTGACGCCTTCCCGGCCCCTGGAGAACCAGCGGCTCGGCCGGCGCAGCGGCTCGGGGGAACCTCCGGCAGGTCGCTCTGCGCGCGGCGAGGAAGCGGCTTCGCCGCTTGCCTGACGGACCGCTGCGACCTCCCCGATCGTGTGGTCAGTCTCCCCCTGCGAGGTGTCCCTGCGGAGGGGCACCGCTCCCGCTGGTCGTCCACAGGGGGCCGAGTTGTCCACAAGTGGCGGTGCAGAAGCTGACACGGCTGCCCGCACCCCCGTAGCTTCGGACGCGTCCGACGGCGGAAGGGGGAACGGATGTCCGAGGCGCACGGGACGGCCGAAGCACCGCACGCGCGGCTGGTGGGCAAGCTCCGCACCGCGCGGCTGGTGCTCACCGGGCCACGCCTGCACACCGCGCGGCGCATCGCGGCGGTGCTGCTGCTGTGCTGCTCGGGCGTGCTCGCCTTCGTCCCGAGCGCGCAACCGGACGGGCGCGCGCACGTGCTCGCGGCCGCGCGCGACCTCCCACCGGGAGAGCCGCTGACGCGCACCGATCTCACCCGCCGAGCCGTGCCCGGCGGAGCCCTCCCGCACGGCGCGTTCACCCGGCCCGAGCAGGTGCTGGGCCGCACCCCGGCCACACCGGTGCGGGCCGGTGAGGCGATCACCGACGTGCGCCTGCTCGGACCCGCGGCCACGCGCGCGAGCACCGGCGATCCGGACAGCGCCGCGGTCCCGATCAGGCTCGCCGACCCGGCGGTGGCGACGTTCCTCGACCCCGGACACCGGGTCGACCTCGTCAGCGCCGCGCACGCCGCGGAACCGGCGGTGCTCGCGGAGAACGCCCCGGTGCTGGCCGTCCGCGCGCCGGACCCCCGCGACTCGGCCGAGCGGATGGTGCTGGTCGGGCTGCCACGGGGGTCGGCAGCGGCCGTCGCCGCGGCCTCGGCCCGGGAATCGGTCACCGTGGCGCTGCGCTGAGCGAGTCCGCGGGCTGGCCATCGGGGCGGCACCGGACGACCACCCGGAAACTCCACACCGGACGGAAATGTCCGTTGCGGACACCGGTGCGTTCCCGCACCGCGCCGGGACCGCCCGCTCAGCGCGGGTCGTGGTGCGGCGGGCGGTTCTGCCGGTACCAGTCGTCGCCGGCGGCG
The DNA here is from genome assembly GCF_054491345.1 of Salinifilum ghardaiensis. NCBI lineage: Bacteria > Bacillati > Actinomycetota > Actinomycetes > Pseudonocardiales > Pseudonocardiaceae > Salinifilum > Salinifilum ghardaiensis. The sequence goes on along the minus strand of NZ_CM137101.1, from coordinate 564,532 downwards.
GTGCTGCCGCGGTCGTCCGCGACGTCCTCGGGCAGGACGCTGCCGAAGATCCGGTCGAGCTGCCGGCGCCGCCGCGAGCGCTCCACCGCGCGTCGCCGGGGAGCCTCCGCACCTCCGGCGGCGGAGTCCCCACCGGCGGGAGCACCGGCACCGCCGTGCGCAGCGCTCCCGCCGCCGGAGGGGGTGTTCGGGCGTTGGTTCGCCATGCTCCCCATTCTGCCCCCGTTCTGCTGGAGCCCGGCGGCGCACCGGGCGGTGCCGCACCGCGGCGAGCGGTGATTTCCCGGTTCGCGCCGGTGATGACATCATCGGTGACACGACGAACACGTGCGGACACCGGGGGTGCGCATCCACTCGGCACCGCTGGAGCACCGCATCGACCGAAACAGCGGGAGGAAGCAGATGGGCTTTCTGGACAAGGCCAAGCACCTCGCCCAGCAGGCGCGCGGCAAGGCCGGGGAAGCGGCCGACAAGGCCGGGCCGAGCGCCAACAGGGGCATCGACAGCGCCAAGGAGCAGCTGAACAAGGCCACCGGCGGCAAGTACCAGGACAAGATCGACAAGGCGAGCGGTCAAGTGCAGGGCTTCATCAACCGCCACCAGTCGGAGGGCTCGCAGGAGGGGCAGTCCGGCACGGGCGAGTCCGGAACCGGGCAGTCCAGCACCGGGCAGTCCGGCACCGGCGAGTCCGGAACCGGGCAATCCGGCACGAACCGGGCCGACAGCGGTCAGGACGCCACCGACCGCGACCGCGGCTCCGAGGGCGACTCCGGCCGCACCGAACCGCCGAAGTCGCAGTGACGCAGGCGACCGCCCGCGCCGCGAACGGCGCGGGCGGCACCGCTCCAGCACGACAGCGGGCCCGCGAACGACGGCGCGGGACGCCCCGGAGGACGTCCCGCGCCGCGCTGGTCGATGCGGCCGTGCGCCGCCGCGCTCGCCCGACTACACGCCGGAGAGGTTCTCGATCACGTGCGTGACCAGCGGTCGGAGCGTGGCCATGCCGTCGCGGACGGCTTCGCGGGAGCCGGCCAGGTTCACCACGAGCGTGCTGCCCGACACCCCGGCCAGGCCGCGGGAGATCCCCGCGTCGACCGCGCCCGCCGCCAGGCCGGAACCGCGCAGCGCCTCGGCGATGCCCGGGACCGGCCGGTCCAGCACCCCCGAGGTGGCGTCCGGGGTGACGTCCCGCGGTGAGACCCCCGTGCCGCCGACGGTGATGACCACGTCGACACCGCCGATCACCGCGGTGTTCAACGCGTTCCTGATCTCCACGGTCTCTCCCGCCACGGCCACGGTGCCGTCGACGATGAACCCGTTCTCCTCGAGGAGTTCGGTGACCAAGGGGCCGATGTTGTCGTCCTGCTCCGCGTGGGCGACTCGATCGTCGACGACCACGACGAGGGCCCGCCCCAACCGCTGCGCGCTGCGTTCCATGCTCGTCACAGTAGTGGCGGTGGAGGCGCCGGTCAGGTCCCAGTCGGTGACATCGGCGACAGACCGCGGTCCGTCCTGCTGCGTTCGCTGCGTCATGCCTGCGTTCTCCCTGTTCCGCGCGTCGCACGGGTCGCGCCTCACTGGGAACCGCCCAGTGTGACCTCGACCGTGCGCGTGTCCCCGCCGCCCCGGGACAGGGTGAGCTTCACCGTGTCGCCGGGGTTGTGCGAGCGCACCGCGGCGATCAACGTGTCCGGGTCCTCGATGGTCCGGTTGCCCAGCTTGGTGATGACCTCGCCGCGCTTCACCCCGGCCTTGCTGGCGGGGGCGCCGTCGTGCACCTCGACGATCTGGGCCCCGCCGCCGCGCGCCGGGGTGATGGTCACGCCGAGGTTCGCGTGCGTGACGGAGCCGTCCTGCATCAGCTGCTGGGCGATCTGCTTCGCCTGGTCGATCGGGATCGCGAAGCCCAGGCCGACCGAACCGGCCTGCTGCTGGGTCATGCCGCTGCCGGGGCTGTAGATCGCGGAGTTGATGCCCACCACGCGGCCGTCCTTGTCCACCAGCGGTCCGCCCGAGTTCCCGGGGTTGATGGCCGCGTCCGTCTGGATCGCGTTCATCACGCTCGCCTGGCTGCCGCTCTCCCCGCCGGCGCGCACCGGCCGGTTCTTCGCGCTGACGATGCCGCTGGTGACCGTGCCGGACAGCCCGAACGGCGAGCCGATCGCCACCACCTGCGACCCCACCTTCAGGTCGTCGCTGCGGCCCAGCTCGGCCGGGGTCAGCCCGGTGATGTCGGCCTTGACCACGGCGAGGTCCGACTTCGGGTCGGTGCCGACGACCTTCACCGGGGCCGAGCGCTGGTCGTGGAACTGGGCGGTGACCCGCGCGCCCGCCTCGGCGCCCTCGACGACGTGGTTGTTCGTGAGGATGTAGCCGTCCTCGCTGAGCACGATGCCGGACCCCTCGCCGGACCCGCGCATCGAGCTCGTCTGCAGCTGCACCACGCTCGGCAGCACCTTCTGCGCCACCGCCTGCACGGAGCCGGCGGGGGCGTCGCTGGCGCTGCGCGCCGGGCGCGGCGCGTTCAGCGAGCTCGTGCCGGTGGAGGCGCTGTCGGAGCCCAGCCGGTAGCCGACGTATCCGCCGGCCCCGCCGCTGACGAGCACGGCGACCAGGGCCAGGACCCCGACCACGGTGAACAGGCCGGCGCGTCCGGACTTCCTGCGCCCGCCCGGCTGCTGCGAGGTGCCGACCGGCGGCATCGGCGCGTAGCCGGGCTGCTGCCAGCCCTCCGCTCCCGGGTAGGCCTGCGGCTGGGTCGCGTCGTACGGCCCGGGCTGCTGCCCCGGGTACTGCTGCTGCCCCGCGTACTGCTGCCCCGGGTACTGCTGCTGCCCCGCGTACTGCTGCTGAACCGGGTGCGGGTAGCCGCCCTGGTAGGTGCTGCCCTGCGGAGCACCGCCCTGGTACCCGCTGTCCTGCGGGGCGCCCTGGTAAGCGCCGGGGTGGCCGGTTCCCTGGGGACCGCCCTGCTGGTCACCGGGGTGCGCTCCGGACCACCCGGGTCCGTGCGGCGCCGTCCCGGCCTCGGGCTGGCCGCTCCCCGACACCTCCCCCGCCTCGGAGGCGGAGGAAGAGCTCTCGGACTGCCAGGGCCCGCCCTGACCCTCGATCGGTTGATCTTCGCGGCGAGATTCGTCCGGGCTGTGGTCGGTCATGTCTCCACTCTGCGATACGCGCCTGAGAACCGCCTGAGCTGGCTCTGTGGACCGGGTTACGACCTCGCGGCGACGACGGGGAGCAGCCGGGAGGCCGGGGCGGCCGGGGAACCGGGGTCCCCGCGACCCGCTGCGCCAGCAGAACCGAGGACTCCCCCGCCGGTCAACGCAGGCGCTCCGCGATGCGTTCCGGGGTGACGTCGTTGATCCACACGGCCATGCCCGACTCCGACCCGGCCAGGTACTTGAGCTTGTCCGCCGAGCGGCGCACGGAGAACAGCTCGAGCCGCAGCCACGCCAGGTCCCTGCCGGTGTTCGCGGGCGCCTGGTGCCATCCTGCCACGTACGGCAGCGGGCGGTCGTGGAGCGCGTCGAGCCGGCCGAGCACGTCGAGGTGGAGCGCGGCGAAGTCGTCGCGCTCGGCCGCGGTGAGCGCGGGCAGGTCCGGCACGCGGCGGTGCGGCACCACGTGCACCTCGACCGGCCAGCGCGCCGCGGCGGGCACGAACGCCGTCCAGTGCTCCGAGCTGGTGATCACGCGACGCCCGCTCTCCCGCTCGGCGGCGAGCACGTCGCCCTGCACGTGGCGCCCGTGCCGTTCGTAGTACTCCCGCGCGGTGGCCAGGTGCCGCTGCGTGCGGGGCGTGACGAACGGGTAGCCGTAGATCTGCCCGTGCGGGTGGTGCAGGGTCACGCCGATCTCCTCGCCGCGGTTCTCGAAGCAGAACACCTCCTCCACGCCCGGGCTGGCGCCGAGCGCCGCGGTGCGGTCGGCCCAGGCGTCGACGACGAGCCGCGCGTGCTGCTGGCTCAACCGGGCGAACGCGGATCCGTGGTCGGAGGTGAAGCACACGACCTCGCAGCGACCGCGCGCCGGTGCGCTCGGCACCGCGGGCTGGCCGTCGACCGTCGCGGGCACGTCCTCGCTGACGGCGCGGGAGAACGAGGGGAACTGGTTCTCGAACACCGCGACGTCGTAGTCGCCCTCCGGGACCTCGGTGGGCTTGCCGGGCGCGCTCGGGCACAGCGGGCAGGCGTCGGCCGGCGGCTTGTAGGTGCGGGACTGGCGGTGGGCCGCGATCGCCACCCACTCCCCGCTCAGCGGGTCCTGCCGCACCTCGCCCGCCGGGGCTTGGGCGGGCAGGTCGCGGGAGTCGGCGGCGAGGCGCTCCGGGGCCTCGTCGTGGTCGAAGTAGATGATCTCCCGACCGTCGGCCAGCTGTCGTGCCGTGCGCTTCACTCGTCCTCCGTTCCCCGTGCGGCGTCCTCGCCGGGGCCGGCGGAACCCGCCTCCCCGGTGCCTGCGGCCGCTCCCTCGGCGAGCTGCACGTCCGGGATCTCCTCGCGCAGCGCGGCCACCGCCTCCTCGTCCAGACCGGTGTCGCTGACGAGCAGGTCCACCTCCGCGAGCTCCACGATCGTGGAGAAACCGACGGTCGACCACTTGGAGCTGTCGGCGAGCACCGCCAGCCGCGCGGCCGCCCGCGCGAAGACCCGGTTGGTCTCGGCCTCGGCGAGGTTGGGGGTGGTGAACCCCGCGGAGGCGGCCATGCCGTGCACCCCGAGGAACACCAGGTCCAGGTGCACCGAGCGCAGCGTTCCGGTGGCGACCGGGCCGACGAGCGCGTCGGAGGGGGTGCGCTCCCCGCCGGTGAGCACGACGCTCTGGTCCGAGCGGCCGAGGCGCCACAGGGTTTCGGCCACGCGCACCGAGTTGGTCACCACGGTCAGCTCGGCGATGTCGGCCAGGTGGCGCGCCAGCGTCCACGTGGTGGTGCCCGCGGTGACCCCGATGGCGCTGCCGGGTTCGACCTGCTGCGCGGCCAGCCGCGCGATCACCTCCTTCTCCCCGGGCTGCCGGACGGACTTGGCCTCGAACCCGGGTTCGTCGGTGCTGTTGCCCGTTCCGGCGGTGGCGCCGCCGTAGACCTTCTCGACGAACCCGCGCCGCGCCAGCGCGTCCAGGTCGCGGCGGACGGTCATGTCGGACACGCCGAAGCGGCGCACGAGTTCGCTGACGCGGACCGCACCGCTGTGCCGGACCTCCTCGAGGATCGCGTCCTGCCGCTGCCGCGCGAGCACACCCACCCCCCCGGATCTCCTCCGCGGAACTCAATCCAACAGAACCGAACACTACCCTGCCGCTGCACACCCGCACCACCCGGGGATACCCGCAGGCGCACGGACACCTACGACGTGCGATGTTGTTCGTTACTGTTGGCTCTCCGGAGGGCTGCCGGGCAGGGACACGTGCAGCAGCGCACCGCCGTCCGGCGCGTCCCCGGCCCAGACGTGCCCGCCGTGCCGCTCGGCGACCTGCTTCACGATCGACAGCCCCAGCCCCGAACCGGGCAGCGGGCGCGACTCCGAGGACCGGTAGAACCGCTCGAAGATGTGCGGCCGGTCGGCCGGCGCGATGCCCGACCCGCTGTCGGCCACCTCCAGCGCAGCGAACCCGGTGTCCGCCTCGGCGCGCAGGTCCACGCGCACCTGCCCCTCCTCGGGGCTCCACTTCGCCGCGTTGTCCAGCAGGTTGAGCACGGCGCGCTCCAGGGCCGTGGCATCGCCGAGCAGCAGCCACGGGCGGGTGCTCACCTCGAAGCGCACCCGCGGCGCGCGCCGCTGGGCCCGCGCCAGGGCGCGCTCGACGACCTCGCTGAGCTCCACCGGCTCGTGCACCGCCTGCGGCGCGTCCTCGCGGGCCAGCTCCACCAGATCGCCGACGAGCGCGGACAGTTCGGACAGCTGGGCCCGCACGTCGGCGAACATCTCCTCGCGGTCCTCCTCGGACAGCTGCGGCGCACCGGGCTGCGACTCGGCCATGAGCAGTTCGAGGTTCGTGCGCAGCGAGGTCAGCGGGGTGCGCAGTTCGTGCCCGGCGTCGGCGACCAGGCGGCGCTGCTGCTCCTGCGACTCGGCCAGCGCCCCGAGCATGCCGTTGAAGCTCGTGGTCAGCCGCGCGAGCTCGTCGTCGCCGCTGACGGGGATCGGCTGCAGGTCACCGGTGGCGGCGACGCGCTCGGTCGCGGCGGTGAGCCGCTGGACGGGGCGCAGCCCGGCGCGGGCGACGGTCGTCCCGGCCGCGGCGGCCAGCAGGATGCCCGCCCCGCCCATGACGACGAGCACCACGGACAGCTGCGCCAGGGTCTGCTGCGTCGGCCGCAGCGAGGTCGACAGCACCAGCGCCGATCCGTCCCCCGCGGGCACGGCCACGACGCGGTGGTTCGTCGCCTGGTCGGTGCGCAGCGACCGCCGGACCTGGCCGTGCGCCACGGCCAGCTCGTCGCCGCTCGTCGGCGGGCGCTTGCCCGCGGAGACCTCGCCGCCGTCGGCGAAGAGCACGCTCATCCGCATGTTCGTCGCCGACAGGAACGCGGCCGGCATGCGCTGCAGGTCGGGCGTTTGCACCAGCGGGCCTTCGGCGGCCTGCACCGCGCGCTCGGTCAGCGAGTTGTCCAGCTGCTGGTACAGGCTGTCGCGCACGGTGACGAACGCGGCCACGGACACCAGCGCCACGGCACCGGCCACGCAGATCGCCGCCAGCCAGGTGACCCGGTTGCGCAGCGACACCCGCTGGAAGTGCGCCCGCGGGCGGGGGATGCGGTCCGTGCCGGTGAGGTCGGGGGGAGGGGGAGCGGGCCCGGTCACGGCGGCGTCTCGCGCAGCACGTAGCCGACCCCGCGCACCGTGTGGATCAGGCGGGGTTCCCCTTCCGCCTCGGTCTTGCGCCGCAGGTAGCCGATGTAGACCTCGAGCGCGTTGCCGGAGGTCGGGAAGTCGTAGCCCCAGACGTCCTCCAGCAGCCGGCTGCGGGTCAGCACCTGCTTCGGATGCCCCATGAGCAGCTCCAGCAGGGCGAACTCCGTGCGCGTCAGGCTGATCGGCCGCTCGCCCCGCCGCACCTCGCGGGTGCCCGGGTCGAGCTCGAGGTCGGCGAACCGCAGCGCCGCGGGCGGCGCGTCCTGCGGGTGCTCGGGCGGGGTGGCGCGGCGCAGCAGCGCCCGCAGCCGCGCCATCAGCTCCTCCAGGGCGAACGGCTTCGGCAGGTAGTCGTCCGCACCCGCGTCGAGCCCGGCGACCCGGTCGGAGACCGCCTCGCGTGCCGTGAGCACGAGGATCGGCATGTCGTCACCGGTGCTGCGCAGGCGCCGCGCCACTTCGAGCCCGTCCACGCGGGGCATCATGACGTCCAGGACCATGGCGTCCGGCCGCTCCTGCGCCAACTGGTCCAGCGCCTGCTGGCCGTCCGCGGCCAGTTCCACCTGGTAGCCGTTGAACCGCAACGACCGGCGCAGCGATTCGCGCACGGCACGATCGTCGTCGACGACGAGGATGCGCATGCCCACCAGTGTTGCGCCTCGCCCTGAGAACCACCTGAGAAGGGTCCGCGCGCGTGTCGGGTGGTGCGCTGTCTCACTCCCGCCGTTCAGCCCTCGCCGTCGGACTCGGCCGCCTCGGCGGCCCGGATCGCCGGATCCTCACCGCAGGGGTCGGCGTGCCACGTGCCGAACGGGTCGGAGTAGGCGGCCCAGCCCTCGCGCCCGGCGGCGAGCTCGGCGTCGGTGAGCAGGGCCCGGTGCAGCGCCCGGTCGACGTCCTCCGGGTCGGTGTCGTGGGTGATCACCACGAGCTCCTGCACCCGGTCGCCGTAGCGCTCGTCCCAGCTCAGCGAGGCCTTGAGATAGCGCTCGGAGTCGAGCTCGGCGCGCTGCCCGGCGTCGAGCGCGGCCACCCACGGCCCGGCGTGCGCGACGCCGAGGCTGCCGCCCGCGGATTCGATCCACAGCGCGTCGTCGGGCTGGGTGGCCAGCCACACGCGTCCGCGTGCGCGCACGACGCCCTCGAGCAGCGCGTCGACCGCCGCGTGCAGCCGTTCCGGGTGGAACGGCCTGCGCTGCTCGAACAGCAGCAGCGAGACCCCGGCGTCCGGTTCGAACGGCGGTTGGCCGCGCAGCAGCGGTCCGAACGCCCCGTCGACCTCCCCGCGGCGCGCCGCGGCGGGCAGCCGTCCGAGCAGCTCGGGCACGTCGAGCCGTTCGAGGACGCCCCAGGTCGCGCTCGGCGCGACCCGCCGCAGCACCGCTTCGGTGCGGGCCTGCTGCCAGGGTTCGACCGCTCGGCCCGCCAGCACGAGCGCGTCGGCGAACTCGGCCTGCCCGACGGCGAGCTGGGCGACGGTGCGTTCGTCCTCGGCCGCGGCGCCGAGGCCGCGCTCGGCGAGCTCCTCGGTGCCGGTGGCGTCGTCGAGCCAGCTCGGCAGGTCGACGACGCACAGCACGGCGCCGATGGCGATGTCGTGCTCCAGGCCGCGCCCGTCGAGCTCGACGCGGGTCAGCGCCCAGCACAGCGCCTCCGGGTCGAGCGCCGGGTCGAGCCGGAGCACGATGCTGGTCACGTCCGGCTCGTCGGCGAGCCGGCGCAGCAGCGGCAGCAGGTCCTCGCGCAGCGTGCAGGAGACGCACCCGTGCACGAGTTCGAGCGCGGTCGTCTCGCCGAGGTCGCCGCGGCGCACGGTGCGCCGCACCAGGCCGTCGGAGAGCGCGCCGAGGTCGTGGTGCACGAGCACGGCGCCGGTGTCGGCGCGCACCGCCTCGGCGGTCGACGCGACCTGCTCGGGATGCATCCCCGCGACCACGAGCAGCGGCGTGCGCTGGTCCTCGGACGGTCCCATCCCCACCCCAATCGGTAATGGTTTTCATCTGCTGGTGGACACGCTACCCTGATCCCGAGCATAGATGAAAATGGATGTCATTATCGAGAGGTAGGTCATGTCGAAGCGGTGCCAAGTGACCGGGCGCGTGCCCGGCTACGGCAACCACGTCTCGCACTCCCACCGCCGCACGCGCCGGCGCTGGGAACCCAACCTGCAGCGGCGGCACTACTGGCTGCCGTCCGAAAGCCGCTGGATCCGCCTGCGCGTGTCCACCAAAGGCGTGAAGACGATCGACAGGCACGGCATCGAGGCGATCGTCGCCCGGATGCGGAAGCGGGGGGAGCGCGTCTGATGGCCGCCACCGAACAGCGACCGATCGTGAAACTGCGCTCCAGCGCCGGAACCGGCTTCACCTACGTCACCCGGAAGAACCGCCGCAGGACACCGGACCGGCTGCGGCTGCGCAAGTACGACCCCGTCGTCCGCAGGCACGTCGAGTTCCGCGAGGAACGCTGAAGGAGCACCGTGGCCAAGAAGTCGAAGATCGCCCGCGACCAGCAGCGGCGCGAGGTCGTCGCCCGCTACGCGCAGCGCCGCGCCGAGCTGAAGCGCATCATCTCGGCGCCGGACACCACGCCGGAGCAGCAGGAGCGGGCCCAGCGCGAACTGCAGCGCCAACCCCGCGACGCCAGCCCCACCCGGGTGCGCAACCGCGACGCGGTCGACGGCCGCCCCCGCGGCCACTTCCGCAAGTTCGGCCTGTCCCGCATCCGCCTGCGCGAAAAGGCCCACGCGGGCGAACTGCCCGGCGTCACGAAAGCGAGCTGGTAACGATGGCCCCTCCGCAACGCCGCCCGCGGCGCAAACCGAACCTGCTCGCGCGGGAAGGCGTCACCCGCGTGGACTGGAAGGACACCGCGCTGCTGCGGAAGTTCCTCTCCGACCGCGGCAAGATCCGCTCGCGGCGGGTGACCGGGCTGACCGCCCAGCAGCAGCGCGAAGTCGCCCGGGCCATCAAGAACGCGCGGGAGATGGCGCTGCTGCCCTACCCCAGCCCGAAACCCCGCTGAGCAGGACGGGAGCGCGACCCCGCCCGCGGCTCCACCGCGGGCACGTGCCGCCCCGGGGAGCAACTCCGGCAGCTCCCCGGCGGGGAACGCCGGCGGTGCGGTGACCGCGTCCGAGCGGACCCGGAACGCAGGTCCCGGCCGCGCGGCGGCCCCTCGCGGTGCCCGGTCGGGCAGGGCACGTCCCGACCGGGCACCGCACCCCGCCAGCGGCGGGCGCCGCCACCGGCGGCAGGTGGCGGGCATCACCAGGACGCCCCGGGTCGGAGACATCGCGCGACGGGGCAGGATGGTCGGCGATGACCGCACGAGAAGAACCGCCGCGGCTGGACGACACCGGACCGGGCACCGACCTGTACGACGTGATCAACCGGCGCCGGGACGTGCGCGCCGAGTTCACCGGCGAACCCCTCGACCCGGACGTGCTGCACCGGGTGCTCACCGCCGCGCACAGCGCGCCGAGCGTCGGCCTCTCGCAGCCCTGGGACTTCGTCCTCGTGCAGGACGAGACCACGAAGCGCTCCTTCCGCGAGCACGTGCTCGCCGAGCGCGACGTCTTCGCCGCCGAGCTCGAGGGGGAACGCGCGGAGACCTTCTCCAAGATCAAGGTCGAGGGGATCCTCGAATCGACGCTGAGCGTGGTCGTGACCTACGACCCGGGGCGCGGCGCCCCCGCCGTCCTCGGCCGGCACGCCATCGCCGACGCCGGGCTGTACTCGGTGTGCCTGGCGATCCAGAACCTGTGGCTGGCCGCCACCGCCGAGGACCTCGGCGTCGGCTGGGTGAGCTTCTACCGCGAGGAGTTCCTGCGGGGGCTGCTGGACATCCCCGCGACGGTGCGCCCCGTCGCCTGGTTGTGCCTCGGTCCGGTGCACCGGATGGCCGAGGCCCCCGACCTGGAGCGGCACGGCTGGCGCAGCCGCACCCCGCTCGAAGAGCGCGTGCACTACGAGTCGTACGGGCGCGGGAGCGAGCGGTAGGCCCATCGCGTCCGAAGAGGATGGATCCGTCCCCTTCGGACGCGGGGCTCCGTCGGGCAAGCGGCGCAGCCGCTTCCGCCCCACGCGCGCAGACCGACCCGACGGGGGTTCTCCGGCGTCGCCTCGCGAGGACAGTCCGACGGTGCTGCTCCCGTCCGCTGTCCGGGCGGGAGGTCGGGGAAGCTGGGAGCCGGAGGTTCCCCACCCGACCTCCGACGCCAGCCGATCCGCGGACCCGTCAGCTCCGCAGAACTGCCGTGTAGACGGTGTTGCTGGCCTCGCCCCCGGTGTAGGGGTTGCGGAACGCGACGACGTGGGCCTGCGCGGTGGCGAACACCTCCGCGAGCGCTGCCGTGACCTCCTGCTGCGGCGGATCGTCCGACCACAGCGCGAAAACCCCGCCCGGGTGGAGGTGGCCGGCGAGCCGGCGCAGACCCGCGGCCTCGTAGAGCCAGGCGTGGCTCGAATCCAGCACGTGCGCCGGCGAGTGGTCGATGTCCAGGAGCACGGCGTGGAAACGCCGCCCCGGTGCCTCGGCGTCGAACCCGGAGCTCCCACCGGCCATCGCGAAGAAGTCCCCGTGCACCAGGCGGGTCCGCGGATCGGAGGTCAGCTCCTCGCCCAGCGGCAGCAGGCCGCGCCGGTGCCACTCGATGACCTCCCCGAGGGACTCCACCACGTGCAGCGAACGCACCCGCGGATCCGCCAGGGCGGTCCTGGCGGTGTAGCCGAGCCCGAGCCCTCCGACGACGACGTCGAGCTCGGCGGCGGAAGAGGCGGCCAGGCCGAGCCGCGCGAGTTCGACCTCCGCCGTGGTGAACGCGCTGGACATGAGGAACTCGTCGTCCAGTTTGATCTCGTGCACGTCCCTGTCGAGGGAGCGGTCCCAGCGGCGGCGCAGGCTGATCAGGCCGATCGGCGTCCCGCGCCAGTCGAGTTCTTCGAAACGGGCGCTCACTGGCGGCATCCTCCCTGCGGACGGGAACAACGGCGGGCGGGGGCGGCATCGGGCGGTTCGCACCGCGGTCGAGGTCGAGGTCGCTCGACGGCGCCGAGGGCGCGCCGCGGGTCCATTTCGGACCGCGGGAGCAGCGGCGGCCCGCCGCCGAGGCGCACCCCGCGGCGAGGAACCGCTCCAGCTCGTCCGGAGCGCGGAACTCCCCTCCCCGGCGGCCGCGCCGATCTGCCCGGCGCGCCGACGACCGGGGACGCCGCGCGTTCATCCGAGCCTACAGCCGCGGGAGGAGGGCGCTCGACCCCGGTGTCGGACCTGCCGGCCCCGCGGACGTCCGGCCGCGGGGCCGCGTCACCGCGCCGGGGCTGCTCCCCCGCCGGCGTCCAGGGCGGTCAGCTCGTCCGGGTTGACCACCAGCCCGACCCGCTGCACGACCCCGTCGGCGACGTCGACGGTGATCGCCGCGTCGACCGCGCCGTCGGATCGCACCCGGCTGCCCGTTGAGCTCCACGAGTCGGAACTCCCGCCGGTGGAACCGGTTCGCGTGGATCCCGGCGAGGAAGCGGGCGACCTCGTCGGCCCCGCGGACGGGGTTGCGCGCCGACTTCGCCCTGCCACCGCCGAGCGCGACCTCCGGGGCGAGCTCCGCCAGCAACGCGGTGAGATCGCCGCCGCGGCAGGCGTCCAGGAAGCGCTCCGCCACCCGGCGCCGGGTCTCCCGGTCGGCGTCGAACCGCGGGCGGCGCGCCCGCACGTGCTCGCGCGCCCGGTGGGCGAGCTGCCGCACGCCCGCCGTCGAGCGCCCGAGGGTGGCCGCGATCTCCTCGCGGGGAAAGCCGAAGACCTCCCGCAGCACGAACACCGCGCGTTCGGCCGGTGCCAGCGCCTCCAGCACCACCAGGACGGCCGCCGAAGCGGACTCGGAGCGCAGCGCGGGCTCGGCCGCGTCCTCCCCGGCCTGCGCGGTGATCACGGGTTCCGGCAGCCACTGCCCCACGTACGACTCGCGCCTGGCCCGCAGCGCCCGCAACCGGTCCAGCGCCAGGCGCGTCGCGGTGCGCACCAGGTAGGCCCCCGGGGTGGTGACCTCCGAACGGTCGCGGCAGGACCAGCGCAGCCAGGTCTCCTGCACGACGTCCTCGGCGTCGGCCACGCTGCCCAGCATCCGGTACGCCGCGGCGAAGCACTGCTCCCGGTGGTCCTCGAACTGCGCCGCGCTCCCGGTACCCGAGTCGGCCGTGCTCCTGCTGCGCCCCCCGAACGGCCGCGCGGCGGCGACGACCAGTGGAACCGCCGGTGCTCGTCCGACCGGACTGATCAACCTACCCGGCGGATGCCGGACCGCGGGGACGATTTCGAGGAGGTGATCGACGGATCGCCGGGCTGAGCAAGGCGCGTCGAGCGGTCCTCGCATCGGCGTGACCGGTTCCGCCCCGCGGGGGCGGAGCCGTGCCGTCGCGACGAGGCTCGTCCCGCGGGGTTCGCAGGGCGCTGCGGCCGAGCTGCGCGCAGCGATCACCGCGGCACTCCTGCGGAAACCGCCCCTGGGGCCGTTCGCCCCTTCCCGCTGAGGCGGGACCGTTGCCCGGTAGGACGCGTTCCAGCCGGCGATGGCCCCGTCCTGCCTGGCACGCACCGAACGCCCGCCCCGCTGCATCCCGTTCTCGCAGACATCCGGGTCCTATTCCTCTGTCCGACTACCGGGGTGCGGCCGACCGTGAAGTGCACGGGCGTTCCGGGAGGTGGTACTGATGCGGACGATCACGATCGAGAAGCTGCGGGAACGCGTCCACGGAAGAGTGATCAGCCGGCAGGACGAGGACTTCGACCGGGCCCGCCTCGTCCACAACGGCATGGTCGACCGCCGGCCGCACGTGATCGCGCAGTGCGCCAACGCCGGAGACGTCATGGCCGCCGTCGATTACGCGCGCGAGGAGGGGGTCGACCTCGCCGTACGGGGCGGAGGGCACAGCGTTCCCGGATTCGGGACCTGTGACGACGGCATCGTCGTCGACCTGACGCCGATGCGCGGCGTGCGAGTCTCCCCGGCGAACCGCACCGCACGGGCCGAGGGCGGCGCGACCTGGGGCGACTTCGACGCAGCAACGCACGCGTTCGGCCTGGCCACCACCGGGGGCATCGTCTCCACCACCGGCATCGGTGGGCTCACCCTCGGCGGCGGCATCGGTTACCTGGCCCGCGGCCAGGGCCTGTCCTGCGACAACCTGGTCTCCGCCGATGTCGTCACCGCGGACGGCGAGCTGGTCGTGGCCGACGAGCGGCAGCACGCAGACCTGTTCTGGGCGCTGCGAGGTGGTGGCGGCAACTTCGGAGTGGTGACCTCGTTCGAGTACCGGCTCAGCCCGGTGGGCGACATCTACGGCGGTCCGATCTTCTTCGACATCGACCAGGCGTCGAACGTGCTGCGGTCCTTCCGCGAGTTCATCGCCGATGCCCCGGAGCAGCTCGGCGCGTTCCCCGCGTTCCAGATCGCACCACCGCTGCCCTTCATACCGGAGGAGCGGCACGGCGACACGCTGATGGCCGTCGTGGTGTGCTGGTCAGGACCGGTGGAAGAAGGCCCGAGCGCCGTGCGGCCATTGCACGACATCGCCCCGGTCGTAGCCGAACACGTCGGCCCGATGCCGTATCCGATGCTCAACAGCGCGTTCGACGCGCTCGTCCCACCGGGGCTCCAGCACTACTGGAAGGCCAACTTCGTCGACGAACTGACCGACGCGGTGATCGCCGCCCACGTCCAGTACGGGCCGAAGGTGCCCGCCGTGAACTCAACGGTGCACATCTACCCGATCGACGGGGCATGCCACCGGGTCGCAGCGGATGCCACCGCCTTCGCGTACCGGGGCGCGAACTTCGCGACCGTGATCGCGGGAATGTGGCCCGACCCCGCGGACAACGAGGCCAACATCGACTGGGTCCGGAACTACTACGCCGCGACCGCGGCGCACTCCGAGGAAGGCGGATACGTCAACTTCATGGCCGGTGACGACCAGGACCGGATCCGGGCGAACTACAAGGGCAACTACGACGGACTGGTCGGGGTGAAGCGGAAGTACGATCCGCACAACCTCTTCCACCTGAACCAGAACATCCGCCCGTGAGGTCGCTGTTCAACACGAGCGGTTCGCCGACCCGGAACTGTCGGCGGTCTCCGGCAGGATGTGCGGCATGTACGAGACCGAAGCCGAGCTCGACGAGCTCCAGCAGCTGCTCGACGCCTCACTGGCCCGCTCGACCGACCACCTGCGCTCCATCGTCACTGGTGGGAGCACCTTCACGGCGCGGCAGCTCGTGGCGGTCGCCACGGGCATGTGCACCCTCGCGCTCTCCACGGTGACCGCCCGGGGCGAGCCGCGGATCAGCGGCGTCGACGGCCACTTCCTGCACGGCAGGTGGATCTTCGGCACCGCGAGGTCGGCCGCGAAGGCCGCGCACCTCCGCGCGCGCCCCGCGGCGAGCGTCGCGCACATGCGCGGTGAGCAGCTCGGGGTGTTCGCCCACGGCGCGGCCGAGACCCTCAACCCGGACGAGGGGCCGGAGGACCCGCAGTGGCCCGCGGTGCTGGAGCACCTCACCGGGCACTACGGGGACTCGCCGCTGAACTGGGGCGACGTCGTCTACTACCGGCTCGAACCGCACTGGATGGTCACCTACGGCGACCCCGAGGCGCCGCGCGGCGGTGCTGGGGGCGGGTAGGGACCGGGGTCAGTCGAACTCCGCGGGCAGCGTCCGGTCCCGCCAGTGGCGGTGCATCAGGTGCAGCTGCGTTTCGAGGACCCGCGAGTGCGACAGCGGCGGGAGCGCGTCGAGGGGGAACCAGTCCGCGGACGAGGTTTCGACCGAGTCGAGCGCGAACCGCTCCCGCTGTCGGCACAGGAAGAAGAACTTGTGCACGTGGAAGGCGAAATGCGGCCGGTGCCCCTGCTTTTCGCGGTCCAGCACGGCTACCAGCTTGTCCACGTCGACGGTGATGCCGGCTTCTTCCCGCACCTCCTTCGCGACCGCCTCGGAGGGGGATTCCAGCACGTCGCACCAGCCGCCGGGCAGGGTCCAGCGGCCGTCGGAGCGCTCCTGCACGAGCAACACCTCGCCGTCACCGCCGAAGAGACCGCCCCGCACATCGATTTTCGGAGTCGCGTAGCCGGAGTCGAGCGCGACGATCCGGTGCACCTGCTCGGCTCCGCCGTCGCTGACGAGCTCCATGAGCTCTTCGGCGGAACGCCGCACCTGCTCGTACCGGTCCCGGTCGTAAGGGTCCCGCGCGTAGGTGAGCCCGTTCTGGGCGGTGGCGAGCAGGGCGAGGGCTTGCCGGCGGATCAGCTCGGCCTCGTCGCCGGAGGAGTCCGCTTCGCTGGAGGTCATGGCCGCAGTCTCCGGGATCGATACCAGTTGCGCAGGACCGATCCCACGCCATCGCGCCGACCGGTGGCAATGGACCGGGAACGGGAACACTCCGGCCTGGTGGGATGGCTGGCACGTCCACGCCGCAGCTGCCCGGACCAGCGAGCCCGGGCCTTCCCGGCCAGGGCGGCGAGGTTCCCGTCTTCATCCTCGGCTCGTCCGCGTTCGGCGCGGCGCTCGCCGCACGCACCCGGGCCGACGAGCTCGCCATCATGACCGAGACCTGGGGCCTGGAGGACCGCATCCGCAGCTGCGACGTGCTCGCCGAGGCCTGGCGCGGCTGAGCGGTGCGCAGCGCGCCGCTGCACGCCCCGCGCCAACGCGGCACCAGGTGCGCTGGCGAGGCGAGCGCGCCTGGCCGAGGCCAACGCCTTCCCGCGGCACATCGGCAGCCCCTCGCCTCCGCCGCCCCGTGCGGCAGGCGGGGTGCGTGTTGACACTCGTCGCGGGAAGTCCGACCTGATGCGATGACGTCTCCCGAGGAGCAGCTGTGCGAGAGAACCTGGCAGCGGTTGACCGCCTCGCCGCAGGTGAGCACCACCTCGCCGTGGTCGCGACGACACGAGCGGACGGCACCGTGCAGTCCTCCGTGGTCAACGCCGGCGTGATCCCCCATCCGATCTCCGGGGAACGTGTGGTCGCCTTCGTCACCTACGGGGCGGCGAAGAAAGCCCACCTCCGCGCGCGCCCGGCCACCACGCTGACCTTCCGCGCGGGGTGGGCGTGGATCGCAGTGGAGGGAACGGCCGAGCTGATGGGACCGGACGACCCGGAACTCGATCCCGAGCGCCTGCGCGTGCTGCTCCGCGAGATCTACCGCGCGGCCGGTGGTGAGCACGACGACTGGGCCGAATTCGACCGCACCATGCAGCAAGAGCGCCGAACCGCGGTGCTGGTCACCCCCGAACGGATCTACAGCAACTGACCGCCTCCGAACCGGAGCAGGAAGCCTTCAACCACCAGCCGTGGCGCGAAGGACCGGCCCCCGACGAGCACTACCTGCTCGACATCGACCAAGGGCCAGCCCTCAGCGAGGATCTCGCCGTGCTCAGAAGAACCGCTGGATCAGCGCGAGCACTTCGTCGCGGTCGGTGGCCTCCTCCTTGGCGCGGAAGAACTCGTCCAGGTGGCCGGGTGTGACGACGAAGAGGATCGTCGACGGCCCGTCGAGGGAGCGGAAGGTGTGCGGCAGCCCGCGCGGCAGGAAGAAGGTGCTGCCCGTTCCGCCGGTGAAGGTGTCCTCCCCGCAGTCGACCTGCATCGTCCCGTCGAGGACGACGATGGTCTCGTCCTCGTGCCGGTGCTCGTGCAGGGTGGCCCCTGCCCGTCGACGACGGTGCGGTAGATCGCCAGGCCGCCCCCGGTGGAGGCGTTGGAGGCCTTCACCTCCCCGTCGCGTCCGGGCACGCCCTCGTCCGGCCCGAGAACGTAGCCGCGGGTCGGCGTCGGCGCGGCCTCGGCGGTGGCGCGGCTGACCTCACGCGGCGGGAGGAACGACATCACCGCGAGCATACCTCGCAGCCGTCATACCGGATGCGGATCCGCACGTGACACGGCCCCGATCAGCCGCACCACGGTGAACGCCGTCGGCGCCGCAGCGAACAACGCGGCGAGTCCGGCCGCTGCCACAGCAACGTGCACGACTTCACTGCTCGCCACTCCGGCCGTGGCGAGCAAGCCAGCACGGGGACCGCCCCGGCTGCCACACGCCAACACGAACAGCATGTCCGGCGCCGGGGGTGATCACGGCGATGGAGGTCGTCACGACGAAAGCCACGAGCAGCTGCTGATCGATCGATATGACCAGCATCGTTGCATGCGACCCAACGACCAGTACTGCGCCGACGAGCGCAACCCCGCTCCATGCATCGACTCGGTAGATCGCGCGATCCCCCCAAGATCCGCGCACGCTGGTACATGCCCGCAGGTCGCGTTCGAGGCGCATGCGCATGGTCGCGCGCATCGGCAGGGCCGCTTCGATCGGCGAGACCCCGTGCACGCGGCGGGTTTCCGCGCTGGTTCGCAGCTGCCGCCGGCCGGTTGGGCGCCGAGGACGATGGAGAACTCCTGGCGGACCTCGCCGTCGTCGCAGGAGATCGCCGACTACCTCGGCCACGAGCGCGTGAGCGCGACCAGGACGTGTACATGAACCGCAAGACCGCGGGCAGCTCGGCCGCCGAAGCGCTGGCCTCACTGGAGACCGGCACGTGAGCGAAAGGTGGCAATAAGGTGGTAACCGATCTTGACCCGGCTCGGTTACCACCGCCGTACCCTGCGATGAAGCGCCCCCGGCAGGATTCGAACCTGCGACACCCACTTTAGGAGAGTGGTGCTCTATCCCCTGAGCTACGGAGGCCCGCCCACCGGTCTCCGGTGGGCCGGTTACAGGGTACCTGGTGGGGAGATCGCCACCGCGATCCGGCCGGTGGCCTTCCACGGCTCACCGGAGCCGCCCCACCGGAGCAGCTCACCGGGAGCCCCCACGGAGCAGGCCCACCGCAGCCGGCCCACCGGGAGCATCCCACCGAACAGGCTCACCGCAGCGCCCCAGGAGCGACCAACCGATCGCGCCGCCGGGGTTTACAGGCGGAACCATTTCCTCCATTCTCCACCACGCGCATCCCGGTGATGACCGCGGCGACCCCCGAGTCGCCGCCCCTCGAGCCCCGGCTCGCTGATCACGCACCGCGACGCCCCGACCCGCGTGCGTTCGTTGTTCCGGTCTTCCTCGCACCACGGCCCGAACGCAGTTCGCGATTCACCCGTGGTTCACGCGCAATGTTTCCCATGCGGGGCGCCCCTCGAACGGGGGACAAAGCAGCGCTGGACGCCCCGCACCGACACCACGGGCCTGCAAACGCCCTGGTCTGGAGAAACGAGATCGAATGACCTCGCAGAACAACGCAACGACAGTGCGCCCGGCGGGAGACGGGAACACGACGCCGAAGACCATGGTGGTCGCCGCCCTGGTCGCGGTGCTGTTCTTCTTCGGGCTGATGATCTTCGAACGCATCCCGGAGATCCCGGTCGACATCGACTTCAAGCCGTTCTTCATCCCGTTCCTCTTCCTGGCCCTGCTGCCGCGCGGACTGCCCACGTTCGCCATCCCGATCGGCGCGGCCGTCGGCGAAGCCATCGGCGACATCCTCGAGGGCTACGAGGTGGACGACCCGTTCGGCTTCGCCGGCTACTTCGTCGGCTTCGCCGTGGCCGGCTACCTGATGAGCGGCAAGCAGCTGAACTGGCTGCGCATCAGCACCGCCTGCCTCGTGGGTTCGCTGGTGCAGGCAGTGATCGAGGGCTCGGCCTTCCTGGTCTTCGGCGAGGAGGGCGTCGGTGTGACCGTCTACAGCGCCCTGGGCAACACCGTCACGCACGGCATCGTCCTCGGCGCGCTGGTCACGGTCCCGCTCGCCTACGCGCTGCACGGGCGCATCGAGCGGCTCCTCGGGTTCACGCCCTCGCGGAAGTGACCGCTCGCCGAGCGCACGAGCACCCGCCTTCCGAGCTCCGCGGGCCGAGCGGTGACCGCCCGGCCCGCGGAGCGTTCCAGCTGAGCAGAGGAGACCGATTGATCCGCACCCGCAGCCTCGACCTCACCTACCCGGACCAGGAGCGGGCCGCTTTCCACGGCGTCGACCTCGAGCTGCGCCCCGGCACCGTCCTCGGGGTCGTCGGACCGATGGGCGCCGGGAAGACGTCGCTGTGCACGACGCTGGCCGGGCTGGCGCCCCGCAGCACCGGCGGCGCGTCCGCGGGCTCCCTGGACGTGGCCGGCCTCGACCCGCGGGAGTCCCCGATCACCGAGGTCGCGCAGCGGGTGAGCCTCGTGTTCGAGGACTACGCCTCCCAGCTCACCCAGATCACCGTGCTCGCCGAGGTGATGGCTCCGCTGATCAACCACGGCACCCCGGTGGAGCAGGCCCGGCAGCGCGCCCGCCAGCTGCTCGACGAGCTCGGGCTCGGGGCCGTCGACGCCGAGCACAAGCGCACCTGGGAGCTCTCCGGCGGGCAGCAGCAGCGCGTGGCGATCGCCGCGGCGCTGGCCAGCGAACCGCAGGTGCTCGTGCTCGACAACGTCACCGGCCTGCTCGACCCCTCCGGCAAGGAGGAGATCCGCCGGCTCGCCCTCGAGCTCTCCGGGACGATGACGCTGGTCGTCGTCGAGGACGACGTGGACCTGCTGGTCGGGATGGCCGACGAGCTGCTGGTCCTGCGCGACGGCGCCGTGCGGGCGCAGGGTGCCGCCGCCGACCTGCTCCGCGACGCGGACCTGCTCACCGGCGCCCAGGTGGAACCGCCCACCGTCGTCCGGATCGCCCGCGCCGCCGGGCTTTCCGGAGCCGTGCTCACACCGGAGGAGCTGGCCACCGCGGGCCGCGCGCTCGACGACGAGCCGGTGGCCGGGGGAGGAGCGGCTCCGGACGACCGCTCCCCGCTCGCCGGTGTCCCCGCACCCCAGGAAGCGCCGGCCGCCGCGGTCGGCACCGCCGCCCCGGAGGGTCCTTCCACGACCGCCTCCGAGCGGGCCGTCGAGGTGCGCGGTGCCGAGTACCGCTACCGCGACGGCACGGCCGCGGTGCGGGACGTTTCCCTGCACGTCGCACCCGGCCAGGTGCACGCCGTCGTCGGCGGCAACGGCGCCGGCAAGTCCACCCTCATGCGGATGCTGTGCGGGCTGCTCCGCCCGAGCTCCGGCGACGTGCTCGTCGGCGGCCGCAACACCCGGGAGCACGACGCCGCCGAGCTGGCGAGCACGGTCGGCACGGTGCTGCAGAACCCCGACGAGCAGATCACCGAGCGCACGGTGCGCGGGGAGATCTCCCACGCGCTGCGCCGGCGCAGCGTGCGCCGGCGCGGCTGGTTCCGCCGCGAAGTCGTGCTCGGCGAGGAGCAGATCGCCGAGTCGGTCCAGCGGGCGCGGGAACTGGCCGGCGTGCCCGAGGAGCTGCTGGAGTCCGATCCGACCCAGCTCTCCCGCGGGCTCCGCAAGCTCGTCGCGATCGCCGGGGCGCTCGCCCTCGACCCCGCGGTGCTCGTGCTCGACGAGCCGCGGGTATCGCTGGACGCGCCCGCCCGGGCGACGCTGCGCCACCTGCTGCACCGGCTCCGCGACCGCGGCACGGCCGTCGTGGTGGTCGAGCACGACCTCGACCTCGTCGCCGAGACCGCGGACACGGTCACGCTGCTCGAGCAGGGCCGCTCGGTCGCCGACGGCACCGTCCGCGAGGTGTTCGGCGCCGGCGGCGCCGAGGTGCTGACCCGCACGTCCCTGCTGCCCCCGCGAGCGGCCCGGGTCGCCTCCCACCTGGGTGTCGAGGCCTACTCGGTGGCCGAGCTCGCCGCCCGGCTCTCCCCGATCCCCCAGGAAGTCTGAGCATGCGCGTCCCCCTGCTGCACACCGACAAGGACACCGTCCTGCACCGCCGCGATCCGCGCATCAAGCTGGTGCTGTTCGCGCTGGTGATCGCCTTCCTCTACACCGCTCCCAGCTGGCCCTGGATGCTCGGCGCCACCGTCGTCGGGCTCGCGCTGAGCATCACCGCGCGCGTTCCCCCGGTCGCGCTGCTGGTCCTGTGGCTGCTGCAGCTGCCCAACTTCATCGGGCTGGTGGTCGTCCCGCTGTGGCGCGACCTCTCCGCGGGGGAGTTCGCGCCGTTCGACGGCGACATGGACTTCGGCCTGCGGCTCGGTTTCGCGTGGTCGGCAGCGCTGTTCCTGAGCCTGGCGCTGCTGTCGACGATGTCGCCGGACAAGCTCACCGACGGCATGCGGGGGCTGCGGATCCCCGAGCCGCTGTGCTTCCTCGTCGGTTACGCGTTCCTGCTCATGTACGCGAGCCTGGCCGACATCTTCCGCACCGTCGACGCGATGAAGATCAAGGGCATCGAGCTGAGCGTCCGCCGCCCGCTGCGCAGCTTCGGCAACGCGGGCAAGCTGTTCGTCCCGGCGATCATCATCATGGCGCGGCGCGCCAGCACGATGATGTCCACGCTGCAGCTGCGCGGTTTCTCCTTCTCGCAGCGGCGCCCCGCGACGACGCTCGGGGCCGTCGGAGCCGCCGACGTGGCGCTGCTCGGGGCGGGGCTGGCGCTGTTCGCCACCGTCGCCGCGGTCCGGTTCACCCCGCTGCTCGGCGCCTGATCCGGGGTCGGCGGGAACCCGCGGGCAGACGCGGGCGGGCCGCTGCGCAGGTCGGGGGTCTGCGCAGCGGCCCGTTCCTCGGTGCCGCCCGGCCGCCGCGTGGTGGAGCTCGGTCGCGGCGGCACCGCTCCCGCGGTGGCCCTCACCCGCACCCGTTCAGCAGGCGGGGGCCACGGTGGGGTTCTGCGGGGCGGTGGCCTCCGGGGCCTCACCGGCTTCCGAGCTGTCGATCGTCTCCTGGGCGATCGAGCGGACCCGGTCGAAGTCCGGGTTGCTCGGTTCGATCAGCGGCGGCACGAACTGGGTGCTGCCGGCCGGTTCGATCTTCTCCGCCAGCTCGGCCAGGTCCCGGAGCATGTCCGCGGGGATGTCGGTGCGGAGGTTGTCCTTCGCCGCCGCGGCCATCTTGTGGTAGTGGTTCAGCACCGTCATCGGGTCGGCCTGGTCGGCGAGCGTGGAGATCATGCACCGCTGCCGCTCCATCCGGTCGTAGTCGCTGGAAGCGGTGCGCGAGCGCGCGTACCAGAGCGCCTGCGCGCCGTCGAGGTGCTGCTGCCCGGGGCTGAAGTACTCCCCGGTATCGCCCATCGGCATGCGCTGCCGGATGTTGACGTCGACGCCGCCGAGCGCGTCCACGAGGCTGCGGAAGCCCTGCAGGTCGACCTTCGCGTAGTGGTGCACGGGCATTCCGAGGGTTTCGGAGATGGTGCCCTTGAGCAGCTCCGCACCCGGGTTCTCGGCGCCGGGCGCGAGTTCCGGGTGGAACTCCGCGCCTTCGCGGTAGACGGCGTTGAGCAGCCCCGGGTAGCCCTCGGGGTAGCGCTGCCGGGCCGGGCCTTCCGGCATGGGCGCGTTCTGCAGGTTGCGCGGCAGGCTCAGCAGCACGGTCCGGCCGGTTTCCTGGTCCACGCTGGCCAGGACCATCGTGTCCACCCGCGTGCCCGCGCGCCCCTCGCCCGCGTCGCTGCCGAGCAGCAGCACGTTGAGCCGGTCGGCTCCGGGCAGCGGTGTCGCCGGTTCCTCGGGACCCGCCGCGGCCGCGGCGGAGGACTGCCCACCGGGGCCGCCCGCGAACACGGTGGTGACCAGGTCGTACTGGGAGTAGGCGTAGTGCGCCACGAGCGTCGGGGGCAGCGCCACGGCGGCGCACAGGCCGAGCACGGCGACCCGGGCGGTGCGGGCCCGCTGCGGGGGCAGGGACCGCGGCCGCACCGCGTTGTACGAGGTGAGCACGAGGGCGACCCACACGGGGATGGCCACGAGTGCTGCCGCGGCGATGAGCAGCAGCACCCCGGGACGCACCGCCGCGTCCAGCACGTGCTCGCGGCCCAGGTTGACCGCGGCGAAAGCCACGGCGCACCAGGCCAGCAGACCGAAGGAGGCCAGAAGCGCCGCTGTGCGCCGATAGCCGGCGTGCCAGTGGGCAACGCCCGGGGTGAGCACCGACAGCAGGGTCAGCCACAGCGCGCGCCGTCGTGATGTGTCCGCAGTGGACCGTCGGGGAGGTTCGGGGGAACGCTCAGCAGGAGCGGGGTTGGTCGTGCCTTGCGCCATGCGAACGAGACTGATCCTCGTCATCACTGCGCGCATTTCCAGACCGGGCTTGATCACTCGATCTGACTATCTGTATTTTTCTTGATCACTTTTCTTGATCAACAGTACGGATCGGCCCAGGGACCCAGCCGCGCACTTTCACCCTTCTGATTTACTGCATCCCGCTGGCTCGATCCCGGTTCGCCGCCTATCGTTCGCCGCGCCCCCTCGGACGCGACGCGCACTCCCGGGAAAGCTGCCCGGGGACGCCAGCCCGGCCGACCGCGCGCGAGCGCCCGCGAATCACGTGAATCAAACTCGAATTCCTCGCGCGGGCGCCGCCGCGATCCGACCGGAAAACCGGGAAAATCCGTTGCGAGCGCAAGAAATGCGCCGAATTCCGCGAAAAATCACGCGCCGCGCCGGGTGTCGCGTGGCGAACGCTCCGCACTCGTCGTATCGTCACCGACGTCCCTGCTGAACGATTCGAGGAGTCGCAGTGGAATTATTATTACGGTGACCACGCGCGGTAACCCGCAGCAGCCGAAGTGGAGGACGGCCACCGCGCCGACCTCCACTTCGGACTTTCGCGCGCCCGTCGGCTTTCGCGCGACCGCGCGGAAGCGGAGCGAAAACTCCTCGGTGCCAGGAACTTCGGCCCCCGCTGCGGGCCCCTTCGACGCCCCCTCCCCCGCAGCGGTCACCGGCCCCGAACCGCCGCACCGGGCAGTTCGGGAAGGGCGCTACCAGCGCTCACGATCCGCCGCGACGGCGCTGGACCCACGTCACCGTGCCGCTGATGACCAGCATCGCGGCACCGCCGCCCGCCGCGACCGCCGCCACCGAAATCCGCTCCGCGGCGACGTCCTGCTCGCCCCGGTCCTCGTCCCGGCGCTCCTGCTCCGGTTCCGCGGCGGCGGGGACCGCGGCGGAGACCGCCGGCGTGGCACCGCCCACAGCGGAAACACCCGCCCGCTCCGCGGAGTGCGCGGACACGGCGGAGTGCGCGGACACGTCCGCACCGGAGGCGGTCGCACCGGCCGGGAGGAGCGCCAGCACCGCACCGGTGGCACCCGCAGCGATCCGGTGCGACGAGCTCCGGGTCCGGTGCTCCTGCCGGGCAGTCGAATTCACCGTCATCCTCCCCGCGTCCGGTGGGGGACCTCGCTGCTCCGGGACCGTACTGAGAGCACCGCGCCACCGCCGCGCCGACTCACGAGCGCGGGCGACGAAAGCGGAAGTGAACCACCCGAGTCAGCGACCCGCCGGCGGTGTGCGCGTCAGCGCTGGACGCGCACCGCGGACCGCCGAGACATCGAGCCGCACTGCGCACGTGCGACTGCATTGACACCGTGTCTAATATGACGTGACTCGTGTCCCGCGGGAGTGCGAAGGGCGGCGGCGATGACGACACGCGGTGTAACCGCGAGCAACACGGCGAACGCGACCAGCGCAGTCACCGCGAGCGAGACGGTCACCACGAGCGACGGTGTGCGCCTGCAGGTGTACGAGCGCGGCGACCCCGCGCACCCGGTGGTGCTCGCCGTGCACGGGTACCCGGACGACCACGCCGTCTGGGACGGGGTGCTCGACGTGCTGGCCGACTCCCACCGCGTCGTGAGCTACGACGTGCGCGGAGCCGGCAACTCCGACCCCGCGGGCGCGCGGGACGGCTACGCGCTCGACCGGCTCGAGCGGGACGTGGCGGCCGTGGCCGACGCGGTCAGTCCCCACCGCCCCGTCCACCTGCTGGGGCACGACTGGGGATCCATCCAGGCGTGGCGCGCCGTGACCGGCCGTCGGATGCGCGGGCGCATCGCCTCGTTCACCTCGGTCTCCGGGCCGTGCCTGGACCACGCGGCGCACTGGTTCCGCGCCCGGCTCCGCCGTCCCGCGCCGCGGCACCTCCGCGAACTCGCGCGGCAACTGCTCCGCTCGACCTACCTCGGCTTCTTCCAGCTGCCGCTCCTGCCGGAACTGGCCTGGCGCACGCGCGTGCTGCCGCGGGTGATCCGCCTGCTCGAACCCGCGCCCGGCGAGCAGGAGGGAACCACCGGCGGTTCCGGGATGCGACCGCGAACCCGCGACGGGGTGCGCGGGCTCGAGCTGTACCGGGCGAACGTGCGGCGGCGGCTGACCGGGCCGCAGGACCGGCCCACCGACGTCCCGACGCAGGTGATCGCCCCGACGGGCGACCCGTTCGTCACGGTCGCCCTGCAGACCGACATCGCGCGCTGGGCACCGCGCGCGTGGGTGCGGCACGTGCCGGGAGGGCACTGGCTGCCCCGCACCCGGCCGGCGCTGGTGGCCAGCTGCGCCCGGCAGCTCATCGAGCGCGTCGAAACGGGTGCCCGCGGCGCGTGGACGCCGCTCGGTGGAACCGTCCGCTCCCGGTGCGAGGTGCGGTGACGTGCGGGAGGAAACGATGGCGACGCGGCTGCTGACCTGGCCGAGCGTGCTGTGCTGGGTCACGGTCATGCTGGAGGGCTACGACCTGGTCGTGCTCGGGGCGATCATCCCCGTGCTGCTCGACAGCGGGTACCTGGGTTTCACACCGGCCTCGGCCACGGCGGTGGCCACGCTGTCGCTGGTGGGCGTGGCCATCGGCGCGGCGAGCGTCGGTCCGCTGGCCGATCGGTTCGGCCGCAGGCCCGTGCTCATGGGTTCGGTCGTGCTGTTCTCCGTGCTGACCCTGGTGCTGCCGCTGGCGCCGAGCGTGGCGGTGTTCGCCGCGCTGCGCCTGCTCGCCGGCATCGGGCTGGGCGCGTGCATGCCGGCGGCGCTGACGATCATGTCCGAGTACTTGCCGGCGGCGCAGCGGGCGCGGGCCAACACGATCACGATGACCGGGTACCACGCGGGCGCGGTGCTCACATCGCTGCTGGCGCTGCTCGCGGGCGAGCACTGGTCGGTGCTGTTCTACGCGCTCGGCCTCGCCGGCCTGGGCGTGGTGGTGCTCATGTGGTTCCTCCTGCCCGAGTCGGAGGTGTTCACCGCCGTGCACGCGGACAGCGCGCGCGTCGGCTTCCGCGATCTGCTGAACCCCCGCCTGCTGCGCGCGGGCATCGGCGTGTGGGTCGGGTCGTTCATGGGTCTGCTGCTGGTGTACGGGCTGAACACGTGGCTGCCGGAGCTGATGCGCACCGCCGGCTACAACGTGTCGACGTCGGTGGGGCAGCTGCTGGTGCTCAACGTCGGTGCCGTGGTCGGGCTCGTGTTCGCGGGCTTCGTGGCCGACCGGCGCGGCATCAAGCCGACGATCCTGGTGTGGTTCGCGATCAGCGCCGTGCTGCTGGCCCTGCTGAGCATCCGGATGGAGAGCGCGGTGCTGCTGCACGTCGCGGTCTTCGTGACCGGGGTGTTCGTGTTCTCCGCGCAGGTGCTCATCTTCGCCTACGTCGCCCAGTTCTACCCCGACCGCCTGCGCGGCACGGCGCTGGGCTTCACCTCGGGCATCGGGCGGTTCGGTGCGATCACGGGGCCGTTCGTGACGGGGGCGCTGGTCACCGCGGGGATCGCCTACCCGTACGGGTTCTACTTCTTCGCCGCGATCGCGGTGTGCGGCGTGCTGGCGGTGTCGTTCGTGCCGCTGCGGTCCGAGGAGTCCGCGGTCACCGGCTGACCGCTCCGCCGGGGTCGGCGGGTGGTGCGCCGTCCGCTCCGGCGCCCTCCTCGGTGCGGCGTTGCAGCTGCGCGGTCAGCGCGGCCGTGGCGCTCGGGTCCTCGATGGCGCTGAGCAGTTGCGCGAGGCCGTCGCCGACCGCGTGCCGCGTGTCCGGGTCGAGGTGCTCGACCAGGTGCCGCTCCGCCTCGAGGTTGCGGGACATGACGCGGTCGATGAGCTCGCGTCCGTGCTCGGTCAGCGCGATCTGCGCGCTGCGGCGGTCGCGCGCGTCCACCATGCGCTCGAGCAGGCCGCGTTCGACGAGCTGCTGCAGCCGCTTCGTGGTCGCGGCGGCCGAGGACGTGGTCTGCTTCGTCAGCTCCCCGGGAGTGATCGGCCGCGGGCTTCGGCGCAGTGCGCTGAGCAGGTCGAACTCAGCGCGGTTGAGCCCGTCGCCGGAGATGGCGGCGTCGAGCTGGTTGCGCAGGACCGTCGCCGCCCGCAGGATCCGCCCGACGAGGTCGATGCTCGTGGTGTCGAGATCGGGCCGCACCTGGGCCCACTGGGCGCGCACCACGTCGACGAAGTCGCGTCGCTGGTCCACCCGGCCTCCTAACGATGCAGGAACCGCCGGGCGGGCCCGGCGGGGATCCCCGCTCCTCGCGGGCGAGGAGAAGTCGACCGCTCAGTGTGGCACAGCACGCGCTCCCGCCCGCCGCGCAGGAGCGTGCCGTGCGCTGCGACGAGATACCGACCACACCATTTTGAACATAAGTGTTTTACTAGTGAAATATATGTAGCCTGGTGCTCGTGCCCCGAACAGTGCTGCTCCGCGACGTCCGGCAGACCTTCCGGCTCGCTCCGGCCGAGGCGACGACCTGGCCCGCCGTCCGCGCGGGACTGGCGGTCCTGCTGCCGCTGCTGGTCCTGCTCGCCACCGACCGCCTCGACCTCATGGCCGGTTCGCTGTTCGGCAGCTTCGTCACCCTCCACGGCCGCGACGAGCCGTACCCGCGGCGGGCGCGCACGCTCGCCTGCGTCGGGCTGGGCCTCGTCGCCTCCGTCGCCATCGGCGGCCTCGTCTCCGCCGCGATCGCCGACCCGGTCTGGCGCGAAGCCGTCTCGGCCGTCGCGCTGGCAGCCGTCGCCGCCGCGGCCACCGCGGCGAGCAACGCCGTGCGCCTGGGCCCGCCCGGCGGGCTCATCTTCTCGTTCGCCGTGGGGGCCTGCGCCCACCTGCCGCTGAACTGGCCCGCGTTCGGACAGCTCGTCGCCGTGTCGCTGGGCAGCGCGGTCCTCGGCTGGTCGCTCTGCCTCAGCGGAGCGCTCGTCGACCCCTTCGCCCCGCTCCGCCGCGCCGTCGGCCGAACCGCCCGGCAGGTCGCCGCCCACGTCGACAACGGCGGCGAGCGCGGTTGGCAGAGCGCGGCGGTCGCCGTCCGGGACGCCTGGCACGCGCTCTCGGACAGCACGCGGGCGCAGCGCAGCCACCCGACCTGCGCGCGGCTGACCCGCGCCGTCGCGGCCTGCGAAGCCGCGCTCACCGTGCCCGCCCCGAACCCGGAGGTGGCGCAGCGGCTGCGCAAGCTGGGGCGTTCGCCGGGCCGCCGCGGCGACACCGGCCCCGTCGGCGCCGGGATCGTCGGCACCTCCGGGACCGGCGACACCGCTGCCGTCGACGCTGCCGGGACCCGCGCCTCCGCGGCGCGCCTCCCGCGCCGGCGCGTGCTGCGCGGTGCCGCGGCCGCCGTGCGCGGGGGACGCCACCACGAGTGGGGCTGGGTGCTCGCCTCGGGCGCCCGCGTCGGCGTCGCCTCGCTCCTCGCCGCCGGGCTGGCCAACCTCCTCGGCACCGGGCACGCCTACTGGGCCGCCGTCTCCGCCGTCGCCGTGCTGCAGGTGACCTCGGCCGCGCGCTCGCTGCCGCGGCTGCTGCAGCGCAGCACGGGCACGGTGCTCGGCGTGCTCATCGGCGCCTGCGTGCTGCACCTCGACCCCGACGCCTGGGTCGGCGTGGTGCTCGTGGCCGCGTTCCAGTGGGCCGCCGAGATGGTCGTCCTCCGCAACTACTGGATGGGGGTGCTGTTCGCGACCCCGGTGGCGTTGCTGGCCGGCACGCTGCCCCTGCCGCAGGCGGCGGACGGCGTGGCGGCGAGCCGCCTGCTGGCCACGGTGCTCGGCGCGCTGGTGGCGATCGTCGTCGCCCGCGCGCTGCCGAACCGCACCGCGGCGGCCGTCCGCTTCGAGCGCGCCCTGCACCGGCTGCGGCGGCCGCTCGAAGACCCCGCGCCCGACCTCGGCCGGATCACCGTCGCGCTCGCGGAGCTGCGCGACGCGCACGAGGCGCTCACGGGCGAGAGCGCGCGCACCGGCGAGCACGAGGAGCTGCTGTCCAGCGCGCTCCGGCAGGCCTCCCGGCGCCTCGACCCGGGCCTTGCCGAACGGCACCTCCCGCAGCCGCCGCGGTCCGGGGGCACCGCCGAAGCGGGCAACCGGCGGGTGCGCCCCGCGTGATCCCGATCATGCGGGGCGCGGACGACGGGCGGGATCCCGCCCGGGCGGACCTACGGTGGAGCGGCCGGGAGGGACCTCCGCCCGCCACAGACGTTCCCGTTCCGAGGAAGCCATGCACATTGCCGTGACCTCCGTGCCCGCCGCCGGGCACGTGAACCCCACGCTGCCGGTGGTCCGCGAGTTGACCCGCCGCGGGCACACCGTGACCTACGCGACGCACGAGCACCACCGCTCCGAGGTCGAAGCCGCCGGTGCCGAGCTGCTGAGCCTGCCCGGGCAGATGCCGCGCCCGAACCCGGAGGATCCGGACGCGGCCGCGCAGCAGCTCGGCGAGACCCTGCGCGCCGACTTCGCCGTCCTGCGCGAGGCCTTCACCCGCGACCCCCCGCAGGCGATCTGCTACGACATGATGACCGCGGCCGGCTGGATGGCCAGCGCGGCGCTCGGCATCCCCGGGGTGTCCCTCGTGCCCACGCACGCGAGCAACGAGCACTTCTCCCTGCACCGGGACGTGCTGCAGGCGGCGACGACGACGGCGATGCCGCCGGGGCACCTCGAGATGTTCGACCGGGTGAAGCAGGTGCTCGCCGAGATCGGCGCGGAGACCGGTGTGGACACCTCGGGCATCTTCGAGGGCGAGCCGTCACCGCTGAACATCGTGTTCCTCCCGCGCGAGTTCCAGTACTCCGGCGAGACCTTCGACGAGCGGTTCCGCTTCGTCGGCCCGTCGGTGGACCTGCGCACCGGCGAGGACTGGAGCCCGGCGCGCCCTGGCGGACCGGTGCTGTTCATCTCGCTGGGCACGGCGTTCAACGACCGCCCGGAGTTCTTCCGCGCGTGCCTGGAGGCGTTCGGCGGCAGCGGCTGGCAGGTCGCGCTGGCCCTGGGCGAACGCGTGGACCCGTCCGACCTCGGCGACGTCCCGGACAACATCGAGCTGCGCACGTACTTCCCGCAGCCCGCGGTGCTGCGGCACGCCGACGTGTTCCTCTCGCACGCGGGGATGAACTCCACGATGGAGGCGATCCACTTCGGCGTTCCCCTCGTGGCCGCGCCGCAGATGCCCGAGCAGGAGGCGAACGCGCGGCAGGTCGACGCGCTCGGGCTGGGGCGCCACCTCGCGGAGTTCACCGCCGAGAGCCTGCGCCGGTCCGTCGAGGAGGTGCACGCCGACACCGCTGTGCGGGCGAACATCGCGCGCATGGGCGAACTCCTGCGCGGGTGCGGCGGTGCGGTCGAGGCCGCCGATGCGCTGGAGGGCCATCTGGCCGCCGTGCGCGGCGCGGCCTGAACCCCGCCCCTGGCGGCACCGCGGGCAGGTGGCGCGACGCGAACGGGCGTAAGAGAGTCCGCGGATTGGCTGTTGAGGGCGGGTGGATGGGGGTAGCTGGGAGGAACCTCCGGCGGCACCTCGCTCCGGGATCCCCGACATCGGGTAGCCACCTACACAACGTCGGGGCTGTCCTCGCGAGGCGGCGCCGGAGAACCCGCGGCGGGGCGCTCTGCGTACGTGGCGATGAAGCGGCTGCGCCGCTTGCCTGACGGGCCGGTGCGGTCGAGCACATGGCCACCAATCCGCGCGCCCCCTAAGGGCGAGAACGGGCGGCGCGGCGGGGCAGGTGGAGCGGCCGCGCCGATCCGTCCGCTGTGGACCAGAACTACTTCGCTTCCTCGTGCGCTGGAACTCCAGGACCGCGCAGTGCATCCACAGTGGGCTGACCGCTCGACCGCCCCGCTGAACGCCCGCTCGGACGCTCGGCGAGGTCCGCACCCCGCCGTCCCGGCCGCAGCCGCCGAGGGTTTCACCGCCGGGCCCGCGCGAGCCCGGTCCGCCGGATCCCGGCGCCCTCGGAGCCGTCCTCCCTTCTCCGTCCGCGCGCCGCGGGTCGTCCCCACGCGGCCGACGTCCGGGCCCGGCCGCTCCCCGACGCCGCTTCCCGGCCCGTCCGGTGCGGGCGCGGCGCACCGCGTTGCTAGAGTTCGACGAAATGTCCGAATCTTCGGCCGCGTGTTGAGGAGGGCGGATGCGTCCGATCGTCGCTGCAGCGGGCGGGCTCGTGCTCGGCTACCTCGCGGGGCTGGCCGCCCGGCGGAACCCGCGCACGACGTCCGCCTCCGGCCCGGTGTGCGGCTGCGGGCACTCCCTGGCCCTGCACGACCTCGACCGCGGCCTGTGCCACGGGAGCCACGACCGCGGACGGGTCGACGTGCCGTGCCCGTGCCACCGCTACCTCGGCCCGAAGCCGTGGGAGGAGTTCTACGAGCCGCGCAGCACCGCCCGGTCCGCATGACGGGAACACCCGCGCACCCCTGGCCGACCACTGCGCTCCCCGGGCGGGGGCCGCGCGGCCGACCCCGCCGGGCTCCGATGACGCCCGCGCACCTCGCTGCGCGCGCAGCGTGAAGGGCGGATGATCCACGTCATAAGGCACTCGGCCCACCCCGGAGCGGTATGTACCGTAGCGCGAGGTGTGCCGGGAAGACTGGTCGGCGAGGACAGGACCCGAGCTCCCGGAGGCACCGAATGAGCGGAACCGGCACCGAGCAGAACAGCACGCCCGGCGGCGGCACGTCACTCACCAGCGTGCTCCGCTCGGAACCCGTCGGCGGTGCGTTGCTGCTGCTGGCCGCCGTCGTCGCGATGGTCTGGGTCAACACGCCGTGGGGGGAGACCTACGAGGCCGTCAAGTCCTTCGTGCCGCTCCCGCAGGCCGAGGTCATCGGCCTGGACCTGGACATCGCGCACTGGACGGCCGACGGCCTGCTGGCGATCTTCTTCTTCGTCGTGGGGCTCGAGCTCAAACGCGAGTTCGTCTCCGGCGAGCTGCGCAACCCGCGGCGGGCCGCGCTGCCGATCGTCGCAGCCGTGTTCGGCATGGTCGTCCCCGCGCTGATCTACTTCACCATCACCGCCACCGGTGACCCCGCGGCCACGCGCGGCTGGGCGATCCCCACCGCCACCGACATCGCGTTCGCGGTGGGCGTGCTGGCCATCGTCGGCTCGCACCTGCCGGGCGCGCTGCGCACGTTCCTGCTAACCCTGGCGGTGGTGGACGACCTGCTGGCGATCACGGTCATCGCGCTGTTCTACACCGAGGACTTCAGCCCGCTGCTGCTGCTCGCCTCGCTGGCGCCGATCGCCCTGTTCTGCCTGCTGGTGCAGCTGCGCAAGACCTGGTGGTGGGCGCTGATCCCGCTGGCCCTCATCGCCTGGGTGCTCATGCACGAGTCCGGGGTGCACGCGACCATCGCCGGCGTGCTGCTCGGGTTCACCGTGCCCGCGCTGACCCGCGGCGACGAGGAGCACGACCTGGCCGAACGCTTCGAACACACCTGGCGGCCGATCTCCTCGGGCATCGCGGTGCCGCTGTTCGCCCTGTTCGCGGCCGGCGTGTCGCTGGCGGGCGGCGGCCTGAGCGCGGCCCTGTCCGAGCCGGTCGGCATCGGCATCGCCACCGGTCTGGTCCTCGGCAAGGTCATCGGCATCGCGGGCTCGAGCTTCGTGCTGCACACGTTCACCAACGCCAAGCTCGACCCGAACCTGTCGTGGCCGGACGTGTTCGGCGTGTCCCTGCTCGCCGGCATCGGCTTCACCGTCTCGCTGCTCATCGGCGAGCTCGCCTTCAGCGCCGGTGACCCGCGCGGCGACTACGTGACGATCTCCGTGCTCGTCGCCTCGGTCACCGCCGCGGTGCTCGCCTCGATCGTGCTGACCATCCGCAGCCGCATGCACAAGAAGGCCAAGCAGACCGCCTGAACCGCGCGGTCGCCGAGCCGACCGCTCCCCGCCCCGCCGGGGCCTTCCCGGCGGGGCCCCACCCGCCCGCCGCCGAGCCCGGGCGCACCCGCAGGTGCCACCTCCAGTCCCACGGCCACCGGAGCCCGCTCGCGGCAGGCCGCACGGCGCAGCCGCAGCGCACCGCGATGCGGAGGTGTGTCGATCGCACCGACCCGGGTACTCGCGGCGTGGCGGGAAGGGAGGACCACATGGCTCAACTCACGACGGAACCGGTGACCGTCAATCTCCACACCACGACCCTGGACGGCGATCTCGCCGTCCCGTCGACCGCTCGCTCGGTCGTGCTCTTCGCCCACGGTTCGGGCAGTTCCCGC
The DNA here is from genome assembly GCF_054491345.1 of Salinifilum ghardaiensis. Classification (NCBI taxonomy): domain Bacteria; kingdom Bacillati; phylum Actinomycetota; class Actinomycetes; order Pseudonocardiales; family Pseudonocardiaceae; genus Salinifilum; species Salinifilum ghardaiensis. The sequence goes on along the minus strand of NZ_CM137101.1, from coordinate 530,389 downwards.
CGCAGCCCGCGCAACCGGGCCGTGGCCGAGCACCTCCAGCACTCCGGATTCGGCACCATGCTGCTCGACCTGCTCGACGCGGAGGAGGCCCGCGAAGACCAACGAACCCAGCAACTGCGCTTCGACACCGAGCTGCTCGCCGACCGCCTCGTCCAGGCGATCGACGTGATGCGCGACTGGAGCTCCACCGCGGGCATGCCGGTGGGGCTGTTCGGCGCGAGCACCGGCGCCGCGGCCGCGCTCAAAGCCGCCGCCCTCCGACCCGACCGGGTCAAGGCGGTCGTCTCCCGCGGCGGGCGCCCCGACCTGGCCGGTGAGGCCATCCAGGACGTTCACTCCCCCTGCCTGCTCGTCGTCGGCAGCCTCGACAGGGAGGTGCTCAACCTCAACCGGCAGGCCGCCGAGTGGCTGCGCTCCCGCCGCCTCACCGACGTGCAGCTGAGCGTCGTCCCCGGCGCCGGACACCTGTTCGAGGAGGAGGGCGCGCTGGAGCAGGTGGGCGAGCTCGCCTCCGGGTGGTTCCGCGACCACCTGGGCGCGGGCGCACCCAACCCCGCGGGGACGTCCGGCGGGCACTTCAAACCGCCGGCACCGCGCCGCCGGCCACCGGTGTGACCGGCGTTCTCGTGCGCGCGGGGAACCCGGCAGCCGCTGCGGACGTGCCGCGGCGGCTGCGCGCGGACGCGGTTTCCCGCGCGCACGAGGAGGCGGTCACTGCATCTTCGCGGTCCACTTGCGCATGGCGTGCTGCACGAGCGTGATCAGCGACTGCTTCGTCGATTCCCGGTCGCGCGCGTCGCACGGGCCGATCGGCACGTCCGGGCCGATGGCCATCGCCTCGCGGACCTGCTCGATGGAGTGCAGCAGCTGACCGTCGAAGCAGTTCACCCCGACCAGGTAGGGCAGCCCGCGGTCCTCGAAGAAGTCCACCGCCGAGAAGGAGTCGGCCAGCCGGCGCGTGTCGACCAGCACCACGGCGCCGATCGCACCGCGGACGAGGTCGTCCCACATGAACCAGAACCGCTGCTGGCCGGGCGTGCCGAACAGGTACAGGATGAGGTCGCGGTCCAGCGAGATCCGACCGAAGTCCATCGCCACCGTGGTCGTGCCCTTCAGCGGCGTGGCCGCCAAGTCGTCGACGCCCTGGCTGGCTTCGGTCATGACCGCTTCGGTCGTCAGCGGGACGATCTCGGAGACGGATCCGACGAACGTCGTCTTGCCCACGCCGAAGCCACCGGCGACGACGATCTTCGCGGACGTGGTGGCACCCTGGCTCGCCTGCTGCGGGGCAACATTGGCTGCCTGGGGCGTTTTAGAGCCGACGGAGTCCACTCAAAACCCTTTCCATCAACATCATGTGTGGTGCACTGCCGCTGTCGCTCACCGTGTGGTGCACCGTGACCAACCCCAGTTCGGCCATGTCGGCCAGGAGCACGCGCGCCACCCCGATCGGAACGGACAGCAGCGCTCCGACTTCGGCCACCGAACGGGGATGCCGGCACAGCTCCGCGATCGACTGGTGCTCGACGCGCACCTCGGTCGAAGGCCGGTAGGCGTCGCTCGTGGACACCAGGGTTTCCAGCTCCAGCTGCACGTTCGTCCTCGTGCGGCCACCGGTCCAGGTGTAGGAGCGCACGCTGGAGGCCGCCGGTGCCTCCTCCTCCGACGGTTCCTGCTCCTCCTGCTGCACACCCCCCGGGCTCTGCTGCTCCACCTCGTCGGTCGAGTCCCGCCGGCGCCGCCGCCCCCGGCGCTGGTTGTCGAGAGTCATGCTGTCCATGACGCGGGCGAAGCCGTCGTCGGAGTCGGACCGATCCGAGTCGTCGGCGCTGTTGCCTCTGCGCATTCGGAACCTCACACCAGTTGGCCGGAGAATCTGTTCGCGGAGTTCTGCAGGTGCGACCGGATTTCCGGAGTGAGCAACTGCCCGACCCGTTCGACGAGCATGGTCATCTCGTAGGCCACCAGGCCCATGTCGCAGTTGGGCGAGGCCAGCACCGTCAGGCACGAGCCGTCGCTGATGCCCATCTGCAGCAACGTCCCCTGGTCCATCTCGACGACCGTCTGCACGACCTGGCCGGCTTCGAAGCACTTGGCCGAGCCCTGCGTCAGGCTCAACAACCCCGAAGCGACAGCGGCGAGCTGGTCGGCGCGATCGCGCGGCAGGGTCGCCGAGGACGTCAGCAACAACCCGTCCGCCGACACGACGATCGCGTGCGCCACGCCGGCCACGCGCTCGGTGAAATCGGTGATCAGCCAGCCGAACCTGCGCGAAATCGTCTCCTGGGCCGTCATGAAACCCTCCTGTCGTTGCTGCCGGTACCGCCCGATTCAGCTCTCGCCGCCTGCCCGGTGCCGGCCGCTGCGCACCCCGCTCTGGAAGCTCGACAGCCGGCTTCGGAGCTGTTCCGCGTCGCGCTGCTGCGGCGCGGACTCCTGCTCATCGGACGCCTGCTGCTGGTTGCCGTCCTGCGCGCTGCCGGGGACGAGGTGCGCCTTGGGCGTCCGCCGCGGCAATCCAGCCTGGGTGTACGACGAGGGCTCCGGGTTAACGGCCGCCTCCGCGGCACGTTGCGCCTCGTCCAGCGAGGACAGGCCCCATTCGGCATCGTTCGCCGCCGCGTCCGCGGCGTCGTCCGCCGTCCCGGCGCGACCGGAGCTGGCGGGCTGCCCGCCGTTGCCGTTGTCCCGTCCGGTCCGCGCGCGCCCGAACTTGACGCCGTTGTGCAGGTCGGCGATCTGCCGGCTCACCTCACCGGCACTGCGCGCGGCCTCGTCGCCGGGCGCGTCGTCCGGAGCTGCGGGCCAGTCGCTCTCGTCGGGCCAGGCGAACTCCTCACCCGCGGGTTCCTGCTCCGCCTGCTCCCGCCGGTTCTGGAAGTACGGGTTCTCGCTCGCCGGTTGGAACCATTCGGTCGATACCTCAGGAATTGCTCCGCCCTCCCCCTGTGCGGCCGCGTTCCGCGAACGGGCCGACCGAGGCGTGCGCTGCGGCAACTCCGGCCCGTCCGACCAGGTGCTCGTCGCAGCCGAGCCTACCGCGCCCGCGTTCTGGGAGGGGTCCAGCGGCGCATCGAACAGCCGGCCCGTCGTCTCCTCGGGCGTCTGCTCCGCACTCTCGAACGAGGTGTCCGTTGTGGACGATTCGGGGGGCTGCCCCGCCGTCCCGGACTCCGGCGGTCCCGTCGGCCCCGCCGGCGTGCGCTGCGGCAGCTGCGGGGGTGCGGCCGGAGCGTCACCGGCCTGCCCCGGCCCCACGGGCGGCAGCCCGGGGCTCTGCTCCGCCGGCGCCTCGGGGGGCGGGGGGAACGCGCTGCCGTTGTTCGGACCGCCCGCCGGTGTTTCCGCGGAGGGTCCCGCGTCCAGCGGCGTGCCGGGCAGTCCCGAGCTCGACAGGGTCGGCGTGTGCCCGTTGCGCTGCCCCGGGGGCGTGGCCGGGGCGGGCGGTGTCCAGGCGCTCGCGGAATCACCGGTGACCACGTTCTCGGCCGGCACGGTGACCATCGCGCGCAGGCCCTCCACCCCGTCGCCGCCGTGCAGCTGCACGGTGATGCCGTGCCGCGCGGCGAGCCGGCCCGCGACGAACAGCCCCATGCGCCGGGAGCTGGCCAGATCGCCCTCGTCGACCTGCGCGAGGCGCTCGTTCGCCCGGGCGATCTCCTCGTCGCTCATCCCGACGCCCGCGTCGAGGACGTCGACGACGACCGCGCCCTCCCCGGTCTGGTAGCCGGCGACGCTGACCGTCGTGTCCGGGGCGGAGAAGCCGGTCGCGTTGTCCAGCAGCTCGGCGAACAGCCGCACCAGGTCACTGGCGACGTGGCCGCGCAGTTCCACCGACGGCGCCGGCTGCAGCACCACGCGCGGGTACTGCTCGATCTCCGAGGTGGCCGCCCGCAGGACCTGCGTGATGTCGGTGGGCTGGGTGAACCGGCGCACCAGGTCGCTGCCGGACAGCACCATGAGGTTCTCGTTGTTCCGGCGCATCCGGGTCGCCAGGTGGTCCAGCTGGAACAGGCGGGCCAGCTGGTCCGGGTCCTCCTCGTCCTGCTCGAGCTCCTCGAACAGGCGCAGCTGCCGCTCCAGCAGCGACTGGCTCCGGCGGGAGACGCTGACGAACGCCTCGTTGAACCCGCGCCGCAGCGTGGCCTGCTCGATGGCCAGGCGCAGCGCCTGCTGGTTCACCTCGTCGAAGGCGCGCGCGACCTGGCCGACCTCGTCGGAGGTGCTCACCGGCAGCGGTTCGAGCTGGACGGCCCTGCGGTCGCCCTCGCGGATGCTGCGCACCGCGTCCGGCAGCTCCTCCTCCGCGGCGTCGAGCGCGCCGCGGCGGAGCCGGCGCAGCGACCGCAGCAGCTGGCGCGTGATCACGGTGATCAGCCAGGAGGCCGCGATCAGCGCGGTCAGCAGCCCCACGGAGATCCAGCCGGCGCGGTCGCTGGCCTGGTCCTGCAGCTGCTCCGCGGTGGAGCGGACGCTACCGGCCAGTTCGTTGTGGCCGTCGGCGATGAGCCGGATCGAGTCGTCGGAGCGCTGGTTCCACTGCCCGGTGTCGACCGAGTAGGAACCGGTGTACTCGTCGTCGACGCTCTCGGCGACGATCATCATCAGCATCTGGTTGCGCTGGCTGATCTCCGGCGCGTTCACCGTGGTCTGCAACCGGTTCTGCCAGTGCGGGGCGACGGTGGCGCCGGCTTCCTCGATCTTGTTGAGCAGGCGGGCGCGCGAGCCCTGCAGCTCCTGCAGCGCGCGCTGGCTGAGCTGGCCCTCGCCGAGCCCGGTCAGCGCCCACACCTGCTGCAGCCGGACCTCCTCCATCATGACCAGCAGGTCCTGCAGCGCGGAGGCGTGGCTGGACAGGCGCTCGTCGGCGACGGTGCTGGCCAGGGCCCGGTCCATGGACAGCACCGAGGTGACGACCGCGCTGTAGCCGTCGATGGCCTGGTCGGGGCTGATCGCCCCGCTGCGCACCCGTTCGCGCAACCCCTGCAGCTGCCCGAGCGCCTTGTCCATGTCGGAGTAGCGGGCGGAGACGATGGCGCCGAACTCGCCGGGCGAGTCGAAGAACGCGCGCAGCCGGCCGAGAGCCTCGTCCGCGGCGCGGGCGTCGGCGCGGACCTGCTGCTGCCCCGCATCACCGGTGAGGTGCTGCACGGTGCTCGTGCGCTCGTCCTGCAACCGGTTGAGCAGCGGTTCGACCCGGTCCTGCGCGTCGAGGACGCGTTCGACGCGCGCGTACTCGTCGGCGCTCTCGACCTGGCTCCGGATCTGGTTGACGCCGAGGGCGACGGCGAAGATCACGGGAATGAGCATGACCGCGCCGAGCTTCGCGGCGAGCGGCCAGTCCTGCCACCGGAGCAGTCTTTGGCGTCGCGTCTCGCTGTCGGTGTTCACCGCACTCCTCCCGCGGGGACGGGTGCCGACGCACGCGCGGTCGCTCGGGGACGTCCGCAGCAGGTCGGGGCTGCTGCGGCGCATAACGTGGGTGAACGGCGCATGCGTGCGATCCCGCAATCGTCGTCTCGGGGTGTCGGTCTGCCTGGGTCGGCCGGCCGGGGGCTTCCCGACCGCTCCGGCCGCACCGCGTCCTCTTCGGACTCGGGGCGTTGCGTTGGAAAACCGCCTGCGTGTACCGGGTGTTCGGTTGTGGGGCTCACCGCGGCGAACCGGCCGGCCACGGGGCGCGCCCGCCACGGGTTGATCAGCGTACGCCATCGCGGTCCGGCGGGACGTGCAGGCGTCGGTGCCCGCTCGCCCGCGGCGTTCCCGCAGCGCGTGCGTCGACCTCTCGTGCTTCGCGCGCTCCCGCCCCCTCCGCGCACCGGGCTCGCCCGCTCAGCGGAAGGTTCTCGCCCCCTGGCGCGAGGGCCGGGCGGAAGCACTATAACCGCCGCCGCTCGCATTGTGAGGGGGTGATTTCCCCTTTCCACACGGCACAGCGAAACGCATCACGCTACGTATTCGCACCCCGCCCCGGCGCACGGGAATTATTCACCTGATCGTTGATCAGACAACACTGCGCGACCAGCGCATTCGGCGCGCGAGCGCCCGGCCGCGCCGCGAATGTCCGCTCCACCCGGGCTGACCTGGTGATACCGCTGAGTAACCAAGATCGACCCGTAGCGCGATCGTAACCCGCGCGGGGTTGCGCGGGCGAATCCGAATCGATCTACACATCGAGCCCCCCACCCCTGCCGCCGCGCTCCGCGCGCCGCGTAGGCTCCGCTGATGCCGCCCAAGCGCACGTCGACGAGGAAGGACCATGAGCAACGCGACGGAGTCCGCGCTGCGGGCCCGCTCTCGGACCGCCACCCCCGGCACGACCTTCGGCGGAATCGACAAGAGCGCGGTTCGCCCCAGCCGTGAGAAACCCGATTCCCAGACCATCCAAGCCAGCCCGGAATTCCAGGAGCTGCGCCGCCGCTTGAATTGGTTCGTGTTTCCGATGACCGCGTTTTTCCTCGTCTGGTACATCGGTTTCGTCGTCCTCGCGGCCTACTTCCACGACTTCATGGCGCAGCCCGTTCTCGGCGAGGTCAACGTGGGCCTGCTGCTCGGGCTGGCCCAGTTCGCGACCACCGTGGGCATCACCATGCTGTACGCGCGGTTCGCCCGGAAGCGGATCGACCCCCGGGTGGACGAACTCCGACGCGAAACCAGGGGTGAGTGACCGCGATGAACCACGTGTCAGCCGCGGGCAGCGGCATCCCCACGGACCACGGCTTCATCAACATCGGCATCTTCGCCGTGTTCGTCGCGATCACGCTGTTCATCGTCTACCGGGTCAGCAGCACCCGCACCTCCAGCGAGTACTTCGCCGCAGGGGGGTCGTTCACCGGTGCGCAGAACGGGATCGCGCTGTCCGGCGACTTCCTCTCGGCCGCCTCGTTCCTCGGCATCGCCGGCGCCATCGCGGTGCACGGCTACGACGGGTTCCTGTACTCCATCGGGTTCCTCGTCGCCTGGCTGATGAACCTGCTGCTCGTCGCCGAGAGGCTGCGCAACACGGGCCGATTCACGATGGGCGATGTGCTCAGCTACCGGATGCGGCAGCGCCCCGTCCGCGCGGCGGCCTCGATCTCGACGATCACGATCACCTGCGTCTACATGGTCGCGCAGATGGCCGGCGCCGGCGGTCTCGTCGCGCTGCTGCTGGACGTGCACAGCAGCGGCGGGCAGGCCCTCGTCATCGCCGTCGTCGGCGTGGTCATGCTGCTGTACGTGCTCATCGGCGGCATGAAGGGCACCACCTGGGTGCAGATCATCAAGGCCGTCCTGCTGCTGCTCGCCGTCGCGGTGATCACCGTGTTCCTGCTCGGCAAGTTCGGCTACAACATCAACGACCTGATGACGCAGGCCGCGGCCAACAACCCGAACGGCCGCGAGATATTCGCCCCGGGCGTGCAGTACGGCGAGAGCGCGCTGACGAAGCTGGACTTCGTCTCGCTGGCGCTGGCACTGGTGCTCGGCGTCGCCGGCCTGCCGCACGTGCTCATGCGCTTCTACACGGTGCCGGACGCCCGCGAGGCGCGCCGCTCGGTCATCTGGGCCACGTGGTCCATGTCCGGCTTCTACGTGTGCACGTTGATCATCGGGTTCGGCGCCGCCGCCCTGGTCGGCACCGAGACGATCCTGGCCGCGCCGAGCGGTGAGAACGCGGCCGCACCGCTGCTGGCCTACCAGATCGGCGGCACCGTCCTGCTCGGCATCGTCTCGGCCGTCGCCTTCGCGACGATCCTGGCGGTCGTCGCCGGTCTGACGCTGACCGCCTCGGCCTCGTTCGCGCACGACTTCTACGCCAACGTGCTGCGCGAGGAGGAGGACGAGACGCAGGACACGGTGCGGATCGCGCGCATCGCCGCGCTCGTCATCGGCGGCGTGTCGATCCTCGGCGGGATCCTCTTCCGCGAGCAGAACGTCGCGTTCCTGGTGAGCCTGGCCTTCGCCTTCGCGGCCTCGGCGAACCTGTCCACGCTGCTGTACACGCTGTTCTGGCCGCGGTTCAACACCGCGGGCACGCTGTGGGGCATGTACGGCGGGCTGGGCTCGTGCCTGCTGCTCGTGCTGTTCTCCCCGGTCGTGTCCGGCGCACCGGACGCGATCCTGCCGAACATCGACTTCGCCCTGTTCCCGCTGAAGAACCCGGGCCTCGTGTCGATCCCGGTGTCGTTCCTCTGCGGCGCCGTCGGCACGTTCTTCGGTGGCTCGGGCAGCGCCCGGCGCCAGGCGCGCATGGAGGTCCGGTCGCTCACCGGCATCCGGTGAGCGCGCCGCTGCCGCTCCTCGGCTCCCCGTCCGGCATCGGGCGGGGAGCCGAGGAGCGGCCTCAGCGCACGAGGTTCGCCAGGGCCCGGCCCGCCTCGCGCCCGGAGAACAGGCACCCGCCGAGGAAGGTGCCCTCCAGGGCGCGGTAGCCGTGCATGCCGCCGCCGCCGAACCCGGCGGCCTCACCGGCCGCGTAGAGGCCGGGAACCGGTGTGCCCTCGGCGGTGAGCGCGCGTCCGGTCAGGTCGGTGGTGATGCCGCCGAGGGTCTTGCGGGTGAGGACCGACAGGCGCACGGCGATGAGCGGCCCGGCCGCCGGGTCGAGGAGGCGGTGCGGTTCGGCCACGCGCACGAGCCGGTCGACGCGGTACTGCCGCGCGTGCCGGATGGCCTCGACCTGGTGGTCCTTGCCGAGGCCGGTGCCGATCTGCCGGTCCCGCGCGGTGACTTCGCCCTCGACGGTGCGCGGGTCGATCAGCTCCGCACCGGTGAGCTCGTTCATCCCCTGCACGAGCGAGCGCAGGTCGCGGCGCGCGACGAAATCCGCGCCGCGGCGCGCGAACTCGGCCACGGGCCCGGGGGTCGAACCACCGCCGCGGCGCAGCAGGCCGGCGATGCTGCGCCCCGTGAGGTCGGGGTTCTGCTCCGAGCCGGACAGCGCGAACTCGCGGCCGATGATCCGCCGGTTGAGCACGAACCAGGTGTGCTCGTACCCGGTCCGGCCGATGTGCTGCAGGGTCGCCCGGGTGTCGAACCCCGGCAGGTTCGGCGAGGGCAGCCGGTGGCCGCGCGCGTCGAGCCACAGCGGGGACGGGCCGGGCAGGATGCGGATGCCGTGCTCGGACCAGACCGGGCTGTGGTTGCGGACGCCCTCGGTGTAGTGCCACATCCGGTCCTGGTTGATCAGCTGCGCACCGGCGCGCTCGACGACGGGCAGCATGCTGCCGTCGGTGGAGTCGGGCACTCCGGAGAGCATCCGGGACGGCGGGGCGCCGAGGTCGGCGGGCCAGTTGCGCCGCACGAGCTCGTGGTTGGCGCCGATGCCGCCGGAGGTGACCAGCACCGCCTGGGCGCGCAGCTCGAACGCGTCGACGGCGGTGCGGGAGCTGGGTTCGCCGCGGGCGGCCGAGCTGGGTTCGAGCACGTCGCCGCGCGCACCGGCGACGGCGCCCTGCTCGGTGAGCAGCTCCTGCACGCGGTGCCGGAACAGCAGCCGCAGCCGGCCCCGCTCCTCCGCCTGCCGCACGCGGCGCAGGAACGGCTCCAGCACCCCCGGACCGGTGCCCCAGGTGATGTGGAAGCGCGGCACGGAGTTGCCGTGGCCCGAGGCCAGGCCCCCGCCGCGCTCGGCCCACTGCACCAGCGGGAACCAGCGGATGCCGAGCGAGCGCAGCCAGGAGCGCTTCTCCTCCGCGGCGAAGTCGACGTAGGCGTGGGCCCACTTGCGCGGCCAGTGGTCCTCCTCCCGGTCGAACCCGGCCGTTCCGAGCCAGTCGGACAGCGCGAGGGCGCGCGAGTCGCGCACGCCGAGGCGCCGCTGCTCGGGCGAGTCGACGAGGAACAGGCCGCCGAACGACCAGTGGGCCTGCCCGCCGAGCGAGGCCTCGGGTTCCTGGTCGACGACGGTCACGTGCCGGCCCGCGTCGACGAGTTCCGCGGCGGCGACGAGGCCGGCGAGCCCGGCTCCCACCACGAGGACGTCCGTGTCGGGTCGCATCCACTGCTCCTTCGCGTCGCGGGCGGGGCGCGGGGCCGCCCCCGGGCCGGTCTCCCTCGGCGCAGGTCTCCCTCAGCGCAGGTCTGCACCCGGTCGGGTCTCCCCGAGCCGGGGCCTGTATATCGCATTCGGAGGTGCGCGGACAGGGTTCGACGGAAGCCGCCCGGTGTGTCGGGGGCCGGGACGGCCCCGGAGTGCTGCGGGACGGCCGGAGTGCTGCGGGGCGGTCGCTGCTGGGCGGCCGCAGTGCTGCGGGACGGCCGCTGCTGGGCGCTCGGTGCTGGACGGTCGCTGCTGGACAGCCGCTGCAGCGGCGGGGAGGAACAGATCCACACGGTCGTGGTGTATCTGGGCGAAGTGCTGGAAATCCTGCTTCTCGTCCGGATTCTTGGGTGCGTCAGCGGTTTCCACCGAGATCCGAGGAGTTGAGGAGAATGCCCATGCTCGCCACGCCGCACCGCACCGCGCGCCCGTCCGCGCCGACCAGGGTGCTGTTCGCCGCGAGCCTGGCGGTGCTGTTCCTGCTGCCGATGTCGGCGAGCACGGACCGCACCGCCGCGGCCGAGCCCGCTGCCGCACCGGGCGCCGCGACGACCCCGGCAACCGCGGGCAGCGCTGCGGCGGAGTGTCCTACCGGGACGTTCTGCACGTGGACGGAGGGCGCGTTCAGCGGCGGAGCCCAGCACGTGGACCTGGACGAGCACCCGTTGGAGGAGTGCATCACGCTGCCGGAGACGGCGCGGTCGTTCGCCAACAGCACCGACCGGCCGGTCACCGTGTACGCCGACGAGCACTGCGGCAGCGAGCTCAACTTCTCGACGTTCCCGCAGGGCGCCCAGGTTCCGGAGGCGGAGTACCCCGCGCGGGCGATCCAGGTGTGGCGGTACTGATCGTCAGGGGGTGCGCCGCGGCGCCCCGTGCAGCTCCCGCATCCCGTCCAGCAGCCGGCGTGCGGCTTCCTCCCAGGTGAACCGGGCGGCCTGCGCGCGCCCGCCGGCGCGCAGGGCCGAGCGCAGGGGTTCTTCGGCGGCGGCGCGCACCGCCCGGGCGAAGTCGGCCGGATCCGCGGGGTCGAAGAACACCGCGTTCCCGCCGGTGACTTCGCCGAAGATCGCGAGATCACTGCACACCACGGGGATTCCCAGTTGCATGGCCTCGATGAGCGGCAGCCCGAAGCCCTCGTCCTTCGAGGCGGTGACCAGTGCTGCGGCGCGCAGCAGCAGGCGGCGGTAATCGGCGTCGCCGATGCCGCCCCGGAAGACGACGTCCGCGCCGGGCGGGAGGACCCGCCGCAGCTGCGCCTCCCGCCGCGGCGGGAGGCGACCGAGGAGGTGCAGCCGGTGCCCGGGCAGGTGCGCCATGCCGGCGAGGAGCGTCTCCACGTTCTTGTACGGCATGAACGAGCCCATGTACACGAGCTCGCGCGGGGCGGCAGTCCGGTCGTGCGGGGCGGCAGCGCCGGTCCCGGCGCTGCCTGCGCCGTCCTCGCCCCGCTCCGTTCCGTCCTCTGCGGACTCAACGGGTTCCGCGGGTTCGTCGTCCTCGCCGGACTCCGCGCAGCCTGCGGACTCGCCGCCCTCCGCGGACTCGCCGCCCTCGGGAGCCGCGGGGGAATCCCCGCCCGCTTCCGCGGCCAGCTCGGAACTGGGTGCGTTGTGGACGACGCGCACGGGGCGCCGCGTCAGGCGGTGCTGCTCGATCAGCCGCCGCGTCGTGTCGCTGACGGTGACCACCATGTCGGCGCGGTCGAGCAGCACGCGCTGCGGCCAGTAGGCGAGGTGGAACAGCCGCCACACCGCGCGCACGGGCAGCGGGAGGAAGCTGGGAGGGCTCGGATGCCGGTAGTAGATGAGGTCGTGCAGGGTGAGGACCAACCGGTACCTCCGCCGGAACCCGCCGATCACCTGCATCGGGCTGAACACGACGTCGGCGCCGAGCCGGTGCAGCGTGCGGGACAGCCACAGCTCCCGCGGCGACAGCGGGCTGTGCACCCGCACGTGGGGAACGTGCTGCGGCAGCAGCCGCAGCTGGCGCTCGTCGCAGACGAGCATGGTCACCGGGTGCAGCCGGTGCAGCGCGGCGATGAGGTTGGCGCCGTAGCGGCTGATCCCGTCGGGCGTGTCGGTCCGGGTCCACCGGGCGTCGACGACGATGCGCGTCCCGCTCATGACGCCTCGCGGGGACGTTCGGTCGCGAGGAACCGCGCCGTGGCCCGGGCCGCGCGGTCGGGTGCCTCGTAGTGCACGAGGTGGCCGACGTTGCTGAGCACCACCAGCCGCGCGTCCTCGATGCGCGCCGCCGCGCCGCGCTGCCCGTCGAGCGGAGCGATGTCGTCGTCCTCCCCGGCCACGAGCAGCACGGGCACCCGCAGCGCCCCGGTGTGGTCGAGGACGGTGCTGCTGATCGAGGCCTGGTAGGTCTCACCGAGCACCGTCGGGCTGTGGAACCGGCTGAAGTACCGCAGGTGGTTGTCGTCGATGAACCGCCGCAGCTCGGGGTCCTTGCTCCGCGTCATCGCGCGGCTGGCGACGAGCACGGCGTAGCGGTTGCCCAGCCACGCCTTGCCCAGCCGCGCGGGCAGCACGCGCCCCAGCGCGTAGTAGCCGGAGGTCAGCGCCGACAGCACGCCCCGCGGTCCGCGCAGCGGCGGCGAGGTGATCGCGTTGACGAGCACGAGGCGGTGCACCCGTTCGGGGTGCCGGCCGGCCACGCACGCGGCGATGACCGAGCCGAAGGAGTGCCCGACCAGCACCGCGGAACGGCCGCCGAGGTGGTCGATCAGCGCGCGCACCATCTCGGCGTAGCCGGGAACGTCGTGCCGCGACTGCGGGAACGGCGTGGATTCGCCGTAACCGGGTAAGTCCGGGATGACCACGCGGCGCGGCCGGTCGTCGGCGGCGAGCAGTTCCGCGGCGAGCAGTTCGAGCCCCTCGTGGGTGCCGCGCAGCCCGTGCACCATCACCACGGTCTCCGCGTCGGGCCGGTGCGTCGCTCCGTAGCTGAAGTAGTGCACCCGCGAGCCGGCGAGGGTCACCCCGTGCCGTTGCGGTGCTCCCATCGATCAACTCGCCAATTCGCTGCGTGCTTCACCCGTCTCCGAACTGCCGGCGGGGTGCGCGGCCCACCGGTAGATCGACTCGAACCGGCCGAGCACGGTGTTGATGTCGTGCTGGCTCACGATCCGCTCGCTGGCCTCGCCCATCCGGTCGATGGTCGCGCGGTCGCCGAGCACCGACTCGATGGCGCGGGCGAGCGCGTGCACGTCCCGCGGCGGGTACAACCACCCGTTCACCCCGGGGTCGACCAGGTGCGGCAGCGCCATCGCGTTGGCCAGCACCACGGGTGTGCGCGCGGACATGGCCTCCATCGTGGCCAGGCTCTGCAGCTCGGCGATGCTCGGCATGCAGAACAGGTCGGCCCGCGCGTAGGCGTCGAGCAGTTCCTCGTCGTCGACGTAGCCGGCGAAGCGCACCCGGTCGGCGATGCCGAGCTCGGCGGCCAGGCGTTCGAGCACGGGCCGGTGCGCCCCGTCCCCGATGATCTCCAGGCGGGTGCGGTGCGACAGGCGCAGCACGGACATGGCGCGCAGCAGCTCGTCGATGTGCTTCTCGTCGTCGATGCGGCCGACGAACAGCACGGTGCGCGGGTCCGGGTCGGGCTCGCGGTGCCGGTGCTCCACGGCCCGCGAGCTGTAGCGCTGGACATCGATGCCGCAGGACAGCGGCATGCTCTCGGACTCGTAGCCGTTGTCGTGCAGCAGCTGCACGGCCCGCGGCGTCGGCGCGGTGACCAGCTGCGTCTTGCTGTAGTGCTTGACGAGCTGCCGCCACAGCAGCCGCCCGGCCACGCCGTGCAGCACCCGCGGCATGCGCAGGTAGCCGAAGATGTTCTCCGGCATGAAGTGGTTCGTCGCGACCAGGCCGATCCCGGCGCGGCGGGCCGCGTTGATCAGGCCGCGGCCGATGAAGAAGTGCGACTGCACGTGGACGACGTCCGGCCGGATCTCCTCCAGCAGCCGCGCCGCGTGCCGGGTGGCCCGCCAGGGCAGGCAGAACCGCACGGTGGGGTGGAACGGCGAGCCGTACGAGGGCACCCGGTGCACGGTCACGCCGTCCTCGACGCGCGTGTGCGCCTGCCGGTCGCCCGAGTGGCAGATCACGTGCACCTCGTGACCCCGGGCGAGGAGGCCCCGCGCGAGGCGGTAGCCGAAGTTGGCGGCGCCGCTGACGTCGGGCGGGTACATCACCGCACCCACCACGATCCGCAGGGGGCCGTCGGTCGTTTGCGCAGTCAAGGGATATTCCTCCGAGAACGGTCTGCCGATCCGGGTGGTACCGCGGCGCCGGCGGCCGCCACCGCTTCCCGAGCGGGCGCGCGGCGCTGGTTGTCGGGGTGGTACCGGGCGAGCGCGAAGACCCCGACGCAGGCCACGGCCGCGCAGGCCACCTGCCCGACCGTGGTGGGGAACGCGATCCGGTCGGCCTCGCCGAGCAGGCCGAGGCCCATGCCGACCGCGACGATCGGGTCGATCACGGTCAGGCAGGCCACGACGAGGTCCGGCGACCCGCTGGCGTACCCGTGCTGGACCAGCCATCCCCCCACGAGCATGGCAGCGGCGACGCCGAACAGCGGGACGACGGGGATGTTCGCCGGGTCGAGCGCACCGAGCTGCTGGGTGATGCCGCGCATGAGCAGCGAGACGTAGCCGTAGGCCGCGGCGCCGGCTGCGGCGAACAGCACGCACCGCGTCCGCGAGCGGCTCAGCACGGCCGCCATGGCCAACGCGAGGATGGTGACCGCGGCGATCTGGGTGGCGGCCAGCTGGTGGTGCGGGGCCACCGGGGTGGGCGCCGCGGTGCGCGCGGCGAGGACGACGAACAGCCCCACACCCACCATCGCGGCGGCCACGGAGAGCAGCACGCTCAGGTTGAGCTCGCGCGTGCGGGTCCCCTGCTCCCGCAGGGTGAGCAGCACGGTGATCGGCAGCGCGATCACCCCCAGCGGCTGCACGACGCTGAGCGGGGCGAACCCGAGCGCGGTCACGTGCAGCCCGGCGCCGAGCCCGAGCACGAGCAGGCCCCCCAGCCAGCGCGGTTCGCCGAACAGGCGCGCCTGGTCGCGCAGCGAGAACCGGGCCCCGCCGGTCATCGCGTGCACGGCGCGGTGCTGCATGCGCGCGCCCAGGGCGTAGCCGCAGGCGCCGAGCGCGCCGAGCAGGATCGCCACCGCCGTCATCGGCGATCACGTCCCCTCGGGCACCGCGGCAGGCCCGCCCTCGCCGGGCGGGGCCGGCGCCCGCGGGAGGCGGGGACGCCTCCTCCCCGCGGTTGCGCACCGCGATCGGATGTGCGCTCTGCGCAGCGGTCCGGAACGGGCCGGGGCCGCCGGTGCGGCGGACGGGGATGCGCGGGCGCGTGCACGTGCTCGACTGTAGAGGAGTCGACCTTCCCGCCGGCGGCCCGCACGACGAGTGCGGGCCCACGCAGCGCCGATGTTCACCCGAACGCGCTCATATACCCAGCGCAGCGGCGCCCCGGCAAGGCCAGTGGAACGAGTCACCCGCGCGGCGGGTGGGCCCGGCGCGCACGTGCGTGCGCCCTCGTGCGCACTTTCGGCGCCGTCCCCGCGCGACGGGGCGGGAGGCCGGGGGCGCGGGGATCCCGGCCCCGGGCCGCTCACGACGTCGCCGGGCCCGCCGCGCACGGCCCCGTCACGGGATGCGCAGCGTCTGCCCCACGTAGATCAGGTCCGGGTCGGAGATCCCGTTGAGCTGGGCGATCTCCCGCCAGTCCACGCCGAACTGCTCCCCGATCCCGGACAACGTGTCACCCGGCTGCACCACGTACGTGCGGTGCTGGGGCGGTTCCGGCGGCGGGGGCGGCGGAGCGGCGCCGGTCAGCGAGGCCAGGTCGACCATGCTCACGTTCAGGTCCGTGTTGCCCCCGATGCCGGGAACCTGCCCCTCGGAGGAGTGCTGGTGCAGCACCACCCGGTCGGTGTTGTACGCCGGTTCGCCCGGGGTGCGCCCGTAGTGCGCCACCCACAGGAACACCCCGCCGTCGACCCACGCGTCGGGGCCGAGCTTGTCGCTGAACCAGGACGAGGAGGCGTAGACGGTGATTTCGTGCCGCCCGACGCGGGAGCGCAAGGAGTCGATGAAGCCCTTGATCCAGGCCGCGAGGTCCCCGCCCTCGGTTTCCACGTCCAGGCACGGGGGGAGGTTGCCCTGCCCCGCCGAGTCCAGCCGCCCCAGTTGTTCGGCGAAGGTCGCCGCGTCGGCGTCCGGGCCGTTCGTGTCCGGCCGGGCGAAGTGGTACAGCCCGGTGACCATCCCCGCGCGCCGCGCACCGGCCAGTTGCGCGTCGAGGGTCGGGCTCACGTAGCCGACCCCTTCGGTGGCCTTGATGTAGGTGAACGCGTACCCGGCGCCGCGGACCGCGTTCCAGTCCGGTTCGCCCTGGTACCGCGCGACGTCGATCCCCGGAATGCGCTCGGCCATCGCTCGTACCCCCTCAGATGTGACGTGCCGTGATCACCGAACCTACCGGTGATCCCCGCCCCGGCACGTCGACCATCCGAGGCACAAGACGGCCCCGACGGGATGATCTCCGCGCGTCGCGCCCCACCGGGCACTCCCACCCCATCCGCGCACAGATGTGTCGCGCGCTCGCGCCGCTCCGCAGCAGGGGGCACAGTGGCTCCCCCACCGATCCGATCGCGGTGGGAGGCCCTCCGCGGACAACGCGGACCTTCGGATCACGGCGGACAAATGTGGTCCAACCGGGTGAGGGGCGCGATTTTCTCGCCGCGCTCGGCAACCCGGACGCGAGTCGCACGTCCCCCGGTGAGAGAACGGATGCGCACCCCGCCACATGGGGGAGTTTGAGAGGTGGTTCCGGTGAAACCGCGACTCAGGAAAGCGAGCGTGCGCCTGCTGCCCGCCACGGGTGCGGTCCTCGCGCTGGCGCTGAGCGGCTGCGGCACGGCCGCGGATTCGGACGGCGCGGCGGCCCCCGCACCGGCGCCCGAGGGCGCGCCCGTCACCGACGGCGCCGAGGGAGCACCCGGCAACACGGCACCCGACGACGCAGCACCCGGGGACGGTGGCGCGGACGGCTCCTCGACGACCGAGGGCCCCGGGGCGGGAACCGGCACAGCAACGCCCTCCTCGCCCGGAACGACGACCTCCGGCCCGACGAGCAGCGACGAGCAGGGGGTCGGGCGCTGCCACACCTCGATGCTGTCGGGAGAGCTGCGGCCGAGCGGGGCCGGCGCGGGCCAGCGCTACGCGGAGCTGACGCTGACCAACACCAGCGGGGAGACCTGCAACCTGTACGGCTACGGCGGGCTCGAGCTCGTCGGCGAGCACGGGCAGGCGCTGCCCACCCGGGTGGAGCGCACGGGCGACCCGGAGCCGCGGCTGATCACGCTGGCCCCGGACGAATCGGCGAGTTCCACGCTGCACTGGACCGTCGTGCCGACCGGGGACGAGCCGGTGCACGGCCCGTGCGCCCCGGACCCGACGCACGCGAACGTGATCCCGCCGGACGAGACGGACTCGCTGGTGGTGTCGTGGCCGGCCGGGCCCGTCTGCGGCCACGGGGAGATCGACGCGGGTGCCTACCGCTGAGCGGAGGAGTTCCTGCTGGCGGACGAGCCGCGGAGCGGCTTACCCGATGGGGTGAGGCGTGTCCCTTGCGCGGTTGCGGTCTTGCGCTCTCCCAGTGAGCGTGAAGTCCCAGCCACCAGGAGGGACTGCCGATGAAGGACGTCCAGCGCGCCCAGGACCTGATCGGCGTGGCCGTCTTCGACCGCGCGGGCAACCGCCTCGGCCGGGTCGCCAACGTCTACGTCGACGACGAGACGCTCCGGCCCGAGTGGATCACCGTGCGCAGCGGCGTGCTCGGCCTGCGCGAGACGTTCGTGCCGCTCGACGGCGCCACCACCGCGGAGGACCGCCTCGACGTGCCGTTCACGCGCGGGGACGTGCGCAACGCGCCGCGCGTGACCGCCGCGAGCGGCCACCTGTCCGATGCCGACGGCCGCGACCTGTTCGCGCACTACGGGCTGCTGCCGGAGTCGGCCGAGGAGGCCTGACGAGCCCGGCCGGTCACGCGGTGCGCGGGTGCGAGAATGCACGCACCATGGTTGATGCGGGAGTTCCCGGCTCCGGAGCGTCCGGGGCCGAATCGCCCGGCTCCGGGTCGCCCAGTTCCGAATCGCCCGGCTCCGGGCCGCACTGCGAGATCACGGCCGTCGTCGGCGCGGAGAGCGCGTCGGCGGCGGTGGACGCCTGCTCCGCGCTGGCGGAGCTGCTCTCCGGCGAGGTCGCCGGGGCGGTGGACTGCTCCGCGGAGGAGCCGGGCTGCTGGGCGGTGACGATCCGCCGCGCGGGCGCCGCGTCGTCCGGTGCGCAGCCGGCGGAGGTCACGCTCTCCGGCGCGGTGCGGCGCATGCTGCGCGCGCTCGGCGCGCCCCTCGCGCGCGGGCAGGTGCACTGCGCCCCGCCGACGGCCTGGGCCGTGCTGGAGCACCCGGAGCTGCTCGCCGAGCTCGTCCCGGGCGGTGAGCGCCTCCTGCTCGAAGCCCATTCGGATCCACTGTAGACGGGCCGGCGCCGGCGCGAGAACCGCCACCACGGCGGCCTTCCGCGCCGCAGCGGAGGCCGCCGCCACCGACGGGGAGGCCGACCGCCGTGCCGCACCGCCGAGATGCCCGGGCTGCTGAGACCGCCGGGGCGCCGAGACGCTAGGGTGCGATCACGAAGTTGATCGCACCCCGCCGCCGGTGCACGCGCGGCGCGGTCGCTGCGGTCGCGAATCCGAAGAATTTCGCGTTTTCGCGCGTCCCGGGAGGGCCGAAGAGCACATGGCAGGCGTGGAAGAGGTTCGCGCGGGCATCGCCCTGGCCAACCAGAAGGCCGCGGAAGCGGTCGCGGCCGTGCAGCAGGCCTCGCAGACCCTGGAAGAGGCGCAGCAAGCCCTCGCCGTGGCCACCCAGGGCACCGCGCAGGAGGACGTCCAGCACGCCTACGGCATGCTCGCCGAGGCGCAGCAGAACCTCACCGGTGCCACCGGCACGATCAACGCCGGCATCACCACCGCGGAGAGCTACGCGGGACGGCTGTGAACGGCGTCGGCGAGCTCGTCCGCGCGCTCATCTCGGTGGAGGAGCAACTGGCCCGGGTCGGGGCCGAGCTGGGCAGGGGGCGCACCGCGCTCGACGAGGCCGTCGCCGCCCTGGCGCGCATCGACCCGGACCACCCGGAGACCGCGGTGCCACCGGGACTGCACCGCGCGGACGACCAGATCGAACGCACCAGCCAGGCGGTCGAGCGGGTCCGCGAAACGATCGCCGCCTTCCGCTCCTCGCTGTAGTGCGGAACTCCGCAGCGCGGAACCCCCGCGCGCCCCTGCGGGGCGTCCGCCGCAGGGGGCGGGCGCTGCGGGAACGTGCCGGTCGCGCGAGAAGGCACGTTCCACGATCGTGGTAATTTGATCACTGCCCGTAACCCAGTGTCGAGGTGCTCCGTGCGCAAACGCGACGAGCGGCGCCGCCGCATCGAGCAGGCCTTCACGCGGCTGCGCGCGAGCGTGGCCACCGCGCTGGGCGCCGCCGAGCAGGAGCACGCGCGCCGCAGGCAGGACGTGGCCCGCGAGGAGTCGGCCCTGCGCATCGCCCAGCACGGCGTGGCAGCCGCCTACCGCGACCCGGGTGCCGCCAGCACCGGGCGCGGACCGGCCTTCGACGCGGCGCTGCGGGCCGCGCTGGAGGAGCGCGCCGAGATCTACCGCGACTGGCAGGCCGCGCCGCAGCAGCTGTCCGAGCTGGTGGCCTCCGCCGCCCCGGGCGCGGCCGGTGCGCCGTGGTCGGACTGGCTGGGCACGCCCGGCACGGCGGGGGCCACCGAACCACCCGAGCTGTGGCGCATCGGCACTGCCTCGGTGCCGGACTCGCCCGCGCCGGAGCCGTTCCCGGCCGCCGTGCCGCTGCTGGACGAGTCGCACCTGCGCGTCACGAGCACCGCGCAGACGCGGGAGACCGCGGAAGCGCTGGTGCAGAACCTCCTGCTGCGCGTGGTCGGCCACTTCCAACCGGGGCTGGTGCGCGTGCACGTCTGGGACATCGGCCAGTTCACCGGCACCCTGCCCGGCCTGTACCCGCTCACGCGGGCCGAGCTGCTCACCGCGCACGACCCGACGCGGCTGGACGAGATGCTCCAGGCGCTGTCCGACCAGATCCGCCGCATCCACACCTCCGCCCTGCTCGGCGGGCACACCTCGCTGCGCTCGCTGGCCGCCGAGACGGGTCACCGGCAGGAGCCGTGGCGGATCGCGGTGCTGTTCGGCACCGGCGAGCCGCTGCAGGAGGAGCAGCAGCGGCAACTGCAGCGCATCGCCCGCAACGGCCTGGCCTGCGGCATCCAGCTGATCACCGTGGACCTGCCGCTGACGGTGCACAGCCCGCTGGAGTCGGTCACCCTGCTGGAGTCGGACCGGGCGCGCAGCAGCACGACCGGTTCGGAAGCCGTGGTGCGCCCGGACGAGTCCCCGCCGCACGCGGAGGTGCTGCGCGCCTGCGACGCGATCGCCGAGGCGCACCTGGCCCGGCGCGCCCGGGTGCGCACGTTCGCCGACCTGGCACCGGAGCGGACGTGGGCGCAGGACTCGACGGCGGGCCTGTCCGCACCCGTGGGCTTCGACGCGGGCGAGCCGGTGCGCATCACCCTCGGCGACGCCAGCCCGCACATGCTCGTGGGCGGGCCGAGCGGTTCGGGCAAGACGAACTTCCTGTTCGGCATGCTCGGCAGCCTCGCCGCCCGCTACTCGCCCGACGAGCTGGAGCTGTACCTGCTGGACTTCAAGGAGGGCGTGTCGTTCGCCCAGTGCACGCCCGGGCGGCGCGAGCCCAGCTGGCTCCCGCACGCCCGCCTGGTCGGGGTGAACGTCAACACCGACCGCGAGTTCGGCCTGGCGCTGCTGCGGTTCCTCGCCGACGAGATGCGCCGCCGCGCGGACGCGGCCAAGGAGCACGAGGTCACCAAGCTGGAGGAGCTGCGCGCGGCCGATCCGCAGGGCCGGTGGCCGCGCATCGTCGCGGTCATCGACGAGTTCCAGTACCTCTTCGCCGGGCGCGACCACGTCTCGGCGCAGGCCACGAGCCTGCTGGAGGACGTGGCGCGGCGCGGCCGCTCGCAGGGCATCCACCTGGTGCTGGCCAGCCAGGACGTCTCCGGCATCGAGGCGTTCTGGGGCAAGCCGGCGATCTTCGAGCAGTTCATCCTGCGGGTGGCGCTGCCGAAGGCCCGGCGGGTGCTGGCCGAGCAGAACCACGCGGCGATGGAGCTGCCCCGCTGGCACGCGGTGGTCAACCACGAGTCGGGCGTGCGCTACGGCGACGAGCCCGCCCGCGTCCCGGACGCCACGGCCCGGGGCACGTTCGACCGGCTGCAGCGCGAGCTGTGGGAGCAGCGGCCTCCGGGCAGCACACCGCCGCGGCTGTTCGACGGGTCCGTGCTGCCGCGCCTGTCCGACGCGCTGCCGCAAGCTCCCGCCCAGGCGGGCGCAGAGGGCGCGCCGCGGGCGCTGCTGGGGCAGGTCATCGACGTCGCGGGCACGCCCGTGTCGGTCCCGCTGGACCGCTCGCCGGGCCGGCACGTCGCCGTGATCGGCTCCGCCCGGGTGGACGCGGTGAACGCGCTGGGCACCGCGGTCCTGTCGCTGGTGCGTGCGCACCGGCCGGGGCGGGCGCGGTTCACCTTCGGGTGCTTCCTCGACGACGCCGCCCCGCGGGTGCGCGCGCTGGCGGCGGCCGCGGCCGCGGCGGGCCACGAGGTGCGCACCGCGCACCTCGACGAGGCCGCGTCGACGGTCACCGAGCTGGCGCAGCAGCTGGACGAGCAGCCCAGCACCCAGCGGAGCAGCGCCGAGCAGCCCAGCACCCAGCGGAGCAGCGCCGACACCCACCCCGCCGACGCCCGCAGCGCCGACGCCCACTACGTGGTGCTGTTCGGGGTGGACGCGGCGCACACCGCGCTGGAGCGCAAGGACCAGACGATGACCAGCGGGATGGACCGGCTGCGCGCTCTCCTGCGGCACGGCCCGGAGGCCCGGGTGCACGTGCTCGGCTGGTGGCGCAGCGCCCAGCGCGTCAAGCACACCCTGGGCATGACCGGATCGGCGGACGACCTGGGCGCGTGGGTGGCGTTCGACGCCCACGGGCAGGAGCTGACCCAGTTCGCCGCGGGGCAGGTGGTCAACTGGGCGCCGCGGGCGCGGCGCGGTTTGTTCTTCGACCGCTCGGCGCACGCCCGGCCGGAGGTGGTGCTGCCGTTCGAGCTGGACGACCTGCTCGAGGAGGCGGCCGAACCGGGCGGCGCGTCCGGCAGCGCGGACGGGTCCGGCTCCCCGGAGGCGGACGACCCCGCAGGTGCAGCCGGCTCCCCGAAAGCGGACGGCGCCGCAGGGGCAGCCGGCTCCCCGGAAGCGGACGGCGCCTCGCCGGGGGCCGGCGCGGCCGGACCGGGCGACGCGGGTGCTGTGCTGGCGGACCGCGGCGCGGATGCCGACGGGCTCGCAGGAGGTGCGCGATGAACGGCGAGGTCCCCGCCGCGATCCGGTACAAGGAGCTGACCGCGCTGGCCGCGACGGCGGCGGAGCGGCTGCGGCGGCACGAGAACGCCCGCGCCGCGGAGCTGGAGGAGGCCGCGGCCGACGCGTCCCGCCGCATCGAGGAGGCCGATGCGCAGCTGGAGCAGGTGCGCGCGGACGCGCGCAAGCGCTGGAACGCCGCCCTGGAGGCGCTGTGGCACGAACGCTGGTTCCAGGTGGACGGCGGGATGCCCGAGCCGGACCCGCACGCCCCGCCGCAGTCCGCCGAGGAGTCGCGGCGGGCGGTGCAGGAGGCGCTGCTGGAGCTGCACGAGGCGACGGCGAAGCAGAAGCGGCGGTGGAAACGCGGCAAGACGTGAGCCGCGCTACACCGTTGCCGGGCCCGCTCGGTGCATGATCGGAGCATGTACCAGTTGTCCAGCTTCGAGGCGGTGCGCGCGGCCACCGACGAGCCCCTGCTGCGGTGGGCCGCCCAGGCGCTGACCCCGGACTACCCGCACGCGGCGGGGTCCGCGTGGCAGCACGGCGGCGCGGTCGCCGTGCACGCCCCGGACCTCAGCCGCAACGACCGGTTGGCCTGCACCGGGCCGCCCGACGACGTGGCGGAGCTGCTGTCGTCGGTCGTGCCCGACCTGCCGGGCGAGCGGCTGCGGCCGCTCGCGGCCACTCCCCTGGCGCACCAGGTCGCCACCCGGCTGGAGCTCGAGGTGCGCGCGACGTTCGGCTGGATGGATCTGGTCGCCGACGCGCCGGCGCAGGACGCGGGCGCAGCGCGGTGGTTGACCGCGGACGAGGAGGACGAGGTCACCGCCCTGCTGCAGACCGCGAACCCCCGTTCGTACCTGTTCCCGGGCGATCCGGGCGCGCGCCGGTGGGCCGGGATCCGCGACGAGGACGGCGTGCTGGTCGCCGCGGGCGCGGACTCGTGGCCCGCCCCGGACGTGCGCTTCCTCTCCGGTGTGGCGACGCACCCGGAGCGGCGCGGCCGCGGCCTGTCCACCGCGCTGTGCGCGTTCCTCACGCGGGAGCTCGCCCGCGAGGGGCGGGTGGCGCTGATGGTGGACGCGGACAACCCGGCGGCGCTGAAGGTCTACCGGCGGCTCGGCTTCGACTACCGCGCCGTGACGGCGCTGGCCGCGCCGGTGCGGTCGCGGCACCCCCAAGAGGTCGGGTGAGCTCGGAGGTGTGAGCCACGGTGGGGTGGTTTCCCGTGCGGCCGCCCCGCGGTGCGGGCGGCGATTCGGGTTGCGTCGCGCGGCCCGAGTGAACACCGTGCTGGCGTGATGCCCGCCACCCCGCTGCCCGCCGGTTCGCTGCGCGCCACGTCGTTGAACGCGGCGCGCCGGCGCCGGGAGGTCGTCGAGGCGGCCGAGGGCACGGCCGACGTGCTCGTCGTCGGCGGCGGCACGACCGGGGCCGCGTGCGCGTTGGACGCGGCCGCGCGCGGCCTGCGCGTCACCCTGGTGGAGCAGGGCGATCTGGCGTCCGGGGCCTCGGGGCTGCTCGGCGACACCGCCGACCCGTCCGAGGTGCTCTCGGCCGAGCCCGGACGGGGGTGGGCTCCGATCGGCGAGCCGCACCCGTGGCGGCTGCCGGCGGCCGCGGCGGTGCGGGCGGCCGCGCGCCGCTCCGCGGTGCACCCGCTGCGCGATCCGCTCGCGCACCCGCTGCGCGCGGTGGGGCGCGTGCTGCCGCTGACCGGGGAGGTCCCGCGGCACCGCGAGGCGTCGTGGGCGGCGCAGTTGCACGCCCGCGACGCGGTGCTGCGCGGCACCGGGCGCGCGGCGCTGCCCCGGTCGCGGCGGCTGTCGCGGGCGGGCGCGCTCGCGCTCGTGCCGGGGCTGCGCGCGGACGCGCGCGGGGGGCTGCTGTGGTTCGCCGCCCGCCCGGTCGACGAGACCCGCCTGGTGGTGGCGCTGGCCCGCACCGCCGCGGGTTTCGGCGCGCGCGTGCTCACCCGGGTGCGCGCCGAGCGGGTGCACCCCGGTGGCGCCGCGGCGGTGGACGTCTCCGCGGGTGGGGCGCTGCAGCTGCGGGCCCGCGCCGTGGTCAACGCTTCCGGCGGCTGGGTGTCCGAAGTGGACTCCACTGCGGCGGTTCCGCTGTTCCGGCGGCACGGCCTGCTCGTCGACGCGGAAGCGCTCGGCATCGCCGAAACAGGGCTGCTCGCACCGGTTTCCGGCGACGGCAGGTTCGTCTCCGCGGTGCCGTCGGCGGACGGCGGCGCGTGGCTGGAGCCGTGCGATTTCCCGCTCGCGGAGGAGCCGGCGCTGCCGGGGACGATCGACGCGGCGGTGGCGGCCCTGGCGGGGGTGCTGGCGCACCCGCCAGGGCGGGGCGCGGTGCTCGGCGCGGCCACCGCCCCGGTCGCCGGGTCTCCGGCCGGGCGCGCGGAGAGCGGGGCGTGGTGCGCCGAGTCCGGGGTGATCGCGGCGCCCGGCGGTGCGGCACCGGTGCGGGAGCGCGCCTCGGCGGCGATCGACCTGGCGGTGCGGCACGGCGAGCTGCACGCGGGTCCGTCGCGGACCGCCGCCGTGCCGCTGGTGGGCTCTGCCCCGCCGGCGTACCTCGCCGAGTCGGGCGCTTCGCCGCGCCTGCTCGCCAAGTACGGGGCCGAGGCGGCGCGGCTGGCCGCGCTGGCGGAGCTCGACCCGGACCTGGCCGATCCCGTCGCGCCGGGAGTGCCGGTGACGGCCGCCGAGGTCGTGTGGGCCGTGCGGCACGAGGGCGCACTGCGCAGCGACGACGTGCTGCGCCGCAGGGCGGGGTCCGGGCTGGGGCCCGACCAGCGCGAGCGCGCGCACCCGGCGGTCGAGGACCTGGTGCGGCGCGCGCGCGAGGGCGTCGACGGGTAGTAGTTGTGCACGTGCAGCGCCCCGGCAACGAGGTTGCAGATATGACCGCGAAGCAGCGTTGGTCCCGCGCGGTGGCCGGTGTGGTCCTCGCGGACTTCGCCGTCGTCCTCCTGGTGGTGGCGGGCCCGGTGGACAGCGCGGTCCGCCACCTCGTGGCCGATGCGACCAGCCTCGTGGGGGCCGCTGCCGCCGTCGCCGCTTTCGCCTGGACCGGGTGGCGCGCAGCGGGCGAGGAGCGGCGGTGGCGGTGGCTGATGGCCCTGGCGCTCTTCCTGTGGCTCCCGGCCCACGCCTCGTGGACGTGGTACCGCAGCGTGGACCCGAACCTGTTCCCGAACGCCGCGAACGCGCTCTACTTCGGGATGCCCCTCTTCGCCTTCTTCGCCCTGCTCCGCATGGTGAAGGGGGACCGCGCTGCGGCCCGGGAGCACGGGGTGGTGCCGTCGCGCGCGGTCGGCGTGCTCGACGGGCTCATCATCGTGGGCAGCCTGCTGGCCCTGAGCTGGGGGATCGCGCTCGAGGTCATCAGCAACCCCGGCAACGTCCGCGTGGATAGGCTGCTCGTGGTGGCTTCGTACACCGCGGCGGACCTGGTGCTGATCGCCGTGGCGATCCTGTTCGCGATGACCTTGCACAGCGTGCTGCGTCCCCCGTTGGCGTGGCTGGTGGCGGGCCTGCTCGCCATCGGGTTCTCCCACGTGTTCTACCTCTACGCGATCAGCAGCGCGATGCTGGCCCCGCCGCTGGCCGACGTGGGGTACGCGAGCGGGCCGGTGCTGTTCCTGGTGGCCGCGCTCGCCCCCGACCGCCGGTCCCTGCGGCGGACCCCGCGCGTACCGCTGCTGCTGCTGCCGTACGTCCCGCTGGCCGCGGTGTGCGCGTTCACGCTGTTCAACACCGTCTCGACGGGGAATCCGCCGGCCAGCGCGGTGTACTTCCTCGTCGGCATCGTGGCGCTGGTCGTGTTACGGGAGCTCGTGAGCCTGCGCCAGCTGTACATCGCCCAGCAGCAGCTGGCCTACCAGGCCACGCACGACCCGCTCACCGGCGTCTCCAACCGGGCCCTCCTGCTGTCCCAGCTGAACAGGGAACTGCCGCAGGAGCAGCCGCGGTCGCACGACCTCGCTCTGCTCTACGTCGACCTCGACCACTTCAAGGAGATCAACGACACCCTGGGGCACGGGGCCGGGGACGCCGTGCTGCGCACGGTCGCGGAGCGGCTCACCACCTGCGTCCGGAGCACGGACACGCTCGCGCGCATCGGCGGTGACGAGTTCGTCGTCCTCCTCAACCCGGCGCCCGCGAACCCGCAGGACTTCGCCCGGCGCATCCGGGACGCCTTCCGCGAGTCCGGCGACGTCGTCGACGACTCCTCGCGGGCGGTGGGAGTCAGCCTCGGGTACGTGCTGCTGAACGCCGAGGACACGCCGGACCAGGCGCTCACCCGGGCGGACGCGGCCATGTACCGGGCGAAGCACAGCGAGAGTGGCATCAGCATCGAGCAGCAGCGCCCCTGACGCCGCAGCGGCCGGGCCTGGTGCTCGCCCCCGCCGGTCCTCCGGCGGTCCACGTCGGCATCCCGCGTGCTGCGTTGCGGGCAGAAGTCGGCTCGCCACCCGATGGGCAGCGCCCGGGTGCGGCAGGTGGTGTCCCCGGTCTGGTGCAGTTCCTCGGCTGTGCGCTGTTCTGCGGCCCTGAGATGCAGCAAGCCGGGATCACCGCGGAGCAGACGCGGAACTCCGTCCGGGGGCCGACCGAGCCGGCCGATCCGCTGAGCCCGCCGCCGGCGGCGCAGAACCACACCACCGGTGCGGCCGTCCCGCCCGGCAGCGCTCCGGGTGCGAGGGCCGGGCCCGGCACGGCCGCCACGGGGTCTTCGACGGCCGCGCCGGGTACCGCAGCGTACCCGGGAACCTCCGCGTCGAGCACGGCGAACCCGGCGAGCGCACCCGGTGTGCCGCGCGCACCGCCGGGCAACCGGGGCCGCGTGGTGGTGCCGCTGTCCGAGGTCGCACAGGCCGGATCCGGCGAGTACGGCGGTGGTTCCGCTTCGGAGCACGATGGCCGAGTGGGATTCAGAAGCTACTGATTCGCACTGCTGTCGACTCGGCGGGTTCTCCCCTTCCCAGGTACTTCCCGAGAACGATGCCAGATCGAGGGACTGCCGATGAGTTCGTTGCCGCCGTTCGCATCCGGCGGGAAGGCCGGGACTTTCTCCGAGTAGCCGCCAGCACCACCCTTGCTGGACCCTCCCGATGACCGGAATTGCGAGGCACCGAGGAAACTCAGCGGTCCAGGGCACCGGACTTGAGCGAACGCAGGAAACCCGCCCACTGCGCGGAGCCCACCGCGATGTGGCCGGCCTCTCGGTTCTTCGTGTCCCGCACCGCAGCGCCACCGGGGACACGACCGACCTCGATGCAGGCGGTTTGTTGCGAGGAGTACCGGGACTTGCGCCAGTCGCGTGGCTGTGCGTGGTTCATGAGCTCTCCTCCATCTCGGCTGTCAACTTGTCCAGCAGTTCCGCGGATTCATCGGTCGGCAGCGCCGTTTCCCGCAGCCACCGCGCTGCTTCGCGGTGAACGTGCACGTCTCCGGGACTGCTGAGGAACGCGTCGGAGCTGAGCGTCTCGACGTGCACGACCGGGTCCGCCTTGTCGAACTCGAACAGCAGGAACTGCCCGACGTGCGCAGGTGTCCACGCACCACGCGCGCTGAGCAGGACGCGCAGGTCGACGTTCGGCCGCTCAGCGATGTCGGCGAGTTGTCGCAGCTGCTCGGCCATGACGCCGGGAAGGCCGATGGGTTCGCGGAGCGCCCACTCGCCGATGATCGCGGTCACGTGGGGTGCGTCCCGGCGGGTCAGCACCTCCCGTCGGCCGATGCGCATGGCGACGTGCGCTTCCACGTCGTCAGCGGCCACCCAGCCCGACATGACCGCGCGGGCGTAGTCCGCGGTCTGCATCGGCCCGGGGACCAGCATTGGCGCCACGTCGACGATGCTCGTCGCGGTGCGCTCCAGTTCGAGCAACGTCTTCAGGTCCGCGTCGACGTTGCTGCGACGCGGTTTTACCGAGTTCGCCGTCTCCGTGGCTTCCCTCGCCGATGTGGCCAGCCGTTCGCGCTCACCCTCCGGCAGGCCGTACGCGGTGAGCAGGGCGGTGATCGTTTCCGGAGCCGGGGTCTGGTCGCCGGTCTCGTACCGCGCGTACTTGGAGTGGTGACCGCCGAGTCGTTCAGCGACCTCGCGCACGGTGAGCCCCGCGTTCTCCCGGTGCTCGCGGAGCTCCGCTCCGAGGGCTCGGATGCGCGGGGATACCTTCCTGCTGCGGGCCATGCGCCAAGTCTAGGGACACGAGCAATTGTCGCGCCCCAAGATCACCTGCCGGTGTGATTGCCCCTGTCGTGCACGACAAATACTCTGTGCGGAACAGGCATGATCAACGCGACAGGCAGCGGACGCCGGAGAGGCAAGGTGATGTGTTCACGGGGTCGTTCCGACTCACCGCCGCGAACCGCTCGGAGGCGAACGCACGGGCACCACACGCACCCACGAGGTTCAGCGGTCGAACACGCCGGACTTGAGCGAACGTAAGAAGTTCGCCCACTGCGCCGACGCCACCGCGATGTGTCCAGCACCGCGGTTCTTCGTGTCCCGCACCGCAGAGCCGCCTGCGACACGGCCGACCTCGACGCAGTTCGTCTGGTACCCGCTGTAACTGGACTTGCGCCAGTTCCCGGGAGTCGTCACGACACGCCCTCCTTCTCCGTTGTCATACCGGCGATGAACTCCGCGGACTCCACCTCGGACAAGGAGACGGCGCGCAGTCGGTCCACGCCGTCCTGATACGCCCGCACATCGGAGGAATCCGTGACCGTCGCGCTGGCCCGGTAGTGCTCCAGGTGCACCACGGGTTGCGCCGCGTCCGACTCCAACAGCACGAACCGGCCTTCCGTCGCCGCGGTGTAGCCCGTGCCGAACGGGACCACCTGCACCACGACGTTCTCCTGCTCGTTCCACGCGAGCAGTTCCCGCAACTGCTCGTCCATGACATCCGCCGCGCACGGCGGATTGCGCAGCGCGGCCTCACCGATGAACGCGTGCAGCTGCGCCGGTCGGTTGCGCCGCGTCAGGACCTCGCGCCGACCGAGCCGGAACATCACGCGCTCCTCCGCTTCCCCGCGCGAGGCACCAGCACCGCTCATGATCGAGCGGGCGTAGTCGGCCGTCTGCAGCAGGCCGGGGATCAGCAGCGGCTCCACATCGATGATTCGCGTGGACGAGCGCTCGTACTCGGTCAGCACGGCGCGCTGGCGCTCGACGCCAGGGGACAGCCAGTGGGGATCGCTGACTTCTCGAGCGAGTTCGAGCAGCGAGGCGCGTGTCGACTCATCGGCGCCGAGAACGTTCAGCAGTGCCGCGACATCGTCCTCGCTCGGCGTGAGTTTGCCGTTCTCCCAGCGAGAGACGTGCGCATGCCCGCGCCCGATCTGCTGCGCCAGATAGTTGGTCGTCAGCCCCGCCTCTTTGCGGAGCCGCCGCAGTTCAGCACCGAGCTGTCGAGCGCGCGGCGTGTTCGCGGTGCTGACCATACGGAGATCGTACCGATCCCCGAAAGTGTGCTTAAGTGTCACACTTCTTCATGAATAGTCGCTATGTTCATGAACATTGCTTCTGTTCACTCATATTATGATCATCACGCGCTCCCAACGAGGAAGAGGTGATGTGCTGATGTGGCCGCTCCCGTTCACCTGGGTGCCTGCTGAGGGGCACCGGCACGCCAGTCGTGACGACGTGCCGCCGCCGGCGCGGGAGTTCCCGCCGGACATGTCGGTGACGACCCTGTGCGGTCGGCAGGTGGCCACCGCCACGGGCGAGGTGGCCTGGTTCTGGCCGACCTGCTTCGACTGCGACGAGCGCGCCCGCGCGCTCGTCGGGGTGGCCGCACGCGAGGAGCGCCGGCCCCGGCACAGCAGTGCCCGGCACAGCAGCGCCCACTACAGCAGTGCCCAGCCCCGCAGTTCCCACGACAGCAGCGCCCAGCGGAACGGTGCTGGGCAGCACGGCGCGCAGCCCGGGCAGGGCACGCAGTCCGGTTACGGCGCGCGGTCCGGCCGCGGGACGGGAGGTGGCGCATGAGCCGCCGCACGGCGATGGCGGTGCTGCTGCGCCGCGGGCAGTGGCTGCTGGACGAGACGGCCTTCGAGCTCGGCGGTGGGCGCTGCACGCCCGCCGAGTGCCGGGAGACCGCCCGCGCGCTGGCCGAGCTCGCCGCAGCGCTGGAGGAGTACTCCCGCGAGAGCACCACCCCCGACGAGGCGGCTGCCGCTCCGCTCGACGGGGACGCGGCCCCCGTCGAGGCGGACGCGGCCCGGCTCGGCACGGGCACCACCCCGGATGACCGGGCAGAATCCCGGCTCGCAGACCTCCCGTGCACAGACCGCTGGTTCGCAGATCCCCAGCTCGCAGCGCCCCGGTCGACAGGTCCCCAGGCGAGCCCGCCCGGGCAGCACCGCTCGACAGGACCCCAGACAAACCCGTCCGCGCAGCCCCGGTCGGCAGGCCCCCGGTCGGCAGGTTCCCAGGTGGGCGCTCACGCGCTCCCCGAGTCGCCGCGCACCCAGCAGCACCGGGGAGGTGCCGCGTGCTGACGACGTCCCTGCTGACCCCGCTGCTGGAACCGGCGCTGCACCTCGGAGTCGTGCTCGGAGCGGGCCTGTCCACGCTGCTGCGACTGACCCCCGTCCACCGCCTCCGCGGGCACAGCCCCCGCGCCCGCCACGCGCTGCGCACCGCGCGCAGGCACCAGCGCACCAGCGCGCACGCGCACGCCGGGGCACCTGCGGACCCGGGCAGGACCACCGGACCGCACCGGGCACGGCCGCACCGGGCACGGCCGCACCGGGCACGAACGCGCTGGGCACGAACGCGCTGGCCGCGGCGAGCACCGCCCGACCGCGGCCACCACCACGCCCACCGGCACCAGCCCCGCCCCGGCCGGAGGCAGCGCAACCGCCCCGGCCAACGGAGGCAGCGGAGCCGATCGGCGCAGGACGGGCGCGCCGGCACCGGAGCCGTCCACGGCCGCCGCACGCGCACCCCACCGGTGGCCGGCAGCGGCGGGACCGGCGCCACGCCGCGGAACCGCGCACCCGCCCGGCCGTCCGGGCAGGCACCCCGGCAACGCCACCGGGTCCTGGCCGCAGCTGCCCGTTCCGGCCGGACGCGCCGCGGGGCACGACAGCTGCGCACCCCCGGGAGCCAGCGCACCCCCGGGATCCCGGGCACGTCCGGGAACCAGCACGCCTCCGGGATGCCGGGAGCGTCCGGGAGTCAGCACGCCTCCGGGAGCCAGCGCACCCCCGGGAGCTTGGGCGCCTCCGGAATCCCGGCACTCCCCCGGCTCGCCGGACCCCGCCCGCACGGCTCCGGCTTCCCCGGCACCGCTCCCAGCGGCAGCAGCCGCGGGCCTGACCGCGGCCCCGCGCGCGGGCGCGTCCGCCCGCGCGCACCCGGCGATGCCGCTCGACCGCGCGCTGCTGGAACGCGTCCTCGCCGGCCTGCACCGCCTGTGACCCGCGCAACCACCGGCGACCACTGCACTCCCGGCGGCACCTGGAGGCGCAGTGGTCACCGGGGGAGCTCAGCCCCGCGCGGAGCTCCCCGCACGACCGGGCCGAACCGCTCAGTGAGCGCGCGGATCGGAACTGCTCGCGTGGCCCCGCGGAGTCGCCCCCGCCCGACCCGCGACGCCAGCCACCCCGCGCGCTCCCCGACTCAGAGCTTCGCGCGCAGCGAGTCCAGCTCCTCCGCGGTGAGCTCCACGTCCAGATCCCGCAGCACGGCCCCGATCCGCTCCGGCGGGACGGTCTCGCGGTCGGTGCCACCACCGGCCCGCTCGACGATGAGCTCGTCACCGACCAGGCGCCGGAGCTCGCCCTCCTCCAGCCGCATGACGACCGGCTTGCCGGTGAACGGCGAATTCGGGTGCGTCGCGGTGTAGTGGTGGGCCACCTCGTAGTCGACGGGACGGCTCGGCCGCACGTCGGAGGCGTGCAGCGGTTCCCAGCCCCGCTCCTGCCACTTCTGCAGCGTCCACACCCCGCCGTCCTCGACCAGCCGGTGCGGCCAGCCCGCCTGGTCGACGACGGCGCCGTCGCGCAGCGGCATCGGGTGCAGCAGTCCTGCGCCGAAGCCCACGTCCGCCAGGTGCTCCCGCCCCTCGACCGTCACGACCAGCAGCATGTGCGTGAGCGGCCCCGACTTGTGCGGCTGCACCCGCGCCATGCAGCGCCGCACCCCGAAACCCAGCCGCTCCAGCACGGCCGCGAAGAGCGAGGCGTGCTCGTAGCAGTAGCCGCCCCGGGCGCGCCCGACGAGCTTGGCGGCGACCGCCGGCAGGCCGATGCCCGGGTGCCGTTCGAGCACCACGTCGATGTTCTCGAACGGGATCGTGCGGACGTGCGCCTCGTGCAGGCTCCCCAGCGCCTCGACCGAGGGAGCCACCAGCGGGTGCCCGATGCGGTCGAGGTAGGCGTCCACGTCGACCGACGCGCTGCCCCACTCGTCAGCGCTGCCCCGTTCCTCGGCGGACTCCCCGCCCTCCGCGGGGTCCCGGCCATCGGAGGATTTCCGGCCGTCGGAGGCGTCCCGGTGCTGTGCCATCGCAGTCATGGCGCGGAGCGTGGCACTTCGAGCGCGCTCGAAGTCAACGATGCGGAACCGGCCGGCGGGGCACGCCGGCGCGGCCCCGGCCGGTGCGCGCCACCAGCTCGGCACCTTCGAAGCGGCCACCGCGCTCGCGGACGAGTTCCTCACCCCGCTGCTGCGGGGCGACGGGACGCACCGCTGGGACCCCGCGACCCGCCGCTGGGCGCAGTGGGCCCAACGGTCCCGCCGACCGCACCGCGCGGGCGCGTGCGGGGCCGACCGCGCGGGCACGTGGCGAACCGCTGCGGAGCCCCCGGGCGCAGCCCCGTCCGGACCGCCCGCCCGCACACGTGTGTCCGTGTCGGAACGCGGACGTTCCGGCACGGACGCGGAAGCGGCGGCCGCGGGCGCCGGGTGGTGCCCGCAGGAGCACCACCACCGCGCCCGGAGCGGCTCAGCGCTGGTCGATCGGCACGTAGGAGCGCTGGGGAGTGCCGGTGTACACCTGGCGCGGACGGCTGATCTTGCGCGCCGGGTCGTCCAGCATCTCCCGCCAGTGGGCGATCCAGCCCGGAAGGCGGCCGAGCGCGAACAGCACCGTGAAGAACTTCGTCGGGAAGCCCATCGCCTTGTAGATCAAGCCGGTGTAGAAGTCCACGTTCGGGTAGAGGTTCCGCTCGATGAAGTACTGGTCGGACAGCGCGCGCTCCTCCAGCCGCAGGGCGATGTCCAGCAGCGGGTCGTTGGCGTTGATCTTGCCCAGCACCTCGTCGGCGGTCTTCTTGATGATCGCCGCGCGCGGGTCGTAGTTCTTGTACACGCGGTGGCCGAAGCCCATCAGCTTCACACCGGGCTCCTTGTTCTTCACCCGGTTGACGAAGGAGTCCACGTCGCCGCCGTCCGCGTGGATGTTCTCCAGCATCTCCAGCACCGCGCTGTTCGCCCCGCCGTGCAGCGGACCGAACAGGGCGTTGATGCCGGCGGAGATGCTCGCGAACAGGTTCGCCTCGGACGACCCCACCATCCGCACGGTCGACGTGGAGCAGTTCTGCTCGTGGTCGGCGTGCAGGATGAACAGCAGATCCAGCGCCCGGGCCAGCGCGGGGTCCACCTGGTACTCCTCCGCGGGCAGCCCGAACGTCATCCGCAGGAAGTTCTGGACCAGCCCCAGCGAGTTGTCCGGGTACAGGAACGGCTGGCCCACGGACTTCTTGTACGCGTACGCGGCGATCGTCGGCAGCTTCGCGAGCAGCCGGACGGTGGACAGCTCCACCTGCTCGTTGTCGAACGGGTTGAGGCTGTCCTGGTAGAAGGTGGACAGCGCCGACACCGCCGAGGACAGCACCGGCATCGGGTGCGCGTCGCGCGGGAACCCGTCGAAGAACTGCTTGAGGTCCTCGTGCAGCAGGGTGTGCCGGTTGATCCGCTCGGCGAACCGCTCGTACTCCTGCTTGCTCGGCAGCTCACCGTAGATCAGCAGGTAGCTGACCTCGATGAAGTTCGACTTTCCGGCGAGTTCCTCGATCGGGTACCCGCGATAGCGAAGCACCCCGGCAGCACCGTCGATATAGGTGATGTCCGAAGTGCAAGCGGCCGTGTTGCCGAAGCCCGGATCCAGCGTCACCAAGCCGGTCTGGGACAACAACTGGCCGACATCGACGCCAGGCGCACCCTCGGTCGCCTGCTTCACCTGCATCTCGTGCTCGCCGCCACCGTAGTTCAGCGCGACGGTACGTTTGGCGGTCACGTCGTCGGGCATTCGGGAACCTCTCGCGCTCGTCGGGGTAGCCCGCTCGAGGGGCAGCACTGGCGCCGGCGACGGCCGGCGATGAGGCCACTCCGCCGTTCGTGCCGGTCGGGGGTGCCCGACCCGGGCAGCACCACCCCGTTGGGGTCCTGTCAGGTGTCACGCTAGACCCCGCGAGGCCCCTCGCGCAGCTACCACGTTTCGCCTTCGCGGCAGGTGGGACCACGATCACACCGCTTCGCGGGCCCTTCGCGGACCCGTGGCGCAGCGGGCCGCGCCGTCCGGAACCGCCCGCCGCGCCCGCCCTGACCACCCGGCGGCGGCGCGCGGAGCGGTCCCGCCGCTCGGAGCGGCCACCGGCGCACCGGTGGGTCGGGGAGCCGCCGCGCACCCGGCGCGCCCGCGTGACCACCGGTCCGCTCACCCGGCGGCGACCTCGCCCGCCCACGGTGGTTCGGCCCCCGGCCGGGAAATCGTCACCGCCGCCGCGCGCGCCGCGAAGGCCAGCGCCCGGCGCCACGCCTCCGGCGTCATCTCCCGCACGGAACGCCTCTCCAGGGCCGCGTTGCGGTGCAGCCACCCCAGCAGCGCCGCCTGGACCGTGTCCCCCGCGCCGATCGTGTCGACCACCTCGACCTCCTCGCTCGGAACGCGGGCGAGCTCCCCGTCCTCGGTGTGCGCGGACAGCCCGTCCCCGCCCCCGGTGAGCACGATCGCCGCCGGACCCGCCCGCCGCCACTCGGCCAGCGCGGTCTCCAGGTCGCGGTCGCCGGCGAGCCACTCGGCGTCCTCCACCGAGAGCTTCACCAGGTGCGTCACCTCCAGCCACGACTCGAACCGGGCCCGGTAGGCCTCCGGATCGGCGATGAGGCTCGCCCGGACGTTCGGGTCCAGCGCGATGAACCGGCCGCGCTCGGCCTCGGAGAACAGCACCGACTCGTAGACCGTGGCGCCCGGTTCCAGCACCATGCCGAGCGTGCCGAAGCACACCGCGGTGGTCTCCTCCGGCAGGTCGCGGGACTCGACGAACCGGGTCGCCGTGCCGTCGGTGTGGAAGCTGTAGCGCGCGGACCCGTCCTCGCCCAGCCCCACCACGGCCAGCGTCGTCGGCTCCACGCCGCGCTGCACCAGCTCGTCGCGGACCCCGGCGTCGCGGAGCCGCTCGAGGAGCTTGTCGCCGAACAGGTCGGTGGACAGGCGCGAGTAGAACGCCGTCGGCACGCCGAGCCGGCCGAGTGCCACGGCGACGTTGTACGGGCCGCCGCCGAGACGCGGGTGCAGCGGTCCGAGCTCGCCCTCCGTCGTGGACGCGTCGGGCACCAGGTCGACCAGTGCCTCGCCCCCGATAACGATCACGTTTCCTCCGTTCTGAGAGTCCGCGGATTGGCTGACGTAGTGGATCCGGCAGCGGAACCTCCGGCGAGGCCTCGCTCCGGGATCCCCGACATCGGGTAGCCACCTACTCCCAGCTGCCCCCGACCACCCTCCCCGGACAGCGGATGGAAGCAGCCCCTTCGGGGATGTCCTCGCGAGGCGACGCCGGAGAACCCGCGGCGGGTCGGCCCGCGCACGCGTTGAGGAAGCGGCTGCGCCGCTTGCCTGACGGACCGGCGCGGCCGAGCGGAATCCCCACCAATCCGCGCGCCCCTAAGTTCCTTGTTGATCTGCCGATTTGTAGATCACCTCTCTCACCGGAGCGGCTTGCCCGGCGGCCACTCCTCGGTCCTCAGCACGGGCGCAGGCCCCACCGGCCGGTCCAGCGCGCACCCGCGTCCAGCTCGACGAGGTCGGTGCCCGAGTTCAGCGCGTCCGGCGGGCAGGTCATCGGCTCCACCGCCACCGCACGCCCCCGGCCCGGGTAGTCCGGGGCGGTGTAGACCTGGACCCAGCCGAACGCGGGATCGGCCCACAGTCGCACGCCACACCCGTTCGGGGCAGTCAGAGTGTGCTCAACGAGACCCGTCGCCGGGTCGGGGCGCGCACCGCCGAACGCGGTGTCCAGCTCGACCCCCTCCAGGCGGCGCCCCCGCACCAGCTCGCGCTCCTGCTCGTCCAGCGGGCGCGGTTCCCCCGCGGGCAGCAGCCGCTCCGCGTCGACGGGCAGGCGCGTCCGCGCGGACAGGCGCAGCGTGCACTCGTCCGCGCCCGCTGCGCCCGCGCGCAGGAACGGGTGGACGCCGAGGCCGAGCGGGACGCCGCCGCGGCCCGCGTTGTCCACGGTGTGCGTCACCACCAGGCCGGACTCGTCCAGCGCGTAGCGCACCCAGGTGATCAGCGGCACCGGCCACCCCGGCTGCACCGGCACCGCGGTCCGCAGCACCACAGTGGACTCCTCGTGCAGCACCGGCGTCCACAGCACGTGCCGGACGAGGCCGTGGATCGCGTTGCGCCGCGCCGGTTCGGTCAGCGCGAGCTGCTGCGAGCTCCCGGCGCGGCTCCAGCGCCCGTCCGCGACGCGGTTCGGCCACGGCAGGAGCACCGCGCCGGAGCAGCTCGGCGGCGGCTCGTCCGCGCCGTGGCTCTCCACGTAGGACGCGCCGTCGACCTCGAAGGCGCGCAGCCCCGCGCCGAGGCCGGTGACCACGGCGCGCGCCGGACCGCGGGTGATCTCGTACTGCGGGCCGGTGGCGGGCAGGTAACCACCCGCGGGCGGCGGTTCCGCGCCGGTGGGCGGGCCGGTGGCGGGCGGATGCATTCCGGGCGGTTCCGCGCCCGCGGTCGGGTGCGCACCGGCGGGCTGCTGGTCCTCTCGTCGCTCCACGCGGCCACCCTACGAGGCGGCGCCGCTCCGGCCGGCCTCCTCGCCGCCCGACGTGCCGCGGCGCCCGCGACCGGTGAGAGCATGCGCACACCGATGCGATCGGTCACGGAACCCGCGTCCGGACGAGCCGACCGGGAAGCCGCGCACCGGGGGTTCCGGCGCCTCCTCGTCCCGAAACACCGCCGCAGGAACGGCAACGGCACCAGCCGGATCCGCCTCCGGTGCCGAACCGGCCCTGTGCAGCTGCTGCGCAGGACCGGGATACGGTCCTGCGCAACGGGCACCTCTCCCGCGCCGAGGGCGGGACCGTCACCGACGACGTGGCCCCGCAGGTCGTGCTCGACCCCGACCGCCTCGTCGTGGTGCGCACCACGACGAGCGACGTGCTGCACCACCTGCTCGAACTGACCGTCCACACAGCCGACCTGGCCGACATCGACAACGACGCGCATCCCGAACGGCTCGCGGGGAATCGTCCTCCCACCACCCTTCGCAGCACTGCGGAGCAGATCTCCGCGTTCCGGGAAAGCGCATCGACACCGACACCGTTCGCAGCGGTGGCGAGCCGGGCGGCGAAGGAGCACCCCCATGACCGATCCACCGGATCACGCCCGGAGACGCACCGACGCCCCGGTGTTGGCGATCAGCGGCGGCGCGCTCGTCGCGTTCGTGGTCGTGGCGCTGGCCGCGCCCGCCGCCACCGGCCGCGCGGTGACCGCCGCGTTCGAGTTCGCGGCGCGCTGGTTCGGTGCGCTGTGGCAAGTGCTGCTGCTGGCCACGTTCGTCCTCGCCGTCGTGCTGGCGTGCTCACGGCTCGGGCGGGTGCGCCTGGGCGCCGGAGAGCGCCCGGAGCACGGCCGGCTCCAGTGGATATCGATGATCATGTGCACCCTGCTCGCGGGCGGCGGGGTCTTCTTCGCCGCGGGTGAGCCGCTGCAGCACTTCGTCTCACCACCGCCGCACTACGGCGGGGTCCGGCCCGGCTCGCAGGACGCCGTCAGCGCCGCGCTGGCGCAGAGCTTCACGCACTGGGGGTTCCTGGCCTGGGCGATCCTCGGGTCGCTCGGCTCGATCGTGATGCTGCGGGGCGCGGAGCGCGGCATGCCGCTTCGCCCGCGAACCCTGCTCCACCCGCTGCTCGGCGAGCGCGTCTGCCACTCCCGGCTCGGGAAGGCGGTCGACATCACGTGCATCCTCGCCGTGGTGGCCGGAACGGTGGGGCCGATCGGTTTCCTCGGGCTCCAGGTCTCCTACGGCATGTCGCGGGTGTTCGGAACCCCCGACAGCTACCCGGTCCAGCTGGGCGTCATCATCGCGCTCACCGCGATCGCAGTGCTGTCGGTGATCAGCGGCATCAACCGCGGGATCCAGTTCCTCAGCCGCGTCAACATCTGGTTGGCCGCCGCGTTGATGGCCGCCTTCGTCGCGCTCGGGTCCGCGGGCTTCCTGGCGGAGGCCTTCCTGGGCGGGTTCGCCCAGTACGTGCGGGACTTCGTGCCGCTGGCGCTGCACCGGGGCGATCAGCAGTGGCTGGGATCGTGGACGGTGTTCTTCTTCGGGTGGTTCCTCGGCTACGGACCGCTCATGGCGATCTTCGTGGCGCGGATCTCCCGCGGCCGCACCTTGCGCGACCTCGTGATCAGCACCTCGATCGTGCCCCCGGTCGCGACCACGCTGTGGTTCACCGTCTTCGGCGGCACGGGCATCTTCTTCGAGCAACGCACCCCCGGCGTGCTCTCGGGACCGCTCAACTCCTCCGGCGTTCCCGCGGCGGTCATCTCGATCGCCGAGCAGCTCCCGCTCGGTCGCCTGCTGGCGGTCGGCGTGCTGCTGCTGACGATCACGTTCGTGGCGACCACGACCGATTCGATGTCCTACAGCATCGCTTCCGCGAGCACGAACGACGGCGAACCCACCACCGCGGTCCGCGCGTTCTGGGCCGCGATGATGGGATCAGCGGCGGCCGTCCTGCTCCTCGTCGGCGAGGGCGGGATCACCGCGCTGCAGCAGTTCATCGTCGTCACGGCGGTACCGGTCGGATTCATCATGCTGCCCACCCTCTGGACGGCCCCGCGCGTGGCCAGGCGCATGGCGATCGAGCAGGGAATCCTCCCCTCGCGCACCCGGAACCCACCGGGCGCGGAGCGGCCCGGTGCAGCGCACGCCGCCGAGGGTGAAGCCGCGGAACGCCAGCAGCACGGCACGAGCGCCGCCCAGCACGCCGAGTCGCCCCGGGGGTGACCCGCGGGACGCCCGGAACGCGGGGCGGTCGGGCCGGGGGACGCCGGCGGACCGGTTCGATACCGGCCACCGCGCGCCGGCGCAGCAGGTCCCGGCTGGCCCCGCCGCCCGCGGCGGCGGGGCGCTGGGAGAGGGCCCTACGCCCCGGGCCCCGCCGTCTCGGCGTCCTCGTGCCCGCCACCGCCGGTGAGGTGGTTGACCAGCCAGAACACCACCCCGACCGCCAGCAGGGCCAGCACGACCACGTATTCCTCGGCCGGCCTGCCGGACAGCGGGCTGGCGAAGAACGCGCAGGTGATCGCGCCGAGCACCGGAACCCACGTGGGCGCGCGGAAGTGCTCGTGCCGCACCGGATCGCGCCGCAGCACGAGCACCGCGACGTTGACGACGGCGAAGACGACGAGCAGCAGCAGCGAGGTGGTGCTGCCGAGGGCCTCGATGTCCAGACCGCTGACCAGCAGCACGCCCAGCGCGCTGGTGAACACGATCGCCACCCACGGGGTGCGCCGTCCGGCGTGCACCCGGCCGAAGAACCGCGGGACGACCCGCTCCTCGGCCATGCCGTAGACGAGGCGGCTGGCCATCATCATGTTGATCAGCGCGCTGTTGCTCAGCGCGAACAGGGCGATGACGGAGAACAGCACCGGTGGGAACCACGGCGCCGCGGCCTGCACCACCAGCAGCAGCGGCCCGTCGGAGGCCGCGAGCTCACCGGTCGGCACGAGCGTCGACGTGATCAGCGCGATGAGCGTGTAGATCACGGCGACGAGGCCCATGCCCCACAGCACCGCGCGGGGGTACGTCCGCTGCGGGTTCCGCGTCTCCTCGGCCATGTTGGCGGTGTCCTCGAAGCCGATCATGGCGAAGAACGCCAGGGCCGTCGCCGAGGTGACCGCCAGCAGCGGCGCGGTGCCGGACTTGAACTCGACCAGGCGGCCGGGGTCCGCGGTGAGCTCGGGGTTGGTGCTGCCGCCGAAGATCGCGATCGCACCGGTGACGATCACCACCGCCAGCCCGAGCAGGACCACGGACGTGAGCACGACGTTCAGCTTCGTCGACTCCGCCACGCCGCGGAAGTTGATCAGCCCGAGGACGACGAGGAACGCGATCGCCACCACCGTCGTCGGCGCCCCGCCCGCGATCTCCTCCAGGTAGTCGCCGCCGAACGCCTGCGCCGCCGAGGAGGCCGAGGTGATGCCCGAGCTCATCACCGCGAACGCGACGAGGAACGTCACGAAGTGCACGCCGAACGCCCGGTGGACGTAGAGCGGGGCGCCGCCGGCCTTCGGGTACTTGCCGATGAGCTCGAGGTAGCTGAACGCCGTCAGGAACGCCACGACGAAGGCCACCAGGAACGGGATCCACAGGGCACCGCCCACCTTGCCCGCGATCTTGCCGGTGAGCGCGTAGATCGTGGTCCCGATGATGTCGCCGACCACGAAGAACAGCAGCAGCCGCGTCCCGATGACCTTCTTCAGCCCCGGCCCGTCGCCGGGCCCCTCCCGCACCGTCGCCTCATCCGCCATGACCGGGGAGTGTGCGCCCTCGCACCCGGTGCTGTCGCCTCGGACAAGCGGGTGATCGCGAACCGCTGCGCGTCACGGGGCGAGGCGCTCGACGACCCACCGCTCGTCGTCGCGGCGGAAGCACAGCCGGTCGTGCATCCGGTTCGGCCGGCCCTGCCAGAACTCGACGACCTCCGGGCGGAGGATCCACCCGCCCCAGTGCGGCGGCACGGGAACCCGCTCGGCATCGGAGAAGCGCCGCTCGGTCTGGCTCAGCGAGGACTCCAGCGCCTCCCGACCGCCGACCACGCGCGACTGCGGCGAGGCCCAGGCGCCGAGCTGGGAACCGCGCGGGCGCTCCGACCAGTACCGGGACACCTCCTCGGAGGAGAGCTTCTCCACAC
This sequence comes from Salinifilum ghardaiensis, assembly GCF_054491345.1. Taxonomy (NCBI): domain Bacteria; kingdom Bacillati; phylum Actinomycetota; class Actinomycetes; order Pseudonocardiales; family Pseudonocardiaceae; genus Salinifilum; species Salinifilum ghardaiensis. The sequence goes on along the minus strand of NZ_CM137101.1, from coordinate 488,635 downwards.
CGCCGCGCACGTTGACCTGCCGCTGCATCGACAGCCACGGGAACGTCACCGCCGCCGCGCGGGTGGCGCTGAGGTCGTGGCTCTTGGCCGAGGTGTAGTTGGTGAAGAACGAGATGCCGCGCTCGTCGATGCCCTTGCACAGCACGGTGCGGGAGGACGGCACCCCGTCCGGTGTCGCGGTGGCCAGCACCATCGCGTTGGGCTCGACCACGTCGGCGGCGGTCGCCTCGTCGAACCAGCGCTGCAGCTGCTCGTGCCACGTGTCGGCGAGCGCGGACTCGTCGAACTCGGCGGAGTCGTAGAACACCCGCATCGACGGCAACGCGACGTTGGCCTCCGACATTCTCCCCTCCTCCTGCTGGACCGCACGCCCTCGGCGTGCCCGCACTGCGCCGTGGACCGCCCGCGACGCCGCAGCGGCCGCCCCGGGCCCGGGGCGGCCGCGTGCAGCGCACGGTACGAGTCACTCGTGGCCGGCGCGAACCGAAGTCGCGCCGGCCACCCGCTCGACCGTAGACGCCGCGCGCGGCGCGGCCGAATCGGCGGCGGTCCCCACATCGATTCCGCAAACGATGCAGTGACCTTTCCCACACACGTCCGGGTGGACATTCCCGGCGAATCCCGCCGGCCGCGGCGAGCGTCCGGGAGCCTCATCACATCGCCGCTGCACTGGGGATACGCTGAAAGTGCGACGGGCAGTGTTTGGTGAACGGGACGTAACGCAGTAAGTTGCCGCACGGCTGGCCGCGGCAGCGCGGCGCCCGCTGCGTCCAACTGAGCACCGGCGCGCCGCGACATCCACGACGGGCTGACGCCCGGGACGCGCTGCGGTAGAGCCGCGAACCCGGCAACGGCGCCGGTGACATGACCACCGCGCGGACACCACCGCGCGAACCGACGAATCGGAGGCGCCGGCATGACCCAGGCCGAAACCGCGGACCCGACGACGCTGCGACTGCCCGAGGAGCTCAAGCCCCGCGACGGCCGCTTCGGCTGCGGCCCGTCCAAGGTGCGCGAGGAGCAGCTCACCCGACTCGCCGACGCCGGCGCCTCGGTGATGGGGACCTCCCACCGGCAGAAACCGGTCAAGGACCTGGTCGCACGCGTCCGGCAGGGGCTCCGCGAGCTGTTCTCGCTGCCCGAGGGCTACGAGGTGCTGACCGGCGTCGGGGGCACCACCGCGTTCTGGGACGCCGCGACGCTCGGCCTCATCCGCGAACGCTCCCTGCACCTCGAGTACGGCGAGTTCACCTCGAAGTTCGCCAAGGCGGCCAGGACCCCGTTCCTGGCCGAACCGAAGGTCGTCTCCGCCGAGCCCGGTGACGCCCCCACCCCGGTCGCCGACCCCGAGGCCGACCTCATCGCCTGGGCGCACAACGAGACCTCCACCGGTGTGATGCTGCCCCCGAGCCGCCCGGCGGGCTCGGAGCACGCCCTCATCGCCGTGGACGCCACCTCCGGCGCCGGCGGTCTGGCGTTCGACCCGCGCGACGTGGACGTGTACTACTTCGCGCCGCAGAAGTGCTTCGCCTCCGACGGCGGCCTGTGGCTGGCCGCGGTGAGCCCGGCCGCGCAGGAGCGGATCACCGAGATCGGCGAGTCCGACCGGTGGATCCCCGAGTTCCTGTCGCTGACCACTGCGCTGGACAACTCCCGCAAGGAGCAGACCTACAACACCCCCGCCGTGGCCACGCTGTTCCTGCTCGCCGAGCAGATCGAGTGGATGAACGCCCAGGGCGGGCTGGACTGGTGCACCAAGCGCACCGCCGAGTCCTCGCAGCGGCTGTACTCCTGGGCCGAGTCCACCTCCTGGACCACGCCGTTCGTCAGCGACCCGACCAAGCGCTCGCAGGTCGTCTGCACCGTCGACTTCGACGAGTCGGTGGACGCGGCGGCGGTGGCCAAGGCGCTGCGCGCCAACGGCATCGTGGACACCGAGCCGTACCGCAAGCTGGGACGCAACCAGCTGCGCATCGGCACGTTCCCGGCGATCGAGCCGGACGATGTGACCGCCCTTACCCGCAGCATCGACTGGATCGTCGAGCGGCTCAGCTGAAACTCCTGGTCAGCGGGACAACGCAGTTCCTCCCGGTGCGCTGGGCACGCCCGCCGGGAGGAACTGAGCAGTTCCGCGCGTTCGCCAACCCGGCCTGGTTGGGGCAAGATCGGACGTGTCAGATCGTGGCGCCACGCCCGGCGCGCCGCCCCGTCAAGACGGCGCGCCGGGGTAGGGTCACAGACTGGTGACAGGTAGGCGACGGGAGCCGATATGCACGTCCGGGAACGGGCGGACCGTCACGCCCGTGACCGCTGAGCCGGCAGGCAGCGCGCTCAGCGGCCGCGGCGGGCGGAACGTCCGCGACGCCGTCGCCGCACACCGGCGCCGGGGGCGCCCGGGGTGACGGCTCCGTCGTGACACCGCGGTGCGTCGTCCCGCGTGAACCCGGGGCGGGGTGTCCCGCACGACACAGGAGGCTGGCATATGCGGGCGCTGCGAGTGGTCGGGCTCGACGAAGACGGCGAATCCGTCATCTGCGAGGACCCGGACAACGGCGAGCGGTTCACCGTGCCCGCCGACGAACGCCTGCGGGCCGCGGCCCGGGGCGATCTGACGCGACTCGGTCAGGTGCAGATCGAGCTGGAGGCGCAGATCCGCCCGCGGGAGATCCAAGCGCGCATCCGCTCCGGCGCGACGACGCGGCAGGTCGCCGAGGACGCGGGCATCTCGGAGGCGCGGGTCGAGCGCTACGCCCACCCGGTGCTGCTGGAGCGCGCGCAGATCGCCGAGCTCGCCCAGCGGGGCCACCCGGTGCGCGAGGACGGTCCCGACGTGCAGACGCTCGGCGAGGTCGTCGCGCACACCTTCGGCATGCGCGGGCACGACTACAACGACGCGACCTGGGACGCCTGGCGCGGCGAGGACAACAAGTGGGTCGTCCGCCTCGAGTGGTCGGCCGGCAAGTCCGAGAACGCCGCGCACTGGGTGTTCCACCCCGGGGCGCAGGGCGGCACCGTGGCGGCGTTGGACGACCACGCGGCCGACCTGCTCGACCCCTCCCCCAACCGCCCGCTGCGCACCGTGCGGCCGGTGACGGAGCTGGCCCGCGAGGCGCTCGAACTCGATCCGCAGGAGTCCACGCAGCTGGTCACCGAGGAGGCCGGGAGCGAGGAGGCCGCGTCCGAGGACGCGGAGCCCGCCGAGGCCCCCGGCGTCACCACGCCCGCCGTGCCGCCGGTGCCCGGGCTGGGCACCGCGCGGGCCGCCGGTCCGGCCGCGGCCGCGGCCGCGGCCGAGCCGACGAGCGAGTCGGGCGGGGCCGAGGCCTACCGGCGCGCCGCGCCCATGGCGTGGGACCGGCCCGGGGAGCGCAGCGCACCGGCGGAGACCGCGGCTGCGGTGCCGGAGGAGGACGGGTCCGCCGAGCCGGACGAGCCCGAGGAGGCCCCGGCGGAGCAGGCCGAGGCCGAGGCCGAATCCTCCGACGCGCCGGGCCGCAAGAGCCACCCGATGGTGCCCTCCTGGGAGGACGTGCTCCTCGGCGTCCGCTCGCACCGCTGAGGCGCGGGTCGGCCGGCGCAGCGGGGCGGGTGGACGGTGCCGGTCACCCGCCCAGCAGGCTCAGCAGCAGGGCCGCCCACGCGGCGAGCACACCGCCGCCCGTGCCCCAGGCGACCCACCGCCAGGTGGGGACTCCGCTGCCGACCCACACCGACGGCGCGAAGCCGGCGGCGACGGCGAGGTTGACGATGACGGCGAGCGCCGCGCTCACGTCGGCCAGCCCGCGGGAGACGACGACGAGGACGACGGTGACGATCGCGCCGAGCACGAGGCTGACGAACAGCCCCGGCCCCCACGGCACGGGCTCCCCCGCGGGCTGCTGCGCGGACGTCTCCGGACCGGCGCGCAGCACCCGGCCGGACAGCGGGTCGGCGCAGTCCACCTCGGCGCCGAGTTCGGCGGCCACGCGCGCGGCGAGCGCGCGGGAGCGGTCGGTGAGCACGGCGGCAGCGGCCTCGTCGGTGGCGGGCTCACCGGTCGCCACGCCGGTGGTCATCTCGCGCTCCGCCGCCGCGCCGGTGGCGGACGCGTCCTGACGGCCGGGCCCACCGGGGCCCGCGGCGGTCCCGCCGAGGTCGGCGACCACCTCCGCCCACTCGCGGAGCGCGCGGACCACGGACCCGGACAGCGGCAGCGCGGACGGGTCGTACTCGCGCCCGGCGCGGCGCAGCACCGCGCCCCGCTCGTCCGCGGCCAGTTCCCAGCCCGCTGTTCGGCTGCTCATCCCGGTGCACGCTCCTGAACGCTGCGTCCTGCCGCCAACCTTAGAGAGTCCGCGGATTGGCTGTTGAGGGCGGGTGGATGGGGGTAGCTGGGAGGAACCTCCGGCGGCACCTCGCTCCGGGATCCCCGACATCGGGTAGCCACCTGCTCCCAGCAACCCCCGACCTCCCGGGCCGGACGGCGGAGACCGGGTGGCCGCCGTCAAGCCGGGTCCGGGTTCATCGCGTGGAACGCGATGGCGCCCGCGGTGGCGACGTTGAGCGAGTCCACCGCGCTGGAGATGGGGATGCGCACGCGCACGTCCGCGGCCGCCATCGCCCCCTCCGTCAACCCGGGTCCTTCCGAGCCGAGCAGCACGGCGGCCGGTCCGGCGTCGAGCCCGGCCTGCGCGAGCGGCACCGCGTCCGCAGCCGGGGTGAGGGCGGCGAGGCGGAACCCGGCTCCGCGGAGCAGGGCGAGGTCGTCCGGCCAGCTCTCCAGCCGGGCGAAGGGCACGCGCAGCACGTGGCCCATGGACACGCGCACGCCGCGCCGGTAGAGGGGGTCGGGGCAGCCCGCGCCGAGCAGCACCCCGTCGAGGCCGAGGGCGGCGGCGTTGCGGAACAGCACGCCGAGGTTCTCGTGGTCGCCGACGCCTTCGAACACGGCCAGGCGGCGCGCCGCGGAGACGAGCGCGCGCGGCTCCGGGGCGGGTGCGCGGTCGGCGACGGCGAGCACGCCGCGGTTGAGGTGGAAGCCGACGACCTGCGCCATGACGTCGGCGGTGGCGGCGTAGATCGGGGCGTCCACCTCGTCGAGCACTGTGGACAGTTCGTCGATGCGCCGCTGCACGCCGAACACGGCCCGCACCGGGTACGGCGAGTCGACCAGGCGTTGCACCACCACGACCCCCTCGGCGATGACGAGCCCGCGCCCGCCGGGCCGGTCCGGCCTGCGGTCCGCGCGGGAGAGGTCGCGGAAGTCGTCCACGCGGGAGTCCGCGGGATCGGTGATCTCGACACTGTGCGCCACGCGGCCATTTTCCCGCACCGCGCGCGGACCTCGCGCACCAGTGGTGCACGGCCGAACGGCCCTGCGCGCACCGCCGTGCGGAGCAGCGATGAGGTAGCTCACACGGCGCCGCGGAAATACCTGGCATAACAACGGCGCCCGTGGTGTTGTGGGTGGTTGCGGCCATTGGTTTCACCAAGCAACCGATCCGGCGAGGAGCGACATGGTGACGAGCGAGCGGGAAGCGGTCGACAACTCGCGGCTGTCCCGCAAGGTGCGGTTCGCGCTGATCCTGGGCGGGTTAACGGCTTTCGGCCCGTTGTCGATCGACATGTACCTGCCGGCCCTGCCGAGCCTCACCACGGAGCTGCAAGCGACCGACGCGCAGGGCCAGCTGACCCTGACGACGGTGCTGATCGGACTCGCGCTCGGGCAGCTGCTCGCCGGGTCGATCAGCGATGCCGTGGGGCGGCGCAAACCACTGCTGATCGGCCTGGCCGTCTACATCGCCGCGTCCGTGCTGTGCGCGCTGTCCGGCTCGGTGTACGCGCTGGCCCTCCTGCGGTTCCTGCAGGGCCTGGGTGCCGCTGCGGGCATGGTGATCGCCCGCGCGGCCGTGCGCGACCTCTACGGCGGCGTGGAGGCCGCCCGCTTCTTCTCCTCGCTGATGCTGGTCACCGGACTCGCCCCGATCCTCGCGCCGGTCATCGGCGGCCAGGTGCTGGCGCACACCACCTGGCGCGGGGTGTTCGTCGTGCTCACCGCGCTGGGCACGCTGCTGTTCGTGATCGCGGGAACCCTGCTGCCGGAGACGAAACCGCCGGAATGGCGCCAGCCCGCCCACTTCGGCGCCACCTTCCGCACGATCGGTTCGCTGCTGCGCCGCGGTTCCTTCTTCGGCAACGCGCTGACCGGCGGGTTGGGCATGGCCGCGATGTTCGCCTACGTCTCCGGCTCGTCGTACGTGCTGCAGGACATCTACGGCATGTCGCCGCAGACCTACAGCCTCGTGTTCGGGATGAACGCGATCGGGCTCGTGCTCGCCGGGCAGGTCAACGCGCGCCTGGTCGGGCGGATCGCCAACGAGAAGCAGCTGCTGCTGGCCGCGCTGGTGGCCGCCTCGATCGCCGGGGCGGCGCTGGTGAGCGCCGCGCTGCTGGGCGCGCCGCTGAGCGTGCTGCTGCCGGCCCTGTTCGTGATGATCGCCAGCCTGGGCTTCGTCATGCCGAACACGACGATGCTGGCGCTGGGCGAGCACCGCGAGGTGTCGGGCACGGCCTCGGCGCTGCTGGGCGTGTGCCAGTTCCTCGTGGGCGCGCTGGCGGCCCCGCTGGTCGGCCTGGGCGGGACGGACACCGCGGTGCCGATGGTGACGGTGATGTTCGCCGTGGTGCTGGCGGCGACGGTGATGTTCCTGGTGTTCGGCCGCGCCGCCCAGTCGCAGACGCCGGTGACCCGCCGCTCGCGCGAGCCCGCCGAGCAGGAGCAGGAGCAGGTCTCCAGCGGGAGCTGACCGCCCCGCTCGCCGGGCCCGCCGCCCCGTTCGCCGGGCGGGGCACCTCCGCGGCGGCACCTCCGAGCACGCCGCGGCGGGCAGACCCGGTTGAGCGCGTCCCCGCCCGCCGGGCGGGCCACCCGAGCTTGCCCGCGCGGGGCCTTCGGCCCCCGGCGCATCGCCTCCGCCCGCTCGACGAGCTGGGCGGCGGGACGCCCGGCGCTTCGCCGCGGGGCGCGGGAACCCGCGCGCAGAACACCCCGGCGAAGTCCTGCTGCGCGCTGACCGTGCGCGCGCGGCGGAGTCAGCGCTGCGCCGTCCGGATTCCCGGCACACCACCGTTTTGGCCGCTGTCAGCCCGGGTACGCGTATGCCACCGTGAACTTCCAGCGCTGCGCGCTGCCCGCCAACACGACCCACGGGGAGACGGCATGGGACGCGACGTGCGGCAGCAGACGTTCACCTCCATCGATCGGCAACGCTACCGGGACAAGATGCACCGGGGGCTCGACGCGCTGGCGCGGATGCTCGCCGACGGCACCTTCTCCTTCCCGCACCAGCAGATGGGCGTCGAGGTGGAGTTGAGCCTCGTCGACGACGAGATGGCCCCCTCGATGACGAACGACACCGTGCTGGAGAAGATCGCGGACCCGTCGTTCACCACGGAACTCGGCCAGCAGACCATGGAGTTCAACGTTCCTCCCCAGGTGCTGGCGGGGGACAGCGCGCACGAGCTGGAGCGCACGCTGCGGGCGTCGCTGTCCGAGGCCGGCAGCGGGGCGCGGGACGCGGGCGCCACGATCGTCATGATCGGCACGCTGCCGACGTTGGCGCGGTCGCACTTCGACCCGCACTGGTTGTCGCGCGCCTCCCGGTACTCGCTGCTCAACCAGCAGATCCTGCAGGCCAGGGGCGAGGAGATGCTGCTGGACGTGGAGGGCACCCCGCTCGGCGAGCAGGGCGGCGAGCGGTTGCGCTCCTACTCCAGTTCGATCCTGCCGGAGTCGGCGTGCACCTCGGTGCAGCTGCACCTGCAGGTCGCGCCGGAGGACTTCGCCGCGCACTGGAACGCGGCGCAGTGCCTGGCCGGGGTGCAGGTCGCGATCGGCGCGAACTCCCCCTTCCTGCTCGGCAAGGCGCTGTGGCAGGAGACGCGGGTGCCGCTGTTCCAGCAGGCCACCGACACCCGCCCCGAGGAGCTGAAGAACCAGGGGGTGCGCCCGCGGGTGTGGTTCGGCGAGCGCTGGATCACGTCGATCTTCGACCTGTTCGAGGAGAACGTGCGCTACTTCCCGGCGCTCGTGCCGGAGCCCGAGCACGAGGACCCGCTGGCCGCGCTCGACGCGGGGCGCGCGCCGGCGCTGGCCGAGCTGCGGCTGCACAACGGGACGGTGTGGCGGTGGAACCGGCCGGTGTACGACCTGGTGGACGGGGTTCCGCACCTGCGCGTGGAGAACCGCGTGCTGCCCGCCGGTCCGTCCGTCATCGACATCGTCGCGAACGCGGCGTTCTTCTACGGGGTGCAGCGCGCGCTCACCGAGCAAGACCGGCCACTGTGGACCGAGCTGTCCTTCGCCGCGGCCGCGGAGAACTTCTACGGCGGCGCGCGGCACGGGATGGACGCCTCGCTGTACTGGCCGCGGGTCGGCTGGGTCTCGCCCGACGAGCTCGTGCTGCGGGTGCTGCTGCCGCTGGCGCACGAGGGCCTGCGCGACTGCGGCGTGTCGGACGAGTGCCGGCAGCGGTACCTGGACGTGATCGAGCAGCGCTGCGTGCAGCGGCAGAACGGGGCCTCCTGGCAGCGCGACACGGTGGCCGCGCTGGAGTCCCGCGGTCGCGGCCGGCACCAGGCCCTGGTGGACATGCTGCACCGCTACGTGGAGTGCGCCGAGGGCGGCGAACCGGTGCACACCTGGCCACTACCGGCTCCCCGGTGAACACTTCCCGCGAAATGCACGCACCCCACCGGAAGGAGCGGGTCGCCGCGGGCGTGCCGGGGAGGGGACGGGGGCGAGGGGCGAACGGGGGTCAGGGGCGGGGCAGTGCGCCGTCGACGCGCAGGCTCGGGGTGCCGCCGGAGCGCTCCACGCGCCCCCGCACGCCGAACACCTCGGCCAGCAGCGTCTCGCCCAGCACCTCCCCCGGCTGCCCGGTGGCCGCGACGCGCCCCTCGGACAGCACCACGAGCCGGTCGCAGAACTCCACCGCCTGCCGCAGGTCGTGCAGCGTCAGCAGCACCGCCATGCCCTCCGCGGCCAGCCGCCGCAGCAGTTCGAGCACCGCGTACTGGTGCCGCAGGTCGAGGTGGTTGGTCGGCTCGTCCAGCACGAGCACGCGGGGGCGCTGGGCCAGGGCGCGCGCGATCGCCACCCGTTGCCGCTCACCGCCGGAGAGGGTGCGCACGTCCCGGTCCGCCTGCTCGTCCAGCTCGGTCGTGCGCAGGGCCTGCTCGACGACGCCGCGGTCGCCCCCGCCCATCCGCTCCAGCAGCCCGAGGTGCGCGACCCTGCCCTGCGCGACCACCTCGCGCACCGAGAACGCCGCCCGGTCCTGCGGTTCCTGCGTGGTGGCGGCGAGGGTGCGCGCGTGCTCCCGCCGCGGCACCGCGGTCACGTCCCGGCCCGCGACCTCGACCACCCCCGCCGCGGGTTCCACCGCCCGGTACAGGGTCCGCAGCAGGCTCGTCTTGCCGCTGCCGTTCGGCCCGACGAGCCCGAGCACCTCCCCGGCAGCGACATCGAGGTCCACATCGGACACGACGCTGCGGCCGCCGAGGTCCACCCGGGCACCGCGCACGCGCACGCTCATCCGCTCCTCCGGTGGCTCCGCAGCATCAGCAGGAACAGCGGACCGCCGACCAGGGCGGTCAGCACACCCACGGGCAGTTCCGCCGGCGCGAACAGCACCCGGGCGGCGAGATCGGCCAGCACCAGGAACACCGCCCCCAGCAGCGCCGAAACCCCCAGCATGGCACGGGCTTCCGAACCGACCAGGAACGTCGCCGCGTGCGGCACGAGCAGCCCGACGAACGCGATCCCGCCGGCCACGGCGACCGAGGCCCCGCCGAGCAGGGAGATCCCGATCAGCGCCAGCACCCGGAACCGCCGCGCGTTCAGCCCCAGCGCCGCGGCCCCGTCGTCACCGGCGTGCAGCAGGTTCATCCACCGCCCGGACAGCAGCGCCGCGCACAGCGCCACCCCGAGCACGGCGGCCGGGGCGCCGAGCAGTTCCCACCGGGCCGCGCCGAGCCCGCCGGCGGACCAGAACATGACCTGCTTGGCCTCCTCCCCCGTGGCCGCCAGGTACAGCACCAGCGAGGTCAGCGCTCCCGCCACCTGGCCCGCGGCCAGCCCGCCGAGCACGAGAGCGGTCACCGACCCGGAGCGGCCCGCCACCACGAGCACCGCGCTCAGCGCGGCCAGCCCGCCGAGGAACGCGGCCACCGGCTGGGTGGCCGCGCCCAGCGCTCCCGAGCCGATCCCGAGCACGGTCACCAGGGCGATGCCGAACCCGCCGCCCTGGGAGATGCCCAGCAGGTACGGATCGGCCATCGGGTTGGCGGTGACCAGTTGCGCGATGCCGCCGGCGAGGGCGAGGGAGGCGCCGACGACGGCGCCGGTGACCACCCGGGGCAGGCGGGAGTTCCACACGATCGCCTCGCGCACCGCCGAGGCGTCCGCGTCGACACCGGGCACGAGCGGATCGGCGAGGACGTGCCACACCTGCGCCAGCGGCAGGTGCACCGAGCCGAGCGAGACCGCCAGTGCCGCGCCGGCGAACAGCGCGCACGCGAGTCCGATGTGGACGAACAGGGCGCGGCGGCGGATCATGGCGCCCCGTGCAGGTCGGCGGCGAGCCGCTCCACCGCGCCCGGGAAGCGGATGCCCTCGGTCAACTCCACCAGCGGGATGGTGCTGAACCGACCTGCGCGCGCGGCCGGGGTGCGCCCGACCAGCGGATGCCCGGACAGGTAGGCGCGCTTGCCCTCGACGGGCTCGGCGAGGTAGTCGACCAGCACGATCGCGTCCGGCTTCCGCGCGGCCACCTGCTCCCAGCTGACGTCGGCGAAGGCCTGCGGGACGTCGGCGAAGACGTTGCGCCCACCGGCCCGGCGCACCGCGTCGTTGCCGACGCCGTGCCCGCCCAGCGTCATGGGCGCCTGCTCGCCCGAGTCGTAGACGAACACGTCGACCGGCTCCTCGTCGGCGACGCGGCGCTGCACCGCCTGCACCCGCCCGCGGATGTCCGCGGCGAGGCGCGCGGCGCCGTCCTCCAGGTCGAGCACCCGGCCGAACATGCGGATGTCGTCGAGCAGCGCGCCCATCCCGGCCGGGCGCTGCACGCAGGACTCGCTGAGCAGCAGGGTGGGGATGCCGAGCTCCTCCAGCGCGTCGCGGCCGCGCCCCTCGGTCTCGTCGAAGGCGCTGGCGTATCCGCCGACCACCAGGTCCGGCTCGATCTGCAGGATCCGCTCCGCGGAGGGGTACTTCGGGGCGACCACGGGGACCTGCGCGTACTCCGCGGCGATCTCCGGGGGCGGCGCGCGGTCGTCCGGGAAGGCCGTGCCCACGATGCGGTCGCCGAGCCCGAGGGCGAGGAGGATCTCCGTGGCGTGCTGGTTGAGGCTGAGCACGCGCTGCGGGGGTTCGTCGAAGACCTCCGCGCGGCCGCAGTTGTCGACCCGCTCGCCGCCGCGGGAGGCGGCCTCCTCGGCGGGCGCGCCACAGGCGGTGGCCAGCAGTCCGACGGTCAGCAGGGCGAGCAGGGCGCGCATCGTACCTTCCGGGGCGGCGGTGCGGCCCGGGCGAACCCGGCCTGCGGCGGAGTGCGCCGCGCCCGGGCTCCGACCGCGGACCGCGACGGTCGTGGGAGCCGTCCGCCCCGGCGGGCATTCGGGCTCGCCGCGCCGCGCGCGGCACACCGTTGCGGGTCAGCGCCGGGTTCGCACCGGACTTCCCCCGCCGAGCGGACCACGCCGATCCTGCCGAAGAGGGATGCGCCGGTCAACGGGCCCGAACCACCCCCGGATCAGCATTTACCCAGCGCAGCGCGGGAACAACCGGCAGTTCCGAGATCGCCGGGTGAGAGCAACACCTCGTTTGGCACGATGTAGTTGCCATCTTTTTGCAACAGCGCCATGATGGCGACAGTCGATTGGAGGACTCCATGCCGCAGTACGTCCTGCCGGATCTGGACTACGACTACGCCGCGCTGGAGCCGGCGATCTCGGGCGAGATCAACGAACTGCACCACAGCAAGCACCACGCGACCTACGTCAAGGGCGCCAACGACACGATCGAGCGCATCCAGGAAGCGCGTGAGCAGGGGGACTACTCCTCCATCGTCGGCCTGGAGACGACGCTGGCGTTCAACCTCGCGGGCCACTCCCTGCACAAGATCTGGTGGAAGATCCTCAGCCCGGACGGCGGGGACAAGCCCACCGGCGATCTCGCCGACGCCATCGACGAGCACTTCGGCTCCTTCGACCAGTTCCGCGCCCAGATGGAGGCCGTCTCCACGACCATCCAGGGCAACGGCTGGGGCATGCTCGCCTGGGACCCGGTCGGCCAGCGGCTCATCACCCAGCAGCTGAAGGACCACCACTCGAACCTGGTGATCACGACGACGCCGCTGCTCGTGTTCGACGTGTGGGAGCACGCCTACTACCTGCAGTACCGCAACGTGAAGGCGGACTACATCAAGCACCTGTGGAACGTCGTCAACTGGGAGGAGGTCGCCCGCCGCTTCGCCGACGCGCGCGCCGGCTACAACGGCCTGCGGCTGCCCGAGTGATCGCTGGTGATCGCGGAGCCCGTTCTGGACCCCGCGCACGGCGGAGGGGGCAGCAGAACGGGATCCCGCGGATCGGCTGGCGGCGGATCCGGCAGCGGAACCTCCGGCGAGACCTCGCTCCGGGGTCCCCGACACCGGGCAGCCACGCGCGATCACCGAGCGCACGAGCCCGGCGGTGAGTGCTCCGACAAGCCCACCGTCGTGACCGGGGCCGGTTCCTCCCCAGGAGCCGGCCCCGGTTCCGCTGCGGCCCCCGCCCGAGCGCGACGGCCGCCCGGCAGTGCTTCGTCACGTCGGAACGTCCGCCGCAGCAGCGGGTCCTCGCACGCGGAGCAACCCGCGGAAGCCTGCGCAACGCCCCCGAACGCGACCGATCCCCGGCCCCGGCGCGAACACCGGGACCGGGGATCGACCAGTTCCCGAACTGACTGCCGCTCCCACCACGAAGCGGACATGTATTAGGTTAGCCTAACCTGCCGACTTTGGCAATGGGGTGCGCGCGATCCGCATCAGCGCGATCCAGCCGAGGAGCGCGCAGACCAGCGTGACCAGCCCGCCCAGCAGGATCGGCGAGCGCGCACCGAGCACCTCCTGCAACCACCCCGAGGTCAGCCCGCCGAGCGGCTTGCCACCGAGGAACAGCAGCATGTACAGGCCCATCACCCGGCCGCGCACCTCCGGCTCCACCCCCAGCTGCACGGTGGCGTTCGCGCTCGTGGTGAACAGCAGCAGCGCCACGCCCAACGGCACCAGCGCGACCGCGAACGTCGCGTAGGTCGGCATCAGCGCAGCTGTGGTCTCCAGCGCGCCGAAGGCCACCGCCGCGACGACCAGCGTGCGCAGCCGCGGCCCCTCGCCGCGCCGCGCGGCCGCGGTCGCGCCGGCCAGGGTGCCGACGGCGAGCATCGTGACCAGCAACCCGTAGGAGTCGGCGTCGCGGTCGAACAGGTTCCGCGCGATGACGGCGAAGGAGTTCTCGAAGTTCATCCCGAACGTGCCGACGCAGAACACCAGCGCCAGCACGACGAGGAGGTCGGGCCGGCGCCGCACGTAGCGCAACCCGGCCCGCACGCGACCCCGCTCGGCCGGGGCCGGCGGTGTCCGGCGCAGCTCGGCGGGGGTCATCAGCAGCAGGCCGCCGACGACCGCGGCCGAGCTGATCCCGTTCGCGAGGAACACCCAGCCGGTGCCGACGACGGTGATGAGCACGCCCGCCAGGGCCGGACCGACCACGCGCGCGAGGTTGAACGTCATCGAGTTCAGCGCGACCGCGTTGGCGAGCTGCTCCCGCCCCACCATCTCCACGACGAAGGACTGCCGCACCGGCGTGTCCACCGCGGCGAAGCACCCGAGCAGCCCCGCCAGCGCGTAGACGTGCCACAGCTCGGCCGCGCCGCCGAGGTCGAGCAGGCCGAGCAGCACCCCGCACAGCCCCATGGCGCTCTGCGTGGCCACGAGCAGGCTGCGCTTGTCGAAGCGGTCGGCGATGCCGCCGGCCCACAGCGTCAGCACCAGGGTGGGCAGGAACTGCAGCGCCACGGCCACGCCGAGCGCGGCCGGGCTGCCGCCGGAGAGCTCCAGCACGAGCCAGTCCTGCGCGGCCCGCTGCATCCACGTGCCGGTCAGCGAGACGACCTGGCCCGCGGCGTAGTAGCGGTAGTTGCGCTCCCGCAGCGAGCGGAACACGCCGCCGCGGGAAGCGGGCGCGTCCTCCCCCTCGCGCGGGGTCGAGGAGCAGGCGCTCAACTCCCGGCGATGCGGTTGATGATCCCGGTCGCCTGCATCAGGACCTCCCGCTCCTCGTCGGTGAGCTCGGCGAGCCGCGAGTCCAGCCAGCGCTCGCGCACGGTGACCTCCTCGTCGGCGCGGGCGTGCCCGGCCTCGGTGACCTCGACGATGGCCTGGCGGCCGTCGCTGGGGTGGGCGCGGCGCATGACGAGCCCCAGGTCCTCGAGCGCGGCGATGACGCGGGTCATGGACGGCGGTTGCACGCCTTCTTTGGCGGCCAGCTCCCCGGGCGTCATGGCCCCGCCCTTGACGAGGGCGAACAGGGCCGACAACTGGGAGAGGGTGATGGTGGAGTCGGCGCTCTGCGCACGCAGCCGCCTGTTCAGGCGGACCGTGGACAGGCGGAGGCGACTCGCGAGGGTCTGCTCGCGCTGGGCGGTCTCGGACACGTCGTTAGTCTACCAAACCATATGTCGGAAACGGGCGTTTTGATCGCAGGATTGTCGCACCACAGCGGATCCCGCCTCCGGAGGAGCGTGCCACGCGCCACACCCGGCGGCGCGCCGCCCCGCTCACGCGCCCAACGCGCTGCTGACCGGTTCGGCCACGAAGTACAGCACGAACGCCGCCGAGACCACCCACATCAGCGGGTGCACCTCGCGCGGCCGGCCCGCGGCGACGCGCAGCAGCACGTAGCTGACGAACCCGGCTCCGATGCCGTTGGCGATCGAGTAGGTGAACGGCATGACCGCGATCGTCAGGAACGCCGGCAGCGCGATGGTGAAGTCGCCCAGGTCGATCTGGCGGATCTGCGCGATCATCATCGCACCCACCACGACCAGCGCCGGGGCAGCCGCCTCCACCGGGATCACCTCGTACAGCGGCGTGAAGAACATGGCGACCAGGAACAGCAGGCCGGTGACCACGTTCGCCAACCCGGTGCGGGCCCCGTCGGCGATGCCCGAGGCGGATTCGACGAAGACCGAGTTCGAGCTCGCCGAACCGGCGCCGCCCGCGACCGCGCCGACGCCCTCGACGGCCAGGGCCTTGCCGATGCCGGGCAGCTTGCCGCTCTCATCGGCCAGCCCGGCCTCCTTCCCGAGGCCGGTCATGGTGCCCATCGCGTCGAAGAAGTTCGCGCACACCAGGGTGAACACGAGCATCGCCGCGGCCAGCGCGGGCAGCCGGGTCCACGCGCCGAACGAGATGTCGCCCAGCAGCGACAGGTCCGGCATGCCGATGACCTGCTCCGGCAGCTCCGGGGCACCGAGGCTCCACCCGTACGGGTTGGCGCCGCTGGCCGCCCCCGCGTGCGCGATCGCCTCCACCCCGATGGACAGCGCGGTGGTGACCAGCACGCCGATGAGGATCCCGCCGCGCACCTTGCGCGCCACGAGCACGCCGGTGAGCACCAGGCCGAAGACGAACAGCGCCGTCGGCCAGGACGCGATCGACCCGCCGATGCCCAGCTGCACCGGCACGTCCGTGCCCGCCGCGTCCGGGATGCGGCGGACGAAGCCCGCGTCCACCAGGCCGACGAAGGTGATGAAGAAGCCGATGCCGACCGCGATCGCCGTCTTCAGCTCGGTCGGGATCGCGTTGAACACGGCGGTGCGGAACCCCGTGGCCACCAGCAGGAGGATGACGATCCCGTCGACCACGACCAGGCCCATCGCCTCCGGCCAGGTCACCTGGCTGGCGATGCTCGTGGCCAGCAGCGTGTTGATCCCCAGCCCCGCGGCGAAGGCGAACGGGTAGTTCGCGATCACCCCGAACAGCAGGGTCATCACCCCCGCCACCAGCGCCGTGGCCGCCGCGACCTGCGGCACCGGCAGGATGTTGCCGAGCACGTCGGTGTTCGCGCCCGGGTCCTCCGCCGAGTGGCTGCCGAGGATGAGCGGGTTGAGCACGATGATGTAGGCGACGGCGACGAACGTGACGAGCCCGCCGCGCATCTCCCGCGCGATGCTGGAACCGCGTTCGGAGACCCGGAAGTAGCGGTCCAGACGCGACGTGCCGGACGTTCCAGTCGTACTCAACGGTCACCTTTCCCATCGGTGTGCGTTCGGCGGCCCCGCGCAGCGCACGAGCCGGCGGCGCGCCGAGGAGCGGCCAGCGGAACCGGGCGGTAAGCATCGCAAACGGCTGATCGCGACACGCGCCACACCCCGGACGTCCGCGAAGGCACCGCCCCGCCCGGAGTAACCTGCGGGTGTGGCGGAACAGCGCGCAGCACCCACCCCGGCGGCGACGGGGCAGGACCACCGGAAGGCCCCCCGGCTGCCGCAGCGGCTCGTCGACCCGCGGCCGATCGTGCTGATCGGGACGGTCGTGTGGCTGGCCGGGGTGGTCTACTTCGCGCTGCTCGGCTGGTCCGAGGGGAGCCTCGGCGTGCCGTTCTGGACCTGCCTCGTCGGGACCGCGCTCGGCGGTGTCGGCTACACCATCTTCCGCTGGCAGCGCTCCGCGGCGAACCGCGGGGTCCGCGGCGCGTGGCAGGGGCTCACCGGTCTCGACGACTAGGGGAGTCCGCGGATCGGCCGTTGAGGGCGGGTGGATGGGGGTAGCTGGGAGGAACCTCCCGCGGCGGGGCGCTCCGCGCACGTGGCGATGAAGCGGCTGCGCCGCCCGCCTGACGGGCCGGCGCGGTCGAGCACGTGACCGCCAATCCGCGCGGCCCCCAGTAGTAGTTTGTTATGTCACTGACGCCTGCCGTTGCGGGGTAGTCGCGATGGCCTTCCTTTCGACGCGGCAGTGTCGAAGCGCCACCTGAGCAACCGGACCATCGGCGGTGCCCGCCGGCCGGGCGGAACCCGCGCCGCACCCGGACCGGGCGCGCTAACCTGGGACGGCCCGAGAACCCGGGGCGTGCCCGACGACCGGGACGCACCCGGCACCCGAGACACGCGGAGCAGCGGTGGCAGCGCAACTCGACCTCGACGTCCTGGAATTCGCCGTGCTCACCGGCAGGGCGGGGAGCACGCGGATCCCCACCGTCGCCGCCTACAACCGGCAGGACCCGCCGAACGTCGACACCGGCGACATCACCGCCGAGCTCCGCGCCGCCGAGCAGCGCTGCCGCGAACGGGGCCTGCTCCGGCCGGGCGGCCGCGTCGAGGACGGCGCGTTCGAACTGCTGCGCTCCTACCGCGAGTGCGGTGTCGAGTACGACCTGCGGTTCACCGCCCAGCAGGGCGACGAGCTGCGCGCCTGCGTCTCGGAGACCAGCACCGGCGGCACCCGCACCGTCGTCCGGCGCGGACGCGTCACCGTCCACCCCGTCCGCCCCGGCGATGCCGTTCCGGCCCTCATCTCGCTGCTGCCGCAGCACCCGGCGATGCGCATCCGCCCGATCCAGCTGAACCTGCAGAAGGTGCGCTCCGCGCACGAGGAGGTCACCCGGCAGGGGGCCGCGGAGGATCCGCGGGCCGTGGAGCACGGGCTGCGCCGCCACGGCGTCAACCTCGTCGACTACCGCAAGGCCGTGCGCCTGCTGGACACCCCGAAGCTCGGAGCGGGCGAACTCGGCGCGACCGTGTTCGGCTGGGAACGGCGCGAGGTGCGCGGCGACCAGACACTGCGCATCCTCGACCTGGAACAGGGCCGCGTCGCCGTGTACAACGGCAGCGGCCAACGGCTCGTCGCGGGCTGCGACGCGGGCACGGTCAAGCGGGTGCTCGGCGACATCGTCGCCGAGGTCCGCGAGGAGAACGCCTGGTGACCGGCTCGTGCCGAGCGGCGCGCCGAGCCGGACGAACCGACGCGCAGACGAGGAGCGCACCGAGGTGACCGATCCGGTTCCCGACATCGAGCTCAACGACGGCGCGCTGATCCCGCAGCTGGGGTTCGGCGTGTACCAGATCGACCCGGCCGAGACCGCTCAGGCGGTGACCACCGCCCTGCAGGCCGGGTACCGGCACGTGGACACGGCGGCGGCCTACCGCAACGAGCGGCAGGTCGGCGAGGCCGTCCGCGCGGCGGGCGGGTCCGTCCACGTCACGACCAAGTACCTCAACCCCACCGAGGACCACGGCGCCCGGGACGCGGCGGAGGCCTTCGGGCGCAGCTTCGAGCGGCTCGGGCTCGACCACGTCGACCTGTACCTCGTCCACTTCCCCGTCGAGGCCGGCGGAGGCTACACCGCCTCGTGGCGCGCGCTGTCCGAACTGCGCGGCGACGGGCGGCTGCGGTCGATCGGCGTCTCCAACTTCACCCCCGAGCAGCTCGGCCGGGTCGTCGACGAGACCGGGGTGACGCCCGCGATCAACCAGGTCGAACTGCACCCGTACTTCCAGCAGGCCGAGCTGCGCCGGGAGCACGTCGCGCGCGGCATCACCACGCAGGCGTGGGGGCCGCTCGGCCAGGGCGCGGTGCTGGACGACCCGGTGCTGGGCGAGATCGCCGAGGCGCACGGCAAGACGGTGAGCCAGGTGGTGCTGCGCTGGCACCTGCAGCTGGGCGTCGTCGTCATCCCCAAGTCGGTCACGCCGAGCCGCATCCGGGAGAACTTCGACGTGTTCGACTTCCGCCTCGGCGAGGACGAGATGCGGGCGATCGAGCAGCTCGACCGGCCGGACGGCCGCGTCGGCCCCGATCCGCACACCTTCGTGTTCCCGAAGGAGCGCATCGACGAGGAGTGAACCGCGGCACCGGGCTGCTGCTCCCAGCGCCCGGCCGCAGCTGCCGCGGACGAACTCGGCCGCCGGGCGGTCGGGGTTCACGTGCTGCCGTCGAGCTCCTCGTGCACGACGCGGCGTGCGATGGCTTCGACGTCCTCGGCGCTGACGGGCGCACCACCGCCGGTCCGGCCCCGCGAGCGCCGCGGGCGCTCGGCCCGTCCACCCGGGGAGCACGTGCGCGGTGATCCACCCCGCGGCGCGCGGCAACACCCCGCCGGGCTCACCGCAGCAGGGTGGGGGCTTCCGGATCGGCGAGCAGGGCGGCGAGGGCGAAGCGCTCGTGCCAGCACCCGGCGACCCAGCTCAACGCGCGGGCCAGTCCGTCGGCCGTCCGCTCCGCGTGCACCCGGTCGCGGTCGTCCACCCACCAGTGCACGCGCCAGTCCCGCTCGGAGCCGCGCACGGTCAACTTGTCGTGCAGCAGCACCTCCCCCTCCGGGACGGCCAGCCCGAGCAGCTCGCAAGCCGCCTCGACCCGCGCCACCTCGCGCCACACCTGCGGGGAGCCCTCACCGACGACGGCGTGCCCGTCCTCCTCCGAGGCCAGCGGCAGGTCGAGCAGCTCCGCCAGCGCGTCCGCGTCGAAGCGGTCCGGGCTGCCGCCGGCCACCACCAGCGGGGGCTCCAGCACGCCCGTCATCCACGGCTCGTCGAGCACCACCGCCCGCTGCGCCGGCGCCGTCGCCCCGGACACCGAGCGCACCGCCTCCGGCGGGGTGAGCTCCTCCGGCTCGACCGCACCGCGCGCGACCGCGTCCGCCAGCGCCTGGTGCGCGCGCAGGCCCGTGCCCGCGCGCACGGTGCGCTCGGGGTCGCCGAGGCGCTGCAGCAGGTCCGCCGCATCGGCGGTGTCGACCACCCGCAGCCGGGTGCGCACCCCGGCCAGGCGCAGCTGCTCCGCGCTCAGCCCCACGTCCGGGACCGGGTCGTACAGCCCGGTCAGCTCGGTGGCCTCCGGCAGCCGCCAGAAGCGCGGCGCGCGCCCGCCGAGCACCGCGTAGCGCGCGATCCACCAGGCCGCGTGGTTGTTCGGTTCGCGCAGCGCGTGCGCGGTCTCCGGGGAGGAGGTGAGCAGGCGCAACGCACGCGGCCAGGCGTCCGCGGCGACCAGGTCCAGGTCGCGGATGCCGACGAACCGCGCCGGCGGCCACGTCTCCGCGCTGGCCGAGCACTGCCGCCACCACTCGCCGCTGTCGGGGAAGTCCTCGTCCGGTTCGGTCGGCTCCTCCTCGACGTGCACCGAGAACGTGTCCAGCACACCGATCGAGCGCAGCAGCTCCCGCGGCCACTCGGCGGCGACGTCCGCGTCGAGCACGCCCAGCGCCGCCTCCGGCCCGACCACGTCCGCGTCGAGCACCGGCAGCAGCTCCGCGTCCGGCAGCAGCAGCTCGTCCGCGCGGCGGAACTCGCCGTCCCGGTCGGGCAGGGCCAGCGCCCCCATCCACGGGCGCTCCCGCGCCAGCGAGGCCAGCCGCAGCACGGCCTGGGCCAGCGGTGCGGTGTCCACACCGGAG
The DNA here is from genome assembly GCF_054491345.1 of Salinifilum ghardaiensis. NCBI lineage: Bacteria > Bacillati > Actinomycetota > Actinomycetes > Pseudonocardiales > Pseudonocardiaceae > Salinifilum > Salinifilum ghardaiensis. The sequence goes on along the minus strand of NZ_CM137101.1, from coordinate 468,154 downwards.
CGGGCGTCGGCGACGCTGCTCTCCACCGCGTCCACGAGCGCGGGCGCGTCGAGCAGTTCCGCCGAGTCCACGGAACTCGCGCCGAGGCGCGTCAGCAGCGGGTGCACCGCGTCGACGTGGGCGATCCGCAGCCCGGAGATGTCCAATTCGGACAGCAGTCGGGCGATCTCCGGATCGTCGTGGTCGGCCAGCAGCACGTCCCGCACGCCGCGCACGGTGCGCCCGTCGATGAGCGGCACCGGCAGCGAGGCGAGGTCCTCCCGCGCGTGCGGATCGGTGCGCTCCACCGGTTCGAGCGCGGCGTAGAGGCCGTACCACCAGGTGGGCTCGCGCTGCAGGTCGGACACGGCGGCGACGACGTCGCCCGCGGTCAGGCGCGGCACTTCGACGGCGTGCAGGGCGCGGCGGTGCCGCGCCTCGGAGAAGTCGGCGCGCAGCAGGCCGTCGAGCACGCCGCGCAGCGCCTCCACCAGCTCCTCGGAGGGCGTGTCCAGCACCTTCGCCCGGCAAGGCGCGACGGCGGCGCCGCCGGCGGTGACGAGCCAGTCGGTCACCCGCAACCGGTCCCACACCGCCTGCCGCAGCCGGTCATCCACATCGGACAGCGGGAAGTCGGGCAGCGGGACGAGCGCGGGGCGCTGCTCCGGGGCGAGCTTCCGCAGCAGCTCCGGGTAGCACTCGGCGGCGTGCGCGAGCACCGCGTTCGCCGCGGTGGAGCTGACCACGCGGCGCCGGTCCGCCTCCAGCGGCACGGAGGCCAGCAGCCGCGCGGGCAGCGACAGGCGCTCCTCGGTCGGGGTGGGCGCGTGCAGCACGTCGGTGGACAGCGGCAGCACCGCGCCGCCGTCGTCCACGGGAACGGCCCAGCACACGCGCCACCGCGCGGCGTGCCGCGCCTCCGCACCGAGCTCGGACACGGCGGACTCGGAGTGCGCACCGGACTCGCGGTGCACCAACCAGCGGTCGGCGCCCTCCGGCCCGTGCACCACGACGCCGTCGGCACCGACGTCCTCGCGGTGCCACACCCGCTCGCCGCAGCGGACCTCCCGCAGGGCGGGCAGCGCCAGCAGCAGGTCGGCGACCTGCTCGACCAGGGCCGTCCGCAGCTCCTCGACGTCCACATCGGACCGCAGGGGCAGGCGCACCTCGGTGGCGAACCCCTCGGGCGGGCGCTCGTCAGCGGGCCAGGCCAGCCGCAGCACCGGAACGGCGCCCTGCCTGCGCTGCAGCTCCTCGTCCGGGCCGGGCAGCCGCGCGGCCTCGGCCCGCGTGCGCTCGGCGGAGAACGCGACACCACCCGTGGTGGAGACCACGGCGGGCTCGTCGGAGACCGACAGCACCGCGGCGAAACCCACCCCGAACCGGCCGATCTCGGTGCCGGTGCGCTTGGCCGAGGCGCGCAGCGAAGCGAGCGCTGCCACGCCGTCGGCCGTCAGCGGGACGCCGGTGTTGGCCACCCGCAGCAGGCCCTGCTCGAACTCGACGCGCAGCGCACCCGGGCGCTCCGCGGCGGCGGCCGCGTCGGCGGCGTTCTGCGCGAGCTCGACGAACAGCCGCTCCCGGTACCCGCCGAGGCGCAGGTCCTCCTCGGCGTTGGCGTCCTCGCGGAAGCGCGTCGGGGAGGACTCCCAGGCCTCCAGCACGGCCCGCCGCAGACCGGCCGTGTCGAACGGGTCGGTCCCGTCGGCGGACCCGCCGGAGCTCACCCGTCCTCCGGGTCCCGCGATTCGAAGTCCAACGTGGTGTCGTCGTAGACGACCTCGGCCACCGGCACCGAGGAGGAGGTGTCCACCTCCGCCTCGGAGTGCGCCCCGCAGCCGTACTCCACGTGCACCACTTGCCCGTCGGCCGGTGCCGACCCGTTGGCGCAGACGCCGAAGGCCGCGCCCATCGAGCCGGCGAGCTTGACGAAGAACCCGCAGGTGGCGCAGGTCCCCGGCGCCAAGCGGGCCATCTCCGCCTCCGGGCCGCGCTCGCCCCGCCACCGCTCGGCGGCGAAGGTGCGGCCCTCGGGGCTGAGCACCCGGCTGCGGCCGAGGCCGACCTCGTCGATGAGGGCCTGCTCCTCCGGGTCCTCGCCGGCCAGGTAGCCCGGGGACAACCGCGGGTCGTCGTCCGGGGTCGGCAGCAGGTCGCCCGCGCCGAAGTCCTCCGGCCGCACCCGCTCGCTCCACGGCACCCAGTCCGGCGCGACCAGGGCGTCCGGACCGGGCAGCAGGACGACCTCGCTGACGGTGACGGGTTCGCCGGGTCCGGCGCTCGCCACGGTCACGGCCCAACGCCAGCCCACGTAACCCGGGTAGTGCGCCTCGAAGTAGTGCGTGGCGGAGTGGGCGTCCTCGGTGCGCGCCCCGACGTGCTCGCCCACCGGGTTCGTCCCGTCCGCGGCCTGGGTCAGCACGGGGGACCGGATCGCGCCGTCCGCCGGGCGGGCCTCGTCGACGGCCGCCGCCCGGGCAACCTCGACCGCGGCGGTGAGCTCCGCGCTCGACTCCGGCTGCCCGCCGTCCGCGTTCGGGGTCACCGCATCTGGACTGGTCATCGGAGCAGGCATAGGGGTCACGGCACCGATTGTGCCCCATCGGCAGCGTTCCACCGCGTGCGTCCCCACCGTCCCGTGTGACGCGGCGGGCTCCTGTGCCAGGCTGCTGCCATGCGGTCGGCGCTCGTGCGAACCATGTTGCTGGCGTGCTGCCTGCTCCCCGCGGCGTGCACGACGCACGTACCACCGCAGGACGACAGCCACCGTGAGGACGAGCAAACCGATCAGGGCGTGCGGCACACGCAAAGCGTCCCACGCCTCCGAGCGGAAGTGACCGCCACGCTCCCGCACGACCGCTCCTCGTTCACCCAAGGTCTGGAACTCCACGACGGGACCCTCTACGAGAGCACCGGTACCTACGGCGGCTCCGCGCTGCGGGCGCTCGACCCGGCGACCGGGCGCGTGCGCTCCGAGAGGCGGTTGCCCGCGGACCTGTTCGGCGAGGGGATGACCGTCGTCGACGACCGTATCTGGCAGCTGACCTGGCAGGAAGAGGTCGCCCTCGTGCGCTCGGCCGACACCCTGGATGAGCTGCGACGGGTCCCCTACGACGGCGAGGGCTGGGGGCTGTGCTCCGACGGCCGCAGGCTCATCTCCAGCGACGGCAGCGCGCAGCTGGACTTTCACGATCCAGCGACGTACGAGCCGCGCGGGAGCGTGCGCGTGCACCTGGACGGGCGCGCGGTCACGCAGATCAACGAGCTGGAGTGCGTGGGCGACCAGGTGTGGGCCAACCTCTGGCACAGCGACCACCTCGTGCGCATCGACCCGGGCACCGGCGCCGTCACGGCCGTCGTCGACGCCACCGGCCTGCTCACGCGGGCCGAACGCGCCCGGGCCGACGTGCTCAACGGGATCGCGAAGGTCCCCGGCACCGACGAGTACCTGCTCACCGGCAAGAACTGGCCGCACCTGTTCCGGGTCCGGTTCGTGCCCGAGTAGTCCGCGCGGCGGCCGGCTCCCGGGACCTCCCGCGGACGGCCCGGCGGACGCGCCGCGCCGTCCCTGATCCGGACGGCCCGCGCCGCATAGCTTAGGCTCGACGACCGTGCATCGCGGATGGAAACCACTGCTGGCGACCGCCGTCGTCGTCCTGGCCGCCGGGTGCGGAGCACCCGGGAAACCCGAGGTCACCTTCTACTCGCACGGCGAGTCGGTCGCTGCGGCGCCGACGCAGCACTGCGAGCCGCGGGGCGGGGACTGCTCCTCCGACCCGGAGGCGGCCGAGCAGCTGCGCGTCCCACCGGGCGAGCCGGTGCAGATCTCCGTGCCCCAGGAGGTGGCGGAGGCGCCGTGGCAGGTCGCGTTCGTCTACCGCGGCACCGACGGCGCGGAGGTGGACCAGCGCTCCCCGGTGTTCGCCCCCGGTGAGCGGCACGCCTACACCCTGCGCCTGCCTCCCGGCGCGGCGCAGCTGGAGCACGTGGAGGTGCAGCGCTACTCCGCCGTCCTCGCCCCGGGAGCCGAGGGCGGCGTGAACTTCGTCATCGGCGGGGCCTGGGTGGTCGACGCCACCCGGTGAGCGCTCCGGCAGCACCGGCCGCGGCCCGACCGGCCGGGCAGTGCTCGGCGGGCGCTCGCGAGGCTTCCCGGCCGCCGGCGGGGAGACCGCCCGGCAGCCCCGCGAGCCCGGCAGCCCAGCGGGCCCGCAGCAGCCCAGCGGGCCGGGAACTCCAGCGAGCCCGGCAGCCCCAGCGGGCGGGAGGCCCGCACCGGGGTCAGTCGGTGCCGCCCGGGTCGAGCTCCCGCGCCACGGCGCGGACGACCTCGCCGACGCGCTTGGCCGACTTCTTGTCCGGGTACTTGCCGCGCTGCAGGTCGGGCAGCACGCGGGCCTCGAGCAGCTTGATCATGTCCTCGACCATGCCGTGCAGCTCATCGGCGGGACGACGGCGCGCCTCCACCACCGACGGCGGCGGGTCCTGCAGCTCCACCCGCAGCGCCTGCGGGCCGCGGCGCCCCTGGGCCATGTCGAAGCTGACGCGCTGCCCGGTTTTGAGCGTGTCCACTCCGGACGGCAGCGCCGAGGTACGCACGTACACGTCCTCCCCGCCGTCCTGGGTCAGGAAGCCGAAGCCCTTGTCCGCGTCGAACCACTTGACCCTGCCGGTCGGCACTGTCCTCACCGTTCCCTGTCGCCTGCCCCCGGCCACGGCCCGGGTGCTCGAGTGTCGTCTTCCTGGTCTGCGCGCCGTGCCGGCCACCGCCGCGGCGACCCGCCCGGCACGAACGAAAGCGCCCCGTGACGCCGCTCGATACGGGCGCGCCGGGACGCGTCACTCCAAGCCTACCCCGCGACCGAGGCACCTCCCCAGCCTCACCGACCGGCCGATTCGTCCCGCCCGGAACGCGGCGGGCCGCAGCGGCGTCGGCGGCTACCCGCCGCGCACCTCCTCACCCGCGGCAACGCCGCCGGCCTGGCCGGCCACCGAGGCCAGCCACGGCGCGAAGGCGGCGAGGTCGTCGAAGACCACGTCGGCGCCGTGCTCGGCGAGCTCCGCGGCGGAGTGCGGCCCGGTGGCCACGGCGACGGCCAGCGCACCGGCGGCCCGGGCGCCCTCGACGTCACCCGGGTGATCACCCACGTAGACGGCGGCGCCCTCCGCGCGCAGGACCTCGCCCTTGGCCGCGGCGAAGACGTCCCCGGCGAGCCGGTCGACCTCCCACCCCAGGTGGTCCAGGTGCCGCTGCGCGTTCGACGTCCACTTGCCGGTGACCACGAGCACGCGGCCGCCGAGCGCGCGCACCTGCGCCACGGCCGCGGCGGCGCCGGGCATCGGGTCGGTCACGGCGACGACGGTCTCCGGGTAGATCTCGCGGTAGTGCCGGGCCAGGTCGTCGACGAGCGCCTCGTCGACGCCGTGGTCGCGCAGCATCCGCTCGCTGGGCGGGCCGAGGTTGTCGGCGAAGTAGCGCCCGTCGAGGGGGACGCCGCGCTCCTCGCCCACCCGGTCGTAGGCGCGGCGGATGCCGCGGCGCGGGTCGATGAGCGTCATGTCGAGGTCGAAGCCGACGGTCGGGCGGGCGGGTATCGGGGCGGCGCGCACCCGACCGAGCCTAGTGAGTCCGCGGATCGGCCGGCGCAGTGGATCCGGCAGCACCGGCGCACCGCGACCACGACGGGGTCACCGATGTTGACGCGAAACTGATCCGTGCCGAAAATCGTTGCACACGTCACCCACGCACCGGGTTGGAGTCCGCCATGAGCGCCACGCACCCCGCGCACCGCGAAGGTTTCCACTCCCTGGCCGCCGGCGGGCTCAACTGGGACTCGCTGCCGCTGCGCCTGTTCGGCAAGGGCAACGCGAAGTTCTGGAACCCGGCCGACATCGACTTCAGCCAGGACGCCGAGGACCTGGCCGCGCTCACCGAGGAGGAGCGGCAGAGCGTGGCCGGGCTGTGCGCGCAGTTCATCGCCGGCGAGGAGGCCGTCACCCAGGACCTGCAGCCGTTCATGGCCGCGATGGCCGCCGAGGGCCGCTTCGGCGACGAGATGTACCTGAGCCAGTTCTGCTTCGAGGAGGCCAAGCACACGCAGGTCTTCCGGCTGTGGATGGACGCGGTCGGGCTGACCGAGGACATGCACCCGCTCGTCGCGGAGAACCCCGGGTACCGCGCGATCTTCTACGAGGAGCTTCCGGAGGCGCTGCACGCCCTGCACCACGACCCGAGCCCGCGCAACCAGGTCCGCGCCTCGGTGACCTACAACCACGTGGTCGAGGGGACGCTGGCGCTGACCGGGTACTACTCGTGGAACAAGATCTGCCGCAGCCGCGGCATCCTGCCCGGGATGCAGGAGGTCATCCGCCGCATCGGGGATGACGAGCGCCGCCACATGGCCTGGGGGACGTTCACCTGCCGCCGGCACGTGGCCGCCGACGACGCGATGTGGGACCACATCCAGGAGGAGATGGACCGGCTGCTGCAGCACGCCGTCACCCAGATCCAGTGGCGGCCCGACGACGCCCCCGCCGAACCTCCGTTCGCCCTGGACAACGACGAGCTCGTCAACTACGCCTCCGACCGCGCCGGGCGCCGCCTCGGCGCGATCTCCAGCGCGCGCGGCATGCCGCTGGCACGCATCGACGTGGACGCCGCGCCGGAGCGGTTGGAGGAGCAGTTCGGCGCGGAGGACGCCGCCGAACTCGCCAAGCTGGACTAGCCGCCGAGCCGGACCAGCCGATGAGCGCTCCGGCGACGCGGGGCCGGCCGAGCTCCGCCTCGCGGCACGCTGTCAAGCACCGCCTGGTGCACTTTCGCGAGAAATGTCCAAACCCCAGGTCAGCCACGCCCTTCCAGGACGCGGTTCACGCGGAGGTGCCATCTCGGCAAGTTCCCGGGAGGCCGGGGTCGCCCCCGAGCAGCCGCCGGGGCCGGGAGCCTCCAGGTCGAGTCAATCCAGGCCGAGCAGCTTCTTGGCCTCCTCGCGCATCTCCACCTTGCGGATCTTGCCCGTGACGGTCATCGGGAACTCGTCGACCACGTGCACGTACTTCGGGATCTTGTAGTGCGCCAGGTGGCCGCTGCAGAACTCGCGCAGGCCCTGCGCCGTGAGCTCCTCCGCGCCCTCGCGCAGCCGCAGCCAGGCCATGAGCTCCTCGCCGTAGCGCTCGTCCGGCACGCCGACGACCTGCGCGTCCACGACGTCCGGGTGCGTGTGGAGGAACTCCTCGATCTCGCGGGGGTAGATGTTCTCCCCGCCGCGGATGACCATGTCCTTGATCCGGCCGGTGATGCCGACGTAGCCGTGCTCGTCCATCACCGCCAGATCGCCGGTGTGCATCCAACGCGCCGAGTCGATCACCTCGGCGGTGCGCTCCGGTTGCCGCCAGTAGCCCAGCATCACCGAGTACCCGCGCGTGCACAGCTCGCCCGCCGAACCGCGCGGCAGCGTGCGGCCCGTCTCCGGGTCGACGACCTTGACCTCCAGGTGCGGGCCGACCCTGCCCACGGTGGACACGCGCCGGTCGACCGAGTCGTCGGGGCGGGTCTGCGTGGACACCGGCGAGGTCTCGGTCATGCCGTAGCAGATCGACACCTCGGACATGCCCATCCGGTCGATGACCTGCTTCATCACCTCCACCGGGCACGGCGAACCCGCCATGATGCCGGTGCGCAGCGAGCTCAGGTCGTACGAGTCGAAGTCCGGCAGGTCCAGCTCGGCGATGAACATCGTCGGCACCCCGTACAGCGACGTGCAGCGCTCCGCCTGCACCGCGGACAGGGCCGCGGCCGGTTCGAACGCCTCGCCCGGGATCACCATCGCCGCGCCGTGGCTCGTGCACGCCAGGTTGCCCATCACCATGCCGAAGCAGTGGTAGAAGGGCACCGGGATGCACACCCGGTCCTGCTCGGTGTAGCGGCACAGCTCGCCGACGAAGAAGCCGTTGTTGAGGATGTTGTGGTGCGACAGCGTCGCGCCCTTCGGGAAGCCCGTCGTGCCGGACGTGTACTGGATGTTGATCGGGTCGTCGGCCGACAGCTGCGCCTGCCGCCGACGCACCGCGTGCACGTCGGTACCCGCCGCCAGGCGTTCCCACTCCTCGGTGTCGAGGAACACCACCCGCTCCAGCTCCGCGCAGCGGTCGCGCACCTCGCCGAGCATGGCCGCGTAGTCGGAGCTCTTGAAGCTCCGCGCGGAGACCACCACGCGGATGCCCGCCTGCCCGAGCACGTACTCCAGCTCGTGCGTGCGGTAGGCGGGGTTGATGTTGACCAGGATCGCGCCGATCTTCGCGGTCGCATACTGCACGAGCGTCCACTCGGCGCGGTTCGGCGCCCAGATGCCGACGCGGTCGCCGACCTCGATGCCCGCGTCGAGCAGCCCCGCCGCGAGCGCCTCCACGTCCGCGAGGAACTCCCGGTACGTCCAGCGCCGCCCGGTCGAGCGCTCGACCAGCGCGTCCCGCTCGGGGAACGACGCCACCGTCCGGTCCAGGTCGGCGCCGATCGTGTCCCCGAGCAGCGGCGTGCCCGACGTGCCGGACGCGTAGCTGGGCGGGCCCTGCTCGGCCGGCGCCGCTCCCGTTCGCGTGCTCTCCATCCCGACGCCCTCCCGACAAGACGTGAACCGGGCGTGTGCCGCGGCCCCGGCGGCCCGGCGCGGCACCACCGCACCTCGCCGACCCGCTCCGGGGCCGATGCGGACATCCTGCACGCTGGCCGGGGCGGGCGAAAGAGGTGCGCGCGGCGCGGCGCGGGAGGACCGCGGCCGCCGGCCGGCGGAGCTCACCGGAACGAGTAGGGCGAGTCGCTGTCGACGATCCGCTTGCCCAGCGGCAGCAGCGACACCGGGACGAGCTTGAAGTTCGCGATCCCCAGCGGGATCCCGATGATCGTCACGCACATGAGGACACCGGTGGCGATGTGCCCGAGCGCCAACCACCACCCGGCGAGGACGAACCAGACGACGTTGCCCACGGCCGACATGGCCCCCGCGTCCGGGTCGTCGACCAGGCGCTTGCCGAAGGGCCACAGGGTGAACGCGGTCATCCGGAACGCCGCGATCCCCAGCGGGATCCCGATGATCGTCACGCACAGCAGGATCCCGGCCAGGCCGTACCCGAGGGCGAGCCACAGCCCGCCGAACACCAGCCAGATCAGGTTCAGCAGCAGACGCATCCCAGCGCCTCCTCTCACACGGCGAACGGGTCACACGGCGAACGGGTCGTCGACGTGGTCGACGAGGTCGGCCACCGAGCCGAGCACCTTCGTCGGCCGGTACGGGAACTTCTCGGCGGTGCTCTCGTGGGAGAGCCCGGACAGCACGAGGATCGTCTGCAACCCCGATTCCAACCCGGAGCGCACGTCGGTGTCCATCCGGTCGCCGATCATGAGCGTGTGCTCCGAGTGCGCCCCCAGCGCCCGCAGCGCCGAGCGCATCATCAGCGGGTTGGGCTTACCGATGTAGTACGGGCTGCGACCGGTCACCCGCTCGATGAGCGCGGCCACCGCACCGGTCGCGGGCAGCGTGCCCTCCGGGCTGGGCCCCTTCTCGTCCGGGTTCGTGGCGATGAACCGGGCACCCCCCTCGACCTGGCGGATCGCGCGGGTGATCGCCTCGAAGCTGTAGGTTCGGGTCTCGCCGATGACGACGTAGTCCGGATCCCGGTCGGTGAGGATGTAGCCGATGTCGTGCAGCGCGGTGGTCAGCCCGGACTCGCCGACGACGTAGGCCGAACCGCCGGGGCGCTGCTTGTCGAGGAACTGCGCCGTGGCCAGCGCCGAGGTCCAGATCGCCTCCTCGGGGATGTCCAGACCGCCGCCGAGCAGGCGCGCCCGCAGGTCGCGCGGGGTGTAGATCGAGTTGTTCGTGAACACCATGAACGGGATGCCGCGCTCGCGCAGCGCGGTGAGGAAGCGCTCCGCCCCGGGCACCGGGTTCTGCTCGTGGACGAGCACGCCGTCCATGTCCATCAGGTAGGTCCATCGCGGTGTATCAGTCACGCCCGCATGATCCACCGGACACGGGGTGGATGGCCACTTCGGTCGCCTTGATCGCGAACCACACCCGCTCCTCCGGCACCAGCCCCAGCTCGGCCACCGCCGCCGGCGTGACGTCCGCGGCCAGGGCGCGCCCCTCGGCGCGCGCCCGCACCCGCACCACGTCGCCGCGCGGCTCCAGCGCCGCCACCCGCACCTGGACGGCGTTGCGCGGGCTGCCCTCCGGCCGGTGGCGGTGCACCGCCACCGCGCTGGGCGCGAACACGGCCACCGCCCGCTCGGCGGCACCGAGCGGTTCGCCGAGCTGGCCGCGCAGCGAGGTCGGTCCGAACTGCACGCCCGCGCGGCGCACCGGACCGGGCACGAGGTTCACCCCGGCCAGCCGCGCGGTGAACTCGTCGGTGGGCCGCGCCAGCACCTGCCGCGTGGGGCCCTGCTCGACGACGCGGCCGTCGACGAGCACGGCGATCCGATCGGCGAGCACCACCGCGTCCAGCACGTCGTGCGTGACGAGCACGCTCGGCTGCGCGCGCTGCCGCAGCACCCGGTGCAGCAGGGAGCGCATCGCGGGAGCGGCGTCCACGTCCAGCGCGGCCAGCGGCTCGTCCAGCAGCAGCAGGCCCGGTTCGGCCGCCAGCGCGCGGGCCAGGGCCACCCGCTGCGCCTGCCCGCCGGACAGCGCGGCCGGCCGGTGCCGCGCGAGATCGCCCGCGTCCACCTCGGACAGCCACGCGCGGGCCCGGTGGCGCGCCCGCGCCCGGCGCGCACCGCGGACGCGGGGGCCGAACGCCACGTTGTCCTCGGCGGTGAGGTGGGGGAACAGCAGCGGTTCCTGCGCCAGCAGCCCCACGCCGCGCCGGTGCGTGGGCAGGTTCCGGCCGCCTCCGGTGTCCACCCAGGTCCGCCCGTCCACGAGCACCGAACCCTCGTCGGGCGCCAGCAGGCCGGCGAGCACCGACAGCAGCGTCGACTTCCCCGCGCCGTTCGGCCCGAGCACGCCGAGCACCTCGTCCGCGGGCACCCGCAACCGGGTGCGCAGCTCGAAGGCCTCCCGGCTGACCCGGACGTCCGCGGACAGGCCGTCCCGCCCGCTCATGACCGCCCCGCGACCGACCGGGGACGTGCCACCACGATCACCACCAGAGCCACCACCACCAGCAGCAACGACATCGCCACGGCCGCGTCCACGTCCGTCTGCGCCTCGGTGTAGATCGCCAGCGGCAGGGTGCGGGTGCTGCCCTGCAGGCTGCCGGCGAACGTGATCGTCGCGCCGAACTCGCCCAGCGCGCGGGCGAACGTGAGCACCAGGCTCGACCCGAGGGCGGGCAGCAGCAGCGGCAGCGTCACCCGGTGGAACGCCGGCCACGGTCCCGCGCCGAGCGTGGCCGCGACCCGCTCGTACCGCCCACCCGCGGTGCGCAGGGCCCCTTCCAGCCCCACCACGAGGAACGGCATCGCCACGAACGTCTGCGCCAGCACCACGGCCGCCGTGCTGTACGGCAGCTGCACGCCCGCCGCGTCGAGCAGCCCGCCGAGCGGTCCGGTGCGCCCCAGCAGGTACAGCAGCGCGAGCCCGCCGACCACCGGCGGCAGCACCAGCGGCAGCAGCACCACCGCGCGCAGCACCCGCATCCCGCGCAGGCGCGAGCGCGCGAGCACCACGGCCAGCGGCACGCCGAGCACCACCGACAGCGCGGTGGACGCGGCGGCCGTGAGCAGCGACAGCCGCAGCGCGTCCACGGCCGACGCGGACAGCAGCAGCTCCGGCAGCTCGGCCGGGGACACGCGGGTGAGCAGCCCGGCCACGGGCAGCGCGATCAGCGCCAGCGCCAGCGCGGCGGGCGGCCACAGCGCGCCGGGGACGGACGCGGGGCCGCCGCGGGGCGTGCGCCGACCTGCGGCCGCGATCACCACCACCCCCTCACGGCGCGCCGAACCCGTGCTCGGTGAGCACCTCCCGGCCGCCGCGGCCGCGCACGAAGTCGAGGAACGCGGAGGCCAGCTGCGGCTGCGCGGCGCCCTCCAGCGCGGCGATCGGGTACTCGTTGAGCGCTCCCCGGGCCGCGGGGAAGTCGATCGCCCGCACGTCCTCGCCGGCGCTGCGCGCGTCGGTGACGTAGACCAGCCCGGCGTCGGCCGCTCCGCTCTGCACCTTGCGCAGCACCGACTTGACGTCGTTCTCCTCGCTGTCCGGCTGCAGCCGGGTGCCGGCGATCTCGGCGGCGCGCTGCGTCGCCGCACCGCACGGCACTTCGGGGGCGCAGGTGACGACCGCCGGGCCGGGGCGGGCGAGGTCGTCCAGCGAGGTGATCCCCGCCGGGTTGTCCTTCGGCACGGCGATGACCAGGCGGTTCGTCGCGAAGGTCGCGGGCTCGCCCGCGACCGAGCCGGTCCTGGCGACCTTGCCCATGTTCCCGCGGTCGGCGGAGGCGAACACGTCGGCCTGCCTGCCCTGGCGGATCTGCTCGGCCAACGTGGACGAACCCTGGTAGTCGAACCGCACCCGCACCCCCGGGTGCTGCTGCTCGAACCGCTCGCCGAGCTCGTCGAACGACTCGGTCAACGAGGCCGCGGCGAGCACGGTGAGCGTGCGCTCGCCCGAGTGCGCCGCGCATCCGCCGGCCAGCAGGCCCAGCACGGCCAGCAGGGCGGTGACCAGCGCACCGGTGCGCGCGGGCGGGCGGATCCCCTCCGATCGGTTCACGGCGTTTCCACCACCACGTTCGTGGACTTGACGACCGCGACCGCGCGCGCCCCGGGCACCAGCCCGAGCTCCTCGACGGCCTCGGTGCTCATCAGGGAGACCACCCGGTGCGGTCCGCACTGCATCTCGACTTGGGACATCACCGCGTCGGACCGCACCTCGGTGACCAGGCCGACCCACCGGTTGCGCGCCGAACGCCCCACGGCCGAGGGGTCGGGGGCGCTCCTGGCCTGCTCCCGCGCGAACGCGGCGAGCTCCGCGCCGTCGACCATCAGCCGACCGGCGGAATCGCGCTCGACGGCCAGATGACCGCCTTCGGCCCATCGGCGGACCGTGTCATCGCTGACCCCCAACAGCTCGGCGGCCTCTGCGATCCGGAATTGCGGCATGAACTCCGAGGATACTTCCGCATACGCGGGAAGAACAGGGGTTTTTCCACGCATCCGCGGATTGCTCCGAACGGCCGCGTGGAGTGCGGTCCGCTGAGCACGAGCTGATCCGGGCATTGCCAGCGGCGTTAGGCTCGAATGGTGAGCGTGAACTTGGGCATTCCGGCCGTGAGCCAGGCGATCGACACCTCCGCGCGCCCGGACACCCCCTACCTCGTCGACCGGTTCGGCCGCGTCGCCACCGACCTGCGGGTGTCGCTGATCGACAAGTGCAACCTGCGGTGCACCTACTGCATGCCCGCCGAGGGGCTGCCGTGGATGAAGCGCTCGGAGATGCTCGACACCGACGAGATGATGCGCCTCATCCGCATCGCCGTGGAGCGGCTCGGCGTCGACACGGTCCGCTTCACCGGCGGGGAACCGCTGCTGCGCCAGGACCTCGTGGACATCATCACCGCCACCTCGGCGCTGCCCGGGCACCCCAAGACGGCCCTGACGACCAACGGGATCAACCTGGGCGCGCACGCCGAAGCGCTCGTGCGCGGCGGGCTCGACCGGGTCAACGTCTCCCTCGACACGCTCGACCGCGACGTGTTCAAACGGCTCACGCGCCGCGACCGCTTCGACGACGTGCTCGACGGTCTGCGCGCGGCCAAGCGCATGGGGCTCGAACCGGTGAAGGTCAACGCGGTGCTCATGCGCGGCATCAACGAGCACGAGACCTGCGACCTGCTGGAGTACTGCCTCGAGCACGGCTACGAGCTGCGCTTCATCGAGCAGATGCCGCTGGACGCCCAGCACGAGTGGGACCGCGACGCGATGGTCACCGCGGACGAGATCCTGCAGCGCCTCGGCGAGCGGTTCGCGCTCACGCCCGACTCCGCCGAACGCGGCTCGGCCCCCGCGGAGCGCTGGCTCGTCGACGGCGGCCCCGGCACGGTCGGCGTGATCGGTTCGGTGACCCGCCCGTTCTGCTCCACCTGCGACCGCACGCGGCTGACCGCCGACGGGCAGCTGCGCTCGTGCCTGTTCTCCACCGAGGAGACGGACCTGCGGGCCGCGCTGCGCGGCGGCGCGGACGACGAGGAGATCATCCGGCTCTGGCAGCGGACGATGTGGGCGAAGAAGGCCGGGCACGGCGTCGACGAGCCGGGCTTCGCCCAGCCGGACCGGCCGATGAGCTCGATCGGAGGATGAGGCGTTGACGACCGCGGCGCAGCCGGAGGAGGCCCGACCGGAGGGGGCGCGTTCTGCTGGGCCCCGACCGGAGGGGGCCCAGCCGGAGGGATCCCTCCAGGACGTGGATCTGCCGGAGGGGGCTCCGCAGGACGGGGCTCTGCCGGAGGGGGCTCTGCCGGAGGGGGCTCCGCAGGACGGGGCCGAGCAGGAGGGAGCCCTGCGGGACGGGGCCCTGCGGTCGTCGGCACCGCCCGCGGCGGAGACCACCACCGCGCGCGTGCGGTACTTCGCCGGAGCGCGCGCGGCAGCGGGCGGCGTGGCCGAGGAGGACGTCCCGATTCCCGCTGCGCGGGCCTGCGTGGCCGACGTGCTCTCCGCGATCGCCGAGCGCCACGGCAGCGAGCTGGAACGCGTCCTCGCGGCGTGCAGCTTCCTGCTCGACGAGGTGAGCACCCGCGACCGCGCGGCACCGGTGCCGGAGGGGTCCGTGCTGGACGTGCTGCCGCCGTTCGCCGGAGGCTGATCGCGGCTGCGGCGCTCCGGTGGCTGCCGGTGATCGGTCGCGACTCGGTGGTTCGGTGGCCGACCACGGCTGCGGATCGGTTGCTGATCGCGGCCGCAGCGGTCCGGGTTGGACGCGAGCGCTGCTCGCGGCCGCGGGGGCTCGGCGGAGCCGATGACGGCTGGTCGCGATGCGCAGGAGCACGGCCGGCCACCGCGGTGTCCACACCCACGGGTCACAGTGTGCCTCTCGCGCAGGCGCGCGCGTGCGCGCGCGTGGGCGTGTAGAGCGCCGCGGCGCATCGGCCTCGGCGCAGTCGGAGGCGCTCGTGCGAGCACGCGAGCGCTGCGGGCGCATCGGCCCCGCCGCAGCCGGAAGCGCGTGCGCGCTGCGAGCGGTGCGCACGCGCGGAGGTCCCGGGGCACCAGGCGCCCGACGCGTGTGCGTGGGCACGTGGTGCTCAGCGCGTGCGCGCTCGTGCGCGAGCGGATGCGCAGGGCCGTCCCGCGTCCACGGTGGGCACACGCGGCATCCGCAGCCCGCACCCGCCCGACTCCTCTCTGGACTCGTTCCAGAGAGCGCAATTTTCATGAAAATTGGAATCCTTCCCCACCCGTTTGCAGCACAAATGCTCCCCACGCGATCGAGCGCGAAGCGAGGTGTATCCCGGTGATCGCTCCGGTCGCCCGAGGGAGCGCGCGGTGCGGCCGGCAGCGCGGCACCCCGGCGGCGCGACACGCCTCGGCGTGTCGGGGAGTTCCGCATCGCGCCCGCAGAAGCAGGCACCCCTCCACCCCTCTCCGGCGCGAACCGGCGGAACGCGGACCCGCAGGAGGCGCACGTGTCCGCTCCACGCGAAACCCCCGCGGATCCGGGCTCGCGAACGACACCACCGGCGAACACGCTGCGCACCAGGCGTGATCACGCATCGCGTCGAACGGCGGACCCGGGCGAGCGCGCCGAGCGGCAGCGGCGGAGCCGCGCCGACCGAGCACGAGCGCGTGCGAGCCGAGGACGAATGACCGACACGCCCGGTAACGCGGTGATGCACGCCTCACTGACGGTGATCGATATCGGTCCGGATACGAACGAGTAACAACCCTCTGAGCTGCAGAAATTAGGCAATCGGAGAAGCATGATCCGTTGTTACTGTGACCAGCATCACATCAACAATCGTTTCCGATCTTGTTTTCGGTTACGTAGTGTCGCTCGCGGTCGGCCCCGAACCGATCAGCACAAGATCCGGGAAGCCCGCAGCGCCGAACCCCGTCCGGCGGGCTTCCTACCCCCGAAACACGGAACTGCGGACGGGGAACGGGACCCGCCGGGCCCCCCGAAGCCCGACGGACCCCCGAACGGCGAACCTCCGCGCCGGGTCCCCACCCGGTCGGACTCGCACGTGCCCGTCAGGCGCACGAGGAGAGAGGTCATGGCTCGCTACCGAGGCAAGCACCGAAAACCGTCCAACTCCAATCGCACCGTCGCCCGCGTGGCGGTCGCCGGCGCCGTGGTCGCGACCCCGATGGCGATCGCCGCCCCGGCCAACGCGGCCGACTGGGACGCTCTGGCGCAGTGCGAGAGCAGCGGTGATTGGAGCGCCAACACCGGCAACGGCTACTACGGCGGACTCCAGTTCGACCCGACCACCTGGTCCGCCTACGGTGGCGGCGAGTACGCCGCCAACGCCCACCAGGCCACTCGCGAGCAGCAGATCGAGATCGCGGAGAAGGTCCTCTCGGCCCAGGGAGTGAACGCCTGGCCCGGTTGCACCGCCAAGATCTCCTGGACCAGCGGCACCACGGACTACTCGGCGGAGACGAGCACCGACTCCGAGTCCTCCGCGTCCTCCACCCAGTACCAGGCCGAGCAGACCACCGAATCCACCGGTGCGGCCGCCTCCGGTTCGGGCACGTACACCGTGCAGAACGGCGACACGCTCGGCGAGATCGGCACGAAGTTCGGCACGGACTTCCGGGAGATCTTCGAGCAGAACCGCGATGTGCTCGACGACCCGAACCTGATCTTCCCGGGCCAGCAGCTGAGCATCAACTGACCTGGTCGGTCGGCCGCACCTCCCCCGACATGCGGCCGGCCGGCGCGGGGAACGCGCCGTTCACCCCCGACACGGCGCGTTCCCCGCACGAAGAACCGGGTCCCTGCCGCCCGCCCCCAGCGGCGGGGACCCCCTCCCAGCTGTCCCCGACCCCCTCCCCTCGACAGGGGCAGGAGGCCGGGGCAGCTGGGAACGCCAGAACGAGGAGCCCGCCGTCTACGGGCAGTTGACCCACTCCTCGGCTCCGTCGTCGAACACCTGCCGCTTCCAGATCGGCAGCCGGCGCTTGACCTCGTCGACGAGCTCCGCCGCTGCCGCGAACGCCTCGGCGCGGTGCTCCCCCGCGACGGCGCAGCCCAGCGCCACATCGCCGATGCCGAGGACACCGACCCGGTGCTGCGCGGCCAGCGCCCGCACGCCCGGGAACCTCCCGGCCATCTCCGCGACCACCTCACCGATCACCGTCGACGCGGTCGGATGGCCGACGTACTCGAGCTCGTGCACCGCGCGGCCGTCGTCGTGGTCGCGCACCACCCCGGAGAACGCGACCACGGCCCCGGAAGCGGCGCCTGCCACCGCGCGCTCCAACGCGGCCACGTCGACCGCTTCCTCGGTGACCTCCGCGCGGACCACCTGCGCCGGCCCGGCCGCCCGTTCCTCGGATGCCTGCCCGCACCCGGTGCGGCCGTGCTCGTGCGCACCGCTGCCGGAGCCCCCACCCCGCTCACCGGAACCGGCCTGCTCACCGGCACCGGTTTCGCGGGCGTGATCGCCGCCGGCGATCTGCTCCAGCGCGTGGTCGAGCACCCCGTCGAGCACCCCGAGCCCGTCCCGCACGCCGCCGCGCGATCCGGGCAGGTTCACGATCAACGTCCGCCCGCTCACACCCGCCAGGCCGCGGGAGAGCACAGCGGTCGGCACGTGCGGCAGCCCCGCGGTGCGGAGGGCCTCGGCCAGCCCGGGCACCGCGCGGTCGAGCAGCTGCGCCGTCACCTCGGGCGTGCGGTCGTTCGGGTTGAGCCCGGTGCCGCCGGTGGTGACGACGAGATCGACCCCGCCGTCCACCGCGCTGCGCAGGGCCTGCCCGACCGGCTCGCCGTCGGGCACCACGACCGGCGCGGGCACGTCGAACCCGCGCTCGGACAGCCATTCCACGATCACCGGGCCCGTGGTGTCGGCGTAGGTCCCGGCAGCCGCCCGGTTCGAGGCGGCGATCACCCGCGCGGTCCTGGTCATGCGACCTCCAGCTCGTCCTCGTCGCCGCGACGCGTCATGGGTGCGGCTCGGCGCGTGTGCATTGTCGCCCGGAGCGGGGCGGCGCCGGAGGTTCCTCCCGACCACCCGCCCCAACGGCCGATCCGAGGGCGCGCAGCCCCAGCGGAGCCCTACTCGGCCGCGCGCTCCCACAGGCCGGTCTTGCCGCCCTCCTTGCGCTCCACGCGGACCGCGTCGAGCACGGCGGCGGGGTCCACGGCCTTGATCATGTCGTGCAGCGCCAGCCCCGCGCCCGTCACCGCGGTGAGCGCTTCCATCTCCACCCCGGTGCGGTCTGTCGTGCGCACCGTGGCGGTGATGGACACCTGCTGCTCGCCGGGGGCGAGCTCCACGTGCACCCCGGACAGCGCGATGGGGTGCGCCAGCGGCACGAGATCCGGGGTGCGCTTGGCGGCCATGATGCCGGCGATGCGGGCGGTGGCGAGCGCATCGCCCTTGGGCAGCCCGTCGCGCTGCAACAGGTCCACGACCTCCGGGGTCGTGCGGACCACTCCGGTGGCCACGGCGGTGCGGGCGCTCGCGTCCTTGGCGGAGACGTCGACCATGCGGGCCGCGCCGGTGCGGTCGAGGTGGGTCAGGTCGTCCTGCGTGTGCTGCGCCATGCGGCAAGCCTAGCCGCGGCGCCGCCCCGCGCTGAACCTGCGGCAGGCCAGCCCGGCCGGACCCGGCGCTGCCGGCCTGGCCTGCCCCGCTGCCGGGCGGACCAGGCGGCAGGGCCCGGTGGCAACGCCGCCGCAACAGCTGCCGACTCCCCGAGCAGCACTCGCCCCGGGTCGCACCCGGTCCCGCCGCGGACGCCCCTCAACGGTCCCGGGCTTCCCGCCCCGCGCACCGCTCCCTAGTGGTGCTTTGTTATGTCACTGACACCTGCCGTCGCGGGGCAGCCGCGATTGCCTCCCCTTCGACACGGCAGTGTCGAAGCGTCACCTGAACAACCGGACCATCGGCGGGTTCTCCTGCGTGGCTCTCGCGAGGAAGGCGAGACGTGGTGTAGATCGCTACTCGAGGTCGAGCACCCGGAGCGAGAGCCGTGCAGGAGGTTCCTCCCATCTGCCCCCAGCCGCCCGCCCTCAACCGTGCGCAACACGACCTGACGAAGTCCTTCTAGTACTCGAAGTCCTCGGCCATGGCCCAGGGCAGCGAGGACCCCCCGGTCGGTTCCGGGTCCACCGCCTTCTCGGCGATCGCGGTGCGCTTGACCGCCTCGGCCACCGCCGGCGACACCGTGGAGTCGAACACGCTGGGCACGATGAACGAGGCGTTGACCCGCTCGCCGTCGACGACGTCGGCGACCGCGTTGGAGGCCGCGATCATCATCTCGTCGGTGATCTTGTGCGCGTGCGCGTCGAGCAGGCCGCGGAACACGCCGGGGAAGGCGAGCACGTTGTTGATCTGGTTCGGGTAGTCGCTGCGCCCGGTGGCCACCACCCGCGCGTGCTTCTGCGCTTCCAGCGGGTCGATCTCCGGGTCGGGGTTGGCCAGCGCGAACACCACGGAGCCGCTGTTCATCGTGGACAGATCCGCGGCGGAGAGCAGGTTCGGCGCGGAGACGCCGATGAACACGTCCGCCCCCCGGACCGCGTCGGAGAGCTCGCCGGTGCGGCCGTCGCGGTTGGTCGTCTCGGCGATCCGCCGCAGGTTCGGGTCGTGATCACCGCGTCCTGTGTGGACGATCCCGTCGACGTCCACGGCGGTGATGTCGGCGGGGGTCTTGTGCTGCAGCAGGCGGATGATGGCCGAACCGGCCGCGCCCACGCCGCAGACCACGACGCGGCAGTCGGCGATGTCCTTGTCCACCACGCGCAGCGCGTTGCGCAGCGCGCCGAGCACGACGATCGCGGTGCCGTGCTGGTCGTCGTGGAACACCGGGATGTCGAGCTTCTCGCGCAGCCGCTCCTCGATCTCGAAGCAGCGCGGCGCGGCGATGTCCTCCAGGTTGATGCCGCCGTAGACGGGGGCGATGAGCTCGACGGCGCGCACGAGCTCGTCCGTGTCCTGCGTGTCCAGGCACACGGGCCAGGCGTTCACCCCGGAGAACTTCTTGAACAGCGCCGCCTTGCCCTCCATGACGGGCAGCGCGGCCTCCGGGCCGATGTTGCCCAGCCCCAGCACGGCGGAGCCGTCGGTGACCACGGCCACCGAGTTGCGCTTGACGGTCAGCCGCCGCGCGTCCTGCGGCGTTTCCGCGATCGCGGTGCACACCCGCGCAACGCCGGGGGTGTAGGCGCGGGAGAGGTCGTCGCGGTTGGCCAGCGCGACCCGGGGCGAGACCTCGATCTTGCCGCCGAGGTGCACGAGGAACGTCCGGTCCGAGATCTTGCGCACCCGGACCCCGTCCAGTCCGTTGAGGACTTCGGTGAGGTCGTTGGCGTGCTCGGCGGAGAGCGCGTTGCACGTGATGTCGACGACGATGCGGTCCGCGTGGGACTCCACCACGTCGAACGCGGTGATCACACCACCGGCGCGGCCGACGGCGCTGGTCAGATCGCCGGCCGCGGAGGTCGAGGGCGGGGCCTCGACCCGGACGGTGATGGAATAACCCGGACCTGGAACCGGCATGGGTACACCCCTGTCAGGCAGTAATGCTGTGGACTCGGCGGGTGCCGTTCCCGGCTGGCGCCGGCGCGGACCGCTGATCCGGGTCGCAAGCCCCTGCGGCTCGCTCAGCGGTCAAAACTTCACCCAGGAGAAAAAGCCTAAAACTTTCTCCGCCGCGTTCCATCCCGGTGTGGGTTATTTGTTGATGCGTGTGACGGGATGCACATACGGAATGTCCTCCATCGGCAACGAAACGTCACCGAACGGGGACAGCGCGCCGGCCTTGTCGGCCGTGAACTCGCTGACCGCGTGCTCGTCCTCGCCGACGTCGGGCCAGCTCGGGTCGATGCGCTCGGGCTTGGACTTGGCCACGGTTCCTCCTGGGGCTCGGTTGCTGCTCGGTTCCAGTTTGCCCGAACGCACCGCACCCCCACAGCCGAGGGTGACGGCCTCGACACGCGGTCGGGGGAGGTCGCGGCCGCCGCGCGCCACGCGCCGTGCGCGAACTCACCACCGCCGGCGCCCGCGGCAGCGGCGGAAGGCCGGCGCAGCGCGGTCGGACGCCGCGGACCACCCGGCCAGCGGAGGCGAACGCGCGCAGGTGCGGCGACCGCGCTGGGTATCGTGGTCGTGATGGCCTCGCTCGCGGAATGGCTGCGCGAACGCAGCGACGAACAGCTGATCGCGCTGCTGCGCGCGCGCCCCGACCTCGCCACACCGCCGCCGGCGGACAGCTCGGTGCTCGCCACGCGCGCCGCCGTGCGCTCCTCCGTCGCGCGGGCGTGCGAGGGCCTCGACGCGTTCGCGCTCGCGGTGCTCGAAGCGCTCGTGCTCAGCGAGGCCGACACCGACCCGGTGGACCTGGAGGTGCCGGCGGCCTGGCTCGGCGCCGAGGTCACCCCGCAGCGCGCGCGGCGCGGCGTCGACGAGCTGCGCGCCCTGGCGATCGCCTGGGGCCCGGACGAAGAGCTGGCGGTCGTGCCCACCGCGCGCGAGGTCGTCACCGCCCACCCGGGCGGACTCGGACGTCCCGCCGAGGAGCTCACCGTCGACGGCGCCGAGGCCGCAGTGGCCGAGCTCGACGATGAGGAGCGCCGCCTCGTCGAAGCCCTCACCCGCGGATCCCCGGTGGGCAGCACCCAGCAGGCCGAGGAGGAACCCTCGACCGGGGCGACCTCGCCCGTCCCGCGGCTGCGCGCCAAGGGCCTGCTGCTGCGCGCCGACCGCAGCGCGGTCGAGCTGCCCCGCCAGGTGGGGCTCGCGCTCCGCGGGGACCACCCCATGGGCGAGGTGCAGCCGGAGGAGCCCGTTCCCGAGCTCACCGAACCGGGCAACGCCTCGGTCGACACCACCGCCGCGAACGAGGCGCTCGAGCTGCTCCGGCACGCCGAGGCGCTGCTGCGCGGGTTCGGCGAGGACCCGCCGGACGTGCTGCGCTCCGGCGGGCTGGGCATGCGCGACGCGCGGCGCACCGCCAAGTCCCTGGACGTCGACGAGTCCCGGGTGGCGCTGCTGCTCGAGCTCGTCCTGGCCGCCAACCTGCTGGCCGCCACCGACGACGAGGAGCCCCGCTGGGTGCCCACCACCCAGTTCGACACGTGGTCGATGGCGCCGCCGGAGCAGCGCTGGAGCGCGCTCGCGCAGGCCTGGCTGGACCTGCCGCGGCTGCCCGGGCTCGTCGGCACCCGCGACGAGCGGGAGCGCACGCTCGGCCCGCTGTCCGAAGGGCTGCGCCACCCCGGGGCCCGCCGCGAACGGCTCCGCACCCTGGCCTACCTGGACGAGCTGCCCGGCGGCTACGGCGTGCGGGCTGCGGACGCGGCCGCCGTGCTGGCCTGGCGGGCGCCGCGGCGCGGCGGCAAGGTGCGCGACGAGGCGGTGCACTGGGCGCTGGGCGAGGCGACCGCGCTGGGGATCGCGGCGCACGGCGCGCTGACCACGCACGGGCGGACCCTGCTGGAGGGTGACGTCGACGAGGCGGCGCGGGCGCTGGCGCGTTCGCTGCCGGAGCCGCTCGACCACGTGCTCGTGCAGGCCGACCTGAGCGTGCTCGCACCGGGACCGCTGGAACCGGAGCTGGCCCAGGAGATGCGGCTCGTCGCCGACGTGGAGTCGGCGGGCAGCGCGACCATGTACCGGGTCAGCGAGTCCAGCGTGCGCCGCGCGCTCGACGCCGGTCGCACCGCCGACGAGCTGCACGCGCTGTTCCGCGACCGCTCCCGCACCCCGGTGCCGCAGACGCTGACCTACCTCGTCGACGACGTCGCCCGGCGGCACGGCAAACTCCGCGCCGGCACCGCGACGGCCTTCCTGCGCTGCGACGACTCGGTGCTGATCACGCAGGTGCTGGCGAACCCGAACGTGCAGGAGCTGCAGCTGCGGCAGATCGCACCGACCGTGCTCATCAGCCCGCTGCCGCTGACCGAGGTCCTCGAAGGACTCCGCACCGCCGGTTTCGCCCCCGTCGCCGAGGGACCGGACGGCGGCGTGCTGGACCTGGCCGAGCGCGGCGACCGGGTGCGCGCCCAACCGAAGCGGGAGCAGCCGACGAGCAGCAGCACGCCCGGCGAGGAGCAGCTGGCGCACGTGGTGGGCCAGCTGCGCTCCGGCGACCACGCGGGCACCGTGCGCCGCGGGAGCACGGTGGTGCCGGAGCGGGGCCGCCCCAGCGCCGAGGCGACGCTGCAGCTGCTGCGCAGCGCCGCCGAGCAGCGGCGCAGCGTGTGGCTCGGCTTCGTGGACACGCACGGCGTGCGCAGCCAGCGCGTCGTGCTGCCGGTGCGCGTGGGCAGCGGCGTGCTGGAAGGCGTGGACACCGACCGCCGGGAGGAGGGGAGGTTCCCCCTGCACCGGATCACGTCGGTGGCATTGGTGGAGGATTGAGCCCGTGGCGGCCGCGGCGGGGTCCCCGTTCTCCCGCGCGGTGCGCGTTCTCGTGCTGGGCGTCGAGGAGCCCGGAGCGCTTCACTCCTCCAGCCGGAAGCCGATCTTGAGCCCGACCTGGAAGTGCGCCACCTCGCCGTTCTCGACGTGCCCGCGAACGGAGGACACCTCGAACCAGTCGACGTTGCGCAGGGTCTGCGAAGCGCGCCGCACTCCCTTGCGGACGGCGTCCTCGACGCTATCCGCCGACGTGCCAACCACTTCGGTCACGCGGTACACGTTGTCACTCATGCTTGCCCTCTCCCGGCTCGGCTTCGCTCGTCAACCGGGATACCCGCCGCGCCAGCTCGGCAATCCCCCGGACCGCGGCCGCGCTCGACTCCGGTCGTCCAGCGCGCACCCGCCGCGCAGGTGCTCCCGCAGCGGTTGAGGGACCCCGCACGCAGCGCAACCCGCCGATCAGCACCTCACTGCGCCGCGGCCATGTGGCGCCGCATGGCGTGCTGCACCAGCGTGATCAGCGTCTGCTTGGTCGACTCCCGGTGCCGGGCGTCGCAGGTGACCATCGGCACGTCCGCGCTGATGGTCAGCGCCTCGCGCACGTCCTCCACGCCGTGGTGCAGCTCGCCGTTGAACGTGTTCACCGCGACGACGTAGGGCAGACCGCGGTCCTCGAAGAAGTCGATCGAGGCGAACGCGTCGGCCAGCCGCCGCGTGTCCACGAGCACCACCGCCCCGATCGCACCGCGCACCAGGTCGTCCCACATGAACCAGAACCGGTGCTGCCCGGGGGTGCCGAACAGGTAGAGGATCAGGTCGGCGTCCAGGGACACGCGGCCGAAGTCCATCGCCACCGTGGTCGTGGACTTGCCCGGTGTGGCGGTGAGGTCGTCGACGCCGAGGCTGGCCTCGGTCATGACCGCCTCCGTCGTCAGCGGGACGATCTCGGAGACCGAGCCGACGAACGTCGTCTTCCCGACCCCGAACCCACCGGCGACCACGATCTTCGTGGACGTCTTCTGCGTGTCGGGCGATCCGCTCTGCGCCGCGCCGGACTGCTGCGGCGCCGACCGGGGATCAGAGCCTGCGAAGCCCACTGAGCACCCTTTCCAAGAAATCCAGGGACGGCCGATCGCCGACGACCATGCCACCGTCGTGAATCAGGACCAGGCCGAGACCGGCCATGTCGCCGATCAACACCCGCACGACGCCCAGCGGGAGCCGCAAGTGCGCCGAGACCTCGGCCACGGACCTGGCCTGCACGCACAGCTCGGAGATCGTCCGATGCTCGGGTTTGACCGGCGTGTTCTGCGCACGCCCGCTCTCGCTGGTGGTCACCAGCGTCTCGATCGCGAGCTCGTACTCGGTGCGCGTGCGTCCCCGCGTGCGCGCGTAGGGGCGCACGAGGGAACCACCACCGTCCTCCAGCTCGTCCGGCGAGGGCTGGAACTCGTTGACCGGGGGCAGCGATCCCGAACCGGTGCCGGGCTGGGACACCTCCGGCGGCCCGCCCGATCCCGACTGCCCGAGCGGCATCATCGACTGGGACACCGAGGGCATCGACACCGACGGCGGGCCCTGCCCGAAGCCCTCGTCCAGGCCGGGGGCGGCCGTCGCGCCGTCGTCCGCGCCGGAGCCGGAGCCGAACAGGTCGGCGCCCGGGCCGCCGAACAGCGCCCGGCCGTAGGCGTCCACATCGGATTCTGAACCACCGGCTTCCGCCGCGTCGGCGAAGTCGTCCTGCCACGAGTCCGCTCCGAGCCGCTTGTGGTACAGGCGGAACAGGTCACCATCCCAGCCGGGTTCGGAACCGCTGCTCACGACGAACTCCCTTCCGCGCGTCGCCGGCCGGCGTCACTGGCGCACCGAGCCCTGCAGCTGCGCCCGCAGTTCCGGCGTCAGCTGCCGCCCGACCCGTTCCACCAGCAGTGTCATCTCGTAGGCGATCAGCCCGATGTCCGCGTTCGGCGCGGCCAGCACGGCCAGGCACGAGCCGTCGCTGATGGACATGAGGAACAGGTAGCCCTGCTCCATCTCCACGACGGTCTGCGTGACCTCCCCGGCCTCGAAGCAGCGCGCGGCGCCCTGCGTGAGGCTGACCAGGCCGGAGGCCACGGCGGACAGCTGCTCCGCGCGGTCCCGCGGCAGCCCCTGCGAGCCTGCGAGTAGCAGGCCGTCCGCGGAGACCACCACCGAGTGCGCGACCCCGGGGACGCGCCGCACGAAGTCGGTGATCAGCCAACTGAAGCTGTTGCTGCTCATCGGTTGCTGCACGGACCCGTTCACTCCTGCTCCTCGTGACGGCTAGGCGATTCGTCCGACGCCGACTCGGGCCTCGCGTGCCGACCCCGCCGGATGCCCTGCTGGAAGTTGGACATCCGGCCGCGTACGGCATCGGCCGAGCGCGGCGTCGATGCTGCGGGCCGCGCCCCGGACTGCGAACGAGACTCGGCCGAACCGGGTACGAGGTTCGACTTGGGCACTCGCTTCGGCAGGCCCGCGGCGGTGGTTTGCTGCGGCTGCTGATTTTCCAGCAGCGCCTCGGCGGCCTTCCATCCGGCATCCGCATGACCCCAACCCGGGTCGTCACCGCGGTCGCCGGGTGCGTCGGTCGTCGGTTCGTGCCCGGTCGCCGGTTCGTGCCCGGTCGCCGGCTGGTGTTCGGCCGGCCCCTGGTCCGCGACCTCGAACGCCGGGGCGTTCTCCTCCGGGGGCTCCGGTGCCCGCCCGGCGCCGTCCGGGAACGGCGCGGAGGTCTCCGGGGACGACGCGGTCCTGTCCGGGAGCTCCGGGGCCGGCGCGGAGGTCTCCGGCACGGCACCCGGCGAGGGCGCGCTCGGGTAGGCGCCGAGCTGCTCACCGGTCTGCGGTGCGGCAGCACCGTTCACGCCGCCGGGGAAAGCGCCGTTCGCGGCCGAGGCGTCCCCGCTCGCGCCGTCGGGACTTCCGCCCTGCGCGGCGGACAGCATCGGTTCATCCACATCGGACTCCCGGAACCACTGGGACAGCACGGCCTCGTAGATCGGAAGCCGCTGCGTGGGCGTGTCGTCCCAGGACGCGCCCTGCGCGTCGGGATCCGCAGCGGGACCGGTCCGCTCGGTGGTCCCGCCGGCCATCGGGTGGCCCGCGCGCCGCGGGAGTTCCGGCGCGGCCGCTGCCCCCGGTTCGGCGGGGCCCGGTTCGGCGGGCTCGGCCTCGACGGCCGCCGACTCCGCGGTCTGCGGTCCGTCCGCGGGCGCCCCGTCCGGTTCGGGGACGTCCTCGGCCGGGACGCGCTCCATCAGCGTGGTCTTGTCCGCCTCGAACGGGTTGTTGAACAGCTCGTTGGACGCGTCCTCCGGCACCCCGCAGGTGCCGCCGATGCCCTCCGGCAGGTCCTCGCTCGGCCACAGCGGCGCTTCGGCCGGGGTGCCCGCGCTCCCGGCCGCACCGTCGGCCCCGTCGGGTTCGGCGGCGGGCCAGTCGGCCTCCCAGGAGGGCACGTCGGTGGCACCGATCGGGGCGTCCGCCGTGTAGTGCACCGAGTAGTCGGTGGGCGGCTCCGGGCTCCCGGCCGCCGAGGTCCCCTCCGCGGACTCGGCCGCTTCGGCGTCGGAGGACTGCTCCTTCGTCGGCGCGGGCGACAGCGGCGGCAGCTCCCGCGCCTCGACGGCCGCGGTGCCGTCCGGGTCCGCGCCGTTGTTCTGCGCCGGACCGCCGTGCGCGAACGCGGCGGCCAACCCCAGGTGCGACCCGGTCTCGGTGACCGAATCGCGCTGGTCCGGCCGCGGCATGTCCGGCATCGGCTTCGGACCCTCGGAGGTGAGCTGGTAGATGTACTCCCCCGGCACCTGGACGGTGGCGGTGGCGCCGCCCTCCAGGTCCTCGTTGTTGGACAGGAACACCCGGATGTCGTTGCGCTGCGCCAGCTGGCCGACCACGTACAGGCCCATGCGGCGGGAGGCCGCCACGTCGATCTCCGGCGGCCGCTGCAGCCGCTCGTTGATCTCCTCCAGGTCGTCCGGGTCGATGCCGACACCGCGGTCGCGGATCTCCACGACCAGCTGCTGGCGCCGGTAGGCGGTGCGCACCGTCACCTCGGTGTCCGGGTTCGAGTACACCGTGGCGTTCTCGAACAGCTCGGCGGCCAGGTGCACGAAGTCGTTGACCATGCGGCCCTGCAGCGCCAGGTCGGGCGCGTCGTCCACGGCGATGCGGGCGTACTGCTCGACCTCGGAGACGCCAGCGCCGAGGACCTCGTTGAACGGGACCGGGCGGACCATGCGGCGGGTGAGGTCGGTGCCGCCGAGGATGAGCAGGTTCTCGTTGTTCCGCCGCATCCGGGTCGCCAGGTGGTCCAGCTCGAACAGGCTGGCCAGCTGGTCCGGGTCCTGCTCGTCCTGCTCCAGCTGCTCGATGAGGGACAGCTGGCGCTGGACCAGCGTCTGGCTGCGCCGGGCGAGGTTGACGAACAGGTCGTTGATGTTGGCGCGCAGCAGCGCCTGCTCCGAGGCCAGCCGCAGCGCCTGCTGGTGCACCGCGTCGAACGCGCGGGCGACCTGGCCGATCTCCTCGTGCGAGTGCACCGGGACCGGGGGCACGGACACGTTCTGGGACCCGGCCGGGCTCTCGTTGACGCGGGTGATCGCCTCCGGCAGCTGCTCCTGGGCGATCCCCAGCGCGCCGTAGCGCAGGGTGCGCAGCGGCTGCAGCATCGACCGCGCGATGTAGGCGGCCACGCCGAAGGCGACCGCGAGCAGCAGCACCACGGCGACGGCGTCGCGGATGGCCGCCCAGCGCACCGAGCTGGTCAGCTCCTGGGCCTGGTCGTGGAACTGGGTCAGCGTCCGCTCCTCGACCTGGCGCACCAGGTCGGTGCGGGCGCTGGACTGCGAGGACCACTCGCCCGCGTCGATGGTGACCGCATCGCCCGGGGCGGCGGAGATGAGGGCGTTCTGCTCCATCTGCTCGCTGCGGTCCACCGGTTCACCGGCGACGGTGGCGTTGTAGCGCCCGAGCTGACGGGCCGTGGCGGCGCCGGTGAACTCGCGCAGCGCCGCCTCGTACTGCGCCTTGGCCTGGCGGATGGAGTCGGCCTCGCCCGCGCGGAAGACACCGCGCATGCTGGCGCCGAGCAGCATCGACCGCTGCTGGGCGAGCTGCTCCTTCGCGCGGCCGAGCGCCTCCGCGGCGCGCGCGACGTCGTTGACCTCGGTGTCGGTGGCGGTGCGGGCGACCGTGCTGCCGACGCCGAGCACGCTGGAGAGCACCGAGTTGTAGGCGTTGACCGCCTGCGGGGTGGTGAAGCCGCCGTTGACGGTGCTGCGCAGCGCACCGAGGCTGTCGACGCGGTGGGAGGCGCTGTCGTAGGCGTTGCGCACCCCGGGGGAGAACTCGTCCGCGGACCCTCCGACGGCCTCGAGCTGCCGCGCGGCCTGATCGACGCGCTGCGCCTGCGCGTTGTAGTCCTGGGAGGCCGCGGGCGCGTCGGAGGTCGTGCGGATCACGGCGAGATCCCGCTCACGCTGCAGTTCGTGCGCGAGGTCGGCGGAGCGCTGCGCGAGCTCGACCTCCGAGGTGAGCGCGCTGAGGCGCTGCGTCGTCGCGATGCCGTCGTAGACGCGCACGCCGCCCACCCCGAGGGCGGCGATCGTGGGGACGAGCAGCACCGCCGCCATCTTCCACCGCAGGCGCCAGTTGCGGAGCCGCCAGCGGCCACCGCGGTCGTCCATGCCCGAGGCCTCCGGCATCGGGCGAGCTGCGGCATCGGGGTCGTTGTTGAGCATCCCTGTTTCCTGCGCTGGGGCGGACATGTGCGGCCTCGTCACGGCCATGTTCCTGTCCGTGCCGAGGTGGTGTTCGCGTGCACGGCGCGGGCTCGGCGGGTGCGCGAACGCCCGATCCATACGGAGCAGTCGGTCATTTCCGACATGGCGGCCACATCGCCGCCAGCAGTGGCCGGAGCACTGACGGTCGGACCGTCTCCGTCAGTCCTACCAGTACGCCGGGGCGTTCCGATTGCCCGTCCCACCAGGCGTGCCATCACGCTCCTCGCGCACACTTCGCGGTTCCCCCGAAAAACAAGGCGGATCACCTCGACGGAGGAGACTATACTTAACTAGGAGTCACAAGTCAGCGCCCTAGCTTGAACTTTGTCACCCGGGCGGGCGCGTTGATCTCGCTCCGCATTCGTGATGTGACGCTGGCCTCGCCACGCCTTGTCGTTGAAGATTGCACCACCTAGGGTAGGAACGCTGCATCCCGCCACCTCTGTCCGCGCGGCGCACGCGCGCGTGCCGCCCGAGGAAACCGCAGGTGAATCGGGGTTAACCGCAGGACGCCTCGTCCTCATGACTGTCCGTAGTGGGCATACTGGACGGGCGTTGCCGCGCTGCCGCCCCTCCGGATGCACCGGTCACGACACGTACGCCGTGCGCACGCACGGCAGCAGTCGGCAAGCAGCCACGGACACCTTGCCCTCGAGGAGGACCACACATGCGCTCCGGCCAGAGCAGCGCCATCCCGCGACGCAACCTGTTCAGACTCGCGGGGACAGCGGCGACAGCCTCCGCACTGCTGGGAACCACCGGCTGCGGCCTGCTCGGCGGCTCGGAAGGCGCCTCCACCAGCAACGAGAAGGTGGAGAAGGCGAACCTCAAGCTCGGTGCGCTGCCCACCACCGAAGTCGCCCCGCTGCACCTGGCCAAGGAGCGCGGCCACTTCGACGCCGAGGGCCTCACCGACGTCGAGATCATCAACGCCTCCGACGGCTCGGCCGCGCTCAACAGCACGATCGGCGGGGACTACGACATTTCGTTCTCCAGCTACATGCCGGTTTTCAAGGCGCAGGCCCAAGGCGCGGCCGATCTGCGGATCGTCTCCGACTGCGCCTCGTTGTCCCCGCAAGCAACTCAGATCATGGCCTCGCCCGAAGCGGGAATCGAATCCCCGCAGGATCTGGCCGGAACGCGCATCGCGATCAGCGGACCGGGGACGATTTCCGAACTGCTCACCAAGGCCGCGCTCGCGGCGCACAACGTCGATTTCTCCGGCGTGGAGTGGGCGCCGCTCGGATTCGCCAACATGCCCAGCGCACTGGCGCAGAACCAGATCGACGCGGGCATCCTCACCGAGCCGTTCGTCACGCTCGCCGCGCGCGACGCCAACGCCCAGCAGGTCCTCGACGTGGCCACCGGCCCGCTGGAGAACTTCCCGATGGGCTGCTACGCGGCCACCGGGCAGTTCATCGAGGAGAACCCGCGCACGGTGAAGGCCTTCCAGCGCGCGATGCTGCGGTCCACGATGGAGGCCCAGGACCGCTCCAACGTCGAACCGCTGCTGCCGAAGTACGCCAAGATCGAGCCGGAGACCGCGAAGATCATCGAGCTGCTGGACTACGAGTCGCGCGCCGACGCGCGGCGCATCGCGCGCGTGCCGCGCCTCATGCGCCAGTTCGGGTACCTGAACAAGGACCTCGACGTGTCCAAGCTGATCGTCGACCAGCCGAAGAACTGAGAATGCGCAAAACGCTGCGCGGGGGCGCCGGACTGCTCGTCTTCCTGATCGCCTGGGAGGTCGTCAGCCGGTCCGGCTCCTTCCCCCGGGAGTACCTGCCACCGCCGTCCACAGTGTTCAGCCAGCTGTTCGCGCTGCTCGGCGACCGGTCGTTCCTGCTGGACGTCATCGCGACCATCCTCAACTGGCTGATCGCGCTCGGCCTGTCCGCCGTCCTCGCCGTCGTCCTCGGCCTGCTGCTGGGCAGCCTGCCGCGGGTGCGCATGGCGACGCGCGCGCTCGTCGAGTTCCTCCGGCCGATCCCGTCCGTGGCGCTGATCCCGCTGGCCATGGTGCTCATCGGGGCCGGACCGGAGACCAAGATCACGCTGGCGGTGTACGCGGCGATCTGGCCGATCCTGTTCAACACGATCTACGCGCTGTCCGAGATCGAACCGCTCTACCTGGACACGGCGCGGTCCTTCGGGCTCAACCGCGGCCAGATCCTCACCCGGGTCGCCCTGCCGAACGCGGCGCCGTTCGTGCTGACCGGGATCCGCACCTCCGCTGCCGTGGCGCTGATCGTCGTGGTCAGCACCGAGTTCCTCACCGGCGGCAGCAGCGGGCTCGGCACGTTCGTGCTCGACGCCAGCACCGGCGCCGGGCGGATGGACCTCGTCCTGGCCGGGACGCTCGTGGCCGGGTTCATCGGCTTCGCCAGCAACGCTGCGCTGGAACAGCTGCACAAACGCGGACTGCGGTGGAGCACGACCGAACCGGAGGGTGCCTGATGAGCGAACGCACCAGCACGGGCGTGCGGGAGAGCTCCGCAGCACCGGCCCGCCCCCGCCGCGCCCCCGCCTCGCCGGAGGAGATGTCGACCGCCTCCCGCTACCTGCACGGCTGGCTGGTCTTCCTCGGCTTCGTCCTCGTGTGGGAAGTGGTCGCACGGCTGGCCGGCAGCGCGTTCTTCCCGCCGCCGACGGCGATCCTCACCGCCGCGCGCGAGCAGTGGCTGAGCGGTCCCGCCTCCGCGCTGTTCCTCACCGACACGGCGATCGGCGACGTCCTCGGCAGCCTCGGGCGGATCGCGCTCGGCTGGGTCAGCGCCGCGGTCATCGGCATCGGCGCGGGCACGCTGCTCGGGCGCTCGCGCGCGGCCATGGACTACGCCGGACCGCTGATGGCGTTCATCCGGGCCGTGCCGCCACCGGTGCTGGTGCCCGTGTTCATCGTGCTGCTCGGGCTCGGGGTGACGATGCAGACCACCGTCATCGTCTTCGGCATCGTGTGGCCGATCCTGCTCAACACGGTCGACGGCGTGCAGTCCATCGATCAGACCAAGGTGGACACGGCGCGGTCGTTCCGCATCCCGCGCGGGCAGTGGATCTTCGGGATCGTGCTGCCCGCGGCGGCGCCGAAGATCTTCGCCGGACTGCGCGTGAGCATGTCGCTGGCCCTGGTGCTCATGGTGATCTCCGAACTCGTCGGATCCACCAGCGGAATCGGCTACCAGCTGATGTTCCGCCAGCAGGCCTACGACTTCCCCGGCATGTGGGCCGGCATCGTCCTGCTCGGCGTGCTCGGGTACGTGCTCAACACCGCCCTGCTGGCCGTGGAACGGCGCGCCCTCAACTGGAAAACCGCGTAGTAGACCGACACCGACGAGGAAAGCTGGCTTGAGCCGATGAGTGACGAGCGCATGCTGGAGGTCTCCCAGCTCGGCCACCGCTACGGCGGCGCGAACGGGCACCTGGCCATCGACGAGCTCACGTTCGACGTGCATCCCGGGGAGCTCGCCTGCATCGTCGGCCCGTCCGGCTGCGGGAAATCTACCCTGCTGCGCACGGTGTCCGGACTGCTGCGGCCCAGCCACGGCGACGTGCGGCTGCGCGGCGAAGCCGTCGACGGCGTGCCGACCGACCTGGCGGTCGTGTTCCAGGACTACAGCCGGTCGCTGTTCCCCTGGCTCTCCGTGCAGTCCAACGTGGAATTCCCGCTGCGGGCGCGCGGCATGTCCAAGGCGCAGCGCCGCGAGCGCGCCGGGGAGGTGCTCGACTGGGTCGGGCTCGGCGGCTCCGGGAAGAAGTACCCGTGGCAGCTCTCCGGCGGCATGCAGCAGCGCGTGTCCATCGCGCGGGCACTGGCCTGCCGGCCCGCCCTGCTGCTCATGGACGAGCCCTTTGCCTCGGTCGACGCGCAGACGCGGTTCGAGCTCGAGGACCTGCTGCTGCGCACGCGCAAGCAGTTCGACAGCACCGTGCTGCTCGTGACGCACGACATCGACGAGGCCGTCTACCTCTCCGACCGGGTGTTCGTCCTCTCCCAGGCACCGGCGACCGTCGTGGCCGACCTGCCGGTGGACCTCGGCGCCGAGCGCGACCAGATCGCCACCCGGGAGTCCGCGGACTTCGTGCGCCTGCGCGGCGAGGTCGCCCGGATGCTGCAAGCCAAGGACGCCCTCAGCACCCACGTCTGAGGAGGAGTTCGCCGGGGGTCTTCTCGCGCAGGGGTCGCGCAGCGGCGTGCCGGACGAACGCCATTCCGCTCGCGCACCTTCGGAGCGACAGCGTCGAGGACCCCCTGCGCAACCGGCCCAGACGCAGGTTCTCCTGTGCGGCTCATGCGAGGACGGTCCCTGAAGGTGCTGCCCCCGTCCGCTGTTCGGGGCGGGTGGTCGGGGGCAGCTGGGAGGGCGGTCGGGGGCAGCTGGGAGTAGGTGGCTACATGAGGAGGGGCACCCGCAGTCCAGGGAAGCGCTGAGGTCCGCTACGGGATCCGCTACGCAGAACGCTCCCGACAAGCCCCCTCAGTAGAGGTGGCGCTGGCCCTGGTCTACGGGCACGTGCAGCAACGACGGCCCCACCCGCGAGCTCATCTCCTCGGACAGCGCGGTGTCCAGGTCCTCCGGCTCGCGCACCACCCGCGACGGGCAGCCCATGCTGCCCGCCAGCGCGCCGAAGTCGATGCCGCCGAGGTCCACGCCCGGCAGCTTCTCCCCTCCACCGGCCTCGCCGAGAACCGCCACCGCGGCGTAGCGCGAGTTGTCCAGCACCACGAACGTCACCGGGGCCTGCTCCGCCACCGCCGTCCACAGTGCCTGGAGGCCGTACATGGTCGCCCCGTCACCGAGCACCGCGACGGTGCGCCGCCGGGAATCGGCCATGCCGACGCCCACCGCGGCACCGATGCCGTAGCCCAGCGCCCCGGAGAACCCGGTGAAGAAACCGCCGTCGGTGGAGCGGATCGGCAGGTACTCGTGCAGGTCGTTGCGGTGGCTCGGCGTCTCCTCCACGATCGCCGCGCCGTCCGGCAGGTTCCGCTGGATCGCGTCGAACACGTAGGCCGCGGTCAGCGGGGAGGTGGCGGCGGGCTGGCGCGGGCGCACGTACCCGTCCGGCTGCGCGCGGCTCAGCGGCTCCACGCGCTGCTCCACCTGCCGCACCGCGTGGTGCATCGCACCGAGCACGCCCTGCCCCCGCCGGGCGCGGGCGAGGACGTCCGGATCGTCGTGCACCACGAACGTCTCGGGCAGCTCGTGCTCCGCCTCGCCCCGGTAGACGTGGAAGGTGAACGCGGGGGCGCCCCACACGACGACGAGGTCGTACGCGCGCAGCGACTCGGTCAGCAGACGCTGCTCGGGCTGCAGGAACCCGGCGAAGAGGTCGTGGTCCTCCGGGAACGAGCAGCGCGGCGACATCGGAGCGGCCCACACCGCTGCCCGCGTCTTCTCCGCCAGCCGCACCATGTCGTCCACCACGCCGTCGGCGTCCACCTCGGGGCCGACGACGAAGGCGGGGCGGCTGCACTCGCGCAGGCGCGTGGCCAGCTCCGCCACGACCTCCGGGTCGGGGGCGAAGCCGGGCGTGCGCGGCCGCGCCTCGACCTCCGCGCCGGGTTCGTCCCAGTCGTCGGCCGGGACGGACAGGAACACCGGGCCGTACGGCGGGGTCGTGGCCATCTGGTGCGCGCGCACCAGCGCCGCCGGGACGTCGGCCGCCCGCGCCGGCTCGTAGCTCCACTTGACGTACGGCTTGGGGAACTGGGCCGCGTCGCGCGCGCCGAGGAACGGCTCGTCGAACATGAGCGTGCGCGTCTGCTGCCCGGCCGTGATGATCATCGGGGTGCGGTTGCAGGAGGCCGTGAACACCGCGCCGAGGGAGTGACCGACGCCACCGGCCGAGTGCAGGTTCACCAGCACCGGCTCCCGCCGCGCCTGCGCGTAGCCGTCGGCCATGGCCACGACGGCGGATTCCTGCAGGCCGAGGACGTAGCGGAAGTCGTCGGGCCATTCCGTCAGGAACGGCACCTCGGTCGTGCCCGGGTTGCCGAACACCGTCGTCAGCCCGAGCTGCCGCATCAGCCCCCTGGTGATGTCGCGCACGGTGCGGTGCTCACCGCTCATCGACTGCGCCCCTCCCTCGTTCGCGACCGCACGTGGTCATTCGTGAGAACACCACACTACCGAGGGGCGCAGCCAGATCACATTCGTCACGCCCCGCGGCCACCCGGCGGCGCTGGCCGGGGTCCTCCCGGCCCGGCCACGACCCGGCCGATCCGCGGCTCACTGGTCCTGCACCGGGCCGAAGCACACGGTCCGCGGCGGGTTGGAGAACCAGTACCGCCCCTCCTGCTCCCCGCACACGTTGTCCGCGTCGCTCCGGTTGGCGACCTTGGTGACCTGCTGCGCGCCCGGCTCGCCGCACTCCCGCGAGACCGGCAGGAAGCCCTGCTCCTCGCGGTAGGCGCTCAGGCAGTCGCCCACCACGACGTCCAGGGACATGCAGTAGGTGGTCTCCTCGTGGACGTTGTAGAAGCTGCCCGAGCAGCCCCGCGGATCGCGCCCGTCGAGCACGCGGAGCACCTCGTAGTCGGATTCGGGCGAGCCGCAGTCGGCCTCGCTCACCGCACCTCCGTACTCGCCCTCCAGCGAGACGCAGTCCCCCGCCTCGACGCCGCCCGAGCTCAGCGCCCAGAGCGCGCCGAGCACGGCTGCCAGCACGACGACCGCGGCACCGCCGGCGATGCCGAGGATCCACCCGAGGCGCCGCTTGCGGGGCGGTTTGCGCTGCGGACCGCCCGCGGCGACCTGGCGCCAGAAGTCCTGCCCGTCGCCCGCCCCGTACGGCCCGGTCGTCTGCGGGTGGCCCGGGTACTGCCCGGCCGCCTGCGGCTCCTGCCCCGGCTGCGGGTACTGCCCCCATCCCGGGGGTTGGTTCCATCCCTGCGGGGAACCCGGCGCCCCCGGGTGCGGCGGATAGGTCACTGCCCCCTCCTTCCGTCTCGCTGTGCGAAACCTAGCTCATCCTCCCGCGCGGGCGGAGGTGGATCGGGCGGAACCGGAGGGCCGCTCGGCCGGCGCTCCGCCGCGGCCCCGGGACGGGCGCTTCCCCGCCCTCGCGGGGTGGCGCGCGGTGGAATACTGGGCCCCGGACCTGCGCGCCGCGGGGGCGCGACCCGTTTCCGCTGATCACGTCTGGAGCGCACCGTTGACCGACGGCCCCCTGATCGTCCAGTCCGACAAATCGGTCCTGCTCGAAGTCGGCCACGAACGGGCCGATGACGCGCGGACCGCGATCGCGCCGTTCGCCGAGCTGGAACGCGCCCCGGAGCACGTGCACACCTACCGGATCACGCCGCTGGCCCTGTGGAACGCCCGCGCGGCCGGGCACGACTCGGAGCAGGTCGTGGACGCCCTGGTGTCCCACTCGCGGTACCCGGTTCCGCAGCCGCTGCTGGTCGACATCGTCGACACGATGGGCCGCTACGGGCGGCTGCAGCTGTCCAACGACCCGGTGCACGGGCTGATCCTCACCGCGCTGGACCGCGCGGTGCTGGAGGAGGTCCTGCGCAGCAAGAAGGTCGCACCGATGCTGGGGCAGCGCCTCGACCAGGACACGGTGATCGTGCACCCGAGCGAGCGGGGGCGGCTCAAGCAGGCGCTGCTCAAGATCGGCTGGCCGGCCGAGGACCTGGCCGGCTACGTCGACGGCGAGCACCACCCGATCGACCTGCGCGAGAACGGATGGCAGCTGCGCGACTACCAGCAGCAGGCGGTGCAGTCGTTCTGGGTCGGCGGTTCCGGCGTGGTGGTCCTGCCGTGCGGCGCGGGCAAGACGCTCGTGGGTGCGGCGGCGATGGCGCGGGCGCGGGCCACCACGCTCATCCTCGTGACGAACACGGTCGCCGGGCGCCAGTGGAAGCGCGAGCTGGTCGAGCGCACCTCGCTGACCGAGGACGAGATCGGCGAGTACTCCGGGGAGAAGCGCGAGATCCGCCCGGTGACGATCGCCACGTACCAGGTGATCACGCGCCGCAGCAAGGGCGAGTACAAGCACCTGGAGCTGTTCGACACCCGCGACTGGGGTTTGATCGTCTACGACGAGGTGCACCTGCTGCCCGCGCCGGTGTTCCGGATGACCGCGGACCTGCAGTCGCGGCGGCGCCTCGGCCTCACGGCCACGCTCGTCCGCGAGGACGGCCGCGAGGGCGACGTGTTCTCGCTGATCGGTCCGAAGCGCTTCGACGCGCCGTGGAAGGAGATCGAGGCGCAGGGCTGGATCGCCCCGGCCGAGTGCACCGAGGTGCGGGTGACGCTGACGGACAACGAGCGCCTCGAGTACGCCACGGCCGACGCGGACGAGCGCTACCGCGTGTGCTCCACCGCGCGCACCAAAGCCGGCGTCGTGCAGTCCATTTTGGACCAACACCCCGGGGAGCCGACGCTGATCATCGGGGCGTACCTGGAGCAGCTGCACGAGCTCGGCGAGGCGCTGGACGCGCCGGTGGTGGAGGGGTCCACGAAGAACAAGGAGCGCGAGGCGCTGTTCGACGCGTTCCGCCGCGGCGAGGTCAACCGGCTCGTGGTCTCCAAGGTCGCGAACTTCTCCATCGACCTCCCCGAGGCCTCCGTGGCCGTGCAGGTCTCCGGTACTTTCGGCTCCCGCCAGGAGGAGGCGCAGCGGCTGGGGCGGTTGATGCGCCCGAAGGCGGAGCAGCGGCAGGCGCACTTCTACTCCGTAGTCGCGCGTGACACGCTGGACACCGACTACGCCGCGCACCGGCAGCGGTTCCTCGCCGAGCAGGGCTACGCCTACCGGATCATGGACGCCGACGACCTGCAGGGCCCCTCCGTGGATTCGCGCGCGTGACATCGGCGAAGATGTTTCACGACGAGGAGCACCGGTGCCGCCGAACCGGTCCAACGCGGCCGGGCGAGCGGCTACGGTGATCAGCGAGCCGAAGAGTCCGCCAACGGGAGATCGGATTGACCACGGAACAGGAACGCGCCGCGCTGGGCGGCGCGCACCGGTTCAAAGGGCTCGCGGAGAACCTGGAGCACCACGCGGGTACGCCGACCGGGGCTGAACCACCGAACGTCCACGGCGGGGACCGGGGGTACGGCCTCGTGTTCTTCCACCTGGACCGGTACCACCTGAGCACCGTCATCAGCAGCGGGCTCCGCTTCCAGCCGATCGGTGCCGAGCCCGCGCAGGAGCTCGCGTGCAGCGTGTACAAGGAGCAGGCCGAGGCCGCCCGGCACCTGGTCGACATCACCGCGGAGCTGCTGGTGCAGAACGGCACCCACCTGGTGCCGGACCAGATCGTGCCGAACGAGCAGCCGCTGCTGCCGAACACGGAGTTCCACGGCGTGCTGGCCAGCGGCCACCCCATGTTCCCCCCGGAGTTCACGCGGTTCACCGACGAGCACGGCGCGGAGCAGCTGCAGGTGTTCACGCTGCTGCCGGTCACCCTCGGCGAGCTGAACTTCATCCTGGACAACGGGGTGACCCGGCTGCGGCAGGAGTGGGCGCGCTTCGAGGTCGACGTGTTCGACCTCGGGCGTCCGAGCGTCGCCTGACCCGGACCGCCCGTTCCGGCTCTCCCGCTGCTCCGGCTCCCCGCCGTTCCGGTGCTCCACCGAACCGCGTTCCACCGCGGACCCCGCGCGCACCGGCGGCCGCGCCGCAGCGCCGCGGTGCGGCTGCGGCGTTGCCCATCGGCCCGGGACGGGTAACCGTGAGGTATGGAACGCAAGTCGCGCCGGAACCGGTACGCCGAAGGTCTGCCCGGCTATCATGACGTGCTGGCCCGCCTCACCGGAGCCCCCTCGGGACGCAGCGCGCTGACGCTGCGGTTGTGGCTGGCCGGGCTGGGCTTCGTCCTGTGGGTCGCCGCCGCCGTGGCGGCGTTCACGCTGGTCCCC
Organism: Salinifilum ghardaiensis; assembly: GCF_054491345.1. Classification (NCBI taxonomy): domain Bacteria; kingdom Bacillati; phylum Actinomycetota; class Actinomycetes; order Pseudonocardiales; family Pseudonocardiaceae; genus Salinifilum; species Salinifilum ghardaiensis. Next base: position 428,967 of record NZ_CM137101.1, on the reverse strand, counting down.
GACGCGCCCTGGCTCGGTTGGGTTCTCGTGCTGTTCGCGCTGATCGCGGCGGCGAACGTCGCCTGGGTCGCCTACCGCAAGCTGCGGGGTGAACCCGGCTGAACAGCTCCTGGGCGAGCACCGGTGTGCGGCCCGCTGGCGACGGGCGGGCGCAGGCGGCCCCGCTGCTGAGGAGCACACCGACGAAGGGATGAGCATGAGGGCGCAGAACGGCGTGACCGGTTTGGCCGAACTGGACGCGGTGCGGGTGTTCGGGCTGCCGATGCGCAACCCCTTCCGGGGCGTCACGATCCGCTACGGGGTCCTGCTGCACGGCCCGAACGGCTGGGGGGAGTTCTGCCCGTTCGAGGACTACGCGGACGCCCCGTCGGTGCCCTGGTTGCGCACCGCCCTCGAATCCTGCGCGGGCGACTGGCCCGCCCCCGTCCGCGACCGCGTCCCGGTCAACTGCACCGTGCCGGTGGTCGACCCGGACGCGGCCGCGCGCATCGTCGCCGCTTCCGGCTGCACCACGGCGAAGGTCAAGGTCGCCGACGCCTCCGCGGCGCCGCACGAGGACCTGGCGCGGGTGGAAGCCGTGCGCAGCGCGCTCGGCCCGTCCGGAGCGATCCGCGTGGACGCCAACGCCGCGTGGGACACCGACACCGCGGTGCGGCGCATCACCGAGCTCGACCGCGCCGCCGGCGGGCTCGAGTACGTCGAGCAGCCCTGCGGGGGCATCGACGAACTCGCCGCGGTGCGCCGGCGGGTGGACGTGCGCATCGCCGCGGACGAATCGATCCGCCGCGCCGAGGACCCGCTGCGCGTGGCCGTCGCCGAGGCCGCCGACGTCGCGGTCATCAAAGCCGCTCCCCTCGGCGGGGTGCGCACCGCGCTGCGCGTCGCCGAGGCGAGCGGGCTGCCCTGCGTGGTCTCCTCGGCCGTGGAGAGCAGCGTCGGCCTGGCCGCGCAGCTCGCGCTGGCCGGGGCCCTGCCGGAACTCCCGTTCGCCTGCGGCCTGGGCACCGTGGCCCTGCTCGACGGCGACGTCGTGGCGGAACCGCTGCTGCCGCAGGGCGGCGGCCTGCCGGTGCCGCGGCGCGCGCCGGAACCGGACCCGGCGCAGGTGGCCGCGGCGACACCGCCGGCCGAGGTGCAGCGCCGGTGGCTGGACCGGTTGCAGCGGGTCAACGCGCTCGCCGAGGCGCGGTGAGCGGTCGCCCTCCCGCGGTCCCGCTCACCGCGGGAGGGCGACCGCAGCCGCGGGCTCCGGCAACGGCCTCACTTGTTGCGGCGGCGCCGCAGCAGGCGCAGCAGCACGAACACCGCGGCCGCCCCGGCGAGGACGGGCGCGATCCGCTTGAGCATCGGCGTGCCCGCGGTGTCCAGCAGGTCGATCGCCTCCGGTTCCGGGGCGGCGTGCCGCGGGGTGCCGTTCGCGGTCGCCGAGCCCGCCGAGCCCGGCGCCGTCACCCGCCAGTTCGACCGCTCGCCCCGCTCGGAGGTCGCGGTCTCCGGTGCCGGGCGGTCGCCGTTGGCGCTCGCCCCGGCCGCGGCCGCGGTCGCACCGGTGGCCGCCGCACCGGCGGCGGGAGCGGCGCTGCCCGCCGCCTCGGTCGAGGCGGAGCGGGTCTCGGCGGTCTGCCCGCCGCTCCCGGACTCCGCGGAGCCCTGCGCGGCCGGTTCGGCGGTCGCGCCCTGCGCGGTCCCCTCGGCCGCGTCCGCACCGGCGAGCCGCTCGGACAGGCAGTCGGCGAACTGGTTGATGAGCTTGCCGCCGACCTCGGAGATGAGGCCCCGGCCCAGCTGCGCCGGCTTGCCGGTGATCTTCAGGTCGGTGTCCACCCGCACGGCCGTCGTACCGCCGTCCTCGGACAGGGTGGCCGTGACCGTGGCGGCCGCGGTGCCGTTGCCCCGCGAGTCCTTGCCGCTGGCGTCCAGGACGACCCGCCGCGCCGACTCGTCGACCTCGGAGAAGGTGCCGTTGCCCTTGTACAGCAGCGTGACCGGGCCGAGCTTGACCTTCACCGACCCGGAGAAGTCGCTGCCCTCGACGCTGCTGAGCGTCGCCCCGGGCATGCACGGGGCGACCCGTTCGGGGTCGAGCAACGCTTCCCAAGCCACGTCGACCGGCACCGGAACGGTGAAGTGGTGCTCCATCTGCACTGGCGAGTCCTCCTACCGATGGCGGCCGGCCCCTCCGGGCCGGCGTGGGATCCGTCGGATCGCAGCCGGCAACGCTCGTTGCCGCTGCATCACTGCAACCAGCATCATGCTTGCTCGCGCCGGCGCACAACAGTCTCCGCACCCACCGGCGAGCCGCCGCCGGGTGAACGGCGGCCGGGGCCCGCGCACGAGCCCCGGCCGCCGGAGTTCCGCTGCCGCGTCAGCCGCCCGCCGCGGCGAGCACGGCGCGTCCCGTGAGCACCTCGGCGAGCTGGCGGCGGTAGGCCGGATCCGCGTTGGCGTCCTCGGCCGGTTCGGTGCCCTCCGCGGCGTGCCGCGCGGCCTCCCGCACCGCCTCGGAGGTGGCGGGCTGGCCCAGCAGGGCCTGTTCGACCGCGGTCGCGCGCACCGGGGTCGGGCCCATGTTGGTCAGGCCGATCCGCGCCTGCTCGATCGTGCCCCGGTCCACCCGCACCGCGGCGGCCACGCCCACGATGGACCAGGCCTGCGCGACCCGGTTGAACTTCTCGTAGTGGCCCTGCCACCCCGTCCACTTCGGCATGCGCACCTCGACGAGGATCTCGTCCGGCTCGCGCGCCGTGGTGAAGTAGTCGCGGAAGAACTCCGCGGCGGCAACGGTGCGCCGGCCCGACGGACCGGCCAGCACCATCTCCCCGTCCAGCGCGAGCACCGGGGCCGGCAGGTCGCCCGCCGGGTCGGCGTGCGCCAGCGCGCCGCCGAACGTGCCGCGGTGCCGCACCTGCGGGTCGGCCACGGTGCGCGTGACCAGCGGCAGCAGCGCCGCGTGCTGGCGCACGAGCTCGTCGCGCATGACGTCGTGGTGCGTGGTCATCGCCCCGATGACCAGCATGTCGCCCTCCTCGCGGACGCCGCGCACCTCCGGGATGCGGCCGAGGTCGATGACCGTCCCCGGGTCCGCCATCCGCATGCGCAGCACCGGCAGCAGGCTGTGCCCACCGGCCAGCACCGTGGCGTCCTCGCCCGCGGACGCCAGCGCGGCGACCGCCTCGTCCACGGTGGACGGTGCTTTGTACTCGAATTGCGCCGGAATCACTGGGAACCTCCCTGCCGGGCCTGGTTGATCGCGTGCCACACCCGGTTCGGCGTGCACGGCATCGGTACGTCCTGCACTCCGTCGGGACGCAGCGCGTCCACGACCGCGTTGACCACCGCCGGGGTGGAGGCGATCGTGCCCGCCTCGCCCACGCCCTTGACGCCCAGCGCGTTCGACTCCGCGCGCGTCTCGGTGCGGTCGGTGGTGAACTCGGGCAGATCCATCGCCGAGGGGATGAGGTAGTCGGCGAACGTGGCCGTGGTCAGCGTGCCCGACTCGTCGTAGGCGGCCTCCTCGTAGAGCGCCTGCGCGATGCCCTGCGCCAGCCCGCCGTGCACCTGGCCCTCCACGATCATCGGGTTGACCACGGTGCCCACGTCGTCGACGCAGACGTAGGAGCGCAGCCGCACCCCGCCGGTCTCGGTGTCCACCTCGGCGGCGCACAGGTGCGTGCCGTGCGGGAAGGAGAAGTTCTCCGGGTCGTAGGTGGCCTCGGCGTCCAGCCGGGGTTCGGTGCCGTCCGGCAGGTCGTGCGCGGTGAACGCGGCCAGCGCCACGTCGGCCAGCGTCGTCGACCGGTCCGTGCCCCGCACCCCGAAGCGCCCGCCGGAGAACTCGACGTCGGCCTCGGAGCACTCCAGCATGTGCGCGGCGATCGGCTTGGCCTTCTCCAGCACCCTGTCGGCGGCCTGCACCACGGCCATGCCGCCCACGGCCAGCGAGCGCGAACCGTAGGTGTCCAGCCCGCGCGGCGAGCTCTGCGTGTCGCCGTGCAGCACCTCGACGTCGTCGAAGTCGACGCCGAGCCGTTCGGCCGCGATCTGGCTCCACGCGGTCACGTGCCCCTGCCCGTGCGGCGAGGTGCCGGTGACGACCTCGACCTTGCCGGTGGGCAGCACGCGGATCGCGGCCTCCTCCCAGCCGCCGGCGCCGTAGGACAGCGAGCCGAGCACGCGCGACGGCGCCAGGCCGCACATCTCGGTGAACGTGGACACGCCGATGCCCAGGCGCACCGTGTCGCCGCGGCGGTTGCGCTCGTCCTGCTCGGCCCGCAGCGCATCGTAGTCGAACAGCTCGGCGGCGCGGTTCGTGGCCGCGGAGTAGTCCCCGGAGTCGTAGGTCAGCCCGGCGACCGTGTCGTAGGGGAACTCGTCGATCCAGTTCTTCCGCCGCACCTCGAGCGGATCCATGCCGGCCTCCGCGGCCAGCTCGTCCATCATCCGCTCGATGCCGAACGTGGCCTCCGGCCGCCCCGCGCCGCGGTAGGCGTCGGTCGGGGTCTTGTTGGTGAACACGTTCGTGCAGCTGAAGTGGTACGCGGGGAACTTGTAGATCGCGTTGAACATGAGCGCGCCGAGGATCGGCACGCCCGGTGTGACCAGGCGCAGGTACGCCCCCATGTCGGCGAGCAGCTCCACCTTGAGCCCGGTGACCGTGCCGTCGGACCGCGCCGCCAGCGACAGCCGCTGCAGCTGGTCCCGGCCGTGGTGGGCCGACACCATCGCCTCCGAGCGGGTCTCGGTCCACTTCACCGGAACCCCGAACTCCTGCGCGGCGAGGAAGGAGAGCACCTCCTCCGGCGTGACCTGCAGCTTGCCGCCGAAGCCGCCGCCCACGTCGGGCGCGATCACGCGGATCTTCTGCTCCGGCACGCCCAGCGTCATCGCCAGCATGAGGCGCAGGATGTGCGGCACCTGCGTCGCCGAGTACACGGTGAACTGCTCCCCGGTGGGGTCGACGACGACCGAGCGGGGTTCCATGAACGACGGGATGAGTCGCTGCTGCCGGAACGTGCGGTCGACGCGGATGTCGGACTCGGCCAGGGCGCGTTCCACGTCCCCGCCGGTGCCGGCCTGGGCGGAGTCGAACGTCCAGGTCGCGTTGCGGTTGGTGCCGAGGTCCTCGTGCACCAGCGGCGAGTCCGCCCGCAGCGCCGAGTCCATGTCGAGCACCACCGGCAGCTCGTCGTAGTCCACGTCGATCGCGTCCATCGCGTCGTGCGCCTCGGCCGCGCTGCGGGCGGCGACCAGGGCCACGGCCTCACCGGCGAAGCGGACGGTGTCCACGGCCATCGGCGGTGCGGACGGGTGCGCCATGTCCTCGGTGATCGGCCAGGCGCAGGGCAGGCTGCCCTGCTTGTCGGCGAGGTCCCGGCCGGTGAGCACCGCGCGCACACCGGACATCTGCCGGGCCTCGGTGGTGTCGATGCTGGTGATGCGGGCGTGCGCGATCGGGCTGCGCAGGAGCGCCAGGTGCAGCGTGCCCGCGGGGGTGATGTTGTCGGTCCACCGGGTGCGTCCGGTGATGAGGCGGGCGTCCTCCTTGCGCGGGCGGGCGCGCCCGAGTTCCGGTTCCGCGACTGATGTCATGCCTGCCGACCTCCGGTGACCTCGTGCGATTCCTCGGCCGCCGGCGTGCGCGGCGAGGGTGTGGTGCCTTCAGCGGCGGGTTCCACCGGCTCCGCACCGCTGCCGCGCATGCGCTGGGCCGCGTCCGAGACCGCGCGCACGATGTTCTGGTAGCCGGTGCAGCGGCACAGGTTGCCCTCGAGCCCTTCGCGGATGCTCTCGGAGTCCGGATCGGGGTCCTCGGCGAGCACGTCGAGGGCCTGCATGATCATCCCCGGCGTGCAGAAACCGCACTGCAGGGCGTGGTTGTCGTGGAACGCCCGCTGCATCGGGTGCAGCTGGCCGTCGCTGGCCAGTCCTTCGACCGTGGTGATGTCGCTGCCGTCGGCCTGCACCGCCAGCACGGAGCAGGACTTCACGCTGCGCCCGTCCATGTGGACGGTGCAGGCTCCGCAGTTGCTGGTGTCGCAGCCGACGACGGTGCCTGTTTTGCCGATCCGCTCCCGCAGGTACTGCACGAGCAGCGTGCGGGGTTCGACTTCGTCGGTGTATCGCGTTCCGTCGACTGTGACGGTGATCCGCGGCATGGGGGCCTCCCTGGGTTCCGTCCGGGACGCGGACGCGAACGAGCGGTTCCCGGTTTGCGTGGTGGGAGCGGTGCGGACGAGCCGGACGAGTCCGGATCCGGGTCGGGCGCGCGGCGCGCCCGACCCGGATCGTCGACTCCCGACGGTGCGCGCTCCGGCACCACCGCAGTGGGTGGACCGCTGCCACCGACTCCCCGGACTCCTCCGCCCGAGTGACTCATGTCACTGGCTCCGAGCGTGCTACGGCCACCCGCTCGGAGCAAGTGAACACGCCAGATCGTCACCCACCTGGACGCCGCGGTTCGCGCAGCGACCGGGCCCGAGCGGAACCGCGCGCACCCGGACACCGCGGTCCGGCCGCAGCACCCGGTCCACGCGGGAGCGGACCGGTCGCGCGGGAGCGGGTCAGTCGCGCGGGAGCGGATCAGTCGTGGTGGATCGCGCCGGTGGTCTGCGACAGCCTGCTGCCGTCCCCGCCCCACCGGGTGGCGATGAGCTCCGCCGCGATCGACACCGCCGTCTCCTCCGGGGTGCGCGCACCCAGGTCCAACCCGATCGGCGAGGCCAGCAGCGCGATCTCGCCCTCGGTCATGCCGTTGTCGCGCAACCGCTGCACGCGGTCCTCGTGCGTGCGCCGCGAGCCCATCGCCCCGACGTAGCCGACCTCGTTGCGCAGCGCCACCTCCAGCACCGGCACGTCGAACTTCGGATCGTGCGTGAGCACCATGACCGCGGTGCGCCGGTCCAACCGGCCCGCCTCCGCCTCGGCGGCCAGGTAGCGGTGCGGCCAGTCCACGACGACCTCGTCGACCTCCGGGAACCGGCTGCGCGTGGCGAACACCGGCCGCGCGTCGCACACCGTCACCCGGTAGCCCAGGAACGAGCCCATGCGCGCCATCGCCGCGGCGAAGTCGATCGCGCCGAACACGAGCATCCGCGGAGCGGGCTCGAAGGAGTTCACGAACACCCGCATGCCCTCGCCGCGGCGCTCGCCCCGCGCGCCGTACTCGAGCGTGCCGCTGCGGCCGCTGGCGAGCATGCCGCGCGCGTCGTCGGCGACGGCGTCGTCGACGCGGCCGGTCTCGATCCCGCCGGCCGAGCGGTCCTCCCAGACCACGAGCCTGCGGCCCACCCAGCCGGGTTCGGGGTGCTCCACGACCGTGGCCACGGCCACCGGTTCCTCCTGCTGGACCGACTCGACCACGCCGCCCAGCTCGGGGAACGCCTCCGCGTCGATGCGCTCGACGAACACGTCGAGGATGCCGCCGCAGGTCAGCCCCACGGCGAACGCGTCGTCGTCGCTGACGCCGTAGCGCTGCAACGCCGGCTCGTCGCCCTCGAGCACCGCCCCCGCGCGTTCGTAGACCGCGCCCTCGACGCACCCGCCGGAGACGCTGCCCACCGCTTCGCCCTGCTCGGTCACCAGCATCGCGGCCCCGGCGGGACGCGGCGCCGACCGGAACGTGGCGACCACGGTGCCCAGACCCACCGACTCGCCGGCCTCCCAGTGCTTCGCCAATCGGTCGAGGACGTCACGCACCGCGCACCTCCAGTCGTCGAAACCGTCCGCGCGTCCCGGAGGAGTTCCCGAGTCGCGCACGCCGCGACACCCTAGCGACCGCGGGCCCCGCCGGCCACGGTGTTGCCGCCGTCGTCCGGGACCCCGGCCGCCGGAGCGACCGGTTCCCCACCAGAGTGCGCCAACCGGTGCACCCACGACCAGAGCTCGCGCAGCGCCTCCAGGCTGTGGCCGGCGATCATCCGGTCAACGTACGGCAGGGCCGCCGCGATTCCCGACTGCACCGGCCGGTACTCGGGGCTGCCCGCGTGCGGATTCGCCCACAGCACCGCGCGCGCCAACCGCCGCAGCCGCCGCGTCTGCGCACCCAGCTCACCGGCGTCGCCGCGTTCCCAACCGTCGGAGAACAGCACCACGACCGCGCCGCGGGCCAACCCGCGCTGCCCCCACCGGTCGAGGAACACGCGCAGCGTGTCGCCCAGCCGCGTCCCGCCGGAGAAGTCCGGGACGACGCGGGAGGCCGCCGCCAGCGCCGCCTCCGGATCGCGCTGCCGCAGCTGACGGCTCACCCGCGTCAAGCGCGTGCCCAGGGTGAACACTTCGGTGCTGCGCGGTGCGCGCCGCGTGACCACGTGCGCGAACCGCAGCAGCGCGTCCGCGTACGGGGCCATCGACCCGGACACGTCGACGAGCAGCACCACGCGCCGCGGCCGCCGCGAGCGGCGCTGGCGCGGCATGCGCACCGGTTCCCCGCCGGACCGCACCATCTCCCGCAGCACCGCCCGCGGGGACAGCTCGCCCCGCCGGGAGCGGCGCAGCCGCAGCGCGGGGCGGCTCGGCGGATCCGGCCGCAGCACCGAGAGCAACCGCCGCAGGTGCTCCCGCTCCGCCTCGCCGAGATCCGCGATGTCGCGGTTGCGCAGCACCTCCGCGTCGCTGGCCGCGGCGGCCAGCGGGTCGTCGGCCGCGCGTTCCTCCGCGTCCTCGGGCGCGGAGAGCGCGGCGATGCGCGCCGGCCGCGGCCGCGGCCGCTGCTCGACCGGCCGCGGCGGGGAGCTGCTGCCGAACCAGCTGGCGAACGCCGCGTCGTAGGTCGGCAGGTCGTCCGGCTCCGAGCACAGCGTCACCCGCCCCGCCCAGTACACGCCGCCGCGGTCGCCGAGCCCGACCGCGGCGGCCGCCTCGAGGAACGCCTGCACCCGCGTCGGTCCGCAGGCCATGCCGGCGTGCCGCAGCGCACGGGCGAACCCGAGCAGCCCGGTCAGCCCCGTCGGGGAGCCGTCAGCCGCGGCGGCGCCTGCGTCACCGGCGGCGCCGCCCGTCGGGGAGCCGTCACCGGCGGCGCCGGGCTCCCGGGCACCGTCCGCGGGCGCGTTCCCGTCCGCTCGCATGCGCCGGTCACGTCCCCAGCACGTCCGCGGCCCGCACGCGTTCGGCGTCCTCGCGGTACTTCAGCACCGCGCCGAGGGTGTGCGCCGCGGTCTCCGTGTCCAGCTCGGTGCGGTCCAGCGCCACCAGCGCCTGCGCCCAGTCCAACGCCTCGGCCACGCCCGGTGGTTTGAGCAGCTCCAACCCGCGCATCCGCTGCACGGCCCCGGCGACCTGCTCGGCCAGCCGCTGCTCGATGCCGGGCAGCCGGCGGCGCAGGATCGCGGCCTCCCGCTCCAGCGAGGGGTGCTCCAGCCAGTGGTACAGGCAGCGGCGCTTCAGCGCGTCGTGCACCTCGCGCGTGCGGTTCGACGTCAGCAGCACGATCGGCGGCTCCTCCGCGCGCACCTCGCCGAACTCGGGGATGCTCACCGCGTACTCGGACAGCACCTCGAGCAGGAACGCCTCGAACTCGTCGTCGGCGCGGTCGATCTCGTCGACGAGCAGCACGCACGGGGCCTCCCGCAGGGCGCGCAGCAGCGGGCGGTCCAGCAGGAAGCGCGTGGTGTACAGCGCGGACTCGGTGTCGTCCACGTCCAGCGGCTCCTGCGAAGCGGCCTCCACGGTCCGCAGGTGCAGCAGCTGCCGCGGGAAGTCCCAGTCGTACAGCGCCTGCGCGGCGTCGATGCCCTCGTGGCACTGCAGCCGGATCAGCCGCAGCCCCAGCGCGCCGGCCAGCGCCTGCGCCAGCGCGGTCTTGCCCGTGCCGGGCTCGCCCTCGCACAGCAGGGGGCGGCGCATGCGCATCGACAGGAACGCCGAGGTCGCGATCCCGTCGTCCGGCAGGTAGCCGGTGTCGTCCAACGCCCTCGCCACATCGGACGGGTTCTGCATCCCGAACGCGTCTTCCACCGCCATGCCGCCGAGCCTATGCCACGCACCGCGCCCGGGGCGATCGCCGCGGCGGCCGCGTCCGGGGAGAATCGGCGCGGAGCGGCCCCAGCGGGCGCCTCCCGACGACCGAACTCCCAGCGACCGGATCCCCGGGGACCATGAGCCGATTCGCAGCACTGCCCGCGCACGTCGAGACCCACCTCGGCCCGGTGCTCGGCGCGGACAGCAGGCAGACGGACCAGCGCCTGCGCGACTACCACCTGGTGCACTGCCGGCAACCGGACGGCGCGCACGTGTCGGTGCTGTCCAGCGGGCTGCGCGAGGAGCTGTGCGGTGCCCCGCTGCCGCAGGAGGTGCTGTGCACCGTGCGGGCCGAGCAGCGGCACTACGCGCGCCACCTGACCGGCGTGGTCGCCGAGCTGCTCACCGAAACCGGCAGCCGCGTCGGGTACGGCGCGCTGATCACCAACGACCGGCTGCTGCTGCCGGACACGGAGATCGCCGGCGCGCTGGCCGCGCCGCACCCGTACCTGGACGAGGAGTTCGACGTGCTGCTCGACGAGCACGGCGAGCCCGCGCTGCAGCTGGTCACGCTCATCCCCGTCAGCCGCGGCGAAGCGCAGCTCGCGGCGCGGGAGGGCGCGGACGCGCTGTACGACCGGTGGGAGCAGCAGCAGGTGGACCTGCGCGACGTCCACCGGCCCGCCGCGGCGTAGGCCGGGACGTCGGCGGGTCGCCCCCCGCGGGGCGAGCCCCTCCGGCAGGGCCGGCGCCGACGCGCTGCGCTGCCGCGGCGCGCTGCCCGGTCGTTGCGTGCGCGGGGTTGCGCGGCCCCTCCGGGTACCGCGTGGACACGCAAGGCTGGGAGCCCCCCGAACTCGGGGCCGCGGGGGCGTTGGACGCGCGGGACCCGAGTTCGAGGGGAGGTGGAGGCCGTCGGACAGCTCAGCACCAGCACCGCACGGGAGGAGCCCCGCGGAGCGGGCCGCGGGAGAGCCGTGCGGAGCTGAGTGCCGGAGCCGTGCGACGTGAGCTGCCTCCGGTCTACCGGAGTTGTGCCTTCGGAGGTCCACCTCGCGCAGGGTGTTACACCTGCGCCGGTCCGGGGGTTACGCGCAGAGCCGGGATGGTGGCCGGGGTGCCGCGAGCGTGTGCGTCAGGGCCTACGACCGACAGGGCCGGGTCCGCCTAGATCCTGCGTTGCCTGACGCGCGCGGTTCACGCCCTCTGACGGCGGTCCGCACGGCTGTGAACCGTGGCCACGACGTTCGTCCGTGCCCGCAGCGTGCGTGGGTCCGCTGTGGCGGGAGCACCTTCCGGGCGGTATGCTCAGCCCTAGCTTTTTTGTTTGGTCGCACTTACAAAATAGCAGGGTTGGCCCCGGGGAAACCCGGGGCCTTCTCGTTTCCCGGGGCGCCCGTCCCTCCCGTTTCCGCAGCGCACGCTGGGTGGAATGGGTTCTCGCGACCCGCGGCAGAGCCGCGCGGAGCTGCGGGAACGCCAGCGCGGCGATCAAAGTTCACACAGGAGTGCGAGTCCGGGTGTCGACCCCCGGTTCACCGCTTCCGCTCAGCCTTCCCGCTTGCGACGCGCGAGCTCGTGCATCTCCTCGACCACCGCGGACTTCTTCCAGCGGTACTGGCCGCCCGGCGTGACCAGCGCGGGAGTGATGAGCCCTTCCCGCGCGTAATGGCTGATCGTCCTGCGAGCCAAGCCCAGCTTCTCGGCGAGCTGCGAGCTCGTGATGAGCGGCTCTTCATCGTCCTCCACGCAACGAGAGTGCGTGCCTCCATTGCCTCCTCGCGCGGTATCCTGCCTAACTCGAACGAGTTTACCTTCATTGCCTACTATGCCTTGTTGTCTCTATTTTCGGTGCCATGAGGCCAAGGGAGCTGCTGCGAGAGGACCCGGCGGTCATCGCGCCACCCCTCCGGATGTCGCAGCCGGACGGGTGGCGCAAGGCCAGGCCGGAGGAGACCGAAACTCAGCGGATCGACCGGGTATCGCGGTCGTGCTGGTACTGCGGTCGGGAGTTCCCGCGTGCCGGGGCGGAGCTGGACGCGCACGAGGATCGGCATTGAGCGCTGGCGCCCGCGGCGTACTTCGACAGACACGTGCTCAGCGGCCGCTCCTCGACGATCCGCTGGGCACGTGTCGTGCGGCGCCCCGGCTCGGCACGTCCCACCAGATCGCGCCGGGCGAGACACGCGCAGGTGCAGCTCAGGCGTCGGGGATGTTCTTCAGGACCTCGCTGGCCATGGTCTTGGTGAATGCGCAGGAGTCCTGCATTGCAGGATCCTTGTCGCCGAAGCGTGTGAAGTTCACGGCGAAGGCAGCAGTTTCGGAGACGGCGAACTGGATCCGGCAGATGTTGTTCTGGTTGGTTTTGATCATGCCGGGGTACCCGTGGAGCTCGGTCGGGTTGAAGTCGCCGAACTTCTTGGCGTTCTTGTACATAGTCTCGACGCCGATCTGATTCTGCTGCGTCACGGCGATGATGCCGTTGTCGCTTTCCCACTCGCAGGACGCGTCTCCCCACACGGATTCGTCTGGCCTGGGAGTCCCCCCGAGGTTGTGCTGCTCCAGCTGTTCTGACGTGAACAGGTCACAGGCACCGGCGACCGCCTGCAGATTCTTCGGCTGCTCGACCGGAGGTGTGTCCGGCTGCTTCTGAGACGTCTGCGCCTGGCTGGTGGGCTGTACGGACGACGAGTCGGTGCCGGTGGACATGGCACAGCCCGCGAGACCGAGGGCGCAGAGCAAGGCGGCGGTGGCCAGGGTGGTGCGGCGGAGCACGGTAATCCTCACAGTTGTCGGGGAGTCGCTTCGTCGTCGGTGGCCCGGTAGTCGCGCTGAGCGGCTTCGAGCTGCTCGATTTGACCGTCCAAGCGCTCGATGGTCTTGGACACGACCCAGGTCAGTTTGCCCGGCTCGTCACCAGCCATGCTCGCCAAGGATTGCGCTAGTGGGTCGTCCAAGATCGTTGGTCGGTTAATTGATCTGCGTGGTGATGAGTCAGGCTGGTTCTCACGTGTCGAGTGTGGGAGGTGGCGATGGCTCGTCGTCCGGAGGTGTTCGTCCGGTCGCTGTCGATGGCGGAAGGCCATCAGCTGCAGCGGATCAGCCGGAGGGCGAAGGATCCGGTCAAGCTGCGCAGGGCGATCGTGGTGCTGATGTCCGCCCAGGGGCAGGCGGTTGCCGACATCACCTCGTTGATGCAGGTCAGCGACGACTATGTGCGTGATGTGATCCACGCGTTCAACGAGCGGGGGTTTGATGCGTTGCACCCAAAATGGAACGGGGGACGTCCTCGCAAGATCAGTGAGCAGCTTCGTGAGCGGATCTGCTTGATCGCCCGGACGTCCCCGGCTGACTGGGGTATCACGGCGTTTTCGACCTGGTCGCTGTCCAAGCTGCGCGAGCACCTGATCCAGCGGTGCGCAATCGTGGAGCTTTCGACCGAGACGTTGCGGCAGATCTTGCGGGCCGGTGGCGTGTCGTGGCAGGCCACAACCACGTGGAAAACCTCCACTGACCCGGAGTTCCTCACCAAGATGCACCGCATCCTCGCGCTGTATGACCAGCCGCCCGCCGACGGGCGCGTGGTCTGCGTCGACGAGTTCGGGCCGCTGAACCTGCTGCCCCGCAAGGGCAAGGCTTGGCGACCGTGCCAACAACCCCGACGCCAACGCGCGACCTACCACCGCCATGACGGGGTCATGCACATGCTGGCCGCTCTCGATCTGAACAGCGGAAAGATGCACTACCGCATCCGCAACCGCAAACGCCATCGCGAATTCCTCGACCTGCTCACAAGCTTACGAGCCCGATGGCCCGGCGAGAAGCTCTACATCGTCTGCGACAACTTCTCGCCGCATCGTCACCCCGCAGTGCGGACCTGGGCCGCTGCCCACCACGTCGAGCTCGTCTTCCTGCCCACCTACGGATCCTGGCTGAACTGGATCGAGTCCGAGTTCGCAGCCCTGCGCTATTTCACGCTTGATGGCACCGATCACCGCAGTCATGCCGAACAGAACGCTGCCATTCGCGCCTATGTGCGCTGGCGCAACGCCCGCGCTCTGCCCAAGACCGGATTCGCCACCGACTCACCCATCCGCACCTGGACCCATTACCCGGCCAAGGTTGCCTGACGCGCCACTAGCTTCTGGCTGACCTCGTCCTCGGCGGGACGAGGCTGTTCACGCAGTTGATCGGCTTTCCGTTGGATCGCCTGCAGCTTCTGCCGAGCCTTCTTGTACTGGGCGACGAGCTCCGGGATGCGTTCGACGTCGACGCTGAACGAGGCCTGCTCCACCCCGCCGCTTCCGTCGTTGACGTAGGTGTTCACCGTCGCCAACTGCTGCATCGCGATGCCGATGCCCGGCAACGGCTGCCCCGAACCCGCTGCGGTGGTGTCGCTGCTGAGCGTGGTCGGCAGTGGCAGCGGCGGTGCGGCGGCGTTCGGATCGGTCGCGTCCTCGGCCATCCTTCCCCCAAACTGGATCTCGATCAGTCCTGATCCGCAAGCGCACTCTACAGGCCCGCGCGGGCGCACGGGTGCGGAACCGGTGAAAACACCGCGATGAGAAGGGCCGCCGCGAAAGACGACGCGCTTCCGGGACACGCGCAGCGATCCACCTCTGAAACCGGGCTTGCGACAGTGCAACGCAACGGCTTTCAGTGCGGGTTCGGCGCGCCCCGGTGAGCGCAGCCGGTTTCCAGTGGCCAATGGGTCGGGACGATTCCCACGAACGGCCCCGAGCATCCGCGAGCGACTGCTACCTTCACCGGCCGCAATCGAGGGATGCGAGGAGCGAACATGACGGACAGCGGCACGGGGTTCGCCGTCGACCTGTACCGCTTGGAGAAGGTCGCCAAGGACCGCCTGCCGACGGTGTCCACCGTCTACGGCAGAGCCGTCGGCATGTGCCAGGACGCCGAATCCGCGCTGAGCGGCATCTCCGACGTGCCGGAACAGTTCCACGGCGCAGGAGGCTCGGTCTCGCACGCGTACGGCCAGCTGCACAGCGCGATCGTCGACGTGCTGAAGTCGACCAGGACCAGCCTGGACGACACGGCGGACGCGCTGCACGAGGCTGTGCAGATGTACGCGGACACCGACCAGGGCATCTCGGAGGAGCTCGACCAGCTGATGCAGCAGCGGGGCGCCCCGAAGCCGGAGGGGAACTGATGAGTCCCGAGGAGCTGATGCAGAAGGCGAAGGAAATCGAGCGGAGCGCCGCCGACGCGGAACACCGCCAACTGTCCCAAGCTGTTGGGCCGGAGCGGGGCGCACCGCCCATCGATTACGGGAGGATCCAGGAGAAGTACCAGAACTGCGCGCAGCCCCTGTTCGAGCCCTTCACCCGGATACCCCACCCGGGTTCGCACCAGAGCACGATCGACGACCTGCACGATGCGATGGGCTGCCTGTCGCACGGCGCGCACATGAAAGACCCCATCAGCGGGGACTCCATCGGCGCGAACAAGGACCTGCAGGCGATCGAAACGGCGGGCGATGACCTGAACGGCTGGAGCGGCGCGGCCGCGCACGCGTTCAAGGCCAACTTCCTCGACCCGTTCCCCGCCGTTGCGACCAACCAGTTCCTCGTGCTGGGCATCATGAAGGGCGCGGTCGAGGCGGATCAGGAGCTCTGGAGGAGAACGGAAACAGACATCCTCGATATCGCCAACCAGACTCTTCGTGCACTGGACAACGTGGGCAGCTGCGGCAAGAGCGACTTCGAGTTCACGTTGTCGGTGGCCAGCGCGGTGGCGGCGATCGGCGCCATCCCGTTCACCGGTGGTGCCTCGGCCGCCTTCGCGGCCGTGGGTGCGGCCTCGGCCGTGGGAGGCGCGGCCCAGAAGGGCTACGAAGCGGTGAAGGGAAGCGGCGGGTCGGCGGAGCAGGTCGTGAACTCGATGAAGAGCGCGATCGACAAGCTCACCGAGCACATCCGCGAAAAGCAGGGGGAGATCACCAAGGCGCTGAACGGATACGCGGGCGAGGTCGGCCAGCAGAACAGACCGAACTCGCCGTTCGTCTCGCCGCGGCCGGAACTCGCCGGCATCGAGGGCGAGGCGCTGACCAGCAACAAGGGTGTCGGCGGCCACGACTAGGAGGAACGACAGCAGTGGGTGAGCTGGCCGAGCGGCTGGACAACATCCGGGTGCGGGCGAATGCCCCGGGCATGGACGTCCAGGCCGAGCTGCACAACCGCGCCGAATTCACGCTCTCGTTCGGGGAGAGCGTCTACGAGTTCGCCGACGAACGCGCCCTGGAACGGGCGCTGGCGAGCATGGCCCGCCTGCTGTACGCGGGGTGGCAGCGGCAGTACCGGGAGGCCGTCGAGGCGGCGGGGCTGGACATCGACCCGCAGGATCAGCACGACTTCAACTTCCAGGAGGAGTGCCGGGCGGTCGAGTCGCACGGCGAGTCCAGCGACGGCCGCTTCGCGCTGTCCGCCGTGGGCATGGACGAGTTCTCCGCGCGGATCCAGCGCGGCACCGTGCGCGAGCTGGGCGAGGGCGAATTCGCCGCGCGGGTCACCGAGGCGGCGAACCTCCTGGTCGCGGACTACCAGGCGAAGACGACCGAGCTGAAGATGAGGTACTACGGATGACCGGGCGCGCGTTGCGGATCGCCGCCGTGCTGCTGGTGGGTCTCGGAGTGGTGTCGGCGTGTTCCTCCGACCGGCCGAGGGACATATCGATGGACGACGTGAAACCCTGCGAGCTGATCGACCAACCCTCAGTCGGACAACTGCAGATCAGCCAGGAAGCGCAGAAACTCGATTCCGTCCCGGGGATCGACACCGAAGGGAACACCTGCTTCTACAGTGTGGACACGGGTACCACCCTGTACGTCAGCGCGATCACGAATCACGGGATCGACCGGTGGACCGACCCGCCGTTCGACGATGCGAGGTCCGAAGAGTCTCCCCGCATTCGGGGGCATCGCGCGGTCAAGGTGTGGTACGACAACGAGCGTCCGGACCCGGATCACGAGTGCAGGACCTACGTCGACGTGGCCGACGGCCAGTCGCTGCGAGTCAGGGTTGATCGTTCCTTCAGCGAGGACGACCCACCGACCTGCGACACGGCCCGCCAGTTCGCCGAAGCGGCGATGAAGGGCCTCGCCGGCTGAGCACGGTGAGCGCCTCACCGCGCGGGGCACCGCGGCCGGGCGCCCACGCGCCCGGCCGCGACACCGCGCAGCGGCCTGCCAGCAACGTCATCGCTGCGGAACCGGGAACTGCTCGAGCGGCGTGCCCGTTCGAAGGCAGGTGGTCGCGGTCAGCCGGGACGAACCTCCCGGCCGGCCGCCCCTGCGGGCCGCACCTCACCGCGGGCGGCACCGAGCAGCCCCCGGTCAGGGGCGCCTGCGGGTCCGCTCGGGGGCGTCTCCGGGGCGCCACCGGACGTGCCGGCCCGGATCGCGGCGGCATGGTGCCGGTATGACCGAGAACGCGCACACCGCCCCCACCGCACCCCCGCACTCGACCGACGCGCACGCCGAGGCCTCGGCGACCCCGCGCACCGCCGACGCGCACACCGCCGGGGACGCCCCGCGGCGGTTCCGCCGCGACCGCGGCGACGCGATGCTCGCCGGCGTCTGCTCGGGCGCGGCGAACCTGCTCGGCATCGACGCGACGATCGTCCGCGTGCTGCTCGTCGTCGGCACCCTGCTCGGGTTCGGGACCGGGATCCTGCTCTACCTCGCCTGCTGGATCATCGTCCCCGAGCAGCGGTGACGGCCTCGTCGACCGCGCGGATCGGCGGCCGCACGCCCGGACGCGCCGGCCCGCCAGGCAAGCGGCGAAGCCGCTTCCTCGTCACGCACGCAGCCCGACCCACCGGGGTTCTCCGGCGCTGGGCCTCGCGAGGACAGCCCCGGCAGTGCTGCCCCCGTCCGGGGAGGGTGGTCGGGGGCAGCTGGGCCCCGCCGGAGGTTCCCCCACCCGACCCGCTACGCCAGCCACCCCGCGGACTCCCTTCTTCACAGCTGCGGCGCGCCGGCCACGAACTCGTCGAGCACCCCGTCGGCCAGGCGCACCGGCCCCTGCGGCCGCGTCTCGCCGGGGATCGTGCGCACCTGCTCGGCCTGCTGCTGCGCCCGCGCGGCCCGGTCGAACTCCGCCGCGGCCCGCTGCCGGTCGCCGCCCACCCGCGCCTGCAGGGCGTTGACGGTGTGCACGAGCGCATCGCCGGACAGGTCGGTGGCCCGCAACCACGGTTCGGCGTCGGCGACGAAGTTCGCATCGGCGCCCTGCCGGATCCGCTCGGGCGCGCCCTGGACGCGTTCGGCGTAGCGGCGCAGCTCGGCCACGGCCGCCGCCCGGTCACCCCGGTCCCAGGCCGCGCGGAAGGAGCCGATCCGCTCGGCCAGGCGCGGCGCGGGCGGCAGCCACGGCTCGCCGTCGGCCAGCGGTGCGCGGTGGTTCAGGTCGAAGAAGACCACGAGCGCCTCGGCGGTGCGCCGGTCGGGGCGCAACCCGGGCTCGCCGAGGAAGCTGTCCCCGGCGAGCTGGTCCGCGGCGGCGCGCCAGGCGCGCCGCGGGTCGAAGTCCTCGTCGTTCCAGGCGAAGGCGGCGGCGCCGACCTCCACGACCTTGCTGGCCGCCGCCTGGTTCATCGGGTTGACCACGACGCCGCTGATGTGCTCGGACAGCCCCTTCTCGCGCTCGGCGTACGGGCCGAGCATCAGCCGCCCCTCGGCCGCGTCGAAGTCGTTGACCGGGTAGTTGTCCCAGATCATCGGCGAGCGTCCCCAGACCTCCTCGGCCTGCCGCGCGTCGGCGGTGGTGATGCCGTCCGGGATGACGCCGTCGCCGGTCCACATCAGCTGCACGTCCGGGTCGAGCGCGCCGCGCAGCGCGGTCTTGTAGGGCGAGTCCTCGATCTCGGAGTACTCGGTCGGCACGGTCTGCAGCGGCTCCGCCCCCGGGTGCGTGGCGATGAACTCCCGCTGCACCCGGTTGAGCACCTCGGCCTGCGCGCGGCCGGCCGCCTCCGGTGACGCGGGCCCGTACGCGGCCCGGTCGCCGGCGCAGTTCCACGAGGCGTAGTCGATGTCGTCGAAGAGCACCTGGAAGTCGCGCACGCCGTTGTCGTAGAGCTGCTGCAGCTTGCCCTGCAGCTGCGCCACGTCCTCCGGGTCGCTGAAGCACAGCGACGTCCCCGGGTGCAGCGCGAAGGTGAACTTGACGTGGTGCCGCTGCGCCTGCCCGATGAGCTCGCGCAGTTCGCCGAGCTCGTCCTCCGGGTACGGCTCGTACCAGCGCTCGCGGTGGTACGGGTCGTCCTTCGGCGCGTAGACGTAGGTGTTGAGCTTGTTCTCGCCGTAGAAGGCGAGCTGGTCCATCCGCTCCTCGTGCGTCCACGGGCTGCCGTAGAAGCCCTCGATGGCCCCGCGGATCGGCGTCGCGGGGGCGTCGGTGACCTTGGCACCGGCGATCCGCCCGGGCGAGGTGAGCTGCCGCAGCGTCTGCACCCCGTAGTAGGCGCCCGGGGTCGCCTGCGCGCCGATGACCACCTGGGGCGTTTCCGCGTCGGCGATCACCGCGAGCTGGTAGCCCTCCTCCCCGAGCTTCTCGCTCGCGTCCATGCCTGCGCGCTGCAGGCCGCGCATGTTCGTGGCGCCCGCCCGGTTGCCGATGCGCACGCGCAGCGCGGCGCCCTCGGGGCGCTGGCCCGGTTCGCGCTCGAGCACCCGCTCGGCGCCGGCCTGCCGCAGCACGCGCTTCGCCAGCTCCCGGGTGGGGCGGTCGGCCAGCGGGTCGACGACGAGGTCGACCGTGCCGGTCACGCGGACGTCGTCGCCGAGGCGGGAGATCTCGCTGGGCTGCGGGGTCACGCGGGGCAGCGGGCCGGAGGCGGGCACGGGGTCCGGTGGCTGCGGGGGATCCGCCGTGCCACCGCCGCCCTGCGGGGAGCCGCCGGTGCACCCGGCGAGCACGGTGGCGCTGAGCAGCAGCGCCACTGCGCAGCGCCAGGAGCTGGGGCTCTGGAACCCGCGGTGGAACATCCCGCCTCCCAACCGGAGTCGTGCCGTCGTGCCTCGACGCGGAGACCGGATCATCCTCGCACGCCCGCCCGCCGGGACCGCGGTGGCGCGCCCCGGACGCGAAAGGGGCCACCCCCGCCGGAGCGGGAGTGACCCCTTCGCAGACAGAACCAGGCGGAATCCCACTCGGGGCGGGACGGCCGGGGCGGTCTTACATCATGCCGCCCATGCCGCCCATTCCACCCATGCCACCCATGGGGTCGCCGCCGCCGGCGGCTTCACCGCCGCCGCCGTTCTTCTCCGGCTTGTCGGCGACCACGGCCTCGGTGGTCAGGAACATGCCGGCGATCGAGCCCGCGTTCTGCAGCGCGGAGCGGGTGACCTTCGCCGGGTCGATGACGCCGGCGGTGAGCAGGTCCTCGTACTGGCCGGTCGCGGCGTTGAGGCCCTGGCCGGCCGGCAGGCCGCGGACCTTCTCCACGACGACGCCGCCTTCCAGGCCGGCGTTGACGGCGATCTGCTTGAGCGGGCCCTCGACGGCCAGCTTCACGCTGTTGGCGCCGGTGGCCTCGTCACCGGTGAGGTCGAGGTCGTCGAAGGCGTTCTGCGCGGCCTGCAGCAGGGACACGCCACCGCCGGCGACGATGCCCTCCTCGACGGCGGCCTTGGCGTTGCGGACCGCGTCCTCGATGCGGTGCTTGCGCTCCTTGAGCTCGACCTCGGTGGCCGCACCGGCGCGGATGACGGCGACACCGCCGGCGAGCTTCGCCAGGCGCTCCTGCAGCTTCTCACGGTCGTAGTCGGAGTCGGAGCGCTCGATCTCGCCGCGGATCTCGTTGACGCGGCCGGCGATCTGCTCGTCGTCACCGGAGCCCTCGACGATGGTGGTCTCGTCCTTGGTGATGACGACCTTGCGCGCCTGACCCAGCAGGTTCAGCTCGGCGTTCTCCAGCTTGAGGCCGACTTCCTCGCTGATCACGGTGCCGCCGGTCAGCACGGCCATGTCCTGCAGCATGGCCTTGCGGCGGTCGCCGAAGCCCGGGGCCTTGACGGCGACGGACTTGAAGGTGCCGCGCATCTTGTTGACGACCAGGGTGGCCAGCGCCTCGCCCTCGACGTCCTCGCAGATGATCAGCAGCGGCTTGTTGGCCTGCATGACCTTCTCCAGCAGCGGGAGAACGTCCTTGATGTTGGAGATCTTGGAGCTCAGCAGCAGGATGTACGGGTCGTCCAGCGACGCCTCCATCCGCTCCTGGTCCGTGACGAAGTAGGGCGAGATGTAGCCCTTGTCGAAGCGCATGCCCTCGGTGAGCTCCAGCTCCAGGCCGAAGGTGTTGCTCTCCTCGACGGTGATGACGCCTTCCTTGCCGACCTTGTCCATCGACTCGGCGATCAGCTCGCCGATCTGGTCGTCACCGGCGGAGATCGCGGCGGCCGAGGAGATCTGCTCCTTGGTCTCGATCTCCTTGGCGTTCTTCAGCAGCTGCTCGGAGATCGCCTCGGTGGCCTTCTCGATGCCCCGGCGCAGGGCGATCGGGCTGGCACCGGCGGCGACGTTGCGCAGGCCCTCGCGGACCAGCGACTGCGCCAGCACGGTGGCGGTCGTGGTGCCGTCACCGGCGACGTCGTCGGTCTTCTTCGCGACCTCCTTGACGAGCTCCGCGCCGATCTTCTCCCAGGCGTCCTCGAGCTCGATCTCCTTGGCGATCGACACACCGTCGTTGGTGATGGTCGGCGCGCCCCACTTCTTCTCGAGCACGACGTTGCGGCCCTTGGGGCCGAGCGTCACCTTGACGGCGTCGGCGAGGGTGTTCATGCCGCGCTCGAGACCGCGGCGGGCGTCCTCATCGAACGCAATCATCTTGGCCATTGCGGTGTGGTCCTCCACCTGTCTGGGAGCCGCGGAAGCGCCGGTGCGCTTCCCGGCAGGACTCGTGCTCGGCCAGGCCCGGTGCCCGCGACGGACGACCGCCCGACGACACCGCCCCGTGGTGTCGCCGCGGACGGCCTCACCGTCCCGACCTGGCACTCGATTTTCGCGAGTGCCAGTACCGTGTTTAGCACTCCCGCACAGTGAGTGCAAGCAAGGGTGGCGCGTCCGGCAGCGAACTCGACCGATGCGATGACAGCACCCGCAGCACCCCTCGGCAGCGCCCGTCAGCCCACGACCATGACGACGAACAGCGCGATGATGACCAGCACCGCCGCCCCGGCCAGCAGCGGCACGACCCACCGCGCCGCGCCGCCCCGGGACGACCCGGCGGACATCCGCGGAGGACCTCCCGCAGGCCCGCCGGACGTGCTCCCCGGCTGCGGCGGCGGGCCGGGCGTGCGCGGTCCCGGACCGGGCGCAGGACCCGTCCCGGCAGGCGGCGGAGCGGGCTGCCCCGGCGGCGTCGCCGGACCGGCCGCGGGTGCGGCCGGGTGCCCGGGCGCCGGCCCCGGAGCAGGACCGGGAGGAGCGCCGGGCACCTGGCCGGGAGCGCCCGGCGCGGGCTGCGGGGTGTCGAACGCGCGCCGCAGCGCCCCGATGAGCGCGCGGCAGGTGCCGAAGCGCTCACGCGGGTTCTTGGCCATGCCCGTGCGCACCGCCTCGTCCACCGCGGGCGACACCGGGACGGCGGCGCTGACCGCCGGTGGCGGCGCGCTCAGGTGCCCCTGGATGATCTGCTGGACCTCGCCCTGGAACGGAGCGCGCCCGGTCAGGCACGTGTAGGCCACGCAGGCCAGGGAGTACAGGTCGGTGCGCCCGTCCAGCGGGTCGCCGCGCAGGTGCTCGGGCGCGGCGTAGGTCGGCGAGCCGAGGAAGTCGCCGCTGGCGGTGCGGTGGCCGGTGGCGCCGCGGCGGGTCAGCCCGAAGTCGGCGAGGTAGACGTGCTCGTGCGACTCGCGGCCGGTGACCAGGACGTTGGCGGGCTTCAGGTCGAGGTGCACCAGGCCCTGCTCGTGCAGCGTGTCGAGCGCCTCGGCCACCTGCCCGAGCAGGTCGAGCGCGCGCGGCGGCGGGAGCGGGCCGTCGGCGACGAGGCTGGCCAGGTCGGAGCCGTCGACCAGCCGCATCGCGAGGTAGAGCACGCCGTCGATCTCGCCGAAGTCGTACAGCGGCACGATGTTCGGGTGGTCGATCGCGGAGGTGTTGCGCGCCTCGTCGACGAAGCGCTCGCGGAACTCCGCGTCGCCGGTGATGTTCTCGGCCATCACCTTCAGCGCGACCTTGCGGCCGAGCCGGACGTCGGTCGCGCGGTACATGACGCTCATCCCGCCGCGCCCGAGCACGCCGTCGATCTTGTAGTGGCCCAAGCGGCTACCGGTCAGGTCTTCCGACACGACCGCAGCCTAGGGAGTCCGCGGATCGGCCGGCGTAGCGGGTCGGGTGGGAGAACCCCCCGTCGGGTCGGTCTGCGCGCGCGGAGAAGAAGCGGCTGCGCCGCTTGCCCGACGGACCGCTGCGGCCAAGCACGCGGCCACCGATCCGCGCGGCCGCCCAGCTGTTCCGGCACCGGAGGGGCGGCGGGACGGCTCCGCGGGAAGGGCCGGTCCGCGGGAGGTCCCGGGCATGCGAGCGGGCCCGGCCCTCCCGCGGGAACCGCCTCCCGCGAGCGGACCGGGCCCGCCGATGACGCGCCTGCTCGGATTCAGACCTTGCGGACGCCGTCGGCCTGGGTCCTTCCGTCGCGCCCCGCCTTGACCTCGAACTCGACCCGATCGCCCTCGTCCAGGGTGCGGAACCCCGACATGTTGATCGCGGTGTAGTGCACGAAGACGTCCGACTCACCGTCGACGGCGATGAAGCCGTAGCCCTTTTCCGAGTTGAACCATTTGACCGTGCCTACCGCCACGGCGTCCTCCTAGAGAAGTGGTGCACGGCGCGCAGCGCCGTTGGAGCACCGGTCACGCTACCGGACATCCCCCGCGAAGTCGCGTCCGCGGCGCTGCTCCGTTCCCGCGATCCCGGCGCTCCTCCCCGGCCGGGTGACCACCCCCGCAGCGGACGGCAGCGGCCCGGCGCACCGGCGGTGCGCCCGGGAGCGCCACCGCACCGCAGCGCGCTCACCCGGGGTCGCGACCGCTGCTCCGTTCGCCGCACGACACGCGCCGCCCGACCGCTCCGGTGGCGACAGCGTGTTGCTCCATGGCGGATGATCGGAGGCGTGTCGAAGGAAACCCCGCTCTCCGAACTCGACTCGGTCGCCCGGCACCGGGACCGCGTCGCCGCCCTCCTGCCGAGCACCCCGGTGCGGCGGCGCCCGCTCGCCGACTGCGCCGGCCTCGCCCTCGCCGAGGACCTGATCGCGGCGCTGCCGCTGCCGCCGTTCGACAACACGGCGATGGACGGCTACGCGGTGCGCGCCGCCGACCTCGCGGAGGCGGGCCCGGAGCGGCCGGTGGCCCTGCCCGTGAGCGCCGACGTGCCCGCCGGGCGCACCGACGTGCCGGCGCTGGAGCCGGGAACGGCGCACCGCATCATGACCGGGGCGCTGCTGCCGGAGGGCGCGGACGCGATCGTCCCGGTGGAGCGCACCGACGGCGGCACCGCGACGGTGCGGATCGG
This sequence comes from Salinifilum ghardaiensis, assembly GCF_054491345.1. Taxonomy (NCBI): domain Bacteria; kingdom Bacillati; phylum Actinomycetota; class Actinomycetes; order Pseudonocardiales; family Pseudonocardiaceae; genus Salinifilum; species Salinifilum ghardaiensis. Next base: position 404,473 of record NZ_CM137101.1, on the reverse strand, counting down.
GCAGGCGCCGCAGCCGGGCGCGCACGTCCGCCGGGCCGGCGAGGACGTCACCCGCGGCTCGGTGGTGCTGCCGGCCGGGACCGAGCTGCACGCGGCGCGCCTGGGCGTGGCCGCGGCCGTGGGCGCCGACCCGGTCGCGGTGCGCGAACCGCCGCGCGTGCTCGTGCTGTCCACCGGTTCCGAGCTCGTCGAACCGGGAAAACCCCTGCAACCCGGGCAGATCTACGAGTCCAACGGCATCATGATCGCCGATGCGGTGCGCGCGGCAGGCGGTTCCGCGCGGCTGCTGCGCTTCGTTCCGGACAACGTGGACGAACTGCACCGCGCGCTGGACGAGGAGCTCGACGGCACGGACCTCATCATCACCTCGGGCGGTGTGAGCGCCGGCGCCTACGAGGTCGTCAAGGACGCGCTCGCCGAGCACGGCGTGACGTTCCACAAGATCGCCATGCAGCCCGGCATGCCGCAGGGCTGCGGCCGCTACCGGGACCGCACCGCGGTGGTCACGCTGCCCGGCAACCCGGTCAGCGCGATGGTCTCGTTCGAGGTGTTCGTCCGGCCCGCGCTGCGCGCCGCAGCCGGGCACTCCGCGATCGAGCGTCCGCAGCGGCGGGCCGCGATCACCGAGGACCTGACGTCCACGGAGGGCAAGCGCCAGTTCCGCCGCGGCACCCACGACCCCGCGACCGGCTCGGTGACGCCGGAAGGCGGGCCGGGCTCGCACCTGCTGTCCGCGCTCGCGCGGGCGAACTGCCTGGTGGAGATCCCGGAGGACGTGACGTCGGTGCCCGCCGGGGCGCAGGTCGTGATCCGCGTGCTGGAGTGACGACCGCGACGGCCGCATTGACGCGCCCGGCCCAGCACCGGAAACTGCCTCAGCCAGCAACACCCAAACGGAGTACTCCCACGTGCGTGCTTCCTGGCGCGCCAGCCTGGCGCTGGTGCTGCACTTCAGCTTCTTCGCCGTGCCCCTCGGCCTCGTGCTCGGGTTGTTCGCCACCGCGGGCTACGTCGGGCTCCACGACCGGGGCAGCGGCGCGAAGGCCGCGTGCGCGGCGTTGTTCGTCGCAGCGGCGAGCGCGGTGGCGGCCCGCGCCCTCCGGCGCGCCCGCCCCCCGGTCCGCGGGGTGCAGATCGGCCGCGAGGAGCAGCCGAAGCTGTGGCGCCTGGCGACCTCGTCGGCGCGGGCCGGCTCCGCGCCCGAACCGGACGAGCTGCGCATCACCTCCGAACCGGAAGCGGCGGTGCGCGAGGACCGCGGTTGGCTCGGCTGGCACGTGCGGCGGCGCACCGTCGAGCTCGGACTCCCGCTGCTGGCCGGGCTCACCGACGACGAGCTGCGCGCGGTGCTCATCGGGGAGTTCGGCAGGCTCGCCGGCAGCAGGCAGGACGGCACGCTCCCGGGCCGCGGCCGCGCGCGGGCGCTGGCGCACCGCGTCGACGACGCCCTGGCGGTGAAGCTGTCCTGCATGCACAGCGGCCCGGTGAAGTGGCTGTTCGGCGGGTACGTCCGCGCCTACCGCGCCGTGGCCCCGAACGCGGGGCCGCTGTGGTTCGCCGCCGACGCGGCCGCGGTGCGCCTGCTCGGCCGCCGCGTGGCGACCACCGCGCTGCGCAAGCACGAAGCCGTCCGGATCGGCTGGCGCGAGTACGTCGACGAGTACCTGAGCATGGCCACCGAGGTCGGCAGCACGCCCGACGTCGTGCTCGGGTTCCGCGCCTTCATGGAGAACGCGACGCGCAAGCCGCGGTTGGCCGAGCGGGCCAAGCGCACCATCGCCGAGCAGGGGCTCACCGCCGAACGGGGCCGTCCGAGCACCCGGGAGCGGCTCGCCTCGCTGCGCCGCGCCCCCCGCACCGACGAGAGCTCCCCCTCCGACCGGCCCGCGTTCAGCGCGCTGCAGCAACCGCGGGAGAGCGTGCCGCAGCTGGAGGACCGGCTGCTGGCCGAGGGGCTCGGCGAACGGCTGCACTGGCCCGAGCTGGTGCGCCGCGCGGGCGCGGTGCGCGCCTCCGGGCAGGCGGCGCGGCTGGCGCTGGCGGTGCAGCTCAGCGGCGTGCCGATCGCGCCGACGATCGCGGGGGTGCTCGGCGCCGTCTACCACGGACAGGGACGCGACCTGATCAATCCGGTGCTCAACCCCGGGATCGATCCCGACCGGGTCGATCGGGCCGCGACCGACGCGCTGGTCGAGCTGCTCGGCGCGACCGTGGTGGACGCGCTGGTGAGCGCGGGCCTCGCCCAGCACGAGCTGGACTGGTCCGGCCCGCCGCGGGTGCAGCTGAGCGGGGGGCGTCCGCTGGACCCGGACCGCCTCGTCCGGCCCGCCGTGGCCGATCCGCGGCTGGTGCCCGGCCTGCACCGCGCCCTCGTCGGCCTCGGAGTGCCGCTGCAGCACGGGCGCGACCCGGCGACGCAGCCCGCCCCGGTCACGCGCGGGGTGGTCAGCCCGGTGCACTGCGGCGCGGAGGTCCACGACCTGGTCGTCACCGACCGCGGCCTGGTGCTGCTGCCCACCAGGGTGAGCACCCTGCGGCGCCTGGCGGCCGGCGCCGCGGCCCGGTTGCGCCGGGCGGAGCGCGCCGCGGTGGTCGAGCTGGGCCGCGGCGAGGCCGCGTCGCTGCTGGAGCGCGCGGGAGCGCAGTGGGTGGACACCCGGGACATCGCGGCCGCGCGGCTGTCCTCGCAGCGCGCGGGGTGGTCGGTGGCCATCGACCTGTACTACGACGACTACGCCGTCTCGGAACTCGACGAGACCCTCGTGGCGGGCGGCGCGGAGCAGGACGTCAGCGTGCTGGAGCTGCGCTGCGGGGCGGAGGTGATGGAGCACGGCGAGCCGTACCGCGGCCTGGGCGAGCTCTTCGGCGCCCGCATGACCGTGGACGGACGGCCGCACTCCGCCGCGGAGGAGGAACCGGAGCCGGAGCTCGCGGAGCGGGGAGCGGCCTGAGGTGCCGCGCGGTGGCACTGCGACGGGTGACACGTCCGTGCTCGCACCCTTCCAACCGACTACTCTGCGTGAGCAATATCGCAGCAACGTCAGCCGAACGAGGCTACGGTGTTCCTGTGAAATCCCTTACACTAGGAATCAAGGTAACGAATCGTCGATCATTACCGGCGTTGGGCCCGTGCGCCGTCGGGGGATGCACGGACCCGTCGGGGAGGTCGGGGCGCCTGTCGGGGAGGTGCCGCGGCCGGCATCGGGGCCGGTGAACAGTGCATCGGGGGCACTGCTCACCGGCCCCGATTCACGTTCGCGCCCGGGCGCGCGCCGTCGCCCGCCGCCGGGGACGCCCCGCCCCGGCCACCGGAACCGGCGCAGGCGCACAACCGGGACGAATCCGCCCCGACCGGACGCTTTCCATGATCAACTCCTCCCCCTGGGGGCCGGTAGGGTGACGCCATCCGCGATGCTGTACCGACGACACCGCGCGGACTCCCCCGCCGCGGTACCTTCGACGCAGGGGCTGGCACCTGGATGAGCACCGACGACACGGACACCCACCGCACGCGAGCGGCCCACCTGCGGACGCTCGTCCGCGAGACCATCCCGCCGATGCATCCCGCGGGCCGCCCGTTCGTCCTGGGCGCCGCCGCCGGCACGCTGCTGCTGCGCCGCCTGTGGCGCCCGGCGGGCGTGCTCGGCGGCCTGCTCACCGCGTGGTGCGCCTGGTTCTTCCGGGAACCGCGCCGCGCCACCCCCGAGCGCACGGGCATCGCCGTCGCCCCGGCCGACGGCACGGTCTCCGCCGTCGAAGCGGCCACCCCGCCGCCGGAGCTCGGCCTCGGCGACCGGCCGATGACCCGCATCAGCACCTTCCTGAGCATCTTCGACGTGCACGTGCAACGCGCTCCGCTGAGCGGCACGATCGCCGCGCTCGCCTACCGGCCCGGCACCTTCGTCTCCGCGGACCTGGACAAGGCCAGCGAGGACAACGAGCGCAACGCGATGCTCATGCGCACCGACGACGGCACCGAAGTCGCCGTCGTGCAGATCGCCGGACTCGTCGCCCGGCGCATCGTCTGCTCCGTCACCGAGGGCGACCGGCTGCCGGCGGGCCGCAGCTACGGGCTCATCCGCTTCGGCTCCCGCGTCGACCTGTACGTCCCCACCGGCAGCCACGTCCGGGTCGCCGCCGGGCAGCGCGCGATCGGCGGCGAAACCGTGCTCGCTGACCTGCCCGCGCGCACCGGCCGGGCCTCCCCCGCGACCGAGGCACCCACGTCATGAGCATGCGCACGACCCCCGGCGTACGTTTCCTGCCCAACGCCATCACCGTCCTCGCGATGTGCGCGGGCCTGTCCGCCGTGCAGTTCGCCCTCGCCGAGGAGCTCGTCGCGTCGGTCGCGGCGGTCGCCGTCGCCGCGGTCCTCGACGCGCTGGACGGGCGCATCGCGCGGATGCTGGACGCCACCACCCGCATGGGCGCCGAACTCGACTCGCTGTCCGACGCGATGTCGTTCGGCGTGGCCCCCGCGCTCACGCTCTACGCCTGGCAGCTGCAGGAGAACCGCGCCGGCTGGATCATCGCGCTCATCTTCGCCGTGTCCCTGGTGCTGCGCCTGGCGCGGTTCAACACGCTGCTCGACGACACCGAGAAACCCGCCTTCACCAAGGAGTTCTTCGTCGGCGTGCCGGCGCCCGCGGCCGGGCTGCTCGCCCTCGTCCCGCTGGTCCTCACCGCCCACTTCGAGCACGCCGGCTGGTGGGCCTGGCCCCCGGTCGTCATGGCGTGGATGCTGCTCATCGCCGTGTGCGCCGTCAGCCGCGTGCCCACGCTGTCGCTGAAGACGATGCGCGTGCCGCCGAAGATCCTCCCCTGGCTGCTGGTGCTGGTGGCCCTGCTGGCCGCGGCCGTGGTGCTGTTCCCGCTGGCCTCGCTGGCCGTGCTGCTGCTGCTGTACCTGGTGCACATCCCCTACGCCGTCTACCGGTACCGCTGGTTGGCCAACCACCCGGAGGCCTGGTCGGCGCCCCCGCGGGAACGCCGCGCGATCCGCCGCCGCAGCCAGCGCCACCTGGGGCTGCGCCCGCCGCTGCGGCGCGGCGTCGCAGGTGCCGCCCGGCGCGTGCGCCTGCCCCGCCGCCCGGTGCGGCCCGGCGGGCCGCGGCGCAGCTGGCGCCGGCTGTCGCTGCGCACCGGCCGCGAGGAAGCGCCCTGGCGCGACGGTCCCCGATAGGCTCGGGACGTGACCTCGCTGAACCTGACCGCGCAGGTGTCGAGCTCGATCATCGACACCCGCCGGGGCCTCGTCCGGCTGCACCCGGAAGTGCTCGACGCGCTCGGGCTGCGCCCGTGGAGCGCGATCCGGCTCTCCGGCGCGCGCAGCACGGTCGCGCTGGCCGCCCCCGCCGAGCGCAGCGCTCCGACCGGTGTCGTGCTGCTCGACGAGCTCGTCCTGCTCAACCTCGGCTGCACCGACGGCTCCCGCGTCGCGGTGAGCCCCGCCGAGGTGCGGCCGGCCAAGCACGTGACCCTCAGCGCCTCGCGGATGGCGCGCGCGACGCTCTCCGCGCAGACCGCGCGGCAGGCCCTGACCGGCAAGGTGTTCCAACCGGCCGACGCGGTCTCCCTGCTGCCCCAGGACGTGGCACCCGCTCCCGGCAGCAGCCCCGAGCAGGTGCGCCGGACGCTGAGCAACACCGTGGGCCGCACGTGGACCAGCGAGCTGCTCACCATCGTCGACGCCGCGCCGAGCGGACCCGTCGCGATGCAGCCCTCCACCGTCGTCACCTGGCACGACGGAGCGGAACCGGCCGCCGCGGGCACCGCACCCGCGCCGGCGCCGCCCGCTCCGGCTGGACCGGGGGCTCCGGCGGCCCCGGCGGGTTCGACCGGTCCGACCTCCCCCGCGGCGCAGCAGCCGGAGGCGGGCCCGGCCCAGGACGGCGCGGACGCCGCTGAGGAATCCGCCGCGCGGGAGGTCGGTCTCGACGACCTCGTCGGCGCGCGCTCCGCGGCCGACCGGCTGACCGAGTGGTTGCGCCTGTCCTTCGAGCAGCCCGAGCTGCTGCACCGCCTCGGCGCCGACGCCCACCTGGGTGTGCTGATCAGCGGGCCGTCCGGCGTGGGCAAGGCGACGCTGGCCCGCGCCGCGGCGCGCGAGGTGGGGGCGGGGCTGGTGGAGCTCGCCGCCCCGAGCATCGCGGCGCTCGAAGCGCGCACCGCCGCGGAGCGCCTGCGCGCGGCCGTGGACCGCGCGGCGCAGGCCACGCCGGAGCACCCGCGCGTGCTGCTGCTCACCGACGTCGACCAGCTCGTGCCCGCCACCGACGCGCCGCCGCTGGCCACGGTCGCGGCGGACACGCTGCGCGCGGCGATCCGCACGCCCGGGGTGGCCGTGGTGGTCACCAGCTCCGCGCCCGCCGGGATCGACCCGCGGCTGCGCGAACCCGGCGCGGTGGACCGGGAGCTGACGCTGTCCGCGCCGAACGCCCGCGACCGGGCGGCGCTGCTGCGCGTGCTGCTGCGCCCCGCCCCGCTCGACGACGACGTCGATCTGTCCACTGTGGCATCGAAGACCCCCGGGTTCGTCGCCGCGGACCTCGTGGCGCTGTGCCGCGAAGCCGCGGTCAACGCGGCGCTGCGGCAGCGCGACGCCACCGGAGAACCCGTGCTGTGCCACGACGACCTGGCGGGCGCTGTCGACGCGGTGCGCCCGCTCTCGATGTCCTCTTCGGACGAGATCCACACCGGCGGGATCGCGCTGGACGACGTCGGCGACATGGCGGAGGTCAAGCAGTCGCTGACGGAGACGGTGCTGTGGCCGCTGCGCTACCCGGACTCGTTCTCCCGGTTGGGAGTCGTGCCGCCGCGCGGTGTCCTGCTGTACGGGCCGCCGGGGTGCGGCAAGACGTTCCTCGTGCGCGCGCTGGCCGGCAGCGGCCAGCTGAACGTGCTCTCGGTCAAGGGCGCCGAGCTCATGGACAAGTGGGTCGGCGAGTCCGAGCGGGCCGTCCGCGAGCTGTTCCTGCGCGCCGCCAACGCCGCCCCGGCCCTGGTCTTCCTCGACGAGATCGACGCGCTCGCCCCGCGACGCGGCCAGTCCTCCGACTCCGGTGCCGCCGACCGCGTCGTCGCGTCGCTGCTGACCGAACTGGACGGTGCCGAACCGCTGGGCGACGTCGTCGTGCTCGGCGCGACCAACCGCCCCGAGCTGGTCGACCCCGCGCTGCTGCGCCCGGGCCGCCTCGAACGGCTCGTGCACGTGCCACCGCCGGACGCCGCGGCGCGCGCCGAGATCCTGCGCTCAGCGGCGAAGAACACCCCGCTGGCCTCCGATGTGGACCTGGAGGACCTGGCCGCCGAGCTGGACGGCTACTCGGCGGCCGACTGCAGCGCGCTGGTGCGCGAATCCGCGCTCTCGGCGATGCGCGAGTCGCTCTCCGCGCCGGAGGTCACCGCCGCGCACCTGGACGCGGCGCTGCGCGCGGTGCGCCCCTCGCTCGACCAGGCGCAGCTGGAGGAGCTGCGGCGCTTCGCCGAACAGCGGTGACCGGCGCGCCCGCGCGTGCCGCGGTTCCGGTGCTCAGGAGCGGTAGTCCTTGGTGACGATCACGATCACGCCCGGGTCCGAACCTGCGAGACCCTCGATCCGCGGCTCGGCCGCGATGTCGAAATCGCGCGCCACGCGCCGGGCCTGCTGCTCCTCCGGCGTGCCCGGGCGGTAGTAGGCCGTGGTGTGCGCGACCACGCCGCGGGCGTAGTTGCCGACCGCGGCCACGTCGTAGCCCTCGTCCTCGAAGTCCCCGCCGGCCTCGTGCGCCAGTCCGCGGATCGTGCTGTTGTTCAGGATCCGCACGGAGATCCCGTTCGCGGAGCCCTGCGTGCCCGAACCGGTCCCGGACCCCGGCTCGCCCCCCGGTGCGCGGGTCTCCCGCGGCGGTGTGCCGGACCCGCCGGGTTCCGCCGGCCCCGTCGGGGACGGCTCCTGCTCGGACGTCCCCGGCGCGGTGGTACCGGGCTCCGCGGTGCCGTCGCTCGTCGCGGGCGGTCGCGGGTCCTCCTCGCCGGGATCGGGGGTGACGACCGCACCGGTCTCCGGTGGCGGGGGTGCCGCTTCGTCCGAGGAGCCGGTCCACCCGAGGGTGGTCACCCCGAGGACGGCCGCAACCGCACCGACCCCGATGAGTCCGTAACCGGTCGCGCGCAGTTTCGACGGCGGTTCGGCTGGCGTCATCGCGGCCACTCGCTTCCCGTTCGACGAGCAGGCTGGTCACCGGAGCGCAGCCTGCGCAACCTCTTCAGCAACATCGGGTCGTACCGCCGCGCGGCGGGATGGTCCACCAACGCGTTGAGCAGCCGGTAGTACTGCGTCGGCGTGAGGTCGAAGAGCTCACGGATCGCGCGTTCCTTGGCACCGCCGCGTTTCCACCACTGCCGCTCGAAGGCCAGCACGCTGCGGTCCCGTTCGGACAGCTCCCCCTCCGGCGCGGGCGGTTGCACCTCCGGCTCCTCCTGCGGCACCGGCTCGGCCACGCGCGGCAGCGGTTCGGTGAGCGCTTCCACCGGACGCAGGCGCCGCCCGCGCTCGTCCCGCTGCTGCCCACCCTGCTGCTGCGCGGCTTCCGCGGAGCCGGCCAGCTGCCGGCACTCGCGGGCGATCCGCTGCGCGGTGAGCATCTGCGCGGCTTCCATCTCGCTCCTCGTCGTGGTTGCAGGCGGCGGCGCACCGGGCGCTCGCGGTGCCGTTCCCCGCGGCCCCATTACACCACGTCGGCGACCACGCGCTGCGATGATCACGACGCGCGCCGGAGCTCCGCCGGCGGAGGCCGTTCGCCGCAGCGCTCGCGGTGCTCCGGGGCGGGACCGATACAGTCGGTGCATGGCCATCCACCCGATCCGCATCGTGGGCGACCCGGTGCTGCGCACGTCGGCGCGGCCCGTCGAGCAGTTCGACGCCGACCTGCGCACCCTCGTCGACGACATGTTCGCGACCCTCGAGGCCTCCAACGGCGTCGGCCTGGCGGCGCCCCAGATCGGCGTGGACCTGCGCGTGTTCGTCTACGACTGCCCGGACGACGACGGCGTGCAGCACAGCGGTGTGGTGGTCAACCCGCAGCTGGAGACCTCCGAGGTCCCGGAGACCATGCCGGACCCGGACGAGGACTGGGAGGGCTGCCTGTCCGTTCCGGGCGAGTTCTTCCCGACGGGGCGCGCGGACTGGGCCAGGGTCACCGGCAGCGACCCGCAGGGGCACGACGTGCGGGACGAGGGCACCGGGTTCTTCGCGCGGTGCCTGCAGCACGAGGTCGACCACCTCGACGGCCACCTCTACCTGGACCGGCTGACCGGACGGCACGTGCGCGCGGCGAAGAAGGCCGTCAAGCGCAACGGCTGGGGCGTGCCCGGGCTGTCCTGGGACCCGACGGTCGAGGAGGACCCGTTCGCCGACTGATATCAGCAGGACGTTGTTGAATCGTTCTGCGCGTGGATTTCCGCGGCGGAACCTCCCGCGGTCGGTCCGGCTGCGATCGGAGTCGGCCGTCGAGGCAGCCACAGCTGCGAGCTGTCGTGCCGAAATGTTGAAGGGCTTGCGGTCTCCGGGCACCGGCCGGCAGGGACGCAACACAGCGCTGTTGGCGCTCTGCAAGCCATTTTTCGTTCGTGCTCCCGTGCACCCGTGCCGAGTGGCGGTGGCGCAACAGGACCCCGTCGGGTCGTTCGCCGACTGGTCCGGGAGCACCCGCTCGGGGCAGAACTCCGCTGCGCGGTTGCCAGCGGCGCGAGCGCGGGCTAGTGTCTGGCGCGACAACTTCAACCGCGGGAGCTCGCACCGGAAGCGAGCTGAGAGGGCGGCTGGACCAGCGATCCGGCGCCGCCGACCGCAGAACCTGAACGGATAATGCCGGCGTAGGGAGCGTGACCGCAGTGGTCGATCTGTATCAGAACGCGTCCAGCAACAGCTCCACCTCCACCGAACAGTCCTCTTCGGACTCCGATCCGTCCGCTTCGCCCGGTGTGACGACCGGTCCGATCCCCGGTTCGCGCAAGGTCTACGCGGACACCTCCGCCGGGCTGAAAGTGCCGCAGCGGCGGGTCGAGCTCACCAACGGCGAACACCTCGACGTGTACGACACGTCCGGTCCGTACACCGACGAGACCGCCACCATCGACGTCCACAGTGGACTCCACCGCACCCGCGCCGGCTGGATGGACGGCAGTTCGCGCAACACCCAGCTCGGCTGGGCGAAGCAGGGCGCCATCACGCGGGAGATGGAGTTCGTGGCCGCGCGCGAGGGCTTCTCGCCGGAGTACGTGCGCGACGAGGTCGCCAGCGGCCGGGTGGTCATCCCCGCCAACCACTACCACCCCGAGACCGAGCCGATGGCCATCGGCAAGAACTTCCTGGTGAAGGTCAACGCCAACATCGGCAACTCCGCCGTGACCTCCTCGGTCGAGGAGGAGGTGGAGAAGATGGTGTGGGCCACGCGCTGGGGCGCCGACACCGTCATGGACCTGTCCACCGGTGACGCCATCCACGAGACCCGCGAGCGGATCCTGCGGAACTCGCCGGTGCCGATCGGGACCGTGCCGATCTACCAGGCGCTGGAGAAGGTCGACGACCCGGCGGACCTGACCTGGGAGATCTACCGGGACACGGTCATCGAGCAGTGCGAGCAGGGCGTGGACTACATGACCGTGCACGCCGGAGTGCTGCTGCGCTACGTGCCGATGACGGCCCAGCGCGTGACCGGCATCGTCTCCCGCGGCGGGTCGATCATGGCCGCGTGGTGCCTGGCGCACCACAGGGAGAGCTTCCTGTACACGCACTTCTCCGAGCTGTGCGAGATCCTGCGCGCCTACGACGTGACGTTCTCCCTCGGCGACGGGCTGCGCCCCGGTTCCATCGCCGACGCGAACGACCGGGCGCAGTTCGCCGAGCTGGAAACGCTCGGCGAGCTCACGCACATCGCCCGCGAGCACGACGTGCAGGTGATGATCGAGGGCCCGGGCCACGTGCCGATGCACCGCATCACCGAGAACGTCACGCGCGAGGAGGAGCTGTGCGGTGAGGCCCCGTTCTACACGCTCGGCCCGCTGACCACCGACATCGCCCCCGGCTACGACCACATCACCTCGGGCATCGGCGCGGCCGTCATCGGCTGGGCCGGCACGGCGATGCTCTGCTACGTCACGCCGAAGGAGCACCTGGGGCTGCCGAACCGGGACGACGTGAAGACCGGCGTGATCACCTACAAGATCTCCGCGCACGCCGCGGACCTGGCCAAGGGGCACCCCCGGGCCCAGGAGTGGGACGACGCGCTGAGCAAGGCCCGCTTCGAGTTCCGCTGGCACGACCAGTTCCGGCTCTCGCTCGACCCGGAGACGGCGCAGGCGTACCACGACGAGACGCTGCCGGCCGAGCCGGCGAAGAAGGCGCACTTCTGCTCGATGTGCGGGCCGAAGTTCTGCTCCATGCGCATCACCCAGGACGTCCGGGCCTACGCCGAGAAGCAGGGCCTGACCTCCGTCGAGGCGATCGAGGCGGGGATGCAGGAGAAGGCCGCGGAGTTCAACTCCCAGGGCGGGCGGGTGTACCTGCCGGTCACCGACGCCTCAGCGAGCTGAGCCGGGCGGGGCGGCCGGCCGCCCGCGCGGCCTGCTCCGCAGGGGCGGCTCGCCGCGGTGCCCGGGGAGTGCGCAGCGCGGCGCGTCGCCGGTGGGGCGGCTTCCGGTCGCCCGCGGGCCGCGCGGGTGGGCGCTGCCGCCCTCCCGCGCGGCCGGGACCACCGGCCGGGCCACGAGCAGGATCACCGGCCCGACCCTGACCGGGGACGGCCAGGCCACCGGCCCGACATCCCCGGTCACCACGGATCCCGCGGGATGCACCCCGATGGGGTGGTGATCGTTTGTCCCCCGGTCGCGTGGGGAAAACTTACAATTTTCATGAAAATTGCGCTCTCTGGAACGGTTCCAGTCTGAGGCGACCTGGTGTCCGCCCCCGGGAACCGCGGCCCCGCTCCGCCCCGGTGAGCTGCGACTCCGCGGGAACCGGGTGCGGCGCCAGGCGCCGTAGCATGAGGGCGATGCGAGAGACCTCCGGCGAACGCGAGAACGACTCCGAGCACAGCACCGCGCCCGCGGCGGACGCCGCCCCGGCGGGCTCGGGAGCCGCGGCGAGTCCTGCCGCCCCGGTGAACCCCGCAGCCTCAGCGGACGCCCCGGTGAGCGCTGCCTCCCCGACGAGCGCGGAAGGCTCGGGCGCCGCGGTGGGCACCGCGCCCCCGACGGCGCTGACGATCGCCGGCTCGGACTCCGGCGGCAGCGCCGGCATGCACGCCGACCTGCGCGCGTTCTTCGCCAACCACGTGCACGGCACGACCGCCGTGACCGCGGTGACCGTGCAGAACTCCCGCGGCGTCAGCGACGTGGTGCGCATCCCGCCGGAGCAGGTGGCCGCGCAGATCGACGCCGTGGCCGGCGACATCGGCGTGGACGCCGCCAAGACCGGCGTGCTCGCCGCGGCCGACACGATCGAGGCGGTGGTGGCGGCCTGCGACCGCAACGGCATCGGCCGCTCCGGGGCCACCCCGTTCGTCGTCGACCCGGTCGCCGCCTCCCGCGCCGGCGAGCCCCTGCTCGACCCCGACGCGCTGGACGCCCTGCGCAACCGGGTCTTCCCCCGCGCCACCCTGGTCACGCCGAACCTGGACGAGGTCCACCTGCTCACCGGCGTGACCGCGCGCAGCCGCGCCGACCTGCTCGACGCCGCCAAGGCGGTGCACGACTTCGGCCCCCGCTGGGTCCTCGTGAAGAGCGGGCACCTGCCCGACGACCCCGAGTGCGTGGACCTGCTCTTCAACGGCTCCGAAGCCATCGAACTGCCCGGTCCGCGCTACCCCACCGCGCACACGCACGGCGCCGGGGACGTGTTCGCCTCCACGATCACCGCGTTGCTGGCGCGCGGCGCGACCGTGCCGGACGCGGTCCGCATCGGCAAGGCGTTCGTCACGCGCAGCGTGCGCGACGCCTACCCCCTCGGTTCCGGATTCGGCCCGGTGTCGACGTTCTGGCGCGTGCGCTCCACCCCGGTGGAGGAGGACGCCGTGGAGGAGGACGCCGCGGAGGAGGGCTCGCCCGCGGAGGACGCCTCCGCGGAGGGCGGTGCCGCGGCGGACCGGAGCACCCCGGACGGTTCCGCGTGAGCCCGCCGCGGCCGCGATGAGCGCCATCGAGTGATATTCACCGGCGATGCGGCCGGTGACGTCCCAACATCGTGGGCAGCTGCGGCGGAGTCGGGTAAACAGGAAGCACGGCGCGGACCGGTGCCGGCGGCCCGGTTCGGCACTGCCGGGACGAAGCGAGGACGACAGAGGACGCGGCGGCGTGGCGAAGGCATCGACGGCGGCTCGTGCAATGTGGGCGCGGATCACGGGGACGACCGAGGCCGGAGCGCCCGACCCGCGACAACGCCAGTACGCGATCCTCGTGCTGTGCGCCGTCGCGCTGGGCAGCGCGCTCGGCTGGTGGCTGGACGCGACCACGCCCGCGCTCATCGCGGCGCTGACCGCCGTGCTGACGCTGATCGCCGCCGGCGGCCAGTCGCTGCGCTCGGACCTGCACCGCCTCAGCCGGTTCGCCCCGGCGCTGGTCGTGGTGATGGCCTGCGGGCCGCTGCTGCGCGGCATCCCGTTCGCCGCGGGCGCGCTGGTCGCCGTGGTCATCTTCGGCACCGGCATGCTGCCCGCGCTCAGCGAGCGCTACCGCGCCGGCGCGCAGACCGTCGCGGCCGCGACGCTCGCCGCGACCAGCGGCATCGGCCGGGACGACCCCTGGTGGACGCTGCTGTGCGCGAGCGCCGCCGGGGTCGTGTTCGCGCTGGTCCTCCGCGTCGTCACCGGGCTCGGCGATCCGACGCGCGCAACCCGCCTGGCGGTGGCCCGGACGCTGCTGCAACCGGGTCCGGGCGTGCTGGAAGGTGCGATGGCGGCCTGGCGCACCGACGGCGCCCCGCGCTGGCTGGGCGAGGTCCTCGCCGGCCTCGCCCGCTTCCGCGCTGCCCGGGAAACCCTGCTGACCCGGGCGAACCGCGCCGACCGGGCCGAAGCAGCGCGGTTGCGGGCGATCGTCGACGAAGCCGACCGGGTGGCCGCCGAACTGGCGCGGGCGGTGCGCGCCCGCGCGTGCACCGGCCTGCCACCGCTGGCCCGGCGCGACCCGGTCGTCGCGCACGGCGGGTACCACGGCTCGCTGCCGCACGCGGTGCACGGCCTCAACGCGGGTTTCGACCGGATCCGCGCCGCCGTGGTGAACCGGTCCGAGGACCCTGTGCCCGTCACCGCCGCCGGACCGTGGCGGGAGCGGCTCCGGGACGCGGCGCGCGCCCACCTGTCCACGCGTTCCTCGCTGTTCCGCCACGCCCTGCGCTGCGCCCTCGCGGCGACGATCGGCATGGTCGTGGTCGCGCTGCTGGACGACCCGTCCGCGTCGACGCTGCTGCTGGCGCTGTACCTGGTGCTGCAGCCCGCGGCGCGGGACAGCATGACGGGAGCGCTGGAGCGCACCGGCGCGGCGGTGCTCGGCGTGACCGCCCTGGCGCTGGTGATCACCCTCGTACCCGGTGCGCTGCTGCTCGGGCCGCTGCTGATCGCGGGGATGCTGCTGCACGTCGACCAGCTGCGCGCGCACTACCAGGCGCTGCTGGTGTGCCTGATCGCGGTGCTGGCGGTGGAGCAGACGCTGCTGCTGGACCGCCCGCTGGTCAACGTCGGCATCGCCTTCGCCGCGAACACGGCCGTCGGCGCGGCGATCGCGCTGTGCATCGGGTTCGTCGGCTACCTCGTGCTGCCCAGCAGCGCCCTCCCGGACGTGCGCGGGGCCGTGCGCTCCACGGTCTGGGCCATGACCGACCTGCTGCGCGGGGTGCGCGCGACGGCCGCCGAGGACTCCGCCCGGGACGAGTGGCGGGCCCTGCACGTGCTCACCCAACGGCGGACGCAGGACCTGCTGGGCATGCCCGCGCTGCTGGACGGCACCGGCGAGCGGGCCGCCGAGGACGACTCGGCCGCGGAGGCCGCCGCGGCCCTGGAGGCGCTGCGCCAGGACCTCGCGATGCTCACGCTGCACGGCCCGGAGCGACGCGCGGCCGCCGAGCCCGTTCTGGCCACTGTGGACGAACTGCTCAGCGGGCGGCAGAGCACGAGCATCCCCGAGGTGCACGGCGGGGGTTCGGTCGTGGTGGACGCGCTCTCCGGGATGCTGCTGGAGAACGCGCTGCACGCGCGCACCGCGGTCGACCGCGCGCTCGGCGACGGCACCCCGTGGAAGAGCTACACGATCACGTTCCTGGACAACGGGCAGCAGGAGCACCTGCGCCTGCAGTGAGCGCTCACCCCATCGGCCGGCCCGGGCTGGAGGCGTTGGCCCAGAACCGCTGGGGGATGCGCCCCGCCTGCACGGCCAGCCGACCCGCGGTCACGCCCGAGCGCATCGCCTCGGCCATGCGCTCCGGCTGCTCCGCCCGGGTGACCGCCGAGGCCAGCAGCACCGCATCGCAGCCCAGCTCCATCGCCAGGGCGGCGTCCGAGGCGGTGCCCACGCCCGCGTCGAGCACGATCGGCACCGACGCGCGGGAGACGATCATCCCGATGTTGTGCGGGTTGCGGATGCCCAGGCCCGTGCCGATCGGCGAACCGAGCGGCATGACCGCGGCGCAGCCGAGCTGCTCCAGCCGCAGCGCCAGCGCCGGGTCGTCGTTGGTGTAGGCGAGAACCACGAAACCCTGGTCCACGAGCTGCTCGGCGGCGTCGACCAGTTCGACCGGGTCGGGCAGCAGCGTGTCCTCGTCGGCGACGACCTCGAGCTTCACCCAGTTCGTGCCGAGCGCCTCCCGCGCCAGCTGGGCGGTGAGCACCGCTTCTGCCGCGGTGCGGCAGCCCGCCGTGTTCGGCAGCGCGTCGATGCCCAACCGGTGCAGCAGCTCGAGCACGCCTGTCTGGCCCTGCGCGTCGGCGCGCCGCATCGCCACCGTCGTCAGCTCGGTACCCGACGCGATGAGCGCCTGCTCCAGCACCGACAGGTTGTTCGCCCCGCCGGTTCCCATGATCAGCCGCGAGCCGAACTCCCGGCCCGCGATCACCAGGGGATCGTCCATGGTCATCCTCCTTGCACGGCGGTGAGCACTTCGACGGACGCGCCGTCGGCCAGCCGGGTCCGCGCCCAGTCGGCCCGCGGCACGACCGAACCGTCCACGGCCACGGCCACACCGCGCTCCGGCACTCCGTAGTCGGCGAGCACGTCGTCGAGGCTGGCCGCCTCGGCCACGTCCCTGCCGGTCCCGTTGATCACGACACGCACCGTTGTTCCTCCCATCGTCCGGGGTCGGCGACGCGGGCCTCCACCGGCGGTTCCTCCTCCCGCAGCATCGCGAGCACCGCCTCCGCGGTGATCGGCGCGAGCAGGAAACCGCCGCGGTAGTGCCCGGTCGCGGCGAGCACGCCGGGTTCGAGCCGGCCGAGCACCGGCAGGTTGTCCTCGGTGGTGGGGCGCAGCCCGGCCTCCGCCTCCAGCAGCGCGTACTCGGACAGGCCGGGGAGCAGCTCCTCGGCGTCGACGACGAGGTCGCGCACACCGCCGAGGGTCACGTCGGTGTCGAACCCCGCCTCGTACTGCGTGGCCCCGAGCACCACTCCCCCGTCGTCGCGGGGCACGAGGTAGACGGGACGGCCGTGCACCGGCCCCCGCACGGTGCGCTGCGGCGGCGGCAGCGCACCGGTGCGGGCGCGCAGCCGCAGCACCTCCCCCTTGACCGGGCGGATGCGCCCGGCCAGCGCGGGGTGCAGCTGCGCCGAGTGCGCCCCCGCGGCGATCACCGCGACCGAGCAGTCCACCGCGGACCCCTCGGTGCGGACCTCGCCCGCGCGGACCTCGGTGGCCCGCTCGGCCCGGAACACCACGCCGGCCGCCTCGGCCGCGGCGCGCAGCGCCGCCAGCGCGGCGCGGTTGTCCACCGCGAGATCGCCGGGGACGACGAGCCCCCTCCGCACGCCCGGTCCCAGGGACGGTTCCAGCCGGCGCAGCTCGCGCCCGTCGTAGCGGGTGACGCTGCGCCCCATCCGGTCGAGGTACTCGGAGAGCCGGTCGAGATCGGCCCGATCCGCGCTGTCCACGCCGACGACGAGCGTGCCCTCGGTGCGCAGCCCGGCGGGGCGCCCGGCAGCCGCGGCCAGCTCCTCGGCGAAGGCCGGCCAGCGCCGCAGCGAGGCCGAACCGAGTTCCAGCAGCTCCTCCTCGCCCGGCCAGGCCTCGGCGATCGGCGCGAGCATCCCGCCCGCCACCGAGGAGGCGCCCGCGGCCGGGGCCGGATCGATCAACTCCACGCGGAATCCCGCCGCCGAGGCTCGCCAGGCGGCGGACAGACCGATCACACCGCCGCCGACGACGGCGACACGCGCACTTCCTTCGCTCACCTCACGCTCCCTGCGCCGGCATGACCCGGATCAGGTTCGACGGTCGGGGCTGCGCCCCCTCTCAGTCCACCGCTCTCCGGTCGCTCGGCGGACTCCCGTGCTCACCGGTGTCCACCGTACTCCGATCGAGACGGGCCGCGGCAGGGCGCACCGCGGACGTCAGTCGTTACGCTGTGCGGCATGCCCGGATACGACGGATTCGGTATTCGCGCCCGGTTGGACGAGGCCCGGCTGTACCTGTGCACCGACGCGCGCTCGGAGCGCGGGGACCTCGCCGAGTTCGCCGACGCCGCCCTCTCCGGCGGCGTCGACATCATCCAGCTGCGCGACAAGGACGAGAACGGGGCACCGCTGGAAGCGCGGCACGAGCTCGACGCCCTGGAGGTCCTCGCGGACGCGTGCGTGCGGCACGACCGCCTGCTGGCGGTGAACGACCGGGCCGACCTGGCGCTCGCGGCCGAGGCCGACGTGCTGCACCTCGGGCAGGACGACCTGCCGGTGCAGCAAGCCCGGCGCATCCTCGGCGAGCACGTAGCGCTCGGCCGGTCCACGCACGACCTCGCCCAGGCGGACGCGGCGGCGACCGAACCCGGCGTGGACTACTTCTGCACCGGGCCGGTGTGGACCACGCCGACCAAACCGGGCCGCCAGGCCGCGGGGCTGGAGCTCGTGCAGCACGCCTCCGAGCACCACGGGCACGGCCGCCCCTGGTTCGCCATCGGCGGCATCGACGAGGGCAACCTCGACGAGGTGATCGCGGCGGGCGCGCAGCGCGTCGTCGTCGTGCGCGCGATCACCGAAGCCGAGGACCCGGCGGCCGCCGCCCGCGAGATGCGCTACCGGCTGAGCGGGTAGCGCCTCAACCCCCGTCCGGGGCGGTCTCCCCGCTCGGCCCGTCCAGGACGCCGCCGAGCGGTGCGGTCTCCGTCCCGCCGGTCGGCCCCTGCTGGGGCTGTTCGGTCGGGCCCGGGGCGGTCGTGGTGGTCCCACCGCCCGCGGACTCCCCCGGCTGCTGGCCGGTGGGTGCGGGCTCGGATGTTCCCGTGGTCTCCGGCGCTCCCGTGGTCTCCGGTGCGGTCGGCTCCCCGGTCTCCGTCGGCGCCGGTTCCGACGTGGACGGCTGCGGGGCCCGCTGCTCGGAGGGGCCGCTCGGGTCGGCCGGCTGCGGCCGGAACGCGCGCCCGACCGTCGTGCCGCCGTCGCCCCCGGACAGCGGCGAACCGGTGAGCGCCTCGTACCCGGTGACGACGAGCATGCCGAGCACGAAGATCACCAGGCTGGTGATCCCGAACGTGATCCACCGCAGCGGGAAACGCCGCCCGGACGCCGGGGCGACCGCTCCGCCGGGCTGCCGGGCGCTGCGGTGCCCCTCCTCCCCGCGGAGGGGTTCGGCCGTGCCGGTCCCGGCCCCGCCGGCTGCGGCGGGGTCAGCTGCGGCACCGCGGGCTTCCCGCTGGTGGGAGGGCCGCTGGCCCGCGGCCTGCTCCGCCCGCCGTTCGTCGGGACGCCGCACCGGTCCGTCCCCGGTGCGGTGCGTCGGCGCCGCACCGGGGAACGGGGCTGTCCGTCCCTCCGGCGCGGGCTGGGCTGCCCCCCTCCGGATCGCTCCCTCCTGCGCGGTTCCCTCGGCGGGGACCGCTCGGGGGGAGGAAGCCGCGGGCCGCGCCTCCTGGGGGACGAACCGGGTGCCGTCCCAGCGCAGGCTGCGCACCGCGTCGTCGCGGGTGACGCGCGCGGTGCGGTCGACCGCCCGGTCCTGCCGGCCACCGGACGAGCGGCAGGTGCGCTGCTCCGGGTCGGTGTCGACGACGCGTTCGCCACCGGGCCAGACGGCGCCGCGGGCGGCCTCGTTCCCCCGCGTCGCCTCTTCGTGCGCTCCCCCGGACGGTGCACCGTTCCGCCGCGGAGCCGGGTTCCCCTGCGGCAGCTCCGGGGAGTTCCGCTGCGCTGCGGCCGCTGCCGCGCTGGCCGCCGGCGTGCCGGCCGCAGGCTCGTTGGCCACGGGCGTGCTGGCGCCGATCGCGTTGGTCCCGGGCTCACTGGCCGCTGCCGCGCCGGCCGCCGGCTCGTTGGCCGCGGGCGCGCTGGCCCCGATCGCGTTGGTCCCGGGCTCACTGGCCGCGGGCGCGCCGGCCGCGGGCTCGTTGGCCGCCGGCTCGTTGGCCGCGGGCGTTCCGGCCGCAGGCGTCGCGCTCCGGCGCGCTGACGGGTCGACCACGGTGGTGCGGGCGACGCGGTTGCGCTTCTCGGCCGCCCGGCTCGCCGCGACCTTCGCCTTCTCCCGGCCCTTCTCCAGGGAACGCTGGTACAGCGCTCCTCCCACGGTGATGACCACGCTGGTCAGCCCGGCGCCGACGAACGTGCCGGCGACTCCCAGCCGAGAACCGAGGAACGCTGCCGTGACCGAGGCGAGCGCACCTCCGGTCACCTGAGCCGGGGAGACGTCGGACAGCAGCGTGCGGTTGCCGCCGTCCTGGTCGTCCCCGTTGCTCGCAGCGCTGCTCCGCCCCTCGGCGCGTTCGTCCCTGCCGCTCACATGCTCCCCCCACGCGCGCTCCCGGGTTCCTTCTCCGCTCACACAACGGGCGCCGACCTGGGATTTCTCCCGATCATGGGCGATGCGTGAGTACTCCCACGGGCGGCTAACACGCTGGGCTGAACAGACGAAGGGAAGGCGAACGCGCTCCGTGCGCAGCACGCAGCTCTCGTGATCGCGCAACGCTCGTGGCTGCGCAGCGCAACCCCCTTCGGCGCAGATTGGAACTATTCCAGAGAGCACAATTTTCATGAAAATTGTGCCCTGTCCCCACGCCACTGGGGGACGAATGATCCCCACGCGATCGTGGTGCATCGGGGAACGAGGCCTCGTCAGGGCGGGTCCGAGGTGCGCGGCCTCATTCGGGCGGGTTGATGCGGGTGACGAACTTGTACCGGTCCCCGCGGTAGATCGACCGCACCCATTCCACCGGTCGCCCTCCCGCGTCGAAGGAGTGCCGGGACAGCAGCAGCATCGGCAGGCCGACGTCGGAGCCGAGCATCTCCGCCTCCTCCGGACTGGACAGCGCGGTCTCGATGGTCTCCTCGGCGTGGCCGAAGCTGACCGCGTACCGCTCCCGCAGCACCTGGTACAGCGAGGCGCCCTGCTCGAGGGGCTCGGCGATGCCGGGGAACCGGGGCAGCGGCAGGTGGGTCGTCTCGATCGCCATCGGTTCGCCGTCGGCCAGCCGCAGCCGCCGCAGCCGCA
Source organism: Salinifilum ghardaiensis (assembly GCF_054491345.1). Lineage (NCBI taxonomy): Bacteria > Bacillati > Actinomycetota > Actinomycetes > Pseudonocardiales > Pseudonocardiaceae > Salinifilum > Salinifilum ghardaiensis. The sequence continues at coordinate 383,815 of NZ_CM137101.1, read as the reverse complement.
GCACCTGCGAGCGCGGGTCGGTGTCCAGCAGCCGCGCGAGTTCCGCCTCCGCGGGGAGTTCCAGCACTTCCAGCAGCTTCGAGGCGGGCTGGCGCCCCTGGGCGCGCATGTCCTCGGTGTAGCTCGACAGCTGGAGGCGCTGGGCGACCTTGGGCGTGGCCACGAACGTCCCCTTGCCCTGCACCCGCAGCAGCCGCCCCTCGACGGTGAGCTCGGCCAGCGCCTGCCGGACCGTGGTGCGCGAGACGTCGAACCTCGAGGCGAGGGAGCGCTCGGTGGGGATGGGCGTGCCCGCGGGCATGGCCCGCAGCATGTCGAGCAGGTGCTGCTTCAGCCCCCAGTACTTCGGTTCCCGCTGCTGCCGCCCGGGGACGTCGGCGTCCCCGCCCGGGCCCGCTTCGACCATGGTCCCTCCAACTCGCCGGCCGCGCTGCTCGTGGCCGGGAATTCTGCCACGCGACGGTCGCACTGCCCGCCCAGCAGCGCAGCGGCCCGGTGTCATAGCGCTGCCCGGAGTGCGGGTACCCGCAGGGCGCACCAGGTAGGATTGGTCTAGACCGACGTCGGAAGGACCACGCGATGAGCGAGCCCGCCCCAGCGCCAGGCCACCACATGCGCACCGAGATCTCCGAGCAGCCGGACGTCTTCACCGCGCTGCTCGAGCACCGGGCGGACATCGCCGAGGTGGCCGCGGAGATCCGGCAGCGCCGCCCCCGCTTCGCGCTGCTGGCGGCGCGGGGTTCCAGCGACCACGCCGCGCAGTACGCGAAGTACCTGGTCGAAGTGCTGCTGCAGATCCCCGTGGGGTTGGCGTCGCCGTCGACGACCACGCTCTACGGCGCCGAACCCGACCTCACCGACGTGCTGCTGATCTCGGTCAGCCAGAGCGGCAGTTCGCCCGACCTGGTGGAGGTCACCGAATCCGGCCGGCGCCAGGGCGCCACCACCGTGGCCGTGACCAACACGTCCGAGTCCGCGCTGGACGAGGCGGCCGAGTTCGGCGCGCACATCCGCGCGGGCAGCGAGAACGCCGTGGCCGCCACCAAGACCTACACGGCCACGCTGTTCGCGCTGTACCTGCTCATCGACGCCCTCCGCGGTGGCGGCGGCGAATCCGCGGCCGAGATCCCCAGGCTGGCCCGCCAGGCCCTCGACGAGACCACCGGTGCGGTGGACGCGATGGTGCAGCGCTACCGGTTCGCCGAGCACCTCGTCACCACCGGGCGCGGCTACTCCTCGGCGACCGCCTCCGAAGCGGCGCTGAAGCTCGCCGAGACGAGCTACCTGCCCGCCCGCGCCTACAGCGGCGCCGACCTGCTGCACGGCCCGGTGGCCGCGATCGATCCGGAAACGGCCGTGCTGGCGCTGTGCAGCCGCGGCAACGGCGGCGAGGCGATGCGCGACGTCGTCGAGGCGGTGCACGCGCGCGGCGCGGACGTCTGCGCGCTCGGGTCCGCCGCCGAGTCCGTCCCCGCGACGACGCGGGTCGTGCTGCCGGAGACGGCCGAGGAACTCGCGCCCGTGCTCGAGGCGCTGCCGGTGCAGCGCTTCGCGCTGGAGCTGGCCGTCGCCCGCGGCGAGGACCCGGACCAGCCACGCGGCCTGCGGAAGGTCACCCGGACCCGCTGACGCGCCGCCCGGCGGCACCGGGCCCGGCACCGAGCACAATGGACGCGAAGGCCCGCCTCACCGAGGGGGGCGGGGCGAGGCGGGCAAGGCCAGCGTACGCCGAGCCGGGCCACCCGCAACCGATGGGGCGGCGCGCCCGGGGAGGACCGATGAGCACGACGACGCTGGTGCTCGGCATGGACATCGGGGGCACCGCCACCCGGGCGGTGCTCGCCGACCTGGACGGCCGCGTCCGCGGCACCGGCAGCGCCGGGGGCGGCAACCCGCACTCCCACCCGCTCGACACCGCCCTGGGCAACATCGGCGCGGCCGCGCGCGCCGCGCTCGGCTCCGCCGAGACCTCCGCCGTGGGCGCGGTCGTGCTCGGTCTCGCCGGATCGACCGTGCTCACCAGCGGCGACACCGCCGAGCAACTGCACCGGACGTGCGCCGAGCTGGGGCTGCGCTGCGACGTCGCGGTGCTCACCGACTACGAGGTCGCCTTCGCCGCGGGCACCCCGGCGCCGCGCGGTGCGGTGCTCATCGCCGGAACCGGTGCGGTGGCCGCACGCGTCGAGCAGCACCGCGCCGCGGCCACCGCCGGCGGGCACGGTTGGCTGCTGGGCGACGAGGGCTCGGCGTTCTGGATCGGCCGCGAGGCCGTGCGGGTGACGCTGCACGCGCTCGACGCCGGATCCCCGCTCGGCGCGCTGGGGCGTTCGGTGCTGCGCGCGCTCGGCGCCGCTCCCGGCACCGAGGCCGCACCGGGGAGCGCGGCCGCTTCCGCCGCGGTGGCCGCGGTGCACGCGGCACCGCCGATCCGGCTGGCCGAGCTCGCCCCGCTGGTCACCGATGCCGTCGCGGAGGACGCGGCCGCGCGGGACCTCGTCGACCGCGCCGCCCGCGCGCTCGCGGACACGGCCCGGCTGGTCGCTCCGGCCGCGACCGACCTGGTGCTCGCCGGCGGGCTCACCGGCCCGGACAACCCGGTGGGCGCGGCCCTGCGCGCGGAGCTCGCCGAACCCGGCGGCCCCGTGCTGCGCACCGCCGGTTCCGGCGCGGCAGGCGCGGCCTGGCTCGCCGCGCACCGCACGTCCGCGGCCGAGCGGGCCGACCTGCCCGCGCTGCACCGCCGCCTGGTGGGAGGGACCGCGGAGCGGCTGACGTCGTGACCCCGCGGGGAACGGGGCGGCCTGCGCCTGGGAGGAGCGGCTCCGCGGCCTGCCCCCGCCGCCTCGCGGGCCCCGCTCGCAGCGGAGGAGGTTCCGGCGCGGAGTTCTCACGCGGCAGCGGGGTCGCGCGGGTGGCGCACCCCCGGGTGCTCCGCGGGCAGCGCCCTGCGCAGCACCCACCAGCTCGCGACCACGCACAGCGCGACCAGCGGCCAGGTCAGCACCGCCTGCGCGACGGTCAGCGCCACGACGTGGTTCATCATCCACAGCGGGATGAACACGAGCAGGCGCACGGCGTACTGGCCGACCCACACGAAACTGGCCAGGCCGTAGGCGCGGCGCAGGTCGGGATCGCGCCGCCACCGCCTGCCCTGGCCCAGCACCGCGCCGACCACGACCCCGAGCAGCGGCCACCGGAGCGCGATGCTCGCCATCCAGACCAGCGCGCTGGCCGCGTTGCTGACCAGGCGGACCAGGAAGAAGTCCACGGCCTCCCCGGTGTGCAGCGCGATGAGCGCGCCGCAGCACACGGCGAGCATGCTCACCAGCACCGCCAGCGGGCGCGCCCCGCGCTTGAGCCGCCACGCCCCGATCACGGCACCCGCGAGGATCGCCAGACCGCTGCCGACGGCGATCGACTCACCGCCGAGGAACCAGCCGAGGCCGAACACCAGCGGGGGAACGCTCGCGTCGAGCGCGCTGGTGCGGTTGCCGAGCAGCCGCGTCAGCGAATCGGGGGTCTCCTCCGGTGGATGGGTCCGCTGCCGCTGCACGTCCCCCAGCCTGCCTTACCGCGGACGCGTGACGCACATGAGGATCGGTCACACCTCACGACCCCTCCGGACGCGGCCTGCGCATCGCCGCGTCCGGGCGGCGCCGCGGAGCCCCGCCCCCGGCGGTTCCGGAGTCATCCCAGCGCAACCCCGGAATCGGTGTGCTGCACCAGCCCGGCGAGGTGCTCGGCGAGCCGGTGGCGATCGGCGGGTTCGGCCTCGACGACGTCGGCCTGACCGCGCTCCCCCCGCAGCGCGTAGCGCCCCCGGGCCGTGTCGAACCAGATCACGTTGCCCGCGCGGCGGCGCTGCCCCCGGTCGTCCCCGCTGGTCACCAGGAAGTGCCCGAGCCGCGTCTTCGGCGCCGCGGTGAGCGCGCTCAGCGGCCCGAGCCCCTCGATGTCCTCGTCGGCGGGCACGCCCCGGGAGCGGTCGGCGACCGCGCGCGCCCGCTCCCCCGGACCCGCGGGCGCGTCCGGCAGCAGCTCGACGCACGCCCACGGCACGCGTTCCGGGTCGATGAAGGTCATCCGCAGCCCCCGCGGGCCGAGCACCCCGACCAACCCCACCTCACCGGTGGCGACCACGCGCGCGGCGAGCCGCTGCCCGCGGGAGGCGTCGAGCAGCCCGGCGGCGGCGACGGTGATCTCCGCGCCGGAGAGGAGGTAGAGCGCGTCCTCCACCTCCGGCTCGGTCCGGCCCTGGCGGGCGAAGCCGCCGCGCTCCAACTCCTCCCACACGCGCGGGCGCGCTCGCGCGCGTTCCTCCTCCCCGCCGCGCGGCACGTCGAAGGGGTACTGCCGCACAGCCAGCTCCAACTGCTCGGCCAGCACGTCCACGGCGGGGATGGACAGGGTGATGGTGTCGACCATGGAAGGTCCCGCTCCGTCGAAGGTTCGAGGCTGTCTAGAAATCGCGGTAGCCGGGGGGCGCTTCTCCCAGCACGGGGGGAGCGGCCAGGCGGCTCTCCCCGCCGTCCTCGTCGAAGGGCTCATCGGCCTCCACCAGGAACTGCGGCACGGCCCCCTCGGCCTCCTCCGGCCGGTACCCGGAACCGCTGCGGAACTCGACGGATCCCCTGCGCTCCTCCGCGGGTTCCTCGCCGCTCCACAGCACCGGATCGCGCGGCGAGGGCCCCGCCGCGGCGGGCACCGCGGAGGAACCCATGGGGCCGAAACCGCCGTCGCCGCGCGGGGTGAACCGCTGCGCACGCGCCGGTGATTTCTGCTGCGCCGAACGCCGCTCGCCGTCCTCACCGGCGGAGCCGTCCTCCCCGGCGGAGCCGTCCTCCCCGGCGGGTGAGGCGCCCCGGGAGGAGCGCTCCCCGGCGACCTGCTGGTCGGCACCGGGAGCGGGCCGCCCGCGCCCGGTGCCCCCGGAAGACGCGGGCTGCTCGGGGCTCCCGGGCTGCTCGGGGCTCCCGGGCTGACCGGGGGGTGCCGCCTGCCCTGGGGGACCTGCCGGTCCGGGCCCGGCCGGCGGCGGCCCCGTCGCGGGCCGGGGCGGTGCCGGATGCGCTCCCCCGTGCTGCGGCGTGGCCGGGGACGGCTGCCCGCCGCGCTGCGCAGGCTCCGGTCGCTGCCGCTCCGCGGGCCGGGGTGGTGCCGCCGCGGCGCCGCCCGGGGGTGAAGTCGGCCCCTGCTCCTGCGCATGCGGCTGCCCCTGGGCGGGGCCGGGCACCGGCGCCTCCCCCTGCGACGGGACGTGCGGCGCCGCCCCGGGGGATCCGGGGTGCGGCGGAGCGTGCGGCGGGGCGGGTGTTCCCGGCGGTGTCCCCGGACCACCGGGCGCGCGGTGCTCCGAGCCGGGCTGGCCGGGTGAGCCGGGCTGCGGTGCGTTCGGCGGTGCGTCCGGGCGCGCCCCGGCGGGACCCCCCGGAGGAGGTGGGCCCGCGGGCTGCCCCGGCGGCGGTGTGCCGGGAGCGGGGGCGGTGCCGGGCTGCGGAACCGACGGCGGCGGCCCGGCCGGGGGCTGGGCGCCGGGGTGGTGCCCGGAGGCCGGTTCCGCGGGAGGCACGGGAGCCTCCGCAGCGGGATCGGGCGGAGGCGCCGCCGGCAGCACTCCGTTCAGGTGCGCAGCACCTCCGGACCCGCCCGCTCCGGCGGGTCCCGGGGCGCCACCGCGGTCCGCTTCCCCCGCGGAGGCGGGGATTTCCCCGTGCTCCGGGGCGGCACCGTGCTCCGGGATTTCCCCGAACGTCGGGGCGGCGCCGTGCTCCGGGGCGGCTTCCTCGTCCCGGCCCCCGTTCGGCTCAGCCGCGTGCTCCGGGCCCGCCGCGGGAACGGCGGGCTGCACTCGGGTGTGCGCCTCGCCCTCCTCGGGGTGTTCCGCAGCCGGGGGGTGTTCCGCAGCCGGTGAACGCCCGGCCGGGTCGCGCCCCGTCCCGTCCGGGCGACTCCCGTCCGATCGGCCGAACGGGGCGTCCCGGTCCTCCCCCGCCGGGCGGTCGGGTCCCTCCGGCAGGGCACCCGCGAAACCGGCCGGGCGCGCCCCGCCGCCGGATGCGCCGCCCTCGGGCGAACCGCCACCGGGCGCTCCCCCGCCGGGGGCCTCCCCGCCGGGCACGCCCGCGGGCGGGGTCAGGTCCCCGGCCAGCGCGGTGACCCCCTCGGCCGGTGCGTCCCCGGAGCGGGCCGGGGCAGCGGCCCGCTGCTCCCGGTCGAACCGCTCCGGTAACCGCTCGATCCGCTCCCACAGCGCGAACGGGTGCTGCTCGGCGGCGAGGGAGGTGAATTCGGCGGTCTGGTCCAGCCGCACCGGCTCGCGCGGCCCTCGGTCCGCGGGAGCCGGGGACGCTCCGGGATGCTCTGCCGACGTCACGATTCCCCCAGCTGGTCACTGCAGTCCGAACGTCCGCGAGCTCGCCGCGGACGCGTGAAACAGGTTGCGCGGGGCATCGACGCGCACGGACGTCGTGTTACCAGCACGCGGCCAACCCCCTTCGATTTCGGATTTGTCGCCGCCGCAGGACGGTAGCAGTTGATCAGGCGCCACACGGGCGATTCCGCACAACGCCCCCCGATCACGGGCGCGGGCCGACGACACGCCGGGCGATCACGTGAACAGCGCCACTGGAGAAGACCTCGCAAAACGAACTCCCTGGACACGAAGCCTCCATTGCTGAACTCAGCGGTGCAGTTAGTCCGGTGAACGGAACCGACGGTGGCGTAGGTCCGCGCCGCAGCGGCAACGTGGATCAGCCAGCCGCCGACTCCGGCGCGGCACGCGCGAACCGCCGGACCACCCGGCGCTCGCCGCCAGCTCCCACGCGCGACCCCGGGCCGGCGCGAACCGAGGAACGAGATGGAAAGGCAGTGCGATGGCTGATGCCCCCGAGCGCGGCGACTCACCGAGCAGCGCGCCCACCGAATCCGAGCGGCCGCACGTCCCGGCGGACTCCGGATCCTCCGGGAGGGCGCCCTGGAGCGCGTTCCTCGCCGTGGGTGACAGCTTCACGGAGGGACTCCAGGACGTCGACGAGTCCGGCGACGTGCGCGGCTGGGCCGACCGCCTCGCCGGGCACCTCGCGGAGCGCAACCCGGGCCTGCGCTACGCGAACCTCGCCGTGCGCGGCAAGCTGATCTCCCAGATCATCGCCGACCAGGTCCCGCGGGCCACCGAACTGGGCGCCGACCTCATCGCGTTCAACGCGGGCGGCAACGACATCATCCGCCCCGGTTGCGACCCGGACGAGACCGCCGCGCAGTTCGAAGCGGCCGTGCGGCAGCTGCGCTCCACCGGCGCGGACGTGCTCATCGGAACCGGTTTCGACACCCGCGGAACCCCGGTGCTCAGCGCGGTGCGCGGCAAGGTCGGCACGTACAACTCGCACCTGCGCGCGATCGCCGACGCGCACGGCTGCCACGTCCTCGACCTGTGGTCGATGCACGTGCTGCGGGACCCGCGGGCGTGGAGCGAGGACCGGTTGCACCTGTCCGCCGAAGGCCACCGGCGCGTGGCGCTGCGGGCGTGCGAAGCGCTGGGGGTCCCGGTCGCGGAGGACTGGCGCGCGGAGTGGCCGCCGATGCCGGAGCAGCCGTGGAGCGCGCAGCGGGCCGAGGACCTGCGCTGGGCGTGGGAGCACCTGGTGCCGTGGATCGGCCGCCGGCTGCGGGGCCGCTCCAGCGGGGACGGGCGGCGCGCGAAGCGGCCGCGCTACGAGCCGTACCTGCGGGTCTGAGAACGCCGGCGGCGCAGCGGGGTCCCGCTGGTCGACGCGCCTGGGCCGGAGCCCCGGGACGAAGCACGGCCCCGGCCGCACGGGTTCGGCGCAACGCCGAGCCCGTGCGGCACGTCCGGTCGTGACCGGGTGTGCGAGCCGGGGCCGCACCCACCCCCATCGTCCGGGCGAACCCGAATCACACCGCACCCGGGGCGCGGCCCGGACGCGGCCGGGCGACACTCCCCCCTCTGGATCCCCCAGAGCCACCCGGGCGCGGTTCGGCCTGGCCGAACCGCGTGGTGATCACGTTCGCAACGGGTACTCACCACGCACTAATCGCTCACTAAACGCGCCGGTGATCGGTGTCGTCCGGCCCGCTGAAGCGCGCGAGCCGCGCGCGCACCTCCCGCCCCATCGGGGACCCGCCGGTGTCGAAGACGATCAGCGCCGTGTTCCACCGGGTGCGGGCGACGGAGGCGTCCCCGCGGTGCCAGGCCACGTCGCCGAGCCCCACGTGCGCCGCGGCCTGCCGCATCGCCGAACCGCAGCGCAGCGCCACTTCGAGGGCCTCGCTGTGATAGCGCTCGCCCTCCTCGAGCCGGCAGAGCTCGATGTGCACCTCGCCGCAGTTGTTCAGCACCATCGCCAGGGTCTCCAGGTCGTCCATCTCCCGGTAGAGCTCCTCGGCCTCGCGCAGGTGCCGCAGCGCCAGCTCGGGCCGGCCCGCGGCCTGCTCCACCTGCGCGAGGTTGTTCAGCGCGCCCGCCCCGAAGTACCGGTCCAGCTGCTCGCAGCGTCCCTCCAGCGCCGCGCGGCAGTGCTCCCGCGCCTGCTCGTGCCGGCCGAGGCGGATGAGCACGCTCGCCAGGTTCACCCGCGCCATGGCCAACCACGAGGAGTTCGCGGCCCCCTCGGCCACCCGGTAGGACTCGCGGTAGTGCTCCAGCGCCGCCTCCGGGTCGCCCGAACGCGAGTGGGCCACCCCGAGGCCGGCGGACATGAGCACCTCGCCCTCCGTCTCGCCCGCGCTGCGCGCGGCCCGCAGTCCGATCCGGTAGAGGGCGATCCAGTCCTCCCAGGGGCAGCGGACCATCAGGTAGTTGAACTGCATCCGCACCAGCCGCCACGCCAGCTCGCAGAACCCCGCGTCGGCGGCCCGCCGCACGAGCGCGACCAGGTTCGACCACTCCGCGTCGAACCACCCCAGCGCGTCCGCGCGATCGGCCAGCTGCGGCCGCTCCACCGCCGCCCGCTCGGCGAACCGCAGCTCGTCGCGCGCCGGCCGCAGGTAGCGCCGCGCGTGGTCGGACACGGCCAGGTAGTAGTGCACCAGCCGGCGCAGCGCCTCGACGCGCTCGTCCCGCTCCGCGGCGGCGTCGCACTCCTCCGCGGGCAGCGGTTCGGCCTCCCGGGCGTAGACGCGCAGCAGGTCGTGCATGCCGAACCGGTCCGGTTCGCTCTCGCCGACCAGGTGCGCCCGCCCCAGCGCGCGCAGCGCGTAGCGCGCCTGGCCCAGGTCGGTGCCGCACAGCGCGGCCGCGGCGAACGCGCTCACCGAGGGCCCCGGCACCTGGCCGAGCAACCGGAACGTCCGCGCCAGCGGCGCGGGCAGGCTGCGGTAGGACACGTCGAACGCGCCGCGCACGCTCGTCTCCCCGTCATCGGTGTCGAGCACGCGCAGCCGGTTGCGCTCGTCGGCGAGCTCCTCGACGACCCCGGCCGCGCCGCCACCCGGGTCGGCCTGCACCCGCGCGGCCGCGATCCGCAGCGCCAGCGGCAGGCCACCGCACAGCTCGGCCAGCCGGGTCGCAGCGGCGTCCGCCGCCACGTCCCCGGCGTGCGCGAGCACCTCCACCGCGGCGGGAGCGGGCAGCGTCTCCAGGGGGAACACCCGCGCCCCGCCGCGCACCACGAGCCCGTCGAGCCTGCGGCGGCTGGTCACCACCACGGCCGAGGCCGAGTTCCCGGGCAGCAGCGGCCGCACCTGCTCCGAGTCGCGCGCGTTGTCCAGCACGAGCAGCACCTGCCGCTCGGCCAGCATCGACCGGTACAGCGCGGTGCGGTCGTCCAGGTCCACCGGGATCGCGTCCGGAGCCATGCCCAGGGCCTTGAGCACGCTCGTCAGCGCTTCGCCCGCGGCCAGCGGCGGGCGCTCCGGGTCGAACCCGCGCAGCGGCACGTGCAGCTGGCCGTCCGGGAAGGCGTGCGCCGCGCGCCGCCCCCAGTGCACGGCCAGCGCGCTCTTGCCCACGCCCGCGGTTCCGGTGATCACGGCGATCGGGCTGACCGCGCGCGTCCCGGAGGCGTCGAGCATGCCGTCCAGCTCGGCGATCTCCTCGTCGCGGCCGACGAAGCCGGCCGGGGCGGGCGGGAGCTCCGCCGGAACGGGCCTGCGGTGCGCGGTCTGCGCGCGCTGCCGCGGACCGAGCAGCGCCGCGTCGTCGCGCAGCATGCGCTCGTAGAGGTCGCGCACCTCCGGGCCGGGGTCGATGCCCAGTTCCTGGGACAGCCGGATCCGCAGCGCGTGGAAGCAGTTCTGCGCCTGGGCGCGCTGGCCGCAGCGGTAGTGGGCGAGCATGAGCTGGGTGGCGAGCCGCTCGCGCAGCGGGTGCCGCGCGACGAGGGCGGGCAGTTCGCGCACCAGCTGGGCGTGGCGCCCCAGTTCGAGGTCGGCGGCGGCGCGCTCCTCCAGCGCGGCCAGCCGCAGTTCCTCGGCCTGCGGGGCGGTGGTGCGCCCGAGGGGGGTCTCGGCGAGGTCGGCGAGCACGGGCCCGCGCCACAGCCGCAGCGCCGCCGCTAGCGAGCGCGAGCGCTCCTCCAGCTGCAGGCCGTGCGCCTGGTCGATGAGCGCGCGGGCGCGGTGCAGGTCGATGCGGCCGGGGTCGACGTGCAGCGCGTAGCCGGGCGCGCGGGTGGCCAGGCGCGGCGGGTCGGCGTCCGCGGCGGGGGTGCTGAACAGCCTGCGCAGGCGGGAGACGCAGCCCTGCACGATCGTGCGCGCGGTGGCGGGCGGTTCCTCGCCCCAGAGCATGCTGATGAGGCGTTCGACGGGCACCACCTGGTTGGGTTCGAGCAGCAGCGCCGCCAGCACGAGCCGCTGGTTGGCGCTGCCGACGGTCTGCGCCGCGCCGTCGACGAGCACTTCGACCGGTCCGAGCAGGCGGAATGCGAATCCGCTGCGCGCGCTCGGGTTGCTGGTGTCCAGTGGCGCCGTCATGCCGAAAACCGATCCCTGTTCCGCGTCCGCCCGGAGCGCCGCTCCGCCGCCCCCACGACCCGCCTCCGCGCACGGCGGCGGGGCCGTCACACGTTAACCACTGCGCGCGGGGAACCCCGTGATCTCCCGGCGCGTGTCACCCGAACAGATCTCACGGGAGCGGACATCCAGGGGCGGATCTGGCATACATCGCATCTGCGACAGCCCCTGGCGCGCGCCCTCATTCCCCGAAAGGGTGATAAGAATCCGAGTAGAGTCGGAGAGCGTCGATCGCCCCGGGCGCCGCCTCGAGCAGTGTGGAAGGAGAACCGCACCCCGTGTCCACGACGTCCGCAGTGGTCGACCGCGCCGTCGGGTGCCTGCTCGGCGGCGCCCTCGGCGACGCCCTCGGCACGCCGGTCGAGTTCGCCCAGCTCGCCGACATCCGCCACGAGCACGGCCCGCAGGGCGTCACCGAACCACCCGCGCAGGCCCTGCTCGGCGACGCGGCGCAGATGACGCTGTTCACCGGCGAGGGCTACCTCCACGCGTGGACGCTGGGGCACAACGGCGGCGGCTGGCAACCGGTGGACCTCGTCGCGGCCGCCTACCGGCGGTGGCTCACCACCCAGCAGGACGAGCGGCCGCAGCCCGGGGTCACCGGCCTGCTCGCCGAGTCCGCCCTCTACGCCAACCGCGCCCCCGGTCTGACCAGCCTGCGCGCGCTGCAGGAACCGGCGCTCGGCACGCCCGACCAGCCGCGGAACACCTCGCAGGGCTGCGGTGGGGTCGATCGCGCGGCGCCCGCCGGGTTCGCCCCCAGCTCCGAGCTCTGCTACCAGCTCGCCACCCACTTCGCCGCGCTCACCCACGGCGGCGTCGGCGGCTGGGCCCCCGCGGGCGCGCTCGCGCTCACCGTGCACCTGCTCGCCGTGCAGGGGCGCTCCCTGTCCGCCGCCGCCGACCAGGCCGCGGGGCGGGTGCTGCGCGAGGACCAGCCCACCGCGCACGCGCTCGCCGAAGCCGCCACGCTGGCCCGGCTCGGCGCGAGCACCGGGCACATCGAACGGCTCGGCCAGGGGTGGATCGGCCCCGAGGCGCTGGCCATCGGCGCGTACTGCGCGCTGGCGCTGCCCAAGCCCGAGCAGTTCACCGACGCGCTGCGGCTGGCCGCCAACCACTCCGGCCACAGCGACTCCACCGCCGCGATCACCGGCTTCCTGCTCGGAGCGCGCCACGGCACCGACGTGCTGCCCCGGCAGTGGCTCGCGCGGCTGGAGCTCGCCGACGTCATCGAGCGCATCGGGCACGACCTCGGCAAGTCCTGCACCGGGGAAGGCTTCAACGAGCGCCGCTACCTGTCGTTGAGCTGACCCGCCGAGCTCCACGACCGCGGCAGACTCCGCGCGGTCCCGTACACCCTCCAGCGGACTTCCGCACGCCGGGAAGGTCCGTGATCACACGATCTTCCGAGACCCGAGCGGCGGTGCCCGAACAGCCCGCCGCGCCTCCCTAACCTCCGAGCCATGAAGCGATTGGCGGTGTTCGGCGCGGCGCTCGGCAGCACGGTTCTGCTCGGCGCGGCGCTGGGCGCGTCCTGGCAGGCCGCGGCCCAGCAGGAGGACGTCGCCGCCGAGAGCACGCTGCTGCAGGTGAGCCTGCCGGACATCGCCGGGGTCGGGATGCCCGGGTTCAGCGGCTCCCTCGGCCACCTCGAAGAGGACCCCGGCACCCACGTGGCGACCTGGGACCAGCAGGACCCGGAGGGGGTGCTGTCCCACGTGGGCGGTTGGCACGGCGGGCCCGCTCCGCCGGGGACCACCACGGTGCAGGTGACCGATCCCGCGGGCAGCAGGCAGGCCTCCGCGAACTGGAGCGGTTTCGGCGTGCGCCTGTCCGCGGACTCCGAGCGCAACGTGATCAGCTTCGGCGCGCTGAGCACCTGGGCCCGCTGCACGCACTCCCCGCTGGCCCCGACGGCGGAGGCGTCCGCGGCCACGGACAGCAACGCGGTGTACCTCTTCGACGACCCCACCCGCCCGCTCGCCGAGGGGCCCAACGAGGTCACCGCCACCGGCGAGGAGCTCGGCCTTCCCGGTGTGTCCACGGCGGACCTGACGATCACCGTGCGGCACGCGGCGGAGAACGACGGGACGACCGCCCGCGCTGCGGTCGTGGTGGAACTCGCGGGGGTGCTGCGCGGACCCGACGGCGGAGTCCTCCACGAGGGCCCCCTGGGTTCGATCGCGGCGGGGGGCCTTCGGGTGGACTGCTCGGACCAGGAGCCGCCGACCACCACGCCCCAACCACCGCCGGGTCCGACGACGACTCAGCCGCCGACCCTGACGCCGCACCCGCCACCGACGAGCACAACGCACGAACCACCGAGCACGACACCTCGGCCGCCGAGCACCACGACCGAGCCGGAGGGACCCGGACCCACGGGGTCCGGCTCCGCGGAACCGGGGGTGCCGACCTCGGACGGGCCTCCGCCGCACGAGCAGCAGCCGGAGGAACTGGCGCAGACCGGTAGCACCCCGTGGCCGTGGGCGCTCACCGCCCTCGTCCTGCTCCTCCTCGGCACGACAGGCGTGGTGCTGGGCCGGCAGCGCTGACACGGCGTCGGCAACCCTGCGACGACACGGCAACCCTGCGACAACACCGACAGCCCTGGACCACGCGGGCAGCCCCTGCGAGCACCCGGGCAGCCCCGGACCACACCGGCATCTCCGCGACGACGCCGCTCCGCGGCGCACGCACCCTCCCTCCCAGGGGTGATGGGGTCCGCCCGACGCGCTTCGGGCGGACCCTTTTCACGTCGGCGCACCGGCCCCACCACGACTGCGGACCGCCCCTACCACGAGTGCGTGCCCGCACCGCGAGACCGCGCCGCCGGGTGTGTCTTTCGCGCGAAATGCACACCCGGCGCCCGCGGGATCACCGGGAGAGCAGCGCCGGCACGTCGAGGTCGATCAGCTGCTGGGCGTTGCGCTCGAGCCACACCCGGAACAGCTCGTCCCCGCGCTCGGTGCGCTCGACCGCGAGCGGGCCGCCGATCGTGAAGATCAGGCCGCGGAAGCACCACCGGCGGTACTCCTGCCAGCACCGCTCCCAGTCGAGATCGCGCACTCCGCAGCGCACCAGCTCGTCGTGGTAGGCGCGCACCAGCTCCTCCTCGTGCGCGCGCCGCTCGTCGACGTCGAGGCAGCCGCCGAGGAAGAACGCGGCGTCGGACAACAACGGCCCCCAGCCGACCGTCTGCCAGTCGATGACGCGGCAGTCGTGCTCGCGCAGCAGGAGGTTGTCCAACCGGTAGTCACCGTGCACGAGCCCCATGGGCGTGTCCGCCTCGGGCGTCCACGCGTGCGCGGCGCGCATGACGAACTCGCACACCTCGAGGTGCTCGGGCGCGACCCGCTCGTGGTAGCGCTCGCGGAACCGCTGGAACAGCGCGTCCATCCTGTCCGGATCGACCTGCCGGGAGGTCGGCCGGAGGTACTCGCGTTCGGGCAGGGACGGGTCGCGCAGCGCGGGCACCTGCAGGTGCGCGAGCGTGCGCAGGACCATCCGCGCCGTGCCGACCGAGCAACCCGCGATGTGGTCGCCCTGGCCGGCACCGGCGACGTCCTCCAGCACGAGCGTGAACGCGCCGTCGCCCTCGTCGTACTCGGCGAAGTGGCACCGGGGCGCGATCCCCTCCAGCTCCCCGCCGAGATCGCGGTAGAAGGCGATCTCGCGGTGGTAGATGCTCAGGTCCACGCCCAGGGAGCGGCTGGACTCGTCGGCGGAGGCGAACTTCACGACGACGCTCTCCGCCCCGCCGGATCCCGTGCGCAGCGTTGCGCGGTAGCACCGTCCCATCTGGCCGGTCCCGATCGGCCGCGCCGACACCAGCGACAGGTCCGGGCGCCGCAGCACCGCGCCCAGCCACTCGGCGGTGATCTCCTCGGGAGTTCTGATGAGGCCCGCCCGTCCGTCCTGCACGCCCCTCTCGTCCTGCACGGCGTCACGCACGCCAGAGCACATACCGCTCCTTTCCTCCCGGCAGGTGCTGCGTCGACCCCCGGCCAGCTGCGCCGTCCCGCCGAGGCCCCCGACCGCGCCACGCGCCGGTGCGCGGCTCGCGCCGTGCAGCGCACTCGCTTCCACAGCGGACGCGAACTCCCCGGCGCCGGAAGGCACCGCGGACGCACCGGTGCGCCGAGGCGCGCACCACCTCCAGCAGCACCCCGGATTCCCCGGGTCGCGGGGCTCCCCGCGGAGCGGAGCCGCTACCGCGGTCAACCCGCTCCGGGAGCACCGCCGGCCGCTGCCGCCGGAGCGCGGGACGCGAGCGCAGCGACCCCGCGGCGGGGTGCCGTTCGGCGAGCCGACGCACTCGAACATGATCAGCATTCGCATTTTTAGTTGTAGCACACAACTACATGCGCGAACACGGGGTGGCCCCGCGGTGAACGGCAGGTTCGCGCAGCAGCGGCGGAACGACCCGGGCCGGCGGAACCCAGCGGAATCAGTGACCGCGCGGATCGGCGGTCGTGCGCTCGGGCCGCACCGGCCCGTCAGGCGGGCGGCGCAGCCGCTTCCCTCCCGCGCACGCAGGGCGGCCCGCCGGCGCCCGTCGCAGGCACCCGGCCACAAGCGCCCCCGCCACAAGCGCCCCCGGTCACAGCAGCGGGGGCTGCCCACCGCGCTGCTCGAGGCCGCGCTCACCGCCGCCCCGGGTCTCCCGCTGCCAACGGCGGGCGAGCTCACCGCCGATCAGCCGGTTGTTCGCGATCACGACCGCGATCCACGGCAGCGGGACGGTGATCAGGATCAGCACGACCGCCAACCACCAGATGTGCGCGATCAGGGCGGCGGCGACGAAACCGGCCAGGTGCACCGCCATCAGCACCGCGTACACGCGCTTGCGCACGCGCTGCTCCGCGGCCAGCGACGGGGCCGCGTCCGTGATCACCACCGGTTTTCCGCGCCGGGCCTGCCGCATCGCGACCTCCTCACCCGGCCGCCGCGGGGAGCCGCGCTCACGCGCAGCGGTCGTGCACCGCTCGCGAGCACAGCGCACACCCGGGCGGACCGGATGTCAACCTCTCCCCGGGCGGCTGCCCCCCCGAAGCGCTCCAGCGCGGAGGACGACGACCGGGGCGACGGGAAGCTGCGCCCCGGTCCTGGGCCGATCGGCCCGGTCCTGAGCTGATCGGCGACCGCAGATGCGAACCGCTGCACCGGACGCGTCGGCGAGCGCGGGCTCAGGTGGACTGGTGCGACAGCGCTGCCTCGTCCTCGAGGGCCGCGCGGATCTCCGCCCGGAACGCGTCCGTGTCCTCGTGCCCGTGCACCGAGGCCGCGTGCTCGGCCGCGGCGCGGACGACTTCTTCCTGCTCACCGCTGATGGTCAGCGTGCAGTTCATCTCGCTCGGGGATTTGCGGCAGTCCGCGACTTTCCTGGACACGTCGACTCCTCTCAACGAGCCGCGCCGACCTCCGGACCAACTGCCCAGCTCCCGACCCGGAGGCCAGCAGGGCGGGCGGCGCCCGCCGCCCGCTTCCACCGTGCGCACTCGCGGGGCGACTTCCCAGAGGATTCGGTCCTGCCCCGGCACCAGCGGCCGCAACAGCCGCCGCGGAGGGCGGCGGCGCACAGGTCCGGCGAGGCCAGGTGAGAACTGCTCGGCGGGAGCGCCCGCTCCCGAACGGCGGACCGCGCGACGCGGCTTCGGTAGGCTCGGAGCCGCCGAGGGGACTCGAACCCCTGACCTTCCGCTTACAAGGCGGGCGCTCTGCCAACTGAGCTACGGCGGCCTGCGCACCGCAACGGGTGCGCACCGCACATCGTAAGCGCCCGAACCACCGATGCCGCAGCGGGCCACCCGACTCGCGGGGACGGTCCGCCCCTCCCACAGTTGGCACGCGCCGGAGGCGGGATCGGGTCTCCCGGGACCCCGCGCGGCCGGGCGATCCTCGGTGCGCCGAGCCCACGTGACCGACGACATAGCCGAGAGGTGCAACGGTCGCTCTATGACAGCCGATGATCGAGAGGGAGATCACGCACGGCACGCCCACAAGGCGGCCAAACATTGGAGGAATCCAGCGGTGGGCATCACGCAGCGTGCCCGGGGAGCGCTGTGGCGCCGCGGCCCGGAAGCGACCCATCCGGCCGGCATCCGCAACGTCGTCTACGGCCCGCACCTCCCGGACGAGTCCACGGTCCACCTCGTCCTCGACCTCGGCCTGCGCATCGGTGAGGTGCAGATGGCCAGCGGGGCCGGCGCCTCCGACGTGACGGCGACGATCATCGCGGTCACCAACGCCTACGGGCTGCCGCACTGCGAGGTCGACGTGATCTACACGTCGATCACCGTGTCGTGCCACCGGGGGACGGAGCAGTCGCCCATCACCTCGGCGCGCGTCGTCCGCAACCGGTCGACCGACTACACGCGGCTGGCCGAGGTGGAAAGCCTCGTCCGGCGCATCACCGCGGGCGAGATCACCTCGGCCGACGCCTACGCCGAGCTCGACCGGATCACCACCGCACCGCACCCCTTCCCGCGCTGGGTCGCCACCCTCGCCTGGGCCGGCATGGCCGCCTCGCTGGCCGTGCTGCTCGCCGGCGGCAGCCTCACCAGCTCGGAGGACCGCGCGCTGCCGATCGTCGCCGCGGTCGCCACCGCGCTCATCGACCGCATCGGCCGCTACGTGAACCGGCGCGGGCTGCCGTTCTTCTACCAGCAGATCATCGGCGGGGGCATCGCCACGACCGTGGCGCTGGTCAGTCACGGCCTCGGGATCCTCGGCAACCCCGCGCTGGCCGTGGCCTCCAGCATCATCGTGCTGCTGTCCGGCATGACCGTCGTCGGCGCGATGCAGGACGCGATCACCGGTTACAACGTCACCGCGGCCGGACGCATCGCCGAGATCGCGCTCATGTCGGCCGGGCTGATCGCCGGCGTCGTGCTCGCGCTGTACGGGGGGCTGCAGATCTTCGGCGAGAACGGGTTCGTCGGCGGGCTCGACGTCCGCGACATCGGGCGCGCCACCATGCTCTCCCCAGCGGTGCACCTGCCCGTGCAGCTGCTCGCGGGCGCCTCCACCGCGACGTGCTTCGCCCTGGCCAGCTACGCGCAACCGCGGCCGTGGATCGCCGCCGGGATCGGTGGCGCCATCACGGCGATGGTGCACGCGCTGCTGATCATGGTCAACGTCGACTCGGTGCTCGCCAGCG
The DNA here is from genome assembly GCF_054491345.1 of Salinifilum ghardaiensis. NCBI lineage: Bacteria > Bacillati > Actinomycetota > Actinomycetes > Pseudonocardiales > Pseudonocardiaceae > Salinifilum > Salinifilum ghardaiensis. Next base: position 365,682 of record NZ_CM137101.1, on the reverse strand, counting down.
CCGCGGCCACCACCGTCGTCGGTTTCATCGGCGGCATCGTCGCCCGGCGGCTGCGCGTGCCGCCGCTGGTCGTCGCCGTGTCGGCCGTCGTGCCGCTGCTGCCGGGCCTGGCCACCTACCGCGGGCTGTTCGAGCTGTCCGTGCTCGGCGACCCCGCCGGGCTGACCACGATCATGCTCGCGGTCGCCACCGGGCTCGCCCTCGGCGCCGGCATCGTGCTCGGCGAGTTCCTCGCCCAGCCGGTGCGCACCCGCCTGGGACGCCTGGAGCGCAAGCTCGCCGGGCCGCGGATGTCCGGACCGCTGCGCCCCGCGAACCGCCGCCTGGACTGAGCGCGCACCCGCTCGGCCCACGCCGCCGAGATCGATTTCCGCCACACGCGGCACGCACGTCCCGCGCGCTCCGGATAGCCTGCGGCGTAGTGCCCACGTGCGAAGGAGAACGGGTGAACAACGGCAACCAACCCGTCCGAGCGGACTTTGTCGTGGTCGCGAACCGTCTGCCGGTGGACCTGGTGCGCGCCGAGGACGGCACGCAGCAGTGGCGGCACAGTCCCGGAGGACTCGTCAGCGCCCTCGAGCCGTTCCTGCGCGCGCGGCGCGGCGCCTGGGTCGGCTGGCCCGGCGTCGCCGACGTCGCCGTCGACCCCTTCAGCGACGGGGAGCTCCAGCTGTGCCCGGTGCAGCTGAGCGCCACCGAGCACCGCGAGTACTACGAGGGGTTCTCCAACGCGACCCTCTGGCCGCTGTACCACGACGTGGTGGTGCCGCCCGTGTTCGACCGCTCGTGGTGGCAGACCTACCGGCAGGTGAACCGGCGCTTCGCCGAATCCGCCGCCGAGGTCAGCGCCGAGGGCGCGACGGTGTGGGTGCAGGACTACCAGCTGCAGCTCGTCCCGGCGATGCTGCGGGAACTGCGGCCCGACCTGCGCATCGGTTTCTTCCTGCACATCCCCTTCCCGCCGGTGGAGCTGTTCATGCAGCTGCCGTGGCGCACGGAGATCGTGCAGGGGTTGCTGGGCGCCGACCTCGTCGGCTTCCACCGCCCGGGCGGTGCGCAGAACTTCCTGTGGCTGGCCCGCCGGCTCGGCGGGTTCGAGCACAGCCGCGCGCAGGTCGGGGTCCGCTCCCGCCCGGGCGTGGTGCGCGTCGGCGACCGGCCGGTGCGCGTGGGCGCGTTCCCGATCTCCATCGCCTCGGCCGACCTGGACCGCCTCTCCCGCACCAGGGAGGTGCAGCAGCGGGCCCGCGCCCTCCGGCAGGAGCTCGGCAACCCGCGCCGCATCGTGCTCGGGGTGGACCGCCTCGATTACACCAAGGGCATCGACGTCCGCCTGTCGGCGATGCACGAACTGCTCGCCGAGGAGCGCATCACACCCGAAGAGGTGACGATGGTGCAGGTGGCCACGCCCAGCCGGGAGCGCGTCGAGCACTACCAGCAGATGCGCGAGGACATCGAGCGCAAGGTCGGCCACCTCAACGGGGAGTTCGGGCGCGTCGGCCACCCGGCGGTGCACTACCTGCACACCTCGGTGGACCGCAAGGAGCTCGTGGCGCTGTACTGCGCCGCCGACGCCATGGTCGTCACGCCCGTGCGCGACGGGATGAACCTGGTGTGCAAGGAGTACGTGGCCTGCAGGCACGACCTCGGCGGGGCATTGCTGCTCAGCGAGTTCGCCGGTGCGGCCGCGGAGCTCACGAGCGCGTTCCTGGTGAACCCGCATAACCTGGACGGGGTGAAGGACGCCCTGCTCGCTGCCCTGGACGTGGCGCCGGACGAGAGACGCCGTAGGATGCGCGCACTGCGTAGGCAAGTGCTCACGCACGATGTCGACCGCTGGGCGCGGTCGTTCCTCGAAGCACTGGGCACGTCCCTCGCGGAGTGAGCGGGCACCCGGACAACCGGCGTCAGCGGCGAACCGCCGTGCGTCCATACTGGTCGAGTCGGAGCTCGTGCGCGGCCGCGGCCGCACCGCGAGCGCGAATCGACGCCCGCCACAACACGTTCGGTCGACCGCGCGTTCGGCCGAAGCCTTCCGTCCGTACCGACCGATCACGGCCCCCAGAGGAGTGTGGCGTTGACCGCCGAAGCCCTGCCCGCTGACCTCCGCCGGGCGATCGTGCAGCTCGCGCGCGCACCGCGTCTCCTGGTCGCCTGCGACTACGACGGCACCCTCGCGCCGATCGTGGCCGATCCCACACAGGCCAAACCGCTCCCCGAATCGGTGCACGCGCTGCGCTCGCTGGCCGCGCTGCCGGCCACCACCGCAGCGGTGATCTCGGGGCGGGCCCTGCGCGACCTGGCGACCCTGTCGCGCCTGCCCGCGGAGGTGCACCTGGTGGGCAGCCACGGTTCCGAGTTCGACGTGGGATTCGTCCACGAGCTCGACACCGAGACCACGCAGCTGCGCACCGACCTGCAACGCAGCCTGCAGGGGATCACCTCCAGCAGGACCGGGGTGACCCTCGAGGCGAAGCCCGCCAGCGTCGCGGTGCACCTGCGCCGCGCCGACCCGGAGACGGCCCAGGCCGTGCGCGCGGAACTGCGCACCGGGCCGGCCTGCTGGGAGGGCATCCACGTCACCGAGGGCAAGTCGGTCGTCGAGCTGTCGGTCGTGCAGACCGACAAGGGCAGCGCGCTCGACGCCGTGCGCCACCAGGTCGGGTCGACCGCGGCGCTGTTCCTCGGCGACGACGTCACCGACGAGAAGGCGTTCGCCCAGCTGCACGGGCCCGATCTGGGCATCAAGGTCGGCGAGGGGGACACGCTGGCGCACCACCGCATCGGCGAGACCGCCGACGTGGCCACCGTGCTCGCGCTGCTGATGGAGGAGCGCCGCACCTGGCTGTACGGCGAGCAGGCGCCGCCGATCGAACGGCTCACCATGCTGGCCAACGAGCGCACCGTCGCCCTGCTCACCCCGGAGGCGCGGGTGACGTGGATGTGCCACCCCGGGCCGGACGCGGCTTCCGTGTTCGCCGACCTGCTCGGCGGGGCCGGCGCCGGCCACTTCAGCGTCCACCCGGACAGCGACGGTTCCGGCGCCCAGCGCAGCCCGCTGCCGCTGGGGCAGCGCTACGTGCCCAACACGATGACCGTGGAAACCCGGTGGTCGCGGCTGCTGGTCACCGACTACCTGGCGCACGGCACCGAGGGGCACCGCACCGAGCTGGTGCGGGTGCTCAGCGGCAGCGTGCCCGCTGTCGTCGAGTTCGCCCCGCGTCCCGAGTTCGGGCAGGTTCCCGTGCGGATGACCCGCGAGGACGGCGGGCTGCGCGTGCAGGGCACCGCCGAACCGATGGTGCTGTACTCGCCGGGGGTGGAGTGGGCGATCACCTCCGACGGCATGCACGAGCAGGCGCACGCCGTGGTGCACCCGAACGAGGACGAACCGGTCGTGCTGGAACTGCGCTGCGGCACCGCGGAACTCGCCACCCAGGGCGCGCCGGAAGCGCACCGCCGCGCCGAAGCCGAGCGGTACTGGTCCGAGTGGTTGGATTCGCTGGAGCTGCCGGAGGTGCAGCGGGACCTCGCGGCCCGCTCGGCGCTGACGCTGCGCGGGCTGTGCAACTCCGACACCGGGGGGATCATGGCCGCGGCCACCACCTCGCTGCCGGAGGAGATCGGCGGTGTCCGCAACTGGGACTACCGCTACTGCTGGCTGCGCGACGGTGCGATGACCGCGCAGGCCCTGGCCACGCTCGGCTCCCCCACCGAGGCCGAGGCGTTCCTGGACTGGCTGCACCGCGTGCTCGAAGGCCTGCCCGGTCCGGAGCGGCTGCACCCGCTGTACTCGCTGCAGGGCACCAGCCTCGGCCCGGAGGCGGTGATCGACAGCCTGCCCGGTTACGCCGGTTCCCGGCCGGTGCGCGTGGGCAACCTCGCCGACCAGCAGGTCCAGCTGGACGTGTTCGGACCGGTCGTGGAGCTCATCGCGCACCTGGCCGAGACCACCGGACGGCTGCGCGACCGCGACTGGGAGCTGGCCACGGCGATGGTCCGCGCCGTGGCGGAGCGCTGGCAGGAACCGGACCACGGGATCTGGGAGGAGCGCGACGTCCCGCGCCACCACGTGTACTCCAAGGTCATGTGCTGGGTGACCGTGGACCGCGCGCTTAAGCTCGCCGAGGCGCACGACCGCAGGATCGATCCCTCGTGGACGGCGCTGCGCGACGAGATCGCCCAGGACGTGCTCAAGAACGGCTGGCACCCGGACGTGCAGGCGTTCACCACGGCCTACGAGGGCTCCGACCTGGACGCCGCGTCGCTGCACGTCGGCCTGTCCGGGCTCATCAGCCCGTCCGACGACCGGTTCCGCGCGACGGTCACCGCGATCGAGGCCGAGCTGCGCAGCGGTTCCACCGTGTACCGCTACCGGCGCGACGACGGGCTGCCCGGCGACGAGGGCGGTTTCCACCTGTGCGCGGCCTGGCTGATCGAGGCCTACCTGCTGACCGGGCGGCGCACCGAAGCCGAGGAGCTGTTCCAGCAGATCGTGGACACGGCCGGCCCGACCGGGCTGCTCTCCGAGGAGTACGACCCGATCGCGGAGCGCTCGCTCGGCAACCACCCGCAGGCGTACTCGCACCTGGGGCTCGTCCGCTGCGCCCAGTTGCTGTCCGCTTAGGGAGTCCGCGGATCGGCTGTTGAGGGCGGGTGGATGGGGGTAGCTGGGAGGAACCTCCCGCGGCGGGGCGCTCCGCGCACGTGGCGATGAAGCGGCTGCGCCGCCCGCCTGACGGGCCGGTGCGGTCGAGCACGTGACCGCCGATCCGCGCGGCCCCTCAGGACCGGTCGGAGCACCGCGCCGGGCGATTTTCCCGAACCCGCACAACGGAACCGATCGCACCCCGTACCCTCATCGGGCAGGTGCGAGCCGACTTCCGAATCGAAAGGCGCAGCAGGGTGACCTTCCTGTACATCATCATCGCCGTGCTGGTGATCGTGGCGGTCGTCGCGATCGTGCTCGGCGTTCGGGCGCGCAGAGCCGCCGCCCAGCCGCCCGCGCAGGCGGCCCCGACCGACCCGTTCGGGACCGGTGACCAGGACGCGCTGCGCGGGGACCCGCGCAAGCTGCGCGCCGGGGACATCGTGGAGATCCGCGAGCACACCTACACGGTCCGCGGCAGCCTGCGGTTCTCCGAAGGCGGCTGGACCTGGGACTCGCACCTGCTCGACGACGCCAGGGGAACCCAGGTGTGGTTGGAGGTCGAGGAGGACCCGGACCTGGAGCTGTCGCTGTGGACCGATGCCCCCGACGCCCCGGAACCGGGTGCGCGCCAGCTCGAGCACGCCGGCCGCACCTTCCGCCGCGAGGAGTCGGGGTCCGCGGAGTTCCGCAGCGAGGCGACCACCGGTCTGGACGAGGCCGGCACGGTCCGCTACTACGACTACGAGGCCTCCGACGGCACGATGCTCGGCTACGAGTCCTACGGCGAAGCCGAGGGGTCCGGCGGAGCCGAGTGGGAGGCCAGCACCGGGGAGGAGCTCACCCGGTACGAGGTCCGCGTCTACCCGGCTGCGGGCTGACGCATGAAGCCGGGTTGCTGGTTCACCATCGCCGGGATAGCCGGGGTGTTCGCGCTGATCCTCGGACTGACCACCGCGTTCTCCACCGGGCTGAGCCCGCGTTCCTACGTGCAGCACAACTACGCGCGCGCGGAGCGGATGGACCCGCCGGGGCGCAACAGCCGCGCGTACACGAGTCCGCGGCCGCCCACGCAGGTCGCCGCGGACATCAGCGACCACTGGCGGCCGCAGAACCGCTACGCCGACGGCTCCGGGATCTACCTGCGCTACCCCGATGACGCGATCGTGGTGAAACCGCGCGGCCGCGGCTCCCGCATCGATGTCATGGACGCGCGCCGCGCGTACCACCACTACTACGGGATCATCGGCGGCGCCTGGGGGTGGAACAGCACCTACGGGGAGAGCTTCCGCGGACGCGGCCCGGGGGTGGGCAAATGAACCGGCACTCAGCCCAGAACCGGAGCTCGCTGAGCACCAACGACAAGCGGACCCTGTTCGGCCTGCTGGCCGTGCTCGGCGGCGGCCTGCTGATCTGGGTCATCACCAGCGGCATGCTGCCGAGCTCCGACCAGGACACGTTCACCTCGGACGACACCGAGCGCTACAACGACAGCGACCTCTACACCGGCGCGTCGATCCCCGGTTTCACGCAGCAGGACGCGGAGGAGCTCTCCCGCGCCCTCGACGAGGCGGCCCGCCCCCACGGCGACCTCTGCCTCGGGTGGCGCCTGCTCGACGGCACCGGGACGCCTGATCCGGAACCGCGCGGCGTCGGCTCCAGCGAGGGCCCGAACGTGCCGGCGGACCGGTGCTCGCGGTGGGCCGAGGTGGTGGTCACCGTGGCGTACGGGGACAACAACGACTGGGACGCCGCGGAGATCGCGGTGAACACCTCGCCCGACCTGCACGCGCTGATCACCGAGGACGACTTCGTCAGCAGCGGCATCACGGCCGACGCGCTCGTCGCGGAGCCGGTCGGGGCGACGGGGCAGGCCGCGCTCCTGCTGCCGCTGCTGCTGACCGAGCAGGGCGAGCTGGAGCCCGCCTCCCCCGCGGACTCAGCAGCCGAGCCGCCGGACGAGGCGGCCCCGCCCACCGGCGGCGGCAACGGCGCGTGGATGGTGGTGGCCTGGCTGGGCGTCCTGGTGCTCATCACGATCGGCGCGCTGCTCGGCGGGTTCCTGACGCGCGCCAGGATGAAGCGGGAATCGCGCGGGGACGGCCCCGGTGGTCCTGGTGAGCCGGGTGGTCCCGGTAGTCCCGGCGGTCCCGGTGGACCCGGTGGGCCCAGCGGTCCGGGCGGCCCCGGTCCGTCCGGTGGGCCGGGCGGGCCGGCGGGGCCGCCTCCGGGGGTCCCGGACCCGTCGATGCCGAACCAGCCCATGCCCGGTCAGGGACGGCCCGCGTCCGGGCAGTTCACGCCGGGCCAGCCGGCCCCTCCGGGCACGCACGGCCAGCCGCACCCCGGGGCCTCGGGTCAGCAACCACCGTGGCCGGGGCAGGCCGCCGCTCCGCAGCACCCGGCGGCGCCACCCGCGGACCCGGGCCAGCAACCACCGCGGGCCGGTCAGGACGGCGCCGTCCCGCGGCCCCCGGCGGGACCGTCCACGCCCCCGCCCGACACCGCGGACCCGCCGCGGTGACCCCGCGACCACGACGACGAAAAGGACACGCACCCCGTGCTCGTGAACGATCTGCTTTTCGGCCTGCTGTCCGCAGTCCTCTACGGAGCGGTCGGGCTCGCCATGATGGCCCTGGGCTACGTGCTCGTCGACCTCGGCACCCCGGGCCGCCTGCGGAACCTGATCTGGCGCGACGCCAACCCGAACGCGGCGCTGCTGCTGGTCTCCGGGCTGCTCAGCGTCGGGATCATCCTGACGACGGCGATCGCGGCGAGCGCGCACGACCTCGCCGCCGGGCTGGTCGGCACCGTGACCTACGGTCTGCTGGGGCTGCTCATGATGAGCCTGTCGTTCCTGATCATCGACGTGATGACCCCGGGCAGGCTCGGTGAGGAGCTGTCCCAGCCGCGCCTGCACCCCGCCACGTGGGTGTCGGCCGCGGCGCACGTGGTCATCGCAACCATCATGGCCGCCGCGATCTGGTGATTCATGTCCGTCTCGCAGGAGTCCGCCGAAGCACCCGCTGACGCGGACCGCGCACAGCGGGAAACCGCACCGAGCACCGAACCGCCCACGTCGGACGACGCGGGCGGTGCTGCGCGTCACCGCGGGAAGCTGGCGCGCACCGCCGTGCTCGTGGCCGTGTTCGTCTGCGCCGCCTGCGGACTGGTGTACGAACTCGCGCTGGTCGCCCTGGGCAGCTACCTCATCGGCGACACGATCGGCCAGGCGTCGATCGTGCTGTCGCTGATGGTGTTCGCGATGGGCGTCGGCGCGCTCGCGGCGAAACCGCTGCAGCGCTTCCCCGCCGCGGCCTTCGCGAGCATCGAGATCGCGCTGGCCCTGCTCGGCGGGTTGAGCGTGCTCGGGCTCTACGCCGCGTTCGCGTGGCTGAGCCTGTACATGCCCGCGCTGATCGTCACCGCGCTCATGCTGGGCGCGCTCGTCGGGGCCGAGATCCCGCTGCTCATGGTGCTGCTGCAGCGCATCCGCAGGCAGGACGCGGGCAGCGCGGTGGCCGACCTGTTCGCCGCCGACTACGTGGGCGGGCTCGTCGGCGGGCTCGCGTTCCCGTTCCTGCTGCTGCCGCTGTTCGGCCAGCTGCAGGGCGCGCTGGTCGTCGGCATGGTCAACGCGGCCGCCGGCCTGGGGCTCGTGCTCGGCGTCTTCCGCCGCGACCTGCCGCGGCGCGCGGTCGTGCTGCTGTCGCTGGGCTGCGTGCTCGTCGGCGGCGTCCTCGGCGGGGCCTACGCCTTCGCCGACCGCTTCGAGGTCACCGCGCGGCAGGCGCTGTACTCCGATCCGATCGTGCACGCGGAGCGCTCGCGCCACCAGGAGGTCGTGCTGACGGAGTCCCGCTCGCCGACCGGACCGAACGACACGCGGCTGTTCCTCAACGGGGACCTGCAGTTCAGCACCGTGGACGAGTACCGCTACCACGAGGCGCTGGTGCACCCGGCGATGGACGGCCCGCGGGGCAACGTCCTCGTCCTCGGCGGCGGGGACGGACTGGCGCTGCGCGAGATCCTGCGCTACCCGGACGTGCGCCACGTGACCCTGGTGGACCTGGACCCGGCGGTGCTGCGCCTGGGGCGCGACGACCCGCGGGTGTCCACGGTGAACGAGCACGCGTTCGACGATCCGCGCGTCACCGCGATCGCCGACGACGCGTTCGGCTGGCTGCGGGAGCACCGCGGGCAGCGGTTCGACACCGTGTTCGTGGACATGCCCGACCCGGACTCGGAGTCCACGGCGAAGCTGTACTCCGCCGAGTTCTACGCGCTGGTGCGGCACGCGACCGCGCCGCACGCCCGGGTGGCGGTCCAGGCCGGATCGCCGTACTTCGCCCCGAAGGCCTACTGGGGCATCGAGGCGAGCATGCGGGAGGCGGGCTTCCGCACGGTGCCGTACCGGGTGCAGGTTCCGAGCTTCGGCGAGTGGGGGTTCCACCTGGCCAGCGCGGAGCGCACCCCGGAACTGGGCCTGCCGGACGACGTGCCGCGGCTGCGGTCGCTCGACGAGCCGACGCTGCAGGCCGCGGCGACGTTCCCGCCGGACCGGGCGCGCGTCGAGGACGTGCAGCCCTCCACGCTCATGCACCCGCGGATCCTGCAGTACTCCCAAGGCGCCTGGAAGAACTACTGACCATCACGGCCCGAACCAGCGGTGGTCGCGCGTCCTCCACCTCGACGCGGCAGCGTCGAGGGACCGCCCGGGCAATCAGAAAAATCCTGTTGTCACGGCCCGAACCAGCGCTCCTCGAGGGACCGGGGCGAAGCCGCGGTCTGCCCCTCGAGGAGCTCGGTCTCCAGGGTGACCTGCCCCGGGCGCCCGGGTTCGGCCTGTTCGAGCAGCAGCCGCCCCGCGGCGCGCCCCTTCTCCAGCACGGGCTGCCGCACCGTGGTCACCCCGGCCCGCTCGGCCTCGGCGATGCCGTCGAAGCCGGTGACGGTGACGTCCTCCGGCACCCGGCGCCCGCGGTCGCGCACCTCGTCGAGCGCGCCGAGCGCGAGGATGTCGGAGGTGCACACCAGTGCCGTGACCTCCGGGTCGTGGTCGAGCACCTGCGCGGCGGCCGCGGCGCCCGATTCGACGCTGTGGTCGAACCGCTCCACGACGGGCACCCGGGCCCAGTCCACCCCGGCTTCGCTGAAGACCTCGGCGAGCGCGGTCAGCCGGGCCTTCTGCACGTGGAAGCTGGCGTGCGCCTGCCGGTGCGGTGCGGCGAACCCGTCGTTGCGGCCGCGGGCCAGCCGCATGCAGCACACGCCGATGCGCCGGTGCCCCAGCTCGATGAGGTGCCGGGCCATGCCCCGCATGGCCGCGGCGTCGTCGGGGCCGACCCAGTCGAGGTTGTCGAGCCGCGGCTGGTCGGAGATCACCACCGGCAGGGGCCGCTCGAGCACGGCCGCCAGGTGCGGGTCGTCCTCCGGCACCGAGTACACGACGAACCCGTCCACCCCGGCCCGGTGCACCGCGGCGATGTCCTCGCGCTCCGGGTTGGCCGGGATGAGCGTGAGGCCCTGCCCGGCGTCCTCGCACGCCAGCGCGAGGCCTTCGAGGAAGCCGAGCGCCCCCGGGTCGCGGAAGGCGTAGGAGAGGTTCTCGGTGAGCAGCAGACCGACGGCGCCGCTCTTGCGCGTGCGCAGCGAACGCGCCACCGGGTCGGGCCCGGGGTAGCCGAGCCGACGCGCGGTGTCCAGCACCCTCTTGCGCAGCTCCGGGGAGAGCTGGTCGGGCCGGTTGTACGCGTTCGAGACCGTCGTCCGCGACACGCCCAGCTCCGCGGCGAGGGACGCCAGAGTCGCAGGGCGTCGGGCATTCGTTGGCCGAGCCATGCGGGAACCGTAACGGTTCAGATCGGCGTGGTGAAGCGGGCGTGAGGCGCACGACACGTCCGCGCCGAATCGGTCACGGTACGCGACCGCGATGAACACGGAGTGAATCGCACTCCGGTGAGGTCTATCTCACGTCGCGTTCGGCGGTTAGCTTGTGTGAGCCGGTTCAGGTGAAAGGTGAGTCACACATGGCCGAGGTCGCTTTCCGGAACGCTTCGCGAGTTTACCACGGCACCCCTCCGGTCCGGGCCGTGGACCAGCTCTCCCTCGACATCGCCGACGGCGAGTTCCTCGTTCTCGTGGGACCCTCCGGGTCCGGCAAGTCCACCGCGCTGCGCATGCTCGCGGGACTGGAGGACGTGGACGAGGGCGCGATCACGATCGGTGGAACGGACGTGACCGACGTTCCGCCGAAGTCGCGGGACATCGCGATGGTGTTCCAGTCCTACGCGCTGTACCCGCACATGACCGTCGCCGAGAACATGGGTTTCGCGCTGAAGCTGCGCAAGAAGCCGAAGGAGTTCATCCGCGAGAAGGTGACCGAGGCGGCGCGGATGCTGGACCTGGAGCCGTACCTGGACCGCAAGCCGAAGGCGCTGTCCGGCGGGCAGCGGCAGCGGGTCGCGATGGGACGGGCGATCGTGCGCGAACCGAGCGCGTTCCTCATGGACGAACCGCTGTCCAACCTGGACGCCAAGCTGCGCGTGGAGACGCGCGCGAACATCGCCGCGCTGCAGCGCAGCCTGGGCACGACGACGGTCTACGTCACCCACGACCAGGTCGAGGCGATGACGATGGGCCACCGGGTCGCGGTGCTCCAGGACGGCCTGCTGCAGCAGGTCGCCACCCCGCGCGAGCTCTACGAGAACCCGGCGAACGCGTTCGTGGCCGGCTTCATCGGTTCGCCCGCCATGAACCTCAAGACGGTTCCGCTGAGCTCGGACGGAGCGGTGCTCGACGGGCACACCGTCCCGCTGCCGCGCACGGCGATCTCGGCCGCCGGGAGCCTGCAGGAGGTGACCTTCGGCGTGCGCCCCGAGTCGCTGCGCCTGACGTCCTCAGAGGACCCGGACAGCCTGACGCTGACCGTGGAGCTCGTGGAGGAACTCGGCGCCGATGCGCTCATCCACGGCAGCATCGACGTGGGCGGCACGCCGCAGCGGTTCGTGGTGCGGGCCGACGGGCGGACGCCCCCGGCGCTGGGCGACCGCGTGCACGTCACGTTCCGCGACTCCGACGAGATCCACGTGTTCCACCCGGAGACGGGCAACCGGATCGCCGCCGCGTAGCGCCGGCGCGCTCGCGGCCCCACCGGCACCGCACCGGGCGCTCCGGTGCGGTGCCGGTGCGCGTCCGCCCGGATTCCGCCCGAATTCACCGGCCGGCGGACCGTGAAAATATGCGAATGCGCGCATGCGGAATGCGGGAATCGCGCCGGACCCGCGGAGTCCCGCCGCCCGAAAAGCGGAACGCATGCCGAAGTGCGCATGCGAAATGCGTTGACCGGGCATTTCCCCGCGAGTTGTGACACGAAATACCTCGATCGGATGGCGCCAGCGGCCAGCAGAGCCCTAAACTGCACATGACAACGATTTCCGTTTGTCGTGTCGTGGCATGTTGCTCAGCCATTCGTGGCGATCTCATTCGATCGAGGAGCCCAGTGATGACCGTCCGTGCGCACATGGCGCGCCGCAGGTACCGACTCACCACCACGGCCCTGGCCGGCGTCACCACCACCGCACTGGTCCTGACCGCCTGCGGCAGCGGCGAGCAGGGCGGCGGCTCCGACGGCAAGCCGTCGGTGGTGACCTCCACCGACGTGTGGGGCAGCGTGGTGCGGGCGGTCGGCGGCGAGCAGGTCGACGTCGAGTCGATCATCGACGACCCGGGAACCGACCCGCACTCCTACGAGAGCACCCCGCGGGACGCGGCCGCGGTCAGCGATGCCGACCTCGTCCTGTTCAACGGCGGCGGCTACGACGAGTTCATGCCGCAGATCATCTCCTCCACCGGTGAGCAGAAACCCACCATCCAGGCGTTCGACGGCGAGAGCGGCCACGACCACGGAGGCCACGACCACGGCGCCGAGCAGCAGGACGAGCACGGCCAGCCCGACGGAGGGGACGGCCACGGGGAGCGCTCCGCCGAGCAGCAGGGCCACGGCGAGCAGCAGGGCCACGGTTCCCACGAGCACGGCGGCCACCAGCACGGCGGCCACGACCACGCCGGCGGGAACGAGCACATCTGGTACGACCCGCACGCGGTCGCGGACGTGAGCAACGAGGTCGCCGCGAAGCTCGGCGAACTGCGCCCGCGGTCGGCCGAGCAGTTCCGGCGCAACGCCGAGCAGTTCCGCCAGCAGATCGACGGGCTCAACGACCGCATCGCCGAGATCCGCGAGGCGCACCGGGGCGAGCAGGTCATCGTCACCGCGCCGATCGCCGACCACCTGGTCGAGGAAGCCGGCCTGCGCGACACCACGCCGCAGGAGTTCGTCAACGCGGTCGAAGCCGGCAACGACCCGTCCGCGGCCGCCGTCGCCGCCATCGACGACGCCGTGTCCTCCGGCCGCGCCTCCGCCGTCATCCACAACCCGCAGACCGAGTCCCCCGTGACCCGCGACGTCCGGCAGAAGGCCGCGGACAACGGCATCCCGGTGGTGCAGATGTCCGAAACGCTGCCGCAGGAGCGGTCCGAGTACGTGCCGTGGATGCGGGGGCAGGTCGACGCGCTCGTCCGCGCGCTGAACGCGTGACCCCCGCACCGGCACACCCCGCGCACACCGAAGGGACCCGAGTGACACGCTCCCGACCACTGGCGACCACCGCGCCCGCGGAGAGCACCACCGCGCCCGCCGTCCGGCTCCGCGGTGCGGGCCTGCGCTACGGCGCCCGCACCCTCTGGGACGACCTGGACCTGGACGTGCATCCCGGCGAGTTCGTGGCCGTCCTCGGCCCGAACGGCACCGGCAAGACGAGCCTGCTGCGCGTCCTGCTCGGGCTGACCGGGCTGAGCAGCGGCACCGCCGAGATCGCGGGCGGGCCGGTGCGCCGCGGCAGCGACCGCATCGGCTACATCCCGCAGCAGCGGGCCGTGGACACCACGGTGACCATCCGCGGCCGCGACCTCGTCGGCCTCGGGCTGGACGGGCACAGCTGGGGCCTCGGCTGGCGCAACCGGCGCCGGCGCAAGCAGCGCGTCGACGCGGCCCTGCGCGCGGTGGAGGCCACCGCCTACGGCCACGTGCCGCTGGGTCTGCTCTCCGGCGGGGAGCAGCAGCGGCTGCGCGTGGCGCAGTCCCTCGTCGGCGATCCCGACGTGCTGCTGTGCGACGAGCCGCTGCTGTCGCTGGACCTGGCGCACCAGCGCAAGGTCAGCGAACTCATCGCGCGGCAGGCCCGCGGGACCGGTGCCGCGGTCCTGTTCGTCACCCACGAGATCAACCCGGTGCTGCCGGTGGTGGACCGCGTGCTCTACCTCGCCGACGGCCGGTTCCGGCTCGGCACGCCCGACGAGGTGATGAACTCGGCGACGCTGTCCGAGCTGTACGGAACCGACGTGGAAGTGGCCCGCGTCGGCAACCGGCTGGTGATCGCCGGTGCGGAGGACACCGCGGCGGCCGAACCGCACGGCGCCGCGCACCACGTGCAGCAGGAGGACGCGTGAACTCGCTGGGTGAGGACCTCGGCGGCATGTTCGACTTCGCGGTGACCGGCGAACTGCTCGCCTACCCGTTCGTGCAGCAGGCGCTGCTCGCCGCGGCCGCGCTGGGGCTCGTCTCCGGTTGCCTGGCCCCGCTCGTGGTGGCCCGCAAGATGTCGTTCGCCGTGCACGGCACCGCGGAACTCGCCTTCACCGGGGCCGCGGCCGCGCTGCTGCTCGGGATCAGCGTCGGCGTGGGATCGCTGGTCGGCGCCGTGATCGCCTCGCTGCTGCTGGGGCTGCTGGGGCAGCGCGGCACGGAGCGCGACTCGGTGATCGGCGCGATCCTGTCCTTCGGCATGGGCGTGGGCGTGCTGCTGCTGTGGCTCAACTCCGAACGCACGGCCAACAAGTTCAGCATCCTCATCGGGCAGATCGTCGGCGTGAACTCGTTCGACGTGGCCCTGCTGAGCACCAGCGCCGCGGTCGTGCTCGTCGTGTTCGCCTGCCTCTACCGGCCGCTGCTGTTCACCAGCGTCGACCCGGACGTGGCCGGTGCGCGCGGTGTTCCCGCCCGGGTGCTCACCCCCGTGTTCGCCGTGCTCGTCGGCGTGGCCACGGCCCTCGGCGTGTACACCGTCGGCGCGCTGCTCGTGATGGCGCTGATGGTGACACCGGGGGCGGCGGCCGCGCGCGTGACCGCCAACCCGGTGGTGGCGACGGTGCTGTCGGTCGTGTTCGCCGAAGCGGCCGCGCTCGGCGGGATCGTGCTCTCCCTGGCCCCGGGGGCGCCGGTGAGCGCGTTCGTCACGAGCATCTCGTTCATCATCTACCTGGTCTGCCGCGGGCTCGGGACGCACCGGCTGCGGCGCCTGTCCCGCGCGGCGTGAGGGCGCCGCGGCGCGTGCCGGGGCCCGGGGTGCACCGGTGCCGCGGCGCGCTGCGGGCTGCGCCGGGGTGTTCTCAGGGTTCGTCCCGGATCCCCGACCACCTCAGCCGCGGGAGGATGGGGGCATGACGGCACGTGCGAACGAACTCATCCGCCCGCGCTCGGGAGCGTGGATCGCCGGCGTGTGCGCCGGCCTGGCCGACCGGTTCGGCCTGCCGCGCGGACTGGTGCGCCTGGCATTCGTGCTCTCCTGCCTGCTGCCCGGCCCGCAGTTCGTGATCTACCTGGTCCTGTGGGTGATGATCCCGCGCCGCTGAGGCCCGGCGGGTCGCTGAGGGCCGGCGGGGTCGCTGCTGCCTGGTCGGTCCCCGCCCTCCGGCCGGCCGCCGCCACCCGATCGTGGGGTGCGACACAGCGGCGATGCTGATCACACCCCGGCGCAGCAGCCGGCTCGGTGCGCGGGGGCGCTGCGCACCGCCGGTGGTCGACGGACGGCGCGCGCACGAGCGGCCGGCGCCGGGAGAATTCCCCGCCGCTCCGCGAGATCCAGCACCCGGCCGGACACGCGCGGGCACCTCCGGACCACCGCGCGACCGGGCCTTCCGGGCACGGTGCGCACCGGGGCGGTCACAGGAGGAATCCGGACGAGGAGGACACGAGGCGGGGGGAATCCTTACCCTGACCCGGAGCGCGTCCTTCCGGTACGCCGACCGCGGCACCGCGGCCCGTCGCGGCGGCACGGGTGAGCTGGAGGAGAGGTTGACAACGGACACCAGGGCCCCGGCGCGCGCCGGGGCGTCGGGCACCGCCGCCGCTCCGACCGCGCGGCTCGGGCTGGTCCGCCAACTGCTCCGCTTCGGCCTCGCCGGCGCCGTCGCCGGCATCACCGACTACAGCAGCCTCCAGCTGCTCACCCGCGCCGGGTTGCTCTCCGAACTGGCGAAGGCGATCAGCTTCGTCCTGGGCAGCACGGTCGGTTACGCGATCAACAGCAACTGGACGTTCGCGGCCCGGCGCGACGCGCGCGAAGTGGTCAGCGTGACCGGCGCCTACGGCCTGGCCTTCTGCCTCAACGTCAGCGCCTACGCCGCGCTGCGGTACTCCCTGCCGGAGATGCCGTGGAAGATCACCCTGTGCTGGTTCCTCGCGCAGGCGCTCGCCACCTCGTGCAACTTCGCGGTGCAGCGGGGCCTGATCTTCCGCCGCGGCCGCAGGGCCGGGCGCACCGCGCGGAGCTGACCACCCCGAACCGGCCGGGCCGGTCCGCCTGATCCCGACTCGCGCACCGCTCCGCACTGCGGTGCTCGACGCGCGGCCGCAGACCCGCCTGCCGCCGGCTCCGAGGCGAGCTGCCGCGCGGGAACCGAACGCAGCGGGGGCGCTCCGCGATCGGGTACGTTCGCGCGATGCCGACACCGCCGTCGGGGCCGAGCAGTTCGTCGGGGGCTCGAGTGGAACGCCGTCAGATCGAGTACTTCACCGCTGTCGCGGACCACGGCAGCTTCACCGCTGCGGCGCACGCGCTGCACGTGGCCCAACCATCCCTGTCCCGGGCGATCAAGACCCTGGAGCGCGAGCTCGGAACCGAGCTGTTCCACCGCCTCCCCCGCGGCATCCGCCTCTCCGCGGCCGGGGAAGCGTTGCTGGACTCCGCCCGCCACGCGCTGCGCGAGTTCGAAGTCGGCCGCGCGCTGGTCCACGAAGTCGCCGGGGTGCGGTCCGGGCGGTTGGACATCGCGAGCCTGCCCACGCTCGCGCTGGACCCGCTGGCACCGGTGATCGGCCGGTTCCGCACCGCACGACCGGGCATCACGCTGCGCCTGGTGCAACCGGAGGAGCGCGCCGCCGTCCGGGACAGCGTGGCCTCCGGGCAGGCGGAGCTCGGCGTCGCCGACGCCGCCGGGGAACCCGACCCCGAACTGGCCACCGAACGGATCGGCGACCAGGACTTCGTCGCGGTCCTGCCGCCCGGTTCGCCCCCGCCGCCCACCGGGGAGATGCCCTGGGACGAGCTGCTGGCGCGCGATTTCGTCACCGGAGTCCCCGGAACCGTGGGGCGGGACATCCTCGAGGAGCAGGCCCGGCGGCGCGGCGCGTCGCTGCGGCTCGTCGTCGAAGTCTCCCACCGGGAATCGGCGCTGCACCTGGTGGTCGCCGGCGCCGGATGTGCGCTGCTGCCCGCACCGCTGGCGGACATCGCCGCGCTGAAGGGCGCCGTGACGGCCCGCACCTCGCCCCCGCTGCACCGCGAGCTGCGGTTGCTGCGCCGCGCCGGACGGCTGTCCCCGGCCGCCCGGGAGTTCCGGGAGCTGCTGCTGCGCGGCGAGTAGCGGTCCCGGCGCCGCGCGGTGCCCGCCCGCCATAGCGAACTGCTATCCGGAGGGGCGCCGAACCGGTCTTTGTGCCACCGCAGCGCCGGCTGTGCAATGGATCACGTCGTTGTCCGGTGGTGCGGACACCGGAGCGTGCGCCGCGCGCTCAGCGCCGGCGGTCCGCGCCACCCCGCTGCTCCGGGAGGATTCATGGCATCCGCGCTCACCGGCGAAACCCGCGCACCCCACGTGGTCACCCTCGGCACCGTCGGGGGGCCGCGGTGGTGGGAAGGCATGACCGAGCACCACTCGGCGGGGATCGCCACGGCGGTCGTCGTCGGAGACGCGGTGTACCTGGTCGACTGCGGGCGCGACGCGGGGCACCAGCTCGTCAGGGCGGGACTGCCGATCTCCGCGCTGCGCGCCGTGTTTCTGACCCACCTGCACTCGGACCACACCGTGGACCTCGACGAGCTGGCCGTGTTCGGCCTGTTCTACCGGGCCGACCGGGGACTGCCACCGGTGCACGTCCGGGGGCCGGGCGAACGGGGCGCCCTGCCACCGGTCTCCGCCCGCGCGGCAACACCTCCGGAACCGCTGTTCCCGGAGAACCCCACGGGCGGCACGGTTTCGATGTTCCACCACTTGATGGCCGCGCACGCGACCGACCTGAACTACCGCGTGCTCGGCGCGCTGCGCCCCTCGCCGCTGCAGTGCTTCGACTGCGCAGACATCGCGCTGCCGGAGGGGTGCGACTTCGACCCCGATGACCGCCCGGATCCGCCGATGGAACCGTTCGAGGTCTACCAGGACGAGCGGGTTCGGGTCACCGCGATCCTGGTGCACCACCCGCCGGTCGCGCCCGCGTACGCGTTCCGGTTCGACACGGACGCGGGATCGGTGACGATCTCCGGCGACACCGCCCCGTGCGAGAACCTCGTGCGGATCGCGGAGGACACCGATCTGCTGCTGCACGAGGCCATCGACTTCGACTGGGTGCGGCGCACGTACGCCGCGCACGCGGACGAGTTCAGCCAAGCGTCGATCGACCACCACCACCGCTCGCACACGAGCCCCGAAGACGCGGCAGCACTGGCGAAGCGCGCCGGTGCGAGGGGGCTGGCGCTGCACCACCTCGTCCCGGGCAACGCCTCCCGCGCCGTGTGGTGGAAAGCGGCCGGGCACTTCGACGGAGCGTTCCACGTTCCGTCCGATCTGGACGTCCTCCCGATCGGCTCGACGACCCCGGCACCGAAGTGAGGCCGCACCATGACGCAGAATCCCGTTGAAACGAGGGGAACGCGCCCGGACAGCGTCAACACCGGACAGCTGCGGCGGATCCTGGCATCGAGCTTCATCGGCAGTTCCATCGAGTACTACGACTTCATCCTGTACGCGATGGCCGCGAGCATCGTGTTCAACCAGGTGTTCTTCACGGCTCTGACGCCGGGAGTGGGGTTGTTCGCCTCCTTCGGGACGCTCGCCGTGGGGTACGTGGCGCGCCCGCTCGGCGGCGTCGTCCTCGGGCACTTCGGTGACCGCGCCGGCCGCAAGACGGTCCTGGTGGTGTCCATGGTGCTGATGGGCGCCGCGACGATGGCGATCGGACTGCTGCCGACGACCGCGCAGATCGGCATGGCCGCTCCCGTGCTGCTGGTGCTGCTGCGGATGCTCCAGGGAGTCGCGGTGGGCGGCGAGTGGGGCGGAGCGATGCTCATCGCCCTGGAGCACGCACCGGACTCGCGCCGCGGCTTCGCGGCGAGCTTCGCGAACATGGGCGGTCCCGCCGGTGCGGTGCTGGCGACCCTCGCGGTGTCGGCGTTCTCCACGCTGCCCGACGAGCAGTTCCTCGCGTGGGGCTGGCGGATGCCGTTCCTGCTGAGCGCCCTGCTCATCATCGCGGGGCTCGTGGTGCGCCTGAAGGTCGTCGAGAGCCCGCTGTTCGCGGAGCTGGAGAAGACCGCGGAGCAGCGCCGCATCCCGCTGACCGAAGTGGTCACGACCTACCCGCGCAACTGGGCCCTGGGCGTGATCGCCGGGATGAGCTCCTACACCGTGCAGGGGTTGATGACGGTGTGGGCGGTGTCCTACGTCATCGACGCGGGGTTGGACCGCACCGCCGTGCTGAACGTGAAGGCCGTCGGTGCGACGTTGACCGCCGTGCTGGTGTGGTTCGCCTCCCGCGCCAGCGACCGGCGCGGGCGCAGACCGGTGATGTTCAGCGGCATGCTCGCCGGGGCGGTACTGGCCTTCCCGATCCTGTGGCTGCTGCAGACCGAGGCGCTGTGGGGCTTCGCCCTCGCCCTGTTCCTGGCCAACAGCGTGATCCAGGGCGTGATCTTCGGGCCCTTCGGCGCGTTCGTCGCCGAGCTGTTCCCCACCCGCGTCCGCTACACGGGCGCGTCGCTGACGTACCAGACCGCGTCCACGGTGGGTGGTGGCTTCACACCGATGATCGCGACCGCACTGGTCCTGCTGGCCGACGGGCAGCTGTGGTTGCTGGGAACCGCGTGGGCGCTGTCGTTCCTCGCCGCCGGGGCCTGCGTGCTGGCCACGCGCGAAGGTCGCGACCTGGACCTCCGCGGGGACATGCGCGGCACGTAGTCGGCACGTCGCGCCGGTGCACCGCCCGAGCGGGGCGCCCTCGGGCGGTGCCGCGCCCCGGTGGGGTGGCTGCGCCGGGGTCCCGCGGAGCGCGGCAGCACCCGCGCCGCTTCCCGAATCCGCGACCGCTCGCCGGGCCGGTCACGCCGGGCGGGGGCCGCCCGGCGCGGGGCGGTCCCCGCACCGACCCGGCCCCGCACCGCTCAGCGGGTGCGGCGGCGGCGCGCCACTTCCGCCAGCACCACGCCGGAGGCCACGGAGGCGTTGAGCGATTCGACGCTGCCGGCCATCGGGATGGACACGGTCTGGTCGCAGGTCTCGCGGACCAGGCGGGACAGCCCCCGACCCTCGGAACCGACGACGACGACCAGCGGTTCCGTCGCCAGCTCCAGATCGTCGGAGCTGATGTCCGCGTCGGCGTCCAGGCCCACGCACATCAGCCCGGCCTTCTTCAGGTCCTTCAGCGTGCGCGTGAGGTTGACGCACCGCGCCACCGGCAGCTGCGCCGCAGTTCCCGCGCTGGCGCGCCACGCCACGGCGGTCATGCCCGCGCTGCGCCGCTGCGGCAGGATCACGCCGTGCGCACCGAAGGCGGCCGCGGAACGCACCACGGCGCCGAGGTTGCGCGGATCGGTGACGCCGTCCAGCGCGACGATCAGCGGGGCCATGCCCGAGTTCTGCGCTGCTTCGAGCACGTCCTCCGGGTCGCCGTACTTGTACGGCGGCACCTTCAGCGCCAAGCCCTGGTGGTTCGCCCCGCCGGTGAGCTTGTCGATCTCGGTCCGCGGCGCGTCGACGACGGCGATGCCGTGCGTGCGCGCGGTTTCCACGGCTTCGGTCACGCGGTCGTCGGTGTCGATGCCGTAGGCCACGAACACGCCCGTGGCGGGCACTCCCGCGCGCAGGCACTCCACCACCGGGTTGCGGCCGGCGACGATCTCGGGGGCGTTCTCCTTCTTCTCGCGCCGCTGCTCCTTGTCGCGCTCGGCCGCGACCTTGGCCTGCTTGCGCTTGTGCGCGGGGTGGTTGGCGCGGTCCTCGGCCTTCGGGACCGGCTTGCGCCCCTTGCTGATCTGCTTGCGCTTCTGGCCGCCGGAGCCGACGACCATCCCCTTCTTCTTCTTGCTCGTGGCACCGCGGCGCCTGTCGTTACCTGCCAAGTCCTACCCGTCCTTCAATGTCCACATCGGACCGTCAGGAGTGTCCTCGACGGCGATTCCGCACGCCTGCAACCGGTCCCGCACCGCGTCGGCCGTGGCGAAGTCCTTGTTCTGCCGGGCCTGCTGGCGCTGCTGGAGCAGATCGTCCACGAGCTCGCCCAGCGCTCGGCGCGCGGCGTCGTCCGCGCGCGCCTCGGCCCACTGCGGCGAGAGGGGGTCCAGGCCGAAGACGTCGGTCATGGTCCGCACCGAGGCGGCCGCCCCGCGGGCGGCGCCCTCGTCACCGCCGTCGAGCGCCGCGTTGCCGTCGCGCAGCGCGTTGTGCACCACCGCGATCGCCTGCGGCGTGCCGAGGTCGTCGTCCATCGCCGCGCGGAACTCGTCCGGAACCGGGCCGAAGTCCACGGCGCCGGTGCGCTGCACCACGCGCCGCACGAACGACTCGATCCGCCGGTACGTGGACACCGCCTCGGCCAGTCCGGCCTCGGAGAACTCCACGGTCGACCGGTAGTGCGGCGTCACGAGGTAGTAGCGCAGCTCCGACGCGCGCACGCGCTGCAGCACCGCCGGGATCGTCAGCGTGTTGCCGAGCGACTTGGACATCTTCTCGCCGCTCATCGTGACCCAGGCGTTGTGCATCCAGTAGCGCGCGAACCCGTCGCCCGCGGCGTTGGACTGGGCCAGCTCGTTCTCGTGGTGCGGGAAGACCAGGTCCAGCCCGCCGCCGTGGATGTCGAACTCCGAGCCCAGGTAGTACGTGGCCATCGCCGAGCACTCCAGGTGCCACCCGGGCCGGCCCGCACCCCACGGGGTCGGCCAGCTCGGTTCGCCCGGCTTGGCGGACTTCCACAGCGTGAAGTCCCGCGGATCGCGCTTGGCGCCGCCGGACTCCCCCTGCTGCATCTCCTCGAGCCGCTGGCCGGACAGGCTGCCGTAGCGGTCGGCGAAGGTCTCCACCGCGAAGTACACGTCGCCGTCGGCCGCGTAGGCGTGCCCGGCGTCGATCAGCCGCTGGACGAGCTCGACCATCTGCGTGATGTGCCCGGTCGCCCGCGGCAGCGCGGACGGCGGCAGGCAGCCGAGCTGGTCGTAGGCGCGTTCGAACGCGCGCTCGTGCGTGGCGGCCCACTCCCACCACGGCCGGCCCGCGTCGGCGGCCTTGGTGAGGATCTTGTCGTCGATGTCGGTGACGTTGCGGACCAGCCGCACGTCGTAGCCGGTGTGCTGCATCCACCGGCGCAGCACGTCGAAGTTCAACCCGCTGCGGACGTGGCCGACATGCGGAATGTCCTGCACAGTGGCACCGCACAGGTAGATCGACGCCACTGAGTCCTGGCGCGGTTGGAACTCGCGCGTGGTCCGCGTCGCGGTGTCATGCAGGTGCAGGCTCACAACCCCGATGGTACGGGGCGCGGACGCGGGCATCGGCGCCCACCACCGCACGGCGCCCGCCCGGCAGCGGCAGCGCCCCACCCGCGACCACGGGCCCCGTCGGGAGACCACGACCCCGCTCGGAACCACGACCCCACCCCGAGCCACGGCCTCGCCGGGAAACCGCGGCCCCACCGGCAACGGCGGGCAGCGGGGGCAGCGGGGACAGCGTCCCCGCTCGCCGGCGGGCACCCGCTCACCTCAAACTGGAACCGTTCCAGAGAGCACAATTTTCATCAAAATTGTGAGCTGTCCCCACACGAGTGGAGCACGAGTTATCCCCACACGATCGAGATCAATCAACACGATCGAGGTCAACTTGTCGGATTTCTGTCCGGATTCGCCGGATCCTCGAGGTCCAGCGGGCCGACCCGACTCGGCGGGCCGGCTCAGCTCGGCGGGCCGGCTCAGCTCGGCGGGCCGGGCCGGCACCCGACGCGGGGCGGGCTCGGCGGGGCTCGTCAGGGGCGGGAGCCGCCGGGGAGCTCAGGCGAGGACATCGGCGAGGGCGGTGCGCAGGGCGTCGGGGCGCTCGGAGGTCGGGGCGGGCTCGACGAGCTCGAAACGGCACCCGAGCGCGGTCGCACCGCCGTCCGCCTCGGCGCTGTCCCCGACCATGACCGCCTCGGCCGGGTCGACGCCCAACCGCTCGCAGGCCCGCAGGAACAGCTTCGCGTCCGGCTTGACCAGGCCCTCCTCGTAGGAGAGCAGGAACTCGTCCACGTACTCGGCCGCACCGGTCCGCTCGAAGGCGGCGCGGAAGTCGAACGCGATGTTGCTGACCACGGCCACGCGCAGCCCGGCCTCCCGGCAGCGGCGCAGCACCTCGACCGCGTCCGGGTACGGAGTCCACTGGTCGGGGTCGATCAGCCTGCTGTACAGCGAGGCGGCCTGCTCCTCGTCGAGGCCCGAGTGCTGCAGCACCGCCATGTAGACCTTGCGGTGCAGCACCGGGTCCAGGTCGCGGTTCTCCCACGCGTCCTCGAACTCCTGGCCGAGCTGCACCACCTGCCCCGCCGGGGCGGTCAGCCGCCGCATGATCTCGGCCTGCTCGGAGGTGTCCAGCGGCCGGCCGGAGTCATCGGTGAAATCGGCCGACCAGGACTCGTCCTCCTCCAGGCGGAACAGCGTTCCGGAGAAGTCGAACAACACCGCGCGCATCGTCACGAGATCCACGATACGGGCACCGCGGGTCCGGACACACGCCAATGTGCGCCAGCTTGCACCCCGCGGCCCGGGGCCGCTCACTCCGCTGCGATCACCAGCGCCGTCGCGATCGCCGCGATGCCCTCGCCGCGCCCGGTCAGCCCCAGGCCGTCGGAGGTCGTCCCGGACACGGACACGGAGCCGCCGAGCGCCCCGGACAGCACCCGCTGGGCCTCCTCGCGCCGCGCACCGATCCGCGGCGCGTTGCCGACCACCTGCACCGTGGCGTTGCCCACGCGGGAGCCGGTCGCGGCCAGCCGCGCCCCGACCTCGGCGAGGAAGTCCACCCCGTGGGCCTCGCCCCAGCGCTCGTCGTCCGTGCCGAACACCGCGCCGAGATCGCCGATCCCGGCGGCCGCGAGCACGGCGTCGCACAGCGCGTGCGCGGCGACGTCGCCGTCGGAGTGCCCGACGCACCCGTCGGCCCCGGGCCAGTGCAGCCCGGCCAGCCAGCACTCCCTGCCGGGCTCGATCCGGTGCACGTCGACGCCCTGGCCGACGCGCGGCACGAGGACGCTCGCCCCGGCGGCGCGCCCCTCCTGCACCGGGCTTTCCGCGTAGTCCGTCACGACGTGCTCACCCACCGTGGTCCGTGGTCGCCAGGACCGCTTCCGCGACCGCGAGGTCGAATTCCGTGGTGATCTTCAGCGCACGGGGGTTCCCCCGCACGGTCACCACGGGCTCCCCGAGGCGCTCGACCAGCCCCGCGTCGTCCGTGGCGACGTCCTCGGCGACATCGTAGGCGCGGCGCAGCACGTCCAGGGCGAACCCCTGCGGCGTCTGCACCGCGCGCAGCTGGGAGCGGTCGACCGTGCGCAGCACCGCCCCGTCGGTGCCGATCTCCTTGACGGTATCCGCGACGGGCAGCACGGGGACCACCGCGGGAGCTCCGCGCTCGACCGCGTCCACGACGTCGCGGACCACTCCGGGCGGGGTGAAGGCGCGCGCGGCGTCGTGCACGAGCACGGTGCGCGCGCCGGGGGCCAGCTCGTCGACGCTGGCGAGGGCGCGGCGCACGGAGTCGGTGCGCTCGGCCCCGCCGACCACGGCGTGCACCCCGGCGGCACCGGGCAGTTCCGCCAGCACCGCGTCCCGCTGCTCGGCGGGAGCGGCGACGATGACCTGCCCCACTCGGCCCGAGGCCAGCAGCCCCCGGACCGAGCGGGACAGCAAGGACTCACCTTTCACCGGTACCAGCGCCTTGGGCTTGCCCGCGCCCAAGCGCACCCCGCGGCCTGCCGCGGGGACCAGCGCGACAACACTCACGCTCGTCCGGTCCCGGTGCTCACACGGCGGTGGCGAGGACTTCGTCGAGCAGGCTCTCGGCCTTGTCCTCGTCCGTGCCCTCGGCCAGGGCCAGCTCGCTCACGAGCACCTGCCTGGCCTTGGCCAACATGCGCTTCTCGCCCGCGGACAAGCCGCGGTCCTGTTCGCGTCGCCACAGATCACGCACCACCTCGGCCACCTTGTTCACGTCGCCGGAGGCGAGCTTCTCCACGTTGGCCTTGTACCGCCGAGACCAGTTCGTGGGCTCCTCGGTGTGCGGTGCGCGCAGCACGTCGAAGACGTGATCGAGACCCTCCTGGCCGACGACGTCCCGCACGCCGACAATTTCGGCATTGTCAGCGGGGACGCGGACAGTGAGGTCACCTTGTGCGACCCGGAGGACGAGGTACTGTTTTTCCTCACCCTTGATCACCCGGTTCTCGATCGCTTCGATCGTTGCGGCACCGTGGTGCGGGTAGACGACGGTCTCTCCGACCTTGAAACCCATGTGTCCTCTGCCCCTTTCGCTTCGTCCAGCCTAGCACGGCCGAGCAACTCCACCACCGGCGGCTCGGCGTTCGTCGTCGCAGGTCAGAAGGCGAACAGGGGTTGACAAACCCTTCGTGATCGTGCAAGCAACGAGAATCCGGCAGCAGTTTTAATCCACAGTAGACATTGAGTGAACCGGACGATTGCCCACATCGGATCCTCCGCGCGCGCCCGGCTCCGGGCGGCGAACGCGCTGATCAGCGCGCGGCAGCACCCCGCGGTAGCGCCCCGGGGGGCACCCCGGTCGCCGCCCCCGGCTCCGTCCGCATTGCGGGAAATCGCCACCTCCCGGGCGAACCCGGGCCGGGGGCGCGGCGGGGAGGAACCGCGGCGGTGCCGAACGCCCCGGCCGTCCCGGGCGCGGCAGCACCCCCGCTCACCGGCGCCTGCGCGCCGCCCTCGGGACCTGGCACCACCACCCCCGCACCGGGGGTCTAAGCTCGGTCCGGGTTGTCCGGCTATCAGGGAGGGACGCTGCAACCGTGATCCGCCCACAGCACCACAAGAGCGCACGCCTGCGACTGGTCCCGGCCGCACTCGGACTCGGCGCCGCCGTCGTCCTCGGAGGATGCAGCGCCGGTCAGACCACGGAGACGGAGACCCAGGTCGCGGCAGTCAACGGCGCCTCGAAGGAGAGCGGCGACATCGCGATCCGGGACGCGCAGTTCACCTTCCCGCAGGACGGCACCGCCTACCCCCAGGGATCGTCCGCGCCGGTCCAGCTCATGATCGCCAATTCGGGTGAGACCAGCGACCGCCTCGTCGGGGCCTCCAGCCCGTACGCGGCCTCGGTCGACATCAGCGGCACCACCGAGCTGCCCGGCGACACCGCCCTGCACGCCTACGGCGAGCAGGCCCCGGGCGCCGAGGGCTCCGGCTACGTCCAGCCGACGTCGAACTCCGACCAGCGCGAGGTCGCGATCACCGTCAACGGCTTCACCGAGGAGATCGACCCCGGCGTGACCATCCCGGTGACCTTCCGGTTCGCCGAGGCCGGGGAGATCACGGTGCAGGTGCCGATCGGGCAGGACCACCGCCCGCGGCCCGAGCACGGCAGCCCGCAGCCCGAGTGATCCCTCCGGCGCCGACCGGACCGTCGGTGCCGCCTACTAGTCTCGGGCCGTGCCACCGAAGAGCGCTCGCGCCGCGCGCCCCGTGTACCGGTGCGCGGACTGCGGCCACGAGGTCGCGAAGTGGGTCGGCGTCTGCCCGTCCTGCCAGGCGTGGGGGACGATCGACGAGTCCCGCCCGGCTCGCGCGGAGACCAAGCAGGTCGCGGCGGGCGCGCCGAGCACCCCGGCGCGCCCCATCGCCGAGGTCGACCTGGAATCGGCCCGCGCGGTCGCCAGCGGCATCGACGAGCTCGACCGCGTGCTCGGCGGCGGGATCGTGCCCGGTTCGGTCGTGCTGCTCGCCGGCGAGCCGGGCGTGGGCAAGTCCACCCTGCTGCTCGAGGTCGCGCACCGCTGGGCGGCCCAGGGCAGCTCACCCGCGCTGTACGTCACCGGCGAGGAGTCGGCCGGCCAGGTGCGGCTGCGCGCCGAGCGCACCAGCTCGGTGCACCCGGAGCTCTTCCTCGGCGCCGAGAGCGACCTGGCCGGGGTGCTCGGGCACGTCGACGGCGTCGCCCCCGGGCTGCTCATCGTCGACTCGGTGCAGACGGTGCAGTCCTCCGAGACGGACGGGACACCGGGCGGAGTCACCCAGGTGCGCGCGGTGACCACCGCGCTGGTGGCGCTGGCGAAGGAGCGCGGCCTGCCCGTGGTCCTCGTCGGGCACGTCACCAAGGAGGGCGCGGTCGCCGGCCCGCGCGCGCTCGAGCACCTGGTGGACGTGGTGCTGCAGTTCGAGGGCGAGGAGCACTCGACGCTGCGCATGCTGCGGGGGGTGAAGAACCGCTTCGGCCCGGCCGACGAGATCGGCTGCTTCGAGCAGCAGGACGAGGGAATCGTCGAGGTGCGCGACCCGTCGGGCCTGTTCCTCAACCGGCAGGAGCTGCAGGTCGAGGGCACCGCGATCACCGTCATGGTCGAGGGCAAGCGCCCGCTGCTGGCCGAGGTCCAGGCGCTGACCACGGAGAGCCAGCTGAGCATGCCGCGGCGCAACGTCAGCGGGCTCGACTCGGCGCGCGTGTCGATGATGCTCGCCGTGCTCACCAAGCACGGCAACGTGCACACGGGCAACCACGACGTGTTCGCGGCGACCGTCGGCGGCACCAAGCTCTTCGAGCCCGCAGCGGACCTGGCCGTGGCGCTGGCGATCGCCTCCTCGCGCCGCGGGGTGCCGCTGCCGTCGAACCTCGTGGCGCTCGGCGAGGTCGGCCTCGCCGGCGAGATCCGCAAGGTCACCGCCCTGCGCCGCCGGCTCTCCGAGGCCGCGCGCATGGGCTTCACGCACGCCCTCGTGCCTTCGGGAGCGGGCAAACCGCCGGAGGGCATGCGGGTCACCGAAGTCGACGACATCCGGGGCGCGCTGCGCCGCCTGCGCCGCGCGGAGGCGGCCGAGCCCGACCGGGCATCGTGATCACAGTAGGAGGGCAACACCGATGAGCACCACTGACGAGCTGCTGCACCGCAACGCCTCCGCGCCCGCGGGGGATCCGACGCTGCCCGCCCCGCCCTCGCTGCGCGTGGCGATCCTGACCTGCATGGACTGCCGCATCGACGGCTACGCCACGTTCGGGCTGCGCCCGGGCGAGGCGCACGTGCTGCGCAACGCGGGCGGCGTCGTCACCGACGACGTCGTGCGCTCGCTGGCGGTGAGCCAGCGCAAGCTCGGCACCCGGGAGGTCATGGTCGTGCACCACACCGGGTGCGGGATGCTCGGCTTCACCGACGAGGACTTCGCCGCGGAGCTCGCCGCCGACGCCGGAGTCCGTCCACAGTGGAGCGCGCGCACCTACACCGACACCGCCGAGGACGTCCGCCGGTGCGTGCACGAGCTGCGGACGAGCCCGTTCCTGCTGCCCGAGATCGCGGTGCGCGGGTTCGTGCTGGACATCGAGAGCCTGCGCCTGACCGAGATCTCCACGGCTGGAGCCGAAGGTTGACCGCGACGCCCGCCACGGACCCGACGTTCGAACCGACCGAGCTCGTCGACTGGTTCGAGCGCAACGCCCGCCACCTGCCGTGGCGCGCGCCCGGCGTGACCGGCTGGGGCGTGCTGGTCAGCGAGACCATGCTGCAGCAGACACCGGTCAACCGGGTGCGGCCGATCTGGGAGGAGTGGATGCGGCGCTGGCCGAAGCCCTCCGACCTGGCCGCGGAGAGCCCGGGCGAGGTGCTGCGCGCCTGGGGCAAGCTCGGCTACCCCCGCCGCGCGCAGCGCCTGCACGAGGCGGCGGGCCGGATCGCCGCCGAGCACGGCGACGTGGTGCCCGCCGATGTGGACGCGCTGCTGGCACTGCCCGGCATCGGCACGTACACGGCGCGGGCCGTGGCCGCGTTCGCCTACGGCCGCCGCGCGCCGGTGGTGGACACGAACGTGCGGCGCGTCGTCGCGCGCGCCGTGCACGGCGAGGGAGACGCGGCTCCGTCGGCGAGCAAGCGCGATCTGGACGACGTGGACGCGCTGCTGCCGCGCGACGACCGCACGGCGGCGCGGATGTCGGCGGCGCTGATGGAGCTGGGGCAGACGGTGTGCACCGCCCGCTCGCCGGCGTGCGAGGTCTGCCCGGTCGCGCACGGCTGCGCCTGGGTGCACGCGGGCAAGCCGGAGTACGCGGGCCCGCCGAAGAAGGTGCAGAAGTTCGCCGGCACGGACCGGCAGGTGCGCGGCAGGCTGCTCGACGTGCTGCGCGGCGCCCCCGGACCGGTCGAGCGCTCCGCCCTGGACGCCGCGTGGTCCGAGCCGGGCCAGCGGGACCGCTGCCTGCACTCGCTGCTCGTGGACGGTCTGGTGGAGCAGACCGAGGACGGCCGCTTCGCCCTGCCCGGCGAGCACTGAGGACGCGGCGAGCACCGAGGACGGGGATGGCCGACGCGCTGGAGCTGCTGCTCGACGAGACCGCGGAGGAGGCGATCCGCTCGCTGCGGGGACGCCTCGTGGACGCGGGGGTGCCGGCGGGCGGCGGGCGCCCGCACGTGACGCTCGCCGTGGCCGGGTCGATCCCCGCGGCCGCGCGGCGCGCGCTGCGCTCCGAGCTCTCCGTGCTGGCGGTGCCGCAGCTGTGGCTGTACACGCTGGGCACGTTCCCCGATCCGGACAACGTGCTGCTGCTGGCGGCGGTGGTGGACACCGAGGTGCTCGCGCTGCACTCGGCGGTGCACGACGTGCTCGCCGGCAGGGTGCGCGCCCCCTCGGCGCACTACCTGCCGGGCGCGTGGATCCCGCACTGCACGCTCGCCCGCGGGCTGACGAGCGCGCAGCTGGCCGCCGGTGTCACCGCGCTGCACCCGGTGGAGCCGGTGCGCGCGGGCATCCGGGACGTCGCCGTGGTGGACACGCGCTCCGGCGAGCACGAGTCGCTGCGGGGTTAGGGAGTCCGCGGACCGGCTGGTGCAGCGGGTCGGGCGGGGGAACGGGGCCTCGCTGCGGGATCCCCCACCTCGGGCAGCCACCTGCTCCCAGCTGCCCCGACCTACCAGCTGCCCCGACCTCCCGCCCCGGACAGCGGTCCGATCGTCCGGTCTCATCCTTTCGGGTTCCTTCAGCAGCACGCCGGCCCCGGTTGCACCCCGCTGCGCACGGCGCGGTCGATACTCCACTGTGGAATGTTGCCGCCCGGAGCGCCTGCTGCCGCCCGCGCCCGGCACTGCCGACTCCGCCCGGCACTGCCGACTCCGCCCGGCACTGCCGCCCCTCCGGACGGCGTCCCGCCACCGCGCCCGCAGCGCGGTGGCGGGCGAGGGCGCGCAGGTGCCACCCGGGGAGAGGAACGCGATGGAGATCGACGGGATCGCCGCCCTCGGACGCGGGCTCACCGCGAAGGGGCCGGAGGGCATCGTGTTCGCCAACGTCGACCTGCAGGTCCGGCCCGGTGATCTCACCGTGATCACCGGGCCGGGCGGCACCGGCCGCACCACGCTGCTGCTCGCGCTGTGCGGGCGGATGCGCCTCCTCGCCGGCCACCTGGAGGTCGCCGGGAAGATCCTGCCCTCCGGGGCGCGCGCGGTGCGCCGCCTGGTGCTCCCGGCGCGCGCCTCGCCCGGGTTCGAGCTGGAGCCGAACCACCGCGTCCGCGAGGCGGTGGCCGAGCACCGCTCGGTCAACCGGATCGCGGACGCGGACCTCGACCGGGCCTGCGAGCTGGTGGGGCTCGAGCTCACCCCGCGGGCGCTCATCCGCGAGCTGTCCGCGGTGGAGCGCACGCTGCTCGCGCTCGCGCTGTGCGCGTCCCGCCGGCCCGCCGGTCTCGTCCTCGACGACGTCGAAGCGGGACTGCCGCTCGGGCAGCGGGCGCGGGTGTGGGGCGCGCTGCACACGCTGACCCGCACGGGCATGACCGTCGTGGCCTCGGCCACCGACCCGCCCGCCACGCCGGTGGACGTGGTCCGCCTCCCCCCTCCCGCCGACGTGTTCGGCCCCGGCGGCGCGGACGAGCGCACCGAGGCGCCGGTCCCGGACGCCCGGCCGCGGGGCCGGCGGGGGGACACCGAGGTGCTGCCGACCGTCGAGGACCCCCGATGAAAGCGTTCACCCTCGCCCGGCTGGAGCTGCTCAGGTTCCGGGGACCGCTGCGGCGGCTCGTCCCGGTGGTGCTGGTCCTCGTGCCGCTGCTGTACGGCGCGCTGTACCTGTGGTCGAACTGGGACCCGTACGGGCGGTTGGACCGCATCCCGGTCGCGGTGGTCAACGACGACCGCCCGGTCGAGTACCGCGGCCAGGTCATCGACGCCGGCAACCAGTTCGTGGAGCAGCTCAAGATCAGCGACACGTTCGACTGGCACTTCGTGGACGGCGACCGGGCGCAGCGGGGCCTCCGGGACGGCACGTACTACTTCACGATCTCGGTGCCGCGCGATTTCAGCGCGAAGCTCGCCACCGCCGGCGAACCCGATCCGCAGCGGGCGCAGCTGCACATCACCAAGAACGACGCGAACGGCTACATCGCCGGGATCATGGCCGACACGGTCCGCTCGGAACTGCAGAACCAGGTCAACGCGGCCGCGCACACCAGCTACGCGCGGGCGCTGTACGGCGAGCTCGACCGCATCCGCGACCGGCTCAACACCGCTTCCGAGGCCACGCGCGGGCTCGTCGACGGCACGAACCTGGCCGAGCAGGGCACGAGCAACCTCAGCGAGGGCCTCGGCGACATCGTGGACGGCACCGGACGGCTCTCCGACGGGGTCAGCACCCTGGCCCGGGCGAGCAGGCAGCTCGACCAGCAGATGACCGAGCTGACCGACGCGGCCGCCGGGGAGCTGCCCCGCGCGGTGGACGCGATGGCGCGCACCACCGACACCGCGGCCAGCGGCATGTCGGCGGTCAAGCAGGCGACGGGAACGGTTCGGCCGCGGGCGCAGCAGTCCGCGGACGCGTTGGAGCGCCTCGGCCAGCGCCACCCGGAGCTGCGCGAGGACTCCGCCTATACCGCGGCGCTCGACCGGGCGCGCGAGGCCGCCGCGGCCGCGGCGCGCGCCGACGAGCGGGCCGCGCAGGGGCTGCGCGCCGCGCGGGGGGCCAACGAGCGCGCCGTCGCCATGCAGAACGGGATGGACCAGCTGCAGGCGAAGGTCCGCTCCGTGCGCGCCCCCGTCGACACGATGACGACCGGGACGTCGCAGCTGGCCGGAGGCATGCCCGGCATCGTCAGCGGTCTGCAGACGCTGCAGTCGCAGGGGCGGACGCTGCACACCGGGGCCCAGCAGATGAGCGAGAGCGCGCAGCGGCTGCACGAGCTGGTCACCGACAGCCTCGACCGCATCCCGCCGACGGACCCGTCGCAGGTGGCGCGGGCCGCGGACGTGCTGGGCTCGCCGACCACCATCGAGGAGCGGAACCTGAACCCGGCGCACGTGTACGGGCGCGGGCTCGCGCCGTTCTTCTTCGGCATCGCGCTGTGGGTGTTCGGCCTGTTCGCCTACCTGGTGCTGCAACCGTTCAACGCGCGCGCGCTGGCCGGGCGGGCCTCGGTCCTCTCGCTGGCGCTGGGCGGTTTCCTGCCCGCGGGGGCGCTGGGCGTGCTCGGCGGGATGGTCCTCTACACCGCGGTGGACTTCGGGCTCGGGCTGAACCCCGTGCACGCGGGGTGGACGATCGGCCTGGTGAGCCTGGCCGCGCTGGCGTTCGTCGCCATCGACCACTTCCTGCGCACCGCCTTCGGCGCGGTCGGCAAGCTGCTGTCGCTGGTGCTGCTCATCCTGCAGCTGACCGCCTCCGGGGGCTTGTACCCGATGGAGACCACCCCGGCCCCGTTCCAGGCGATCCACCCGTACCTGCCGATGACCTACCTCGTGGACGGCCTGCGTGTCACGATCTCCGGCGGGTTGACCGAGCACCTGGTGCGCGATCTCGTCGTGCTCGGCTGCGTGCTCGTGGTCTTCCTCGGGTTGACGACGCTGACCGTGCTGCGGCGCCGGATGTGGACCCCGGGGCGGCTGCACCCGCAGATCGAGGTCTAGCAGGACATCGTCGGGTCGTTTTGCACGGGGGCTTTCGCAGCGGGACCTCCCGCAGCGGGTTCGGCTGCGTGCGGCCCTTCGGTGCTGGCGCGCCGGCACGAGGAAGCTCACAGTCACCCGGCTGAACAACGTCCCCGGACATCACATCTGGGCGGCGCAGGTGCCGCCGCGGGTGCGTAGTCTGGGGACATGGCAGTCGTGAAGATCAACGCGATCGAGGTGCCCGAGGGATCCGAGGCCGAGCTGGAGCGGCGCTTCAGCGAGCGCCAGGGCGCCGTGGACAACACCCCCGGCTTCCTCGGCTTCGAACTCCTGCGTCCCACCAAGGGCGACAACCGCTACTTCGTCTACACCAAGTGGGAGTCGGAGGAGCACTTCCAGCAGTGGTTCAACGGGCCGGGCAAGGAGGCCCACGCGACCGAGCACCGGTCCCCCGTCTCGAGCGGTGCCTCGCTGCTGGAGTTCGAGGTCGTGCTCACCTCCGGCCCGGGGACGAACGCCGAGGGCTGAGACCGCTCAGCCACCGCTGCCCGAGCGCGCCCCGGGGGCGCTGCCCGACCGCTCCCCGGTCAGGGACAGCTCGACCAGCAGCGCCCGGTGGTCCGTACCGGCGATGCGCTGCGCGCGGTAGCCGGACGCGCTGACCGGCCCGCTGGTGAGCACGTGGTC
This sequence comes from Salinifilum ghardaiensis, assembly GCF_054491345.1. NCBI lineage: Bacteria > Bacillati > Actinomycetota > Actinomycetes > Pseudonocardiales > Pseudonocardiaceae > Salinifilum > Salinifilum ghardaiensis. The sequence goes on along the minus strand of NZ_CM137101.1, from coordinate 331,900 downwards.
GATCGTCACCGGCGGGGCGAGCCGCCCCACCGGCCAGGTCGGGACGAGGCCGTTGCCGGTGGCGGCACCGGCGTCCCGGTAGCCGCGGCCGAGCAGCTCCCGCAGCGGCGAGTGGTCCAGCGTCGCGTTGAAGTCCCCGGCGAGGACCAGCGGCACCCGCCCGCGCGCGGGCGGCGGCAGCGCGCCGAGGTCGCGGTTCCAGCGCGCGACCGTGCCCGCCCCCATCGGGTAGAGCGGGTGCACCGACACGAGGTCCACCTGCCTCCCACCGGGCATCCGGATCCGCGCGGCCGGGTGCGCCATCGTCGTCGCGCCGGCGAGGTCCCGCTCCCGCAGCGGGAACCGCGCGGCGATGCCGGATCCGCCGGCACCCGCGGCCGGGTGCCACACGCGGTGCGGCAGCGCCGAACGCAGCCCCGCGCGGTCCAACCGCCCGGCCAGCCGCGGGGTCAGCTCCTGCACCGCGAGCACGTCGACGTCCCCGGCCCGCACCGCGCGCACGATCCGCTCGGCTTCGGCGCGGCCGAAGAAGGCGTTGACGGTCAGCACCCGCAGTTCACCGGAGGCGGCCTCACCAGCGGCGGCGTCGGGCGCGGAGTCGCCGGCCGCGGCGGTGTCGGGCACGGCGCGCGGGAGCACCGCGGCCAGCAGCAGCGCGGTGACCACGCCGAGCGCCGCGGCGCACGGCCACCGCCGCAGCAGCAGCGCAGCGATCAGCAGCACCGCGCCGAGCAGCACCGCGTACTGGGTCAGCGCGGTCGCGGCCACCAGCCAGCGGCTCGCCGCGTCCCACCCGAGGCGGGGCGCGCCCAGCCACACCAGCAGGGCCGCGGCGCCGGTCCACAGCACCGCGGTGGTGGTCCGCCCGCCCGCTGTTGCTTGCATGCCACCTCCCTACCACCCGTTCCGCGCGGCTCCGCCGGCGCGCTCGCCCCCGCCGCAGCGGGGTGCTCTTCGGGCGCCGGATCCGAAAAATCACGGGCGTTCACCGCCGGCGCCGTGGATACTCGGCGGTTGGGCGGACGCCCGCGGAGCACGACGAGGAGAGGGGCATGGACCACGCGATTCGCGCCCGAGGGCTGATCAAGCGCTTCGGCGCGCACACCGCGCTGTCGGGTGTGGACCTGGAGGTTCCCGCGGGCACGGTCCACGGGGTCCTCGGCCCGAACGGCGCGGGCAAGACCACCGCGGTGCGCATCCTGGCGACCCTGCTGCGGGCCGACGGCGGTTCCGCTTCGGTCGCCGGCTTCGACGTGGCGCGGCAGCCGTTCGCCGTCCGCGCGCGCATCGGGCTCACCGGCCAGTACGCCTCGGTCGACGAGGAGCTCACCGGCCGCGAGAACCTGGTGCTGCTGGGGCGCCTGCTGGAGATGCGGCGCCGGGACGCGCGGGCCCGCGCCCGCGAGCTGCTCGACCGGTTCGGGCTGGCCGAGGCGGGCGACCGCGCGCTGAAGACGTACTCGGGCGGCATGCGGCGCCGCCTGGACCTGGCTGCGAGCCTCGTGGCGCGACCGGAGGTGCTGTTCCTGGACGAGCCGACCACGGGGCTGGACCCGCGCAGCCGCAACCAGGTGTGGGACCTCGTGCGCGGGCTGACCGCCGACGGGGTCACGGTGCTGCTGACGACGCAGTACCTGGAGGAGGCGGATCAGCTGGCCGACCGCATCAGCGTGATCGACCACGGTTCCGTCGTCGCCGACGGGCGCGCTCCCGAGCTCAAGCAGCGCGTCGGCGGTCAGACGCTGCAGGTGCGCCCCGCCGACCCGGCCGACATGCCGCGCGTGCGGCGGATCCTCGCCGAGGAGGTGCGCTCCGAACCGACCGCGCACGAGGAAACCGGTCTGCTGGCGGTGCCCGTCGACGACTCCTCCGTTCTGTCCACTGTGGTGCGAAAGCTCGACGACCAGGGGATCACCGCGAGCGAACTGGCGCTGCGACTGCCCAGTTTGGACGACGTGTTCCTGTCGATCACCGGCCGGCCGAGCACCGACGAGCACTCCGCTGAGGATTCGGGAGAGGCGGCATGACCAGCACGTTACAAGTCGAGTCCCGCGCGGCGGCCGGGAACGTGCCGTCCACGCGCCGGGTCGGCTTCCTCCGCGGACTGCGGCACGGGTTCACGCTGTCGTGGCGCAGCATCCTGAAGATCCGCAAGTCCCCGGAAGCGCTCATCGACGTCACGATCCAGCCGATCCTGTTCCTCGTGATGTTCGTGTACCTGTTCGGCGGGGCGATCACCGGGGACACGGGCGCCTACCTGCAGCGCACCTTGCCCGGCGTGCTGGCGATGAACATGGTCTTCGCCAGCCTCGGCACGGGCATGCAGCTGAACACCGACATCAGCAAGGGCGTGTTCGACCGCTTCCGCAGCCTGCCGATCGCGCGCAGCTCCCCGCTGGTCGGAGCCGTCCTCGGCGACATCTTCCGCTACCTGCTGTCCATCGCGGTACTGCTCGCCGTGGCCACCCTCATGGGCTTCCGGGTGCAGACGGGGCCGCTGGCCGTGCTCGGCGCCGTGGTCGTGGTCATCGCCTTCGCCCTGGCCATGTGCTGGATCACCGTGTTCCTGGGGATGCTGATCCGCAGCCAGCAGGCGCTGCCCGGCGTGGCCATGTCGTTCATGTTCCCGCTGACCATGGCCAGCAACGTGTTCGTACCCGCCGAAACCATGCCCGGGTGGCTGCAGGCGTGGGTCGACGTCAACCCGGTCACGCAGCTGGCCGACACGGCCCGCGGGCTCATGATCGGCGGCCCCGTGGCCGGCCCGCTCGGCGCGACCGCGGTGTGGATGCTCGGCATCGTGGCCGTGTTCCTCCCCCTGGCCATGTACGCCTACCGCAAGCGGGCTTAGAGAGTCCACGGATTGGCCGGCGTCGTGGGGCCGGTGGCGGAACCTCCGGCGGCACCTCGCTCCGGGATCCCCGACATCGGGTAGCCACCTACACAACGTCGGGGCTGTCCTCGCGAGGCGGCGCCGGAGAACCCGCGGCGGGGAGCTCTGCGTACGTGGCGATGAAGCGGCTGTGCCGCTTGCCTGACGGGCCGGTGCGGTCGAGTACATGGCCGCCAATCCGCGCGGCCCCTTAGGAGCCGCGCGGATCGGCCGACGCGGTGGACCTCCAATGGCGTCTCGCTCCGAGAGGAGTGCGCGAGGTCCTGCTGCCGGAAGTCCGTGCGCAAACGACCTGACAAGGTTCGGCTACAGGGTGATGCCGAGGACGAGCAGCCCCAGCGTGTACACCACGGCGGGGATCAGCACGATCGAGGCCAGGTTCAGCCAGACGCCGGTGCGGACCATCTGCGGGATGGTCACGTAGCCGGAGCCGAAGACGATCGCGTTCGGCGGGGTGGCCACCGGCAGCATGAACGCGCAGCTCGCCGCGAGCGCGGCCGGGACGACCAGCAGCAGCGGGTCCAGCGACAACCCCAGCGCCACTCCCGCCAGGATCGGCAGGAACGTGGCCGCGGTGGCCGTGTTGCTGGTCATCTCCGTGAGCACGAGCACGGCCAGCGCGGCGATCACGACGAGCACCACGAGCGGCACGCCGCCGAACGCGCCGACCGTGTCGCCGATGAACGAGTCCAACCCGCTGTCGGAGATCCCGCCGGACAGCGACAGCCCGCCGCCGAACAGCAGCAGCACCCCCCACGGCAGGTGCGCCGTCGAGGACCAGTCCAGGGCGAACACGCCGGAGCGGGGGTCGACGGGCAGCAGGAACAGCACCACGGCCGCGGTGATGCCGATGCCCGCGTCCGAGATGTTCAGCCACGGCAGCAGCGCGTCCAGCGGTTCCCGCGTCATCCACAGCAGCGCGGTGCAGGCGAAGACGACGAGGACGATCCGCTCACCGCGGCCCATCGGCCCCATGGTGTGCAGCTGCTCGCGGAACAGCTCCCGCCCGCCGGGGATCTCGCGCAGCGTCGTCCGGTACAGCACCCGGGTGAGCAGCAACCACCCGAGCAGGAGCAGCACCACCGACAGCGGCAGCCCGAACAGCATCCACTGGCCGAAGCCGATGTCGATGCCGTAGTTGTCGGACAGGAAACCGGCCATGAACAGGTTCGGCGGCGTGCCGATCAGCGTGGCCAGCGAGCCCATGCTCGTGGAGTAGGCGATCGCCAGCATCAGCGCGGTGGCGAACCGGCCCGCCCCCGGGTCGGACGGGTCGAAGCGGGGCGCGGAGTGGCCCTCCACCCGCTCGAAGACGAGCCGGAGCACCGACAGGCCGATCGGCAGCATCATCACGGCGGTGGCCGTGTTGCTGATCCACATGGACAGGAACGCGGTGGCGAGCATGAACCCGCCGATCACCCGGTTCGGCTTCGTCCCCACCGCCAGGACGGTGCGCAGCGCGATCCGCCGGTGCAGGCCCCAGCGCTGCATCGCCAGGGCGAGCATGAACCCGCCCATGAACAGGAAGATCGTGTCGCTGGCGTACGGCGAGGTCGCGTCCTCGACGTCCATGCCCGCCAGCGGCGGCAGCAGTGCGATGGGCAGCAGCGCGGTCGCCGCCAGCGGCATCGCCTCGGTCATCCACCACACGGCCATGAGCACGGCCAGCGCGGCCACTCCGCGGGCGTCGTCGCTGAGCCCGTCCGGCCCGGTCGGGAGCAGGAAGTACGCGGCGAGCGCCAGCGCGGGGCCGAGGAACCGCCCGATCCAGGCCCGCCGCGACACCCTCGCCGGCTCGAAGGTCTCCCCGATCTCCGGGCTGAACTGCGCGCCGGTCCCGCCTGGTCCGTTCATCGACGCTCCCTCGCAGTGGCCCACCGTGCGATACCGGACGATCTTCCGCCACGCCCGTCGTGGCCGCAAACGTTAACCGATCCGCCTGGTCTCGGGAACCGCTGCGCGCCGTGCGGGCCGGGGGCGGGCGAGACCACCGCGCGTGCCCGCCGTGGTGCGCATCACGCCGTCCGGGGCGGGGAGGTATCCCCAGGTCGGCACCAATCCGGACGATCGTGGCGCGCTCCGCTGGAACGATGGGTGCTGCCGGATGCCTCGCGCCCGGGCCGCTGCGCCGTTCCCCGATCACGGAGCACCCATGGACTCGACCGTTCCGCTCGCCGCCGGCTCCGCCGGGATCGCCGACCGGATCAACGGCGCGATGAGCGCGCTGGGGGCGCCCGGCGCGGGAGCCGCCATCGCGCTCGAGAACGTCTTCCCGCCGCTTCCGAGCGAGTTCGTCCTGCCGTTCGCCGGGTTCGCCGCCAGCCGGGGCGGGATGTCGCTGCTCGCGGCGATCGTGTGGACCACGGTCGGCTCGGTCGTCGGCGCCCTCGCGCTGTACTGGCTCGGCGCGAAGCTCGGGCGGGAGCGCACGCGGGCGCTGGTGCTGCGCCTGCCGCTGCTGAAGGAGTCCGACGTGGACCGCACGGAGGCGTGGTTCCACCGCCACGGCGGCAAAGCCGTGTTCTTCGGCCGGATGCTGCCGATGTTCCGCAGCCTCGTGTCCGTGCCCGCGGGTGTGGAGCGGATGCCGCTGCCGCTGTTCGTCCTGTTCACCGCCGGCGGCAGCGCCGCGTGGAACGCGGCGTTCATCCTGCTCGGCTACCGGCTCGGGGCGAGCTGGCACCTGGTCGAGCGCTACGCCGGCGCGTTCTCCCGCGCGGTCGTGCTCGCCGCCGCGGCCGCGCTCGTCGCGTTCGTCGCGCTGCGGCTGCGCCGCAACCGGGCGCAGGCGGAGGACCGGACTCACGCGGAGGAGGGGGCGCAGGCGGGGTGGCAGCCGGGGGCGAGCGCTCAGCTGCCCGCGCTCGGCGAGGCGGGCGAAGCGGGCGGCGAGCGGGACGAGCGGCCCCGCTGAGCAGCCCCCGCGGCGCGTTCGCCGCACCGCCCGAGCAGCCGGGGTTCCGCGGCGCGGAGGTCGCGGCGGCTCACCGCTGCTGCACGCCCCCGGCGAGGCGTTCCGCCAGTGCGGCCACGTCGTCGAGCTCACCTGAGGCGACCGCGATGACCAGGTCATAGGCCTGATCGTTGTCGAACGTCAATCGCCACCCGTTGATACCGAGAAAAGCCAGTGTCGCGGCCAGGGAGAGGCGCTTGTTGCCGTCGACCAGGGCATGGTTGCGCGCGAGCGAGTGCAGCAAGGCCGCGGCCTTGTCGACGACGCGTGGATACGCTTCCCCACCGAAGGCGGTGGCCTGCGGTCGAGCCACTGCCGCTTGCAGCAGACCGACGTCGCGCACCGCGGGGCGGCCCCCCAGCGTGCGTTCGGCGACGTGGAACAGGTCCTCGAGGCCGAGGTAGATCACTGCGCGAGACGTTCCAACGCCTCGGCGTACCGCGGCAGCTCCTCGTCGAGGACCTGGTCCAGCAAATCCACGCGGCTGTGGTTCTCGACGTACTCCCGCACGGCTTGCCGCGCCACTTCCTGCATCGAGCGGGATTCGAGATCGGCGCGCTGGCGCAGTGCTCGCGCTTCCTCGTCCGACAGTCGCAGCGTCATGGACATGCCACAACGGTATCACTCGCGATACCAGTGTTGTGGGGATGTTCAGCGCGAGCACCGGGGTTGCCGCACAGCACCTGCCTCCCGCGCCGCACGACCGGCCGGTTCCTCGGCGCGGAGGCCGCGACGGCTCACCGCTGCTGCACGACCCCGGCGCTCCTGCCGCGGTGCCGAAAACCCCGTCGAACGCGCTGCGGCCCCCGCACCGCGCAGGTGCGGGGGCCGCCAGCAGGGATGCCTCGCGCGTCCGCCCGTCAGCGGCGGAGGTGCGCTCCGCAGCTCACTCCTCGTTCTCCTCGTCGGAGGTGGTGCCCTCGGACTGCTCGTCCGAGGAGGAGCGGACGCCCACCGGCGGGGCGTCCGGGACGGCCGCGGGCTTGCTCTCGCCGCGGAAGGTGAAGGTGGCGTCCTCGTCGGAGCCTTCCCCGTCCCAGCCGTCCACGTCGATGACGACGATCTGGCCGGGGTCGATCTCGCCGAAGAGGATCTTCTCGGAGAGCTTGTCCTCGATCTCCCGCTGGATCGTGCGCCGCAGCGGCCGCGCACCCAGCACCGGATCGAACCCGCGGCGGCCCAGCAGGCTCTTGGCCTTGTCGGTCAGCTCCAGCGACATGTCCTTCGACTTGAGCGCCTTCTCCACCCGGCTGGTCAGCAGGTCCACCATCTGCACGATCTCGTCGCGCGTGAGCTGGTGGAACACGATCACGTCGTCGATGCGGTTGAGGAACTCCGGCCGGAAGTGCTTCTTCATCTCCTCGTTGACCTTGGACTTCATCCGCTCGTAGTCGGTCTCCTGCTCCGCCCCCGAGGAGAAGCCCAGGCCCACGGTCTTGGAGATGTCGCCGGTGCCCAGGTTCGAGGTGAAGATCAGCACCGTGTTCTTGAAGTCCACCGTGCGGCCCTGCCCGTCGGTGAGCCGCCCGTCCTCCAACACCTGCAGCAGCGTGTTGTAGATCTCCTGGTGCGCCTTCTCGATCTCGTCGAACAGCACCACCGAGAACGGCTTGCGCCGCACCTTCTCGGTGAGCTGACCGCCCTCCTCGTAGCCGACGTAGCCCGGGGGCGCGCCGAACAGCCGCGAGGCGGTGTAGCGGTCGTGGAACTCGCCCATGTCGATCTGCACCAGGGCGTCGTCATCGCCGAAGAGGAACTCCGCCAGCGACTTGGACAGCTCGGTCTTGCCCACCCCGGAGGGGCCGGCGAAGATGAACGAGCCGGACGGGCGCTTGGGGTCCTTCAGCCCCGCGCGCGTGCGGCGGATCGCCTGCGACACGGCCTTGACCGCGTCGTCCTGGCCGATGACCCGCTTGTGCAGCTCGTCCTCCATCCGCAGCAGCCGGGAGGTCTCCTCCTCGGTCAACTTGAACACCGGGATGCCGGTCCAGCTGGCCAGCACCTCCGCGATCTGCTCCTCGTCGACCTCGGCGACGACGTCGAGGTCGCCGGCCTTCCACTGCTGCTCCCGCTCCTCCTTCTGCGTGATGAGCTGCTTCTCCTCGTCACGCAGGCGAGCGGCGCGCTCGAAGTCCTGACCGTCGATCGAGGACTCCTTCTCGCGGCGGACCTCGGCGATCTTCTCGTCGTACTCGCGCAGGTCCGGCGGAGCGGTCATCCGGCGGATGCGCATCCGCGCACCGGCCTCGTCGATGAGGTCGATCGCCTTGTCCGGCAGGTACCGGTCGTTGATGTAGCGGTCGGCCAGGCTCGCCGCCGAAGCCAGCGCCCCGTCGGTGATGGACACGCGGTGGTGCGCCTCGTAGCGGTCGCGCAGCCCCTTGAGGATCTCCACCGAGTGCTCCAGGGACGGCTCGCCGACCTGGATCGGCTGGAAGCGGCGCTCCAGCGCCGGGTCCTTCTCGACGTACTTGCGGTACTCCTCCATCGTGGTGGCGCCGATGGTCTGCAGCTCACCCCGCGCGAGCATCGGCTTGAGGATGCTGGCCGCGTCGATCGCGCCCTCGGCCGCACCGGCGCCGACGAGCGTGTGGATCTCGTCGATGAACAGGATGATGTCCCCGCGGGTCTTGATCTCCTTGAGCACCTTCTTCAGGCGCTCCTCGAAGTCGCCGCGGTAGCGCGACCCGGCCACCAGCGAGCCGAGGTCCAGCGTGTAGAGCTGCTTTTCCTTGAGCGTCTCGGGAACGTCGCCCTTGACGACCTGCGCGGCCAGGCCCTCCACGACGGCGGTCTTGCCGACGCCGGCCTCGCCGATGAGCACCGGGTTGTTCTTCGTGCGCCGCGAGAGCACCTGCATGATGCGCTCGACTTCCTTCTCCCGGCCGATGACCGGGTCGAGCTTGCCCTCGCGCGCGTTCTGGGTGAGGTTGCGGCCGAACTGGTCCAGCACCAGCGACGAGGACGGGGTGCCCTCGCTGCGGCCGCTGCCGGACTCCGCCGGCTCCTTGCCCTGGTAACCGGACAGCAGCTGCAGCACCTGCTGCCGCACCCGGTTGAGGTCGGCGCCGAGCTTGACCAGCACCTGCGCGGCCACGCCCTCGCCCTCGCGGATCAGGCCGAGCAGGATGTGCTCGGTGCCGATGTAGTTGTGACCGAGCTGCAACGCCTCCCGCAGCGACAGCTCGAGGACCTTCTTCGCCCGCGGGGTGAACGGGATGTGCCCGCTCGGTGCCTGCTGGCCCTGGCCGATGATCTCCTCGACCTGCTGGCGCACGCCCTCCAGCGCGATTCCCAGCGACTCCAGCGCCTTGGCGGCGACACCCTCACCCTCGTGGATCAAGCCCAGGAGAATGTGCTCGGTGCCGATGTAGTTGTGGTTGAGCATCCTGGCCTCCTCCTGGGCCAGGACGACCACCCGCCTCGCGCGGTCGGTGAACCTTTCGAACATTCGCACTCCCTGACTGCTGCGCCGGCGGTCTCGTACCGGGACACGGCCACCGCCTCCCGGGGTCGACTACCGAAGGTCGACGAGCCGATGTCCACGACGGGTATCAGCGTTTCCTGCGACCACTGTAGTAGGCCGGCCCGGTAGCGGTCCGTGCCCGACGGCGGCTGACAGCACACATTCTGCTACGACGACGCGAACAACGGCCCACTGACCAGCGGCATTCCCGCAGGTTCCAGGAGCGGACCGCGATGTCCGCCCAGCGCGAACAGCACCCGCGTCGCGGACGTGCCGTCCGCCCGCTCACCCGCCGCACCGCACGACCCCGACCGCGGCCCGACCCGGGCGGGTGCGGGGCCTCCGAAGAGGGCAGCTCTCCGCCGAGACTACGCGCGCACCCCCGCCGGAGGCCCGCGCATCGCCCGATCGGAGCAGTCCCGAGCGCCGGGCGCGATCACCCGCTCGCGGACCGGCGCCCCGCGACGGGCACCACCAGCGGGCCGCCCGCGACCGGATCGGTGATCACCCTGGCCTCCAGCCCGAACACCTCGGCCAGCAGCGGCTCGGTGATGACCTCCTCCGGAGCGCCGGCGGCGACGACCTCCCCGTCGGCCATGGCCACGAGCCGCTGCGCGTAGCGCGCGGCGAGGTTCAGGTCGTGCAGCACCATCGCCACCGTCCGCCCGCTCCCGGCGTGCAACGACTCGATCAGCTCGAGCACGTCCACCTGGTGCGACAGGTCCAGGTACGTCGTCGGCTCGTCGAGCATGAGCAGATCCGTGCCCTGGGCCAGCACCATGGACAACCAGGCGCGCTGGCGCTGCCCGCCGGAGAGCTCGTCCAGCGGGCGGTCGGCCAGCTCCGCGATGCCGGTCAGCTCCAGCGCCTCGGCCACCGCCCCCTCGTCGTCGGAGGACCACTGCCGGTACCACGCCTGGTGCGGGTGCCGGCCGCGCGCCACCAGGTCCGCCACCGTCAGACCCTCCGGGGCCACCGGCGACTGCGGCAGCATGCCCAGCACCTTCGCCACCTGCTTGGTGGACATGCCGTGGATCTGCGCGCCGTCCAGCAGCACCTGCCCCGACCGGGGCCGCAGCAGCCGCCCCAGGGCGCGCAGCAGCGTGGACTTGCCGCACCCGTTCGGCCCGATGATCGCGGTGATCGCCCCGTCGAGGACGTCGAGGTCGAGCCCGTCGACGACGACCCGCTCGCCGTAGGCCAGCTGCAGGTCGCGGGCGCGCAGCCGCGCGTCGGTGGTCGTGGCCGCGGCCACCTGTTCGGATGCCATCGAACTCGTCATACTCGGGCCTCCCGGTACCGGCGAACGAGCAGGTAGATCAGGTACGGCGCGCCGAGGACCGCGGTGACGACCCCCACCGGCAGTTCGATCACGCCGAAGGCGGTGCGGGCGATGAGGTCGGAACCGAGCACCAGCACCGCACCGAGCACCGCCGAGGTCAGCAGCGGCGGCCGGGGTGCGCGCGCCAGCCGCAGCGCGATCTGCGGCGTGGCCAGCGCGACGAACACGATCGGGCCCGCCGCGGCCGTGGCCACCGAGGCCAGCGCCACCGCGCCGAGCAGCAGCGCCCCGCGCGCGGTGTTCATCCGCACCCCGAGACCGCGGATGGTGTCGTCGTCGAACTGCAGCGCACCGAGCACGTGCGCGCCGACGAGGCTCAGCGGGACGATCACCGCGAGCGCCAGCGCGACCGGCCCCACGTCCTCCCAGCCGCGCGCGTTGAGGCTGCCGGTCAGCCACACCATCGCACGGCCGGCGTCGTTGACGTCGCCGAGCGAGAGCAGCCAGAACGTGGCGTTGCCGGTGAACGCGCTGGCGCCGACGCCGACGAGGACGAGCCGGTAGGAGTCCACCCCGCGGCGGTAGGCCAGCAGGTACACCGCCAGCCCGGTGCCGAGACCGCCGAGCAGCGCCACCGCGGGCAGGCCGAACGTGGCCACCAGGCCGGTGGCGGTGCCCGCGCTGCCGCCGAAGACGATCACCGCGGTCGCGGCGGTTCCCGCCCCCCAGGTGATGCCCAGCATGTCGGGGCTGGCCAGCGGGTTGCGCAGCAGCGCCTGCATGATCGCGCCGGACAGGCCCAGCGCCGCGCCGACGAGCAGCCCCACCAGCGACCGCGGCAGGCGCAGCTCGGTCACGATGACCTGCGAGGCCGGGTCTCCCCCGCCGAACAGCGCGAGGAACACCCGCCCCGGACCGAGGGGGTAGTCACCGAGGCCCACGTTGAGCAGGAACACCAGCAGCAGCACCGCGGCCGAACCGAGCAGCGCCAGCAGCGGGCGCCAGCGCAGCACCCCGGACAGCGCGCCGAAGCGCACCGGGCGCCGCCCGGGCACGCGCGCGGCCTCCTGCACCATCCGGGTCACAACCGCACCAACTTCCTGCGCCGAACCAGGGCGATGAAGAACGGGGCGCCGACCATCGCCAGCATCACGCCGACCTGCACCTCGGCGGGCCGGGCGACCACGCGGCCCACCACGTCGGCCAGCAGCACCACCGCCCCGCCGAGCAGCGCGGAGAACGGCAGCACCCACCGGTAGTCGGCGCCGGTGAAGAACCGCGCGACGTGCGGCACGATCAGCCCGACGAAGCCGATCGGCCCGCACAGGGCCACGGCCCCGCCCACGAGCACCGCGATCGCCAGGATGCCGAGGCGGCGGGCCCGGGCGATCCGGTGTCCGAGCGAGCGGGCGACGTCCTCGCCGAGGGACAGCGCGTTCAGGGCGGGGGCGTTGCCGAGGGCGATCACGATGCCCACGAGCAGCAGCGGCAGCACCTGCAGCGCCACCTCGGGGTTGTCGATCGCGATGGAGCCGACCTTCCAGAACCGGTAGGCGTTGAGGCTCTCCTGGTCGGTGAGCACCAGCCCCGAGGTGATGCCCTGCAGCAAGTAGCTGATCGCCATGCCCGCCAGCGCGAGGGTGACGGGGCTGGGCGCGCCGCGACCGCCGAGCGTGCCGATGATGAACACCGCCACGGACCCGAGCAGCGCCCCGGCGAAGGCGAACCACACCGAGCCGAGCAGCGAGCTGATGCCGAAGACGTAGGTGGCGAGCACGACGCCGACCGCGGCGCCGTGGGTGATGCCGAGGATGCCGGGGTCGGCGATCGAGTTGCGCGTGTGGCCCTGCATGAGCGCACCGGCCAGCCCCAGGCACGCCCCGACGAGCGCGCCGAGGAGCGTGCGCGGGACGCGGAGCTCCCGCACGATCAGCACGTTCTCCGCGGAGACGCCGGCGCCGCCGGTCAGCGCGCGCCACACCTCGGCGACCGGGATCGTCTTCGCGCCGATGGCGATGCTGAGCACCGCGCCGAACGCGAGCAGCAGGGCGAGGACGCCGAGGCCGGTGAGCCGTCGCCGCCGCCGCTGCTGCACCCCCGACCGGTCCGGTTCCGGTCGCGCGCGCCGCTGCTCCGGCTCCGGTTCCGGCGGGGACTCCACCGGCCCTCGTTGGTGCGCGCCGGCGGCCACGCTGCGCTTCACATCCGTCTCCTGACCACTCACCGAACTCGCCCCGGTTAGGTTAGGCCCACCTAACGGACACCCGACAGGGTGGGTGAGGATGTCGGAGATCACACCCCGGTCACGGGATCCGCGGGAGCCGGATGCGAGCACACCGCCGGCACCTGCGGCCCGCCCCGCCTGAGCCGCCCCGCCTGAGCCACGGAGCACCCGGAACGCCCCCGCGGGAGCACCCGGAACACCCGGGCCGGGAGCGCGGAACGGAACCCCGGGGGCGGGGAGCGCGGAAAGCAGCGGGGTCCGGGCGTGCAGCCCACCACGCGCGGAGAGATCACCGGATCGGGTGGTGTGTGCATTTCTCGAGAAATGCACACACCGCTGGTCAGCGGGCACTGAGCGCGACCGCGGAGGCGGGAGAGCGGGATCGGATCACGCGGTGGAGGGGCGGGCGCGGCCGACCGGGTGCGACTGGCCGGAAGGACTGGCCGGGTGCGACTGGGCGGGTGCCGGCCGGAGGGACGTGCGGCGCGCACGTTTCGCGGGTGGGAGGCGCCCCGGAGGATCCCGGAACGCCTCCCGCCCGCCGGTGGCCCGCCGGGGAAAATGGCGTGACGACGAGCGGACCGCGGCGGAGACGGCCGCGGCCCGCTGTTCGATTCAGCGCACCGCGCTCAGTGCGCCTTGTGGTACTGCTCCACGATGTCGGCGGGAATCCGGCCGCGATCCGAGACCTTCAAACCGCGCTTGCGCGCCCATTCCCGAATCGCCTGATTCTGCTCCCGGTCGGCCGTGGTGGCCGAGCCGCTGGACTTGGAGCGGGAAGGGGTCGACGGCTTCGGCCCCGGCTTCTTCCGCCCGCCGGCGCGCCGCGCATTGGAGACGTAGTTCGCCAGGGCGTCCCGCAACTCGGCGGCGTTGTCCTCGGACAGATCAATCTGGTAAGAGACACCGTCCAAACCGAACTCCACGGTTTCCACGGCCTCGCCGCCGTCCATGTCGTCCACCAGCTGGACCGTGACCTTCTGTGCCATCCTCGAAGTCCTCCCCGGGTTATTTCAGCAATAGCGGGACAGCGACCATCTCCTCGGGACATCTCCGCGGGAAGGCGCTCCCGGAGATGCGCGCCCGAGGCAGATCTCCCTCGCAGGGGTGGCAAAGCCGTCGCCGACGATTATTCGTACGGCTAGGCTAGCGCAAGAACTCCGATTACGCACTCACCCGGGGCGGATTCCCCGCCCGCCGGCTCCGTTCCCATTCCGCCGCCGCGGCGGCCGCGGTGTTTCCCGCCGCGTTTTCGCCCGCACCTTTCCTCCCCCGCGGGCGGCACCCCGCCCGCGGACCCCTTCCCGCACCCGGTCCTGCCGCGCCGCAGAACCTGCGGCGGAGCACGCGCACTCCGCCGGGGATCTCGCAGTTCCGCCGGGCCGGCGCGGATGCGCCGACCCGGCGGTGCGCGTGCCGACCCGGTGCAGCTGAAACCCGGTGCAGCTGAAAGCCCGCGCGGGCGAAACCGGCGCGGAACCCGGAAAACCGCGGAACGGCCCGTCCCGCCCGCGCCGAGGGGACCGCTACTCCGGCCGCACCAGCGGGAACAGGATCGTCTCGCGAATCCCGAGTCCGGTCAGCGCCATCAACAACCGGTCGATGCCCATGCCGACACCACCGCTCGGCGGCATCCCGTACTCCAGCGCGCGGAGGAAATCCTCGTCCACCGGCATCGCTTCCTCGTCACCCGCGGCCGCCAGCCGCGCCTGCTCCTGGAGGCGCTGCCGCTCCACGACCGGGTCGACGAGTTCGGAATACCCGGTGGCGAGCTCGACCCCGTGCACGTAGAGGTCCCATTTCTCCGCGACGCCCGACCGCTGCCGGTGCTGCCGCGTCAGCGGGGAGGTCTCCACCGGGAAGTCGCGGACGAACGTCGGCACCGTGATGTGGTCACCGATGAGGTGCTCCCACAACTCCTCGACGAGTTTGCCGTGCCCGTGCTGCGGATCGACCGACATTCCCCGCGCCGAGGCGTGCTCGCGCAGCTCCTGCACGGAGGTTTCCGGGGTGATTTCGGTTCCGAGCTCTTCTGACAACGATCCGTACATGGTCAGCCACGGCCACTCCCCGGAAAGGTCCACCTCGGTGCCGTCGAACCACGTCACCCGCTGACCGCCGGTGACCGATTCGGCGGCCTCCTGGATGAGTTCCCGGGTGAGCCGGGCCATGTCCCAGTAATCGCTGTAGGCCTCGTAGAACTCCAGCATCGCGAACTCCGGGGAGTGGGAAGAATCACTCCCCTCGTTGCGGAAGTTCCTGTTGATCTCGAAAACCTTCTCGATACCGCCGACGACGCACCGCTTCAGATACAACTCCGGCGCGATGCGCAGGTACAGGTCCATGTCGAACGCATTTGAATGCGTCACGAACGGGCGCGCGGCCGCACCCCCCTGCAACGTCTGCAACATCGGGGTTTCCACTTCGAGGTAGCCGCGGCTGTGGAACGAATCGCGCAGCGCCCGCTGGGTCGCGGCCCGGATGCGCACGGTGTCGGCGGCCTGCTGCCGCACGATCAGGTCGACGTAGCGCTGCCGCACCCGGGTCTGCTCCCCCAGGTCCTTGTGCATCACCGGCAGCGGCCGCAGCGCCTTGGCGGCCATCCGCCACTCGCCGACCAGCACCGACAGCTCCCCGCGGCGGGAGGTGATGACCTCGCCGCGCACGAAGACGTGGTCGCCCAGGTCGACATCGCTCTTGAACGCCTCGAGGTCCTCCTGGCCGACCTGCTGCAGGCTGAGCATGGCCTGCAGCTCGGTGCCGTCCCCGGCGCGGAGCGTGGCGAAGCACAGCTTGCCGGTGTTGCGCATGAAGATGACCCGGCCCGCCACGCCGACGAAGTCGCCGGTGGAGGTGTCCGCCGGCAGATCCGCGTGGGCGGCGCGCACGTCCGCGAGATCGTGGGTGATCGGCAGTTTCACCGGGTACGGGTCGACCCCGGAATCCAGCAGTCGCTGGCGCTTCTCCTGCCGGACGCGCATCTGCTCCGGCGTGGTGTCGGCGGCTTCCGCGGCGGCCTCGTTCGCGGGCTCCTCGGCGGTGGGACGGTCCTGGTCAGTCACGCCCCAAGGGTACGTTTCGGCTCGCGCACGGCCGTAACCAGGAGGGCCCTCCCCGCCGGCCCCGACCACCCGCCCGCAACGGCCGATCCGCGGAGCCCTCACGCACCGAAGTTGCGCTCGTAGACCAGACGCAGCCCCAGCAGTGTCAGCTCCGGCACGTTCGCCGAAATCGTGCGCGATTCCGACACGACCAGCGGGGCCAGGCCGCCGGTGGCGAGCACGGACGTCGAGCCGCCGTAGGTGCGCTCCAGCTCCGCCACGATGCGCTGCACCAGCCCGTCGACCTGGCCGGTGAACCCGTAGAGGATGCCGGACTGCAGCGCCTCCACCGTGTTCTTGCCGATGACCGACCGCGGCGGCTGCAGTTCCACCTTGCGCAGCTGGGCGGCGCGCGCGGCCAGCGCGTCCAGGGAGATCTCCACACCGGGCGCGAACGCACCGCCGAGGAACTCGCCCTTGGCCGAGATCGCGTCGATGTTCGTCGACGTGCCGAAGTCGACGACGACGCAGTTGACGTGGTGCAGGTGGTGCGCGGCCAGCGTGTTGATCACGCGGTCGGCGCCGACCTCCTTCGGGTTGTCCACCAGCAGCGGAACACCGGTGCGCACACCCGGTTCCACGACGACCCGCGGCAGGTCGGGCCAGTACCGGTCGAGCATCACGCGCAGCTCGCGCAGCAGCGCGGGCACTGTGGACAGCGCGGCCACGCCGGTGATCCGCTCGGCGTGCTCGCCGAGCAGGCCGCGCATCGTCAGCGCCAGCTCGTCGGCGGTCATCCGCGGCTCGGTGCGCATGCGCCAGGTGCGCACCGGCCACCCGGACGGTTCCGGACCGGCCGTTCCCCCGCCCGCGGTGCTGCGACCCCCGACGTCCCGGCCCGCGGTGCCGCGGTCCACACCGGATGCCCCCGACCCGGCGGGCTGTTCCGCCTCGCCGTCGGCGAACGCCCCGAGCATGATGTTCGTGTTGCCCACGTCGATGGTCAGCAGCACCCGTGTCCTCCCGCTCCTGCCGCGGTCCTCCGCCCGCGGGAGCCTCCGGCCTGCGGCGGCTCCCGCGGATGATCTCGTCGTCCGAGGTCCTGCTTACTGCTCGCGCGGCAGCGCGTCCAACCGGGCGGCGCCCCCGGCCAGGCCGCCCGCCTCCGGACCGGTGGCACCGGGCGGCGCGACGGCCTCGCCGGACTCGGTGCGAGCACCGCTGCGCAGGCCGGACTCCACCGCTCCCGCCGGCACCGCGGAGGGGTCCCCGCCGCGGTCGACGATCCTGTTGTCCGCGTCGACGAACAGCACGCGCGGGCTGCGCGTGCGCGCCTGCTGCTCGTCCATGACACCGAACGCCAGCAGGATCACCAGGTCACCGGGGTGGATCAGGTGCGCAGCGGCCCCGTTGATGCCGAGCACGCCGGAACCGGCCTCGCCGGTGATCACGTAGGTCACCAGCCGCGCCCCGTTGGTGACGTCGACGATCTGCACGAGCTCGCCCTCGAGCAGGTCGGCCTCGCGCATCAGGTCGGCGTCGACGGTCACCGAACCGACGTAGTGCAGATCCGCCTGGGTCACCGTCGCCCGGTGGATCTTGGATTTCAGCATGGTCCGCCACATGACCGGCACCTCCCAGCCGAGCCCCGCGGGCTCACTCCATCCCGCCGCCGAGGGTCGCGCCCACGTTGTCGATCAGGCGCGTCCCGCCCGCGCGCACCGCGGCGAGCAACCGCGCTTCGCCCTCCTCCGGGGTGGGGCCGAGATCGCGGGAGCGCAGTTCGAGGTACTCCACCTCGAGCCGCGGCTCCTCGGCCAGCACCTCCCGCGCGGCCGAGAGCACCGCCGCGGCACCGCCCGACCCGGCGTGCGAGCCGGCCGCCAGCGCCGCCGAGAGCACCGCCGCGGCGGAGCGGTGCTCCGCGTCCAGGTAGGCGTTGCGCGAGGACAGCGCCAGGCCGTCGGACTCGCGCACCACCGGCACGCCGAGCACCTGCACGTCCAGGTTGAACTCGCGCGCCATGCGGTTGATCAGCACCAGCTGCTGGTAGTCCTTCTCCCCGAAGAACGCCTGGGCGGGGCGGACGATGTTGAGCAGCTTGAGCACCACGGTCAGCACACCGGCGAAGTGCCCGGGCCGCGCCGCGCCCTCCAGCTCCTCGCCGAGCGGTCCCGGGTGGACGGACAGCTGCGGGTCCGACCCGTACATCGCCTCGGTGTCCGGGGCGAACACCAGCTCCACGCCCGCTTCGCGGCAGGCCTCGACGTCGGACTCGAACGTGCGCGGGTAGCGCTCGTAGTCCTCGCCCTCGCCGAACTGCAGCGGGTTGACGAAGATCGACACCACGGTGATGTTGCCGGGCACCGCGCGTGCGGCGCGGATGAGCTCCATGTGCCCCTCGTGCAGCGCCCCCATGGTGGGCACGAGGGTGATCGTGCGGCCGGTGGACCGCAGCGCCCGGGTCACCTTCGCCAGCTCCTCCGGCCGGCGGTGCACCGTCACGTCGTTCGGGGTGTACCCGGGACCGGCACCGACCTGGTGCGACGCCTTCATTTCTCGCTCCTGCTCATCGGGTGTCAGCGGGGATCGGGGACGTCCTCACTCCGGATCTGCGCCGGTGCCGGGCGCCGCGCCCGGCCCGTCGAGCACCGCCCGCACCGCGTCGGCGTCCTCCGCGCGCAGGATCCCGGCGCGCTCGGTCCGCCGGGCGGTGCGCCGGGCCAGTTCCCGGTACCCGGCGAGGACCTCCGGATCGGCCTCGCCCAGCGCGTCCAGGTGCGCGGCCACGGTGCCCGCGTCGCCCCGCACCACCGGACCGGTGGTCGCGCGGTCGCCCAGCCGCAGGGAGTTGTCCAGCGCGGCCGACAGCAGCGGGCCGAGCAGCTGCTCCGCCGGCTCCACCCCGGCGGTGCGCAGCAGTTCGACGCACTCGTTGACCAGCGTGACCAGGTGGTTCGCGCCGTGGGTGAGCGCGGCGTGGTACAGCCCGCGGGCGTGCTCGGGCACGCGCACGGGTTCCATGCCGGTTTCCAGGGCGAGGGCCTCGGCGACCGGCCAGCCCGGTGCGTCCTCCTCCGCCCCGGCGTCCGCGGCGGTGATCGCCATGCACGCCGACGGCAGGCGCTGCACGTCCTCGGCGCGACCGGTGAACGTCATCGCGGGGTGCATCGCCACGGGCAGCGCGCCCGCCTCCGCCGCGGGGTCGAGCACGTGCACGCCGTGCGCACCGGAGGTGTGCGCGACGATCTGCCCCGGCCGCAGCGAGCCGGTCGCGGCCAGACCGCGCACCAGGCCGGGCAGGGCGTCGTCGGGCACCGCCAGCAGCACCAGGTCGGCCGCGCCGACGACCTCGTCGGGCGAGCGCACGGGCACGCCGTCGAGCAGTTCCGCGGCGCGCCGCAGGGAAGCGTCCGAGACCCCCGACACGCCGGTGATCTCGTGACCCGCCCGGCGCAGCGCCGCACCGAGCACGCTGCCCACGCGTCCCGCGGACACGATGCCGACCCGCAGGCGGGGTCGCTGCGCGTGACCCACGTCGTCCTCCTCAGCCGTTCCAGTCCCATCCGGGTACCGGACGTCCACTGCGAGCGTAGAGCGCACCCGGCGGTGCACCGGGCCGGGGGTGTCGCATCACACTGATCGGCGGTGCCCGCGGGTCACTGCGGGCGGCGCGGCTGGCGCGGTCGCTGCACCCGCATCTGGGTCAGCTCGTCCAGCTTGAGCTTGGCCGTCCGGATGGCCTGCTGCGTGCCGGCGGCGGAGCGCCGCGCCTGCTTCAGCTCGGCGACGAGCTGCTCGCGCCGTTCGCGGCGGGCCGTGCTCGTCGTCCACCCCTGCTGGGCGCGGTGCTGCAGGAACGCCAGCTCGGTGACGGCGATCTGGTAGTCCCGCACGCCCTTGGCGGCCTCCTTGCCGGCGCTGCGCCGGACCGTGCGCAGCCACCCGCGGCGGGCGGCGAGCGTGACCAGCAGCTCGCGCTCGTTCTCCACGATCAGCCCGGCGCGCTGCAGCACCGGCAGCTGCTCGACGACGATGCGCTGCTCGCGCTTGCGCTGCCACCACACGAGCCACCCGGTACCGGCGAAGACCGGCACCATGATGAGGAAGTAGATCACGAGGAAGCGCTCCCCGCCGAGCGTGGTGGAGGCGTTCCACACCGCGTGCAGCGCGACCGCCAACAGGTAGCCGGCCGCGGGCCAGAGCACCCGCGGGGCCCGCGCGCGGCTGCGGGCCGCCAGCCCGATCCCGATGCCCACCATCGCCGTGAACAGCGGGTGGGAGAACGGGGCGAGCACGCCCCGGAGGATGAACACGGCGACCACCCCGCCGCTGACGCTGCCGAAACCGCCCTCGGCGAAGGCCTTTCCGAAGTACAGGATGTTCTCGATGAACGCGAAACCGGCTGCGGTCAGCGCGGCGTAGACGATGCCGTCGACCATGCCGTTGAACTCGGAGCGGCGGCGGAACCACAGGGCCACGACGAACAGCGCCTTCGCCCCTTCCTCCACGACAGGCGCGGTGAGCACGAGGGCGAAGAACCGCTGATCGCTCCGCGCGAAGAGCATGTCGCCGAGGTCGGTGACGGCGTCGTTGAGCAGCAGCGCCGAGGCGGTCGCCCCGCCCGCGCCCCAGAGGAACGCGCCCAGCAGCAGCTTCGGCGGCTCCGGTTCCCACCGGTCGATCCAGATGGTCGCGGCGAAGACCGCGCCGACCGGCAGCAGCGCAGCGGTCGCGCCCACGAGGCCGGGCAGCAGGCCGACGCGGGAGGTGGTGACGCCGAGCATCGCCAGCCCGCACAGGGACAGGACGAGCAGCCCGGCGACCGGCCAGCCGACCTGGTGGTGCTTGCGCTGCTGCAACCGGCGCGCGGCGGAGACGTCGTGCTGGGCAACGCCGAGATCCCCGGAACCGCCGGCGGAATGCGCCGGGCCCGCCGGGTGGGGATCGTGGGCGTTCCCGCCTCCGGGAACGTGACGATCACGGTGTGGCACGTCCCAAACCCTAGATTGCTCCCCCCGCAACGGGACGTGCGCCCGCGCGGGGACGCCGCGGTGCCGCGCCGGGGTGGTGAGCACTCCCCGCGCGATGTCCACCCCGGAACCGCGGGAGCGGCGCGCGTCCCTCCGGGGAGGCGGGTCTCAGCCGCGCCGGCGTCGGCGGCCGGGGCGCGTGCCCGCGTCGCCGTAGGCGGCGAGGAGCTCGGTCACCGAGGTGCCCGCCGTGTGCGCGCCCGCCTCCGGATCGTCGGCGGAGTTCCCACCACCGCTCGCCTGCGCCTCGACGTCGTCCGTCCCGGTACTGCTCGAAGGGGCCGCGGTGCTGCTCGGCTGCGCCCCGGTTCCACTCGACTGCGTCCCGGTGCCGCTCGGCTGCGCCCCGGGCGACTCCGCGCCCGGACCGCGGGCGCCCGTGCCCGCCGGGAAAGCCCCGGCAGCGGACGCGCCGGCAGCGGCACCGTCGTGACCGGGTGCCGCGATCCCCGGGTACGACCACTCGTTGCCGACCGCCTGGCGCGGCGGCTCCGGCACCCGCCCCGGACGCCCCGGAGCCGGGTGCGCCGGGGGTGCCGCTGCCTGCCCCCGCGCCCCCCGCTCCGGGGGCGGCGCGACCGGGACCATCCCGCTTCCCGAGGCCTCCGCGCTGCGCGCGCGGCCCTCCGCTCCCGGGCGCGCCTCGGCGAACGGGGGTGCCTGCGCCCGCGGGACCGCCTGCGCCCGCGGGGCCGCGTCCGCGCGCCCCGGCACAACGGCCGGCAGTTCGTGCGTGTCCGCGGCGCGCACGACGAGCGCGTGCCGGTCGGCGGCCGCACCGTCACCGCTGCGCTGCCCATCCGCCTCGGCGGGCAGCGCCAGCCGCACCCGGTCGTCCCCGCCGACGTGGTGCGCGGCCTCCCGGAACCGCTGCAGCTCGCGCAGCTCCTCCTCGTACTCGGCCGCGACCTCCCTGCGGGCCTCCTCGGCCACGCGGGACTCGAACTCGCGGCGCGCGGCGGTCTCCCGCTCCAGCTCGCGCTCGTAGGCGCGGCGCTGCTCCGCCACCCGGCGCTCCTGCGCGGACAACCGGTGGCGCGCACGCGCCACGGCGAACGCGCAGAGCAGTGCGGCCCACAGCGCGGTGACCACCCCGAGCCGCAGCAGCCGCACGTCATCGCTGAGGATCAGCACCCCCGCGGCCGCCGCCGCGAGGAACACGGCGGCCACCTTCGGCGCCTGACGGCCCCTCGGTGTCTGGCGACGCAGCCCCGGTCCCGGATCGGGATCGCCGCCCGCGGCTGATCCCGCCCCGGATTCCGCAGGGGGGTGATCACGCTTCGCCATGGCCTCACGATACCCGCGCGGCCTCGGCACGAGGACCCGCATGACCCGTCCGAACCGTCCGCGAGCGCGGTGAAACCGGCAACAACGCCCGGTCTCCGCAGGGCACACTCACCACTTCGGACGAGTGGAATTCGATCACTCGCGGTAACCCTCCGGGTCGGACTCCGCCTCGTCGCGGTCCTGCGGTTCGTCCGGGTTGCGCAGCCGGCGTTCCAGGAACAACCCGGCACCGAGCAGCAGCAGCGCGCTGATCAGCCCGACCACCGCCGCGCCGCTGTCCGAACGCGCCTCGGCCACGCTGGAGGCCTGCGGCACGAGGTAGCCGAGCATGCCGACCCACACGCCGCTCATGACCGCGCCCGCCGCGGACGACGCCTTCGCCAGCGCGAGCGCCCGCGCGGCCGTGAGCGCGTCCTCCGGGCCCCGGGCCTCGCGCCGCTGGATCCGCCCGCCCAGGGTGAACGCCACGCCCAGGTCGACGGCCGCGACGACGAGCAGCGTCGCCCCGGCGAACAGGGGCAGCGGCGGGAGCGAGCCGTAGGACACCCGGACGAGCCCGAAGACGACGATCGCGGCGATGGCTCCGGCGAGGACCAGGTGCCGCGCCTGGGTGTAGGTCATGCCGTTGTGCTGCCGAGGTGCCACGCGCCCAGGATCGCACCCGCGGCCGCCTCCGCCCAGGCCGGCCGCGGGAGGCGGCGTCTCCCGGCGGCACCGACGACCGGAGCGGCCACGGGTGCAGGCGCTACCGGGTCACTGAGCACCGCCATCAGTCACTCGCCTGGTCCGGCTCGTCGATCTGTTCGCTGCGAACCCGTCGGCTCGGACGCCGACGGCGGCGAGCACCAGCCACCGCGAGTGCTAGACCAACGCCAGGTCGTCGCGGCGGTGCACCCCGGCGCGCTCCTCCTCCGACAACCGCTCCAGCAGCTCGGCCACCGGCCCGTGCCCCGGCAGGTGCGCCTGCGGATCCGCGGCCAGCCACGGGACGAGCACCGTCGCCCGCTGCGGTGTGCCCGGGTGCGGCAGCAGCAGCTGCGGGTCATCGCTGCGCACGTCGTCCACGGTGACCACGTCGACGTCGAGGGTGCGCGGGCCCCACCGCTGCTCGCGCTCGCGCTCGGCCCGCTGCTCCAGCTCCTGACCGCGGCGCAGCCAGTCCCACGGGCCGAAGTCCGGCGAGGACACCAGCAGCACCGCGTTGAGGAAGTCCGGCTGGTCGGTCACCCCCCACGGCGCGGTCTCGTACACCGGTGAGGCGGTGCGCAGCTCACCGGCGAACCCGTCCGCGGCGAGCTGCAGGAAACCCAACCGGTCGCCCAGGTTGGACCCCAGCGACAGCACCGCTGCGCTCATCGGCAGCCCCCTCTCAGCACTGCCCGCCGCGGCCGCCGCGGCGGGAGCGCCGGATCGTCACCGCGACATCGCCGAACGGCACCTCGATCGGCGCCTGCGGTTTGTGGATCGTCACCTCGGCGGCGTGCACCTGCCCGTGCGTGGCGAGGACGTCGTCGGCCGCCTCGGCCGCCACCGACTCGATGAGATCGCGCGGCTTCCCCCCGACGATCCCGGTGACCCGGTTGGCCAGCTCGCCGTAGTGCACCGTGCTGCGCACGTCGTCGGTCGCGGCCGCCTCGCCGAGGTCGACCCACAGCGTCACGTCGACGAGGAACTCCTGCCCGTCGCGCCTCTCGTGCTCGTGCACCCCGTGCCGGGCCCACACCCGCAGGCCGGTCAGTGCGATCCGGTCGGCCACCTGTCCTCCTCGTCCTCGGATGTCACGGCTCCCGGAGCCCCCGGATCCGACGGGCCCTCGAGGCACCCCGGCCTCGGACACCACGCCGCGGTCGCGGCGGTCACGCCACCCCGCCCGCGTTCCACGCCGCGGTCACGGCGATCGCGTCCCGGGAGGCCCGCACGTCGTGCACCCGCACGCCCCAGGCCCCGCGGTCGGCCGAGAGCGCCGAGATCACCGCGGTCGCCGTCTCCCGCCCGGCCGGCGGCCGCGGGTTGCCCTCCGCGTCCGCCAGCAGGCGCCCCAGGAACCGCTTGCGGGAGGCGCCGACGAGCACCGGGTACCCCAGGTCCAGCAGCACGTCCAGCCGGTTGAGCAGCTGCCAGTCGTGCTCGCCCGTCTTGGCGAACCCCAGACCGGGGTCGAGCACGATGCCGCTCTCGTCCACGCCCGCCTTCACCGCGGCCTCGACGCGCTCGGCGAGCTCGGCGCGCACCTCGCCGACCACGTCCTCGTAGCGGGCGAGCTCGTTCATGTCGCGGCTGTGCCCGCGCCAGTGCATGAGCACGAACGGCGCGCCGGCCTCGGCCACGACCCGCACCATGTCCGGATCGGCCAGCCCGCCGGAGACGTCGTTGACGATGGCGGCACCGGCCTCGAGCGTCCCCTCGGCGACCCGCGCCCGCATCGTGTCGACGCTGACCGGGATGCCGCGGTCGACGAGCTCGCGCACCACCGGCAGCACGCGGTCCAGCTCCACCTCGGCGTCCACGCGCTCCGCGCCCGGGCGGGTCGACTCGCCGCCCACGTCGACGATGTCCGCACCGGCCTCGACGAGCTCCTCGGCGTGCCGCACCGCGGCCCCGTGGTCCAGGTAGCGCCCGCCGTCGGAGAACGAGTCCGCGGTCACGTTGAGCACGCCCAGCACGGCGCACCGGCCCGGCGTGGCCAGTCGGGAATGCATGTCAGTTGCCCCTTATCAGTGACAGAGCCTCGGAGCGCGAGGACGCCGAGCTGCGGAAGATGCCGCGCACCGCGGAGGTCGTCGTCGTGGAACCGGCCTTGCGCACGCCGCGCATGCCCATGCACAGGTGCTCGGCCTCGATCACGACGATCACCCCGCGCGGTTCCAGCCTGCGCGCCAGCGCATCGGCCACCTGCGAGGTCAACCGCTCCTGCACCTGGGGGCGCCGCCCGTAGAGGTCCACCAGCCTGGCCAGTTTGGACAGACCGGTGACGCGGCCCTGCTCGTTCGGGATGTAGCCGACGTGCGCGTAGCCGTGGAACGGCAGCAGGTGGTGCTCGCAGAAGCTGTACACGGGGATCTCGCGCACCAGCACGAGCTCCTCGTGCGCCTCGTCGAAGGTCTTGTCCAGCACTTCGTCCGGGTCGGTGTAGAGCCCGGCGAACAGCTCCTGGTAGGCGCGCGCCACCCGCGCCGGGGTCTCCTGCAGGCCCTCGCGGTCCGGGTCCTCACCCGCGGCGAGCAGCAGTTCGCGGATCGCCGCCTGCGCCCGCGCGTGGTCGAACCGCGGAGCGGCGGCAGCCTCCTCCGCGAACCCGTCCGGGTCCGCGCTGCCCGAGATGGGCTCCGGAGCACCCGGGTCCGGCGGGCCGTCGATCGTGGACACTCGCTCTTTCCTCCACCCCTGGCCCCGCCCCCGGCCGAGGAGCGTGCTCGGTCACCGGGTGCGGGGCTCGCCGCGGGTCAACGGTTCGCGGAACCGTTCCCGTTCTCCTGGCCGCCCTCGGCGCCGGAGGTACCGTCCGAATCGGACCCGCCGCCCGCGGAGTCCTGCCCCGGCGTCCCGTCCGGGCCCGGTGCGGATCCGCGGTCGGCCGGCGCCGGGCCCTGCTGGCCGCGCTCCCACGAGGGCAGCCAGTTGTACTGCTGGGACTGGCCGCTCGACGGGTAGTTCGCCCCCGGCGAGGTGGCCGGGGTCCACCCCGGCGGCGCGCCGTAGTTCGGCGGGACCGCCGACGCCGGCCCGCCGGACTGGCCGGAACCGTCGGACTGGCCCGACTGCTGACCGGGCGCGGGGAACTGCACCGTCCCCTGCGTCGCGCCCGCGCCGGCCGGCTGCTGCTCCTGCTGCGGGCCGGAACCGTTCGTCGGCTGCCACACCTGGTCCGGCGCGGGACCCTGCGGCTGCTCCTGCGCGGGCTGCTGGTCCGGATCGTGCTGCTTGGACAGCTCGCTCGGGATCGTCACCGGCGGCTTCTCCGAGGGGGTGCGGCCGCCGAAGTCGTTGAACGCCGTGATGCGCGGGCGCTTGGTGACGTCGGCGAAGATGCGCTCCAGGTCGCGCCGGACCAGGGTCTCCTTCTCCACCACCTCGAGGACGAGGTCGTCCAGCACGTCCCGGTAGGTGTTCAGGATCTCCCACGCCTCGGTGTGCGCGGCCTCGATGAGCTTGCGCACCTCCTCGTCGATCTCGTGGGCCACCTCGAGCGAGTAGTTCGGCTGCTGCCCCGCGGTGCGGCCGAGGAACGGGTCGCCCTCCTCCTTGCCGTACTTGACCGCGCCGAGCCGCGCCGTCATGCCGTACTCGGTGACCATCGACCGCGCGATCTTCGTGGCCTGCTCGATGTCGCTGGACGCGCCGGTCGTGGGCTCGTGGAAGACCAGCTCCTCCGCGGCTCGGCCGCCCAGGGCGAACACCAGCCGGGCGATCATCTCCGAGCGGGTGAGCATGTCCTTGTCGTCCTCGGGCACGGTCAGGGCGTGCCCGCCGGTGCGCCCGCGCGGCAGGATCGTCAGCTTGTACACCGGGTCCAGGTCGGGCATGGCCCACGCGGCCAGCGCGTGCCCGCCCTCGTGGTAGGCGGTGATCTTCTTGTCCTGGTCGGAGATGACCTTGGTCTTGCGGCGCGGGCCGCCGATCACGCGGTCGACCGCCTCCTCCAGCGCGGGGCCGGTGATCTGCTGCTGGCCCTCGCGGGCGGTGAGCAGCGCGGCCTCGTTGACCACGTTCTCCAGGTCGGCACCGGAGAAGCCGACCGTGCGCTTGGCCAGGCCCTCCATGTCCGCGCCCGGGGCGATCGGCTTGCCCTTGGCGTGCACGTTCAGGATCGCGCGGCGGCCGCGCAAGTCCGGCGCCGGGATCGGGATCTGCCGGTCGAACCGGCCCGGGCGCAGCAGCGCCGGGTCGAGGATGTCCGGTCGGTTCGTCGCGGCGATGAGGATGATGCCGCCGTGCGAGTCGAAACCGTCCATCTCCACCAGCAGCTGGTTCAGCGTCTGCTCGCGCTCGTCGTGGCCGCCGCCCATGCCCGCGCCGCGCTGGCGGCCGACCGCGTCGATCTCGTCGACGAAGACGATGCAGGGCGCGTTCTGCTTGGCCTGCTCGAACAGGTCCCGCACGCGGGAGGCGCCGACACCGACGAACATCTCGACGAAGTCCGAACCGGAGATCGAGTAGAACGGCACGCCGGCCTCGCCCGCCACGGCCCGGGCCAGGAGGGTCTTGCCCGTACCCGGGGCGCCGTAGAGCAGCACGCCCTTCGGGATCTTCGCGCCCAGCTGCTGGTACCGGCCGGGCTGCTGCAGGAAGTCCTTGACCTCGTGCAGTTCCTCGACGGCCTCGTCCGCACCCGCGACGTCCGGGAACAGCGTCTGCGGCATGTCCTTGGTGAACTGCTTCGCCTTGGACTTGCTGAAGTTCAGGATGCGGTTACCGCCGCCCTGCATGTTGCTCATCATGAACCACAGCAGCAGCAGCACCAGGCCCAGCGGCAGCAGGTAGATGAGCAGCGTCGACCAGATGGACTCCTGGGTGACCTTGGTGTTCCAGTTGTTCAGGTCGCCGTCCTGGATGGCGCTGACCAACTGGTTCGTCTCACCGGCCGGGTACTCGGCGATGAGCATGTTGTTGCCGTTGAACTCCTGCCCCTCCTTGAGGGTCAGGCGAACCCGCTGCTCCTTGTCCTCGATCGTGGCCTCGGCCACCTTGCCCTGGCGAATCTGGCTCAGGGCGTCCGAAGTGGAGACGTCCTCGTAGGCGCGGGTCTCGTCCATGAGCATGCTGACGCCGGTGACCAGCAGCACGACGACGAGTATCCACAGCAGCGGGTTGCGGAGCAGGCGCTTTCGGTCCATTCACTTGCG
Organism: Salinifilum ghardaiensis; assembly: GCF_054491345.1. NCBI lineage: Bacteria > Bacillati > Actinomycetota > Actinomycetes > Pseudonocardiales > Pseudonocardiaceae > Salinifilum > Salinifilum ghardaiensis. The sequence goes on along the minus strand of NZ_CM137101.1, from coordinate 303,878 downwards.
GCCGGCGAGCGGCCTCGACCCTCCCTGACTGTCACTTGGGCAACGGCACGCTCGGCTGACACGGACATTCGGGTGGCCGTCGACCCTTCCGACCAGCGTACCGGCAGACGCGACCGCGCCACCACGCCGAGCACGACGCGGGACGGCCAGCCTACTCCCGGCGAGACACCGGTCACGCGGTCAGCCCCCGAGCGCTCGCGCACGAGACCCGCGCGAGCACGCTCCGCGGTCAACCGTGACCGCCTCACACACCCGACGTATACACCTTCGGGTCCAACGTGCCGATGTACGGCAGATCGCGGTAGCGCTCCGCGAAGTCGAGGCCGTAGCCGACCACGAACTCGTTCGGGATGTCGAAGCCGACGTACTCGACGGGCACGTCCACCCGCACCGCGTCCGGTTTGCGCAGCAGCGTGCACACCCCCAGCGAGGCCGGGTCGCGCGCCTGGAGGTTCTTCAGCAGCCAGGACAGCGTCAGCCCCGAGTCGATGATGTCCTCCAGGACGAGCACGTGCTGGCCCGCGATGTCCCGGTCCAGGTCCTTGAGGATGCGCACCACCCCGGACGAGGACGTCGACGATCCGTACGAGCTGACCGCCATGAACTCCAGCTGCGACGGTCGCGGGAACGCGCGCGCGAAGTCCGTCATGAACAGGACCGCGCCCTTGAGCACACCGACCAGCACCAGATCCCCCTGGGAGCCCTGGTAGTCCGCGGCCACCCGCCCGGCCAGCTCGGACACCTTCTCGCGGATCTGCTGCTCGCTGATGAGCTCGGACGCAATATCGCCGTCGTACACGGCCCGGGTTCCCCTCTTGTCTTGATTCGCTCTCTGCACCCCGCACCCGCGCGAGCGCCGCGGCCGCACCACCGCGATGATCACCCGTTCGGCGGCTTGCGGTCCGCTCCTTCCACGAAGAGCGTGCCATGTTCCCTGCGGACGACCAAGCCGCCGGGGAGGGGGTGGCCCCCCTGGCCCCGCCAGTCTCCCACCAGCCGGTCCGCCGCGCGCAGGTGTGCGTCCGTCAACGCGCCCGCACCGCGCCCGCGGAGCCAGTCCCGCAACACCCTGCGCCGCAACGCCGCTGGACAGCGCGCCAGAGCGAAGGCGTCGAGGCCGTCGTCCGTCGCCACCCGCCCGAGCGTCTCGGCCGCCCAGGCGTCCAGCGCGTCGGCGTCCTCGCGCAGCTGCTCCGCGGTGCGCCCCAGCGCCGCGTGCACCCCGCCGCGGAGGATCCCGTCCAGCAGCGGCAGCGCCTCTGTGCGCAATCGCACTCGGGCGAAACGGGCGTCGGCGTTGTGCGGGTCCTGCCACGGCCGGATCCCCAGCGCCGCGCACGCCGCCGCCGTCGTCTCCCGGCGCACCCCCAGCAGCGGCCGCACCCACGGCGGGTCCCACGCGCGCATGCCCGCCAGCGACCGGGCCCCGGAGCCGCGCCCGAGCCCCAGCAGCACCGACTCCGCCTGGTCGTCCAGCGTGTGCCCCAGCAGCACCAGCGAGCCCTCCGGCCGGGCCCGCCGCAGCGCCGCGTACCGGGCGCGCCGCGCCGCCGCCTCCAGCCCGCCGGAGCCGGTCACCTCCACCGGCAGCACCCGCACCGCGGTGCACCCCGACTCGCGCAGCTGGTCGGCGGCGCGCTCGGCCACCGCGGCCGAACCGGACTGCAGGCCGTGGTCCACGACCAGGCCGTGCACCTCGCGGCCGCGCGCCTCGTGCACCGCAGCGGCCGCCAAGGCCAGCGAGTCCGCACCGCCGGAGCAGGCCACCGCCAGCGGGGCGGTGCGGTACTCCGCCGGGACGCGGGAGCGGCCGAGCAGGCGGCGCACGGCCGTGCGGATCGCGCTGACGGACGCGGCTGGAGCAGGCACGCGACCATTCTGGCGCGGCGGTCCGGCGCGGATGCGCGGGGCGGCGCGGCAGGACAGCAGCCGCCCCGGCCTCCCACGGAGGGCCGACCCGAAAACGGCGCGAAGCCGGCACCCGCCCGGTCAAGCACGCCCGCGGAGCAGAAAAACCCCGGTGCGTGCCCACGAGGGCAGTGCTCGCGGAGGCAGAGGCTGGCCGGGGGACTTCGCGGATGGCGCTAGCAGACGGCGATGATCGGTGACGACCGGAGCGGTGATAAAACGCCCCAGGGGCCGCGCGGATTGGCGAGGGGCCGCGCGGATTGGCGGCCATGTGCTCGACCGCACCGGCCCGTCAGGAAAGCGGCGCAGCCTCTTCATCGCCCCGCTGCTGAGCGCCGAACGGTTGGCCACGTACGAACGGCACGCCCCGCAGTGGGGCTGCGGACCGGTGCAGCTCTACCTCGTGGGGGTGAGTTTGCTGCCAGCGTGCACGCGGACCTGGCGCTGCTGGAAGTGCGTCTCCGCAACAGCACGGACCGCGAGCTGACCGCGACCTACGGGGAGTTCTGGTTCGCGGGGAGCGGACTGCTGGACGAACGAGCACAAACCGCGGTCAGCGAAAGCCCGGGCCGATGCCGGGTCTCGTACTTGCGATCCGCCGGGCGGAACGCTCGCCCGGCTGCCGATGGGCTTCTGGATCCACTTGTTGGAGGCCGGCGGCCACGTCGGCCGCCCGCCGCACCGCAGTCGCCGCAACTACGACGAGCTGCTGTGGAAACCCGCACTGCACCGCGCGTTCCCCGGGGCGAGGGGAACGCGCACCGGAGTGCGTGCTGCGCTGCACCGGCTGCACGCCCTCCGCAACCGGATCGCGCACCACGAGCCGATCATCCACGGCCTCCGCCAACCCGGTGCCGCTCGTTCGGCACCGGACGCCTACAGCGGGCCCGATGAGCTCCACGGCGACCTGGTCACGATGCTGCGCTGGATCTCCCCTGACGTCGGGGAGTGGCTCGCCACCTGTTCACGCACGTCGAGCATCCTCGATCGCTCTCCCTGACGCAGGAGCGGTCGCCGCACGGGCGGCGCGGTCCGCGCTCAGCCGTGGACCCGGCTGATCCACCGCTCCGGCGCGACGATCTCGGCCCGCGTGGGCAGGTTCTCCGGCCCCTGCCACACCGCGTTGAAACCCGCCATGCCCACGCGGTCCACCACGTTGCGGGTGAACTCGGCGCCCCGGGCGTACTGCTGGATCTTGGCGTCCATCCCGAGCAGGCTGCGCAGCAGGCGGTCGAGCACCCCGCCGCCTTCCCGGCGGCGCGTGAACCGCTCGCGGATCGTGGCCACGCTCGGGATCACGCGCGGCCCGACCGCATCCATGACGTGGTCGGCGTGCCCCTCCAGCAGGGTGGACAGGGCGATGATGCGGTCCAGCGCGGCCCGCTGCTCGGGGGTCTGCAGCACTTCCAGCACGCCGAGCACGCCCGGGCTGGCGCCCGCGGAGTGGCGGCCGGAACGCAGCTCGCGCACCGCCGAGGGCAGGCGGCTGAGCACCTGGGAGGCGGAGTCGGTCATCTCGGACAGCAGCTCGCCGAGGCTCGTCGCGAAGTGGTCGCGCAGCCACGGCACCGCGTTGAACTGCAACCGGTGCGTCGACTCGTGCAGGCAGACCCACATGCGGAAGTCCTCCACCGGCACGGCGAGGGCGCGCTCGGCGGCGACGACGTTCGGCGCCACCAGCATCAGCCGCCCGTGCTGGCCGGGCACGCCGGACTGCCCGAACGGGTCGAACTGCCCCAGCACCTTGCCGCCGAGGTAGGCCAGCACCACGCCGGTCTGCACACCGGCGCTGCGCGCGCTCCACCCGGGCAGCAGGCGGTCCTGGGAAGCACCGCGGGCCTCCGCGATCGCGGCCGCGGTCCCGGTCAGCTCGTTCAGCCCCTGCGCTGCGGCGCGCACCCAGTCCGGCCGGTCCAGCACGGCGCCCTCCAGCACGGGGAGCTCGCGCCCGAGCCCGGTGATCTCGCGGACGTGGGCCTCCGCCTCGGTGCTGAACCGCCGGAGGTCGCGCACGGCGCGCTCGGCCTCGTCCCGCGGTACTTCCGGACCCGGTTTGAGCAGCCGGGTCCCCGTGGCCACCGCCGTGTTCCAGTCCATGGTGGCGGGGCCGGTGCGCGTGTCTACCGGATGAGCCTGCACACAGCCGACCGTACGCCGTCAGCAGCCCGCGCGGGCACCTCACCGTTCGGGTGTTTCACCGGCAGCCGCAGCCGCGCAGCCCCGCCGCCACCGCGTCCAGCGCGGGGCGCGCCTCGGCCGGGCTGGGGCCGTTCGACATGAGGGCGAACACGAGCACGCGCCCGTCCGCGGTGAGCACCGTGCCCGCCAGGCTGTTCACCCCGCTGAGCGTGCCGGTCTTCGCGCGCACCCAGCCGCGGCCGTCGCTGCCCTGGTAGCGGTCCTCGAGGCTGCCGCTGCCGCCGGCCACGGGCAGCCCCGGAAGCAACCCGCGCAGCTTCGCCGTGTCGGCGGGCACCGAGCCGTTCCGCCCCGGCCGGGCGAGCAGGTGCAGCACGCTGCCCAGCGTCCGCGGGGTGATGCGGTTCTGCGTGGACATGCCGCTGCCGTCGGCGAGGTCGGTCCCGCCGAGGTCGACGCCGTGCCGGGCGAGCACCGAGCGCACCGCCTGCGTAGCCCCCTCGAAGGAGGGCTCGTGCCCCGTGGCGATCGCGACCTCGTGGGCCATGACCTCGGCCATGATGTTGTCCGAGTGCTGGAGCATGTTCTCCACCAGCTCGCGCACCGTCGGCGAGCGCACCTCGCCCAGCACGCGGGCGTTCTCCGGCGCCTCCCCCTCGCTGACCTGCAGCCCGTGCAGGCCCAGGCGGGAGGCCAGGCCGTGCGCCACCTGCAGGGCGGGCTGCTGGGTGCGCCTGCTGCTCTCCGCGGTCGGGTCGGCGCGCCCGCCGTCGAGCATCATCGGCTCGATCGGGGTGATGTAGCCGCCGGCGATGTCCGCCGGGTCCCAGGCGGGCCCCATCGGATCTCCCGCGTAGCGCGAGGTGTCGAACCGCACCGACTCGACGTCGCCGCCGGCGGCCCGCTCGACCTGCGCGGCCAGGTCGTCGAGGTGGGCGACCTCGCCGTAGACCGACTCGCGGCCCGCGGGCAGCTTGCTCAGCGTCGGATCGCCGCCGCCGACGAGCACCACGCTGCCCGGCTCGCCGCCCTGCACGACCTTCGTGGTGAAGCGGTGGTCCGGGTCGAGCGTGAGCAGCGCCGCCGCGGCGGTGAGCACCTTGGCGGTGGAGCCGGGCACCATCCCGCGCCCCGGTTCCCGCGCCCACAGCGTCTCGCCCGTGCGGGCGTCGACCACGGTGCCGGAGAAGGTCCCGAGCGCGGGGTTGCGCAGCTCCCCGGACAGCTGCGCCTCGATGCCCTGCCTGGTCGGCGTGGGCGCTCCGGCGCCGTCGACGGGGTTGACCGCCGGGTTCAGCTGCACCGGCGCCGGAGGTGGTGCCGCCGGGCCGGAGCCGAACAGCCCGGGCAGGAAGGCCGCACCCAGCACGAGGACCGCCACGAGCGCCGCCGCGCCGACCAGCAGGACGGGGCGCCGCTTGCCCGCGGCGGGCTCGCCCTGCGCTGGTGCGGCCTGGGGCGGCTCGTTCTGGGGCGGATCGACCGGGTCAGGCGCGCCCGTTCCGGGACCCGCCGCTTCGCCCGCGGGCCGGGAGGCCGGTCCGGCCGGGGAGTGCGCCGCGCGCTCCGGCGGGCTCGCGGGCTCCGCGGGCGGGGTGCCCTGCTCGCCGGTGCGGACCTGGGCGCCGGTGTCGTCCCGGGCCGCGGGACCGGCCGGCGGAGCGCTCGCGCCGAAGCCGAAGTCCTCCGGGCGCGCCGCGGCGGGCGCGGCACCGGGGTCGAGGCGCGGGATGTACTGCGTCGGCTGCGCATCGCCCGGGGGCTGCTGGTCCTGCTGCTGGGGATGGTTCCGGGGCTGCGACGCGGGAGGTCGGACGGCGTGCGGCTGGGTGCCCCCGGATCCCGGCTGCTCACCCGGCACGACCGGGATGTTCGCCGTGCGCTCGGCGTCCGACTCCTCCCCCGCCGGTCCTCCCCCGACCGCGCTCCCGGCCGCCTGCGGGGCGGCCGCCTCCGGCGGCACGACGGGGATGCGCCGGGTCTGCTCGGACGAGCTCTCGTCCTCCACGCCCGCCCCGGTCTCGCGCGCCGCGTCCTCGACGGGCGCGATGCTCCGGGTGCTCTCCGCCGCCGCCTCGGCGGGCGCCCCCGGCGCACCTGGCACGTCCGCCCCCGGGGTTCCGCCCGCTCCGGCGGAACCAGCCACCGCACCGCCGGAGCGGCCTGTGGCGTTCGTCTCACCCGCGCCCGTCCCGGCGGCGTCGATGGCGAGGCGATCCGTCCCGGCGGTCAGGCCGCTCGCATCTGGTCCGGTCTCGGCCGCGCGGGCGGTGTCCTCCTCCGTCGGCCACACCACGCCCTCATCGGCGGCCCCCGCGGTGCCGTCCTCCGAACCGGCGCCGGTCGGGGTCGCGCCCCCGGGAACCGCACCCGCCTCACGCGTCCCACCGGAGTCCTCGCCGCCCTGGTCGGCCCGCTGCTCCCCGGAATCGTTCGAGACCTCGTTGACCTGCTCGGACGCTTCGCCGCGGGCTGCTTCCCCCGTGTCCGGAACGCTGCCGTCGGGCCCGTCGCCCCCGGGGACCTGGGGTTCGGCCACGTGCTCCTCCTTGCCCGGTCGCCACCCTGCCGGATTGCGAGCTGTCACACTGCGGTGGCGCCCACGGCGCCACCGTGGTCCACACTAGACGTGGCCGCGCGCGGGAAGACCGCGCCCGCATTGCACACCGAGGACTAGTGAGGAACGCGTGGACTTCGACGTCGTGATCGAGATACCCAAGGGGTATCGGAACAAGTACGAGGTGGACCACGAGTCCGGGCGGATCCGCCTGGACCGGACCCTGTTCACGGCCACCCAGTACCCGGCGGACTACGGGTTCATCGAGCACACGCTGGGCGAGGACGGCGACCCGCTGGACGCCCTGGTGCTCATCCAGGAACCCACGTTCCCGGGCTGCCTGGTCACCGCCCGCCCCATCGGCATGTTCCGCATGCGGGACGAGAAGGGCGGCGACGACAAGATCATCGCGGTGCCCTCCGACGACCCGCGTCAGGAGCACCTGCGGGACATCCACCACGTGCCCGAGTTCGACAAGCTGGAGATCCAGCACTTCTTCGAGGTGTACAAGGACCTCGAGCCGGGCAAGAGCGTGGAAGGCGCCACCTGGGCCGGCCGCGCCGAGGCCGAGGAGGAGATCAACGCCTCCTACAAGCGCGCCAAGGACCAGGGCGCGCACTGACGCCGACGGCGCACGCCCGGGAGCTCGCTCCCGGCACGACGAAGACCCCGGCCAGCTGGCCGGGGTCTTGTTCGTCCGGACCCGAACGAGTAGCGCGGTGGTTCGTCAGCCGAGGCTGTTCAGCGGGCCGTTCTGCACGACGTCGCCGACCGCACCGACCGCGTCGGTGTGCAGCGGGCTCTCGCTCTTCGGGGCGTCCACCGGCAGTTCGCCGGTGAGCCGCTGCGGGACCTCGCTGACGCTCTCCGGCGTCGGGTTGTCCACCGGGATCTCGCCGGTGACCCCGCCCACCAGGCCCTCCTCGCTGGTCAGACCGTTGAGCGGACCGACCTGCGGCTGCTCCGCGCCGTCGGTCTCCGAGGCCTGCGCGGGCGCGGGCACGCTCTCGGCGCTGTGCTGCGCGGTGTCGACGGCCTGCTGCGCGGTTCCGGTACCGGGCACCGACCGGGGAGCGGAGCGCTCGCCCTGCTCGGCGGGCAGGGTCGGGCCGACCGGGGCGAGGTCCTCGACCGGCAGGTCACCGGTGATCTGGTCGGTGGGCAGGCCCGGGCTGCCGAGGCTGCGGCTGTCGCTGCCACCGAGCGCCTCGGTGAGGCCGGTGACGGGGCTGTGCCCCTCGCCGAGCAGGCCGTTGACCTCGCCGAGGGGGTTGTCGAGGGGGTTGCCGAGGCCGCTGCGGGGCGCGGAGTCGCCGGTCAGCTGGCCGGCCACCTGGTCCACCGCCGGTACCTGCGAGGTGGCCGAGTCCAGCGTGCCCGTCACCTCGTCGGGCAGCGCGTCGGCGGACTTCTGCTGCTGTTGCTGCGCGAGGCCGGTGACGGTGCCGACGACCTTCTCGAGCAGGCCGGTCACGGGGGCCAGCGGGTCCTGCGCCTTGGCGCCGGTGGCCAGCTCCTCCGGAGCCGAGACGACGTCTCCGACGGTCTGCGTCGCGGAGTGCACGGCACCTGCCGTGTGCAGCGCCGCCCCGGTGGCGTTCTGGGCGGCGACCTCTTCAGCGGACTGGTCGGCCGGTGCGGCGAGGGCCGCGGCGGGGAAAGCGACCGCGCCCGCGCCGCCGACCACCACCGACGTCGCCGCGCTCAGCGTGCGTTTCATCGCCTAGCTCCTTCCTGCAGGCGGTTAGGTGTGCGCGGCGCCGAAGATTACGGAAACTCGCTCGGACACCATTCAGCGATCACGTACTCGGCGAATTCGCACGCACCGTCACGAATCGCGCGGGATACGCATCGCACTTTCGGGGACATGCGGCGGATTTCACCGTTCAGCCACTCCGCTGCGTCATGTCCCCTGTTGCCGCCCCCGTCGCTGCCACCGCGCCGCCGTCACGTGACGTCGACATCGGCACCCGGCGAGCGCAGCGCCGGACCGCGCAGCGCGAGGACCGCGTCGGCGAACTCGGCGTAGGCGTCGCGCTCGTCCCCGAACCGGCGGTAACGCCCGACCCGCAGTTCCACGGCCTCGTACTCGCGCTCCAGCGCGTCGGCCGTGCGCTGCCACGTGGACGCGCGCTCGCGGAACTGGCCGTGCCCCGCGAAGGCCGCCGCCACGGCGACCAGCAGGCTCAGCACCACTGCCCCCCAGTGCGCCCCGGCCAGCGACAGGGACAACCCGCTCGTGGTGGCCGCGATGATCGAACCACCGATCACCACGCTCTGCAACAGGGCGTCCTTGCGCCGGTCCTCGCGGGCGGCCGCGCGGTACCGGCCGATGATCTCGGGCAGTTCCGCGCGGTAGCGCTTCTGCGTGCCGAGCAGGTCGTCGGAGTCCACCTCGGCCAGGCGCTGCTCGCGGTAGGCCGTCTCCAGCGTGCGCAGCTCCGCCCGCACCGAGCGCACCCGCAGGTGCTGCAGGTAGGCCAACCGCCCACCGATCGCGCCCGAGACGACCAGCACCGTGAACCCGGCGACCGGCAGGAGTGGCGAGGGCCAGGTCATCACCGTGCCGATCAGCGTGCACAGCACCAGCAACGCGTTGCCCGGGTACACCCAGAGCAGGAGGAACCGGCGCAGCAAGCGTGCGCGGTACAAGCGCTCGGAGCGCTCGGCGATCCGCCGTTCCCAGTCCTGCGTCGTGACGTCCTCGGTGATTAAGCCACCACCGACGATTCCCGCGTCCACTCGCTCCATGGAGTTCGATCCTTCCGGCATCACTGCGATCGAAATGGTCCCCGAGCACGGCGACAATCGGCCATGGGGGTGATGCCCGGGTAGGCCACACGGGGGCTGGTCCGCGTGCCGCGGATGAAACGGACACGGCAGACGAGACCGCAACACCGCCAGCGCTCGGTCGGACACGGCCACACGCCGCTCGATTCGGGGGCTGCCACTGTGACAGCACGCCGGATCCGGCTCGCAACTGGGTGCATCCGCCCTGCGAGTGATCGCTGACACGGAGTAAGTGGAATATTCCGCGGGCATGATCGTTCCGCGGAGCTCGCGGGGTTGACACGCACGGTGACCGAACCCGCCCGCGGATGCCGTGCGGACGCGGGCGCGGAGGCGCCGCGAGCACCGTCGCGCGGGCGGGCGGGCATGCGGGCGAGCGTCGGCCCGGCGGATCGGGAGGGCGCGGAGTGGCGCGCACGCGCCGGGCCGGGGGAGGTCGGTCCCGGCGTCAGGCCGGGGAGAACGCCGCCGCGCGGCGGGGGACGAGGCGCCGCCGCGCGGCGCTTCCGCACTGCGCCGACCGCCAGCCGCGGCTCTGCGCTGTCCACTGTAGTCGATCGGGGGCGTTCGCCTCCCCGCTGCTCGCGGGTGTTCACGCCTCCGCCGGCCCGACGAGTACCGCCGGTTGACCGGACACAGTGGAAGGAATCGTTCGACACCCCGGAACTGCGGATCCGGAATCCCCGGGGCAGACGACGGTGGAGAGCACGGACCGCTGCACGTGCTGTTCCGACGTGGACGGAGGTAACTCGACAGCGGCGAACCGCAAGGCGATCAGCGGCCACGCGATCGCAGCTCCGATGCCGCACAGCAGCACGATCATCGCCGATGCGGCCAGCGCACCGAGCACTCTCTTCCGCTTTTCCGCCATCGTGGAGTTCACTCCTCGGGCGTCGAACGGGTCTTCGTCCCGCGACGGGAGGGACGTTGCCGCGGCCGCTCCAGCGACCACAGTGGACCTTAGGAACACCCGCGACGGCGCGCACTTCGATCGCGCGCCGAACGGGTCGGATCCGGCGCGCCGCCCCTTCCGCGGGGGAGCGAGCGCTCGCCCACAGGAACACGCCGTTTCCCGGTGCGGACACGCTACGCGCACGACGCGCCGCAGCGTCAGCCGCCGGAACCAGACCGCGCAGCGGCAGGCGGACATTTCGCCCTACGGCGCGTCACTGCCCCATCGTGTGATGACGCAGCACTGGCGCGAAAACGAGCGCTCCTCCCTCCCCGAGTCGAACGGCGTGACCCGCGCCACTCGCGCACCCGGTGCGCGCGAACCCGTCCAACCGGCCTCCCCGATCCCTTAGAGTCCCCGGAAGAACGACCCGGAACCCCGGAGGCACGATGTCCGATCCGACCGATCCCGACCAGTTGCTGGCGGACTACCAGGACAAACTGCGCGAAGCGGAGGCGAAGAGCCAGCGCATCAACGAGGCGATCGGGGGCGTGCAGGTGACCGAGCGCAGCGGCGACCGCGAGGTCTCGGTCACCGTCAACAGCTCGGGCAACCTCGTCGACCTCTCCTTCGGCAGCGGCATCAAGCGCCGCGACCCGGAGGGACTGGCCCAGGAGGTCCTCGACTGCGTCAACCGCGCGCAGACGCGGGCGAGCGAGCAGCTCCGCGAGGCCGTCCAGCCGGAGATGGGCGACGGCGCGGCGTTCGACTTCATGCTGAACAGCGTCACCAGCGCTCCTTCCGGCAGCGACCAGGGCGCCCAGCAGGACACCCGCCCCGGTCCGGAGGACCCGGACGAGGACGAGGACTTCGGCGACGGCACGTGGCTGCGGGGGTGACCGGTGGGCGAGAACGGATTCCAGGCCTCCCCGGAACAGCTGCGGCGGCACGCGGGGGCCGTCGACGACGTCGCCGGCACGTTCGACGCGGCGGCGCAGGCAGCTGGGCAGACCACGCTCAACACCGACGCCTTCGGCGTGATCGGCCAGTTCCTCGCCTCGGCCGTCATCGCCAAGGAGGCCCAGGTGACGGGCATGGTCCAGCAGCTCGCGGAGTCCACGAAGTCCCTCGCGGACGACGTGCGCAGCACCGCCGAAGACTACGAGAACTCCGACGGCGCGGCCGTCGACGCGCTCAACCAGGTCCGCGGGGTGTGAGATGAGCGAGAACGACCTGATCGAACAGCCGCGCAGCAAGGGTGACGGCTGGGTCGTCGGCGGGGAATCCACGACCAACGGGGCGGGCCCCATCGACTCGGCGTCGAAGACCGTCGACGCCTTCGGCAGCGGCGACTGGGCCGAGGGGCTCGCCCAGGGCGCCGGCACGGCCCTCGACGGGGTCGCCGGACTCGCCGATCCCCTCGCCATGCTCGCGTCCGCCGGCGTCGGGTGGGCGATGGAGCACGTGTCCTTCCTGCGCGAACCACTGGACTGGCTCGCCGGGGACCCGCCCGCGATCGACGCGATGAGCCAGACGTGGCAGAACATCGGCCAGGAGATCGACGACGGCTCCCAGCAGTTCCAGCACGCGGTCAAACAGGCCACCGGCGACTGGGCCGGCCCGGCGGGCGAGGCCTACCGGGCCACGGCCGATCAGCAGAAGCAGCTGCACGCAGCCGTGGGCGCAGCGTGCTCCTCGATGGCCGCGGGTGTGAAGACCATCGGCACGGTCATCTCCGTGGTCCGCGGGATCGTGCGGGACATGATCGCCCAGGCCGTCGGCGAGATACTCGCCGCCATCGCGGAGTGGGCTGTCGCCGGCTTCATCAGCGCCGGTCTCGCGGCACCCGCGGCCATCGGTGACATCGTGCGCCGGGCCACGAAATGGGCCGGCAAGATCAGCGAGTGGGTCTCGAAGATCGTCTCCGTCTTCAAGAAGGCCTGGAACGCGCTCGAGGAGTTCGGGCACGGCATCGGCCAACTCGCCACCGGCATGCGCAAGGCAGCCACCACGACGAAGGACATGGCCGCCAAGACGACGGACATGACGGGGTTGCACCGGGGCAAGTTGGACGCGCCCGGTGTCGGTTTCCAAGGCCGGGGCTCCCTCGACGAGAGCGCCGCCGTGGGGAAGTTCTCCGCGCCGACACCGTTCGGTACTCGGCAGGAATTCGGCTGGCATGTGAACCCCAGCAACGACGCGGCCAAGCTCGGTTGGGAAGGCGTGAAGAAGACGACCGAGCTGGACAACGCCCCACCGGACGAAACGGGCCAGCACGACGGGACGAAGCGCCCGGAGAACAAACCGACGGGTTGGAGCGGAACACTGTGACGGACCCCCAACAGCAGAACACGCCCTCGCTCGCCGCACGGCAGAACGCGGTCACCATCACCTTCGGCGGACCCCCGTCGACGTTCATTAAGGCAGGTCTGGGTCTCTCCCTCCTCCTGGGCACGGCGCTCATCGTCACCGCCGTCTACGGCTTCGCCACCGGTGACGGCCAGGGGTTCCCGCCCACGCCCAAGCAGACGGGCGCGGCGATTGTCACGCTGCTCATCGGCCTGTTCCTCGGAGCTCCGGGCTACATCACCGTGATCTTCTGGAAGGCGATGACCGGCAAACGTCACCTCACCTTCGACCGCACCGGCGTGCGGTTCCAACCCCCGACGAGGCCGGGTTTCGCCGTGCGCTGGGAGGAGCTCTCCGCCGCGCGGATCCGCGTTACCCAACCCCTGCGGGTCAGCAACGTCGAGCACCCCGTCTACTTCAAAGCCGACCGGACAGGGGCGTCCCTCGAACTCCAGGCCCTCAACCCCGAGCACTTCGCCCAGGTCCACCCCGAGATGAAGCGCTTCTGGAGTTGGAAGGGAGAACCCGGCCTGTACTTCCTCCCCTTCAACGGGGACGTCAGCCAGCAACTGCCGCACATGGCCGATGCCATCTTCACCTACGCACCCCAGACCTACGGCGGCGTCGTCTCCGGGAAGCGAGGGCCCCTCTCGTGACTCCGGAACTCGTCCCCGCCACACAGCACCACGCATAAGACCGCGTTCAACGCGGCAGAAACGAGCAGTCCGAACAGGACGGACTTCGGGAACGCGCGGTTGCCCGCCACACCTGTCCGCGCCCCGGAGAAACGACCACCGGCCGCTGAGGACGTCGCTGCGGACACCAGCAGCGGCGGGCACCCGCCACACCGGGGAGACGCTCGGGACGCGCACCGGTCGGGCGCGAGGTCGAGCGGGCCGATCAGCCGCGAGACCCCGGACGCACCGGGCGAGCGGTGCCCGAAACGCGAGCAGGCCCCTCCCGACTCGCGGAAGGGGCCTGCTCGACACCGGAGCCGCCGAGGGGATTCGAACCCCTGACCTACGCATTACGAGTGCGTCGCTCTGACCGTCTGAGCTACGGCGGCGTTGCGCGCACGAGTCTACCCGGCCGCCCCGCGGCGCCGCGCACCACCCCCTCGCGTCACCCGCGCGCCCCCGGCTCGTTGTGAGATCACGTGACGCTCGTCACCGTGCCGTCCGTCATGGAGGGGAGCCGGATGAGCGCAAACCGGTCCGCGCGGAGCCATCGCACCACCGCACGTCACCTCGTCGCCCTCATCGCCGTCCCGGTGGTGTGCGCCGCGCTCGGCGCACCAGCCGCTGCGGCCCAGTCCGCCCCGCCGACGACCCCCGTGCCGGAGCCGGCCGATCCCGACCAGCCGCCGGCCTCCGAGCCGCGGACGCAGCCACCGGTGCTCGGCGAGACGGGCGCGATGCTCGGCGGGGTGCGGATCCTGCCGCGCACGGTCACGCCGGACACGGTCATGAACGACCCGGAGTTCGAGGGGACGCTGCCGAAGCAGTCCGTCGCCGCAGTCGGGTTCGGCATCACCAGCGCCACGGCCAACTCGGAGGCCTTCCTCGCGAGCGAACGCGCCAAGGCCCGCGCGGCACCGGTCGCGGTCGGGCTGGGCGGCAGAGCCCCGCGACTGCCCGGCACGGTCCTGCAGGCGGCGGTTCCCGACAACGCGCAGCCGGAAGCCACCGGGCTGCGGATGCCGGAGCAGGCCCGCGGCGAGGTCGATGCGGCCGGGTTGTCCGGCAGGGCGCACGCGCGCTGGAGCGAGCAGCGCGGGCCGTGCGTCGACCCGATCGCCGACGCTCGGTTCTCCCTGGGCCAGGCGGCGGCGGTGAACGAGCTGCCCGCGGCGCAGGGCGTCGATCCGCGGTTGCAGGACCTCGGCGGGCTGCTGGGCGCGCCGTCCGGATCGCTGGTGCGCATCCCCGACGTCGCGCACAGCCACTCCACGGTGCGCCTCGTCGACAACCCGGCGGGGCCCGGCAAAGCCGTGCGGTCCACCTCGCGGATCAGCCTGGGCAGCGTCCGCCTGTTCGCCGGCACGGACCGGGAGATCGGCGTGGACGTCGTGCACCGGCCGGTGCTGTCGGTGACCGCCACCGGCGACCCGGAAGAATCCACAGTGGACTACGAGGCGCCGGTGCTGCGGATCACCCGCGGTGGCGAGGAGGTCGCCACGCTCGACGCGGCGAACCCGAGCGCCGAGCTGCCGATCGGCCCCGCGCCGCGCAGCGGCCCCGGCCTCCCGCCGCTCGACCTCGGGGTGCTCCGGTTGAGCATCGGCGAGCTGCGCGAGGGCGCGCTGGGCGACGGGCAGACGGGCGCCGCGGCGAAGCTGCTCGACCTGCGCGTGCTGCCGCACCTGCCCGCGGACCGCGCCGCGCTCGCGCAGGTCACCATCGGCGAGCAGACCGTCCGCGCGAAGGCCCCGGAAGGCGGCGTGCGCTGCGGAGAACCCGGGACCGCGACGGGCTCGCGTTCCGGCGGCGGTGCGCCCACCCCCGGCCCCACCGCGGATCCGGACCCCGGTCCCGGCGGGGGCGCGGTGAACCGGCCCGCCGAGGAGCGGAGCAGCACACCGCCCGGTGCCGCGCCGGAACCCGGCGACATCGGCGGCGCCGAGCGGGCCGACGGCGGGGCGCCCGAGGCGGCCGGTGGCACGAACCCGAGCGGTGCGCACCGGAACATCGAGGCGCAGGGCGAGCTGCGCCCCGGCGCCTTCACCGACGAGGGTGCCCAGCAGCGCAGCGCGGTCTCGCCCGCCGCCAGCAGCGGCCTCTCCCCCACCCCGCTGTTCTGCGCCGGCGCCGCCCTGCTCGTGCTGAGCACCGCCCTCGTCCTCGCCCTGCGCCCCCGCCGCGGGTGACCCGTGACCGCGTGGTGACAGCTCCTGCTGCAAACGTGTGGGGACAGTTCGCAATTTTCATGAAAATTGCGAACTGTCCCCACGCTGGTAGGTGGAAAACGCACCGCTCACCGATTCGTCCGCGGGGCGGTGCATCACCCCCGGCGGCCCCTCGGGGCATCAAGGGGGCCGCCGAGGGGCGCGGTGGTCACGAGCACGGCCGCCGGACGGCTCAGCCGCGGTGGAGGGCGGCCACCATGGCCTCGACGGCCACGACGGGTTTGACGTTGCGCCCCAGCGCGCCGCGGCACTCCAGCACGGCCTCCAGCCGCCGCAGCGCCGACTCCGAGGTCCACTCGTGCGCCGCGCGTTCCGCGTCCCCGCGGAAGTCCGGGTGGTTCAACGGCACGTCCGCACCGGCCCGCAGCACGAGCACGTCGCGGAAGAACCCCGCCAGATCCACCAGCGCCAGGTCCAGCGCGTCCCGCTGCGAACGCGTCGCCCGCGACTTCTGCTTCTTCTCCAGCTCCTTCAGCGCCGCGTTCGCGCCCTTGGTCGCCTGCGCCGTGCCCTTGCCGGTACCGCCGGCACCCATCGCGGTGCGCAGCTGCTCCTTCTCCTCCTCGTCGCGCTCGGCGTTCGCCGCCTGCGCCTCGGCCTCGGCCGAGCTCACCAGCTCACCGGAGGCGGCGAACACCTCGGAGAAGCGGTTCAACCGCGCCGGGACCCGCAGCACCCGCTCGCGGCGCTCCCGCGCGTCCGCGTCCGTGGCGAGCCGCCGGGCGCGCCCGATGTGCCCGCCGCACACCGACGCCGCCCACCGCGCGCGCTCCGCGTCCACCCCGTCGCGCTCGCGCAGCACCTCGGCGATCGCCCCCGGCAGCGGGGTGCGCAGGTGCACCACGCGGCAGCGGGAGCGGATCGTCACCGACACGTCCTCGGGGTGGTCGGACGGGGCGCACAGCAGGAACACCGTCCGCGCCGGCGGTTCCTCCACGACCTTGAGCAGCGCGTTCGCCGCTCCTTCGGTGAGCCGGTCGGCGTCCTCGATGAGCACCACGCGCCACTGGCCGGTGGACGGCCTGCGCGCCGAGGCCTGCACGAGCGAGCGCATCTCCGAGACCGAGATGGACAGTCCTTCGGGCACGACGACGCGCACGTCCGCGTGCGTGCCGCCCTCCGTCGTGCGGCAGGCGGAGCACTCCCCGCACCCGGGCCGCTCCGGATCCGTGCACTGCAGCGCGGCGGCGAACGCGCGCGCCACCACCGAGCGGCCGGAGCCGGGCGGCCCGGTGAACAACCACGCGTGCGTCATCGCACCGCCGACGTCCGGTCCACCCGCAGCGGCGCGCCGCGCGGCCCGCACGGCGGAGGTCAGCGTCGCCACCGCGTCCGGTTGGCCGACGACCTCCGCCCACACGCCACCGGCCACCTCCGTGCCGGTCGTCATAGGTTCGCGCTCCCTCCGCTCCGGCACCCCGCGCGGCTGTCACCACGCGCACCCGACCGTCAGGCCGACTGCGCGGTGCCGGTCCTCGCTGAGCCGGAACTCTTCGACGACTTCCCGCCCGACGACTTTCCGTTCGGGGACTTCCCGCTCGACGACGTCGACGAGCTGCCCGTGCTCTTGGCCGAGCCACCGCCGCTCTTGGTCGACCCGCTCGCCGACTTCGACGACCCGGACTTGGCGGAGGACGAGGACGACTTCGACGACGTGCTCTTCTTGCCGGCGGACTTCTTCTTCGGCGGCGCCTTCGCCCGCCGCTCCTGGACCAGCTCCACCGCGCGCTCGAGCGTCAGCGACTCCACGTCATCGCCCTTGCGCAGCGAGGCGTTCGTCTCCCCGTCGGTGACGTACGGGCCGAACCGGCCGTCCTTGACGACGAGCTGCTTGGACGTGTCCGGTTCCTCGCCCATCTCCCGGAGCGGGGCCGCCGGGGCGCGCCGCCCGCGCTGCTTCGGCTGCTGGTACAGCTTCTTGGCCTCGTCCAGGGTGACCGTGAAGATCTGCTCCTCGGACTCCAGCGACCGCGAATCGGAGCCGCGCTTGAGGTACGGGCCGTACCGGCCGTTCTGCGCGGTGATCTCCTCCCCGGAGTCCGGGTCGGTGCCCACCACGCGCGGCAGCGACAGCAGCCGCAGCGCGTCCTCGAGCGTCACGGTGTCCAGCGACATCGACTTGAACAGGCTGCCCGTTCGGGGTTTGCTCCTGTCGCCCTCCGGCAGGACCTCCGTGACGTACGGGCCGAAGCGGCCCTCCTTGGCCACCACCTCGTGCCCGGTCTCCGGGTCGGTGCCGAGGCTGCGGCCCTCCATCGGCGTGGCGAACAGCTTCTCCGCCACCTGGGCGGTGAGCTCGTCCGGCGGCAGGTCCTCCGGCAGGTTCGCCCGCTGCGCGGAACCGTCGGCCAGCGGCCGCTCCAGGTACGGCCCGTAGCGGCCCACCCGGACGTAGACCGTGCGGTCCTCCTCGTCGGTGAACATGGGGATCGAGTTGACCTCGCGGGCGTCGATCTCCTCCACGCCGGAGCCGACGAGCTTCTTCAGCCCGCCCGCGCGGCCGATGGACCCCTCCGGGCCCACGTCGCCGCCGAAGTAGAACCCGTTCAACCAGCGGCTGCGCTCCTGCGCGCCCTCGGCGATGCGGTCGAGCTCGTCCTCCAGCGCGGCGGTGAAGTGGTAGTCCACGAGCCGGCCGAAGTGCTTCTCCAGCAGGCCGACCACGGCGAAGGCGATCCACGAGGGCACCAGCGCCGAGCCCTTGCGCCACACGTAACCGCGCTCCTGGACCGTGCTGATGATCGACGCGTACGTCGACGGGCGGCCGATGCCCAGCTCCTCCAGCGCCTTGACCAGGCTCGCCTCGGTGTACCGGGCGGGCGGGCTGGTCGAGTGCCCGTCCGGGTCCATCCCCGCCGCGGTGATGGCCTGGTCCTGCACCAGCGCGGGCAGGCGGGACTCCTGGTCATCGGCGACACCGCCGGCCTCCGAGTCCACCGACTCCACGTAGGCCTTGAGGAACCCGGGGAAGGTGATCGTGCGGCCCGAGGAGGCGAAGGTGCACTCCTCCCCGCTGGAGGCGGTGCCGGTGACCCGCACCGACAGCGTGGTGCCCTTCGCGTCGGCCATCTGCGAAGCGATCGTGCGCTGCCACACCAGCTCGTACAGCTTGTACTCGTCGGTGTCCAGCTCGGCGGCGACCTCCCCCGGCGTGCGGAAGGTGTCCCCCGCCGGGCGGATCGCCTCGTGCGCTTCCTGCGCGTTCTTGACCTTGCGGTTGTACTGCCGCGGCTGCCCCGACAGGTAGCTGTCGCCGTAGAGGTCGCGCGCCTGGTTGCGGGCCGCCGCGAGCGCCGTCTCGGACAGCGTCGTCGAGTCGGTCCGCATGTAGGTGATGTAGCCGTTCTCGTACAGCCGCTGCGCGGTGCGCATCGTCCGGTCCGCGGAGAACCGCAGCTTCCGGCTCGCCTCCTGCTGCAGCGTGGAGGTCATGAACGGCGCGTACGGCTTGCGGGTGTAGGGCTTCTCCTCGACCCGCGAGACGTGCAGGTCGGCCTCGGCGAGCGCCCCGGCGATCCGGCCGGCCTCCGCCTCGGTGAGCACGACCGCGTCGTCGCTCTTGAGCTGCCCGTCCGGGCCGAAGTCGCGTCCCGCGGCGAGCTTGCGGCCGTCCACGGAGACGAGGCGGGCGCTGAAGCGCCGCGGGTCGGCCTGCGCGCCCGCGTCCAGGGTGGCGGCGATGTCCCAGTACTCGGCGGGGACGAAGCTGATCCGCTCCCGCTCCCGCTGCACCACGATGCGCGTGGCCACGGACTGCACCCGGCCCGCCGAGAGCTTCGGCATGACCTTCTTCCACAGCACCGGGCTGACCTCGTAGCCGTACAGGCGGTCGAGGATGCGGCGGGTCTCCTGCGCGTCGACCATGTTCTGGTCCAGTTCGCGCGGGTTGGCCGCGGCGGCCCGGATGGCCGACTCGGTGATCTCGTGGAACACCATCCGGTGCACCGGGACGTTCGGCTGCAGCGTCTCCAGCAGGTGCCAGGCGATCGCCTCGCCCTCGCGGTCGCCGTCCGTGGCGAGGTAGAGCTCTTCGGCGCCGTCCAGCGCCTCGGACAGCTCCGAGACCGTGCCCTTCTTGTCGGCCGTGACCAGGTAGAGCGGTTCGAAGTCGTTGTCCACGTCCACGCCCAGCCGCGCCCAGGACTGGCCCTTGTACTCGGCGGGGACGTCCGCGGCTCCGCGCGGCAGGTCGCGGATGTGCCCGCGCGAGGACTCAACGACGAAGTCCGACCCGAGATAGGACGCGATCTTGCGCGCCTTCGCCGGGGACTCGACGATCACCAGCCGGTGACCGCCCGCCCCGTTCTGGGATGCGGAGGTCCTCGGAGTACCCCCGTTCTTCTTCGTCCGTGTCGACCCAGCCACGCTTACCTGCTCTCTTCTCGCGGAGGCGTTCGATCCTCCCTGTACTCAGCGGCATCATCGCCCGTCGGAGTGCGAGGCCCCCGGCTGCGGGGAGCGGTGCACCGGCGCATCCGTCGAATACCGCATGTCCCTTCCGTTCACTCGAGCGCACACCCGAACCACGAGTGCCGCGCGACCACGCGGGCGCCTCGACGGTCCTCAGTGTGCCCTCGCCAGGTGTGCCCCACTCTGCCGGGAACGCACAGGGTTGCACACAACACGACCCACGTCGCGCCCCGTACGAACGTAACGGGACACGTTCGGATTCCGATGCGTGACCCAGCGTGATGTGCGTCAAAGCGCGCCGGCCGCGGCCGGGTGCACCGCGGCGGTCGTGCAGCGCGGTGCTGCCGCCCGCCCCGCCGGGCCGCAACCGCGCGAGCGGGACGCGCCCGCCGGCTACCGCAGCGGGCCGGCGCCGAAACGCGCGAACCCGCCGCGGCACGGCGCGCGTGAGCATCCGCGCAGCGCAGTCGTACCACTGCACCACGCGGCGGCCCCGCGTGCGGGACACGCGGGGCCGCCGGGAGTGCTGCTCGCAGGACGTTACGCCGCCCCGTCGGGGAGCCGGTTCGGTGACTCCTCGTCGATCGCGGTGCTGCGCCGCTTCGACACGACGATGGCGGCGAGGATGACGAGCACGGCGACGACGGCGATGCTCACCCGCAGCGGGACCGAGGCCGCGTCACCGACGGTGACGGCCACCACGGCCGGCGCCACGAGCACCGAGACGAGGTTCATCACCTTCAGCAGCGGGTTGATCGACGGACCCGCGGTGTCCTTGAACGGGTCCCCGACGGTGTCGCCGATGACGGTCGCGGCGTGGGCCTCGGAGCCCTTGCCGCCGTGGTGGCCGTCCTCGACGAGCTTCTTCGAGTTGTCCCAGGCGCCGCCCGAGTTCGCCAGGAAGATCGCCATGAGCGTGCCGGTCGCGATCGCACCGGCGAGGTAGCCGGCCAGGGGCCCGACGCCGAGGCCGAAGCCCACGGCCACGGGGGCGAGCACGGCCAGCAGGCCCGGGGTGGCGAGTTCGCGCAGCGAATCGCGGGTGCAGATGTCCACCACCCGGCCGTACTCGGGGCGCTCGGTGCCGTCCATGATCCCGGGCTTGGCGTGGAACTGCCGCCGCACCTCGTAGACGACCGCCCCGGCCGCGCGGGACACGGCGTTGATCGCCAGACCGGCGAACAGGAACACCACACCGGCGCCGATCACCACGCCGACGAGCACGTTCGGCGCGTACACGAGGTACTCGCCGGGGCTGAGCGCACCGCCGATGCCGGCCAGCGCCTGCCCGATCGCGTCGGTGTAGGAGCCGAACAGCGCGGTCGCGGCGAGCACGGCCGTGGCGATCGCGATGCCCTTGGTGATCGCCTTGGTCGTGTTGCCGACGGCGTCGAGCTCGGTCAGCACCTGCTCCCCCTCGCCCTCGAGCTCGCCGGACATCTCGGCGATGCCCTGGGCGTTGTCGGCGACCGGGCCGAAGGTGTCCATGGCGACGATGACGCCCACCGTGGTGAGCAGGCCGGTACCGGCGAGCGCCACGGCGAACAGCGCCACCGCCAGCGACCCGGACAGCAGGAACGCGGCGAACACGGCCGCTGCGATCACCAGCGCGGTGTACACGGCCGACTCGAAGCCGACGGAGATGCCGGAGAGGATGACGGTCGCCGGTCCCGTCCGGGAAGCCCGACCGACGTCCCGCACCGGCCGCGTCTCGGTGGCGGTGAAGTAGCCGGTGAGCTTGAGGATGACGACGGCGAGCACGATGCCGATGACCACGGCGCTCAGCGCCACCACCGCGGGGTTGCCGGCGGTGGCGGTGATCTCCGGGGGCACGCCGGTCAGCCCGGAGAAGGAGTGCGGCAGGTAGATCAGCGCCGCCGCGGCCGAGGCCACCGCCGCGATCGCAGCGGAGATGTAGAAGGAGCGGTTGATCGCGGTCAGCGCTCCCTCGTCCCGGCGCGCCCGGGTGATGTACACGCCGAGCACGGCGGTGACGACGCCGATCGCCGGCACGATCAGCGGGAACAGCAGCCCGTGCATCCCGAAGGCCGCGGTGCCGAGGATCAGCGCGGCCACCAGCGTCACCGCGTAGGACTCGAACAGGTCGGCGGCCATGCCGGCGCAGTCGCCGACGTTGTCGCCCACGTTGTCGGCGATCGTGGCCGCGTTGCGCGGGTCGTCCTCGGGGATGTTGTGCTCCACCTTGCCGACGAGGTCGGCACCGACGTCGGCGGCCTTGGTGAAGATGCCGCCGCCGACGCGCATGAACATGGCCAGCAGGGCGGCGCCGAAGCCGAACCCTTCCAGCACGCGCGGCGCGTCACCGGCGTAGACCAGCACCACCAGCGCCGCGCCGAACAGCCCGAGCCCGACGGTGGTCATGCCGACGACACCGCCGGTGCGGAAGGCGATCCGCATGGCGCGCTCCCGCGCCCCCGCGGACTCGCGGGCCGCCGCGGCCACGCGCAAGTTCGCGCGGGTGGACAGCCACATGCCGAGGTAGCCGATGAGCCCGGAGAAGGCGGCACCGGCGAGGAAGAACAGCGAGCGGCCGATGCTCTCGGCCACGCTTTCGGCGGGCAGCGCGAACAGCGCGAAGAACACGATGACGGCGAAGACCGCCAGGGTGCGGAACTGCCGGTTGAGGTAGGCCGAGGCGCCTTCCTGGACGGCCGTGGCGATGTCCTGCATCCGCGGGGTGCCCTGGCCGGCGGCGAGGACTTCGCGGATGAGCAGGTACCCGAGGGCGAGGGCGCCCAGCGCGATGACCATGACCACGCCGACGATCGTGTAGTCGGCACCGCCGAGGGCGATCGGTGCGTGCTGGGCGAGATCCATCCGGGGGTGCGAACTCGGTGGTGCAGCGCCCTGAGCCCAGCCATCGAGGCCCGCAGCGGGGCCCGGCCACGGCTCGGCCGGCATCAGCAGGGACATCCGTCCTCCTGGTTCGTGCTCGGTTCGGTGCCGGTGTCGCACGTGCGCGGCGCTCGCCGGCGCGTGCGAGACGGCCTCGCCCGGTGCGACCGCAGGTCGACCGCGGCGACGTCGTGATCGCGCAGTCTATGCCGGAATCAAGTGTCGTACCTCACCGTGTGATAGCTCACTCGCCCTGACGTGGGCATTCAACCGCAATTGATCGATTCAGCACCGCCGCTTATCCCTCGAAAGCAGTGCTCGTGATTTGGTCCGAACGGGTGTCATGAGGTATTGAGGGCCGCTCCGCGTGTCCGCGGAGGCTCGGACAGCGCGTCCGCACCCCCGCAGCGCCGGCCCGCACCGACCCCGCCGCGGCGCGAACAATGCCGGATCGAGTGAGTTCCCGCGTCCCGCACCGGCCGCCCGGCGCCGCACACCGCGCACCCCCGCTGTGCGAGGCTGCTGACCGTGCGCACGACCAGCGACGAACACGGCCGGCGGTTACTGGACCGCGTCCTCGCCGGGGCCCGCGCCGAGGACACCGCCGAGGCGGAGGGCCCGCTGCGCCACGTCGCCGACCTGCCCCCGCGCCCCGCCCGCCACGCCGACTGGCCGGACTGGGCGCCCGCCGAACTCGTCGACGCGCTGAACGCCCGCGGCACCGCACGCCCCTGGACCCACCAGCGCGCCGGCGCGGACACCGCCCGGGCCGGGCAGCACGTCGTCATCGCCACCGGGACCGCGTCCGGCAAATCCCTCGCGTACCAGCTGCCGATCCTCTCCGCCCTGCACGACGACGAGGCGGCCACGGCGCTGTACCTGGCCCCCACCAAGGCCCTCGCCGCCGACCAGCTGCGCGGCGCCCGCGAACTCGACCTGCCCGGAACCCGGCCCGCCGCCTACGACGGCGACACCCCGCGCGGCGAGCGCGACTGGGCCCGCGCGCACGGGCGGTGGATCTTCACCAACCCCGACATGCTGCACCACGGCGTCCTCCCGGGGCACCAGCGCTGGGCGCGGTTCCTGCGCAACCTGCGCTACGTCGTCATCGACGAGTGCCACGGCTACCGCGGCGTGTTCGGCTCCCACGTGGCGCTGCTGCTGCGCCGCCTGCGCCGCGTGGCCCGGCACTACGGCGCCGAGCCGGTGTTCGTGCTCGCCTCGGCCACCGTGGCCCGGCCCGAGGAGATGGCCGCGCGGCTGACCGGCGTCGACTGCACCGCGATCACCGAGGACGGATCACCCCGGGGACAGCGGACCGTGGCCTTCTGGGAACCGCCGCTGCTGCCCGACGTCACAGGGGAGAACGGCGCACCGGTGCGCCGCGGGTCCGGCACCGAGGCCGCGCGGCTGATGACCGATCTCGTCGTCGAGGACGCGCGGACCCTCGCGTTCGTGCGCTCCCGGCGCGGCGTGGAGACCGCCGCGCTCACCGCGCGCCGCGCGCTGGGCGAGGTGGCACCGGAACTGCCCGAACGCGTCGCCTCCTACCGCGGCGGCTACCTGCCGGAGGAGCGCCGCGCGCTCGAGCGGGCGCTCGTCTCCGGCGAGCTCCGCGCCGTGGCCACGACGAACGCGCTCGAGCTCGGCGTGGACATCGCCGGGCTCGACGCCGTGCTCATCGCCGGCTACCCCGGAACGCTCGCCTCCTTCTGGCAGCAGGCCGGACGCGCCGGCCGCGAAGGGGCCGGGGCGCTGGTCGTCTTCATCGCCCGGGACGAACCGCTGGACACCTACCTCGTCGGCAATCCGGGCGCGATCCTGGACCGCCCGGTGGAAACCACCGTGCTCGACCCGACCAACCCGTACGTCCTCGAACCGCACGTGGTCTGCGCCGCCGCGGAGCTGCCGCTCGGGCGGGAGGACCTGGCCGTCCTCGGCGGGGAGGCCGCGGAATCCGCGGTGTCCGCGCTCACCGCCGACGGGGTGCTGCGCGCCCGCCCCCGCGGGTGGTTCTGGACCAGCCGGAAACGACCGCACGGCGACGTCGAACTGCGCGGCACCGGTGGGCAGCCCGTCGCCGTCGTGGAAGCCGACACGGGGCGGATGCTCGGCACCGTCGACCCCGGATCGGCCTGCTCCACGGTGCACGAGGGCGCGGTCTACCTGCACCGCGGCGAGTCCTTCGTCGTCGACGAGCTCGACCTCGACGAGGGCATCGCCCTGGTGCACGCGGAGAATCCGGAGTGGACCACCTCGCCGCGGGAGACCACCGACATCTCCGTGCTGCGCACCGTGGACAGCCGCGTCCCCCGCCGCGATGCGCGCGCGGGGGCGAGCGCCGGGGAGGGCGCCCGCAGCGCGGCCGCGCCGGAGGGCAGCGCCGGTGGGGGCGGTGCCGCCGCGGACGGCGTCACCGAGGAGGGCGCCGCCGGGGAGGGCGCGGTCGCGGTGAGCCTCGGCGAGGTCGACGTCACCTCGCAGGTGGTGGGCTACTTGCGGAAGCTGCCGTCCGGCGAGGTGCTCGACCAGGTGGCGCTCGACCTGCCGGAGCAGACCCTGCGCACCCGAGCCGTCTGGTACAGCGTTCCCCAGGAGCTGTTGATGAGCAGCGCGCCGGGGGGCGCCGGTCTGGAACCGGCGCGCCTCCCCGGCGCGCTGCATGCCGCCGAGCACGCGGCGATCGGCCTGCTACCGCTGTTCGCGACCTGCGACCGCTGGGACATCGGCGGAGTGTCCACCGCCGTGCATCCGGACACCGGGGAGGCAACGGTGTTCGTGCACGACGGGCATCCGGGCGGTGCCGGATTCGCCGATCGCGCTTACGCAGCGATCGTCCCGTGGTTGGCCGCGACGCGGGAGGCGATCGCCTCCTGCGAGTGCCCGGCCGGCTGCCCGTCCTGCGTTCAGTCGCCGAAGTGCGGAAACGGCAACGAACCGCTGGACAAGGCAGGGGCAGTGGCCGTCCTCGACACGGTGCTGGCCGCTTGGGGAGAGCCGGTCGCGTCCGGGGGCTGAGTCACCGGTGTGCGGCTCCGTGGCCGTTGCGGCGGAATGAGCACGGGAGGGGAAGCGCGTTCATCCCGCATCGGCCACGTCGGGGGTGAGCCGGGTGCGCGGTGTCATCGGCGACTCACGCGACCGACCGGTCCCCGTCAGCGACCTGCCATGAGGAGGTCGACCACATCGGTGGCCTGTTCTGTTGTGGATGGGTTCATGGCCGCGCACAGCGCGTTGCGCACGTACTCCGCGGAGGGCAGCTGCCACCCGCACAGCTCCGGCTGGACGCGCCAGTGCACGACCCCGTGCGGGAAAGCACTGGGAGGCAGGGGGATCCAGCTGCCTCCCCCGTGGATGCCGATCCGCTCATCCCGTTCCTCGGCCAGCTCGTCCAGCAGGTGCCCGACGAGCTCCTCGTCGCGGGTGAGGAAGTACCACCGGCCCAGCGGGTTCGCCGCGATCGGCGCCGGCGAACCGGCGGTGCGCAGGTACCCCGCGGCGCGGCGGCCGAGATCGGCGTCGACCTCGAACGCGTTGGCCCCCCGCCCGGTGGCCAGCAGCAGGCTGTACGGACGTTCCGCCCACCACTCGGCCAGTTCGGTCGCGGACAGCTCGGGGAAACCCGCCCAGTCCGCGTGCACCGGTTCCGGGAGGCCGGCCCGGCTGCTTCCCGCCGGGGAACCGGGGTTCCCGCGCCGCTCGCCGTGCTGCGAGAGGGTTCCCGGCCGGATCGCCCAACCGCGCGTCGCCAGTTCGATGGCCTGGACGCGCAGCTCGATCCGGTCCGAGGTCAGCCCGGCCGGGGATGCCGGGACGCTGCGGACGGCGTGCTGCCACTCCGCCGACGAATCCATGTCTTCCAGCCTCCTTGCGCGAAAGCGCACCCCGCCGGTGGTTCGACGCCCCGCGCGGTGCCGGGGCGGCGTCGGGGAACCACCTCGCTGCGACGTCGTTGTCGCACCTTCCAACGGCGTGCCCACACCCTTACTGAACGGCATCGGCCCCGGGCCTGTGTAGAGGCCCATCGACGACCGGTCGGGTTCCCGCGACGAATGCGCCCGGCCGCTCAGACGCGCCGAAGAGGCGCACCGCGGTTCAGCGGCGGAGCACTCACCGTTCATCACGGCCTCCTCGGCGTCCGCGACCGTTCATCGTCGTCACCCGCCCGCTCGTCGTGGCCGCGGCGGTGCCCGCCCGGTCTGCCGTGCGGTGCACCTTCGGGCCCTCCGATCGGCTGCGCCCGCACCGGTCCGGCTCGCGCTCGCGCGCCGATCAGGCCCCAGTCTCCACCCGAGGAGCCCCGCTCACCGCGCACGTGCACCCGCGCGTCCCGGGAGGACACCGAGCACTCGGTGAGCACCCCGCCCATCCGGTCCACCACCCCCGCCGCCCGCGCGCAGGCCAGCTCGGGCCCGAACGGGGCGTGCGCCGCCGCGGCGATCGCGGCCAGGTCGGCCGCCCCCGCGATGCGGTGGCGCTGCCACAGCGCCGCGGCCGCGTGCAGCACGAGCACGAGAACACCCGCCATCGCGAGGGCGAGCACCGCGGCGACGACCGTGGCCGCGCCGCGGTCCCCGCGCAGCGTCACCTTCACCTGCAGCACACTCCTTCCGTTGCAGTACGCGTGGCACCGCGCCCGCGCCGACGCGAGCGCGGTGCGGGCCCTGCGGTGCGGGGCTGCCGTGCGGGCCCCGCGGTGCGGGGCCGCAACTGCCCGGACGGGCCCGCCCGCCGCGCTACGGGGAGGGCGCACCCGGTTCCCGGGCCGCCACGGCCTCGGCGGTCACGCGCAGGTCCAGCACCCCGGTGGGCGCTGGTACCACCACCTCGGCCCGCACGTACTCGGCATCGCCGGAGAAGCGGAGGCTCGCCCCCTTCGGAGCGAGCTGCGCGAGCGCCGCGTGCGCGCGCTCGCGGTCCCCGCGCGCCGCCATCCGGGCCGCCTCGACGGCGGCGTCGGTGCACCGCAGCTGCGCGACGGCGGCGCCGACGCCCAGCAGGAGCAGCGCGAAAACCGCCACGACGGCGCAGATTCCCACCGCCGCTTCGACGGTGACCGCGCCGCGGTCGGAGCCCGCTGCTGCGCGGCGCGTCATACCGGCACGTCCTGCAAGCCGCGCTCGATCAGGGAGGTCACCGCATCCCGCACGCCGTCGCTGGTGACAACCGCGTAGAGCACGGAGGCGAAGGCCGCCGCGGCGATGGTCCCCATCGCGTACTCCGCGGTGCTCATGCCCGCGTCCCCGCGCAGCGCACCCGCCGCGGCGCGCACCGCGGACCGCCACCCGGCGATGATCGTCCACAGCGGACGGATGCGGGCCTCCGCCGCGGAGCGGTGGATCCACCTCGCGCTGCGCGAACGCGCGCGCACAACGCGCACTCCACGCACATCCCGAACGTTCACCTCGTCCTCCTCTTCGGACTCCTCGTCACGACCTTCGAGCTCTCACAGCTCACCCACGCGCCGAAGCATGCCCAGCACCGCGGGAGCGATGCCGAGGCAGAAGAAGCTCGGCAGGAAGCACAGCCCCAGCGGGGCAGAGACCCACACGGCGGCGCGCCGCGCGCGGGCGTGCTCGCCGTCGTGCGCACGCGCCCGGGCGCGTGCGGCGAGCTCGGTGACCACCGCGGCCAGCGGACTCCCGGTGCGCGCGGTGCGCCGCGCCGCCCGGGCGATCTCCGCCGTGTCGCGGCACCGCAACGCCGGTTCCCACGCCTCGGCCGCGTCCGCTCCCAACGCGATCCGCTCGGCCACGGCGCCCAGCGCCCGGCGGGCGGGCCCGGCGAACTCCCGGGCCACCGCGGTCAGCGCCGCGGGCGCGCTCAGCCCCGCCCGCAGCGCGGCGGCAAACAGCTCGTACCCCGTGGCCAGGTCCATCGGGCCGGTGCCCTCCTGCCGCCGCCGGGCCCTGCGGACCAGCGCGGCGCACGTCCCGCCGGCGACGAGCACCGCGAGCCCGACCGCGGGTCCCGCCGCCAGGGCCACCGCACCGAAGGAACCCCCCGCCGCGACCCCCAGCACGCGGCGGGGTGGAACCCCCGGTGCGCCCCGTCGCCTCCGCCCGGCCGGCGCCAGGCGCACCACCCGCCTGCGCACCGGCGCCTCCGGCACGAGCAGCAGGCCCACGCCCACCAGGGCTGCGCACACGGCGATCACGAGGCACCCGCCTCGGTCAGGCGCAGCGTCCACGCGGCCCCGCAGCCGGCCAGCGCCACTCCGAGCACGAGCAGCAGCTGGCCCCAGGGCGTATCGCGGAGGACGGCGAGCGGCTCGGCGCCGGAGGCCTCGCCGAGCGCGAGGCCGAACACCGGCAGCACGGCCAGGACGAGCGCCGTCGCGCGCGGGCCCGCCATGTCCGCCTGCGCCCGGTGCTGGAACGCAGCGCGGTTCTCCAGGTCGCACCGCACCGCGTCGAGCAGTTCCGCCAGCCCCGCTCCGTGCCGTTCCGCCAACCGCCACGCCCGCGCCATGCTCGAGCACGGACCGCCGAGGGAGCCGGTGCGGTGCTCGGCGGCCAGGGCGGTGGGGACGTCCCCGCCGAGCCGCGCGGTCATCGCGATCTCGCGGAACAGCGCACCGGTGCGACCCGGGGACTCGGCCGCGACCCCTTCGGCCGCTCGGGCGGGGTGCGCGCCCGCCCGCAGCTGCGCGACGAACAGGTGCAGTCCCGCGGCCAGCTCCTCCCACCCGCGGCCTCGCCGGCGCTGCCGATCCCACGCGCGGTAGCAGTGCCCTCCGGCTCCGGCGGCGAGGAGCGCGGCGACCGCTCCACCTGCCCCCGCGGCCCAACCGCCGAGGAGCACCAGGGCAGCGGCGAGCGCGGCCGCCCCGCTCCGACGCGGACTGCCGCGGAACCACCGCAGCACCGGGAGACCCGCGCTGCGGGGAGGAGCGCCACCGGCCGCACCCCGGCGGCGGAGAGCGGCGAGGCGCGAACGCGGTCCCCGGCCGGGCCAGCCGAGCAGCGCGAGCGCGGCGAGCGCGCAGGCCGCGGTCACCACCCCGCCTCCTCCGCCGTCGCCCCGGTGAAGGCCGCCCGCTCACCGCCGAGCAGGTGCACCAGGTGCTCGCGCCCGGGCTGCCACCCGCCGTCGTGGCGCCACGCGGGTTGCACCTGCACCTGCCCACCGGTGCGCCGCACCACGCCGATCTCGGACAGGCAGCGCCCCGGTCGGGCAGCGCTGCCCTTCCGGACGTGCAGCACGAGGTGCACGGCGGGGCCGAGCTGGCTGTGCAGCGCCTCGCGGGAGAGCCCGCCGAGCGCGGCGAGCGCTTCCATCCGGGCGGGCACCTCGGCGGGGGAGTTGGCGTGCAGCGTTCCCGCGCCGCCCTCGTGGCCGGTGTTCAACGCGGCGAGCAGCTCGCACACCTCCGACCCGCGCACCTCCCCGACCACCACCCGGTCGGGCCGCATCCGCAAGGCCTGGCGCACGAGGTCGTGCAGGTGCACCCCGCCGACGCCCTCCACGTTCGCCGGGCGCGTCAGCAACCGCACCACGTGCGGGTGGCGCGGGTGGAGTTCGGCGGCCTCCTCCACGCTCACGATGCGCTCGTCCGCCGGAACCTCCCCGAGCATCGCGGCCAGCAGCGTGGTCTTGCCCGCCGCCGTGCCACCGACGACGAGGAAGGCCAGGCGCGCGGCGATGATGCGGCGCAGCACGCCGGTGATCGCCGGGGGGAACATGCCCGCCGCGGCGAGCGCGTCGAGGTCGTGGTCCGCGGCGCGCAGCACCCGCAGCGACACGCAGGTCCCGGCGGCGGCCACGGGCGGCAGCACGGCGTGCAGACGCACGGGGCTGTCCGCGCGTCCCCGCGGCAACCAGGCGTCCACCCACGGCTGGGCGTCGTCGAGCCGGCGTCCGCTGGCGAGCGCCAGCCGCTGCGCCAGGCGCCGCACGCTCTCCTCGTCACCGAAGGCCACGTCCGCGCGCACGAGGCCGTGGCCGCGGTCGACCCAGACCTCGTCGGGGGCGGTGACGAGCACGTCGGTGACCGCGGGATCGCGCAGCAGCGGTTCGAGCGCACCGGCACCGAGGAACTCCTGGTGCACCCTCCGCAGCGCGGTGAGCACGTCGCCGTCGGCGACGAGACCGCGGGTCTCGGCCCGCACGGCCTCGGCGACCGAGTCGGGGGTCACCTCCTCCCCGCTGTCGACGATCCGGTTGCGCACGCGCTCCAGCAGCGCCTCGTCGATCGGCCCGGTCGTCGGGCCCGCTGCGGCGGTGGGAGGGATGGGGGACATGCCGTGCTCCGTGGAGGTCGTCACCGGCTGCCCGCGGCCTGGGCGGCCGCGGGCGGTACCGGCGGGGCGGGGGTGGACTCGGGGTTCGGAGTGGGCTCGGGGTTCGGAGTGGGCTCGGGGACTGGGGAGGACCTCGCAGCCGGAACGCACCGGACCCGGTGGGGACCGGAGCGGTGCCGGACGGCTCGGGCGGTGCCGACGGCTCGGGCGCCGCGGGCGACTCAGGCGGCCTGCCCGTCGACCTCGGCGTCGAGCAGGTCGAGCACCGCGGCCGCGCTGCGTGGTAACGGCCCGCGGGTGGACGCGGAGGAGGTGCCGATGCCGCGCCGGTCGGCGGCGGCCGCGAGTTCCGGCTGGTCGCGGACCACGGCGAGCGGCTCCACCCCCACCACCTGCCGCACGTCCCCGGCGCGCATCCCCGCGGCCGGCCCGGAGCGCACGAGCAGGCACGCGGGCGCGGAAGCGGCTCCGCGCACGCGCCCGAGCACCGCGGCCGCGGCCGCGCACGCGCGCAGCTCGGCCCGCGCGACGAGGCAGACCAGGTCGGCGTGCCGCAGCACGGCCTCCGCCGCGTCCGCGAGGTGGCGGGAGACGTCGCAGACGACGGTGTCGCCGGCCTGCCGCGCCGCGCCGAGCACGGAGCGCGCGGCCGCGGCGGTGAACCCGGAGTCCGGGTTCTCGCGGTCGCAGGCGAGCACGGCCAGCGTGCCGGCCCCGAGCTGCTGCGCGGGCAGCGCCTCGTGCAGGGTTCCCGCGGTGACGCGTCCGCTGCCGATGCTGACGTCGCCCCAGCGCAGTCCGGGCACGTCCTCCCAGCCGAGGACGACGTCGAGGCCGCCGCCGACGGGGTCGCCGTCGAGGAGCAGCACCCGGCCGCCCCGCCGCGCCGCGGTCGCGGCGGTCTCCGCCGCCAGCAACGAGGCCCCGGCCCCGCCGGACCCCCCGAGCACGGCCAACACGCGGCCGACTGCCGCGGGGCCGGCGGAGCCGTCCGCCTCCGGTGGCGCGGTGAGCAGGTCGACGACGCGGTGCTCCTCGCTCGCCAGGTCGACCACGTCCTGCGCGCCGAGGGCGAAGGCCGCCTGCCACGTCCCCTCCGCCGGTGCCCGGACCAGGAGGTAGACCTCGCGCCTGCAGGGCAGCCCCGACTCCAGCGCGGCCCGTGCGGCCGGCTCGTCCAGCAGCACGCGCGGCGCGGTCGCCCAGGAACCCTCCACTGTGGCGGGTTCGGCGGCGGTGCGCGCGGCGGTGCCGCAGGCCGCGGCGATCCGTTCGAGCTCGCAGCGCAGCTCGTCGTCGGCGGCGATGATGAGCGAGGTGGGCGTCATGGTGTCGGCCTTTCGGTGTTCGCCGGTGGCTCGGTTCCGCGAGCGCTGCGATCACCGTGACCGGGTTTTCCCGCTGCGCCAAGCACCCTCAGCGCTACTTGTGGACAACTCAGCCCCCTGTGGACGAGGTGCCGGTTCCAGCCCGGATTGTTCCCCCGTTCCGGGGTTCAGCACCCCGGTGAACCACACCCCTCGGACGGGCGAACGAGCGGCATCGGCGGCACGGCGGCGCAGTGCGGCACGTTCGCGCCCGCCGGCCCGTATGCTGTCCGCGTGACGGAGTCCGCGAACCCCCCGCCCGCACCGGAAAGCCACGTGGCGGCCTTCTTCGACCTGGACAAGACCGTGATCGCGAAGTCGAGCACGCTCGCGTTCAGCCGCCCGTTCTTCCAGGAAGGACTCATCAACCGCCGCGCGGTGCTCAAGAGCGCCTACGCCCAGTTCGTGTTCATGCTGGCCGGTGCGGACGCCGACCAGATGGACCGGATGCGCGCGCACATCACGTCGCTGTGCGCCGGCTGGGAGGTGGAGCAGGTCAGCGCGATCGTGGAGGAAACGCTCAACGACATCGTCGACCCGCTGGTCTACAAGGAGGCGACCCAGCTGATCGACGAGCACCACGAGGCCGGTCACGCGGTGGTCGTGCTCTCCGCCTCCGGCCAGGAGGTCGTCGCACCGGTGGCCACGATGCTCGGCGCCGACCACTGGGCGGGCACGCGCATGGTCGTGGCGGACGGCCGCTACACCGGGGAGATCGAGTTCTACTGCTCCGGGGAGAACAAGGCCCGCGCGGCGCGGGAGCTCGCCCGGCAGCAGGGCTACGACCTCGACGCCTGCCACGCCTACAGCGACTCGATCAGCGACATGCCGCTGCTCGAGGCGGTGGGGCACCCGACCGTGGTGAATCCGGACCGGGCGCTGCGCCGCGAAGGGGTGCAGCGCGGCTGGCCCTCGCTCACGTTCGACCACCCGGTGTCGCTGCGCGCCCGCCTGCCCACCCCGTCCCGCACCGCGGTGACCGCCGCGGGCGTCGGCATGGGCGCGGTCGCCGCGGCGGGCGCGGCCTGGTGGGGGCTGCGCCAGTGGCGCAAGCGCCGCTGACCACCCAGGACGGGCTCTCCCGGACGAGCATTCCCGGACGAGCACGAACACCACCGGAGGAGCCCTACCGGGTGATCACGACACGTGCGCGCGCGAACTCTTGCAGTAACCGCTGCGGGCGCTCCACAATGAGGGTGCGGACCCTGCAGGCCAGGGACGTTACGGAGGAGAAGTGACGTCTCCCCCTCGCAGGCTCCGCACGCGAGCAGCCGGTGAACCCACGCGCTGCCCCCACAAGGAGGCGAGTCGTTCAACGGGGTTGCGTACCGGGACGCCGGACGCCTAGCCCACAACGGTACGACCGAGCCAGCAGCTTGGTAACCCGGTTCCTCGCGTGGAGGTGGCGCCCGTCCCCGGGACGGGCGTCGCCGCATGTCGGCCCCCGTTCGGGCGCCTTTCCGGGCACCGCGCCCCGATCCCACCGGAGCCCGGCCCCCGAACCCGGCCTCCGGGAAGCCTCCGCCCTCCGCGACCCGACCCCGCGCGCCCCGGTGCGGCCGCGTCGGGACGGCACCGCCGAGGCCGAGCGGGGCCGCCCGCGTGGCGCGTTGTCGCCACGTCCGCCGTGTCGCGTTGACCGACTTCCGCGCGGTGGGTAGTTTTTCGGATCCGCAGAGTGATCGTTCGTGCACACCGGGTTCGCACGCCCCGGGTTCGTGCACAGCGGGTCTCCGCGGCACCGGCAGGGCGGCCCCGCCGCCCGGCCCCCGGAGCGGGAACCCGGCGGCACTCCGCACCTGCTGCCCGCTCCGGTCGTTGACCAGCCCCGTCGTTGGCCAACCCGGTTGTTGACCGGCCCGGTCGTCGACCAGCGCAAGGAGGCCGCCGTGCCCCGGACCATCGGCCGCCGCACCATCGTGCTCGGAGCAGCCGCAGCAGCGGGCTCAGCCGTCACGGCCTCCACCTACCCCCGATCGCAGGCCGCCCGATCGAGTGCCGCGGATCTGGTGCGGGACATGACCCTGGACGAGAAGATCGGGCAGCTGTTCGTCGTCCCCGCCTACGGGCGGGACGCGCACGGCCCGCACCCGGACAACCGCGCGGAGTTCGGCGTGGACACACCCGCCGAGGTCGTCCGCACCTACCACCCGGGCGGGCTGGTCCACTTCTCGTGGACCGACAGCCTGCGCACCCCGCGGCAGATCGCCGAGCTGTCCAACGGCACGCAACGGGCCGCGCTCGACTCCGGCGCCGGGATCGCCCTGCTGGCCTGCCTCGACCAGGAGCAGGGCGCGGTCACCCGGATCGGCCCGCCCGCGGCGCAGTTCCCCGGCAACATGGCCCTCGGGGCCTCGCGCAGCGCGGCGGACGCGACGCGCGCCGCCGAGGTGACCGGGGAGGAGCTGCGGGCGATGGGCTTCAACCTGAACCTCGCCCCCAGCGGCGACGTCAACGTCAACCCGGCGAACCCCGTGATCGGGGTGCGCTCGTTCTCCTCCGACCCGGACCTGGCCGCCGAGCTCACCGCCGCGCAGGTGCGCGGTTTCCACCGCGCCGGGATCGCCGACTCGGTCAAGCACTTCCCCGGGCACGGGGACACCGATGTGGACAGTCACACCGGGCTGCCGGTCATCGAGCACGACCGGCAGCAGTGGGAGGAGCTCGACGCACCGCCGTTCCGCCGCGCCATCGCCGCCGGTTCGGACTCGGTGATGAGCGGGCACCTGCTCGTGCCGAAGCTGGACGACTCGGGCGAACCCGCGACGCTCTCACCCGCGGTGCTGACCGGGATGCTGCGCGAGGAGCTCGGTTTCGGCGGAGTGGTGGTCACCGACTCGCTGCGGATGGACGGGGTGCGGCAGCAGCACCCGGACGCCGAGATCCCGGTCCTGGCGCTGCAGGCAGGTGCGGACGTGCTGCTGATGCCGATCGACCTGCGCCTGGCGATCGACGCGGTGCGCGCCGCCGTCCGCGACGGACGCCTGTCCGAGCAGCGCATCGACCGCAGCGTGCGCCGCGTGCTCGAGCTGAAACGGCGGCGCGGCGCGCTCGGCGACCCGTTCACCGATCCCGACCGCGCGGAGCGGTTCGTCGGAGCCGCGGAGCACGTGCGCACCGCGCAGGAGGTCACCGACCGCACGACGACGCTGCTGCGCAACGACGGCCCGGTGCTGCCGCTGGACCCGGTGCCGGGCAGCGTGCTGGTCACCGGGGCCGGCGGGTCGGCCACGCGCGCCCTCGCCGACCGGATCGCCGCCCGCGGGCCGCGCACCCGCGCGCAGGGCACCGGCCGCAACCCCGATCAGCAGCGCATCGACGCCGCCGCGGGGGCGGCGCGGCAGCACGAGGTGACCGTGGTGCTCACCAGCGGCGCCTGGGAGGACGACAACGCCGGGCAGCGGGACCTGCTGGCCGCGCTGGCCCGCACCTCGCGACCGGTGATCGCCGCCGCGGTCGAGGACCCGTACGACGCGGGCCACGACGAGCAGCTTCCCGCGTGGCTGGCGACCTTCTCGGACAAGGACGTGGCCGTGGAGGCGCTGACGCGCGTGCTGTTCGGTGAGCGCACCCCGCGGGGGCGGCTGCCCGTGGCCGTGCCGGACCCGCGGCGGCCCGGTGCGGACCGCTACCCGTTCGGCCACGGCCTGGGCTGGTGAGCGCCGTGGACGTCAACCGCAGGCACTTCGTCACCACCGCCGCGCTGGCCCCGGCCCTGCTCCCGGCCGCGAGCGGCGCGTCCGGGACCGCCTCCGCCGGCGCCGGGCCGGTGCGCACCGGGGCCGACGTGCTCGCGGCGCAGCACTGGCGCCCGCTGCGCGGGAACCGCGTCGGGGTGCTGACGAACCCCACCGGTGTGCTGTCCTCGCTGCAGCACGTCGTCGACGCGATGCACGAGCAGGACGTGCCCGTCGTCGCCGCGTTCGGCCCCGAGCACGGGTTCCGCGGCACCGGGCAGGCCGGGGAGTCGGAAGGCGACGCGCGGGATCCGCGCACGGGCCTGCCCGTCTACGACACCTACGGCGCCGACGCCGACGCGATGGCACGGATGCTGCGCGAGGCGCGGGTGGAGCACCTCGTGTTCGACATCGCCGATGTCGGCGCCCGCTTCTACACCTACATCTGGACGATGTACACGGCCATGCGGGCGGCGAGCCGCGTGGGCGCGGCGTTCACCGTGCTCGACCGGCCGAACCCGATCGGCGACCGGGTCGCGGGGCCCCTGCTGGACCCGGCGTTCTCCTCCGGGGTGGGTCTGCTGCCGATCGCGCAGCAGCACGGCATGACCGCGGGCGAGCTGGCGCTGCTGTTCGACCGGGAGCACCTGCCGCGGCGCCTGGACCGGTTGGAGGTGGTGCGCGTGACCGGCTGGCACGGCCGCACCGCGGACACCGGCCTGCCGTGGGTCCCGCCGAGCCCGAACATGCCGGCCCGGAGCACCGCAGCGGTCTACCCGGGTACCGGGCTGTTCGAGGGCACGCTCCTGTCGGAGGGGCGCGGCACCACGACCCCGTTCGAGCTCGTCGGAGCCCCCGGCATCGACTGGCGCTGGGCGGAGGAGCTGAACGCCGCCGCCCCGCCCGGGGTGCGCTTCCAGGAGGCCTTCTTCGCGCCCGCGTTCTCCAAGCACGCCGATCGCACGTGCGGCGGGGTGCGGGTGCACCACGAGGGCGAGCCGCCCGCGGTGGACGCGGCCGTGGCCATGCTCGTGACCGCCCGGCGGCTCTACCCCGACGTGTTCGGCTGGCGCCCGGACCTGATGATCGACCTGCTGGCCGGGACCGACCGGCTGCGCCGCATGATCGACGCCGGTGCCGATGCGGCCGAGGTGGTCGGCTCGTGGCGCGAGGAGGAACGGCGGTTCCGCGACCAGCGGCGCCCGCACCTGCTGTACGACTGAGGAGGGGGCATGGCCGGAAGGCTGCGCGGGCTGCTCGTGCTGTCGGTGGCCGCGGTGGTGGTGTGCACGTCCGCGGCCGCACCCGGTGGCAGCGGCCGGTTCGATCGGCCCCGCCCGGGGTTCAGCCCGCCGACGACGGAGCTGCGGCCGGCGGAGCCCGCCGACGTGGGCATGGCCGCCGAGCCGCTGGACCGGGCCTTCGAGCGGCTGCGCGCGTGGACCGGCCCCACGCCGGACCGGCAGCACCCGATGTACGCGGGCGCGGTGGGGCTGGTGGCGCACGACGGGAGGATCGTGCGCCACGAGGCCAGCGGGTACGAGCTGCGCTACGCCGACGGCACGGGCAGGGAGCTGCCCCGCGGGCAGTGGGAGCCCGCCCGCCGCGGCACGATCTTCGACATCGCCTCGCTGACGAAGCTGTTCACCTCCATCACCGCGCTGCAGGAGGTGGAGCGCGGGAACATCCGGCTGGACGCCCCGGTGGCCGACTACCTGCCCGCGTTCGCCGAGCACGGCAAGCAGGACATCACCGTGCGGCAGCTGATGACGCACACCTCCGGGCTGCCCGCCGAGGTGCGGCTGTGGACGCTGCCACCGGAGGAGCGGATCCCGGCGGTGCTGGGCATCCGGCCGGAGCACGAACCGGGCACGCACTACACCTACTCCGACCCGAACATGATCACGCTCGGGCTGCTGGTGGAACGGGTCTCGGGGCGTTCGCTCGACGAGGTGGTCGCCGAGCGCATCACCGGGCCGCTGGGCATGTCCGACACCGGCTACCGCCCCGCGGAACGGCTGCGGCACCGCATCGCCGCCACCGAGTACCAGCGCAACCCCGACCGGGGAATGGTGCGCGGCCGGGTGCACGACGAGAACGCCTGGTCGCTCGGCGGGGTCGCCGGGCACGCGGGCGTCTTCGCCAGCGCCCGCGACCTCGCCGTGCTCGGGCAGGCGCTGCTCAACGGGGGCACCTACGGCGGCCACCGCATCCTGTCCGAGGCCGGCGTCGAGGGCATGCTCGCCAACGAGAACACCGAGTTCCCCGGTTCGGCCCACGGCCTCGGGTTCGAGCTCGACCAGCGCTTCTACATGGGCGGGCTGAGCGGCCCGCGCACCGCCGGGCACACCGGTTTCACCGGCACCTCGCTCGTGCTCGACCGCGACTCGCGGACGGTGGCCGTGCTGCTGAGCAACCGCGTGCACCCCACCCGCGAGTGGGGATCGAACAGCCCGGCGCGGCGCGCCCTCGCGAGCGGGGTCGCCGAGGCGCTGGCCGTGCGCCCGCGGCACGGCGCGGACTCGTGGTTCGCCCGCCGGGACGGCGTGCTGCGCACCGCCGAGCTCGGGCCCGTGCGCGGCGACGTGGCGGTGCGGTTCGACGCGTTCGTGGACACCCAGCAGGACCCGGACGGCACCGATGCCCTGCGGCTCGAGGCCTCCGCGGACGGTCGGGACTGGCGGCCCGTGCCGCTGCGGGCGCGCGGCGGGGGCGCGCCGGCGGGGCCGACCGAGCAGCTGGCCGGCGCGGGCCACCGCTCCTGGTGGGAGGTGACCGGCCGGGTGCCCGCCGAGCGGGGCGAGAGGGTTCGGCTGCGCTGGCGCTACGTCACCGACGAGTCGTACTTCGGCCGGGGTGTCAACCTGGACGGGGTGCGGGTGCGCGACCGCGACCGGGTGCTCCTCGACTCCCCGGAGGAGCTGCAGCCGCAGGGCTGGATCCGCACGCCGCGCTGACCGCCGCGGCGGGCGGAGGCGGCTTGCGCTGCGCGGATCCCACCGGACAGAGTGGATCTCGCGGACGCGGGCGGCGCGTTTGCGAACGCGACGAGGAGGACCTGGCGATGAGCCAACGCGCACGGCTCGACATCCCGACCGAACGCGTCAACCCCCGGACCACCGACATCGACCTGCTGCCCACGCTGGAGGTCCTCCGACTGCTCAACTCCGAGGACCGCACCGTGCCCGAAGCCGTGGGCCACGCGCTGCCGGAGCTGGCGCACGCCGTGGACCGGGCGGTGGAGGCGCTGCGCGCCGGCGGGCGAGTGCACTACGTCGGTGCCGGCACCTCCGGCCGGCTGGCCGCGCTGGACGCGGCGGAGCTCGTGCCGACGTTCAACATCTCCCCGGACTGGTTCGTCGTGCACCAGGCGGGCGGCGCGCAGGCGCTGCACCGCCCGGTGGAGAACGCCGAGGACGACGAGGACGCGGGTGCGGCGAGCCTCCGCGAGGCCGCGGGCACCGGGGACTTCGTGCTCGGCCTGGCCGCCTCCGGGCGCACGCCGTTCGTGCTCGGGGCGCTGCGCGCGGCGCGGGACCTCTCGCTGCGCACCGCGCTGGTCACGTCCAACCCGGACAGCCCGGGCCACGACATCGCCGAGACGGCGGTGGTCACCGCGACCGGTCCGGAGCCGATCGCCGGGTCGACCCGCATGAAGGCGGGCACCGCGCAGAAGCTCGTGCTCACGGCGTTCTCCACGGCGACGCTGATCCGCCTGGGTTACACGTACTCGAACCTCATGGTGAGCCTGCTGGCGACGAACGCGAAGCTGCGCGGCCGCACGCTGAGCATCCTGCGGGAGACCACCGACGCCTCGGAGCAGGAGTGCGCGGCCGCGCTGGACGCCGCCGAGGGTGACGTGAAGACCGCGCTGGTGCACCTGCTCGGGGACGTCGAGGTCACCCGCGCGGCCGAGCTGCTCGCCGAGCACGACGGGCACGTGCGCCACGCGCTCGCCGCGGCGGTCCGCGAGGACTGAGCCGGCCGGCACCGGTCAGGGCAGCTGCTGGGCCACCCGCGCGTAGGCGTCGGTGACGAGCTTCCAGAAGCGCGCCACGTCGATGCCGGTGGCCACGACGGCGTTGTGCCGTTCCGGCGGTTGCCCGGCGGAGCCGGCGTCCGGGTCGCGGAAGTCGACCACGGTCATGCCCGAGGTGTACCTGCCCTGGGTCTCCACGGCGACGTGGGCCGGCGCGGTCTCCAGCAGCCCCGGGTCGATCGCGTAGGCCACGGCGCACACGTCGTGCACCGGCGGCCCGCCGTCCCGGTACTCCTCGGCCGTGCCGTACAGGTCGAGGCTCGGGGTGATCAGCTCCGCGTCCAGCCGTCCGAGTTCGGCGAGCCCGGCGCGCACCTCGCCGGTGGCGCGGGCCTGCAGGGTCAGGTCGAGCCCGATCATGACCGGCTGCCAGGGCGCGTTGAACACCGCGGCGGCCGCTTCCGGGTCGGCGGCGATGTTGAACTCGGCGGCGGGCGTGTTGTTGCCGCGGGTGTAGGAGCCACCCATGAGCACGAACTCCCGCGCCCACTCGGCCACGCGCGGCTCCTTGGCCAGGGCCAGCGCGATGTTCGTCAGCGGGCCGACGGCCACGAGGCTGATCTCGCCGGGCGCGGCGGCGAGCGTGTCGATGATGAGGTCGACCGCGTGCTGCCCCACCGGGGCCGTGGTGGGCTCCGGCAGCACGGCGCCTCCCAGGCCGGAGGTGCCGTGCACCTCCGAGGCGGTGCGCGGCGGCCGCA
The DNA here is from genome assembly GCF_054491345.1 of Salinifilum ghardaiensis. Lineage (NCBI taxonomy): Bacteria > Bacillati > Actinomycetota > Actinomycetes > Pseudonocardiales > Pseudonocardiaceae > Salinifilum > Salinifilum ghardaiensis. Next base: position 263,045 of record NZ_CM137101.1, on the reverse strand, counting down.
CGAGCGGTACGCCCGCGCCGCGGGCGACGGGGGCGCCGCTGCCGAGGAAGTCGACCAGGCGCAGCGCGTTGTCCGTGGTGACCTCGATCGGCACGTTGCCGCCGACGGAGGTCACCCCGACGAGTTCCAGGTCGGGACTGCCGTGCGCCAGGGCCAGCGCCAGCGCGTCGTCGACCCCGGGGTCGCAGTCGATCAGGATCTTCTTCACCGTCGCGTCCTCCCTCGCCCCACCGGGGCCGTCTCTCCTCCCGCCGGCGCTTCCCACCTGCTCTTCCCACCGGGGGGTGGGGCCGTCGCCGCCGTCGTTCCGGGAACGTCCGTTCCGCGGTGCCGGTTCCTCGCCGGCACCCGGTCCCTCGCCGTCACCCCGGGGTCGCCGTCATTCCGGGGTCGCCGCGTCCGCGATGGACCGCGCTTCGCGCGCACCGCTTTCCAGGGCGCTGCAGCAGTGCTCGATCCACGCGGCGACCTTGTCCGGCTCGCCGGTGGTGAAGCCCTGCGCGGCGTCGCCGTATTCCCGCTGCCGCCGGAAGTGGGCGACCTCGGGAACGACGAGCCCCTTCGGGTCGAGGCCGCTGCCGATCACGCACAGCCGCGCGGCCGCGCGGGCGATGACACCGGTGGTCGCGCCGAACGCGTCGAGCGCGAGCAGCTCCCCGTGCACCACCGCGGCGAACACGGGGCCGGGGCCCTGCGCCTCGGTGTCAGTGACGATCTCGGAGAGCAGGTCGAGCCGTTCGGAGACCTCCGGATCGACCCGGGGCCGCCCGAGCTGGTCCGGGTCGCTGACGAGGTCCGCGGCGGCGAGCACGTGCATCCGGGCCAGCGCCTGCAGCGGGGCGCGCTGCCAGGTCGGCAGCAGCGTGCCGAGCGCTTCGGCCACGCGCAGGGAGCCGGCCAGCAGCGGCTCGTCGACCGATCCGCTGTCCGGGATCTCGGCGGCGCCGCCGGCGACGGCGGCCGAGGCGCGCGCGGCGCGCACGGAGGCCTCAGCCGCCGTGGTGGGCCAGCCGCGCCGGTTCATCGGGTGCTCGTGCACCTCGTCGACGGCCGCGCGGGCGCGGGTGACGGCCTCGGCGACTCCGGGGAGCTCCGCGAGCGGAGCCAGCGATGGCTTGGGCACGTCCCTGCACGCTACCGGGCGGTGTTCGCACGACCGAGCTCCCCCGGTGAGCTCGTCCCCGACCGAACGCCCGGCCGAACGCGCCGGCTGACCGGTTCTGCGGCCCGTCCTGCCGGGTGGGTGCCCCGCGCGGACCGCCCCCGATGCCGCACCCGGGGCCGGGGCGGGCGGTGATATACACGCACCGCACCGCGGGCGCAGCGGGTCCCGCGGTGCGCCGATCGCCGGCTACGAGAAATTGGTCTGTACCAATTTTGGCTCGCCCCCTGTCGCCGTGCGCTCCATCGCATTACGGTGCTCATTGAACGAGGTGTCCCACCAGCCAGGGAGGTCTTGAAGGAGATGAGCCAACCCGACGGGCAGTCCAACAAGTTGGACAACCTGCTCTCCGAGAGCAGGACGTTTCCGCCACCGGCGGAGTTCGCGGCCCAGGCGAACCTCTCCGCGGAGGCCTACGCCGAGGCCGCCGCGGACCGGGAGGCGTTCTGGGCGAAGCAGGCCGAGCGGCTGCACTGGGACACGAAGTGGGAGCAGGTCCTCGACTGGTCCGGCGCGCCGTTCGCGAAGTGGTTCGTCGGCGGGCGGCTCAACGTCGCCTACAACTGCGTCGACCGCCACGTGGAGGCGGGCAACGGCGACCGCGTGGCCCTGTACTGGGAGGGCGAGCCGGGCGACTCCCGCACCGTGACCTACGCCGAGCTGCAGCGCGAGGTCTCCCGCGCGGCCAACGCCCTGGCCTCCCTCGGCATCGGCGCCGGCGACCGGGTCGCGATCTACCTGCCGATGCTGCCCGAGGCCGTGATCTCGATGCTGGCCTGCGCCCGCCTCGGCGCGCTGCACAGCGTCGTCTTCGGCGGCTTCTCCTCGGAGGCGCTGCGCACGCGCATCGACGACGCCTCGGCCAAGGTCGTCATCACCTGCGACGGGCAGTACCGGCGCGGCAAGCCCATGCCGTTGAAGCAGAACGTGGACGAGGCCGTGGCCGGCGCGGAGAGCGTCGAGCACGTGCTCGTGGTGCAGCGCACCGGCGAGGAAGTCGACTGGCAGGACGGCCGCGACCTGTGGTGGCACGACGTCGTGCCGCGCCAGTCGGAGCAGCACGTCCCGGAGGCGTTCGACTCCGAGCACCCGCTGTTCATCCTCTACACCTCGGGCACCACCGGCAAGCCCAAGGGCATCCTGCACACCTCGGGCGGCTACCTCACCCAGGCCGCCTACACCCACCACGCGGTGTTCGACATCAAGCCCGACTCGGACGTGTACTGGTGCACCGCCGACATCGGCTGGGTCACCGGGCACACCTACATCGTCTACGGGCCGATGGCCAACGGCGCCACCCAGGTGCTCTACGAGGGCACGCCGAACACGCCGCACGAGGGCCGCCACTGGGAGGTCGTGGCCAAGTACGGCGTCTCGATCTACTACACCGCGCCGACGACGATCCGCACCTTCATGAAGTGGGGATCGGACATCCCCGAGCAGTACGACATGTCCTCGCTGCGGCTGCTGGGCACGGTCGGCGAGCCCATCAACCCCGAGGCGTGGATGTGGTTCCGCCAGCACATCGGCGGCAACCGCTGCCCGATCGTGGACACCTGGTGGCAGACCGAGACCGGCGCGATCATGGTCTCGCCGCTGCCCGGGGTGACCGCGACGAAGCCGGGGTCGGCGCAGCAGCCGCTGCCGGGGATCTCCGCCGCGGTCGTCGACGAGTCCGGCAACAAGCTCGGCAACGGCGAGGGCGGCCTGCTCGTGCTGGACGAGCCGTGGCCGGGGATGCTGCGCGGCATCTGGGGCGACGACCAGCGGTTCCGCGACACCTACTGGTCCCGCTTCGCCGAGCAGGGCTACTACTTCGCCGGCGACGGCGCCAAGTACGACGAGGAAGGCGACCTGTGGCTGCTCGGTCGCGTGGACGACGTCATGAACGTCTCCGGCCACCGGATCTCCACCACCGAGGTCGAGTCGGCCCTGGTGTCGCACTCGAACGTGGCCGAGGCCGCCGTGGTCGGCGCCTCCGACGCCACCACCGGCCAGGGCATCGTGGCCTTCGTGATCCTGCGCGGCGGTGCCGACGACTCCGCCGCGGGCGACGCGGCCCTGGCGGAGCTGCGCGAGCACGTCTCCCGCGAGATCGGCCCGATCGCCAAGCCGCGGCAGATCATGGTCGTGCCGGAACTGCCCAAGACGCGCTCCGGCAAGATCATGCGGCGACTGCTGCGGGACGTGGCCGAGAACCGCGAGGTCGGCGACGTGTCCACGCTGGCCGACTCCTCGGTCATGGACCTCATCACCCAGGGGATGCAGTCCTCCTCGTCCGACGAGTGAGTCCGCGCGGACAACCGCGGCGGGCCGATCGCACGGGTCGGCCCGCCGCGGTGCGCGTGCACCCGTCCGGCACCCCGGCGAGCACGTCCCCGCTCAGCGGGTCTCCGGCCAGCAGGTCCCCCATCGCCGGGGTCCTGACCGCCGGGCCGGGGTCGCGGTCGCCAGGGCTGGACCCCACCGCGGGGTCGGGTCTCGCGGGGTCGGGTCGCACCGCGGCGCAAGCCCGCACCGCGAGCCCGCAACGGGCGGAAGCGGACTGCAGCAGGCAGCCCCGGGCAAGCAGTGCTGGCGACGCTCCGTGGTCAACCGCACCCGGTCACGGCACCCCGGAGGCGCTCAGCCGGATCGGGAGCGGCGAGCCCCCGCTGCGACGAGAACTCGATCCGAACGGAAATCCCTGCGCACGAGCTCCGCTTCGCGCCGCTCGCCGCGCGCGGCGCACCCCGCCGGCGGAGCGTTCGCACCCGCCCGCGAGTCACGTGGAGTGACTCACGGAACGCCCGGCCTATGAGCGAAGCGACAGCTCGTGCACCGATTGAGTGTTAAGCTTCAACGAATGGTGTGCCGGGAAGTCTGGTCGGCGTTCGCAAGCACGAATTGAATCGCATCGGGGGAACTCGCGTGTCCAATGCCGCTCGGAACCAGGCCGGGACCGAGGAGACCGAACCCGAACCGGGTACCGCGATCGGGAACTTCTTCCGCAAGGACGTCGTCGGCGGTCTCATGCTCATCCTCGCCGCGGCCCTGGCGCTGGTGCTGGCGAACTCGCCCCTGCAGGAGGCCTTCACCTGGCTGCGGGAGTTCGAGGTCGGACCGCACGTCCTCCACCTGGACCTGAGCCTGGCGGAATGGGCCAAGGACGGGCTGCTGGCCATCTTCTTCCTCTACGTCGGGCTCGAGCTCAAACGCGAAATCGTCACCGGCGAACTGGCCCACTGGAAGAGCGCCACGCTCCCGATCATCGCCGCGGCCGGCGGGATGATCCTGCCGGCGATCATCGCCTACGGCATCGGGCACACCGAGCCGCACGCCGGCAGCGCCTGGGCCATCCCGATGGCCACCGACATCGCCTTCGCGGTCGGCGTGCTGTCGCTGTTCGGCTCGTGGATGCCGCTGGCCGGACGCGTGTTCCTGCTCAGCCTCGCCGTGGTCGACGACCTCGGCGCGATCGCGATGATCGTCGTGCTGTTCACCGACGGGTTGAACCTGGTCGCGCTGGCCGCGGCCGTGCTGCTCGCCGTCGCCTACTGGTACCTGCAGCACCGGCGCGTGACCACGTCGTGGCTGTACATCCCGCTGGGCGTGGCCCTGTGGGTCGCGGTGCACACGACAGGTGTGCACGCCACGATCGCCGGCGTCATCCTCGGCCTGCTCACGCGGGTCAAGCGGGACGCGCACGAGACGAGCTCCCCGGAGGAGCGCCTGGAGCACCGGCTCTCCCCCTGGTCAGCGAGCCTCGTGGTGCCGATCTTCGCGTTCTTCGCCGCGGGCGTCCCGGTCAACGGCGAGGCGCTGCGGGAGATCGCGCACGACCCGGTCGCCATCGGCGTCATCGTCGGGCTCGTGGTCGGCAAGCTGATCGGCGTGGCGGGCGTGTCCTGGTTGGCGATCAAGGTCGGCCTGGCCCACAAGCCGCGCGGGGTCACCTGGCCGGACATGCTGGGACTGGCCATGCTCGCCGGCATCGGCTTCACCGTGAGCCTGCTGATCGCCGAGCTGTCGCTCACCGGCGCCGCGGCCGAGCGCGCCAAGGCCGCGGTGCTCATCGCCTCGGCCATCGCCACGGTGCTGGCGGGGGTGACGCTGTCGCTGCGCGGCAAGCTCGTGCGCGGTCAGCGCGCCGCCGCAGCTGCCGGCGCCGGGCCGGGTGCGGAGGAGGCGACCGGTGCGGAGGCCGCGGTGGCGCCGGCCGAGCCGGGTGCGGAACCGGACCCCGCTGCGGGGCCGGACTCGGCGCCGGGGTCGAGCGCGGTCGAGGCGGACGCCGAGCAGGACACGAGGCACGACACCGGGCGGGCCGCCGGGCGGGAGTGAACAGGCGGTCCGCGCCGGGCGCCTGCGCGGATCCCGACACATCGGCGAGTCCGACGTTCGCCCGGAGATCGCGCGTGGCACGATGGGCCCGTGAACAGCGCCCGGGAGAGCAACGGTCAGCACACCAACGGCAAGGACGACGTCGCGGGGCAGTCCGCGGTCCCGTCCCTCCCGCTGTCCGAGGAGGGAACGGACTCCGGTCAGTCGATCGGAGCGCTCGCCCGCGACGTGACGGCCCACCTGTCCACCCTGGTGCGCGCCGAGGTGGAACTGGCCAAGTCCGAGATCACCAGCGAGGTCAAGAAGGGCCTCAAGGGCAGCGTCTTCTTCATCCTCGCCCTGGCCGTGCTCGTGTTCAGCACGTTCTTCCTCTTCTTCGCGCTCGCGGAGGGGCTGGCCCAGCTCGGCCTGTGGCGGTGGGCGGCGTTCGGGATCGTGTTCCTGCTGATGCTCCTCGTGGCCGGCCTGTTCGCGCTGCTCGGCTTCCTGCGGGTGCGCAAGATCCGCGCGCCGAAGCGGACGATGGCCACGTTGCGCGACACCAAGCAGATCACCCGGCGGCACTCCGCGGAGACGGCGGAGGCCTCGCAGAGCTCCGCGTGAGATCCTCCGCTCGACGGCCCCGGCGCACCCGATGAGGGGGCGCACCCGATGAGGGGGCGCACCCGGCGAGGTGGGCCCGGGGCGCGCCGACGCGGTACCGCGCGGACTGGTGATCGCGCGCTCGGCCGCACGGGCCGCCCGGCCAGCGGCGCAGCCGCTTCCCGGTCACGCGCGCAGACCGGCCCGCTGCACCAGCCGGCCCGCTGACCCCTCGGTCGGCTACTCCGCGGCGCACTTCCCGGTCGGCACCGGCTGCGACAGGGAGGGCGCGGCCTGCACCTCGTCGGCGACCTCCTGAGCGGTGAGCGCGAACCCGGTCTCCGGGTCGTCGACGGCGGCGCCGAAGACCACCCCGACCACGTCGCCCTCGGGATCGATGAGCGGACCGCCGGAGTTCCCGCTGCGCACGTCACCGCGCACGGTGTAGACGTCCCGCTCGACACCGCTCTCGCCGTAGATGTCCGGGCCGTTGAGGGCCACGCGCTCCCGCACGCGCCCCGGGGAGGCGTGGTACGGCCCGTCCAGCGGGTAGCCCAGCGCGATCACGTCGTCGCCGGAACGGGCGGGCTGCTGCTCGAACGACATGGCCTCGGCGTCCAGGTCGGGCACGGACAGCACGGCCAGATCCGTCCGCGGGTCGAACATCACCACCTCGGCCTGGAACTCGCCGCTGCCCATCTCGATGGCGACCTGGTCGGTGCCCGCCACCACGTGCGCGTTCGTCATCACGCGGTGCTCGGAGACGACGAACCCGGTGCCCTCCAGGGACCGCCCGCAGGAGTAGGCCCGACCGCGCACCTTGACCACGCTCTGCTGCGCCTCGCGCACCACGGGGCTGCGCGCGAGCTGCCCGTTCGGCGGCTGCGTGCTGGTGACCGGGGTTTCCGAGAACGGTTCCAGGGCCTGCGGGAACTGGTCGAAGCCGATGATGCGGCGCAGTTCGGCCGGGATCTGCTTGGCCTGCGGCGGCATCACCTCGTCGACCGCGCTGAGCACGTTCGACCGGTTCAACGCCGCGGCGAGGCCGGGGGTGGCGGTGGCCGAGGTGAACGGCAGGGCGACGAGCCAGGCCACCACGAACACGGCCACGCCCTGCAGGACCGCCCCCAGCACGTTGTCCACCCCGGTCAGGCCGGTCGCGGTGATCCGCTCCCGCAGTTCGCGCCCGGCCCACATGCCGCAGGTCTCGCCGAGGGCCACCAGCAGCACGACGATGCCGACGCCGAAGGCGATCCGCGCCAGCGGGTCGTCCAGCCGTTCCAGCAGCAGCGGCGCGAGCTTGAGACCCACGATCGCGCCGACGAACACCCCGAGCAGGGAGAACAGGGCGGTGACCAGCCCGTTGCGCGCCCCGGACGCGGCGCCGAGCAGCGCGAGCAGCACCACCAGCAGGTCGACCCAGTTCACGGCTCACCCCGATCCGCGCGGCATGCGAACTCGTCCTCCGGTTCGGCACCGGACCGGGCCGGCCCGCCGAACACCAGCCTATTGTCCCGACCCGCCCGGGCGATGCTTCAGCCCTCCGCGTGGTCGACGGCCCCTGCGCGTTCGGCCTGGTGCCACGCCTCCGTGAGCTCCCACACGTCTCCGCTGTCCCACGGCCGCGTCCAGCCCGCGAGGTCCAGCACCCCCGCCAGCACGCCCGCGGTGAACCCCCAGACCAGCATGCCCGGCACGAGGAACGCCGGTCCGGCCGGAGCGCCGGCACGTCCCACGCGCACCCGGTACGCCGGGTCGGTGAGCCGGGCGATGGACACCCGCGCCACCGCCGCGGTCTCCCCCGGGTCGACCGGCCGCACCTCGGACGGTTCCTCCCAGTGCGCCACGACCGGACTCACGCGGAAACCGCTGTGCGGCACGTGCAGTTCCGGCAGCAGTGCCAGGGGGCGCACGCCCGCGGGACGCAGCCCCACCTCCTCCGCCGCCTCGCGCAGCGCCGCGTCGACCGGGCCGCGGTCGGTGGGGTCGATCCCGCCTCCGGGGAAGGCGACCTGCCCGGGGTGCGAGTTCAACCCGTCGGCGCGGCGCAGCAGCACGATGTCCGGCCCGCGCGTACCCGCGCCGAACAGCAGCAGCACCGCGGCGGGGCGCGCGTGCGCGGGCGGACGGCTCCGGGGCCAGCCGAAGGCGGTGGCCTCGATCTCCGCGCTGTCGACCACCAGCGGGTGCAGCCAGTGCGGCACGTCCTCCAGCGGGCACAGCGGACCGGGCCGCCAATCCACGTCGTTCACTCCGACCCCCTTCGCGGGTTCGACAGCGGGCGGCGCCGCGCCTGCGGGTCACCCACCTGGAGTGTGCCTACTCCGCCGCACCCGGGCTGTCCAGCACCGGCCTCGACGCCTTCCCGCAGTGCGGGAATCCGCGGGGCCGGGCCGGCGAACCGCGGAACGGATCAGGAGCTCCGCCTGGCCTCGTCCACGGCCGCGCGCACCTCATCGACCGAGCGGAACACGGTCACGTCGAGGCGGTGCACCGCGCCGTCCTCGGTGACCAGGTAGCTCACGGGCAGCACGTTCGGGGCGGACAGCGCGGAGCGGAGCTCGCCGCGCGGGTCGTGCACGTTGGGGAAGTGCACGCCGAGCTCGCGCAGCATCCCGAGGCCGGCGGACTCCCCGCTGCGCACCTGCACGCCGAGCACGTCGACCTCGTCCTGCGCGCGGGCGTACTCGGCGAGCACCGGCAGCTCCTCGCGGCACGGCGCGCACCAGGTGGCCCACACGTTGATCACCGCGGGCCCGTCCCCGACCGCTTCGCCGAGACCCACCGGGCTGCCGTCGGCCATGCAGGTGCCGCGGGCCCCGGACAGCTGCCCAGGACCGGACCGCTGCCCGGCAGCGGGGCCCTGCTCGCGGCAGGACCGCAGGTCGGCGGCCGCGCGCTGCGCCGGGTCCACCTCGGTGCTGGCGGGCGGCCGATCCCGCTGCGGGGCGTCCGCGTCCGGCGCGGGCTCCTGCCCCCCGCGGGGCCACAGGGCGATCACGCCCGCGGCGGCCAGCACGAGCACCACGGCGGTCCAGCGGATCTCCGTGCCGTACTCCCGCCACCCGCTCGTCCGCCGGCTCACGCCGTCGGCTCCTTCGCGGCGGCCTGCTCGACAGCGGCTTCCGGGACCTCCTCGCGCACCCCGGCCAGGGACAGCAGGTGCGGCGCCTCGGGCCCGCGCACGAGCTTCGCCGCGGTCACCGGGTCGGTCGGGCCCGCGCCGTAGGAGGGGCAATCCGCGGCGAGCAGGCAGGCACCGCACGCGGGTTTGCGGGAGTGGCACACGCGCCGCCCGTGGAAGATCACGCGGTGCGACAGCATGGTCCAGTCCTTGCGGGGGATCAGCTCGCCGACGACCTGCTCGACCTTGTCCGGGTCCTCCTCGGCGGTCCAGCCCCAGCGCCGGACGAGGCGGCCGAAGTGCGTGTCGACGGTGAGGCCCGGGACGTCGAAGGCGTTGCCGAGGATCACGTTGGCGGTCTTGCGCCCGACCCCGGGCAGCTTGACGAGCTCGTCGAGCGAGCCGGGCACCTCGCCGTCGTGCCTGTGGACGAGCTCGGCGCCGAGGCGCTGCAGCGAGCTCGCCTTGTTCCGGTAGAAGCCGGTGGAGCGGATCATCTCCTCCAGCTCGGTGCGGTCCGCACCGGCGTAGTCCGCGGCCGTCGGGTACTGTGCGAACAGCGCGGGTGTGACCGCGTTCACGCGTTTGTCCGTGCACTGCGCGGACAGGATGGTGGCCACGGTGAGTTGCAGCGGTGTCTCGAAGTTCAGCTCGCAGTGCGCGTCCGGGTACGCCTCGGTGAGCGCGCGCAGGATGCGCCGCGCCCTGCGCACGAGCCCGAGGTGGGTCTCCGCGCGCCGCTTGCGCGAGCGCCCGGCGCCGCTGCGGCGCGCGGGCGCGCCGGCACTGCCCGCCGCGTCGGCTCCGCTTCCAGCTTGGTCGGCCACCCCTCCAGAGTACGGGCCCGGTCACCACGGCAGGTGACCACCGGTACGCACCGCACACCGACCCCCGGTTGCAACGACCACGAAGGGATGAGCGAGGATTTCACCGTTATGACTGCCTGGTTCGTGATCCTCGTGCCGCTCGTGATCATGTTCTTCACGCTGTTCATGGAACGCGTGGAGGCCCGTCTGCGGCATGTGGCCGTGCAGGAGAACGAGGTGGAAGAACTGCTGGAGAACGCCCGTCCGGACGAGGTGCGGGCGCTGTTCCGGCAGGGCATTGGACGCGCGTTGGAGCTGTTCAGACTTCGCAGAGTGGGACGCGCCGGCAGGCTGCGTACACGCCGTTCCCCGGACCAGTCGTAGAATTACTGGTAGTAACGGCGGCGTACCGCCAGACGCGCAAACGCGGGTCCGGCATGAACAGACCAGCCGCCGCGTCTCAGCAGGAGGGACGAGGTGGACGAGACCCTGGCCCGGGCCGGCATCTTCCAAGGGGTGGAGCCGGCTGCGGCGGAGGCACTAGCACAGTCGCTGGAACCGGTCGAGTTCCCGCGGGGACACGTGATCTTCGCCGAGGGCGAGCCGGGAGACCGGCTCTACATCATTCAGTCCGGCAAGGTGAAACTCGGGCGCAAGTCGCCGGACGGCAGGGAGAACCTGCTGGCGATCATGGGCCCATCGGACATGTTCGGTGAACTGTCGATCTTCGATCCGGGTCCGCGGACCTCGACGGCGACGACGGTCACCGAGGTGCGCGCGCTCAGCATGGACCGCGCCGCGCTGCGGCAGTGGATCGCCACGCGACCGGAGATCGCGGAGCAGCTGCTGCGGGTGGTCGCGCGTCGCCTGCGCCGCACCAACGGCATGCTCGCCGACCTGATCTTCACCGACGTTCCTGGCCGTGTCGCCAAGGCGCTGCTGCAGCTGGCGCAGCGGTTCGGCAGCCAGGAGGCGGGCCTGCTCCGGGTCACGCACGACCTGACGCAGGAGGAGATCGCCCAGTACGTCGGCGCTTCCCGGGAGACCGTCAACAAGGCGCTGGCGGACTTCGCGCACCGGGGTTGGCTCCGGCTGGAGGGCAAGAGCGTGCTCATTCTCGATCCGGAGCGGCTGGCGCGCCGCGCCCGCTGAGCGGATCGGGGTACCCCGAGAGGCAGGACGACGCGCGTCGGCCGACGGCTCCAGGGAGCCCCTGGGGCCCTCAGTCGACGCGCGCGTCGTGCCATTTAGTTCGCACACTTACTTTTGCTCGCGGCAAACTCGGCTTGCCGCCGCGCGCTTCTCCCCCGTGCGCTTCTCCCCTGCGCAGTCCCCGCGAGCCGGGCACCTGCGCCGCGCTGTCCTCCGATCGCGTGGGGATGCTCTGTACTGCACTCGTGTGGGGACAGCTTCCAATTTTCATGAAAATTGCGCTCTCTGGAAAAGGTCCAGATTGGCGGGCGACGCGCGAAGGGACGAGGCAGCGCAGGGGAGCCGGGCAGTGCGGGAAGTCGGGCCGCGCGGAGGGGGCGGGCAGAGTGAAGGGGCTGAGACGCCACCCCCGACGCGGCATCGCAGCCCCTTCACCTTCGCGTGGTTCGTCCCCCGACGACCAACCACGCTCCCCCGATCCTCCGATGCGTGGCCCCGAATCCATTGCACCGGAGGGCTGTTGTCGCGGTAGCCGGTCGGCGACCGGCCCCGGAAGTCCTTCAGTCCGGAAGTCCTTCACTTTCCGACGATGCGGCACGTTCGCTCGCGCCTTCAAGACCTCTCACCTGACAGGACGCGGCACTGGGCGTTCTGGTTGCATCTTTCACCCGAATTAGTGAACCTCATTCGGGCCGTCCGCAGACTGCCCCGGCGCCGGTCCAATCCAGTATGCGTCACGGACCCGGCTTGCGCGCCAGTCCCGGAATCACCAACAACGGGGTGATTCAGCGCACGCTCCCGCCCAGCGCACCACCGGTCATCCGCGGACGCCGGAGAACGCGGGCGGCACCCCGGCCGCAGCGAACCCGCGCTGCCCAGCGCGCACACCGGCGCTGCCCAGCGCACAGCCCCGCTCCTCACCACCGGTCCGCGGCCAGCTCCCCCCGCTCGGCCAGGTAGGTCAGCTGCGCCCGCACCGTCTGCTCCGCAGCAGGCCACACCGCCGGATCCACGTCGGCGTAGACGACCTCCACGACCTGCCGCGCGGTCGGCGTCGCGGCGTGCTCCGCCACCGCGGCGCGCACCTGGTCGAGGCGCTGCTCGCGGTGGCGCAGGTAGCCCGCCGCGGCTTCGGCCACGTCCGGCAGCTCCGGCCCGTGCCCCGGCAGAGCCCAGGTGCCCTCCGCGAACCCCGCCAGCTCGCGCAGCGAGGACAGGTACGAACCGAGGTGCCCGTCCGGGGACGCGACGACCGTGGTGCCCCGGCCGAGCACGCTGTCCCCGGTGAGCACGGCCGGTTCCTCGCCCGCGATGTGCAGGCACAGCGAATCAGCGGTGTGCCCGGGAGTGGCGAGCACCCGCAGCGGCACGCCGGCCGCCTCGAGCACCTCCCCGTCGCGCAGCGGCGCAGCGGAGCGGCACAGGTCCGCGTCGAGCGCGCGCACCGGCGCGCCCGTGCGGGCGGCCAGTTCCGCGACGCCCTCGGTGTGGTCCGGGTGGTGGTGGGTGAGCAGGATGAGTGCGACGGGCCCGTGCGCGCGGACCCGTTCCAGGTGCTCGGGATCGCCGGGACCGGGATCGACGACCGCGCACTCCCGCACCCCCGGGGCGCGCACGATCCACGTGTTCGTGCCCTCCAGCGTCATGCCCGACGGGTTGTTCGCCAGCAGTACCGAGGCGCACGCCGTGACCGCGCGCAGCTCGCCGTAGGCCGGGTGGGACATGCCGTTCCTCCTCCTCGTCGCGTGTCACCGGTCCTCAGGTGTCACCGGTCATCGCGCGTCCGCCGGACCGGCGCCCTCGTCCGCGCCGCCCTCCGCACCCGCCGTCCCGGACGGCCCCGCCCATCCCGACGGCTCCGCCAGCCCCGACGAGCCCTCCCCGGACAGGTCCACTCCCGAGAAGCCCTCCTCCGCCGCGCCGCGCAGCACCACGTGCCACCGCCCGTCGCGGAACTCCATGCGCGGCACGACCTTGGTGAGGCGTTCGCGCATGCGATTGGAGCGGCTGGCCAGCGCCTCGGGTGCGCTCGCGTACTCGGCCACCTCCGCCAAGGTCGCCCAGGTCGGCGGCATCAGAGCGCTGCGCCCCCGCTCTGCGTCGTCGAGCGCCGCAGCCGGGGCGCGCCAGTAGGCGTCCGCGGCCTCCGAGGTGACCGCGTCGGCGCGCTGCCCCTCGGGGATGGCGGCGAGGAAGAACCGCGTGTCGTAGCGCCGCGGCTCCCGCTCCGGTGTCACCCAGTTCGCCCAGGGACGCAGCAGGTCGGCGCGCAGGACCAGCTCCTCGTCCGCCAGGAACTCGGCCAGCGAGAGCTCGCGGGAGACCAGGGACGAGCGGGCTTCGGCGAAGCCCGCGGTGTCGCCGACCACGGTGTCCGCGTCGGCCCCGGCGAGCAGCACGCCGGATTCCTCGAAGGTCTCGCGCACCGCCGCGCACACGAGCGCGCGGGCGGTCGCGGTCGTGCAGGAGAACCGCCGCGCCCACCACTCGGGCGGCGGGCCGGCCCAGGGAACGGTCGCCTCGGCGTCGCGCGCATCGACGCCGCCGCCGGGGAAGACGGTCATGCCGGCGGCGAAGGCCATGGCCGTCACCCGCCGCTGCAGGAACACCTCCAGCCCGGACGCCCCGTCGCGCAGCAGGACCACGGTGGCCGCGTCCTTCGGCGTCGCGGGCACGTCCGGGGGCGGGTCCGGCACGAACCCCTCGGGCAGCGACATGTCAGGGGGCAGGCGCATACGCGCCACCCTATGCACCGCGGAGCCGCGCGGAAACCGAACGGTCGGCGCCAACCCGCACGAGCGGGCGGTGCTCAGCGCGGGTTGATCGGCGGGAAGCCGCCCGTGCCGCCGGCCGATCCCTGCGACCACCCCTCGGCGCGGCCGGGCTGGGCACCGCCGGCCGCGACGGGGGCCCCGCCCTCCTCACCGGTGCGGTCCTGCTCCCGCTGCGCGAGCTCCTCGTGCAGCTTGCGCAGGAGGTTGCGCTCCCGGTCGGTCAGCTTGGCGTCGACGGCCGCGGGCACGCCCACGGAGGCATCGTCGTCGGGGTCCGCGGATTCCTGCTGCGCAGCGGGGTCCGCGGAGACCTCGGCCGGGGTCTCCGCGGAGGCATCCGGGGAGGTATCCACCGGGGTCTCCGCGGGGAGGTCCGCGGGGACCTCCGCCGGTGCAGCCGCAGCGGCGGGGGTCTCGGCAGGAGCCGGCTCCTGCACCGCAGCGATGTCCACCGCAGCTGCGTCCGCACCGGCAGCGGGGTGCTCGGCGAGCGCCGCGGGCGCGGGTGCCGCCTCGGCCCGCGGGGACTCCGGTTCGGCTTCGGCGGCGGGAAACTCCTCCGGCGAGATCCGCGGGAAGACGGGTTCCGGCACGGACCCCCCGGCGGCCGCGCTCACGTCCGGGTCCGGCGCGGCGTGCTGGGGTTCGGAAGCGACCTCAACGCGGTGTGGAGCACCCTCCGCATCCGACTCGCGGGAGGTCGAACGCGGCATCCGCTCCCGCGGCGTCGCTTCGGGCACCGCGGCGGGCATCGTGACCGCCTCGGTGCCGACGGCCGGAACCCCGGTCTCCACCGGGGTCTCCAGGTGCACCCGGTGCGCGGCGGCGAGCGCTCCGCGGTGGTACTCGGGCAGCTCGGCGCCGCTGGCGAACACGTCCACCGAGCAGTCGAGGCCGGCCTGCCGCAGCGCTTCGAGCAGCTGGTAGCCGAGAGCGGCCGGCGAGCCGTCGGCGCCGACCTCGGCGAGCAGCACGCGGCGGGGCAGCGCTCCGGAGTTGTCCCCGGCCGGGGTGGTGCGCCAGGTCGTCCACAGCCCGCGCAGCCCGGTGAGCCGGTGCGCCACGGGGGCGAGGGCGCCGGTGAGGGCGTGCTCGGGCTCGGAGCTCGCGTCGAACCGGTGCGCGGCGGGCTCCTCGGGCTGGTCCACCACGGACAGCCGTTCGGCGAGCTCGGCGTCCAGGTGCAGGTCGGACAGCGTGCGCCGCAGCTGGTGCTGCTCGGTGGCGCTGACGCGGATGCGCCCCGCCAGCAGGCATCCGGTGAGGAAGTGCGCGGCGGTGTCGGCCTGCGCCGCTCCGAGCAGTTCCCGAGTGCTGTTGACGGCGTCGTCGTCGACCCTCCCGGTCATCGCCAGCAGGAGCGTGTGCAACCGCTCCCCGGGACCGGCTGTTTCGGCCACATCCAGCACGCGTGCCCTCCTTCGACGTGTTCCGCGGACAGTGGCGGCCGAGCTCAGCCGCGCGCGTCCGCGATGGATCCAGCGGTGTGCTCTCCGTGCTCGTGCGCTGCGCGGGCCGCTTCCGGACCCGTGCAGACGAGTTCCGCGGCCGCCAGCGCGGCCCGGTGGTGGGCCCCGACCGCGGCCTCGGTGGGCAGCACTTCCACGCGGGGCGCGGAGTCCCCGAGCGCGCGCAGCACGCGCTGCACCTCACCGGCGAGCTCGATGTGGTCCGCGGTGGCGGTGATCAGCACGACGCGCTTCGGCTCCGGCCCGTGCCGCCAGCTGGTGCGCACCTCGCGCACCCCGGCGCGGCCGCGCAGCGTCGCGGCGAGGACGAGGACGTCGGAGTGGCCCGCGCCCGCGGTGCTCGCCGGGGGCTGCGCGCTGAAGTGCACGTCCGGTTCCGCGGCGACCGACCGCGGCAGGATCGCGTTGACCAGCGCGGGGTCGGCCCCCAGCGGGATCAGGGCTTCGGCGAGGAGGCGCTGCTCGTCGTCGGGCAGGCTGATGCGCTCGCGCACGAGCGCCGCCGGCAGCACGCGGGCCAGCACGTCGGCCGCCCCGCCGGCGAGCCAGTCGCGGTAGCGCCACAGGTACCGGTCCGGCAACCGGTCGGCCAGCCGCAACAGCAGCTCGTGACACCGCACTTCCGTTTCGCGCACCGCCACGTCGCCCCTCCCCAGGCTCGACTCCCTCGGCGCGGGCATCCGCTCCACCACTCCTCCAGGCGAAGCCTGGTCGTATCAGCCCGTGCTCATCAACCCCGAACGATGAACACTGCGGATACAGTCGGCCGAACGATTGCTCGCTGTATCACCTGTTCGAACCACACCAGGAAGCACCTCCGAACAGGTGGTGACCGCAGCCTACTGGTTGGCCATCGCGCACACCGGTGCGGGCGCGAAATTTCCCGGCACATGCGAAAGCGGGCCCGCCCGAATCGGACGGACCCGCTGCAACACGACACCCCGCTCGCAGCGGAGGGGGCGAGGAACAGGTGCTCAGCCGACCTCGGCGATCAGCTCCACCTCGACGGGCGCGCCCAGCGGCAGCTCGGCCACGCCCACGGCGGAGCGGGCGTGCCGGCCCGCGTCGCCGAAGACCTCACCGAGCAGTTCGGAAGCGCCGTTGAGCACCGCCGGTTGGCCGCCGAAGCCCTCGGCCGAGGCGACGAAGCCGACCACCTTCACCACCCCGGTCACCGCGTCCAGGCCCACGACCGAGTCGACCGCGGCCAGCGCGTTGAGCGCGCAGGTGCGGGCGCACTCGGCGGCGCGCTCCGGGTCCACCTCGCCACCGACCTTGCCGGTGGCCGCGAGCTTGCCCTCCACCAGCGGCAGCTGGCCCGCCGTGTACACGTGGGACCCGGTGCGCACCGCGGGCTGGTACGCAGCGACGGGCGCGGCCACCTCCGGCAGCCGCAGCCCCAGCTCAGCGAGGCGATCAGTCCACCGTCCCATGGCTCAGCCTTCCTTCGGCCGCTTCATGTAGGCCACCATCTGCTCGCCGGTCGGGCCGGGCAGCACGGCCACGAGCTCCCAGCCGTCCTCGCCCCACTGGTCCAGAATCTGCTTGGTCGCGTGGCTCAACAGCGGAACCGTCGCGTACTCCCACTTCTGCATACGCGACACCCTAGTAGTGCCGCCCCGGCGCGGAAGGGCAGGCGCGGGCTCCCGCCCCGGGTGCGCCTCCCCACCGGCCGGGGAGTCCACCGCCCCCAGGTCTCCTAAGGGAGCCGCGGATCGGCTGTCGTCGCAGGCCGGGTGGGGGGAACCTCCGGCGAGGCCTCGCTGCGGGATCCCCGACATCGGGTAGCCACCTACACAACGTCGGGGCTGTCCTCGCGAGGCGACACCGGAGAACCCCCGTTGGGTCGGTCTGCATGCGTGGCGAGGAAGCGGCTGCGCCGCTTGCCTGACGGACCAGTGCGGCCAAGCAAACGGCCACCGATCCACGCGGCCACTAAGCTGGCCGCGTGACTGAATGGGACCGGGAGCTCAACCGGGCTCGACTGCACGTCGTCAGCGGCAAGGGCGGCACGGGCAAGACCACCGTGGCCGCCGCGCTGGCACTGGCCCTGGCCACCGGAGGCCGGCGCGTGCTGCTGATCGAGGTCGAGGGGCGCCAGGGCATCGCTCACCTCTTCGACACCGCACCGCTGCCGTACTCCGAGGAGCGGATCGCCGCCGCACCGGGCGGCGGGGAGGTGCGCGCGCTCGCCATCGACGCCGAGGCGGCGCTGCTCGAATACCTGTCGATGTTCTACAGCCTCGGCTTCGCCGGCCGCACGCTGCGCAGGATGGGCGCGATCGACTTCGCCACCACCCTGGCGCCCGGGATCCGGGACGTGCTGTTCACCGGCAAGATCAAGGAGTGCGTCGGGCGCACCGACGACCGCGGGCGCCACCTGTACGACGCGGTCGTGGTGGACGCTCCACCGACCGGACGCGTGGTGAAGTTCCTCGACGTCACCCGCGCCATGGCCGACCTCGCGAAGGTCGGCCCGGTGCGCGAGCACAGCGACGGCGTGGTGCGCCTGGTGCACTCGCAGGACACCGTCGTGCACCTGGTGACGGTGCTCGAGGAGCTGCCGGTGCGGGAGACGCTGGAGACCGTCTCCGAGCTCAACGCCGCCGAGATCCGCCCCGGCGGGGTGGTGCTCAACCGGGTGCGGCCGGACCGGCTGCCGAACCGCTCGGTCGACCCCGCCGCGGACGGGCGGCTGGACACCGAGCGCGTGCGCGCGGGGCTGCGGACCGCCGGGCTGGACGTGGACGAGGACGCGCTGGCCGGGCTCGTGCAGGAAACGACCGAGCACGCCGTGCGCGCCCGCGTCGAGCGGCGCGCCCGCGAGCAGCTCGACGCGTCGGAGCTGCCCACCGTCACCCTGCCGCACGTCACCGAGGGCATCGACGTGACCGCCGTGTACGAGCTGGCGCAGGACCTGGCCGACCGCGGCGTGCGGAGCGCCCGGTGACCCCGAGGGAGGAGCGTTGACCGACGCACCGCTGCGCCCGCCCCGGCTCGACGTCGACGGACTCGTCGACGATCCCGGCACGCGGATCGTCGTCTGCTGCGGATCCGGCGGCGTCGGCAAGACGACCTCCGCGGCCTCCGTGGCGCTGCGCGCCGCCGAACGCGGCCGGCGCGCCGTCGTGCTCACCATCGACCCCGCGCACCGGCTGGCGCAGGCGCTCGGCATCCGGGAGCTCGAGAACCACCCGAAGAAGGTGGCGCTTCCGCAGCAGGGCGGTGAGCTCTCGGCGATGATGCTCGACATGCGCCGCACGTTCGACGACATGGTGCTGGCGCACGCCGGGCACCAGCGCGCCGAGCAGATCCTGAACAACCCCTTCTACCAGACGATCTCCACGTCGTTCTCGGGCACGCAGGAGTACATGGCCATGGAGAAGCTGGGCCAGCTGGCGGCGTCCGAGCAGTGGGACCTCATCGTCGTGGACACGCCGCCGAGCCGCTCCGCCCTGGACTTCCTCGACGCCCCGCAGCGCCTGTCGGCCGCGCTGGACGGGCGGGTGATCCGCATGCTGTCCAGTCCCGCGCGCGCGAGCGGCAAAGGGCTGCGCAAGCTCGTCGGCACGAGCTTCGGCATGTTCACCAAGGCGATCTCCACCATCGTCGGCAGCCAGATGCTCACCGACGCCTCGGCCTTCGTGCAGGCCTTCGACTCCACCTTCGGCGGGTTCCGGGAACGCGCCGAGCACACCTACCGGCTGCTGCGCTCGCCCGGCACGGCGTTCGTCGTGGTCGCCGCACCCGAGGCCGACGCGCTGCGCGAGGCCTCCTACTTCGTGGAGCGGCTCTCCGGCGAGCGGATGCCGCTGGTGGGCATGATCGCCAACCGCACGCACCCCGTGCACGCGGACCTGTCGGACACGCGCGCCCGCGCCGCCGCCGAGGAGCTCGAACGCACCGGTTCGGCACCGCTGGCCACCGCGGTGCTGCGGGTGCACGCCGACCGGGTGGCGCTCGCGGAGCGGGAGAAGCGCCTGCTCGGGCGGTTCACCCGCGCGCACCCCGAGGTGCCGCTGATCGGCGTGCCCGCGCTGCCCGCGGACGTGCACGACCTGCCGGGCCTGCGGGAGATCGGGCGGCGGCTCGCCGGCGAATGACCGGCGAACGCGGCCGCCGTCAGCCCGCCTGGTAGTGCCGCGAGGCGTACTCGCCCGGTTCGGCGTGCTCCTGCCGCGCGGCCTCCAGCAGTTCGCGCCAGTTCCGGACATCGGGGCGCCGCCGCAGCAGCGCGCGGCGTTCTCGCTCGGTCATTCCGCCCCAGACCCCGAACTCGATGCGGTTGTCGAGCGCTTCGCTCAAGCACTCGGTGCGGACGGGGCAGCCGAAGCACACCCGGCGCGCCTTGCGCTGCTCGGCCCCCCGAACGAACAGCTGATCGGGATTCTCGTCCCGACAAGCGGCGCGAACGCGCCAATCCCCCTGCTCGGACATCAAGCTTCCCCCCAGCTCCTCACTGGCATCGTCGGCGACGTACTCGTCCGGAGGCCCCCCGGCACCGGATGCCGCGCCCCGGACGACCGCGGGTCGACGGGGACGCGACTGTGCTGTCGCTGGACGTGGACGCACTGTAGAGGGTGTTGGTTCCAGCAACCAACCTGCATTTATCAATCGGTTGCCTTGAGGCTCATCACATCGAGCGGCAGCGCCGAACGACGCGCTGTGAGGCGTCGCACGCGAACTTACTCTGGGCCGGTGCGCGCTCGACACGGGTTGTTCAAGCTCTTCGGCCTCTGCGTACTGGCCGGCGTTCTCGTCGCCGGCATGCTGTTCCCCGTGGTGGGGTCGCTCGGCGTGGTCTCGAACCGCGCCAGCGACGCGGTGAACAGCCTCACCCGCGACATCCTCACCCAGCAGGCCCCGCTGGTGACGACCATCACCGACCGCAACGGCGAGCCGATCGCCCACTTCTACGAGCAGGACCGCACCCCCGTCGCGCCGCAGCAGATCTCGGACGCGATGAAAGCGGCGATCATCTCCATCGAGGACCGCCGCTTCTTCGAGCACGAGGGCGTCGACTGGACCGGCACCGCCCGGGCCGCCGTCACCAACCAGGCGTCCGGCGAGGTCACCCAGGGCGGTTCCACGCTGACGCAGCAGTTCGTCAAGAACTACCTCATGCACGTCGTCGCCGGCGAGGACCCGGTCAAGCAAGCCGAGGCGGTCGAGCAGACGCCGGCGCGCAAGCTCCGCGAGATCCGCATCGCCCTGCAGCTCGAGCAGCGCATGGGCAAGGAGGAGATCCTCGCGCGCTACCTCAACGTCGTCCCGTTCGGGAACCGGTCCTACGGCGTGAGCTCGGCGGCCCGGACCTACTTCGGCACCACCCCCGGCGAGCTGACCATCGCGCAGTCGGCGCTGCTGGCGGGCATGGTCAACATGCCCAGCGCGCTCGACCCGGTGACGAACCCGGAGGACGCCGAGCACCGGCGCAACACGGTCATCGACGCGATGGAGCAGCAGGGCCGCATCAGCCGCGAGGCCGCCGAGCGGGCGCGGCAGGCGCCGCTGGGGGTGGTCAGCCCGCTGCAGCAGATCCCGAACGGCTGCGTCGGCGCGGGTCCGGAGCACGGGTTCTTCTGCCAGTACGTGCTCGACTACCTGCAGCGCCGCGGTTTCACCGAGGAGCAGCTGAAGAAGGGCGGGTACACCATCCGCACCACGCTGGACAAGGAGGTCAGCTCCGAGGCGAAGCGGGCGGCCGAGGAGCAGGTGCCCAAGGACACCAAGGGCATCGCCAACGTGATGAGCGTGGTCGAGCCGGGCGAGGACAAGCACCCCGTGCGCGCGCTGGTGGCCAACCGCGACTACGGCTTCGACTCCGAGGAGGGCCAGACCGCCTACTCGCTGCCCAGCAGCGTGGCCATGTTCGGCGCGGGCTCGGTGTACAAGGTGTTCACCGCAGCCGCGGCGCTGGAAGAGGGCATGGGGATCAAAACGCAGATCCCCGCGCCCGGGTCGTACACCTCGCAGACGTACAAGAACGGCACGGCGCCCTACACCGTCAGCAACGCCGAAGGCGTCTCCCCCGGCCCGCGCAGCATCCAGGAGGCGCTGAAGACCTCGCCGAACACCGCGTTCGTCGCGCTGCAGGAGCGCGTGGGGCTGGACGAGACGGTGAACATGGCCAGCCGCCTGGGCATGCGGCAGACGCTGAACCAGCACAGCGCCACCGGGAAGAAGATCTCGCCGAACGGCTCGGACGGCATTCCCCAGGCCAAGGAGGTCAAGCAGAAGCAGATCGGCGCGTTCACCCTCGGCTACGCGCCGACGAACCCGCTGGAGATCAGCAACGTGGGCGCGACGATCTTCAGCGGCGGCACCTGGTGCCCGCCGACACCGGTGAGCAAGGTCGTGGACCGCAACGGCGATCCGGTCCAGTTCACGGAGAAACCCTGCGAGCAGGCGGTCCCGAGCGGACTGGCCGACGCGCTGGCCGTGGGGATGAGCAAGGACGACCAGCCCGGCGGCACGGCGCACCAGGCCGCGCAGAGCGCGGGCTGGACCCGCCCGCTCGCGGCCAAGACGGGGACCACCGAGGCGCACCAGTCGGCCGGGTTCCTCGGGGCGACGCCGCACCTGTCCGGAGCGGTGCTCACCTTCAGCGACGGCGACTCGCCGCAGGGGATCTGCGACACGACGCCGCCGACGCTGTGCGGTGTCAACGGCGGCAACATCTACGGCGGCAAGGTGCCCGCGCGCACCTGGTTCGGGGCGATGAAGCCGCTGCACGAGGGCCTGCCCCAGCAGCCGCTGCCGGACGTGAACGGCCGGTACTCCAGCGGCGGCGAGGAGGAGCACGTGCCGTACCTCGTGGGCACGCCCGGTGACCAGGCGGAGAAGGCGCTCACCGAGGCCGGCTACCGCGTGGAGCGCAAGGCGACGCACAGCGAGCGCGAGCAGGGAACGGTGGTCTCGCAGTCCCGCTACGGCGCCGTGCCGCCCGGGGAGACCATCGAACTCCGGGTCAGCACCGGCTACATCCCCTCGCCCGGCGGGGCCGGCAGGAAGTGAGCGGCCCGATCAGCCGCCGAGCCGGCCCTTGACCAGCGCGGCCACCTGCGAGCCCTCGGCGCGTCCGGCCACCTTGGCGTTGACGGCCTTCATGACCTGCCCCATCTGCTTCATGCCGGGCTCTTCGCCCAGCTCCGCGGCGACTTCGTCGACCGCCTGCCGCACCAGCTGCTGGAGTTCCTCCTCCGACAGCGGCTGCGGCAGGTAGCGGCGGAGGACCTCGGCCTCGGCGCGTTCCGAGGCGGCCTGCTCCGCGCGCCCGGCCTCGTCGAACGCGGTGGCCGACTCGTCGCGCTTCTTGGCCTCCTTGCTCAGCACCCGCTGCACTTCCTCGTCGCTGAGCTCCCGGGACTGCTTGCCGGAGACCTCTTCGTTGTTCACCGCGCTCAACGCCATCCGGAGCACGCCGGTGGTGGCGGTGTCGCGCTGCTTCATCGCCGCGGACAGGTCCGCGCGCAGTTGCTCTTTGAGATGCGCCATGCCGTCGATTGTCCCGCGCCTCCTCCGGACCGGGCAGGCAGCACACCGATCGGGGCCGCAGCGGCACGCCGGCGCGCGGCGATCCGCGCGACTCCTACCCTGGTGGGGTGAAGACTCTGGGCAGGACCGTACTGGCAGGGGGCGCGCTGAGCGCCGGGATGATCGCCTACGCGGCCACCGTCGAGCGGCGGCGCTGGACCCTCCGGGAAGCGACGTTGCCGGTGCTCGCGTCGGATGCGCAACCGCTGCGCGTGCTGCACGTCTCCGACCTGCACCTCACCCCGAACCAGCGCGACAAGCAGGAGTGGGTGGCCGCGCTCGACGCGCTCGAGCCCGACCTCGTGGTCAACACCGGCGACAACCTCGCCCACCCCAGGGCGGTCCCGGGAGTGCTGCGGGCGCTGGGGCCGCTGCTGGACCGCCCGGGGATCTTCGTGTTCGGCAGCAACGACTACTACGCGCCGAAGCCCAAGAACCCCGCGCGCTACCTGCTGCCCGCCCACCGCGCCAAGCGGGTGCACGGCGAGGCGCTGCCCTGGCAGGACCTGCGCGCCGCGCTGACCGAGCACGGGTGGGTCGACGCGACGCACCGGCGGCGGACCCTCAGCGCCGGCGGCAACGAGGTGCACGTCGCCGGGGTGGACGACCCGCACCTGCAGCTCGACGACTACTCCGCGATCGCCGCCCCGGCCCCGCAGGAGGCCGACCTGCGCCTGGGGGTGACGCACTCGCCGGAGCCGCGGCTGCTCGACCGCTTCGCCGCCGATGGTTACGACCTGGTCGTGGCCGGCCACACGCACGGCGGCCAGTTGTGCGTGCCGGGTTTCGGCGCGCTGGTGACCAACTGCGGGCTCGACCGCACCCGGGCGAGCGGCGCCTCCACCTGGGGCGAGCACATGCGGCTGCACGTCTCCGCGGGGCTGGGCACCTCGCCGTACGCGCCGGTGCGGTTCGCCTGCCCGCCGGAGGCGACGCTGCTGACGCTCATGCCGCGCGAGCCGTGACCGCAGGCCCGGCGGGTGGGTGGTCACCGCACGAGCCGGTGCCCGCAGCAGGGGGCCGGCGCAGCGGCCGCTGGCTGCGGCAGCGAGCCGGTGATCAGCGCGGGCGTCGGTGACCGGCGAAAACGGCGGCACCACCCCCGGTTCCCGAGCCGCTGCGCGGGTTCGCTAGACTGTTCATCAGCGGTCGGCAGCGACCCGATGTCCGGTTCACCGGTGGTGATCGGAGCCGACCGCGGAACGATCGGGGTGTAGCGCAGTTTGGGAGCGCGCGTCGTTCGGGTCGACGAGGTCGTGGGTTCAAATCCCGCCACCCCGACAGCCGAGGGCCAGGCCAGCACAGCTGACCTGGCCCTTCTGCATGCTCCCGACTCCCCCGACCGAGCGGCCTGGTGGACACTTCGCGGGAAATGCCCACCGGCCCGCCCCGACGCGCGCCGCCGCGTCGGGCCTTCCCGCGCGGCGGGTGCTCGGGCGAATCAGGCACGATCGCATCGTGAGCACCTATCCAGAGGCGAAGGTTCCCGCGAAGCTGTTCGACGACCCGCAGGTCCAAGCGCGGTGGCAGGCGCGCTTCCGGGCACCGCGGGTGTCGTTGCCCAGCTGGGCGCGGGACGCACCGCAACGCAACGTCTACATCTCGAACGCCAGCGGCACCTGGGAGATCTACGCCTGGGACCGCGGCAGCGCCGAGCACCAGCGCGTCACTGACCGTCCACAGGGGACTTTCCACGCGGCGCTGCCCCCCGACGGCGGGAACATCTGGTGGTTCGACGACACCGACGGCGACGAGTTCGGCCGCTGGAAGGTGCAACCGTTCCGCACCGCCGGTGCCGGGCCGCAGGCCGCCGATGCCGTCGCCGGGGTGCACAGCGGCTACCCGGCCGGCCTCGAACTGGGTGCGCACGTCACCGCGCTGGGCATGTCCACCGACGAGGGCGTGACGATCTGGGTCCGCGAGGACGGCGGCGAACCGCGCGTGCTGTACCAGCACGAGCAGGACGGCGGTCTGGCAGCCCTGTCCTGGGACGAGTCGCTGGCGGTCGTGTCGCACTCGGAGCACGGCGACAGCCGGCACCCCGCGCTGCGCGTGCTGCGCGTGGACGGGACGCCGGTCGCGGAGAAGTGGGACGGCCCCGGCAAGGGCCTCGACGCGCTGGAGTTCGTCCCCGTGCACGGGGATCCGCGGCTGCTGGTGGTGCACGAGCGGCGCGGCCGCGAAGAACTGCTCGTCTGGGACGTGCTCGCCGACACCGAGACCGAGCTGCGGCTCGACCTGCCGGGCGAGGTCTCCGCCGACTGGTACCCGGACGGCAAGGCGCTGCTCATCGCGCACACGCACCACGCGCGCACCGAAGTGTACCGCTACGACCTCGAAACCGGCGAGCTGTCCGCGCTGCCCACCCCCGCCGGCACGGTCGGCGGCGCCTCGGTGCGCCCGGACAGCGCGGTGGAGTACGTCTGGTCCTCGGCGGCGAGCCCGTCGATGGTGCGGGCGCTGTCCGCCGACGGGTCGGACGAGGTGCTGCTCACCCCGCCCGGCGATCGCTCCCCGGAGTCCGAACCGGTCTCCGACGTGTTCGTACCGGCCCCCCACGGCCCGAACGACACCGTGCACGCGCTGGTCTCCCGGCCGCCGCAGGCCGGCGACGGGCCGCTCCCCGCCGTGTTCAACCTGCACGGCGGGCCGCACGCGGCCGACGAGGACCGGTTCTCCTCCTACCGCGCGGCGTGGTTGGACGCCGGGTTCGCCGTCGTCGAGATCAACTACCGCGGGTCGACCGGGTACGGCTCGGCCTGGCGCGACGCGATGGAGGGCCGCCCCGGCCGCACGGAGCTGGAGGACGTGGCGGCGGTGCACGACTGGGCGATCGAGCAGGGGCTGACCACGCCCGAGCTCAGCGTCGTCGCCGGCGCCTCGTGGGGCGGGTACCTCACCCTGCTCGCGCTGGGGACCCAGCCGGAGCGGTGGGCCGCCGGCGTCTCCGGCGTGCCCGTGGCCGACTACGTCACCGCCTACGCCGACGAGATGGAACCGCTGCGCGCGTTCGACCGGTCGGTGTTCGGCGGGTCGCCGGAGGAGGTGCCGGAGACCTACCGGGACTCCTCGCCGATCACGCACGTCGACCAGGTGCGCGCGCCGGTGCTCGTGCTGGCCGGGGACAACGATCCGCGCTGCCCGATCCAGCAGGTGCTGAACTACCTGGACCAGCTGGCGCGGCGGGACGTGTGGTTCGAGTTCTACCGCTACGACGCGGGGCACGGCTCGCTGGTCGTCGCCGAGACGCTGCGGCAGGTCGCTACCGAGATCCACTTCGCGCAGCGCGTCCTCGGCGTGTGACGGGATTTTCGCGCCGTCGGGCTGTTCCGGGCGGGCCGCTGCGCGGTCCGCCCGGGCCCGCGCGGTGGCCGATCCGCCGCGGGCGGTGGAGCACCGCGGGCAGCGCCCCGGCGCTCGGCGCCGGGTCGACTGCTGCGGCGCTCCGCCCGGACCCGCGGCTTCCGGCTCAGCTGCTGCTCGTCCGGAGTGCCGTTGACGAGTCACAGCTTCACCGCCGGGTGCCACGTCCACCCGGAACCCGTGGCGGCGTTCTTCAAGGGCTTCTTCAGCTCGCCGGTGTTGAACCGGTAGTCGTACACCTCACCGAACTGGCCGTGCTCGGTGAACGCGTGCTCGCTGCTCCAGGAGGACTCCCACTTCCTCCCCCGGAAAGCTTCGGTATTCACCGACAGATGCGGAACACCTGAAACCCAATCGACGCTCCGCTCGTCGTCTACGGCGCGCACCTCGCTGTTCTCCGCGTCCAGACGCATCTTGACCCGAAACGCCTTGGTGAGCCCCGCGTTCGCGAAGACCTGCCACCACTGGGCGTCGACGATGCGCCACTCCGCGACGAGGTCGGGCTCGCCATCCCGCCCTCGCGGACCACGAACGGCGCGGTGGGGCGGTTCACCCCCAGAAGCGCCGAACGGACCTGGTCCGGCGGCAAAACCGGGACGTCACCGTCCGGCCTCTTGATACCGCGGAAGAAATCCAACAAGCCCATCGCCGAGCTCCTCTCGAGCGGTCCGCAATGATCGCGGCAGACCGTAGCAGCAGCCGCGTGGAACTCGGTCCCGTTCTGCGAAAACATCTCGCTGAGGTGAGGGCGATCTCAACGGGTTGGAACACGCGCTCCGGGCGGTCGAACTGCTTCCCGGAGCACGTCCGACCACCGACCGCAGCAGCGAGGAGCCCTGCGACGCCGCCCGTTTCGCCGCTTCCGCCGCCGCGCCCTGTGAGGTACCTGACGCGGCGGAATCTTGCGCGCGAGCGGGTTGTTGCGAGGGGACGTGAGCCGACTATTCGAACCGTTCAAGCTGCGAGACGTCGAGATCCGCAACCGCGCCTGGGTCTCCCCGATGTGCCAGTACTCGGCGACCGACGGCGTGCCGAACGACTGGCACCTCGTCCACCTCGGCCAGTTCGCCCTCGGCGGCGCCGGTCTGGTCATCGCCGAGGCCTCCGGTGTCGTGCCGGAAGGACGCATCAGCCCGGCCGACACCGGCATCTACAACGCCGAGCAGGTCGCCGCGTGGCAGCGCATCACCGGTTTCCTGCGGGAGCACGGCGCCACCCCGGGCATCCAGCTCGCCCACGCGGGCCGCAAGGCCTCGACCACGGCCCCGTGGGACGGCGAGCGCAGCGTCTCCCCCGCCGACGGCGGCTGGGAGGCGGTGAGCTCGACGGCGCAGCCGTTCGGCGAGCTCGCCGCACCGCGCGCGCTCACCACCGAGGAGGTCGCCGCGGTCCCGGAGCAGTTCGCCGACGCCGCCCGCCGGGCCGACGAAGCCGGCTTCGACGTGGTGGAGCTGCACTTCGCGCACGGATACCTGGCGCACCAGTTCTACTCGCCGCTGGTCAACGACCGCACCGACCGCTACGGCGGGGACTTCGACGGCCGCGTGCGGCTGCTGCTGGAGATCACCGAGGCGGTCCGCGCGGTGTGGCCGGAGGGCAAACCGGTGCTCGCGCGCATCTCCGCGACCGACTGGGTCGAGGGCGGCTGGACCGGGGACGACTCGGCGCGCCTGGCCCGGATGCTCGCCGAGCGCGGTGTTGACCTCGTGGACGCCTCCACCGGCGG
This sequence comes from Salinifilum ghardaiensis, assembly GCF_054491345.1. Taxonomy (NCBI): domain Bacteria; kingdom Bacillati; phylum Actinomycetota; class Actinomycetes; order Pseudonocardiales; family Pseudonocardiaceae; genus Salinifilum; species Salinifilum ghardaiensis. Next base: position 235,028 of record NZ_CM137101.1, on the reverse strand, counting down.
TGCCGTGCCGAACGCGTCGATCCCGGTGAAGTCCGGCTACCAGGTGCCGTTCGCGCGCCAGATCCGGATGGACTCCGACGTGCCGACGGGCGCGGTCGGGCTGATCACCTCGCCGGAGCAGGCCGAGGAGATCATCTCCGCGGGTTCGGCCGACGCCGTGCTGCTGGCGCGGGAGCTGCTGCGCGATCCGCACTGGCCGATGCGCGCCGCCGACGCGCTCCGCGCCGACGGCCTCTGGCCGAAGCAGTACCAGCGCGCACGCCCGAAGTGACGCGCGCAGCGCTGCGCTGAGACCCGCTTCAGTCCGCGAGCTTGGCCTCCCACATCCAGTGGGCCTTCTCCAGCTGCTGCGCGACGGCGATCAGCAGGTCCTGGGTGACCTGGTCGGTCCTGTCGGTCTCCTCGATCCGAGGGCGCAGGCGGCCGATCAGGTCGGCCAGGATCTGCACCACGGCTTCCTTCACCTCGCGCGTGGTGCGCCACCCGGACTCGAAGCGGGTCACCCCCGAGGTCTCGGCGAGCGTGGCCGAGCGCCCGTCCGGCGGGTAACCGATCGTGGCGGCGCGTTCGGCGACGTCGTCGGCCAGCGAGCGGGCCGTGGTCACCAGCTCGTCGAGGTGCAGGTGCACGTCCCGGAAGAACTCGCCGACCACGTTCCAGTGCGCCTGCTTCGCGGTGAGGTGCAGGTCCACCAGGTCCACGAGCGTCGCCTGCAGCGCCTTGCCCGTCGCGTCCCGGTCGGAGTCCTTGAGCGGTCCGGTGATCGGAGTTTTCGCAGCCGTCCTCTGGGCCATGAGCAGGTCCCTTCCTCGTACCCGAGCGGTCGGTGACGAGGATGCGCGCTCACCGCAGCGCCCGCACGGTGAACCACCGCCCACCGCTTGTGGACAACTCCTCGTCCATCCACAAGCAGTTGTCCACAGGGGTTGTGCACAACTCCCCTGCGCTGCGGATTTCAGAGTCGAACGGATGATCGGTCCGCGCACAGGGGCGCCGGCGGCGCGTGTTCAGGAACCGTTCCCGGCGAACTCCACGACCTGCTGGCCGATGGTGCGCAGGGTCGTGGTCACCTTCTGGTCGGCGCACTCGCCGCCGGGGCCGAACCGCGTCTCGGCGGAGTTCACCGCCCCGCCCAGCGGGGTCGGCCAGCCGCGCAGCGCGTGCGCGACCGAGCGCAGCGACTGCAGCGTGAGCACCGTGGCCTGCCAGCCGTAGGCGATGCCGATGCAGCCGACGGCGCGCCCGGTCAGGTAGGGGCGGCTGTCGTCGCGGAGGTCCTCGACGTAGTCGAGGGCGTTCTTCACCAGGCCCGAGATCGTGCCGTGGTAGCCCGGGGAGGCCAGCACCACGCCGTCGGCCGCGCGCAGCGCCGAGACCAGCTCCACCGCCGCGTCCGTGCGCTCGGCCAGGTCGGTGTCGTAGAACGGCAGGGACAGGTCCGCGCCGGTGATCGCCTGCACCTTCGCACCGGCGTCGGCGGCGCCGCTCAGGGCCACCTGCATCGCCCGCTCAGACTGGGAGTCCGGGCGGACCGATCCACCGACCCCGACCACGGTCACCGTCATGCGTCGCTGGCTCCTCACTCGTCGTCCGGTTCGCCCGGCCCCGAAACGGCTACCGGCTCACGCTACGACTTCGAGCGCACTCCAGGTCAAAGTTCCGTGTCCCGTTCCACACCTACTTAGCGGTAACCTGCGGGCACCAACCGTCCCTGGAGGTCAAGGTCACATGCCGAAGGCACTGGAACGCGCGCAGCCCGCGGTGGAAGCGGGCGCGCTGCGCGGCGTCATCTCGCTGCCCCGGACCGCCCGCCGCTGGATCGCGGGGGCGCCCGTGCGCCTCGACGGGCAGGAGCTCGCCCTGGACGCGCAACTGCTGCTGCGGATGCAGCGGCTGGCCGGCAAGGACCAGCTCAGCGCCGACACCCCCGAGCTGGCGCGCGCCGCCATGCGCCAGGCGATCGGCCTGCTCGGCACCGGCGCCGTTCCGGGCGTCGTCGCGGCCGAGCGTCGGATCGACACGCCCGACGGTCCGCTGCCCGCGCGGCTGTACCGGCCGCGCGAGGTCACCGGGACCGGGCCGCTGCTGGTGTTCTACCACGGCGGCGGCTGGGTGATCGGCGATCTGGACACGCACGACGACCTGTGCCGGTTCCTGGCCAAGCACGTAGGGATCCGCGTGCTGTCCGTCGACTACCGCCTCGCCCCGGAGCACCCGTTCCCCGCCGCCTACGACGACGCGCTGGCCGCCTACCGGTTCGCCGTGGAGCAGGCCGCTGAGCTGGGCACCACGCGGGACGCGATCGCCGTCGGCGGCGACAGCGCCGGAGGCAACCTCGCCGCCGCGGTCGCGCTGCACGCCCCCGGAGCGGGGCTGCCGCACCCGCGGATGCAGTTCCTGCTCTACCCCGCGGTCGACGCGACGGAGCGGCGGGCCTCGCGGCAGATGTTCGCCGAGGGCTTCCTGCTCACCGACGCCGACATGGACTGGTTCATGGACTCGTACGTGCCGGCGGAGCAGCAGCGGAAGGACCCCCGGTTGTCGGTGCTGCTGGCCGAGGACCTCGGCGGTCTCGCCCCGGCCTACGTGGTCACCGCGGGGTTCGACCCGCTGCGGGACGAGGGCGAGGCCTACGTCGAGCGCCTGACCGAAGCCGGGGTCTCCGTGGTGCACCGCCGCTTCGACGACCTGATCCACGGTTTCGCCACGCTGCGCGGTGCGGGCGCGCGCTTCGAGCAGGCCCTGTTCGAGATGGTCGGGTCGCTGCGCGCCGGGCTGGCCACCGCGCCCACCTCCGCGGTGTGAAAGAGCTCGTTCCCGGACCTCGCTCGCAACGGGGGATCCGGGAACAGGACCCGGCCACCCGCGGGGGTCGGCCTCCTGCCGGCTCCCGCGGGGCCTCGCCTGAGGTTCCCCCACCCGACCCGCTACGCCAACCGATCCGCGGAATTCCTCAGGAGAGCAGCTCGCGCAGCCGGTCGAGCAGTTCCTGCCGCGAGCTGCACCCGAGGCGCTGCTTCATCCGCCCCACGTGGTGCTCCACGGTCTTGGCGGAGATGAACAGCCGCGTCCCGATCTCCTTGTAGGTCCTGCCCGCCAGCACCAGGTCGGCCACCTCGCGCTCGCGCGCGGACAGCACGTGCTCCTCGGACGCGGCAGGCCCGGTGACCGCGCGCGGGCGCGGTGGTTTTCCCTGCAGCGTGCGCGCCGTTTCCAGCAGCTGGAGCATGTCCCGCCGGTCGGCGGTGTGCAGCGCGACCTGCCCCGCCAGTCGTGCGCCTTCCCAGGCGAATCCGGCCGCGTGCAGCGACATCGCCGCCTGCCGGGCTTCTTCGGCTGCGACCTCGCCCTCCAGCGCGCGCAGCCACACCTCGGCGCCGGCGGCCATGGCGGTGGCCAGCGGGTTGTGCCCGGAGGCCGCCCGCAGCGCAGCGGCGTGCTGCCAGGCTTCGTCGTGCTCGCGCACGACGATCGCCGCCTGCAGGCACTTCCACCGCAGCGGAGCTGACCACAGTGGAGGGTCATCCAGGCGTTGCAGCAGGCGCAGGGCCTCCTGCTGGTAGGGGGCGATCCACGTGCGGTCGCCGAGCCGCGCGGCGGCCACGATCGCCTCGCCGAGCGGAACGAGGCTGAACAGGTCGACGGGGTGCTCGGCGACCGCCTGCCGCAGCGCCCCGCGGACGGAGCCGAGCGCGGTCGTGTCGTTGTCCCGACCGGCGGCGCCGGCGCGCAGCGCGGCCGACCACAACCGGTCGCGCCCGCGCAGGAAACCGCGTTCCAGCACGTCCAGTTCACTGTGGACCATAGCGGTGTCGCCGCGGGAGAGCACCAGGAAGGTCGACAGCAAGCGCATCCGAGTCCACAGCGGATCGTCCCTGCCGGTGATCTCGCCGCCCCGCTGCAGCACGCCGTGCGCCACGTCCGGCTCCCCCGCGTGCAGCGCCACGAGGGCAGCGATCCCGGAGGGGCTGTCGGGCAGGGTGTCCGGGACGTCCGCATCGGCCAACGACGCCGCGCGCGCGGTCGCGGACACGGCCGCCGCGGCCGAACCTGCAGCGGACTCCCACACGCCCGCGGCCAGCTGCTCGAACACCCCCGCCCGCAGCGACGGCGGCCCGTCGCCGCCGGCGGGTTCCCACATGCCCCGCGCGCGCTCGCGCTCGCCGGTGCCGAGCAGCGCCACCGCGGCGAAGGCCCAGTCACCCGGCCAGCGCGGACCGCGCACCGACCACGCGCACATCTCCGCGCAGCGGTCCAGCAGGCCGCGGTGGGCCAGGGCGGTCGCGGCGATGCGCGCCGCGTCGGCGCGCCCCGCTGCCGCCTCGTCGGCCAGCACCCGTTCGGCGTGCCGCAGCGCGGTGTCGAAGTCCCCCGCCGCACCCGCCGCCCGGACCCGCAGCGCGGCCGTTTCCGATTCGGCGGCACCGCAGTGCGCCGCCGCGTCGCACAGTTGACCGGCCAGGGTGGACGCCCCGGAGATCAGCGCCTCGGTTGCGGCCCGCGCGAAACCGCGCGCCAGGGAGGCGTCCGGCGCGGTGCCGTGGTGCTCGGCCACCACGCGCATCACCGGCAGCAGCGCCGCCTCGCCGTCGAGCCGCTGCTCGATCAGCCGCCGCGCGATCCACAACCACGCCTCGCGCGGCAGGATCCGGGTGACCGCGCAGCGCACGACCGGAACCGGCGCGTCACCGGCGGTCAGGAGGCCGCTGGCGCGCACGTGCGCCAACGATTCGTCTGCAGTGGATTCATCGGTGGTGAGCAGCCGCGCGAGCGGAGCAGCGCCCGAGCTCGCGCCGAGGGACAGCGCGACGAGCAGGTCCCGCCCCACCGGGCCGAGCCGGTCCAGCTCCGGGTGGAACCGCTCCAGCACCGCGTCCGGAACCGCTCCCCCCGCGACGACCCCCCGCCCGGCGGCCTGGAACAGGCGCACCGCCAGCCGCGGCACGCCGCCGCTGTGCTCCACGGCCCACCGCAGGCGCTCGTCATCGGCCGGGCCCGCCGCCTCGCGCCCCGCGCAGGCGGCGAGCTCGGCCGCGCCCCACCCGGGCAGCGTCAGCGCCGTGCGCACCTCCGCCAGCAGCGCGTCGAGCTCGGGCGGGCGCGGATGCGGCCGGTAGGTGAGGACCACCCGCGCACCGGCCTCGCGCGCCCGCTCGCGCAGGTGCCGCAGCGCGTCCTCGTCGAGTCGGTGGGCGTCGTCGACCAGCACGGCCGCGTCGCGCCACTGCTCGACCGGGTGCCCGACGTCGCGCACCGCGACCCCGGCAGCGGTGTAGGCCTGCGCGATGCAGGACAGCACCGTGCTCTTGCCGAACCCGCCCGCGCCGCGCACCGCCACGGTGCGCCCGCTGTCCGGGGCGTCGCCGATCGCGCGGCACAGCGCCGCGATCTCCCCGCCGAGCAGCTGCTCCAGCACGCGGCCGACCCCCGCGCGGCCGACCTCCGCGGGACCGGCCTCCGCGTCGGCGGAGGCGCGGCCGAGCACGGCACCTCGCGCCGCGGCGCCGCCGCTGACGGAGCGCGGCAGGGGCACTTCTCGGTTCACGACTTCTCCCACCCTGGACGGACGGTGCGGCGCGGGATGTTCATCGGGAGCTCCCGAGCGCACCCAGCACCCCGCCGAGCGGGCTGTTCGGCGGGAAGACGAACATCAGCACGATGCCGACGATGATCAGAACCGCCGCGGCGGACAATTTCAACACCTTGATCCTACGAGCGCGCGCTTCGTCCGGTGGATCCAAGGGCATCGGGTCGACCGCGACCGGTGGGCGCTCCGGCGCCGCTTCCTCCGCCGCCGGTTCGGGTTCGGCGTGCGCGGCCTCGGGGATGACCACGTCCGGGTCGGAGGGCGGGTCCGGGCGCGGCGCCGGCGGCGCGCGGTGCTCCGCCTCGGGTGCCACGGTGCGCACGGCGGCCACCGCGGCACCGCTCGCGGCGACGAGCTCCGGATGCCGGTCGACCAGCGGCGTGCGCCCCATGCGGTCCCCGACGAGGCGCCGCAGCAGCGGGGTGTGCGCGGTACCGCCCGCCAGCAGCACCGTGCCGAGCTCCTCCACGGGCACCGGACTGGACTGCACGGCCTGGTGCAGCACCTCCGGCACGCGTTCCAGCCGCGGGCGCGCGCGCCACTCGTAGCGGTTGCGGGAGAGCCCCACCTCGGTCGTGGTGCTCGGCGAGCGCACCGGCACGCGGGTTTCCGCGTGGTAGGACAGGGCTTCCTTCGCGCGGGCGCAGGACTCGCGGAACCCGAGCAGCGCCGCGCGCGCCGCGGGGTCGCCGGTGTCCTCCGGCAGCGCGGTTCCCTCCGGCAGCTCCGCGTCGAGCTCTTCGCGCACGAGGTCGGCGACGACGTCGTCCAGGTCCCACCCTCCGGGGTGGGCGGCCTCCAGCGGCGGTGCGACGAGGTCGAAGGCGAGCTCACCGGGCCGGCGGCGCAGCACGGTGACGTCGAACCCGCTGCCCCCCGCGTTGCCCACCGCCAGGGAGAGGTTCTCGGAGAGCTCCTGCTTGGACGCGTAGTCCAGCGCCACGGCGAGGGGTTCCGGCACAGCGGTCACATCGGACAGACCGATCCGGGCGAGCTCGGCCAGCACGAGCCGCACCCGGTGCGGCCCCCAGGTGGCGCGGTGCGCGAGCGCGATGTGCTCGGGCGGGTGCCCCTGCCGCTGCGCGGCGAGGTCGGCGACCCACTCGACGACGGCCGCGGCGAGCCGCTGCGGGGAGGTGAAGTCGTTGCCGAGGGCGATCGGCGCGTCCTCGCCGATCCGGTGCGGGAAGTCCCGGCTGACCCACTCGTGGTGCGCGGCCTGCTGGTGCAGGGCGGCGTCCCCGGCGAGGAAGCTCCCGTCGGCGGTGCGGCAGACCGCGGTGGGCGTGGTCAGGCCGGGCGGCCCGGCGGGTCCTCCCCGGCCGAGCGGCAGCGGGGTCGCCGTGCTCGCCCAATCACCACCGTCGCGCCGCACGATGGCCGCCGAGGTCATCGTGGCGCCGAGGTGGACGCCCAGGACGTATGGCATGGCTCCTCTTCGCGTTGCGCGGCTGCGGCTTCGTACCGATCACACAGCTCACACGGAGCGGCGCCAGGTGTCGCCCGCACAGGGCGCACCCTCCGGTGTGAAGTGACCACAATTTAGCGTCTGGTTAGTTACGCAGAGACCTCTGTTGCCATATCCCACCCCCTAATGAGCTACCAGATCGACCCCCTAATAGGTGCACCCCTGACTAGGAGTCGCTCCCGATGTCCCGGACGGCCCCCGCTGCCTAGGCTGCAGCACGAGCAAGTGCGGGAGACCGGGAAGCCGTCCCGGGCGCCGAGCGAATCGCCGAGCGAGGGAGCTGGAGCATGACGAACCCTCAGCACACGCAGCATTCGGCGTTCCCCACTGGCGACTCCGAGGCCCAGTCCGGCGCAGCGTCCGAACCGACGGTGCACGAGTTCCTGACCCGGCTCGCCACCGACCCGGCAGCCCGCTCCGCGTTCGACAGCGACCCCCGTGGCGCACTGGACCGCGCAGGCCTCGGAGACATGAGCGCGGCAGATGTGTCCGATGCCACATCGCTGGTCCTCGACTACGCACCGGTCGAAGCCGTGGCCGAGTACCGCACGGTGCAGAGCAGCGTCGACCAGTTCGTGACGAACACCCAGCACGCCGTGCTCCAACTGCACTCCCCGTACTCAACCGAGCAGGAAGAACTGAGCATGCTGCAGAACAGCCCCGAGCAGAACCAGGACTTCTCCCAGGAGAGCGACGTCGACGTCGACATCGAGCAGAACGACTCGCACAACGTCGTCAACGCCCACGACGTGCTCAACGGCAACGAGGTCCTGAGCGGCAACACCGTCGTGGGCGGTGACGCCGCCGCAGGCGTCAGCAACGTGGTGAACTCGACCGTCGGCGCCGTCGGCGAGGCCGTCTCCGGCGCGGTCGGCGCTGTCACCAGCACCGTGGACAACACCGTCGACGCGAGCACCAACCTGGTCGGCAGCGCGGGCGCGACCGTGCACCAGGACGTCGGCAACCTCGCGCAGGGCGTCGGTGTCGGTGACGTGGCCGGCAACGTCGGCGGCCTCGCGGGCGGCGACGTGACCAGCACCGTCAGCGGTGTCGCCGGCGGCGACGCGAGCGGCGTGCTCGGCGACGTGACCGGCCTCGTGGGCGGCGTGGCCGGCGGCGACGCCAAGGCCGGCGCGCTCGCCGAAGGCCCCGTCTCCGAGGTCGCCAGCACCGCGACCGGCCTGGCCGGCGGCTTGACCGGCGGTTTGACCGGTGGCCTCACCGGCGACGTGACCAGCACCGTCGGCGACCTCGGCAGCGGTGACGTCAGCGGCGTCGTGGGCGAGGTGACCGGCACTGCCAGCAGCACCGTCAGCGGCGTGGCCAGCACCGCGACCGGCCTGGCCGGCGGCCTGGCGACCGGCGACGTGACCAGCACCGTCGGCGACCTCGCGGGCGGTGACGCCACCAAGACCATCAGCGGTGTCGGCGGCGGCGACGCGCTCGGCGGCGTGACCGGCCTCGTGGGCGGCGTGACCGGCGGTCAGGCGACCAGCGCGGTCGGCGAGGTCACCAGCACGGTCGGCGACCTGACCGGTGGCGACGTGAACGGCGCGCTGGGCGGCGCCACGGGCGTCGTGGGCGGCGCGACCGAGGGCGATGTGACCGGTGACCTGACCGGCGGCCTGACCGGCGACCTCACCGGCGGCCTCACCGGCGAGGTCACGGGCACCGTGAGCGGTGCCGTCAGCGGCGTGGCCGGCGGCGACGTGAACGGCCTGCTCGGCGGCGTGACCGGCTCGCTGAACGGTGAGGCCGGCGGCGACGCCTCCGCCAAGTCGGACGCCTCCGCCGAGGGCCCGGTCGGCGACCTCACCGGTGGCCTGCCGCTCAACGGCGTCACCGGCCTCGCCGGCGACGCGACGGCCCCGGTGGACGGTCTGGCGGGCAACGCCACGGCCCCGGTCGAGGACGTCGCGGGCACCGCGACGCAGCCGGTGGGCAACCTCGCCGGCGACGCCACCGCCCCGGTCGACGACCTGGCGGGCAACGCCACCGGCACGGTCGGCGACGTGGCCGGCAACGCCACGGCCCCGGTCGAGGGCGTCACGGGCGACCTGCCGGTCGACGACGTGACCGGCACCGTCGGCGACGCCGCGGCCCCGGTCGGCGACGTGGCCGGCAACGCGACCAAGACGGCCACCGACGTCGCGGGCGACGCCCCGGTCGTCGGCGACCTGCCGGCCAACCTCGAGAACCCGACCGACGCGGTCCCCGCCGCCGAGCAGGCCACCGCTCCGGTCGAGGACGCGGTCGACAACGTCGAGGACACCGCGGGCAACGCCACCGCCCCGGTCGAGGACGCGGCGAGCAACCTGCCGGTCGACGACGTGAGCAACACCGTCGGCGACGTGGCCGGCAACGCCCCGGTCGCCGGCGAGGCCGCCGAAGCGCTGCCCACCGAGGAGGCCACGGCCCCGGTCGAGGACGCGGCCAACCACCTGCCGGCGCCGAGCGACGTGCCGGTCGCGGGCGACGCCGTCGGCGGCACCGTCGAGCAGGTCAGCGGCGACCTCGGCGCGGAGGGTCTGCTCTGACCGCTGCGCGCTGAACGCTCGCCCACGGGGGCGCGGGGCCACGCTCCGCGCCCCCGTTCGCGCGTGCGCGCGTTCCGGACATTCCGCGGGAAACCCAGTGGGGTGGTCGGCACGGAGAGCGAGACGACACAATCACCCGTGTGATTGACACGGCGCTGGTTGAACTCATCGACCGCGCGAGCGCGGAATGTGCCGAGCAGGACCGCTCCGACCTGCACGGACGGCTCCGGCAGATCCGCACGCGCGTGCTCGACCCCAGTCAGCTCGTGCTGCTCATCGGTGAACCCGCCCAGGGCAAGAGCGCGCTGCTCAACGCGATCGTCAACGCACCGGTGTGCGCCGCCGGGGAAACCACCAGCACGCGCGTGCCCACGCTCGTGCGGCACGCGGACACGCCGAGCGCGCACCTGGTGGAGCAGGAGGCGGCCGACGGCCCGCCCGCGCTGGAGCGCGTGCCCGTTCCCCTCGAGGAGCTCACCACGCGCCTGCAGGAGGCCGTCGACCGCGGACGGCCGGTGCGGCGCGGCGAGGTCGCCGTCCCGCGGGGGGTGCTGCGCAACGGGCTCGCGCTGATGGACACCCCCGCGTTCGGCGGGCCCTCCTCCGCGGGCACGGACACGACCCTCGCCATCGCCGCGGAAGCGGACGCGCTGCTGATGATCTCCGATGCCACCCAGGAGCTGACCACCAACGAGATCGGCTTCCTCAAGCAGGTCGCCGACCTGTGCCCGAACATCGCCCTGGTGCAGCCGAAGATCGACCGCACCCCGCACTGGCGCCAGGTCGTCGAGGTCAACCGCAAGCACCTGAACAACGCGGGCGTGTCCGCGAAGATCTTCCCGGTCTCGTGCACCGTGCGCGCGCACGCGATGCGCACCAAGAGCAGCAACCTGAACAAGGAATCGGGGTTCAGCCCGCTGCTGGAATACCTCAAGTCCGAGCTCGCCGGGCAGCACGACCAGCTCACCCGCCGCCTCGTCTCGCACAACCTCGGCGAGGCGATCACCCAGATCAGCAACGACCTGCGCGCCGAACTGGCCGCGCAGAACCCGCGCACCGCCGCGGAAACGCTCGTGGAGCTGGAGAGCGCGCAGCGGCGCGCGGAAGAGCTGCGCCGCATCGCGAGCCGCTGGCAGAAGACGCTCAACGACGGCGTCCAGGACCTCAACGCCGACGTCGAGTTCGACTTCCGCGAACGCTGCTGGGCCGTCCAGCACCAGGTCAACGAGATCTTCGAGCAGGCCGATCCGCTCGAGGTCTGGGACGAGTTCCGGTCCTGGTTGGACGAGCAGATCACCGCCGCCATCGACACCACGTTCGCCTGGATCGGGCAGCGGCGGCAGCACCTGGTGCGGCGCGTTTCCGAGCAGATGCCGGACGAGGCCCGCGGGGAGGAGCCCGACCTGGAGCGCCTCGAACCGCCGCGGCCGCTCGACGCCGTCCCGGAACCCGCGCTACCGCGCGGCAGCGACTTCCGCCGCTTCGACCGGCTCCTCACCGGACTGCGCGGTTCCTACGGCGGCGTGCTCATGTTCGGCCTCGTCACCAAGATGGCGGGCCTGCCGCTGCTGAACGTCCTGTCGCTGTCGGCGGGCATCCTGCTGGGCAGCAAGAGCCTCCGCGAGGAGAAGGACACCCGGTTGCGCCGCCGCCAGACCGAGGCGAAGAACGCCGCGCAGCGCTACATCGACCAGGTCGTGTTCCAGGTGAACAAGGAGTCCAAGGACGCGATCCGCGCGATGCACCGCTCGATCCACGCCCACTTCAACGGAATCACCGAACAGGCCCAGGTGGACGTCAACTCGTCCATCCAGGACATCAAGCGGGCCGCCGAGCGCAGCGCGGTGGACCGGGACCAGCGCGCGCGGGAGATCAAGCAGAAGCTGGAGGACCTGTCCGTGCTGCGCAAACGCGTCGGCATGCTCACGCAGAACCGGATCGCGGCATCATGAGCACGCTGCTGGAACGCGCCCGCGAACTGCTCATCCGCACCATCACGTGCTACCGCGACGACCCGCGCACCGCCGCCTGGTTGCGCGGCCGCCTGGAACGCATCGAGCAGCCGCTGCGCATCGCCGTCACCGGACGCGTGCAGTCCGGCAAGTCGACGCTGATCAACGCGTTCGTCGGCGAACCGCTGGCACCGACCGCGACCGAGGAGAACACCCAGGTCAACACGCTCTACCAGTACGGTCCCGAGCCGAAGGTCCTGGTGCACACGCCGCATGGCTCGGTGCAGACCATCCCGATGAGCACAGTGGACGACGAGACCATCCGGCGGCTGCAGCACTGGCGCCCCGACGAGGTCTCCCGGCTGGTCGTCGAAGCGCCCTCACCGGGGTTGCGCGCGGTCAGCCTGCTCGAAACACCGGGCGTGGCCTCCACGGCCGTGCGCGAAACGGGGCAGACCGCGCTGGCGCAGGTGCTGGCCGAGGCGGACGCCGTGCTGTACCTGACGCGGCACCCCCACGAAGCGGACCTGCAGTTCCTGCAGGCCGCCCACGAGCTGCGCACCGCGCGGCGCGCCCCGATCAACACGCTGGTGGCGATCTCCCGCGCCGACGAGGCCGGGGCGAGCGGCTCGGAGGCGCTGACCGCTGCGGAGGGCGTCGCCGAGCAGCACCGCACCGATCCCGCGCTGCAGTCCTACGCGCAGCACGTGGTTCCCGTGATCGGGCTGCTCGGGCAGGCGGTGCACGCGATGACCGAGCAGGACATCGCCACGCTGCGGGAACTGCTGAAGCTGTCCGAGGAGGACCTGCAGTCGCTGCTGCTGTCCGCCGACCGGTTCGCGCACGGCAAGGCCCCGGATTCGCTGCCCACCGAGCACCGGCAGGCGCTGCTCGTCCGCTTCGGGCACTACGGGGTGCAGCGCGCCCTCGTGGCGCTGCGGGAGGGAGCCGAGGACGCGGCGCAGCTGCGCGCGGAGATGCTCGAGGCGAGCGGGATGAACGCGCTGCAGGGAGCCGTGCACCAGCAGTTCGTGGAGCGGCAGGACGCGCTGCGGGCCCGTTCTGCGCTGCTGGCGGTGGACATGGTGCTGCGGGCGAACCCGAAACCCGCGGCGCAGCGGCTGCACGGCGAGTTCGAGTGGGTCCTGGCCAACGCCCACGAGTGGGACGAGCTCCGCCTGCTGTCCGCATTGGACTCCGGGCAGCTGCGGTTCGCCCGCCCGCTGCAGGCGGCGGCCAAGCGTCTGCTCGGGGCCGGCGGGGCCGACCCGGCCAGCAGGCTGGGGTGCGACGAGGACGCGCCGGCCGGCGAGCTCGCGCAGGCGGCCGCGCGGGCGCTGGCGCAGTGGCGGGAGCAGCACGCGCACCCGCTGCACGACCGCGCGCACCGGGAAGCGGCGCGCACCGTGCTGCGGACGTGCGAGCACCTCACCACCGAGCTCGCCGCGGGTTGAGCTCGGCGCGTCCGACGCAGTCGTCACCGGTGGCCAGGCGTGCCGCGATCGCATCACGGCGGGGGTCGTCGGCGGCGTAGAAGGCGGTCAGGACGCCGTTGGTCAGTGAAGACCGCGGGCACGCGAAAGGGCCCGGAACGGCGGGGTTCCGGGCCCTTCGCATGTGGTGGTCGCCGCAGTCAGCAGGTGCCCCGCCGCGGAGCGGCGAACCGCGGCGGAGGGGAAACAGCGCGACGCCCGGGCCGCGCGGCGGCCCCGGCGCGCTGCGCCGGGGCCCACGGCGAGGAGGTCAGCCCTGGGAGCCCTTGACCTTCTCGGCGATCTTGTCGCCGGTGTCCTTGTCGACGTTGCGCCAGTAATCGAGCGCGCGGTCCAGGACCGGCTGCTCGACGCCGTCGAGCAGGTGGCCGGAGACGTTGTTGACGAAGCGCTCGCGCTCGGCGTCGCTGAAGACCTCGCGCACCAGCGTGCCGGGCTGGCCGAAGTCGTCGTCCTCCGCGTGCTTGGCGTAGGCGGAGCGGATGACCTCCTGCTCGACGCCGGTCGCCGAGTCGTCGCCGTCCGTGCTCGCGTCGGCGTGCGGACCGCCGTAGGAGTTCGGCGCGTACACCGGGTCCTGCCCGAAGTTGTACCGCATCGGACCGTCCTTGGCGTAGCTGTTCACCTCGGAGACCGGGCGGTTCACCGGCAGGTCGGCGTAGTTGGCGCCGATGCGGTAGCGGTGGGCGTCCGGGTAGGCGAACAGCCGGCCCTGCAGCATCTTGTCCGGCGAGGCACCGATGCCCGGGGGCATGTTCGTCGGCTCGAAGGCGGCCTGCTCGATCTGGGCGAAGTAGTTCTCCGGGTTGCGGTTGAGGACGAACCGGCCGACCTTGATCAGCGGGTAGTCGCCGTGCGGCCACACCTTGGTCAGGTCGAACGGGTTGAACCGGTAGTCGGCCGCTTCCTCGAAGGGCATGATCTGGACGTAGACGGTCCAGCTCGGGTCCTCGCCCTTCTTGATGGCGTTCCACAGGTCGCGGATGTGGAAGTTGGAGTCCGCACCGGCCATCCGGTCGCCCTCGTCCTGGGAGAGGAAGTCGTGGCCCTGGTCGGACTTGAAGTGGTACTTGACCCAGAACTTCTCGCCGGAGTGGTTGATCCAGCTGAAGGTGTGCGAACCGTAGAGGTTCATGTGCCGCCAGGTCTTCGGCAGCCCGCGGTCACCCATCAGCCAGGTCACCTGGTGCGCGGACTCGGGGCACTGGGTCCAGAAGTCCCACTGCATGTTGTTGTCGCGCAGGTGGTTGTCGGCGCGGCGCTTCTGCGAGCGGATGAAGTCGGGGAACTTGATCGCGTCGCGGATGAAGAACACCGGGGTGTTGTTGCCGACGAGGTCGTAGTTGCCCTCGCTGGTGTAGAACTTCATGGCCGTGCCGCGGGGGTCGCGCCAGGTGTCGGGGGAGCCCAGCTCGCCGGCGACCGTGGAGAAGCGGATCAGCGCGTCGGTGCGGGTTCCGGGCTGGAACAGCTTGGCCTTGGTGTACTGGCTGACGTCCTCGGTGACCTCGAGGTAACCGAAAGCGCCGCCGCCCTTGGCGTGCACCACGCGCTCCGGAACGCGCTCGCGGTTGAACTGCGCGTTCTTCTCGATCAGGTACTGGTCCTGCAGCAGGACCGGACCGTTCGGGCCGGCGGTCAGGGAGTGGTCGTCACTGGCGACCGGGATGCCGGTGTTGGTCGTCGTGGGTCGAGAACTCACGATCGTCCCTCCTCGTGGTGGTTTGCGTCCTCGGGCTGCGCGGCCGAGGACCGACAGTCTGGGCAGTAGCCCCAGAAGACGACTTCCGCTTCGTCGACCGCGAAGCCTTCCACACTCGCCGGGGCCAGGCAGGGTGCGGCTCCGTGCACGCAGTCCACATCAGCCGTCCTGCCGCAGGCACGGCACACCAGGTGGTGGTGGTTGTCCGCGGTTCGGGTCTCGAACCGGGCCGGGTGCCCGGCCGGCTCGATGCGGCGGAGCAGGCCCACGCGCGTGCAGGAGTTGAGCACGTCGTAGACGGCCTGTGTGGACACGGACCCCAGCTGGCCGCGCACGGCACCGGCCACCTGCTCGGCGGTCGAGTGCGGGTGCCCGGTCAGCCACTCCAGCACGGCGAGCCGCGGTTTCGTCGCTCGCAAACCGGCGGCCCGCAGCTGCTCGGCCGGGGCGAGCCCCTCGGTACCGCTGGCGGAGGTTGCGCTGAGGTTCATGATGCCCCGAGTATGCCACACCCAGATTGGAACGAGTCAAGAAAACTTCTCGCGGTTCGCCGGAACGCCGCCCGCAGCAGCGTGCCCAGAAGGAAGGCGCTCACCGCGAGGACCACGGCGAGCGCCGCAGGAGCGAGCAGCACGACCACGTCCGCGGCGAGCACCGCCCGTTTCCCGCTGCTGATCACCCGCCCGGAGGCGGCACCGCGCGGGTCGGCGGGACTGATCGGGGGCCGCTGGTGACGCGGGCGCGAGGCGTGCCCCCCTCAGAACACCACCCACAGCAGCGCGGCCAGCAGGAACCCGATCGTGCCGATCAGCGTCTGCATCACGGTATACGTGCGCAGCGCGGTCGGGACATCCATGCCGAGCAGCCGGCTGGTCATCCAGAACCCCGAGTCGTTGACGTGCGACAGCGTCGTCGCACCGGCCGCGATGGCGATCACGACCAGGCACAGCTGCAGCTCCGACAGCCCGGGCGTCGCCTGCACGACGGGAGCGATGAACCCGCCCGCGGTGGTCAGCGCCACCGTCGCCGAGCCCTGCGCCACGCGCATCACCATCGCGATGAGGAACGCGGCCAGCAGCAGCGGAACGCCCAGGCTCTGCAGCATGCCCGCCAGCGCCTGGCCGACACCGCCCTCGTTGAGCACGGCGCCGAACATGCCGCCCGCACCGGTGACGAGGATGACCACGGCGATCGGGCCGAGGCAGTCCGACAGGTGCCGCTCGATCTCGCCCAGCCGCATCCCGCGACGCACGCCGAGCACCACCACGGCCGCCAGAACGGCGATGACCAGCGCAATCGGGCTCTCACCGATCAACTGCACCGCCTGCACCGCGGTGCTGTCCGTGTTCACCGCGCCGGCTTCGCCGAGCGTTTCCAGCCCGGTGTTGGACAGGATCAGCAGCAGCGGCAGCACCAGCATGGACAGCACGGCCAGCAGTCCCGGCGGATTCGCGGGTTCCTGCGCGGAGTCCTCCCGCGCGGCCAGCGACACCTCCGGCACGGGCAACCGCACCCGGTCGCCGACGCGCCGGCCGAACACGTACCCGGCCAGCAGCCAGGTGGGCACGGTGACCACGAGGCCCACCACCACGAGCAGGCCCATGTCCGCGCCGAGCATGCTGCCCGCGGCCACGGGGCCCGGGTGCGGTGGGACGAAGACGTGGATCGCGGCGAACGCCCCGGCCACCGGCAGTCCGTAGCGCAGCACCGAGCCGCCGAGCGCCTTGGCCACGGAGAAGACCACCGGCAGGAAGATGATCAGCGCGGCGTCGTAGAAGATCGGGAAACCGAACAGCAGCGCGGCCACGCCGAGCGCGAACGGGGCGCGCCGCTCGCCGAAGGCGCGCACCAGCGAGTGCGCCAGCACGCTCGCCCCGCCGGAGACCTCCAGCATCCGGCCGAGCATCGCGCCCAGGGCCACGAGCAGGGCCACTTCGGCGAGCGTGTCACCGATCCCCTCGTAGAGGGTGTCCATGACCTCGCCGACCGGTACGCCCAGCAGCAGCGCGCTCGCCAGGCTCACCAGCAGCAACGCCACGACCGGCTGCATCTTCGCGCCGATGATCAGCGCCAGCAGCGCGGTGATCGCCCCCACGGCGATGGCCAGGGCGGGCCCCGTCCCCACTGCCGGGGACTGGGCCTGCGCGAGTTGCTCTGCGAGGACGAGGCGCTCCGGAGGCAGCGACACGGGAAACGGCGACACGGGCGGATCCCCTCCCAACGGGTGCGCTCGGCGCACCGCCGCGGATTCGACGCACGGGACAGCGGCGGACGCACGAGTGCGACCGCCTGAACAGCGTTCGAAATCCTGGCAAGGAGATCCACGTCACGGCCAGACGTGCGATCGGCAGCGCCGGCAACGAGACCGAAAAGCAACGGGCCGGGGGTACGCGCGCACGCCCGTTCGGACCAGCAGGTTCCGCACATCGGCCGGGTGCGCCGGCGCACGCCGGAGGTCGGGGAACGACCTCAGAGCACCGTCCAGAGCCCGCAGGCGATGAGGAAGCCGACCACGCCGATGAGCGTCTCCTGCACCGTCCACGTGCGCAGCGTCGTGCCCACGTCCATCCCGAACAGCCGGCTGACCAGCCAGAAACCCGAGTCGTTGACGTGCGACAGGACCGTGGCACCGGCCGCGACGGCGATCACGACCAGGCACGTCTGCGCCGGGGAGATGTCGCCCGCCGCCTGCACCGCCGGGGCGATGAACCCGCCGGCCGTGGTGATCGCGACCGTGGCCGAGCCCTGCGCCACGCGCATCACCACGGCGATGAGGAACGCGGCCAGGATCAGCGGCACCCCGAGGTCCTGCAGCGTGCCCGCGAGCGCCTGCCCGACACCACCGGTCTCCAGCACCGCGCCGAACATGCCGCCGGCACCGGTGACCAGGATGACCGCCGCGATCGGGGCCAGCGCCCCGGTGAGGTTCTTCTCGATGTCCTTGCCGGTCATGCCGCGCGCCTTGCCCAGCACGAGCGAGGCCAGCAGCACGGCGATCGCCAGCGCGATCGGGCTCTCGCCGACGAGCATCAGCGCCTGCACGACGCCGTTGTCCTCGCCGACCACCCCGGCCTCGGACAGCGTGCTCAACCCGGTGTTGAGCAGGATCAGCACCACCGGCAGCAGCAGCATCGACAGCACGGTGGCCATGGACGGACGCGCGCCGCCCTCGCCGGTGGAGCCGCTCCCCCCGGTCGTGCCGGCCTCGCCGGAGGTCAGCGACATCTCCGGGATCGGCAGGTGGACCCGGCGCCCGGTGAAGGAGCCGAAGGCCAGCGCGGCGACGAGCCACGTCGGGATCGCCACGACCAGTCCGATCAGCAGCAGCAGGCCGATGTCCGCTCCGAGCATGCCGGCCGCGGCCACCGGGCCCGGGTGCGGCGGGACGAACGCGTGCATCACCGCGAAAGAACCGGCCACGGGCAGCCCGTAGCGCAGCACCGAGCCGCCGAGCTGCTTGGCGACGGAGAACACGATCGGCAGGAAGATGATGATGCCGACGTCCAGGAAGATCGGGATGCCGAACAGCAGCGCCCCGACACCGAGCGCGAACGGGGCGCGCTTCTCGCCGAACCGCCGCACCATGGCCTCGGCGAGCACGCCGGCACCGCCGGAGACCTCCAGCATCCGGCCGAGCATCGCGCCCAGGGCCACGAGCAGGGCCACTTCGGCGAGCGTCTCCCCGATCCCGTCGTAGAGCGTGTCCATCACGTCGCCGACCGGCACGCCCAGCAGCAGCGCGCTCGCCAGGCTCACCACCAGCAGCGCGATCACGGGCTGCATCTTCAGCCCCATGATGAGGACCAGCAGCACCGCGATCGCACCACCGGCGACCGACAACGCCACTGCCGGTGAATTGTGGATCACCGGATTGTCCGCCGCCAGCACTCCTCCGGCGGCGAGATTGATCGCAGTGGACACAGGTCCGCCCCTAACGTTCACCTCGTTGTGCCACGGTTAGTGGGAAACCATGCCGCAGAATTCCGCGATTCAGGCGCACTCCGCGGCATGGATCACAGTGGACGGTGCAGCGGGTCACGACCCGTGCAACCCGAGCAACGCCTCGTGCAGCGCTTCGACACGAGGCCGGTGCCGTTCGTAGAACTCGGCGCTCGAGGGGTCCGCTTCGGCCGTTTCCTCGACGCGCACCAGGTCGGCCGCGCTGTCCAACGTGCTCAGCTCGCCGAGCGCGTACCACGCGAGCAGCGCAGCGCCCACGCCCGAACCACCGCTGGATCCGGGAAGCTGCAGATCGCACCCCAGGGCCGCAGCGACCGTGCTGCGCCAGACCTCGCTGCGGAACCCGCCGCCGGTGGCGCGCACCGCGTCCACCCGCGCCCCCGAGTCGACCACCGCGTCGCGCACCAGCGCCAGCTGCTGCGCGACCCCCTCGATGACGGCGCGCGTGATCTCGGCGCGCCCGTGCGAACGGCGCAGCCCCAGCAGCGCACCGGTCAGCCCCGACCGCCACCACGGAGCGCGCTCCCCCAGCAGGTACGGCAGCGCGACCAGGCCGTCGGCCCCGGGCTGCACGGCCAGCGCCTCGTCGAGCACCGCGGACATCTCCACGCCGAACGTCTCGGCGGCCCACTGCCCCACGACCGCCCCGTTGCTCACCGCGCCGCCGAGCACCCACATGTCCTCGGTGAGGGCGTAGCTGAACGTGCGGCACCGCTCGTCCACGCTCCCGACGCCGCTCACCACGCGCAGCGCCCCGCTCGTCCCGAGCGAAACCGCCGCCGCGCCGGGGCGCACCGCGCCCACGCCGAGGTTGGCCAGCGGTCCGTCACCGCCGCCGAGCACCACCGGGGTGCCGGACGGCAGCCCCACGCGGGAGGCCGCGCTCCGCGACAGGCCGAGAACGTCCGTGGGCGCGGCGATGCGCGGCAGCTGTTCGGCGCGCACGCCGGCGACCGAGAGCGCGGGAGCGTGCCAGTCCCGGGTGCGCATGTCCTGCAGACCGCTGCCGGAGTTCAGCGAGAAGTCGGTGACGAAGTCGTCGACGAGCGCGCCGACGACGTAGTCCTTCAGCGCGCACCAGCGGGACGCGGCGCGGGCGAGGTCGGGGCGCTGCTCGGTCAGCCAGGCGAGCTTGACCATCACCGACTGCGTGTGCACCGGGGTGCCGGTCTCGCGGTGCAGCTGCCGGCTCCGCGGGTCCTCGCGCAGCCGCGCGGCCACGTCCTGGGCCCGGGAGTCGCCCCAGGTGAACGCCGGCGTCACCGCGGACCCGGAGCCGTCCACGCCGACCAGCGTGTGCATCGCGGTGCTGAACGACAGCGCGGCGACCGCGCACCCCTGCTGCTGCGCCCAGCGGACCCCGTCAACGAGCGCCGCGATCACCGTCTCGCGCACTTCGTCCGCGTCGTGCACGGCGGCACCGCTGTCGTCGGAGTACAGCGGGTACTCGCGTTCGAGCCGGTGCAGCATCCGCGCATCGCGTGCCGTCACGACGATCTTCACGGCCGTGGTTCCGGCGTCGATGCCGAGGACCACATCGGTCGCGCTCGCAAGTGCGCTCATGCCGCACAACTTAAACCCGGCTGAATCGGAGCACGGGACGTGGTCTAGTCCACGCGCGGTCCGGAACCGGCGATGTGCCCAGAAATCATCGCCCTGCGCGCACGCGCGGTCGCGCTGCGTCGACGTCGAGCTCGAAAGGTCGGACTGTGAGATATCTGTCCGCGGTGCATGCCTCGACCAGGTGCTCCCCGCCCTCCGGGCGGCACGCGGTCAGCCGCGACCCCGGGCCGCCACGCGGTACAGCCAGAGCACGAAGAACACGAACGCGGCGATGCCGAGCACGTTGCTGCCGGCGGTGAACGCCCCCTCGGACACGCCCAGGGCCTGCGGACCGATCATGAACACCTCGGCGCTCTGCGCCGCGGCGAACGGGATCGCCAGCAGGATGCCGACCAGCGCCTCGCCGGTGATCAGCCCGGAGGCGAACAGCACCCCGCGGCGTTCGGAACCCTCGGCACCGCGGCGGCGGCGCGCCCGCGCCGTGGCCACGGCCAGCAACCCGCCGATGAAGATCGGCACGGACAGCTCCAGCGGCAGGTACAGCCCGACCGCCACGGCCAGCACCGGGGTGCGGAACGACGCCCCGCGGCGCGCGAGGAGCTGGTCCAGCGCGATGAGCGCGACCGCCACCAGGGCGCCGAGGCCGATCATCGTCCACGGCAGACCGCCGAGGAACACGCCCTCGGAGACCGAGCTCATCAACGTCGCCTGCGGTGCCTGCAGCGCCTGCGACGGGTCCATGTCCGGCCGCGGCAGCGAGTCGCCCAGCCCGTAGGCGGTGTAGAGCACCGACAGGGTCGGCGCGAGGCACACCGCCGCCGAGACCACGCCGATGATCTGCATGATCTGCTGCTTCCACGGGGTGGCGCCGACGATGTAGCCGGCCTTGAGGTCCTGCATGTTGTCCCCGGCGATGGCGGCGGCGCTGGCCACCACCGCGGAGATGATGACGGCGGTCGCCGCCCCGACGGTCGCCTTGGCCTCGTTGCCGGTGAAGTCGATCTGCGTGCCCAGGATCCCCAGCAGCACCAGCGAGCTCGTCAGCAGCGTCAGGATGGACACCCCGGAGATGGGGTTGTTCGACGAGCCGACCAGACCGGCCATGTACCCGGCGACCGAGGAGAAGACGAACCCGGCGACCAGCGCGAACAGCAGCCCGAAGGTGATCGTGGCGAGGAACACCCCGCCGCCGATCTGGAGCCGCTCGGCGTCCACGTTGAACAGGAACACCAGGAACACCGGAACGGCCAGCACGAGCGTGCCGTAGCCGAGGAAGTTCGCCGGGATGTCGCGCTCGGTGCGCGCCAGCCCGCCGGACTTCCCGGAGCGGCTGTCGCGCAGGGCCCGCACCGAGGAGACGATGCTGTCGCGGATCGGCCGCAGCACCGCCAGCAGCGCCCAGATGCCGCCGACGGCCATCGCCCCGACGCCGAGGTAGCGCACCCGCTCCTCCCAGATCGCCTCGGCCGCGGCGTACCCGCTGGCGCCCCCGGTCAGGCTCGTCAGCTGCGCCGGGTCGGTCAGCAGCATGTACAGCGGGATCGCCACGAACCAGGCCAGCGCGCCGCCGGCGAACACGAGCACGGCGATGTTGATGCCGACGATGTAGCCCACGCCCAGCAGCGCGACGCCGAGTTCGCTGCCCAGGCCGATGACCGCGCCGCCGGCCTTGACCGCTGTGGACACCGAGGAGGCCGCCACGCCCAGGCCGGTCTGGCAGAACTTCAGCAGCCCGCCGGCGACACCGGCGATCGCGATGGAGCGGGCCTCGCCGCCACCGGACTTGCCCGCCTTGAGCACCTCACCGGTGGCCACGCCCTCCGGGAACCGCAGCGGCTTCTCGACGATCAGCGCCCGCCGCAGCGGAACGGTGAACAGCACCCCGAGCACGCCGCCGCACAGGGTGATCGCCATGACCGGCAGGTACGGGAAGTCCGCCCAGTAGCCCAGCAGGATCAGCGCGGGCAGCGTGAAGATCATGCCCGCGGCCAGCGACTCGCCCGCCGAGGCGGCGGTCTGCACGATGTTGTTCTCCACGATGCTGGACCGGCGGAAGAACCGGAAGATCCCCATGGAGATGACCGCTGCCGGGATGGACGCCGACACGGTCATGCCGACCTTGAGCCCGAGGTAGGCGTTCGCGGCGGAGAGCACGACGGCCAGCAGCACCGCCAGGACCACCGCCTTGAGCGTGATCTCCCGGGGGCGGGAGCTCGCCGGTGCCGCGACCGCGTCGACGTCCTCGTTGCGCGTGCTCATCAGGACCTTCTTCTCGGGTGCTCCGGACGCCGCGCCGCCGGCGCGGCGCGCAACAACGTATCCCGCTGCGAAAACCGTGGCCAGTCCCCACGCGTGGCGGGAACCAGACAGACGGCGGCCCCGCCCGGAGCGGTGCGGCAGGCGCCGAGGAGAGGGGCGGGCGCGGTCGCGCCCCGTTCAGCGCCCCGCACGACGACGGGCTCCCCGCCGGCCGAGAGCCGGCGGGGAGCCCGTGCCGAGTTCCGCGCGCCGAGGCGTCAGCCCGCGAGGGCCTCAGCGCCTCAGCGCAGCAGCGCAGAACGACCCGATGAAGTCCTACTGCCCCGCGAGGGTCTCCGCGATCTCGTAGGTGTTCAGCGCGGCCCCCTTCCGGAGGTTGTCCCCGCAGACGAAGAAGTCGAGCGTGTTCGGGAAGTCCATCGCCTGCCGCAGGCGGCCGACGTAGGTGGGCTCCTCGCCGACGACCGCGGCCGGGGTGGGCCACACCCCGCCTTCCGGGTCGTCCTGCAGCACGACCGTGGACTGCCCGCCGAAGACCTCGCGGGCGCGCGCCACGTCCACGTCGGAGGCGAACGTCGCGTGCACCGCCAGCGAGTGCGTGGTCAGCACCGGCACCCGCGCGCACGTCGCCGAGACCTTCAGCTCCGGGATGCCGAGGATCTTGCGGGACTCGTTGCGGACCTTCAGCTCCTCCGAGGACCAGCCGTCCTCCTTCAGCGAGCCGGCCCACGGCACCACGTTCATCGCCAGCGGCGCCTTGAACGGCGTCTCCGGCGACAGCCCGGCCGCGCCCAGCGCCTCGGCCACGTCCCCGGACCGCACGCCGACCTGCTTGCCGCCCACGGCTTCCAGCTCCGCGTACAGCCGGTCCACGCCTTCCTGCCCGGCGCCCGAGGCCGCCTGGTAGGAGGCGACGACGAGCTCGCGCAGCCCGAACTCGTGGTGCAGCGCCCCCAGCGCGGCCATCATCGACAGCGTCGTGCAGTTCGGGTTGGCGATGATGCCCTTCGGGCGGTCGTGCACCTTCTCGGCGTTGACCTCCGGCACCACCAGCGGCACCTCGGGGTCCATGCGGAACGAGCCCGAGTTGTCCACGGCGACGGCGCCGCGCTCCACCGCGACCGGCGCCCACTCCGCGGAGACCGCGTCGGGCACGTCGAACAGCGCGACGTCCACCCCGTCGAAGGCCTCCGGCGCCAGCTCGACGATCGTCGTCTCGCGGCCGCGCACGGTGACCTTCCTGCCCGCCGAGCGGGCCGAGGCGATGAGGCGGATCTCGCCCCACGGCACGGACCCGCGCGCGTTGATGATCTCGGTCATGACGGTGCCCACCGCTCCGGTGGCACCCACGATCGCCAGCGTCGGCGCCATCAGCGACCACTCCCCGCGTACACGACGGCCTCCTCGTCGCCACCGAGCTCGAACGCGCGGTGCAGGGCGGCGACGGCGTCGTCCAGCTGCGACTCGGCGATCAGCACGGAAATCCGGATCTCGGAGGTGTTGATGATGTCGATGTTCACACCCGCGTCGTACAGCGCCTCGCAGAAGGTCGCCGTCACGCCCGGGTGCGAACGCATGCCGGCGCCGACCAGGGACACCTTGCCGACCTTGTCGTCGTAGACGACCTCGGAGAAGCCCATCTCGGACTGGATCTCCTCCAGCTCCGCGACGGCGCGCGGGCCGTTGCTGCGGGAGACGGTGAAGGTGATGTCGGTGCGCGCCGAAGCGGTGCTGGACACGTTCTGCAGCACCATGTCGATGTCGATGCCGGCATCGGCGACGACGCGGAAGATGCGTCCCGCGATCCCCGGGTTGTCCGGTACTTCCCGCACCGTGACCTTCGCCTCCGACCGGTCGTGCGAGACGCCGGTGATCATCGCCTGTTCCACGGAAAGGTCCTCCACTGAGCCGGAAACCAGCGTTCCCGTCTTGGCCGAATAGGACGAGCGGACGTGCAGCGGAACGCCGTACCGGCGGGCGTACTCGACGGCGCGCAGGTGCAGCACCTTCGCCCCGGTGGCGGCCAGTTCCAGCATCTCCTCGTAGGTGACGTTGTCCAGGTGCCGGGCGTCGGGCGCGATGCGCGGGTCGGCGGTGTAGACGCCGTCGACGTCGGTGTAGATCTCGCAGACGTCGGCTTCCATCGCCGCGGCGACCGCCACCGCCGTCGTGTCCGACCCGCCCCGGCCGAGCGTGGTGATGTCGTGCGTGTCCTGCGCCACTCCCTGGAAGCCCGCGACCAGCACGATCTGCCCCTGGTCCAGCGCCTCGCGGACGCGGCCGGGGGTGACGTCGATGATGCGGGCGTTCTGGTGCGCCGCCGTGGTCAGCACGCCGGCCTGCGAGCCCGAGAAGGACCGGGCCTCCGCGCCGAGCGCCTCGATCGCCATGGCCACGAGCGCGTTGGAGATCCGCTCACCGGCGGTGAGCAGCATGTCCAGTTCCCGCTCCGGCGGCGCCGGGTTGACCTGCTGGGCGAGGTCCAGCAGCTCGTCGGTCGCGTCGCCCATCGCGGAGCAGACCACGACCACGTCGTTGCCGGCTTTCCGGGTCTCCACGATGCGCTCGGCGACGCGTTTGATCCGGTCGGCACTCTCGAGCGAGGAACCGCCGTATTTCTGGACGACGAGCGCCACGTGAACAAACCTCCTCGAGCCGTGCGGTCACTCCCGTTGCGACCCCGCACCGCACCGGCCCGGCAGTCAGCCCCGCGGGGTCCGCGGACCCCGCTCGGTGCCCCCAGTTCCGGTGGACCGAAGCGCCGCGCGCCCGCCAACGCCGCGGGGGTCGCCTCCGGGAACCGGCCGTCACCCAGCCGGGTCGCTGGCCGACCGGTTCACTGTGAGCACAGCGTACCGAACGAGGACCGGCGAACCCCAATCCACCGCTCGTCACTACCCTGGTCAACACCGGTTGTGCCGACGGTTGGAAGGAGCGGGGTGCCCACCACTGCGCGCACGCTCGGCCCGCGCCGGGACGACGGGTCCGCACTCGCGGATGCGCAGCGGAAACCGCTGCTGGACGGACTGCGCGCGGTCCTCGCCGAACGGTTCGACCGGCACCGCCGCGCCGCGCTGGTGCTCGCGCCGGCTGTGGTGTACCTCGCAGTCCGCGGAGTGGGACTGCTGCTGCTGGGCTGGCTCTCCGCCGCCAACGACCAGTCCGTCGGTGAGAACCTCGCGTCCTGGGACGGCGAGTGGTACCTGGAGATCGCCGCCCACGGTTACGGCGGGGTCGACCCGGGCATGGTCGACGGCCGCGGCGAGCGGCACCCCGAAACCCCGCTGGCGTTCTTCCCCGGGTTCCCGCTGCTGGTGCGGCTCGTCTCGGTGCTGCCCGGGCTCGGCGTGCTCGGCGCGGGCATCGCGGTCAGCCTCGCCGCGGGCGTCGCCGGTGCCTGGGGGCTGGTCCGCATCGGGCGGGCCGTCAGCGGCAGCCGCGCCGTGGGCCTGCTGCTCGTGGCGCTGTTCGCCGCCGCGCCCATGTCGATCGTGCTGTCCATGGCCTACTCCGAGGCGCTGTTCTGCGCGCTGGCGATCTGGGCCATGGTCGGCGTGCTCGAGCGCGACTGGCTGCTGGCGGGCCTGTGCTGCACCGCGGCCGGGCTCGTGCGCCCCACCGCGGCGGCGCTGATCGGCGTGGTCGCGCTCGCCGCGATCACCGCCCTGCTGCGCGGACGCGACTCCTGGCGCCCCTGGCAGGCGGTCGTCCTCGCACCGCTCGGGATGCTCGCCTACGTCTGCTGGGTCGGCCTGCAGACCGGCAACCCCACCGGGTACTTCGCGCTGCAGCGGCAGGGGTGGTCCTCCGAGTTCGACTTCGGCGCCGCCACCGGCTCCTTCGCGCTGGACACGCTCAGCACCGAGAGCTCGGTGCTGGAGACGCTCACCGTGTGGATCCTGCTGGTGGCGCTCACCCTGCTCGTGCTGTGCCTGCGGACGCGCATCCCGTGGCCGCTGGTGCTGTTCGCCGCCGCCGTGCTCGTGCTCGACCTCGGCACGGACGGGCTGATGTACTCCAAGGTGCGGCTGATGCTGCCCGCGTTCCCGCTGCTCGTCCCGGTGGCGATCGGGCTGGCCCACCGGCGGCGGACCACCGCGGCCGCCACGATCGCGTTCGTGGTGCTGTTCGGCTCCTGGTTCGGCGCCTACTCCCTGACCGCCTGGTCCTACGCGATCTAGCCGGATCCGACACCGGCAGCACCCGACACCAGCAGCCCCGATCCGGCGGAATCCGCTCTGACTGAATCCGATCCGGCAGCGCCCGATCCGGCGGAATCCGGCGCGACGTCTCACCCACCTGCACGAACTTCCCGGGAGGGTGGTGGGCATTTCCCGCGAAGTGTTCACCACCGCAGCCGCGGTTCCGACCGGACCTCGCCCGCGCACCGCGTGCCAGACTGGGCCGACGAGATTCAGACCGGGCCGAGGAAATTCACAGGAGGTGCCGTGACCACGCAGGAATCCGAAAGCACCGGACCACTGGCGAAGCCGGCCGAAACCGCCGTGCCGCTGCACCCGCTGCTGGCCGGGCGCTGGAGCCCGCGCTCGTTCGACCGCTCCGCCGAGCTGAGCGACGAGCAGTTCAAGGCGCTCTTCGAAGCCGCGCGCTGGGCCCCCTCGTGGGGCAACACCCAGCCCGCCCGGTTCATCGCGGGGCGGCGCGGCGAAGACGCCTACAAGCGCATCTACGACACCCTCGCCCGCGGCAACCGGTCCTGGGCCGATGCCGCCGCGGCCCTGGTGCTCGGCGTCGCGCGCAGCGCGGGCGACGAGGGCGATCCCATGCCGTACGGCGAGTACGGCCTCGGCCTGGCCGCGCAGAACCTCGTGCTGCAGGCCGAGGCCGAAGGCCTGGTGGCGCACCAGATGGCCGGTTTCGACCGGGAGGCCGCGCGCGCGGCCTTCGCCGTGCCGGACGACCACGAGCCGCTCGTCGCGATCGCGGTCGGCCCGCAGGGCCCGGTCGAACAGCTCGACGACCGGCTGCGGGAGAAGGAGGCCGCGCCGCGCTCGCGCAAGGAGCTCGGCGAGATCGTCTTCGACGGGACCTGGAACTCCCCGCGCTGGTGATCCGGGCGCCGGTGACCTGGTGATCCGGTTCCCACCGCCCGCGCCCGCCGGGCGACACCCCGGCGGGCGCGGCGCGTCCGCGGGAGCCGCCGCACCGCGCGGCCTTTCGCTCCTGCTCTGCGCGGTCCTGCTGCTTCCGCCCCTGCTGTTCCCGGCCCGGCGGCGGGAACGACCCCGGCGGGTTCGCTCGCCGCGGGCGGGTCACGCGAGGGAGCGGAGGATGCGCAGGGCGATCGAGGTGATCAGCAACCAGAACAGCGCGGCGATGCCGTAGTTGAGCAGCACGGCCAGCTGCGGGTCCGCTGGCGTGAACAGGTTCTGCAGCCCCAGCGCGAGCGGATCGGCGCAGGAGGCGACGAACCTGGTCACGGCGTGGTCCGGGTTGGCGCCGCCGAGCACGAGCACCACGTGCAGGGCGAGCAGCGCCGCGAACACCGATCCGACGACGCGCACGAGCGTGCTGAGGACGCCGATGAACCGCGTCCACGCGTGCTTGCGGTCGAAACGCGGCCTCCCGGTCGACCTCGCGGTCTCACCACGCGGCTCCGTCATGAGTCCGCCTCCCTTCCCGTGCACCGCGATTTTCGCACGGGCGGGGTCCCGGTTCCTAGCGGCGAACGGACGAACTCCATCCGTTGTGCGCAGGTCGGGGATCCGGCCGAGCATCCCGGGCAGTCAAGATCACCAGTGCGCTGGAAGGCTCTTGCCCGGCTCACGAGCACGTTGCTCACGTTCGTTCGCGCAGATCGCCCCACGCTCACTCGTCCGTGTGCAAGACTTCGATGTTGCGCAGGTAGCCGTGGATCGCTCGCGCTGCTCGCGAGGGCGTGCGCAGGGGGACGTGGGTTGAGCGGGAACGACGAGTTCTTCGCCCCTCCGCAGTCGGCGGCCGAGGCCGTCCTGGGAGGGCGGAGCACCGGGATCGGCGACTCACCCCAGTCGCCCGGGCCTGCGGCTTCCGCTGCTGCCGACGGGGTGCAGTTCCCGCCCGTGGTGTACGTGCCGTGCAACGTCTCCAGCCCGGACGAGGGGGAGTTGTCACTGGACATGCGCACGATGCGCGATGGGCGGACCGCGCTGCTCGTCTACTCCGCGCTCGACCGGCTCGTGCACTGCTGCGGCCGGCAGCAGCCGTGGGTCGTCGTGTGGACCGCGCAGCTGGAGGAGTTCGACGAGGCGCAGCCGTTCGACGTGGTCCTGCTGGACGTGGAGATCCCGCCGGAGCACCAGCGCGGAGCGTGATGGAGGGACCATGGGTTACGAAGTCGACGACGGGACTTTGCGGGGTGTTGCATCGTCGTTGCGCAGCGGCAGTCAGTCCGTTGCCGATCTCGAAGGTTCCGTGCCTTCAGCGCCCGACGCCGGCGCGGTCAGCGGGCCGCTGGGGCAGCTGCTCAGCCACTTCGCGGATCAGGCGGGGGAGCTCGCGACCGGTGTCGCAGCTGCCGCTGATGCTGTCGAGGACAGCGGCCGCACCTACGCGAGCACGGACGACGAGAACAGCCAGCGCTTCCAGCGCGTCAATCCGTCGTAGGGGGATCGGTGTCGGTCAACGTCCGATTCGAGGGCAACCCGGCGAGCATTCGCGCATCCGGCGAGTGGATGCGCACGAAGCTCGCTTCCGGAGTGCACGACTGCGTCAGCCAGATCCACAAGGGCCGCACCAGCGCTGAAGCCGGCTGGACGGGCGCCGCCAGCGAGGGCTTCCGCGGCACGATGCGGTCCGGAGCTCCCAAGGGGGATGACCTCGCCACCGAGGCGGAAGAGATGGGCCGCTCGGTCGAGCAGTACGCAGACCAGCTGCACACGGCTCAAAAGGGGGGCGGAGCGGGCGAAGCAGATCGCTCGTGACGGTGGGCTGACGGTCACGGACACGCAGATCCTCTCCCCCGGGCCCGCGCCGTCGCGGCCGGCCGGCCTCCCCGCGGACGCGACGCCCCAGGCACGTGAGGCGCACGGCAATGCCATGGCAGCCGTGCAGGCGCACGAGAAGAAGGCCGCGGCCTACGCCGCTGCCAAGCAGGAGGCCGACCGCGCGAACTCCATACACGAGCAGGCGAAGAAGCGGGCCCTCAACGCGTGGCAAACTGCTCGACAAAAGTGGATTGTCCATGCTGGCGAGTTCGTTCAAGGATCCGGCGGCGGGCTCATCAAGTTCCACCAAAAGATCCTTAGAGCTGAGGCTGACCGGCTGCTCCAGGAAAGCAGAAACGCACACGCGCGCTACCTCAAATCCCCCGGTGGAAGCACTGAAGCGCAGTTTCATGCGCAGCAACAGCAGACCAAGGTGATGCAGGCCGAAGAGGCCAAGGCCCGAGCTGCTCATGCTGAACGCGGTGCTGCAGGCATTGCAGTGAGAGCCGCAGGACGTGGTCTCGCCGTGGGCGACGTCGCCTGGGACATCAGCCATGGAAAACCCCCTGGCAAAGCCATCTTCTCCGGGGCTTTGGCTTATGGCGGCGGGGTTGCCGCGACCGCCGGAGTCACCATGCTCGTCTCAAACCCGGTCGGTTGGGCCGCTGTGGGGATTGGAGCGGCCGGTGTTGGCGGTGGAATTCTTGTCGGGATGGCTGGCGATGCGCTTTGGGACGCTATGCCAGACGGCGTCACGAACAAGATCAATGAAGGTGTCGAAGCCGCGGGTAGTGCCATCGGAGACGCGGCAAAGTCAACATGGGACGCTCTCTTCTAAAACATCGACCCGTGCTCGTGCGTGAGGAGTACAAGCCAATGGCGCAAACAAGCGGGGAGGAAGCAGAACTTCCTCCGTGGCCGTCCGAGTGGGACGCACCGGGTGGAGTTAAGCCAACGGCAGTTGTCATTGCGTTTGGGATTTTTGGTTTGGCCGCCGGGATAGTGGGGGTTGCCCAGGTTGGCACCGGCGCCATCGATGGTTCCACCATCATCCTGCTATCCGGGGGAATATTCGCGATAGCCCTTTCGTCGGGGACGGCACTGCTGCGTCTGCGCGTGCGTCGACGCAGTGTTGCAGCCGTCCACATCAGTCAGACCGAGCACGGCTCAGCCACAGTCGTCCCGAACTCACGCGGCGTGTGGGCAGTGGTCGTCGCAGCACTTTCCGCGGGATTGCTCGGCTTCGGCTTCATCGCCTTGATGTCCTGGGGCTTAGTGCTCTTCGGTGGCGACACGGGCGGATGGGTAATTTTCCAGACCCTTCTTTCGACCGCGTTCGTCGCGGGGATCATCTGGTTCCTCTGGCGGACGCAGCGAGAACCCACCGCACAGGGGTCCCTGCGACTCACGCCCACTGGAGTCGCCTACAAGTCACTGGGACCTGAAGAATCGGCACCTTGGGATGCTCTGGCCCACATCTTCCCTTCGTGCGGAGATTCGCCCGATATTGCTATGGGGGTCGATTCGAGCCGAGCTTCCTCCACCTCCATCAAGAAGGGCAACGTTCTACGAATATCGGGAGCCTTCCTCTCCGTCGACCCGGCGTTGGCCTACCACGCGCTGGTGTACTACCTGGATCATCCGGGGGCGCGGTCGGAGCTGGGAACCGAGCGCAGTGTCGAGCGCATCCGCCGGGCCGACTTCCCCGAATAGCCCCCGGTCCGCGCGGGCGCGTGCTTGGGGCGACGTGCGCTCGCGGGTTCGCGCGCACGTCGGGGCGCATCGAGCGGACGGGACGGGCCATGCCCACCGGACCCGTGAGCACGGCCCGCGGCACTACCGCTCAGCGGTCGAACGTCCCCGACTTCAACGAAGCTAAGAAGTTCGACCACTGCGCCGTGCCCACCGTGATGTAGCCAGCGCCCCGATCCTTCGTGTCCCGCACGGCCGCGCCGCCAACGATGCGACCGACTTCGACGCACGAAGTCTGTTGCTGCGAGTAAGTCGACTTGCGCCAACTTTCAGCGTGCACCGTCATGCCTGCCCCTCCATCTCGTCCTTCAACTTGGCGATGAGCCCGGCTGAGTCTTCCGGGGACATCGCCGACTCTCGCAGGGTAGACGCCGCCGTTTGATATCCGGCGACTTCCTTCTCCCTGTGCAGGAAGGCCGACGAATTGAAGTGCTCGACATGCACGATCGGCGCTGACTTCGGGAACTCGAACAAGATGAAGGCCCCTGCGTGCGCAGGGTGCCACCGCATGCTTCCTGCAGGGAGGACGCAGACGGTGATGTTCGGCCGTTCTGCCATCCACAGGATGTGATGCAGTTGGTCAGCCATCGTCCGGTACCCGCCGAGAGGTTCTCGCAACGCTGGTTCCCAGATGATCGCCGCAAACTCGGGGGCGTCTCGACGCACCAACACATCCCGACGACCGACGCGCATCGCAACCCGCGCGTCGACGTCACTGCTGCTCTCGCCGAGCACAGCCCGCGCGTAGTCCGATGTCTGCAACAGGCCGGGAACAACGCTCGTGGCCGTATCCGTGATCCGCTGCGCGGAGCGCTCGAACTCGATCAGGGTGGTCAGCTCGCGTCGAATGCCGGTGTGCCCGGTATCGAGCCAGTTGGGCTGGTCGGCATCACGTGCCATGTCAACGAGTTCGTCGTACTTGGACCCCACCACGCCGAGGGTCGCGAGTACCTGCGCGACATCCTCCGGCTTGGGCGTGCGCGCACCCGTCTCGTAACGCGAGATCGTCACGTAGCTCACGTCGAGCTGCTTTGCCAGCTCGCGTTGCTTAACACCCGCCGCAACCCGACATTCTCGCAGCTCAGCGCCGAGCGCACGGGCCTTCGGCGGGTGTTCACCGTTACCAGCCATGAAACACAGCGTAAGCAGCGTCCGGTTACCAGACAACACTCGATAGCGGTATTGCTGGTTTGTTACCGGTAATCGATGATTACCAGTAATCAAATAACTCTGGTAACAAGCTCAGGAGCCTTGCGATGCCCTATCCGTTCACGTGGGTGCCTGCCGAGGGGCACCGGCACGCCAGCCGGGACGACGTGCCGCCGCCGGGACGGGAATTCCCGCCGGACATGTCGGTGACGACCCTGTGCGGCCGGCAGCTGACCACGGCCACCGGCGAGGTGGCCTGGTTCTGGCCGACCTGCTTCGACTGCGACGAACGCGTCCGCCCACTCGCCGGCGTGCCCGCACGCACCACGCGCACGCCCGACCGCAGCGCCCGCGAGGAACACGCACCCGCGCAGAGCCGTACCCGGCCCAGCACGAGCAGCGAGCACAACACGGGAGGTGGCGCATGAGCCGACGCACGGCCATGGCAGTACTGCTGCGCCGCGGGCAGTGGCTGCTGGACGAGGCGGCCTTCGAAATCGGCGGCGACCGCTACACCCCCGAGTGCTGCCGCGACACGGCCCACGCCCTCACCGAACTCGCCGCCGCCCTCGACGAGTACTCCCACGAGATCACCCCCACCGGCGAGACCACCGCACCAACCAGCGCACCGACCAGCGCAGACGCGGAACCGGACGCAGCTCCCGAAACGGCGCCGCACACCGCGGCGACGGCACGCACTGCAGCAGCGCCGCGCACCGCGACCGCCCCCGGCGCGCAACCAACCCCGCCCGCACCGCACCAGCTGCCGCGAACTCCGCACACCCCGGGAGGCGCCCCGTGCTGACACCGCTGCTCGAACCGAGCCTGCACCTCGGCCTCGTCCTCGGCGCCGGCCTGTCGACACTGCTGCGCATGCCCGCGCTCCTGGGCCTGGCCACCCCGCAACGCCCGCGGGCACGACACGCCCGGCACACCAGGCACCGCCCCTTCAGCGCACGGCAGCGCAGCAGCGAGTCCGAGCGCCCACGAACGGGCGAGTCCGAGCGCCCACGCGCCAGCGCGCCCGGACTCGCCCGAACCGCGCAGCACTCTCCCCAGATCCCTCCGGTACGACTCCCGCAGCACCCTCCGGCCACGCCCGCACCGGCCGCGGCGCAGCGAGCCGAGCACGAGCAGCACCGCTGGCCGGGAGCGTCGGAGCCGCCACTCCGCCGCACCGCGCACCAGCCGCTCGGACGGCCCGGCCGCCCGAGCCGCCACCCCGGCACCGGAGCCTGGCCAGCACCACCCGTCTCGACGCCGCCGGCCCCGGCCCCGGCCGCTCCGGCATCGCCCGCCCCGATACCGTCCGCCTCGACACCGCCCACGCTGGCGCCGCCCGCCCCGGCACCGGCCACACCGTCACCGCCCGGGCCGGCACCCCGCGGCGCGGCGCACGAGGGCGCCCCGCGTCCCACCAACCGGAACACCTCCGCCACCGCGCACCGCGCCGCAGCAGCACCGGCCACCGCGGCCCCGGCGGGCACCCGCACCACCGCGGCCGCCGCCGCGAACACGCCCCACCGCGCGCGCGTGCGCCCGCACGCGCCCGCGAAAGCACCGTCCGCGCAGCGCACAGACACGGAACCACCTCCGGAGATGCCGTTCGACCGCGCACTGCTGGAACGTGTCCTCGCCGGACTGCACCGGCTGTGACCCGCCGGCGCGGTGCCCTCCGCACGGGTGATCACCCCTTCCTCTCCACCAGCGCCTTCCCAGAATGCGAGAAGACGGGTTTGCCAAGCGGGCGCGGCGTGTGGTTACTCTTGAGCACCATGGCGCGCTTCCTCCTGCTTATTCGCCGCGACGGGGTCCACTGAGACCGGCCCCTCGTCGCGGGGAACCAACGCGCCGGTCGTTCCGAACCGGCAACGCAGAGCAGGAGCTTCCTTTCCGATGACCTTCCCGGAACAGCCGCAGTCCCCGACCTCCGGACGCATCAGCACGCCCGCCAAGCCCGCACCGGCCGACCAGCCCGCGTGGAACCCGCAGCGCGGCAGCTCGATGCCGGTGCACCGCTACCGGCCGTTCTCCGAACTGGTCGAGGACATCTCGCTGCCCGACCGCACCTGGCCGGACCAGCGCATCACCCGGGCGCCGCTGTGGTGCGCGGTGGACCTGCGCGACGGCAACCAGGCGCTGATCGACCCGATGTCGCCCGCGCGCAAGCGCCGCATGTTCGACCTGCTCGTGGCCATGGGCTACAAGGAGATCGAGGTCGGGTTCCCCGCCGCGAGCCAGACCGACTACGACTTCATCCGCGAGATCATCGAGGACGACGCGATCCCGGGTGACGTGCGCGTCCAGGTGCTGACCCAGTGCCGCGCCGACCTGATCGAGCGCACGTTCGCAGCGCTGGAGGGCGCGCCGCAGGCGGTCGTGCACTTCTACAACTCCACCTCGATCGCCCAGCGCCGCGTCGTGTTCGGCGAGGAGCGCGAGGGCATCAAGAAGATCGCCACGTCCGCCGCCGAGCTGGTCAAGGAGTACGCGGCGAAGTACCCGGACACCGACTTCCGCTTCCAGTACTCGCCGGAGTCCTACACCGGCACCGAGCTCGACTTCGCCGTGGAGATCAGCGACGCGGTCTCGGAGATCATCCAGCCGACACCGGAACGGCCGATGATCATCAACCTGCCAGCCACGGTCGAGATGGCCACGCCGAACGTCTACGCCGACTCGATCGAGTGGATGCACCGCAACCTGGCGCGGCGCGACTCGATCATCCTGTCGCTGCACCCGCACAACGACCGGGGCACGGCCATCGCCGCGGCCGAGCTCGGCTACCAGGCCGGCGGCGACCGCATCGAGGGCTGCCTGTTCGGCAACGGCGAGCGCACCGGCAACGTCGACCTGGTCGCGCTGGGCATGAACCTGTTCAGCCAGGGCGTGGACCCGCAGATCGACTTCTCCGACATCGACTACGTCAAGCGCACCGTCGAGCACTGCAACCAGCTGCCCGTGCACGAGCGCCACCCGTGGGGCGGCGAGCTGGTCTACACCGCGTTCTCCGGCAGCCACCAGGACGCGATCAACAAGGGCCTGGATGCGCTGCGCAAGGACGCGGAGGACGAGGGCGGCCCCTTCGAGGACTACCCGTGGGAGGTGCCGTACCTGCCGATCGACCCGAAGGACGTGGGCCGCAACTACGAGGCGGTCATCCGGGTCAACTCGCAGTCCGGCAAGGGCGGCGTCGCCTACGTGATGAAGACCGAGCACCAGCTGGACCTGCCGCGCAAGCTGCAGATCGAGTTCTCCAAGGCGGTGCAGCAGCGCACCGACGGCGGGGGCGGCGAGGTCGCCCCGGAGGAGATGTGGCAGGTGTTCTCCGAGGAGTACCTGCCGGAGCAGCACCCGCTGAGCGTCGTGCGCCAGCAGGTATCCGGTGACGGCGGCGAGGAGTCGATCAGCGCGACGGTGCTCGTGGACGGCGCCGAGCGCGAGATCACCGGCACCGGCAACGGCCCGGTCTCGGCGTTCGTGGACGCGCTGTCGACGATCGGCTACGACGTGCGCGTCATGGACTACCACCAGCACGCGATGACCGCCGGGGACGACGCGCGCGCCGCGGCGTACCTGGAGTGCTCCATCGACGGCGAGGTCCACTGGGGCGTGGGCATCGACGCCTCGACCGTCGCGGCCTCGCTGCGGGCCGTCGTGTCCGCGGTGAACCGCTCGCAGCGGTGAGTCCCACCGCGGGGTGAAGCCGGGCGCGGGTGGTCCCCGCGCCCGCCCTGCCGCGGAGGGGTGGTGGGCGTTCCTCGGGAAGCGTCGCCGACGTTCCCCGAGGAACGCCCTCCCCTGCCGGTGCTCGGCTCGGTCCTGCCGACGGCGGAGCGGTGTCCTGGCCGCTCAGGACTCGCCGTCGATCCGGCGGACGAGGTCGATGGCACGGCCGAGGGTGTCGAGCTTCTCGTGCGTCGTGTCACCGGCCGGGTAGAGGCGGACGGTGTCCACACCGGCATCCCGCCACGCCCGCAGGCGCTCCCGCACCCCGTCCTCGGTGCCGATGAGGGTGGTGGCCAGCACCATGTCGTCGGTGACGAGTTCCGCCGCGCCTTCTCGGTCGCCGGCCTGCCAACGCCGGTGCACCTCGGCGGCGACCTCGGCCCAGCCCTGGCGGGCGTAGGCGCGGTGGTAGAAGTTCGTGCTCGCCGTGCCCATGCCGCCGAGGCTGAACGCCAGGCCCTTCTTGCGCCGGGCGAGCATCGCCGGCAGCGCCGCCCCGTCCGGGGCGAAGGCGACCTCGGCGCCCTGGCAGACGTCGAGGTCGGCACGGGTGCGGCCCGCCTCGGCCAAGCCCCCGTCGAGGTGCTCGAAGTAGGCCTCGGCGCCCTCGGGGACGAAGCTCGTGCCCAGCCAACCGTCCGCGATCCGCCCGGTCAGCCGCAGCATGTTCGGCGAGAGCGCGGCGAGGTAGATCGGGATGTCGTGCCGCGGCCGTGCCGACAGCCGCATGGGTTTGGACTCGCCGGGCAGTGGAACGGTGAACGCGCGACCCGCGTAGTTCATCTTCTCCCCGCGCAACGCCTGCCGGACGATCTCGACGGTTTCGCGCGTGCGGGTGGCCGGGCGCGCGAACGGCGTTCCGTGCAGGCCCTCGATGACCTGCGGACCGGAGGTGCCGAGGCCGAGCAGGAACCGCCCCCCGGAGAGGTTGGACAGGGTGATCGCGGTCTGCGCGAGGGCGACCGGCGTGCGGGTGCCCAGCTGCAGCACGCCCGACCCGAGCAGCATCCGCTCGGTGCGGGCGGCGTAGTGGCCGAGCGCGGAAGGCGCGTCCGAGCCCCACGATTCGGCGACCCAGCAGATGTCGAGGCCGAGCTTCTCCGCTTCGGCGACGAAGCGGGTGGTCTCGTCCCAGTCCTCGGCCGCGGAGGCTTCGACCGTCGTGGCCGTGCGCATCACGCCTCCACCAGCGCCGCGACCCGGGCGAGCGTGTCGGTCATGTACTGCTCGAACTCCCGCAACCGGCCGGCGACGATCTTGGTCTCCTTCTCCGGCGTGCGGTCGATCGCCAGGGACAGCCCGGAACGCCCCGGGCCGAGCTGGGCCCGCTGGGTCAGCCGCGTGCCGCCGTCCACCGGTTCGAGGTGGAACCGCCAGCTCGCCGCGGGCGCGTCGGGGTCCTCCACGGCCCAGGCGAAGACCCGCCCGGCTTCGCACTCGACGACGTGGGAGGTCGTGCTCCATTCGCCGAGCGCGGAGTGCCGGCTGCGCCCGCGGAACGTCGCGCCGACGGCGGGGCCGCCCGCTCCGAGCCACTCGGCCTCCTGGAGCTCATCGCTGAGCTCCGGCATCCGCCGCACGTCGCTGATCAGCTCCCACACGCGCTCCGGTGTCGCGGCGATCCACCGCGCCACCTCGACCCCCGGCGCGTCTGCGTAGCGGGGTTCTTCCATGATCCACCTCTCGAAGTCGCTTTGACCTCCTAAGTTGTTCTACGAGACTCGACAGTGTCAAGACTGCTCCCCGAAGCGCCACCGCACCTGGGGGCGCTCGGCCAGCGCCGGCGGGTACCCCGGGCCCATCCGCTGCTCGGTGTCCTCGGCGCGCAGCGGCTCACCGCAGGAGGCGCAGACCACCTCCGCACTGGTCTCGCTGCCGCAGCTGTGGTGCAGCACCACAGGCGGGCCCTCGTCCCCGGCCAACCACCGGTCCCCCCAGCGGGCCATGGCCGCCAGCACGCCGAAGAAGTCCTCGCCCTTGTCCGTGAGCACGTACTCGTGCCGCACCGGTTCGTGCTGGTAGGCGCGCTTGTCGAGCAGCCCCTCGTCGACCAGGCGCCGCAGCCGCTCGGTCAGCGTGTTGCGGGCGATGCCCAGCTCCCGCTGGAACTCGTCGAACCGGCGCAGGCCGTAGAAGCACTCGCGCAGCACCAG
This sequence comes from Salinifilum ghardaiensis, assembly GCF_054491345.1. Lineage (NCBI taxonomy): Bacteria > Bacillati > Actinomycetota > Actinomycetes > Pseudonocardiales > Pseudonocardiaceae > Salinifilum > Salinifilum ghardaiensis. The sequence goes on along the minus strand of NZ_CM137101.1, from coordinate 196,798 downwards.
CGGCGTCCACCAGTCGCCCAGCAGGTCCATCGTGCGCGCGATCGAGCAGGGCCACCCCGCAAATGACGTCCGCTTCATGCCCTTCAGGGTAGGGACGGCGGCCGGACGCGCCGGCGAGCTGCGCACCCCGGGCCGGCGCGCGGGCGGTGGACGTTCCTCGAGGAGCGCCCGCCACCCCGGCCGGGCCCGGCACGCCGCGCACCTCGCCGCCCCGCGTCGGGCTGCGCCGCGTCGCGGCAGGTGGCCGCGCTCCCCGGCTGGCCGCCGCCTCCGACCGCGCTCCGCTCGTCAGGTGGCGATCGCGGCGGCCTCGGCGGAGAGCTCCTGCAGCACGGGGCGCACGGCGGCGCGCTGCACGGCACCGCGACGCGAGACCACCTCCAGCTGACGCCCCGCGCGCACGCCGGCCAGCGGCCGCAGCACCACCGCGGACCGGTCCACCGTGTACCGCGGGAGCAGGGCGATGCCGTGCCCGTCGGTCACGAGCCGCTCGATCACGCGGAAATCGTTGACGCGCTGCACCACGTGCGGACGCACCCCGGTGCGCACCGCCAGCGACCGCAGCACGTCGTCCACCGGGAACCCCACGTCCACGCTGATCCACGACTCACCGGCCAGCTCCCCGGGGGCCACGCGCTCCCGCCGCACCAGCGGGTGCTCCGGCGGCAGCGCCACGTCCAGCGGCTCGCGCAGCAGCGGCGCCACGTCCCACCGCGCCTCGTCGAACGGCGCGGCGTGGTCGTCGCGGTGCGTCACCACCAGGTCGAAGTCCGCCACGAGCCCCGCCAGCACCGACGGCGAGCTCTCCAGATCCCGGCACTCCACCCGCACCTGCGGGTACTCCGCGAGGCGCCGCAGCAGCCCGGGGAACAGCAGCGCCGCTCCGGAGGGGAAGGCCGCCACGCGCACGGTCCCGCGCGGGGTGCGGCGGTAGGCGTCCATCTCCGCCTCGGCCGCGTCCAGCGCGGCCAGCACGTCGTCGGCCCGCGCGGCCAGCGCCCGCCCCGCGTCGGTGAGCCGCAGCCCGCGGCCCGCCGCCTCCGTCAGCTGCACCCCCGCCTCCGCCTGCAGGGCGCGCAGCTGCTGCGACACGGCCGACGGCGTGTACGACAGCGCCTGCGCCACCGCGTGCACCGTGCCGCGGTCCGCGAACTCGCGCAGCAGGCGCAACCGCTGAACGTCCATGCGGGAATGCTAACGGGGGTGCGCAGGGGCGTCCGTGCTGACAACCCGGCCGCACCGGGTCAGGGCGAGTCCACCCCGGGGACCATGAGCCGCTCGAAGTCCGGGTTCCAGACGTGCACCCCGTAGCCCGCGGGGCACTCGTAGCCCACGAGCAGCCCGGCGGACTCGGCAGTCAGGCGCTCCGCGGTCCGCCGGTCCAGAATCGCCCGGTTGTCGCAGTTCGTGCACCGGGGCGCACCGCTGTAACTCACGTCTCCACTGCCTCCGACTGGGTTCCGCGCACGGCCCCGGGGACGACACCGCGCCGGTGCGCGCGGGTGTCCGCGCACCCAACCGCCGTCGAACCGCACCTGAGCCGACCGGTCCCCAGGGTAAACGCCGCGCCCCACCGCCCCGGCACCGGCGCACCGCGCGGCCCGGGCGCCGCGGACCGCCCGGGCCGCACCGGTGACCTCAGCTGGCGTCGCGCCGACCGGACAGCGCGCGCCCCAGGGTAAGCTCGTCGGCGAACTCCAGGTCGCCACCCATCGGCAGCCCGGAGGCCAGCCGGGTGACGTTCAGGCCCGGGAACTCCTTGAGCATCCGCGTCAGGTAGGTCGCCGTGGCCTCGCCCTCGGTGTTCGGATCGGTCGCGATGATCACCTCGGTGATCCCGTCCGCGCCGATGCGCCGCATCAGTTCGCGCACCCGCAGCTGGTCCGGGCCGACGCCGGACAACGGGTCCAGCGCACCGCCGAGCACGTGGTAGCGGCCGCGGAACTCACCGGTCCGCTCGACCGCCAGCACGTCCTTCGGCTCCTCCACGACGCACACCAGCGCCGGATCGCGGCGCGCGTCCTGGCAGATGCGGCAGCGCTCCTGCTCGGAGACGTTGCCGCACACCTCGCAGAACTGCACCCCGTCGGAGACCTTCTGCAGCGCCTCCTGCAGGCGGTTCACATCCGCCGGTTCCGACGCGAGCAGGTGGAAGGCGATGCGCTGCGCGCTCTTCGGACCGACCCCCGGCAACCTGCCGAGCTCGTCGATCAAGTCCTGGACGGGCCCCTCGTACACGGCTGTCTCGCCTCACCTCTCAGCCCAGGCCGGGCAGTCCCAGACCACCCAGGTCGGCCGGGCCCTGGCCACCGCCCTGACCGCCGAGGCCACCGGCCAGCGGTCCCATCTTCTCGGCCTGCATCTCCTGCGCGGACCGGTTGGCGTCGCGCACCGCCGCCACGACCATGTCCGAGAGGGTCTCGGTGTCCTCCGGGTCGACAGCCTTCGGGTCGATCGTCATCGACTGCAGCTCACCGGTGCCGTTGACCACGGCCTGGATCAGGCCACCGCCCGCGCTGCCGGTCACCTCCGCGTCCGCGAGCTCCTGCTGCGCGCTCATCAGCTTCTGCTGCATCTCCTGCGCCTGCTGCAGGATCTCCTGCATGTTGGGCTGACCGCCCGACGTCCCTCCGGGCTGCCCCGCTCCAGGTTGCACTTGGTCCTCCTCGCCGAGTCCGCTGGCGCGAAGCGGTGTCCGCGCGGCTACGCCTCCAGCGTAGCCGGGAAGGGCCACCCGCACGGCACCCGCCGCGCACGCGCGCGTCCTTCGCAGACCGCCTCGCCCGTGCCATGGTGATCGCATGCCCCTGGACATCGCGGAGCTGCTGCGCCTGGTCAGCCGGCGCGCCCTCGACCTCGACGCGGCTGGCCGGGTGCTGGCCGGGTCGGACGAGTCCGGGTCGGTGCAGCTCGTCGAGATCGACGCGGGCGGCGGGGCCGCCGCGTCCCGGCGGTTGACCGCGCTGCCCGGAGCCGTCACCGGCCGCTACCTGCCCGACCGGCGGGCCGTGGTCGTGCAGCACGACGCCGACGGGGACGAGCGGACGCAGCTGTCGCTGCTGCCCGTCGAACCGGGCGCGCCGCCGGCCACCAGCGGCGACCTGGCACCGCTGGTGCGGGACGCGCGGTACGTGCACCGGCTGGTGGACGTGCTGCCCGGCCGCGTGGTGTACGCGACGAACCGGCGCAACGGCGTGGACTTCGACGTGGTCGTGCACGAGGTCGACACCGGCGCGGAGCACGTCGTCTACGCCGGCGGCGGCATGGTCGCCGAGGCGGCCGCCGCGCCGGACGGCCGCCGCGTGGCGGTGACCGTGCCCGCCGAGCCCGCGCTGTCCGAGCAGCTGCTGCTCGTCGACACCGCACCCGCCGGGACCTTCCGCGCGGTCACCGGTGCCCGCGAGCACGCGCGGCACACCAGGCCGGGGTGGACCCGCAGCGGCGAGCTGCTGGTGACCTCGAACGCCGGGCGCGACCGCACGGGCATCGCCCGGACGGCCCCGCGCGGCGGCGAGCACCGGTGGCTCGTGCCCGACGCGGACGGCGCCGCCGACGCCGCGGCGGGCCCCGCCGCGGAGCACGACCTGACCGGCTGGGTCTCGCCGGACGGCTCGACGCTGCTGGTGCACGACAACGCCGGCGGCACCTCGCGGCTGACGCTGCACGACGCCGACGACGGGCGGTTCCTGCGCGCCGTGCAGCTGCCCGGCGCGGGGTGGTGCGCGCACCCGCTGCCGGAGCCGGCGTTCTCCCCGGACGGGCGGCAGTTCGCGCTGTCCTGGAGCTCCGCGTCGTCCCCCGGGGACGTGCTGCTGGTGGACACCGCGACCGGGCGCTGCCGCGCGCTGACCGACTCGGCCGGTGAGCGCGCGGCGGCGCTGGCCGAACCGGTGCAGCACCGCGTCCCGGCGCGCGACGGCCTGCACATCCCGTGCCTGGTGTACCGGGGCAGCACCGCCGGAACCGCGGTCCCCGCCGTGCGCGGTTCCGCCGTCGTCATCGTCCACGGTGGACCGGAAGGGCAGTCGGTGCGGACGTTCAACCCGATCGCGCAGGCGCTCGCCGCGCGCGGTCACACCGTCGTCCTGCCGAACGTGCGGGGCTCCACCGGTTACGGCAAGCAGTGGTACTCCGCGGACGACGGGCGCGCGCGGATGTCCGCTGTGGACGACCTGGCCGACGTGCACGCGTGGCTGCCGCAGCTCGGCTGCGATCCCGGGCGCGCCGCGCTGTGGGGCGGGTCCTACGGCGGCTACATGGTGCTCGCCGGCCTCGCCTTCCAACCCGAGCTCTGGGCCGCGGGCGTGGACGTCGTCGGGATCTCCTCGCTGCTGACGTTCCTGGCGAACACCGCCCCCTACCGGCGCGCGCACCGGGAGCGCGAGTACGGATCAGCGCACGAGGACGCCGAGTTCCTCCGCTCCATCTCACCGCTGCACCACGCCGAGAAGATCCGCGCGCCGCTGTTCGTGCTGCACGGGGCCAACGATCCGCGCGTGCCGCTGTCCGAGGCCGAGCAGATCACCACCTCGGTGCGCCGCAACGGGGTGGAGTGCGAACTCGTCGTCTACGGCGACGAGGGGCACGGCCTGGCCCGGCGCGGCAACCGGCTCGACGCCTACCCCCGCGCGCTGGACTTCCTCGCCCGCCACCTGGCGGTGTGAGCGCCGCTTCAGGCCTCGGCGCCCTCGGCCCGGGCGAGCCGCGCGCGCACGCTGCCACCGCGCCAGTCGCCCGCCGGCAGCAGCCGCCGCAACCGCTCCAGGGCCTCCACGTCCTCGGCACCGGACTCGCCGGTGACGTAGTCCCACAGCAGGTCCGGGTCCTCGCTGTGCAGCACCGCCGTGCGCACGCCCACCGCCAGGTCCTCGCGTTCGGCCACGATGCCCGGGGCCTCGGAGTCCGGCAGCAGCCCCGCTCCGTGCAGCTCGAACGCCTCCCGCACCTCTCCGCGCCGCAGCGCCTCCCGCACCTGCTGGAAGTCCGCCCGCACCTGGGCATCGAGCCGGTACGGCTTCGTCCGCACCAGGTCGCCGCCGAGGTGCGCGCGCAACCGGTGGATCTCGGCGCGCACGGTCACCGGGTTGCCGCGCTCGCCGTGCACCAGCAGCGCCAGCCGTTCGGCGTTGACCCCGTCCTGCCGCACCGCCAGCGCGGTCAGCAGCTCGGCGTGCCGCATGCCCAGCGGGACCGCGCGTCCGTCCAGCTCCGCGGTCGGCCGACCGCGCCCGAGCAGCCGCAGCCGCAGCACGGGGTGTTCCCCGCCCTGCCTGCGGCTGCGCTGCGGCACCCGCAGCAGGTACCCCTCGTCGAGGGGCTCCACCACCGCCTCGCGGCCGTCGGCCAGCACCACCGCCCCCGAGGAGCCGTCCGGCAGCACCCGCTCCGGCAGGGCGAGGTCGCCGGGCCCGGACTCGATCACCCGGCCGGTGGAGCTCAGCAGCGCCGCGGGCTCCCCGGGCTGCGCGCGCAGCACGTCCCGGTGGCGCTCGCGGATGCGCTCGTCGCGCAACCGGACGTCCTGCTCGATTCGGCCTTCGGCCAGCCGCGCGCTCGCGGTCACCAGCGCCCGCAGCGCCGGGTGGGCCGTGTGCGCGGGGCCGCTGATGTCGAGCACGCCGAGCAGTCGCCCGGTCTCCGGGTCGCGGATCGGGCTGGCCGCGCAGGTCCACGCGTGGTACGTGCGCACCAGGTGCTCCGCCGAGTGGATCTGCACGGCGTCCCCGGTGGCCAGGGCCGTGCCCATCGCGTTCGTGCCGATCACGTTCTCCGACCACCGCGTGCCCTCGGACAGCAGCACCCGGTCGGCGGCGCGGCACACCCGCGAATGCCCCTCGCGCCACAGGATCGTGCCCTGCTCGTCGGTGACGATCATGATGTAGGGCATGTCGCCGACCGAGTCGAACAGCATCTGCCGGAACGTCGGCACGCTCCGCGACAGCGGGTGCCGGTCGCGGACGCCGAGGAGCTGATCGGTGTTCAGCGCGACCGGGGGCTCCTCCGCGTCCGGATCCACCTCGGCGGCCAGGGAGCGCTGCCACGAGGCGTGGACGAGATCGCGCGGCCGCGCGGCGGCGCGCCGGCCCGACAGCACGTCGTCGTGCACCTGCCGGAGCAGGTGCCCCTGCCCCGGCCGCTCACCCGTGCCGCCCTGGTCCGTTCCTCGCATCGCCGCGCGCACCTCGGTCGATCAACGCGCCCTTCGCCGCGAACCATCGCGCGGAGCGCGATCGCGGAGCTGACCACATCGCCGTCGTTGATCCGGTCAAGGATGCGCGTGATCGACCTCGCGAACAACCCCCACCGCGCTGCGCCGCGTTTGCGCAGCGCACGCGATGCAACGCGGATGCAACGCAGGTGTTCGCAGGATGTGCGCCACATGTGAACGCCGACACGTCGCCGCGCGGCGGCGTGCCGATGCCCGCGAGGAGGCACATCCATGACGGTGTACACGGCACCGGGCACCACCGGTTCGATCGTCGACTACGCCACCCGCTACGACCACTTCATCGGCGGCGAGTACGTGCCCCCGGCCAAGGGCCGCTACTTCAGCAACCCCACACCGATCACCGGGCAGAACTTCACCGAGGTCGCCCGCGGTACGAGCGAGGACGTCGACCGAGCGCTGGAGGCCGCCGAGGCCGCCGCGCCGCGGTGGGCGAAGACCTCGACGACCGAGCGCGCGAACACGCTGCTGGCGATCGCCGACCGCATCGAGCAGAACCTGGAGAAACTGGCCGTCGCCGAAACCTGGGAGAACGGCAAGCCTGTGCGGGAGGCGCTGGCCGCCGACCTGCCGCTGGCCGTCGACCACTTCCGCTACTTCGCCGGAGCCCTGCGCGCGCAGGAGGGCTCGATCTCGCAGATCGACGAGGACACGGTCGCCTACCACTTCCAGGAGCCGCTCGGCGTCGTCGGGCAGATCATCCCGTGGAACTTCCCGCTGCTCATGGCCATCTGGAAGCTCGCCCCGGCGCTCGCCGGCGGCAACGCCGTGATCCTCAAGCCCGCCGAGCAGACCCCGGCGTCGATCCACGTGCTGCTCTCGGTGATCTCGGACCTCGTCCCGGCCGGCGTGCTCAACGTCGTCAACGGGTTCGGTGCCGAGGCGGGCAAGCCGCTGGCGGCGAGCCCGCGGATCGCCAAGGTCGCCTTCACCGGTGAGACCACCACCGGCCGGCTGATCCTGCAGTACGCCAGCGAGAACATCACCCCGGTCACCGTGGAGCTCGGCGGCAAGAGCCCGAACATCTTCTTCGACGACGTCGCCGCGAAGAACGACGCGTTCTACTCCAAGGCGCTCGAAGGCTTCGCGCTGTTCGCCCTCAACCAGGGCGAGGTGTGCACCTGCCCGTCCCGGGCGCTGGTGCAGGCGTCCGTCTACGAGGACTTCCTCGCCGACGCCGTGGCGCGCACCGAGCGCATCCAGCCGGGCAACCCGCTGGACACGAGCACGGAAATCGGTGCGCAGGCCAGCAACGACCAGCTGGAGAAGGTCCTGGCCTACATCGACATCGGCAAGCAGGAAGGCGCCAAGGTCCGCACCGGCGGTGAGCGCCTCGACCTGGGCGGCGAGCTCGCGGGCGGCTACTACGTCGCGCCGACGGTCTTCGAGGGGCACAACAAGCAGCGGATCTTCCAGGAGGAGATCTTCGGACCGGTCGTGTCCGTGGCGAGCTTCGACGACTACGACGACGCGGTGAAGATCGCCAACGACACGCTCTACGGCCTGGGCGCCGGCGTGTGGTCCCGCAACGGCAACACCGCCTACCGCGCGGGCCGGGACATCCAGGCCGGTCGGGTGTGGGTGAACAACTACCACAGCTACCCTGCGCACGCGGCCTTCGGCGGCTACAAGCAGTCCGGCATCGGCCGCGAGACACACAAGATGATGCTGGACCACTACCAGCAGACGAAGAACCTGCTGGTGAGCTACTCGGAGAATCCCCTGGGGCTGTTCTGATGGCCGAACCGGAGCGCGTGGACGTGACCGACGAGGCGGTGGAGATGCTCCGCTTCCTGCGGTCGGAGCACGGACCGTTGATGTTCCACCAGTCCGGCGGGTGCTGCGACGGGAGCTCGCCCATGTGCTACCCGCGCGGGGAGTTCCGCACCGGTGACTCGGACGTGCTGCTGGGCAGCCTGGGCGTGCCCGGGGTCGACGAGCCGATCCCGGTGTGGATGTCCGGCGCGCAGTTCGAGTACTGGAAGCACACCCACCTGACGATCGACCTCGTCCCCGGGCGCGGCAGCGGGTTCTCGCTGGAAGCCCCGGAGGGGGTCCGGTTCGTCATCCGCTCGCGGCTGCTGACCGACGAGGAGTACCGGCGGGCGGTGTGAGCCCGCGTGATCCGCGGTGGGGGCGGGCGGTCGGTGCGCTCGCCGCGGCCCCGCGGCGCACCGAGCCGCGGGGCCCGCCGACACGGGCGCTCCCGGGAGCAGCTGGCCGCGAACGCACGACGGCCCCGGAGCTCGCGAGCTCCGGGGCCGTTCCGAGCGGAGGATACGGGATTCGAACCCGTGAGGGCTGTTAACCCAACACGATTTCCAATCGTGCGCCTTAGGCCGCTCGGCCAATCCTCCGCGCAGAAGCGTAGCAGCGCCGCCCCTTCCGCCGGTCAGGGGGTCGGGCGCCGGACTCGGGCCGTCGGTGCCCCGCCGACCGGCGGCGAGGCCGGGGGTGCGCGGGGAGCTCGCGCCGAGGAGCTCGGCGCGCACGCCGCGAGCGGCCCGAGCGAGGCCGAGGGCAACGACCCCGCACCGGGGCGGGAGGGTCCCGGACGGGAGCCCGCTCGCTCGCCGTCACCGCGCTCCCTCGCGCCTGCGGTGCTTGTACAGCATCCGGAGATAGCTCGGGAAAGCCAGGGACAGCGAAAGACCGATCACCACGCAGGCGATCAGTCCCGCGCCGGCCAGAATCGGTGAAGGCTCGTAGTCAGCACGAAACACTTCGGTGCGTCTCCCGCCCGCCTCGTCGATGCTCACTTCACGCCCCACAACGCGGATCGACTGCCCGATGTCGGCCGGCTTCAGCTGGGACTGCTTCACCTCGCGCATCCGCACCTCACCGCTGTCCCAGGTCACCTTCGCCCAGCACACCCAACCGAGCCCGGTGATGTTCCGATCCGGATCCTCCTCGGAGTCCGAGATCAGGACCGAATAACGGCATCGCTGCGCCTCCGCAGCTCCTTTCTTGCTCACCTCGGCGCCTGCAGCGTTCGCACCGAACCACGGCATGACCACAAAAGGCCCGCTCAAGAGCATGACGGCCCCAACCAGCGAGAACACGAGGCTCACGACTCCTGCAGCGCACCCCGGCTTCGACTCAGCTGCGTTCCGCTCCGTCCCCTTCTCAGTCACGATGTTTGGCTCTCCCCGTCCGTGGAGTACTCGTGGTCGTCGTAACCAGCACCCACGGACGCGGAGTCCCGCACCGTGTGGAACACGGCCTCTTCCGTGCGCGAGAGGTTCGTCAGCGGCTTGCCCACGCTGTTCGCGCCAGAGACAAGCTTGCCGCCCCCGCTCTTCAGCGGCTGCATCGCCTCGTCGACCTTGGACAGCGCGGGTTTCACGCGTTCGACGATCTGCGCCAGGTTCCGGAAGCTCTTGACGATCTTCTCCAGCCACTCGGAGACCCGGTTGGCCCACTTCGCCACCACGCGGATGCCGTCGGCGACGAGCAGGGGCGTCGCGGCGCCCAGCGTCACACCGGCCGCGATCGCCGAGCGCCCGAGGTACTGCACCAGGTCCGACATCGCCGAGGCGATGAGGTCCCGCACGATGGTGCGCACGATCTGCACCGCCACGCCAGCCCCGGACACGGCAGCGCCCACGGCGTCCGCCGCGGTTCCCGCGCCCTCGAGCAGCTTCGCCTCCCCGAGGCCGACCTTCCGGTAGACGTCGCTGGCCGCCCCGGACCACTCGGCCGTGTCCGACTGCACGACCTGCTGCATGTCGGCGGCCGCGTCGGAGAGGTGCCGGGAGATGTTGCCCCAGGTCTTGGCGTTCGACTGCACCACGTCCGGGTCGCCGGCCAGCGCGTCGAGCATCTCCGGCAGCGGCGAGACGTGCTCCATCATCCAGGCGAACACCGAGGACAGCAGCGTGCCGAACGGATCTGCCACGGCCATCGCTCCATCGAGCGCAGCGGCCCCGGTGTTGATCCCGGCTTCGCACCAGTCCCCGCGATCGGCGGCGTCCCACGCATCTTTACCGAAGTCGTAGACGGCGATGCCGTCCTCCTCGCTGACGACCGGATCCACCTGCTCGACCAGCGGATTCCCCTCAGCCATGCCCGATCCCCCGCAGTTCTTCCAGGATCGCCTCCAGCGATGCCACGACCTCTTCGTCGACGGAGTCGTACTCCTCCGCCGCAGCTTCGAGCCCCGCGGCCGTGCCCTCCACGGCCGCCTGCGACGTGCCGATCGCCGCGCTGCCCATCGTCTCGATCATCCCCATCAGCGGGATCAGGATCGGGCTGCACAGGATGCCGTAGGCCTCGCCGCCGTTGAGCGAGACCTCGCCCGCCGCGTCTTTCGCCGTGCCGATCCGCTCGGCGACTCCGCGGACGCGCTGCGCGTGCGAGCGCATCTCGTCGGTGTGGATCGCGAAACCGTCCTGCGCCATCAGCGACCACCGCCCTCGAGCCAGCTGTCCCCGCTGAAGTCCTCGTCGTCCGCTGCGGGCTCAGCGGAGGGCCGGGCCTGCGCGGACTCCTCGGGGAAGCGCTCGCGGGTGCCCTGCAGCACGGCCTCCAGCGTCTCCGCGTCCGAGCCGAGCAGCGGCTCCACGGCCGCGCGCATCTGCTCGGTCAGCGTGCTCTGCGCCGACCGCACGGTGTCGAGGATCGCTGCGGAGAGCTCCTCCGGGCGTTGCCGCATGGCGCGGTCGGTGAGGTCCAGCTGGGTGAGGCACCCGCCCTGGTCCACGGCGACCGTCACACCGCCGTCCTCGCTGGAAGCGGTGCCGCGGATCTCGGAGGCCGCCTGCTTCAGCTGGTCGGCTCGCTGCAGCTTGTCCTCGATCTGCTGCCGGAACCCGGCGAGCATCGCGTCCGGGTCGCGAGGTGCGGTCACGGGTCTGCTTCCTTCCATCAGGTGATCACGTGTGCGCGGAGCAGTCTGGCACGCGCTCGGGGGACACCACCCCGGTTTCCGGGAGATTGCCCGGCTCGCCACCCCCGTTTCCGCGGCGTCGGTCGGCCCGTTACACTGTCCGTGGACCTCGTGCGGCGTCATCCTGCGAACTCCCCCAGGGCCGGAAGGCAGCAAGGGTAAGCGGGCTCTGGCGGGTGCACGAGGTCCCCTTTGCGTTCGGGGCCGTTCCGGAGAGCGCGCGGGGCGCGGACGACCGCCGCCGGCTCGCCGTCCGGCCCGCCAGGTCGCACCCGCACCGTCAGTCCCACCGCGTAGGGTTGCCACCGTGGCGCTCGCCCTTTACCGCAAGTACCGGCCGGCGACCTTCGCCGAGGTCGTCGGGCAGGAACACGTCACCGCACCGCTGCGCACCGCGCTGGCCTCGGGCCGGATCAACCACGCCTACCTGTTCTCCGGGCCCCGCGGGTGCGGCAAGACCACGAGCGCGCGCATCCTCGCCCGCTCGCTGAACTGCGCGCAGGGCCCCACGCCCGATCCGTGCGGCGAGTGCGACTCCTGCGCGGCCCTGGCCCCGGAGGGCGGCGGCAGCGTCGACGTCGTCGAGCTCGACGCGGCCAGCCACGGCGGTGTGGACGACACGCGCGAGCTGCGCGACCGCGCCTTCTACGCGCCGGCCCAGTCGCGCTACCGCATCTTCGTCATCGACGAGGCCCACATGGTCACCCCGCAGGGCTTCAACGCCCTGCTGAAGATCGTGGAGGAGCCCCCCGAACACCTCGTGTTCATCTTCGCCACCACGGAACCGGACAAGGTGCTGACCACGATCCGGTCGCGCACCCACCACTACCCCTTCCGGCTGCTGCCGCCCTCGACGATGCGCGAACTGGCCGAGCGCATCTGCGCCGAGGAGGGCGTGGCCGTGGAACCGGCCGTCTACCCGCTGGCGATCCAGGCGGGCAGCGGTTCGCCGCGGGACACGCTCAGCGTGCTCGACCAGCTGCTGGCCGGTGCCAGCGAGCGCGGCATCACCTACGACCGCGCCGTCGCACTGCTCGGCGTCACCGACGTCGCCCTGATCGACGACGTGGTGGACGCGCTCGCGGCGGGCGACTCGGCCACGGTCTACGGCACGATCGACCGGCTCGTCGAAGCCGGCCACGACCCGCGGCGCTTCGCCTCGGACCTGCTCGGGCGGCTGCGCGACCTGGTGCTGCTCAACTCGGTTCCCGACGCGGCCGACCGCGGCCTCGTGCAGGCCGGCCCGGACGAGATCGCCAAGATGCGCACCCAGTCCGAACAGCTCGGCGCCGCGACGCTGTCCCGGTTCGCCGACATCGTGCACACCGGGCTGTCCGAGATGCGCGGGGCGACGGCCCCGCGGCTGCTGCTGGAACTGCTGTGCGCGCGGATGCTGCTGCCCGCCGTGTCCGATGCGGACACGGCCCTGCTGCAGCGGCTGGAACGGGTCGAGCGGCGCATGACCATCGCCCCGGTCCGGGGGGAACCGACCGCGGCGGAGCAGGAACACGCTGCCCCGTCCGCGCCGGCGGCGGAGCCCGCGCGGGAGTCCGCGCCGCAGCCCCCGGCGGACGAACCGGCCGCCGCAGCGGCGGCCCCCGCGAAGGCCTCCGGCGCTCCGCCCGCGGAGGAGGCGTCCGCACCGGCGGAGTCCAGAACCGCGCCGCACGCGGGTTCTCCGGCGCCGGAACCACCTGCGACCCCGGCGGAATCGGCACCGGTGGAATCGACCCCGGCCGAACCCGCTCCGGCGGAACCGGCCACGAACGGCGGTTACGACGCCGCCGTGGTGCGCCGCGTGTGGGAGGACCTGCTGCGCGCCGTGTCGCAGCGCAACCGCCCCACGCAGGCGCTGCTGCTCAACGCCAAGGTGCACGACCTCGCCCAGGGCACGCTCGTGCTGACGATGCCGACCGCGCCGCTGGTCAAACAACTGGCCCAGCAGCGGCGGCTGGACTTCGTGCACGACGCGCTGCGGGAGGTCCTCGGCGGCGAGTGGGAGGTCCACTGCGTCGAGGAGGGCTCGGCGGCGACCCCGCCGAACGGTGCGAAGCAGGGCGGCTCCGCGGCGCAGCCGCAGAGCGCTCCCGGCCGGCAGAGCACCGCGAGCGCACCGGGCACCGCGAATGCGCCGGGCACCGCGAATGCGCCGGGCACCGCGAGCGCACCGGGCAGCGCCTCGGGTACTGAGGACGCCTCCGCTGCGCAGCGGGGCCCCGCGGCCTCCGGAACGCGCACCGCGTCCGCGGAACCGCCCACCCCTGCCGCGAACGACGGCGCGGCACCGCGAACGTCCGCGGATCCCGCTCCGGCGGAACGGCAGGCGGCACCTCAGCAGTCCCCGCAGGAGGGGGACTCGCGGACCTCCACCGCCGATGCCGATCGTTCCGCGGCCGCGTCCGTGCCCGCGCCGCCCGAGCCGGACACGGCGCCACCCCCACCCGAACCGCCGGACGAGCCCGAACCGGACGACGTCCCCCCGCCGCCGGAAGAGCCCGACGAGGTGCCGGAGGACGTCGCGGAGACGCTGCGCGGATCGTCCCCTGTGGACGGATCGGAGGCGGCTCCGGTCGACCCCGACGAGCGCGCCGAGCAGCTGTTCACGCGGGAACTCGGCGCGCAGCGCGTGGACGACCCGCGGTGAGCCGCGCTCCCGCCCGGCAACTCCGCGGTCCTGCGGCACCGTTCGCGCGCGGATCCGCGGAGAGCTCCGGGCGGCTCCCCGCGCTCCCCGCCGCGGCCGGTACGTTGCCGTGCGGGCACGACACGAGGAGGGCGCCGCGTGGCGGAGACGGCCGACCGGTCCGGACAGCACGAGTGCGCAGGTTGCGACGGGACCGGAACGGTGCGGCAATCGCGCGCGTACCGGTCGTTGGCGACGGGCGAAACATCGACCATGATCGGGTTGACGCGGTGCGCGCACTGCCGTTCCGACCCGGGGCGGCAACGGCACCCCGGACCACCGATGTGAGGGAACCGCACGATGTCGGAGAACGAGGACGTCACGCCGCCGAGCGCCGGTCAGGGGCCGAACAGCGTGTGCCACTCCTGCGGTGGTCTGCGCTCGCTGAGCGAACCGCGGCTGTACGTCATCCAGGCCACCGAGGACCTGTGCACCGGCATGACCATGGCCCAGTGGCGCACCTGCCCGCACTGCTCGGGGAAGGGGTACGTGCCCGGCATTTCCCCGCCCGGCTGAGGGCGCGCCCCGCCCCGCGCGGCTGAGGAGGCCCCGCTGCGGACGGCTCCGGACACGCCCCCGCCTGCGCCGCCCGGCCCGGGCACCTCACCCGAGCGGGGGTGACGGCACCTCCCGGAGAGGTTCCGCCCCTGGGCACGCCGCGCAGGCCGAACGCGCGTCCACCCGTCCCGGCACAACCCGTTGAGCACGGGGCCCGAGCCGCGCATCCTCGATCACATGCAGTCCACGCCGCGTTGCGCATTCGTGCCCCTGGCGGACGGTCGACGGCTGGCCTACTACGAGTTCGGCGATCGCGCGGGGGTCCCCTGCGTCTACACCCCGGGCTGGCCCGCTTCCGGCCTCTCCGGCGCCTTCCACACCACCGCCGCGCAGCACGCGGGCGTGCGGTGGATCGCCGTGGACAAACCGGGAACCGGCGCGTCCGACCCGGACCCGCGGCGTTCGCTGTCCCGCTACGCCGCCGACGTGCGCGGGCTCGCCGACCACCTGGGGCTGGAGCGGTTCGCCGTGGTGGGCGAGTCCGCGGGCGGCCCGCACGCGCTGGCCGCGGCGCACGAACTGCCGCACCGGATCACCACCGCGGTCGCGCTCGCGAGCGCGGGAGCCCCGGACACCCCGGGAGGTCGCCGGGCCGTGACGCCGACCGCGCGCCTGCTGCTGCGGATGGCGCGGCGCTGCCCGTGGCCGGCGCGCCTGCGCGCCGCGCAGCTGCAGCGCGCGCTGCACCACCCGGCCCGGGCGCGGCGCTGGGTGGCGGGGCTGCGGCACGCGGCCCCCGAAGCTGATCAGCAGGCCTGGGAGCGGCTCGACGTGACGACGCTGCTGTCCTCGGCGAGGGGCGCCTTCACCCAGGGCAGCCGCTGGGTGGCGCAGGAGCTGGTGGTGCTCTCCCGCCCGTGGGGGTTCTCGCTGTCCGGCATCGAAGCCCCGGTGGAGGTGTGGCACGGCACGCAGGACACCGCGGTGCCGCTGTCGGCGGCGCGGGCGCTGGCCGCGCGGATCCCGGGGTGCACCACGCGGATCTTCGACGGCGAGGGGCGCTGCCTGGGCGTGAGCCGTCCGCACGAGCTGATGCGGGCGATCCGCAACGCGGCCTCGGACGACGCGACCGCCCCCGGCGAGAAGACGGGCACCCCGCGCCGAACGCGGGGTGCCCCGTCTGCGCGGTAGCGGTGGGATTCGAACCCACGGAGGGTCGCCCCTCACACGATTTCGAGTCGCGCTCCTTAGGCCGCTCGGACACGCTACCGCCCGCTAGGGTAGCGAACCCCGTTCCGGCTTCCCGACGGGGGCCCCGCTCCGGTTGCCGGCCGGGCAACCCGGCCGCTCGGTCGCTCGAGGGTCCCGCCGCTCGGGGCCGACGAGCGGTGCTCAGGCCCAGTCGCGCAGCTCGTCGGCCAGGGCGGCTCGCGCGCGGGAGAGCCGCCCGCGCACCGCCTGCTCCCCGGCGCCGACGCGGCGGCCGATCTCCCCGCAGGAGAGGCCGTCCACTTCGGCCAGCACCCACGCGTCGCGCTGCCCTCGGGGCAACCCGGCCAGCGCCCGGCGCAGTTCCAGCGCGGCCGCACCGGCCAGGGCGAGCCGCTGCGGGTCGAGCACGCACCCCGCCCCGGGGACGGAGCGGCGGTGCTCGGGCACCCGCCCGACCGGATCGGTGCGGCGGATGCGCCGGCGGCGCAGCACGATCAGGCAGTTGCGCCGGGCGATCTGGAACAGCCACCCGCGCAGCGCGGCGGGTTCGACCAGCTCGGCGATGCGCCGCCACGCGGTGACGAACACGTCCTGGGTGACGTCCTCGGCCTCGATGCGGTCGTCGAGCATGCGCAGCGCCAGCGCGCGCACGCCCGGGGCGTAGCGGTGCACGATGATTTCGAACGCGGCCGCGTCACCTGCCGCGATGCGGCGCGCCAGTGCCGCGTCGGTCGCCTCCACGCTGCTCCTCCCGCGCTCGGGTCGTCCTCACCCGGCCCTTCGCCGGAGCCGCACCGCGGCGACGGCGGTGGCGCGCAGAGCCGGGTCCGCCCCGAAGCGCTCGGGACGGACCCATGGTCACAGCCGGCGATCCCGCCCGCGGGGCGAACAGATCGCCGGATCAGGCGTTCTTCTACTTCTGCTGGTCGCCCTGCCCGCCCTGGAAGCGGTCCTTCACGTTCTCCGCAGCGCCGGCGGCCTTGTCCTTGATGTCCTGGCCGGCCTCCTTGACCTTGCCGCCCATCTCGTCGCGCTTGCCGGCGTCGCGCATCTCCTCGTTGCCGGTGGCCTGGCCGGTGGCCTGCTTGGCCTTGCCGACCAACTGCTGCGCCTGTTCCTTCGCCTTGTCGAAAACGCCCATGGCGGACTCCTTCGCTGCTTTCGCTCCGGCGCTCGCGGCACCGGGTCCGCTCGGGACGTACCCGACACGCGCGCAGGCAAACGGAACCCCGACCGCGTTGTGACGCGTGTCACAACGCGGTCGGGGTTCCCCGCGGCGGGTGGCTGACCAGCGGACAGCGGGCGGCTGGCGCCGCTCAGTCGCGCTGCTCGGTGAAGAAGCCCTCGAGCAGCGCGGCGCACTCCTCGGCCAGCACCCCGCCGACGACCTCCGGCCGGTGGTTGACCCGCCGGTCGCGCACCACGTCCCACAGCGAGCCGACCGCGCCGGTGCGCGGTTCCCACACGCCGAACACCACCCGGTCGATCCGGGAGAGCACCAGCGCTCCGGCGCACATGGTGCACGGCTCGACGGTGACGGCCAGGGTGCAGCCGGTCAGCCGCCAGCCGTCGCCGTGCTCGGCGGCCGCGGCCCGCAGCGCGAGGACCTCGGCGTGCGCGGTCGGGTCGAGCCGGGCCTCGCGCTGGTTGTGCGTGCGGGCGAGCACGCGCCCGTCCGGGCCGGCCACCACCGCGCCGATGGGCACGTCGCCGGTCGCCAGCGCGCCGGGGGCCACGTCCAGCGCGGCCCGGACGAGACCGACGTCCGCCCGGGAGTGACCGGTCACTGCTCGAGCTTCTCCAGCACGTTGCCGAACTCCTGACCGAACCCGCAGCGCCGGGCGATCATCTCCAGCTGCTCGTCGGGGTAGAGGTCGACCTCCTCGATGATGACCAGCATCTCGCCCTCCGGCAGCCCCAGGTCCGACAGGATCGACAGGCTGCCCTCCGGCCAGATCTCCTCGTCGTCCTCGTCCGGCGTCTCCGCCCGGAGCAGGTCCAGCACATCGGCGGCGATGTCGTAGTCCAGCGCCGCCGCCGCGTCCGACAGCAGCAGCTCCACCCCGTCGGGCACCGGGCGGAGCAGCACGAAGAACTCGTCGTCCACATTGCACATGCCGAACAACGCGCCGGTGGAACGCAGTTCGCGCAACGCGGTGATGGCCGAGTCGAGACTGCTGAGCACCGAGCTCGCCAGCGGGCTGCAACGCCACCGCCCGTCCTCACGTACGACGGCGACGGCGAACCCCTCCACCGGGTCCTGGACCGTCATGGGGACACCGTAGAGCGTGTGGAAGCCACCCGAAAGCACCATTGCCCCTTCGTGACCTTCGCGAGTCGGCTTCCCGCCCGACCGGGTGCCGACCGCGTGGGGCAGGATGGGCCCATGCGCGGCGTGTGCGTCATCGGACTGGGACTCATCGGCGGATCGATCCTGCGCGCGGCCGGCCGGGCCGGCCGCGCGGCGTGGGGGGCGACCACATCCGAAGCGGACGCCGCCGCGGCCGAGCGCGACGGGTTCACCGTGCTCGAGGCGGAAGCGGCGCTGCAGCGCGCCGCCGAGCAGGACGCCCTGGTCGTGCTGGCCACGCCGATGGGCGCCCTGCGGCAGGTGGGCCGCCTGATCGCCTGGCACTCCCCGGAGGTGCTGGTCACCGACGTGTGCAGCGTCCGCGAACCCGCCACGCAGGAGCTGCGCTCGCTGCTGCCCGGCGCGAAGCACGCGGGGAGCCACCCGATGGCGGGCACCGCCGAGTCGGGCTACGCGGCGGGCAGCGCCGAGTTGTTCGACGGTGCGGCGTGGGCGGTGACCACCGAGGACGACACGGACACCGCGGCGTGGCGCGCGGCGGCCGAGCTCGCCCTGGACTGCGGCGCGCGGGTGGTCCCCGCCTCGGACGCGGCGCACGACGCGGCCGTGGCGCGGGT
Source organism: Salinifilum ghardaiensis (assembly GCF_054491345.1). Taxonomy (NCBI): domain Bacteria; kingdom Bacillati; phylum Actinomycetota; class Actinomycetes; order Pseudonocardiales; family Pseudonocardiaceae; genus Salinifilum; species Salinifilum ghardaiensis. The sequence continues at coordinate 178,363 of NZ_CM137101.1, read as the reverse complement.
GTCGCACCTGTCGCACCTCTTCGCCGCGGCGCTGGCCGCGACCGCCGCCGACGGCGGTCCGCTGGCGCTGTCGCTGGCCGGCGGGTCGTTCCGCGACGGCACCCGCGTGGCCGGCAGCGACCCGGCGTTCGTCGCCGCCATGACCGAGGGCAACCGGACGGCGCTGCTGGACGCGCTGGACGACGCGCTCGGCAGGCTGGGCGCGGCGCGCGGCGCGCTCGCCTCCACCGGATCGCTGAAGTCCACTGTGGATGCCGGGCACGCCGCCCGGCAGAGCTGGCACGACCTGCTCACCAGCGAGCACGCCCGCCGCAGCGTCTCCCTGACCTCCCCCGGCGCCCTCGGGCGGTTGCGCGAGCTCGGCGAGCGGGGCGCCCGCGTGGTGGGCGTGGACGCCGACGAGGCCGTCGTCGAGGTGCCTGAGTAGCCCGCGACCGCACTCCGCGCGCGGACCCGGGCTCGTGCAGCCGCCCGGGCCGCAGTGCTCGTCAGGACTGCCGCACGGAGCTCGCGAAGGCCACGTCCTCCGGTGCCGGGCGCGCCCGTTCCGGCTCCCGCGGGGCCGAGGCCGGGGGCGTGGCAGCCCCCGCCTGCCCGACATCCGCGGGCTCGACGTCCGCGGCCCGCGCACCGGCTCCCGCCACCGGGGCGGCGGTTTCCGCCGGGGCTGCGGGGTGCAGCGTGGCGCGGCGCGTGGCGTGGAACAGCAGCAGCGCCACGACGGCCACAACAGCCGAGGCCGGGCCGAGCACTCCCCAGCCCCACCGGGCCACGACCGCGCCACCGGTGATTCCGCCGAAACCCATCCCCAGGTACAGCGCGGAGGAGTTGAACGCGACGACCACGCTCGCCATCGCGGGCCCCAGCGTGATCAACCGGTGCTGCACCGCGGGCATGATGCCCCAGCCGCCGAAGCCCCACAGCACCAGCAGCACGGCCATCCCCGGCAGCGAGGCCCCGGCCAGCGGCAGCAGCGCCAGCCCCGCGGCCAGCACGACGAGCGAACCGGCGATGCCGAGGGTGGAACCGAACCGGTCGGTGACCCGTCCGACGACGACGTTGCCCGCGGCGCCGGCGACGCCGTAGACGAACAGCAGCACGCCGAGCGCGCCCGCTCCCACCCCGGTCAGCGCGCCCAACATCGGTGCCGCGTAGGTGTAGGCGGCGAAGTCGGCCAGCGAAGCCAGCGCGGAGACGGTCAGCACGATCACGATCGGGCGATCGCGCAGCACGCCGACGCGTTCGCGCAGCCGCACCGCCGGCGGCGCCGGCACGGCGGGCAGCACGCGCAGCGCCGCGGCCGCCCCCGCGGCCAGCACGGCGACCAGCCAGAACAGGCCCTGGTACCCGAGCCACCCTTCCAGCAGCACCCCGAGCGGCACGCCGATCACGGTGGCCAGGGTCAGCCCGGACAGCACCACCGAGACGGCCCGCCCGCGCTTGTCGAGCGGCACGAGATCGGTGGCGATGACCACGGCGGTCGGCGTGAACAGGCTCGCGCCGACGGCGCCGAGCACGCGCGCGGCGGTGAGCGTGGCGAACTCGGGTGCCAGCGCGGTGGCGACGTTGCTGGCGACGAACAGCGCCAGCGACAGCCACAGCAGTCGCCGCCGCTCCCAACGGGCCACCACTGTGGACAGCACGGGAGCGCTGATCGCGTAGGTCAGCGCGTGCACTGTGACCAGCTGCCCGGCGGTGGTCACCGACACCCCCACGTTGTCGGCGATCGCGGGGAGCACTCCGGCCACGAGGTACGAGCCGGTGTTGATGACGAAGGTGCCGACGGCGAGCACCAACAGCCGGAAAGACATGGGCATCCTTCGCAGCGTTGCGACGTGGGCGGGGCAGCACGTGCCGCGCGGTCCGCCCGGGGCGGCCGCGGAGCACGACAGGACTGTGCCCACCGGGGCGGGCACGGGATCCGCTCCCGGCACTCGCCGGAGGACGCCGGTGCCGGTTGCGGTGACGGGATGTTCGGGGCGAGGAGCCCGCAACCGCGACCGGCCCCGAGGGCCGGACCCGTTCTCGGATCAGCTCGCCGGCGCGGTCCGCACGGGACCGCACCCCGCATTTCGTCACACGCCCGGATGGCGTTACGCCGCGTGCTCCGCATCACAGGAAGCAGCGCACCGACCCCGGGGAAACCTCATCGCGAACTCCGCTCGCATTCCTCAGTGGATTGATCGCAACTCCCGAGCGCGCGGATCATCCGATCAGATGGAAAATCTTGCGCTCCGCAATGGCCGAAACCCGTTCGTGAAGCCGGTTCGCGCACCTCCAAACCCCACGTTCGGTGCATCAACTCCGGATCTCGCGCACGGGCCAGCGCGTTGCGCAGCGCAATCCACACAGGACGCACCCGTGCGCGGGACGCCGCAGCACGACGAACTCCGATCGGAAATCAGTGCGTGTCCACCGGACCCGCACGGACGCACGGCCAGAGCAGCGCCGGAACACCTTGTGGTGAAACCCGGCCGCGCCACTCGGCGAACTCCAGGACGAATCGGTAGACAAGGGGCTGCGCCGCGATGCGGTCTCGGAGCGGTTTCCGACAATCCGCCGGCGCGGTCGAACCCAGTGACACAGAAAGGAACCCCCCATGCGTTCTCTGGTTCGCGGAGCCGTAGCGACCACCTTCGGACTGGCCCTCGCGCTCGGTGGCGCCGGTGTGGCCGCCGCCGGCGGCGGTGGCGGACACCACGAGCACGTCGACGTCGACGCCTGCCAGGTGTTCAGCTGCAACACCTGGAACTGGAACTTCTCCGACGACGACAACCAGGGCATGAACTTCGGTTCGGTCCTCAAGAGCTGAGCACGCTCCCCGCGGCGGCCCTGCCCGAACGGATCCTGCCCGAACGGATCCAGGTTCGAGCCGGGCCGCCGGTGCGCGCACGCACCACCGACCGCGGGGCTCCGAGCGCTCCGCACCACCACCGCGGCACGTTCGATCGATCCGCGTTCCCGCCGCACCGGCGCGCGACCGATCAATCCGCCCCACGCGTGCGCGGGCGCGCCGTGCGATCACGCGCGCGAGGAACGCACGAGACAGCCGCGCCGACGACGGCGCCCGGGACAGCGGCACGCACGACGAGGACGCCACGATCAAGGCGGCCGTGATCAGCCGCCGCGGAGCGATCCTCGCCGCCGCCATCACCGGTATCTGCTCCCTGATCGTCGGCTTGGCCACCACCTACGTCACAACGCGCTCCACGCAGTCCCCGCCCGCGGCGGAAACGGTCACGCGCACCGCGACCGAGACCGTCACCACCTCCGGGAGCGCCTCGCCCGGCGGTGAACCGGCGAGCCCGCCACCCGCAGGCGCGGTGCACCTCGCCGATCTGGTGGCGCACCGCGGGAACCTGCCCGGCCACGACGACGAACACCGCGGCCGCCAGCAGCAGCACCATCGCGGCCTGCACCCCGGAACTGACCCGCGCCCGCACGGCTCCGGCGGGGCGCTCCGCGGCCGCCGCACCCGGTGCGGGCCGGAGCACTCACCCCCCAGCTGCGTCCCGGGAGCTCCCGTCCTCGACGGCGTGCTCGTGCGCCGCGGTCTCCGCGGACCGCGCACCACCCGGGGCGTTCCCGTCCGCTCGCCCGCCCGCGGGGCCGGCCGTCGAACCTCCCGCGGTCGCCGCCTCGCCCTCGGCCGCGGGACCGCTCTCCTCGCCCGCGTGACCCGCGGTACCGCCACTCGCTCGGGCGTCCTCGCCGCCCGCCGCGGGCTCCGACGCGGGCGCGCCCGAGTTCCGCGGGCCCGCGCCCTTGCGCGCGGCTTCCCGCTCCGCCGCGAGCCGATCCCTCACCGCGCGGGCCGTGCCGATGCCGTAGCCGTGCTTGTGGACGCGGTGCTCGATCGTGTGCTCCATGTACGCCGCGGAGAACCACAGGGCGAGGATGACCCCGCCGAGCAGGGCCATGCCCTTGATCCACAGCGGTCCGGGCACGAGCAGGAACAGCAGGCCGGGGCTGAGCTGCACGAGGCCGCGGCCGAGGTGGCGCAGCACCCAGGTGCGGCACGTGACGTCGTGCAGCACCCACTCGTGGAAGCGCTCGGGCAGGCGCCCGCCGAACGCGTACCAGACCCACAGGGCAGGATTCGGCCGAGGCGCTCGGCTGTCTCGCACGTCGGCTCCTTCACCGTACTGGGTTCTCCCTGTGGAGACCGGCGGGAGAGAGCGTAACGTATTAATGTTTAGTGCACTAATGAAGTCGGGAGGTTCGCGTTGGAGCACGTCGACCTGGGTGACGACCCCCTCAAACTGGACCGCCAAGTGTGCTTCGCGCTCTCCGTGGCCTCGCGCAACGTCATCTCGATCTACCGCCCGCTGCTGGCACCGCTGGGGCTGACGCACCCGCAGTACCTGGTGATGCTGGCGCTGTGGGAACGCTCACCGCGCTCGGCGAAGGAGCTCAGCGAGATCCTGCACGCCGAGCCCGCCACGCTCTCACCGCTGCTCAAACGCCTCGAGACGATCGGCTACGTCGTCCGCGCCCGCGGGCGGCGGGACGAACGCTCCCTCGACGTGGACCTCACCGAGACCGGGGCGGCGCTGCGCGCGGAAGCCGAGAAGATCCCCTACGAGGTCGTGGAACTGCTCGGGCTCGACGTCGCGGAGCTGGAGCACCTCAACGAGGTGCTGGGGCGGCTCATCACCAGCAGCGCGCAGGTCCTCGACGAGGGGCACGGCTGACGCGGCACCCCTCCACGCGCTCGGAGCTCAGCCGAACCCGCCCCGACCGGGGATTTGCGCATTTCGCGCGACATGTCCGCCCACTCGTTTCGGTGAGGAGTTCGACAACGGCGCCGGAGCCGGTCCGAGCACCAACCCCGCATCCGACCGCCGCACCGCCCCGGACGCGGAACCACCGGGGTGCCCGGGCAGGAAGACCGCGGGGCACCTACCGTGCGGGTGTGGAGCTCCTGGCCGGCGAAGGACGGCCCGCGAAGCGGCGGCCCGCGGGCCGCACGGGGCAGCGCGCTGCGAGCACGACGGGAGCCGGTGCTCCGGCCCTGCTGCACGCGGTCGCCGGCGGCAGAGCGTTCTGCGGCGCCGAAATCACCGCGGTCCGCCGGGAACCCTGGGACGCGAACGCCCCGCGGGCCTGCCCCGACTGCGTTGCCCGCGCCCCGGCCGGAGCGGAGTGATCGGCACGGCGCGCGCAGGCGCCGAGGATCCCGCGGCATCACCGCTGCGCCGCCGAATCCGGTGCGCACGACAGTGCTGGTACGGTCACGCGCAGCCCGCCGGAACGTGCTGACCAGGAGATGACGTGGACGCGAACGGCGCGCCGCAACACCGGACGCAACCCCGGTCTCGGCAACCCGGCTTCTTCGCGCAGGCCTTCCGCTTCGGGCTGGTCGGCGCCGGCGGTGCGATCGTCGACTACGGCAGCCTGCAGGTGGTTCTCGCCTCCGGGGTGCCACCGGACCTGGCCCGGGTGCTGAGCTTCGCTGTCGGCAGCACGTTCGTGTACCTGATCAACCGCCGTTGGACGTTCCCCTCGCAGCGCGACCTCCGCGAGGTGGTCTCGCTGGCGATCGTGCTCGCGTTGACGTTCGGTCTGGTCGGTGGCGTCAACGCACTCGCCCTCCGGGGCCTCCCCGACTCGTCGTGGACGATCACGCTGGCGTGGGCGATCTCGCAGGCGGTGGCGACGACCTTCAACTTCCTCGCCCAGCGCAGCTTCGTCTTCCACCGCCGCACGGCGCGCGCAGGCGCCGAGGACCCCGCGGCATCACCGCGGTGACCCGACCGCGCAGCCGCACCCGCCCGTCCCCCGAGGACGCACCTCCTGCCGCTCCGCTGCTGACCGGTAGGAGGTGCGGCTGCGGCACCTGCCGCGTGGTGGGGACGAGCGGTGCCTCCTGCGTGGTGGGGACGACCGGCACCTGCCGCCGTCGGCGGCGAGTCCCCGGTCGCTGGGGGCGAGCTCGCCGCCGCCCAGCACCGGCGGTGTCCACTAACGACGGTCACGGACCCCGGAAACCCGGCGAGCGACCGGAAGCGCGTCCCCGGGATCACCACCGCCCGCTGCGAGGGCCCCGCCTGCGCGCAGCCGCGCGAGAGCCCGGGGCCGGTTCGCGGGTCTGCCCCCACAGAGCTGCCCACTGCTCGGCGGTCAAGTCCTTGGGCAGCGCCCGCGGGGACACGCGCTCGGCGCGCAGCCACGCGTCGAGCGCACCGCGGTGGACCCGCCCCGTCCGCTCCAGGACCTCCCGCAGTCCGCGCCCGCGGCCGGTGAAGACCTCCCGGACGAACGCCTGGTACGCCGCTCGATCGGTCACCAGCGGACGAGGACGGCGGTGCACCGCCAGCAGCCCACCGTCGACAGCGGGCACCGGCCGGAACGAACGTGCCGGGATGCGCCGGTGCAACGTGAACTCGTACCACGGCCACCAGGAGGCGGTGAGCATCGTGGCGCCGCCGACACCCGCTCGCCGGCGGGCCACTTCCCACTGAACCACGAGAACCGCCGTGTGCCAGCGCGTCTCGGGAAGCAGGCGTTTCAGCACGGCCGTGGTGATGTGGAACGGCAGGTTCCCGACGAGCACGTGCGGCTGCTCCGGCAGCCGGAACCGCAGGATGTCGCCGTTGACGACCGCGACGTGTTCCGGAGTTCGACGCCGCAGGCGCCCGGCCCGCTTCGGGTCGAGCTCCACGGCGGTGATCGGCCGCTGCGAGCGGCTCAACCGCGTCGTGAGGGCGCCGTCGCCGGCCGCGAGTTCCACGATCGGGCCGTCCGTTGCGGCGACGAGGTGCTGGATCGCATCTGCGACCGCGGGATCGACGAGGAAGTTCTGGCCGAGCTCGTGCGGCCCGCCCGCGTATGAGGACATGAGTGCGCTCCGCGCTGAGAGATCGTCGAGCCGACGCGGCGACACCGCGCCGGCGATTGCCCCGAAGCGCGGCGGAGTTGACGACGTGCGCTCACCTCCGCCGCTACGCGCGGCGGATGCGGATGTAGAACGCGGTGCTCATGAGACCCATCGCTCGCGACAGTAGCAGCGCGCAGCCGCGGGTCGAACCGATTTTTCGGGGCGGAAGGCGCTGGGCGATCGCGTTTCCGCGCCCCGGAGGTCCCAGACAATTGAAAATGATTGTCTTTTTCTGTAAGGTCCGGGCGGATCTGCCGAACGAGCCAGGGAAAGCGCGCTGGTGGGAGACATGACGCTGACGTCAACGGAGGGGCGGCTCCGGTCGGGCGAGCACGCGGTGACGATCGGAGTGATCGGCCTGTTCGCCGGGGCGTGCATCGCTGCGGGGGTGGCCGACCTGCGGAAACTGCTGATCATCGCAGCGGTTTCCTGCCTGGCCATGGTCGCCGGCGCCGCGCTCGCCCCGCGGGGGATCGTGAACAGCAGCACGCTGACTTGGGCGCACGGCCTCGCCGCCGGAGCGATGGTGGCCAGTGCGTGCGGGTTCCTGCTGCCCACTGCGATGGAGCGGAACCCGACGCTCGGGGGCTTCGGCATCGCAGCTGGTGTGCTCGCAGGATTCGCGGTCCACATCGGAGGCGCCTGGTTCGGTTCCCGCGCTGCACTGCTGGACGACTACGTGGTTCGCCTCACCGCGCACTCCGTGGCCGCGGGACTCGTCATGGGAGCGATCTACGCCAGCATGCCGAGCATCGGGCTGCTGCTGGGCCTGGCGATCATCTCGCACAAGGCCCCCGCCGGGTACGTAGCGGCGCGGTCGCTGCACGAGTCCGGTCGATCGGTGGTTCCGGTGGTACTGCCCGCCTGCGGTGTCGGCATCGCGGCGATCGTGGTCGGATTGCTGGGCTGGCCCCTGTCCCCACCCGTGACAGCCTCGGCGTTCGGCGCGTCAGCGGGACTCTTCCTGCACGTCGCGCTGGACTTCCTGGCGCACCTGGAGAGGAACCGCGCAGCAGGAAGCCCGCGGCTGGCCGCGCACGCGACCGCGAGCGCGCTGACCGGTGCCGCCGTCGTCGTGTGCGCCTGGACGATCACCGGAGTTTAGCGCGGGGGAGCTGACCGGGCCGACGCGAAAAGTGGCAACGAAGTGGCAACGCGAGCCGCCGGGGTGGCCTTGAACTGGTCCGCCTCGGGCGATGCCTGCGCTCGGGCTCCGTCGCCAGGGCTGCTCGCCTCGAGGCCGCGGGCCGGTCATCACGAGCCAGCTAGCTCGTTTGCCGATCGGCAAAGATCCCTTCCAGCATGCCGGTGGCCTGGCCGATCTCGATCAAGTATCCATCAGGGTCACGCATGTAGCAGCGGATCTCGGCCTTGCGGTCGAGGGGCTCGGTGAGGAACTCAGCCCCCTTGCTCCGCGCCTGATCGTAGAACGCGGCGATGTTCCCGACGCGCACGTTCATGAAGGTCGAAACGCTCTCGGATCGCTCGGGCGGCTGCAAGGTGACACCCGGCTTGTCCGGGGTAGGGCCACCGCCGGGGTTCATGATGATCCAGGTGTTGGCCACTTTAACGATGCAGGGGTTCTCCTCGAGGACAACCTTCCCGCCGAAGACGTCCACGTAAAACGCGCGAGAACGCGCCACGTCCCGCACCGTCAGGAAGTGCGTGAAGATCAGACCTTCCTCTGGTACAGGCCACTCGTCTCCTTGCATCGTTCACCTCCCGGCCTCACACGGGGCGTACCGGACACGAGGAGGGTAGTGCCGCCTTCGTCCGCTACGCATGCCGAGACGGGACGGTGGGCCCCGAGAAAACAGCCAGCTAGCGCAGCCCGACGCACCCACAAGGTGACGAGCCAGCACGCCCGGATCAGCGTGGCCGCCCGTCGGTCGTGGTCCCGGTGACCCAGCTGCGCAGCGCAACCACACTTTCCTCGGGACGGCGCGCCCAGGTCAGGAGTCGCGGGCCAGCGCGGAGTCCCTGGACGCCCTGAAGCGTCGAGCACTTCACGCGAAAAGTGGCAACAAGTTGGCAACGGGCTCGAGCCGCGGGCCGCGCAGGAGGTGATCGACGAACGAAAACCCCCTGCTTACACAGGGGGTCTCGGAGTGCGCCCGGAAGGATTCGAACCCTCAACCTTCTGATCCAGGCTCCGTGCTTGCCAGCGTCTTCAACGTTTGACGCCAGCTGCCATGACCTGCGATGAAGCTCTGGGCGCGCCTCACGTCGCTTGCCGTTGCCTTCGTCGTTTGCCGTTGATTAGTGGCAATAAAGTGGCAACGTACCCCTCAGGGGGCAGCGCAAGCACGTCCCGCGCTGGCCACCCTCAGCCGCGGGGACGCGGGGCTGCGTGATCTCGCTTAGGGTAAGTCCAAAACGGCCGCAGGGTTAGTCCATCCGAGTGAGTTTTCCAGGCAGAGCAAGGGTCACTGTTCGTCCTTGAGGTGCGATCTTGACGGAGCGCCAACAATGATGTATATTAGTAAAGGACACAAGTGAGCTTGCGCTGATCCAGTTGCCGCTTCTAATGTTCGGGACATGTTTAATATTCCAAACATTACTCCTTTGAAGGCGCTGGTTGCGCTCACGGCAGTCCTCAAGTTTGCTTCGCTCTACGTTGCAGAGGACGTCGTCACTACAGCCGGTTGTGTCGGGGTGGTCGTGATCGTGGTGGTGACTGTCCTGATGGGATCGCCGGCACGATGGGAAGTCCGACCGTCTCCCTGCGCTTCGTGACTTGTCTTCGTGGATCTTTCTATGCATGCATCCACAAGCAGGTGAGCCAGTACGCCCGGGCCAGCATGGCCGCCCGTCGGTTGTGGCCCTGGTGACCCAGCTGAGCAGAGCGACCACACTTCCTTGTGAGAGCGCGCCCAGGCGGCCACCCGAGCCACGCAGGGATCCGGCCGCCCACCGGGCCACCTACGAGGCTCGACGGCAACTCGGCTGCCAGCAGCAAGCGAGCGTGTCCACTCGACCCGCACGGCGGACCCTGCCGTGGACACACCGCCTGCCTTCCGCCTGCGGCCGGTGACGCCGCCCGCCCTCCGCTCGCGCTCGGCCGCCGGGGACCGCCGGGACCGGCGCCAGCCGCAGCCCGGCGGGACCCGGCCTGGCCGCAGCGCACAGACAAGCGGGCGGGCGGCTCTCACCGGACGCACCAGCAAGCAGGCAGGCGGCCCCGGCACCGCCGGGACCGGCGCCAGCCGCAGCCCGGCGGGACCCGGCCTGGCCGCAGCGCACAGACAAGCGGGCGGGCGGCTCTCACCGGACGCACCAGGCAAGCAGGCAGGCGGCCCCGGCAGGGGCCGCCCTTGATGCAGTAGAGAAATTCTGAACACACGCACTCTGAGGCTGTGCCCTGGCGCTAGTGCTCCCCTCCCACGATCCTCGGTGCTTCTGCACGAACTGGTGCAGCTCGTCGGCGACGTTCTCGCTCGGACAGCACTCGCTGTCTATGAGCTGGCGGACTCGTCTTCTTCGGAGCCTTGTTGCTTCCTGCGTTGCCCAAGCCGATTGATCTCGGCGTAGGCGTTCTCGTACCGCCAGCGGTACTGCCCGCCCGGAGTGATGAGCGCAGGTGTGATCCAGCCTCGCTGCGCGTAGTCGGTGATGGTCCGCGATGCCAGACCCAAGCGGCGCGCGAGTTCAGAGGTCGTGATCAGGGGCTCATCGGTGCTCACCTCCCTCAGCCTGTTCGCTCATCGTGCTCTCCGCTCCCTTGCATGCTGACAACGAGTTGATACGCTCATATTGCTGCAAATGCTTTGATGTCCGATTTGAAGGAGCCATGGCGAGCGGAGGGAGTTGGACGTGCCGCGTGGGGTTGCACGTATTCGTGTGGCCGCAGGGGACGTTCGTGCAGATCTACGGCCTGCCGCACTGGCAACGGCGGCTGGCCGGTGAGACGCGGGACGCGCATCCGGATCGGGTCGTGACGGTGGCCGGGTTCTCGACGTACGCGGAGTTCTCCGCGTGGTGCCGCAGCGTGAATCCGTGGACCGGGACGCCGGCGCGGACGTGAGGCCCCGGTTGGCGTGCCGGTGTGGCCTACCGTCCGAGCAGGCGCTCCATCTCCTCGGCGGTCACGACGCAACGGAACCCGGTGTCGTCATCGCACATCGTCTCGGCGGCGTCGTTGAACGAGGACGGCGTGGCCCGCTCGAACGGACTCGTCCACGCCCCACCGCGCAGCTCCCGCCGGCCCGGCCGGGAGGAGGTCGAGAACCACTCCCACACGTTGCCGCACAGGTCGTAGACCCCGTACGGACTCGCCCCGCTCTGATACCGGTCCACCGGCGTGCTCGCCCCGATGCCGCTCTCGCGCACGTTGCACTTGGCCGGCGTGGGCTGATCACCCCACGGGTAAACCGTGCCGCGGGTACCGCGGGCGGCCTTCTCCCACTGCTGCGCACTCGGCAACTCCTTGCCGGCCCACTGGGCGTAGGCGGCGGCGTCCTTCCACGTCACGAACACCACCGGGTGCTCGGCCAGCTCGGCCGAATACGTGCCGCCGGTCCAGTGCTGCGGCGGGCTGTGACCGGTCGCGGCGACGAACCGCGCGTACTCGACGTTGCTCACCGGATGCACGTCGATGTAGTACGCCGGCACCCACACAGGCTCGTTGCTCGGCCCGGACAGGAACACGCTGGCATCGACCTTGACCATGAGGCTGCCATCGGCGGGGTGGCGCACCTGGGTGCTGCCGATGAGCTCGGTCTCCTCGGTGGCGCCGCCGACCAGGCGCCCGTCTGTGAGGTGCTTGAACCGGGCCTGCGTGTCGGAGTCGCTGCGCTGCAGGCACGTGTCCAGGGCTGCTTGGTTCACCGGCCGCGGGGTGATGTCCTCCCCGGCTGCTTCCCACTTCGAGATCATGCGCTCGCTGACGCCGAGATGAGCGGCGAACTCCCGGATGCTCATCCGCATGGCGTCGCGCAGCGCGCGAACCTCGATGCCCGTCCACTGCTGAACCGTTGCCACTTGCCGCCTCTCCCCTGCGCCGCTGTTCCACAGGGGAGAGTAACGGCTTGATCGCTCGCGTCACACCTGTTCAGGCGGGATATCCGCGTACAGCTCGCGGATCTCGCGCATGACCTTGTGATCCGTGTCCCACTCGACGCCCTCGATCGAGGCGATCGGCCGGATTCCCGTGGCCGCGTTCGTCGCGAAGGCCGCATCCATGCCGGGGAGGTCGGCGATCGTCACCGGCTCGGTGGTGACCGGCTCGTCGAGGGCCTGGTTGATCAGGCGCATGGTCACGCCGGGCAGCATCTCGGAGCGCGGCCAGATGACCTGGCCGTCCCGGATGAAGCCGATGTTCGACGTCGCGATCTCGGAGATCGAGCCGTCCGGGTTGAGGAACAGCACGTCGTCGTAGCCCTCGCGCTGGGCGGTGCGGCGGTGCCGCATGGAGCCGTAGAGCCCGACGTGCTTCACCGCAGGTTCCTCGCGGCGGTACGACGTCGCCTGCAGCCGCCACGGTTTCGGTTCCCCCTGGCCCGCTTCGCGAGTCGTCACCAGTACCTGGGGCTCGGCCTCGGCCCCGATCGCCCCCATGCCCAAGTCCGGGTCGTAGACGGTCACCCGCACCACGGTCCGCCGGCCTGCGGCGAGCACGTTCCGGACGTAGCTGCGCACGCGTTCCGTGTCGAGCTCGGCGCCGAACAGGTGGCTGCAGTCGCGGGACAGCCGCTGCATGTGCAGCGACAGGCCGCGCACCTCGTCGCCCTCGACCAGCATCGAGGTGAAGTGCCCGTAGTTCGTCAGCGCCAGGGCCTTGATCTGCTCGAGCGTGGCCGGGGTGCCGTTCAGTTCCATGCCCGCCACCCTGCCACTTCACGCGCGCGGACTGAAGCTGCGCTGCACCGAAGTTCAGGGAAAGTTCAGCAGCTCAGGTTCGGCAGAAGTTCGGCGCAGGGGTGGTTGCAGGGCAGTACCCAACGCGCGGTTCAGGGCGCAGTCTTGAGATGTGACCGACGACGGCTCAGCCGAAAGCCGCCACACGGGAGGGAAGACTGATGGCCAAGAACATCGCTCGCGGAACCACGGCGAACGACTGGGTGCTGCCGAAGCTGGTCTTCGCGGTGGCCCTGGTGGGGTTCATCGCCCTGGTGATGACCAGCCCGGCCGAGGCCGCCACGCTGGTGAAGACCGGCGGTGCCGGACTCAGCAGCGCCACGGAATCGCTGGCGACGTTCATCAACGACCTGAGCTGAGCCCCTACGCGGGACGCTCGTCCGCGCGTTCAGCGAGGGCAGTCATGCGCGCCTCGAGCTCGGACAACGAAGCTTCGAGCCGCTGGGCGTCCTCGCGCAGGCCGGCGAGCTCCTCCCTGGTCCGCATCAGCTCCGCGGAGAGGTCGACGTCCTCCGAGCTGTCCCGGACCTGGGCTCCGGCGTTCGTCCTGATCGAGACCGCTCCCCGGTCCCGCAACAGGCGAACCGCGCTGAGAGCCGTGTTGACCGCCACCTCGTACTCGCCGGCCAAGCTCCGATAGGTCGGCAGCGGATCGCCGGGCCGGAACTCACCGGCCTCGATGCGGGCCAACAGGGCATCCGCTACGCGGTGGCTCGCCGGGCGCTTGTCCTCGGGATCAGTGCTCGCGGTCACGCGCCCCATCGTACCCAAAAACGTCTTGAGACACGCCGGGTTGACAGCCCCGACGTCTTGTCATATGTTCTAAAACATCAGCGATGTATTGCGACATCAAGCGACACGAGGAGGTACCCATGCTGCGGAACATCCCGGTGCTGCTGGACGGCTACAAGCTCCAGGTCTCGGAGGAGCCGACGGTGAAGACGCGTGAGGACGAGAACGGCAACGAGGTCGTGGTCACCGACTACCAGGGTGCGACGCAGTACCTCGTCAGCTTGTTCGTGAAGCCCGTCGGCCAGGACGGCAAGCCTCGCGGCAAGGGCGACGAGATCAAGGTGACGGTGGCGACCGAGCCGGAGGAAGAGGTTACCGAAGGCTCTCGGGTTGAGTTGGTCGATCCGCGGGTGTCGCACTGGCAGAACGACTTCGGCAATGGGGTCACCTCGGGCCTGTCGTGGAAGGCCACCGGCATCAAGCCGATCAGCCGCTGAGCTGACCTGTCCAGCCCTCTTCTCCGTGTAGTTCTTTCACGCCCTGCTCGGGCGGGGTTCTTTGACAATTCCACAGTGGGCCGAGCTGTGTCTGACACCGGCGCAGATGCACTGCGCTGGGGACTTTCTTGACCCCCGAGTCGGCGTTGCGTCTCGGGGGTCTTGATGGCCTCCATTGTCGACGCTCAGGAAAGGATGATGCGTCGTGTCGTTGGCGTATTGCCCGGCGTGTCACTGCGACCGGTGGCGCTACGGCCACTCGGAAGACCAGTTCTGCACGCACAACCGTTGGAGGTGGGTGCGGTGACTGCTCCTCGGATCTTTCCGCTCGAGGCAGCCGAGAACGATCCGCGGTTTTCCTTCGGGCTGATCGCAGACGTGGCTGCTGCGATGGAGCAGCACGGCTATCCGGCGCTCGCGGAGTACACGCCGCTGGATATCACCGAGCTGCACTTGGCGCTGTTCCGGTTCCTCTACTGCGGAGGTGATCGCTGATGGTGCTGGTGGATGTGCACGGCGAGGGCTGCCTTGGGCCCTCGCCGGTGTCGGTGTTGATGAACGAGCAGGGAAGGGTGTGATGCGTCGTGGCCAACCTGGCGGATGTGGTGAGCAAGCAGCTACCGATGCGGACTGAGCAGGTCTCGCGGATCCACGTGCTCGGGCTGATGCTCGATGAGCTCAAGCGCAACCTCGACCGGATCGAAGCCTTGGAAGATTCGATCGTGGAAAAGCGCAAGTACCGCGAATTGCAGGAACTGAAAGGCAAAGCCGAAGCGTCCGTGACGCGGTTGCGGGATGCGTTGGCCAAGCAGGGCGGGCAGTCGATCGCGAAGGGATACAAGTAATGCGCAACAACGGACAAGACGTGCACAAGACCGCCCAGCGGATCGATCGCTCGATGTGGAGCGTGAACAAGATCGTGCGCCGCTTCGGCGCCCCGAAAGGCGTGAGCCACGAACTGACGGCGACGAAGAAAGCGGTCGGGAACGTGATCGCGAAGATGGAGATGATCGAGCGACGCCAGTAACCGATGCCAAGCACCGTGTGTCCAGCGCTCGGCCCCTGATCGGGGTCGGGCGCTTTTTCATGCGCACCCGTCGACGTCGAGGGGGATACCGTCGTGAACAGCCATGACCAGCACAGAACACCAGCTCGGCGCCTGATCCGGTGGGTGGCACGCCACCCGCGCACTTGCGCCCCCATGGCGGGCTTCGGCACCGCCGCGGGCTACTTCGGGGTGTACCCGACCGCATTGGCCACGGGTACGGCGGTTCTCGCGGCCCTGGGTGCGGGCCTGTCGTGGCGGTTCCTCGATCACCCCACCTTCGACCGGTTCGCCGGCCGGATGCTGCGGGCGTGGTGGCGCCGGTGGTTCGTCTACTACCGCCAGTGGTCCGTGGTCACCAGCAACACCGGGTTGACCACCACCGACAAGCGCGGCACCACCCGTGCTCCCCGCATCCGCCGGGTGCGTTCGGATTGGTGCTGGGACTCGGTGACGGTGCGCATGACCCCGGGCCAAGAGCAGAAGGACTACGAACAGGTGCTGGCCCGGTTGGCGAACACCTACCGGGCGCGCAACGCCACCCTGCGCACCCTCAAACCCGGCTTGGTGAGCCTGGATTTCCAGCGGTTCGAGCCCTTCGACGCCATGTTCCTCCCGCTTCCGGCGCTGCCGGAGACGACGGACGCGGTGGACCTCTCGCGCCTGGTGGTGGGCAAGGACCAGTACGGCCGGGACTACGCCATCAATCTCTGGGAACAACTGCACATCCTCTTCGCCGGAGCCACGGGCTCGGGAAAGGGCTCGTGGATGTGGGGCCTGCTGCGGGCCCTGGCCCCGCTCATCCGTGACGGCTCGGTGCGGCTGTGGGTGATCGATCCCAAGGGCGGCATGGAGTTCGGCGCCGGGCGGGCGATGTTCCACCGCTTCGCCGAATCCGCCGAGGAAGGGTTGGACCTCACCCGCGAATACACCGAGGTCCTCGACCAGCGGAAGGCCGAGCTCGGGCGGCAAGGCGTGCGTCAGCACACCCCCTCGCCAGAGCAGCCGTTGGAGATCCTGCTGTGCGACGAGTTCGCGGGCATGACCGAGTTCGCCGACAACGCGATCTCCAACGAGTTCGAAAAGCTCATCGGCAAGGCCATTACCCAATATCGGGCTGTCGGTGGCCGCGTGATGGGTGCGGTGCAGGAGCCGAGCAAGGACAACGTCCCGGTCCGCGGGTTGTTCCCCACCAAGATCGTGCTCCGCGTGGAGGAAGCCGGGCACGTGGACATGACCCTCGGCGAGGGTGCCCGCGAGCGCGGAGCCTTCGCGGACCAGATCTCCGAGTCCCTGCCGGGCGTCGGCTACGTCAAACACGAAGGCCGCGAGCCGCTGCGCGTGCGGGCTGCCTACACCTCGGATGACGACATCGCCGAGCTGGTTGCTTACTGCACCACTCCGGAGGCCACGGTGACGACGCTGCCCACCGCCTGGGCCACCGATGACGACCAGGACGAGGAGATCCCCGAAGACACCGAGGACGGGGACGTGCTGCTCGACCTGGCCGAGCTCGAACACATCGAGGTCTTTGACGGCGACGACGAAGACGAGGACGTCGCCTGACTGTTCCAGGGCCGTTGCTGCCCTGCTGTTTTCCCATTGTTCGGCCCGTCCCAGCCGGCGGGCCGTATTCATGTCTGAGAGGAGCTGCTGACCGTGTTGACCGAACTGGCCTTACTGGCCACCTCGCTCATCGGTGGAAGTGCTGCCTTCTACGCCCGCACCCTGTTCCGCCGGTTGCACACCGACGCCCTGACCGGACTGGGCAACCGCGCCGAGCTCTACCGCCGCTTCGCCCGCCTGAGCTTCCTCGCCCGCAACCGAGAACCGGTCGCACTGCTGCTCGGCGACGTGGACCGCTTCAAGGCGCTCAACGACACCCACGGCCACCGGTTCGGTGATCGAGTGTTGCAGACCCTCGCCACAGAACTCGACCAAATACGCACATTGGGTGAGCTGGCCGTGCGGCTGCACGGTGACGAGTTCGCCGTCCTCATCACCGGCGACGGCGCCGAGCAGGCCGAGTCCCGCGCTGTCGAGATCACCCGCGCGTTGTCCGGCACCCGCGTCGTCGACGGCCAACCGGTCGAGGTGGCCACCTCGTGGGGCGCGGCCACCATCCCGATCACCCCGCACGCCGCGCTGACACACGTGCTCTCCCGCGCCGATGCGCGGATGTATCAGGCCAAACCCACCCGTACTGCTGCTGCCCGCTCGAACTCCGTGGAGGCTGCTCGATGAACACGCTGCTCTTCGTCCACGTCACCGGCCGGGGCATCGCCCTGACCCTGCTGATCACCCTGCTCACCCTGGCCGGCATCGCCGGGGTCTGGCTGATCTTCGGCCCCGGACCCGCGGTGCTCGCCACGTTGTCGGTCATCGGCCTGATCCGCGGGTTGATGGCTCTGTTCACCCCGCCGCAGTGATCGGAAAGGACGCTGTGCCATGGCATTTCGCGATGCCAAGAACGCCGATGGGCGCACCCGGCGGGTAGCCGACCTCGAATACGACATCGCCGAATCCCGCCGTCTGCGCCCGCTGCTTTCTGATCCGGATCATGTCGCGGTGGTGATGCAACGTCACGCCCGCCGCACCCTGACGGGCTTGTGGATCTTCCTCTGCCTCGGCTTGGTGTTCACCACCACCGGGGTACAGCGCTTCCTTGCCGGTGACACCGCCATGGATGATCCGCTGTGGTGGGCCGCCTGGTGCGTCGAGCCGATGTTTGCCGGGCTGCTGGTCACGCTGCTCAACTTCGAAGCGGTGATCCTCTCCCATGGGGTCAAGCCGGAGCACGCCTGGTGGGGCAGGCTCAAGCACACGCTGCTGGCCTCGACGCTGGCCATGAACGTGATCCCCCAACTGGCCCCACTGCTCGGGGAGGGGGTGTTCAACCTGGGCTCGCTGGCGGTGCACGCGATCGTGCCGATCATCGTCTACGGCGTCGCCGAAGTCATCCCCGTCATCCAAGCCCGCACACGGCAGATCATCCACCAGGTCAACGACCAGGCAGCCGCACCGGTCGCATCCGGCGAACCGGTATCCGCAGATGCGGCGGACTCGGAAGACGCACCCCCCTCGGTCGCCGAGACCGCACCCCGCTCGCCCTCCGAGCCCGCTTCGCTACATTATGACACTAGTTTGCAACGGAAAGTAGTCGGGGTTGATGATGCATCCACGACCACGGAGACGACTCCGCAGACACCGACTCCGGCGCGCCCGGACGTAGGCGATCTCGCGGCAGTGCGCTCGCTGAAGCTGCCCGAGTCCGTGGTGGCCAAGCTCCGCGAGGTCTACCAGGGCGCTGCTGCCCAGGGGCGGGAGATCACCACCGCCGACGTGCAGCAGGCGGTGAAACTGCCCGACGCGATGGCCCAGCGCATCGTCACCGAACTCACTGGCCACAACGGCCACCCGGTGGCCACCCCGTAATCGACTCCGCATCAGCTCGGCGGGAGCACTCCCGCCGGCCACCTGGCGGTGCCTCCCGCCCTCGACGTTTGGGAGGTGACCGCTCCTCGTGGCCCTACCGCCGCTTTCCACCACCGACCCGCTGACCCGCCGTCTCCAGGCTCCCGACTACGACTCGTGGCGGGCCAAGGTGCAGTCCACCGGCGGGTGCCTCAACCCGGTGCACCTGTCCGGCCGGTGGGCCATCACCGACGCCACCACGGGGGCTGAGCTCAAGTCCACTCAGGGGCAGATCCTCGCCCCCTGCGGCAACCGTCGCGAGTCCGTCTGCCCCGCCTGCTCCGACCGCTACGCCGCCGACGCCTTCCACCTGCTGCGCGCCGGCCTCGCCGGCGGCTCCAAAGGGGTCCCTGAGGAGGTGTCCGGCAAGCCCCGGCTGTTCGTCACGCTCACCGCCCCGAGTTTCGGAGCCGTGCACAACCGTCCCACCACGAAGACCGGCAAGCCCCGCCCGTGCCGCTGCGGCACCTCCCACCACGAGGCGGACTCGCGTCTTGGACAGCCGATCGACCCGGCCTCGTACGACTACACCGGCCACGTCCTCTGGCAAGCCCACGCGAGCAAGTTGTGGCACCGCTTCACCATCGCCCTGCGCCGGCACCTGGCCCAGACCGTCGGCCTGCGGGTCCGGGACTTCGGTGAACACGCGCGGTTGTCCTACGCCAAAGTCGCCGAGTTCCAGAAGCGCGGGCTCATCCACTTCCACGCCGTCATCCGCATCGACGGACCCGCCGGCCCCGACGATGAGACCCCGGCCTGGGCGACTACCTCGCTGGTCACCGAGGCCATCCGCGGGGCCCACCGCGATGCCCGGTTGCCCGCACCGGACATCGATGGTCAGGCGCGGGAGTTCACCTGGGGCGAGCAGCTGGACATCCGCCCCGTCCAACCCGTCGAAGCCGACCAGTTCGAAGAGGCAGACGGGGCGATCTCGGATGACCGCATCGCCTCCTACGTGGCCAAGTACGCCACCAAGGGCACCGGCAAGTCCGAGGCGGCTGATCGACGGCTGCGCTCGCGCTCGCACATCGAGCTGATCCCCACCAGCGAGCACCACCGGCGGATCATGCGCACCGCCTGGGACCTCGCCGAGAACGAGGACCTGGCCGAGCTCAAGCTGCGCCACTGGGCGCACATGCTCGCCTTCCGCGGCCACTTCCTCACCAAATCCAAGCGCTACTCCACCACGTTCAAGCGCCTGCGCGGCGACCGCCAGCGCTTCCGCCTGGAGGAGAACCTCACCGAACTCGGCGTCGCAGAAGACTCCGTGCTCGTGGTCAACCACTGGGAAATGACCCACATCGGCCACGCCAGCGACGAGGAACGTGAGTTGGCCGAAGCCATCGGCGAGCGCACCCGCGAACTACGAAAGATCAAGTACGCCAACGAAAGGAGAGACTGAGCATGCTGCGCACCCTCTGGGGCCCGTCCGAGGTCGCCGACTACCTCGGCGTGCCCGTCGGCACCATCTACCAATGGCGCAGCCGTGGTTTCGGCCCACCAGGACGCCGCATCGGCAAACACGTCCGCTACAAGCCCGACGACGTCGAAGCCTGGTTCGAAGCCCAGTCCGAGGGGGTGGCCTGATGGGGCGGACACCGTTGCCGCCGGGAAGTGCAGGCACGATCACGACGAAGAAGCAAGGGGCTACCTGGGTGGCTCGCTGCAAGTACCGCCGGCAGGACGGTGGATACGCAGATATTCGGCGCCGCGCTGCCACCAAGGAGAAGGCTCGGCAGTCGGTACGTGACGTGCTCAACGAGCTGAACATGACCGTTCCCGGCGCCCTGCTGGCGCCGAAGACGCTGTTTTCGGACGCGGCGCAGCTGTGGTTGGAGCAGTATCGTTCTGACGCTGAGAAGGGGATCTACTCGCTGAGCTCGGTCGACACCTACAGCGACCACCTGCGGAAGCACGTGCTGCCGTCGCTGGGCAACCTGCGGCTGTCCGAAGTGAAGACCCCGGTGGTCAACGCTCTGTGCCAGGACAAGCTGACGAACAACAGTCTCAGCCTGGCCAAGCACACAAAGGCCGTGATCAGCAACATCATGACCTTCGCAGTCCAAGCCGGTGCCATCGAGGAAAACCCCGTGAAGCACATGGCGCCGCTGACGGAACGCCGTGCCAAGACGAAGCGCAAGAAGGCGCGCGCTCTCACCGCTGATGAGGTGGTCGACTTCCTCGGCAAGCTCGACGCCGACGAAGAGGCTCGCGACCGCGACTTGCCCGACCTGGTGCGGTTCTTCATCGCCACCGGTGAACGCCGCGGCGAAGCCCTCGGTGCCCACTGGGCGGACTTCGACGAGCAGACGGCGAGCTTGACCATGTCCGGAAACATCATCGAGGCACGCGGCAAGGGCATCGTCCGCAATCCGGGGAAGTCGGATACGGCGCAGCGCACGATCCCGCTGCCGCGGTGGTGCGTGCAGATGCTCGCGGAACGGCGCTCGGCGATCGGGGACGTGGATCCGGACACCCCGATCTTCCCGAACAGCCGCGGCGGCTACGTCAACGCGTCGAACCTGACGAACCGGTACTGGGTGCCCTTCCGCCAACGCGCGGGCTACGAGTGGGTGACTTTCCACACCTTCCGCAAGACCGTCGGCACCCTGCTCGACGAGGCCGGCCTGTCGGCTCGGCAGATCGCCGACGTCCTCGGCCACTCGCACCCATCCATGACGCTCAACACGTACATGGGTCGAGGTCAGGAGTCGCGGGCCAGCGCGGAGGCTCTGGACGCCCTGAACCCGTCGAGCAGTTCACGCGAAAAGTGGCAATAAAGTGGCAACGACCCGATCGAAAGGAAAAGCCCCAGGCCTGTGACCTGGGGCTTCGGTGCGCCCGGAAGGATTCGAACCCTCAACCTTCTGATCCGTAGTCAGACGCTCTATCCGTTGAGCTACGGGCGCGTGTTCAGTTGTGACTCCCGGGGGAGTCTAGCGGAGGCTCCGGGATTTGAACCCGGGAGGGGCGTAAACCCCTACCGCATTAGCAGTGCGGCGCCATAGACCAGACTAGGCGAAGCCTCCCGGTAGTCCTTCTCGCTGCCACCGGAGATAAGACTACACGCCCGCTCGATCGTCTCCGAAAGGGGGGTCCCCTTCCGCGGCCTCAGCGCTCCCGGCAGGCGGTGGGGGCCGCTGTCCAGCGCCCTCCTCCCGCCCTCCACCTGGAACCGGGGAGCGGGAGGCGGACGGAGCCGGGACCCGGATCCGCCGGGCGGAGGCGGAGGCGGGGACACCGCGCGGAGCCGCCCCGGAACGTCGCGAGGCGGATGCGGGACCCGGAGACCGAAGCACCGCGGGCCGGGTGCGAGCGGGCGCGGGAACCTGGCCCGGGTGCGGGGTCGGTGCCCGCCGGTGACCGCAGACCGCCAGGCGGGCACCGGCCAGGCCCCTCCCGGCACCGATCCGCCCCCGCGGGGCACCCCGACCAGCTCCCGCCGACCGCGGCCCCGTCAGGCGCCCAGTGGACCCGCACCCAGCCGCAGCGCAACCTGGAACGATTCCAGTTTATTCAATTTTCATGAAAATTGTGAGCTGTCCCCACACGGATGGAGCACAAGTTGTCCACAAGGCGGCGAGTTGTCCACAGGTGCGGCGCCCTCACCGCGCCCACTCGTCGCGCAGGCCGATGAACTCGTCCAGCGCCTCCGGGTGCTGCAGCGACTCCCGGCTCACCGCCTTCTCCGGCTGCGTGCCGGCGAAGATCTTCTTCACCGGCACCTCGAGCTTCTTGCCGTTGAGCGTGCGCGGGACCTCGGCCACCGGGATGTAGCGGTTCGGCACGTGCCGCGGCGACAGCTGCTCGCGCAGCTGCTCGGTCAGCCGCGGCCGCATCTCCTCGAGGCTCGCGCCCTCGGCCAGCACCAGGAAGCACAGCAGCTCCCCGTCCGGCCGCTGCGTGCTGGAGGTGTCGATGACCAGCGAATCCAGCACCTCGCCGAAGCCCTCGACCACCCGGTAGAACTCGGCGGTGCCCATCCGGATGCCGCCGCGGTTCAGCGTCGAATCGCTGCGCCCGTGGATCACGAACGTGCCCCGCGACGTGCGGGTGACCCAGTCGCCGTGCCGCCACACGCCCGGGAAGGTGTCGAAGTAGGACTCGCGCATCCGCGAACCGTCCGGGTCGTTCCAGAACTTCACGGGCATGCTCGGCATCGGCCGGGTCAGCACCAGCTCCCCGACCTCGTCGCGCACCGGCTTGCCGTCCTCGTCGAACGCGTCGGCCGCGGCACCGAGCATCGGGCAGGACAGCTCCCCGAGCCACACCGGCACGTCCGGCGAGGCCCCGAGGAACGCGGTGCACAGGTCGGTGCCACCGGAGACGCTGGCGACCTGCACCCGCGGACCGACCGCCTCGGCCACCCAGCGGAACCCGTCCGAGGTCAGCGGCGCTCCGGTCGATCCCACGGTGCGCAGCGCCGAGAGGTCCAGCTCCGCGCCGGGACGCAGCTCCTGCTTGCGGCAGGTCTGGATGAACGGCGCCGAGGTGCCGAAGTAGCTCACCCGCCACTCGGCGGCCAGCCGCCACAGCGCACCCGCGTCCGGGTAGGCCGGGTGGCCGTCGTAGAGCACCAGCGGCGAACCCACCAGCAGGCCTCCGACGAGGAAGTTCCACATCATCCAGCCGGTGGTGGTGAACCAGAAGAACCGCTCGCCCGGTCCGAGGTCGCAGTGCAGGCCGATCGCCTTGAGGTGCTCCAGCAGCACGCCCCCGTGCCCGTGCACGATGCCCTTCGGCAGCCCCGTGGTCCCCGAGGAGTACAGCACCCACAGCGGGTGGTCGAACGGCACCGCGTCGAACTCGAGCGGCGCGTCGGCGTGCCGGTCCAGCTCCTGCTCCCACGAGTCGGTCCCGGGCAGGTCCGCCCCCGTGCCGAGGTGGTCGACCAGCAGCGTGCCCCGCAGCGTGGGCAGCTCCGCGCACAGCTGCTGCACCGTGTCCCGCACGTCGAACCACCGCCCGCCGTACGGGTAGCCGTTCACCGCCACGAGCACGCTCGGCTCGATCTGGGCGAACCTGTCGGTGATCGCCCGCAGCCCGAAGTCCGGCGAGCAGGACGACCAGACCGCGCCGAGGCTCGCCGCCGCGAGGAACGCGACGATCGCGTCCGGGCTGTTCGGCACCAGCGCCACCACCCGGTCGCCGCGGCCCACACCGCGGGCCGCGAGCGCGGCGCGCGCCGCCGCGACCCGCCCGCGCAGCTCGCCGAACGTGATCTGCTCGCGGTGCCCGTCCTCGCGGGCGAACAGCACGGCCACGTCCTCGTCACCGCGGCCGTCGAGGTGGCGCAGCGCGTGCTCGGCGTAGTTCACCGTCGCCCCGGGGAACCACTCCGCAGCGGGCATGACCTCGGCCCCGAGCACCTCGCGCGGCCGCTCGTGGAAGTCGACGGCGAAGAAGTCGGCGACGGCCTGCCAGAACCCCGCCAGGTCCGCGGTGGACCACTCCCACAGGGCCTGGTAGTCGACCACGTCGTGGCCGCGCTCGGTGCGCAGCCAGGAGCGGAAGGCGGCGATGCGGGTGCGCTGCACCTGGTCGGGATCGGGCTGCCAGAGCAGTTCGGGGGTCTCGGTGTTGCCGGACGTGTTCGCGGTCATGGCCCGTTCTTAGCGCACGAACACCGGTCGCGGCCATCCCCCCTGCGGGAACGCGCGTCAGCGCAGGTGCATGTCGAACCAGCTGCGCACACGGCGCCACGCGTCGGTGGCCGCCTCCGGGTCGTGGTCGAACCGGTGCCCCACTCCGGAGAAGCGGACGACGTCGGTGACCGCGGGCGCGCGGTCCGCCACCTCGGCCAGCTTGTCGACGTCCGCGCGCGGGTCGTCCGAGCCGTACAGCCCGAGCCACGGGCAGGACAGCTCCCCGACGACCTCCACCAGCGAGGGCAGCGTGGTCGACAGCTGCTCGTGGATGCCGGACGCGCCGACGCTGACCGCGGCGCCGAGCCGGCGGTTGGCCGCCACCACGGCCGCGGCGGTACCGCCCACGTCGAAACCGATGATGCCGAGCTGGTCGGTGCGCACCCCGCGCTCGGTCAGCCACAGGAACGAGGCGTCGGTGTCGTCGAGCACGGACTCGCCGGACAGCTGCCGGACCTGCGCGTGCACGGCTTCCGCGGAGTCCGCGAGGACGTCCTCGGCGCCGTCCCGGTGGTACAGGTGGGGCGCGACGGCCAGCCAGCCCTCCTCCGCGAGGGAGGACACGAGCTGGCGCACCCGCTCCGTGACACCCCGTGCTTCGTGGAGCACGACGATTCCACCCCGCACCACGCTGTCCGGTTCGGCGACCGTCACCCGGAGCCGGTTCCCGTCGGTCAGCGCGAGTGTTTCGGTTCGGGGTTTCGTCATGCATGCAGGGAACACGCCGCGATCAGCGCAGTCAACACGCTCACCGGGGCGTGCGGGCAAGTGTGCGCGAGGACTCACTGGATCGACGCAGCACCCCGGTGGTACCGGTGGCCGTCCGGTGATCACCGCGGGCGAGCTACCGTCCGCGCAGGGGACTCGACCACAGCAAGGAGCCAGGCATGACCGTGCGTCCGCGCGCAGATCTCGACCAACTCCCGGCGTACGTCGCCGGCCGCAGCATTCCCGGTTCGATCAAGCTCGCCAGCAACGAGGTGTCCGCGGGCCCGCTGCCGACCGTGCTGCAGGCGATCAACCGGCACGCGGCGCAGGTCCACCGCTACCCCGACATGGGCGCTTCGGAGCTGACCGCGCGGCTGGCCGACTGGCTCGGCGCCGCCCCGGAGCGGATCGCCGTGGGGTGCGGCTCGGTCTCCCTGTGCGAGCAGCTGGTGCAGGCCATGTGCGCGCCGGAGGACGAGGTCGTGTTCCCGTGGCGCTCGTTCGAGGCCTACCCGATCCTGACCCAGATCGCGGGTGCTCGGCAGGTGCGCGTGCCGCTGACCGCCGAGCACGAGCTGGACCTGGAGGCGATCCTGTCCGCGATCACGCCGCGCACGCGCGTGGTGTTCGTCTGCACCCCGAACAACCCGACCGGCACCGCGCTCTCGCCCGGCGCGCTGGAGGCGTTCCTCGACCGCGTGCCCGAGCACGTGCTGGTGGCCCTGGACGAGGCGTACTTCGAGTTCGACGACGCCACCGACGCGATCGACGGGGTGGCGCTGGCGCTGCGGCGCGACAACGTGCTGGCGCTGCGCACCTTCTCCAAGGCGTACGGGCTGGCGGGGCTGCGCGTGGGCTACGCCGTCGGTCCGGAGCGCGTGGTCGAGGCGGTGCGCAAGGTCTGCATCCCGTTCAGCGTCAACGCGCTGGCCCAGGCCGCGGCACTGGCCTGTGTGGACGCCGGGGAGGAACTCGGCGCGCGCTGCGGCGAAGTCGTCGGGGAGCGCTCGCGCGTGCTGCACGCGCTGCGGGAGACCGGCTACACCGTGCCCGAGTCGCGGGCGAACTTCGTGTGGCTGCCGCTGGGCGAGCGCACGGAGGCGTTCAACGAGCACTGCATGCAGCACCGCGTCGTGGTGCGCGCGTTCCAGGGCGACGGCGCGCGGGTGACGATCGGCGCGACGGCGGAGAACGACGCGTTCCTCACCGCGGCGCGGTCGTTCGCGGGCTGAGCGCGCGCCGGTGAAGCGCGGGAGGCCGACGCGGCGCTCCCGGGCTGCACCGGATGAGTGGTGTCCGGCGAAGCGAGGGGGAGCACTTCGCCGGACACCGCACATGTGCGGGCTGGTGCGGAACCGGACCCGCGGAGCGCGTAGTGATCTACGCGCTCGTGAACCTATCCAAGATCAACTGCTCGGGCCAAGGGGCCCCGGCACCCCGGCGGGCGTGCCGTCAGCCCGTGACGGGGAGGTGCCCCTTCATCACGGTGGGCGCGGGAGCCGAGGGCAGGTCCTCGTCCGGAGCACCGCCCTGACCGCCCGGCTCGGGCGACTGCGGCTCCTCCGGCCGGGGGTTCTCCGGCACGTCGGGCACGTCGGGCTCGGGCACGTCGGGCACGTCGGGCTCGGGCACGTCGGGCACGTCGGGAACGTCGGGCTCGGGCACGTCGGGAACGTCGGGCTCCTCCGGTTCGTCGACCGGGGGCTCCTCCTCAGCCGGCGGCTGCTCCTGCTCCGGGTGGTCGGCCACCGGCGCGTTGGTGCACGAGGCCTCCTGCGGCGAGCCCACCGGCAGCACGGCGCCGGCGACGGCGATGTTGTTGTTGCACAGCTGCACCTGCAGCACCTGGATGTTCGCGTCGTTGAGGACCGTGACGCCGTCGTTGTCCTCGCTGTCGGCGAGCGCGGCGGAACTGCCCGCGGCCATCATCCCGGCCGTCGTGGCAGCGACACCGAGCACGGATGCTGTCTTCTGCATGTCTCCTACCTCCCGAATTCGCATTTCGGTGTTCCGTGTGCTGGACACGCCTGTCGGCCGCGGGGTCAGCGGAGCATGACCGTGGTTCCCAGCGGCAAGTTCCGCAGCAGCTGCAGTGCGTCGGCAGGCACCCGCACGCACCCGTCGCTGCTGGCTCGTCCGAACACCTGCGGATCCGGCCACCCGTGCAGCGCCACTGTGCCCGGTCCGCCGCCGTAGGTGCTGTAGGTGTCCGAATGCACCCCGAGCGGCAGCACGATGGGGCTGTAGTCGATGACCTGGTCGTCGATCGCAGCCATGATGAACGTGCGCCCGCGCGGGGTCGGGCTCCCGGAAGCGCCGACACCGACCTCCCACGAGGCGATCTGCTCCCCGTTCTCCCGCACCAGCAGGGTGCGGTCGTCGACGTCGACCTCGACCTCGTAAGGCGAGTGCGCCTTCTCCACGCGCGCGGAGCTCGAAACCGGGACCCACCCGGTCGAGCCGTTGGGGCGCGAGGGCAGCATCACGTGCGCCCAGTCGCCCTGCTCCGCGATGACCGGCACCCACGTCGGCGATTCCATCTGCTCGGCGGGCAGTCGGGCGAAGACCTGACCACCGGGCGAGTCGTACACCGGCAGGTCCTCCTTGGCCCGCAGCACGACGCCCGACGTGCGCTCCTGCGGGGCGGGGTCGTGCGGGGCGCCGGAGATGTCGGTGTACGTCGTCGATTCGGGGTACTGCGCGAGGTCCACGGCGTAGGCGTTCTGCACCGCCTGCGGTTCCGACGGCCCGCCGGGCGGCTCGGCACCGGAACCGCCGCAGGCGGTGAGCCCCAGCAGCAACGCACCGCAGGCTGCGAGCAGGCGCCCGCGCGGCGCGCGGCGCGGGGAAGCGGCGACTGACCGCATCGCGACTCCTGACTGCAGCTCGGCGTTTCGCTGGTCACGCGTCCTCGCCGACCGCGGGACTCCGTCCGCCCCGCACGGCAGCGGCCACCGCAGCGGCGACAACGCTGCGTGCGAACGCGAACACGCGGGGCGGACAGTAGCCCGGACAAATCACCGCGATGAGCTGAGCCGGCAGCGGGTCCTGCCGCCGGAAACGGCGTTGATCAGGGGAAACGCCTCGCGTTACAGGAACAGCCGGGGAACTCCCGGTCGGGAGTTCACACTTTCGTGTTGATCAAAACGTTCGATCAGGTGATATCGAAGATCTCGGATCGATCGCGGCGGACCTGCCGTTCCGGGTGTCCCCACCGGGTGAGCGGACGGCACAGTGGGGGCATGCTGATCCGCATCCCGACGCCCGGCGCGGTGGTCGGCTTGGCCAGAACCACGGCGAACCGGGCGGTGGACTCCGCCGCGGCACTCGCCACCGCCCCGATCCGCGTGCTCGGACTCATCGGGGAAGCGGAAGCGCTGCTCGCACGCGTGCGCGGCACCGTCGAGCGCGCCGAGGGCATCATCGAGCGCGCCGAGGACCTCACCCGGGACGCGCGTTCGGCCGTGGACACGGCCGGCGACGCCGTCGACCGGGCCCACCGCATCGTGGAGCGCGCGGACGCCCTGATCGCGCGCGTGGACGCGGTGTCGGACTCGGCCGAGACGACGGTCCTCGAGGTCCGCGACATCATGGCGAACGCGGAAGCGCTCATCACGCGGGTCGGCTCCGTGTGCGAGCGGGCCGAGCGGACCGTGGACGCGGCCGGCGGCGCGGTCGACTCGGCCGACGGCCTCGTCACCCGGGTCGGCGCGGTCGCCGACGACGCCTCCGCGATCGTCACCAACGCGCGCAACGTCGCCGCGGGCGCGGAAGAGCTCGTCGGCACGGCCAGCGGTGTGGCCGGCGACGCCTCCCGCACCGTGGCCGACGCCCGGCGCATCGCCGAATCCGCCGAGACCCTCGTCAACCGCGCCGGCGGAGTGGCCGACGAGGCGGCGCGGACGGTCGAGAGCACGCAGAAGACGGCGGCCACCGCCGACGAGCTGCTCGCGGCCTACGAACCGGCGCTGCGCCGCGGCGCTCCGTTCCTGCAGCACTTCGTGGCGGAACTGTCCGAGGAGGAGGTCACCGCCGCCGTCCGCATGGTCGACGAGGTGCCCGTGCTCACCGAGCACCTGCTCTCGGACATCCTGCCGATCCTGCGCACGCTCGACCACGTCGGCCCGGAGCTGCACGCGCTGCTCGAGGTCACGCAGGACCTGCGCCAGGCCATCGTGGGCATCCCCGGATTCACGTTCTTCCGCCGCCGCGGCGAGCGGAGCGAGTCGCGCGCCCGCGACGACGCCGCGGACGGCGCGGAAGCCGCGGGAACCGTGGAAGCCGCGAGAACCGCGGACCGCCCGGCGGCTGGCCCGCCGCCGCACGAACACCGCACCTGAGCGGCGGGGAGCATTCCCCGGGAGGGTTCACGGGGTCGGGCGCTCGGGCAGCGGGTCAGCCGGCGGGCCGGAGACCGGTCCGGGCGTCGGGGACGTGCAGCTGAGCTGCGCTCAGCTCCACGGTGCGCACGGTGACGTCGTCGAAGGTGAGCGCGGGAAGGCGCAGGAAGCTCAGGTCCACGTCCGGCGGGGCGAGCGCCCCGGCCGACAACACCACCGGAACGAGCGGGAACCCGGCCACGTCGAGCGTGCCGCTGAGCTCGCGCACCTGCATCTCGACCGGTCCGGACACCGTGGACACCGCACCGGGGGCGCTGGCCACCCGCAGTTCGCGGCCGTTGCCCAGGTTCGAGCGCTGCACGAGGCCCGTCACCTCCAACCTGTCCGCGGTGAAGTGCAGCGTGGTCACCGTCCGGCCGGCGACCTGCTCCTGCGAGGTCCCGTGGAACCGGGAGCCCACCAGGGTCAGCTGCTCGGCCGTCATCGTCCAGGTCCGCCCGGGGCCCGGTGCGGCACCGGCGGAGTCGCCGGTGGGCAGCTTCCCGGGGGAACCGCCCCCGCCGGGAGCCCGTTCAGGCGGGGGCTCGGACGCCGGATCCCCCTGCGGTGGCTCCTCCCGCGGCGTTTTCCCCGGCGCGGGCTCCTCCGACGGGTCCGGCGCCGCGTCCCCGGAGCCCGGGGAGGGGTTCTGCGCGCCGCCGTCCGGGGCCGATTCCTCCTCGGAGCCGCCGAAGAGCGGCCCGAGCACGGGGAGCTCCGCCTGCGCCGAGGCCGCCGGCGCGAGCAGCAGCACGACCACCAGCGGCAGCAGCGCGCGTCTCACGACTCACCCCGCCCGCTGGACGCGGAGACCTCCGCGGGCCGGGGCGGACCGGTGCGCTCCTCGGCGGAGGGCTCGGCCTCGGGTCCCGCGCGCCGCTCGGCCGCGCGCCCGCGGCGGCGCCGCTCGGCCGCCCGGGCGCGCGGCGTCGGCGACCAGGAAATCCCGAGCGCAGCACCGGTGATCCCGAGCATCGTGGCGATGAGGAACGTGCCCAGGTTGGCCGCGGAGATCGCGGCCAGCGACAGCAGCAGCGTGACGATCCCCGCCGCGAGGCGGAACTGCGGCCGCGCCAGGAACGCGCCGCCGCACACGAGCAGCACCACGCCGATCACGCTCGCCGAGACTCCGCCGACGGTGTTCAGCGTGATGACCGCATCGCCCAGCCGCAGCGAGGCGAACGGCGGGAACAGCACCGCCAGGCCGGCCAGCAGCGTGCACACCCCGGCCCCGAACGGCCGGGCGCGGCGCCAGTTCCGGAATGCGCGCCAGGTGTTCTTCACCGCAGCCATGGGAACCTCCCGGACGAGGGGTCAGAAGCACTCGTTGCGGCCGGGTTCCGCCGTGATCTGCACCTGGTTCATGCGCAGGGTGGAGGCGGTGGTCGACCACGCCTGCTGCTTGAGGTCGGACAGGTGCATGGCGCCGGCCTGGATGCCGAAGTTGCCGGTGGTGGCGTGCTCGCCGCCGCTCGGACCGACGTCGAACGTCCCCGCGTCGCGGCCGATCTGCACGTCGTCGAGCGTGAGGTCACCGTTGACCTGCTCGACGCCGAGGACCATGTTCTTCGCGGTCATCCCGTCCTCGCCCGGCGCTTCGATGCGCAGGGTCATCTGGCCGACGCCGGGCATGTCGTCGAGCAGGATCGACTGGCAGAAGTTGTCCAGCCGCGCCTCGCTGAAACCGTTGACCATCACCGGGTGCGCCTGGTCGGCGCTCTGGTCGACCGATCCGTACTGGACCACCCCGCTCGCGTCCAGCTGGTCGGCCGTGGCCTTGTAGGTCGTGCCCGACACGGCGAAGGACGCGGCGAGCGCGCCGCTGGACAGCCCGGCGAACATCACTCCGATCCCGGCGAGACCGAGCACGAACACGAGCGCGAAGATCAGCCACCGAGTCCGCCCGGAAGACACCTCACCCGCCATGACGCCTCCCCGCGAGTGCTGGTGAGCCACCCAACCCCAGAAGTGACCCGCATTACCGTACTGGCGAGTAACTCTAGGGGACGCAAGCCACCGAACGCTGTGAAATGGTTCACCAATTCAGATTAATTCCGTGATCAATTCGCATGTCGATCACTACCGCCCGTGCACAATCCCGCAGCGGTCGTACCCTCAACCGCCCGCTCCCGGACCCGCCTCGGACCCCGGACCCGCCTCGTGCCCGGGCAGCGGGTTCCCGTCGGCGTCCACGCTGCGCTCGCGCTCCTTGAGCTCGGCCTCGTGCACGTGCCGCTGCCCCGCGCACAGCTGCTGCCGGACGCGCTCCTCCTCGGCGCGGAAGCTCTCCCAGTACCCGTCGTCGAACTCCTCGACCACCTGGAACGTCCACCGCCCCGGCAGCACGTTGCGCCCGACGAGCACGCTCTCCAACCGCTCGGCGGTCTCCTCCTGGCCCGCGCGGCGCAGCTGCGCCACGGCCTCGCAGAGCTGCTCGTCCGCGGAGCCGATGAGCTGGTGGAAGTCGTACAGCCGCCCGCGGGCGCGCTCCACCTTCTCCAGCGCCTCGGTGACCTTGCCGACCGCGGCGGCCGTGTCCTCGTCCACTCCCTCGGGGCGCCGGCGCAGCGCAGCCGAATCCACCGCTCTCCACGGCCGCGCGGGGCCACCGCTCGACTGCTCGGGCACGGGCACCTCACCGGCAGCTCGGCCTTCGACCTCGGTCACCCCCGCAGTCTGCCGCACGCGTCCGCGGCGCGCCGCCGGGCGGCGGGATGGGACGCGGCTCGGTGCAGTCCGTTCGCCGGGCCCGCGCACCCCCGTTCGAGTTCACGGCCAGCTGCAACACCAGCTACCGTCTGAGCACGGACGTCCGTTTTGCCTAGTGAGCGGGGTTCGTGCACCGTGTGCTCGCACGGGCGCGGGGCCTCGTCGCTCATGTGGAACTGGAGCTGGAGCGGAGTCACCGATGAGCGTGCACGACTTCTACACGTTCGCGGTGATACTCGCCGTGGCCGCAGCCGTGGGCCTGCTGGCGACCCGCCTGCGCCAACCCCTGATCGTCGCGTTCATCGCGGTGGGCATCCTCGCCGGTCCGGTCGGCGCCGGATGGCTCCCCGGCGGCGAGCGGATCGACCTGCTCGCCCAGCTGGGGATCGCGGTCCTGCTGTTCCTGGTGGGGCTGCGGCTCGATCTGCACCTGATCCGCACGACCGGCCCCGTCGCACTGGCCACCGGCCTGGGGCAGGTGCTGTTCACCTCGATCGTCGGGTTCCTCATCGCCCTCGGGCTCGGCATGGACCCGGTGACCGCGCTCTACGTCGCGGTCGCCCTGACGTTCTCGTCCACGATCATCATCGTCAAACTGCTCTCCGACAAGCGCGAACTGGACGAGCTGCACGGCCGCATCGCCGTGGGTTTCCTCATCGTCCAGGACCTGGTCGTCGTGCTGGCGATGATCGGGCTGACGGCGTTCGAACGGCAAACCGGCTCCACGATCGCCGTCAACGTGGCGACCACCGTCGGCAAGGGGCTCCTCCTGCTGGCGGGCCTCGCGATCGTGATGCGCTACGTCCTCCCCCGGCTGCTGCAGCACGTCGCCCGTTCGCAGGAACTGCTCGTCCTCTTCGGGGTCGCCTGGGCGGTCGCCCTGGCCGCGCTCAGCGACCGGCTCGGGTTCGGGACCGAGGTGGGCGCGTTCCTGGCCGGAGTGGCGCTGGCCTCCACCCCCTACCGCGAGGCCATCGGCGCCAGGCTGGTCAGCCTGCGGGACTTCCTCCTGCTGTTCTTCTTCCTCAACCTCGGCGCCCAACTCGAATTCGCGAACGCCACTCGCCAGCTCGCCGAAGCGGTGGTGTTCTCGGCGTTCGTGCTGATCGGCAATCCGCTGATCGTCGTGCTCATCATGTGCACCATGCGCTACCCGGTGCGCGTGGGATTCCTCGCCGGTCTCACCGTGGCCCAGATCAGCGAGTTCTCGTTGATCCTGGCCGCGTTGGGTCTGAGCCTCGGCCACATCGGCACGGCGACGGTCAGCCTGATCACGATCGTCGGGCTGATCACCATCACCGCCTCGACCTACCTGATCCTGTACTCCAAGCCGCTCTACGAACGGCTCAAGCGGTGGCTCGTTCCGCTGGACCGCTCCCACACGCGCACCGCCGAAGCCGGCGAACTCCCCGCCGACATCGACGTGATCCTCTACGGGCTCGGCCGTTTCGGCAGCAGAGTCGCCCACCAGCTCACCGCCGCCGGATACCGCGTCCTCGGCGTCGACTTCGATCCCAAAGCGGTGGCCGTCTGGAACAACGACCGGACCACAGCCGTGTTCGGCAGCGGCGAAGATCCCGACTTCCTGCACTCCCTGCCGCTGCACCAAGCCCGGTGGGTCATCAGCACGATCCCCGGCATCGACACGAACCTCGCGCTCATCCACGGGCTCCGGAACCACCAGTACCGAGGTCGCATCGCGCTGACCGCCCACACCCAGCACGAGGCCCGCCGCCTCGACCGCGCCCAGCCCGACATCGTCCTGGAACCGTTCACCTCCGCCGCGAGCGCCACCCTGTCCTTCGTCACCGACGACCTCGACCCACCAGGAGTCGGTCGATCATGAGGGCGCCTCGTGGTCCCGCAGCGTCTCCGATCCTGCCGACGCCCGCGGCGCCGGTCGGTCCGCGTCCGGCCCGACCGGCGCCGCGGCTGCGCACGGCGGCGGAGGCGGAGGGATTCGAACCCCCGGAACCTCGCGGTTCGCTCGCTTTCAAGGCGAGTGCATTCGGCCGCTCTGCCACACCTCCTCGGCACCGCCAGCCTAGCGGGC
This sequence comes from Salinifilum ghardaiensis, assembly GCF_054491345.1. Taxonomy (NCBI): domain Bacteria; kingdom Bacillati; phylum Actinomycetota; class Actinomycetes; order Pseudonocardiales; family Pseudonocardiaceae; genus Salinifilum; species Salinifilum ghardaiensis. The sequence goes on along the minus strand of NZ_CM137101.1, from coordinate 144,385 downwards.
GCGCCCGCGCGGAAGGCCGCCCGGGCCGGAACGGGCACGCCGCGGGGGTCAGTCGACGGCAGCAGCGGCCCGGGCACCCCCGGCGGAGTCCGTCGCCCGCTCGTGCTCGATCAACCGGCCGAACACGCGCGCCAGCACCTCCTGCTCCTCCTCGGTCAGCAGGTCGATCATGTGCTCGCGCACCCCGGCCACGTGCCACGGCGCAGCGCTGCGCAGCTTGTCCCACCCGGCCTCGGTGAGGATCGCGAACACGCCCCGGCCGTCCTCCGGGGAGTCGCGGCGGACGACCCAGCCGGCGCGCTCCAGCCGCCGCACCTCGTGCGAGATCCGGCTCTTCGAGTGCGCCACGTCGTCGGCGAGGTCGCGCATGCGCATGCGCCAGTCGGACTGCTCGGAGAGCCGGACGAGGATCTCGTACTCCGCGATGGACAGGTCGTGCTCGGCCTGCAGCTCGCGGTTGAGCCGGTGCTCCAGCAGCGCGCTGCCGACGATGTACGAGCGCCACGCCGCCATCTCGCGCTCGTCGAGCCACTCGGCCCGCCGCTCGTTCCCGTACCTCACCCGGCCAGGCTACCGTTACGCGCACATCGCCCGGACGAGCGGAGCTTTTCACGTGCGCGGGACCTCGCGGCGCCCGTGCAACGCGGTGCACCGGCACGGCTGCCGCGGTGCACCGGCCGCGAACGCGCGGCACCCCGCGCACGCGGTGCGCTGCCCCCGCCACCTCGGCGGCATTAGGCTCGACCGCAGCACCCGCATCCCGGAGCGCCCCGGAAAGAAGGAACTGTGACCGCCGCGGTTGAGATCGTCGACCTGGTCAAGCGCTACCCGAAGAGCGGCACCACCGCCGTGGACGGCCTGACCTGCACCGTGCACCACGGCGAGATCTTCGGCCTGCTCGGCCCGAACGGCGCCGGCAAGACGACCACGGTCGGCATCCTCACCACGCGCGTCGTCCCCACAAGCGGCGTGGCCCGGGTGGCCGACGTCGACGTGGCCCGCGATCCGGTGGGCACGCGCCGGCACGTGGCCGTCGTGCCGCAGCGGGTCAACCTCGACCGCTCGCTGAACGTGCGGCAGAACCTGCTCTGGCACGCGACCTACCACGGCGTGGACCGGCGCACCCGGCGCCGCCGCGCCGACGAGCTGCTCGACCGCCTCGGCATCGCCGAGAAGGCCACCTCCCGCGTCGACCACCTCTCCGGCGGGCAGTCCCAGCGGGTGATGATCGCCCGCGCGCTGATGCACTGGCCCGCGGTGCTGTTCCTCGACGAACCCTCCACCGGACTCGACCCGCAGGCCCGGCTGTTCGTCCACGAGCGCATCGCCGAGCTCCGCCAGGCGGGGGTCACGGTCGTGCTCACCACGCACGACATGGACGAGGCCGAGAAGCTCTCCGACCGGGTCGGCATCGTCGACCACGGCAAGCTGCTCACCCTCGACACGCCGCGCGCGCTGATCAAATCGCTGCCCGGCAGCGGAGCCGTGCACGCGAGCCTGCGGGCGGACGGGCACGACGCCGCGGAGATCTGCGCCCGGCTCGGCGAGGTGGACGGCGTGCACCGGTGGGAGCGGATCGACGACGGCGACGGCGCCGAGGACCTGCGGCTGCGCCTGTACGTGGCCGAGGAGCCGGCGACGATGCTCGCCCCCATCGCGCGCACGCTCACCGCGCACGACGTGGACATCCTCGAGCTGTCCCCGGCCAGCGCCACCCTCGAGGACGTGTTCATCGAGCACACCGGAAGGGAGCTGCGTTGACCTCGGTCCGCGCGTTCTTCGCCGTCCTCGGTCGCGACGTCGTGGTCACCGGGCGGGAACTGCCCAGCTTCCTCGCGCAGGTCATGATCCAGCCGGTGTTCATGCTGTTCATCTTCGGCAACGTGCTCGGCCAGCTCGGCTACGTGCAGCCGGAGTACGCGCGCATCCTGCTGCCGGGCATGATCGCGCTGAACTCGTTCCTCGTCGCGCTGCAGACCACGTCGTTCCCGCTGGTCGTCGACTTCTCCTACACGCGCGAGATCGACGACCGGCTGATGGCGCCGCTGCCGACGCCGTGGGTGGCGCTGGAGAAGATCCTCTTCGGCGCCACGCGCGGGTTGTTCGCCGCGGTGCTCATGGTGCCCATCGGATTCCTCATGCTCGGGCCGATGCACTGGGAGTTCGGCGTCGCCACGCTGCCCGCCGCGGTGTGCCTGCTGCTCGGCGCGGTCACCGGTGGAGCGACCGGGCTGACCTTCGGCACCGCCGTGCCGCCGCACCGCATCAACATCATGTTCGCCGTGCTGCTGGCCCCGCTGATGTTCACCGGGTCCACGCAGTTCCCCTGGGCGCAGCTGCACGACCTGCGGTGGTTCCAGGTGGTGTGCGCGGTCAACCCGCTCACCTACGTCAGCGAGGGCCTGCGCGGCGCGCTCGTGCCCGGGATCCCGCACATGCCGCCGTGGATCTGCGTGCTCGCGCTCGTGCTCGCCTGCGCGGTGTTCACCTACGCGGGGATCCGGTTCTTCCTCCGCCGCGCGCTGGACTAGCAGGACGTCGTCGAGCCGTTTCGCGTGCTGATCTCCGCAGCGGAGCAGGCAGCGGAACCTCCGATGTCGCTCCGCGCGGGGAGGAAGCGGCCTCGCCGCTCGCCCGGCGGACCGCTGCCCCCTCCGGCGGCCTCCCCGGCGCACCTCCCGGGAGCAGTCCTAGTGTCGGGGACATGTACGCGATCGAGATCCGCGAACCGGGTTCCCCGGACGTGCTGGAATGGACCGAACACCCGGATCCGCGCCCCGGCGCGGGCGAAGTCCTCATCGAGGTGACCGCCAGCGCGGTCAACCGCGCCGACCTGGTGCAGCGCCAGGGCTCGTACCCGCCGCCGCAGGGCGCCAGCGAGATCCTCGGTCTGGAGTGCTCGGGTACGATCGCCGAGCTCGGCGAGGGCGTGACCGGCTGGTCCGTCGGCGACGAGGTGTGCGCGCTGCTCGCCGGCGGCGGCTACGCCGAGAAGGTCACCGCACCGGCCGAGCAGGTGCTGCCCAAACCCGACGGGGTCGGGCTGACCGGCGCGGCCGGGATCCCCGAGGTCGCCTGCACCGTGTGGTCCAACGTGGTCATGCACGCCGGACTGCGGCGGGGCCAGCTGCTGCTGGTGCACGGCGGTTCCGGCGGGATCGGCAGCATCGCCGTCCAGATCGGCGTCGCCCTCGGCGCGCGCGTGGCCACCACCGCCGGTTCCCCGGAGGGCCTGCGCCACTGCCGCGAGCTCGGCGCGGAACTCGCCGTGAACTACCGCGAGGAGGACTTCGCCGCGGCGGTGAAGGAGCTCGGCGGCGCCGACGTCGTCCTCGACAACATGGGCGCGTCCTACTTGGACAGCAACCTGGCGGCGCTCGCGCCGGACGGGCACCTGGCCGTCATCGGCATGCAGGGCGGCAGCACCGCCGAGCTGAACATGGGCAAGATGCTGCTCAAACGCCTCAGCCTCTCCGTGCTCGGGCTGCGCGGACGCCCGGTGCACGGCCCGCACGGCAAGGCGGCCATCGTCGCCGACGTGCGCGAACGCCTGTGGCCGCTGATCGGTTCCGGGCAGGTGCGCGTGCACGAGCACGCCCGCGTGCCGATGCCCGAGGCCGCGCGCGCCCACGAGATGCTCGAGGCCGGCGGGGTGCGCGGCAAGGTGCTGCTCGAGCGCCCCTGAACGCGAGTACCTCACCCGCCCGAGGGGTGTGTACCTCTCGCGCGAAACGCGCGCACCCCTTCGGGAGGGCAGCAGGTCCGCAGCGCCTGCCCGCGGGCCTGCCCGCAGCTCCCGCCAACGGTCTGCCCGTGGTCCCGCGGGAACGCGCGTCGGGAGCACGGCGGGCCGGCGAGCCGGGCACAATGGTGCGCGGGAAGGAACCGCGCACCGGCGGGACCGCCGGACCGGGAGGAACGATGTCGCAGTTTTTCCTCAGCCAGGACGAGCAGGGTGAGCCCGAGCACCGTTCGTCCGTCTTCGTCGTCGGGGACGACGCGCAGGCCGGCGGCGGGGACGCCGAGGAGCCCGAGCACCAGGGCGAGGACCTGCGCGGCATGGTCGAGCAACCGGCGAAGGTCATGCGGATCGGCACGATGATCAAGCAGCTGCTCGAGGAGGTGCGGGCGGCACCGCTGGACGAGGCCAGCCGCGGTCGTCTCAAGGAGATCCACCGCAGCTCCATCCAGGAGCTCGAGCAGGGCCTGGCTCCGGAGCTGGTCGAGGAGTTGCGGCGGCTGTCGCTGCCGTTCACCCAGGAGGAGACGCCGTCCGAGCCGGAGCTGCGGATCGCCCAGGCCCAGCTCGTCGGCTGGCTGGAGGGGCTGTTCCAGGGGCTGCAGACGGCGCTGTACGCCCAGCAGATGGCCGCGCGGGCCCAGCTGGAGCAGATGCGCCGCGGCCTGCCCGCCGGTCAGGAGCAGCAGCAGGAGTCGGGGCCGCGCACCGGCCAGTACCTGTGACTCCGGCACCCCGGGAAGCACAGGACCTGCGGAACCCGGGCCCGCGGAACCCGGCCCCTGTGCAGCGCCGCACGCCGGGACCGCGTTCCCGGCGGTGGCGGCCCAGCACCGCGGTCGTGCGGATTCGTGCAGCGCGGCCGCGGGACAGCGGACACCGGGCGGCCCCGCGGACACCGGGGACAGCACGGCGGACATCGGGGGCGAGAGCGGGCGCGCCGGGCGGGGATCTCCCCACCGGTGCCGGAAAAGTACGATCACCGGAGGTGAGCGACGCCCCGAGCAGGCGCCGCGCCGACGGTCGGTAGTCTGACGCATTGTGCAGGCGACAAGCACGCAGGAACACGTTCCGGCTCCCCCCGCGAGCTCGCCGCGCTCCTGGCGCAAGGGCATCGGCGACGTCACCAGTGCGCTGCAGCAGCGCGAGCTGTGGGCGCACCTCGGCTGGCAGGACATCAAGCAGCGGTACCGCCGCTCCGTGCTCGGTCCGCTGTGGATCAGCTTCGGCATGGGCGTCACCGCCGCCGGTCTCGGGGTGATGTACTCCACCATCTTCGGTCAGGACCCCTCCGAGTACGTGCCGTACATGGCCATCGGGTTCATGATCTGGTACTTCATCCTCGGCTCGCTGACCTCGGGCTGCGAGGTGTTCATCCAGAACGAGGGGCTGATCAAGCAGCTGCCCGCGCCGGTCACCGTGCACGTGCTCCGCACGGTCTGGCGGGAGTTCCTGCTCTTCCTGCACAACTTCGTCGTCTACTTCGCGATCCTCGCCATCTTCTGGCCGCCGATCGACTGGACGATCATCACCGCGGTGCCCGCGCTGGGGCTGCTGCTGCTGAACGGCGGCTGGGTCGTGCTCCTGTTCGGCGTGGCCAGCACCCGCTTCCGGGACATCCCGCCGGTGGTCAACAGCCTCACCCAGCTGCTGTTCTTCATGTCGCCGATCGTCTGGCCCATCGAGGTGCTCAAGGAGAACGCCGGCCCGCGGGCGTGGCTGGCGCAGCTCAACCCGGTCTACCACTACGTGGAGATCCTCCGGGCCCCGCTGCTGGGACAGCAGCAGGTCTGGCACCACTGGTTCGTGGTGCTGTGCCTGACGGCGGCGGGGTGGCTGCTCGCGCTGCTCGTCCTCCGCAACTACCGCTCGCGCGTGCCGTACTGGGTCTGATCGGGAGGAAACCGTGGTCAGCATCGACGTCTGGAACGCTGCGGTCGACTTCCCGATCTTCGACGCGAAGTCCCGCTCGCTGAAGAAGGCCGTCCTCGGCAAGACCGGGGGCAAGATCGGCACGGACAGCAAGGTGCCGATCATCGAGGCCCTGCACGACATCAACCTGTCCCTGCGGCACGGCGACCGGGTCGCGCTGGTCGGGCACAACGGCGCGGGCAAGTCCACGCTGCTGCGGCTGCTGTCCGGCATCTACGAACCCACCCGGGGCAGCGCCCGCGTCGTCGGCCGCGTGGCCCCCGTGTTCGACCTCGGCGTGGGCATGGACCCGGAGATCTCCGGTTACGAGAACATGCTCATCCGCGGGCTGTTCCTCGGCATGAGCCGCAAGGAGATGCTCAAGCGGGTCGACGAGATCGCCGAGTTCACCGAGCTCGGCGACTACCTGGAGATGCCGCTGCGCACCTACTCCACCGGCATGCGGGTGCGCCTGGCGCTGGGCGTGGTCACCTCGATCGACCCGGAGATCCTCATCCTCGACGAGGGTCTCGGCGCGGTCGACGCGGAGTTCATGGAGAAGGCCCGCAACCGGCTGCACGCCCTGGTCAAGCGCTCCGGGATCCTGGTGTTCGCCTCGCACTCCGACGAGTTCCTCGTCGAGATGTGCGACACGGCCCTGTGGATGGACCAGGGGGGGATCAAGGAGCGCGGCGACCTGCGCCACGTGCTCACCCACTACAAGGGCTACGACCCGTTCCCCTACCTCAGCAAGGAGGCCCAGCAGCGCCTGGGCAGCGCCGAGACCTCAACCAACGGCGCGAACCGCTCCGACCTGGAGTCGGCGGCGCGCACCAGCTCGGCCGGAGCCGCGGCCGAGGGGGCGTGCGCGCAGTCGAGTTCGGAGAACGACGCGAGCGCGTGAGCACCGACCCCGCCCGGAGCGAGCCGACCCAGCCGGAGCCCACCTTGTCCGAGCCCGCCAACCCGGATCCCACCCAGCCGGAGCCCGCCTTGCCCGAGCCAGCGCATCCCGAGCCAGCGCAGCCCGAGCGCACGCTGCCGGACGACGCCGTCGTCGCGGTCGTGGTCACCCGGCACCGGCGCGAGCTGCTCGCGGAGTCGCTGAAGGTGATCGCCGGGCAGACCCGCGCGCCCGACCACCTCGTCGTCGTGGACAACGGGCCGGACCAGCCGGCCGCGGACGTGGTGGCCGAGGCGCCGATCCCGGCGACGTACCTGCCCGCGCACCGCAACCTGGGCGGCGCCGGCGGCTTCGCGCTGGGCATGCTGCACGCGCTGGCGCTCGGCGCCGCGTGGGTGTGGCTGGGCGACGACGACGGCCGCCCCGCCGACGAGCACGCGCTGCGCACGCTGCTGGACGAGGCCGAAGGGCGCGGGCTGGCCGCGGTGTCGCCGGTGGTGGTCAACATCGACACCCCGGACAGGCTCGCGTTCCCGCTGCGGCGCGGTCTGACGTGGAAGCGGCGCCCGGAGGAGCTGCGCGGCCCCGACGGCGCGGACTTCCTGCCGGGCATCGCCTCGTTCTTCAACGGCGCGCTGTTCCGCGCGGGCACGCTCGACGTGATCGGCGTGCCGGACTACCGGTTGTTCTTCCGCGGGGACGAGGTGGAGATGCACCGGCGCGTGGTGCGCTCCGGGCTGCCGTTCGGCACCTCCCTGCGCACCCGCTTCGTGCACCCGGACGGCTCGGCCGAGTTCAAGCCGATGCTCGGCGGCCGGCTGCACGCGCAGGACCCGGCGGACGCGAACAAGCGCTACTACACCTACCGCAACCGGGGCTACCTGCTCTCCCAGCCGGGGATGCGCAAGATCGGCGCCCTGGAGGTGCTGCGCTTCGGCCTGTACTTCGTGGGGCACCGGCGCGATCCGAAGGCGTTCCGCGACTGGCTGCGGCTGGTGCGCCAGGGGCGGCGGGAGCACTTCTTCCGCCGCTGAGGGAGTCCGCGTATTGGCTGTTGAGGGCGGGCGGACGGGGGCACCTCCGGCGAGACCTCGCTGCGGCATCCCCGGCATCGGGTAGCCACGCGCGGACGCTGAGCAGGTCCTGCGCGGCCGGAGCCCCCGCGCAGGACCGCCACCGCGCAGGACCTCCGCCGCGCGGAGCCCCGCGCGGTGCTCCGGCCCCGCTGCACCGCGGCCCCGCGGTCCTTCCGGGGCGCGCGGATCCTCCGAGGGGACGTTGCGGCCCCGCTCCCCGCTGGGCGCTCCCGGTCGCGGTGCTCCCGCCCACGGGGTTGTTCCGACGGCGGGGTTCGCCCCCGCTGGGCGCTCCCGCCCAGGTCTTTCGAGAACACCGGCCGGACCGCGGAACCCTCGCGCAAAACCGACGATCCGCGCACCGCCCGGTCGCATGAGGACAATTCGTGTTTCCGCGAGAATGCCGCGCACTCGGCGCCGATCCGACATTCCGCGGGCGCGCTCCGCGCGGAAGAGCCGCCGAAACCCTGTGTCATTCCGGGGGAAAACAGATCACCGACCGGTCACGGAACGCTGAGACGGAACTGAGAGCGCGCTGAGCTCCCAGCGCACGGCGTTACAGGACGTGGCAGCTCGCACAAGCACCGCACTCGGGGGAAGGGCCCGCGCACCCGGCTACTATTCTCGCTTCCGTGTTCACCGGGCATGATCAGCAGCAGCACTCGGACGGGCAGGAACCGTCCGCCACACCCCGCGGCGGCCCCGGGGCGTCGCCGCGACGGGTCACGCTCCTGGCGACGCTGCTCGGCCTGCTCGGCGCGCTGCTCTCGCTCGCCGTGCCGTTCATGCCGGTCAACCACGAGATCACCACGCTGAAGTGGCCCACGGCCGAGGGCACCAAGGCCGTCTCCGCACCGCTGGTGTCCTACCAACCGGTGTGGCTGAAGTTCGACATGTCGTGCGAAACCGCGCGGAGCCTGGACGCGCGGACCCCCGGCACCGGCACGCTGCTGGCCACGAACCCGCCGAACTCCGATTACGGCAAGCTCACCGGGCTGAACCTGGAGATCAGCAACGGGCAGCTCTCCCTGCTGACCGCCGGTGAACGCGTCGGCAGCGCGGACCTGCCCGCGGGCGACTGCGCGATCTCGATCGACTCGGACGGCAGCAGCACCACGGCCAGCGTCGGCGACGCGCAGCTGGCCCAGCTCAACGGCGACCAGCGTCCGCAGGTGACCGGGGTCTACTCCGACCTGGACGAGAGCCAGGACCCCGTGTCCGGCACCTCGTTCCAGGCCCGCGTGGACGACCGGTACGAGAGCTCCCCCACCGTCCTCAAGATCGCGGTGATGCTGCTCGCCGTGGCCTGCTTCATCGGCTCGATCGTGTGCGTGCGCCGGCTCGACGTGCGCGCGGGCAGGAGACCGCCGCGGCTCGTGCCGCGCGGGTGGTGGCGGCCCACCTTCCGGGACACCTCCGTCATCGGCGTGCTCGCGCTCTGGTGGATCGGCGGCGCGATGACCTCCGACGACGGTTACATCCTGTCGATCGCGCGAGCACGCGAGTCCGCCGGCTACGTGATGAACTACTACCGGTGGCTCGGCTCGCCCGAGGCGCCGTTCGGCTGGTTCTACGAGCTCTACGCCTTCTGGGTGCAGATCTCCACGGCCACGCCGTGGGTGCGCCTGCCCGCCCTGATCATGGGCATCCTCAGCTGGATGCTCATCAGCCGCGAAGTGCTGCCGCGGCTGGGGCAGCAGGTCCGCCGCAGCCACGCCGCCGGCTGGGCCGCAGCGGCCGTGTTCCTCGCGTTCTGGCTGCCCTACAACAACGGGCTGCGCCCGGAACCGGTCGTCGTGCTGTTCTCCCTGCTGGCGCTGTGCGCGGTGGAGCGCTCGGTGGCCACCGCGCGGCTCATGCCGGCCACCCTCGGCCTCGTCGTGGCCGCGCTGTCGGTGGCGGCCAACCCGCACGGGCTCGTGTCCGTGCTGCCCTACATCGCCGCGGCGAAACCGCTGGTGCGCCTGCTGCGCAAGCGCATCAACGCCTACGGCTGGCTGCCCGTGCTCGCGCCGATCGCGGCCTCCGGCTTCGTCATCCTCGCGCTGATCTACGTCGACCAGACCTGGCAGTCGGTGCTGGACGCGACCTCGATCCGCACCGAGATCGGCCCGAGTCAGAGCTGGTTCGAGGAGTTCAACCGGTACGTCCTGCTGTTCAGCTCCTCCTCCGACGGGTCGATGACCCGCCGCTTCCCCGTGCTGCTGGTGATCCTGTGCATCGCCACCTGCCTGGTGATGCTGCTGCGGCGCGGGCGGATCCGCGGGGCGTCGCTGGGGCCGAGCCGGCGCCTGCTGGCGATCACCGCGATGTACTTCGTGGTGCTCATGCTCACCCCCACCAAGCACACCCACCACTTCGGCATCTACGCCGCGGTGGGCGGCGCGCTCGCCGCCCTGACCGCGCTGGCGACCAGCAGCACCGTGCTGCGCTCGAAGCGCAACCGGGCCGTGTTCATCGCCGGGCTGCTGCTGATCCTGGCGTTCTCCACGACCGGCCCGAACGCCTGGTGGTACGTCTCCGGGTGGGGCGTGCCCTGGTTCGACAAACCGCCGCAGCTGTTCGGCAACGGCGTGAGCACGTACCTGCTCGTCGCCGCCGGCATCGCGCTGGTCGTCGCCTTCATCGAGCACCTGCGCATCGACGAGAACAACCCGAAGGTCGTCGACGAGAGCTTCACCAGCTACGAGAAGCGCAGCCGCGCGCTGCGGCTGGGCACGGCTCCGCTGTCGATCCTGTGCGCGCTGCTCGTGCTGTTCGAGGTCGCCAACTTCGCCAAGGTCATCCAGAAGCAGTGGGGCAGCTACTCGATGGGCGCGGACAACGTCCAGCAGGTCGCCGGGGCGAGCTGCGGCCTGTCCGACTACGTCTACGTCGAGACGAACCCGAAGAACAGCATGCTGCCGGTCTCCGACAGCCAGCCGGCGCGGGCGGCGCCGCTGGAGGAGGACTCGAAGCTCGACATGCCCCCCTCGCGGCTCGAGGAGCAGGAGAGCCCGGACGAGTACCTGCAGGCCAAGATCACCGGGTTCGACCGCGGCCGGCTCCCCGACGGCGACGGCACCGACCCGACCGAGCCCGACTGGACCCCGCCGCACAGGTTCGGCACCGACGACGCACCGGTGTGGGGCAGCTACGACAAGCAGGGCCTGAGCACCGGCGAACTGCGCACCCAGTGGTACGACCTGCCCGAGCGCGCCGCGCAGGGCGAGGTGCCCGTGGTCGTCTCGCTCGCCGGCAACGAGGTCGGGGCGAACTCGCTGTACCTGGAGTTCGGCCGGGAGACCGAGGACGGCTTCGAGGTGCTCGACCGCCAGGGCATCGCGCAGAAGGGCGCGCCCAGGTGGCGCGACCACCGCTACACGATCTCCGGGGACGCCGAGAAGGCCACGAAGGTCCGCGTCGTCGGCGTCGACCAGGCGATCGGGCCGAACGGGTGGCTGGCGTTCAGCGCACCGCGGGTGCCGCAGCTGGTCAACATGACCGACTTCGTGCACGACCAGCGCACGTTCGTGGAGTGGCCGGCGGCGCTGGTGAACCCGTGCCTGGACTTCCCGGGCAGCCACAACGGCGTCGCGGAGATCCCGCGGTTCCGCGTGGCCGGGGGAGCCGAGGTGCGGGAGATCGGCCAGGGCTGGTCCTCCCCGGACGCGGGCGGGCAGTTCGGCTGGCTGAACGTGGTCGCGAGCATGCGGGAACTGCCCACGTACCTGCGCAACAACATCCACCGCGACTGGGGCTCGCTCTACGCGGTGGACCCGTACCAACCGGACGCGCTGCCGGCGCAGGCGGCGATGCAGGTGCACTCGGAGACGCACTGGGGCACCTGGCGGCCCGGCCCGCTGCCGAACCCGGTGCACCTGCCGGGCGACGTTCCCAACTCGAACGACCGCAACAACATCCGCGTGTTCAACGAGAACGACAAGGACCAGAACTCCCAGTCGGACGACGACCAGGATTCGAACAGCCCGGCCGGCGGGCAGTAGGGGCGGCGCGCGGCGGCCCTCCCGCCGTGCGGGGACCACCCGCCCGCGCGTCCGCCCGCGGCGAACTCCGCCGACAGCGGACAGCGGTGTCGCTGCCCGGGTCCGGTGTGCTGCGCTCGAGGCATGACCACGAACACGCGCCCGTGCCTCGTCCTGCACCTCACCGGTGGGAGCTCGCCGATCCGCATCGCCCTGGACGGTGACGAAGCCGACCTGCTCGCCGACGCGCTCGAAGACGTCGTCACGTCCGGGCAGACGCGCTCGCTGACCATGGCCGACGGGAACCGGTTCCTCGTGAACTTCGGGCACGTCGCCACGGCGCACATCGAGGCGTCCCGCCCCGACGGGGCCTACGGCGCACCGAGCGGCACGACGGGGTTCTGAGGGACGTTCCAAGCGCGAGCCGCCCACGACCCCTGCAGCGGAACCTCCTGCACGTCCCAGCTGCCCCGCCCAGCTGCCCCGGACAGCGGACATCGAGCAGCCACTGCACACCGTCTCGCCGTCCTCGCGAGAGCCGCGCAGGAGAACCCGCCGATGGAAGCGCTGCTCAGGTGCCCCCCTCGGCGCTGCGCCGGGGAGAGACGGGCGACATCGGACCGCCCCGTCAGCTCCCCGGCGGTAGCTCCGCGGAGACCGCCGGCGGGTCGGTCCGCGCAGGCGGGGGAAGCGGCCGCGCCGTTCGCCTGACGGGGCACCGCGGCCGGGCACGCGGCCGGGCCACCGGTCCGCGCGGGCTCCGGCGCGGGGGCACGAGGGGGCGGGGGCGCGGCGGGCTCACCTGCTCAGTCGCGGAAGACGACCCACTTGAGCATCACGAAGTTGATGAGCGTGCCCAGGCCCTGGCCGATGACCCAGCACAGCCCGAGCAGCACCGCGCTGCCCTCGGCGTTCAGCAGGATCACCGAGGCCTGGTTCGTCCCGATGTTCACGAAGAACGTCGCCACGTAGACGACGACGAACCCGCCGGCCTTCAGCGCGGTGTTGCCGGTGTTCGCCCCCCGGAAGGTGAGCCTGCGGTTGAGCAGGTACGAGGTGCCCGTGCCCAGGACGAAGCTGGTCGAGCGGGCCAGCCAGATGGGCAGGCCCAGCGAGAGCAGGAGGGCGTAGCTGCCGATGTCGATGAGCGCGCAGCCACCGCCGATGACGATGAAGCGGAAGAACTGGCGGAACAGCCCCAGCTTTCGCCGGCCGGCTTCGACTGCTGATTCGGCCACGGCCACGATTCACCTCAGCGCTCGGTACGACGGGAGGCCGGCCTCCGCGCACACGGGCGGTGGCGGTGACCGCCTGCGGGCGGTGAGACCCGCTTCCGGACACGGCGTGTCCCACGGGAGTGTACCGGCGTCTCCGCGGGGTGCATCGCACCGCCGACCTGCGGTGTCGTCTTTCCTCCCCGCCGGGGGTTCTGCCCGGATCCGCGCACGAGCCCCGCGTGGCGGGCACCTCTGCCGTGGCTAGACTCGGCGAGGTGGAACCGGCAACAGATGAGCTACGCACGCTGACCGGCTGGGGACGCACCGCGCCGACCCAGTCCCGCGTGATCAGCACCCCGGACGTCGAGGTCCTCTCCCGCGCGGTGCGCGAAGCCGGGGAGCGCGGCGTCATCGCCCGCGGCCTCGGCCGCAGCTACGGCGACCCCGCGCAGAACGCGGGCGGCACGGTCATCGACATGACCGCGCTGAACCGGATTCACCGCGTCGACGCGGACGAGGCGGTCGTGGTCGTCGACGCCGGGGTGTCACTGGACACCCTGATGCGCCGGCTGCTGCCGTTCGGCCTGTGGATCCCGGTGCTGCCGGGCACCCGCCAGGTCACCGTCGGCGGCGCCGTCGGCGCCGACATCCACGGCAAGAACCACCACTCGCAGGGCTCGTTCGGCAGCCACGTGCTGGCCGTGGACCTGCTCACCGCCGACGGCGAGGTCCGCACGCTCACCCCGGACGGCGAGGGCAGCGAGCTGTTCTGGGCCACGGTCGGCGGCATGGGGCTGACCGGGATCATCCTCAACGCCACGATCCGGCTCAAGCGCGTCGAGACGGCCTACTTCCTGGTGGACAACGTCCAGACGAAGAACCTGGACGAGCTGCTGGAGCTGTTCACCGACGGCTCGGACGACAACTACACCTACTCGGTCGCCTGGTTCGACTCGCTCGCCCGCGGCGAGAAGATGGGCCGGGCGCTGCTCACCCGCGGCAACCCGGCGAAGGTCGAGGACCTGCCGAAGAAGCTCCGCGCCGAGCCGCTCAAGTTCGACGCCCCGCAGCTGGCCTCGCTGCCCGACGTGTTCCCGAACGGGCTGCTGAACCAGTTGACGATCAGCGCGTTCAACGAGGTGTGGTGGCGCAAGGCACCGACCAAGTACGGCATCGTCCAGAACATCACCCAGTTCTTCCACCCGCTGGACCTCGTGGGCGAGTGGAACCGGGTGTACGGGTCGAACGGGTTCCTGCAGTACCAGTTCATGGTCCCGTTCGGGCAGGAGGACGCCTTCCGGCGGTCGATCGACAGGATCTCCGCCTCGGGCCACGTGTCGTTCCTCAACGTGCTCAAGACGTTCGGCGAGGCCAACCCGGCGCCGATGTCCTTCCCGCGCAAGGGCTGGACGCTGACCGTCGACATCCCGATCACGCCGGGCCTGGACCGGCTGTGCCAGCAGCTCGACGAGATGGTGCTGGAGGCGGGCGGCCGGCTGTACCTGGCCAAGGAGTCGCGCACCTCGGCCGAGATGATCGAGCAGATGTACCCGCGCATCGACGAGTGGCGCAAGATCCGCGCCTCCGTCGACCCGGAGGGCGTGTTCCGCTCGGACCAGGCGCGGAGGCTCGGCCTGTGACAGCCGCGCTGTCGACCCGCACGCTGACGGGCTGGGCCCGCACCGCGCCGACGCGGGCGCGCGTGCTGCGCACGACCGATCCGGACGCCGTCGCCGAGGCGGTGCGCACCGCCGACGGCCGCGGGGTGATCGCCCGGGGGCTCGGGCGCAGCTACGGCGACGTCGCGCAGAACGCCGGTGGCGTGGTCGTCGACATGACCGCGCTGAACCGCGTCCACCTCATCGACGCGGACAACGCGCTCGTCGACGTCGACGCCGGGGTCAGCCTGGACCAGCTGATGCGCACCGCGCTACCACACGGCCTGTGGGTGCCGGTGCTGCCGGGCACCCGCCAGGTCACCGTCGGCGGGGCGATCGCCAACGACATCCACGGCAAGAACCACCACAGCGCCGGCAGTTTCGGCGACCACGTGGTGTCGATGGACCTGCTCACCGCCGGGGGTGAGATCCGGGAGCTGACTCCGGACGGCCCCGGGTCCGAACTGTTCTGGGCGACGGTGGCCGGCATCGGCCTGACCGGGATCATCCTGCGCGCCCGGATCCGGATGACCCGGACCGAGACGGCGTACTTCATCGCCGACGCCGACCGGACCGCCGACCTGGACGAGACGATCGCACTGTTCCAGGACGGCTCCGACGAGAAGTACACCTACTCCTCGGCGTGGTTCGACTCGATGTCCACCGGGGCCGAGCTGGGCCGGGGCGCGTTCGGCCGCGGTTCGCTGGCCACTGTGGACCAGTTGCCGAAGAAGCTGCGCGCGAACCCGCTCAAGTTCGACGCCCCGCGGCTGCTGACCCTGCCGGACGTCTTCCCGCCGCGGCTGGCCAACAAGCTGACGTTCGGCGCCATCGGCGAGCTGTACTACCGCAAGACCCCGAAGCGGGGGCGGGGCCTGGTCCAGAACCTCACCGCGTTCTACCACCCGTTGGACATGATCGGCGAGTGGAACCGGGCGTACGGATCGCAGGGCTTCGCGCAGTACCAGTTCTCCCTGCCCTACGGCGAGGAGGAAGGGCTCAAGCGGATCGTCCGCGAGATCGCGAACTCCGGGCACGTCTCGTTCCTCAACGTCATCAAGAAGATGGGCGAGGGCAACCGGGCGCCGCTGTCCTATCCGCACCCGGGCTGGCTGGTGTGCTTGGACTTCCCGATCGTGGACGGGCTTGGCCGGTTCCTGACCGGTCTCGACGAGGACGTGCTGGCAGTCGGTGGCCGGCTGTACACCGCGAAGGACTCGCGCACCACGGCGGAAACGTTCCACGAGATGTACCCGCGGGTCGACGAGTTCCGCAGGATCCGCCGATCCGTTGACCCCGAAGGCATTTTCGCCTCAGACATGAGCCGGAGGCTTGACCTGTGATTGACGCGGTAGGTAACCCCCAGTCCCTGCTCGTGCTCGGCGGCACGTCGGACATCGCGCTGACGACCGCGGAGAAGTACGCGCAGAAGCGCCCGCTGCGGATCGTGCTGGCCGCGCGGGAGGGCGAGCGCCTCGAGGCCGCCGCCGAGCGGCTGCGCGCCACCGGCAGCACCGTGACCACAGTGGACTTCGACGCGCGCAGGGAGGACACGCACGCCGAGGTCGTCGACAAGGCCTTCGCCGACGGCGACATCGACATCACGCTGGTCGCCTTCGGCGTGCAGGGCGACAACGAGCAGGGCTGGACCGATGTGGACGCCGCCCGCGAGGTCGCCGAGGTCAACTACGTGGCGCCGATGACGCTGGGCGTGCGGTTGGCGGAGAAGCTGCGCAAGCAGGGCCACGGCCACCTGGTCGCCATGTCCTCGCCCGCCGCCGAGCGCGCCCGCAGGTCCAACTTCGTCTACGGCTCATCGAAGGCCGGCATGGACGCCTTCTACACGGGGCTGACCTACGCGCTGGCGGACTCGGGCGTGAAGGTCACCGTGGTGCGGCCGAACTTCGTGCACACCAAGCTCACCGAAGGCCTCAAGCCCGCCCCGATGGCGCAGAAGCCCGAGCAGGTCGCCGACGTGATCGTCGACGCGGTGCGCAAGGGCAAGGAGCAGGTGTGGGCCCCGGCGCAGATGCGCTGGGTGATGTCCGCGCTGCGGCACGTGCCGCGCGTGCTGTTCCGCCGCCTGTCGTTCTGAGGAGAACTTCTGCAACGTTGTGCTGAGGTGGGTGCTCGGCAGAACCTCCAGCGCCGCTCGTGCCCCGGGGTGCTCGACATCGGGTAGCCACCTGCACGACGTCGAGCCTTCCCCGCATGAGCCACCCCGGAGAACCTGCGGCGGGCCCGATTGCGATGAGGCCCCTTCGGCGCTGGCGCACCGAAACGAGAAGACGGGGTTCACGCTGGTCAGCGCGCCAACTGCGGTAGCCACCGGTTCACGTGGAACAGGCCGCCGATCCGGTTGCTGATGGACGATTCGGTCGGTGCCGACCCGACCGACCTGAGGCCGACCACTCCCGCGGGAGGCGGTGTGGTGCCGCCGCCCACCGCCGGAGGGTCCGGTGCGGTGCGCGGGAGGCACCGCGCACCGCCGCGGGACCTGCCCGCTCAGGCCTCGTTCAGCCCCGGCGTGCCGTCGGAGATGACGAACGAGGCGTGCGTTTCCACGTCCGCGCCCCGCTCCGTCACGTACGGCACGATCCGGTAGTCGGCGCGGATCTCCTCGGCGCTGATGCGGGTGCGCACGTACCCGCGCTGGTTGTTGTACATCTGCACGTGCGGGTTCTCCCGCAGGTAGCCCTTCTCCTCGTCGGTCAGCTCGTCCGAACCGTCACCACCGCTGGTGATCGACGTGGTGACCAGCTCGCTGCCGATGGTGCGGGAGCGCTCGGCGTCCGGGATGTTGTTCGCCCAGTTGGCGTGCACGTCGCCGGTGAGCACCACCGGGTTGCGCACCTGCGCCTGCTGCCACCCCTGCTTCACGCGCTTCCGCGAGCCGACGTAGCCGTCCCAGCCGTCCGGGTTGTAGCCCTCGTCCGACCCGTTGACGTAGTCGATCTCCGAGAACATGACCTGCTGGCCGAGGAGGTCCCAGCGCGCCTGCGACTGGCGGAAGCCCTGCAGCAGCCAGCGCTCCTGCTCCGCACCGGTGATGCTGCGCTCCGGGTCGTGGCGCTTCGGGTCGTCGGTGCCGAACTCGTCGCCGCCGACCTGGTCGTCGCGGTACTGGCGCGTGTCGAGCATGTGCAGCGTGGCCAGCCCGCCCCAGTGGATCCGCCGGTACAGCCGCATGTCGATGCCGGAGGGCACGGAGCGGCGGCGCAGCGGCATGTTCTCGTAGTAGGCGCGGAACGCGGCCTTGCGCCGCTCGAGGAAGGCCGGTCCGGGCTTGCCGGGTTCCTCGGGGATCTCGTCGGCCCAGTTGTTCTCCAGCTCGTGGTCGTCCCACACGACCACCCACGGGGCGGCGGCGTGCGCGAACTGCAGGTCCTGGTCCGCCTTGTACTGGGCGTGCCGCTGGCGGTAGTTGGCCAGCGTCTTCGTCTCCGGGCCGACGTGCTCGCGCGGGTTGCCGCCCGGGATCTCGTAGTCGCCCGCCTTGTACTCGTACTGGTAGTCGCCGAGGTGCAGCACCAGGTCCGGCTCCTCCTCGCCCAGGTGCCGGTAGGCGGTGAAGTAGCCGTGCTCGTACTGCGCGCAGGAGGCGAACGCCATGGTCAGCGGGCTCATCGCGCCGGGCAGCGGGGCGGTGCGGGCGCGGCCGGTGCGCGACAGCGATCCGAGCGCGCGGAACCGGTAGAAGTACTCGCGGTCCGGCCGCAGGTCGGAGAGCTCCACGTGAACGCTGTGCCCCATCTCGGGAGCGGCTTCGGTGCGCCCGCGGCGGACCACGCGGGTGAACCGCTCGTCCTCGGCGAGCTCCCACTGCACCGGGATGGTCTTGTCGGGCATGCCGCCCGTGCCGTCCTCGGCGAGGGGTTCGACGGCCAGCCGGGTCCACAGCACGAACCCGTCCGGCGCCGGGTCGCCGGAGGCGACCCCGAGGGTGAACACGTCCCCGCGGCGGGGGGAACCGGCTCCCGGGGTGGACGCGGCGGCGGTCCCGGACAGGGCGATGACACCGGCGGTCGCCGTACCGCCGATGAGCACACCGCGGCGGGTCACCGCGGAAGACGGCGTGGTGGGGTGGGACACGTCAACCTCCCAAATCGGTTCGGGCCGCGAATCACTCTCGCGGGGACCTGTGAAGATCCACCGGCGTGCACGTGAGCACAAGATGAACACGCCGAAGAAGTCTTTTCGGGCATCATCGCCACTCGTGCGGCGGATCCCGGCTCGTCCGGTGCGCGGAGAGTAGGAGGCGAGACGGCCTGTCGCGGCGTCCTGCCGCGCGGACCTCCGGTGCGGGCGCGCTCTCCCGGCCTCGGAACTGGGGTCTCCGGGTGCTGGGGTGCTCCGGGGCGGGTTGCGCGGAAGGCGGGAAGGGCGCGCGGGAGGATGGGCCCCGCGGGGCGAGGCGTGCGGGGCAACCGCACCGCGCCCGGCCCGCGTGCCGGAGACCGGAGCGGAGGAGGACCGCATGGGCGAACTACCGGAACGCAGTCGACTGGTGGCGAAGGCCCTCGCAGCGGCAGGTGCTGGCGGCGAGGTCCGAGAGATGCCGGATTCGACGCGCACGGCCGCGGACGCGGCGGACGCGCTCGGCTGCGCCGTCGGCGCGATCGCGAACAGCCTGGTCTTCGGCACCGAGCGCGGGCCGGTGCTCGTGCTCGCCAGCGGTGCGCACCGGGTGGACACGTCCGTCGTGGCCGATCACATGGGGTGGCCCCCGCTGCAGCGGGCCGCGACCGGGCAGGCGATCGGCGGTGTGGCCCCGCTCGGCCATCCGGAACCGCTGCCCACCGCGATCGACGCGAGCCTGGCCGAACACCCCGTGGTGTGGGCCGCAGCGGGCACGCCGCGCACCGTGTTCCCCACGAGCTACGAGGAACTGCTGCGGATCACCGCGGGCACCGGCGTGGCCGTGCGCTGAGTGGTCGTGCGCTGAGTGGCCGCGGGCCCGGCCGCGTGCCGGCTCGGGCGGTCCCCGCCGCGGAGTCAGCACCCACCCGGTCACCACCCGCCCCAGTCTGGACTCATTCCAGATTATTCAATTTTCATGAAAATTGGAAGCCATCCCCACGCGAATGGAGCACAAACCATCCACAGGGGGGCGAGTTGTCCACAGGTGGGGGTGCCGGGGGGTTGCGCAGCGACTCCGCGCATGGCAGGCCCCGCGGTGCGCAGAGCTGGCTCCCCAGTCGCATGATCGTGCGCATGACAACGCCCCCGCCGCGGGGGCGGGGGCGTTGGGCCTCCGGGGTCGGTGCCCGGCCGTGCGCCGGGCGGACGTCGCGCGGGAAGCGGCTACAGGTAGAACGCCAGGAACAGGCACCCGGCGAGCATGACGCCGAGGACCATGAGGACCTTGTCCTTGAGCACCACTTCCTCGGGCTCGCCGGCCACGCCCTTGTCGATGTCCACCGCGTACCGCAGGATCGCGATCACCATCGGGATGATCGCCAACGTGCCCCAGCGGGACTGCTCGTACTCGCCGATGTCGTAGGCCCACAGCGCGAACGACATGATCGAGATGGCAGCCGAGATGGCCCAGACGAACCGCAGGTAGGACGGCGAGTACGCCTTCAGCGACTTGCGGATCTTGGCGCCGGTCTCGGTGGCGAGCTTCACCTCGGCGTAGCGCTTGCCCGCCACCATGAACAGCGATCCGAACGAGACGACCAGGTAGAACCAGGACGTGATCGCCAGGCCGGCCGCGGCACCGCCCGCCAGCGAGCGCAGCAGGAAGCCCGAGGCCACGATGCACAGGTCGATCACCGGCTGGTGCTTCAGCCCGAAGCAGTACCCCAGCTGCACCGCGATGTAGACGGCCATCACCGCCAGCAGCATCGGGTGTGTGACCGCGGAGATGGCCAGCGAACCGACCAGCAGCAGCGCGCACACCGCGTAGGCCACGGGCACCGGGATGAGCCCGGCGGCGATGGGCCGGTTGCGCTTCGTCGGGTGCGCGCGGTCGGACTCGACGTCGATCGCGTCGTTGACGAAGTAGATGCCGGAAGCCGCCATCGAGAAGGTGATGAACGCGACCACCGCGTCCAGCAGCACCGGCACGTTGAGGATCTGGCCCGCCGCGAAGGGGGCGGCCAGCACCAGGACGTTCTTGACCCACTGCTTCGGCCGGAGCTCCTTGACCAGTCCGCTGGCCAGGCCGGAAAGGGTTCCCGCCTTGGCGGTGACCTTCGCGTGGTACTCGTCCGAGGCCTTCGGGTCTTCGGTGGCCGTGCTCTCGGCACCGTTGAGCACCTCGTCGCCGAACTCGGCGCCGATGCTGCCTTCCCCGTCGGTTTCGAGTTCTTCCTGCGCTTCCGCGTCCGCCGCGGTGCGCTCCGCGCCGTCCGACCCGTCATGCCCGGATGCGGTCGCGTCCTGCTCCACATCCGCGGACGAGGACGCGCCGGCGTCCACGTCCGGGCTGACAGCCGCGGCGCTCTCCTTCTTGTCAGCCACGGTTCCTCCGCCGTTTCACGAATCGCCGAAAGCCCCACGCCACGGCGCCGCCGAGCGCGGAACCGGCGAGCACGTCGCTGGGGTAGTGCACCCCCAGAACCACGCGACTGACCAGCATCGGCGGCACCAGCACCGGGGTCAGTCGCCGACCCGTCAGCCCACCGTAGAGCACCGCAGCTGCGGTGGTGGACGTCGCGTGGGAGGACGGGAAGCTCAACCTGCTGGGTGTTCCCACCAGTACGCGCACCTCGGGATCGGTGGGCCGCTGCCGCCGCACCACGCGCTTCACCGCGATCGAGGCGGCGTGCGCTGCGGCCACACCCGCGGACGCGGCGACCCACTCGCCGCGGTGCTCGCGGTCGACCAGGGCGCCGAACGCGCCCGCGGCCAACCACCCGGCGGCGTGCTCGCCGAACAGCGACATGGTCTGCGCGGTCTTCACCACCGGGGGTGTGGCCATGACACCTTGCACACGTCGCAGGGCGACGGTCTCGTACGTGACCCTGCTCGCGTCCGGCTCGCCGCCGGACGCCTCCTCGCCTGTGGCCGGCTGCTCAGCCGGCACGCTCACATCAGCAGCCACATCTTCTCCGGGGATCGGGGTTTGCGGCGCGGCAGCGGACTACCGCTGTTCGAAGACCTGCTTCCACGACTCGGGGCTGGTCAGGTCGGGCAGCGCCGCCCGGTACCGCTCCCGCAGGCCGGACCACGACTGGCCCAGCTTGCGGTACAGCGCCAGCGCCCGGGTCCCCAACCTACGGAACTCGGCGGGGTCGCGGCGGCGGAACGCCACGCCGCTGCCGTCGGCGGTGGACACGGTGGCGCTGTCGAGGTTGCCGAGGAGGAACCAGCGCGCGCTCGCGGCCGGGACGTTCAGCTGCGGACGCTGCTCCGCCTCGTCGTCCGGTTCGGTCAGGTTGTGCAGCAGCGCCCTGGCGGCGCGCTTGGCCATCGCCGGCGTGCCCACGGGCGGGTTGAGCAGGCCTTCGGCCATGATCGGGTCGGCCGTCGGCGGGGGGACCTCGCGCGCGGAGGACAGCGTCGTGGCGTCGTCGTAGCCCTCGCGCAGCGCGCGCACCTCCGGCAGCGCCGTGCGCAGGCTGTCGAACAGCCCCTCGGGACCGGCCATGAAGTCCTCGACGGCCTTGAGCTGCACCGCGACCGTGGAGTACTCCATCGACAGCAGGTGCCGCAGGGTGAGCTTGAGCTGCTGCTTGACGATGCTGTGCTTGACGTCGTCCGGGCTGTGCAGCGCCGCGAGGATCAACCGGTTGCGCACGTGGAAGTACGCGGTCCAGTCGGTGGCGTCGTTCTTGTCGGTCCACGGCATGTGCCAGATCGCCGCGCCCGGCAGCGTCACCGTCGGGTAGCCGTGACCCGCCGCGCGCAGCGAGTACTCCGAGTCGTCGTGCTTGAGGAACAGCGGCAGCGGCAGCCCCGTGTTCTCGACGACCTCCCGCGGGAACAGGCACATCCACCAGCCGTTGTAGGTGGCGTGCACGCGCTGGTGCAGCTTCGGCGACTTGCGCAGCGGTTTCTTGGCGAAGTCGTGGTCTGTGGCCGCACCGGGCGCGGCGCGCCACATCGCGGCGCCCAGGTCGACGACCTCGCCCATCGTGTGCAGTCGCGAGCGCGCCTGCAGGTTGAGCATCTGACCGC
This sequence comes from Salinifilum ghardaiensis, assembly GCF_054491345.1. NCBI lineage: Bacteria > Bacillati > Actinomycetota > Actinomycetes > Pseudonocardiales > Pseudonocardiaceae > Salinifilum > Salinifilum ghardaiensis. Next base: position 121,791 of record NZ_CM137101.1, on the reverse strand, counting down.
CGACGATGAGCGGCTGCGCGGCGGCGCGGGAGAACGCGTTGACCCGCAGCACGCTGTCCGGTTCCAGCGCGATGTCGTCGTCGAGCAGCAGCACCTGCGCGGCGCTGGAGTTGTGCACCCCCTCGTACATGATCCGTCCGAACCCGCCGGAGCCGCCGAGGTTGGGCTGCTCGATCACGCGCAGGCGGTCGCCGAGCACGGCGGCGGCCTCGTCGAAGCCCTCGGTGTCGCGGATGCGCTGCTGCCCCTGGTCGGCCACGACCACGGTGTCGACGAGGTTCATGACCTCGGCGTCCTCGCCCAGCGCGCGGAGGGTGAGCACGCAGTCCTGCGGGCGCATCGTGGTGGTGCCGACGACGACGTCCTGCCGGGGCAGCTCGGTGTCGGTGGTCCAGGCGGCCTGGTCGACCTCCAGCTCGGCGTCCTCGGTGGACACGTCGAACCAGATCCAGCCGCCGTCCTCGAACGGCGTGAGCGCGACCCGGAACTCCAGCGCGCTGGTCTCCTCACCGGAGGAGATCGGCGTGCCCTGCAGGTGCACGCTGTCACCGTTGGGCTTGGAGCGGTACAGGTCGAGGCGCCCGGTGCCCCGCACCCGCAGGCGCAGCACGACCTCGTCGACCGTGGTCCACCGCTTCCAGTAGCTGGCGGGGAAGGCGTTGAAGTACGAGGCGAACGACAGCGAGGCGTGCTCGGCGACCCGCAGGCCCCGGCGCGAGGTGATCGTCGCCGCACGCCCCTGCCCGGCGGGTTCGTCGAGGTAGAGCACCCGCACGTCCAGCGGGTCCTCGCGCCGGGGCAGGACCACGCGCTGCAGCACCTGCTCGGGGCGCACGTCGCTCGTCCCCACCGAGCTCATCGAGGTCACGTCGCTGAGCTTGCTCTCACCCGCGGTCGCGGAGCGCGGAGTCCGGTCGGTCACGTCAGTCCTCCAGGGAGCCGTCCAGCGAACGGCCCTCGGTGAAATACGGGGCGATCTTGTTGTCGAACATGCTCAGCGCCGAACCGATCGCCATGTGCATGTCGAGGTACTTGTAGGTCCCCAGCCGACCACCGAAGATAACCTTGCGCTCCTTGGCCTCGCGCTTGGCCAGTTCCCGGTACGCGGTGAGCTTGGCGCGGTCCTCGGCGGTGTTGATCGGGTAGTAGGGCTCGTCGCCGCTCTCGGCCGCGCGGGAGTATTCGCGGACGATCACGGTTTTGTCGTCCGGGTAGTAGTCCCGCTCCGGGTGAAAATGCCGGAATTCATGAATCCGGGTGTGCGGGACGTCCTCGTCCGCGTAGTTCAGCACGGGCGTGCCCTGGAAGTCGCCGGTGCCGACGACCTCGGTGACGAAGTCCAGCGTGCGCCACCCGAGCTCGCCCTCGCGGTAGTCGAAGTAGCGGTCGAGCGGGCCCGTGTAGACGACCGGGACCTGCGGCAGCTGGTCCCGCACCGCGAAGTAGTCCGTGCCCAGCACGACGTCGATGTTCGGGTGCTCGGCCATGCGCTGCAGCCAGGCGGTGTAGCCGTCGACCGGCAGGCCCTCGTAGGTGTCGCTGAAGTAGCGGTTGTTGAACGTGTACCGCACCGGCAGCCGCGTGATGATCGACGCGGGCAGCTCCTTCGGGTCCGTCTGCCACTGCTTGGCCGTGTACCCGCGGACGAACGCCTCGTACAGCGGCCGCCCCACCAGGGAGATCGCCTTCTCCTCGAGGTTCTGCGCGTCCGCGGTGTCGATCTCCGAGGCCTGCTCGGCCACCAGGGCGCGCGCCTCGTCCGGGCTGAACGCCCTGCCGAAGAACTGGCACAGCAGCCCCAGGTTCATCGGGAAGGAGTAGATCTGGTCCTGGTACTTGGTGAACACCCGGTGCTGGTAGTCCGTGAAATCGGTGAACTGGTTCACGTACTCCCACACCCGCCGGTTCGACGTGTGGAACAGGTGCGCGCCGTAGCGGTGCACCTCGATCCCCGTTTCCGGTTCGGGCTCGGAGTACGCGTTCCCCCCGATGTGTTCCCGGCGGTCCAGCACCAGCACACGTTGGTCCAACTGGCTGGCGGCGCGTTCAGCGATCGTCAGTCCGAAGAATCCGGATCCCACAACGATCAGGTCATAGCCTGCGAAGCTCACACACGCGAGGGTAGCGGGCTCGCGCGGGGCGCCCGAAACCGCGGTGCGCCGAACCACGCAGCGCTCTGCACGCCGTGTCAGCAGCACCTCCTCCGCCGAGGGCGGACGGCTTTCCGAATCACCGCACCGGGTGTCGATTCCGGCACGATATGCATTCGATTCCCGGATGAAATCCGAGCTCGGCGATCTCGATCGTCCGACCCCGCCGGCGTGTCGGGTTTCGCTATGATCCCACGGTGCCGCGCCCGCGGATCCACCGCGGAGGAAAACGGTAATTCGAACACTTTTCGCGCGGATGGGCCGGACCCGGACGGACCGAGCCGAACGGGACGCGCCCGGGGCGGGCACGACCACGGCCGACCCGGCCAGGAACCGGCGCGGCCGGGACAGGCACGACCAGGACAGGGACGCAGGGACAGGGACGCAGGCGGACAGATGGCGACGAGCGGCACGAACCCCGGCACCGCGCGCACCCCGGCTCGGCGGTCCAGCAGCGCGGGACCCGCCCGCGACTGGCGCCCGCTGCTGATCGTGGCGATCGTGCTCGAGATCTTCGCCGTGTGGCTCGTGCACTGGATCGACACCCGCGGCTACGTCGACACGCAAGTCTACCAGCTCGGCGGCCGCGCCTGGCTCAGCGGTTTCGACCTCTACGGCGACCTCACCCCGGAGAGCCCGGACTCCAGCACGCTGCCGTTCATCTACCCGCCGTTCGCCGCGCTGCTGTTCGCCCCGCTGAGCCTGGTGCCGACGAGCGCGGCCGTGCTGGTGGTCTCGCTCACCTCGCACCTGTCGATCCTGGTCACCGCCTACGCGCTGGCGCGCCGCTCGCCGTACTTCGCCGCCCGGGCACCGTTCGTCGCCGCGGGCGCGGCGGCGCTCATGCCGTGGCTGACGCTGATCGAACCCGCGCGCGAGACGCTGAACTACGGGCAGATCAACCTGCTGCTCATGGCGCTGGTCGCGGCCGACTGCCTGCTGGGGCGCACCCGCTGGCCGCGCGGACTGCTCGTCGGCCTGGCCGGGGCGATCAAGCTGACCCCGCTGGGCTTCCTGCTGTTCTTCCTCCTGCGCCGGGACCACCGCGCGCTCGGCACCGCGCTGGCCACGTTCAGCGGCACCGTCCTGCTCGGCGTGCTCGCCGCGCCGCGCGACTCGGCCACCTGGTGGCTGGAGCAGATGTTCGACACCGGCGGTTCGATGGGCGCGGTCTACGCCGGCAACCTGTCGCTGCGCAGCCTCATCGCCAAGCAGGACATCTCCGGGGCCGGCCTGAACCTGCTGTGGATCGCCGGGGCCATCGCCCTGGTCGGCATCGCGGTGTGGGCGATGCGCTACGCCCAGCAGCAGGCCAACACCGCGCTGATGCTCGCGTTCAACGCGGTGCTCGTCGTGCTCATCTCCCCCATCTCCTGGTCGCACCACTGGGTCTGGGCCGGACCGACCCTGGCGCTGCTGCTGACCATGGCCGTGCGGCACCGCTGGTACGGGATCCTCGCCGCGGTGCTGCTGGCCGGGGCGACCGTGCTGTACGGGCCGCAGTGGCACCTGCCCTACACCGAGAACCGGGAACTCGACTGGACACCGCTGCAGCAGGTCATCGGCAACGCCTACACGCTCTGGGGCATCGCGCTGCTCATCGGCGGTGCGGTGGCGTACTGGCGCTGGACCGCACCCGCCGAGGACGCCGCCGGAACGCGCGGGAGCCCCGCCGCGGGGAACGGCTCGGCGGCCGCGCGCAGCAGATGAGCAGCGCCCGCGACGCTCACGAGCGCTGCGGTGCGGCACCTGCCGTTCCAGCCCCGACACCTCGGTGCGCCCGGCGCGAGTCCGCAACCCCGTCGGAGCGGGCGCGCTCCGGTGCTTGACCCGACGTCGCCGCGTTGGCATGGTGATCCACAACACCGGCGGACGACGAGGGGAGCGAGGATGCGCCGTCACGGCACGACATCGCCGCTCGCCCGCGTCCGCCGCAGCGCGCCGCTGCCGCAGGGTCCGAGCCTGCTCGGCCGCGTGAACCGCGCGCACCCGTTCTGCCGCATCCGCACCGGCCCATCCGCCTGAGGCCTCCGGCCCAGGCGAGTGTGTCCGCGGCGCCCGCGCGCCACCGATTCCACCGCTCCTCTCCGCCGGGAGGCCACCCCGCGGCGTGATCCCGGCGAGCACGCGTGCCCGGCCGATCCGCGCCGCCGCCGTGCCCGCCACGTCCGAGGAGACCAACCGTGCCGCTCACGTCGCTGCACCACCGCATCGGAATTCCGTTCTCCCTGCGCTGGGGATTCGTTGGCCTGTTCGTGTTCATGGTCGGCGACGGCGTGGAGACCGGGTACCTGTCGAAGTTCCTGCACGAGCAGCAGGGGTTCCCGGAGAACCAGGTGGCCCTGGTCTTCACCATCTACGGGGTCACGGCCGCCGTGTCGTACTGGCTGTCCGCAGCGCTGTCGGACATCTGGGGCCCGCGCCGCGTCATGTACGCCGGAGCGGCGATCTGGGTGGTGTTCCACGTCCTGTTCGTCGCCGGCGGCATCATGGCGCACAACTACCCGGTCCTGCTGCTCAGCTACGCCGTCCGCGGGTTCGGCTACCCGCTCTTCGCCTACGCGTTCCTGGTGTGGATCACGTCGAGCACCGCCGCGCCACGCCTCGGCACGGCGGTGGGCTGGTTCTGGTTCGCCTACAGCGCCGGGTTCGCCGCGCTGGGGCCGCAGTTGGCGAACCTGTCCATCCCGCTGCTCGGCGAGTTGAACACGCTGTGGCTGAGCCTCGGGGTGATCGCGGTCGGCGCGCTGCTCATGCTGCTCGTCCGCGACCCGTACGGCGACCGCCCCACCGGCCACGCCGATGAACACCCGCTGCGCAGCCTGCTGTCCAGCATCACCGTGCTGTGGCACCGGCCGCCGCTGTTCGCCGGGCTGGTCGTGCGGATGATCAACAGCATCCCGCAGTACGGCTTCATCGTGTTCATGCCGATCTTCTACACCCGGCAGCTGGGGTTCGAGCTGTCGCAGTGGCTGACGGTCTCCTCGGCGATGTTCATCAGCAACATCTTCTTCAACCTGGTCAGCGGCGCGCTCGGCGACCGGCTCGGGTTCGCCGTCGTGGTCCGTTGGATGGGCGGGGTGGGCTGCGCCGCGACCGTGCTGCTCTTCCACCACGTCCCAGCTGCCACGCACAGCTACGCGCTCGCGCTGGTGACCTCCGTGCTTTTCGGCGCCACGCTCGCCGGATTCGTGCCCATGTCCGCGCTGATGCCGACGATGGCTCCCGACCGGCGCGGTGCGGCGATGGCCGCGTTGAACCTCGGCGCCGGACTGGCCACGGCGGTCGGCCCGGCCATCGTCGGCGTGGTGCTGCCGCTGTTCGGCGCCGCCGGGGTCATGTGGGTGTTCGCCGCGCTGTACCTGCTCGCAGCCGCGCTGACCTTCGTGCTGCGCATCCCCGCACCCGCCGCGGAAACCCGGCAACAGGAAGGAGTTCTGGAATGAACCCGATCGGCATCCACGCGGGAGTTTGGATCGGCGACTGGAGCCCCGAACGGACGCGGTTCGCGATGCGGCGCACGGCCGAAGCCGGCTACGACCTCATCGAGCTCAGCGCCAGCGACGTCACCGCGATCGACCCGGTGCTCGTGCGCGAGCAGCTCGTCGAGCACGGCCTGCGCGCCGCCGCGTCGCTCGGGCTGAGCTTCGACGCCGACGTCAACAGCGAGGACACCGCCGTGGTCCGGCGCGGGCAGGACAAGCTCGCCACGGCCCTCGACCTCGTGACGGACATCGGTGCGCACCACCTCGTCGGCGCGCTGCACTCCGCGCTCGGCAAGTACCCCGGTCAGCCCACGCGGGCGGCTCGGGCGAACGCCGTCGCCGCGATCCGCGAACTGGCCGCGCACGCGGAGCAGCGCGGTGTGCTGCTCGGCCTGGAGATCGTCAACCGGTACGAATCGAACCTGCTGAACACCACGCGGCAGGCGTTGGAGTTCCTCGACGACGTGGGCGCGGACAACGTGACCGCGCACCTGGACACGTATCACATGAACATCGAGGAACCGGACTTCACGCGTCCCGTCCGCGAGGCCGGTGACCGGCTGGGGTACGTGCACGTCGGGGAGAGCCACCGCGGTTACCTCGGCTCGGGCACGGTCGACTTCCGCCGGTTCTTCCAGTCCCTCGCCGACGCGGGCTACGCGGGTCCGATCACGTTCGAGAGCTTCTCCTCCGCGGTGGTCGACCCCGTCCTGTCGGACACCTTGGCGGTCTGGCGCAACCTCTGGGACGACAACGTCGACCTGGCCCGCCACGCGCACCGGTTCATCACCGATGAACTGCACGCGGCTCGGCAGCGGTGACCGCCGCCTGCGGAGCCCGGTCGGTGCCCTCCACCGATCGGGCTCACCCGAGTGCGCCCTCGGCAGAACCACAACCGATGCCCGGCCGGTGTTCCCCGGGCGTGCTCCAAGCCTGGTCGAGGTACATGAAGCAACCGGACGACCTGGTGGCGAGCGGCAGTCCAGCCGGGGCCCGAGCGCACGGGGGCGTTCGATCCCCCTCGCTCGAGCACGAGGCGACAGCAGAGCCGGGTGATCGAACGGGGGAGGTGACTGCCGTGCACCGGTCGGAACGGTCGGCCGTCACCCGCGAGGCTTGTTACGGCCTCGCAGCGCCGGGGTCGGCCCCGAGACTGCGATGGCGGGCATGATCAGGGCCTCTCGCGCGCAGCGCTTCCAAGGGCGGTAGCGGGGTGCTCCGAGAACCACACGGCTGCGCGCTCCGGCTGCACCGGCTCTGACCCGGGTACGCGGCGCTGTGAGCGTCGGCCAGGACTCGACCCCCGCCCGCGGCCTGCCTGGAACAGCCGTGGAGGGAGCGCACTTCCGGGTGTTACGCTGACCCTGTTAATCGAACCTTGGCGGTAGTAGATTAACAGCGGCCTCCGATCCGAGCGGTCGGGGGCCGTTTTCACGCCCGTTCCAGCGCACGCCCGCAGCAGCGGGCTCGCGCGGGAACGAGCGCCCGCGCGCGAAGGTTGCATCCACTGTGGACGCACAGGGGCCAGGCCAAGCCCTCGTGGACAGATCAGAGCTCCCCGGTCGCCAGGCCTCCGGTCGCCAACCCCCGGTCGCCCCTGATTCCCGAGACCCGGAACGCGGAGGGGTCGCGCCCTGCCCCTCGCGCTGGCGACGCTCCCGCAGCTCTCGAGTGACGTCCTCCAGGCGGAATCGAGCCTGCCCCCAACCGTCACCGTCGCCACTGTGTCCCCGCACACCCGCACCCGCGCGCTCGGGCGCGAACGCGCGGGCAGCACCCGTTCGGGCGCGTGCGGGACACGTCCGCACGGAGCACCGCCACCACTCCATCCGGTCGCCGGGCGCACCGCGTCCGCCACGCGCGGGCAGATCGGGTCGATACCGGGGGATCCGGACCGATACGGTCTCGGTGTGCGCATCGGGATCGTGATTCTGCCGGAACATCGGTGGTGGGCGGCCGAACCGCTGTGGCGGATGGCCGAGGAGTACGGCTTCGCCCACGCCTGGACCTACGACCACATCGGCTGGCGGTCCCTTGTGGACAAGCCGTGGTTCGACGCGGTGCCGACGCTCACCGCCGCGGCGACCGCGACGTCCACGATCCGCCTGGGCACGCTGGTCACCTCGCCGAACTTCCGCCACCCGGTGCACTACGCCCGCGAAGTCACCGCGCTCGACGACGTCTCCGACGGCAGGCTCATCACCGGCCTCGGCGCCGGCGGCCCCGGTTTCGACGAGAGCGTCCTCGGTGCCGAGGAGCTCACCCCCGGGCAGCGCGCCGACCGGTTCGGCGAGTTCCTCGCACTGCTCGACCGCATCCTGCGGCAGGACACCACCGACTACTCCGGCGAGTACTACACCGCCGCGGGAGCGCGCCGCAGCCCCGGCTGCGTGCAGCAGCCGCGCGCACCGTTCCTCGTCGCCGCCAACGGACCGCGGACGATGCGCCTGGCCGCCCGCTACGGCGACGCGTGGCTGACCAACGGCATCCGCGACGCCGCCGACGACGAGAGCTGGTGGCGCTCCATCGCCGAGAAGTCGCTGCAGTTCGACGACGCGCTCGCCTTCGAGGACCGCGACGGGCCGCTGCCCCGCTACCTGTCCGTCGACGCCGCGCCCACGTACTCGATGTCCAGCATCGAGCACTTCCGCGACGTGGTCGGCCGCGCCAGCGAGCTCGGCTTCACCGACGTGATCACCCACTGGCCGCGCTCCGACGCGGGCCCGTACGCCGGGTCGGAGGCGATCGTCGAGCAGATCGCCTCCGAGGTGCTGCCCGAGCTGAATTGACGGAAAACGGCTTCGCCGCTTGCCTGACGGGCCGGGTGCGGCCAAAACCTCGCCGCCTCGGCCCGCATCACTCGGCCGGTTCGAGCACCTCGCGGCCGCCGAGGAACGGGCGCAGCGCCTCCGGCACCCGCACGGAGCCGTCCGACTGCTGGTGGTTCTCCAGGACGGCCACGATCCAGCGGGTCGTGGCCAGCGTCCCGTTCAACGTCGCGGCGGTGCGCGGCTTGCCGTCCGCGTCCCGGTGCCGCGTGTTCAACCGCCGCGCCTGGAACGTCGTGCAGTTCGACGTGGAGGTCATCTCCCGGTAGGTGCCCTGGCTGGGCACCCACGCCTCGCAGTCGAACTTGCGGGCCGCGCTGGCCCCCAGGTCGCCGGCCGCCGTGTCGATCACCCGGTACGGCAGCTCGAGCTTGCCCAGCATCTCCTCCTCCCAGGCCAGCAGCCGCTCGTGCTCGGCGCGCGAGTCCTCCTCGGCGCAGTAGACGAACATCTCGAGCTTGTTGAACTGGTGCACGCGGATGATGCCGCGGGTGTCCTTGCCGTACGAACCCGCCTCGCGGCGGAAGCACGTCGACCAGCCGGCGTAGCGCAACGGGCCGCGGGAGAGGTCCACGATCTCGCCGGAGTGGTACCCGGCCAGCGGCACCTCCGAAGTGCCCACGAGGTACAGGTCGTCCTCGGCCAGGTGGTAGATCTCGTCGGAGTGGGCGCCGAGGAAACCGGTGCCGTCCATGACCTCCGGCCGCACCAGCACCGGCGGCACGACCAGGGTGAACCCGGACGCGGTGGCCTGGGCGGCGGCCATGTTCAGCAGCGCCATCTCCAGCTGCGCGCCGACGCCGGTGAGGAAGTAGAACCGGGCGCCGGAGACCTTCGCGCCGCGCTCCACGTCGAGCGCGCCGAGATCCGTGCCCAGCTGCAGGTGGTCGCGCACCGCGAAGTCGAACTCGCGCGGCTCGCCGACGTGCCGCAGCACGGCGTAGTCGTCCTCCCCGCCGTGCGGCACCTCGGGTTCGACGAGGTTCGACAGCTGCCGCTGCAGGCGCTGCAACTCCTGCTCGGCCTCGTCCTGCTCGGCCTCGGCCTGCTTCACCCGCGCGGCCAGCTCCTTGGCCTGCGCGAGCAGGGTCTCGCGCTGCTCGCCGCTGGCCCCGCCGACCTGCTTGCCGAGCTGCTTCTGCTCCGCGCGCAGGTCGTCGGCACTGGACACGGCGGACCTGCGACGCTCGTCGGCGGACAGCAGCGCGTCCACCAGGTCGGGGTCCTCCCCCCGGGCGCGCTGGGACACGCGCACGGCTTCCGGGTCCTCGCGTAGCGTCTTCAGGTCGATCACAGCTGGTCAGCCTAGCGTCAGCGGCGGTGCTCGACCGCGCGGGGGTTGCGGCGCGCCGCCCACCCGCGCGGTCGCGGTGCGGGATCGGCACGGTGCGGGCGCACTTCCGGCGGACACGGCATGATAGACGGCGATGGCCGAAACCGACTCCCCCCGATCGCAGCAGCGGCGCAGCCGCAACACGCGGCTGATCATGGTGTCCGCAGCGATCGGCGCCCTGCTGATCCTGCTCATCTCCACCCTGCTGAACTGGCCGACCGGTGAGGACGAGGGCTCCGGCGGCGGCCCGGGCGGGATCGGTGCGGCCCCCACGCCGCAGGAGTTCAACGCCCCGCGCGGCGCGTGCCTGAACTGGACCCAGGTCAACGCCTCCGACCTGGAACAGGTGCGCTGCGACCAGCCGCACCTGTTCGAGATCACCGGCAAGGCCGACATCGGCGGCGACTTCCCCCCGAACGCGCCCTACCCGAGCACCGAGCAGTGGCAGCAGCTCAAGCAGCAGCGCTGCGCCGAGGTCTCCACCGCGTACCTGCAGGGCGCGTTCGACCCGGACGGGCGGTTGGCGGTCGGCGCGTTCACCCCCAGCGAGGAGGGGTGGGGCAACGGCGACCGGACCCTGCACTGCGGGCTGCAGCAGCCCGGGCCCTCCGGGGAGCTGTACCGGATGAGCGAGCGGGCGGCCGACATGGACCAGTCCAACGTCTACGACGTGGGCCGCTGCCTGGGGATCAACGGCACGGCCGTGTGGGACCCGGTCGACTGCTCCCGCCCGCACGCCGCGGAGATCACCGGAACGGTGAACCTGGGCGACGAGTTCTCCGGCGAGTACCCGCCCGCGGAGGAGCAGGACAACTACCTCGCCACCCGCTGCCGGGAGATCACCGCGGAGTACGCCGGCGGTCCGCAGGTGGTCGAGGACAAGGGCCTGGTGACGTACTGGGACACGCTGTCCGAGGAGAGCTGGGCCGCCGGTTCGCGCCTGGTCAACTGCAAGGTGAGCGCCCAGCTGCCGGACGGCAGCGGACTGGCGCCGGTCACCGGCGGCGTGCGCGGCGAGGTCAGCATCGGCGACGAGCCGGCGCCGAAGAAGACCGGCCAGGCGCGGCCCGGTGCCCCGGCCGAAGGGCAGCGGTGATCACCCCTTCGAGAAGCCGGTGGCCCCGCGCCCCCGCGTCCTTTTCGCGCGGAACCCCGCTCGGGTACAACGGCGGCATGCCCGTGGAGATGCCCCGCGCCCGGTTCGAGGAGCTCGTCTCGGACGCGCTCGACCGCGTCCCGGAGGAGTTCGCCTCCGCGATGAGCAACGTGGTGGTGCTCGTCGAGGAGCGCGACCCCGAGGACCCCTCGCTGCTCGGGCTCTACGAGGGCGTCGCGCTGACCGAGCGCGATCACACCTACGCGGGCGTGCTGCCGGACACGATCACGATCTACCGGGAACCGCTGCTGGACATGTGCGACAGCGAGGAGCACCTCGTCCAGGAGATCGCGGTGACCGTGGTGCACGAGATCGCGCACCACTTCGGCATCGACGACGCCAGGCTGCACGCGCTCGGCTGGGGGTGAGCGGCGGTCGAGCGCCTCACGCCCGGCGGCCGGCGCGCACCTCCTCGAGCCACTGGCGGGACTGGCGGAAGGCCTGCTCCGAGTCGGCCGGCCGCACGCTCGTCGGTTCCCGGTCGGCCCGCGGGTAGGAGCCGAGGAAGCGGACCTCGCTGCAGCGGCGGCGCAGCGCGGTCAGCACGTCGCCGATGCGCGCGTCGGCGACGTGCCCGTCGAAGTCGAGGAAGAACCGGTACTCGCCGAGCCGGTCCTTGGTGGGGCGCGACTCGATGCGGCTGAGGTTGATGCCGCGCAGCGCGAACTCGGCGAGCATCTCGGCGAGCGAGCCGACCTCGTCGCCGATCACGGCCGCCACCGAGGTGCGGTCGGCCCCCGTGGGCTCCGGGAGCGAACCGGGCCGCCGCACGAGCAGGAACCGCGTGAGCGCGTCCTGGACGTCGGCGACGCCCTCGACCAACCGTTCGACGCCGGAGTAGTGCTGCGCGGCCAGCGGGGCGGAGATCGCCGCGTCCACCTCGCCGGCCTGGACCGAGGCGGCCGCGGCTGCCGTCGACGCCGCCGGGCGCACTTCGGCGTCGGGCAGGTTCTCGCCCAACCACCCGCGCACCTGGGCGAGCGCGTGCGGGTGGCTCGCCACGGACCGCACGGTGCCCAGCTCGAGCCCGGGGCGGGCGAGCACGTCGAACCGCACCGGCAGCGTGACCTCCGCGACGGAGACCACCGGCTCCCCGGTGACCAGCGAGTCCAGCGTCGCCGGAACGGCGCCTTCCACCGAGTTCTCCACCGGCACGCCCGCTGCGGAAACCTCGCCCGCGCGCACCGCCCGCAGCGCCAGCGGCACGGTCTCGTAGGGCACGAGCTCCGTGTCGAATCCGGTGGGGAACCGCTCGGTCATCGCGTGCACGGCTTGTTCGCTGAACGTGGCCCACGGCCCGAGAAACCCGATCTGTGGCACGAGCCCACCCCAATCGCCGTCCGGTTCCGTCCGAGCGTCACCGTACGCAACCGGTGGGACCGGCCGACGCGCCCCGACGCAGCCGACCACTCCGGCGCGGCTCGCCCGACCTGATTACACGCGGCGAGCAAAGTCGATCAACAACTGGGAGGATTCGGAAGATGCAGGAGGCAATATCACCCGAATGCGCTTCGGTTCTCGATCAGCGCCACGTTGGGACATCGCGGTGTGACCTACTCAATCCCACGGTCGAGAATGTTCCTGCGATGCTGTGGGGCGTGACTGCGCACGCGGAGCATTCACCGGAAGGAGCGGAACCGCATCAGCTGCGGCTGGTGCTGTGCGCGTTGGACGACGACCTCGCCGCGGCCTGGCAGGAGGTCGCCGAAGGTCGGCCGGGGGTGCACGTGCACCCCGGGTCGGTGCTGGACGTGCCGGCGGACGCGGCCGTGAGCCCGGCGAACTCGTACGGCTGGATGCGCGGCGGCGTCGACGAGCGCTACGCCCGCGCGTTCCCGGGCATCGAGGAGCAGGTCCGCAGCGCGGTGCTCGCCTACCACGGCGGTGAGCTCCCGATCGGCGAGGCGCTGCTCGTCCCCACCGGATCGCGCACCCCCATCTGGCTGATCAGCGCGCCGACGGTGCGGGACCCCGCGGAACGCCTCCCGGAGGACACGGTCCACCCGTACCTCGCCGCGCGGGCCGTGCTCCGGCTGTGGGCCGAGGGCGTGCTCGAGGACGGCGAACCGGTCCGCAACGTCGTGCGGTCGATCGCCATGCCCGGCCTCGGCACCGGCGTCGCCGGTCTCGACCCGCGGCTGTGCGCGCGGCAGGTCGCCGCGGCGTGGGACGAGGCGTTCGCCCCCGCGGACCACCCGCAGCGTTGAACGAGCGCGAGCGGCGGCTTATCAGTACGGTCAGGAGCAGGGACGATCACTGCGAGGAGGCCCACTCATGCTCATGCGCCGTTTGGCTCGTCCGCTGCTCGCGAGCATCTTCATCTACGGCGGGATCCAGGAACTGCGCAACGTTTCCGCCCACGCCCCGGCCGCGTCGCACCTGCTGCAGCAGACCGCCGGCCAGATCGACGAAACGCTGCCCGACCAGGTGCCCACCGACGCCGAAACGCTGGCCCGCATCGACGGATCGGTGAAGGTCGGCGCCGGCGCGCTGCTGGCCCTGGGCAAGTTCCCCCGGCTGTCCTCGCTGCTGCTGGCGGCGAACATCGTGCCGACGACGCTGGCCGCGCACGCCTTCTGGGAGCACGCGGACGCGGAGCAGCGCGGCGCGCAGACCATCCACTTCCTGAAGAACCTCGGCGTGCTCGGCGGCCTGCTCGCCAGCGCCGCGGAGACGGGCGGCAAGACCAAGCACAACCGGTGCCCCCGCAAGGCCCAGCAGAAGGCCAAGGCGCAGCACGCGGTGGTGCACACCCCCAAGGCCCAGCAGGTGGCGCACGCCCCCAAGGGCGGCAGGGGCGGCAAGGCGGGCCGGTGCGCCAAACCCGGCAAGAAGGCGGCGAAGGCCAAGCGCTGAGCCGCGTCCCCGTTCGACCGCCGGCGACTCCGCACCTCGGGGCGGGTGCTCGGCGGCGGTCCACCGCGTCGTAGCGTGTTGACCGTGCCGGTGAAGGTGCTGCTCGTGGACGACCACGAAGTCGTCCGCCGCGGCTTGCGCGAACTGCTGAACATCGAGGACGACCTCGAAGTCGTCGCCGAGGCCGGCGGGGTGGACGAGGCGCTGGTGCGCGCCCGCGCCACCCGGCCGGCGGTCGCCGTCGTGGACATGCGCCTGCCCGACGGCGACGGGTTGGACCTGTGCCGCCGACTGCGGGAGCTGCCGTCCGCGCCGCGCTGCCTCGTGCTCACCGCGTTCGATGACGAGCAGGCGCTCGTCGGCGCGATCAACGCGGGCGCGTCCGGCTACCTGCTCAAGCAGGTCCGCGGGCAGGACCTGGTCAGCGCCGTGCGGGAAGTCGCCGCGGGCCGGTCGCTGCTCGACCCGGTGACCACGACCCGGGTGCTGGACCGGCTGCGCCAGTCCACCGCGCCCGAACCGGAAGGGCTCGCCGCCATGACCGAGCGGGAGCGGCGCGTGCTCGAGCTCATCGGCGAGGGCATGACGAACCGGCAGATCGCCGAGCGGCTGTTCCTCGCCGAGAAGACCGTGAAGAACTACGTCACCTCCGTGCTGGGCAAGCTCGGCATGGAGCGCCGCACCCAGGCGGCCGCCTGGGTCGCCCGCCACAACAGCGAGTCGTGAGCGCTCCGGCGGATCACACCCCGACCAGGGGGACTTCCCAGGTCACGGTCGTGCCGGCCTCCGGGGAGGAGTCGATGTCGCAGTGGCCGCCGGCGGCCGCGGCGCGCTCCTCCAGGTTGCGCAGGCCGCGCTTGCTCACGTCCCGCGGGATGCCGCAGCCGTCATCGGCGACCTGCAGCGACAGGCCGCCCTCCCCGCGGCGCACCCGCACGGACACCGCGCGCGCCCCCGCGTGGCGCACCACGTTGGACAGCGCTTCGCGCAGCGCGGCGCGCGCGTGGTCGGCCACCGCCACCGGCACCTCGGAGAGATCGCCGGTGATGTCCAGCTGCGGCTCCCGCCCGAGCAGTTCGCCGGCGATGCGGACCTCCGAGCGCATCGACTCGTGCAGGTCCGCCGCCTCCCGCGAGGACTCGGGGTCCGCGGAGCGCAGCGTGCGGGCGGTCGTGCGCACCTCGTCGATGGCCTGGTCGATCTCCTGCATCGTGTCGGTCAGCCGCTCGCTGTCGGCCGGCGCCAGCTGCCCCGACAACCGCCTGCCGAGCACCTCCAGCTGCATGCCCGCGGCGTAGAGGCGCTGCACGATGACGTCGTGCAGCTCGCGCGCGATCCGCTCCCGCTCCTGGTACACGGCGATGCGCTGGCGCGCCGTCGAACCCTCCGCGAGCACCAGCGCCAGCCCCGCCTGGGCGGCGAACGAGGTCAGCACGTCGACCGCGCTGCGGGCGAAGGACGTCGCACCCCGCCGCCGGTACACCGCCAGCGCGCCGAGGCGGCGCTCGTTCGTGCCGAACGGCGCGACCGCGAACGGTCCGTACACGCGCAGCTCGGCGGGCACGTAGGGCGCGGTCAGCGGGTCGTCGACGAGGTCGTCCACCACCACGGGCACACCGCTGCGGGCCACGCGGGCCGCAGCCGAGTTGGACGAGAGCACCGTGCCCACCGGGTCGCCGAGCGGTGCCGTGTCGTCGGAGGCGCCGTGCACGGCCTCCACCGTGACGCGGCCGTCGTCGCCGCGCGCCGTCACCACGCCGAGATCGGCCCCGACGAGTTCGGCGGCGCGGCGCACCACGAGCGGCAGCACCGCGTCCGGGTCGTCCGCCGCGAGCGCGGCCTTGGTGATCTCGGTGGACGCGTCGAGCATCCTGCCGGCGAGCGCGGAATCCATGGCGCACTCGACACTACCGGCCGCACGCGCAGCGGACCGCCGCCTCGCCGCACGTCACAGCGGACCGCGCCGGAGGTGGTCCCGCAGCACCCGCGCCACCCTGCTCATCAGCACCTCGGCCTCCGGCTGGTTCACCGCGGGCACGCGGGACTCGGTCAGCGCCGCGACCGCGAACGCCTGACCGTCGGCGTGCTCGACCACGCCCACCTCGTGCCGCAGGTTCAGCAGCGTCCCGGTCTTGGACGACCAGGTGGCCGCGTCCGAGGTGAAGTCGGGCGCGAGCCGCTGCCGCAGCACGTTGGCGCCCATGAGCTCCCGGACCCGTTCCGCCGCACCGGCACCGAGCCGCGACGGCCGCCACAGCTCCTGCAGCAGATCCGCGAACGCCCGCGCCGAGCCGGTGTTGGCGCGCGTGACGTCCAGCTGCGGGATGCGGTGCCCGCGCCCGCCGGTGCCGGCCTCGATGGCCAGCGAGTGCGCGAGGTGCGCTGCGCCGGAGGGGAACCACTCCGCCGGGGTGCGCACCAGCTGGCCGAGCAGGTGCCGGGCGGTGATGCCGCGCAGCTCCCACTCCCGCAGCTTCCGCGTGACCGCTGCCGGCGGGGTGAGCCCGAACAGCGCGTCCGCCGCCGCGTTGTCGCTGATCGCCAGGCTCAGGTACAGCAGGTCGTCGACGGCGATCCGCGCCGGATGCCGGAAACGGGTCACCCCGGTCGGACCGGGGGTGTCGACCCGGCCGGGCCGGACCGTCAACTCCGCCGAACCGTCGAGCTCCCCGCCCGCGATGCGTTCGGCCGTGACCGCGGCCAGCGGCACCTTGATCAGCGAGGCCACGGGGAACAGCAGGTCCGGCTCGATGCCGACTTCCCGCCCGCTGCGCAGGTCGCGCACCAGGAACGAGCCGCGCAGCCCGCCCTCGTCGAGTTCGGCGCGCAAGTCGCCGACGAGTCGCGCGGAGTTCACTCCCCGCCACCTCCGAGGCACGCCGCGACGGGTTCCCGCAGCTTCGCGCGGAGCCGTTCGGCCTCGTCGCCCACGTCGGCGGTGATCTCGTAGCCGCGCACCGGGCGGAGCTCGACGAGCGGCCGCCAGTGCAACCCGAACTCCGCGGCCTGCGCGGCGGAGCACAGCAGCAGGTCGGCCGAGCCGTAGGCGGTGGCGACCGCGGAGGTGAGCGATTCCGCCACACCGACCTGCGTCGGCCGCAGCCCCACGTGATCCCGCACGCGCATGAGCGGGTCGCGCACGTGCGGCACGTCGTCCTCCGGCTGGATCCACACCCGCCGCGGTGCACGCCCGGAACGGCCGACCCGCAGCGCCTCGAGATGCACGGAACCGCTGCGCAGCGATACCGCGCAGGCGACTCCCAGCGGCACGGTCCAGCTCGCCTCGTCGGCGGGCACGGCGACGAGCGCGGCGCGGACCTCCCCCGCGCGCACGAGTTCGGCGCGTTCGGCGGGGCACGCCGCGCGGAATTCCAGGAACAGCTCGTGCGCGCGGGCCTGGACGTCGAGTTCCGCGAGATCGCGGCGCCGGCAGAGGGCGGGCACGGCCATCCGCAGCGGCCGCAGCCGGGAGCGCTCGGCGTCCTGCTCCATCGCGTCGGCGAAGTGCACCAGCCGCTGCGCCCACGGCAGCATGTCGCGCCCGAACGGGGTGAGGTGAGCGCGGCGGGCGGAGCGGTCGAAGAGCCGGTCGCCGAGGTGCGCCTCCAGGGCCGCGACGCGGCGGCTGGCCACCGGTTGCGGGATGCCGATGCTCGCTGATCCGCCGGTGAAGCTGCCGATCTCGGCGACGCTCACGAACGCGCGGCAGCCGCTGACCAGGTCCACGCGCTCATCCTATGCGATCCGGGCATCGAAGTTCCGGTTCGCGTCTTGGAAAGCATGGCGCCGTCCGGTCGAGACTCGCGGCAACCGACCGGAGAGGACCTTCCATGCGATTCCTGCCACGGGCCGCGGCGGCCCTGCTGGTGCTGTGCGCGCTGCTCGGCTGCACACCCCGGGACGGGCAGCGGGCAGTGCCGCCGACGCAGGCCTCCGCGGAGGCCGAGGAGCCGGACTTCGCCGGGCTGGAGCGCCGCTCCGACGCCCGGATCGGGGTGTACGCGGTGGACACCGCGACGGGCGCGGAGGTCACCCACCGCGCCGACGAGCGGTGGGCGTTCGCCTCCACGATGAAGACGTTCACGGCCGCTGCCGTGCTCCGGGACAACGGCGCCGGCGGGTCGCGCGAGCGGGTCCACTACACCCGCGGGGACCTGGTGGCGCACTCCCCGGTGACCGAGCAGCACGTGGACACCGGCATGACGCTGCGCGGGCTGCTGCGCGCCGCCGTCCGGGACAGCGACAACACCGCGCAGAACCTGCTGCTGCGCGAGCTCGGCGGGCCGACCGGGCTGCAGCGGTGGCTGCGCGCGATCGGGGACACCACCACGCGCGCGGACCGGTTCGAACCGGCGTTGACCGAGACGACGCCCGGCGACCTCCGGGACACCAGCACGCCCCGGGCGCTGGCGGCCGATCTGCGCTCCGTCGCGCTCGGGGACGTGCTCCCGCCGGAGGAGCAGGAGGTCCTGCTCGCCGCGATGCGCGACTCGCCGCTCACCGCGGACCTGATCCAGGCGGGCGCGCCCGCGGGCTGGCGGGTCGAGGACAAGTCCGGCGCCGCCGACCACGCGACCCGCAACGACATCGCGGTGCTGCACCCGCCGAACCGCGCGCCGATCGTGCTGGTGGTGATGTCGGACCGGCCGGAGGCCGAGGCGGGAGCCGAGCACGAGGACGCCCTCGTCGCGGAGGCCGCGCGGCGCGCGCTCGCCGCGCTCCCCTGAGGCAGCGCGCCTGCCCCTTGCCGAGCACCTCACCCGGAAGGAGGGTTTGAACATGTCGCGGGAAGTGCGCAAATCCCTGGGCACGGGTGCGGCGACCGCGAAGGTGCGGGCGGGAGCGCAACGGGAGTGCGCACCGCAGGGCGGCACCGCGCGGTGCAGCGGGAGCGCGGCGCGGGGCGCTGAGCTCCGCCTCAGGTGAGCGCCGCGGGGGCGCTCCGGTGCGGGTCGTGTCCCGGTGCGGCTCCGGTGCCGGTGCCGGTCCGGTCGCGGAGCACCGCGACCTGACCGTCGGCCACGCGGAGCACGACGTCGGCGTGCTCGGTCTCGGCCCACCGGTGCGTCACGTGCACCACGGTGCGGTCGCGCAGCGCCCGCCGCAGGCAGGTGACCACGGAATCGGCGGTCCCGGTGTCCACGTGCGCCGTCGGCTCGTCGAGCAGCACCAGCGCGGCCTCCTCGTCGAGCAGCGCCCGCGCCAGGGCCAACCGCCGCGCCTCGCCGCCGGACACGGCCAGCCCGTCCGCGCCGACCACCGCGTCCAGGTGCTCGGACCAGCCGGCCAGCCCGGCCAGCCGCAGCGCCCGGCCGAGGCGGGCGTCCGAGGCCTCCGGGTCGGCCACGCGCAGGTTCTCCCGCACGGTCGTGGACACCAGCTGCGGTTCCTGCGGGCACCAGGACAACCGCGGCGGCGCGGCGACCGCGCCGCCCTCCGGGACGAGGTGCCCGAGCAGCAGCGCCACCAGCGTCGACTTGCCGCCGCCGGACGGGCCGACCACGGCCACGTGCGTGCCCGCCGGGATCCGCAGGTGCACATCGCGCAGCGCCGGTTCGGCGGCCCCGGGCCACCGCGCCGTCACCCCGCGCAGCTCCACCGACTCCGCCGGCTGCGGCGCGCAGCGCTGCTCGGCGCACTCCTCGGCGGCCGCGAGCACCGGCGCGACCCGCCGCTGCGCGGCGCGCAGCGCGGAGGCCTGCTGGGCGGCGGGCGGGAACAGCCCCACCGCTTCCGCGGCGGCCAGCGGCACCAGCCCCAGCACCGGTGCCAGCTCCGGGGCCAGCGCCCCGCTGGAGACGGCCGCGGCCCCGGTCCAGACCCCGCCGAGCACGGCCACCCCGATCGCCAGGGTCTGCACCGCGGTGGCCGCGCCCGATCCGAACGCCGCCCGCCGCGAGCGCCGCGTCAACAGCGCGTCCGCCGCGGCCAGTTCCCGGCGCTGCCGCGCGTCGGCCCCGAAGGCCACGTGCTCGGCGATGCCGTCGAACAGGGCGAACACCCGCGCGGCCACGCTGCGCCGTCCCGCGGCCGCGGCCGCGGTGGCGCGGCGCTCCGCAGCGAGCGCGACGAGCGGTCCGGCCACCGCCGCGGTGATGCCGCCGCCGGCCAGCCACCACCCGGCCGCGGGCAGCACCGCAACCTGCACCGCGATCGCCCCGAGCAGCACCACCCCGCCGACGGCCGGGGGGAGCAGCACGCGCGGGACGAGGTCGCGGATCGCGTCCACGTCGTCGACGAGCCGGCGCAGCCCCTCCCCGCGGCGCAGACCGGCGGTGCGGGCGGGTCCGAGCCGCACCAGCGCGTGCCACAGCTGTTCGCGCAGCCGGCCGGACAGGCGGAACGCGGCGTCGTGGCTGACGACGCGCTCCACGTAGCGCAGCACCGCCCGGGACAGCGCGAACGTGCGCACGCCGACGACGGCCACGGTCAGCGCCATGATCGGCGGCTGCTGCGAGGCCCGCGCGATCAGCCACGCGGAGGTGGCGGTCAGCGCGAGACCGGACAGCAGCGACAGCGCGCCCAGCGCGATGCCGGCGAACGCGCGGGGCGTGAGCAACCGCCGCACCCGCCGCGCGCGGGGTCCGTCCACATCGGATTCACCGGCGATCTCGCGGGTCCCGCCGTCCGCCGCGTCCGCGGCCGGTGCCGGTTCCTCGGGGCGGTGGCTGGCGAGCACCACCACGTGGCCCGCTCGCGCGGCGCGGTGCACCGCCGCGTCGACCCGCCGCGCCGCGTCCACGTCGAGGTTCGCGGTGGGTTCGTCCAGCAGCAGCACGCGCGCGTGCCCGCGCAGCCGCAGCAGCGCCCGCGCGACCGCCACGCGCTGACGCTCCCCCGTGGACAGCCGGTCCACCGGGCGGTGCAGCAGCGCCGCGGCGCCGATCTCCGCGAGCACGGTTCCGGCGGCCTCGCCGGTGCCGGGCGGCTGGTCGGACACGGCCAGGGCGAGCTCCTCGGCCACGGTGCCGCCGCTGAACGCGGGCCGCTGCGGCACCCACGCCACGCGCTGCCGCCAGGCCGCCGGGTCGAGCTCGTCCAGCGCGGTGCCGCCGTAGCGGACCTCGCCCTCGTCGGCGCGGGTGAAGCCCAGCAGCACCGACAACGTGGTGGACTTGCCGCTGCCGCTCGGACCGAGCCCGCCGAACCCGTCGAGCCGCAGGACCTCGCCGGGGCGCGCGGTGAAGCCGACCCCGTCGGGCGCGCTGCCGGCGCGGCGCAGCACCCGCAGGTCGCGCACTTCCAGGGGGGCGGCTTCCCGCGGGGGCGGGGTGGTGCCGCCGCGGTGCTCCGCGGGCTCGTCGCGCAGCGCCTCGTCCACGCGCCGCACCGCCTCCACCCCGTCCTCGCTGGCGTGGTGCGCCGAACCGACGGAGCGAAGCGGCAGGTACACCTCGGGGGCGAGGACGAGCACCATCAGCCCGGTGGCCAGGTCGAGGTCGCCGCCGGCCAGGCGCAGCCCGATGCCCACCGCCACTACGGCCACCGACAGCGAGGCCAGCAGCTCCAGCACGAGCGCGGACAGGAACGCGATGCGCAGCGTGGCCATCGTCGTGCGCCGGTGCTGTTCGCTGACCCGCCGGACGACGTCGCCCTGCTTGCGGGCGCGGCCGAAGGCGGTGAGCACGCCGAGCGCGCGGACGAGCTCCAGCAGCTGGGCCGAGAGCCGTTCGACGGCGCGGGCCGCGCGGCTGGTGCGGTGCTCGGTGTAGCGGCCGACGAGCCAGCCGAACAGCGGGATCAGCGGCACGGTGAGCACGAGCACCAGCGCCGAGATCCCGTCGTGCAGCAGGATCCACGCACCGATCGCGGGCGGCACGACGCCGGCGGTGATCAGCGCCGGCAGGTAGCGGGTGAAGTACGCGTCGAGCGCGTCCAGCCCGCGCGTGGCCACTGTGGACAGTTCGGCGCGACCGCGCCGGTCGACCCACTCCGGTCCGCGCCGCACCGCGGCGTCCACCAGGTTCCGCCGCAGCTCCGCCTTGGCCCCGGCAGCGGCGCGGGCGGAGACCGCCTCGGTGGCCCAGCCGATCGCGGCGCGCGCGGCGATCGCGGCGGCCAGCACCACCAGGTGCGCGGTGACCTCCGCCGGTGCGGCGGCGCCGGTGACCACGGCGGCGAGCGCGCTCGCCAGCGCCCACGCCTGCACCACGAGCGCGGCGGCCTGCGCCGCCGCCAGCGCGCCGCCGAGCACGAGGGCGCGCCGCGCGGACGTCGACAACCGCGGCAGGGCTCCCAGCGGGGACATCGGCCTCCTGGTCGCTACTCGATGTCCGCTGTCCGGGGCGGGCGGTCGGGGGTAGCTGGGAGTGCAGGAGGTTCCGCTACGCATGCGCAAACGCCCTAACAAAGTCCTACGGCCTGTTTCATAAGCGGTGTAGCCGCTTGTCCTTTCACCACCCGCGCAACGTGCACCGCCGCCACGGAAGCCCGTACGCAGCCCACATGTGAAACTCTTCCTGGTGTCAGTGCGCGTGCACGGGGATGTGGTGCGTGCCGATCCGCTTGCGGAACACCCAGTACGTCCAGCCCTGGTAGATGAGCACGGCCGGTGCGCCGATCAGGGCGGTCACGCTCATCACGGTCAGCGTGTACGGGCTCGACGAGGCACCGGCGACCGTCAGCGACCACTCCGGGTTCAACGTGGACGGGATGACGTTCGGGTGCAGCGCGCCGAACAGCGTGACGACCACCGCGGCCAGGCTGATCCCCTGCAGCGCGAACGCCTGGCCCTCGCGCCAGGCCGCCATCCTGGCCAGTGCCGCCAGCGCGGCCAGCAGCGCGATCGCCAGCGGCACCCAGGTCCAGGCGCCGCCCTCGGCGAGCTGCGCCCACAACGCCAGCGCGACCACCGGCGCCAGCAGCGGAACGCCGCCGTAGACCGCCAGCCGGTGGGCCCGTTCGCGCACCTCACCTTCGGTCTTGAGCGCGAGGAACACCGCACCGTGCAGCACGGAGAAGGCGCACACGGCCACGGCGCCGAGCACGGCGGGACCGGTGAACACCCCGTACCACGGTCCGACGCGGTCACCGATCGCGTTCAGCGGCATGCCGAACACCGACAGGGTGAGTATCAGGCCGACGACCAGCGGCGAGATGTAGGACGACAGCACGATCACCACGTCCCAGGTGCGGCGCCAGCGCGGCGAGTCGACCTGGTGGCGGTACTCGAAGGACACGCCGCGGCCGATGAGCGCCAGCAGCAACAGCAGCAGCGGCAGGTACGCGGTGCTGAACAGCGCGGCGTACCAGGCCGGGAAGGCGGCGAAGGTGGCGGCGGCGGCGACGATCAACCACACCTCGTTGCCGTCCCAGACGGGTCCGATGGTGTTGATGAGCACGCGCCGCTCCTGCTCGTCGCGCCCGAGGATCGGCAGCAGCATGCCGACCCCGAAGTCGAAGCCCTCCAGGAAGAGGTAGCCCAACCAGAAGAAGGCGATGACGATGAACCAGACGGTGGGCAGATCCATGGGTCGTGTCCTCGCTTGACGGTGCGTCTCAGTACGCGAACGACAGGGCTTGGTCCTCGCCGTCCCCTCCGGAGCCGGACGACTCCTCCTCGGTGATCCCGCCGCGCACGACGCGGACGATCAGGAACAGCTCGACGACGAGCAGCACTCCGTAGACCGTGCCCAGCGTGATCAGCGAGGTGAGGACCTCGCCCGCGGCGAGGTTGCCGGACACGGCCTGCGCGGTGTGCAGCCAGACACCGTCCACTCCGGACGGATCCGGGTTGGGGGCCACGACCCACGGCTGGCGGCCCATCTCGGTGAACACCCAGCCGGCGATGTTGCCGAGGAACGGCAGCGCGATGCTCAGCACGGCGCCGAGCGTCCAGATGCCGTGCCGCGGGAACCGCCGCTTGCGGGTGAGCACGAGCACGAGCACCGCGCCGAGCGCGGCCAGGCCGCCGAAGCCGATCATGAGGCGGAAGCCCCAGTAGGTCACCGGCAGGTTCGGCACGTAGTCGACGGGCTGGCCGGCCAGCGGGCCCAGCCGCGGGTCGTCGGGGTAGTGCGTGCCGAAGTTCTCCTGGTACTGCGGGATGAGCGACTGCACGCCCTCGACCTCGCTGCTGAAGTCGCCCTCGGCCAGGTACGACAGCACGTAGGGGACGGTGAAGCTCTTGACTTCCTCGCAGTCGGGCCGGCTGACGTCGCCGACGGCGAAGATGGAGAACGACGCGGGGGCTTCGCTGTGGCACAGCGCCTCGGCCGAGGCCATCTTCATGGGCTGCTGCTGGAACATGAGCTTGCCCTGGAAGTCACCGCTGATCGCCAGGCCGATGAACGCGACCAGCCCGACCCAGGCGCCGAGCCGCAGCGAACCGTGCCAGGCGCGGTAGTTCTCCTCCTCGCGGTCCGAGCCGCGGTGGTGGCGCCACAGCTGCCAGGCGGAGATGCCGATGAGGAACGACCCGGCCACGGCGAAGCAGCCGAAGATGGTGTGCGGCCACGCGGCCCACAGGGTGCTGTTGCCGAGCACGGCTCCGATCGAGGTCAGGCGCGGGCGCCCGTCGACCATCTCCACGCCGACGGGGTGCTGCATCCACGAGTTCGCCGCGAGGATGAAGAACGCCGAGAGCACCGTGGCCAAGGAGAACGCCCAGATGCAGGCGAGGTGCACGCCCTTGGACAGCCGCCCCGCCCCGAAGATCCACAGGCCGAGGAACACCGACTCGACGAAGAACGCCATGAGGCCTTCCATGGCCAGCGGCGCGCCGAAGACGTCCCCGACGAACCGGGAGTAGGCGTTCCAGGCCATGCCGAACTGGAACTCCTGCACGATGCCGGTGACGACGCCCATGGCGAAGTTGATCATCATCAACTTGCCCCAGAACAGCATCATCTTGCGGTACCGCTGCTTACCGGTGCGGTACCACGCTGTCTGCATCGCGGCGACGAGGATGGACAGTCCGATCGTCAGCGGGACCATCACGAAGTGGTAGACGGTCACGATGCCGAACTGCCAGCGGGCGATGTCGAGCAGGTCCACGACTCCACCCTGTCTCGGTGACGATCGACTGCGCAGAGTCAGATGTCCCGATTCCCACGGTCGGAGGTCGCCGGTTCGGCGGGACTTTCGTCCCGCGAACCGGCGACCTCCCGGTGAGCGGACATGCGATCACTCGACGCGCAGTTCGCGCAACCCCGCGTGCTTCTCCGCATCGGCCGGCCCCGTCAGCTCCACCCGGACGAACCGGGCCAACCGGGGGTTTTCCGGCTCGGCCGGGGTGGGCGTGAAGTGCTCCCCGTCCAGCGAGGTGGACAGCCGCACCTGCTCCGGCCGCACCTCGGAGAACTGCGCGACGATCCTGCCGACCTGCTGCGGCCTGCCCAGGTCCGCGGTCAGCGCGCCGGAGCGCTCGTCGAGCACCCACGCCGTCGCCTCGCTGCCGTCCACGGCGGCCTCCGCGTACTTGCCCGGCTCCGCCGAGGTGGCCTGAGCCGGCTGGCAGCGGGCCACGTTGTCCGTGGGCACCCGGTCGGGTCGCCGCGTCTTCATCGTCAGCGGCGCCCCGTCGCTGACCACGCGCTCGCCCTCCGGGGTGCGCACCGTGAACGGCTCGCCCGAGCGCAGCTCGACCGTGCTCGTCTCGCCCCCGAGGCGGACGTCGAACGTGCGGCCCTGCCAGTGCAACCCGGTCAGCTCCACACCGCCCTCGGCCAGCTGCGGCGGCAGCATCGGGTCCAGCTCCACGGCGTCCTCGCGCAGCCGCAGCCCGGTCAACCCGTGCGTGAACGCCTGCTGGAAACCACCGCCACCGGTGAGGAAGTTCAGCGCGGGAGCGCCCGCGTCCTCGCCCGCGGTCTCCCCGCGCGCCTCCGAGAACTGCGCGAACGGCTCCTCCATGAACGGACGCACCGAGCGCTCGAGGTACGTGTTCGTCACGCACCCGGGCTCGCCGATCTCGGCGGCGTCGATGGCGTGCACCGCGTCCGTCATCGCCGGGCCGTCCGGATCGGTGCGCTGCGCGTAGTAGTCGAGCGTGTTGCGCGCCACCTCGTCGGACATCGGCCACTCCAGCGGGTACTGCAGCAGCACCGTGTCGGCCTGCTTGATCTCGTGCCCGTCGTAGCCCGCGTACTGCACGAACCGCTCGTTCTGCGCGTCGAACGGGATGCGCAGGTTGTCGGCGATGTGCCGCCACTCCTGCGGCGCGTCGGCACCGATGACCTGCGCCGCGCGGGCGGCCTTGCGCAGCGCGATGGCCGCACCGGCGTTGGTGAACACGCCGTCGTCGACGCCGTTGCTGTACTCGTCCGGTCCGGCGACGTTCTCGATCGAGTAGCTGCCGTCGTCGTTGGGCGTGACGCGGCCGGCCCAGTACCGGGCGATCTCCCGCATCACCGGCCAGCCGTGCTCGCGCAGCCACTGGCGGTCGCCCGTGGCCAGGTAGTACTGCCACGCGGCGAAGGCGACGTCGCTCTGCAGGTGGTTCTGCGTCAGGCAGTGCGGCGGGTCCCAGCTGTGGCAGTCCTCCTGCAGGTCACCGCTGTTGGCGCTGGTCCACGGGTAGAACGCGCCCTGCTGGCCGATCGCGGAGGCGTTCCGCTTCGCTGCCGGCAGCAGCTTCTCCCGGTACTCCACCATCGACTTGGCGATCTCCGGGTTCTGCAGCAGCAGGTTCGGGTACATCCACAGCTCGGTGTCCCAGAACGCCAGGCCCGCGTAGTTGTCGCTGCTCAGACCGGCCGGCCCGAGGGCGTGGGCCCCCTCGGCGCGCGTGCTCGACAGCACCGCGTAGCGCGTGGACCGCAGCCACCGCTGCATGTCCTCGCGCCCCGGCGTGCGCACGTCGCTGCGCCACAGCTGCAGCCACTTGCGCACGTGCTCCTCCCACACGCCGTCCCAACCGCGGTCGGCGGCGCTGCGGGAGTGCTTCGCGGCGGCGTCCGCGTGCTGCCGGCCGGTGTCCACGCCGACGAACTTCGTCAGCTGGTAGCTGCGGCCCTGCTGCACCGGGAACGCGACCCGCTGCCGCGCGGTCAGCCCGTCCCGGCCGTGCCCGGCCGGTTCGGCCCGCACCCCCGGACCCGCCCGCAGGGTCGAGGCGAGGCTGCCGGTGTCGCCGACCTCGGTGGTGCTGAAGCTGACGTGCTGGGTGGAGCCCGCGCGCCCGCCGCCGGTGGCGTGCATGCGCCGCGCACCTCGGCCGTCGAGCGCGTCGGTGACGCGGACTTCGCCGCTGTAGTGCGGGGTCACCGTCACCCGCACCGCCCCCACGTGCCGGTCGGCGCGGTCGGCGAGGACCTCGTAGACGAGGTCGGTCTTCCTGCCGTCCGGTGCGGTCCACGTCAGCGAGGTGCTCAGCAGTCCGCAGCGGACGTTGAGGGTCTGCTCGAACCCGGAGATCCGCCCGGCCGGTGTGTCCGAAGTGTACTGGTGCTCGCCGGTGCCGACGTTGAGCGTCGACCACGTCGGCAGCGCCGCGATCGCGCGGCGCTGCCGAGGGGACTGCGACGTCGGCGCCTTGCCGTACGTCCCCGCCACGAAAGCCCCGTCGTAGCGCGGAGTTTCCAGCGGGAAGCCGGTCTCCTCCCCGGTGGCCGCGTAGCCCATCCCGTTCGGCGGCACGCGCTGCGACAGCAGGCCGTTGCCGACGAAGGCGTGCCGGGTGTACGCGTCGTCGAGGCGCCGCGTCGACATCTCCCACCCGGGTCCCGCGGCGCAGCGCGGGTCCTCCGCGGCCGCCCCGGCGGCGCGCGCGTCCGAACCGCCGGGGGACGCGTCGGCGCGGGACGGCCCCGCGGACGCCGGTGGAGCCCCGGCCAGCGTCGCGGCCAGCAGCGCGCTGCCGAACAGCCCCGCAGTGCGTGAGTACCTCATCCGATCACCCCGGAAGATCGCATCCGAATCGATTGACCGGGGAGCTAAATCTCTTTCGCCCGTTCAGTCAACCGAGACGCGGGATCTCCGGCGGATCCGCCAGAACCCGCTTCCGGTGATCGGAAAAGCGGTGGTGGGGCTTCCGGAACCACGGCCGCGACGGCCGCCCCCGAGCACCCGCCCCGCAGCGCAGCGCTCCGGCCGCGAACCGCGCGCGCAGCGCTCCCTACCGCCGGGGCGCGGCGAGCACGGTCCCGGTGACCTCGCCGAGCCCCACGACGGAGCCCTCCGGCCCCGGAGCGCTGCCGGTGAGCGTCACCCGGTCGCCGTCCTGCAGGAACGTGCGCTGCTCGCCGTCGTCGAGCGTGACCGGCTCGGCCCCGCCCCAGGTGAGCTCGAGCAGGCACCCGCGCTGGTCCCGCTCCGGACCGGAGACGGTTCCCGAGGCGTAGAGGTCGCCCGGCCGCACCGACGCGCCGTTGACCGTCAGGTGCGCCAGCTGCTGGGCCGGCGACCAGGACATGTGCACGAACCGGGGCTGGGCGACGGGGGTCTCGTTGCACCGCACCGCCAGGCGCAGGTCGAGCCCCCACGGCTCGTCCTCCACCAGGTACTCCTGCAGCGGGTGCTCCGGCTTCGGCACGTCCACCCGGGCGTGCTCGAACGCCTCGAGCGGGGTGATCCACCCGGACATGGACGTGGCGAACGACTTCGACAGCATCGGCCCGAGCGGCTGCGACTCCCACGCCTGGATGTCCCGCGCCGACCAGTCGTTGACGAGGACGACGCCGAAGACGTGCTCCGGCAGCTCGCCGGGGCGCAGCTGGCTGGCCGGTTCGCCGCCGCAGACGAACCCGACCTCGCACTCGAAGTCCAGCCGGCGCGTCGGGCCGAACGCCGGCTGCGCGTCCCCGGAGGCGCGGCGCTGGCCGCACGGGCGGTGGATGTCCGTGCCCGACACGCACACCGTCCCCGCACGCCCGTGGTAGGCCACGGGCAGGTGCGTCCAGTTGTCCGTCAGCGGGCTCGTGGCGCGGCGCAGGATCCGCCCGACGTTCTCCGCGTGGTGCCGGGAGGAGTAGAAGTCGACGTAGTCCCCGACGGTGAACGGGCGCACCAGGGTGTGCCAGTCGGTGCGGACCAGTTCCGCACCGCGCGGCGCCCGCTCCGCCGCGACGATCTCGATCAGCCGCTCCCGCAGTTCCCGCCACCGCTCGCGGCCCGCGGCCAGCAGCGGGTCGAGCGAGTCCCCGCTGACCAGCTCGGCGAGCCGCGGGGAGAGCTGGTCCGCGATGCCGCGCAGCGGCAGGGCGTGCCGCCCCACCCGCACCGCGACGACCGGTCCACCACCGGTCACCAGCACCCCGTAGGGCAGGGTCTGCGGCCCGAAGGGCTTGTCCGCGGCGAACTCGGGATCGTCGATCCAGCTCACAGCAGTTCCAACCTTTCCAGGTCGGTTACCGGATCAGTCGGCGAAACAGCACCGCAGGAGGCGAACACGTCCCGCACCGCGCTCGCCGCCGCCTCGGACAGGGACCGGGCCTCCTCGGCGAGCGCAGCGCCGTCCGTGCTCTCCAGGGCCGCGCGCACGTCCTTGCCGGACAGCGAGCGGGCCGTGGCGACCAGGAGGTTGAGGAAGCCGTGGCACACGGTTCCGGTCCCCTCGTCGGCGCCGCGCACCGCGGCGTGCATGCCTGTGGTCGTTTTGAACGGTACGTCCAGGCTGCTGGCCACCGCGAGGAACTCGGCCACGACGTCCACCGATGGCACCGATTCGGGGGTGTGCCCGGCGCACCGGAGCTTCGGCCAGCACCCGTGCTCGGCCACCCGGCGAACGCCCTCGAGCCACTCGGCGCCGCCGCGGCGCGGCTCCACGACGCGCACGACCTCCTCGGGCACGAACTCGGAGACGCGCTCCAAGAACTCGTCGTCGACGTCGGACGGGGCGGGCATCTCCACCATGCGCAAGTCCAGCAGCTCCTGTCTCCCCTCGATGATGGACAGGGCCTTGGGTACCCCGCCGAGCCCGCTGTCGCACACCAGCGAGAGGGGCACGGGGCTGCTGGGCTTGATCTTGGCCAGTTCGGTGATCAGCTCGGGAAGTCTGGACGCGGGGCACAGCAGCGGCCCCAGCACGCCGGCGTACTCCCCGCCGCGCACGTCGAGGTGCGCGGACACCGCACCCGGGGCGGAAGCGGTGTCGCTGGAGAACAGCGACGCGTCATCGACCAGACGGGCGAACAGGGGCGGGATGCCGCGCGGACCGGGCGCGCGTAGCTCAACAGCGCTTGACACGGCAGACACGCTAATGCCGCGGCGATGAGTGAACAAAGTTGCCCGATACACGGGCGTCTGCGTCATTCGAATCGGCTGGAAACGGGCACGACACCCCACCGATCAGCCACGCTGAGTAGCAGTTCCCGCAGCGTGAACATCCCGTGAATCTTCTCGGTGATCACCCGGCCGCCGCCTTTCTCCACCACCCCCGATGAGTTAGGGTCGCCTAAGTCGGAGGTGAGCAGAGCAGTGGGCAACATGACGACATCGACATCCCGCCGACCCGCTACCCCGAGCCCGGCGGAGCGGGCGCGCACCATCGCCAAACGCGTCGGATGCGCAGAACTGCTGTCCTGCGGTGTGGAACCCGAGCGCAGCACCCCGCTGCTGCACCACGTGCACGCGGACGGCACCGCCACGGTGCTGCTCGACGACGACCACGCGTTCGTCGACCTCGCCCGGCGCTCCCCCAGGCGGGAGGTCGGCGCGGTGCTCGAGATCACCGACTCGGCGCCCGTGCCCGTGCGCGAACCCGTGCGCGGGCTGCTGTGGCTCACCGGGTGGGTCCGGCTGCTCGAGCACGAGGCCGCCGCGCGCGACGCCGTGCTCGCCGTCGCCGAGGAGCGCCCGGACTCCCGGCTGCTCGACGTGGGCCACGGCGCGTCCGTGCTGCGCGTCGAGTCCGCCTCGCTCGTCCTCGCCGACGCCGAGGAGAGCGGCGCCATCGCCCCCGCGGGGTTCCGCGCCGCCGAGCCCGACCCGTTCTGCCTGCTCGAGAACGGCTGGCTGCGGCACCTGGAAGTGGCCCACCGCGACGTCGTCGGGCTGCTGACCCGGCACCTGCCGGAAGAGCTGCGCGGCGGCCACCTGCGGCCGCTCGGCATCGACCGCTACGGCATCCGGCTGCGCGTGGAGTCCCCCGACGGGGACCACGACGTGCGGCTGGCCTTCTCCCGGCCCGCGACCACCACCGAGCACCTCAGCCACGAGCTGCGCCGCCTCGTCGGCTGCCCCTTCCTCGCCGCCCAGCAGAGCGGGTGAGCGCACCGGCGGAGCAGCACCCCGCCGGTGCACCGGCACCGCGTGCGCGATCGGTACGGTTCCGGCCGTGAGCCTGCGCGCCTGGCTGGCCCCGCCCCGCCCCGCACAGCCGGAAACGATCACCGGCCGGGCGGAGCGCCGCGCGATCCTCGCCGAGCTGCTGCTCGTGCTCACGATCACGCTCGGCCTGTCCGCGGCGCAGAGCCTGCTGTCGCTGGTCGACTCGCTGCTGACCCCCGAACCGCTGTCCGAGCAGCAGGTCGCCCTCAACGCCCCGGGCGCGCGGGTCGGCCTGCTGGACCTCGCGCACCAGCTGCTCGGCGCGCTGCGCCTGCTGGCCTGGGGAGCGCTCGGCGTGCTCCTGCTGTGGCGCAGCGGCCTCGGCCCGCGCCGCATCGGGCTGGACCGCACGCGGCCGCTGGCCGACGGCGCGGGCGGTGCCGGACTGGCAGCGCTGATCGGCCTGCCCGGTCTCGCGTTCTACCTCGCCGCGCACGCCGCGGGCCTCGCGCTGACCGTGCAGCCCTCCACGCTCGACGACACGTGGTGGCGCGCGCCGGTGCTCGTGCTGTCGGCCTTCGGCAACTCCTTCGCCGAGGAGGCGCTCGTCGTCGGTTACCTGCTCACGCGGCTGCGGCAGCTGGGCCACTCGGAGAACGCGGCGCTGTGGACCTCCGCGGTGCTGCGCGGGGCCTACCACCTCTACCAGGGCTTCGGCGGGTTCGTCGGCAACGTCGTCATGGGCCTCGTCTACGGCCGCGTCTGGCAGCGCACGAACCGGCTGTGGCCGCTCGTCCTCGGCCACGCCCTCATCGACGTGGTCGCCTTCACCGGCTACGCCCTGCTGCGCGGCCACGTCGGCTGGCTGCCGTGACCGGCGCGGCCGCGCCTCCGGAGGCCGCGCTCGCGGAACGCGCGGAACCCCGCGACCGCGGGATCCGGCGCGCAGCACTACTGGGGCCGCGGCAGCGCTACTAGGCTGTGGCGGCGTGACGCGCGCGCAGGTGGACAACGAGGTCGAACCGCTGCGAACGGTGCTGCTGCACCGCCCGGGCCCCGAGCTGAAGCGGCTCACGCCGCGCAACAGCGACCAGCTGCTCTTCGACGCGATCCCCTGGGTCGAGCGCGCCCGCGAGGAGCACGACGCGTTCGCGGAGCTGCTGCGGCAGCGCGGGGTGGAAGTGCTGCTGCTGCGCGACCTGCTCGAGGAGACGCTGCGGGACGAGCGCGCCCGCGCCGCGGCGGTGCACGCGGCCGTGCGGGAGCGGGAACTGGGCGAGCACGTGGCCGACGTGCTGCGCGCGCACCTGTCCGGCGCGGACGAAGCGGGACTGGCGGAGGTGCTCACCGCCGGGATGACCTTCGAGGAACTCCCGGACGGCGAGGAACGATCACTGGTGCGGCGGATGCGGCACCCGCACGACTTCGCCGTCGAGCCGCTGCCGAACCTGCTGTTCACCCGGGACTCCTCGGCCTGGCTCGGGCCGCGCGTGGCGATCGCCTCGCTGGCGATGCCCGCGCGGCGCCGGGAGTCGGCGCTGACCGATCTGATCTACGCCTACCACCCGCGGTTCACCCGCGCCCCCCGCGCCTACGGCGCCCACTCGGCACCGGTGGAGGGCGGCGACATCGTGCTGCTCGCACCCGGCGTGGTGGCGATCGGCGTGGGCGAGCGCACCACCCCGGCAGGTGCGGAGTCCCTGGCGCGCTCGCTGTTCGCCGACGGCCTGGCGCGGACCGTGCTCGTGGTGCCGATCGAGCAGGCGCGCGCGTCGATGCACCTGGACACGGTGTGCACGATGGTCGACCGGGACGCGGTGGTGATGTACCCGGCGGTGCGGGATGCGCTGCGCGCCTACACGCTGCGTCCGGCGGGCGAGGACGTGCGCATCGAGGGGCCCGCACCGTTCCTGGGCAGCGCCGCCGAGGCGATGGGCATCGAGCGGTTGCGGGTCATCGACACGGGGCTGGACCCGGTCACGGCCGAGCGCGAGCAGTGGGAGGACGGCAACAACACGCTGGCCCTGGGCCCCGGGGTGGTCGTGGCGTACGAGCGGAACGTGGAGACCAACGCCCGCCTCGAGGAGGCGGGCATCGAAGTCCTCCGCATCCGGGGATCCGAGCTCGGGTCGGGCCGGGGCGGACCGCGGTGCATGTCCTGCCCGGTGCTGCGGGGATGACCGCGGCCGCGCCGCGCGTCCCGACCGTCACACGGCGCCGCCGGCCGCTTCCGGCGCCGTCGGGTCCTGCCCGCCGTCGCCGAGCTGCTCGCGGGACAGGAAGGTCTCCACGTCGAACATGTTGCCGCGCGAGCGGTCCACGACGTTGAGCAGCGTGGACATCTGCGAGACCTCCTCGACCTGCTCCTTGAGGAACCAGTGCATGAACTGCTCGCCGATGTAGTCGTCCTCGGAGCGCGCGGCCTTGGCCAGGGCCTCGATTTCCCGGGTGACCTCCTGCTCCTGCTCCAGCGCGAGAGCGACGAGTTCGCGCGGTTCGCCGAATTCGTTGCGCACCGCCTCGATGGCCGGGATGCTCGGCGAGATCCCCCGGTCCAGGAGGAACTGGACGATCATCATGGCGTGGTTGCGCTCTTCCAGGGACTGCTTGTAGAAGTGCTGGGCCAACCGCGGCATGTCCTCGTTGTCGAACCAGGTCGCCACGGCGATGTACTGCTGCGACGACGTGAACTCGTTTTTGATCTGCTCCTGCAGAAGCTGGCGGAACTGCGAGTCCTGCTGTTGGAACTTCTCTGCTGTGGTCATGCCGCCAGCGTACTCTGGAACAAATCAAGATACATCCAAGGCAAGCCTCATGGAACTTTGGTTCGCCTTTCCTGCCGCCCGGGAAAGAAAGGCAAACCTCACCTTTCCCCACCGGCGCCCCGAATCCCGCGGGAGCGCTCTTTCCCGCCCTCGGGAACGCCCGCCCGGGCGCCCTCCGGGGCTCTCCCGGGGGTTTGCCGGGAACCCTCCCAGGCATCTTCCCAGGCATCCTCCCGCGGCGGAAGAATTGCGCGAATCACAGCAATCATGGCACAGATCATCAGAAATGTTCCATGCCACCACACCGAGCTTCCCGGTAACCGCCGACACGCGAAGAACTCCCGTTACCTCCTCCGAGAGGAGGACACTGGCAGCGCCGCACGCACTCCTCCGGAGCTGCCCCCCGCACTGCACCTCCCCGCCCCGGCCTCCCACCTCCCCGCACCTGCGCACTCTGGACTCGTTCCAGAGAGCGCAATTTTCATGAAAATTGCAAGCTGTCCCCACCCGTATGGAGCACAAACTGTCCCCAAGGGGGTGGGTTGTCCACAGGGAGACGGGTGGGGGATTGACGCCGGCGCGGCACCGTCAGGTCCTCCGGACGAGGCGAGGAGCTCGGTCGGGGCTCAGGCCTCAGGGGGTCTCGGCCTCCAGGCGGCGGCGCAGGGTGCTCAGCGCCTTGCTCGACTGGCTCTTCACCGTGCCGCAGCTGACGTCGAGCAGCTCGGCGATCTCCCCCTCGGACAGCCCGTCGAAGTAGCGCAGCACGAGCACCGCACGCTGGCGCTCGGGTAACGCCCGCAACGCCTGCCGGACCGGCTCGTCGTCCCACCGGTCCCGCTCGGGCTGCGCCGGAACCTCCGGGCACTCGGCGAACAAGGTCTCCCTGCCCGCGCGGCGCCACCGCGAGATGTGCGCGTTGACCATGGCCCGGCGGACGTACGCGGCCGGGTCGGCACCGCCGCGGATCCGCCCCCACTGCGCGCCGACCTTCTCCAGCACGGCCTGCACCAGGTCGGCAGCGTCGTTCGGATCCCCCGTCAACGCGTGGCCGTAGCGGAGCAGCTCGGGCAGACAAGCCCGGACGAACTCCGCGAACTCCTCGTCCCCCATGTCCCCTGCCGTTCCCGCCCCGGCACCACCGGGGGCTCGACGGGGCGCCCGTCCGCACCGGGAGCAGCGGCCGAAGCACCGCTGCTCCCCCTCAGCCGAGTGCCGACGGAACACGCCGGTTCACCGACTCAGCTTGCCCCCGGTGGAGGATGAACGCCCGACGGGCGGGAACGCCGCGACTCAGCGCACGGTGACCTGGCGGCCGCGCAGCCCTTCGCGGACGCGCCGCTCGTCCGCGGACAGCGGCGCGTCGTCCAGCGAGGCCAGCGCCTCCTCGAGCCGCGCCCCCAGCGCGGCCGCGGAGTCCTCCCACTCGCGGGCGTGGGCTTCGCGGTCGACGTCCCAGACCGGAACGAGCAGCCCGTGCGCGCGGAACGAACCGGCGTAGCGGGTCCCCTCGCCGAGGTCGAGCTGATCGCGGTGGCTCAACCGGGCCAGCGCCGCCACCAGCCGGTCCTCCGGCTCGGGGCGAACCCAGCGCACGTGCGCCTTGCTGCCGGTGTCCACCCAGTACGCCGAACGCACCCCGCGCAGCCGCACCGTCGGTGTGATCGCCGCGTTGGCGCGTTCGAGCGACGTGGCGATCTCGCCGGTGGGCTCGACGCCCTCCGGCAGCCACCAGGAGAAGTCCTCGTGCGTGACGACGTCCAGGTCCGCCGCGGGGTCGAGCAGGTCCTGCAGGCGCGTCGGCACCGCATCCGCGGCGGCGTCCTCCGGTCCGACCACGGACAGCGTGGACCCGGCCGCGGCCTCGCGGACCCACTGCACCGCGCGCGCCACGTCACGGCTGACGTCACCGGAGCGCGTCTGCACCTGCATGCCCACGAAGGCCTGCCCGTCGGTGCGGCACATCGCCGCGGCGGCCACCGGGAGCACGCTGGCCGCGGTGACCTCGCCGCCCTCGACCAGCGGGAGCCGCGCCGTGGCCGCGGGCACGAACTCGCGCAGCGCCACCAGCTCGCACTCGGCCGCCAGGCCTTCGAAAGGCCTGGTCACGATGACGTCGGCAGCGCCCTTCCGCTTGCCGTGGCACGCCTTGTACCGCTTGCCCGAACCGCAGGGGCAGGGCTGCCGGGGGCTCACTCCGCCGGAGGGGGTCTCGGAGGTGGTTCGCTCGGGCACCGGGATCTCCCGCCTTGTGCACGCGCGGCCGCGCGGACGACGATCATTGCTCCCCGCACGGTATCCCAGGCGTTCGGGCAGCCGACGCGGCGGAACCAGCCGCAGCCGGCGCGCAGCACCGGCGCGCAGTCTGACCTGCCGGGGAATGCAGCAGCGGCCTCAGCTGTCCTCGCACTGCTGCCCGCTCTCGGAGTGCCACCGGGGGCGGACGGCCCCGAGCGCGCTGCTCAACACCCCTCCTGACCAGGGGTTTGGACATTTCTCGAGAAATGCGCAAACCCCTCGATGCGGTGAGGCGCTTGCGAAATGGCCGCCATCGTGCCAAGCGGCTCGATCGAGCGGGCCACGCGACCTCCGGAGCTCCGCATTTCCACGCCGCAAGCGGCCACGAGTCGGCCCGCCGCGCCGTCGGTCCGCCGCGATGCCACCGCCGCAGGCCGGCCGCACCGTCAGGCGGCCACGCGCTCGGCCGGGGCGAGCCGGTTCAGATGGCTGCGGGTGGCCGCGGGCGCGTTCGTCGCGAGGTACCGCACCCCGGCCTGCCGGCACAACGCGACGTCGTCCGGGGCGTCCACGGTCCAGCAGTAGGTGCCGTGCCCGTGCCGCGCGGCGCGGGCGACGAACCCGGGGTCGGAGCGGACGACGTCGATGCCCGGCCCGGCGTGGTCGACCCACGGGGGCAGGGCGCCGGAGCGCCAGCGCCGCCCGCCCTCGAACAGCAGCACCGTCGGCACGGTGGGGGCGAGCCCGCGGAAGCGGCGCACAGCGGCGGAGGAGAAGGACATCATCACCGCCGAGGGATCGTGCTCTCCTGCGGTGAGCATGCCGTGGCGGTGCAGTTCGCCCGCCAGGAGCCGCTCGACGAGACCGCCGTAGCGGACCGGGTGCTTGGTCTCGACGAACAGCCGCACCGGCCGGGCGAAGTCGCGGATCATCCCGAGCAGTTCGGGCAGCGTCAGCACGCCGCGCTCGGGGGCCGGCGGGTCGCACAGCAGCCGGTCCGCCGAGGCCGGCCAGCGCCGCTGCCAGCTGCTGAAGTCCCAGCCGGACATCGCGGGAACGGTCAGGGTGCTCACCACGCCGCTTCCGCTGGACGTGCGGTCCACGCGGCGGTCGTGCACGAGGACGAGCTGGCCGTCCCTGCTCACGCGGACATCGCACTCGACGGCGTCGGCGCCCTGTCGCATGGCCAGTTCGTAGGCGCCGCGCGTGTGCTCGGCGCGGTCGGCCGAGGCTCCACGATGCGCGACGACTTCCGGGGTCGACTGCGGCACACCCTCAGTGTGCTGACGCAGCGTGAACAGTGTCCGCCAACTGTGACCTACACGGCGAAAGTGTCACCGAGGTGAGGTACGGGGGCGTGCACGCCGCGGAGGCAGTTCGGCCCCGCGCACCGCGACGACGCGGTCGCGCCGCAGCTCGGTCGGGTCGAGCGGCGCGAGCAGCCGCCGCAGGTGCAGCACCACCCGGGACGACAGCACGGCCACTGCCGCGGCCACCGCGGCGATCCACGCGTGCAGCAGCACGCCGTCGGCCTCCGCCTGCACGCCGTCGCGGAAACCCCAGGCGATCCCGGTCCAGCCGAGCAGCAGGCTCGCCGACCAGCACGCCCACCACACGCGGACCAGCGGCGACGGCACCGGCCGCCCGGACGAGCTGCGGTCGCCGGTGCCGATCAGCGCGGTGTGCTCCAGCTCCGCCAGCGCGGCACCGGGCACGATCAGGTTCCACCCGGGCACGAGCGTCCCGAGCACCACGGTCCAGTCCGAGCGGGCGTTGCGCACCCCGGCGCCCCGGGCCGCCGCGGTCCGCGCGCGCACCAACCACACCAGCGCGTACCCCGCGCTGATCACCGCCGCGACCAGCAGCAGCGTTTCGCTGAGCACCACGAGCGCGTCCGAGGCGGCCACCACCGCCGCCGACAACGTGCCCGAGCGGCTCATCAGCAGCAGCCCGTAGCGCCACAGCTCGGCACCGAGGGCCAGCAGCGCCACGACGGCGGTGCACCGCAGCCACAGGGCGGTCGGCCGCGTGATCGCGGCCGTGCGGGCGCCCGCGTCCGCGCGCAGGTCCGCGGGCACGCCCCGCGGCCGCCGCCACGCCACCCGCGGGAAGCCCCACCGGGGCGGGGCGGCGTACGCGGGCGGACCGGTGTAGCGGTGCGGGCCGCGGCGCACCGGCCGGGAGCGCGGAGCTCCCGGCGGTGTGGCGACCCACCGCACCGGTGGGCGCTGCGGCTCCGCGGTCACAGCACGTACGGCTCCGCGTCCGGGTCATCGGAGACCACGCTGCGCCCGTTCGCGGCCCAGCCGTTCATCCCGCGCTCGACGTTGACCGCGTCCCAACCGTTGGCGTTCAGGTACGCGGTGACCTTGGACGACCGGCCGCCGGAACGGCAGATGACGTACAGCTGGTCGGCCTCGGGCACCTCGTCGAGCCGCTGGGGGACCTCCGCCATGGGGATGTGCACCGCCTCGGGGGCGTGGCCCGCGGTCCACTCCTCGTGCTCGCGGACGTCCAACAGGGCGCTGCCCTCAGGGATCTGCGCGGGCATGTCCTCCGGCTGCACACCGGGAATCTGACCAGGCACTGGAGTAGTCACGCCCCGATGCTGCCACGCGGGCCCGGCCGCGCGCCGCCGGGTCGGCGGGCGCGGGCCGGGCCCGCTGCCGGTGTTCCGGTCGCTCAGCGCTCGAGCGCTCAGTGCTCGGCCGTGGCCTTCTCGGCCCCGGCGCCGGTCAGCGACCGCACCTCCATCTCCGCGTACTTCTCCGCGTCGTGGGGCTCCTTGCTCAGCACCGTGCCCAGGTAGCCGAGCAGGAACGACAGCGGGATGGACACCAGGCCCGGGTTGGACAGCGGGAACCAGGCGAAGTCCGCGCCCGGGAGCATCGCGTCCTCCGAACCGGACACCGCCGGCGAGAAGACGATCAGCCCGACGGTGCTGATGAGACCGCCGTAGATGCTGCACAGCGCACCGGTGGTGTTGAACCGCTTCCAGAACAGCGAGTACAGCAGCGTCGGCAGGTTCGCCGAGGCGGCCACCGCGAAGGCCAGCGCCACGAGGAAGGCCACGTTCTGCCCGTTCGCGGCGATCCCGCCGAGGATCGACACGAGGCCGATGACCACGGCGGTGATCCGGGCGACCTTGACCTGCTTCTCGCTGTCCTCCTCGCCGCGCTTGATCACGTTGGTGTAGATGTCGTGCGCGAACGAGGCGGAAGCGGTGATGGTCAGGCCGGCCACCACGGCGAGGATCGTGGCGAAGGCGACCGCGGAGATGAACCCGAGCAGCAGCGGGCCGCCGATCACGAAGGCCAGCAGCGGCGCCGCCGCGTTCTCCCCGCCCGGCGCGTTCTCGATCGTCTCCGGGCCCACCAGGGCCGCCGCGCCGTAGCCGAGCACGAGCGTGAACAGGTAGAACAGCCCGATCAGCCAGATGGCCCAGACGACCGAGCGGCGCGCCTCCTTCGACGTCGGCACGGTGTAGAAGCGCATGAGCACGTGCGGCAGACCCGCCGTGCCCAGCACCAGGGCCACGCCGAGCGAGACGAAGTCCAGGCGGCTCATCGCCGACTCGCCGTACTTCGCACCCGGGTTG
This sequence comes from Salinifilum ghardaiensis, assembly GCF_054491345.1. Lineage (NCBI taxonomy): Bacteria > Bacillati > Actinomycetota > Actinomycetes > Pseudonocardiales > Pseudonocardiaceae > Salinifilum > Salinifilum ghardaiensis. Next base: position 82,234 of record NZ_CM137101.1, on the reverse strand, counting down.
AGCAGCGCCTCACCGCCCGGGCCCGCGCTGTCCACGGCGGAGCCCATCAGCCCCGAGAGGTTGAACCCGAACATGGCCATGACCCACACGGTCATGACACCGGTGCCGGCGATGAGCAGCGCGGCCTTGACGATCTGCACCCACGTGGTGCCGCGCATCCCGCCGATGAGCACGTACACGATCATGATCATGCCGACGATCGCGATGACCAGCGACTGCCCGGCGCGGCTGCCGATGCCGAGCAGCAGCGCGACGAGCCCGCCCGCACCGGCCATCTGCGCCAGCAGGTAGAAGAAGGTCACGGCCAACGTGGACAGCGACGCCGCGGTCCGCACGGGGCGTTCCCGCATGCGGAAGCTGAGCACGTCGGCCATCGTGTAGCGGCCGGTGTTCCGCAGCAGCTCGGCCACCAGCAGCAGGGCCACGAGCCACGCGACGAGGAAGCCGATCGAGTACAGGAACCCGTCGTAGCCGTAGACGGCGATGGCCCCCGCGATCCCGAGGAACGAGGCGGCCGAGAGGTAGTCACCGGAGATGGCGATGCCGTTCTGCGCGCCCGAGAACGCGCGCCCGGCGGCGTAGTAGTCGGTGGCGCTGCGCGTGTTGCGGCTGACGCGGAACACGATCACGAGCGTGGCCACCACGAACAGGGTGAAGATCGCGATGTTCAGCCACCGGTTCTCCGAGGTGGGGCTCTGCGCGAGCGGGGAGAGCTCGAGTGCGGGCCGGATCACCGGTCGTCTCCTTCCACTTCCTCCCGGATGCGCTCGGCAGCCGGGTCCAGCCGTCGGTTGGCGAAACGCACGTACAGCGTGGTGATCGCGAAGGTCGACACGAACTGCAGCAGGCCCAGCACCAGGCCGACGTTGATGTTGCCGACCAGCTTGATGCTCATGAACCCGTGCGCGTAGTCGGCGAGCAGCACGTAGATCAAGTACCACGCCAAGAACAGCGCGGACACCGGGAAGACGAAGCGGCGCAATCGCCGCCGCAGGTCCGCGAACTCGGAACCGGCTTGCACGTCGGCCCAGGTCTCGGGAGGATTTCCCGCCCCGGGCTCGTGCTCGTCAGTCGTGCTCACTGTGCTCCTTCCACATAGCGGCTCCCCAACTCGGAACCGACGTCGCTGTCGCCCCTGGACAGTCGATTCGGCCTGCGAACGCTACGGAGGCGTGCAGGAATTGTGAAGGGACGCCGGAAGGCGCGGGTCTAACGATCGAGTGACGCCGGCGGGGGTTCCCGCACATTCCACAGGGGACTGCACCCGTTCAGCGGTTGACCCGGGAATTCCCGCCGCTCGGCGAGGTGGTTCCGCCGCTGTCAATGCTCCGCGCGGAGCATTTCCGCGCGCGGAGGTCCCGTGGGCGGGCTACTCGCGGTGGTGCCGCCCGCCGCGCCGCGGGACCTGCGCGTCGTGCCGCGGTCCCGGTTCCCGCTCGTGGAAGCCCAACCGGTCCGGCGCGTGCAGCCGCAGCATCACCCGGCCCGCGCGGGGCGGCACCCGGCCGCGCGTCGCCGCGCTCACCGCCCAGGTCACCGCGAACGCCAGCGGGACGGTCACCAGCGCGGGCTGGCCGAGCAGCGCCGACCACCACACCTCCGCACCCGCCCCGGCGAGCACGTGCGCCACCAGCGACACCAGCACCAGCACCCCGCCGGTCACCATGCCGCTGAGCGCGCCCGCCGCGGTCAACCCGCGCCACCACACCCCCAGCACCAGCACCGGGCCGAACGTCGAAGCGGCCAGCGCGAACGCCATGCCCACGCTGCGCACCAGGTCCTGCCCGCCGACCACCAGCGCCACCAGGGCGGCCACCAGGCACGCCGCCACCGCCATCGAGCGCACGTCCCGGAAGCGCTCCGGCACCACGTCCACCGCCAGCACCCCGGCCAGGCTCACCACCAGACCGGTCGATGTGGACAGGAACGCCGCGAACGCACCGGCACCCGTCACCGCAGCGAGCAGGCCGCCCACCCAGTTGTCCAGCATCGCCTGCGGAAGCAGCAGCACCGCCGCGTCCGTGCGGCCGGTGACGAGCAGCTGCGGCACGTACAACCGGGACAGCAGCCCGAACACCGCGGGGAACAGGTAGAACGCGGCCAGCAGCGCCAGCACGTACAACGCGGTGCGCCGCGCCGCATGCCCGTTCGGGTTCGCGTAGAAGCGCGCCAGCACGTGCGGCAGCCCCATCGTGCCGAAGAACGTCGCCACCAGCAGCGAGTACGTCTCCACCAGCTCGCCCGCACCACCGCTGAACGGCCGCAACCACTCCGCGTTGGTCGCCTCCGCACCGAGGACGACCGGCGCCGGGCTGCCCGCCGGGAACCGCAGCTCGCTTCCCGCGCTGATCTCGTGCTCGCCCGGCTGCAGCTGCACGGTGCTCACCTGCCCGCCGGTGCGCTGCTCCAGCCGGGCCGGAGCGGTGACGCGCAGGAGCACGTCGGTGTCCACCGACACCGTCGTGGCGTGCTCGAACACGGGCGGCGCCGGTGCGTCCAGCTCCTGCGGCACGTCCGCCCGCGCGCCCAGGAACACCACGAACAGGGCGAACGCGGGCAGGGTGACGGCGAAGAGCTTCACCCAGTACTGGAAGGCCTGCACCACGGTGATCGCCCGCATGCCACCGGTGAGCACGCTGGTCACCACCACCGCGACGACGACGGCCAGGGCCGCGGCGAACCGCAGCCCCGTCGCCGCGGCCAGCGTCGACCCCGCTCCCTGCAGCTGCGGGACGAGGTACATCAGACCGGCGAGCACCACGAACGCGGTGCACACCCGCCGCAGCCGCGGCGAGTCCAACCGGGCCTCGGCGAAGTCCGGCAGCGTGTACGCGCCGGAGCGGCGCATCGGGGCGGCCACGAACAGCAGCAGCGCCAGGTACCCCGCGGCGAAGCCGACCGGGTACCACAGCGCGTCCGCGCCCTCCTTGACCACCAGCCCCGCCACGCCGAGGAAGGAGGCGGCGGAGAGGAACTCGCCCGAGATCGCCGCGGCGTTGCGCTCGGCCGGCACGAGGCGGCGCGCGGCGGACGGGTCCGTCGTCGTGCGGGCCGAACGCACCGCCCACAGGCCGATCGCCAGGGTCGCACCGGCGATGGCCACCATGCCGGTCAGCGACCACGGGTCCGGCGTCACTGCTGCTCCACCATGTGCACGAACTCCCGCTCGTGGCGTTCGGCGAACCGCGTCGCCACGACGCCGACCAGCAGCAGGAACGGGTAGATCAGCACTCCCACCAGCAGCCACGGCAGCGGGACGCCGAGCACGCTCGCGCGCGCGAACGCCGGGAACGCCCACAGCAGCAGCGGCAGGGACAGCAGCACGAGCGCGGGCAGCCCAGCGGCCGCGAGCACCGTGCGCAGCTGCGCGCGGACGAGGTGGCGCACCAGCACCTCACCGACGCTGGTCTGCTCCTCCAGCTCCATCATGGTGCGCGCGACCTGCCGGGTCCGCCGCCGGTCGGCCAGCACCACGCGCTTCCGGCGGGGTCGGGAGGACGTGGCGAACCGGCCGCGCCGGTCCGCGATCTGGCGGGTCATGCGCTCGCGGACCATGACGTCGCGCTACTCCCAGCCCTGGCGCGGGGCCCGCACCAACCGGTCCTTCAACTCCCGCGTGTGCCTGCGGCTGACCGGCAGCTCCTCCTCGGGGTCGCCGAGCACGACCGAGTACCCCGAGGAGGACATGCGCAGCTCGGTCACCTGCGCCAGGGACACCAGGTACGAGCGGTGGATCCGCAGGAACCCGGCGTCGCCCCACCGCTCCTCCAACTGCGCCAGCGGGATGCGCACCAGGTGCGAGCCCTCCGCGGTGTGCAGGCGGGCGTAGTCGCCCTGGGCCTCGACCCAGCGCACCGACCGGCGCGGCACGAGCTTCGTGGTGCCGGCGAGTTCGACGGGGATGACCTCGTCGTCCTCACCGGGGTCGGAGGAGGTCAGCGCCTCCTGCTGGGTGCCGGGCTCGACCGCCGCGTTCACCCGCGCGTCGCGTTCCACGGCCCGCAGCGCGCGGTCCACGCGCTCGGTGTCCGCGGGTTTCATGATGTAGTCGATCGCGCCGACCTCGAAGGCCTCCAGCGCGTTCTCCTCGTGGCCGGTGATGAACACCAGCGCCGGCGGGCGGCGGAACGCGGAGAGCACGCGCGCGAGCTCCATGCCGCTGAGGCCGGGCATGGACACGTCGGCGAACACCACGTCGACGGGGGGTAAGTCCTCGGCCACCCGCCGCGCGAGCTCCGGGTCGTCGCCGCGCAGCACGCGCAGCGCCTCCGCCGCGTCGAACACGCTGATCACGCGCCCCACGCGGGGATTCGACTCCAGCAGGTACTTCGTCTCGTCGAGCCCGGCCACCTCGTCGTCCACGGCGAGGACGACGAGTCCGGAAGTGTGCTCTCGGGTACTCACTGCACTGCCACACCCTGCCGCGCCGACGGCGCACTGTCCACGTCTCCACCCAGCCCCGCACTGCGCGGTCCACGCCGCGCGATCCCGCACCGCGGTCAGCACCGCTCGGTGATCCACGACATGCGCTGGGTGTTCAAAAGTACGTGCTCACGCAACGCACAGAACACCGGGGCAGCCCCGGAGGTCGTGACGCGCCGCAGTGACCGGTCCCCGCGCCCGGAACGCGGGCGCCCGCACCGGCCCCGCTGGTGCTCGCAGCCGGTTCACAGCCCGAAGCGCGACCACAGCGCCCGGTGCTCCAGCGCCTCCACTGTGGACATGACCGGGTCCGACCCGCCGAGCAGCGAGCCGAGCCCGGTGGACGCCGGCGAGGACACGCCCAGCCGCGCCAGCAGCGGTTTGCGCGGCTCGACGGAGACCAGGTGCGCGTCCGGGAACTTCTCGCGCACGACCGAGCGCATCGTGCCCAGGCCGTCGAGCAGGCCGAGGTCGACCCCCTTGCGCCCGGTGTAGACCTCGCCGCTGAACAGCTCCTCGCTGTCGGCGAGCCGGTCCGCGCGGCGCGCGGTGACCCACTCGCGGAACTGCTGGTGCAGTTCGTTCTGCATCCCGGTCAGCCACTCGACGTCGTCGTCCTTCTCCGGGCGGTACGGGTCGAGCCGCACCTTGTTCTCACCGGCCGCGTGCACGCGGCGTTCCACGCCGATCCGGTCCAGCAGGCCGTGCAGCCCGAACCCGGCGGTCACCACGCCCACCGAACCGATCATCGAGGTGCCGTGCGCGTAGATCTCGTCGCCCGCGCAGGCCAGCCAGTACCCGCCGGAGGCGGCGACGTCCTCGCAGAACGCCAGCACGGGCACGTCCTTGTCCTTCGCGAGCTCGCGGATGCGCTCGGCCACCAGGGCCGACTGGGTGGGCGAACCGCCGGGCGAGTTGATGGCCAGCGCCACCGCCTGCAGCCGGTCGTGCGCGAACGCCCGCGACAGCGCGGTCTCCACGTTCTGCATCGAGATCGTGGGGCGGCTGACCGGCGAGGGCGTCGAGGTGATCACGCCGTGCAGCCGGACGGCGGCGACCACCGGTCCGCGCTCGGCGCGCTCGCCCAGCTTGCCCGGCAGCTTGCTCGGCAGGCCGGTGAGCACATCGCTGAACTTCTGCGGAGTCTTGTCGGTCATGCTCCGCACGCTACCGAGCCGCGCCGCCTCGTCCCACCGGCCACGCCAGCAGGTGTGGACAGCTCGCAGGGCTGTGGATCACCAACCGCAGTCTTCACCACAACGGATGATCACGTGCCTGCCGTTCCTTCCCCGTCCAGGTGATCCCGCCATCCGGGTGATCGCGCTCGTGCCGCGGGAAGCCTCAGTGCAGGGGCGCGGCGGTCCGCGAGGACCCCGGCCCGCCGCGCACCCGCCGCTCGTTCGAGCGGGTCCGGGCCTGCTGCTCGCCAGATGACCGCTCGCCGGTCTGCCCACCAGCATCCTGCTCGTCACCGGCCTCCTCCCCGGCGGCCTCCGCCGCACCGGACTCCGGCTGCGCCTCGTCCTCGCCGGGCGAGTCCGACTCCCCACCGGGCGAGTCCGGGTCCCCGCCGGGCGACTCGGGGGACACGCGCACTCCCGGGGCGAACTTCGGCACGCGCATCAGGACCTTCATCCCCGCGCCCTGCTCGGTCTCCACCACGAGCGCGTAGTCGTTGCCGAACGTGGCCCGCATGCGGTTGTTGATGTTGCCGAGCCCCACGTGCGCACCGGTCATGTGCGCATCGGCCAGCTCGGCGTCGAGCCGGTCCGGATCCATGCCCACGCCGTCGTCGTCGACGCTGATCAGCGCCTCCGCGCCGTTGTCCTCGGCGATCAGCGTGACCGTCCCGCCGCCGGGCTTGTCCGCCAGGCCGTGCCGCACCGCGTTCTCCACCAGCGGCTGCAGCGCCAGGAACGGCACGACCACGGGCAGCACCTCGGGCGCGATCTTGAGCTGGACCTTGAGCCGGTCCGGGCCGAACCGGGCCCGCTCCAGCGTGAGGTAGCGGTCGATGTTGCGGATCTCGTCGGCCAGCGTGGTGTACAGGCCGGTGGTGCGGAACGAGTACCGCGTGAAGTCGGCGAACTCCTGCAGCAGGTCCCGCGCGTGGTCGGGGTCGGTGCGGATCAGCGAACTGATCGTGTTCAGCGCGTTGTAGATGAAGTGCGGGGAGATCTGCGCCCGCAGCGCGCGCACCTCGGCCTGGGCGAGCTGGCGCCGCGACTCCTGCAGCTCGGCCAGCTCCAGCTGGGTGGCCACGTGGTGGGCGACCTCCCCGCTCGCCCGCAGCAGCCGCTTGCGGTCGCCGTCGGCGATGATCACCAGCGCACCGCGGGTCTCGCCCTCGACGTCCAGCGGCACGACGATCGCGTGCCGCATCGGGCAGGAGCGCTGCTCGCAGGGGACGTCGGAGTGCTCGACGTACTCGCGCTTGCCCGTGCGCAGCACCTGCTCGATCGTGCCGCGCAGGTCCTCGTAGTGGTGGTTGGCCCCGCCGTCCCAGCTGAGCAGCTGCCCCTCGGCGTCGACGATGCCGACGGCGCCGCAGGAGAGCAGCTCCCGCAGGTGCGGGGCGGTCCTGTCCGCCGACTCCTGGCTCAGGCCGTCCCGCAGGTGCGGGGCGGCGCTGGTGACGCGGTGCAGCGCGGCGAGGGTGGCGTCTTCCACGGAGGTGCTCACCCGGCGGGCGCGGCACAGCAGCACGAACATCCCGAGCACTGCCAGTGCGGCGAACGCCGTGAGCACCGTGCGCTCCGTCAACAGCTCCGGCACGGGCTTCACTATTTCCGATGGCCACCGGCCGGGACAAGGTAACCACGTCGGGTGCACTTCGTGCGTCGACGAGCGGTAGCCGCACTTCCGCTGAGCAGAACGAGCGCGGCCGAACTCCGCCGCGCGCCCGGGGGACGCGGGAGTCCGCGGCCGGCCGTTCGACCGGTCGCGACCTACTCGACCGGTTGCAGCTCCCCGTTCATGTCGGGCTCGGCGTACAGCTCGATGTGCCGGGCCACCTGCGCCGCCTGCTGGCGCACGTTGACGGGGCCGCGCACCGACCCGGTCCACTTCTCCGGCGGGTGCTCGTCGGCGTCGCCCGGGGTGCTCGCGGTCAGCTGCCAGGGGCGGCGCATGATCCAGCGCACCGGGAAGAACAGCACCAGCACGGCCAGGGCCGCGATGAGCCACACCGGCACGACGACACCGTCGGGCGTCCACAGCACGAACAGCACCACGAGGAACAGCAGCGCCGAACCCATGAGGATCGGCGGCATCGAGCCGCCGTTGATGTCGTGCTCGAACTCGTCGGGAGCCAGTGGGTTGGACCACTCGACGTGGGCCTCGATGGTCCACTCCCGGCCATCGGATCCCCGTACGACCCGGTTCATCCTCGCCTCCCGCCAGGCGGTCCGCACACGTGTGCACGTTGATCATGCGCGGGCCCACCGTACCGCGCGGAGCCCCGCCGCGGAGAGGGAAGCGCGGTCGAACCGCCCCCATCGTTGGAGCGGACGCACCGCGCCGAGCCGGCGGCGGCTCCCGGCGAGGACCCCCCGTCGGGGCCCGCGCGGGGGTGCGTTAGTGTGGTGGCACCGGCGAACGAGGCCGGGACGAAGAGAACATGCGGATGTAGCGCAGCGGTAGCGCATCAGCTTGCCAAGCTGAGGGTCGCGGGTTCGAATCCCGTCATCCGCTCCACCCGAAACCCCCGGTCCGCGGACCGGGGGTTTCGTCGTGCGCCGCCGGCAGGAGCTGCCCGGGGGAGGTCCTCGCGGCGAGGTGCGCCTTCCCGGGAGATGTGCGCACCGCTCCCACCGGCTACGTTGCCGCCATGGACGTGAAGCGGACCTTCTTCGACGGCTTGGAACTCTTCGGCGGGGCGGTGCGCGCCGTGCCCCCGGACGCCTGGGACAGGCCCACCCCCTGCGCCGAGTGGAACGCGCGCCAGCTGGTGGGACACCTGGTGAGCGTGCTGGAACTGGCCGGCGCCACCATCCGCGGCGACGAGAACCCGCCCGGTTCCACCGCCCCCGCGGAGCTGGGCGCGGACCCGGCGGCCGAGTGGCCGCGCGCGGCGGCACGCACCCGCGCGGAGGTGGAGCGCGCCGATTTGGACGAGGTGCGCACGACCATGTTCGGGGAGGTCCCGCTGCGGCAGGCGCTGGGATTCCCCGCGGTCGACCTGTACCTGCACACCTGGGACCTCGGCCGCGCCCACGGGCGCCGGGTCGCACTCCCCGACCACGTGCTGACGTGGGCGGAGCAGTTCCTGCGGCAGATCCCGGAGGAGGCGCTGCGCTCGCCGAACGCGTTCGGGCCGGAGCAGCCGGCTCCGGAGGGGGCGGACGCGACGGAGCGGTTGATGGCGTTCCTCGGCCGCACGCCCTGAGGAGCGGGGTCCGCTCCCCGTCCCGGAGCCGGCGCGCCCGAACGCGGTCGCGTCCCGAGCTCCGGTCCGCCCGAGTCCCGGCTCGTCCGCTCAGCCGCTCGCGATCGCGGCGAGTTCGCGGTCCAGCTCCGCGCGCACCTCGGCCTCGCCGATCCGCCCGAACAGCAGGTGCAGCGACAGCCCGTCGACGAGGAGGTGCAGGCGGCGCGCGGAGACCTCGACGTCCTGCGCGCCCCCACCCGCCAGGTGCTCGACGACGTCCCGCAGGAACGCGCGGAGCTCGTCGAAGTGCCGCCGCTGCTGCTCGGCGACGCCCGGATCGACCCGCGCGAGGTCGAGGAACGCGAAGGAGATCGCGGCTTCGGTGCTGCGCTCCGCGTCGAACGGCAGGACCTCGCCGATCAGCTCCCGCGCGGCCGCGCACCGCGTCCTGCCCCCGAAGCCGCGCTCCATCCGCTCGCGGAGGCGGGCGGCGACGCGTTCGGCGACCAGTTCCGCGGTGAAGGCCAGCAGCTCCGCCTTCGTCGCGAAGTAGTGGCGCAGGGCTCCGGTGGACCAGCCGGACTCGGCGGCGACGGTGCGGATGCTCACCGCCTCGGCCCCCTCGCGCGCGACGAGCCGCTGCACCGCCGCGCCGATCTCGGCGCGGCGCTGCTCGTGATCGACCACCTTGGGCACGTGGCTTTTATATCACGACCGTGCTACAAAGGTTTCAACACAGTCGTGCTAAAAAATGGGGGAGCCATGCTGGTCGGACTCATCATCGGCTGCGAGATCGGCTTCTGGGCGCTGCTGCTCGCCGGGCTCGCCGCGCGCTACCTCGCGCGGCGCAACCGCCTGAGCACGGCGCTGCTCGCGGCCATCCCGCTCGTCGACGTGGTGCTGCTGCTCGCCTCGGTCGCCGACCTGCGCACCGGTGGCGCGGCGAGCCCGGTGCACGGCATCGCCGCCATCTACCTGGGCGTGACGGTGGTGCTCGGCCCGGCGATGGTGCGCCGGGCCGACGAGCACTTCGCCCACCGCTTCGCCGGCGGCCCGCCGCCGACCCGCGCACCCCGCACCGGACGCGCCAGGGCGCGGCACGAACGGCGGCAGTGGCTGCGGCACTTGGCGGCGTGGGCCCTCGGCGCGCTCATCGGCGGCGTGTTCCTGCTGCTCATCGGGGACCTGCAGGCGGCGCTGCCCGCCCTGCAACCGCTGAAGGTGTGGACGATCGTGCTCGCGGTCGACGCGCTCATCACCCTGAGCTACCAGCTCGCCCCTCCCCGCCGGGAGCGGGAGCCGCAGCGCGGCTGAGACGACGCGGCCCGGGCCCGCGCACGCGGGCGGCGTGATCTGTTCGCGCTGGTCCAGCCACCACCGGGCAGCCCGGGCCCGCGCACGCGGGCGGCGCCGATGCCCGATCGACCCGCGCATCCGCCGTCACGCGCGGTGAGCGAACCCGGGAGCGCAGGAACGGTCCGGGCCGGCAGCTGGTCCTCCGGCGCGACGCCGTGCCGCGCGATGAACGCGCTCACCCGCGCGGACGGCTGCGCCGCGGGCGTGGTGGTCGCTGCAGCGACCACCACGCCGCCGCCAGCCCCGCGACGTCCACGGTGACCACGAGAGCGATGACCAGGAAGAACGGGATCACGCGGCGCCTCCCGCGGTGCACCGGTCCTCGTGCGCGTCCAGCTCCTCCGCATCGGTGGAGTACCAGCCGCAGCGGTAGCACGACCGCGACAGCCGCTCCCGGTACTGCTGCTGGGTCTCGTCCGGGCGCCTGCGCATGTGCGGAGGCCGCCCGCTCGACCGCCCGGTGCTCGGGTCGGCCGCCCGCACGCTCGGCTGCGCGCTCGGTCGCCCGGGGGCCAGGCCGGCCGTCCGGTCAGCCGCCTGCTCGGTCGGCTGCCCGTTCCCCTGCTCCGCCGCCGGACCGTCCGCCCGCCCGCTCGGCGGGCCCGTCCGCCGCCCGGTCACCGCGCCCTCCCGGTGGACCGCCGCTGCGCACCGGCATCCCGCCGGTGCGCGCGGATCTCGGCACGCGAGCGGGCCCCGACCAGCGCACGGGCGCGCTCGTCGCAGTCCGGGCAGGTCTCCCACAGCCACGCGACCTCCCCGGCCGCCGCGGGCACCCGCTTCCCGCAAAGCGTGGACACGCCGGTGTCCTCGGGGTACGCCCGACCGCTGCGCGGCGGGCGGGGATCGGTCGTGGCGTGCCGCGCTCCCTGCGCCGGCACCCATGAGAACGGATGGGGCATGTCGGGGCTCCGCCTTCCTGCGCTCCTGTCCTCCGGGTTGCCGCTGAGCCGATATGCGGGCTCGCGATCTTGAGGAGACATTCACAAAAGACATGTCCCATATCAAGTTTTCGAAGGACTATTCCCTTGAGATGCATTCGAACGGTGTACAACGATCACGGGAGGATGCGCGTGCCACACTGCTCGAGCGCCAAGTAGCTGCTTCGAAAGGTCAGCCATGACACGTACTCCGGGGCCGAGCGTCCGCCGCCGGCAGCTCGGTGCCATGCTGCGCCAGCTGCGACAGGAGTCGGGATACACGCTCAAGGACGCGGCCGAGTGGCTGGGCATGGGCGAAAGCGGCGTTTCGAAGCTCGAGAAGGCCAGGTCCGTCATCAAGGCGCAGACCATCCGAGCGCTCGGCCAGTTCTACGACGTGGACGCCGCCAAGCTCGACTACCTGCTCCGCCTGGCCAACGAAGCGAACCAACGCGGTTGGTGGGCGGCCTACCGCGACACGGTCCCCGAGTGGTTCAGGACCTTCGTCAGCCTCGAGGCCGACGCGCTCGATCTCTGGAACTACGAGGCCGAGCACGTCCCGGGGCTGCTGCAAACATCCGGGTACGCCAGGGAACTCCTCCGCGCGAATCGTCCCGACCTTTCCGAGGACGAGATCGAGCGCCAAGTGCGGGTGCGGCAAGAACGGCAGACCCGGATCGACGACGAGGAACCGCCGAGGCTGCACTTCTACATCAACGAAGCCGTCATCCGCCGTCCGACGGCCGACCCGTCCGTCTGGGGTGAACAGCTCGACTTCCTCGTGAAAGCGTCCCAGCTCGAGCACGTCTCGCTGCGCATCCTGCCGTTCACCGCCGGCATTCATCCCGCCATGGCCGGAGCGTTCGTCATGATGCAATTCCCCGAGGAGGATGCGGCCGCGTTCGTGTACGTCGAGAACGAACGCGGTGGGATCTACCTGGAAGACCCCGGCGACATCCACCGCTACACGTTCATCGTGCACACGCTCGACGAGCAGCAAGCGTTGAGCTGCGCGGAATCGCGCACGATGCTGGTGGAAGCAGCTGAAGAGAACAACACATAGGCGGAAGGGCGAACACGACCATGTCCGGCATCAAGCCAACCCATTGGCGCAAGCCTGAACGTTCCGGCAGCAACGGCGGCAACTGCGTCGAAGTCGGCCGCGTCGGCGGCGGCGCCGCCGTGCGCGACACGAAGAACCGCGCGGCCGGCCACTTCACCACCAGCCGCGCCCAGTGGCAGGCGTTCATCGCGGCCCTGAAGACCGACCGCTTCACCTGAGCACGAGCGCAACGGCGTCCCACCAGCCGGCGGGGCGCCGCGCGCGCCGACTACACCGCCGAGGTCCGTGCGGTGAAGCGAACGTCCAGCTCAGCACCGAGCGCACGGGCGAGGCGTTCGAGCACGGGAATCGTCGGAACGGTGCCGCCGGCTTCGAAACGCGCCACTGCCGGCTGGGTCATGTCGGCCTCTTCAGCGAGCTCGGCCTGGGTCCGCCCGAGTCGCTCGCGCATCTCGCGAACCCGCTCGCCGAGTTCGAAAGTCAGGCGTGCGGCTTCGCAGGCCTCCTCCGCACCGGGCTCGCTCATGCGCCTGTCGCGGAGCTCGCGCCAATCAGCCCGCTCGGCCACCTGCCTCACTCCCCGTATTGCTCCTCGACCGTGTGCGCTTCCGCCGTGCAGCGCTGCACCGCCCTTCGAGGGCGTTCCGCTCCGCGCGGCTCACTCCGCGGTGACGCCGAGGCCCGCCGGGCAGGCCACGCCCGTCCCCGCGATGCCGCAGTAGCCGAACGGGTTCTTCGTCTCCGCCAGGTACTGCTGGTGGTAGGTCTCCGCGTAGTAGAACTCGCCGAGGTGGGCGATCTCCGTGGTCACCTCGCCGTGGCCGGCCTGGCGGAGCGCGTCGGCGTAGGCCTCGCGGCTCGCCTCGGCCTGCCGCAGCTGCTGCTCGTCGGTGCAGTACACCGCCGAGCGGTACTGCGTGCCCACGTCGTTGCCCTGCCGCATGCCCTGCGTCGGGTCGTGGTTCTCCCAGAACACGCGCAGCAGGTCGGCGTAGCTGATCAGCTGCGGGTCGAACACGACGAGCACCACCTCGGCGTGCCCGGTCAGACCGCTGCACACCTCTTCGTAGGTGGGGTTGGGGGTGTAGCCGCCCGCGTAGCCGACCGCCGTGGACCACACGCCCCCGGTCCGCCAGAACACGCGCTCCGCGCCCCAGAAGCAGCCCATGCCGAACACGGCGGTGCGCAGACCTTCCGGAAACGGCGGCGCGATCCGGCGGTCCGGATGCACCTCGTGGTGCTCGGCCACGGGCATCGGCGTGGACCGCCCCGGCAGGGCCGCACCGGGCTCGGGCATCGTGCTCTTGTTCCCGAAAAGCGCCATGGGACCGAGGATACGCCCGCGACGCGGCCGCGCGTACCCGTGCGGGCACCCCCGCGCGGACGCGCGGCCGTGCCCGCGGACGACCCGGCGCGCGTGCGCTGCAGCACACCTGCCCGCGATCGCCGGCGGAGCGGCTCCGGCTGGCCCGTCCGGGAGCACGATTTCGCAGAGCTCACACCTCGGGTGGTGTACCCGGCGAGGAGCGCGACGTGCAGAATGACGACTGGTCGCGTGCCGGTTTCGCGTGGCCGGAAATCCGGAAAGGGAATCATCCGTGACCTGGCAAGACGAGCTGCAGCAACTCGACGCCGAGTTCGAGGCGGGCCGCATCTCCGCCGAGGAGCACCGCCGCCGCCGCGAAGCGCTCCTCGGAGCCGGCAGCACCGCCCAGCCGGACGCGTCCGAGCAGGACGCGCCGGAGCAGTCGCAGCACGGTCCCGCCGGAGCAGGCCAGGAGCCCGCCGCGGGCGGGGTCGACCCCTTTCCGCCGCCGTTCACCTGGCCCGGCTCGAACCGGAGCGGCGAGCAGGGCCGGAACGAGCAGCCGCATCCCCCACCGGCGCCGCAGTCGCCGCGACCCGCGCAGCAGCACGGCCCGGCACCCCGACCCCAGCAGCCGGCACAGCCCCAGCAGTCGGTGCAGCCGGGCCCGCAACCGCAGCAGGACCAGTCCCAGCAGCCGGAGCAGGCCACGGAGCAGAACGCGCCGGTGAGCCCCGCGGCGCAGCTGCCCCCGGAGATGGGCCGCGCGCAGTCACCGGCCGACGCCAACAGCACCCAGATCGTCGACCCGCAGCAGCTCGGCCAGGTCCAGGCAGCCCAGCAGGGCCAAGCGGCCCCGCAGGCGCCGCCGCAGCAGCCGCCCGGTCCGGGTCAGCCGCAGCCGGTGCAGCAGCCCTGGCCGCAGCAGCCGTGGGGAGGTCAGCACCCGCAGCAGGGCTGGGGCGTGAACACCGCGGGCACCCCGTGGGGGAACGCCGAGATCCCGCCGCCGGACGGCGGTGCGCCGTGGCTGCGCCACACCCCCGGCGGCTTCGAGGAGCCGATCGAGCGCAAACCCAAGCGCGGCAAGCTCTACGCCTGGCTCTCGGTCGTCGGCGTGCTGGTGGTCGCGGGGGCGGTGGCCGCGGTGGCGCTGTTCGTGCCGCTCGGCAGCGGTGACGAGCAGGCGCAGCAGCCCACCTCGCAGCCGGCCCCGCCCCCGCCGTCACCGACGCCGACGACGAGCGCGCCGCCGGAACCGCCCGCGCCGAAACCCGCACCGAAGGACTCGGGCCAGGTGCTCGTGCCCCCGCCGAAGCCACCGCACCCGTGGTCCGGCGGATTGGACCGGCGCGCGTGGGCGAGCCCGAAGGGGCAGGTGCTGAAGCCGCGCCAGGTGCGGGACTTCGCCCTGAACAACGGGCTGCGCGGGGGTTGGTTCTCCGGCAGCGAGGGCTCCGGCCCGCGCGTGACGATGCTCGCCCTGCGGATGCCGAACGAGCGCACAGCGCGTTCCGTGGCCGACCGGTACCTGCAGGCCCAGCGGGACCTGTCCCCCGTGGACGAGATGTCGTACCAGGGGGTCGAGGTGCTCGGCGGCGACTCCACGTACCGCACCGCCTACGTCGCCCACGACTGGGCCGTGATCGTCGACGTCAGCGGCGAACCGGAGCAGAGCAAGCAGGCCGACTCGCTGTTCTCCCGGGTGCTCGACGCGCAGCTGGCGAAGACCCCGCCCACCGTCCGCGACTGACCCCGAGCGGGGCGATCACCCCTCCCCGCGAAGCTCCCGAACGGGACGATCACCCCGCCCCGATTGACCCCGCCTTCCGAGCTCCAGCGAGTGGCGAAGACCACCCGACACGCGGAAACCCTGTGGACAACTCAACCCCTTGTGGATGGATCATGCTCCATTCGCGTGGGGACGGCTTACAATTTTCATGAAAATTGTGCTCTCTGGAACGGGTCCAGAGAGGAGCACCCCTGCACGGGGCGGGGCGGGGAGACAGGGGCCGGCGGGGTGATCACCTCTCCGCGGGGATCTTGCCGAGTTCGAGCAGGCCCCGCACCGCCGCGCGGTGGGCCTCGGGGCCGCACTGCTCGGCCACGGCCTCCTGACCGGCGCGGGAGAGCTCCCGCCACTCGGCGCCGTCCGCGAGCAGGCGCACCGCGGCCTCGGCCAGTTCCGCGGGCGTGCCGCCGACGCGGATGCCCTCGCCGTCGCCGAGCAGCAGCCCTTCGGGCGCGATGCCCGTGCCCACCACCGGAACTCCGCACGCCAGGCTCGCGCCGACCACCTCCGCCGCCCCGGTGCCGAACCGCAGCGGCGCCAGGGTCACCCGGGCACGCGCGCACCACCGGGCGAGCTCGCCGCTGAGCTCGTGCACGGCCACGCCGGGCTGTTCCAGGTCGCGGACCTCGCCGGCGGGACCGGTGCCGACGATGTCCAGCCGGACCTCCGGGAACCGCCGCCACACCAGCGGCATGATCTGCTCGACCGCCCACCGCGCCGCGTCCACAGTGTCCTCTTCCGTGAAATCTCCTGCGAGGAGTACCCCCTCGCGATCACCAGGATCATCCTGGACGGACTCGATTACCTGCACGGTGGACAGAACATGGACCTCCGGTTCCGGTGCCTCCCCGGTCAGCGCCCGCCGGTGCGCCGCCCCGGCGACGAGGACGGCATCCGCCGCCCGCACCGCGGCCAGCTCCCGCTCCCGCGCGGCGGCGCTGCGCCGGCGCAACGCGCTCGCCGCGTCCGCGTCGCCGAGTTCCGAGGCCAGCTCGGCCCGCCTGCGCAGCCCGAGGAAGGCCGGTTCCACCGCGTCGTGGACGACGACCGCCCCGGGCGCGCTGGTGCGCAGCTGCTCCAGCAGCGCCCACGTCGCGCGCGAGCGGGACAGCACGGCCAGCGCGACCTCCGTTCCCACCTCGCGCAGGAACGCCTGCTGCGCAGCGGCCCGCGGCAGCACGAGCACCCCGAGCTGCCGCAGCTCGCCCGTGTCCGGCTCGGGCGTGCCGTGGTCGTCCGGGAGGAACACCACGCGGCAGCCGAACTCCCGCAGCTGCTCCAGCAGACCGCGCATCCGCCGCGCCCCGGCGTCCACGCCCGGCCGCGGCACGCGCTCGCCCGCGACCAGCACCACGGGGCCGTGGTGGCCGTGCGTGCCGCGCTGCCGCGCCAGCCACAGGTCGCGCGCACCGGACCCCGCCAGGTGCTCGCGCTCGAGCACCTCCGCCCACTTGCCCGCGAACGCCGCGCGGTCCTGCTCGAGGCGCTGCGCGCGGTCCTGCTCGCCCCGGGGCTGCGCCGCACCCGGCTCCTGCGCACCGGTATCCCCGACGTCCCCGGCCGCGCGGTCCCAGCCCCCGGCGTCCTGAGCACCGACCTCCGGGGCACCGAGGTCCCCGGCCGCGCGGTCCTGGGCGTGCTGCACGACGGCGGCGCGCGGCTGCACCACGGTGCGGAAACCCGCCGCACGCGCGGCGAAGGACAGGTCCGCCCCGGCGTAGTCCGCCGAGGTGAAGCGCGCGTCGAACCCGCCGAGGCGGCGGAACAGCTCCGCCCGCACCAGCAGCGCCGCGCCGGAGCAGTAGTCCACATCGCGCAGCACCCCGGACAC
The DNA here is from genome assembly GCF_054491345.1 of Salinifilum ghardaiensis. Classification (NCBI taxonomy): domain Bacteria; kingdom Bacillati; phylum Actinomycetota; class Actinomycetes; order Pseudonocardiales; family Pseudonocardiaceae; genus Salinifilum; species Salinifilum ghardaiensis. Next base: position 65,175 of record NZ_CM137101.1, on the reverse strand, counting down.
GGGGTCCTCGTCCGCACCGGAACCCGGTGAGCGCGCGGTGCCGTCGGAGAAGACGACGCCGCCGGCCTGCCGCAGCCGACCGTCCGGCGCGAGGAGCGCGGCCCCGACCAGCCCGACGCCCCCGTCCGCGCGCAGCACATCGACGAGACCGTCCAACCAGGACTCGGTGACCCCGCCGGTGAGGAACAGCAGGAACTCGCCCCGCGCGTGCTCCGCGCCGAGGCCGCAGGCGCCGGCGAACCCGAGGGGGCGTTCGCCGCGCACCGCCCGCGCTCCGCCGCACTCGGCCAGGCGCCGGGTGGTCTCCTCGGACGCGCCGTCGTCGACGACGATCACCTCGAACGGCGCGGAGACCACGTGCCCGGCCAGCAACCGCAGGCGCTCGCGCGTGCGCGCCCACGCACCGCCCGCCGGGACGATGACGCTGACCTGCGGATTCCGCGAGCGCGGCACGTCGACCGGGCCGCTGCCGCCCCCGGCGGGACCAGGACCACCCCCGGGACCACCACCGGGACCGCCCCCGGTGACGGCACCACCGGCACCGGGCAGGTGCCGCAGCGCGCCGTCGACGAGGTCGCGGCGCCGCGTCCCACCGGGGGCGACCCGGTCGACGGCGCGCCGCACCAGGGCGCTGCGCTGCTGCTGCTCGGCCTCCCGCGCGGTCAGCTCCGCCGCCACCTCCGCGACCCGGCTCTGCGCCGCGGCGGCGCGCCCCTCCAACCGCGCAGCCGTGTCACGCAGCCACTGCACCTGCTCCTCGGCCCGCTCCGCCCGCTGCTCAGCACGCTCCGCCCGCTGCTCGGCCTCGTGCCGCTGCCGCTCGGCCTCGGCGCAGTCGGCGCGCAGGCCGGCCGCCTCGTCCGCACCACCGCGCACCAGCTCCAGCTCGGGGTCGAGCAGCACCGCGGCCGCGGGCAGCTTCGGCAGCTGCCGGTCGGAGGCGAACCCGATGAGACCGGTGTGCGGCAGGCCCTGCCGCACCTGCCAGCCGGTGGCGGTGCGCTGCGCCGTCTGCAGCCGCACGCCCTCGATCGCCGCGTCCGGGTCCCCCGGGTCGCTGGGCACGACCAGCGAACCCGCGGCGGGGTTCTGCTGCAGCACGGCCACGTGGCGGAACGCGCCTTCCAGCAGCGAACCGAAATCGGGCGCGGTGAGCCGGCGAGCGGGGTCGACGGCCCCGCCCTCCCCCGCGGACGCCGCTTCCCCGGTCTCCCCGGCAGCGGCGTCCGGGGTGCTGATGAGGACGAGCCCGCCGGGCGCCAGGCGCGAGCGGATCGCGTCGAGGACGGATTCGTGGTCCTCGACGCGCTCGAGGACGTGGAAGCAGACGATCACGTCGAAGGGGCGCTGCTCGGCCAGCAGCTCCGGGTCGGTGACCGCACCGGCCTGGAACTCCAACCGCCGCCCGCCGCGGGCGGCGCGCGCGTGCTCGACGGTGTCCGCGTCGTCGACGCCGACCACCTCGTCGGCCTCGGCGGCGAGCAGCGCGGAGCCGCGGCCCTCGCCGCAGCCCAGGTCGAGCACGCGCCTGCCCCGCGCGTAGCGCGACGCCACCGCGTACCGGTGGTGCTCGCAGACCAGCCGCGGGTCGTCGCCGGCAGCGCGGCGCCGTCCGCTCGGCTCGCTCGATCCGTCCTGCATCTCACCGCCACGATCCGCGCGCGTCAGTCCGGTTGTGCGCACACTAGCGGTTCCCGGTCGCGGGGATCGACATCTCGCCCGCCGGGAACGTCGCGACGGGCGCGGATGAAGGCTTCTTCATCCGAGTTTCACGTCCGTTCCACCGCTGATCGCCATGATGGGGCGCATGAAGCCAGCTTCCAAGGTGGCGCTGCTGCTCACCGCGATGGCGCTGCCGCTCGGTGCCGTCCTGGTGAGCTTCGCGCTCACCGACGAACCCCGCGCCCCGCAGGTCCCCGGTCGTGTCGAGGTGCGCACGCCCGAGGGAACGGCCCCGCCGTCCGGAGCGGGGGCTCCCGAGCCGTCCCCGGGGCGGGCACCCGGCAGCGCGACGGGACCGAGCGACCTCCCGCCCCCGCCGCCCGCGCACGACGACGACGCCGACGACCGGTTCGATGACGACCAGCGCGACGACTGACCCGGCCGACCGCTCGCAGCAGGCCTCGCGCCGGCGCACCGGCACGCGCATCCCGGCCCGCGCGCAGATCATGGGGTGGCTGCTGCTCGTGCTCGTGGTGGTGCTGCTGGCGGTGATCACGCTGACGCGGCAGTTCCTGCACACCGACGTGCTCAACAAGACGAGCGCCGCGCTGGAGCAGCAGGCGCGCGAGTTCAGCGCCTTCGCCGAGCAGGGCCGCGACCCGGCCACGGGGCGCGCGCTGGACGACCCCCGCGCGCTGTTCGAGACGTTCCTGTCGCAGCAGTACCCCGACCCGGAGGAGGCCCTGGTCGGCGCGTGGCGCACCCCGCAGGGCCCGCGGGCGCTGTCCCAGGAGCAGTCCCCGGCGGTGGAAGCCGTTGCGCAGGACCCCGCCGTGCTGCAGCGCCTGCTCGACGACCCGCGCACGAGCGGGCGCACGGACACCGCCCACGGACCGATGCACTGGGTCAAGATCCGCGCGGACACGGCGCAGGGGCCGGCCTGGTTCATCACGGAGCGGTTCACCGGGCAGGACGTGGCCAACGCCGACCGGACGGTGCGGCTGATCATCGGGGTGAGCGCGGTCGGCGTCGTGCTCGCCGCGGTGGCCTCGTGGATCATCGCCGGGCTGATCCTCGCGCCCGTCCGGGACGTGCGGCGCACCGCCGCGGAGATCAGCGAGCACGACCTGACCCGCCGCATCCCGGTGCAGGGCCGCGACGACATCGCGGCCCTGGCCGAGCAGTTCAACGCCATGCTGGACCGCCTGCAGGACGCCTTCGCCACCCAGCGGCAGTTCGTCGACGACGTCAGCCACGAGCTGCGCACGCCGATCACGATCGTGCGGGGCAACCTGGAGCTGCTGGGCTACGACCCCGCCGAGCGGCAGGAGGTGGTGCGCCTGTGCACCGACGAGCTGGACCGGATGACGCGCATCGTGGAGGACCTGCTCGTGCTGGCCAAGGCCGAGCGGCCCGACTTCGCCGCGCCGGCGACCGTCTCGCTGGCCGAGCTGACCAGCGACGTGGAGACGAAGATCCGCTCGCTGGGTGATCGGCGGTGGGTGCTGGAGCACCTCGGCGAGGGCGAGGTCGTGGTCGACGAGCAGCGCGCGACCCAGGCGATGGTGCAGCTGGCGCAGAACGCGGTGCAGCACACCGAGGTGGGCTCCGAGATCCGGATCGGGTCGCGGCTGCGGCAGGGGGCGGCCCTGCTGTGGATCACCGACCACGGGCCGGGGATCGATCCGGAGCGGGCCGAGCGGATCTTCGACCGCTTCGCGCACGGCGACGGCCAGCACGCCGGGGGCGCGGGCCTGGGCCTGGCGATCGTGCGCGCCATCGCCGATGCGCACCGCGGCCGGGTGCACGTGCGGTCGCGCCCGGGCGAGGGGGCCACGTTCACCCTGGAACTGCCGGTCGCCGGACCGGACGAGCGGGAGGAGGAGCCGCAGCAGGCATGAGCAGGATCCTGATCGTGGAGGACGAGGCCCGGATCGCCGCGTTCATCGAGAAGGGGCTGCGCGCGAACGGGTTCACCCCGACGGTGGTCGCGGACGGCCCGACGGCGCAGGACCACCTGGTCACCGGCGACTTCGACCTGGTGGTCCTCGACCTGGGGCTGCCCGGCCGGGACGGGTTCGCGGTGCTGCGCGCGGCGCGGGAGCAGCGGGTGACCGCGCCCGTGATCATCCTGACCGCGCGGGACTCGGTGCACGACACGGTCGCCGGCCTCGAAGGCGGTGCGGACGACTACATGACCAAACCGTTCCGCTTCGAGGAGCTGCTGGCCCGGGTGCGCCTGCGGCTGCGCTCCACCGACGGGGCGGGCGAGGCGACCGTGCTGCGGGCGGGCGAGCTCTCGCTGGACCTGCGCAGCCGCCGGGCCGGCACGCCGGAGGGCGCGGTGGAGCTGACCGCGCGGGAGTTCTCGATCCTGGAGGTCTTCCTGCGGCACCCGGGCCAGGTCCTGGCGCGGGAGCAGATCCTGTCGCACGTGTGGGGCTACGACTTCGACCCGGAGTCGAACGTGGTGGACGTCCACGTGCGCGGGCTGCGCCGCAAGCTCGGCGCGGAGCGCATCCGCACGGTCCGTGGCATGGGGTACCGCCTCGACGGGTGACAGGAGCACACACCTGTGGACAACTCCCTCCACAGGTGTGCACAACTCGCGTCGATCAGTCGTTTTCGCAGATCAACTCCTGTGGACAACTGCGGAACACCCGTTCGCGCGGCCGCCGCGGGAGGAGTTGTCCACAGGCCGTACCGGCCGGGGACGCGTTCCGGGAGGACACGCGCGCGCCCCGGCTGAACGCGCTCCCGCTGCTCGTCCCGGCCGGATGAAGAAGCCCTCATCCCGGTTTCACGATCCGCTCAGCCGCCCCCGGGAACGTGGGGACCATGCAACGCGCGCACGAGGCCGGGGCGCTCGGCACCGCAGGGCCCGCGACCGGTGACCCCGAGACCGGACACCCCGGCGACGGGGCGGTCGAGTACGCCACTCCCCTGCGGGCGGCGCGGGGCGCACCGGAACCCGGCACCGACACCGGCTGGGGCGTCGGCGTGACGCTCGGGGCGCTGGCCGTGCTCGGCGCCGCCGCGCTGCTCGTCGGGCCGGCACCGCCGGCACCCTCCGGGGGCGGGCTCGACCCGACCGCCCTCGGCACGATCGCCGTGTTCGCCGCCGCGATCTGCGGCTGGGTCAGCCGCCACACCGACGACACGTTCGTGGCCCTGGCCGCGGCCGCGGCGGTGGTCGTGCTCGGCGCGCTCGACGCGGAGGACCTCTTCGAAACCCTCGGTTCCGAGCAGATCTGGCTGCTCGTGGCCGCGTTCGTGCTCGCCGCGGGCATCAACCGCACCGGCCTGCCCGCGCGGGTCGCGATCGGCCTGGCCGCCCGGGCGCACCGGCCCCGCGGACTGGTGCACCTGCTCACCGCGGGACTGGTCGTCACCGCGCTGCTCGTGCCCAGCACGAGCGGCCGCGCCGCCCTCGCGGTGCCGATCCACCGGGCACTGGCCGGGGCCTTCCCCCGCAGACCGCAGCTGGTCCGCGGGCTGGCGCTGCTGATGCCCACCGCGGTGCTGCTCTCCGCGGTCGCCACCCTCGTCGGCGCGGGCGCCCACCTCATCACCAGCCAGATCCTGGACAGCACCGTCGACGGTGGCATCGGCTTCGCCGCGTGGCTGGCCTGGGGCCTGCCGCTGGCCGTGGTGAGCTCCCACCTCGCCGCCGAGATCGTGCTGCTGCTCAGCGCGGACCGCGCCGAGCGGCGCACCCCGCTGCGCGTGGACGCGGCGGTGCTGCGCGCCGAGCTCGGGGTGCCCGCGCGGATCACCCGCTCCGAGCAGCGGGCCCTCGGCCTGCTGCTCGCCGTCGTCCTGCTGTGGTGCACCGAAGCGGTGCACGGCCTTCCGCCGGCCCTCGTGGCCCTGGCCGGCGCCCTGCTGGTCACCCTGCCGCGGACCGGCACCGTGCCGTGGAACACCGCCATCGCCGAGATCCCCTGGTCGCTGCTGCTGTTCATGGCCGCCACCACCGCGCTCGGCACCGCCCTGCTCGAGTCCGGCACGGCGGAGCGGGCCGCGGCGCTGCACGAGGGCCTCCCCGGCGGGGCGCTGCTGGTGAGCGTGGTCGTGCTCAGCGCCGCGGCCCACCTGGTGCTGCAGTCCCGCTCGGCGCGCTCCTCGGTGCTGATCCCGCTGGTCATCCCGGCCGCGATCGGCGCGGGGCTCAACCCCGTGTCCGTCGCCTTCGCCTCCACCGCAGCGGCGGGCTTCTGCCACACGCTGCCCGCCTCGGCCAAACCCGTGGCGATCTTCGCCCGGCTCGACTCCGCCCCCACCTTCGCCACGCGCGACCTGCTGCGGCTGTCCGCCGCGCTCGGCCCGGTGCTGGTGGGGCTCGTCCTCGTCTTCGCCGTGTTCATCTGGCCGGCGCTCGGACTCCCGCTGCGCTGACCCGTCCCGTCCACCCCCGACCGATGGAGCGATCCATGCGCGTGCTCATCGCCCCCAGCGGCTTCAAGGAGTGCCTCGAGGCCGAGGACGTCGCCGAGGCGATCCACCGCGGCGTCCGACGCACCGAACCGACCGCCGCCGTCGACGTGCACCCCGTCGTCGACGGCGGCGAGGGATCGGCCCGGCAGCTCGCGCGGACCACCGGCGGCGAGCTCGTGCCGGTGGCGGTCACCGGCCCCACCGGCGGGCCCGTCGCGGCGCACATCGCCCTGCTCGGCCCCGCGGGACCGCTCGGGGCCGCGGGGACCGCGTACGTGGAGCTCGCCGCCGCGGCCGGGCTCTCGCTCGTGCCCCGGCACCTCCGCGATCCCGGCGCGACCACGAGCCGCGGCGTGGGCGAGCTGATCCGCGCGGCGCTGGACAGCGGCGCCCGCCGCGTCCTGCTCGGCTGCGGCGACTCCGGGGTGTGCGACGGGGGCGCGGGAGCGCTGCGCGCCCTCGGCGCCCGCGTGCACGACGCCGGCGGCGCCGAGCTGCCGCCGGGCGGGGCGGCGCTGGCCCGGGTGGCCGGCATCGACCTCAGCGGGCTCGACCCGCGGCTGGCGGAGGCGGAGATCGAGCTCGCGGTCAACCCGAACAACGTGCTCTGCGGGCAGCGCGGCGTGGCCCGCGTTTTCGGGCCGCAGAAGGGAGCGGGTCCGCAGCTCGTCGAGCAGCTCGACGCGGCCATGCGCGCCTGGGCCCGGGCGCTGGCCGCGCGCGGGGCCGGTGATCTCGCCGCGGTCGCCGGCGGTGGCGCCTCCGGCGGCCTCGGCGCCGGTCTCGCCGGTGCGCTCGGCGCCCGCCTGCGCTCGCGGTTCGACGTGTTCCTCCCGGAGTCCACACTGGACGCGCGGGTGGCCGCCGCGGACCTGGTGATCACCGCGGAGGGCTCGGTCGACGCCTCCACCGCGGGCAAGGTCCCCGCCGAGGTCGCCCGCCGCGCGAAGCGGCTCGGCACACCGGTGATCGCCCTGTGCGGCACGATCGGTCCGGACGCGGAGGCCGACCTCCACGCCGGAATCGACGCCGTGGCCAGCATCCTCACCGGACCCGTCGACCTCGGCGCAGCCATCGAGCGGGCGCCGGACCTGCTCGCCGGCGCCGCGGCCCGCAGCCTGCGGATGGTCATGGTCGGACGGCAGCTGCCCGCAGCATGAGGCGCGCGCCGGCCGCTGCGCGCTCAGCGGCCGGCGGCGTAGCCCTGCGCACCGCGCGGGTTCGCCGCCGCGCGCAGCACCCCCGTGTCGGGCTCGCGGGAGACCGCCGAGAGCCGCCCCAGCGCCCACGACCCCGCGTCGACGACCTCGTGGCCGCGCTCGCGCAGCGCGGCGAACCGCTCCGCGCCGAGCCGGGACTCGGCCACGACCCGGCCCGGTTGCCAGGACCGCGGGAAGAACGACCCGGGGAAGGCGGTGGTGTGCCAGGCGGGCGCGTCGATCGCCTCCTGCAGGTTGAGCCCGCCGTGCACGTGCGCCAGCCAGAAGCACAGCTGCCACTGGTCCTGCTGGTCCCCGCCCGGCGTGCCGAACGACAGCACCGCGTCGTCACCGCGCAGCGCCATCGACGGGCTCAGCGTCAGGCGCGGCCGCCTGCCCGGGGCCAGCGAGTTCGGCAGGCCCTCGTCCAACCAGAACATCTGGGCCCGGCTGCCCAGGCAGAACCCGAGCTCGGGGATCCACGGGGAGGACTGCAGCCACCCGCCGGACGGCGTCGCCGAGACCATGTTCCCCCACCGGTCGACGACGTCGAGGTGCACCGTGTCGCCGCGGGTCGCGCCCGTGGCGGCCACCGTCGGCTCACCGAGGCCGACACCGCTCGTGTCGATCGCCGCACCGCGGCCGCGCTCCTCGGCGATGTGCCGCGGCAACCGGACCGCGCGCCCGCCCGGGTTCCCGGGCCGCAGCTCGAACGAGGCCCGCTCGCCCAGCAGCGCGCGCCGCTGCCCGGCGTACTCGCGGGAGACCAGGTCCGCGGCCGCGGCCGGGTCGGCCGAGTCGCCGTAGAAGGCCTCGCGGTCGGCGAAGGCCAGCTTCGCGGCCTCCAGCGCCAGGTGCACCGCGTCCGCGTCCGGCACGCCGTCGACGTAGCGCAGGCGCTCGCCGGACCCCTCCAGCAGGCGCAGCTGCTGCGCCAGCACCGGGCCCTGCGTCCAGATCCCGAACTTCGCCAGCGTCCACCCGCCGTCCAGGTCGGTCAGCAGCGGGTCCTCGTAGCTCGCCCGGAAGGAGGCGAGGTCGTGGGCGGTGATGACCCCGGCGTGCTCGCGCCCCGAGTTGTCCCGGTGCGGAGTGCGCGCGAACTTCTCGACCGCCTCCGCGACGAAGCCCTCCGCCCAGGCCCGCCGGGCCGCGTCGATGCGGTTCTCCCGGCTGCCGCCCGCGCCGTCGGCCGCGGCGAGCAACCGCTCCCACGTGTCCGCCAGCACGGGGTTGCGCAGCATCGCCCCCGGCCGCGGGGCCTCGCCCCGGACGAGCCACTGCTGCGCCGAGCTCGGCCAGTGCTCGGTGAACAGCGCGCGCACCGCCTCGATCGTGGTGCTGATGCGCTCGACCGCGGGGAACCCGCCGCGGGCGTAGCCGATGGCGTGGCGCAGCACCTCCCGCAGGGACTTCGTGCCGTGGTCGCGCAGCAGCACCAACCACCCGTCCCACGCGCCCGGCACCGTCGCGGCCAGCAGCCCGGTCCCGGGGACGAGGTCGAGGCCGAGCTCGTCGCGGTAGTGCTCGATCGTCGCCCCCGCCGGCGCCGGTCCCTGCCCGCACAGCGCGCGGGTGCGGCCCTCGCGCGCGCTGTGCAGCAGCGCGGGCAGCTCACCACCGGGGCCGTTCAGGTGCGGCTCGACGACCTGGAGCACGAAACCGGCGGCCGCGGCCGCGTCGAAGGCGTTGCCGCCGTCCTCGAGCACGGCCATCCCGGAGGCGGAGGCGAGCCAGTGGGTGCTGGCGACCATGCCGTGCGTGCCGACCAGTTCGGGGCGCGTGGTGAACATGGGCTCACCGTACGTCGAGATCACACGGCATCACACGGCCGGGCGATACCCGCGCGCGGACCGGCGCACCCGCCGGGAGCCGGGGCGCGCCCGCGCATCTCCCGTGCGCCGCACCGCCGCCGCGCGGAGGATGGCCGCAGCAAGGGCCGCGCGGCGGGCCGGAACGCGCCGGCGCAGGCAGGACCGAGCGGAAGGGAACCGGTTCATGAGAGCCGTGCAGTACACCGAAGTCGGAACGAAACCCCGCGTCACCGAGATCCCCGCACCCGAACCCGGCCCCGGTCAGGTGCTGCTGCGCGTCACCGCAGCGGGCATGTGCCACTCCGACCTGGCCGTGATGAACTGGCCCGCCGAGCAGTTCCCGTACGAGCTGCCGCTGACGCTGGGCCACGAGGGCGCCGGCACCGTCGCCGCCGTCGGAGACGGGATCACCACCGTCGCCGAGGGCGAGGAGTACGCCGTGTACGGCTCGTGGGGGTGCGGCCGGTGCCACTCGTGCTCGCTCGGCCGGGAGAACTACTGCACCCGCGCCGAGGAGCTCGGCATCCACCCGCCCGGCCTCGGCGCGCCCGGCGCGATGGCCGAGTACCTGCTCGTCGACGATCCGCGGCACCTCGTCCCGCTGGACGGCCTCGACCCGGCGCAGGCCGCACCGCTCACCGACGCCGGGCTGACGCCGTACCACGCGGTGCAGCGCTCGCTGCCGAAGCTCGGCGGCGGCAGCACCGCCGTCGTCATCGGCGCCGGCGGTCTCGGCCACCTGGCCGTCCAGATCCTGCGCGCCTGCACACCCGCCCGGGTGGTGGCCCTGGACGTGGCCGACGAGAAGCTCGAACTGGCCCGGGAAGTCGGCGCGCACGAAGCCGTGCGCGCCGACGACGGCGCGATCAGCAGGGTCGCCGGGCTCACCGGCGGCCGCGGTGCCGAAGTGGTGCTGGACTTCGTCGGCGCGGAACCGACGGTGCGCCTGGATCCGCGCCTCGTCGCCGTGGAGGGCGACATCACCATCGTCGGCATCGGCGGCGCCTCGGTGCAGGTCGGGTTCGGGCTGCTGCCGTTCGAGGCCTCCGTGACCGCCCCGTACTGGGGCACGCGGGCGGAGCTGATCGAACTGCTCGCGCTGGCGCGCAGCGGCGACGTGCGCGCCCACGTGGAGACCTTCGCCCTGGACCGCGGCCCCGAGATCTACGAGCGGTTCGAGCGCGGCGAGATCCGCGGCCGCGCGGTGCTGCTGCCGGACGGCGGCTGAGGAGCGGGCCCACCGCTCGCCGGGACCGCGCTGTTCACGGGCACGCGCGGTTCACAGGTCCGCGGCGGCGGGGACGTCGTAGACCCCTTCCGAGGTCATCCACTCCCGGACGGTCCACGTCGCCCGCACGTCGTCCTCGTTGTAGGTGAGCAGGCGCGTCCGCTGCTCCGGCGCGGCGGGCGTGCCGCCGAGCCCGACGGCCGCGCGGTACCAGCGCATCGAGTTCGCCCCGCCGGCCTCCGCGTCGCGCCAGGAGAAACCGGCGCACGGGGCCACCACCTTGAGCCCCTTGCCGTTCGGGCACAGGAACTGGTCGCGCACCACGGCGAACAGGTCCACCCACTCGTGGGACCTGATGAACCTGCGCACGTCCTCCACCGGGGGCACGCCGGGCTTGCCGGCGAACCGCTGCGCCGAGGAGAGCAACCACCGGTTCTCCGCGAGCTCGTTGTAGCAGTACGCGCGGAAGCTCAGGCCGCGCTCGGAGGCGAGCTGCCGCACCCGGCGCAGCCAGGTCCAGAACTCGGCGAACGAACGGGCCTCGTCGTCCGACGGCAGCGGGTCCCACGTGGCGAAACCGTGGTAGCCGCGGCGAATCCCGACGTCCACACCGGACAACCAGCAGCCCCACAAGTAGGCGCCGGAGTCGGCGTAGCTCTCCATGTCCACATCGACTTCCACGTCCGCACGCGGCACCTGGACGGTGCGGTTCCGCCGCACCATCGGGAAATCGTTCAGCCACGCCTTCGCCAGCAGCACCACGTCCGCGCTCTTGCCGTTCGCCAGCGGCAGCTCGGAAGCGCGGCTGACGGGAAGCGCCGCGAGGTCGTCCACTGTGGAAACACCGTGCTCGCGCAGGGCCGCCGCGTCCTCACCGCGCACCACGAGGCTGACGTCGCGGGCGGCGTGCAGCTGCTGCGCGCACACCGGCCACCACGGGCACGTCTTGCACTCGTTGATCCGCGACGGCTGCGCCAGCGGCTCCGCCCCCGCCGCGGCCGCGGCGGCCACGGCCACCCGGTCGGCGAACCGCCGGTCGTACTCGGTCAGCGCCGTCCGCCCGTCCGGCCACGTCGGCGCACCGAGGTCGTGCCAGAGCACGGCATCGGCCTCCACCCCGATGACGCCGCCGGCCGGGCCGTGCAGCGGCGGGACGGAGGTCGCGGCACCCATGCCGCACGCCTGCAGCAGCCGCATCGCGTGCGCCAACCGCAGCTGGTCCCGCGCGTTCGACCGCGGCTTGCGGGTCTCGTCCACCCACGCCGCACCGGGCACCGGCTTGTCCACAGCGGAAACGCGCGCGCCCCGGCCCGGGTTCGTCGTCTTGTGCCGCACCACCAGCACCGGCACGTAACCGTCGCCGAAGCGGACCAGCAGATCGATCCCGCCGGTCGCACCGCGCTGCCCGTCGGTCGGCAGCTGGGCGTCCGAGATGTAGGCGGCACCCGCGCGCATCGCCGCGGCCGTGGCCTCCTCCCGCGCGGCGCCGCCCCCGCCCCGCGGGATCACGACGAGATCGGAGCCGAACAGGTGGCCGAGCCGCTCCGCGACGAGCGAGCGGTGCTCGGCCGCATCGGCGATGCGCTGTTCCGCGCCCGGGTCCTGCGGCGCGGTCACCGCACCGCGCATCCCCGGGTCGTGGTCCAGGTGCACCCGGCGACGGCAGCGCGAGACCTCAGCGGCCTCGAGCAGCACCTGTTCGTTCACAATCCGCAGCGTAAGCCCCACCTCCAGGGGGTGCGGAGTGCACCCCGGGCGCACAGTGCGTGATTTCACCCCTTCACGAGTGGTGTGACCCGGGTGGCGGCGTGGTCCGGTGGCAGAACCTCGGGCGGATTCCCGCTCCGGGTGCTCGACATCGAGCAGCCGCGCTGATCGGGCAGTTCGCATCCGACTGTCCCGTTTCGGCGCGGCAGCGCCGAGGAAGTCTCGCCGCAGATCCACTCACCTCACATGCCCCCCGACACGCGAGGAGGGGTCGGCGCTGAGTCGTGCGTGACCGCCCGCCGACGTACAGTGATCGCCGAGGGGTGGCGAGCGCACGGCACCACCGGCCGCGAGCGAACGATCAGGGAGGTCGGCTGCGATGACACGAGTGGGGCGGCGGACGCCGGGCGGCGGCAAGCACAGCACCGCCGTGGAGTCCGCGAAGGAGCAGCGCAAAGCGGCCGCTGAGCACCGCAAAGCAGCCAAGGTCGAGCAGCGGGCGCGGCAGGCGGAGCAGAAGGCCCGCGAGAAGGGCGAGCACGGCCGGATGACACCCGGCAACGCGAAGAAGCTCATCGGCGTGGCCAAGGTCGTCGGCCCGGTCCTCGCGCCCTACCTCGCCGCTGCCGCCGGGACCGCCCGCGAACGCTACGACCGCATGCGGGCCCGCCACCTCGGCGTGGCCGTCGAGGACGTCGGCCACTACACCGGCCACGGCGCCGCGCTGCACGCGCGCATCGCCGGGGACCACCGCGCGCTGACCGACCTGCGGCAGCAGGCCGCGCGTTCGGGCGCGGAGGAGAAGGCCGCCACCGAGCAGTTCGCCGAGCGCACGGACGCGCGGCTGGAGCAGCTCACCGGAGCCGTCCGCGCTGCCGAGCGGCTGCCCGCCGCCCGCCGGCGCTCGGCCCACCGGGCCGTGGCCGAGGACCTCGCCCGCATCGAGGACGAACTGCTCGGCAAGTTCGGCGTCTGAGCCGCGGATTCGGCTGGCGCGGTGGCCCGGTGCTCAGGGGATGCGCACGAGCCCCTTCGCGGCGAGCCACTCGCGCGCCACGTCCGCCGGGTCCCGGCCGTCGACGTCGACCCGGGCGTTCAGGCGCATCAGCTCGTCGTTGCTCAGCAGCTCCGAGATCCTGCCGAACAACCCGGACAGCTGCGGGTAGCGCTCGAACGTGGGCACCCGCATGGTCATCGCCAGGTTGTACCGCGGGAAGAACGACCGGTCGTCGACGAGCACGCGCAGGTCCATCGCCCGGATCCGGCCGTCGGTGGTGAACACCTCGCCGAACGTGCACGTCCCGTTGGCCGTGGCCTGGTAGATGCTGCCGGTGTAGAGCGTGCGGACCCGCTGCGGATCGGCCCGGAACCCGTAGGCCCGCTGCACCCCGGGGAAACCGTCGTTGCGGCTGGCGAACTCGGTCTCCACGCAGAACGTGGCCTCCTCCGGCCGCTCGCGCACGATCCGCGGCAGGTCGGAGAGCTCGTGCACGTCGAGGCGGCGCTGCGCCTCGGCGCTGACGGCGAAGCCGTAGGTGTTGTCCACGGCGAAGGCGGGCGAGGTCCACGCGATGTCGTTGCGCAGGCGGTCCTGCCGGCGCACCGCCCGGTACTGCTCCTGCGGGTCCGCGATCGGCTCGGTGTTGCCGTTGTAGTTCACCCAGGCGACGCCGGTGTACTCCCACATGAGGTCGATCTGGCCGCCGACCAGCGCGTTGCGCGCGCTGGACGAGCCGGTGATGTTGCTCAGGTCCCGCACGCGCGCCCCCGCGGCGCTGAGCGCGAACTCGGCCAGGTAGGCGAGCACGACCTGCTCGGTGTAGTCCTTCGACCCGACGGTGAACGTGACGCCCTCCAGCTCCGGCACCGGGCGGATCCGCCCCGGCCGCACCGGCAGCGGCAGCGCCGATCCGGAGCTCAGGCCGCACCCGGCCAGCGCCGCGCCCGCGGCGGCGGCCCCGGCCAGCCGGAGCAGACCCCTGCGCGGCACGCCCGCCGTCATCGCAGCCCCCTCGGCGACAGGTAGGTCTCGGCCAGCGCCCCGAGCCAGTCCACCAGCAGCGCCAGCGCCATGGACAGCACGGCGCCGACGCCGAGCACCGTCCAGTTGCTCAGCTTGTAGCCGGTGTCGATGAGCTCGCCGAGGCCGCCGGCGCCGACGAACAGCGCCAGCGTCGCCGTGCCCACGGCCAGCACGAGAGCGGTGCGCAGCCCGGCGAGGATGAACGGCACGGACAGCGGCAGCTCGATGCGCAGCAGCACCCCGGTCGCGGACATGCCGATGCCGCGCCCCGCGTCGACCAGCTCGGGATCCACCTGGCGCAGCCCCACGATCGTGTTGCGCAGCACCGGCAGCAGCGAGTACAGCGCGATCGGCAGCACCGCCACCCAGAACCCGGTGGAACCGCCGGTGAGCAGGAAGAACAGCACGATCAGCCCGACGGCGGGCGCGGCCTGGCCGACGTTGGCCACGCCGATGACCAGCGGCGCCAACCTGCGCGCCCGCGGGCGGCTGAGCAGCACGCCCAGCGGCACGGCCACGAGCACCACGATCAGCGCCACGGCCGCGCTCATCAGCAGGTGCTGCCAGGTCAGGCTCAGCAGCGTGGGGGCGTTGAGGCTGCGCGCGGTGACCTCGTCCACGCCCCGGCCGAAGGCCCACCCGAGCACCGCGGTGACGAGCACGACCGCGGTGACCGGCTGGACGAGCAGCCGCCACCGGTTCGACCGGGCGCCCGCCGGCGCGCCGCTCACCGCGCCCCCTCGGAGCTGCCGGCCCCGCCGGCGGCACCGCCCTCGGCGGGGTTGCCGGGGCCGTGCTCCTCCTGCAGCGATTTGATCGTGGCCATCACCGTGTCGATGTCCACCACCCCGACGTACTCGCCGCGGGACCCGGTCACCACCGCCACCCCGTCGTCGTCGGTGAGGATCGCCTCCAGGGCGTCCTGCAGCGTGGAGGCGGGCGAGACGCTGTCCTCCACGGCGCGCCCCGCCGCCGACAGCGTCCGCACCGAGGCCGCCTCGCGCGCGGTGGCCCAGCGCACCGGGCGGTCGCGGCGGTCGAGCACCAGCCCGATCGCGCCGCGCCGACCGCCGAGGCGCTCGCGCAGCGCCGCCGGGTCCTCGTCGAGCTTCGCGGTCGGCACCGCGCCGAGGCTGATCTCGCGCACGCGGCGCAGCGTCAGCTGCTTCAGCGCGGCCCCGGCGCCGACGAACCCGGCCACCGTGTCGTCCGCCGGACTGGCCAGGATCGCCTCGGGCGCGTCGTACTGCAGCACGCGCGAGCGCTCGCCGAGCACGGCGATGCGGTCGCCGATCTTGACGGCCTCGTCGAAGTCGTGCGTGACGAACACGATCGTCTTGCCCAGGTCGGCCTGCAGCCGCATGAGCTCGTCCTGCAGCACGCCGCGCGTGATCGGGTCGACCGCGCCGAACGGTTCGTCCATGAGCAGCACCGGCGGGTTCGCGGCGAGCGCGCGGGCCACCCCGACCCGCTGCTGCTGCCCGCCGGAGAGCTGCCGCGGGTACCGGCCGCGGTACTCGGCCGGGTCCAGCCCGACCAGGTCGAGCATCTCGTCGACGCGCTCGGGGATGCGGGCGCGCTCCCAACCGACCAGCCGCGGCACCATGCCGACGTTGTCGCCGACGGTCAGGTGCGGGAACAGGCCGCTGTGCTGGATGGCGTAACCGATCTCGCGGCGCAGCCGGTCCGGGTCGAGCCCCAGGACGTCCTGGCCGCCGATGGTGATGCGCCCGGACGTGGGCTCGATCAGCCGGTTGATCATCCGCATCGTGGTGGTCTTGCCGCTGCCGGAGGGCCCGACCAGCACGACCGTCTCGCCCGCCGGGATCGTCATCGTCACCGACTCGACGGCCGGCTCCTTCTGCCCGGGGTAGTGCTTCGACACCGACTCGAGGCGGATCTCCACCCCGTGGCCGCTCACCGGCTCGCCGCCGGCCTGCTCGCGTCCCTCAGCCACGCAGCCCCCTCGGTGTCGTCGCCCTGCCGACGAGCACGAGCAGCGCGTCGAGCACGAGCGCCAGCACGATCACGCCGATCGTGCCGGTCAGCGCCATGTTCAACGCGTTCGCCCCGCCCAGCCGGGTGAATCCGCTGAAGATCAGGTTGCCCAGGCCCGGGCCCTTCGCGTAGGCGGCGATGGCGGCGATGCCCATGAGCATCTGCGCGCTCACGCGCATGCCCGCGAGGACGGCCGGCCAGGCCAGGCGCAGCTCCACGCGCAGGAGCACATCGGCCCGGCTCATGCCGATGCCGCGGGCCGCGTCCACGACGGGGCGGTCCACGGCGGCCAGGCCGACGATCGTGTTGCGCACGATCGGGAGCAGCGCGTAGAGGACGAGGGTCACCACCGACGGGGCGACCCCCAGGCCCAGCGCGGGGATCAGCAGTCCGAACAGGGCGAAGGACGGGATCGTCAGAACCGCGCTGGACAGTGCAGTAGCGATCGCCGCCCCGGCGGGGCTGCGGTAGACCGCAACCCCGACCAGGACGCCGAAGAGCGTGGCCAGCGCGACGCACTGCACCACCATGCTCGCGTGCTGGTAACCGTCGACCAGCACCTGCTGCCACCTGGATGCGAGGTAATCCAGGAAATTCACTCAGCGACCGCTCCCCGCGGAGGGGTCGCTGCCGGAGGAGTCGCTGCCGGAGTCCTCCGAGCTCTGGTCGTCGTCGCCGTTCTCGACCGGCGTGGTCACCAGCTCGAAGTCGCCGTCGTGCTCCTCCGTGCCGGCGATGACCGCCCGCTCGAGCACCTCGGCACCCTTCTCGCTGCGCAGCATCATCGGGTCGCTGCGCAGGTCCTTGACCAGGGAGGCGCACAGGAAGATCAACACGATCACGAACGGCGAGGCCGCGATGATCGTCGTGTTGTTCAGCCCGTCGAGGGCGTCCTCACCACCGATGAGCAGCATGGCCACGGCCACACCACCCATGACCAGACCCCACATCACGACCACGAACTTGTTCGGCTTCGTGCTGCCGCGCTGCGACATCGAGCCGACCACGACCGAGGCGGAGTCCGCGCTGGTGATGAAGAAGTTGATGATCAGCAGCATGGCCAGCACGCTGGCGATCAGGCCGAACGGCAGCTGGTCGAACATCTGGAACAGCTGCGCCTCGGCGCTGCCGGCACCGGCCAGGTCCGCGCCCGTCCGCTGCTGGTACAGCGCGGTACCGCCCATGATCGCGAACCAGACCAGGCTGATCACGCTGGGCACGAGGATGACGCCGCCGACGAACTGGCGGATCGTGCGGCCGCGGCTGATCCGCGCGATGAACATGCCGACGAACGGCGACCAGGAGATCCACCAGGCCCAGTAGAAGATGGTCCAGGAGGACAGCCAGCTGGACATGTCCTCACCGCCGGTCACACCGGTGCGGGAGACCATCTCGCCGAAGTTCTGCAGGTAGGAGCCGGCCCCCGTGGGCAGCAGGTCCAGCACGAACACGGTCGGGCCGACGATGAAGACGAACAGCGCCAGCAGGAACGCCAGCACCATGTTGCTGTTGGACAGCAGCTGGATGCCCCTGGCCACGCCCGACACGGCCGAGGCGATGAAGATCGCGATCAGCACCGCGATGATCCCCACCAGGACCGTCTGCGTGACGTTGCCGACCCAGCCCACGTGCTCCAGGCCGGCAGCGATCTGCGTGGCACCGATGCCCAGCGAGGCCGCGGTGCCGAAGATCGTGGCGAACACCGCCAGCGAATCGATGAGCTTGCCGATCGGGGTGTCGTTCGCGCGGCTGCCGAAGAACGGCACGAACGCGGAGCTCAGCAGCTGCGGCCGCCCGCGCCGGTAGCTGGCGTAGGCGATCGCCAGGCCGACGACCGCGTAGATCGACCACGGGTGCAGCGTCCAGTGGAACAGCGACGTGGACATCCCCGTCATCAGCGCGGCGTCCGTACCGCCCTGCACCGATCCCGGCGGAGGGGAGGTGAAGTGCGTGAGCGGCTCCGAGGCCCCGTAGAACATCAGGCCGATGCCCATGCCCGCCGCGAACATCATCGCGATCCACGAGCTGGTGCGGAACTCCGGGCCCTCGTCGTCCGCACCCAGCGGGATCCGCCCGTAGCGGCTGAACGCCAGCCACAGGGCGAAGACCACGAAACCGGTGCCCGCGAGGACGAACAGCCAGCCGCCGTCGGTGACGAGCACCTCGATCGCGGAGCTCGCGAACGAGGTCAGCGACTCGGTGCCGAGGACGCCCCAGGCGATGTAGGCCACCGCGGCGACGCCGGCGATGGTGAACACCACCCAGTCCATGCGTCCAGGCCGGTCAGCGGCGCTCTGGACCGTTTCCTGCTCTTCGGTTCTGCGCTTCTCGGTTATTTCTGTTTCAGTCGACACAGATGCTGGCGTCGGATCGCGACGCCCCTCCTTTCCGACGTCAGTGGCGAACACCCGTCCACGGCCGCCCGGCAGTGCCGGCCACCGAAGCAGGTCCGGGTGGCGCACCGCCTAGACAGTGGCCCAAACGGGTGAAGATGGCAAGAGCACCTGCGCTCAGCGTGTTGGAACCGACACTTAGACTCGCCACCGTGTCCGTTCAGCTCGCTCCTGCGCAAGGCCTCCTTCGCTGGCTGCGCGGTGTTGGGCTGGCCACCACCTCGGCTGCACTCTCCGTGGCCGCGCACGCGGCCGCCGGAGGCGCGCTACCCGACCCCGGGGTCACAGCCGTTATCACCGCCCTCCTCGCAAGTGCCGGTGTAGCGCTCGCCGATCGCCAACGCGGACCGCTCGGGATTCTAAGCGCTCTCGCCGCGAATCAAGTGGCGTTTCACGTATTTTTTCAACTCTCCGGCGCGCACGCGGCCCACCCGGTGCATCCGGTCACACCGTTCGCACCGGTGCAAATGGCGTTCGGCCACATCGCCTCCGCAATCTTGACCGGATTGTTACTGAGCAGCGCCGAGCGCGCGCTGTTCGGGGTCGCGCGCTTTCTGCGCCGCGTCCTTCCGCGAGTTCCCCACCGTACCCCGCCGCCCGCGCGGGAAACGTGCGTCGCGTGCATTCCCGCACGTTCCCGGCGGCTCATCGCGCAGTTGACCGCCCAACGAATTCACGCGCCCCGCGGCCCGCCGGCGCCCGCTCGGTAACGCATTTCACGCGACGGCGAGCGGAATCACCGGCGCTCGATTGTTGCGCTTTCGTCATTCGCGGCGCGAATCCAGCGCGATTCGCGCCGAAACCCGGACCGCGGAGAACGATCGCAAAGTTGTCAACAAAAAGACTTATCACCCGATCAGGTGTACTTCTCGGGACGTGCGGGCTCACCGGCCTGCTCGGCGCGCCGCTGGCCGCGGCGCACGTCACGGTCGAACCGGACACCGCCGCGCGGGGGGACAGCGCCGACGTCACCTTCACCGTGCCCAACGAGCGACCCGACGCCGGCACCGTGCGCGTCCGCGTGCGGTTCCCGCAGGAGGCCCCCATCAGCTCGGTGCGCACCAAACCGGTGCCCGGCTGGGACGCGCACGTCGAGAAGCGGCACCTCGACCGCCCGGTCGAGGTCGCCGGCAGCGAGGTCACCGAAGTCGTCCGCAGCATCACCTGGACCGCGCAGGGGGGCACGCGGATCGGCCCCGACCAGTACGGCGAGTTCGAGGTCAGCATCGGCGCGCTCCCGACGAGCACCGACCGGGTCGTGCTGCCCACCGCGCAGACCTACGACAGCGGGGAGGTCGTCAACTGGGACGCGCAGCCCGCGGGCGAAGGCCGGCCCGAACCGGAGCACCCCGCCCCCAGCGTGCAGCTGACCAGCGGCGGCGGAGGTGGTGAGCAGGAGCGCGGCACGGCCCGGGCCACCGGATCCGGCGAGTCCGCGGGACAGCCGGCCACCGACACCACCGCCCGCTGGGTCGGCGGTGCCGGGCTCGCCGTCGGCGCGCTCGGTCTCGGCATCGCCCTCGGCACCCTGCTGCGCATCCGAGGAGGCAAGCGGTGACCCCGAGCGCGCGATCCACCCGGACGGCACGAGTCCCGCACCGCCCGGCCCGCCTGCTGGTCGTGGCACTGGTCACGCTCCTGGCCGGGCTCGGCGGCGCGGGAACCGCCTCCGCGCACAACACCCTCGTCGACAGCGACCCCGCGGACGGTGCGCAGCTGCGCAGCGGACCCGGCGACGTGCGGCTCGTCTACGACCAACCCGTGCGCGAGGGGTACAACACCGTCAGCGTCACCGGCCCGCACGGCGGGCACTGGACCGGCGGCGAGGCGCGCGTGCGGGGCAACGAGGTGACCGTCCCCGTGCGGGAGCTCGGGCCAGCCGGGGAGTACACCGTCGGCTACCGGGTGCTGTCCAACGACGGGCACCCGGTGACCGGCGAGATCACCTTCCGGCTCGCCCGGGAGCAGGGCGGCAGCCCGGCACCACCACCGGAGAGCTCCGCGGACGGCGCCGAGGCCGGCGGCGGCGCGCCCGCGTGGCCGTGGATCGCCGGTGCCGCCGTGCTCGTGGCGATCGGGGCGGGGCTGGCGCTGCGCCTCGGGCGCCCCGGCAGATGACGAGGACCTGACCCGGGCTCCCTCAGCGGATCGGCTGGCGCAGCGGAGCGGGCCTCGGGCAGCCACCGGAAGGGCCCGCTCCCGCCTCGAACTGGCGGGCGAATTCGGCCGCGCCGAAGACCGGACGATCCACCTGGGATTTTCCCGCTGAGCGGAAGAACGCTCCGGCTGTCGCCGAGCGGTGCCCCAGCGGCGGTGAATCGCAGCCGGCATCACCCGGGCGGTCAACTCCGGCGCGCGGTCAGCACGAGCGGTACGGCGCCCACGCGGTGTCCAAGTCCCCCGCGCGCATCGTGCGCAACCGGTGCCGCAGCTGCTCGGCGATCCGCGGATTGCTGCGCAGCACCGGCAGCGCGCTCGCCGTGATCTTCAGCTCGCGCAGCGCGCGCAGCAGCGGGAACTCCGGCCGACCCGTGACATCGGTGCCGTAGGTGGCCGCGAAGCGCCGGTACCGCTCCGGCGGGTGCCCCATGCGCAGGTGCCCCACCGCCAGCGGTGTCATGTCCCACTCGGGCGGGCCCGCGCACATCGAGTCGAGATCGCACAGCACCGGTCCCCGCGGGCCGAGGATGACGTTGCCCAGGTGCGCGTCCCCGTGCACCGCCGCGCGGGTGAGCCGCGCCCGCTGCGCCGAGAGCCGGTTGCGCAGCGATTCGCACCGGTGCAGCAGGAACGCGCGGTCCTCGGCCGAGAGCTCCTCGGCATCGGCGACCTTGCGCCGCACGTCGGCGATCGGGTCCCACTCGGGCAGCTCCGGCGCGGGCGCGACGGTGTGCAGCTCCCGCAGCAGGGAACCGAGGTGCTCCGCGCTCGGCTCCCCCGCGTCGGGGACCGCCCGCCACAGCGTCGCGACGTAACCGCCCGCCACCACGGGCTGCGGCACGTCCGGCAGCAGGCGCACGGCGGGGACGTCGTTCTCGGCGAGCCAACGCGCCGCCACCACGACCGCGCGCGCCCGGTGCGACAACGAAGGCGCCAGCACGATGCGAACGACGACATCGTGCCGGCGCAACCGGAAGACCGCGTTGTTGACGAACCGGAGCAGCCGCGCACCGCGGGGGTCCAGCCCCGCCTGCGCGCACACCTGCGCCAGAGCGATCGACAGCCGCGCGCGCGAGCGGCGGTTCCGCGTCACCGGCCGCGCCGGTGACGCGGAACCGCCGCCCCCAGCGGAGACGGACCTCCCGTCGGACCCGAGGCGGGTCTTGGAAATCATGTGCTCCAAACCGACGTCCGGCTGCGTCGGGCGCGCCGCGCTGGCCCGATCAGCTCCGGAACTGCTGCACTTCCTCCGCGAAATCGCGGGCATCCGCGTTCATGCGGTGCTTGGTGGCCTCCACCTGCAGCGGCTTCAGCCGGTCGACCACCCGCTGCGACTTCACCTGCTCGCCGACCTGCAGCGCCCGGCGGCCGACCTTGATCCCCTCCTGCAGGTCACCCGCGCGGATGTGGTTGGTCGCCTGCATGCCCAGCCCGAAGGTGTGCGAGCGCTGCATGTCCGAGCCGTACATGGAGTTGGCCTTCATGGTGTGCGCGACGGCGATCGGGGCGTGCTTCTTCGGGTCGAACACCGCCAGCGCGTCCTGCGCGGAGCCGATCATGCAGTGCAGGTCGTGCTCGTCGAAGAAGCGGACCCAGTCGGGGGCCTCGGCGAGGTTCGCGCGGGTGAACTCGTCCTTGGTGCGCCCGAGCATCTCCTGCACCTGGTTCGGCCTGTTCAGCATGCCGTAGGCCCACGCCTCGTTGGCGCACAGCACCGCGACCGTGAGCGGGGATCCGGAGTCCTGGGCTGCGAGCTGCCCCAGCTGGAACAGCTTCAGCGCCTCGTTCGGCTCGTGGTAGTGCAGGTAAACCCGGCCCATCCGGTAGAGGATGCCGGCGGCCAAGCTGTCGTCGCTGGCCTGCTTGGCGAATTCCAGCGCCTTCCCGAAGTGCCCGCGGGCCGGATCCAGCAGGCCCGTGTCGAACGAGGTCCACCCGGCGAGGCTGTGCATGTCGGCCAGTGCCCGGAACAGCTGCGTCCGGACCTTGTCGGCCGCGCTCGTCTCTAACAACTGCTGCGCCCAGGACAGCTGGGCGACCACCGCATCGCGGCAGGTCCCGCCGCCATAGCGGTAGTCCAGGTCGCGCAACGCCTTCGTCGCCGCCTGGATCTGCTGCACGTCGGTCATGCCGATGCGGGACGGAGCGGGCGTCTGCGCGTAGGCAGGCGTCCAGTTGGCGCTCTCCGCTCCGAACACAGCCGCACCCATGGTGACGGCCGCGGCATGGGACAGGAAGTTCCGCCGCTTCACCGACTCGTCCTCCTCAACCTGGGAGTCGCTGGTGGTAGCGACCCGCCCGACCATCGCCCCTTCGTAGGCGAGGCCCATGTAGCCCCTGGGAATCCCCAGCCCGTCGGCGATCCGCGCGAGCACGTCGTAGGCGATGACCTGCCGGCCCTTGAGGATCTCCGACACCTCGGACTGCGACTGCCCGGTGGAGGCCGCGATCTGCCGCTGCGAGACCCCGTGTCGACGCAGTTGCCGGTAGATCGCGCTGACGTCCCGATTCGCCAGTGCCTCTCGCATGGGATCTCCGTCCCACACGTCCGGTGTAACGGGCGAGTCGCCGGTGTCGATGGAACTCATTACGGGCCCCCTCACGCTCAACGGGCGTCAGTCGCAGGGTAAGGGCACTTCAGCAAAGCGGTGAAGTGCACTTCGGTCGGGGTGATCGGCAGCGGTGAACTCCGCCGACCGCTCGTCGTCGCGGTCCGCCCGGTTATCGCCTCCGGGCTAGGCGAACCGCCACGCACTGTTCCAATCTAGTCACCACGGGAACACCCCGGGCGGTGCCGATCCCGGCGAGACGGGACGGGGCCGCGACAGCGGAAACACCCCGACGCGGACGGGAACTGGAGGGATGCGCGGCACGCACCCCCTGCGAACCCTGTGAACCCAACACCCGTGGTCCACGAACTGCGACCCCGCGATCCGTGGCACCACCCCCTGCGAACCCCGCGAGGTGGCCCTCGCAGGAACACGATCCAGGCAAAGCGACCCCGGCCGGTTGCCCGCCGGCGAGCACACGACCGTCCACATCGCACACCCCGACGCGATGCGCGGTCGCGGTTCCCGCCGGAGAACCGGGAGAGCACGACAACCGGACGCGGACAAGCCCGACAACCCCGAATCCCCGACGAACGACCGGCTACCCCGGCCGCCGTTCCGCCCCGGACGGGGCGACACCCCGAACAGCACACCCCGAACGACCGCCCCCGAGCGGGCACGCGGAGCGCCCGGCGCCACCGGCGGCGAGCGCTCCGCACCCCCGACCGACCAGAACCAGGAAAGACAGGACGCGAACCGCGCGTCCCCGGCCTCCGCGGGCCGGTGCTGCCGCACTCCCCTCCCCCGACCGGCACCGGTCCGCGGACTCCACCCCTCCGGTCCGCGCCCCCCGAACGAGACCGGAGATGGCACGGCCCTGGTGTGCGGAGTGCCTCGCAACCCCGAGCGAGGTGCGCCGCCGCACCAGGGCCCTGCCGCGCTCAAGGCTCTGTTGGGCCGTTTTGCGTACGGCCACCCGCAGCGGAGCCTCCCGCGTCGGGTCGCTCCGCGTGCCGCGGAAAGCGGCCCCGCCGCTTGCCCGACGGACAGGTGCGGCCGAGTGCACGAGCACCGATCCGCGGGCTCCCCAGCACCGCGCGCTTCAGCTCATCCGCGGCGCAGGCGCACCCTGGCGGCGAAGTCCTCCTCCAACCGCATCCCGCCACCCTGCTCCTCCGCGCGCGGCGCGGGCACGAGCGTGCTCAGCAGGTCCGACTCGTCGAGCCGGGTGCGCTGCGCCGGAACCATCATCCACGGTTGCCGCGGCCCCAGCAGCGGGGAGAACACGGGCACGAAACCCCGGTCGAGCAGGGAGATCGCGAAGTCGACCGCCACGTGGCCCCGGTCGTCCACCACGCCGGTGCCCTGCCACGGCAGCAGACCGGAGCCGCCGAGGTAGGTGAACCCCAGGCAGCCCTCGCGGCCGGCCGTGACGGTCAGGCGCACCCGGTTCGGGAACATCCGCTCGTAGCCGAACTCCTCGTCCACCTGCAACGTGGCCAGGTACCCCAGCACGGTCTGCCACGCCCGGCGCAGCACCCCGGCGCGCGCCTCGCGCACGCGCGCCGGCACCGACGGGTCGGTCAGGTTGTACACGTCGGCGTAGACGGCGGTGGACCAGCTGATCCGGTCCGCTCCCGGCGGCACGACCACGGGAACGGAGTACACCAGCGACATGAGCATCTCCCGGAACAGCCCGGCGATGCGCGGTTCGAAGTCGCCGATCGAGCCGGCGACGGCCTGCACCCTGTCCAGGGTGCGCAGCGGGTTGTCCGTGATGTCGAATCCCCGCAGCGCCTCGGCCAACCGCTTGCGGTGCCGGGAGATCCGCGCCGCCCGCTCCGCCGGGAGGCCGGGTCCCAACCGGTTCGCCGCCACCGCGTCGATCTCCTCCACCGCGGTCCGCTCGGTGATGCCGAGCAGCTCGATGTACTCCTGGAGCTTGCGCCGGTAGGACTCGGTGATCGCGTGGGGGCGGGTGCGGAAGTGCCGGCCGTCGGCGAGGATGTTGAACCGCACCCCGGGCGGGTGCACGGCGGAAACGGCCTGGGACAGCTCGCGCAGCCGGGCCAGCGCGCCCAGCTCGGCCAGGTCCGGCAGCGGCCCGAGCGCCTTGAGCCGGTTCAGGCACTGCTTGACCGGGAAGCCGAACAGGACCACGTCGATCGGCGCGCCGTCGCGCAGGAACGGCTCGACGTCGGCGCGCAGGTGCTCCGCGCGGTAGTTCGAGCGGGAGCCCTTGAGGAACTGCTTGCGGGTGAACACGTGGTGCAGCGCGCGCAATCGCCGCTCGGTGCGCTCCTCCGGATCGGCGGCCTCCTGGGGGGCGAACTTGTCCAGCGCGGTGCGCGCGGTCCGCTCGGCGCAGCGGTCCACATCGGTCACGATGCGCCGGACCAGCAGCCGGGATTCGTGCTCGCTGAGCCGGACGGCCCACTGCTGGGCCAACCGGTTGCGCCGCAGCGCCCCGACCTGGAGCTCCTCCAGCGAGTGCGTGTTGGACAGCCGCGCAGGAGCCACCGTTCCCGGCGGCCGCGGGGTCGTCTCGAAGGTGGCGACGGCACGGTCGGTGTCCGGCAGCGCCCGCTCCGGGTGCCGCTCCCCCGCCAGTCCCGGCACTTCCACGGCCACCGGCTCGGCACCGGGGAACTGCTCGACCACGGCAGCGCGGTGGGCCCGCCGGCCGTCGAACACCGCGAGAACCTCGGAATCGGGCAGTTCGCGCAGCTTCTCCACCCGCAGCTGCCAGCCCGGCCCGCTGCGCTCGTCCGGCAGGAACAGCAGCGTGCTGTCCGGCACTCCGGCGGTGGCGAGCACGTCCTCGACCGCGCGGCGGCAGCGCTCGCGGCGGCCGGTGGAGAACACCACGTGCCCGCCCGCGTCCCGCACGTCCCACACGAAGCGGGCGAGACCGGCGTTGACCGTGTCCGAACCGGTGCGCTCCCGGCTGCGGGCGTGGAACGCGCGGCGGAACTCCGCGTAGACGGCCCACCAGTCCACCTCCGGGTAGCGGCGGGCGAGCCCGCTGCGCTCGAGGAAGTGCGGCCAGGTGGAGCCGGCGTGCGTGGGCAGCAGCGGCAGGGAGTCCGGTCCGGCCAGTTCCACGATGCCCTCGGCCGCGCCGGGGCGCGGTCCGGAGACCGCGCGGACGGCCTCGCGGATGCGGTGCAGCGGCACCAGCCCGCACAGGTCCAGGTCGACGACCACGACCGGCCGCGGCAGCCGGGAGTCCCACCGCCGCGCACGGGTGCGCTCCTGGACCCGGTTGAGCACGCCCTTCAGGACCGCGTCCTGCTCGGCGGGGACCGCGTGGGCGATGTCGTGCAGCGGTTCGGAACGGCGCAGCAGCTCCGCCGTGCGCGGCTCGAGGTAGCGCAGCTCCTCGTTGCGGATGCGCTCGGCGCTGCTGCGCACCTGCTCGGCCTGACCGTGGCAGGCTTCGAAACCGGTGCACAGCGCGTCCACGACGGAGTTCAGCGTGTTCACCCCGCCGGTGATCTCCGGCTGGTGCGGCGGCAGGCTCATCGGTTCGTAGTCGCCGAGCACGATCCGGCCGGTGGCCTGCAGTTCCGGGGAGAGCTCGAAGCCGATGTCGGCCTCGTGCACGCCGAACAGCCCGATGCGGTGGGTGTCCAGGCCGAGCCGGAAGGACCGCAGCAGCGGGCGGACGAAGTGCTCGAGGAAGTACGGCAGCACGGGTTCGCGGTGCTCGAACCGGTTGGCGAGGACCTGCCGCAGCAGGGCGGGCTCGCCGTCCGGGCCGGGGCGCAGCAGCGCGGACAGCGTGCAGCGCACCGTTCCCGCCGGGTATTGCGGGTGCCGCGGTGCCGGCTCGGGCACGCGCGCCAGCGCGGCCCGGCCCGTGCTCGTGTCCACCACGGCGGCGGGTGCCGGTTCGGCGGCGCAGTGCATGCGCAGCATCGGGTCCTCGGCGATGGCGCGGCTGAGGCGGGACCAGCCGCGCAGCTGCCGGCACACCCCCGCCCGGTCGAGCTCGCCCGCGGAGCTGCGGCTGAGCAGGCGGATCGCGCGGTTGCCGCGCAGCAGCGTCCCCCCGCAGGCGGTCTCGCCCGCCGCGGGGAAGTGCACGCCGCCGTCGGTCCTGGTCAGCGCGATCGCGCAGCGGCGGGACAGCGCCTCGTTGTCGGCGGGGAGCACGTCGGCGCGTTCGGCGGGCAGGCTCCGCGGAGCCGCGTCCGGCGGGTCCTCGGCGTGCAGCGTGCGCATCAGGTCGTACAACCACGCGGCGTCCCGCAGGCGCCGGGTGCGGCGCAGCCGGATGAGCGTGCGGTACAGGTCGGCCCAGCTGGGGTCGCTGCCCAGCGGGATCCCGGTTCCGGCGCCGCGCCCGACGAGGACGAGGCGCTCGCCGCGCCGGGTCACGCGCAGCCGGTACCCGCCGTCGCCGAGCACGGCGTTGGCCTCGGTCGCCGCGAGCGGCTCCCACGGCGCGGCGGCGGTGGCCGGGACCGCCCGCGCGTCGGGATGCGCGTCGGACCGGTTGCGGGGAGCGGACGGCGCACCGGTGAGGACGTTGCCGGACACGGGGCTCAGATGCCGGCGGCGCCGGGGACGGCCCTGCGACCCGGCGCTGCCCTGGTGCCTCGGGCTGCTCTGGTGCCCGGCGCTGGCCTGCTGCCCGGCGCTGGTCGGGTGCGCGGCGCTGGTCGGGTGCGCAGCGCTGTTCCGGGGCGCGAGGCACTCCTCGACGCAGCGACCGCACCGCCGGGACGCTCCGCAGGGTGGCAACGACAGCACTCCGATGGCCCCCTCGTCACTGCTCGCACGCCCACCGCCGGTTGACCCGTGCTGCGGAGCACGCCGGCCGCGTTCGGCGACTTCGCGCGGGACCGAGCGGCTCGCCGAGCTGGTCCGTTCAGCCGAGCGGGGTCTCGAGGAAGCCACCGCGGGGGTGTGCCCTCCGGTGCTGCAGCGTTCGGCGGATGCACCCCCGCCGATCGCGCGGCTCGTCGCGTCCCGGCGCCCCGTTCGTCGAGCGCTCGTCGATGCGTGACAACCGCGCGTTCACCCACGATGACCTTTCTCACGGAGCACACCGATCTGCTTCACGCTAGATAGTGACCATGTGCTCTGACAACATGACGGACCGCATACGCACAAGGCGTAACGCCAACGGCCCGATGAACGACGGACAACTCTTTCCGGTGGAATCCCCGCCACGGCATGCTGTCTTACTGGCGCCACAGCATCAGGGACCACCGTCAAATGGACCCATTCGTGCTCACCCCTTCGGACCACATCGTTTTCGGCATGTCACATGTCACTGGCAGCTTGATCACCGAGAGACTTGATCCGGCGCCGCAACGCGGACCGCGGAAACGCCCGTTCGTCCGTCCGGTCCGCCCGTTCCGGTACTGATCGCCCTGCAGACCACCGCGGTTCGCGGTCCGCCGCGAACCGCGCGACGACCAAGGAGAGACCCGTGCCCGCCGAAGTGGCTCCACTGCGCCGCAAGCCGGTGCAACAGCGCAGCGCGCAACGCGTGGAGAAGATGCTCTCCGCCTGCGCGGAACTCATCGAGGAAGTGGGCTACGACGGGGTGACCACCACGCTGATCGCCGAACGCGCCGGCGTCGCCGTGGGCTCGCTGTACCAGTTCTTCCCGGACAAGCGCGCCGTCGCGCAAGAGCTCACCCGGCGCAACGTCGACCGGTTCGTGCACACCCTGTCGCAGCACTTCGCCGAACTCGAGATCACGCACTGGTGGGACGGGGTGGACGCCGTGTTCGACGTCTACCTCACGATGCACCGCGAGGTCCCCGCCTTCAGCCAGCTGCACTTCGGCGATGTCATCGACCCGCGCCTGCTCGACTCGAACAAGGACAACAACGTCGTCATCGCCGAGAAGCTGACCACGCTGCTGAGCGAGACGTTCGGCTTCGACCCCGCGGAGGTGCACACCCCGCTCGTGGTCGCGGTCGAAGCCGCGGACGCGGTGCTGCGCCTGGCCTTCCGCCGCGCGCCCGAGGGCGACGACGTGCTCGTCGCCGAGGCCAAGGAACTCGTGCGCGGCTACCTCGCCGCTCGCATCCCCCAGTCGCACACGACCGCGGACCCTCCCCACCCCCGCACCGAGGAGCCCCGCACCGGCGGATCCCGCGCCGACGAGGACGCGCAGGACCTGCCGAACGCCCCCTCCGAGGTGGAGGAGGGGTCGGGTTCGGACGGCGCTCCACCGCGACCGGTGGAGGTGCCCGCCGGGCGCTGCTGAGCCCGGCGGGCCGAACCGCGACGAACGCCGCGGATCCGCGCACCGGCGGCGCGCGCCCCGCGGCGGCGCACGCGCGGCCTTCCCGCGAGCGGGGGCGGCCGCAGGGGGTGCGTCTCGCCGCGATCAGCGCGCCACCGCGGTGCGCAGGGCCTCGACGATCGGCGTGGCGCCGTTGACGACCTCCAGCGCCTTGCGCACCGAGCGCCGCTCGTCCAGCACCGCGACCGCGGTCGCGGCGACGTCGGCGCGCGTCACGTCATCGCGCGCGACGGAAGCCGCCAGCTCCACCAGCCCGGTGGGTTCGCCGTCGGTGAGCCTGCCGGGGCGCAGGATGGTCCAGTCCAACTGCCGGCTGCGCAGGTCGGCTTCGGCTTCCCGCTTCGCGTCCAGGTAGGCGCCGAACACCTCCCCCACGTCCGGCGGGTTCGGCCGCGTCGTCCCCATCGCGCTGATCTGCACGAAGCGGGCGACGCCGGCGGTCTCGCAGGCCTCGGCCAGCAGCACCGAACCGGCGCGGTCGACGGTGTCCTTGCGCGCGGCACCGCTTCCCGGCCCCGCACCGGCGGCGAACACCGCTGCGTCCACACCGGACAGTTCACCTGCCACCGTGCGGGCGTCGGCGTTCTCCACGTCCACCACGCGGGGCAGCGCTCCGTCCTCGATCACGTCGGCCACGTGGTCCGGGTTCCGGACGAACCCCGTCACTTCGTCCCCGCGCCGCACCAGCTCCCTGGTCAGGTGCCGCGCGATCTGTCCGTGCGCTCCGGCGATCGCGACTCGCATGCGCCCCACCGTATCCAACGGAGCTCAACCGCGTGCGGTGTCGCGGCGAGCGGAGTGTCGCAGCGCGGTCGTGCTCACCGAGCCGGCGGTCACGAGCGCGGGGCCGGCTCGGTCAGCTCGACGAGCTGGGCGTAGACGACCTCGTTGATCCACCGGGAGACCGCGGTGTGCTCCATCGGCGGTTCGTCGTGCCAGCACCGGCCGGCGAGCTCGGTGCGCACCGCGTCACCGTCCACACTCACCACAGCGGTGCCCGCCTGCCGCGCGCGGAACAGGCAGTTCTCCACGAACCCCTGCTCGGCGGCGACGCCCTGCGACACGACCATCGCCGTGTCCGCGTAGCGCGCGAACGGCGCTGCCGCGGTCAGCGCGCTGCGCCAGTGCCGCGCGGGCGCCAGCACACCGCTCAACCGCACCGCGGCGGGCGGAACGCGTCCCGCCATCTCCGGCCACACCCACGTGGCCACCTCGCTGCGGTCGAGCACGGGGCCGCTCCCCAGGCACAGCCGCTCGGCGTGGGCCTCGGGGACGAGTTCGGCGACCGGGACCACGTGCCGCCCCAACAGGCGCGTGGGGTGCAGCACGGTCCCCGTCCATCCCAGTTCGCGCGCCACGGTCTCGGCCACGCTGCCGACGGTGCTCGACGTTTCGAAGGGCGCGCGGGCCTGCGGCGCGCAAGGACGCGGCGCGTCGGTCTCGGCCGCGGCGCGTCCGGGCATTCCGGTCACGGCTCTGTGCCTCCCTCTTCCTTGCCGGGGTCCCCGCGCGGTCGGCCGTCGCGGACGTGCGCAGGGCTCGACCTGACTTAAACACCTCGGCAGGCTCACTGGGCGGGCTTGGCAGGCGCGTTGCGACCGACGGCGCGCGGTCGTCGGTGGCCGGTCGGTGAACGGTCACGGGGTTTCGGTCCCGCCATGCGGCCATTCAGGTGATCCGACCGGCGGACCGCCCGCGGCGCCCGCGCAGCGGGAATCAGCCTCGCACCGCCGCGGAACTGCGGCACCGCCTCACCGCGATACCGCGTTCACCTCGAGCTGGTCCTGCTCCAACCGCTGGCGGATCGCCTCGGCCGCCGGAAGCAGCGGTTTGACCAGTTTCGGCACATCGGCACGAGCGCTGTGCGCGACCACGCCGAGCGCCGCCACGACGCCGCCGCCCTGGTAGACGGGCACGGCCACCGAGCAGTTCCCCAGCGTCATCTCCTCCTGGCACTGGGCGAAGCCGCGGTGCCGCACCGAGCGCAGCTCGCGCGTCAACCTCCCGGGCTCGGTGATCGTGAACGAGGTGTGCCGCGAGAGCCCCTGCGCGCAGCACTGCTGCAGCACCGAGCTCGGGGAGTGCGCCAGCAGCACCTTGCCCACGCCCGTGGCGTGCAGCGGCAGCCGGCCGCCGGCGCGGGAGACGATCGGCACCGCGCGGGGCGCGCTCAGCTTCTCCACGTAGATCGCCGACAGCCCCTCGCGCACGGCCAGGTGCACGTTGTGCCGGGTGTTCTCGCACAGTTCCTGCAGGTAGGGCATGGACAGTTCGCGCAGCCGGCTGTTGACCGGGGCGAGCAGCCCGATCTCCCACAGCCGCAGTCCGATCGTGTACTGCCCGTGGGCGTCCCGCTGCAGCGCGCCCCACAGCTCCAGTTCGCGCACCAGGCGGTGCGCGGTGGCCAGCGGGATCGAGGCGCGGCGCGCGATGTCGGTGAGGGTGAGCCGGGAGTGCTCCATGTCGAAGGCCGTCAACACGCTGAGCGCACGCGCTGTTACCGAGCGCCCGGGGTCGCGACTGTTTCCCGCCATCGCCGTCCTCCCTGCGGATTCTGCGGTGGAATGTGCATCACCTCAGCACAGGTGAGCGGCCCGGCCAAGAGGTCGCAACGGAACTGTTCACCCAGGACCGGACCCGGCCGGGAGCGGGCGGGCAGCGCCGCCCGCGGACCACCCGGCAGAGGCGGAAGGAATTCCTCCGTCCTCTCGCGCGCGGGCGCGCGAGAGGCCCGACATCCCTACCCGCACCGAAGCGCCGCCTCCCGCACGCGGGAGGAAGGCTCGCGGAAGTCGGGCCAACGGGCGCGCGGTTCGGTGGCGCGTGCTCCGCCGCGCCGGGCCGCCCGGCGAGCGGCGACGCTCACAGCCGCGCGGGCGTGACATTCACCTCGACCCCGCGCGCAGCTCGACGGCGCGCCGGCGGTGTCCGCCGCGCGCTGAACCGGAACAACCGCGCGTCGCGGGCGGCGGTGCACTGCCCGGACATGAAAAGTCCCCCCGGCACTGCCGGGGGGACCTCGGTGGGCGAGGAGGGAGTTGAACCCTCACGTCCTTCCGGACACACGGACCTGAACCGTGCGCGTCTGCCTTTCCGCCACTCGCCCGTGGCTCGAAAAAGCCTACCGGATGGCTTCTTCGGCGTACCGTGGGGGGTGCTCACGTTCCCGATCAGCGACCGGCCGGCCACCAGCCGTCCGTGAAGTCGCCCTCCGCGGTAGCTGTTACACAGCTTAGCAGCCGCCGCGAACGGGGTTTCCCAGGGGGTGGCCTTCCCCCCGGGGAAGTTGGGAACTGGGCAGTGTCAGCGCACGTTGGCACGGATACGATGGTCGTCGGGAGTCGTACGCGTGGAGGGAGATGCCGTGGGCCTCGTGCAGCGCTTCGAGCGCCGACTCGAAGGCATCGTCGGTAACGGCTTCGCGCGTGTATTCGGGGGGAAGGTCGTTCCCCAGGAGATCGCGCAAGCCCTGCAGCGGGAAGCCGATCTGCAGGTGCGCGAGCTCGCTGGTGGTCGACTGCTCGCGTGCAACCACTATGTTGTGCAGTTGAGCCCATCGGATCACGATCGGCTCACGGAGGAGGAATACCGCGTAACCGACCTCCTCGCCGAGTGCGTGCAGGAGCATCTCACCGAACAGGGGTGGGACACATATGGTGACGTCGTAGTCTCCCTGGAGCGCTCTGAGACGCTGCACACGGGACAGTTCCGAATCAGCTCGACCGTCGACCCCGACGTGACTCGACGGCCGGCACAACCTCGTACCGCAGGAGACCGACCCATGAGCCAGCCACCAGGCCAGTACCCCCAGGGAGATCCGTACGCCCAAGGGCAGTACGGCTACGGCCAAGGGCAGGACCCCAACTACGGGTACGGGCAGCCCGGTTACGACCAGGGCTACGGGCAACCCGGCTACGGCCAGCCCGGCTACGGCCAGCCCGGTTACGACCAGGGTTTCGACCCTGCGTACGGCCAGCCCCCGGGCTACGACCAGGGTTACGGCCAGCCGGGCTACGGACAGCCCGGGTACGGCCAGCCGGGCTACGGACAACCCGGTTACGACCAGGGCTACGGGCAGCCGGGCTACGGACAACCCGGTTACGACCAGGGCTACGGGCAACCCGGCTACGGCCAGCCCGGATTCGACCAGGGCTACGGCCAGCCCGGGTACGGTCAGCCCGGCGCCTACGACCCCGGCTACGGGCAGCCGGGCTACGGACAGCCCGGTTACGGGCAGCCGGGCTACGGACAACCCGGATTCGACCAGGGCTACGGCCAGCCCGGCGCCTACGACCCCGGCTACGGCCAGCCGCCGTTCGACCCCGGCTACGGCCAGCCCGGCTACGGGCAGCCGCAACCGGGTGCCTACCCGGGATCCGGCGGGTTCCCCGAGCAGCCGTACCCGCAGCAGCCCGGCGGTGCCTACCCGCCGAGCGGTCCCGGCGGCTACCCGCAGCAGCCCCCGGCTCCCCCGCAGCAGCTCACGGCGACGCTGCACCTCGACGACGGATCGAACCGCTCGTACACGCTGCAGCACGGCTCGAACATCATCGGCCGCGGCCAGGAAGGGCAGTTCCGCCTGCCCGACACCGGCGTGTCGCGCAAGCACATCGAGATCACCTGGGACGGTCAGAGCGCGATGCTCGCCGACCTGGGCTCCACGAACGGCACCACGGTCAACGGGACTCCGGTGCAGACCTGGCAGCTGGCTGACGGGGACGTGATCAGGGTCGGGCACTCCTCCCTGGTCTTCCGCTCGCAGCCGATGTGAGATCGGGCGGGCCACCCGTCCCCGGAGGAGAGTAGGAGCGTCACAACAGGTGCCAGAGCTGGTGATTCAGCTGACCAGAGCAGGGTTTCTCGCCCTGCTCTGGTTGTTCGTGCTGGCCGCGCTGCGCGTGGTGCGTTCCGACCTGTTCTCGGCCTCCGGGATGCGTGCCCCGGTGCCCGGTTCGGGCAAGCTCGGCGGCAAGAAGCAGCCGAAGCAGTCCCGAGGCCGGAACAAGGCACCGCGGAACAAGGCACCGCGGAACCTCGTGGTGACCCACGGCGCGTTGGCAGGCACTCGCATTTCGCTGGACGGCCGACCGATCCTGATCGGCCGAGCCGACGACTCCACGCTGGTGCTCGACGACGACTACGCCTCGACACGACACGCGAGACTGTCGCTCCGTGGCAGCACGTGGTACGTGGAAGATCTAGGCTCTACCAATGGCACATACCTCGATCGGGCGAAGGTCACAGGGCCAACTGAGGTCCGGCTCGGAGTTCCGATCAGAATCGGCAAGACGGTGATCGAGCTGCGCTCATGACCCTCGTCCTTCACTACGCAGCCCGCAGCGACCGGGGTCTGGTTCGCTCCAACAACCAGGACTCGGTCTATGCCGGCCCACGACTACTCGCCCTCGCGGACGGTATGGGTGGCCATGCCGCCGGTGAAGTGGCCAGCAAGGTCGTCGTCGCGGCGCTCGCGCCACTGGACGACGACGAGCCCAGCGACGACCTGCTCGGCCAGCTCCGCGACGCGGTGCTGGCCGGCAACAGCGCCATCTCCGAGCTGGTGTCCGAGGACCCCGAGCTCGAGGGCATGGGGACCACGCTCACCGCGGCGCTGTTCGCGGGCAGCAAGCTGGGCCTGGTGCACATCGGCGACTCGCGCGCATACCTCGTGCGGGACGGCGAGCTCACGCAAATCACGCACGACGACACCTTCGTCCAGTCGCTGATCGACGAAGGCCGGATCACCGAGGAGGAGGCCGCCAACCACCCGCAGCGCTCCCTGCTGCTGCACGCGTTGACCGGCCACGAGGTGGAACCGAGCCTGGCCGTGCGCGAAGCCCGCGCCGGAGACCGCTACCTGCTGTGCTCCGACGGGCTCACCGGCCCGGTCAGCACCGAGACGATCCGGGAAGCCCTCCGCATCCCCGACCCGCAGCAGTGCGCTGACCGGCTCATCGAGCTGTCCCTCAAGGGCGGCGCGCCGGACAACGTCACCGTGATCGTCGCCGACGTCGCCGACGTCGAGTTCGGCGAGAACGCCCCCATCGTCGGGGGGGCCGCGGGAAATGGCGATGAGCACCCGCAGCCGGACTCGTCGGCAGCCCGGGCCTCCGCGGTCACCCAGCCGCAGCAGGCCCACACGCCGCAGTCCGCACCCACCGCACCACCGCCGGAGGCCGGCCGCCGCCGCAGGCGCTGGCTCGCCCCGCTGCTGGTGCTGTGCGGTGTGCTCGTCGCCCTGGCCGGTATCGCCCTGGTTGGCCGCTGGTGGGTCACCAACCAGTACTACATCGGCGTGAACCGGTCCGACGAAGTCGTCATCTACCAGGGCATCCAGGGCAGCGCCTTCGGCATGTCGCTGAGCAGGCAGGTCGAGGGCTCCTGCCCCGCGGACGCCCCGCCGGACTGCGAACCGATCGAGGTCGGCGACGTGCAGGAGGCGCAGCGCCCGGACCTGCGCAACGGGATCACCGAGGTCGGCGACCTGCAGGCCGCCCGCGAGGCGATCGTGCGGCTGCGCACCACGGCCCTGCTGCCGGAGTGCCCCACGCCGAAGCCCCCGGAGCAGCAGCAGCCCGGTGACCGGCCCCCCAACGGGGATCGGAACGGTGGCGACCGGCCGCAGAACGGCACGGCACCCCCGCCGGAGCCGGGTCAGCAGGACCCGCGGGCCCCGGACCCGAACGCGGCCGATGAGCCCACTCCGCTGCAGACCGAGGAGTACAAGCCGGGCGTCACGTGCCGGACGGTGAGCTGATGTCCGAAGCCGCTGCCGGAACCGATGCGCAGACACCGGAGGAGTCCGCGGCGCCCCGGCCCAGCACCCGGCGGGGCGTCGAACTGCTCATGCTGGTCTTCGCCAGCTTCATCATGAGCATCGCGCTCATGCTGGTCGAGCTCAGCCAGGAGCAGGCGGTCACGGCGGAGCTCGCCTACTACGGGCTGGCGTTCCTGGCGCTGTACCTCGCGGCGCACTTCGCCGTCCGGCGCTGGGCCCCGCACGCCGACCCGCTCATCCTGCCGCTGGTGGCGCTGGTCAACGGGCTCGGCCTGGTGATCCTGCACCGCCTCGACTACGCGGGGGTCGTGGGCGCGCCCTACACGGGCAAGCAGATCCTGTACACCACGGCCGGCGTCGTCGCCATGGTCCTGGTGCTGGTGCTGCTCAAGGACCACCGGGTGCTCGCCCGCTACAGCTACACCAGCGGGTTCGTCGGTCTGGTGCTGCTGGCGCTGCCCGGCCTGCTGCCGTCGAGCATCTCCGAGCGCAACGGCGCCAAGCGGTGGCTGCTCCTCGGACCGCTGTCGCTGCAGCCGAGCGAGTTCGCCAAGATCCTGCTGCTGGTGTTCTTCGCCGCGTTCCTGGTCACGCACCGGGAGCTGTTCACCACCGCGGGACGGCGCTTCCTGGGCGTGGACCTCCCGCGGGCGCGCGACCTCATGCCGGTGGCCGTGGCGTGGTGCCTGTCCGTCGGCATCGTCGCGCTCGAGCGCGACCTGGGCACCTCGCTGCTCATGTTCGGGATCGTGCTGGCGATGATCTACATCGCCACCGGACGCATGGTGTGGGTCACGCTGGGCCTGGGACTGTTCGCCGGCGGCTGCGTCATGGGGTACTACCTGTTCTCGCACGTCCGCGTGCGCGTGCAGACGTGGCTGGACCCGCTCGCCCAGGCAGCGGACGGCTACGACCCCGGCTACCAGTTGCGCACGGGTCTGTTCGGCCTGACCAACGGCGGTATCTTCGGCACCGGTCTGGGTGAGGGCATGCCGGGGCTCACCCCGTGGGCGATCAGCGACTTCATCACGGTGGCCGTCGGTGAGGAGATCGGCCTGGTCGGCCTCATGGCGCTGTTCATGGTGTACCTGCTGATGATGATGCGGGGCCTGCGCACCGCGCTGACCGTGCGGGACTCGTTCGGCAAGCTGTTCGCCGGCGGCCTGTCGTTCACGATCGCGCTGCAGGTGTTCGTCGTCGTCGGCGGCGTGACCGCCCTCATCCCCATGACCGGCCTGACCGCGCCGTTCCTCGCCTACGGCGGTTCGTCGATGCTGGCGAACTACATCCTCATCGGCCTGCTGCTGCGCATCTCCGACGCGGCCCGCAGGCCCCAGGAGCCGGCGCGGCCGAAGCAACCGCAGACGCCGATCGCGGAAGCACATACCGAACTGGTGGAGCGTCCCCGATGAACAAGCCCCTGCGCCGGGTGGCGCTGGCGATGATGGCGATGGTCGTGCTGCTCATGGGCAACGTGACCTTCAAGCAGGTCATCCAGGCGGACGAGTACAACAACGACGCGCGCAACAAGCGCAGCCTCTACGCCGAGTACTCGCACCAGCGGGGGCAGATCATCGCCGACGGCCAGTCGCTGGCCAACTCGTCGAAGACGGGGCAGGAACCGCTGGAGTACGCGCGGAACTACCCGGAGGGACCCGCGTTCGCCCCGGTCACCGGGTTCTACTCGTTCATCTACGGTTCCAAGGGGATCGAGCGGGGCCAGGACGACATCCTCAACGGCACCGACGACAGCATGGCGTTCAACAGGCTGTCCGACACGATCACCGGCAAGGAGCCGCGCGGCGGGAACGTCGAGCTCACCATCGACCCGGACATGCAGCGCACCGCCTACGAGCAGCTCACCAGCAAGGGTTACCAGGGCTCGGTGGTCGCGCTGAACCCGCAGACGGGGGAGATCCTGTCGATGGCCAACGCCCCGTCCTACGACCCCGCGAAGGTGTCCACGCACGACCGCGACGCGGCCGTCGACGCCTGGCAGAACTACGAGGACGACCCGGACGGGCCGATGGTCAACCGCGCCGTGGACGAGACCTACCCGCCCGGGTCCACGTTCAAGCTGATCACCACGGCCGCGGCGCTGGAGAACGGCTACACGCCGAAGAGCCGGGTCCAGGACGCCGCGGAGATCACCCCGCCCGGCACGAGCGTGCCGCTGCCGAACTACGGGAACCTGCAGTGCCAGGGCAACACGCTGACCGCGGCGCTGGCGCACTCCTGCAACACCGCCTACGCCGAGATCGCCGGCGACGTGGGCGCCGACGCGCTGCGGCAGAAGGCCGCCGCGTTCGGGTTCGGCAAGGACCTGAGCGTGCCCATGGACGTGGCCCAGTCGAGCATGGGCGAGATGCCCGACCAGGCCGCGCTGTACCAGAGCGGCATCGGCCAGCGCGACGTGCGCGTCACCCCGCTGCAGAACGCGATGATGGCCGCGGCGGTGGCCAACGACGGCGAGGTCATGAAGCCGCAGCTGGTCCAGAGCACGCGCGCGCCGAACATGTCCGAGATCGACGGTTTCCAGCCGGAGAAGCTCGGCCGGGCCACCTCGCCGGAGGTCGCCCACCAGATCCGGGACATGATGCTGCAGTCGGAGGAGAACACCTCGGGCTCCGGCAAGATCTCGGGCGTGGAGATCGCTTCCAAGACGGGTACGGCCCAGCACGGCCAGGGTTCCGATCCGCACGGCTGGTACGTGGCCTTCGCGCCGGCGGAGAATCCGCAGATCGCGGTCGCCGTGCTCGTGGAGAACGGCGGCGACGAGGGCGCCGAGGCCACCGGCGGCTCGATCGCCGCCCCGATCGGACGCGAAGTGATCCGAGCCGGACTGCAGGGAGGTGGCTGATCGGTGCTCACTTCCGGGCAGCTGCTCGCCGACCGGTACCGGCTGCGCCACCGCATCGCCGTCGGCGGCATGGGCGAGGTGTGGCAGTCGGTGGACGTCCGGCTGGACCGCGCGGTCGCGGTCAAAGTGCTCAAGCCGGAACTGTGCGGTGACGCCGAATTCCTGCACCGGTTTCGCACCGAGGCGCGCACCACCGCGGCGCTGAACCACCCCGGCATCGCCGCGGTCCACGACTACGGGGAGACCTCCGCGGCCGAGGACGGGGCGGAGGACACCGCCTACCTGGTCATGGAGATGGTCGAGGGGGAACCCCTGGCCGCCATCCTCGCCCGCGAGGGCCGGGTGCGCACCGAGCACACGCTCGACATGCTCGAGCAGGCCGGGCGCGCGCTGCAGGCCGCGCACGAACGCGGCCTGGTGCACCGGGACGTCAAGCCCGGCAACATCCTCATCACCGCCGACGGAACGGTGAAGCTCACCGACTTCGGCATCGCCAAGGCCGCCGACGCCGCCCCGGTCACGCGTTCCGGCATGGTGATGGGCACGGCGCACTACATCGCCCCCGAACAGGCCCTCGGCAGCGACGCCACCCCGTCCAGCGACGTCTACTCGCTGGCCGTGGTCGGTTACGAGTGCCTCATGGGGCACCGGCCGTTCCTGTCCGACAACGCCGTGACCGTCGCGATGATGCACATCCGCGACGTGCCGCCGCCGCTGCCGCCGGACGTGCCCTGCGGCGTGCGGCAGCTGGTCGAGTCCACCCTGGTGAAGGACCCGCGCCAGCGCTACGCCGACGGCGGGGAGTTCGCGGGGGCGGTGGCGGGCGTGCGCGCGGGCGGGCCCGTGCCCGCGCCGGCAGCGCTGGCCGCCCCGCCCCAGCCCGGACCTCCGGTGCAGTCCGCGCCGGTCCCCCCGGGTCAGGCGGCACCCGGCCAGGCGGCGCCCGGCCAGGCGGCGCCCGGTCAGGCGGCGCCCGTGGGATTCACCGCACCCGGCCCGCACGTACCGCAGCAGCAACCGGGACAGCAGCCGGTGCCCCAGCAGGCTGCACAGCCGCAGGCGACCCCCCAGCAAGCCGCCCCGCCTGCGGCGGGGCGGCACCCCGCTCCCCCGCCTGCGGCGGGGGGTTATCCGGCGGGGGTGGTGCCCGGCCAACCACCGGCTCCCCCGAACCCGGGTGCCGGGCCTCCGCGGCACCCGGCTCCACCTCAGCCGCGGCAGGTGAACCGGGCCGTATTCTGGGTGGCGATCGTGTTCGCCGCACTGGTACTGGTCGTTCTCGGAAGCACCGCGCTGCTGTGGCTGCGCGGCGGATCCGCGCGGGACGCCCTCCCGTCGCCGGTTTCGTCCGAATCCCGGATCGCACACACCGACCTGGTTTCGACGGCGGCAGTGGGTCACACTGCGCAACGGCATACTGACACGGACGGGTTCACCGTTACCGCCGATAGTGGGACGAGGGACGTCACGGTCACGACCGGACGGACACGTGACGAGGTCGGGGGAACCGTACACACCGCCGAAACGCACCGTGGCAGCCCTTAGCAGGGGCGCACGGCGAGTCGGCACGATGGGACGATCATTGACACGGATCGGAACGACACTTCGATGAGTTCACCGCGACTTCTTTCCAACCGCTACGAGCTCGAGGACACCCTCGGGTACGGCGGAATGTCCGAAGTGCACCGGGGCCGCGACATCCGACTCGGCCGGGACGTGGCGGTCAAGGTCCTGCGGGCCGATCTCGCCAACGACCCGACGTTCCAGCTGCGGTTCCGCCGGGAGGCGCAGAACGCGGCAGCGCTGAACCACCCCGCGATCGTGGCGGTCTACGACACCGGGGAGACCGACTCGGAGAACGGCCCGCTGCCCTACATCGTCATGGAGTACGTGGAGGGGCGGACCCTTCGGGACATCGTCAAGACCGAAGGGCCGCTCAACCCGCGCCGGGCGATGGAGGTCATGGCCGACGCGACCGCGGCACTGGACTTCAGCCACAAGCACGACATCGTCCACCGCGACGTCAAGCCCGCGAACATCATGATCACCGAGTCGGGCGCGGTCAAGGTGATGGACTTCGGCATCGCCCGCGCGCTCGCCGGGGAGCAGGCGGCGGTCACGCAGACCGCCGCGGTCATCGGCACCGCCCAGTACCTCTCCCCCGAGCAGGCGCGCGGCGAGGCGGTCGACGCGCGCAGCGACGTGTACTCGGCGGGCTGCGTGCTCTTCGAGCTGCTCACCGGCGAACCGCCGTTCACCGGCGACTCCCCGGTCGCGGTGGCCTACCAGCACGTGCGGGAGCAGCCCCGCAAGCCGTCCGACCTCAACCAGAGCGTCCCCCCGCCGCTGGACGCGGTGGTGCTCAAGGCGCTCAGCAAGAACCCGGAGAACCGCTACGACTCGGCGGCGGACATGCGCTCCGACCTGGTGCGCGTGCTCTCCGGCCAGCGGCCCAACGCTCCGCTCGTCATGTCCGACGAGGAGCGCACCGCGATGTTCGCCGACGCCGACCCGGAACCCGAGCACACCGCTGCGCAGGAACCGGTCCCACCGGAGGAGGTGGCCGACGGCGAGCACCGGCGCAAGCGGCGCAAGGGGTGGCTCATCGCCCTGACCACCGCCGCGTGCGTGGCCGTGCTGGCCCTGGTCGGCTGGTTCGCGGCGACGACGCTCACCTCCGACGAGCCGGAGCGCATCGCGGTTCCGAAGTTCGAGGGCAGGGCCAAGGGCGAGGCCGTCAACCTGGCGAACCAGCGCAACTGGCAGCTGAACCAGACGGACTGCTACTCCTCGCCCCAGCAGATCAACCGGGTCATCAAGCAGGACCCCTCCCCCGGCGCGCAGGTGGTCAAGGCGAACACCACGGTCACCATCTGCTCCGGCGTCGGACCGAAGAAGGTCCCGGTGCCCGACCTGACCGGGCTGAGCATGGACCAGGCCGCGCAGAAGCTGCAGGGCCAGGGCCTGAAGATGGGCTACAACCCGGAGTACCGGGAGACCGAGGACCCGAACCTCGTGGACAAGGTCGTCGACTGGAACAACCGCGGCAGCGAGGTCAACACGGGCACCACGATCCAGGTCACCATCGGCACCGAACCGCAGACGCAGGAAGTGCCCGACGTGCAGGGCCAGCCCTTCGACACGGCGAAGGCCTACCTGGAGGGCGCCGGTTTCAAGGTCGTCCGCCAGGACCGCGAAGCCGACCAGTCGCAGGGCACCGTGATCGAGCAGTCCCCCTCCGGGGGCTCGCAGGCCCGCCCGGGCGAACAGGTGACGCTCCACGTCTCCACCGGCAAGAAGATCACCATGCCGCAGGTGCGGGGGTCCTCGCCCGAGGAGGTGGAGCAGCAGCTCAGGAGCCAGGGCTGGCAGGGCGACATCAACGAGCAGAACAGGAAGACCGGCAACGAGGACATGGACGGCAAGGTCATCGGGTCCTCGCCCTCGTCCGGGCAGAAGCTGGACAAGAACCAGTCGGTGACGCTCCACGTCGGCGACTACGACGAGAGCGCCACCGGCACCAGTTCCGACCAGCCACCGAGCGGCATCTTCCCGTTCGACTGAGCCGAGCCGGGTCGGGTCGAGCCGGCGCGCCGCGAGGCCGCCGGCACCGCTCGGCGGGTCAGCTCCGCCGAGCGGTGGCGGCGACCCGGCGCATCTCGCTCTCCAACCCGCCGACGACGCCCTCGGCGACGGGGTGGCCCGCCGCGGCCATCCAGTTGG
This sequence comes from Salinifilum ghardaiensis, assembly GCF_054491345.1. NCBI lineage: Bacteria > Bacillati > Actinomycetota > Actinomycetes > Pseudonocardiales > Pseudonocardiaceae > Salinifilum > Salinifilum ghardaiensis. The sequence goes on along the minus strand of NZ_CM137101.1, from coordinate 22,373 downwards.
CCAGCATCCGGTGCCCGGCGTCGGTGAGCACCGACTCGGGGTGGAACTGCACCCCCTCCACGGGCAGTTCGCGGTGGCGCATGCCCATCACCAACCGCGTCCCGTCATCGGCCGCGGCCCACGCGGTCACCTCGAACGGCTCCGGCACGCTGTCGGCGGTGACGATCAACGAGTGGTACCGCGTGGCGGGGAAGTCCTCGGGCAGGCCGGTGAACACGCCCCGCCCGGTGTGCTCGATGCCGCTGACCTTGCCGTGCAGCAGCTCCGGCGCCCGGTCGACGACACCGCCCCACACTGCTCCCATGGCCTGCATGCCGAGGCACACGCCGAACACGGGCCGCTGCTGCCCGGCGCACCACCGGACGATCTCCATCGACCGGCCGGCGCGCTGCGGCGTGCCCGGGCCGGGGCTGAGCAGCACCCCGTCGGCCGCCGCGAGGTCCGCGTCGGTGACGACGTCGTTGCGCCGCACCACGCACTCCGCGCCGAGCTGGGCGAGGTACTGGACGATGTTGTAGACGAAGCTGTCGTAGTTGTCGACGACGAGTACGCGCACACGGCCACTGTAGTGGCAAACCGCAGGTGACGCCGGGACCGGGCGGGCATCACCCCTCCCCGGGCCCCGGTGGCCGCGTCCCGGCGGATCCCCGCCCCTTCGGGCGCTCGTCCACGAGCACGCCGTGCACCACCAGGCGCTCGGCGGCGGAGAACTCCGGGTGGCAGGTGGTCAGCGTGATCGGCCTGGCGCGCCGCCGCTCCGGCAGCGCGCCGCGCGGTCTGCCGGGAACCGGGTGGAGCACGTCGCGGCGCTCCGGTTGCACGACCCGCCTGCCGACAGCGCCGCCGTAGGCGGCGCCGAGCGGGTGCACCCGCGCGCAGCGCCCGTCCTCCGCCGGGGGCGGCTCGCCGGGCACCGGCAGCACCCGGTAGACGTACCAGCGCGTGCCGGTCTCCACGACGAGCGCGTCGCAGGTCGAGAGCTGGTCGAGGTCGTTGAACGCGGCCCCGCGTCCGACGCGGTGACCGGCCACGGCGAAGTTGCCGCGCCGCCCGGGCAGCTGCGTGGCCGCGTAGTGGCCCGGGCCGGAGCGGAGCGTGCCCGCTCCGGTGCCCTCGAACACGGTGACGGCGAAGTCCGGGCCGAACGCGGGCACGTGCAGCCGCGCGAAGGCCCGCCCCGGCTCCGGCCGCTGCTGCGCAGCGGGAGGGGCGCCGCCGGGCGGAGGTGCCGCGCCGCGCCACCGCTGCTGCAGCCGCGCCGTGGCCTCGTCCTGCTCGCGCGCGGTGAACCAGTCGGTGACGTACAGCGCGTGGACCACGACCAGCAGCGCGGCGAGGCCCGCGAGGATCAGGAGCTCGCCGAGCACGCGCAGCGCCCGCGCGCGGGAGCTGCCCCGGCGGGCTCGCGTTCCGGCCGTTCCAGGCATGCGGCGTCCTCCGTCGCACCCGGCGGGGCGGAACCGGGGCTCACGGGCTGATCGGTGATTACGTTAACGTAGTCCCCGGGGAACGACCCGTCACGAACGCTGCCGCGTCACCGCTCGTTCCACCGCCGCGGGTCACGGCGGCGGCGCGTCGGTGATCCGCTCACCAGCACGGCCACGGTCCGTTCCGCACACCGGTCCCGCGACCTGACCCGACCCCCGGTCTGGCCCGACCCCGCAATCCGGCCCGGCCGCACGACCTGGCGAGGACACCATGCCGAAGTCCAAGGTGCGCAAGAAGGATCGCTCCGCCCAGACCACTGCCGGTGCGCGCACGCCGGCGAAGCTCAAGGGGCCGACCCATCCGCTGTATCTGGGCGTCATGTTCGGGCTCATGCTCCTCGGCCTGCTGTGGCTGATCGTCAACTACCTGGCAGGCGACAAGATCCCGTTCATCGCCGAGATGGGGGCGTGGAACTTCGCGGTCGGCTTCGGTCTCATGATCGTCGGGCTGATCATGACGATGGGATGGCGCTAGTCGCTGATAATATCCGCTGGCACCAGCGACTCCTGCCCGCCGGCCGCGGCCCCCGGCCCGCCCACCGGGACGGAGCGCGTCCCTGCCCAGCAGAACGACACGGACGTAAGTCATCCCCATGTGGACAGCCCCTGTGGACAACTCGGATCCTCGCAGGTGAGCATGGGTGAACCGAACGAGACCCGCAGCTGGTCGACCCCGCTCGGGATGGTGGTCACCGGCTGGGTCCTCACGGCCGCTGCCGCCGCCTGGTGGCTGCTGTCCACCAACGCGGTGGACCGGCTGTTCATCGGCGTGGTCGCCCTGGCGCTGCTGGCGCTGACCGGTCACGCCACGGCCTTCCGGCCGCGGTTGAGCGCCGACCCGCACGGCGTCACCGTCCGCGGGCTGCGCGGGCGCCGCCGCTTCGGCTGGTCCGAGATCACACCCCGCGCGCACGAGCAGCGCCGCCACGGGCGCACCACGCGCAGCGTGGAGCTGGAGACACCCGACGAGCGGCTGATCGTGCTCGGCCGCTTCGACCTCGGCGCCGATCCGGAGGACGTCGCGGCGGAGCTCGAACGCCTGCACCGCGAGCACGGCGGCACCTGAGGGCAGGCCCGGTGACCTCGGTGGCCGCCCGGATCGGTGGCCGTGTGCTCGGCCCCGCACCGGCCCGTCAGGCAAGCGGCGCAGCCGCTTGCTGAGGGATGGCGCCATCCGCGGTCAGGTGGAGGTCATCCCCGGCAGCACCGCGGCCGCCTGCGCCAGCTGCGCGTCCCGCGTGATGATCATCGCCACGAGCAGCACGAACAACCCCCCGAGCGCGCTCGCCTGCAGCAGCGTGCGCCGCTGCTGCGGCGCGTACACCAGCGCCGCCGTCGCCGCCGAACCGATGACCAGACCGCCCAGGTGGCCGTACACCGAGATCGCCGGGATCGTGAACGTGATCAGCAGGTTCAGCACGATCACCGTGATCACCGGGCGCAGGCTGATCTTCAGCCGCAGCGCCACCAGCGCGATACCGCCCATCAGCCCGTACACGGCACCGGAGGCGCCCGCCATCATCGACAGCTGCTGGCCGAAGGCGAACACGGCGACGCTGCCACCGAGCAGCCCCAGCACGTACACCGCGAGGAACCGCAACCGGCCCAGCACCACCTCCAGGTCCCGGCCGATCACCCACAGGGCGATCATGTTCATCGCCAGGTGGGCCACCCCGAAGTGCAGGAAGCCGGAAGTGACCAACCGCCACCACTGGCCCTGCGCCGTCAGCAGCGGGACCATCGCCAGGTCCGCGCCGAGCTGGGAGTTGAGGTTGCGCTGCGCGCTGCCGGCCACCACGGCCGTGAGCACGAACATGCCCACGTTCAGCACGACGAGCGCGAGGACCACGAACGGCTTGCCGAGCTGGTACTGCGCCCCCGCCACGGTCCTCGGCGTGCGCTGGCGGCGCCGTCCCTCGTCGACGCAGTCCACGCAGTGGTAGCCGACCGAGGCCTCGCGCAGGCAGTCCGGGCAGGCCGGCCGCTCGCACCGCGTGCAGCGCAGGCCGGTCGGCCGATCGGGGTGACGCGCGCAAGCGGGTAACTGCTGCCCCGCCTCAGGCTGCGGCGGCGTCCCGGGTGGCACGCTCACGATGCACCTCGCCGGGCCGTGGGGTCACTGAGCAGCGTTCTCGCCGCGCTCGATGGTGACCTTCTCGATCACGATGTCGTTGATCGGCCGGTCGCCCTGCCCCGTCGCGGTGTGCGCGATCGAGTCCACGACCTCCTTGGAGGCCTCGTCGGCGACCTCGCCGAAGATGCTGTGCTTGTAGTTCAACCAGCTCGTCGCCGCGACCGAGATGAAGAACTGCGACCCGTTGGTGTTCGGCCCCGCGTTGGCCATCGCCAGCAGGTAGGGGCGGTTGAACTGCAGCTCCGGGTGGAACTCGTCGGCGAACTCGTACCCCGGTCCGCCGCGGCCCGTGCCCGTGGGGTCACCGGTCTGGATCATGAAACCGTCGATCACGCGGTGGAAGATGACCCCGTCGTAGAACGGGCCGGAGCGTTCCCCGCGCGCGTTCGGCGCGTAGTACTCCTTGGTGCCCTCCGCGAGCCCGACGAAGTTGGCCACTGTCTTGGGAGCCTTGTTCGAGAACAGGTTGAGCCGGATGTCCCCCTGCGTCGTGTGCAGGGTCGCGGTCAACGTCATCCCGACGAGCGATCCGTTGTCTTCAGCCACCCGACCATCCTGCCATCGCAGAGCGGGCACACCGTGTTCGGGTGCACGATAGGGCGTGGCTGCCCGCCGACCAGGCGTCCTCCCGCGGCAGTCGGCGGGCCATCACCAACCACCGGGGACCACCTCCGGTGGAAGTCCGGCCGGCCGGTCCCCACCGGCCAAGGAGGAAGAACATGGACGAAGTCACCACGATGGCCCGTGCCGGAGAGAACATGGGCAAGGCCGTCGGCACCGGCATGCGCACCGCGCGGCACGGAGCCAAGCGCGCAGGCCACGTCGGGCTGGTCGTGTCCAAGCAGGCAGCGGCGCGGGCCGACCGCGAGCTCGCCCAGCGGGGCCTGTCCACCGCCGAGATCCAGGACCAGCTCGCGCGCAGGACCACCGGCATGTCCCGCAAGGAGCTGGCCAAGCGCAGCCGCAAGATGCGCAAGGAGTGGGACAAGCGCACCAAGCAGCAGCGCAAGCAGCTCGCCCGCAACACCGAAGCGGCCCGGCGCGAACTCGCCGCCCGCATCGACCCCGGCAAACCCAAGCACCGCACGTGGCGGTGGGTGGTGCTGGGCGTGCTGGCGGCGGCCTGCGCGGCCGGTGTGGCGCTGCTGCTGACCCGCCGCCCGGAGGAAGTCCCCCTCGGCGGCGAGAAGGACGAGTACCCCGAGCCGAACGGCTCCGAGCGCCGCGCGGACACCGACACCGCCGCGGCGACGCCGAGCCCCGCGGCGGGCGCGGACGGTCCCGGCGTCCGCCCCGGTCCGACCGGCTGAGCCGCGCCGGGTGCGCCGGGCCGGCCGGCGCACCCGGGCAGCGCGGCCCGGGTGCGCGGACCGGCGGTCGCGTGCTCGGCCGCACCGGTCCCGGCGAGCGGCGCAGCCGCTCAGACCAGGCCGAGCGCCAGCATCGCGTCGGCCACCCGCAGGAACCCGGCGATGTTCGCCCCGGCCACGTAGTCCCCGGGCATGCCGTACTCCTCCGCCGTGCGGTAGCAGCGGTCGTGCACGTTGCTCATGATCTCGCGCAGGCGCTGCTCGCTGAACTCGCGCGACCAGGAATCCCGCGAGGCGTTCTGCTGCATCTCCAGCGCCGAGGTCGCCACGCCACCGGCGTTGGCGGCCTTGCCCGGGCCGAACGCCACACCGGCGTCCCGGAACACGCGCACGCCCTCCGGAGTCGTCGGCATGTTCGCGCCCTCCGCGATCGCGATGCAGCCGTTGCGCACGAGCTGCTCGGCCTCCTTGCCGGTGATCTCGTTCTGCGTGGCGCACGGCATCGCCACGTCCGCCTCGACGTCCCACACCTGGCGGTCCTGCCGGAACCGGCCGGAGGAGCGCCGCTCGGTGTACTCGGACAGCCGGGTGCGCTCGACCTCCTTGAGCTCCTTGACGAGATCGACGTCGATGCCCTTCTCGTCGTAGAGCACACCGCCCGAGTCCGAGCAGGCCACCACCGTGCCGCCGAGCTCGTGCACCTTCTGCATCGCGTAGATCGCCACGTTGCCGGAGCCGGACACCACCGCGGTCTTGCCCGCCAGCGAGTCGCCCCGCGCCGCGAGCATGTCCTGCACGAAGAACACGGTGCCGTAGCCGGTCGCCTCGGTGCGGATCTGCGCCCCGCCGAAGGCCTCGTTCTTGCCGGTCAGCACGCCGGACTCGTACCGGTTCGTCAACCGCTTGTACTGGCCGAACAGGTAGCCGATCTCCCGGCCGCCGACCCCGATGTCCCCGGCCGGAACGTCGGTGTGCTCACCGAGGTGGCGGTACATCTCGGTCATGAAGCTCTGGCAGAACGCCATGATCTCCCGATCGGACTTGCCCTTCGGGTCGAAGTCCGCACCGCCCTTGGCCCCGCCGATCGGCAGGCCGGTCAGCGCGTTCTTGAAGATCTGCTCGAACCCGAGGAACTTGACGATCCCCAGGTACACGCTCGGGTGGAACCGCAGTCCGCCCTTGAACGGGCCCAGCGCGCTGTTGAACTCGACGCGGAACCCGCGGTTGATGTGCACCTCGCCGTTGTCGTCCTGCCACGGGACGCGGAAGATGATCTGCCGTTCCGGTTCGCAGAGGCGCTCCATGATCCGGGCCTGGGTGTACTGCGGGTGCTTGCCCAGCACCACGCCGACGCTCTCGAAGACCTCGCGCACCGCCTGGTGGAACTCGCTCTCCCCGGCGTTGCGCCCCACGACCTCCTCGTAGACCGGCTCCAGGGTCTCGTGCAAGAACATGTGCCACTCCGCTCTCATCTCGAACCGCACGCGAGGAATCTCCGACCGGCCGGGCGTGCCAGGCGTGCGGCGTCACAACAGTAGGTGATCATCCGCGCACTGCTGGGGGAAGCGACTGCGTCGGAAATCATCGCGGGCCGCAGGCATCGAGACCGCGGCACCGCGGTGCTGAACGCCCGGTCGCGCTTCGGTCGGCTGCGGTACACGCCATCGCCACCCGCCAGTTCCGCCAACGCTGCCGGAACGGGGTTCCGCAGTCCATGGTGTCCGGAATGTGGCACCGGACGACCATCCTGTGCAACCGCGCTGACGGTACCCGAGCGCCCGCGCGCACGACTACTGCGCGCACGGATTGAGCAGGTCACACCGAAGGTGATCCAGATGTGATCCAGCGTGGATCATGAAAAAAGACCAGGCCTTCTGACCTGGTCTTTCGGTGGTGGAGACGAGGGGAATCGAACCCCTAACCCCCGCCTTGCAAAGGCGGTGCTCTGCCGATTGAGCTACGTCCCCAGCAGGACGGAATCGCGAGCCGGATTCACGAGGTCTGGACCTGCGGATCCCGCGCCCGCGGGAGGAACTCGACCGCGGAGAACCGGCGGAACACCTGCCGGGCGCTCAGGGGCCGCCCGAAGACGAAGTCCGCGGGGACCCGCCGGGCCGGTCAGCACCGCGCGGCGTCGTCACGCCTCAGCGGTCGCCTCGCGCCACAGGTCGGCCTCGGCCTTGGCGGCACGGTTGCGCCGAATGACGAAAAACACGACGCCGGCAACGGCGGCCAGTGCGATCAGCTTCTTCATTGCGGACGCCTCCCTATGACGGCATCAGTGCCGTGACGCTGGGCCATCCCACGGCGCTGGAAAAGCCTGGGATCGTGGGCCTAGCTGGACTTGAACCAGCGACCTCTTCGTTATCAGCGAAGCGCTCTAACCGTCTGAGCTATAGGCCCTCGGTGCGCCACACACATTACAGGACCCCGCGGCACACCGTTCAACGGGGGGTGCCCCGCGATTCACGACGCCGTCGCCGCGGGGCACCCGACCGGCCTCACTCCCGCTCGGACAGGGTGACCTCCAGACCGCCGGCGAAGTCCGCGGCGACGTTGTAGATGAACGCCGCGACCGTCGACAGCGCCGTGACGAGCACGATGTTGATCGCCCCCACGATCAGCGCGACGCCGAACACGCTGCCCGCGCTGATGAGCGGATCGCTCAGCGTGTTGTCCGTCTGCGTGAGGTCCGAGATGCCGCTGTTCAGGTTGTCCCAGACGCCCATCCCGTCCAGCACGCCGTACAGCACCGCGACGGCGATCATCCACACGATGAAGGCCGCGACGCTGAGCACCAGCGCCAGCTTGAGCACCGACCAGGGGTCGACCCGCTTGATGTGCAGGCTCGCGCGCCGCGGTCCCCGGCTCGGCCGCCGGGCGGAGCCCGCCGAGCTCGACGCCGGCTCGGCACCGGCGCCCGCACCGCGGGCGGCCCCGTCGTCCCGAGCGGTCCCGGTGTCGAACGACACCGGGCTGCGCTGCTGGTCCTGCGGCAGCTGCGTGCGCACGGTCTCCTGATCGTGCACCGCACCGGCTGCGGCGGCGCCACCGGCCCGCACGGTCGGCTGCTCCGCGGTGGCCGCGGTGGCCGCCGCCGAGGCGGAGTTCTCCGCGGTGCCCGCACCCGCCGCGGAGGCACCCGCCGCAGGGGCGGAGGTGTCCGCGGCAGCGCCCCGCTGCCACGGCGGCGGGGCCTCCGTTCCCTCCTGCGCGGCGCCCGCCTGCTCGGTGGCGTCCGCTCCGCCCGCACCGGCGGCGGATCCGGCGGTCTCGGAGTCCTGCGCCGCGTCTGTCATGACCACGCTCCGGTCCGCGTCCTCCTCCGGGCGCGAATCCGATTCCTCCGGCTTGTCGGAAGCTGTCACGAGCGATCCCTTGTCGAGCGTCGACGTGGTCGGCGGCCCACCAGGAGACCCCGGAGGGGTCAGCGAGCGGACCGCCCCACGATGTGTGCTGGCCGCTTTCAGTTCTGCTGGCCGGTGCTGCCCGGCTGACCGGCGGTGTCCGGATCGGCGGCCTCGTCCGCGTTCCGCGCGATCGCCACCAGGCTGGTGCCCTCGTCGAGGTTCATCAGCCGCACACCCTTGGTCTGCCTGCCGGCCTTGCGCACCTCCCCGGCGGTGGTGCGGATGACCCCACCGGTCGAAGTGATCGCGTAGAGCTCGTCGTCGTTGTCGACGATGAGCGCGCCCACAAGCCTGCCACGTTTCTCGTCGTGCTGAATGGTCAGCACGCCCTTGCCGCCCCGGCCCTGCAGCGCGTAGTCATCGATCGGAGTGCGCTTGGCATAACCCCCGTCCGTGGCGACCAGGACGTAGCGGTCCGGCCGGACAACGCCCATGGAGAGCAGTTCGTCCCCCTCGTTGAAGCGCATGCCGAGCACCCCGGAGGTGGCCCGGCCCATCGGCCGCAGCGCCTCGTCGCTGGCGCGGAACCGGATGGACTGCCCTTCCTCGGAAACCAGCAGCAGGTCGTCCTCCGCCGAGCAGAGGACCGCCCCCACCACCTCGTCGGTGTCCTTGAGGTTGATCCCGATCAAACCACCGGAGCGGTTGGAATCAAAGTCGGTCAGACGCGACTTCTTGACCAAACCGTTCTTCGTGGCCAGGACCAGGTACGGCGCGACCGTGTAGTCCTTGATCTGCATGACCTGGGCGATGTGCTCGTCCGGCTGGAAGGCCAGCAGGTTCGCCACGTGCTGACCGCGCGCCGTGCGGTTGGCCTCCGGCAGCTCGTAGGCCTTCGTCCGGTAGACCCGCCCCTTGTTCGTGAAGAACAGGATCCAGTCGTGCGTGGAGCACACGAAGAAGTGCGACACGATGTCGTCCTGCTTCAGCTGCGCGCCCTGCACGCCCTTGCCGCCGCGCTTCTGCGCCCGGTACAGGTCCGTGCGCGTCCGCTTGGCGTACCCGGTCCGGGTGATGGTGACCACGACGTCCTCGTCGGCGATCAGGTCCTCGATCGCGACCTCACCGGAGTACGGCACGATCTTCGTGCGCCGCTCCTCGGCGTACTGGTGCACGATCGACATCAGCTCCTCGCGGATGATCGCGCGCTGCCGCTCCGGCTTGTCCAGGACGTCGCGCAGGTCGGCGATCTTCTCCTCGATCTCGGCCAGCTCGTCGAGGATCTTCTGCCGCTCCAGGGCCGCCAACCGGCGCAGCTGCATCGCCAGGATCTCGTTCGCCTGCGTCTCGTCGACCTCGAGCAGCTCGATCAGCCCGGTGCGGGCCTCGTCGACCGTGGGCGAGCGGCGGATCAGCGCGATCACCTCGTCGAGGTGGTCCAGCGCCTTGGCCAGCCCGCGCAGCACGTGCGCGCGCTCCTCGGCCTTGCGCAGCCGGTAGCGGGTGCGCCGCACGATCACGTCGACCTGGTGCTTGACGTAGAGCTTGATCGCCTGGTCCAGCCGCAGCGTGCGCGGCACCCCGTCGACCAGCGCGAGCATGTTCATGCCGAACGTCGTCTGCAGCTGGGTGTGCTTGTACAGGTTGTTCAGCACGACCTTCGGGATCGCGTCCCGCTTGAGCGTGATGACGATCCGCATGCCGCGGCGGCTGTTCGACTCGTCGGCGATGTCGGCGATGCCGGAGATCTTGCCGTCCCGGTGCATCGTCGCGATGCCCTCGATCAAGTTGTCCGGGTTGACCTGGTACGGCAGCTCGGTGACGATCAGCGAGTTGCGCCCCTTGCGGTCCTCCTCGACGTTGACCACCGCGCGCATCTTGATGGAGCCGCGGCCCGTCCGGTAGGCGTCCGCGATCGAGTTGGTGCCGAGGATCAGCCCGCGCGTCGGGAAGTCGGGGCCCTTGATCCGCTCGATCATCGCCTCGAGCAGCTCCTCGTCGGTGGCCTCCGGGTTCTCCAGCGCCCACACGACGCCGTCGGCCACCTCGCGCAGGTTGTGCGGCGGGATGTTCGTGGCCATCCCGACCGCGATCCCGCCACCACCGTTGACCAGCAGGTTCGGGAACCGCGACGGCAGCACGTCCGGTTCCTGGGTGCGGCCGTCGTAGTTGTCCGAGAAGTCGACGGTCTCCTGCTCGATGTCGGCGAGCATGTGCATCGCCACCGGCGCCAGCCGCGATTCCGTGTTGTGGCTGACGAAACCGTCCGTGATGAACGAGTGGTCCTCGCTGTCCACGCGCAGGCTGTAGACGTCCTGCACACCGGCGTCGCTGACCGACTCGACCGCGGCGTAGTGGAAGCGGCCGTCCACGAGCGGCTCGACGACGTCGAGCACCTCGGGGTTGGTGATGTGCGCGCGGATCTCCTCGCGGTTGTGCTCCCAGCGCTCGATCCGGTCGACGTTGTGCCGGCGCAGCCAGTCGCGCTCGGTCCACCGCTCGGCCCCGTGTTCGCGGATGTACTCCGCCACGAACGGGACGTGATCGTGCGACAGAGCCCGGCTCTTCTCCGGAATGCCCTCCAGGATCTCGGACAACTTGCGCTGCTTCTCCTGTTCGAACCCGATCCGCTCGGCGAACAGGCGCGCATTCCGCCGGTTGGTGATCACGACCTTGCGCTCACCGTCGGCACAACTGGTGATCTTGGTGGCGATCCCGAACTCCAGCAGCAGCTGCTGAACCTCTCGGGCCAGACGATCGCTGTAGGTCGAGTACGAAATCTGAACTGTGTTGCGCGGAAGGCCCGAGCACGAACCATCGCCCGTGAACAACCAGGACAGGAAGGCGCGCTTGGTGCTCGTACCACCCCGCCAGACGAACTCGGGCACGTGCTTGTCTGCGCTGCGCTGACCGGCGAGCCTGCCGAGCACGCTCTCGCGCAGTGCGGAGAGGTTCTGCACGTCCAGCTCGTGGACGATCGAGCCCGACTTGAGCTGACGGGAGTACACGTAGCGCGGACCTCCAACGAGCGTGTCGTACAACTCGACCACGCGGTTGAAGAAGTCCTCGTCGATGTTGTTGAAACCCGCTCGGCCTTCGGAGACGAACCCCTCGCTGACGAAGGCGCCGGCGAGCAGCGCTGCCTGCCGCTCACGCTCGTCGACGGAGTTCTCCTCCGGCTGCGTGCGCTGCATGACGACCCGGTCACCCGGCTGGATCTCCGCTAGGAGCTTCCAGACGAGAGTCGGCACGCCGAGCAGCGGGACGAGGCACAGCACCGGGTGGTTGTGCGTCCCGGTGAGCTCGTGGCCACCGCTGGTGCGCAGCTTCAGCGTCGGGTGCTGGCCGGAGTGGAACAGCTTCTCGGCCAGCACCGGGTCACCGTTGCGGCCCTGGACCTTCAGCTCGATGTCGTTGTCGCTGTTGGACTCGGCGTTCGGAACGATGTCGGCGATCCGCACCGATGCCCCGTCCGCCAGTTTCACGCGGGTGCCGCCGGTCACGCAGTACCTCATGGCGGCGGCCGGATCGTTGCCGGGCGAGCCGAAGTTGCCCTGGCCGTCGACCAGCTTGTGCCGCATCGCCCAGGGCTGCGCCAGGCGGACCAGGGTGTCGTAGATGGCCGAGTCGCCGTGCGGGTGGTAGTTCCCCATCACCTCGCCGACGACGCGCGAGCACTTCACGTACGAGCGGTCGGGCCGGAAGCCGGAGTCGTACATCGCGTAGAGCACGCGGCGGTGCACCGGCTTGAGCCCGTCCCGGACATCCGGCAGCGCCCGCGCCACGATGACGCTCATCGCGTAGTTGATGTAGGAGTTCTGCATCTCCTGCTGGATGTCGACCGGTTCGACGCGGCCGCTCTCCGGAGGCAGGGTTTCGGTCACGGTCTTGGATTCCTTTCACGCGGTCAGGCGAGTCTGGCGCTGCGGCGCGGGCGGGTCCGCCGCGCGTCGCGCGCGAACGCGGTGCGGGCGCGCCTCACACGTCCAGGAAGCGGGCGTCCTTGGCGTTGCGGTTGATGAACGACCGGCGCGCGTCCACGTCCTCGCCCATGAGCACGCTGAACAGCTCGTCGGCCGTCGCCGCGTCGTCCAGCGTGACCTGCCACAGCAGCCGGCTGTCCGGGTTCATCGTGGTCTCCCACAGCTCCTGGGCGTCCATCTCGCCCAGTCCCTTGTACCGCTGGATGCCGTCGTCCTTGGGGACCTTGCGCCCCTCGGCGACCCCGCGCTCCAGCAGGGAGTCGCGCTCGCGGTCGGTGTAGGCGTAGTCCGGCTCCGAGCGCGGCCACTTGATCTTGTACAGCGGCGGCTGGGCCAGGTACACGTGCCCCGCCTCGATGAGCGGACGCATGAAGCGGAAGAACAGCGTGAGCAGCAGGGTGCGGATGTGCTGGCCGTCGACGTCGGCGTCGGCCATGATCACGATCTTGTTGTACCGCAGCTTGGACAGGTCGAACTCGTCGTGGATGCCGGTGCCCAGCGCGGTGATGATCGACTGGACCTCGTTGTTCTTGAGCACCTTGTCCAGGCGGGCCTTCTCCACGTTGATGATCTTGCCGCGGATCGGCAGGATTGCCTGGAACCGCGACTCGCGGCCGTCCTTGGCCGAGCCGCCCGCCGAGTCGCCCTCGACGATGTAGAGCTCGCACTCCTCGGGGCTGTTGGACTGGCAGTCCTTGAGCTTGCCGGGCAGCCCGCCGATGTCCATCGCGCTCTTGCGCCGCACGAGCTCCTTGGCCTTGCGGGCCGCGGTGCGCGCCTGCGCCGAGGACACGGCCTTGTTCACGATCGCCTTGGCGTCAGTGGGGTTGCGCTCGAACCAGTCCGTCAGCCACTCGAAGGCGGTGGTCTGCACGAAGGACTTGACCTCGGTGTTGCCGAGCTTGGTCTTGGTCTGGCCCTCGAACTGCGGCTCGGCGACCTTGACGGAGATGATCGCCGCGAGGCCCTCGCGCACGTCGTCACCGGTGAGGTTGCCGTCCTTGTCCTTGAGCATCCGCTTGTCCTTGGCGTAGGCGTTGACCACGCGGGTCAGCGCCGCCCGGAAGCCCTCCTCGTGCGTACCGCCCTCGTGCGTGTTGATCGTGTTCGCGAAGGTGTAGACCGACTGGTTGTAGCCGGAGTTCCACTGCATCGCGATCTCGACGTCGTGGCCGGGACCGGAGGCGCTGAAGGAGACGATCTTCTTGTGGATCGGGTCCTTGGTGGCGTTGATGTGCCCGACGAAGTCCTCCAGCCCGCCCGGGTAGTGGAACGTCCGGTGCCGGGTCTCCTGCTCCTCACCGGTGGTCTCGTCGACCAGGTGGCGCTCGTCGTGCAGGACCAGCGTCAGGCCCTTGTTGAGGAAGGCCATCTCCTGCATGCGGCGGGCCACGGTCTCGGCGTTGAACTGCGTGGTCTCGAACAGCTTCGGGTCCGCCCAGAAGGTGATGCTCGTGCCGGTGCGGTCGGTCCGCTCGCCGCGCTCGACGTCGTGCACGGGCTTGGAGTCCTCGTAGCGCTGCCGCCAGACGTAACCGTCGCGGTGCACCTCGGCCTCGAGCACCGAGGACAGCGCGTTCACCACCGACACGCCGACGCCGTGCAGGCCGCCGGAGACGGCGTAGCTGTCACCGCCGAACTTGCCGCCGGCGTGCAGCATCGTGAGCACCACTTCCAGCGTGGGCTTCTTCTCCACCGGGTGCTCGTCCACCGGAACACCGCGGCCGTCGTCGGTGACCCGCACAGCGCCCTCGGGCAGCAGCGTCACCTCGACCTGGCTGGCGTAGCCGGCCATCGCCTCGTCGACGGAGTTGTCCACGACCTCCCAGACGAGGTGGTGCAGACCGCGCTCCCCGGTGGAGCCGATGTACATGCCCGGGCGCTTGCGAACTGCCTCAAGGCCCTCGAGAACGGTGATGGATGAAGCGGTGTACTCGCTCTTCTTCGATGTCACGGGCCTCGATGTCTCCTTGGGCCGGTTGTCGTTGGTCTGCCGGAGGCTCGCTGCGCGACAGCCGCCTGCCGTCGGGATCCGACGGATCGGCACTCCGGCTGGTGGAGCTCACCGCACGCGTCTGCCGCACACCGTCCTTCGAACGGGGGCGCGGCGCTGAGGTGGTCTCGCTCGGCGTGCGGACCCGCGCCGCGGATCCGCGCCCGCCCCGCAGCCGATTCTACTTCCCTGGAACGACAGAAGCGGGGCAAGGACACCCCTGGTTTGCTCACAGAGCGAAAAACTCGACCCAGGGACCCCGGCGAACACCCCCGCATCGCCTCCAACGGCTCCAACCGGCACTCGGCGGGCACCGCGGTGCGCGGTCGGCGGCCCCGGGGAAACCCGGCCGGGACGACCCGGAGGCGGCTCCCCGCACGGCCCGGGACCGGTCGTCAGCCGTACGTGTCGCGGGGACCCCTGCCCCGCACGTGCCGCGGCCCGCGCCGCCAGCTCGGCGCCGCCGGGCCCTGCACGCGGATCTTGCGCACGACGTCCTGGCCGACCCCGTCGGCGATGCGCCCCAGCAGCTGCCGCTGCAGCAGGCGCAGCTGGGTCGCCCAGGCGGTGGACTCGGCCCGCACCGTCAGCACCCCGTCCTGCAGGCTCACCGGCTGGGTGTGCGCGGCCACGTCCTCGCCGACCAGCCCGGCCCAACCGGCGAACACGCGGCCGCCGGCGATGCGGTCGCCCCAGCCGCGCTCGCTGACCAGCCGCGAGGCGAGCCGGCCGAGCGCCTGCGGATCGCGGTCGTCGGAGCGGGCCCCGGACCAGCCGCGGCGCTTGCGCTGCCCGGTGCGCACCCGCGGGCGGGAGTCCCGCCGCGCGGCCCGGCGCTGGGACGAGCGCTCCCGGGCCGCCTGCAGCGCGGCGCGCGCCAGATCGGGGCCCTGCAGGTCGCCGAACTCGGAGAGGTCGCTCCCCGCGGCGCCGTCCTCGTCCTGAGCGGGTGTTTCACCCGCCCCGGTTCCGTCCGGTTCGCCGGTGCGTGCGGCATCCGAGCGCGTGGAGTTATCCACAGTATCCACAGGGCCATCCCCAGTAGCCGAATTTCGCTGAGCGGAGTGCTGTGCGCGGTCGGCTTGCTCACCCTCCGCGTTCGGAGTGCTCGTCCGCTCCGCTGCGCTCCGCCCGCGCGCCCGCGCGGAGGTCGAACGCCTAGTCGACACGCTGCACCTCGCCTTCGGCCACGCGGAAGCGGACACCGGTGAGCTCCTCGGGAACGTCCTCCTCCACGGCTGCGGTGACCAGCACCTGCTCGGCGCCGGTCACCAGCTCGGCCAGCCGCGCGCGGCGCCGGCGGTCCAGCTCGGCGAACACGTCGTCGAGGATGAGCACCGGCTCGGCGCCGTCCGCCGTCAGCAGCCGGTAGGCGGCCAGGCGCAGGGCCAGCGCGAAGGACCACGACTCGCCGTGGCTGGCGTAGCCCTTCGCCGGGAGGTCGCCGAGGAGCAGGTCGAGGTCGTCCCGGTGCGGCCCGATCAGCGACACGCCCCGCTCGATCTCCTGCCGCCGCACCTCCCGCAGCTGCTCGGTCAGCACCTCCTCCAGCACCGCCGGGTCCGCGGCCGGGCCGTGCGGCTGGCCGTAGCCCGCGGGCAGCGCCTCGTCGATCCCGCACCGGTAGCGCACGTCCGCCACCCGCCCGGCCGGCGCGTCCGCGGAGCCCGGCGAGGCGGCCACGCTCGCGTACTCGCTGGTCACGTACGGCGCCAGCGCGGCCACCAGGTCGAGCCGCCCCGCCAGCAGCTGCGCCCCCAGCCGCGCGAGGTGGCCGTCCCAGACCTCCAGCGTGCTCAGGTCGGCCGACTTCCCGCCGCGGGCGGCCGCCCCCGCCGTCTTCAGCAGGGCGCTGCGCTGCCGCAGCACCTTGTCGTAGTCGGAGCGCACCCCGGCGTAGCGCGGTGCGCGGGACACGAGCAGGTCGTCGAGGAAGCGGCGGCGCTCACCGGGGTCACCGCGCACCAGCGCGAGGTCCTCCGGGGCGAACAGCACGGTGCGGAGGACGCCGAGCACGTCGCGCGGTTTGCCCGCCGCGCCGCGGTTGATCCGCGCGCGGTTGGCGCGCCCCGGGGCGATCTCCAGCTCCACCACCAGCTCCCGGCCCTGGTGCACGACGGCCGCGCGCACGATCGCGCGCTCCGCGCCCTCGCGGACGAGCGGCGCGTCCTGGGACACGCGGTGCGAACCCAGCGTGGCGAGGTAGCCGAGCGCTTCGACCAGGTTCGTCTTGCCCTGACCGTTGGCGCCGACCAGCACCGCCGTTCCCGAACCGAGCGCCAGGTCCGCGTGCTCCCAGCAGCGGAAGTCGGTCACTTGCAAGTGGCGGACGTACACGGTGGTCGACGGTATCGCGGAACCTCCGGCGGCCCGCGGGACGGCGCGGGGAGCGGCGGTGGCAGCGGTTCCGCCGCCGTGCCACCGCCCTCGGGCCACCGCCGTCGGCGCGCGCCCGGGAGCACCGGCCGGGCGGCTCCCGACGCCCGCCGCCCGGGTGGGTGCCCGAGCAGCGGGCAACCGGGAGTCCCCCGGGCACCCCGGCCGGCCCGCGGGCTCCCTCAGTCGCTCGTGGCCACCGAGTGGCCGCCGAACTGGTTGCGCAGCGCGGCGACGGCCTTCATCGCCGGCGAGTCCTCCTGCCGCGAGGAGAACCGGGCGAACAGCGAGGCGGTGATCACCGGTGTCGGCACGGCGTTGGCGATGGACTCCTGCACGGTCCAGCGCCCCTCGCCGGAGTCGCTGACCCAACCGCGCAGCTGCTCCAGCTCGGGGTCCTCCTCGAGGGCGCGGACGAGCAGGTCGAGCAGCCAGGACCGCACGACGGTGCCGCGGCTCCACGCCTTGACCGTGGCGGGCACGTCGGTGACCACATCGGACGCGGCGAGCAGCTCGAAGCCCTCGGCGTAGGCCTGCATGAGGCCGTACTCGATGCCGTTGTGCACCATCTTGGCGTAGTGGCCGGCACCGACCGGCCCGGCGTGGGCGAAGCCCTCGTCGCGCGGTCCCTCGGGGCGCAGCGCGTCGAAGATCGGCATGGCGCGCTGCACGTCCTCCGCGGCGCCACCGGCCATCAGCCCGTAGCCGTTCTCCGCGCCCCAGACCCCGCCGGAGACGCCGACGTCGACGTAGCGCACCTCGTGCTCGGCCAGCAGCGCCGCGTTGTCCTGGTCCTCGGTGAACCGGGAGTTGCCCCCCTCGATGACGAGGTCCCCGGGGCTGAGCGCACCGGCGAGCTCCTCGATGGTCTGCCTCGTGGGGTCGCCGTGCGGCACCATGATCCAGACCGCGCGCGGGGCGCTGAGCGACTTGACCATGTCCGCGACGGACGCGGCGTCACTGACCTCCTGGTTGCGGTCGTAGCCGACGACCTCGTGCCCGGCGGCGCGCAGCCGCTCGCGCATGTTGAAACCCATCCGGCCGAGGCCGACAAGTCCGAGTTGCACCGGAACTCCCTCTTCGCGAGCTGATGTGATTGCCGATTCGGTGGTCGGCACCTCGAATCGCCATGCCGTCGCGGCCGGGGCGCTCGTGGCGGGCGCGCCGCGCGGGTCAGCCGGGCAGCCGCACGGGCATGAGCAGGTACAGGTAGCCGTCCGCCACCTCCCCATCATCCCCCACGGGTTTGAGCAGCGCCGGTCGATTGGCTGTGGTGAACAGCATCTGTGCGCGATCGCTCTTGAGCGCGTTCAGACCGTCCTGCAGGTAGCTCGGGTTGAACGCGATCGTGATCGGCTCCCCGGTGAACTCGACCGGGAGCTCCTCCTCGGCGCTGCCCTCGTCGTCGCCGCCGGCGGTCAGGCGCAGCGCGCCCTCGGAGAACTCCAGCCGGACCTGGGTGCCGCGCTCGGCGACGAGGGAGACGCGCTTGATCGCGTCGAGCAGCGGCGACACGTCCACGGTGGCCTGGATGGGGCTCTCCTCCGGCAGCAGCTGCCGGTACTTGGGGAACTCCGCGTCGAGCAGGCGGGTCGTGGTGCGGCGGGCGTTGCCGGACAGCCCGAGCAGCCCGTCGCCGGAGGCCAGCGACAGTTCCACGGTGCTCGCCGGGCCGCCGAGCGTTTTCGCCGCGTCAGCAAGGGTTTTCGCAGGAACGAGCACCGAAGTGTCCGCTGTGGACGAACCGGGCTCCCACGTGATCTCGCGCATGGCCAGCCGGAAGCGGTCGGTGGCGACCATGGTCAGCTTGTCGGCGTTGATCTCCATCCGCACGCCGGTGAGCATCGGCAGCGTGTCGTCCTTGCCCGCGGCGACCGCGACCTGGGCCACCGCCTCGCTGAACACGTCACCGGGCACCGAACCCGCGTGCTCCGGCATGCCGGGGAGTTCCGGGTAGTCCTCGACCGGCATGGTCGGCAGGCTGAACCGGGAGCTGCCGCAGGTGATCGTGACCCGCTGGCCGTCCACGGTGAGCTCCACGGGGCGGGCCGGCAGGGCCTTGGTGATGTCGGCCAGCAGCCGCCCGGACACCAGGGTGCGCCCGGCGGTTTCGATCGCCGCTTCGGTGCTGACCTGCGCCGAGACTTCGTAGTCGAACCCGGACACGGTGAGCGCGTCGCCGGAGCTGGCATCGAGCAGCACGCCGCCCAGCACCGGTACCGGAGGCCGCGAAGGCAGGCTGCGCGCGACCCAGGCCACGGCGTCGGCCAGGCCGTCCCGTTCCACGCGGATCTTCATGGGTGTCCTTTCGGTTTCAGCCATGAGCTGGAGTGGTGCGGCCCGAACCCCGGCCGGTGGAGGCTTGCGCGGTCCGCGGCTCGCACACCGGGATGTGCCGGGCGTCACGGCGCCGCAGCAGCGAGCCTTCGAAACGGGTGAGGACCGGTCCGCGGTTCGCGGGCTTTCCACGGTAGAGCGTGCCGCTGGATGTGCAGAACCGGGGGCCGGGGCCCTCCCGGCGCTCGTCCGTCCACTTGTCCACCGCCCCTACCCCTCTTCTCCCTTCTTTCAAAGAAAGAAGAAGGACAGCAGGCGCAGTAGGACTTGTGGGCAGTGGGGACAAGTCGCTTTTTCGCAGCGCACTACGAGTGACCGGGTGTGGAGGACCTGGGGGTTCCCTCGGGACGGAGCTTGGGATGAATCGTGGACAACTCGCGGGTGTCATCCGGGTGTCCCCAACGTGGCCGAGGCGTCCACACCCGGATCCACAGATCTCCCCCGAGTTGTACCCAAGCGCTGTTGACGTCCGGGCGGGCGCGGCGGCCTGTGGGTCGTGCTGTGGGCGACCTGTGGTCAACTCCCGGACACCTGTGGGCAACTGCGCGGTAGTTGTGTACAGCTTGTGGATCCTGTGGATGAATTCCCTGCGCAGCCCTGTGGAGCAGCAGCTCGGGGGCAGCTGTGGACAACCGGCGGGACCGGCGGTTTTTCTGCGCGACCGGTGCGATGAAGACCACCCGGGCTCGTGGAAAAGTTTCACCGGTTCGTGGGGCTGCTTCCGCCCGGTGGGGGTCCGGCTCGCCGGTGCGCGCGGGGCGGTGGACGTTTCCGCGCGGCCGGTCGGACCGCGCCGCACCGGGTTCGCGGAAAGGTCGCGGCGGGTCCCCACCCGCTCGCCGCGGGGCGGGACGCGGGGCAGGGCGGCGGGACCGGGGACGGCGGCACCGGACAGCGGGATCGGGATCGGGACGGCAGCACCGGGGTCGGTGGGGCCAGAGCGGGAACAGGTGCGCGCCGCAGCGGCAGCCTTGCACGGCGCCGCGCAGCGGGGTCGCGGACACGCCGCGGGGGCGCTGGTCCGGTACCGAAGGCGGGCACGGCCTCGCTCCGGACTGCGGTGCAGCGGGACGTCCCGCTGCACCGGCACGTCCGCCCCGACCCCGGGGCGGACGGGATCACGGCTACCCGGGAGGGGTCCGGAGCGGGGCGACGTCGGAGGTTCCTCCCAGCTGCCCCCGGACAGCCGCCCCGGCGGCCAGTCCGCCGACCCGCCTCAGCGGGACTGCTGCTTGATCCGGGCGGTGAGCTCCTGCACCTGGTCGTAGACGCGGCGGCGCTCGGCCATCTCCTTGCGGATCTTCTTGTCCGCGTGCATCACCGTCGTGTGGTCGCGACCCCCGAAGGACTGGCCGATCTTCGGCAGCGAGGAGTCCGTCAGCTCCCGGCACAGGTACATCGCGATCTGCCGCGCCTGCGCCAGCGCCTTCGTCTTGCCGGGGCCGCACAGGTCGTCGACCGTGACGCCGAAGTACTCCGCGGTCACCGACATGATCGTCGGCGCGGTGATCTCCGGGTTCGGCTGCGAGTCCTCCGGGATGAGGTCGCGCAGCACGATCTCGGCCAGTTGCATGTCCACCGGCTGCCGGTTGAGCGAGGCGAACGCGGTGACGCGGATGAGCGCGCCCTCCAGCTCCCGGATGTTGCGCTCGATGCGCGAGGCGATGAACTCGAGCACGTCGGCCGGTGCGTTCATCCGGTCCTGCGCGGCCTTCTTGCGCAGGATCGCGATCCGCGTTTCCAGCTCGGGCGGCTGGATGTCGGTGATCAGCCCCCACTCGAAGCGGGTGCGCAGCCGCTCCTCCAGCGTGCGCAGCCCCTTCGGCGGCCGGTCGGAGGAGACGACGATCTGCTTGTTCGAGTTGTGCAGCGTGTTGAAGGTGTGGAAGAACTCCTCCTGGGTCCCCTCCTTGCCCTCCAGGAACTGCACGTCGTCCACGAGCAGGACGTCCACGTCGCGGTAGCGCCGCTGGAAGGCGACCTGCCGGTCGTCGCGCAGCGAGTTGATGAAGTCGTTGGTGAACTCCTCGGTGGAGACGTAGCGCACGCGCATGCCGGGGAACAGCCGCTGCGTGTAGTGCCCCACCGCGTGCAGCAGGTGCGTCTTGCCCAGCCCGGACTCGCCCCAGATGAACAGGGGGTTGTAGGCGCGGGCCGGGGCCTCCGAGGCGGCGACCGCTGCGGCGTGCGCGAACCGGTTCGACGAGCCGATGACGAACGTGTCGAACGTGTACTTGCCGTTCAGCCGCGTCTGCGAGGTCGGCGGGCCGTGCTTCGGCGCGGTGTACGGCTGCCCCGGGGTGCCGTCGGCGGAGGTGTCGCCGGAGCTCTCGACCTCGTCGGGCTCCTCCGCGTCGTCCTCGGCCTGCTCCTCGTCCCGCGTGCGGTGCCGCCCGCTGCTGGCCTGGGGGCTCGCGCCGCGCGCGGCATCGCCGGTGTCGCCGTTCGGCTCGGGGTGGGCGACCGGCTGGATCGCCCCGAACTGCTGGGTCTGCTCGGCGCTGGTCTCCAGCGGAGGGGGCGGAGCGCCCCCGGGCCAGCGGAACTCCGTGGTGGGCAGGTCGGAACCGCGCGTGTCGGACGGCGGGATCGACCCGGTGTGCGCGACGTGGCCGAACGTCTCCCGGTCCCCCTCGGCGGCGTGCTGCGGACCCGGTCGCCGGTCCTGCTGTGTGTGGCCCTGCTGGGTGTGGCCCTGCTGGGGACGGGGCTGCTGGTCCTGCGGTGGCAGCGGGAGCTGCTGCTCCTGGGGCCACGCCGGTGCGGCGGGAGCGGCTCGCGCGGCCGACTGCTCCCAGGACCGGGAGCGTGCTTGTTCGGGTGCGGTGCCCTCGTTCCGGGCGGGCTCGCGCCCGGCCGGCCGCTCGGGGGCGGTGCCGGTGCTTCCGGTGAAGTGCAGCGGCAGACCGGCGGGGGCGCTGCGCCCCTCCTGCTCAGTACCGGGCTGCTGCGACCCGGGCTGCTGCGACCCGGGCTGCTGCGACCCGGGTCGCTGGGGGGATTCCTCGTGCGCAGCCGGCTCCTGCGGAACGGGGGCGGGCGATGGCGCGGGGGGTGCGGAAGCCGCGGCGTCCGCAGCTGCGTCCTCGTCGGCGTCCTCGTCGTCCCCGCCGGCGGCCACCGGCCGGGTGGGGGCGGGAACGGCGGTGTCCACCTTCACCGCGAGGGAGACGTCACGCCCGAGCCGGCGGGAGAGCGCATCGGTGATGGTCTCGCGCAGGGCGCGCTCGATGGCTTCCTTGGCGAAGTCGCTGGGCGCTGCCAGCAGCGCCGTCCCGTCGAGCAGGCCGATCGGCCGCGTGACGCGCATCCACGCCCGCTGCTGCGGGGAGAGCGTGCCGGAGGACAGCTCCTGCACCACCTCTTCCCAGACTCTGCCGAGATCGGTTTGGTGCTCGGACAA